>NZ_OZ474903.1:0-3147974 GCF_984569075.1 Gilliamella sp. LMG 34361 | reverse complement strand
TACTGAAATAATTATAGTATTTTTTGTGGATAATTTGTAGAGTTTAAGTGAAATATAATTTAATTATTAACATATAAAAAAACCCAGCCGAAGCTGGGTTTAAAGGTGTAATTAATAACAAAAACTAATTTGTTTGATCAATTACTTGGACCTCTTGCACGTTACGTGCTTTAACTTCAATTTCAACACGACGATCTGGTGCTAAACATGCTTTTAAGTCAGCGCCGCGAAGTGCATTACATTTATTGCCAGTAACTGGTTGTGCTTTACCCATACCACGTGAGCTGATGATTTCAGCTGGAACACCTTTTTGAACCAAGTAGTTCAATACGGTGTGTGCACGACGTTCTGATAATTTTTGATTATAACTCTCTGAACCGATACGGTCAGTATGACCAATTACTACGATAGCACTTTGAGTTGGGTTAATTTTAACAAGAGCTGTTAGTAAATTATCAAGCGCCTGACGACCTTCTGCTTTTAAATCAGCTTTTGCATAAGCAAATAATACATCTTCATTTAAAACATAACGGTTTACTTCAGTTTTGATTTCAACTGGAGCGGCAACAGATGGAGAACCTAAACGGTAAGTAATACCTAAACTTACAGTACCTGCATCTGGAGATGCGTGAGTTTTAGTATGAATATGTTGAACATATTGATATTCTAAACGAGTAGAGAAATCTTCGTTAAGACGATAGTCAAGACCTAAAGCATAAACTGGTGATAAATCAGTTTTTGTACCATGATCAAGTTTATCATTAGCTCTAATGTAACCACCATTTTTCCATTTAGCAATAGTTACCATTCCACCTGCACGACCATAAATATCTAAATCGTCAGAAATAAATGATAATGGATAGCTTAATTTACCAGTCAAAGACACGCCTTGAGCAGATAATTTGCTATTACCTACATTATAGCTATGGCCAGCATTACTATAAGATCTTTTATATTTAGCTGAGCCTAACCAGTCATAACCTAATTCAAACGCTAAATAAGGGTTTGCTTGGAAACCTAAGAAAGCGCCACCAGCGACATTACTGCGATTAGATGTTTTAATACCAACATCATCATATACACGAACTTTACTTGCATCTAATCTATAAAGTTCTGACCAACCTAATTTAGCACCTACATAAAAAGTATTATCTTCATATGCAGCATTAGCAGCAGTAGCGGTTAAACTTGCAACTGCAATTGCTAGAGCTAGAGTTGTTTTTTTCATTTTTTGCCTCAACTTATTTGTTGTAATAGACGTTGTTTAATTTGCTTTTATTGTTTAACTTTTCTTTATAATTACAGTGTTTATATTTATGGCCAATTATGTTAAACATAATCTAGTATAATTATAGCACAAATATTATTCTGATCTAGCTCAATTGATAATATTTAGTCAAAAAATTAAACAATTTTATTTATAGTAATATACAAATCGTTAATTGAGTTTGATAATGTGTTTGCCATAATATAGAAATCGGCTTCTAGACGTTTATCAAATTCATCTGATCCAATATCTTCATTTTCATCCAAAATAACCGAGTCGAATTTAATTTTTTTCAATGTTAAATCAGGATTAATAATAAAATTGATCCCTCTTTCATCAACAATCTTAAGCTTGCTGATCCATTTACCAGAATCTAAATGAACTAACATTTCATCACTTGTGATATCTTGATTTTTGCAGCTAATAATTCCATTACCTTCAAGCGGATCTTTTAATTCAGCTTCATCACCTAATATAAAAGGAGGAAAACTTAATTTTTCTTTAACCCAAGTTGTCATAATCTTTTCAAGTGGTTTTTCTATAGATAGTGGCGTTAATGCTAGTGCACCAAGTTCTTTGCGTAAAATAGCTAGAATATCTTCAGCAAGTTTAAAACTACTGCAATCAATAATAATCCGTTTGTTTTGCGTATCGATCCACAACCAATAATAGTTATATTTGCTAAATGCTCTCGGCATTAAATCGATCATTACTTCATCTTTTAATGTTGCTTTTTCATTTTTACTAAGTTTACGACTTAACGCTTTTTCTTGCTTGTCGATTTTTTCATTTAGAGCTTGTTTGATGACAGGCGCAGGTAAAATTTTAGTTTCTTTTTTTATGCGTAATAATAAATGTCCTTGCATATCAATAATAAAGTCATCCAAATTATTATCATTATAAGGAGATACCCAGCCCATTTTACTGGTATCTAAATTACCACAAGGAGAAAATGAAGGAGATTTTAGTGCATTTTCAATAGTTTGCTTATTAAGTAAATTGTCATTGTTAAGTTGATAAATAATTGCGTTTTTGAACCAAAGCATAGTGTAATATTTCCAAAAATTAGTTTGATGAAAATTAAAGCATATTGTCTTGTTAATGATATTTAATAAGTGTTTTAAAATTTATAAGATAAGCCCATATATATTGAAGATATTGTGCTATCATCAACCATGGGGCTGTCAGCTGCATCACCAGTTAGTTTATCAAAATGAACTCCACCAAAAGTAGCGATATTATCTGTTAAAGAGTATTGTGCACCAATTTCAAAGTAAGGTGTAAAAGAACTATTTGCATTGAAATAGCGTAAACCTGAATGTGTGGATTCTTTACGGGAAATACCATAATAATAGTCATTATGTTTACTATTAGCCCAGTTTATACCAATAGTAGGTGCGACAATTAACTTACCTTGAATATAAGGCACCGTATAGTCGGCGTTAACTAAGATTCCGTTACTATTATCGAGAATATCTGCGCCAATATTGCTTGCAAAAATCCCCCAATTAGTATTGATAGCATAATCAATTTCTGCTAGTACTGTGGAATGGCGGCTATCAAGTTGTTTCATTTTATGATTATCTGAATTATGCGGTTTAAATTCATTAGCAAGATACCGAACACCAAAGGATAAATTTTGATTATCGTCATTAATAGCGTAAATACCACCTGATAGGTCATCAATGAAAAATGAACCATTATCATAATCAATGTGGGGAACAGGATAGTAACTTGGACTATAACTTTTATATGGTGAATTAGACCAACCTAAACCAATGCCTAATGATGTTGGATCTGCCGATGCAACTTGAGTATATCCAAAAGAAAATATTGATAAGACCGAAATTATGCAACTTAAATTTTTCATTTTGATACTCACTTATAGCGATACGATTTAAGACAATTATTGTAGTAATTCTGTCATTCTGCGTTTATCGTCACAAAATCTATACATTAATTGTACATTGTTACAATCCGTTTTCTTTGATAATAATGCCACATTTTGTCATATTTGAATATGGATTAGTGAGATAAATTATGAGTAAACCAACTAAAGAAATGATTAACAGTCGCCCTGACGATGCAACTTTATTAGCGGATGAAGCAAAATATTGCTCATTTGGTGATACAGTGCATTACGTTGAACCACCGAAGATTTTTGATGGTTGTGAAGGTAGTTACATGTATGACAAAGAAGGTAAAGCCTTCCTTGATTTACAAATGTGGTATTCTGCTTGTAACTTTGGTTATGCTAATGAGCGTTTAAATAATGTACTGAAAAAGCAAATCGATACTTTACCACAATGTGCTAGCCAGTATTTACATCCAACTAAAATTGAATTAGCAAAAACTATTGCTCAAGGCATGGAACAGCGATTTGGTTACCAAGGACGAGTTCATTTTAATGTTGGTGGTTCACAATGTATTGAAGACTCATTAAAAGTAGTTCGTAATGCTACTGGAGGTAAATCACTAATGTTCGCCTTCCAAGGTGGTTATCATGGTCGTACTTTGGGTGCATCTTCAATTACTTCAAGCTATCGTTATCGTCGCCGTTATGGCCACTTTGGTGATCGTGCCATGTTTGTTCCATTCCCATATCCGTTCCGTCGTCCTAAAGGAATGACAGCTGAAGAGTATGGCGAACACTTAGTTGCCGAGTTTGCACGTTTATTTGAAACTGAATATCACGGTGTTTGGGATCCTAAAGTAGGTCAAGCTGAATATGCGGCATTTTATGCAGAACCACTACAAGCAACCGGAGGTTATATTGTTCCTCCTCGTAACTATTTTAAAGGTCTGAAAAAAGTTTTAGATCAATACGGTATTTTATTAGTTGTTGATGAAATCCAAATGGGCTTTTATCGTACTGGTAAGTTATGGTCAATTGAGCATTTTGATGTTAAACCTGATGTGGTGGTATTTGCTAAAGCGTTAACTAATGGTTTAAACCCATTAGGTGGCTTATGGGCTCGTGAAGAGTTAATCAATCCAGAGGTATTTCCAGTTGGATCCACTCACTCAACGTTTGCGTCAAATCCTTTAGGTACTGCGGTTGGTTTGGAAGTATTAAAAATGACTTCAGAAACCGACTACGAAAAAATGGTAATGGATAGTGGTGCATACTTCCTTGAAGGATTAAAAACACTTGAGAAGAAACATAAAGAGATTGGTGAAGTTGATGGTCTAGGCCTAGCACTTCGTGCTGAAATTTGTACCGAAGACGGTTTCACAGCTAACAAAGCGTTAGTTGATAAAATGGTTGATATTGGTATGTCAGGTGATCTTGACTGGAAAGGTAACAAAATGGGCTTGGTGCTTGATATTGGCGGTTATTACAAAAATGTTATCACTTTTGCTCCATCATTACATATTACTCGTCAAGAAATTGACCAAGGTATTGAATTACTCGATCAATTAATCACTCGAGCTAAAAAAGAACTTTAAGCCTTAAATCAAGATAATCCCGTTAATATCAATTAGCGGGATTAGAGTTATGCCTAATCAGTTATAAAAAGTTATGCAATATATCAATCAACTAGAACCTAATGAACTAATAAATAATTTCATTTCTCACCCTCCACAAGAGTTTACTAGCTGGGTGAGTGAAGATGGTATACCTGCTTTTTCTGCTAAGTTTGATTTGCTCACAACAGCTGATGATGATTTTAAACGTAAAGTTCATAAATTGCCTTTTTATAAAAAATGGCGACATTGGTTACAACCAAAAACATGTTTTGTGGGAACAACAGTTTCAGAATATAGTCTATTGACGAATAAAGTCGATGCTCATCAATTAGCGGATAATGTTAAAAAAGCCTATACTAAAAAATATCCTTTTGTCATTGTTAAAGATTTACCATCTGACTCACCTTTACTTAGCAAGCAGGATAATCAATATTCAAAGGAGATTATTAATTGCTTAAAAGAGCGTGGTTTTATTGAAGTTGAAGGACAAGCGTTAGCTTGGGTTCCCATTGATTTTGAGTCGATAAGTGATTTTTTGGCAAAATTGTCATATAGTCGCCGTAAGAATTTAAGAAGAAAACTAAAGTCTCGTGAAAAATTGGTGATTAACATTTTGCAAACAGGCGATGATTGTTTTTTTGATGATGACAATCTTGATTTGTACTATCAACTTTATCTCAATGTATATGAACAGAGTGAAGTACATTTTGATTTATTAACCAAACCATTTTTTGTCGAATTATTGCAAAACAAAGCAGCAAATGGACGTATTTTCACTTATTATTATGATGGACAATTAATTGGTTATAACATCTGTTTTGTAGTAAATAACGTTTTAATCGATAAATACATTGGTATGGTTTATCCACAAGCAAGAGAATTAAACCTCTATTTTGTTAGTTGGTTTGTTAATCTTGAATATGCGTTGCAACAAAATCTGAGAAGTTATGTAGCCGGCTGGACTGACCCAGAAGTTAAAGCCTCTTTGGGAGCTAGTTTTACTTTAACTAAACACTTAGTCTATATTCGAAATCCTTTATTAAGAACGATTTTACGTAAATTAATTGGCCATTTTGAAACGGATAAGGAGAAAGTAGTATGACATCGCCAGTTATCCTTAACTTTGATCAAAGTGTTGGTGAACTTAGTGATGCTAAAACGATTGATTTTACTCAGTGGCAAGATGTCATTCGCTTTGGCTGTAGCGAAAAAAAATTCCATAAATTTAAAAAATTATTGCAAAAATCATTACCAGAACATTATGGTACAGTGTTAATGGGCAGTGGTGATTACCATCATATTTCATTATTATTGATTGAGCAGCTAGCTAAGCACTATTGTGCAGATAATCCAATTGAAGTAGTTATTTTTGATAACCATCCAGACAATATGCGTTATCTATTTGGTGTTCACTGTGGCTCATGGGTGAGCTATGTAGCAAGTTTACCATTCGTAAGTCATGTCCATGTGTTAGGCATTACATCGCATGATATTGGCTTATGGCATTTTTGGGAAAATAGATGGTCACCACTTTTTCATAAAAAGCTGACTTATTGGAGTTTAGATGTCAATGTCTCGTGGACTAAGAAAATTGGTTTGAGTCATGCTTTTCGTTATTTTGATTCGCCAGATGATCTTATTACTCAGTTTCTATCTGAACAATATCGTAATGCTAAACCGATATATTTATCGATAGATAAAGATGTATTAAGTGAAGAGGTTATTCACACCAATTGGGACCAAGGCAAGCTACAGACGTACCATTTATTAGATACTATTTCTTCAGTTAAGTCGCGAATTATAGGCAGTGATATCACTGGTGAGTTATCAATATGGCAACCAAAAAGTTGGTTTAAGCGCTTACTAAGTTCACTTGATAAACAGCCAGAAATATCGTTAGAAAAATTAAATGATTGGCAACAAGAACAACATCAGCTCAATTTAACCTTATTAAAAGCGTTAAAAGCCTAGTATTCTGTATAACATATTGAATTATCTAGGCTTTTAAATTCACGGTTTTAAGTTATTAATCACTGTGATTATTCACTTTTTTTGCTAGTTTGCTTTCCGCCAGTGCCAAAAACAAAATCCCAGAAACAATCAATATCGTACCAATTAACTTAAATAATGTAATAGGCTCATGAAATAGCCAAACAGAAACAATCATTACCGTCACAACTTCGAAATGCGAAGCTGCAAAAGCAGGGCCTACAGGCGCTTTTTTTAATAAAGTCATCCAGGTAAAGAAGGTTAAAATGTAGCCAGCAATTGATACATATATCCAATGGCTGGAAAATACTCTGACTAACCATTCAATGCTCATTGCAAGGGGTTGGGCATGCTCAGCAGCTAATTTGAAGCTGCATTGTGCAACGGTATCAAACATTAATAATACTGTAAAACCAATTAGATAGAATCTAGCCATATTAAGACATCCCCACAAAGATTACACCAGCCGTAATTAATAACATGCCAATAATACGATAAAGCGTAAGTAATTCTCTAAATAGAACTCGGCCTACTAACATAATCGTAATAATATTAAATGAGGCGAGTAATACACCTTGGGAAAGCGGGACTAAAGTCAAAAAGGCTAACCACAGTAAAAATTCAGCAACGTATGATGATATTCCTATCCAAATCCAATGATTTTTGGCGAGATCCAACCAGTAGTACCATCCATCTCTGTTGGTCGGCGATGTTGCAGCATATTTAAAAGCAACTTGTCCTAAGGTATCAAAACAGATATTACTAACCCAAAGAAAAATAACTAAGGATGACATTATGCTTGAATTCCTTCTGCCAAATTATTAAAAAATGAAGTGCACTCTTTAATTACTTCTCGGCGTTGGCTATCAATAGTAATTAAATGATAACTATCATTTAATACAATTAATTTTTTAGGACCTGAGACGAGTTTTTCAACTAATTTTGCATTCGTTTCAATATTGGCAATATCATCATTACCTGAATGCATAATCAAACAAGGTGAGGTAACTTTTGGTAATTCTTGGCGAACATGTTTTGCTAATAATTGCATTTCTGCTAATGCAGGAAATGGATTTCCAGCAAGCCCCGCCGATGCGGCGTCACCACTTAACATACTTTCAGATACTACTGCTCGAATTCGTTCATCTTTAAGGCCATAAGGTGGTTTTTCAATAAAAGAGACTTTTTGAAAAATACCTAATTTCTTAAAATAGACCAATAAAAAGAAGAATTTTTTAGCCCAAAAAGGCATACTCCAACCATCATAATAAAAAGTAGGTGCTAAAACACCGACGCCTTTAATTTGATTGGGGCGATCGGCAGCTAGTTTCAACGCTAGAAGGGCACCCATTGATAAACCTGCAACAAAAAGATTATCTACCTGTTTGGCTAAATAATCAGCACCATCTTGCACGCTTTTATACCAATCTTGCCAAGTTGTTTTACATAGATCAGCTTCAGTACCACAGTGGCCGGCTAACTGTATTGCATAAACTGTAAATCCTGCTTTATGTAAACCATTGGCCAAAATTCGCATTTCATTTGGAGTGCCGGTTAAACCATGAATTAACAATACCCCATTTTTATTACCTGGTAAAAAATAAGATAAATCTTCAATTGTACTCATTATTCTTCCTTTATTTTACCATCATGACTGGAATTAGTGATTGTTCTGTTTGTTTTAACGCCTTGGTAACATCCGCAAAGCTAGCAATAGCCGTGTGTTTAATATGGTTTTTCTCACAATAATTGACTAGTTTGTCTTTAGCAAAAACCAGATCGACATGATGAGATACACAAAAATCGGAAGTCCCATCACCAACATACAGTATTTGAGGAAAATGTTGCTGTTGTTTTACATGATTGCATTTGCAATTACCACTTTGTTTAATACAATCTTTATTAGCATAAGGAAACTCAAGACGCCAACTTCGATGATTATCATGCAATAACTTATTAGCATAAATCGGTAGATGCTCAATGCCATGACGCTTTAAAACAAATTGGATAGCATAATCTAAACCATCACTAACTACATGAACGGGAATATGATTTTTTTCGGTGTAATCAATGAATGCTTTGAAATTAGAGTCAATTTCAATTTTTGCCAATGCAGAATTAAGTTCTTCTAAACTCGCATCCATTAAGGCGATCTGTTTGCTCATACACTCTTGAGAACCAATTTTACCACTGACCCATAATTCTTCAAGTTCATCACACCCATCTCGGCCGAACTGGCTTAGTAAAGTATCAGTTACATCTTTAACACTAATGGTGCCATCAAAATCGCACAAAATAATAGGTTTATGATGATGAGTATAAGCTGGCTGAAAAAGATGATTAGTAATTGATGAAAAATTATTCATATTCAAAGTAAAAACTGCTTGGTTATAGATATTGTCGCCCATTTTCTCACAGAGTGATGATTAGCTTTGTTGGCTCTTTGTATATATTTTGTAACGGTGTTTAATTTGCTTGTATAATGAAGCATCTCGAAAGTCGACGTTACGGTAAAGAGAATCCGAAATGAGTGAACGTATATTAATTATCGAAGATGATGAAAGATTAGCCAATTTAATACAAGTCTACCTAGTCCGTCAAGGATATATGGTTGATTGGCATAATAGTGGTGAAGGTGCAGAAGAAAAGATACAACAAATCAATCCTGATTTGGTTATTTTAGATGTAATGCTCCCTGAAAAATCAGGTTTTGACATCTGTCGAGATATACGCTCATGGTTTACTAACTATATTCTTATTATGACCGCTAGCGAAGACAATATTGATGAAATTGTCGGGTTAGAGTTGGGTGCGGATGATTATTTAGCCAAGCCCGTTGAGCCTCGATTATTACTAGCTCGGATTCGAGCATTGCTACGACGCAAACAGATCGAAAATGATAAAGAAGGTTTTAAAGAGCAAATAGCCTTATTTAACAATAATACACTAGCTTTTGACAATTTAGTGATAGATGGTGAAAATCGCAAAGTGCTATTAGACGCACAAGAAATTGATTTAACGACTGCCGAATTTGACTTACTTTGGTTATTAGCTAATAACGCCGGTAAGATTCTATCTCGAGATGATATATTTTCCCAAGTAAGAGGTATTGATTTTGACGGTAGTGATCGTTCAATTGATGCTCGAATTTCTCGATTACGGCGCAAGCTACTTGATGATCCTGATAACTCCTCACGAATTAAAACGGTTCGAGGAAAGGGGTATTTATTTATGCGTGAAGGGGAAAACCATTGAAACGATTATTAGCTAAACCGCTATTTTTCAATCGCCGCATCGTCTTTTATCTGGTCGTTTTACTTTCATTACAATGTATTATTGCCTATGGTGCATTATTAGTATTTGATTCATTACCTTCGTCATTAACTGATATGCCTGATGATCATATCGTTTTTCGTGAGTCACAGCGAGGAACAGTTAACTTAATTCGTAAACACATTGATGAGAATAAACAGCGACCACTGCAAACAGTCGTTGATGAGTTACAACCTTATTTCGGCTATCCCATAAAAGTTTTATCTGCAAATACAGCATTATCTCACTCGGTAAAAAAAGAGTTAGAACAGCTTGATTTTGCTTATGATGGTGATGACGAAGTGGTATATATCGATCTCAATGACGGGCATTTATTGCAATTAGGTCCGATTTTAATGCGAGATATATTAGAATCAAATACTATGTCGTTAAGTGTCTTTCTTATTATTTGGGCATTATTTAGTGCCATAATCTTTTTTATTTTAATCTATTTTGCGTTCAGCGCCGTATGGAAAGATCTAGTTAATATACGTCAAACTGCCGAACAACTAGGACAGGGCAATTTAAAAGCACGTACCGAAAATGTGAAAGGTTGGCTATTCAAACCATTAGCCAACGTTTTAAATAATATGGGGACTCATATAGAGCATCTGGTCAGCACTAACCAAACGATTTCGCATGCAATGGCGCATGAACTACGCACTCCTCTTGCACGAATGCGATTTGAATTAAGTATGCTTGAAGAATCTACTAACGAAGATGAAAGAATCGCGTTACAAAAAGGAATGAATGATGATATAGATGAACTTGAAACCCTGATTAACGCAAGTTTAAGTTATTTCAAGATGCAGCAAAGCAATATTGAATTAAATCTCACTACAGTTTCATTAAAACAGTGGGGTGAAAAAGTTTGTCAGTCATTAGCACTATTTAAACCTAAAGGTTTTGAGCTCGTTTGCCACAGCCAAGATGCTAACGCCAGAATTGATACTAATTTAGCCGAAACTATTGTCAAAAATCTGCTACTCAATGCCTTTAAATATGCAGCGCATAAAGCGGTATTAAATATCACTAAACAAGATAATCGTGTTATTTTGGAAATTGATGATGATGGCGCAGGGATTCCTTTTAATGCGCGTGAAAAAATCTTTATGCCATTTGCTCGTCTTGATACCAGCCGTACCCGATCAACAGGTGGGTATGGATTAGGGTTAGCTTATGTAAAATTAATGGCAGAATTTCATGACGGAAAAGCCTTTGTTGTTACTAGTCCACTAGGAGGTGCACGATTTGTGGTTTCGATAAAATCAGGTGATGAATAGTTTAAGTTAAAATTAAATAATCTGTTAAAATTATTGAGGAGTGTTATCCATTTGAGCACAAAAATTTTTTAAGAACATTTAAATCTCTTGTTTTAAAGTTTCGAAAAAACAAAAAATTTGCTATATTCGTCGGTCAAAATGATAAATCTCATTTCTAAATTGGTCATGAGTAAATAAATATATAATCAGAGGTTTTTTATGAGCGGTGATTTACCGAACGAAACTCGTCCAACTAACTTTATTCGTCAAATTATTGATGCAGATCTTGCGGCTGGAAAATATAAAACAACGCATACCCGTTTTCCGCCTGAACCTAATGGCTATTTACATATTGGCCATGCAAAATCTATCTGTTTAAACTTCGGTATTGCCCAAGATTACCATGGTAAATGTAATTTACGTTTTGATGATACCAATCCAGCTAAAGAAGATATTGAATATGTTGAATCAATTAAAGAAGATGTTCGATGGTTAGGGTTTGAATGGGATGGTGAGATTTGCTATTCATCTGACTATTTTGAACGTTTATATGAATATGCATTAGAGCTTATCAATAAAGGTCTTGCTTATGTCGATGAACTGTCTGCTGATGAAATTCGTGAGTATCGTGGCACTTTAACACAAGCAGGTAAAAATAGCCCTTATCGCGATCGAAGTATTGAAGAAAATCTAGCATTATTTATCCAAATGAAAGAGGGTAAATTTGCTGAAGGTAAAGCTTGTTTACGAGCAAAAATTGATATGGCTTCGCCTTTTATTGTTATGCGCGATCCAGTTTTATACCGTATTAAATTTGCTGAGCATCACCAAACTGGTAATAAATGGTGTATCTACCCAATGTACGATTTTACTCATTGTATATCTGATGCTATAGAAAATATTACTCATTCACTTTGTACGCTTGAGTTCCAAGATAACCGTCGTTTATATGACTGGGTTTTAGATAATATTACTATTGAAGCCAGACCTCATCAGTATGAGTTTTCAAGATTAAATCTTGAATATGCGATTACTTCTAAACGAAAATTAACCCAATTAGTTACTGAACAAATTGTTGATGGTTGGAATGATCCACGTATGCCAACTGTTTCTGGTTTGCGTCGTCGTGGCTATACTCCATCTTCAATCCGTGAATTTTGCCGTCGAATCGGGGTAACTAAACAAGAAAATACCGTTGAAATGAGTACTCTTGAATTTTGTATTCGTGAAGATCTCAATGAAAATGCGCCGCGAGCGATGGCGGTACTTGATCCGGTTAAAGTGATTATTGAAAACTTTTCGACAACAATCGATGAAGTATTAAGCATGCCAAATCATCCTAATCGACCAGAGCTTGGTCATCGAGAAGTTATGTTTACTCGCGAAATTTATATCGATCGTGCTGATTTTAGAGAAGAGGCTAATAAAAATTATAAACGTCTAGTATTAGGTAAAGAAGTACGTCTGCGTAATGCTTATGTGATACGCGCTGTTCGCGTTGAAAAAGATGCGCAAGGTCATATCCAAACTATTTATTGTAGCTACGATCCAGCTACCTTAAATAAAAATCCAGAAGATGGACGTAAAGTAAAAGGTGTTATTCATTGGGTGTCAGCTAAATTTGCCAAACCAGCCGAAATTCGTCTTTATGATCGTTTATTTAATACTCCAAATCCTGGTAGCGCTGAAGACTTTTTATCAACCATTAATCCAAACTCTTTAATTATTAAGCAAGGATTTGTTGAGCCAAGTTTGCAAAAAGCTAAAGCCGAACAGGCCTATCAATTTGAACGTGAAGGCTATTTCTGCCTAGATAGTAAATATTCGACTGAAGATACTTTAGTCTTTAATCGAACGGTGGGTTTAAGAGATAGCTGGAACGAAGCATAATTATAATAAAAACGCCAATTTCAATTGGCGTTTTTATTTTCATCTCTATAATTGCATTATTCGGCTTTTTTAACCTCTTTTAGTAATTTCAAGGCTAACAGCATTAAAAATAGTGCGCCAGCTATTAAAACGCCCCAAATTAGCCATTTAGATAAAGAGGATGATTTGCTCAAATCATCATCGGTTTGCGATAATACTTCTTTGTTGCCTAATTTAACTTTATCACCTAAATGAGCTTCAGGCACATCTTGTGCAGAGGTTGTGTCCGATAGTAGCGCTTTTTCACTTAATGAGGCAGGTTTAGCCTTTGCTGAACCCCAGGCAAGAATAAAAGGTCCATTATTAGCGCTATTAAAGATAATACTCATCTTGTATAAATAAGCGGTAACATAGGGTGCCTTATCTAAAGAGGCATTAATTGCTTCAATTTTTAACTGTTTAATATTTAAAGTCGAATTGTTAATACTAATTGTTTGACTTTGATTAGTATCATTTATACTACGAAAAATATAATCATCAAGTTTATGCCATGTTTTATCGTTATCACTGGTTTTATAAAAAACACTTGCCGGTAAAACAGTACGCTTATTTTGTAGCTGAATAGTAAGTTCTTTAATCGGTAGTGATGTAGGTAATTGATAAATAGCTTCTTGCTCATCAGCTGAAATTAAATTTAAATCGATTGGAAAAAGGGACCTTAATGGTGCTGATTTTATCGATGTGAATTTAACGGTTTTAATACTAGGTACTAATTGCTTATCTGAATTTAATTGTAAAATCCAGTAGGTAGATTTGAAATTCATACCCGACGGTAAATCAATCGTATTAACGTTTAATGACTGATTATTGTTATTATCTGTTAAAGACATTATCGGAACATCATCTATCGCAGTTTGCCATGTTTTCAAATTGTTACTATATAGGAGTTTTGCGGTTGCCTGCCAATTCTGCATTTTATCGAAATCGATAGATAAACGACTAAATGGTTGTTCTAATTTAATCACACTAGGAATTTGTAACAAATAGGTTGCATGATACCCATCTGGTTTATTGGTGTTATCAAGATTAATTTGTACATTCTTATTATTAATATTGATATTGTACGTCCCAACTGGAGATTGATTTTTTTGCTCTTCCTCATCTAATTCTTCATGATTATTTTTATCGGTTTGTTGATTATTATCTAACGTATAAACAGTGACTGGAAAAGTCTGGTTTTCATCATTTTGTTGATAAACGTTAACTAATGCAAAAGGGACAGGTTGGCCTTTTTGATTGAAAACTCGAACATCATCTAACGTGCTTGATAATGATTGAGTATATATATCACTAGTCAGGTCTATTCGATTATACATACTCTCGCTGTCGCTAAGCTTAATCATAGCACCATAAGCATATTGATTAGTTTTATCAGCAGCGTGACTCAATCCACTTATTAGCAAAAGCGAGCTTAATAAGATTTTTTTCATAACTTTCTATCCATTAGTTTAAATAATATTCAGGAAGTTGTATTTATTTTAATTGAGAGTAATTTAATTTTTATCTTCCTGAATTT
The DNA here is from genome assembly GCF_984569075.1 of Gilliamella sp. LMG 34361. Classification (NCBI taxonomy): domain Bacteria; kingdom Pseudomonadati; phylum Pseudomonadota; class Gammaproteobacteria; order Orbales; family Orbaceae; genus Gilliamella; species Gilliamella sp. LMG 34361. The sequence goes on along the minus strand of NZ_OZ474903.1, from coordinate 3,133,228 downwards.
GCGAGATATTCGCTTATAAATTAAATTGTATTTTTAATATTCATTTTTATTCATTTTCTACTACGCTTTCGTTATTTTGTTTCGGTGGTAAAGGTGCTAAATAACCGATTAGTAACATCAATAATGCTACGCCAATAAATGCAAATGCTCGTAGTAAACCGTCAATTTCTCTGATATCAACAAATATCAACTTAATAATAACAATGATTTGAATTAATTGACCACAAAACCATATTTTTCGAAGTGAATAACGATGTCCAATAGCAATTAAAATCACCGCGCTTAACATCCAAAGAAGTGAAGCGGTCATTTGTACAATATTGTTGTGCCATAAAGTAAATGTACTCCAAGTAATATCAAAGGTTTGACTCAAGCAACGTAGAACAATACTGTTAGCCCAAAGGAATGTTAATACCACTAGTAGGATTAAAATCAAATTAGGGAGTGGTACTTTAAAGTTAGCAAAATTAGTTGTCTTATTTTCAATTTGCAAATAATTTATCGTTAATTTTAACCAAACGCAAAGCACTGATGAATCCCCTAATGATTTTTATCAAAATCATTAAGTTAAGGTAGATACACATCTTGTCATATGATCAAATGGTTTCGCCAAAAATCAATAATCAGACAACAAAATGTGCGAACTCGATATTTTACACGACTCTCTTTACCAATTCTGCCCCGAATTACACTTAAAACGACTCAACAGCTTAACGTTGGCTTGCCACGCCTTACTTGACTGTAAAACTCTCACTCTTACCGAACTTGGCCGTAACCTGCCAACCAAAGCGAGAACAAAACATAACATCAAACGAATCGACCGATTGTTAGGTAATCGTCACCTCCACAAAGAGCGACTCGCTGTATACCGTTGGCATGCTAGCTTTATCTGTTCGGGCAATACGATGCCCATTGTACTTGTTGACTGGTCTGATATCCGTGAGCAAAAACGGCTTATGGTATTGCGAGCTTCAGTCGCACTACACGGTCGTTCTGTTACTCTTTATGAGAAAGCGTTCCCGCTTTCAGAGCAATGTTCAAAGAAAGCTCATGACCAATTTCTAGCCGACCTTGCGAGCATTCTACCGAGTAACACCACACCGCTCATTGTCAGTGATGCTGGCTTTAAAGTGCCATGGTATAAATCCGTTGAGAAGCTGGGTTGGTACTGGTTAAGTCGAGTAAGAGGAAAAGTACAATATGCAGACCTAGGAGCGGAAAACTGGAAACCTATCAGCAACTTACATGATATGTCATCTAGTCACTCAAAGACTTTAGGCTATAAGAGGCTGACTAAAAGCAATCCAATCTCATGCCAAATTCTATTGTATAAATCTCGCTCTAAAGGCCGAAAAAATCAGCGCTCGACACGGACTCATTGTCACCACCCGTCACCTAAAATCTACTCAGCGTCGGCAAAGGAGCCATGGATTCTAGCAACTAACTTACCTGTTGAAATTCGAACACCCAAACAACTTGTTAATATCTATTCGAAGCGAATGCAGATTGAAGAAACCTTCCGAGACTTGAAAAGTCCTGCCTACGGACTAGGCCTACGCCATAGCCGAACGAGCAGCTCAGAGCGTTTTGATATCATGCTGCTAATCGCCCTGATGCTTCAACTAACATGTTGGCTTGCGGGCGTTCATGCTCAGAAACAAGGTTGGGACAAGCACTTCCAGGCTAACACAGTCAGAAATCGAAACGTACTCTCAACAGTTCGCTTAGGCATGGAAGTTTTGCGGCATTCTGGCTACACAATAACAAGGGAAGACTCACTCGTGGCTGCAACCCTGCTTACTCAAAATCTATTCACACATGGTTACGTTTTGGGGAAATTATGAGGGGATCTCTCAGTGCTCAGCATGTTTGAGTGCTTTACTCGCCGCGGGTTGAGAAATATGTAAAACTTCAGCCGCACGCGTTAAGGAACCACAAGTCATTACAGCATAAAAGATATCGAGATGTCTTAATTTCATTCCATGTAGCCTACTGATTATTTATTTCTACGGACTATTCTAACGAATAAAGTATAAATAATCAGATATACTCGTCATAATTCAAATTTTGGTTTAGTTGTCACGAGAATTAATTCGTAAACGTGCAAGCTAAATAGATTGACTAGGGGAATATACGGGGTAAGAAAGCGGCTCGGCATACTGCCCTATAATAAATTGTTAGGAGAAGTACGCCGAGTAGTGTGTAGCTATTAGGTAAAGTATGTACCAATTTCAATAAATATTTTAATTAAGATACTGTTTGAAATATCAACAATAAAGGCACCGACCATAGGAACGACAAGGAAAGCTTTATGTGATGGTCCAAATGCTTTTGTGACTGTTTGCATATTCGCAATTGCTGTTGGTGTTGCTCCCATACCAAAGCCACAGTGACCCGCGCTGATCACGACAGCATCATAATCTTTGCCCATCATTTTGAAGGTGACAAAGCAGGCAAATAGCACCATGACAACAGTTTGTACAGCAATGATAATTAATACTGGCCCTGCCATGCTTGCCAATTGACCAAATTTTAATGACATTAACGCCATTGCCAAGAAAAGCGATAAAGCAACGCTACCTAATACATCGACGGTCGGCTCAAACACTTCGTGTTTAAATACATGAGTCAGTGTATTACGGATAATAATACCGACAAATAAACACCAGACAAAAGTAGGCAGTTGCAGAAAAGTATCTTTAAACAATGCACTGATATAGCCACCAACAACAATACAGATAATCAGCATTGAAATGGTTTCAATAACGTTATTTGCATTGATTTTTCTTTTGACGCTTGGTTGCTCAAAAGCTTCAACGATAGTGTCGCGCTCTTGCTCGGTTGTTTTAGGAATAGAGACCTTTTTCAAAAGATGACGGGCAACAGGGCCGCCAACTAAACCACCCAACACTAATCCAAGTGTTGCACAAGCCATCGCTAATTCAACGGCGCCTGTTACACCATATTTATCAGCGAGAATAGGGCCCCATGCTCCGGCATTACCATGACCACCTGTTAGAGTAATTGAACCTGCAATTAAGCCAATAAATGGACTTTCATTCATCATGACAGCCATACTCATGCCGACAGTATTTTGAATGGCGATTAGGATCGTTACTGCAATAGTTAATAGAACTAACGGCTTTCCTCCTTTAATCAGTCGAGAAAAGTCAGAACTTAGCCCGATAGAGGAAAAGAATGTGAGCATTAATAAACTTTGCAATGAAGCATCAAAAGTAAACGAATAACCTGATGTTTTATCAATAATTAACAGAACAATTGCAACAATAAAGCCACCAACGACGGCTTCTGGTATGTGGTTTTTTTGTAGGAACGGGGTAAATTTTACGACAAACATTCCTATGAGTAGCGCGATACATGCGACTAATAATGTATAACTGGCATCTAGGATCATTTTTTTACCTCTATTAGTTTACCAGAATTTTCACTATAACAATTTAACAATAGTGAAAAATGAAGTTACTTTGGTTAACTAATCTTTAACAATGAGTTTTATTAGGGTATCCATAACTTTTAGTTAATAGGGTCATAATTTTAGTGTGATCTTAATCATGAAATATTAAAAAGATTAAAATAACAACAATGGTATTTAATGATGGGTAAACCTAAATACCATGCGGGATCCGCACTATTTTCGGTGATAGCAAAAAATAAAAAAGTATAAATAATAAACAAAATTATAAGAGAAGGAGAACATGATAAGCGCAGGCCGAGCAATTTAAAGAAGTGTGATATACAACATAAAACAGCAGCATGACCTTTCTATATTTCGTTGCTTATCGAAGTGTTAATTTTCGGGTGGATTACTCTGTTTGTTGATTAATAACGGAGAAAAATATGATTGCTGTAATATTTGAGGTGCAAATACAACCCGACCAACAAACTCGCTATTTGACTTTAGCTGAGGAGTTAAGACCACTATTAAGTCATGTAGCTGGTTTTATTTCAATTGAACGTTTTCAAAGTCTAGCTACAGAAGGAAAAATGTTATCGCTATCTTGGTGGGAAAACGAATACGCAGTTCTGCAATGGAAAAATCATGTTTTACATGCGAAAGCTCAACAAGAAGGGCGAGAGTCAATATTTGATTTTTACAAAATTAGTATTGCTCATATTACTCGCGAATATTCATTTAAAAAGGACAAGGATAATGTTTGATGTTCACGTTGTTTTAGATAATCAAATAGGACAATTAGCATTACTAGGAAAAACATTAGGTAATAAAGGTATTGGATTGGAAGGGGGAGGGATATTTACGGTTGGTGATGAATGCCATGCTCATTTTCTTGTTGAACAAGGAAAGGAAGCTAAAATAGCGCTAGAGCAAGCTGGACTGTTAGTACTTGCGATCCGGACACCATTAATTCGTAAGTTAAAACAGGAAAAACCGGGGGAACTTGGCGAAATAGCACGAGTATTGGCGGAGAATAACATTAATATTTTAGTGCAATACAGTGACCATGCTAACCAACTGATATTAATAACGGACAATGATAGTATGGCTGCATCTGTTACGCTCCCTTGGGCAATAAAGTGAACTTGCGATGGCTAATTTAATACGAAAAGAGGTTACCTTTGAGTCCTCAATAGCCGCGATAGGGGCGGCTATGTCTGACATTTCACGAGTTAAAATACTCAGTGCTTTGATGGATGGGCGAGCTTGGACGGCCACTGAGCTAAGTTCTGTGGCGAATATATCAGCTTCAACGGCGAGCAGTCATTTATCTAAATTATTAGATTGCCAGCTAATCACAGTAGTAGCTCAAGGCAAGCATCGTTATTTTCGGCTAGCAGGAAAAGATATTGCTGAATTGATGGAAAGTATGATGGGGATCTCCTTAAACCATGGCGTACATGCCAAAGTTTCCACGCCAGTGCATTTACGAAAAGCACGTACTTGCTATGATCATTTAGCTGGCGAAGTTGCCGTTAAGATCTATGATTCCCTTTGTCAACAGCAATGGATCACTGAAAATGGTTCAATGATCACATTAAGTGGTATTCAATATTTTCATGAAATGGGAATTGACGTTCCTTCCAAACATTCACGTAAAATCTGTTGTGCGTGTTTAGATTGGAGTGAACGCCGTTTCCATTTAGGTGGGTACGTTGGAGCCGCATTATTTTCGCTTTATGAATCTAAAGGGTGGTTAACTCGACATCTTGGTTACCGTGAAGTTACCATCACGGAAAAAGGTTATGCTGCTTTTAAGACCCACTTTCACATTTAAGTTGTTTTTCTAATCCGCATATGATCAATTCAAGGCCGAATAAGAAGGCTGGCTCTGCACCTTGGTGATCAAATAATTCGATAGCTTGTCGTAATAATGGCGGCATACTATCAGTAGTAGGTGTTTCCCTTTCTTCTTTAGCGACTTGATGCTCTTGATCTTCCAATACGCAACCTAAAGTAAAATGCCCCACAGCGCTGAGTGCATATAATGCATTCTCTAGTGAAAAACCTTGTTGGCATAAAAAGGCTAATTGATTTTCGAGAGTTTCATACTGTTTTTCTGTAGGCCGTGTACCTAAATGTACTTTTGCTCCATCGCGATGACTTAGTAAAGCACATCTAAAACTTTTAGCGTTATTACGTAAAAAATCTTGCCAGCTTTCCCCTTCTAAAGGGCAAAAGTGAGTATGGTGCCTATCTAACATCTCAATGGCTAAGGCGTCGAGCAAAGCCCGCTTATTTTTTACATGCCAATACAATGTAGGCTGCTCTACACCTAGCTTCTGGGCGAGTTTACGGGTTGTTAAACCTTCGATTCCGACCTCATTAAGCAGCTCTAATGCGCTGTTAATCACTTTACTTTTATCTAATCTAGACATCATTAATTCCTAATTTTTGTTGACACTCTATCATTGATAGAGTTATTTTACCACTCCCTATCAGTAATAGAGAAAAGTGAAATGAATAGTTCGACAAAGATCGCATTGGTAATTACGTTACTCGATGCCATGGGGATTGGCCTTATCATGCCAGTCTTGCCAACGTTATTACGTGAATTTATTGCTTCGGAAGATATCGCTAACCACTTTGGCGTATTGCTTGCACTTTATGCGTTAATGCAGGTTATCTTTGCTCCTTGGCTTGGAAAAATGTCTGACCGATTTGGTCGGCGCCCAGTGCTGTTGTTGTCATTAATAGGCGCATCGCTGGATTACTTATTGCTGGCTTTTTCAAGTGCGCTTTGGATGCTGTATTTAGGCCGTTTGCTTTCAGGGATCACAGGAGCTACTGGGGCTGTCGCGGCATCGGTCATTGCCGATACCACCTCAGCTTCTCAACGCGTGAAGTGGTTCGGTTGGTTAGGGGCAAGTTTTGGGCTTGGTTTAATAGCGGGGCCTATTATTGGTGGTTTTGCAGGAGAGATTTCACCGCATAGTCCCTTTTTTATCGCTGCGTTGCTAAATATTGTCACTTTCCTTGTGGTTATGTTTTGGTTCCGTGAAACCAAAAATACACGTGATAATACAGATACCGAAGTAGGGGTTGAGACGCAATCGAATTCGGTATACATCACTTTATTTAAAACGATGCCCATTTTGTTGATTATTTATTTTTCAGCGCAATTGATAGGCCAAATTCCCGCAACGGTGTGGGTGCTATTTACCGAAAATCGTTTTGGATGGAATAGCATGATGGTTGGCTTTTCATTAGCGGGTCTTGGTCTTTTACACTCAGTATTCCAAGCCTTTGTGGCAGGAAGAATAGCCACTAAATGGGGCGAAAAAACGGCAGTACTGCTCGGATTTATTGCAGATAGTAGTGCATTTGCCTTTTTAGCGTTTATATCTGAAGGTTGGTTAGTTTTCCCTGTTTTAATTTTATTGGCTGGTGGTGGGATCGCTTTACCTGCATTACAGGGAGTGATGTCTATCCAAACAAAGAGTCATCAGCAAGGTGCTTTACAGGGATTATTGGTGAGCCTTACCAATGCAACCGGTGTTATTGGCCCATTACTGTTTGCTGTTATTTATAATCATTCACTACCAATTTGGGATGGCTGGATTTGGATTATTGGTTTAGCGTTTTACTGTATTATTATCCTGCTATCGATGACCTTCATGTTAACCCCTCAAGCTCAGGGGAGTAAACAGGAGACAAGTGCTTAGTTATTTCGTCACCAAATGATGTTATTCCGCGAAATATAATGACCCTCTTGATAACCCAAGAGGGCATTTTTTACGATAAAGAAGATTTAGCTTCAAATAAAACCTATCTATTTTATTTATCTTTCAAGCTCAATAAAAAGCCGCGGTAAATAGCAATAAATTGGCCTTTTTTATCGGCAAGCTCTTTTAGGTTTTTCGCATGTATTGCGATATGCATAAACCAGCCATTGAGTAAGTTTTTAAGCACATCATCATCATAAGCTTTAAGTTGGTTCTCTTGGATCAATTTGCTGACAATGGCGTTTACCTTACCAGTAATGTATTCAAGGCTAATTTTTTCAAGTTCATTCCAACCAATGATAGGCATCACTTCTTGGATAGGGATAAGGTTTTTATTATTATCAATAATATAATCAAGATAATGTTCAAATATACTTTCTAAGGCAGACCAACCATTTGTTAAATCAGTTTTTGTTGTGATGTAGGCATCAATCATAATTAATTGCTGCTTATAACAGGCACTGAGTAATTGTTTTTTATTTTTAAAGTGATGATAAAAGGCACCTTTGGTCACCAACGCTTTTCCCGAGATCTCATCTATTGAAACAGCTTGATAGCCTTTTTCAACAAACAATATTCGTGCTGAGTTAACCAGTGATTGATAGGTACTCTTAAAATTTTCTTGTTGATGATTTTTATTTTCCATGATAGATTTAAAATAACATACCGTCAGTATGTTTATGGTATCATGATGATGTGGTCGTGACAATCTTAAGAACATTTAGGTTATTTTATGTATATTGAACAGCATTCTCGCTATCAAAATAAAGCTAATAACATCCAATTAAGATATGATGATAAGCAGTTTCATACAACGGTTATCAAAGATGTTCTATTATGGATTGAACATAATTTAGATCAGTCTTTACTGCTTGATGATGTGGCGAATAAAGCGGGTTATACCAAGTGGTATTTTCAGCGGCTGTTCAAAAAAGTAACAGGGGTCACACTGGCTAGCTATATTCGTGCTCGTCGTTTGACGAAAGCGGCTGTTGAGTTGAGGTTGACGAAAAAAACTATCCTTGAGATCGCATTAAAATATCAATTTGATTCCCAACAATCTTTTACACGTCGATTTAAGTACATTTTTAAGGTTACACCAAGTTATTATCGGCGTAATAAATTATGGGAATTGGAGGCAATGCACTGAGAGATCCCCTCATAATTTCCCCAAAGCGTAACCATGTGTGAATAAATTTTGAGCTAGTAGGGTTGCAGCCACGAGTAAGTCTTCCCTTGTTATTGTGTAGCCAGAATGCCGCAAAACTTCCATGCCTAAGCGAACTGTTGAGAGTACGTTTCGATTTCTGACTGTGTTAGCCTGGAAGTGCTTGTCCCAACCTTGTTTCTGAGCATGAACGCCCGCAAGCCAACATGTTAGTTGAAGCATCAGGGCGATTAGCAGCATGATATCAAAACGCTCTGAGCTGCTCGTTCGGCTATGGCGTAGGCCTAGTCCGTAGGCAGGACTTTTCAAGTCTCGGAAGGTTTCTTCAATCTGCATTCGCTTCGAATAGATATTAACAAGTTGTTTGGGTGTTCGAATTTCAACAGGTAAGTTAGTTGCTAGAACCCATGGCTCCTTTGCCGACGCTGAGTAGATTTTAGGTGACGGGTGGTGACAATGAGTCCGTGTCGAGCGCTGATTTTTTCGGCCTTTAGAGCGAGATTTATACAATAGAATTTGGCATGAGATTGGATTGCTTTTAGTCAGCCTCTTATAGCCTAAAGTCTTTGAGTGACTAGATGACATATCATGTAAGTTGCTGATAGGTTTCCAGTTTTCCGCTCCTAGGTCTGCATATTGTACTTTTCCTCTTACTCGACTTAACCAGTACCAACCCAGCTTCTCAACGGATTTATACCATGGCACTTTAAAGCCAGCATCACTGACAATGAGCGGTGTGGTGTTACTCGGTAGAATGCTCGCAAGGTCGGCTAGAAATTGGTCATGAGCTTTCTTTGAACATTGCTCTGAAAGCGGGAACGCTTTCTCATAAAGAGTAACAGAACGACCGTGTAGTGCGACTGAAGCTCGCAATACCATAAGTCGTTTTTGCTCACGAATATCAGACCAGTCAACAAGTACAATGGGCATCGTATTGCCCGAACAGATAAAGCTAGCATGCCAACGGTATACAGCGAGTCGCTCTTTGTGGAGGTGACGATTACCTAACAATCGGTCGATTCGTTTGATGTTATGTTTTGTTCTCGCTTTGGTTGGCAGGTTACGGCCAAGTTCGGTAAGAGTGAGAGTTTTACAGTCAAGTAATGCGTGGCAAGCCAACGTTAAGCTGTTGAGTCGTTTTAAGTGTAATTCGGGGCAGAATTGGTAAAGAGAGTCGTGTAAAATATCGAGTTCGCACATCTTGTTGTCTGATTATTGATTTTTCGCGAAACCATTTGATCATATGACAAGATGTGTATCCACCTTAACTTAATGATTTTTACCAAAATCATTAGGGGATTCATCAGCGCAAAGCATGATTAAGCTAAAAATAGCACTTTCTTCAAGTGGATTAACAATTGGTATATAAGGCCAATAGATAATTTGTCCACTCATACCAAGTCCTACAATTAAATAAAATGCCATATAACTAATAAGTGGGAGCAAACCTATAGACCAATAACTTTTTATCAATGATAATGAAGTAATATATCGGCGCTTAATAAGAATATACAATAGTAAAGTGATACCGCTTGCAATAGTTGCCAATAAACTCCATTTTATTACCTCATATCCCCATGATAAGATATCAAATACATGGAATATTTCTCTAGCTAACCAGATCAGTAACAGCCAAAATAGACTAATATGTAATAAAATTAATTTGTTATTTATACTGGTATTACTATTTATTTTACTATCCTGGATTTTATATAGATAGATATAACCACTTATGAAGGCTGCGATCCATGCTAGATTGCTAGGCCAATAGCTAGAAAAATAGTAATAGGAAACTGCATGGCTTTTTAACAAACTTATTGCCAGTACCGCCCAAAGTAATACCATTCCATGACAGATGATATTCCAATTAATCTTTTTACCAATGAAATACCATAACCAAAAGGAAACAGTAAAACATAATAAAATTAATGGTATTTGTAAAATAATTTGCTGTAAAAATAGCGGGATGGTTAATAAAATCCACAATATCCAAACAACGACAGCTATAGATAAGCAAAAAGATTTGATTAATTTTGTTACTTCGGTTTTTTGTCCATATTGGTGCCATAAACAAGCATTAACTAATAAAATAATGCTACTAATTCCTAAAAGCGAAGTGTAAAGTGTAGGAGTTAGTTGATTGTTTTCTAACGATATTGCCGCAGATATAATCCCTAATGACATGATTAAGGTGCCTGATAGCGCTGTACGGTAGTATTTTTGAGAGAGCATAATCCATGTAATAGCGGTTCCTTCAAACATCCACAATGTAGCAGTCCAATTGGCACTAAGTGCAAGCGGAATAGATAATGTGATAAATGAAACACCAATAGCAAGCCAATATAACGATAGTGTTTTCGCTAATGATTTCCACAAATGGAAAATAATAAAGGCACCACCAAGATAGAATAATCCAAAGCCTAGTGATGAAAATGCTGGACCAAATTCCCATTGCTGGGTAATAGCATATTGCAATCCAAATCCGCATAAAGGGGCGCCAAACAGTAATAACAAATCAATAATATTCTGGTATTTCTCTTTATTATGGATACTTCGGATTGATAACAATACCGCTAATACACCGTAAATTACTAAATTACCAAGTATAAAGATTTGACATTCTTTATAAAATTCTGGCGTAAAACTCTGTATTCCCCAAACTAGCGATACAACAAAAGTAAAAGTAAATCCTATTAGATTAAGAATTCGCCAAGATTGTGTGATACTGATTATCAAGATTGCGGTTGAAATCATTAAATAATAACTAAATAACGCAACATGATTACCAGAACCATCGGATAGTAAAATTGGTGTTACATAGCCACCAACGCAGGCAATGATTGCCAAACTTATGGCTCTTTGCAAAATAGAAAATAAAATACTGGAAGAACATATCACAACTAAAATAGCAAAGGTGATTAATGCTGGGATTAACTCATATAACTTGAAGGCAGCAAAAATGGTCAGATATAAAATTGCTATTGCACCACCTTGTAATATAAGGGCATAAATTTGACGTTTGAGGCGTAATTTCCAACCAATAGCTAGTAAACTAATTCCTAATATAAGTGCACTTAAAATTCTAACTTCAGGTGAAAGATAATGGCGCTGATGTTCAATCCCGTATTTAAATAGATAAGTCAGCCCCAAAAATAGAATTATGATAGCAATTTTAGTGATAATATTGACTTTAATTAACCAATTAAACAAACTGTAACCGATATTAGTTTCATTGCTACGAGTATATTTATGGTATGATTCAAACGGGTCGGATGAAGCTTGTTTAATCTCAGGTTGGTTATCCGGTTCGGTGTTTTGTGCTGAGAATGCTTGCTCAATAATTGTTAGGGTTTCGACTTTTGCTTCATCATGTTCAACACTTAATGGGCTTTCAACTATCGATTCAAAATCAGATTGCCCAGTAGTATCAGGTAAAACGGGTTCATTTTGCTCATTAAGTGCCAAGTTTGAAAATGTTTCTTGTTGATGGGATGGTTTTAACGGTTGTATTATCTCTAATTCTGCCGTTACTGATTCTGAACTATTTTCTTCTATTTCATCAGAATGCATGTTAACTGTTGATTGAACCATTTCTTGCTCAATCTCAATAAAATTAGTTTCATTTTGAGGGATAGAAGGGGTATTGAGTACGGATTCTTCTTGGGTCGTATCGTTTTCTTTCTCTACATGCGTTTTATCAGATTGATAAAGCTGCTGTGTAAATGATAAGAGCTGTTGTTGCAATTCTGTTAATTGGCTCTGTAAGGCCGTTATTTGTTGCTTCAAATTAGCAAAATTAGCAAATACTGCAATAAACAGAACGATAATGAGGAAATAAAAAAAGAATTCCACTCTACTTTCCTTATACTTCTAAAAAATACTTATTGCTTTTATATTTTCTAAAATATGTACATATATTTATTTTTTAAGTTGCAGTAAAGCAATATTTATTCGATAAATCAATTATTTTTTTGAATTTGACAAGATGTTCCCATCACAAATTCGTTTTTTTAAATAGTAATCAAAGCGCTAAATTACAGTATAATTGCGGAATTTAGTGTCCAAAAACCCCGTTCCTCAACTTTTTTTATTGAATGATTTGATAATTTTTAAGATAGCCTCTTTAATGACTTTCTTTTATAATGTTGCTCTATTTTTTTCCTATTTTGGCTTAAAAAGAGTACTTAGCATGAAAATTTTAGCTGGTTCTTCTGCTCTATCTACATTTCGTATTAATAAAATCTTATCCTCATGTCGTGAACAATCTATCCCAGTTATCAATATTGAAGCACAATTCGTTCATTTTATTGATTTAACCAATGAATTGACTTGTGAACAACAATTAACTTTGGACAAGCTATTGCAATATGGCCCTAAAAGTTCGCAGATAGAGGTAGAAAATTTAGCGAGTAAAATACTCTTTTTAGTTACCCCTCGTGAAGGCACTATTTCACCATGGTCATCAAAAGCCACTGATATTGCACATAATTGTGGACTATCACAAATTCGTCGAATAGAGCGTGGTATTGCTTATTATGTGCAAGTTAGTTCACCTTTAACAGCCATACAACAAAATAGCTTTTTTGCATTAATTCATGATCGAATGATGGAAATGGTGTTAAGTAGCTTTGAACAAGTTCAGCAATTATTTAAGACTGAACAACCTAAACCAGTAAGCACAATTGATTTATTAGGTCAAGGTCGCCAAGCTTTACAAGAAGCTAACATCAAATTAGGTTTAGCTTTAGCATCGGATGAAATTGACTATTTGGTTGAGAGTTTTCAAAAATTGAACCGTAACCCAACCGATATTGAACTTTATATGTTTAGTCAAGCAAACTCTGAACACTGTCGTCATAAAATATTTAATGCTGATTGGATTATTGATGGTGTTAAACAGCCAAAATCATTATTTAAAATGATCAAAAATACTTTTGAACATACGCCAGATTATGTGTCATCCGCTTATAAAGATAATGCCGCGGTAATGGATGGATCTAAAGTTGGGCGATTTTTTGCTGATTATGAGAATCGAACTTACAATTATCATCAGGAATATGCTGATATTTTAATGAAGGTTGAAACGCATAATCATCCAACAGCAATATCTCCTTGGCCGGGTGCGGCAACTGGTAGTGGTGGTGAAATTCGTGATGAGGGAGCGACCGGAAAAGGTGCCAAACCCAAAGCAGGATTAGTAGGTTTTTCGGTTTCGAATCTGCGTATTCCTAATTTTGAGCAACCTTGGGAACAAGATTTTGGTAAACCCGATCGAATTGTTAGCGCCTTCGATATTATGATGGATGGACCTTTAGGTGGCGCGGCTTTTAACAATGAATTTGGTCGCCCAGCATTATTAGGTTATTTCCGTACTTATGAAGAGAAAGTTAATAGCTTTAATGGCGAAGAAGTCAGAGGCTATCATAAACCGATTATGTTAGCCGGTGGTATGGGAAATATTCGTCGAGAACACATTCAAAAAGGTGGATTTCCGATCGGCTCCAAATTAATTGTATTAGGTGGGCCTGCCATGAATATTGGTCTAGGTGGTGGTGCGGCCTCATCTATGACATCAGGACAATCAGATGCTGATCTTGATTTTGCTTCAGTTCAACGTGATAACCCAGAAATGGAACGTCGTTGTCAAGAAGTAATCGATCGTTGTTGGCAACTTGGTGATAAAAACCCAATCTTATTTATCCATGATGTGGGCGCAGGTGGTTTGTCTAATGCTATGCCAGAGCTGGTTAGTGATGGTGGCTGTGGTGGTCAGTTTGAATTGCGTAAAATATTAAGTGATGAACAAGGCATGTCACCATTAGAAATTTGGTGCAATGAATCACAAGAGCGTTATGTGCTAGCGATTCATCCGCAAAGCCTAGCGTTATTTGATGAACTTTGTAAGCGTGAACGTACACCTTATGCTGTTATTGGCGAAGCCACAATAAATAAAGCGGTAGTGTTACATGATGAACATTTCAACAATAATCCGATAGATTTACCGTTAGATGTGTTATTGGGCAAAACCCCTAAAATGTTACGAGACGTCAAATCTAGCCAAGCACAAGGGGATCATTTTTCAACAGCGGATATCAATTTATATGATGCTGTAAAACGGGTACTACATTTGCCAGTTGTGGCGGAAAAAACCTTTTTAATTACCATTGGTGACCGTTCAGTAACTGGTATGGTCGCCCGTGATCAAATGGTTGGACCTTGGCAAGTGCCGGTGGCCGATTGTGCGGTGACAACAGCAAGCTTAGATAGTTATTATGGTGAAGCAATGTCAATGGGGGAACGTGCGCCGGTAGCTTTGCTTAATTCTGCGGCATCAGCACGTTTAGCTGTGGGTGAAGCAATTACTAATATTGCCGCGACAAACATTGGTGATATTAAACGTATTAAACTTTCGGCTAACTGGATGGCTGCCGCCGGTCACCCTGGTGAGGATGCCGGTCTTTATCAAGCGGTTAAAGCCATTGGCGAAGAGTTATGCCCGGCTTTGGGACTGGCTATTCCAGTCGGTAAAGATTCCATGTCTATGAAAACAACATGGCAACAAGATGGTGAACAAAAAACGGTAACTTCACCGTTATCGTTAGTGATTTCTGCATTTGCGCGTGTCGAAGATGTACGTAAAACTGTTACACCGCAGCTTTCTATCGATGAAGATAATCTATTATTATTTGTTGATTTATCCAGAGGTCATCAATCACTAGGGGCAACAGCATTAGCTCAGGTTTATCGTCATCTAGGACAAAGAACCGCGGATGTTCATGATGCTAAAGAGTTAGCGAATTTTTATCAAGCTATCCAAGCGTTAGTCGCTCAAAAAAGCTTACTGGCTTATCATGACCGTTCAGATGGTGGCTTATTGGTTACATTGGCAGAAATGGCATTTGCAGGACATTGTGGTATTGATGTTGATATTCACCCACTTGGTAGTGATGTTATTGCATCGCTATTCAATGAAGAACTCGGCGCAGTTATTCAAATTTGCGGCAGTGAGCTAGACAAAGTCATGACCTGTTTTAACCAGTTTGGGCTTTCGCATGTGGTTCACACACTAGGTAAAGCTAAAGTCGGACAGCAATTTATTGTACGCAATAATACTGCTGTGGTATATAGCGAATCGCGTCTAACCTTAAGAACATGGTGGGCCGAAACCACATGGCAAATGCAACGTTTACGCGATAATCCAGCATGTGCTGATCAAGAGCATCAACTCAAACAAAATGATGATGATCCGGGCTTGAATGTCAAACTTACTTTTGATCCAGCGCAAGACATTGCTGCACCTTATATCGTCAAAGGAGTGAAACCGAAAGCAGCAATTCTACGCGAACAAGGCGTGAACTCACATATTGAAATGGCAGCTGCATTTGCTCGCGCTGGCTTTGAATCAGTTGATGTCCATATGACGGATTTATTATCTGGCCAAATAACCTTGAGTCAGTTTAATACACTTGTTGCTTGCGGTGGTTTTTCGTATGGTGATGTATTAGGGGCAGGTGAAGGCTGGGCTAAGTCTATTTTATTTAATGAACAAGTTCGCCATGAGTTTGAACAGTTTTTCCATCGTAATGATACTTTGTCATTAGGGGTCTGTAACGGTTGCCAGATGATGTCGAATCTAAAAGATCTGATACCGGGGGCTGAGTTATGGCCGCGTTTTGTACGCAACGTATCGGAACGTTTTGAGGCACGTTTCAGTTTAGTTCAAATTCAATCTAGTCCGTCATTACTGTTTACCGATATGGCTGGTTCGCATATGCCGATTGCGGTTTCACATGGTGAAGGTCAAGCCGAAACCCGCGATTTAGATCATTTGACTCGTTTAGAAGCTTCTGGCTTGGTTGCAGTTCGATATATTGACCATTTTGGTAAAGTGACAGAGCAGTACCCGGCAAATCCAAATGGTTCACCAAATGGGATTACCGCAGTAACCTCAAGTGATGGTCGAGCAACGATTATGATGCCGCACCCAGAGCGAGTATTTAGAACAGTAACTAATTCGTGGCATCCTGATAATTGGGGTGAAGATAGTCCGTGGATGCGTATTTTCCGTAATGCTCGTAAGCAACTTGGTTAGTAAAAAAATCGCCGACTATTGTCGGCGATTTATAAACATAATTTCAGCTTTAACCGTTTACTTTTTCCTACTCTGTAACGGCTGTGCTAAATCATTATTCATTCTTCGCAATAATTGCTCAGTTGTTTCAAAGTTAATGCAAGCGTCAGTAACGGATACCCCATATTTGAAATTTTCTTTTGGTTGTTCGGAGGGTTGATTGCCTTCAGATAAATTACTTTCTATCATGACACCGATGATTGAATTATTGCCTTGCTTAATTTGCTCAATAATTGAGTCAGCAACAATTGGTTGATTACGATAATCTTTGTTTGAATTGGCATGACTACAATCTATCATTAGGTTAGGTACTAATTTTGCCTTATTCATTTGCAGTTCGCATAATGCAACATTTTCAGCATCAAAATTAGGTGCTTTTCCACCTCTTAGGATTACGTGACCGTGCGGGTTGCCTAAGGTTTGTAATACGGTAACTTGCCCTTGCTGATTAATACCCACAAATCGATGAGCCATAGAAGCTGATTTCATGGCATTAATCGCCACATCCAAACTGCCATCTGTACCATTTTTAAAGCCAACTGGCATTGATAACCCCGACGCCATTTCCCGGTGGGTTTGTGATTCAGTGGTTCTGGCTCCAATAGCCGACCAGCTGATTAAATCACCAAGGTATTGAGGTGTATTTGGGTCTAATGCTTCGGTCGCAATGGGTAATCCGATCTTAGTGATATCAAGAAGTAATTTACGAGCTTTTTTCAGACCATGTTCAATATCAAACGAGCTGTCCATATGTGGGTCATTGATCATACCTTTCCAACCAACCGTAGTTCTCGGTTTTTCAAAATAGACACGCATTACAATAAATAAGTTATCTTTTACTTCATCAGATAGTTTTTTTAGTTTGTGCGCATATTCAATCGCTGCTTTAGTATCATGAATAGAACAAGGTCCGCAAACAATCAGTAAACGATGATCACGACGTTCTAAAATATCAACAATGGTTTGTCTGGAAGAGGCAATTTGGTTTTCTAATTCAAATGATAATGGATAAAGATTTTTAATTTCTTCCGGTGTAACTAACATGTGCTCATCTCTTATTCGAACATTATTTAGTGTGTCTTTTAACATTTTATTTTCCTTGTTAAAATCATTCATATTTTTTATATGTAAAAAAATAAATACATAAACACGTTATATGTAAACACAAAATTACATTAAGGTAAACTATATTTTCGGTGTTTCACTTAATTAATTTGATTTTGTAAAAATATATTTACGTTTTGTATGATTGATTTGATAGTTGATTTTTTTTTTGTTATAACTGGGTTAAGATTGGGTAGTTGTGACTAACATAATTTTTAATATCAGGAACTAATCAGCATGAAAAATGATAAGCGTTTGCTCAACTTAATGGGAACCATAATTCAAATTTGGGTCGAACATGATTATGCTAAAGATCTATTAGATATCGCTGAAAAAAAGTTGATAGATTATGAGCGTCGTTTTAGTGCAAATTGTGGCAATTCAGATTTAATGCAAATCAATCTTAATGCCGGTATTAAACCTGTTACGGTAAAATCAGATCTTTTTACCTTGATTAAAATAGGTAAGGCTCAAAGTCTAATTAATAATAGTTTTTTAAATATTGCAATTGGTCCGCTTATCCAAGCATGGCGAGTCGGATTTCATGACGCTAGATACCCACCTGATTCAGAAATTAAGCAACTTTTAACTCTCATCGATCCTAATGATATTGTTTTGGATGAGGTGAATAAGTCGGTATTTTTAAAATATAAAGGAATGGCCATTGATCTTGGTGCTTTAGCTAAAGGATATTTTGCCGATAAAATAATGCAAATTTTTAAAAAACAAAATGCAAAATCTGCATTTATTGATTTAGGGGGTAATGTATTAACTTATGGTGAGTGTCCTTTTCATGATGATGGATTTTGGCAAGTAGGTATTCAAAACCCGTTTCAAATTCGCGGTAATGTAATTAAGGTATTAAAGATTAAAAATCAATCAGCAGTCACATCTGGTCTTTATGAAAGAACATTTAATTATAATGGAAAAACTTATCATCATATTTTTAATAGTCAAACGGGTTATCCTGTAGAAACTGAAATCGAAAGCATAACCATTGTATCTACTCATTCAATAGATGGCGAAATTTTGACAACACAACTCTATGGCTATAGTCCTGTGAATGCTATTAAAAAAATTAATCAATTAACAAATATAGAAGGCATGGTTATTACCACCAATAAAGAATTTGCTTGTTCAAATGGGTTATTGACTTAGTCTACAACTGATTTTGTTAATCAAGATTAGTCATTAACCAGATAACTTATGGCATAGAGGAGATGAATAGGTTAATGAGCTCTTTTTCTACACTGCTTAGCATTTTATGAGTAGAGTAGGCAATAAAATAACTCAACGAAATGAGATCCAAAGGCAGTGGTATTAAATTATATGCTAAATCATTTGGTTTTTCATTGATACAAACGCTTTCTGGAATAAAAGTAATTCCAAGTCCTTTTTTAGCTAACTCAACAAGCGTAAAAATGTTACTACTTTCAAGAATAATATTGGGTTGAATTTTGTATTTTTGAATAAGATAATCAACTTGTTGACGAATTGCTGAACCATGTGCAGTCAAAATCAGTTTTTCTTGTAATAATGATTTCATGAATTTATGATTATATTCATTAGAATTAACTTTTTTTCGGTATAATTTTGACGTTTCTGGTATCAATGCATAATAACGATGCTTACCACATTTATGACAAATTAAATTTTGGGATATTGTTTCTGGATTTTGCCCTATAAAAAAATCAAGGATTTGATTTTCTGTTTTTTCCTCACTGTTTTTAGGAATATATTCATGTAATTCTATTTTAATATCAGGATGTTTATTTATAAATTTAGGTAAAAATAGCGGTAGTAGATAAGTCCCTAAACTTGGTAATACACCAATTTGGATAACGGTATAATCACTGTCAGTATATTTTTTGATTTTTCTTTTAAATTGTTCTTGTTCGTTAACTAATGATGTTAAATACTGATAATAGATCTTTCCAGCTTCGGTTAATTGTAAGGGGGTACTTTGCCGATTGATAATATCAATCCCTAGTTCATTTTCTATTTTTTTTATTGTTTGGGTTAGATATGATTGAGAAATATACAGATTCTGCGCAGCTTTAGTGTAATTGCCATGCTTAAGTAAAACATCAATGTATTGCAACATACTGAGCGAGTTAATTTTTGCCATTTGTTTAAATTCTTTTATTAAACCTCATTATAATAAATTACTTATAACCCCATAATTAATCAGCTATTTCACAAACCTTTTTTTCTGTTCTACACTAGCTTACATAATGATTTACACAATAGTCAATAGACCTAATATAACAAAAACTCAATCTATCACTTTGTGTTATCGACTAAAGGATTTGTATTACTAAAATTTTGATATTGATTTAATTGTACCGCAAGGTACTAAGTGAGGTTATAAAGTGAAATTCGTTGGTATAGTTGGAACTAATTCAGATAGTTCTACTAATAGAAAATTACTTCATTATATGAGAGAGCATTTTTCAGATAAAGCCGAAATTGAAGTTTGTGAAATAAAATCGTTACCAGCATTTAATGAACCGAAGGATAAAACCCCTCCTTTAGCGGTAAAAATGTTATCAGATAAAATTGAATCAGCTGATGGAATTATTATCGCGACTCCAGAATATGATCATTCAATAACAGCCGCATTGAAAAGCGCTATTGAATGGTTGTCTTATACTACCAGACCACTGATTAATAAATGTGTCATGATTGTTGGTGCATCGCATGGTATGTTAGGTTCTTCAAGAGCCCAAGCTCATTTAAGGCAAATCCTAGATGCTCCCGAATTGAAAGCTCGTATTATGCCTAGTTCTGAATTTTTATTGGGTCAATCACTGCAAGCTTTTGATGAAAAAGGTAATCTTGTTTATTTAGATAAAGTGAAAGAATTGGAAGAGTGTTTTGATGAATTTTTATTATTTGTAAATTTAACTAATCAACTACTTGCAACAGGGAAATTTAATACCGAGCAAAATAAAAAATTCAGTTGGAAAGAGGCATCAGAAGAAGGAGCATTATCATGAAATTAATTGGAATTGTTGGAACTAATGCTCAAGAATCTTATAACAGACTGCTACTTCAATTTATGCAAAAACATTTTATGCATAAAGCGGAAATTGAAATATTAGAATTGACCGATGTCCCTATGTTTAATGAGTCAGATGATAAGTCTAATTGTGATATTATTCAGTATTTTAATAATAAAATTATTGAAGCTGATGGTGTTATTATTGCAACACCAGAACATAATCATTCTATTCCTTCAGCTTTGAAAAGCATCCTTGAGTGGCTCTCATTTAATTTACATCCTTTTGATGGTAAACCGGTGATGATTGTAGGTGCATCTTATGATGTACAAGGCTCTTCTCGCGCTCAATTACATTTACGCCAAATTCTTGATGCTCCTGGTGTTAATGCAACCGTTATGCCAGGATATGAATTTTTGCTTGGCCGTGCTCATCACGCATTTGATGAAAAGGGAAATATTAAATCAGAACGTACTATTGATTTTCTAGAAAGTTGCTTTTTACGATTTTTACGTTTTACTCAAATTGCTAATTTACTTAATGTACCGGAAGAAATCACCTATGAACCAGGTACCTATAATGTAACTGCTCCTGGGCATAATGGCGATTTACCGATGGCTGTTACATTATCAACTGATCGTATTGAATCAATTGATATTGATACTGAAGGTGAATCAGAGGGAATTGCTGATGTAGTATTTAAGCGTATTCCTTCACAAATTCTTGAAGGTCAGACGCTTAATGTTGATATTTTATCAGGTGCTTCGGTAACGAGTAATGGTGTCATCGACGGGGTTGCTAAAGCAATAAAAATGGCAGGTGCTAATCCTGATGTATTACGTAAAAGACCGAAAGCACCGAGTGCTGTCGATACTTCTGACGCACAATTTACTACTGATGTAGTTGTTGTTGGTGCTGGTGGGGCTGGATTATCTGCTGCTGCAAGCATTTTGCAGGAAGGTAAAAAGGTAATTGTTGTTGAAAAATTTCCTGCAGTTGGTGGTAATACTGTACGGACTGGCGGCCCAATGAATGCAGCAAATCCGCAATGGCAAAATACCTTTGATGCTATTGCGGGTGAAAGCCATACTCTACAGGAAATTTCAGCTATTGATGAGTCAACGATTGATAGTGAATATCTTGATGATTTTAAAGAGTTAAAACAACAAATTACCAACTATTTAGCTGAAAATACGGGTAAAACGGGTTATTTGTTCGATTCAGCATTATTACATCGTATCCAAACTTATCTTGGTGGTAAACGTACAGACCAATTAGGTAATATTATTTATGGTCAATATGATTTGGTTAAGATTTTAACCGATGAGGCGTTAGAATCGGTCAAGTGGCTTGAAGATGTTGGTGTTGAGTTTGACAAACATGACGTGACAATGCCAGTTGGTGCTTTATGGCGTAGAGGTCATAAACCGTTAAAAAGTGAAGGCTATGCATATGTTTCTGCTTTGCAGAAATATGTTGAAGATCATGGTGGCATTATCATTACTGATACGGCGGTTAAAGAATTGATAGTCGAGGATGGACATGTATCTGGAGTTATTGGTACTGGTTTAAATGGTAAAAAAATTACTGTTAAAGCTAATGCAGTCATCCTGGCATCAGGCGGTTTTGGTGCTAATACTAAAATGTTAAAAGAGTATAATACTTATTGGACAGAGATTGACGATGATATTAAAACCTCTAACTCACCAGCTATTACAGGCGATGGTATTATTTTAGGGCAAAGTGTTGGCGCTGATTTGGTTGGTATGGGATTTTCTCAAATGATGCCGGTTTCCGATCCTGATACAGGTGCATTATTCAGTGGATTACAAGTACCCCCGCAAAATTTCATTATGGTAAACAAACAAGGTAAGCGATTTGTGAATGAATATGGTAGTCGAGATAAGCTTACTCAGGCTGCTATTGATAATGGTGGGTTATTTTATTTAATTGCTGATGAGCAAATTAAAAAAACGGCTTACAACACTTCGCAAGAAAAAATTAATAAGCAAATTGCTGCCGGAACGCTATTTTGTGCTAATACCTTAGAAGAGTTAGCTGAAAAACTAGCAATGGATCCGACAATCTTTAAACAAACTATTGCTGATTATAATACTTATGTTGATGCTGGACACGACCCTGAATTTGGTAAAGATGTGTTTGATCTAAAAGTTGAAATTCCGCCATTCTATGCAACGCCAAGAAAACCGGCAGTGCATCATACAATGGGTGGTTTAAGAATTGATACACAAACTCATGTATTAGATAGTAAGGGACATAAAATTTCAGGTCTATATGCTGCAGGTGAAGTGGCAGGAGGTATCCATGCTGGTAATCGTTTGGGCGGTAACTCTCTAACTGATATTTTTACATTTGGTCGAATTGCAGGAAAAACAGCTTCACACGACATAAATCTAAGGAAGGATATAAATCATGGAGAAAATAAGTAATACTATAAATCGATGGGTAGTGCTGATTGCTTCAACTTCGATTTTACTCTGTACTGGGGCAATTTATGCTTTTAGTGTGTTTGCTGAGCCATTAAGTCTTGCAAAAAACTGGAGTAAAGCCGATGTCATGATTGCATTTTCAATTAATGCAGCAGTTGGTCCGATTCCTATGATATTAGGTGGCTTTTTGACCGATAAAGGATTAGCAAAATGGTCTAGTGTTATCGGCGGATTGTTGTTTGGTCTTGGTTTTTTTCTAACAGGTTTTGTTACCAGTCCAATTATGTTGTATGTAACTTATGGATTATTAAGCGGTTTTGGCCAAGGATTGGCCTATTCTGGTTGTTTGAGTAATACAATAAGGTTTTTCCCGGATAAAAAAGGTCTTGCATCCGGAATTATTACAGCAGGTATGGGAGGTGCGTCAATTGTTGCTGCACCGATTGGCCATTTTCTAATAGAAAATTATGGTGTTCTGCATGCTTTTCAAGTACTTGGATGTTCTTATCTTGTAGTGGTTATTGTAGCGAGTTTATTTATTAAAGTTGCTCCGGTTAATTATAAACCAGAAGGTTGGATTCCTACTAATACTCAACAAGGTGGATCTGTTATTAATAAAAATTGGCTGGAAATGTTACAAACTCCATATTTTTACTTAATATTTTTTATGCTTGGTACAGGGGCTTTTTCAGGTTTAATGATTGCATCAAATGCTTCTGGCATAGGGCAACAAATGTTTGGATTAACAGCTGTTGTGGCCTCATTTTATGTTAGTTTATATTCACTAAGTAATTGTGCAGGGCGTGTAGTTTGGGGGACGGTGTCAGATAAACTAGGACGAAATAAAACATTGAATATCATTTTTTTGGTAATTATCTTTGCTTTTATATCGTTTTTATATATACCATCGCAAATAGGTTTTGCAATAGGAATTATAGCGTTAGGTTTATGTTTTGGTGGTGTGATGGGCGTTTTCCCGCCAATGGTAATGGAAAATTATGGTCCAGTTAATCAAGGCGTAAACTATGGTGTCATTTTTATAGGCTATTCTTCAGCAGCCTTTTTTGCCCCCAAAGTAACCGCTGATATTTTGGCAAATAATGGTGGAAGTTATACCTATGCGTTTTATATCGCTATTTCAGTGGCATTCGTTGGTTTAATATTAAATATAATCTATAAATCACTAAAGAATAGACAATAATACTTGAGTTTATTGTCTATTATATTGGTAAAGGGAGCATACTGTTAGTGCTCCTTTATTTACATATACAATATCATTTAACGCAGTTAAATAAATTTTATGAGTTTTTTATTGACTCAAGTACCACACTTTTCTCTATTCCATCCATTACTTCAACCTGACCAATTTTAGTTGGAATTACTAGCCGAAGCTTACCAGAAATAACTTTTTTATCTCGTAACATATGGGGAATATAAGATTCGATTGCCATCTGTTCTGGTCTTTTAACTGGCAGTTTAGCTTTAATTAATAAATTTTTTATTCTTTCAATATCTTTATCTGCCAACAGGCCTAGCAATTTGGCTGTTTGTGACGCCATTAACATACCAACACTAACTGCTTCGCCATGTAACCAATTGCCATAGCCGAGCTCGGCTTCAATGGCATGCCCATAGGTATGACCAAGATTTAAAATAGCGCGCATATCTTGTTCGGTTTCATCGGCGGCAACCACTTGAGCCTTTAATTCACAGCAACGATAAATACAATAACTTAACGCATCTACATTTAAACTAAGTAAATCATCAATATGTGTTTCTAACCAACTAAAAAATGCATTATCCATTATGATGCCATATTTAATTACTTCAGCTAAGCCAGCAGAAAGCTCTCTTTGTGGTAAGGTTTTTAAACAATTAATATCAATTACGACTGATTGAGGCTGATAAAATGCACCAATCATATTTTTACCTAGAGGATGATTAATAGCAGTTTTACCGCCAACCGAAGAATCGACTTGAGATAATAGAGTTGTTGGAACCTGTATAAATTTAATTCCACGTTGATATGCAGAAGCCGCAAATCCGGCTACATCACCAATAACCCCCCCACCGAGTGCAATAAGTATACTACTTCGAGTATGATTGTTAGCAAGTAAAGCGGTTAAAATTTGGTTCCATGTTTCCATGGTTTTGTATTTTTCACCATCAGGGACTATAACAAAATCTGTTTTGACGCCATTAGCTTCAAGCATATCAATTAGATGCTGTAAATAAATTGGAGCAATGGTGTCATTTGTGGCAATAAGTACTTTTTGACCATTATGCAGTTTAAAATGTTCAAATTGACTAAGTAAGTTCTCACCAATTGTAATGGGATAACTGCGATTGTCTAAAGCTACATTGAGGATCTTTTGCATAATTATTTCCAAACAAGTATATGCCAATTTAATATTGCATGTTAACGATAAAAAAGTGGCAGCGCAACTTAGAATCATTTAAACTTACTGCCAATTTTTATCTGTGATGTTGAATTTATATGTCCTTATCTTTAGTATTAGCACAAAAAAATTGGCGAGTAGGTGATATAGAAGGTAATACTCAGCAAATCATTGAACTGATGCAACACTATTCATCTCATGATCTTATTATTTTCTCTGAACTTGCAATTTGCGGTTATCCGCCAGAAGATTTAATTTATCGTAACGATTTTAAAAACCGTTGCCAACAAGCATTATTGGCTATTAAGCAATCTAGTAAACAATGTGGAGTAATTGTTGGACATCCCCATTGGCAAGATGGGGTAGTTTATAATGCGTTATCATTGTTTTTTGAAGGACAGCAATTAGCGTGTTATCATAAACAGCAATTACCTAATTATGATGTATTTGATGAAAAACGTTATTTTACTGCTGGTGAGCAAACTTGCGTTGTTGATTTTAAAGGTAAAAAAATTGGTTTATTAATCTGCGAAGATCTATGGCAATCTGAACCTATCGATCGAATTGATGCGAATTGTGCAGATTTGGTTATCTCTATCAATGCATCACCTTATACTTATGAAAAACAGCAATATCGCCATGAACTGATTAAACAACATGCTCTAAGAACCGGTTTACCAATTATCTATGTTAATCAAATAGGTGGTCAAGACGAGCTTGTTTTTGATGGTGGATCATTTGTATGTAATGAAAAAGGCGATATCATTCATCAATTAAGCTCTTTTGAAGAGCAAATTTCCGTTTTTCAAATGGGGCATAATTATCAACCTGTCTCTGTTTCTAAAAATGAACCACTAGCTGATGTTTATGACGCATTAGTTCTCGCGACTCGCGATTACATTACCAAAAATGGTTTCCAAGGAGCGGTATTGGGGTTATCTGGTGGTATTGATTCTGCTTTAACATTGGCAATTGCCGTTGATGCGTTGGGTAAAGATAAAGTACAGGCGGTTATGATGCCATTTCGTTATACTGCTGATATTAGTATCGCTGATGCAAAAGAAGAGGCGGAAATATTAGGAATTGAATTTGATATTATTTCAATTGAATCGATGTTTGATGCATTTATGTCTTCTTTAACACCTATGTTTATGGGGACTCAGAAAGATACTACAGAAGAGAATCTACAAGCACGTTGTCGTGGTGTCATTTTAATGGCATTATCAAATAAACGTCGAAGGTTAGTATTAACGACAGGTAATAAAAGCGAAATGTCGGTTGGTTATGCTACACTGTATGGTGATATGGCTGGGGGATTTGATGTGCTTAAAGATGTACCTAAAACCATGGTATTTGAATTAGCTAAATATCGAAATAGCCGATCGTATGTTATTCCTGAACGCGTTATTACTCGTCCTCCTTCAGCAGAGCTAGCTCCGGATCAAAAAGATGAAGACAGTTTGCCTCCTTATGATATTTTAGATGGAATATTAAAAAGCTATGTTGAACAAGATTTTTCCGTTGAACAACTGATTACGCAAGGTTATGATGAAGCAACTGTAAGGCGAGTGATTAAATTAGTTGATATCAACGAATATAAAAGACGGCAATCAGCAGTGGGACCGAAAATCACTACTCGTAATTTTGGTAAAGGCAGGCGTTATCCAATTACTTCTGCTTTTGGATTTAAAAATTGGTAATCTCGAATTAAGGGTAAATAGATATGAAAAAAATTGAAGCAATCATCAAACCTTTTAAATTAGATGATATTCGAGAAGCACTTGCTGATCAAGGTATTACAGGTATGACTGTGACTGAAGTGAAAGGTTTTGGTCGTCAAAAAGGACATACTGAACTTTATCGTGGTGCAGAATATATGGTTGATTTTTTACCAAAGGTAAAAATAGAACTTATTGTACCTGATGATATTTTAGAAACCTGCATTGAAACTATTATGAAAACAGCACAAACAGGTAAAATTGGTGATGGTAAAATATTCGTTTATAACGTTGAACAGGTGATTCGTATTCGTACAGGTGAGATGGGCGAGTCGGCTATTTAACTTTATCTGCATAAATATCAGGGCGTTCTTGCTGAAGTAGACTATTGGTGACTATGCCTTGAATAGAACAAATAAGAAGCTGCATATTATCACCTTTTTCAAGCAGTAATAACTTCTCGGTGGTATTTGGTGCTGGAATTGTTTTCACACCAACAACTGTTCCAGTGTTTCTATGCCAAACTAGAATATCGTCATTAATATTTCGGATTTTTGGATTAGCGATATATAGAAGGTTATCTTCCATATTTTTCCACTCTAAAAAATCCAAACTGTCATGTATTTCATTTATATCATTATCAATGATGAATCCCCAAAAATAATATTTACCCATTTTTTTTAAATCCATTGCACTATCATAATAGCCGATGAGTTTTAGGTTTTTATATTGAATTGGCGTTTTAAAATAAATAAAGTTTTTATTGGTATCTGTGCGACTTTCAACAGGAATATAAGCTTGATCCTGATTAAAAGTTTTAATATTAGTGTGATTTTTTAACTCTTCTCTATACTCATAGACGTAATTAAAAAAGTCAGGGTTACAGGATGTCAGTTCTTCAATCAGCGGTTTTTTATCTGCTGATATGGCAAATGAATAAAACATAAAAAGCGTGATTATAACGTTTTTGAACATGTTGATTAAAATTGACAATAATAGATACCATTTAGTGAATTAGCTGTGATTGTATAATTATTACAACAGAATAACAACGCCAAAGCGTTTTTTCTTTTTTTAAGAAATATTAAGATTTGATATATATTTAACTACTGAAAAAGTCTTATATTTTTTTTAGAGCAAAAAAAATATAATTAATCAAGTACAAATCAAACAAATATTCATTTATGGAAGACAGATCTCATATTTATTAATTAATCGTAAATAGTTGTTTGAATATGAATAGAATTAATATAGTTTAGCATAAACTCACTAATTAGAGTTATTCATAAATGTAAGTGAAAAAGGGAATTTTATATGCTAAAAACTACAGCAGTAAATATTAAACAGGAGTTTTCTTGCGTTGAAGACGTTTCTTTAAGGTCATTTTTTGGAGGATTTAGTCTTAATAGTGAATCAATTATGTTTGCTTGGTTAGATCAAAATGATGTTTATTTGAGAGCCCACGATAAGTATCGCTCAATGTTTGTTGAACTTGGTATGCAACCGCTAGATTTGGTGTTTGATGGATCACATAAACTGCTTGATTACTACAAAGTAGATGATGCATTACGCCAAGATCGACAAAAATTGCATACTATAGTGAAAATGGTCATTGAACATGCCAAACAAGATCTAGACGAAAAATTGGTTAAATGCCAAAGTCGCTTAAAATCGTTACCCAACATGTCAGTTTCTTTGGAAAAATTAATGGTAAGCTCTGATATTACCAATGTAGAAATTTTTAAAGAAGTTGGATATTTGGAAACTTTTTATCGAATAAAAAGTAAAAATCCAAAATTATCGATTAATATTCTATTTAGTTTATATGGTGCATTACATGGTCGACATGTTGGAACACTATCCTCTGAATCGAAAGAAAAAATTGAATTAGCTTATCAGGATTTCTTGAGCAAAAAGCAAGATTTGAGTTAATAAATTAATTTGTAATAAGAAAAATACCATCATTAAATTTGGTTTTTAATGGTGGTATTATATTGATTTTTATTCAGGGATTAACCACAAAAAAATCCTTTTATGATGGTTTTCTACGCATTGGTTTTTTAATTGGTCTAGGTGTTGGCAAATCACTTAATAAGGCCTTAGGATCATATTGGCTAACTGGAATAGCGTGATCAATAGCTTTTTCAATAGCAGGTAAGTTTTGCGAATAACGTTCACAAGCTAGTGAAATTGAGTAGCCTTCGGCCCCTGCTCGTCCTGTACGGCCAATTCTATGCCTATAATCATCACAATCATCAGGGAGATCGTAGTTAAAAACATGGGTAACATTAGGAATATGTAAGCCACGGGCGGCTACGTCTGTTGCTACTAATATATCTAGATCGCCTTGAGTAAATTTATCAAGAATGGATAGACGTTTTTTTTGTGCGATATCACCAGTGAGTAATCCTACTCGATGGCCATCAGCCACTAAATGACGCCAAATTTTTTCGCAGGCTATTTTAGTATTAGCAAATACAATGCTACGGTCAGGCCATTCTTCTTCAATAAGCGTTTGTAATAAAGCTAGTTTATCTTCATTTGATGGGAAAAATAACTCTTCTTTTATTCTATGACCAATTTTTTGTTCGGGCTCGACTTCAACATATTGTGGTTCATTCATGTATTCAAAGGCAAGTTCACGCACATTATGGGTTAACGTTGCAGAAAATAACATTGTGAGACGATTTTGTGGTGTAGTCATATGCCTAAATATCCATCGAATATCACGAATGAAGCCTAAATCAAACATACGATCAGCTTCATCTAAAACTGCAACTTGGATTGCACTTAAATTGATATAATCTTGTTTTGCATAATCAATTAATCTTCCTGTCGTTGCAATCAACATATCAACCCCAGCAGAAAGCATTTTTAATTGCTTATCATAACCATCTCCACCATAAGCTAATCCTAATTTAATACCTGTTTCTTCTGAAAGCGGTTTAGCATCATTATATATTTGTACAACCAACTCACGTGTTGGTGCAATAATGATTGCTCTTGGTTGATTAGATTTATGATCGGGTAGTGGATCATTATTCAATAAATGATTAAATGTTGATGCCAAAAACGCAATCGTTTTGCCCGTACCGGTTTGTCCTTGTCCTGCAATGTCAATTCCTTTGGTTGTTAATGGCAATGTTTGCTCTTGAATTGGGGTACAGTAAACGAAACCTTTTTTCTCCAGCGCTTTGATGACTAATGGATGAAGGGGAAATTGATTGAAAGTTGTTTTTGTAAGATAAGATTGAATCATTATTGTTTAAGAGTATAATTATCAGAATTTGATAATTGTAGCATACTAAATACAACTACTTCACTAATAATTATGTCCTATTAGAATAATTACTAGCGGTAGATATGAAAATATCCTAATATAATTTTAGATAAATTCCTTAGGAGATAATTAAATGAGTCATAACATTGTTGCACTTTCTGAAGCTACATTTGATAAGACGATAAATGAATCAACTAAACCGATTCTAGTCGATTTTTGGGCTCAATGGTGTAGACCTTGTAAACAAATTGCCCCTATTTTAGAGGAACTCGCTGAAGAATACGGTGACAAAATTATTTTTACTAAATTAAATGTGGAACAAAATCCTAGTATTGCCCCTAAATTTGGTATTCGTGGTATTCCAACGTTATTAATTTTTAAAAATGGTCAAGTTATTGCTACTCATGTAGGCGAATCATCAAAAGCGCAACTTAAAGCATTTATTGAACCACAGCTTTAATAAAAATCTAAATTTGTTTAGTAATATAATAAGCGTTTAAAATGGCGCTTATTATTTTTTATTCCAATAAAATATAACTAAAAATATAGACATCCCCATAAATTTAGTGTAAATTGCTAAACTCTTACATAAACACCTTTCAGCAATCCATTGTTTTTCTTGATAAAGTGGTGAAAATTCAATATCCAAATATATAATTATCATCGAAAGCAAAGTAATAAATCAATTTTACACGTTGCTAGAAAGAGAATTTTTTATAAGTAAATGAAAGAAATATACAAAAATAGCAGTAATTGCAAACATATCAATTTTATCCTCAAGAATTTATAAACTATGAATTTAACTGAATTAAAAAACACTTCTGTTTCCGAGCTAATAGCGCTTGGTGAGAAAAAAATGGGGCTTGAAAATCTTGCCCGCCTTAGAAAACAAGATATTATTTTTGCAATATTAAAACAGCACGCTAAAAGTGGTGAAGATATTTTTGGCGATGGTGTACTTGAAATTTTGCAAGATGGCTTTGGTTTTTTGCGCTCTGCTGATAGTTCTTATTTAGCTGGGCCTGACGATATATATGTTTCACCAAGCCAAATTAGACGATTCAATTTAAGAACTGGCGATACCATAGCCGGCAAAATTAGACCACCAAAAGAAGGTGAGCGATATTTTGCGTTACTAAAAGTAAATGAAGTTAATCACGATAAACCTGAAGACGCTCGCAATAAAATCCTTTTCGAAAACCTAACTCCTCTACATCCTAATTCTCGCTTACGTATGGAGCGTGGTAATGGTTCTACAGAAGATATTACAGCAAGAGTGCTTGATTTAGCTTCACCGATTGGTAAAGGTCAACGTGGTTTAATTGTAGCTCCACCAAAAGCAGGTAAAACAATGTTATTACAAAACATTGCACAAAGCTTAGCGGTAAATCACCCAGAATGTGAATTAGTTGTATTGATGATTGATGAACGACCAGAAGAAGTTACTGAAATGCAACGTTTAGTCAAGGGTGAAGTTGTAGCTTCTACGTTCGATGAGCCTGCAGCAAGGCATGTTCAAGTTGCTGAAATGGTAATTGAACGTGCAAAACGTTTAGTTGAACATAAAAAAGATGTTATTATTTTATTAGATTCAATTACTCGTTTAGCTCGTGCATATAACACTGTTATCCCATCATCAGGTAAAGTATTAACTGGTGGTGTTGATGCTAATGCCTTACATCGTCCTAAACGCTTTTTTGGCGCAGCACGTAATGTGGAAGAGGGCGGTAGTTTAACAATTATTGCGACTGCTTTAATTGATACTGGCTCTAAAATGGACGAAGTTATTTACGAAGAGTTTAAGGGTACCGGTAATATGGAAGTACATTTATCGCGTAAAATTGCAGAACGCCGCGTATTCCCAGCTATTGACTTTAATCGTTCTGGTACGCGTAAAGAAGATTTAATGACTTCACCTGATGAATTACAAAAAATGTGGATTTTACGTAAAATTCTCAACCCAATGGGTGAAATTGATGCAATGGAATTTTTAATTGACAAACTCGCCATGACTAAAACTAATGACGAGTTTTTTGAAATGATGAAGCGTTCATGATTCACTTAGTTCCAAAGCAATTTAATTAAAATAATGAAAAAAACCGTATTATGTATTGATACGGTTTTTTTATGGCAATATATACCTTAATTGTTAATAAGCATTACTGTAGTAGTACTAAAAACTTCTTAAGGCTATAGATATTAAATAAAGGAGCCAAATTATGTCTAAACAGCAAATCGGTGTCATTGGAATGGCCGTTATGGGGCGAAACCTAGCACTTAATATTGAAAGTTGTGGATTTTCGGTATCAATTTATAATCGCTCTAAAGATAAAACAGAACAAGTGATGGTTGAACATTCTGATAAACGATTGGTTCCTTATTATAGTATTGAAAATTTTGTAAATTCATTAGAAAAACCGCGTCGTATATTAATTATGGTGCAAGCAGGTAAAGGAACAGATGCCGTAATTGATGAGCTAAGACCTTTATTAGACAAAGGTGATATCATTATTGATGGTGGTAATGCTTATTTTGAGGATACTATTCGTCGAAATAAAATACTGTCTGATGAAGGATTTAACTTCATAGGAGCAGGTATTTCAGGTGGTGAAGAAGGTGCATTGAAAGGACCTTCAATTATGCCTGGTGGCCAAAAAGAGGCGTACGAGTTAGTTGCACCAATTTTAGAAAAAATAGCCGCTAAAGCGAATGGTGAACCTTGTGTGACTTATATTGGTCCAAATGGAGCAGGACATTACGTAAAAATGGCCCACAATGGTATTGAATATGGAGACATGCAATTAATTGCAGAAAGTTATAGTGTTTTAAAATATGTAATAGGATTAACAAATGATGAACTTGCCGATGTTTTTGCTGATTGGGATAAAGGTGAATTAGATAGTTATTTAACTGAGATAACAGCCGACATCTTTAAATATAAAGATGAAAATGGTGATTATTTGGTTGATATGATTCTTGATGTTGCGGGTAATAAAGGAACTGGAAAATGGACAAGCCAAAGTGCATTAGATTTAGGTGAACCATTATCTTTAATTACTGAATCGGTATTTGCTCGTTATATTTCAGCAATTAAAGATCAGCGAGTAACTGCATCGAAAGTTCTTAAAGGACCGGAAAAAGTAGTTTTTACAGGTGATAAACAAGCACTAATTGAAAAAGTACGTAAAGCCCTTTATATGGGCAAAATTATCTCTTATGCCCAAGGATTTTCGCAATTAAAGGCTGCATCAGAACATTATCATTGGCAATTAAATTATGGTGAAATTGCAAAGATCTTTAGAGCGGGATGTATTATTAGAGCGCAATTTTTGCAGAAAATTACGGACGCTTATACTGAAAATAATGATATTGATAATTTACTATTGGCGTCATATTTTTGTAAAACTGTTGAAGCTTATCAACAATCATTGCGCGAAGTTATTTGTTTAGCGGTTTCACAAGGCATACCTGTTCCTACTTTATCGGCAGCAATAGCATATTATGATAGCTATCGTTCAGCGGTGTTACCGGCTAATTTAATTCAGGCTCAGCGTGACTATTTTGGTGCTCATACTTATAGACGTATTGATAAAGACGGTGTGTTCCATACTGATTGGTTAAATATTGAATCTTAATTTTATTAATCTTTGTTTTTTTGTTCCAGATAAGAGTGTAAAATAAGTTGCACTCTTACAAAATTTATACACCTTTTATATCCAATTTATCCAAACTTCTCTTAAATTATTTATCGAAAGAGTTGTGGTGATTAATGTTGGCCATGTCAAGCAAATTTATTTTTTAAATAAACTGGAAAAACACAATATATGGTGTATAATTCTCTCATATTTACTACATATAGTGTTTTTCAAAGTGATGTGAAAATCCGAGTTTATATCAAAAGATCCATATTTTAATAAAAAATCAATAGTTTTGAAAAATCATAACAACTATTTAGGTTGATATAAAACTCATGCCAAGCGCTAACTATTAATGAATATTGAGGAGTATATATGCCCGTAGTAATCAAACGTGATGGCTGTCAAACTGCATTTAATGAGACTCGTATTAAAGATGCTATTATAAGAGCAGCTGTTGCGGCTAATGTTAATGACCCAGACTACTGTGCAGCTGTTGCTCGTGTTGTTACCAATCAAATGATGGATCGCGAAAGTGTTGATATTAATGAGATTCAAAATGTCGTTGAAAATCAACTTATGTCAGGGCCTTATAAAAAATTAGCAAGAACTTATATTGAATATCGACATGATCGTGATCGCGCGCGTGAAGAACGTAGCCGTTTGAACCAAGATATTCGTGGTTTAATAGAACAAAGCAACGTTGCGATTTTGAATGAAAATGCAAATAAAGATAGTAAAGTCATTCCAACTCAACGCGATTTATTAGCAGGTATTGTTGCTAGACATTATGCGAAACAATATTTATTACCAAAGGATATTTCGCGCGCGCATGATAGTGGTGAAATACATTATCATGACCTTGATTATGCACCATTTTTCCCAATGTTTAACTGTATGTTAATTGATTTAGATGGCATGTTAACTAATGGCTTTAAAATGGGTAATGCTGAAATTGAACCGCCAAAATCTATCGCAACTGCAACAGCAGTAACTGCTCAAATTATTGCACAAGTAGCTAGTCACATTTATGGCGGTACAACTATAAATCGAATTGATGAAATTCTAGCAAAATTTGTGACGATTAGTTATCAAAAACATAAAAAAGTTGCAGAAGAATGGAATATTCCAAATCCTGAAGCTTATGCAGAAAGTCGTACACAAAAAGAGTGTTATGATGCATTCCAATCTTTAGAGTATGAAGTTAATACACTCCATACCGCTAATGGACAAACTCCATTTGTCACTTTTGGTTTTGGTTTAGGAACAAGTTGGGAATCACGACTAATTCAAGAGTCAATTTTAAAAGTGCGCATAAAAGGTTTAGGTAAAAATCACAAAACAGCAGTATTTCCTAAACTGGTTTTTGCTATTAAAGATGGTATTAACCATAAGCAAGGCGATGCTAATTATGACATTAAGCAATTAGCGTTAGAGTGTGCAAGTAAACGTATGTATCCAGATATTTTAAATTACGATAAAGTCGTTGAAGTAACTGGATCATTTAAAACACCAATGGGATGCCGTAGCTTTTTAGGTGTTTATGAAGAAGACGGTCAACAAATTCATGATGGCCGAAATAATTTAGGTGTAATTAGTCTTAACTTACCTCGTATCGCCATTGAAGCTAAAGGTGATGAAGCTCGTTTCTGGGAAATTTTAGACAAACGTTTAACGCTCTGTAAAAAGGCATTAATGACTCGTATTGCTCGTCTTGATGGCGTAAAAGCCCGTGTTGCTCCGATTTTATATATGGAAGGTGCTTGTGGTGTTCGCTTAAAAGAAGATGACAGTGTTTCTGAAATCTTTAAAAATGGCCGTGCATCAATCTCTTTAGGTTATATTGGTCTACATGAAACATTAAATGCACTTTATGGTAATCAAACTCACCCATTTGATAGCGAAACTTTACGTAAAAAAGGTTTAGCAATCGTTGAACATTTAGCTAATGCTATTGAACAATGGAAAAAAGAGACTGGCTATGGATTTAGCTTATATAGTACGCCAAGTGAAAATTTATGTGACCGATTCTGTCGTTTAGATACCGCTGAATTTGGTATTATTCCTGGAGTAACAGATAAAGGCTACTATACTAATAGTTTCCACCTTGATGTTGAGAAAAAGGTTAATCCATATGAAAAAATCGAATTTGAAAAACCTTATCCAGCGGTAGCGAGTGGCGGGTTCATCTGTTATGGCGAATATCCTAATATGATTAATAATGTAAAAGCGCTAGAAGATGTGTGGGACTACAGCTATACACGTGTACCTTATTATGGTACCAATACGCCAATTGACGAATGTTATGAATGTGGTTATACCGGTGAGTTTTCATGTACTAGCAAGGGTTTTGTTTGCCCTAGCTGTGGTAATCATGATTCATCTAAAGTTTCTGTTACGCGCCGTGTGTGTGGATATTTAGGCAGTCCTGATGCTCGTCCATTTAATGCAGGAAAGCAAGAAGAAGTAAAGCGTCGAGTTAAGCATTTGGATAATGGTCAAATAGGTTAATAAATGATTCTGTCATTATGAATTATCATCGTTATTATCCTGTTGATGTTGTTAATGGCGAAGGGACTCGTTGTGCGCTTTTTGTAGCAGGTTGTGTACATCAATGTCCTGGCTGTTATAACAAAAGCACATGGGGAATAAATTCTGGTAAGCCATTTACACAATCACTGGAAGATCAAATTATTAAAGATTTACAAGACACTGAAATAAAGCGCCAAGGGTTATCACTTTCTGGTGGTGATCCCTTGCATCCACAAAATGTCCCTGCCATTTTAAAACTAGTAAAACGAGTAAAAAATGAATGTGATAATAAAGATATTTGGCTATGGACTGGTTATAAGCTAGATGAATTAACAGATGATCAACAAGCTGTAGTTACTTATATAGATGTTTTGATTGATGGAAAATTTGTGCAAGAACTTGCTGACCCTAAATTATTGTGGCGAGGTAGTAGCAATCAAATTATCCATCGATTCAAATAAGATTATTGGAATTTATGCAAATTTAATAGATAAGAAATGGCTTCTCGATAGTTGATTTCAAGATTTTCACTACTTGATGATGTAATATGTAAGTCTGTGATCTTGCCATTATCGATCCCATAGACCCAACCATGTAAATTGACTTTTTGACCACGTTGCCATGCCGATTGAATAATGGTGGAATGCCCTAAGTTATAAATCTGCTCGATTACATTAAGTTCACATAAAATGTCCATTCTAATATTAGCAGGAAATTTACCAAGTAAAGAACTATTACGAAACCATAAATCACGAATATGAAGTAGCCAATTATTAACTAGGCCTAAATCAGGATTTTCAACCGCAGCACGGATGCCCCCACAATCTAAATGGCCACAAACAATAATATCTTCGATTTTAAGTACATCAACCGCATATTGAACAACTGAAAGACAATTTAGATCTGTATGAATCACTTGGTTACCAACGTTGCGATGAACGAACATTTCACCCGGTTTTAGCTTGATAAGTTTTTCTGCTGGTACTCGGCTATCCGAACAACCAATCCATAAAAATTTGGGGTTTTGTGCAACAGCGAGCTGTTTAAAGAATTCAGGATCTTCTTTCGCTATTTTTTCTGACCATTCGTGATTAAAGCGAATTAGATCGCTAACATCAAACATAATGTCTATTCCTTTTTATATTTCATTGTTTTGATATTTTATTAGTTTTGTACTAGTTAAATTGTTTTTATATGTTGGATTTTACTTTTCATAACTAACTTGCGCCATAATGGTGTAGTGATTATTTTAGCCTTAATTATTTTGCTATAGAGTTTTAAACGTAAAGGGATTGTTTTTTGGTAATAATGTTTATTCGGTTTTGCTACACCACTGTTTAATATTTTGCTTAAAATTTCGGCGCTATCAAGAGCGTAACTGATACCTTCTAATGAGCTAGCGCTAATAAAACCAGCTGCTTCGCCGATTAAAAAGATATTTTCATTGCCAGTATAGAAATCTCGGAATCGATTTGGATAAACCACAAGACATTTTTCAGTTTTTAACGGTTTTCCAAAAATAAAACCTTGCTTATTTAATTTTTCTTTAAGTAACTCAAAATGTTGATTTGCTGTTTTTTTCGGGAAAGCGCCACCGAAAATGAAATATCCATCTTTAGAAATGCTCCACGCATAGCAATTTGTTGATTGATTATCAAAAATACAAGAATAGAAAGGGCGTTGATGGTTTTCAGTAAACCATTGTTGAATCGCAACATATTGCCTG
Source organism: Gilliamella sp. LMG 34361 (assembly GCF_984569075.1). Lineage (NCBI taxonomy): Bacteria > Pseudomonadati > Pseudomonadota > Gammaproteobacteria > Orbales > Orbaceae > Gilliamella > Gilliamella sp. LMG 34361. Next base: position 3,094,883 of record NZ_OZ474903.1, on the reverse strand, counting down.
ATGGAATGGTGAGGATAGCGCATACGTCTAACAACTGAATTAGCACCATCGGCACCAACTACATATTTAGTCGTAATTTTATGTTCAACTTTATTTTCATCAATATAAGTGATTTGATATCCATCGATGATTCTTCTGATTTCTTTGCATAGTGTGTTATGTAAAACGTTAACATTGTTTGGAATCAGTGACTTTAACCATAGGTCAAACTTATGTCGGTCAAAGCTGACATAACTGCGTTGATAATTACGAATCAGTTTAGTTTGAAGATCAATCGTTTTAACGCTAAAAATCTGTGGGTTAGTCAATATATCAGCCGGTAAATTTAACTTTTGTCGCACAAATGATTTTTGGGCGTCATTAGCTAATAAACCACCACAAGGTTTATGAAAACCTTCATTACCCTTTTGTTGTTTTTTATCTAATGCAATAATTTTAAACGTTGGGTTAAGTAAACGTGCGAGCGTACTACCGGCAGGCCCAAGTCCAATGATTGCAATATCGTAATCCATATTATATTGTTTGGTTTATAAGATTAAATATTATCTATTTTACCATACTTCGATAAAAATGTAGTGAATAGCAAAATAAGCAAATTGATCAAAGTTAATAAAAAAGTTGAGGAACGGGGTTTTTGAAACTTATTTTATGCTTTCAATTAGTTAATTTATGAATAAAAATAATAGTTTGCATTTAATATTTATTCAATGACCATTTATTTATACAGAAGAAATAATTGAAATTATTTTGATCTAGATTAGTGATAATAAATTAGCCACTTTATTTTGATAAAATTCATTTATCTATTAGTAAATAACTTCTATAATACCGACCATTTAAAATGAATATGAGTTAACAATGGAAAAGTTTCACGTTACAGGGCCGACCTCTTTAAACGGGGAAGTTGTTATTTCTGGCGCTAAAAATGCAGCGCTACCTATTTTATTTGCTGCGATTTTGGCTGAAAAACCAGTCGAATTACAAAATGTTCCTAAATTAAAAGATATTGATACTACATTGGAACTGCTTGCGCAATTAGGCGTGAAATACCAACGTAATGGTTCAATTCATCTTGATGCAGGACAGATTAATAACTATTGTGCACCTTATGAACTTGTTAAAACTATGCGAGCTTCAATTTGGGCTTTAGGTCCACTCGTTGCGCGATTTGGTCAAGGGCAAGTTTCATTACCAGGTGGATGTGCGATAGGTGCAAGACCGGTAGATTTACATATTACTGGTTTACGACAGTTAGGTGCGACAATTACTTTAGATGAAGGTTATGTTAAAGCGTCAGTTGATGGCCGTTTAAAAGGCGCTTATATTGTCATGGACAAGGTTAGTGTTGGTGCGACAGTCACTATTATTTGTGCAGCAACTTTAGCTGAAGGTAAAACGATAATTGAAAATGCAGCTTGTGAGCCTGAAATTGTTGATACAGCAAAATTTTTAAATATGATGGGTGCTAAAATTACCGGTGCTGGTACGATGCGTATTGAAATTGAAGGGGTCTCTAGTCTTGGTGGTGGCGTACATGAAGTGGTTTCTGATCGCATTGAAACAGGAACATTTTTGGTTGCTGCTGCTATTGCGCGCGGTAAAATAACTTGCCGTAAAACTGATCCAAATTTACTTGATGCCGTATTATCAAAATTGAAGGAAGCTGGTGCTAATATTGAAACGGGAGAGGATTGGATTTGTTTAGATATGCAAGGTAAACGAGCAAAGGCGGTTAATATTCATACTGCTCCTCATCCAGGTTTTCCAACTGATATGCAAGCTCAGTTTTCTTTATTAAACATGGTGGCAGAAGGAACCGGAATTATCAAAGAAACAATTTTTGAAAATCGTTTTATGCATGTGCCAGAACTCATTCGTATGGGGGCTCATGGTGAAATTGAAGGTAATACATTGATAACTCATGGAGTTGAAAAACTTAGTGGTACTCAAGTAATGGCAACAGATTTACGAGCTTCTGCAAGTTTAGTTTTAGCCGGGTGTATAGCCGAAGGTTCAACAATTGTTGATCGTATTTACCATATCGATCGTGGTTATGATAATATTGAAGATAAATTGAGAAAATTAGGTGCAAATATTGAACGTGTAAAATAGTGCCGTATTTAAGGTTTTGTAATAACAGTTGTTGGATAGAAAGGAGTGTATTATGACAAAGCAAGCATTAGTTTTTTTATCAAATGGCTGTGAGGAAACCGAAGCAGTTACAACTATTGATCTGTTAACACGTGCAGGAATTAAAGTTACCTACGCTAGTATCACTGAAGATAAAAAAGTTGAATGTTCTCGTGGCGTCACTATTCTAGCCCAAAAAGCACTTTCAGAGGTTTATAATCTTAATTTTGATGCGATTATTCTACCGGGTGGATTAACTGGCGCTGAAAATTTTCGAGACTCTCAACAATTAATTGAAAAATTAAAACAAGCACATCAGGCCGGAACTTTCATTGCTGCTATTTGTGCATCACCAGCAATGGTTTTTCAGTACCATAATTTATTCCCTAATGCTTATATGACTGGTTATCCATCGACTAAAGATGTAATTAAAAATTGGAAATCGGATAGAGTTTATTTTGATGTTCAAAATAAACTGATTACCAGTCAAGGTCCGGCAACTTCTATTGATTTTGCCTTAAAAATAATTGAAGTTTTATTGGATAAAAAAACTGCAGGCGAAGTAGCTGCACAATTGGTGCTTCCACAAGGGATAGAATCCTACCAATAATAGGTAACAAATGTCAAAATTACATTTGTATGAGAAATTAATTAAAAGGGCAACATTAAGCGCAGTTTTAATTTCTGTTTTCCTAATTATTATAAAATTATTTACGTGCTGGTTTACTGGCTCAATGAGTCTATTCGCTTCGCTTTTGGATTCAAGTATTGATTTGCTTGCATCAGGGCTGAACTTTTTTTTAGTCCGTTATGCATTGAAACCAGCTGATGATGATCATACATTTGGTCACGGAAAAGCTGAATCATTAGCAGCATTAGCGCAAAGTACTTTTATTATTGGTTCGGCGACCATTTTGTTACTATCAAGTATCAAATCTATTATTCATCCCACTTCAATAGAGTCACCTTTATTAGGTATTACCGTATCGGTAATTTCGGTTATTGTGACAGCTTCATTGGTCTTATACCAAAAGCACGTTATAAAAGAAACAAGTAGCAAAGCAATCAAAGCTGATATGCTACATTACTATTCCGATATGTTTATGAATATTGCGGTTATTCTGGCTCTATTTTTAAGTTGGTACGGTATTACTTATGCTGATGCCTGCTTTGCATTCTTTATTGCGTTATATATTTTTTATAATGCTTGCAAAATAGCTTATTATGCAATTCAAGACTTATTAGATAAAGCGCTACCAGAAAATGATAATCAAAAAATTAATGAAATTGTTGCTTCTTATGCAAACGTGCGTGGTTTTCATGATTTGAAAACTAGGCAAGCAGGGCCGGTAAAATTTATACAATTACATCTTGAATTGGATGATGACATGCCATTAATAAAAGCCCATGCAATTGCTGATGCAATTGAAAAACATATCTCTCGAGAATTTGCCCCAGCAACAGTGATTATCCATCAAGATCCTGTTTCTGTTGTTCCTCTAGAAATCAATCAGTAGAAAAACTATTCAAAATAGCTCCTAACTTTATATTGTTAGTTAATTATTATGATCTTATAATAGCCAAAGGTTTGTAAATTGGAGTTATTTTTTATGATAAAAAAAATAGGTATTTTGACAAGTGGTGGTGATGCACCAGGGATGAATGCAGCTATCCGTGGAGTTGTGAGAACTGCGTTGACTGAAGGCTTAGAAGTTTTTGGTATCTATGATGGTTATTTGGGACTTTGTGAAGATCATATTGTTAAGTTAGATCGCTCTAGTGTTTCAGATATTATCACAAGAGGTGGTACATTTTTAGGATCAGCAAGGTTTCCTGAATTTAAAGATCAAGAAGTTAGAAAAAAAGGTATTGCTAATTTAAAGAAACATCAAATTGATGCTTTAGTCGTTATTGGTGGTGATGGTTCATATATGGGAGCTATGCGATTAACTGAAGAAGGTTTTCCATGTATCGGTTTACCTGGCACCATTGATAATGATATTCGTGGAACTGACTATACCATTGGCTACTTTACTGCATTAAGCACTGTAGTTGAATCTATAGATAGATTAAGAGACACTTGTTCTTCACATCACCGAATTTCTGTGATTGAGGTTATGGGTCGTGATTGTGGTGATTTGACGTTGAGCGCATCAGTAGCTGGTGGCTGTGAATTTATGATTATCCCTGAAGTTTCTTATACTAAAGAAGACTTAATTGAAGAGATAAAATTAGGTTTTGCTAAAGGGAAAAAACATGCGATTGTCACTGTTACTGAACATATGTGTGATGTAAACCAATTAGCGAAAGATATTGAAGCGGCGGTTCATCATGAAACTCGAGCAACAGTTTTGGGCCATGTACAGCGCGGTGGTTCACCAGTGCCTTATGATCGAATTTTAGGTTCGCGAATGGGTGCTTATGCTGTTGAGTTACTTATAAATGGTCATGCTGGACGTTGTGTTGGTATTCAAAATGGTAAATTGGTTCATCATGATATTATTGACGCTATCAATAATATGAAAAGACCTTTTGATATGGATCTTTATAATACCGCGAAACGCTTATTCTAAAAATTGCTCCATTGATGATTAAACAAGATGTGGATAATTGATAATATTAGGGTTTGAAAGTAGTTTATCGATTATTCACTTTATTAGTCTTATAACTATTTTTAAAATCAAATAAATATCAATAATTTATTTCTATCATATTTAACTAATTTCGTTAAAAATCATACTAATTGAGTAATATTATGACGTTACTATATAAGCAAGATAATGAGCGTTTCTATGTATGTAATGACAATAATCAAGAAATAGCAGAAATGACATTTACTCGAATTGGGCAAGATAAAGCAACCATCAATCATACCTATACCGATCCTAATTATCGAGGACAAGGAATTGCCGATAAATTACTTGAGCTAGTTGTAAAGACACTAAAGCAAGAAAAACGTGAAATTATACCTTTATGTTCTTTTGCTGCGAGTAAACTAGTTAATTGAATTTATATTTGATAAATCTTTGTAATTATTTGAGAAAAATGTCAAGTGATATTTTGTATAATTTCTAAAATAATACTAGTTTTTATCTAAGAATTTTGTGCTAATGTATAGCAAATTATTTATTATGTTTTGATAATTGAAATGACAACAGTCAAATCTCAAAAAATTCATTCTATTCATGTATTGCGTGGCGTAGCCATCATTATGATTGTTTTTAGCCATTGCTTAGGTGTATTTAAAAATAGTCATTTAATTGCTAATAGTTATTTATTTTCTTTTTTAAATTTATTTGCTTTTAATTTCACTACATTTTTTGTATTAATTGCGGGTTTTTTATTTCAGCATTTAACTTATAAATATAATGTAAAAGCGTATTATTTATCTAAATTTAAAACGGTAGTGTGCCCCTATATCTCTGTATCGATATTTTGTTTTATCTATTTTCATTACCAATATTTATCCAGCTTACCTATTTTTTCGTTAACTGAACCTAGTTCAAGTTCTTCGATTGTTAAGATGATGTTGACCGGAACCCAGCTTTTACCGTTATGGTTTATGCCGATGATTATCATTATTTTCGCAATTAGCCCTTTATTATATAAATGGTCAAAAAAAAGTTTGATTATTGTAGGATTAGTTTCAATGTTCTGGGTCGTAATGTTTACTAAGCCTGATTATACCCAACCACTATTAAATTTATTGCATTATGGACCAGTTTATTTAACCGGTATGATGATAAAGCAAAATTATGAAAAAATCATGATACTAGTTAAAGAAAATTTGGCTTTAGTAATATTTTTCTTTGGTTTATGTCTTTTTATTCCATTTGCTTATCGTTATATTGATTATTTTGGTGTTGAAAAACTTTATTACGATACATTACAAAAGATTATTTTATTTATTCTAGCGCTTTATTTTTTAGATGGTTTGAACCACAGAAATGATGAAAGCAAAACATATAAATTTTTTTCATTCATGGCAAATGTTAGTTTTCCAATTTACTTTATTCATGAAATTATCGTGATATTTTTAGAAGCGCAATTAGTTAACTTGCCTTTTGGATACATTATTAAAACAGATAATGGTCAATTAGCGTCACTTGGTGCTATTAGCTTTTTAATATGTACTTTGGCAATAAGTATTCTTATAGCATATACCATTAAATTAGTATTCAAAGATAAAGCAAAATATTTAATTGGAGGTAATCGTTAATATTTTGAAGAGTCATAGCTAAATGATTTAAGCAAAGAGTTTAAGTTCTTTATGATTGAAAATATTAATAAATGTTTCTAAACCGCAACTTTTTGTTTTTTTAGCATATTTATAATAATATATATTACTTTATCACAAATATGCTAATATTGCGGTTGAACAAATAAAAAACAAACGGAATTCTAAGTGTTATTTTTCACTTGCCAAAAAAAATGAAGTGCCTATAATGCGCATCCACTGACACGGCGTCAGCGACGAGCAGACAAAAATAGTGTTAGTGAGCAAGATCAAAAATTTTAAAAAAAGATCTTGACGAATAAAAAGGTGTAGCGTAGTATACGCAGCCCTTGAGACAGCAAACTGAAACAAGCAATTGTGAAGTAAATTAAAACGCTGTCAGCTCTTTAAAAAGAAGAAACAGACAATCTGTGTGGGCACTTGCGAGACGAAAAATTAAAAGTCTACGGACTGAAAAAAATTAAGTCTTGATAAGTGACACTGAAGATTCATTTGAATTATGTCAGAGACAGTTATTGAGCATCAAACTTTAAATTGAAGAGTTTGATCATGGCTCAGATTGAACGCTGGCGGCAGGCTTAACACATGCAAGTCGAACGGTAACATGAGTGCTTGCACTTGATGACGAGTGGCGGACGGGTGAGTAAGGTATGGGGATCTGCCGAATGGAGGGGGACAACAGTTGGAAACGACTGCTAATACCGCATAATGTTGAGAAACCAAAGCATGGGACCTTCGGGCCATGCGCCATTTGATGAACCCATATGGGATTAGCTAGTTGGTAGGGTAAAGGCTTACCAAGGCGACGATCTCTAGCTGGTCTGAGAGGATGACCAGCCACACTGGAACTGAGACACGGTCCAGACTCCTACGGGAGGCAGCAGTGGGGAATATTGCACAATGGGGGAAACCCTGATGCAGCCATGCCGCGTGTATGAAGAAGGCCTTCGGGTTGTAAAGTACTTTCGGTAATGAGGAAGGTGATGTATCTAATAGGTACATTAATTGACGTTAATTACAGAAGAAGCACCGGCTAACTCCGTGCCAGCAGCCGCGGTAATACGGAGGGTGCGAGCGTTAATCGGAATGACTGGGCGTAAAGGGCATGTAGGCGGATAATTAAGTTAGGTGTGAAAGCCCTGGGCTCAACCTAGGAATTGCACTTAAAACTGGTTAACTAGAGTATTGTAGAGGAAGGTAGAATTCCACGTGTAGCGGTGAAATGCGTAGAGATGTGGAGGAATACCGGTGGCGAAGGCGGCCTTCTGGACAGATACTGACGCTGAGATGCGAAAGCGTGGGGAGCAAACAGGATTAGATACCCTGGTAGTCCACGCTGTAAACGATGTCGATTTGGAGTTTGTTGCCCTGAGTGATGGGCTCCGAAGCTAACGCGATAAATCGACCGCCTGGGGAGTACGGCCGCAAGGTTAAAACTCAAATGAATTGACGGGGGCCCGCACAAGCGGTGGAGCATGTGGTTTAATTCGATGCAACGCGAAGAACCTTACCTGGTCTTGACATCCACAGAATCTTTCAGAGATGAGAGAGTGCCTTCGGGAACTGTGAGACAGGTGCTGCATGGCTGTCGTCAGCTCGTGTTGTGAAATGTTGGGTTAAGTCCCGCAACGAGCGCAACCCTTATCCTTTGTTGCCAGCGGTTTGGCCGGGAACTCAAAGGAGACTGCCGTTGATAAAGCGGAGGAAGGTGGGGACGACGTCAAGTCATCATGGCCCTTACGACCAGGGCTACACACGTGCTACAATGGCGTATACAAAGGGAGGCGACCTCGCGAGAGCAAGCGGACCTCACAAAGTACGTCTAAGTCCGGATTGGAGTCTGCAACTCGACTCCATGAAGTCGGAATCGCTAGTAATCGTGAATCAGAATGTCACGGTGAATACGTTCCCGGGCCTTGTACACACCGCCCGTCACACCATGGGAGTGGGTTGCACCAGAAGTAGATAGCTTAACCTTCGGGAGGGCGTTTACCACGGTGTGATTCATGACTGGGGTGAAGTCGTAACAAGGTAACCGTAGGGGAACCTGCGGTTGGATCACCTCCTTACGAAGAGCTCGTAAGTGTTCACACAGATTGTTTGTTTATCGAAAAATAGTTAAGTCCCCTTCGTCTAGAGGCCTAGGACATCGCCCTTTCACGGCGGTAACAGGGGTTCGAATCCCCTAGGGGACGCCATAAAATGTGATGAAGCTATTTTTCAAAAAAATTATGTTTGTATTTATTTGATATTCGAATGAATAGAAAGATAAAGCTCTTTAACAATTAGGAACAAGCTGAAAGAAACGAGTTCTCGTTTTTATGGCAAATTGATGTATGAAAATATATTAGTTTGAGATAAGAAAGAGAAAAAAGCGTAATGAAAACCAAGACAACTGTGAGTTGTAAGGTTAAGAAATTAAGCGTACACGGTGGATGCCTAGGCAATCAGAGGCGATGAAGGACGTGTTAATCTGCGAAAAGCGACGGTAAGCCGATAAAAGGCGCTATAACCGTTGATGTCCGAATGGGGAAACCCAGTGTAGGCGACTACACTATCATCTGATGAATACATAGTCAGACGAGGCGAACCGGGAGAACTGAAACATCTAAGTACCCCGAGGAAAAGAAATCAACCGAGATTCCCTAAGTAGCGGCGAGCGAAAGGGGAGTAGCCCAAGCGGGTAGCATAATGTATTAGTGGAAGCGTCTGGAAAGTCGCACGATAGAGGGTGAAAGTCCCGTACACGAAGATGCGTTATGTGGAAGCTTATAGAGTAGGGCGGGACACGTGATATCCTGTCTGAAGATGGGGGGACCATCCTCCAAGGCTAAATACTCCTGATTGACCGATAGTGAACCAGTACCGTGAGGGAAAGGCGAAAAGAACCCCAGGAGGGGAGTGAAATAGACCCTGAAACCGTGTACGTACAATCAGTGGGAGCTGTTGCCGTTGGGTAATAGTGACTGCGTACCTTTTGTATAATGGGTCAGCGACTTATATTCTGTAGCAAGGTTAACCGAATAGGGGAGCCGAAGGGAAACCGAGTATTAACTGTGCGTAAAGTTGCAGGGTATAGACCCGAAACCCGGTGATCTAGCCATGGGCAGGTTGAAGGTTGGTTAACACTAACTGGAGGACCGAACCGACTAATGTTGAAAAATTAGCGGATGACCTGTGGCTGGGGGTGAAAGGCCAATCAAACCGGGAGATAGCTGGTTCTCCCCGAAAGCTATTTAGGTAGCGCCTCATGAGTAACTGTTGGGGGTAGAGCACTGTTTCGGCTAGGGGGCCATCCCGGCTTACCAACCCGATGCAAACTCCGAATACTGACAAGTTTAATCATGGGAGACACACGGCGGGTGCTAACGTTCGTCGTGAAGAGGGAAACAACCCAGACCGCCAGCTAAGGTCCCAAAGTCATAGTTAAGTGGGAAACGAAGTGGGAAGGCTTAGACAGCTAGGATGTTGGCTTAGAAGCAGCCATCATTTAAAGAAAGCGTAATAGCTCACTAGTCGAGTCGGCCTGCGCGGAAGATGTAACGGGGCTAAAACTATGCACCGAAGCTGCGGCAGCGTATGTAAATACGTTGGGTAGGGGAGCGTTCTGTAAGCCGTAGAAGGTGTATTGTGAGGTATGCTGGAGGTATCAGAAGTGCGAATGCTGACATAAGTAACGATAAAGCGGGTGAAAAGCCCGCTCGCCGGAAGACCAAGGGTTCCTGTCCAACGTTAATCGGGGCAGGGTGAGTCGACCCCTAAGGAGAGGCCGAAGGGCGTATCTGATGGGAAACGGGTTAATATTCCCGTACTGGCTATAACTGCGATGGGGGGACGAAGAAGGCTAGGTTTACCACCTATTGGATGGTGGGTTAAGCGTGTAGGGGTGTGATTAGGCAAATCCGGTCACTGAAACCCTGAGGCGTGATGACGAGGCACTAAGGTGCTGAAGTAATTGATGCCCTGCTTCCAGGAAAATCCTCTAAGCTTCAGGTTATAGTTAATCGTACCCGAAACCGACACAGGTGGTCAGGTAGAGAATACTAAGGCGCTTGAGAGAACTCGGGTGAAGGAACTAGGCAAAATGGTGCCGTAACTTCGGGAGAAGGCACGCTGATGGTAATTGAAGTCCCATGCGGATGGAGGTGAAATCAGTCGAAGATACCAGCTGGCTGCAACTGTTTAATAAAAACACAGCACTGTGCAAACACGAAAGTGGACGTATACGGTGTGACGCCTGCCCGGTGCTGGAAGGTTAATTGATGGGGTTATGCGCAAGCAGAAGCTCTTGATCGAAGCCCCAGTAAACGGCGGCCGTAACTATAACGGTCCTAAGGTAGCGAAATTCCTTGTCGGGTAAGTTCCGACCTGCACGAATGGCGTAATGATGGTCAGGCTGTCTCCACCCGAGACTCAGTGAAATTGAACTTGCCGTGAAGATGCGGTGTACCCGTGGCAAGACGGAAAGACCCCGTGAACCTTTACTATAGCTTGACAGTGAACATTGAGCCTTAATGTGTAGGATAGGTGGGAGACTAAGAAGCATGCACGCCAGTGTGTGTGGAGTCGCCCTTGAAATACCACCCTTTAATGTTTGATGTTCTAACCTATACTTCTGAATCGAGGTAAGGGACACTGTCTGGTGGGTAGTTTGACTGGGGCGGTCTCCTCCCAAAGAGTAACGGAGGAGCACGAAGGTTAGCTAATCCTGGTCGGACATCAGGAGGTTAGTGCAATGGCAAAAGCTAGCTTGACTGCGAGAGTGACGGCTCGAGCAGGTACGAAAGTAGGTCATAGTGATCCGGTGGTTCTGAATGGAAGGGCCATCGCTCAACGGATAAAAGGTACTCCGGGGATAACAGGCTGATACCGCCCAAGAGTTCATATCGACGGCGGTGTTTGGCACCTCGATGTCGGCTCATCACATCCTGGGGCTGAAGTAGGTCCCAAGGGTACGGCTGTTCGCCGTTTAAAGTGGTACGCGAGCTGGGTTTAGAACGTCGTGAGACAGTTCGGTCCCTATCTGCCATGGGCGTAGGAAAATTGAGAGGGTTTGCTTCTAGTACGAGAGGACCGAAGTGAACGCACCGCTGGTGTACGGGTTGTGATGCCAATTGCATTGCCCGGTAGCTACGTGCGGAATAGATAAGTGCTGAAAGCATCTAAGTACGAAACTAGCCTCGAGATGAGTTTTCCCTGATGAGAATCAGTAAGGTCCGTTTGAGACTAAGACGTAGATAGGTCAGGTGTGTAAGTGTAGTGATACATTGAGCTAACTGATACTAATGAACCGAGAGTCTTAACCTTACAACTCGGAGTTGTTTTGGGTACGCGAAGATAAAGATAGATTAATAGATAATCGAACAGTTTGTTCCGGATTGAGCGATTGTTGTGGATATGAGATAATGCACATCAATTGAGAGAAGAGAAGACAGAATATGTCTGGCGGTAATAGCGCGGTGGTCCCACCTGACCCCATGCCGAACTCAGAAGTGAAACGCCGTAGTGCCGATGGTAGTGTGGGTATTACCCATGTGAGAGTAGGGTGCCGCCAGACTTTTAAATTTTATATATACATACCAAATACGGTGGAGCGGTAGTTCAGTTGGTTAGAATACCTGCCTGTCACGCAGGGGGTCGCGGGTTCGAGCCCCGTCCGTTCCGCCACCTTTTCTAGGGGCGTAGTTCAATTGGTAGAGCACCGGTCTCCAAAACCGGGTGTTGGGAGTTCGAGACTCTCCGCCCCTGCCATAAAAGTTAACAGTTGTTCTAATTTTAGTCATTTATTCAATTTTATCTATATAAATAAAAAAATTTTGTTTACAGATTAACTTTGTCAATTATAATTCCCGCCCAACAACTTTTATAATCTAGAGGATATAACATGGCTGAAAGTTTTGTAAGTCAACAACGTTTTTTTGATAATAAGAATTATCCAAGAGGATTTTCTCGTCATGGTGATTTTACTATCAAAGAAGCACAGATCTTAGAAAAATATGGTTGTGCTTTTAGAGATCTCGATACAGAAACTAAAAAGCCAGCTACACCAGAAGAGAAATCTTTTGTTGCGGTTTGTAAAGGTAAAAAGGAACCATCTACTGATTATGAAAAAACATGGTTAAAGTACCTTTCTAAAATTAACAAACCTAAACGTTTTCATACGTTATCAGGTGGAAAACCTCAAGTAGACGTAAGTGATGACTTTGTCGATAATGATGATTAATCTTTTAGCCAATATTTTTGTGCATTTGAATTAATAATCGATCCATAGAACGATAACTAAGCGCTTCTGAAATGTGTTTTCGTTCTATGTTCTTTGAACAATCTAAATCCGCTATAGTACGAGATACTTTTAATATTCTATGCCAAGCTCGTGCAGAAAGCCCTAATTTAATCAAAGCCTGTTCCAAATAGTCATTATCTTCATCAGTTAATAAGCAATGAATTTGAATTTCTTTTGGTAATAATTGACTATTTAACTTTTTGTTCCTTTTTATTTGAATCTTTCTTGCATCAATAACTCTCCTTTTCACTTTATTCGTTGATTCTGTCATTGTAATTTTCTGACTTAGTGTACCTTTAGGTAATAATGGTACTTCAATCGAGATATCAAAACGATCTAAAAAAGGACCAGAAAGTCGATTTAAGTAACGTATTATTTGTTGTGGTGTTGTTCTATTGTGAGTTCCTTGGTAATGTCCAGTAGGACTAGGGTTCATTGCTGCAATAAGTTGAAATTTAGCTGGAAATTTTACTTTTGCATTGGCTCTTGATATAACAATTTCTCCTGACTCAATGGGTTCTCTTAGGGCATCTAATACTTTACGATTAAATTCTGGTAACTCATCTAAAAATAAAACACCATTATGAGCTAATGAAATTTCCCCTGGTTTAGGAATTGAGCCTCCGCCAACTAAAGCGGCTATTGATGCACTATGATGTGGTGCTCTAAATGGTCTTATTCGCCAATTTTGAATTGAACCATTTGTACTAACTAGACTTGTGATTGCTGCACTTTCAAGTGCTTCATCATCTGATAATGGTGGTAATAATGAAGTTAATCTAGTAGCCAGCATTGTTTTACCTGTTCCAGGTGGTCCTATTAACAGTAAATTATGTCCACCAGCTGCAGCGATTTCTAAGGCTCTTTTAGCATGTTCTTGACCAATTATATCTTGTAGGTTAACTAGTAGCTGATCATCATCATCTTTGTATTCTCTGTATTGAACAGAAGGTAGGTTGATTTCATTGTATAAATATTGACATAATTCTAGTAAATTATGAGTAATTAACGTATTGTTATGGTGGATCAATGATATTTCAGATTGATTTTCTATAGAAATAATTAAAGTACGATTATTTTTTTTAGATGATATTGCTGCTGGAATAGCTCCTTTTACAGCTTTAATTTCACCAGATAAAGCTAATTCACCTAAAAACTCATATTTAGCAAGATTATCGTTAGGTATCTGTTCTGTTGCCGCAAGAATGGCAATAGCTATTGGTAAATCGAATCGGCTCCCCTCTTTTGGAAGATCTGCCGGAGATAAATTAACCGTTATTTTTTTAGTAGGAAACGTAAAACCACTATTAATAATAGCACTTCTAACTCGATCTTTGGATTCTTTTACGGTTGCTTCAGGAAGACCAACAAGAACAAAACCAGGTAATCCATTACTAATATGCACTTCTACATTAATTTGAGGTGCTTGTATTCCTATTGAGGCTCTGGTGTAAATAATAGCGAGGGACATAATTTTATCTTCATTAGTTCGAGTTTTTTTAGAATTTTATTGCTAACATTAAGAATATGCAGAAACAAATAACTAAAAATGCGTGTCCACTCGCAAAAAATCTTCAAATCTTACTGATAGTTAATTTTTAAAAATAATTTAGAAATAAATAATGATATGAAAAATAAGCATGTATTACTCAATACGACAGAAGGACCTGTTGGAGTATCATAAATTAATGAAAACAAAATCCCGCCAAAAATTGATAGCATTCCAATTAATATTGCAATTATAGCCATTGATTCTGGATTTTTAGCATAGTATTTTGCTGTAGCAGCAGGGATGATTAACAGCGCTGTTATAATTAAAGCCCCAACAAATTTCATAGCAATACCTATTGTTAATGCTAAAAGTATTGTTAGCATGAATTTTGCTAGTGGTACATTGATACCATCACTAAATGCTAATTCCTCACTAACAGTGATAAATAAAAAATGATTCCAGCGCCATATCAGAAAGGAACCAATTATCACTACGCAAATTACTATCTGATAAACATCAAACATGGTTATAGATAAAAGATCACCAAATAGATAGCCCATCAAATCAATACGTATGCTATGCATTAAACTTATCACAACTAAACCAAGTGAAAGAGCGCTATGAGCTAAAATACCCAATAATGTATCAATAGGAAGTTGTTTTTGAGATTCTAACCATAACAGCCCGATGGCTAATATCAATGTTACTAAGATAATGGCATAAAATAAATTGATATTTAAAAGGAAACCAAAAGCGATTCCTAATAAAGCAGCATGGGATAGAGTATCTCCAAAATAGGACATTCTTCGCCAAACAACAAAGGTACCCAATGGACCTGTTAAACATGATAAGCATAAACCTGCAAGCAAAGAGGGTAGAAGTAACTCAATCATTTTTGTGTTCCTCTTAAATTAGGTAAAATAACTTTTTGATGTTGATTATGGTGGTGTTGGCAAAAATCATGATTATGATGGTGCTTATATAAAGCAATTTGTGATGCACCATGTTGTCCAAATAAAGAAATAAATTCAGGATCATTTGAAACGCTAGCTGGTGTTCCAGAACAACATATATGATGGTTTAAGCAAATTACTTCATTAGTTTTTGCCATAACTAAATGTAGATCATGTGAAACCATTACGACACCACAATTAAATTCGGTTCTAGCATCCATAATTAAATCATACAATAGTACCTGCCCATTTATATCAACACCTTGTGTAGGTTCGTCTAAGATTAATAATTTTGGACGTTTTGCTAATGCTTGAGCTAAAAGTACTCGTTGTAATTCACCTCCTGATAATTGATGCATAGATCGATCAATAAGATACTCTGCTTTAACTAACGATAAAGTTTTGATGATATCAGTATAATGTAATTGTTTATTTAAATGTATAAACCGTTCGACGGTTATTGGTAAAGTTGGATTTAAATTTATTGATTGAGGTACATAGCCGATAGTCAAATCAGAATTACGTTTAATGGTGCCAGTTGTAGGTGAAATTAATCCTAAGATAACTTTAATAAGTGTTGATTTTCCTGCACCGTTTGGACCTAGTATCGTAATAATTTGGTTTAAGTTAATCGTAAATGATACATCATATAATATTTTTTGCTGATTTATTTCAACCGAAATATTATTTAGCGCCATTAATTGTGTCATGATATCAATAGTCCTTGCTGACCAATATGTTATGTTATATTATAACAATAATGTGATTTTATTCTATCATATTTTATAATATTGGATGATTAAATGAAAAATTTGACTAAAAACACTATACAAATTCTACATCTTCATTTATTAGTTACCTTATTTTTTATTGGATTTGTTACTAATGTTAATGCCACAATAATTTCTTCCGTAAGACCTATAGGTTTTATTACCGAAGCAATTGTATCTGGCGTAGCAAATACAGATATATTGCTACCAGATGGTGCTTCCCCTCATACCTATTCATTAAAACCCTCCGATTTGGCTAAAATAAAAAATGCTGATTTAATAATTTGGGTTGGTGAAGATATGGAATCTTTTATGCCAACTGTTTTAAAAAATGTTGATGACCAAAAGCAGATAGAATTAATGGATATTCCAGAAATTGAAACTTTGCTTAGAACTAGTCGTCGTGACGATAATAAACAAATGGTTCATAATCATCATGTTCATCATCACGGTGAATATGATGAGCATATTTGGCTTTCTCCTAAAATTGCTAAAATTATTGCAAAGTCAATTCATGATAAACTCGTTGAACTTTACCCTAATAAAGCACAGTTGCTTGATGCAAATCTGGACGAATTCATTACAAATCTATCAGAAACAGAACAAAACATTGCAAAAAAACTAATTAACGTCCAAAATAAAGGGTATTTTGTGTTTCATGATGCTTATGGGTATTTTGAATCACAGTTCGGATTAAAAAATCTAGGAAGTTTTACCATAAATCCAGCAGTACAGCCTGGCATTCAAACTGTCTATGCAATTCAAAAAGAGTTAGCGGAGCACCAAGCCGCCTGTGTTTTTAGAGAGCCACAGTTTAGCCCTGCAGTTATTAAGAAGTTAGTGAATGGTACAGATGTTCAAATTGGTGAGTTAAATCCATTAGGGACAGGTATTCCTGTAAAAAAAGATGCTTATTCACGCTTTTTATTAGCATTGGCTCAACAGTTGTTGGATTGTTTAGATAAAAAATAGTTTAGATAATAAGATAGTTAAGGTTAATTTTGGCACAGCAGATTAAATCCTCAAATATTGGAAAAAATAAATTAAAAATTCCCTATTTTTCAGTATTAGGCGTCCTTGTTGTTGTTATTTTAGTAACTATATTGTGGCGACCTTTAAATTTGGATCGCACAGTGTATGTTCCTTTAAATTCTCAATCTCAAACCACAGTTACAGATATTCCTTCGTCTTCAGTTGTTGTTGATGATGGACGAATTGATATGCTTGGTGATAAATCTAAAACAGACAATGTCACTGAATCGTCTGATGTTCCTGAAGATGATATCACTAAAGATGAGTTAGATGATCTTGTTGAAGAAAAAGATAACACGGTACAATATACCATCTCACGGGGTGATACACTACACGATATTTTGAATCGTTATAATGTCAATAAAAATGATATTGCACAATTAACAGGTAAGTATAAACAACTTGCAAATTTGAGAATTGGTCAGCAGATTAGTTGGACAACTGATGATAATCATAATTTGCTAACTTTTAATTGGACGATATCAACGAATAATGTTCGAATTTTTGAAAAGTCTGGTAATAAATTTATAGAAAGTAATGAAACTGTCGAAGGAACTTCACAAAATAATATTATTACTGGTGAGCTGAAAACTAGTTTTGTTGCCGATGCGCGTAAAGCTGGTTTGTCTAGCAATGAAATTGGTATTATTACGCGTGCATTACAGTGGCGATTGGATTTTAGACGTCTTAAAGTAGGCGATAAATTTGCCGTATATTTAGCTCGTGAAATGCACGGAAACCATTTATCAAATAGTAAATTGCTTGGTGTTCGCATTAAAAATGGCACTAAAGATTATTATGCGATTCTAGCTGATGACGGCAAATACTATGATATTAATGCAAGTAGTTTATCTCAAAGTTTTTTTCGATATCCTTTAGCTAAAAAGGCTCGTGTATCGTCAGGATTTAACCCGCGTCGTTTAAATCCTGTTACAGGAATAGTTACACCTCATAATGGTGTTGATTTTGCAGTATCGAGAGGAACGCCTGTTTTATCTGTAGGTAATGGTGAAGTTGTTATTGCAAAATACAGTGGTTCTGCAGGAAACTATGTTGCTATTCGCCATGGTAGACAATATATGACAGCATATATGCATTTAGACAAAATTTTAGTAAAACCAGGGCAACAAGTTAAACAAGGTGATAAAATAGGTTTATCTGGTAATACTGGGCGATCAACTGGTCCTCATTTACATTTTGAACTACATATTAATAATAAACCTGTTAATCCATTAACGGCCAGTTTACCAATTAATGAAGGTTTAACCGGTAAATCTAAAAAAGCATTCATAGAAAAAGTTAAAAATATTAAGCCTCAACTTAGTTTTTAATTAATTTTTTATATTCAAATATATTATTTAAACTAATAATTCCTATTTATAACAAGCTCAATTATTCATTGAAAGTTGTGTTATCATAAGGCAATTATATTTAATCAAAATATTAGGTGCAGTTTGAATAAACAAACTAAAAAGCAATCGGCAAAAAAAGCTTCAAAGAAAAATAAGAAAAGATTGTGGCGTCGACTTTGGTCGTTGCTATTCAAATTATTTCTCATCTTTGTTGCTGTGACGGTCGTTTATGGGATTTATCTAGATCAACAAATTAAAGAACGCATAGATGGTAATGTCTGGGAATTACCAGCTGCTGTCTATGGACAAATAGTTGATCTTGAACCAGATAGTGATTATAGCCTTAGTGATGTCGTGACTTTGCTAAAAGGTGCGCAATATCGTCAACAAGATAGTAAAGTAACTCGCCCAGGTGAATTTATTGTTCAAAATGGTGCTGTTGAAATTTATCGTCGCCCATTTACTTTCCCTGATGGTGAAGAACAAGCTTTCCGTGCCAAAATAACTTTCTATGACAATAGAATCGATCGTATATCTAATTTGGATACTGGTCGAGATTTTGGATTACTTAAGATTGATCCTAAATTGATAACAATGATGCATTCACCAAATGGTGAACAACGGCTTTTTGTACCTTTAAAAGAATTTTCTGACTCGTTAGTAAAAACCTTAATTGCAACTGAAGATAAACGTTTTTATGACCATCACGGTGTGAGTTTATATTCTATTGGTCGTGCTATATATGTTAATTTAACTACTGGGCGCACTGAAGGAGGAAGTACACTAACACAACAGACTGTTAAAAATCTCTTTTTAACTAATGAAAGAAGTATAAGTCGTAAAATTCGTGAAGCTTATATGGCTATCATTTTAGATGCTCGTTATAGTAAAGAACGTATTTTAGAACTTTACTTAAATGAGGTTTATTTAGGTCAAGCTGGTAGTGAAGAAATTCATGGCTTCCCATTAGCAAGTCTTTACTATTTTGGTCGTCCAGTAAATGAATTGACATTAGATCAACAAGCAGTTTTAGTCGGTATGGTTAAAGGTGCTTCATACTATAATCCTTGGACACAACCACAACAAGTAATTGAACGTCGTAATGTTGTGTTAAAACTTGCTGAGCAACAAGGAATTATTGATGAGGAATTATATAATTTGCTCAGCCAACGTCCACTTTCGGTTTTACCAAAAGGTGGTGTGATATCACCACAACCAGCATTTATGCAAGTTGTCCGTAGTGAGCTTCGAAAACAACTGGGTGATAAAGCTGATCATCTTTCAGGAATGAAAATTTTCACAACATTCGATCCTGTTGCTCAGGCAGCAGCGGAACAATCGGTTACCGATGAAATAGAAACATTACGTAAATCGACTAATAAAGAGTTGCAAACAGCAATGGTCATTGTTAGCCGTGAGACAGGCGAAATCCGTTCAATTATTGGTAGTGCAGAGCCTCGTTACCCTGGTTATAACCGAGCTTGGTTAACAAGACGCGCAATTGGTTCACTTGCTAAACCGTCAACTTACTTAACTGCATTAGGTCAACCAGGACGTTATCAGCTTAATACTTGGCTCAATGATAGCCCGTTATCAATCAAGCTTGATAATGGTACTTATTGGCAACCAAAGAATTTTGATCGGAAGTTTCGTGATAAGGTGATGTTAATTGATGCGTTAGCGCTTTCACTTAACGTACCTACAGTTAACTTAGGTATGGCATTAGGTTTAGATGCAACCAAAAATACTTTACAAGCATTGGGAGTACCTGAAGATCGTATTCCTAATTTACCTTCTCGTTTATTGGGTGCCCTAGAATTAACCCCATTAGAAACGGCACAAATGTTTCAAACTATTTCCAATAATGGGCAACGTGCGCCGCTTACTATTTTAAGATATGTATTAACTGATAAAGGCGAGCTTGTTTATCAAAATTACCCACAACAGATTCAAGCGGTTTCTCAACAAGCTGCTTATTTAACAACTTACGCAATGCAACAAGTGGTTGAATCAGGGACATCACGTTCATTAAAAGGTAAATATGGCTCATTTAATTTAGCGGCTAAAACCGGAACGAGTAATGATTCACGTGATAGTTGGTTTACCGGAATTGATGGTAAAAATGTTGCTGTAATTTGGATAGGACTTGATGATCATTCTCCAATGAAATTAACTGGGGCCACAGGTGCATTAAAAATATATAGTGAATACTTACAAAATAATCCACCGAAAAAATTACAACTCCCAATACCACAAAATATCTTTATGGTACCTATAGATAGTGGGGGGCAATGGCAGTGTAATGGAGGAGGAGTAAGGACTTTACCTGCATGGACGGTAAATCCACAAAGCATGTGTGTTGTTAACTCCCAAACTGAGCCTAATCAATCGGCACCAAGTTGGGTTACTGACATGTTAAATAATTAAATGGGGTTATCATATGCCTGAGTTGCCAGAAGTAGAAACTAGTCGACGTGGTATTTTACCTTATTTAAAAGGCCAAACTATCAAGCAAGTAATTGTTCGACAACCCAAGCTTCGTTGGCCTATTGATACGGCTATTTCTGATGCTAAAGGTCAAGTTATAGTAGATATTAAAAGGCGTGCTAAGTATCTATTATTACAATTGACACATAATTGGATTGTCATTCATTTAGGTATGTCTGGTAGCTTACGGATATTAGATTCAAACAAAACGCCAGATAAACATGATCATGTTGATTTGGTATTAGAAAATGGTGTGATATTACGCTATACCGATCCACGGCGTTTTGGTTCATGGCTTTGGACTAATTCGATTGATGAATTAATTCAAATGAAGCATCTAGGCCCAGAACCTCTAAGTAATGATTTTTCTGCAAGATATCTATTGGAAAAAGCGACTAATCGAAATATTCCAATTAAAAACTGGATTATGGATAACCATATTGTGGTAGGTGTTGGTAATATTTATGCTTCAGAATCATTATTTTTGGCAAAAATTAATCCGCATCGAAAAGTTAAGAGCCTAACTTTAATAGAATTTAAGCGATTAGTAACAGCAATTAAGCAAGTGCTCACCAAATCTATAGAACAAGGTGGTACAACACTTAAAGATTTTGTTCAGTCTGATGGTAAACCTGGCTATTTTGTACAAGAACTCAAAGTATATGGGAGAGATGGCGAAAAATGTTTAATTTGTGAATCTGATATAAAGTCTCATCGAATAGGGCAACGTAATACATTCTATTGTGAAAATTGCCAAAAATAGTAAATAAACATTTTTTTAAATTTTTTCTTATCGATCATTATTTATATTTGAATAACTTTAGTCGAATTCAATTTAAATAAAAATATTCACAAATTACTTTTAATTACATTAAAATCTGAATTGTATAGCTAATATACAATAGTATTTGTGAATAAAAAATAACAAAATAATGCAAATAAAAAATCTTTTTTACTCAAAAGGCTATGGACTTGTTATGTAATTTCGGCTATCTTTCAGGCTGTAAAATTATTTATATTTTGTAAAAAATGATATCGGCTACTGTGTAATAGCACTATGTTAATTGTTAAAGATTAGATCTTTTTGTGTTTATACATGGTTGTTATATTTATTTTAACTTAATGTACTTCGTTTTGATTAAGGAATTTAAGATGATCAAATTTGCTTCTCGCTTTTTGATAGCTTGTTTTGTTTTATTATCTACAATGATGGTTACTGCTGAAGTTAGAATTGTAATCACTGATGGGGTAAGTTCTGCTAAACCAATTGCAGTCGTCCCATTTAAATGGACTGGTAGTGGCACACCGCCACAAGTTATAGATAATATTGTTGCTTCTGATTTACGCAATAGTGGTAAATTTAATCCAATTGATGTGGCTGCAATGCCGCAAAGACCAATTACTGCTTCTGAAGTCAATTCTAGTGTTTGGAGCAATATTGGTGTTTCTGCTGTTGTAGTAGGAACAATCCAACCCGATGCCTCTGGAAAATATCTTATTACCTATCAATTAGTTGATACGGTTGATCGTCCAGGTACTGTCTTATCTCAAAATCAATTTTCCATAGAACAGCGTTGGTTACGTTATGCTGCCCATACAGCAAGTGATGAAATTTTTGAAGCATTAACTGGTATTAAAGGTGCATTTAGAACACGTATTGCCTATGTTGTTAAAAATAGTAAAGGTCCTTATACACATGAATTACGTGTATCTGATTATGATGGATTTGATCAAATCACCGTACATCGTTCAAAAGAACCATTAATGTCACCAACATGGTCGCCTGATGGCAAAAAAATAGCCTATGTAACTTTTGAAAGCGGTCGTTCTGCATTAGTATTAAAAACATTAGACAGCGGGGCTGTTGAAACTATTGCATCTTTTCCTCAACACAATGGCGCTCCAGCATTTTCACCAGATGGTAGCAAATTGGCTTTTGCGTTATCGAAAGGTGGTAGCCTAAATTTATATATGATGAATTTAAGATCTAAAAAAATCACCCAAATTACCTCAGGTCGCAGTAATGACACTGAACCTTCATGGATGCCAGATAATCAAACTATAGTTTATACTTCAGATCAGGCAGGGCGCCCGCAACTTTATTCAATCAACGTTAGTAGTGGAGCATCCCAACGCGTGACTTGGGATAATACCCAAAACCAAAATGCTCGCGTATCTCCAGACGGTAAGTTTATTGCTGTAATTTCTACTAATAATGGCGAGCAACACATTACTCGATATGATGTAGAAACTAATACATATCAACGATTAACTGATACGTTCTTAGATGAAACTCCGAGTATTGCGCCAAATGGCACGATGATTATCTACAGTTCTTCGCAAGGTTTAGGTACAGTTTTAAATCTTGTTTCAACTGATGGTAATTTTAAAGCAAGGTTACCAGCGACTGATGGGCAGGTAAAATTCCCTTCTTGGTCACCTTATTTATGAGGAACGGCTAAATTTTAGACAATATTATAATTATTAAAATTGTGTAAATGTTATGGTCGTTATAATATATACACCTAATCTATCGAGTTGGTAACAAGTGTTACTTTGAAGTTGGTTAGAAGTATAAAAAAATATAAGTAATAATTTATTTAAACACAAAGGAGTTAATACAATGCAATTTTCTAAATTTCTTAAGGTAGCCGCAGTTGCTTTACCATTAATCGCTGTAACAGCATGTACTACTACCAACATCAGTAAAGTAGGTAACGGTTCTTTATCAAAAGAAGCTTTAGAGCAACTTCAAAAACTACAACAAATTAACACTGTTTATTTTGATTATGATAAATACAATGTTAAATCAGAGTATTCAACATTATTAAATGCACATTCAATCTTTATTCGTGCTACTTCATTTTTAAATGTTATTATTGAAGGTCATGCTGATGAACGTGGTACCCCAGAATACAATATTGCGTTGGGTGAACGTCGTGCAGCAGCAGTTAAATCTTACCTACAAAGTAACGGTGTTTCTGGCGAACAACTTTCAATCGTTTCTTATGGTAAAGAAAAACCAGCAGTATTAGGTCACAACGAAGCAGCTTATGCTAAAAACCGTCGTGCAGTAATCACTTACGCCGGTTTTTAATTCCATCTTATGACGGCTGATTTATCAGCCGTTTTTTATTCTTAAGTTTGCGTCGAGTTTACATAATATGTATAAAAAATTACTCACATTGTCCTTATTTCTTTTATTTGCTGGATATGGTTGTGCAGCAGATAGTTCTGATGTGGATAGAATAATACAAGCGCAAGGACAGCTGATCCTTCAAAATCAACAAAAAATTAATGAACTACAATCAGATGTAGACACACTTCGTGGTCAATTGGAAGAAACTAAGCATCAACTTAATCAAACAATTGAGCGCCAAAAAATGATTTTACAGCAAATGACTAATGGGATAGGATTCTCAGCAAACCCAAGTGCTGCAAATGACAGTTCTGACTCTACATCAAGTATTGATGCCGCACCATCATCTTCAAATTTATCTAGGTGGTCGGCTTCAGGTAATGATAAAACGGATTATAATTTCATCATGCAATATATTAATGATGACAAGCAGAGTGATGACGTAATTGTAGCCTTTCAAAATTATCTAAAAGCCTACCCAAAAACAAATTACCGTGCAAATGTAAATTATTGGCTCGGTCAACTTTGCTATAAAAAAGGCAAAAAAGATGATGCTTCATTTTACTACGCAACTGTAGTAAAAGATTTTCCTTCTTCTCCAAAAGCAGCAGATAGCCTTTACAAAGTAGGTGTAATTTTACTTGATAAAGGTGATAAAAAGAATGCTAAAGCCGTTTTTCAACAAATTGTAAACAAATATGTTAAAGATAAAAAGACAGTTGATCTAGCAAATAAAAAATTAGCATCTTTGTAATAAAATGTATAAATAAACAGCTTTTAAACGAAAATAGTAATAAAAAGGTTGCACTACCTTATAATTACAAGTATTATAGCAACCCGAAATTGCTTGAAGCATTAATAAATAAAGTTGAAAGTAATTTTATCAAAATGGGTTGTTAGCTCAGTCGGTAGAGCAGCGGACTTTTAATCCGTTTGTCGAGCGTTCGAATCGCTCACGACCCACCACTTCCTTTAACATTAAAAACTCACTCAAACAAATCTAGCCAAATTAAGCTTGTTGATTAATCAGCTAATAAAAAAGCATGATAAAACAAACTATTAGCTAATAATAGATTAATCTTTAAAAAGCAAATTTATCAAAATATCACCATACCTTTTCACTAATTAAATCGATTCTATTTCATATCAAATAAAATATACATTATTCAATAATATATAAATTAAGCCATATATTAAACAGTTAGAAAATAGAAAAAAAGTTGTAAGCGTAAATAATAATCATTATCATTATTAGTTGTTATTTTAAAATTAATCAAATAACACAATAAAAAATAGGAAAAATAATGAAATTAGTTAATCAATTAGTCTTACCTTGCGTATTAGGCTCATCTGCTTTTATAGCATACGCCCAAGATAAAGTTAATGATAATAATGATATTGAAACTATGAAAGTTGTTGCAACTATTAAGGATAATAATGATCAGCGCATAAAAAAATCATCTACTGCAACTAAAACATCTTTTGATATTAAAGATATTCCTCAAACCATTGATTCTATTAACCTTGAGCAACAAAAAATTTATGGACAAAACGACCTAAGTGTCATTGTAAATAAATTGCCTGGAGTCGATGCAACCTATGATATGCGGGATGAAGGTATAAAAATCCGAGGTTTTTCGGCAAGTTCGGGTGATATTTACCGTGATGGTGTGCGCGCAAGCGGACAAGTTAGACAAAGTACTGCTAATATAGAGCGAATTGAAGTATTAAAAGGGCCTGCTTCCGTACTTTATGGAAGAGGTTCAGGTGGTGGAATAATCAATATGATCAGTAAAAAGGCAAACTTTGATTCACCATCAACGTTTAGTTTGCGCGGTGGTTCTTGGGATAAATATGGTGGAATGATAGATGTTAACCATGTTTTAAATGATAAGTTTGCGGTACGAATGACAGCTGATCATCAATCCGATAAAGGTTTTCGTAAAGGCATTAAACAACGAGATACGATGGTATCACCAAGTATATTGTATGATAATTTAGAAGGATTCAATTGGTTAGTACAATATACTAATGATAAATTGTGGCGTAAACCAGATAGGGCGCCAGCTTATTATGATTTACCAAAAGGTGTTTCAATAAAAACAGCCTATGCTCACCCCGATGATTATGTGAAGGATAATTTTAATTCATTACGTTCTGTGATGGGATATGAATTTAATCATGCTTGGTCTATTAAATTAACCAATATGTATCGTAAAGCTGATCAAAATTTCGATCATCTTTATGCTGGTAATTATTGTGATTTGAATGGTAAATTAAGTAATGGTAATCTTTGTAACTATAAAGGTAAGTTGAAATTCCGGCGTGCTTGGCAAGAAACATCGAATAAAACCTACAGTAATACTCTTGATTTAGCTGGCAAATTTAATACCGCAAGTATTGCTCATGATATGTTAATCGGTGTTGAATATAATATTGAAAAACGCGAACCACGATTAGCTTTAACTAGCCTATATCCGGAAGCTATTGACCCGTACCACCCTCACTGGAACTCGAAAAAACCTCACTATAATAAACTGAGTACTAAGACTAATCATAAAGCTACCTCTAAAGGATTTTATTGGCAAGACCTAATCAGTTTCACCGAACAATGGAAATTACTTGCTGGATTACGTTATGACAATTATGAGTTCGCTTCAAATAATAAATTGAATCATCAAAGTCGTTCATATGATGGTAACTCATTAAGTCCTCGGGTTGGCTTGATTTGGCAACCGATGGCATCACAAAGTTTCTATGCTTCATATAGTAAAAACTTTGCACCTTATGGTGGTCGTGGCCTCATAACTATTGCGACTGATTCTAAGACGGTTTACGATGATAAACCTCAGTATTCACGTCAGTATGAAATCGGAGTTAAGAGTGATTGGTTTGATGATAAACTCTCTTCGCAAATCGCACTCTATGACTTAGAGCTTTATAATGTTCGTTACCAACCAGACTCGGTCAATGATCCTTATAATTGGCAAGTAAGAGGAAGTGATCGCAGCCAAGGGATAGAACTAAGTGCTATTGGACAATTAAATAAAAATTGGTATATCAATAGTGGTATTGGTTATCAACAAGCTAAAGTTCATAAAGATAAAAAAACACCAGCTAACCAAGATAAATATTTATCTAATACTGCTAAACAAAGTGGCTATTTAGGAATACGCTACCTACCATATGAGAACTGGTTCACGGAAGTGGAATTTAATTATAAGGGCTCAATGTATAATGATGATAAGAATCTCGTTAAACGCCCAGGTTATGGAGTTTGGAATGCTGCAATTGGGTATCAAACGCGATCGGTTGATGTAACCTTAGCATTAACCAATTTACTTGATAAAAAGTATTGGCGTTCCAGTAGTATGCCTGGTACTCCTAGAGCTTTCTTGTTAACTGCAAGTTATAAATTATAAACTTGATAGGTGCTTTTAAGAGGGAATTGCATTCCCTCTTTTTTATTCTTCTTAAACTTTAGCCGCTAATTCAATAATTTTCATGGTGACTTCAAAGGATTTTAAGAATGATGATAATGGTAAAAACTCAAAGCAAGAATGGAAGTTATGGGCGCCAGTAAAGTAATTTGGTGTGGTTAGGCCCCTTGCTGATAATGCTGAACCATCTGTTCCGCCACGCATGGCGATAGTATTTGGTTTAATTCCCAATAATTCAAATGATTGATAAATCAAGTCAATACAACGACGGTCATCACCTAAGTAGTTAGCTATATTGCTATAGGTATCGGTAATTTGACATTCAATTTTTGCTCTAGGATATTTACGGCTGATAAAACTAATCACCTCTTGAATGTAAGTCTTACGAGCTTCATAGTGAGTTAGATCAAAGTCGCGAATACTCATTTTTAATGTAGTCGTGCTTTGGTTGCCAATAATATCATTAAACCAGAAATATCCTTCTTTACCTTCAGTATGTTCAGGTGTTTCACAGCTATCAAAACAGTTAATAATATCATTTGCGATGCGGATAGGATTGATTAAGACATTTTTTGCTGACATAGGATGAGCTGATACCCCCTCAATCTCAATGGTAACTGCTCCGGCATTGAATGTCTCATAAACGACTTCACCCAATTCACAACAGTCAATAGTATAAGCAAAATCAGGTTTAAAACGTTGTAAATCAAGTTTTTTGGCGCCATTTAAACCAACTTCTTCATCCGGCACAAAAGCGACATAAATATCGCCATGTTGACAATTTCGTTGTTGCAATTGATCTAACATGGTCATGACAACGGCAATTGCTGCTTTGTTATCAGCACCAAGAACACTAGTACCATCAGTTACAATCAATTCTTCATTCAGATATTTTTTCAATTCTGGATGTTCAGCTACCTTAAACCAAATATCTTTTTCGCTGTTTAATAAGATATCTTCCCCCGTAAAAGTTACACGTTGTGGATTAATCTTATCAGATAGCGCAACATCAACGGTATCAAGGTGTGCAACAAAACCGATTTTCGGTGCATGCGGTGTGTTACCTGCTAATTTCGCAGTGACAATGCTATGTTCATCAAGAAAAACATCTTGCATATTCAATGCAATTAACTCTTGTTTGAGTTGTTTAGCTAACTCAGTTTGTCCTAGGGTAGAGGGGACAATTGCCGAGCCAGCTTTGCTCTGGCTAGGAATACTTACATAACGTAAAAATCGGTCAACTAATTGTTCGGTAATATTCATAATTTAAATCCTTATCTGCGATTAACTATTTACTAGTGGATAGACATAACCACTATCAAAACCGATAGGTAAGCCTAAGAACCAAAATAGTAATAAATTTATTGTCAAAGCAATTAAGAGTGCCGCCGTATATGGGATCATCATCGAACTTAAGGTACCTACGCCGGTGTTTTTACAATATTGTTGACAATAAGCAATAATCAAAGGATAGAAAGCAAACATAGGCGTGCTGACATTCACAGCTGAGCTGATTCGATAAGCCGCTTGGGTTAATTCTGGCGAGATTCCTACTGACATCAGCATCGGAACAAAAATAGGCGCTAAAATAGCCCACTTAGACGATGCAGAAGTAATTAACAAATTAAGCAGACTGGTTAGAATGATTACGCCAAAAATCGTCACTACCGATGGTAAATGTAAGGCTTTTAAAAACTCAGCACCACCAATCGCGATTAAGGTGCCAATCTGTGAATTCGAAAATACATATAAAAATTGTGCGCAAAAGAAAGCAAAAACAATAAATGGAATAAGTGATTTAGTGATATTTTCCATTGATTTGACGATATCGCGCGACGATTTAAATGCGCCTGTGATAAAGCCATGAATTAATCCAGGTATTGCAAAAAATACAAATAATAATGGCACAATAATCTGCATGATTGGCGCTTTATTGCTAGTCATACTGCCATCAGGTGCACGCAATAGTGAATCTTCTGGTAGTAATACCAGTACTAAACCAAGAGCGATAATTAAAAATACCGCTGAGGCAATTTTAAATCCTTTATTTTCAATTGTTGAAATCTCGGGTGAATCGGCAAGATTATCTAATTGAATATCATTGTTTAAAGGCATAGTTGCATTTAATCGCGGTTCAACAATTTTGTCGGTAACAAACCAGCAGGCTATCAATACAAAAAACGTGCCGCCAAAACTTAAAAAGTAGTTACAAAGTACATTGACTTGATAGGTTGGATCGATAATTTGCGCTGCACTTTGGGTAAAACCTTGCATTATCGGATCAATGATTGATGGCGTATAACTTGAACTAAAGCCTCCCGCGAGCCCCGCGAATGCCGCAGCTATTCCCGCTAATGGATGACGGCCGGTAGCATAAAACATCATTGCCGATACTGGCATTAAAATCACATAAGCAGAATCTGACGCAATATGACAAACCATACTGACAAAAATAACTGATGGAGTAACCAATTTTTTTGGGGTGATTGCCAATAATTTTTTCAGCAGAACATGAATATAACCGCTACTCTCAGCAATGCCAATTCCTAATGTAGCAACAATGGTAATCCCAAGTGGTGGAAATGAGACAAAATTTGATACCAGCTTAGTAAAAAAAGTCACTAACTGGTTTGGCGCTAACATGTTCACCACAGCCAGCTTTTCTTGAGTTACTGGATTAATATAATTAAAACTGACAAAAGAAAGTAATAATGAAGCAACCAGACAAATGATTAGAGCATAAAAGAAAAGAGTTGTGACATCAGGGATTTTGTTTCCAATTCGTTCTATTGTATTTAAAAAGCCACCGTTTTTTACTGGTGACGGATTTTTTGTTTGATTCATGAAAAAATAAAGGTAAATATTATTCGGTAAAACAATTTAACATAGATTAATAATGTAAGTAAACAACGTGTTGGTGATGTTTTAGCGCCTTAAAAAACCCCGCTCCTCAACTTTTTTTACATTATTTTTACTTATGAAATTAGCTAATTTTGAATTTTCTTTAATGTGCATAATATTTGATATTTCGCTAGTATAGGAATTCTATTAACGATAGTATCTAAATTTGTTGTTTTTAATCAAAGTTAACAGCAAGTATTATCGTAAGATTGCATAAAACAAAAATAATGCTATATTGTTATGAATATTTAATCATAAAAAAAGAATAAATATTCAATTATCCCGATTTTGAGTAAGGCTCTAAAGGATATTATAATATAAGCAATGGGAGCTTAATTATGGTTTTCGATATTGATTTAATAAAAAATATTTATCAACATTATCCACAAAAAATTGATCTTATCCGCCAGAAAATTGGAAAACCATTAACATTGACGGAAAAAATTCTCTATGCTCATCTGGCTGAAGGAGAGGAACTTAAAGCTTATAAACGAGGGGAAGATTATGTAAATTTCTCCCCCGATCGTGTCGCGATGCAAGATGCAACCGCACAGATGGCACTATTGCAGTTAATGAATTCAGGCCGTAAACGAGTCGCTGTGCCTTCAACTGTTCATTGTGATCACCTTATCCAAGCTTATAAAAATGCCCATGATGACCTGATTATTGCTGAAAGTAATAACCATGAAGTTTATCAATTTTTACGTGATGTTTCGAACAAATATGGCATCGGATTTTGGAAGCCTGATGCTGGTATTATTCACCAAGTGGTGCTGGAAAATTATGCTTTTCCTGGAGGAATGATGATTGGTACCGATTCACATACTCCTAATGCTGGTGGTTTATCCATGATTGCAATTGGTGTTGGTGGTGCTGATGCTGTTGATGTAATGGCTGGTATGCCATGGGAACTGAAAATGCCAAAAATTATTGGCGTAAAATTGATTGGCAAATTATCGGGTTGGGCATCACCAAAAGATGTCATTTTAAAACTAGCCGGTATCTTAACAGTTAAAGGCGGTACTAATTCTATTATTGAATATTTTGGTGAAGGTACTGAGTCATTATCTGCCACCGGTAAAGCAACGATTTGTAATATGGGGGCAGAAGTGGGAGCAACGACTTCAATCTTCCCTTATAGTAAAAAATCTGCTGATTATCTTAGCATGACCGGTCGTCAAGAAATCGTTGATTTAGCTAATACATTAACCGATTGTTTCAATCCTGATAAAGCGGTACTAGAACA
Source organism: Gilliamella sp. LMG 34361 (assembly GCF_984569075.1). Classification (NCBI taxonomy): domain Bacteria; kingdom Pseudomonadati; phylum Pseudomonadota; class Gammaproteobacteria; order Orbales; family Orbaceae; genus Gilliamella; species Gilliamella sp. LMG 34361. The sequence continues at coordinate 3,063,421 of NZ_OZ474903.1, read as the reverse complement.
ACCTGAAAATTATTATGACCAAGTTATCGAGATTAACTTATCGACGTTAGAACCTTATGTTAATGGCCCATTTACTCCTGACTTAGCTTATCCTATTTCCAAGCTTGCCTCTGCTGTTAAGGAACATGATTATCCTGATAATATGGAAGTTGGACTTATTGGATCATGCACTAACTCTTCTTACGAAGATATGATGCGTGCAGCTTCAGTGATTGATAATGCCAATAAGTTAGGTTTGAAAGTAAATGCCAAATTAATTATCAATCCTGGCTCAGAGCAAGTTAAATATACTTCAAAACGGGATGGTATTTTAAGTCGTTTTGAACAAGCTGGTGCAGCTATTATGGCTAATGCATGCGGGCCTTGTATTGGGCAATGGCGTCGGGATGATGTTGCTGATGAACACAAAAATTCGATTGTTACTTCGTTCAATCGTAATTTTGCTAAACGTAATGATGGTAGCCCAAACACTTATGCATTTGTTTGTTCGCCAGAAATTGTAGTAGCGCTATCAATTGCTGGTAAATTAAGTTTTAATCCATTAACCGACAATCTCATCAATGATAAAGGTGAAAAAGTGAAACTCCCTGAACCCATTGGCGATGAGTTACCAAGACAAGGATTTGCTGTCGATGATGCCGGTTATATTGAGCCGATGGCTGATGGTAGTTTAGTTGAAGTTCGTATTGCACCTAATTCAGAACGATTACAACAGCTGTTACCTTTCTCACCTTGGGATGGTAAAGATATTCTTTCGCAGCCATTATTGATTAAAGCAACCGGTAAATGTACCACTGACCATATTTCAATGGCCGGTAAATGGTTAAAATTTCGTGGTCATTTAGATAATATTTCCAATAATATGTTAATTGGTGCGTTTAATGCTTTTAATCAGAAAACCAACAGTGTGTTTGATGCACAAACTGGCGATTATGTTGAAGTCCCTGCGTTGGCTCGTAAATTAAAAGCACAAGGAATTGGTTCAATAGTCGTTGCTGAAGAGAATTACGGTGAAGGTTCGTCAAGGGAGCATGCCGCAATGGAGCCGCGCTTTTTAAATGTTAAAGCAATTGTGGTTAAATCGTTTGCGCGTATTCATGAAACTAATCTGAAAAAACAAGGTATGTTAGCGCTAACTTTTGTTAATAAGGATGATTACGACAAAATTCAAGAAGATGACCAAATCAGCATTACTGGACTTTGCGATTTTGCACCAGGTGAAAATTTGACATTAACCCTTCATCATCGTGATGGTAGTCAAGATTCTTTTGCAGTAGCGCATACTTATAATCAAGCACAAATTGAGTGGTTCAAAGCGGGTAGCGCATTGAATAAGTTAAAAGAAGAATTTAAATAAGAAATAAGAGGAAGAGACAATATGAATCAGCAAGTTTCAATTGAAAATGGACAATTAGTCGTTCCGAATCATCCAACGATTCCTTTTATTGAAGGCGATGGCGTTGGTAAAGAAATTTGGCATGCAGCTCAAACTATTTTTGATAAAGCAGTTGAAAAGGCTTACCAAGGCAAACGTAGTGTTCAATGGAAAGAGGTACTTGCTGGTGAAAAGTCGTTTAATGCAAATGGATCATGGTTACCGCAAGAGACTATGGATGCCTTCAAACATTATCTTATCGGTATTAAAGGACCATTAATGACGCCAGTTGGTGGTGGGATCCGCTCACTCAATGTTGCATTGCGTCAAGAGTTAGATCTTTATGTCTGTTTGCGCCCTGTGCGTTGGTTTAAAGGTGTTGAATCACCGTTAAAGCACCCAGAAAAAGTCAGTATGACCATTTTTCGTGAAAATACTGAAGACATTTATGCCGGTATTGAGTGGCAACAAGGTACGGTCGAAGCTGAAAAGTTTTATCATTTTTTAGCTGACCAGATGAAAGTGACCAAAGTCCGTTTTCCTAACACTTCGGCTTTCGGGGTTAAACCTGTCTCTATTGAGGGCTCTGAGCGTTTAATCCGAGCCGCAATTAACTATGCATTACAACATAAATTACCATCGGTTACATTAGTTCATAAAGGTAATATTATGAAATTCACAGAAGGTGGATTTAAGCAATGGGGCTATGAACTTGCGGAAAGAGAATTTACTGACGTAGTGTTCACCATGAATCAATATGCTAAAATTCAAAAAGCCGAAGGTAAGGCAGCAGCAGAACAAGCATTACAAGCCGCGAAATCAGCTGGTAGACTAATTATAAAAGATGTGATTTGTGATGCATTTTTACAAAATACCTTGTTAAAACCCGAGGATTATTCGGTTGTTGCGACATTAAACCTTAATGGTGATTATGTTTCCGATCAGCTTGCCGCCATGGTTGGTGGTATTGGTATTGCACCGGGCGCCAATATTAATTATTTAACCGGACATGCTATATTCGAAGCGACTCATGGTACCGCTCCTGATATTGCTGGTCAAAATCAGGCCAATCCATCATCACTATTATTATCTGGCGTGATGATGTTTGAATATTTAGGATGGCATGAAGTTGGGCAACTAATTACTAATGCCATGGAAAGCTTATTTCAATCAGGCAAAGCAACTGCAGATTTAGCTCGTTTTATGCAAAATGGGCAATCATTATCAACAACTCAATTTACTCAAGCAGTTATCGATAATTTATAATTCAAAGGGGATGGTTAATGAAAGAAAAGTTTTTAGTTTATAAATTATCGGAAACCATTAAAAATACCAGTAAAATTGAATCTCGGCTATTCGAACAATTTAATGTAAAACGTGGATTACGTAATGCTGACCATACCGGTGTATTAGTTGGGTTAACCAAAATTGGTGATGTATTAGGTTATGAACGCTTAGATGATGGCTCACTAAAACCAATTGCAGGTAAATTATTATATCGTGGTATTGATATTGAAGAGCTTGTGCATAATGCTCAACAAGAGCGACGAACAGGTTTTGAAGAAACCATTTATCTCTTATTATCTGGTTATTTACCTGATAAGGAGGAATTGCGGGATTTTTCACATTTACTTTGTGAATCTATGGCATTAGAAAAGCAAACCAAGATTGCTATTATGGAACTTGAAGGTCATGATGTAATGAACATTTTGGCTAGAACTGTCCTTGAAATGTACACTTATGATCCCGAGCCTGATGATACTTCACGCGATAATTTAATGCGTCAATCTATTGATTTGATTGCTAAATTTCCGGCAATCATCGCTTATGCTTACAATATGTTAAGTCATAGTGCAAAAGGAAAATCCTTACATATCCGTCACCCACATGAAGATTTTTCTATTGCGGAAAATTTTCTCTATATGATGAAAGGATCAGGGCGATATACAGAACTTGATGTAAGAGTGCTTGATTTAGCCATGATAATTCATGCCGAACATGGTGGTGGGAATAACTCAACTTTTACTGTTCGAGTAACGAGCTCCACGGGTACTGATACTTACTCATCGATTGCAGCAGGAATAGGATCATTGAAAGGTCCATTACATGGCGGAGCAAATTTGCAGGTAGGGAAAATGCTTAAACATCTTGCACAAGAGATTAAAAATTGGACTGATGCCGATGAGATTGATGCCTATTTACAACGTATTTTAAATAAGGAAGTGTTCGATAAAAAAGGGTTAATTTATGGTATTGGCCATGCTGTTTATACTGTATCGGACCCAAGAGCCATGTTATTAAAAGAGATGGCTTATCAGTTGGCTCAAGAAAAAGGACGTGAAGAAGAATATAACTTCTTAAATTTACTTGAGGAACGAGCTATTTATGCAGTAGTGAATCGTAAAAATGCCAGAACAAAAAAACAAGTCTGTGCTAATGTCGATTTCTATTCTGGTTTTGTTTATGACATGATCGGCTTACCTAAAGAAGTGTATACACCATTATTTGCTATGTCGCGAATTGTAGGTTGGTGTGCTCATCGTATTGAAGAACTTAATTTTGATGATCGTCGAATTATCCGTCCTGCCTATAAAAATATTGGCGAACTTAGGTCTTTTATTCCTTTAAAAGATCGTTAGCTTATTTGCCGTCAGTATCATTCTGACGGTAATATTAAAATAACTGTTTATTAAAAAATCGTGGTGATTTAGAACAATAGTTTGTAGACTATGTGGAATTAATCGTTTTTGGCTATGTAATTGGTACATAGATCGTATATGAATCTTTTAAAATCTTTAGCTACTGTTAGCTCGATGACAATGGTTTCACGCGTTTTAGGATTTGTCCGTGATGCTATTATTGCCCGCTTTTTTGGGGCGGGAATGGCAACGGATGCCTTTTTTGTTGCCTTTAAGTTGCCTAATTTACTTCGTCGTATTTTTGCTGAAGGTGCATTCTCTCAAGCTTTTGTCCCCATTCTGGCTGAATATAAAAATCAGCAGGGCATTGAGGCATCACGTACTTTTGTAGCCTATATTGCAGGTTTATTAACGTTAGTATTAGCTATTGTTACGTTAATTGGTGTTGTGACAGCGCCATTTATCATAATGATAACTGCGCCAGGTTTTATGCAAGAATCAAGCGATAAATTTGAACTAGCAACGGTCATGTTGCGAATTACGTTTCCTTATATCTTTTTTATCTCACTTGCCTCATTAGTGGGGGCCATACTTAATACCTGGAATCGTTTTTCAGTACCAGCATTTGTGCCAACATTCCTAAATGTAAGCATGATTACTTTTACTTTATTTTTAACCCCTTATTTTAATCCGCCTGTACTTGCGTTAGCGGTTTCAGTCGTTGTGGGCGGTGTTATACAGCTACTTTATCAATTACCTTATTTGAAAAAGATTGGCATGTTAGTTTTGCCTCGAATTAGTTTTAAAGATAGCGGTGTTTGGCGAGTGTTAAAACAGATGGGGCCGGCTATTTTAGGTGTGTCAGTTGGGCAAATATCACTGATTATAAATACGATTTTTGCCTCATTTCTAATTTCAGGTTCTGTTTCATGGATGTATTATGCCGATAGACTAATGGAATTCCCAGCCGGGGTATTAGGTGTTGCATTGGGTACTATTTTATTGCCATCGTTAGCCAAAAGTTTTGCCAAAGGTGACCAAAAACAATATTCAGAGCTATTAGATTGGGGGCTTCGTCTCTGTTTTTTATTAGCTTTGCCAAGTACCGTAGCATTGGGTGTTATTTCAAAGCCATTAATATCAACTCTTTTTGAGTATGGACAATTTACTTTGAATGATACTTTGATGACTCAACGTGCTTTAGTCGCTTACTCAATTGGTTTACTTGGACTTATTTTAATTAAAGTATTAGCTCCTGCATTTTATTCCCGACAAGATATTAAAACACCGGTGAAAATTGCATTAATTACCCTTATTTTAACACAATTGATGAATCTGGCTTTTATTGGGCCATTACAACATGCTGGACTTTCATTATCAATTGGGCTGGCAGCATGTTTTAATGCTGGGCTGTTATTTTGGCAACTTCGTAAAAAGAAACTCTATCAATCACAGCCAGGTTGGTATCGATTTTTAATCAAGGTCATTACTGCAGTTTTATTGATGTCGGCAGTATTGTGGTTTGGGGCAGCGTTATTACCAGATTGGTCTACTGGCTCAATGTTAACTAGAATTAGCCGTCTATTCTTGTTGGTTATAATTGGTATTGGCATCTATTTTGGATCACTGGCTTTAATGGGTTTTAAAATAAAGCATTTTATTAAACGAATTGAATAAATATAGATAACAAGGAAGTAAGATGGAGAAAACATCTTTTTTTAAATTGTCGATGATAGGTAGTACAATTTATTTGTTTCTCAGTCTTTTATTGATTATATTGTATCGTTCTTGTAAACCAGATATAGGTTTCTCTCAAGAATTATTTTGGGTATATCTTAACTCTATTAACTTATATTCGCCGTTTTTTTTATCTCATTTTTTTGAAGCGTTATGGCTTTTTGGCTTATTAACATTATTTCTTCATTTTAATAATATTTATCTTGTTAACATACATAATGTCCTTTTATTATTGCTATTAATATTAGCGTATTCAGGCATTACTTTTTGTATATGGCGTTCTATTTACACTTATATTGATGAGCTATCTTCTTCATCACAGAGTGTATTATGTGAATCTGCATTCATTTTTCTTCATTATATTTTTTATTCTTTACTTTTATATTATTTGGTTGAATTATCAAAAAAATATTTTTTGAAAAATCGAGAAGCTTTTCGTTTAACACCTCAAAATAGTAGTTTAATTCATGCGATACTTTTATTAGCATTTATTTGTCCAATTTTGTATAGTGGATTTAGTATAATTGAAAATTTAATTATGTTATTTTGCCATAAATCTTTTAATCCTAATTTAAAATTTACTTTTGTTCTTTTTATGCTATTTTGTATGCGTATTAGTAAAAAAAATTTCATGATTTCTTTTGATGAAATTCAATATGCAAGGTTATTTAAAAGTGTATTCGTATCCAGTGTCTTGTTGTTACTTAATGTTTTAATTTGTTTACTTTTTAGAGGAGAGTCTAACAGTTTTTATTTTGATTATTCCTCGTTAATCTTAGATTATGTTAAATTGTTTTTTTTAGTTGTATTTTTTCTTTTATTAACTTATCTGATATTCAATAAAGTGACTAAATATTATTTTTTAAAATTTGATAATAAAAAATAATCAATGAAATGGAGTGTAATATACATATGGAAAAGAGTTTTTTTAAATTACCGTTGATAGGTTGTTTAATCTATTTTTTGTTAAGCAAAATATTTAACATATTTTTTTTATATTTGCACGCAGAAGAATTTTTCCTAGGTAATTTTTCTTGGCATGTGTTTTTTTATGTATCTTTTTCATCTTTATTACGACTTTTTTTTGAACACTATTTTACGGATACCTTATTTATTTTTGGTCTTTTAACTCTATTCTTTCATTCTGTTCATGTTTATGTTGTTAATAAAGTTAATATTACTTTGTTGATTATTATAATGTCGGTTTATTCTATAGTTACCAATTTCATTAAAATTTATACAACTTTTTATTTAAAAACAGTATTTTCTTTGTTACCAATATTTCCTATTGCATTAGCTATTATTTATTATTTATTTGCTGTCTTACTTTTATATTATTTGATTGTTTTTTGTAAAGGTTATTTTATTAAGAGTCCAAATGAATTTATTTTAACTAAAAAAAACTCCCCAAAAATTCACTTTATACTTTTTTCTATTTTTAGTTACTTTATATTGATTAAGTGTTTTATTTTTCTAAACCAAGCCTTTTTAAGAAATGTATTTAGTAATTCCATTTATAATCAGTTAACGACTATTTATAACCATTTAATGGCTATTTATCTGTTTGCGATATTGTTCGGTCTGGTATTAAGCAAACAATCTTTTCATGTTTTCTTTGATAAAATTCAATATGAAAAACTTTTTAAAAGTGTATCAATATCAAGTGGTTTAATTTTCTTCTTTATTTTTATTGCCTTTACTATCATTGATAATAATCCATCAAAATACTATATTGATTCATTTATATCTGTTTTTAACAATATTAATAAATTACTTTTAGTGATATTGCTTATTTCATTGATTTGTCTAACTATTAATAAAACAACTAAATATTATTTTGGTAAGGCAGTATTTAGAAAGAGTCAAAATTAGTTAGATTCATTATCTAATTTGGTTTTCAAAAAATTACAGATTTCATTTTGTGATTTTAGTTGCCTGATTTCAGGTAATAATATTGATGCTTGTGGGTAATATTGTCTTAAATAAGCTAACCACTGCTTTATCCTAGCCGAATGGTAAAGTGGTTTAGCATCTTCGATGGATGTCATTGCATAACGAAGCAATAATTGCATTACTTCTTGCCAATTTAATGGTGAATGATTAAAACGAATTGTATTGGCTAAATTCGGAATATTAAGTATTCCTCGTCCTAGCATAATGTCATTTGTATGACTTTGTGTTATGCAATTTTTAGCATCTTCAGCAGAAAATATTTCACCATTAGCAATAACAGGAATGGTTAATTTTTGTTTAATTTTACCAATGGTTGGCCAATCAATTTTCTCGGCTTTATATCCATCTATTTTGGTTCGTCCATGAATAACAATTTCATTAGCACCAGCTTGTTCAATTGCTTCAGCTATTTCGTAACAGTGAGATTTATCATCCCAACCTAATCGAATTTTAACAGATAAAGTTGAGGCAGAGCCAATTGCTGTCCTAACTTGAGCTACAATATTAAATATTTGCTCAGGATATTGTAATAAATAAGCACCACCATGGCTGCCAACAACGGTTTTAGCTGGACAACCAAAATTGATATCTATGCCATAAGAACCTAGTTCAAGCGCTTTAATGGCATTTTCAGCCATCCATTCAGGAGATTGTCCTAATAATTGAACTCGGACTGGCGTTCCTGATAAGGTTTTTCCTTCATTATAAAGTTCTGGACATAGTCGATAAAAAGTTCGGTTTGATAATTTATGCTGAGTTACTCTTACAAACTCAGTGACACAATAATCAAATTGATTGATTTCAGTTAATATTTGCCGCACATGATAATCAAGAACCCCATCCATTGGTGCTAAAATGATGCGATTTATTTGCATTTTAGATCCTGTTTAGCATGTTGGTTTCCACACACAATACAATTAGTTTGTTTAGTAAATATGACTTGGTTAAATTCCATCGTCATAGTATCAATCATTAGAACTCGACCAATTAAAGGTTTTCCATAATTGGTAAGTACTTTGATTGCCTCTAGAGCTTGCATTGAACCGAACATACCAACTAATGGTGCCATTACACCCGCTTCAATACAAGTCAGCTGGTTTTGCCCAAATAATTGACTTAAGCATTGATAGCATGGTTGATTATCTTGATAATTGAATACAGTGAGTAAACCTTCCATGCGGATTGCCGCACCAGAAACTAAAGGTTTCTTTTCGAGAAAACAACAGCGATTAATTTGTTCACGGCTAATTAAATTATCGGTGCAATCAATAATGATATCATGCTGTTTGATTAGCGAAATTAGCTCATTATCACTCAGTTTCTGATTAATAGTTTCAATAATCATATTAGCATTAATATTACGCAATGTTTGTTTTGCGACTTCAACCTTATATTGATTTATTGATTGTTGAGTATATAAAATTTGTCTATTTAAATTCGACGCTGATATTGTGTCAAAATCAATCAATGTTAGTTTACCGATACCTGATGCAGCTAAATAGACGGCAGCAGCACAACCTAATCCGCCTAATCCTATAATTAATGCTGTACTATTTTTTAAAATTTGCTGCTTGTCGATATCGAAACCATGCAAAGTGATTTGTCGGTCGTAGCGTAGCAATTCTTGATCAGAAAGCGTTAACATATGAAGTGATAGTTATTGTTGATAATGATTTGTATAGTATAACAAAAACTTGGCACATGATTGTGCCAAGTTTTTAACTTTATTTATCAAAACCAGATAGGAATGTTAAATATTCTTCTTTTGTCATAAGTGGCTTGTAATTTGTCATTAATGTTTGAGCTGATTTCGCATCGTCATAAAGTAGATCAATAATGGTACATGCCATCATTTGTGCAGGGCGGATATAAGCCATATCTTCATCAAATACTGTGTAATCTTTACCATGTAACACGCCTCTAACCGAACCAATCCAAGGATGACTTACTGGCATAATATGCGATAGATCACCTGTGTCGGTACTTCCTGTCATATGGGGTGCAATTGAAACATTTTCTTCACCAATTAAATTTTCAGCATTTTGTTTTAGAAAATCATTGAGTGTTGGATTATTATTTAACGGCAGATAACCTGGAAGATCTTTAATTTCGCAAGTAGCACCAACAGCCATTGCTCCTGCCTTTAGTGCTTGATTAATTCTTTCATTCGCGTCAATCATGGCTGGTACATTACCTGCTCGCACATAACTTTCCATTCTGACATCGCTTGGTACAACATTCACTAAATCACCACCTTGGGTTATAATTGGATGAAAACGAATGTAATCTTTTTCTTGAAATGTTTCACGGATAGCATGTACACCCATCATTCCCATCATAGCTGCATTTAATGCATTTACACCAGCATGAGGAGCTGCGGCAGCATGAGATGCTTCACCTTTATATTTAATTAGTTTACCAATAAAGCCATTGCTTGTAGTTGAGATCTCAATAAAACCATCTTGGCGTTCAGCAGGAACACTGGTTAAATGTATTTGTAATGCCATATCAACATCATCAAAATCACCACGAGAAATTAATTCTGGTTTACCACCAATATATTTAATCTTACCTTCTTCTATTAATCGATTTCGATACGTAATTTCAACATATTCTTCGGCTGGAACGGCAAATGGTACTACATCACCAGCTAAAAATTCCATTGCACCTGAGTCAATTAATCCCATGGTAACCGCCATCATGTTGGCTATTTGCGCATTATGTCCACAGCAGTGAGCCGCACCTGATGTTTCATCAGCAGCAGGGTGGTCGGCACAGATGATCGCATCTAGCTCACCAATAACCGCTATACTATATTTGCTACCTTTACCGCCTTTAAGACGACCTTTTACCCCGGTTAAGGCTAATTTATTTTTAAAAGGAACACCTAATTTCTCAAAAGTATCTTCTACTTTTTTAGCGGTTTTGTGTTCTTTGTATCCAAGCTCTGGTTCTGACCAAATTGCCTCGGCAATTGACTTGATATCTGCTTTTCGATTTGCAATTGCATCGCAAACTTTTTTCTTTAGTTCTTCTTTTGTCATAAATAAAATCCTTATCTAAATTTAGATAACGCCTTCCCAGTGTAGTGTGACTTGAGCAATTATAGCTGCAAAAATAAATGTACCAGAAAAAACAGCTAAAGATACGGGAATAATGCGCCAAGAGATATTTTTAAATAGTGCAAGATCTTTACCGATAGCTAATCCCGCATAAGCAAGTATAGGTGTACAAACAGCAAGTAATGACACTTGATCAGTAATTGCAACAATTTCTTGATGGTATGGGAATATTGGTGCTGACATGATAGCTGCAACCACAGATACCCATAAAATTACCGGTAATTTATTAAATCCGGGTAACTTACTTATTAACAGCCCTACAATAGAGATAATAACTAGCATCGCTACTGCTTCAAGCGATGAAATCAAATCAATTTTATATCCCACTGTGTTACCAGCTGCCATAATAATGGCGACTAAAATAAATACAAAAATCGTCTCGAAAATCTTCATTATGACATCCTTATTTCTTGCGTCGAAAACGGTCTAAAGTGTTATATATAAAAGAAGCGAAAGGCAAAGAAAATAGTGTGTAAATATACATACCTACCATTCCCGACATTAAATTCGCTGTGGTTGCATAAGCATTAATGTTTTCTGATAATTTAGGATATAAAGCACTTATTGGTGCAAGTGAGGCTGCCATCATACTTCCACTACCTACACCAGCTCCCATTGCTAGCGCATATGGGTGTAGAATGTTCAATTTTGCTATTAAGCTGGCAAGAATACTCATCCAAATCGCACCATAAAGAGTACCGCAGACATACATAGCCATAACACCTCGACCTTCGGGTGAATCTAAACCATATTTATCTGCAACTATGGCGATATTAGGTTCGCGAGCTACCGAATAAGTAGCCCCAACAGCTTCTCGTTTCATACCTAATATCATTGCTAATGGTAGGCCCAGTAAAATGGTTCCGGCAAAATGACCTAATTCTTGAAAAATTAGGGCTAGCTTGGCATCTTCTAAAATCATATCAATTTTCGGGCCTACAGCTACACCAAGTTTTGCGACAAGTAGAATTAATGTAACCATCATCACAAGACTTGCATTTTGCATATTTTTGTTGGTTAATATTTTTAGTTTTGGGAAGCTAATGATGCCACCAAAAATCATTGCATATAGCATGGGAAAAACGGCAATAATCCATATAGTTTGTTTGCCGATAAGCTCACAAATAATTACTACTAAAAAGGCAATTAAATGCAATTTATAGTCTCGTAAAACTTCCATTCTTGCTCCTTCTTCATTTTTTTATCTATTTTTACACTGCACTTCTTATATTACGGTTGCTCCTAAGGTATTTTGAAAATGCTTTAAAGCCCATTGATGGCCAATGGGATCAAAGCTTGCAACAGCATTTTGATGAATAACTAATTTATAACCTAAGTTATAGGCATCTACAGCCGTATGTAAAATACAAATATCAGTACAAACCCCAATCAGATGGATTTCAGTGATATGTCTTTCGCGTAAACGGAGGTCAAGATCCGTACCACAAAATGCTGAGTAGTGACGTTTATTGATCCAGTAGATATTTTCTGAATATTGGTGTTGTTGGTAAAGTTGCTGTAATTTACCAAATAATTGTTGGCCAATAGTCCCAACAAGATTGTGAGGGGGAAATAGCGAATTTTCTGGATGGTATTTATCTAAAGGTTCATGAGCATCAATAGCAAAAACGATAAACTCATTATTGTTAATAAATGATTGAGTTATATTTATCATTTCTGATTCAATTTGTTGACCCACAACGCCAGTCGTTAATGCGCCATCATCAGCAATGAAATCATTGGTATAATCAATTGAAATTAATGCTCTCATATCTAATAAGTAGTATATAAATAATATTTAAGCTTATTAATAAATATCTGATATGACAAGTTATTAAATTAATCATTTTTTAACTGTATTTTTAAAAGATACGTTTTTATTAATTATCTTATTGAATTTAAAGTGATTTACAAATAAAACTATAAAGTAAAGTTATTATCATAAACTGAGTATAAATAAATTAAATAGTGATTATTTTTATAGATAGTCTTTATCCCCCGATAAATTGCTCTATAATAATTATCATTTTTGACAATTGTACACAGGATATATTTAATGAGAACAATTTATTGCGGACAATTAAACGCAAGTTATATTAATCAAGAAGTCACACTATGTGGATGGGTCAATAAACGCCGAGATTTAGGTGGAATGATTTTTATTGATATGCGTGATCGTGAAGGAATTGTGCAAGTTTTTTTTGATCCTGATTACCCACAAGCACACGAATTAGCTGGCGAATTACGTAATGAATTTTGTATTCAAATTAAAGGTAAAGTAAGAGCAAGACCTGATGGTCAAGTTAATAAAGATATGGCAACTGGCGAAGTTGAAATTTTGGCTACTGAGCTGACTATTTTCAATCGTAGTGATGTCTTACCTCTTGATTTTAATCAAAACAATAGTGAAGAACAGCGTTTAAAATATCGCTATATTGATTTGCGTCGTCCGGAAATGTCTACCATTTTCAAAACTCGAGCCCAAATTACCGCATTTGTTCGTTCATTTATGAATGAGCATGGTTTTTTAGATATTGAAACACCAATGTTAACCAAAGCGACGCCAGAAGGTGCTCGTGATTATCTTGTTCCAAGTCGAGTACATAACGGTGAGTTTTATGCACTTCCTCAATCTCCGCAACTGTTTAAACAGTTACTGATGATGTCTGGTTTTGATCGTTATTATCAAATTGTTAAATGTTTTCGTGACGAAGATCTTCGTGCTGATCGCCAACCTGAATTTACCCAAATTGATGTTGAGACCTCTTTTATGAGTGCTGAACAAGTGCGTGAAATTATGGAGAAAATGATTCGTGAACTTTGGTTACATGTGAAAAATGTTGATTTAGGTAAATTCCCAATTATGACTTTTAGCGAGGCAATGCGTCGTTACGGTAGTGATAAGCCAGATCTACGTAATCCACTGGAAATTATTGATGTGGCTGATTTAGTAAAAGATATCGATTTTAAAGTATTTTCAACGCCAGCGAATGATCCAAAAGGCCGCGTTGCACTGCTTTGCGTACCAAATGGTGCACAATTAACGCGCAAACAATTAGATGATTATACGCAATTTATTTCGGTATATGGCGCTAAAGGTATGGCGTGGATAAAAGTTAATGAACGTAACAAAGGTTTAGCTGGTGTCCAAAGCCCAGTAGCTAAATTCTTTAATGAATCTCAAATGGAAGCTTTATTGAATCGTGCTGATGCGAAAGATGGTGATATTTTATTATTTGGTGCTGATAGCTATAAAGTTGTTAGTGATGCATTAGGTGCATTACGTTTGAAAGTTGGTAAGGATTTAGGCCTCACAGATGAAAACAAATGGGCGGTACTTTGGGTCGTTGATTTCCCTATGTTTGAAGAAACAGATGAAGGTTTAAGTGCTATGCACCATCCGTTCACCTCACCAAAAGATTTCACTCCTGAAGAGTTAATTAATAATCCTCAAAATGCTGTAGCAAATGCTTATGATATGGTAATCAATGGTTATGAAGTTGGTGGTGGCTCTGTACGTATTCATCGAAGCGAAATGCAACAAGCTGTATTCTCAATTTTAGGTATTAATGAAGATGATCAGCGTGAAAAATTTGGCTTCTTACTTGATGCACTAAAATATGGTACACCACCGCATGCAGGTTTAGCCTTTGGCTTAGATAGATTAACTATGCTGTTAACTGGAACTGATAATATCCGTGATGTTATTGCTTTTCCAAAAACAACTGCAGCAACATGTTTGTTAACTGATGCACCTAGTCCAGCTAATTCAGCAGCGTTAAAGGAACTTGGTATTGAAGTGAGCCAAAAGTAACGGTATTTATATGCAAAAGTATAAGAACCCTGAGTCAGTTTTAGTTGTTATTTATTGTAAAAGCACTCAGCGAGTTCTTATGTTGCAACGTAAAGATGATCCTAATTTTTGGCAATCAGTTACAGGAAGTCTGGAAGATAATGAATCGCCAAGGGATACAGCAATTCGTGAAGTTTTTGAAGAGACCGGTATAGATATTAATGAAAAAAATCTTAAATTGATTGATGCAAAGCATGTGGTTGAGTTTGAAATTTTTCCTCAGTTTAGATATCGGTATGCACCAGAAGTAAAGATAAATAAAGAGCATTGGTTTTATTTAACTCTTAGTGATGAAATAACGCCAGTGCTTACAGAACATTTATCTTATCAATGGTTAACTATAAATAGCGCTGCCAATCTTACTGTATCGCCAAATAATTGTGAGGCCATTAGTAAAATTGGTTTAATTGATAAAAATTAATTTAAGAGATCCAAAATGAAACTTAGCTATTATGTCATTTCGTTATTTAGTCTATTATTGGTAATATCTAGCAGTTATGCACAAATCGATATAAAAAAATGTAAGGCCAATGAGGATGAATATATAATTTTTGATGAATATGATTCACAAATAGCTGAAAAAATTATCGATTATAAATTGCACAATCAACCGGAAAAAAGAGAAAATAGTATTATTAAAATTTTTGCAAATGAAAATAGTGATGATCGTAATTATTGGCTAGCATCTATACAAACTGATGATACATCTGAATATTACCTATTTTATCAAGTCGATGAAAACAAATTTATTGAAGTTGACCAAAATCAATTTCAAGTCTTATTACCTAAAATTGTTGAATGTAATCAAATAAAGCAGGTTCCTATATATAGTGAGAATTTTGATGCAGATTAGTTGATATTCAGCAATCTGTCTTGATTAACAGGAGTTAAAAGGAGTAGTAATGTCTAATTTTCGCGATTTTTTGGATTATTTAGAGCAGCAAGGTGAATTAAAACGTATTACATATCCCGTTAACCCTTATCTTGAAATGACCGAAATTGCTGATAGAGTTTTACGTTCTCAAGGGCCCGCATTATTATTTGAAAACCCAATTGGTTATGGCATTCCTGTGCTTTGTAACCTTTTTGGAACAGCTAAACGAGTCGCTATGGGGATGGGGCGAGATGAAACTTCAGAATTAAGAGAGATTGGTGAATTATTGGCTTTTTTACGCGAACCGGAGCCACCTAAAGGTATTCGACAATTTTTTAATGTTTTACCTAAATATAAACAAGTCCTAAATATGCCTGTAAAAAGGCGTTCCTCAGCGCCTTGTCAGGAATTGATATTTAAAGGTGATGACGTTGACTTAACTCAATTACCTATTATGCACTGTTGGCCAGGAGATGTAGCCCCACTCGTAACTTGGGGGTTAACAATAACCAAAGGTCCTCATAAAGAGCGTCAAAATATTGGTGTTTATCGCTTACAATTATTAGGTAAAAATAAATTAATCATGCGTTGGTTATCACATCGTGGTGGTGCGCTTGATTTTGCTGAATGGCAAAAATCTCATCCAAATGAAAATTTTCCAGTTAGTATCGCAATAGGCGCAGATCCAGCCACTATATTAAGTGCCGTTACGCCAGTGCCAGATACATTATCAGAATACGCTTTTGCAGGATTGTTACGAAATAGTCGAACTGAAGTTGTTAAGTCATTATCAAATGAATTAGAAGTGCCAGCAACAGCTGAAATTATTCTCGAAGGTTATATCGATCCCAATGAACTAGCTGCTGAAGGCCCTTATGGTGATCATACTGGTTATTATAATGAAGTTGAAAAATTTGCCGTGTTCACGGTAACTCATTTAACTAGACGCAAAGATGCCATTTATCATTCCACTTATACCGGTAGGCCACCAGATGAACCGGCAGTAATGGGATTAGCATTAAATGAAGTGTTTATTCCAATATTACAAAAACAATTTCCTGAAATTGTTGATTTTTATCTTCCACCTGAGGGATGTTCTTACCGAATTGCTATTGTCACAATCAAAAAACAATATCCAGGGCATGCCAAAAGAGTCATGATGGGTATTTGGTCCTATTTAAGACAATTTATGTATACTAAATTTATTATTGTTTGTGATGATGATATTAATGCAAGGGATTGGAAAGATGTTATGTGGGCTATATCAACAAGAATGGATCCGCATCGTGATACGACATTTGTTGATAATACGCCAATTGATTATCTGGATTTTGCTTCTCCAGTTTCAGGGTTAGGCTCTAAAATGGGATTGGATGCAACTAACAAATGGCCGGCTGAAACTAATCGTGAATGGGGTAAGGTTATAACTAAAGATACAAAAGTAGTTGCCCATATTGATGATATTTGGGATGAACTTGGTCTGTGATAAACTTAATAAAATGACTAATTAGAATTCACCACAATAAGCCTATCTAAGCAATTTAATGATATTTACAATATAAAAAATCTTAATTTTCAATTAAATACTAAAAAAAGTAAATTTTAGAAAACAAGACTATTCCCTTTTTAATCAATTATGTATAATTATTGTCAATATTATGGCATTTAAACAATTATGAAAAAAATTCAAATTATATTGGCTTTGATGTTATCAATCTCTTGTGGAGCAATAGCAAGCGAAGCTAAAGCACAATCAGATACTGAGTTAAAAGTAAGTGATCCTAGTTCATTAATTCCTTCCTTACTAAATTCTGCTGAAAAGGGTGATATGCAATCGCAATATACCCTAGGAACAATTTATAAGCAGGGATTAGGTGTTGAAGTCAATGATTTTAAAGCCTTCTTTTGGTTCAAAAAATCAGCGGAGCAAGGTTTAGCTAAAGCCCAAAATAATTTAGCTTATATGTACCAAAATGGTTTAGGGACTAAAGCTAATTTATCCCAAGCTTTCAAATTGTTTAAATTGGCAGCCGATCAAAATTATGCTTTAGCTAAATATAATTTAGCTTTGATGTATAAAAATGGTGAAGGTGTAGAAAAAAATACACCTACCGCTATTGATTATTTTAAGCAATCAGGCGATCAAGGTATTTCTGATGCCTATTTAAATTTAGGTATTATGTACTTTTTTGGTGATGGGGTTGAAAAAGACCGCATATTAGCAGCAGATTGGTTTAGTAAAGCTGCAAAAGATAACAATCCAGAAGCACAATATTATTTAGGATTAATGTCTCAAAATGGTGATGGTTTAACTCAGGATAATGTTGCCGCCGTTTACTTTTATACGCAAGCAGCAGAACGCGGTCATGTATTGGCAATGTATAATTTAGGCATTATGTATGCGACTGGAACAGGAACGCGACCAGATAATGCTCAAGCAGCACATTGGTTTACTAAAGCGGCCGAAGGTGGTAATGCTGATGCTCAATATAACATAGCAGTCATGTATGATGTAGGTGTTGGTGTATCTAAAGATGAACAAAAAGCAATAGATTGGTATACCAAAGCAGCTAAGCAAGGAAGTGTTGATGCACAATATAATTTAGGTATTAAATATCTAGAAGGTGATGGTGTTAAACAAAATGACAACAGTGCGACTTATTGGTTTACTAAAGCTAGTGAGCAGGGTGATGCAGATGCTAAAGCCTATTTAGAAGAGATTTCAAAGAAAAATAAAAAGGGCGAATAAGCCCTTTTTATTATCCTGAATTTCGCATTCCTGCTGCAATTCCTGATATGGTTATCATTAGTCCCTGTTCAACTATAGTATTTTCATCGACATTTTTACGAGATCGACTTAATAATTCTGCTTGTAATAAATTAAGTGGTTCAATATAAGTATTACGTAAAGCAACAGATTCAGCAATCCATGGTAAGTCTGCCATCAAGCTGATATCATCAGTAATAGTTAGTACAGTATTAATATCTTCAGTTAATAAATTTCTTAACTCTTCACCTAATGGCCATAATGTTGGGGAAACCAATCTTTGTTCATAGTACTCATGAATATTAGGTGCTGCCTTAGCATAAACCATTTCTAACATACCTAAACGAGCATTAAAAAATGGCCAATTATGATACATATCCTTAAGTTGTTCTTTTTTGCCTTCATTAATAACCAGCCTAAGCGCGCTCCCTGCTCCTAGCCATGAAGGAACCATCAAACGATTTTGTGTCCAAGCAAAAATCCATGGAATTGCTCGTAAACTCTCTATTCCCCCTCCTGTACGTCGTTTTTGTGGACGAGAGCCTAATGGTAATCTTCCAAGTTCGGTTTCTGGTGTAACTGACCGAAAATAATCAACAAATTCAGATTTTTCTCTTATATAACTACGATAGCATAGGCACGAATAATCAGACATTTCATCCATAATATCGCGCCAGATTTGTTTCGGTTCAGGTGGGGGTAGTAAATTGGCTTGTAAAATGGCGGATGCATAAAGCATTAAACTACTAAGTGCGACTTCAGGTAACCCAAGTTTGAATCGAATCATCTCGCCTTGTTCGGTAACACGTAAACCACCTTTTAGTGATCCTGGTGGTTGTGATAGTAAAGCCGCATGAGCAGGCGCACCACCCCGGCCAATTGACCCTCCTCGACCATGGAATAAAACCAAATTAACATTATATTGTTCAAATAAATTAACTAATTCTTCTTGTGAACGATACTGTGCCCATGATGCAGCAAGTGTCCCTGCATCTTTCGCTGAATCTGAATAGCCAATCATTACCATCTGTTTGCCATTGATCTTTTCACGATACCAAGGAATATCTAAAAGTTTTTGCATAACAGATTTTGCATTATTTAAATCTTCTAAGGTTTCAAATAAAGGCGCAACGGGAATATTTTTTGGGCAATCAACAATTTTTAAGAGTAAGTAAACAGCCAGAACATCAGAAGGTGCTTTTGCCATGGAAATGACATAGGATGCAATTGATTCTTCACCTGCCTTTTTAATCACTCGACAGGTATCTAAGACCTCTTGAACCATTTCGTTTGGTTGCCAATTATAGGGTAGTAATGGCCGATTAGATTTTAGTTCAGTTAATAAAAATTCTTGTTTTTCCTCTTCTGACCACGAAGCATAACTACCTAAATTTAGTTCTTTAGTTAAAGCATCTAAAGCCTCAGTATGGACAGAGCTGTCTTGACGGATATCTAATCTAACTAATTGCAATCCAAAACTTTTAATTCGTCTTAATGTATCTAATAAAGGACCGTGAGCAATAGTTGACATTCCGTTTTCAATTAACGATTCATAACAAGTATAGAGCGGAGTCCATAATTGCTCATTTTTTATTAAAAGATCATTAGGTGCTAAAACTTGTTCATTATTCAATAGTGCAACTATATAGCTATGGGTTTTAGCCAAGCGAGAACGTAACTGTTTCATAACAGCTCGATAAGGTTCTGATGCAGCTTTATTTTGTTCATCTAATAAATCAATGACTGATTGGCTACATTCTGTCATTGATAATTCGCGAACTAAGATTTGAATATCAGCTAAAAATAACTCTATTGCTTTTAACCTAGCTTGCAACATCACTCTTCCGGTAACTTTTGCTGTTACATTTGGGTTACCATCTCTATCCCCTCCCATCCAAGAGGTAAATTTAACTGGAACATGTTCAACAGATAGTTCTGCATTAAATGCATCGACTAATTGGTCATTAAACTCACGTAAGAATAACGGAACACCTTCCCATAAACTATCTTCAATAACTGAAAATCCCCATTTAGCTTCATCAAGTGGAGTTGGACGTTTTTTACGAATTTCGTCAGTGTACCATGCTTGGCAAACAAGTTGTTTTAAGCGGCGCATAATACGTTCTCTTTCATAATCCGCTAAATCATCATGATCAAGTTGTGATAAACAATTATTAATAGCGGTATAAGTATTAATCATTGTTCGGCGATTGATTTCAGTCGGATGTGCAGTAAGCACTAACTCAATAGATAAATTATTGATCGCTTGTTCAATTGTTTGTGGGGTAAAATTTAGATTCTTAAGTGATTTAAATAATTCAGTCATTTTTTTAGGGCTGCTAGATGCTTCCCCATGTGGTGAAATTCCATAATACTCAGCAGCAGTATTAACTAAGTTTAAAAACTGATTAAATGCACGTGCAACGTGGAGTAAATCTTGATCATTAAGATTTTCAATTAACTTAAGTAATTCGTTATGTGCTTGCTTGTTACCTTGTTGAGCAGATTTTGATAACTGCCTTATTTTTTCGACTAAATCGAATGTTTCATTTCCTGTTGCTCGTTTAATTGCATCGCCCAATAATGTACCTAGCATATTGACGTTGCTTCGCATTGAAGAGTATTGGCTATTCATTCTATTCTCTACTTGTTTATATTTTTCCTAAGTACCTTTAAGCTGTATGACCAAAATGACAATTTAAAGAAAAAGGTATAAATATAGGTTAATTGCTCAGGATATATACTTTATAACAATGTTGTATTGAATTTAAATAATAAAATTTTATAGTTTTTATTATTTCTATTGTTTTTATTATAGTTGCTAAAAATAAAACGCTAATTACCAAGTAAAGTTAATAAATTATTTAGAAAGAATTATTTGTATTAACACAACGTTAGTAAACTGTATATTGTCGTCGATTGGGTATATACTAATGCCATTATGAATAAGTATTGGATTATTTAATGATCGTTGTTTTTTATATTGCAGCGATAATAGCTGTTTTTGGCAGTGTAAAGGTGATTTTTTGTAGACGAGTAGAAAAGGCAATTTTATATCTTGCTATTTCACTTTTTGCTTCGGCATTGATATTTATTCTGCTTGAAACTTATATTTCAGCTGTTTTATATATCCTCTTTTTTATTTGTGGTGGAATAATACTTTTTTGGGGTGTTTCTTTAAGGATTAATATTCGTAATGACAATGTTGAAAATAATAAACATGGAATTAGTCCTAAAATTTGGTTAGGTCCATTAGTTTTGGCATTTATATTATTGGTTGTTCTCATTTATGGTGTAGTAAGTACTGACTATTCACAGCTTAAAGAAACTCATGAATTAATGCACCAAATGTCAATATATGCTTATATTCTGATGATGGAGTTAGCTGCATTTTTATTATTAGGTGCAGTAGTTATATCTTATCATTTTATGCATCGGATGTTTTCGGAGAAATAACGTGATACCACTTATGTACGGGCTAATTTTTGCCTCTATCCTGTTTGTAATCGGGCTATTAGGTTTAATGATTAGACGAAATCTATATTTTTTATTGTTAAGCCTTATTATCATGAATAATGGTGTAATAACTGCACTTTTTGTTGCAAGTAGTTATTGGCAACAATCCGATGGTGAGGTTCTTGCCATTTTAGCTGTAACTACTGTTTTAGCTCAGATATGTGTCGGGTTGGCATTACTTGTCAAATTAATTTACCGACGTAAAAATTTTAACATTGATTCATTGAGTGAAATGAAAGGATGAATTTACTTTATTTAACTATCATTGTCCCATTGCTATCTTTTCTGATATTGGTCTGTTTTGGACGACAAATACAATCCATTAATGTTAAATTAATTGGGATCTGTACTATATTTATCATTTGTTTAATAGCAGCATTTTCTTGTATTGATTTTTCTACCAATACCGTACCTGACATGACACTCATTTATACTAGAAATTTATGGACTTGGTTTTCCGTCGGTGATTTTACAGTTCCGATTTCCTTAACTTTGGATGGTTTATCATTAACTTTTCTAGTACTAATTTCTTTCTTTGGTTTATTGATTTATTTCTTTGCTTCGTGTTATCTAAAATCAAAGGACGATATTTATACTTTCTATGCATATAGTAATTTACTCATAACAAGTATGTTAACAGTTGTGCTGGTTGATAATCTATTTGTGATGTTGCTTGGTTGGGAAGGTGTGAGTATAAGTACTTACTTACTTATTGGTATTTACTATAAACAAGCTCGTAATAGTTACGCTGCAGTTAAAGCATTTGTTATGATGCATTTAACCGATATTTTTCTTATCATTGGGATATTCTTACTGTATCAAACTGTAGAAACTTTAAAAATTAGTGATATTTTAATTAAAGCACATAATGATTTGGCTATTGATTCTGATATTATCTTTTGGATCACCATTATGTTGTTTCTTGGTGCTATGAGTAAGTCTGCTCTTTTTCCTATGCACACATGGTTTACAGAAACAAGATTAGCACCAATGCCAGCTATTGCATTATTACAGTCTTCTACAGTTATATTGGCAGGTGTTTATCTTGTTTTAAGACTAAGCAATTTGTTTATGATGTCTAGTGATACACTTTATGTAATGCTTTTATTTGCTTCTTTAACGGTTATATTTGCTAGTAGTGTTGCTTTAGTTCAAAATGACATAAAACGAATTGTAACCTATATTAATTTAGCTCAAATTAGTTACCTATTTTTTGCTTTTTCAACGCAAAGATGGAATTTGTCATTAAATTGTTTGATAAATTATTCTGTAACCAGTACGTTATTGATACTTGCTTCAGCAATTTTAATAAAACAATGTCAAGGTGAACGAGACATTAGCAAAATTGGTGGCTTATTAAAATCTAATCCTTTATTATACGCTATTTTTCTGATTATAATGCTTTCACTTAGTGCTATCCCTTTTGTTTCCGCATCATTTTATATTAAAGGCGATATCATCTGGGGATTAATGGCACAAGATAGTTTGATGGCAGGTACTCTTGGTTTATTAGGAGTTTTATTATCGAGTTTAAATATTTGGCGCCTAATCTTTTTAGTGTTCCATCATACCCCTAAAATTGATCAAATTATAAAAATAAAAAGCACAAATTATTATCCAATTTTTATACTGTTGATATTTACTACTGCGCTATTTATTTATTTTCCATTGCCAATACAAGGGATAATTCCAATTGCCAATTTTGATACTCAAGGGCAATTACCATTTCGGCTATTACTAAGTGCAGTGACTTTATTAAGTTTGGTCATTGCCTATATTCTTTATGCACATCCTAATAGTGAAGTTCATGAAATACTTAATACTCCAATGATTAAGTTCTTGGGAAGATTATGTAAGAGCGATTGGCGATTTGATTTTGTCTTAAATAATATTTGTGTAAAACCGTATATCTATTTAGCGAATTTTCTAAAAAAAGACCCATTAGCGATATGGGATAATTGGATAATGCTTGGTATCAAGAAAATAAACTCATATATCGTTAGTTTAGAAAACGGACAGATACGATGGTATATGGTTTCAATGGTTATAGGCAGCATTATTATATTAATGTTATTGATTTTCATTTAATAAAGGTGTGAACTTTCATGTTGTTATGGCTTGTCTTCTTACCTGTAATTGGCGGATTCATTAGTTGGTTATCTAATGTATTCTTACAAAGAATCGTAGTCTCAACCGATGTACAATTGCGTTGGCAACGTTTACCAATGATGGCTGCTTTCACGACTATATCAATCACGTTAATCTTAGCTATAATTTTATGGATAAATGCTATAAATGTAGAACCAGATTTAAGTTGGAGTAAAGAAGTTAATATTGACTGGATTCCATTACTTGGCATTCATTTTCATCTTGTATTGGATGGTCTATCGTTGGTAGTAATTACTTCGACACTCTTTATTGTGTTATTAGTTATTGTTTATTCTAGTAAAGAAAACCTCAATAACGTTGGATTGTTTTACTTATGTGTATTATTTATGACATCAGCCATTATGATGTTATTTGTAATTACTGATCTCTTTTTAATGTTTTTCTTTTGGGAAGCTGTAGCTATTCCAATTTATTTTTTAATTACATTGTGGGGAAGACGTGATTTAAATTCTCAATTACGCTTCAATGGAGCTAGCAAATTTTTAATCTATACACAAATAAGTAGTTTATTAATGCTAATATCTATTGTTTCATTAGCATTGATTAATTGGGATTTAACAGGGCAGTGGACTTTTGATTATCAAATTCTAACTAAAACACCTATTTCAAGTAATACCGAATTTTTATTAATGTTAGGATTTCTAGCCGCTTTTGTTATACGTATTCCGTTAGTTCCATTTCATAATTGGTTTATTGAAGCGCATATTGAATCTTCAATAACCGGTTCAATGATGGTAAGCGGTTTATTGCTCAACACCGCAACTTTTGGTTTATTGCGTTTTGTGATACCACTTTTCCCTAATGCATCTTTAGCCATTATGCCTATTATTTCAATACTGGCTATGTTTACTGTTTTTTATGCTGCTTTACTTGCATTCAATCAAACTGATATTAAAAAATTAATTGCTTATATCCACATCGCTTTAATGGGATTTGTCACCGCAATTATTTATAGTGGTTCGGTGATAGCGTTTCAAGGTGTCGTTATTCAAATGATAGCCATAAATTTAGCCATCGTAGGTATGTTTATGATTAGTGGACTATTGGCTGAATGCTATTTAACGCGAAATATTAACCAATTTATTGGATTAAAAGAACAAGTTAGGTATTTATCTTCTTTTACCTTATTTTTTATGTTAGCTGTATTAGGCATACCAGGTACTGCTAATTTTGTTGGTAATTATATGATGTTATTAGGTAGTTTCACTTCATATTCTTATTATACAATTTTGTTGGTAATTGGGTTATTGTTACTATCAATTTCTTTAATTATTCGCATGCAGCCTATTTTTTATGGAGTAGTGAATAAAGTAGACATGACCAAGCATTTTCTAAGTAAAAAAGATATTTTATTATTATCTAGTTTATTGATTGCGCTTATTTTTATCGGACTATATCCTAAAGTAGTATTAGATTTATCTTATTCTACCGTCAACCAAACACAGCAGTATATAACAGCAGAACGAGTGGGAGAGTAATAATTTATGATAGCTTTATTGCCAATATTCATATTGAGCTTCGCCATAATTGTTTTGCTCATCGCGCTGTTTGTTTTTAAAGTAGGGACAAAAAGAAGCGCTATTTTAGCTATATCAGGATTAATATGCGCTTTAATTTGTTCTTCTATTTTAGGTTTTAATATTTCTTATAATACCCCAGTAATAACAGATATTAGTAGCGACAATATGCAAATATCTGTACCTACTTCACAAGATTCAAATGATACTGATTTATCAATAGAGTCGACTAGAGCTGTTGACACAGTACCAGCAGAGCAAGATATAACACCTACCGAAAATGAGCAAAATTCAGAGCCGACGGTTCAACAAAGTAATGATTTTGTAGCTCCTGATCAAAATGTTATTGATAACTCACAGGTTGATAATAATAATGAATGGAGTGCTCATCAGGTTACAGCGCTATTTACTTGCGATGGCTATGGATTACTTTATACCAGCTTAATTTTGATTATCTCAATTGTGGTTGCTTCATTAGCTTATCAATGGTTTGTTCAAGAACTTGTCGAACATGGTTTATTCTATATAATTTTATTATTTATGGCATTAGGTGGGGTAACGTTAGTTTATGCTAGCCATTTAATGTCGTTCTTCCTAGGTGTCGAATTACTTTCGATTCCATTTGTTGGATTAATCGGTTATCAATATATACAAACGCATGCATTAGAAGCGGCTATCAAATATATGATTTTATCGGCAATTGCGAGCTCGTTTTTGCTAATGGGTATAGCTTTCTATTATGCAACTACTGGTGAACTTACCTTTAGTGGTTTAAGTTACCAGTTATCAACAATGACTTATCAAAGTACATTATTACTAATTGGAATCTGTTTAATATTAGTTGGAATTGGTTTCAAACTCTCGCTAGTACCTTTTCAACTTTGGCTACCTGATGTTTACCAAGGTGCCCCAACAGTTGTTGCATTATTATTATCAACAGTAGGAAAAGTGGCAGTATTTTGTGCTATAGCAAGGTTATTTTTACTTGCACCGATTGTTAACAATGAAACAATTCGCATTATACTGGTTATTATGGCTTTTTGCTCAATACTATGGGGAAATTTGTTTGCTTTAATGCAAAGTAGCTTAAAGCGGTTATTAGCTTATTCATCCATAGCACATTTTGGATATTTATTGCTCGCTTTAATTGCAGTCCAATATCAAGTGCTAGCTTTAGAAACGATTGGCGTTTATTTAATTGGTTACATTCTTGCCAACATCTGTGTTTTGGGCGTTATCAGTTTAGAATCACACTCTAATGAATTGCAGGATCATGAAAACGAAGTCGATCTTTCAGGGTTATTCTGGCGTCGTCCCGTTTTAGCTTTAGCAATGGGGATAGGGTTACTTTCTTTAGCTGGTGCTCCACTTACAGCGGGTTTTGTTGGACGATTTCTTCTAATATTATTAGGTGTGACAGCGGAACTGTGGTGGTTAATTGCTGCTGTAGTTATTGGTAGTGCATTAGGACTTTATTTTTATGCAAGACTTATTCTCAACCTTTATATCAAACCAATTAATGATGAGCAATTGAATTATAATCCAGACATTAGATTAAAATGGCAAGATATAAAAATAAGTGAACTGCTAATAGTTCTTGCAACAGTTTTAACTATTTTATGTGGTGTTTATCCTAAATGGTTATTTAATTTAGTTAGTATGGCACAATATTTAACGGCTTAATTGTTTTTGCTACTGGCTATAAAAGATATCGGCAAGAAATAGTTAATAATCGATTTATTTATTGTGTTATAATTTTTCACTTTGATATTTTTATAAAAATTAAGAGGACCAATATGGACTTTTTTATTTCTAATGCATATGCAGCAGATGGCGCAGCTGCTGAAACAAACCCTTATTTTTTACCTATTATGTTAGTGGTGTTTGGGTTATTTTTCTATTTTATGATTATGCGTCCACAACAAAAACGCGCTAAAGCCCATCGTGAGTTAATGGCTGCTATTTCAAAAGGTGATGAAGTATTAACTAATGGTGGACTTATTGGTCGAGTATCAAAAGTTAATGAAAATGGTTATATTGTGTTAGAGTTAAATGATACAAATGAAGTTGTTATCAAACGTGACTTCATCACATCAGTATTACCAAAAGGAACAATGAAATCATTATAATAGATTTTGCTATTATAATTCATTGTATTAATTATCTAATCCCACAAGAGAATATGTCGTGCTAAATCGCTATCCTTTGTGGAAGTACATTATGTTGGTCGTCGTGATTTGCGTCGGCCTACTTTATGCTCTTCCAAATATTTATGGTGAAGATCCCGCTATACAAATTTCAGGTTCAAATAGTGCCGAAATTAATGTTGCTACGCAAGATAAAGTCAAACAACTTTTGGTGAAAAATCAAATTGAACCTAAATCACTGGTTTATGAAAATAAATCTATTTTAATTCGTTTAAGTGATAATGATACACAGCTGAAAGCTAAGGAATTAATATCACAAGAATTAGGTGATGATTATACTGTTGCCCTAAATCTAGCGCCTGCAACACCATCATGGTTAACGATGATTGGTGCCGAACCCATGAAATTAGGGCTCGATTTGCGTGGCGGTGTGCATTTCTTAATGGAAGTAGATATGACTACTGCGTTAAGTAAATTGACAGAACAATCGATTGAAAATTTAAAAGCAGAGTTCAATAAAAATAATTTAAAGTACAAAGCATTAAATAAAAGTGATAATCAACAAATTTTGATGCAATTCGATAATACAGAAGATCGAAACAAAGCCATTACTAAAATTAATGGATTGCAAGATTATGAATTAACTTCGCAAAGTGAAAATAGCATCGTTATTAGTGTTAGCCAACAGCGCTTGCAACAAGCAAAAAGTGATGCTGTACAACAAAATACCACTATTTTGCGTAATCGTGTTAATCAATTAGGTGTTGCTGAACCAATTGTTCAACGTCAAGGCTCTGATCGTATTGTTGTTGAGTTACCTGGTATTCAAGATACTGCATTAGCTAAACGAATTTTAGGTGCAACTGCAACCCTCGAGTTTAGACAAGTAAATGAAGATGGTTCAACTAATTTAGAAGCTATTTTAAAAGGTGAAATGCGTGTTCCATATGGTTCTGAAATAAAATATATGGAAAATGGTCGTCCGGTCTTACTTTATAAACGTGTGGTATTAACGGGTGATCATATTACCGATTCTTCATTTAGAGTAAATGAATATAGCCAGCCTGAAGTTTCTATTAACTTAGATAGTGCTGGCGGCAAAACTATGCTTGATTTCACGCAGAAACATCTGAAAAAAGCAATGGCAACATTATTTGTTGAATATAAAGATACTGGAAAACGTGATGAAAATGATAAACCTATTCTTGAAAAACAAGAGAGAGTTATCAATGTAGCAACGATCCAAGGTATTTTTAGTGACCGATTCCAAGTAACTGGGATTAGTAGTGTTGATGAAGCTAGAAACTTATCACTACTATTAAGAGCCGGTGCATTGATTGCGCCGATCCAAATAATCGAAGAACGTACCGTTGGGCCATCAATGGGGCAAGAAAATATCACTCAAGGTTTAGAATCTTGTGTATGGGGATTATTGATTTCGGTAATCTTTATGTTGGTGGTATATCGTTTATTTGGTGTATTTGCTAGCCTTGCATTAGTTGCAAACTTAATTCTAATTGTTGGTGCAATGTCTTTATTACCTGGGGCAACATTAAGTATGCCAGGTATTGCCGGTATTGTACTAACTGTAGGTATGGCAGTTGATGCGAATGTTTTAATTAATGAGCGTATAAAAGAAGAGCTCAGTAATGGTCGAGGCGTGCAACATGCAATTAACGAAGGTTATGCTGGCGCTTGGAGTAGTATTTTTGATGCCAATATTACCACATTAATAACTGCGATTATTCTTTATGCAGTAGGTACAGGTTCTATCAAAGGCTTTGCCATTACATTAGGTATCGGTATTGTAACATCGATGTTTACCTCGATCGTAGGGACTCGAGCTCTGGCCAATCTTATTTATGGTGGTCGTCGCGTCAATAAGTTATCAATTTAGAGGTTTATTGTGACTATTAATAAAAAAGAAAATCATGATGTTAGAGAATTAAATCATGGACGAAGAGTACTCGACTTTTTAAAATTTGGCTTCATCGCTTTTGTTATCTCAATGTTATTGGTTGTTGCTTCATTTGTGGTTGTTCTTGTTAAAGGCTTTAATCTTGGACAGGATTTTACCGGTGGCACCACAGTTGAACTGACAGTAACTAAAGCCGTAAATCTTGATGATTTACGTAATAGTTTACGTGATGCAGGTTATCATGAACCAGTCGTTCAGTATTATGGCAGCAGTAAAGATATTATTATCCGTTTAGCCACCGCCAATCAAAATGAGGGTAGTGCATCATCTGCAATTGATAATGCATTAGGTACTAAAATCTCTAATTTAGTACATAAAGATATTGATAGTAATGCTGAAATTAAGCGAGTTGAATTCGTCGGTCCTACGGTTGGTAATGAATTAGCACAGGATGGCATTTTGGCGATCTGTGCAGCATTAATTTGTATCTTAATCTATATTGCATTTCGATTTGAATGGCGATTTGGTACTGGTGCTGTTGTAGCATTAGCGCATGACGTAGTTATTACCGCTGGCTATTTATCACTCTTTGATCGTGAATTAGATTTAACCATTATTGCAGCAATGTTATCTATAATTGGTTATTCACTTAATGATACTATCGTTGTATTCGATCGAATTCGTGAGAATTTTAGAAAAATACGACGTGCGTCGCCATATGATGTTATCAACATCTCATTAACTCAAACATTACATCGAACCTTAATGACATCTGGCACAACGTTAGCCGTTGTTATTATCTTATATATTTTCGGTGGTTCAATGTTAAAAGGTTTCTCTGAAACATTAGGGGTTGGTATTGTGTTAGGTACAATTTCATCAATTTATGTAGCAGCATATATGTCGCTTAAATTAGGTGTGAAACGTGAACACTTTATGCCACCAAAAGTTGAAGCAGAAGGCGCGGATCAAAACGCAATTTTACGTTAATCATTCAAGCTCTGTCATAGCCTGACAGAGCTTTGTTAGCTTTTTTTTTGAGCAAATAATATTAATTTATTTGACACCCTTTAACTAGTTGCATATTATTAGCCACAGTTTTTCATCCCTTTAGGGGCCATAGCTCAGCTGGGAGAGCGCAACGCTGGCAGCGTTGAGGTCAGGGGTTCGATCCCCCTTGGCTCCACCAATTCACTATTTACTAACATTCTTTTAAATCCTTTAAAGCAGATCAAAATCAATAGACACTAGGCTTAAAGCCTGTTTTGTTATTCATTAAGCATCAGTAAGATACATGTACAACCAGAATTTTTAGGTATATGCGTAGGTATACGAACACAATATACCTAAAATCATTATGGCAAGAAAGACTCTACCATTAACCGACACACAAATAAAAGCAGCCAAGCTAAGAGATAAGGATTATTCATTATTTGATGGTGGTGGTATGTATCTATTAATCAAAGCGAATAACTCTAAGATTTGGCGTTTTAAGTATATGCGCCCGTATACCCAAAAAGGGGCATTAATAAGTTTTGGTAGTTATCCCGAAGTTTCACTACAGCAAGCGCGAAAACAGCGAGACGAAGCACGAGAACTCATTAAACAAGGTATAGATCCTCAAGAACATAAAGCCGAACTAGAACAGTGCAAGCAAGATGAAATAACCAGTACGTTTAAAAAGGTAGCTTCTGACTGGTTTAAAGTTAAGAGTAGTAAAGAATTAACTGAAATTACATTAAAAAGTATTTGGAACTCATTAGAGTTACATATTTTCCCTTACATCGGTAATAGTTCCATCTTCAAATTAAAGGCAAAGGACTTCATCAAAGTTATGGAGCCATTAAGAGCAAGTGGCTCCAAATTCTGCAATTTAAATCCTTTTAGAAATATTTATACAGTGCTAAGATAGCAAAATGAGCAATTACTAGTCGTTAAATATGATTCAATACAATCCAAATATCTTAGCAAATGAATGTCGTGATATGAATGATATTCGGGCAGAAATTGATAATATCGATCATTTGGTAATACAATTACTCGCAACTCGTTTTGACTATGTTAAAGCAGCCAGTCAGTTCAAAATAAATGCCATCGATGTTCAAGCTAAAGAACGTTTTAATAGTATGCTTGAGCAACGTAAGCTTTGGGCTGATGAGTTAGGTCTCAATGGCGATGTCATTAAAGAATTGTATGCTAACTTAGTTAGATATTTTATTGATGAAGAATTAAAGTATTTTCAACATAAAGAAAAATAATTACGTTAACTTGTTATTAAAGCTTTAATTTAAGCTTATTAATTGCTAGGTTAAATGTTTATGCTTAGTTCTTAACTTCCCCAACATTATTTATTTGGATAATGTTAGGTATGTGATAAAACTTATTTAAATAACCCATTGATTTCAATAAATTCAATGACTTTATCTAATCCTTGTTTAGTCCGTAAATTAGTAAATGCCCATGGTTTATCAATACGCATTTTATTAGTATCAGATTCCATCACGGCTAAAGAAGCACCGACATAGGGAGCCAGATCAATTTTATTAATGACTAAAAAGTCTGATTTAGTTATACCCGGTCCGCCTTTTCTTGGAATTTTCTCGCCTTCAGCAACATCAATAACGTAAATAGTCAGATCGGCCAATTCAGGGCTAAACGTTGCACTAAGATTGTCACCTCCACTTTCGATAAAAATAATATCTAAATCGGAAAATTTTTCCATTAATCCTTCAACGGCAGCTAAATTCATTGAAGCATCCTCGCGAATTGCCGTATGTGGGCAGCCACCAGTTTCAACACCAACAATACGTTCTGGCTCTAAAGCTTTTGCATCGGTTAAAATTCGCTGATCTTCTTTTGTATAAATATCATTTGTCACAACGGCTAATTGATATTTATTGCGCATGGTTTTACAAAGCATTTCAAGCAGGGCTGTCTTACCTGACCCCACCGGTCCCCCAACTCCAATTCTTAGTGGTGTATGAGCAATGGTATTCATAATATCTTCTCTTATTCTATAATTTTAATAACTCGGTTAATTTATGATCTAAATAGTCTAGAGTATTGGTTTTCGTGGCAACTACTGGCAATAGCTATTAAAGGAGAACCCGCGCCAATATCATTATCTTCAATTGCATTCGCCTGTGTAATTATTGAAGGTAATAATGTTGATAACTGATAAATCAGTTGTTGTCCTGCTTGTTGTCCCAAAGGGACTAGTTTTATTGCTGCCATAATATTGCTTTCGAGCCAACTGTAACTCCAACTTATTTGTAGATCTTCTAATGAAATTTTACTGGTCGCTCCATACCAAGCAAATCCAGCAAGTTGTGACTGTATTAATAAATTTTGCCATGGATGAATAAACCCTAATCCTTCTAGGAATCGAAAAAAGGCTTTGCCTCGTTGCTGTTCTTCAAGTCTTAATTCACTTGTTTCTCGTTGACGTAGTAAATTTTTGAGCCAATCACTAAAACCTTGTTCATCTTGATTGATAGTACATTGATATAGTCGAGCCAAAATAGGTAAGTCACAAAAGCGCAATGTGCTATACATTTGCTGTAATAGCCAATCTTTGGTTTCGATTTGGTTAGTCACCCATTTGGCTTCAACTGCCCATTCTAATCCTTGAGAATAGGTGAATCCTCCAACAGGTAAGTTGGCACTGGCTAATTGTAAGTTACGTAAATATTGCAGCATGTTTTTTTATCTTAATGATGATGATGGTGGCCAATAGCACTACTTTGATAGGCTCCAGCTTCCGGTTCAAATGGAGCTTGTTCAACCCGTACTTTAATTCCTAATTGTGTTAGCATTTCATCCAACACATGATCATGTTGATAACGAACAAAGTCTGTAGCAATTTGTAACGGAACATGACGATTACCTAAATGGTAACATGCTCTGGCTAACAACAATTTATCATTGCAGTAGGCTGTGGATACATTTTCGTTTGCAGCCAATACTTCAATAATTATTGATTCATCCTCTGTTGCAAGATAATCACCACCGCGAATTAATAAACCTCTAGGTAATATAACACCTGCTTGCTGACCACTGTTAAGAACTATTTTGATGCGACTTTTTATGCGGC
Organism: Gilliamella sp. LMG 34361; assembly: GCF_984569075.1. Taxonomy (NCBI): domain Bacteria; kingdom Pseudomonadati; phylum Pseudomonadota; class Gammaproteobacteria; order Orbales; family Orbaceae; genus Gilliamella; species Gilliamella sp. LMG 34361. The sequence continues at coordinate 3,029,741 of NZ_OZ474903.1, read as the reverse complement.
TATCAATATCTAATGTAGTACGGTCTTTGACAGACTGTAGTTGTGTTTTTGTTAATGGTTTAGTAAGTATCTTTGTCAAAATTATCATGATGTTATATTCTCAATTTATTAAAATAAAAAGTATCTCTGTGCCATTGGTAAGATAGATGCAGCTTCACAACTCAATAGATTGTTATCGGCTTTTACTTCATACGTTTGTGCATCCACTTCAATATTGGGTTGCCATGCATTATGTATCATGTCTTGTTTTTTAATCTGTCGGCAATTTTTTGCCACACCAATCAAACTTTTTAATCCTAAATTTTGCGCTACATTTAAATCGGCAGCTGCTTGTGAAATGAATGTCATTCTGGATAAAGAACCTGCTTTACCTAAGGTTGCAAACATTGGGCGATAGTGTACGGGTTGTGGTGTGGGAATTGAGGCATTAACATCACCCATTTCGGCGTAAGCTATCATTCCTGCTTTAAGAATTAAACTTGGTTTGACGCCGAAAAAAGCGGGTTGCCAAATGACAAGATCGGCTAATTTTCCTACTTCTATAGATCCCACTTCATGACTTATACCATGGGTAATAGCAGGATTTATCGTGTACTTAGCCAGATAGCGTTTAACCCTAAAATTATCATTTTGTTCATTATCCGGAGGTAATGCACCACGTTGTACTTTCATTTTATGAGCTGTTTGCCATGTTCTTATAATAACTTCGCCAACACGCCCCATGGCTTGTGAATCTGATGAGATCATCGAAAATGCACCTAAATCATGTAGTATATCTTCTGCGGCAATGGTTTCTCTGCGTATCCTTGATTCAGCAAAAGCGACATCTTCTGCAATTCCGGCATCGAGATGGTGACAAACCATCAACATATCTAAATGTTCATCTATGGTATTGATGGTATAAGGGCGGGTAGGATTAGTCGAGGAAGGTAAAATATTTGCATAACCACAGGCTTTAATGATATCCGGTGCATGACCACCTCCGGCCCCTTCTGTATGATAAGTATGAATGGTTCTATCACCAATGGCCGCTAAGGTGTCTTCAACAAAACCTGACTCATTGAGGGTATCGGTATGAATAGCAACTTGTACATCCATTTTATCTGCTACATCAAGGCAATTACTAATTGCTTGTGGTGTTGAGCCCCAATCTTCATGTAATTTTAAGCCAATAGCGCCAGCATTGACTTGTTCGATTAATGGTTCGATAACACTGCAATTACCTTTAGCTAACAATCCAATATTCACAGGCAAATTATCACAAGCTTGTAACATTTTTTCGATATGCCATTTGCCCGGGGTGCAAGTGGTTGCGTTGGTTCCTGTTGCTGGACCGGTACCACCACCGATAAATGTGGTTATTCCTGAGCAAATAGCCTCTTCGGCTTGTTGTGGGCATATCAAATGGATATGAGAGTCAATTCCGCCTGCTGTAACAATGCTATTTTCGCCAGCAATAATTTCAGTGCTAGCGCCAATAGCAATGGTTATATCTGGTTGTATATCAGGATTTCCCGCTTTACCAATAGCTAAAATACGTCCATTTTTAATGCCAATATCAGCTTTAACAATTCCCCAATGATCAATAATTAAAGCATTGGTTATTACAACATCAGCAACCAAATCTGCACATAATTGGCTTTGTCCCATGCCATCACGGATCACTTTCCCACCACCAAATTTAACCTCTTCACCATAAGTAGTAAAATCTTGCTCAACTTGTATCCATAACTCGGTGTCGGCTAAGCGAACTTTATCTCCTATGGTTGGGCCAAACATTTCTGCATACGCTTGTCTAGAAATATTACTCATTTTCAATTCCTTTATTATCTAATGCACCCATTACTGCGCCTTGGAATCCATATACTTGCCTTTTACCAGCCAGTTCAACTAACACTACAGTACGACTTTGGCCTGGCTCAAATCGTACCGCTGTACCGGCTGCAATATCTAAGCGATATCCATAGCTTTTGGCTCGCTCAAATTTTAAGGCTTGATTAACCTCGAAAAAATGATAATGAGAACCTATTTGAATCGGTCTATCACTATGATTAGCAACTGTTATTTGAATGGTTTTACGATTTTTATTTAATTCAATATTACCGGCTTGTACAATCACTTGGCCTGGAATCATATAATTTACCTTTTAAATAATAGGATTATGAACAGTAACTAATTTAGTACCATCAGGAAATGTTGCTTCAACCTGAACATCTTGGATCATATCGGCAACTCCCTCCATTACGTCGTTACGCGTTAAGACCTTTCGTCCTAAATTCATTAATTCAGTAACGGTTAAACCATCTCTAGCACCTTCTAAAATTGCGGCACTAATTAGTGCTATTGATTCAGGATAATTTAATTTTACCCCTCGCGCTTTTCGCCTTTCGGCTAGTAGTGCTGCTGTAAACAGTAATAATTTGTCTTTTTCTCTCGGAGTTAGTTTCATCGTTATTTTCTCATCGTATTTATAATAATTAAGCTAGGTTGCCCAAATTCGAGGTGGACATGCGGGTAAATTGATAATTAACGGACGCAATAATGCCCATAATTGGTGTAAATATTGTTGGCAAATTTGGTTATCATTTGCTAGCAAGCGAACGGTCAATAATTGTCCTAAAGCAGTTGCACCGATTGGACCCCTACTATTTTCAAGTCTTTTTTGCACTTGTTGTAAAATGGCTAGATTAATCGGATAGGCAAATAAAGTTGCACTATATGTGTAATTACCTATAGGAGCACAATTACCATCAATAATTTTTAAGTGCTCATCAAGACCTAATTCATCTGGTAAATTAATTGTCAGACGGCTTTTGATATTACCTTGTTCAAATTTTTCATGCATAACTGGTCGACCAAAGCACAAGTTTTCCCAACCTAGCAATCGACTTCCTAAGGCTAAATTAAATTCAGTTGTTAAATTAGCGTTGCTGCCATTAAAAAAAATATTTTCTTGAGGTAACCATTCAATAATACTATCAGATGCTAAAGTCACTTTTTGTTTTAACTGCGCAATATTATTGTGACTACGATAATATTTACTGGCTCCGGGCATAGTCATTAATAGATGGCTATCGTGATCTAAAAAAATATCTAGCTCAAGTTTATCGCCCCCCACAATTCCCCCCGGAGGATGGAGTAAATATATATGGCAAGGTTTTCCTTCTGGATAGAATGGCCGTTGTATAGTTAAAGGCCCTTGTTGTTGACGATCAACTAACTCAGTTCGCTGTAGTTCACCATTTCCAAAACGGTTAGCAAAAGATAGTGATAGTTTACCTAACCAGCCATTAGCATTGTTTTTAGCTGTATTGTTTTGAATCATACTGTTAAATAATTTTTAATTAAATCTGGTGTTAATTGTGCTAAGCAACCATTGGCAATATTACGTCCACGATCAAGCAAATAAAAATCATCAGCAACCATTTGAATAAAAGGTAATTTTTGTTCGACCAATAGTACAGTTAAGCCTAGTTCATGATTAAGGCGATTAATGATCGAACCTATATCATGTACGATATTGGGTTGAATCCCTTCAGTCGGTTCATCTAAAATTAATAAAGAAGGTTCGATAACCAGTGCTCTACCAATGGCTAATTGCTGTTGCTGTCCTCCAGACAGATCGCCGCCACGACGGTTTCTCATCTCTTTTAATACTGGAAATAGTGAATAAACTAAATCAGGTATTTTTGCTGATCGTGATCTTTTAGCCGCAAGACCAACTCGCAAATTCTCTTCAACAGTTAATTGAGAAAAGATTTGTCTTCCTTGTGGCACATAACCTATCCCCATATAGGCACGAGTCTCGATAGATTTATGGGTGATATCGGTGTCTTTAAATTGTATATTGCCTTTTTTGATTTTTAAATTTCCCATAATAGACTGTACTAGAGTAGTTTTGCCAACGCCATTACGCCCCATTAGACATGTACATTTACCTTTGGCTAAACACAGATCGATATCCCATAAAATGTGTGTTTGTCCATAAAATTGATTGACGTTAGATAATTTAAGCAACATTAACGTTCCTCCCAGTAGTAGATTGTCCTAAATAGACCTCAATTACTTTAGGATTATTTTGTACTTGCTCCATTTTACCTTCCGCCAAGATAGAACCCTGATGTAATACCGAAACCGTTTTGGCAATTTGTCTGACGAAATCCATATCATGTTCAACAACAATTAACGTATGTTTGCCGGCTAACGAATTTAATAATTCTGCGGTTTTATCCATTTCTTGAGTTGTCATCCCGGCAACGGGCTCATCAACTAATAGTAGTTGAGGCTTTTGCATTAATAACATTCCTAATTCTAACCACTGTTTTTGTCCATGAGATAAAATAGCTGCATATTCATTTCGCATCTCCATTAAACCGATTAGTAAAAGTATCTCTTCTATCTGTTCTTGTTCTATCTGGTTAACTTGATGTCGAAGAGTGTGCCAAACTGTTTTTTTCCCTGCATTTGCTATCATTAAATTGTCATTCACAGTTAAGGCTTCGAATACGGTCGGTTTTTGAAATTTACGACCGATACCGGCTTGGGCAATTTGTGGTTCATCCATAGTTAATAAATTGAGTTTTTGACCAAACCATGCTGTGCCTGCTTGTGGTTTTGTTTTACCAGTGATTACATCCATCATGGTAGTTTTACCGGCGCCATTAGGACCAATAATACAGCGTAATTCACCTTGTTTAATATAAAGATTCAATTCATTAATCGCTTTAAAGTTATCAAAACTAACATTAATACCTTCCAAGTAAAGAATAATACCTTTAGTGGTATCCAAATCTGGTTGAGGAAATGCTTCAAAATCTTTAAGCAAAGGAGAGGCCGATTTTAATTTTTTATTTGAACTATTTTTATTCATATATTTGCCTCCAATGGTTTTAGTTTGTATTTTTTAGATATAGTTAGATTGATTAAACCAACAATACCTTTTGGAAGAAATAAAGTAACTAATACAAACAGAAGGCCTAAAGCAAATAGCCATTGGTCAGGGAACCATACGGTGAAAAGTGATTTGCAATAATTAACTAAAAATGCACCAACAATAGCGCCATATAAAGTCGCTCGTCCGCCGACAGCAACCCAAACGACAATTTCGATTGAGTTTAGAGGTAGAAATTCAATAGGTGTGATAATTCCTACTTGTGGCACATATAAAGCTCCTGCAATACCAGCTAGTATGGCTGAAAAAGTAAAAACAGCTAATTTGATATTTTCAACTCGATATCCAACAAACCTAATGCGTGGTTCGGCATCTCGAATAGCAATAATCACTTTACCCAATTTACTTTTGATTAATTGATAACATATCAGATAACTAATAACGACAGCTATTAACGTAATAAGTAATAATGTTATCCGCATTCCATTACTGGTGATTGAAAAACCTAATAAATATTTAAAGTTAGTCAGACCATTATCACCACCAAATCCCATCTCATTGCGTTGGAACGCTAACATTAATGCAAAGGTGAGTGCTTGTGTAATAATTGAAAGGTAAACTCCAGAAACACGGGAACGAAATGTCATATAACCGAATATAAAAGCTAATAATCCAGGTACTAGCATAATTAATAGCAAAGTAATTAAAAAATTATCTGATCCTTGCCAATACCAAGGTAAACTTTGCCAATTAATAAATGAGGCAAATTCAGGCACAATGGTCGAACCATCTTCTCCTTGTACAGATAAATACATTCCCATCATATAACCACCCAGTGCAAAAAAGGCACCGTGACCTAAGCTTAGAATGCCTAAATACCCCCAAACTAAATCAACTGATAACGCAAGTAAGGCATAACATAAGTACTTACTGACTAAAATAATGGTCTGATTTCCGACATAAAATAGACTATTGGTTGGAAAAAAAAGATTAGCCATCACTAAATAGATGACTAATAAAGTTAGGCAAAATAGTACATAACGCCCATTATCTTGATTAAAATATTTCGTTAACATATTTATCCCTCTACAGCTCGACCACGTTGTGGGAAAAGACCACGAGGTCGTTTTTGAATAAATAGTACTAAACTAATAAGTACCATAATCTTAGCTAGCATGGCTCCGGTAATTGGTTCTAAGAATTTATTGGCTAATCCTAAAGTTAAACCGGCTATTAACGTCCCCCATAAATTACCAACACCGCCAAATACCACCACCATAAATGAATCAATAATATAATTTTGCCCAAGATTAGGACCAACATTGGTGATTTGTGATAGCGCAACTCCCGCAAGCCCCGCAATGCCTGAACCTAGCCCAAAGGTTAATGCATTTACCCAGCTAGCTTTAACCCCTAAACATCTTGCCATTAGTGGATTCATCGAAATAGCTCGGACATTAAGTCCTAAAGCTGTTTTTTTCATAATCAATAACAAAATAATGAAAATGGTTAAACTAAAACCAATAACATATAGTCGATTAATCGTGAGCGATAAAAAGTCATTAACCTGAATTGAACCTTGCATCCAACTAGGCGTGATTATTGCTTTATTTAACGGTGAAAATATTGTTCTGAATAACTGTTGTAATAATAGACTGATACCAAAAGTGGCGAGTAGGGTTTCGAGAGGTCTACCATATAGATATCTAATGACGCTTATTTCTATTAACATTCCTACCGCACCGCAAACCAAAAATGCAGCAGGAATAGAGAGAATTAACGCTATGCCGGGATAATTAGGCAATAGTTGTTGCATCACGTATGTGGTATATGCGCCAATCATAATTAATTCACCATGCGCCATATTAATCACGCCCATAACTCCAAAGGTAATAGCGAGTCCAATGGCGGCAAGTACAAGTACTGCACCTAAACTAATACCAAAATAGACTTGTTCAGTTTTTTCATACATCGCCTTTTTTTGGGTTAATTTATCAAGTAGTTTTTTTGCCGTATCTTTGACGATTTGTGAATCATTGGTTGCAGTTAATTGTTGTAGTTTCTGAACAAAAATAGGGCTAGTCACATGACTAAGTTGTGTCAGCAGAACCAAACATTCATTTTCATCGCAATTTGTCAGCTTTGCGAATGATAATGCTTCAAGTAATCGCTGTTTAACTTCACTATCTTGTTCTTGTGCTAACCTTTCAACAATGACATTCATTTGTGATGGTGATTGAATATGTCCAAAAAGTTCTTTTGCTGCAATACGTCTTGTTGGAATAGTATTACTACTCAGTTTCATTTGAAGTTGATATTCGGCAACTAATTGGCGAATATTATTGTTTATCGCAATACGTTTAAACTTATTTTTAGGCACATCCAGTACTTGCTTGTTATTCCAATTAACAAATTGATTATCTTTTTTTATAGCTAGTGTACTATTGGTCTCCAGCCAGTATAAGTTACCTTCAACTAATGCATTGAAAAGAGGCTGTATTGTTGCATCATTTTCCTTAATCATTTCACTGATTAATTGTTGTTTTTCAGTTAGTGAACCTTTGGCTAGTCGCTGTTCAAAATGTTCTGGTAGTAGCGCTGTTGCTAGATTGGCGATCATCCATAACAGACAAATCAATATCATTCTTTTCATTATTTATTCCTATGCTTCTGCTTGTTATATTGATTAACCAGTAATCGTTTTGCATTTGCATCTTTATTGCAGAGAAATGGTGAGATATAACTTACCATGCATAATTTTTGGGCTTTAGATGATTAATCTTTTAGGCAAACTTTTTTACTCACATCATATTTACCGCATGCTAATGGCGCTCGCCAATCTGCAATCATTGATTTAGAGCCCGGTAAATAATCTGACCATTCATCACCAACAATAGTGCCTGCTGACTTATAAACCACTTCAAATTGACCATCGTTTTGAATTTCACCAATCATAATAGGTTTAGTGATATGGTGGTTTGGCATCATTACTGCATAACTACCAGATAAATTAGGTACTGTTACGCCTATTAATGCATTTTGAACTGCGGTTGGATTATCGGTACCCGCTTTCTCTACCGCTTTTACCCACATATTAAATCCAATATATGTGGCTTCCATTGGATCATTAGTTACCCGTTTATCACTTTTAGTAAAGCTATGCCAGTTATCTATAAATTCACCATTTAAGTCATTATCAATTGATTGGAAATAATTCCATGATGCTAAATGACCGACTAATGGAGCAGTATCAATACCTGATAATTCTTCCTCACCTACAGAAAAAGCAATGACCGGTAATTGGTTTGCGGTGATACCTTGGTTAGATAATTCTTTATAAAAAGGAATATTAGCATCACCATTAATAGTTGATATCACGGCTGTTTTTTTACCTGTTGTGCCAAATTTTTTGATATCAGCAATAATAGACTGCCAATCAGAATGACTAAATGGTGTGTAGTTAATCATTATGTCAATATCTTTCACACCATAATGGTCTTTAAGATAGGTTTCTAAAACTTTATTAGTAGTCCTAGGATAAACATAATCAGTACCGACTAAAACCCAACGTTCAATATTAAATTCTTTTTTCAAATAATCTACAGCAGGAATGGCTTGTTGATTTGGTGCTGCGCCGGTATAGAAAATATTTTTTGAGGATTCTTCTCCTTCATATTGTACCGGGTAGAAGAGAATGCCGTTAAGTTCCTCAAAGATAGGTAAAACCGATTTTCTTGATACCGATGTCCAACAGCCAAATACTGCTGAGACTTTATCTTTTGCTAGTAGTTCTCGTGCTTTTTCTGAAAAAAGACTCCAATTTGATGCCGGATCAACGACCACGGCTTCTATTTGTTTACCTAACACACCACCTTTTTTATTTTGTTCATCTACAAGCATTAAAAGTGTATCTTTCAAGGTGCTTTCTGAAATTGCCATTGAGCCAGAAAGTGAATGTAATACACCAATTTTAATAGTATTTTCAGCCGCATAAATTAGATTAGTCGTGAATAAGCCTATAGCTAGACAAGTTAACTTAATGGATGTATTTAATTTGCTCATTATTGACATAGTAATACCTCTTAAACATACAATTGGTGGTGATTTATTGTTATTTAAGGTAATGCAAAAGTTATGCCAGATAGATGATGATCTGTGTTTTTTATTTAATAAACTTATAGATACCATATTTTGTAGTAGCAATAGACGTTTATTGTGTAGGCTGACTAGTGGTATTTTTAGCTTATAAACAATATGAATAAAAACAGATAACGCACTTTATTTGATCGAATGGGCTAAATTGGTGCAGATTAAATATGTCTTTTGACCTAAAGCTATAGTATTGATATGATTGATTAAAATGATATAAAGATGAAAGGTAATCAGATATGAATTATGCCAATAAACAACAACTATTAGATGAAATTAATAAAACAGCTAAGCTATTTATTGATGAATTCAGTGGATTAACCGAAGCGGAAAAAGATAAACTGATTGAAGGTGTTGATCGAACACCAGCCCAAATGATAGCTTATCAATTAGGATGGTTAGATCTTGTAAAATCTTGGGATGATGCCGAACTTGCTGGGCAAATGCCTATATTGCCAGCGGAAGGATACAAATGGAATCAGTTAGGTGAATTATACCAACATTTTTATAAAATATATCAAGATTATTCATTACAAGAACTGATCCAATTATTTAAGCAGAAACTGACTACTTGGAATAGTTGGATTGAGTCATTAGATGATGATACGCTTTTTACTAAAGATGCTCGTAATTGGACAAAACCTTATCCTTCAGCATGGCCTGTGGCACGATTTATCCACATTAATTCAGTTGCACCATTTAAATCCTTTAGAACTAAAATCAGGAAATGGAAAAAACTAAATTCACATTAGTAACATCATAACAATTATTTAAAATAGATAGGAAAATATATGGCTTTTTCAGAATTAGAAAAGGAACAACTACTAGAACTTAAATACGTTGGCGATAAAATTATTGAAAGACTTGAAGAGATGCAACTTGATTCTTTTGATAAATTACGCAATGCCTCGTTAGATGAAATTCTTAACAAAGGTGCATTATTAACTGGCTCAACTTGTTGGAAAAATAGCCATCAAGCTAAAACAGCCATCCAAAATATTTTGGCTTTGGTTAATCAAAGCTAATTAATATTTGATTCTAACTAATTGTTGAATATTTGTTTATCCCTATGTATATAGGGAACATATTTAATTTAGCTTCCCTCATTCTTTTCAATGCGGTTTATCCTTATGTATATATAAGGAACACGATGGTTTAATTTTGATATTATTTATCGACGAATTCCCTTCTATTGAACATGAATAAAGGCTAATTATAACTAATTGTTTTATAATTGAAATATAGAATAAAAATTCTTAACAAATTTTAATGAGTTAAATTTTAAATAATGTATTCAAAGTGGAAATTACTAATTCAGATAAAGCCTAATTCTTTACTGTAAAGAGATTCTTTTTATATCTGAATTAAAATAATATTTACATTAAGTATATGCATTTGATGTTTAATTTTAATATATATTATTGAATTCGTTTTTTATCAAGATTTACATCTTGTTGTATTTGCTGATATAAACTTATTTACGTCAGTCACACTATTTTTAATCCAGCAAATAATTTTTCCTTTTTTAACTAAGACTTTAATTATTTGGGTACCGGAATTCATATTATCAAATTGGTCAATATTAACTTGCTGTTTCTCTTCGTTCCTTGTTTTTAATACTTGTTCGATTAATTTTCGTTGATTTAGTTGAGTTAATAAGAGAAAAGGTAAATCTGAATTTAATGTTAAAGAGGATTGAGTTGATGCTAATTTTCTATAGAAGGTGTTAAGTAATTTTCACAAAACGGTAAAGTCTCGGTAAGAACAATTGCACTTCCACCTTGTGATGTAGGATAATGCATCATTGATTCTAGTAATTTCACAATATAATTATCATAAGAATGAACTTCATTAAAAACAAGTAATTTATATCGTAATCCTAATAATCGCAACGATTAAAGTTTAAACGGTATTACTGACATTAAATTTACGAATATTTATCAACCTCACGCTGCACCTGCTACTAGCTGAATTATTTTTGTTGGCTAATATCATCTAAATTGTGATAAGCTAAAAGGTAATAATTATCTGATTGATCGCCTTGTTGGCATTTTCCCCAATATTGATAGAATGATTCAAGCATTAAAACGGATATCCTTATTTTAGATGATTAACTGGTTGGAATATTTAGCTCAGTATCTTTAATGATTCTAAAATAATAAAAGAATATCGATTAAATTGCTAAATTTTTATACTAAAAAACCCCGTTCCTCAAAATTTTTTTATTATGAATCATGACGATTTATTCTTATCTAGTTAAAAATTTGGTTTCTTTAAAAGAATATATCTAAAACAAATATTGATAACAATTAATGTTATAATCGTCGTTTATTATTAAGTTTATTAATAAGGTTTTGCTCATTCGATTGAAGTTTGGCAAAATAGTTAACTCACTGTGTGTGATTTAGCGTATTCTAAATCGTTTAAAAATTTTTAATACTCAATAGGGTAAAATCTTATTTTGATAAATTGTTGATAAAACAGGAACTAAATTAGGATGATTAGTCAAAGAAAAAAAAATATCAAAAAGTTATTCATCTCAAGCTGTTTGAGTGGATTATTCTTTTGTTCAATGACTGTCTATGCCGAAGAAGAACCAGATATCACTTTGCTGTCAGATACATCGGTAGAAGCCAACCCATCAGCTGAGACCATTGAAACTCAGCCGATTGACAGCATTGAACCGAGTCAACCTAACGAGCATATTTACCATAAAACCATTTTTTCGTTATTAGGTGCTCCGAAATACCCTGAAAATTTTGACCATCTAGAATATGTGAACCCCAATGCCCCTAAAGGTGGGATTATCAAACTACATGAAATAGGTACCTTTGATAATTTTAACCGTTTTGCTAGTCGTGGTGCACCTGAACACCATTCTGGTTCGTTATATGATTCTCTTTTTACCACAACAGCCGATGATATTTCCAGCTTTTATCCACTGATAGCAACTTCAATTACTTATTCTGATAGTTATCGTTGGGCCGAAGTATCGATTAATCCTAATGCACGATTTCAGGATGGTAAGCCAATAACCGCATATGACGTGGAATTTACTTTTCATAAATTTATGACCGAAGGTGTTTCACAATATCGAGTTTATAACAAAGGGATAAATATTAAAGCTATAGATGATTATCGGGTTAGGGTAGAATTGCCTGAAACCGATCGTGAAAAATTACTTTCTTTTGTTGGTAGTATGCGTGTTATTCCTAAACATTTTTGGCAAGATCATAATTTTTCTGAGCCGTTAAGTACTCCTCCTATTGGCAGTGGTCCTTATTATATTAGTGATTATAAAATGGGGCAGTATGTAGTTTATAAGCGTAATCCTGACTATTGGGCAAAAGATTTACCTGTTAATAAAGGTTTAGATAATTTTGATGAAAAACGTATCGATTATTATATGGATACGAGTATAGCGTTAGAGGCGTTTAAAGCGGGAGAATACGATTTTCGAGGTGAAGGGCAACCGAAAAACTGGTTTACTCAATATCAAGGAAAATACTTTGATTCAAAAGATATCATAAAGCAAGAAAAAAACGTCGAAACCGCTGTAGATACTAAATGGTTAGCGTTTAATTTGCAGAAAGATCTTTTTAAAGATGTTAGAGTTCGTCAAGCAATAACCTTAGCTTTTGATTTTGAATGGCTTAATCACGCTTTTTATTATGATAGTTATAAAAGACCGTTTAGCTTTTTTGAAAATACTATTTATGCTGCAAAAGGTAAACCTAGTAAAAAAGAACTTAAATGGTTAACACCATATAAAGATATTATTCCCGAGCAAGCCTTTAGTGAAGCCTATACTATTGCGAAAAGTGATGGACAAGGTTTTAACCGCAATAACTTATTAACTGCAGCTAAATTATTAGAAGAAGCGGGTTGGATTATTAAAGATGGTAAGTTAATTAATGCTAAAACTGAGCAACCTTTTGCATTTGAATTGTTGACTTATCTAGGAGATGACATTAAATATGCGATTCCATTTCAGCAAAATTTAGCTCGTTTAGGTATTACAATGAAAATAACTTCATTAGATTATGCCCAATTGACGCGCAGAATGCGTGAGCGTGATTATGACATGATGCCACGTAATTATAGTGCAATAGATTATCCATCCTCAGATTTAATGATTTTTTGGGGGAGTGAATATTTAAATTCTTCTTATAATGGTTCAGGATTACATAATCAGGCAATTGATTCGATTATTGCTGAAATAATCAAAAATGTAGGTAATCAAAGAGAGTTAATTTCACTAGGAAGAGCGCTCGATCGTATTTTAACTCAAGAATATCCGATGATTCCAATGTGGTATAACAGCAAAACTTATTATGCATATTGGAACAAATTTGGGCAACCAGCCATACAGCCAACTTATGCAATAGGTATTGATAGCTGGTGGTATGATGCTAACAAAGCAGCTAGTTTGACAAAGAATAGAGTACGCTAATATGTTGAATTATTTTATCCGTCGATTATTGCTAATTATACCAACCTTATTAATCATTTTGACTATCAACTTTTTTATTGTGCAAATTGCACCAGGTGGCCCCGTCGATCAAGCTTTAGCTATGATAGAGAATGGTCCCCAAGCAGGGCAAGTGTTGCTGCCCGGCAGTGAAAATAGCCCTGCTAAGCTGACCGAACCAAAAAATGAATCAAATTATCGTGGTGCTCGCGGTTTAGATCCAGAAATTGTGGCAATGATTGAAAAACAGTATGGATTTGATAAACCGCTTTGGGAACGCTATATCAATACGTTAAAGCAATATATCCAGTTTGATTTTGGTAACAGTTTTTTTAAAAGTGAATCAGTATTAAGTTTAATTGCCAAAAGTTTACCTGTTTCTATTTCATTGGGATTATGGAGTACATTAATCATTTATTTAATCTCAATCCCATTAGGAATTCGTAAAGCGGTTAAAGATGGTTCAAGATTTGATTTTTGGTCAAGTACGTTAATTATCATTGGTTATGCAATACCCGCTTTTTTATTAGCCGTATTATTAATTGTTTTGTTCGCAGGTGGCAGTTATTGGGATATTTTCCCGCTACGCGGATTGATTTCTAATAATTTTGAACAATTAGATTTTTGGGGCAAAGTAAAAGATTATGCGTGGCATATTTGCTTACCGACTATTGCTATGGTAGTAAGTGGTTTTGCCACACTAACCATGTTAACCAAAAACTCATTCCTAGATGAGATTCGTAAACAATATGTTGTTACTGCCAGAGCGAAAGGGTTAAGTGAAAGGCAAATTCTGTATAAGCATGTTTTTCGTAATGCAACCTTGCTTATTGTATCGGGTTTTCCTGCGGCATTTGTTGGCATTTTATTTACCGGTTCCGTATTGATTGAAGCTATTTTTTCGCTTAATGGATTGGGTCTTCTCGGCTATGAAGCAATTATTCAGCGTGATTACCCGGTTATTTTTGGTTCATTGTATATATTTACATTGATTGGGCTTATTACCAAACTCTTATCAGATTTATCTTATATGATAATCGATCCACGTATTGACTTTGAGGCTCGCAACTGATGACTACGCACTATTCAATTAATCAGCTACGTTGGCAACGATTTAAACGCAATCGACGTGGGTATTATTCATTATGGTTATTTTCAATATTATTTATAATCAGCCTATTTTCTGATTTTATATTTAACGATCGGCCAATATTTATCAAGTATCAAAATAACTATTATTCGCCAATATTCCATTTTTATCCGGAAACTGAATTTGGTGGACAATTTCAAACACAAACTAATTATTTAGATCCGGCGGTACAAAATAAGATTGAGTCTGATGGTTGGATACTTTGGCCTCCATTTCGTTATACCCATAACACTGTGATTCATGACACAACTAGCACGTTTCCTACACCACCATCAAAAAAACATTTGCTTGGCACCACTGATGCTGGATTTGATGTTTTAGCAAACATTGCCTATGGTTTTAGAGTATCAATGTTTTTTGCCTTATTTCTTACCTTTTTCACCTCCATTATCGGCGTGCTAATTGGCGCAATTCAAGGTTATTATGGCGGAAAAGTTGATCTATTAGGACAACGATTTATTGAGATTTGGAGTGGTTTACCTGAGCTATTTGTGATAATTCTACTTGCCAGTATCTTACCGCTTAATTTTTGGTGGTTATTAGGTATTACGGTGTTATTTGGCTGGATGGCATTGGTCGGTGTTGTTCGAGCAGAATTCTTCCGAACCCGTAACTTCGATTATATTCGAGCTGCTAAAGCTATGGGAGTAAGCGATAGTAAAATTATGTTACGGCATATGCTACCAAATGCGATGGTGGCAACATTAACATTTTTACCATTTATTCTTTGTGGTTCAATTTCAACACTAACGGCACTTGATTTTCTTGGCTTTGGTTTACCAATTGATTCACCATCTTTAGGGCGATTATTACTCCAAGGTAAAAATAACTTGCAAGCGCCTTGGTTAGGAATTAGTTCTTTTTTAGTTATTTCCATCTTATTGTCACTGTTAATTTTTATTGGTGAAGCAATTAGAGATGCATTCGATCCAAACAAAGGAGTATATAAATGAGTTCTCCTTTATTATCTATCATTGATTTAAGTATTGCCTTTAAAACTGGCCAGCATTCACAAAATCAAGTTGTTGACGCCATTAGTTTTGATATTAATGAACAAGAAACAGTGGCATTAGTCGGTGAGTCAGGTTCTGGTAAAAGTGTAACAGCACTGTCAATATTAAGGCTGTTATCAAAAGAGCGAGTGATTTATCCTTCAGGAGATATTATTTTCGAAGATAAATCATTATTACATGCCTCTGAAAAAGAATTGCGTAAAATCCGCGGTAATGAAATTAGTATGATATTTCAAGAGCCAATGGTATCACTTAATCCATTGCATACCGTTGAAAAACAACTTTATGAAGTCTTATCTTTACATCGGGGTATGCGACGTAATGAGGCTCGAAGTGAAATCTTACAATATCTCGATCGGGTTGGCATTAAAGATCCTAAAAGCAAACTGGCTTCTTATCCTCATCAGTTATCTGGCGGTGAAAGGCAACGAGTAATGATTGCTATGGCCATTTTAACTCATCCAAAATTATTAATTGCTGATGAACCAACTACTGCTTTAGATGTTTCTGTTCAGGGGCAAATTATTGAACTACTCAAAGAGCTCAAGAAAGAGCTTAATATGAGCATGTTATTTATTTCACATAATTTGGGAATAGTAAAAAAATTGGCAGATAAAGTAGCGGTAATGCGAGATGGCCAACTTGTTGAATTCAATAATAAACAACGCATCTTTTTGCGTCCACAACAAGAATATACTCAAACATTATTAAATTCTCAGCCTAGTGGTGAACCGGTTCCTTTACCTGATACTCCTGGCATATTGCTGAATGTGAATCATCTTAATGTTGAGGTCGTCACTCAAAAGCGATTATTTAACAGCAAAAAGAAAAAAATTGTTGATAATATTGGTTTTGCGGTATACCAAGGTGAGACAGTTGGTATTGTCGGTGAATCAGGCTCAGGTAAAAGTACCACCATACTAGCTATTTTACGTTTAATCAAATCAAAAGGTGATATCCTATTTGATAGTCATCCTATCCAGAATTTATCAGGTAAGAAGTTATTACCATTCCGTAGTCGAATTCAGGTTGTATTTCAAGATCCATTTTCATCACTCAATCCGCGCTTCAATGTTGAGCAAATCATCAGTGAAGGTCTAATGACGCATAAAAAATTGACTAAAACAGAGCAAGAGCAAGCGGTAATTGATATTATGCTAGAGGTTGGTTTGGACCCTGAAATGCGCTTTCGTTATCCAAATGAATTTTCTGGGGGACAACGGCAAAGAATAGCGATTGCTCGAGCCTTAATATTGCAACCGGAACTATTAATTTTAGATGAGCCAACGTCATCTTTAGATCATACAATCCAAAAGCAGATAATTAATTTACTTAAATCATTGCAAGAGAAACATCATTTTAGCTATCTGTTTATTAGCCATGATCTTGCATTAGTCTACTCAATATGTCATCAGATTGTTGTTATGAAGGATGGTAAAATTGTTGAACAAGGTTCACGAGAAAATGTGTTTTATAAACCGGAATCTGAGTACACTAAAGTTTTACTATCGTTTTTAGATAAATCACCGAGAAAAGCGACTAAAACGTTAATTCATGCTGATATTATCGAAAAAACTCAAAAAGCAGAATCATCTGAAAATGTAAAAAAAGATGAACAGTCTGATGAAAAACGACAAGCTCAGCAAGAGCATAAACAAGAACAAAAGGTTAATTGGGAAGACGCATTATTAATGCGAAAAAAATAAATGTACAACTTTGTGGCTTAGCTATAAGCCACTATTAAAGATTTAGTTTAGTAAACGAGTTAACAGGTTCATTATGCAAAAAAATATATTCCGTTTTTTAACCGCTTCATGTTTATCATTTATCTCAATAAATGCAATGGCATTGACGTGTTCAGATAGTCCCGATCAAAATAAAGTTGAGGCAAATAACTATATTTTTAAAATATTAGACTTTATTGATTCAACAGCTAAAGGGATTAAGCAAGAAGTGAGAACTTCATCCATGACATCAGATACTGGTGCGATTCGCTCAATTGTCAAACATAGTTTAAATTATGATCCAAATGGTTTGATTACAGAAAGTCATTACGATCTTTATTCCGGCAACAATGAAAAACTCTATTCTGAACATCTACAAAAAAACGAATCTGGCTGGCAAAATGTGATTGAGGATATTGAGGATAAAACAAGGAGCACCACTCAGTTCAAAATCGATACACAAGGTAAAGTTATTGCCTCTGAACAGATAAAACAAGCGCCCGATTTTACCTTTATTGAGAATGATAGTTATCAATATGATAATAACAATTGTTTAATTAATAAAAATGTGCAATGGCAGCTAAAAGAGTTGGATGCTAATGGCCAAGTAGTAGGAACAGTGCAAAAAGGTGCTTCGATTTATGCGTTTGGTTATCAAAATCGCCATTTAGCAAAAGTATCGGCGCAATATAGTAATAAAACTAAAAATGAAAGCGATTTTTCTTACCAATATGATGATAAAAATCGATTAAATGCAATCCAATCGACTTATTCAATAGTTGGAAAAAATACAACTCATTACATGACTGAATTTTTAACTTTTAATGAGAAAAATGATTGGTTGAGTGCAACACAATCAAAACAAAATAGAAAAAACAAACAAACTAATATCGTTCGGCAGATTACTTATTATTAATCAATTAAACATGGCGTTATCACAAGTGAACTTGATAACGCCAATGAATAAACATCACTCCAGTTTTATCTTACAAATAAAATATAAATCGCATGAGCTGTCCATGCTAACGCTAAACCATAAGTAAGTAGCTTTTCTCGCTTTGGATAGATATTAAATTGATGTAACAAAGTTAGAATCTGTTGCAATCCACACCAAATTGGTAGCGAAATCATTAAGCACAAAAATAATTTACCTAATTCAGTATTGGCTAACTTTAAAATATATGAACGCGTTATTGCGTCACCAAAAGGAATGATAAACGCAACAATGATTAATACCACTGGTGCGAAAATTGCTGCCCAAAGCCCACCTAAAGCAAATAAACCTTTGGCCACTTTTGAGTCAGACTGTATTGGTTGAGTTTCTTGATTTTTCATTGATCAAATCCCACTTATTTAATTATCAATAATAGTAAGCAATATGAAAGTAAAATTGTCACACCCCATAAGCCAATAATAAGTAAATATCCTTGTT
This sequence comes from Gilliamella sp. LMG 34361, assembly GCF_984569075.1. Classification (NCBI taxonomy): domain Bacteria; kingdom Pseudomonadati; phylum Pseudomonadota; class Gammaproteobacteria; order Orbales; family Orbaceae; genus Gilliamella; species Gilliamella sp. LMG 34361. Next base: position 3,010,911 of record NZ_OZ474903.1, on the reverse strand, counting down.
TCTTTTTATGAATATTTTGCTTAAAAATAACTTTTGGCATTAACCTAAACCAGTTTATTGAATGAAATAAAGCGAGTAGTAATGCAATACAGTTTAGCACTACAACAACTGGGCTTTGTAAGAAAAAGATAAAACGATAAAACTCATCTTGCCCCATTCTATTTGTATACATACAGATAACACCATACATCAACACCAAACTAAGCCAAATCATGGAGAAAGGCATTAATTTATCAATGATTGACAGAAATAACGGCTGTTTTGTCTGTAAAGATGTGATTTCGGATTGCGTATTGATATTACTTAAATTATTATTTGTTGGATATTTATCATTATTTTTTTTAATCATAATTTTCTCAATGTGGGTAACATTATTATGTAATTAAAATTTTTAGTGCCTAATATTTAATTTAGCGTTATAAACTCTAAGTGATTTAAATCGTCAAATTAAGGTTGCGCATAATATCGGTTTTTAATATAAAAACACTAGGCAGAAAGTGCGTTGGTTTAATAGATATTTACATTTAAGTATAAAACAAATCAAGATCCCATTTTAGAGAATTAATAATTTACCGTTAAACAGATAAGCGGTATAGTTAAATAACGAAAAATATGGAAGAAAGGAGGAGATTTTGTTCTCTTTATCAATTTTAGATGAAAAATGGATTCCTGTTATTTATTTTGATGGCTGTATTAGTAAAATTAAACCCAGTCAGTTAGTTGATGAAGCTATTTCCGACTTAGCCTATTTTAGACCTGATTTTCGAGGCGCCGCTTATCAGTTCCTTATCGGTTTACTGCAAACAACTTTTTCCCCAGGGGATAATGATGAATGGTTAAGCTATTGGTATGGGGGTATAAGCCAGTCACAGTTAGATGAAGCATTTAAACAAGCTAAACCTGCAATGCAATTTGGTAAAAAAAAACCTGCTTTTATGCAAGATTTTACACCATTAAATGGTAATAAAGTGCCTATATCAGGTTTATTGGTTGAAGCACCTGGTGAAAATACATTAAAGAAAAATACTGACCATTTTATTAAGCGAGATTTTGTCAAAGCTATCTGCCCGCATTGTGCGGTTATGGCTCTGTTCTCTTTACAAACTAATGCTCCATCAGGAGGACAGGGGCATAGAGTTAGTTTGCGAGGGGGAGGGCCGATTACTACTTTAATGATGCCTGAGTTAAACACTTTAACACCATTATGGAAAAAGTTATGGTTAAATGTAATACCTATTGATGATGACAAAAAAATTCAAAATTATGATGAAACCGTTTTTCCATGGTTAAACAAAACAATAACTAGTGAACCACCAAAAAATTTAAGTGTATTTCCTGAACAAGCGAATTGTTGTCAAGCTTTTTGGGGTATGCCTCGCAGAATTGAGCTTGATTTTGACAATATGACACAAGGTAGTTGCGACCTTTGTGGTGAAAACTCTTCTAAGCTTATCAGCCATTATAAAACTAAAAATTATGGTATCCAATACCAAAACTGGCGACATCCACTTTCACCATATCGATATGATAGTAGAACAGGTACGCCAATCGCTATAAAAGGACAACCAGAAGGATTAATTTATCGGGATTGGCTAGGTATGGTCAAAACTAATAATGAAATTCAATCGGCCCAAGTAGTTGCTATTCATTATTATAGAACATTGAAATCACTAGAAAATTATCATCTTTGGTGCTTTGGTTATGATTTTGACAATATGAAGGCTCGTAGTTGGTATGAGCGTACTTTTCCTATTTATCCTTTATTAACTGATGCAGATAGCGATATTAAAGAGTTAATTGAACTAGCAATAGAATTTAGCAAAAATGCTTTACTCTTACTGCGTAACGCATTGATTAGTATAAATAAACAATCCAGCTCAGTTGATATTGCTTATTGGAAAGAAACAGAAATACCTTTTTACCAATTATTAAAACAACTTACTAAAGATAAACCAAATAGTCGCATTCATTTATTGTTAAAATGGATGAATATATTATTGAAATATATTACTCAAGTTTACGATAAAGCTGCTTTTTCTGACCCAGATCAACAAATAATTAGTTCCCAAAAAATTAACGCAAGAGAAAAATTGCTTAACGATTTTAATAAACTTAGAAATATTAAAAAATTAAAAATAATAAATCGTCCTGATTGCATATAGGATAGGAGAACAACATGTCAGACATTATCCCCAAAAAGCCGATAATCTTAGATGACAGCCATAGAAAGATTATTAATGAATGGTTTTCCATGTTGCAATCAAGGCAATGTAAATTTAATGGTAATACTTATAATGGACATAAATTACGTGCCGAATTACGTCGGACATCATTATCCGAATTTATTCTTTTACAAGAAGGCTACAATATTCTAGCTAATAAGCTTATTAATAACGATAGTAAATTAGCTAAAACTGATGTTAATTATTATGCATTACTTATATTTGTTAACGTGGCTGCTTTTGCTGAAGCAAATAATGATAAAGCACCATTTGCAGCGCAATTAAGTGAAAAAATAAAAGGTGGCGAACGTAATTATTTATCTCAATTGCGATTTGAACGTCTTCTTGCTAGTGAAACCACAGAAGAATTTTGTCAGGGTTTAATTCGAGCTGTAAAGTTACGCGGTGAAAAAGGCGTTAATCTTATTTCTCTGGCCGACGGTATCTTTTTATGGATACAAGAGTGGTATGCACGTGAACATAATTTAGCTGGTGATATTAACCCATTCGCACGCCTCTCTGTTTGTTGGGCGATGGACTACTTTTCAACTTCAAAATAATACTAAGGAATAATCATCATGACTACATTTATTCAATTACATCTTTTAACAGCATATGCTCCCTCAAATTTAAACCGTGATGATTTAGGCCGACCAAAAACCGCAAAAATGGGTAATACCGATCGCTTACGTATTTCGTCACAAAGTTTGAAAAGAGCTTGGCGAACTTCTGACTATTTTTATCAAACATTGAGTGATTATATTGGCATCCGCTCACGTCGTTTTGCTCGAGATTGGGTTTATACCGCAATGATTGATAATGGTGTTTCTGAAAAAGTAGCAACAGCGAGTACGATTAAAATAGCTAGTCAATTTGGTAAAGTTAAAAATGAAAAGTCACCAAAAGATCCATTGAGTAATTTAGAAATTGAACAATTGGTTCATATTAGTAGTAATGAACAACAAGCAATTGAACAATTAGTTAATTTATTAATTAGAGAGAAACGCGAGCCTAGTGATAATGAAGTTAAATTATTACGTAAAGATAATAGCAGTATCGATATTGCCTTATTTGGCAGAATGTTAGCTGATAGCCCAGCATTTAATGTCGAAGCCGCCTGCCAAGTTTCTCATGCATTAGGCGTAAGCACAGTGACAATTGAGGATGATTTTTTTACTGCTGTTGATGATTTAAATAATAATGAAGTTGATGCTGGCTCGGCGCATTTGGGCGAAAGAGGCTTTGCTTCGGCATTGTTTTATACTTATGTTTGTGTCAGTCGTGATTTACTTCTTGAAAATTTAAATGGTGATGAAACATTGGTTGAAAAAACCTTAAAAGCTCTAACTGAATCAGCAGCCAAAGTTGCACCAACAGGGATGCAAAATAGTTTCGCTTCTCGGGCATATACTTCATACTTATTAATAGAAAAAGGAAGTCAACAACCGCGTTCTTTAGCGGTAGCTTATTTTAATCCAATTCGTAGTCAAGATCTGGTAAATGATGCTATTAGTCGATTGGAAGAGCAACGAGATAAATTTGATAAAGTTTATGGTAATTGTGCTGATAGTCGCTATGTTCTCAATAGTGAAACCAGAGAAGGAACGCTTAGTGCTGCATTAGATTTTGTTGCGCAAAAATAGGAGAGCGAACAAGATGATCATCAACCATCTTATTTTTCAGATTTATGCCCCATTTACTTCTTGGGGCGAACCCGCTGTTGGCGAGGTTCGCCACAGCAATATTATTCCTTCTCGTTCTGCTTTATTGGGATTAGTCTCGGCTGCACTCGGCATTCGTCGTGATGATAATCAGATTGATCATATTAATCAGCATTATCATTTTGCGATTCGCCCTTTTATTGCTAACAATAGTTGGTCTAGAGATTTTCATACAGTACAGGCTCCGAGGGCTAACAAAAAACAAGTTTGTTATACTCGCTTTGATGAAATACGACAGGGTCCTTTTGAACTTGAGACGTTATTATCACAGCGCGAATATTATAATGACGTTTACTATCAAATTGTCATGTCTGAAACTGAAAATGCACCTTATAGTTTAAAACAAATTCAGCAAGCATTACTTAAACCTGTTTTTCCATTATACGCGGGAAGAAAAAACTCACCATTATCGTTACCGTTATCGCCTATTTTGTATCAAGGAACATTGAGCGATGCTTTTATTTTTGCCGATAAACACTATCAAGAGTGTCATCGCCAAGATCCGGTTATTGATAGATTGTTAAAAGGCATTGCTGATGAATATTATTGGGAACAGGCCAATCAAGAAGATCACTTTGAGGTAATTAATATTCAACGTCGGCAAGATCAACCAATAAATCGTCACCGCTGGCAATTTAGTGACCGTCAGCAATTTTCAGGTTATTTGAGAGGGCGTGAATAGATGTATTTTTCTCGAGTTACTTTAAAATTAAATCGACTTCCTTATGTTATGCAACAAAAAATGCAAGATTCCAGGCCTTATGCAATTCATCAATGGTTATGGCAACTCTTTCCTAATCAAGAAAAACGTTGCTTTTTATTTCGTGAAGAGAGAATTGGTAAAGGTTATCAATATTATCTGTTATCGGAAATCGCACCACTAGCAAGCCATGAGCTATTTTTAGTAGAAACTAAACCATACCAACCAAAATTAACCATTGGCATGAAATTGATTTTTTCCCTGCGGGCAAATCCGGTCGTGTTTAAAAATGGCAAACGTAGTGATGTGATGATGAATGCTAAATATCTGGCTAAACGACAAGGTTTAGATACTAATGAGATAAAAATTCGTCAGAATGAAGCTGCAATAAATTGGTTAATTAAACAAAGTGAAACTAGAGGATTTTCATTATCGACGATTGATGATCAACAACTCAATTGCACAGTAATTAACTATATACAACAGCAATTTATTAAAAAAAGCAATCTTAAACCAATTAGTTATAGTAGTGTTGATTATCAAGGTCTGTTAACTGTAACTAATACTGAATTATTTTTAAATACCATCTATCAAGGAATTGGCAAAAGTAAGGGTTTTGGTTGTGGTCTATTCTTGATAAAACGTTATCAATAGGATGAGCGATTATAGTTTATGTTCCACTTAATCCTATTTCTTAAAAAATAGAACTTTCATGATTTTTTTGCAATCATTAAGGTTCTAGATGGAGTGTTTGTATTAATTGAAAAATAGGTATTAAAATATCTGGTATAATGTTACACCTAGAAACAAGAATTTCATATGTTATTATTCAATTAGCCACAACGGTCAAAACCTTGTTCGTTTGGTTGGATAGGCGAAATTGCCGTATGAATGTATTTGGGATAATTGAGTGAGGCAAAATTCGACAAACTATTTTATCAAGCTAACATGGTTTTAGATGACGATGTATATTTAAAAGTGGTCAAAAAATGGTTAGGTTACGATTTGGTAAACCTATATCTGATCGCTATTCCATTGGACAGTTACAAGGTATTAAAGGATTGTGTATACGAAATACTTACTCAATAGTGACTAAGTGTTATAATGAAAATAGCATGGTCAGAAATACGTGCCCAAAGCAATTTGGAATAGCTTCAAAAATAAATTGGAAAGCTCAAGTGAGTTGGTGTGAGTTTTTTAGGGGTTAGAAGACATTAGCAATATTAATTACACTTATTGAAGAAGTTTTGTCCGCTGATGATATTGCACCACCTTGATCACTTGATGATGTGCAGCCATCAGCAATTTCGAAACCTTAAACTTTAACCAAAAGTGGATTTATAGGTCATTAATAATGAGCATTTGTGTTGAGATAACTGAAAACACCTCACCATATGGGCGTTTAGCAATTTAGTTGCTTGAAATTAGAACCGATATCTATATTGGTGACATATCAAGACTAATTAGAGAAGATATAAAATCGCATAAAATAACAATGTTGTTTTTGCTTGCATAACTAATACTAAGTCAGTATTTGAGCTCTAAACTTATAGCATAAATAGATGAGTTGAGATATATTAAGATGGATTAAAATTAGTTATTTTAATTATTTAAAATCAATGGATTAGTATCATTTTAAAATTAGGAAAATTTTGTAAATTTTAACGAACAGGAAAAAATTATATAAATCATTAATCTAAAATCAAAGTTTCATGCGTATAGAGATATACTACTATTAGTTCGTTAAATCGCAATTTATTTTCAGTATTCCCTGTAGTTACAGGGATAAACCGTATAGCGACTAAATAATAATCAATTATGTTAAAGAGTTCCCTGTAGGTGCAGGGATATATCGCCATTTAAGATCGATAAGCAACAAATACCATACGATTTTACTGTGATATAATAATGTAACGGTATACACTCCTCAAAGTTTTTTACAAAGATCTAACTAAAATACCTTTTTAACACTAGCAGGTTACCATATTTATTTTTAATAAATATGAATAATAATCTATTCATTAAAAATGACGCTAAGCAAAATTTATTTCAATATGTGAAAAATAAGAGAGATTTTTAGTTAAACTAAAATATTTATAAAAAATAGCGTACAATACGCAATCATTAATTGTTTAGGAATATAGTATGACAGGTAAATTTATTGTCATTGAAGGTTTAGAAGGTGCTGGTAAAACGACTGCAATTGAGACCGTTGCGCGCGTTTTGAATAAGCATCACATTAGTGACTTGCTGTTTACCCGCGAACCTGGCGGTACGCCAATTGCTGAAGCATTGCGCAATATTATTAAAAATGGTTTAGATAATGAACCGCTAACTGATAAAGCCGAATTGTTAATGCTATATGCTGCTCGTATTCAATTGGTTGATAACGTAATTAAACCAGCATTAAAAATGGGGAAATGGGTTATTGGCGATCGACATGATTTATCAACTCAAGCTTATCAAGGTGGTGGACGACAGATCGACAATGTTTTTATTGAAACATTACAAACTCAGGTTTTGGATAATTTTAAACCTGATTTAACATTGTACTTAGATATTGCACCAGAACTCGGTTTAATGCGAGCCAGATCTCGCGGGCAGCTTGATCGTATTGAGCAACAATCATTACCTTTTTTTGAGCGTATTCGTCAGCGTTATTTACAACTAGTTGAGCGTGATAATACTGTTATTACCATTGATGCCAATAAATCTATAGAAGAAGTGACAACTCAAATTGAAACTGTTTTGAATTCATGGCTAATAAATTAGGTTTTAGTTTTATGCTTTTTAATAAATATCCTTGGCTTGCATTACCTTTTCAGCAACTTGCTGATACGATTGTTAATAATCGAGCGCATCATGCTTTGTTAATCAATTATATTCAGGGAAGTGGTGAAGAAGAATTAATTAACTTATTAGTTAATAGATTATTCTGTCAATCTTCACAACAATTGGAACCATGTGGTAAATGCCATAGTTGCCAGTTGTTTTTATCTCAACATCATCCTGATTATTATCAGATAACAAATGAACAAGGTAAACAATCAATTGGTATTGATCAAATACGTAATATTTCTACAAAGGTTTATGAAAAATCACAACAGGGCGGTAATAAGGTAATCTGGATTAAGCATGCTGCTTTGATGACAGAAGCGGCGGCAAATGCGTTGCTTAAAACGTTAGAAGAACCACCAGAAAACACCTATTTTATTTTGAGTGATGAACATAATAGTCAATTTTTACCAACAATTCATAGTCGCTGTTTCTGTTATTTTTTAACAATACCAAAACTAGAAGAATCTATTAATTGGTTAAAAAAGCAACATAATAATGTATACAATGATAATGAGCTTGCCACTGCTTTATTATTGAGTGAAAATGCGCCACTAAATGCCGCTATTTTGTTGCAACCAGAAAAATGGCAACAACGAAAATTATTTTGTGAAAACTTGTTAGAAGTTTTGCCACAAAATAATTTTTGGCAATTAGCAAAGACATTTAATTATGAGGACTTTTTTGTACGGATCACTTGGTTTTGCGCATTGTTAGGTGATGCATTAAAAGCTAAACAGAAAGTAGGTCGATACATCATTAACCGTGATCAAGTTCCATTAGTTAGACTGCTTGCCACAAAAAGTAATGATGAAATTACCTCACTTTATCAATTGTGGTTACAAGCAAGGAATTTGTTGCTATCGGTGAATGGGTTGAATAAAGAATTGATTGTCCATAATGTTTTAGCTCAATCACAATTAATTAGTTATCAGCAGCAAGAATTAATATAATAATAAAGTTCTGGATCAACGATATAGTTACATATGAAAGGATTGCAGTGAGTTATTTATCGATTGAATTTGGTCTAATTTTTGTAGTTTTTTTTTCGATATATTGGGGTTTTAGATTATTTCCAAAGTTCCAGAATAATTTGCTCTTGATTTCAAGTTATCTTCTTGTTGCTAGCTATAGTTTTCAATTTGCTGTTATCCTTTTTGTTTATACTTGTGTGATATATTTCTTTTCATTAATGATTGCATCTTCTAAGCACTATGCAAAATTATGGTTGGTTTTAGGATTAAGTGCAGCAATTATCAATTTAGCGTTATTTAAATATTTCGATTTTTTTCGATATGAGTTACAGTCATTACTTAACTATTTAAATTTATCTCTTTTATTACCAGTAATGACCGTGCTTATTCCAATTGGCATTTCCTTTTATACGTTTCACTCGGTAAGCTACTTAGTTTCAATAAAAAAGAAAGAATTATCCGTTGTTAAATTTTGGGATTTTGCCTTATTTTTAGCTTTTTTTCCTAGTATAATTGCTGGTCCAATTAACCGAGCAAAAACGTTCCTGCCTCAGATTGCGGTAAGTCAACCAAGAGATATTCTAGAACCTTTCCGAGCATTTACATTAATTATTTTAGCTGTAATAAAGGTTTATTGTTTGGCTGGATTAATAAGTGAAAACTGGGTAGCACCGATTTTTTCAAATCCATTAGAATATAGCGTTATTGATTTATTAGTTGGCTTATATGCTTATGCCATGCAAATTTATCTTAACTTTTCTGGTTATACTGACTTAGTAACTGGAATTGCGCTTTTATTAGGTTTTCGACTGCCGATTAACTTCAATTTTCCTTATTTAGCATCTAATTTACGTGAGTTTTGGGATCGTTGGCATATTAGTTTATCTCATTGGATTCGCGATTTTATTTATATCCCTCTTGGTGGAAGTCGTCGTGGTTTTGTTCGCACTCAAATCAATGTTATGTGTGCTATGTTATTGTCAGGTTTATGGCATGGTTCTGGCATTAGTTTTATTATTTGGGGCGCATGTCATGGATTTGGGATTATTGTTCTAAATGTATTAGATCACTATATGGGACGTGGTTGGATTACTAAGCGCTCTCCAATTATTGCTCGATTAATAACTTGGAATTATATCTGTTTTACTTGGTTATTTTTTTATTGTGAAAGTGTGCATGATGCATTGGATTATTTAGTTGCTTTAGGTCATAATTTTTTGATTGAGTCGCATTATATTGAAGTATTTTTAAGTATATGTGGCATATTCTTAGTATATCCAATATTCAAAAATATTCCTGATTGGTGTACTTTACAACTTAGCAAAATGAATAGAATTTATTTGCCTATTATTTTTATATTCATATTATGGCTAGCTATTTATTATGCACCATCTGGTATGCCAAATTTCATTTACGCTAATTTCTGATTATGAAGCAAAATAAATATGAAATATAGAAAATATTATCAAGCAATAGACGAAGTATTAATCCTCAGAAAAATGGACAAAAATTTGATCCATTCCTAATTAAAGTACTAAAAAAATTAAAGAGCATATGGCAAATACTAAAGTATCAGAATCTGTGATTAGTGAAACAGGATCACTTTCGCCAAAGTATATTTTTACACTACTATTAATTATTGCAATTGTATTAATGGCAATTTTTTACAAGTCGATATTAATTTATTGTCAACAAACATATCATACAGATTTATTTAATTTTTGGAGTGTAACTCAAGAAACGGAGAAAGAAGATTCTGAAGCTCTAGTAGAAAAAATTGCGTTAGTGCCGAAAGATGTAATTAATGACCAAAGTAATACAACTGAATTAATTGATGATGATTCAAAATTAAGGCAATCAGTAAAAAATACGTTAATTATTTCTCCAGTTGATATTGTTAAAATAAAAAATAATAAAGGAAAAAAAATTCATGATCAACCAAAAGTAATTAAGCAAAAGAATCCGAAATTAGGTAAAAATGTAATTGATACAACACCAATAACGAAGCCGACAGATACTACAATAAAAAATGAACTCTCTGAAATTCTAAAACACGATATTTCATTAATTCATGAACCATTGCCGATTGTATTGACCAAAAATGATAAAGTTTTTTTTGTTGGTGATTCTTTAATGCAAGGAGTTGCACCATATGTTAAAAAAATGTTATTTAAACAATATAAAATAGAAAGCTTAGATTTGAGCAAACAAAGTACAGGTCTTGCCTACCCAAAAGCTTTTAATTGGCCAAAAACAATTAATGATAATCTAATTGCAGATCCTTCTATTAAATTACTTGTCGTATTTTTAGGACCTAATGATCCTTGGGATTTTCCTGTAAAAGGTTATACTAAATATGCTAAATTTAAATCTGAATTGTGGGAAAATCAATACCGATTACGTATTGCAACAATTTTAAATAGTGCTTACGAACATGATGTTCAGGTGCTTTGGCTTGCAGCTCCTTGTATGCTCAAATCACAACTTAATGAAGGAATGGTTTATTTAAATACGCTGTATAAATCTGAAATCGAAAAGACACAACAACAATTCTTAACAACTAATCAATTATTAGGTTGTACTTATGAAAAATTCAATAGTTTTATTGAATTTGATGAAGATAGAATAAAAGTTAGAACTAATGATGGGATCCATTTTACACCTACAGGCCAAAAAATTTTGGCTAAAGCGATTATGGAAAAAATCATTTTTAAACAATTAGAGGGTGATGATAGTGATTGAACTTTTAAAGTATGTTCTTACTATAATGGCTATTACTGTATCGGTGGGATGCAGTGTAGCGGAAAGTAAAACCAGTACACAATCTACTGTTGTTGACTTTGGTGATCCCAATGCAAAACAATTTGCCCAACGTTTAAATTCGTTAGCTAAAAATAAAAGTAGTCATCGAGTCATAAAAATTATCCAATTTGGGGATTCTCATTCAGCAGCTGATTTTTTTACTGGTGAATTTCGAACATTAATGCAACAACAATATGGTGATGCTGGAATTGGATGGGTTACACCTGTTGCCATTAAAGGTCAAAATCATACAGCATTGAATTGGAAAGCTAATGATTGGAGCGTAATAAGTAGCCGTACTGTAAGTGATATCGATTTTCCGATGGGTGGATATATTGCTAAGACGACAAAGGATTCAGCTACTATACAAATAATACCTAAAAGTGAAAGTAATAGAAATTGGCAAGTAAAATTAACCTTTAAAGCTTTAAAAAATACACCTAATTTATTGAGTATTTATGATAATAATGATAAAAAAATAAATATTAATTATTTATTCAAAAGTAATGTTTGGCAAACAGTTTCATTTGTGACAAAAACCCCTTTTACAATTAAAGGGGGGCTTGATGTTGAAATTGGGGGAATTTGGTTAAATCTTTCACAACAATCAGGCGTTACTGTATCTTCAATTGCAACTAATGGGGCTAAACAAAGCATATGGCAAAAATGGGGAACTGATTGGTTGAAAGAATTATCTTCTTCAAAAAGTGATTTAGTTATTCTTGAATATGGAACTAATGAAAGTTTTGAAGAAACCTTAGATGTTAATACTTATCGTAAAAGCCTAATAAATAGTATTCGTCAAGTTCGTAAATCATTACCCCATGCAGCGATTTTATTAATAACTCCGCCAGATACCATGGCAGATGAGAATAGTTTTCCTAAATCTTTTTCAACAATTATGAGTATTCAAAAGCAAGTTGCTAAATCAGAAAAAACGCTATATTGGAATTGGCAAACAGCTATGGGAGGACCTTATTCAATTAAAAATTGGCAAAATCGCGGACTCGCCCGTCCCGATTTAGTACACCAAACCTTACAAGGCTATAAAGAAAGTGCTAAAATTTTCTATGCCGATTTTAATAATTTTATTAAAAATAAAAGATAGAATATATAATTAAAAGGAACTAATAATTTATGTCATCTCCAATCATAGTTGCTGTTGATTTTTCTGACACAAAGTCAGCATGGAATTTTATTGATAAAGTTGAACCTAACGATTGCCGTCTTAAAATTGGTAAAGAATTATTTACTCATGCTGGCCCTGACTTTATTAAAAAGATAAAACAAAAAGGTTTCGATATTTTTTTAGATCTCAAATTTCATGATATTCCTAATACGGTAGCTAAAGCAGTAGCTGCTGCCGCTGATTTAGGTGTCTGGATGACAAATATTCATGCTAGTGGTGGTGTTCGTATGATGAAGGCGGCAAAAGATGCGCTTTACCAATATGGAAAAGACGCGCCTTTATTAATTGCGGTCACCGTATTAACAAGTATGGAGTCTTCAGATCTTAAAGAAATTGGTATTGATGTTTCACCATTAGAACAAGCAACTCGTTTAGCATTATTGGCCAAAAATTGCGGGCTTGATGGTGTAGTTTGTTCTGCCAAAGAAGTACAGAGTTTTAGAACACGGCTTGGTAGTGATTTTAAACTGGTTACACCAGGTATTCGCCCAGCCGGCTCTACTCCTGATGATCAGCGACGAATTATGACTCCACAACGAGCGCAAGCAGCCGGTGCAGATTATTTAGTCATAGGCCGCCCTATAACGCAAGCTGATGATCCAACCAAAGCATTACATACTATTTTATCAACCCTTGAATCATCTAAGAGTAATTAGTATGTCAGATAATCCTATTGTTTATTCAACTGAGCATGGTCAAATAACACCTGAAAAAACGACTAAACCTCGTCCAAAAGGCGATGGTATTATTCGTATTTCACGTCATACATCTGGCCGAAAAGGTAAAGGCGTTTGCGTGCTTGAAGGCTTTGATTTAAATGATTCCCAGTTGATGCAATTAGCCGCTGATCTTAAAAAGCGTTGTGGTTGTGGCGGTTCGGTTAAGGATGGAAAAATTGAGATTCAAGGTGATAAACGTGAACAGTTAAAATCATTATTAGAGGATAAAGGATTTAAAGTTAAACTCGCTGGTGGTTAGTATATTGTGAATAAAATAATAATGCCCTTTTAAAAAAGGGCATTATTCGAAAGAGTAATTAATTAGAGTGATAACTGCGCATTTTTTTACTGATTTCACGCCGTTCTTTAGAGATTTCAGCATTTTTGATTATATAATCATCAACACGATCATCGTAATCACTCTTCATGTTGGCAATAATGGCTTGAAGTTCTTCGTAAGTCATATCAGGTTTAATATAATCACTTAAATTTTCAAGTAATAATACGCGTTTTTGATTGTCGCGAATTTTCTTCTCGTTATCTGAAATTTCGCGCTTTAGCTTGTTTAAACGGCGTGACAAACGAATATATTCAAGAACATCTTGAAATGATGGTGCGGCTGATTTTTCCTTGTCCATCTATAACCCCTTATTTCTAAAAAATGGTAAACGATTCCTAGCTAATTATATACCAATAATATTTTAAGGTCATATTAAATATCATTCATATATATTGCGTTTTGTTTTAAATCAAATTTTTTAGGTATAAAATAATAATTTTCTGAAAATTACTGATAAATTTATCGATTTCCCTTCAAATTGCGATAAACACAAAAACAACTATTAAGAATTATTGCAAAGTATTATACAATACGTCATTAATTGAAAAGAGTATCGAATGAGAGAATTATAATGAGCTGGATTGAAAAAATTCTGAGTAAAAATAATATATCGTCAGATCATAAGAAAGCGAATATTCCAAGTGGTGTTTGGACTAAATGTAGTAATTGTGAACAAGTTATTTATCAAGCGGAACTTGATCGTAATTTAGAAGTTTGTCCAAAGTGTGATTATCATATGCATATTCCTGCACGTGTTCGTTTATATCGTTTTTTAGATGAGGGTTCTGATGTTGAAATTGGTTCAGAACTTGCTCCTAAAGATATTTTAAAGTTTAAAGATACTAAAAAATATAAAGATCGTTTAACTGCTGCTCAGAAAGAAACGCATGAAAAAGAAGCCATGGTAGTAATGAAAGGCACATTACTAGGTATTCCAGTTGTTGTAGCTTGTTTTGAGTTTGCTTTCATTGGTGGCTCAATGTCGTCTGTAGTTGGAGCTTTATTTACTCGAGCTGCTGAACAAGCAATTGAAGATAAATGCCCATTAATCTGTTTTTCAACCAGTGGTGGAGCTCGAATGCAAGAAGCGCTATTTTCATTAATGCAAATGGCAAAAACCAGTGCTATCTTAGCCAAAATGCAAGATGAAGGTTTACCGTATATTTCTGTAATGACAGATCCAACAATGGGCGGCGTATCAGCAAGTTTAGCAATGTTAGGTGATATCAATATTGCTGAACCTAAAGCGTTAATTGGTTTTGCTGGTCCTCGAGTAATTCAACAAACAGTACGTGAAACATTACCTGAAGGATTTCAACGCAGTGAATTCCTACTCGAAAAAGGCGCAATTGATATGATTATTCATCGTCAAGATATGCGCCCTAAAATTGCAAGTCTATTGGCTAAATTAATGAAATTACCAGTTCCTTTTGATTCTATCGTTAAGGATGAGGCTATATAACTAATCATGCAAATTAACTCCCCTGATGCCATGTCTGATCTTGAGACATGGCTTTGTTATTTGGAGCAATTACATCCGACAACTATTGATTTAGGACTTGATCGTGTTAAATCAGTCGCGAAGCGACTTGATCTTTTGCAACCCGCACCTTATGTTTTTACGGTAGCGGGTACTAATGGCAAAGGAACGACTTGCCGTACACTTGAGATGATATTACTTGCTGCTAATAAGCGTGTAGGGGTTTACAGTTCACCTCATTTATTGCGTTTTACTGAACGAGTTAGAATAAATAATCAAGAGTCAAAACAACAAGATACAGTTGATGCATTTGTCGAAATTGAAAAGGCTAGGGGGAGTATTTCTTTAACTTATTTTGAATATGCAACATTAGCTGCTTTATATCAATTTAAACATGCTCAATTAGATGTGGTCATTTTAGAGGTTGGCTTGGGTGGAAGACTTGATGCTACCAATATTGTCGATGCAGATATGGCGATTATTACAACAATTGGAATCGATCATGTTGAATATTTAGGTAACACTAGAGAAAGTATCGGTCGAGAAAAGGCAGGAATTTTTAAATCAAAAAGTCTTGCTATTGTTGGTGAGCCAGAAATACCATTATCTATTTTAGAAGTCGCTAAAACTGTCAATTGCCCTATTTATGCAGTAAATAAAGATTGGTCGTATCAACAAATTGATAATTTAACATGGCAATTCATTACTCCATTAAAGCAATATGATCAATTACCTATTCCACATGTACCTTTAGCTAATGCCGCTACTGCAATAGCAGCACTAAATTATTGTTCGCTTTCAATAAATCACGAGCAAATAATAAATGGTCTTGAAAAAACAAGCCTAATTGGGCGATTTCAAATGATACAAACATCACCAATTATAATTGTCGATGTTGCTCATAATCCTCATGCAGCTAACTATTTAGCTAACCAAATTGAGTTATTGAAAAAGGAACATTCTAATATTAGTAAGGTGAGATTTGTCATTGGTATGCTTAAAGACAAAGATATTAAAAGTACTTTATCTTTACTAAATGCTGATCAGTGGTATTGTGCTTCACTTTATGGTGAACGAGGGTGTAATGCCGAGGTATTAAAGCAATATTTACAAGATAATAAAGTAGAACATATTTCAACGTTTGAATCGGTTGATGATGCATATCAAAAGGCTATGCAAGATGCAAAAGAAGATGATATTATTGTCGTTTGTGGTTCATTTTATACTGTATCTGCCGTTTTAGATAAATTAGGCAACTAGGCAAATGTAATCATGGATAATAATCGAGAGAAAACTAATATAAATAAAGTTAGAAATCAATTAGTTGGTTTTGCTACAATATTGTTAATTGTTGCTATATTTGTGCCTAATATCATAACTGATAAATCCAATTTACACACACCTACAATTCCTATTTTACAACCAGAAGTAGTAAATGAACAAAATCAAGTAATTAATTCACAAAGTGAGTTAACAATTAATGAAAGATCAAACCATGGATTTGAACAATCTTACAAACCTGATTCTGAACAATATACTAGTCCGCTAGCTTCACTAGATACAATTGATGATAATTCAGATTCATCATCTATTACTAATTCTGAACAAACAGATAAACCCTATATGATCCAACTTGGCGCATTGAAAAATAAGAAAAAAATTGAGGAATTAGTAGCCTTATTAAGATTAAATAATTATAACGTTATAATTATTCCCAGCAATCCAGAACCAAACCAATTAATAAAATTACAAGTTGGTCCTTATGCTAAAAAAGATCAAGCAGAACAGTTGATTAGTAACCTAAATCATTTAACAAAATTAAAAGGTGTGATTGTGATTAATTAAAAATTATTCTACTTTTTTGTGAGTACAAACATTAAATAAAAATATTAATATAAAATTGTGAGTTATTATGATGAATTGGGTTGATTATACGATTATTGGTGTGATTATTGTATCTGCACTAATTAGTATCATTAGAGGTTTTGTTAAAGAAGCGTTATCTTTAATTAGTTGGGTACTGGCTTTTTTTATAGCAAGTCGTTTTTACATGCATATCACAAGTTATTTAACTTATTTTGATAGTGATATAATTCGTATTGCTGTAGCTATCGCTATTTTATTTATTGCTACATTAATTGTATGTGCTATCGTTTCTTATATTATTGGGCAATTGGTGCAAAAAACAGGACTTTCAGGCACTGATCGTGTGTTAGGTATTTGTTTTGGTGTATTAAGAGGTATTTTGGTTGTAGCAGCGGTACTCTTTTTTGTCGATACTTTTACTCCGTTATCTCAATCACCAGAGTGGAAACAATCACAACTAATTCCGCATTTCCATTTTATCATTCGTTGGTTTTTTGATTTTATACAGCAGTCGTCTTCATTTTTAGTTCAATAACTTTGAGGTAATCATTGTATGTGTGGTGTTGTTGGTATTGTAGGATGCAGTACAGTTAATCAATCTATTTATGATGCTTTAACTGTTTTGCAGCATCGAGGTCAAGATGCTGCGGGAATTGTAACCATCGATGAGCAAAATCGTTTTCGTTTACGTAAAGCAAATGGTTTAGTTAAAGACGTATTTCAAGAACATCATATGTTGCGTTTACAGGGTAATTTAGGAATTGGGCATATTCGTTATCCTACCGCTGGCAGTTCAAGTCCTTCAGAAGCACAACCATTTTATGTAAATTCACCTTATGGTATTGCACTTGCACATAACGGTAATTTAACTAATACTGACCAACTACGTGATAAGGTATTTGAATTAGCTAGGCGCCACATTAATACTAGCTCTGATTCTGAAGTATTACTTAATATTTTTGCAAGTGAACTTGATAAATTCCCTACTTACCCATTAACCGCAGATAATATTTTTACAGCGATCAATCAAGTACATCAAATTATTAAAGGTGCTTATGCTTGCGTTGCCATGATTATCGGACATGGACTAGTCGCATTTCGTGACCCATTTGGTATTCGTCCGTTAGTAATAGGTAAAAAAGTGCTTGATAATCAGAAAACAGAATATATGGTTGCATCTGAAAGTGTTGCTTTAGATATTCTCGATTTTGAATTTATGCGAGATGTAGCCCCTGGTGAGGCTATCTATATTACTCAAGATGGACAATTTTACTCCAAACAGTGTGCAAATAGTCCTCAATATTATCCATGTATATTTGAATATGTCTATTTTGCTCGACCAGACTCATTAATGAATGGTGTTTCAGTATATCAATCTCGTATATTGATGGGGCAAAAACTAGGTCAAAAAATTGCTAGAGAATGGAAAGGCATTGATATTGATGTAGTAATCCCTATTCCTGAAACATCGTGTGATGCCGCGCTTGAAATTGCCAGAATATTAAATAAACCTTATCGGCAAGGATTTGTTAAAAATCGATATGTTGGTCGTACCTTTATTATGCCAGGACAAGCGGAACGGAAACTCTCAGTAAGAAGAAAACTAAATGCCAATCGTATTGAATTTGAAGGTAAAAATGTTCTTTTAGTTGATGATTCTATTGTACGAGGAACCACATCAGAAAAAATACTGGAGATGGTGCGATCAGTTGGTGCTAAAAAAGTTTATTTAGCCTCTGCTGCTCCAGAAATTAGACATCCTAATGTATATGGTATTGATATGCCGGTGGCCAGTGAACTAATTGCTTATAACCGTTCTGTTGAGCAGATCGCAAAAGAAATTGGCGCTGATAAATTAATATTTCAAGATCTTTCAGATTTAGTTGATTGTATTAGAGAACAAAATCCTAATATTCATCATTTAGAATGTTCTGTTTTTAATGGAAAATATATTACTGAAGGAATTGATGATAATTATTTTGATACTTTAGAACATAACAGAGCTGAAAATAAAACAATTCCACCGATTAAAGAGTCTGAAAATCTAGAAATTTATAATGAAGGTCAATATTAGTCATTTGGGTTTTCGATAATACTATCTATTCTTATTAATAAGCTTGAAGTTAACAATTCAAGCTTGTTCATAACTCGTCAATTAATCTATATATTTATTAAAAATTAACATATTTTTACTTGATATTTATTACAAACCAGTAATATATCTCTAATTAATTAATTAAAATTGTTCTTTTAAAAAAAGATATATATAGTTAAACAACTGATAAATAATAAAAAAAATTGTCTTTACAAAAAGATATCAAAAAAAATAATAAAACATTTTGATAAATTACATTTATGTAATAAAATCTTTTTACGTTTAGAGGTTTTGTAAAGAAATTTTAATTTTTAATACAAATCACACTTAACCTTTTAAAGGCATAATTAAAACTATTAATTGGATAATTATGAGCCTTTTGTAAATTTTATTGGTGAAATATAAGGAATGACTAAGGTGAGAAAGAATCTTAAGTTAAGAGTTATCTCAGCATTTGTAATAACTACATTAAGTTGGAATTCTGCTTATGCAACTGATACTCAACAATCATCAAATACAGTTGATAGTAATAATGTTATTGTACTAAAAAATGGTAATAAAGTTCGAGAAATGATTAATAACCAAAAACGTAGTTTGTACCAGATTGCGTTGTTAAGTAATGTTTCAATTTCTGAATTACGCGAAATGAATCAAGGTCGTTTTGATAAAAAGGATATGGTTGAAGTTGATGAGCATTTAGTTTTGCCTGAGAACTCACCTTTATTACCTGCGATAACTAAAAAAAATGACAAAAAAGATAAATATTCAAATTTACCTACGTTAGGCTCTGATGATAATTATGATGTAAAACAAGATAAAAGTGCGTTAGCTAGTCAAGTAGCTAATGCCCTGCAAACTCTCGCAACTCAAGATTGGAAAAGTATTACATCAGCGGATAATGGTGGTATTTCTGGCCATTTGAAAAACAAAGGTAAAGATTATGCTGAAAATTATGTTCGCAATAGTATTCATTCTCAAGTCATAAATCCAGTTCGTGGTGCTGCTCAAGATTTCTTAGGCCGTTTTGGTACTGCGCAATTACAATTTGATTTGAGTGATAAAGGCGATTTTAATAATGTTAATGTTAAATTATTTAGTCCTTGGATTGATACAGAAAGTACATTGATATTTAGCCAGTTGTCATTCCAAGAATATGAACATAATCGTCATATCGGGAACTTTGGTATTGGACAACGTTGGGACGTTGCCGATAATAAATGGTTATTAGGATATAACGCCTTCCTTGATCATGACTTCCAGCGCTCACATAATCGTTTAGGTTTAGGTGCTGAAGCTTGGACTGATTACATGAAGTTTGCAGTTAACTATTACCATCCATTATCTGATTGGAAAGATTCAAAAGATTTTGATGATTATTTAGAACGAGCTGCAAGAGGATTTGATGTTCGTTTTCAAGGTTATTTACCTCAATATCCTCATTTAGGTGGTTCACTTATGTATGAACAATACTATGGTGATAAAGTTGCTTTATTTGGTAAAGATAATTTACAAAAAGATCCTAGAGCGGTGACCGTTGGATTAGACTATACTCCAGTTCCTTTATTCACAATTAAAGCTCAACATAAACGCGGACAAGATAGTCAGAAAGCTACATCAGCTGAATTAACCATGAATTATCGTATTGGAACACCGTTAAAAGATCAGTTAGATCCGGATATGGTTCAAGCAGCTCGTTCTCTTAAAGGTAGTCGATATGATTTAGTTGATAGAAATAATTATATCGTTCTTGAATATAAAGAAAAACGAATGACTGTAGATTTAGGTTTAGAATCACTCCAATTAGTTGAAGGTTCAATTCATGATCTAAGTATAGGACTTCGCAATGTAAAAGGTGTATCAAGTGTAGCTTGGTCAGGCAACATGCAAGAAATAGATCTTGCTGAAGGTTTCTTATGTTCTTCTATTGGGACATGTACTAGTTCATCATGGCTAACACCTCCGGCTGATGTGAAAAATTGGAAAATCGTCGCGCCAAAATATGTGGATAGAAATGGTAACAGACAACCTACTAGTACTAATGGTATTTATACTCTGGCTGTTACGGTTACTGATAGTAAAGGTAAATCAGCAACATCTAATTCGGTTTCCTTTGAAGTTTTACCTAACTTAGATATTCGTAAAATCGGTGTTTGGGCGATTGATAGTTCAAATAATCCGTCATCTTCTATACAAAATGTTGCTGATGGTATGAGTTCAGTAACATTATTAGCAAGTTTAGTTACTCCAGTAGCATCGACTGGTAGTGGAG
Source organism: Gilliamella sp. LMG 34361 (assembly GCF_984569075.1). Lineage (NCBI taxonomy): Bacteria > Pseudomonadati > Pseudomonadota > Gammaproteobacteria > Orbales > Orbaceae > Gilliamella > Gilliamella sp. LMG 34361. The sequence goes on along the minus strand of NZ_OZ474903.1, from coordinate 2,989,699 downwards.
ATTTTGGTGATGGTTATGAAGGTTTTAGTGATCAATTATTAATGGATAAGATAGATAGTTCTTTTAAATCCTCGGTTACTGATTTATGGACTGCTACTAGTAATGGTAGAAATGTTGATTTAATTGATGGAACTTCAGGTAATGTAAGAAGATGCCCTACATCAAATCGTTGTATCATTGTTAAGTCTTTTGAAAAAGTTAAAATGGGTGCAGATATATCTTCAAATGCCTCAACAGGAGCTGGAACGACGGTTATTGGTGATACTTATACTATGGATGTTGCTTCAAACTTTAATGGAATAGTTGATTTTTCCATTAAATTAGATGGTTATGGTACCTCTTTTAATCAAGCTTCAGTTGATTTTAGCGGTGGTCTAGATCAAGCTCGTTTTATTAAAGTCTATCGAAATGATGGAACTCTTATTGCTAAACAAGTTGGAAATTCACTTGTATTTGAACCTAATATAACTGAGTGGAAGGTAGGAACTGAATATTCAGTAGTAGCTTATGAGGATGATGCAGAAACTGTCGAACTTGTAAACCCGTTCGTTATTTGGTCATTAGTTGGTTCTAATGGGACAGCTTGCCCGGGAAGTGCAATGACTACGTTACCAACCCATACTGATAATCCTGATGGTCCATGGTTTAACGTAAGTATGGGACCAAATGCGTCTTACACTATCAAAAATAACGTAGATAGTTTGGCAACTTCTGGTACAAGCCTTTCAGGTATAGATGGTGCACCTAAGTATCTAGATCTTAGCGCACAAACTGCATCACCAGTAGCATGTGCAGGTGACCAAGGATTTAAACTACAAGTTTCAATAAATTAAAAGAATTTTAATCACCTTTGATCTAATGAGAATAGAATGAAGGTGATTAAAAAGTAAAACCAATAAAAAGTTGCTTTTATATAAATGCAACAGATTAATTTACTAAAAAATGGGAAATTAAACATGAAAATTCTTTCAATGAAAAAAGTAGCATTAGGTCTGCTTTTAGCTGGTTATGCAGCAAGTAGTGCATATGCAGCAGATAATCAAGCAGTTACATCAAATACGATAGTCGGTAATGCGCCAGTTATTTATTCTAAAAATAATGTTGAGGGTCGGTTCACAGTTCATATCACTTCTGATAGTGAAGGGAATACATTTCTAACTGAGGGCTCATCTCCTGAAGTTGGTAATTATATTCATATCTACTATCGTTTAAGTGATACCGATGGGGATACAGATAGCGACAACAGTGTACTAGGAACATTAAAAGTTTTTATGAAAAAAGTAGGTGCTGATGGTTGGAAGATTGTAACCTTCCCAGAAGGGGACTTAAAAGCAAAATACGAAGGTGAAGACGGGCATATTTCCTTCAAAATCACATCGGATATGGCTGGTGCTGAAAAAATTGGTTTCCAACTTCAAGAAATCACTACATATGGCGCCCCAAGAGAAAATAGATGGTTGACAGTAGCTAATATTTGGAATGCTGGTACCCCAACAAATCCTCCTGGAATTACTGGGAAATTACCTGATGATGATAGCCAAATTGGTACAATCATTGGTTCGAATGATGACGGTCCTGGTGGTCAAGGTGGAGAAGACCCTAAAAGTCTTCCAAGCGGTCCTATTGTAGATGAACACTTGATGAAGTTAGGTATCTTTAAATATAATGCTACGGGTGCTATTGACTATGCTGTAAATCTTGCTGATCCAGGTTCGGCATCAGGTGATGCAGCAACGCCAAAATATGGTGATAAATTAGCCGCTGTTTTATGGCTGAAAAATGACTCATCAAATACTTCTTCATCACCTCACTTTGACAGCGGAGATGCAGATTTATCAAATTCTTACAAATTTATATGGTATGTAAGTGGTTCAGCTTTTGGAGATAGTGCTAAAGTAACTGAAACAACAGCAACTGAAGACTCTACTAAATTAGCAGGTGAACTGGCAGATCCTAATGGAAAGGGACATGGTACATTTGAATTAGGTCCAAATAACTCAGCTTATAGTTCTCTAAATGGTGGGGCGGGTTATAAAGCTGGTATTCAAGGTTTCCAACTTAATGTCACAGCAACAAAAAAATAATTAATTATTTAACGAAACTAATTAAAACCACTCAATTGAGTGGTTTTTTAATTATTTAGTATGCATTTCTTATAACTTAATTGCTACAATAAATTAAGACAAGTTAACTCAGTAAATACAATCATGATTATTCCTTGGCAAACGCTTGATCCTGATACGTTAAATAATCTAATAGAATACTTTGTTTTAAGGGAAGGAACCGATTATGGAGAACGGGAAAAATCACTTGAAGAAAAAGTAAATGATGTAAAATTTCATTTAATAAATGGTTCCGCTGCGATTTATTGGTCCGAGGTGCATGAAACAATAGATATTAAATATATTAAATAATGATTAAAATCGTTTTAGCGGGTATATGATTTGTTGCACATCTTTGCTATAGTGTTATCGTAGTATCTTTAATGGAGAAAAGAAATAATGATTGGGAAACAGCAATCAGATACAACATTGGAATGGTTTTTATCTCATTGTCATATTCATAAATATCCAGTTAAAAGTACTCTTATTCATCAAGGTGAAAAAGCTGAAACTCTCTATTATATTTTAAAAGGATCTGTAGCGGTATTAATTAAAGATGATGAAGGTAATGAAATGATTTTGTCTTATTTAAATCAAAATCAATTTCTAGGTGAATTGGGCCTTTTCAAGGAGGGTACCGAACGTAGTGCTTGGGTTAAAGCGAAGACAAGTTGTGAAGTAGCCGAAATTTCATACAAAAAATTTAAGCAACTTGTGCAAGTCAATCCAGATATCTTGATGAGGCTAGCTAGCCAAATGGCGAGTCGATTACAAGTTACATCAGAAAAAGTAAGTAATTTGGCTTTTTTAGATGTAGCTGGTCGAATTGCACAAACATTATTGAATTTGACCAAACAACCTGATGCGATGACTCATCCTGATGGGATGCAAATAAAAATAACCCGCCAAGAAATTGGTCAAATTGTAGGCTGTTCACGTGAAACTGTTGGAAGAATTTTAAAAATGCTTGAAGATCAACACTTAATTTCGGCACATGGGAAAACGATTGTTGTTTATGGTACCCGTTGATTTATCGAATTATCGAAATTATCATTAATATGATCGAGATATGACGAGATTATAAATGACACAATATATTCCAAATCATGTGGCGATTATTATGGATGGTAATGGTCGATGGGCTAAACAACGAAATCAATTACGAGCTACTGGTCATCGAGCTGGTTTAAAAGCGGTGCGTAAAATTGTCACACATGCTGCAAAGCGAGATATAAAAGTGCTGACCTTATACGCTTTCAGTAGTGAAAATTGGAAGCGCCCTGCTAATGAAGTTACTGCATTAATTTCACTTTTTATTTATGCTTTAAATCGTGAAGTTAAGAATTTAAATAAAAATAATGTTCGATTAAATATTATTGGTGATATTTCAAAATTTAATCCAAACCTTCAAAATCTTATTATTAAAGCTCAACACTTAACTGAAAATAATACCGGCCTTATCTTGAATATTGCCGCTAACTATGGCGGTCGTTGGGATATTGTTCAATCAGCTAAAAAAATAGCTTCTCAAGCTTTAGATGGTAAAATAACATTACAGGACATCAATGAAGATTATTTTGGTTCAGTGATTTGTATGAATGATTTACCTGAGGTTGAATTAGTTATTCGCACTGGCGGTGAATATCGAATAAGTAATTTTTTATTATGGCAATGTGCATATGCAGAATTGTATTTTACGGACACATTGTGGCCTGATTTTAATCAAGCATCATTTGATGAAGCGATAAATATTTTTAACACTAGAGAACGGCGTTTTGGTGACGTTCTAAATGAGGATCTTTCATGCTAATTCAGCGTATTTTAACTGCCATCGCACTTATTCCTCTTGTTATTATTGCACTATTTTTTGCACCATTGTCCATTTTTTCTTATTTAATTATTGTTGTTTGTGCATTGGCTGCATGGGAATGGGGTAGCTTTTTAGGTTTAGAAAAAAAAGCTCAGAAAGCTATCTTTATGGTTTTAAGCATTGTTTTTCTAGGTTTACTTTACCTGATTGAATCATCAATAAAAAGTAACTTATTTGCTTTGATAATTTGCTTATCTATTATTTGGTGGTTAGTCGCTTTATTTTTAGTTATTAGTTATCCTAATTCTGCGAAATATTGGGCTAAATCACCATCAATTAAGTTATTGTTTGCTTTTTTTACCATAGTGCCTTTCTTTATAGGTATGCTTGAATTACGTTCTATCAATTATAGTGTTGATAGTTACACTGGCGCTGTTTGGTTGCTTTATGTATTTGTGTTAATATGGTCAACCGATACTGGTGCTTATTTTACAGGGCGGGCTATTGGAAAACGGAAATTGGCAGCAAAAGTCTCGCCAGGAAAAACAGTAGAAGGCTTTATCGGTGGTGTTTGTTTAGCAATCTTAGTTTGTATGACAGTTTACTTAACTGGTTATTTTAATGTTAGTTTTATTAAGTTTTCATGTAGTTCGCTATTGGCTATTTTGGTATCGGTATTAGGTGATCTGACTGAAAGTATGTTTAAACGTGAAGCAGGCATTAAAGATAGTGGCAATCTTATCCCTGGGCACGGTGGTATTTTAGATCGTATTGATAGTTTAACAGCTGCAGTTCCTATTTTTACTGTATTATCTTTGCATTTATTCTAATAAGGCTACTTACTTTGCTTTGGTCACTGTTGTTATTTATTATTACTATTAGTATATTAGTTACTGTACATGAGTTTGGGCATTTTTTTGTCGCACGGTTATGTAAAGTGCATGTAGAGTGTTTTTCAATTGGGTTTGGAAAAAAAATATGGTCGCATAGTTTTTCAAATGGAACAGAGTTAGTTATCGCTATGATTCCACTTGGAGGATATGTTAGAATGCTAAATAGCAGGGCTAGTAAATTATCCTCCGATCTAGAAAAACTGGCCTTTGATAAAAAGCGGATTTGGCAAAGGGCCGCAATTATCTTTGCAGGGCCATTTGCCAATTTTATTTTAGCTTTAATTATTTATTGGATTATTTTTTTGATGGGGGTAGTTGATTATCCCGTTAAAATAAATAGCATTATACCTTCAACACCAGCAGCATCTATAAATATACCGGCCGATGCAGAGTTAAAGATGATAGATAATGCGAAAATAGATAATTGGAATGATGTAAATGTAGCATTGGTTTCTGCTTTAGGAAAAAGTAATATTAATATTACCTATATAGATAATTCGGTTACTAATAAACCACAAGAAATAGATAGAAATGTTAACATTAGTAATTGGTATTTTGACATAGAAAAGGAATCCCCCATTACTGCATTTGGATTCGAGCCTAAAAAATTGGAAATTTATCCAATTGTGAATAAAATTGTTTCTGATTCAGCAGCTGCCCAAGCAGGATTACAAGTTGGTGATAAAATTGTTAGTTATAATGATCATCTTTATCAAAATTGGGATGATTTTACTAATACAATAAAAAATGCTGCGATTATAAAAATCAGGGTAAATAGAAACAATAAAGAAGTTGAACTGACACTCAAGCCAACAAGAAATAAAAATGGAGAAGGTGTTGCAGGTTTTTTCCCAACATCAAATGCAATAATTAAGCAATATAATTTCTTTAATGGATTCGATAAAGCAGTGAAACAAACAATGTTAACAGCAAAGTTAACTGTTCGTTCTCTTTATCAGTTAGTAACAGGGGTGATTGGTCTAAAACATTTATCAGGCCCAATTACTATAGCGAAAAGCGCGGGGCAAACAGCAAGTTATGGATTTACACCTTACTTATATTTTTTAGCTTTTATTAGTATAAGTTTAGGTGTTATCAATCTTGTTCCATTACCAATGTTAGATGGCGGACAGTTGCTTTTTTTATTTTTTGAAATGATGAAAGGAAAAGCCTTATCAAGTAAAGCACAAGATCGTTTTTTTCGTGTCGGATTTGTTTTATTAATGGTAATAATGGGAATTGCACTATTTAATGATATTTTACGATTGTAATGGGATGAGGTTATAAACATATACGATGAAAATAAATAAATTACTTATAGCATCTTTGCTGTTTAGTACCACAGCAGTATATAGTTCCAATGCATTTTGTGTTGACGATTTTGTGGTTAAAGATATCAAGTTTGAAGGTTTGCAGCGAGTCACAGTTGGTGCAGCAATGCTTGAAATGCCAGTTCAAGTTGGTGATTATGTGAATGAAGCTGATTTAGGTCGCATTATCAAATCACTTTACGCCAGCGGTAATTTTGATGATATTACTGTATCTCGTGATGGAGATAGATTAATTATCCATGTTCAAGAACGTCCAACAATTGCAAGTATTACTTTTTCTGGCAATAAGTCCGTTAAAGATGATATGTTGAAGAAAAATTTAGATAGTACAGGCATTCGAGAAGGTGATGCATTAGATCGTACAATGCTTTCAGGAATCGAGAAAGGATTAGAAGATTTTTATTATAGTGTTGGCAAATATAATGCTCAAATTAAAGCAGTTGTAACACCGTTATCTCGTAACCGTGTTGATTTAAAATTAGTTATTGCTGAAGGTAAGTCGGCCTTAATCGATCAAATCAATATAGTTGGCGCGAAAGCGTTTTCATCTGAACAGCTTATATCACGTTTTTCCTTGCGTGATGAAGTGCCTTGGTGGAATATGCTCGGCGATCGTAAGTATCAAAAACAGAAATTGGCATCGGATTTGGATGAGTTGCAGAGTTTTTATTTGAATCGAGGCTACGCTCGTTTTAATATTGAGTCAACTCAAGTTAGTTTAACACCAGATAAAAAAGGCATTTATGTCACCATTAATATTCATGAAGGTGAACAATATAAGTTATCTGATTTTGATTTTAAAGGTAACTTTGCTGGACATGAGGATGAAATACAAAAAATAGCCAAACAAAAGCTTACCGTGGGTGAACTTTATAATGGTAAAAAAATAACTGATATTGAAGATAATATCAAACGTTTGCTTGCTAATTTTGGTTATGCTTATCCTCAAGTTTCTATTCAACCCGAAATGGATGACTCATCACATACCGTTAAATTAGTCGTATTAGTTGATGTAGGTCAACGTTTCTACGTACGTAATATTAAAATTGTCGGTAATACAATTACGAGTGAAAGTGTAGTTCGTCGTGAACTTCGCCAAATGGAAGGTTCATGGTTAAGTAATGGCTTAGTTGAACTTGGTAAAGATCGTTTAAATCGACTTGGATTTTTTGATACTGTAGAAGCAAATACTGAACGAGTTCCAGGCGTAGATGATCAAGTTGATATCATTTATAAAGTAGCCGAACGTAATACGGGTAGTATTAAATTTGGTATTGGTATTGGTTCAGATAGTGGTGTAAGTTTTAATGCCGGTATTTCTCAAGATAACTGGTTAGGAACGGGTAATAGCGTTTCATTTGATATTAATACCACTAGTAATGATAAAACTGCTTCTATTTCGATCGTTGATCCTTATTTTACCGTCGATGGCGTTAGTTTAGGTGGTAGTGTTTACTACAATACTTATAAAACTGATAGTGATGATGACGAATCAGAATACTCTAGTAAAACTTGGGGGGCTAATGCTAACCTCGGCTTCCCGATAAGTGAAAATAACTTTGTTCGTTTTGGTGCTGAATACGCTAATCATAAATTAACTGATATGCAACCGCAGTATAATATGTGGCGCTATTTTCATTCTATGGGTGAAAATATGAGAGATAAAGATAAATCTTATTCATATGATACCAATGATTTGCTGTTGAATGCCTATTGGACATATAACACATTAGATCGTGGTTTCTTCCCAACAGATGGTTTAAAATTAACCGCTAATTTAAAAGCAACAACGCCAATATTTGATAATAGATTTTATAAAATGGTCAGTGATGCTTCCTATTATTATCCGATTGATAGCGACCATAAATGGGTATTGTTAGCTCGTGGTCGATTAGGTTATGGTGGTGGATTTGGCGGAAAAGAATTACCATTCTATGAAAATTTCTATGCAGGTGGTTCAACAGTATTACGTGGTTTTAAAGCAAATACTGTCGGCCCTAAAGCGGTATATTTTAATAAAACCGGATGTAGAACCTTAGAAGATTCAGCTCAATGTACTAGATCTAAAGATGCAATAGGTGGTAATGCATTAGCCTTCGGAAGTACTGAACTTATAGTTCCAACACCATTTGCTAGTGAAAAATATGCAGATAGTATTAGGACTTCAGTTTTCTTTGATGCTGGGACGGTTTGGGATACAAAATGGGATCTAAAAGGTAACAATATTCCTGATTATAGCTCTCCATCTGATATTAGAATGTCAGCTGGCCTCGCTGTCCAATGGATGTCACCATTAGGACCACTGGTATTTTCTTATGCGCAACCATTTAAAAAGTATAACGGTGATTCCGCGCAACAGTTTCAATTTAATATAGGTTCAACATGGTAATACCAAGTTGTGAATAACTAAAATACACATAGGTGAATAAAGTGAAAAAAATTATATTTGTTGTTGGTATCAGTATTGCTCTATTTTTTACTGGTTTTGCAAACGCTGAAGTTAAAATTGGTATTATTGATGTAAAATATGTAATGGATCGTATGCCAGAACGAGAAGCTATTAGTAAAGAATTAAACCAAAAATTTGAAGCACGAGCAAAAGAACTTGAAAAAGAAGATAAGGTGGCTAATGCTGCTGCAGCACGTTTAAAAAAAGAAGGGCTAACTTTATCATCTTCTGAAAAAAAAGAATTAAATAAAACTATTACTGATTTCCAGAATAAAGCAGCCGCTTTTGCAAATGAATATCGTGAAAGTGAAACTAAAGAAGCAAGTAAACTCTTAACCAAAATCCAAGAAGCAGTTAGAGCAATTGTTGCCGAAGAAAAATATGATCTTATTTTAAGAGTAGATACGGTTTTATATGCTTCTGATGCAGTTGATATCACCGATAAAGTTCTAGAAAAGGTTAAAAAATAATGTTTGCTTTTCGTTTAGAGCAATTGGCTGAAAAGCTTGGTGCTATGTTATATGGTGATGGAAAATTAACCATCACTGGCATAGCATCAATGAAAAGTGCAGTAAAAGGTCAAATCACTTTTTTATCGGACAAAAAATTCCAAAGCAATTTATCAGCATGTCACGCCTCAGCTGTTGTTTTAACAGAAGAGAGCCTTAAATATTGGAATGGGTCTGCTTTAGTTGTCAAAGATCCTTATCTTACTTATGCTAGATTAACACAACTTTTAGATACTACACCGTTACCAGCTAAAGATATCGCAAACTCTGCAGTGATTGATTCAACTGCACAGCTTGGACAAAATGTATCAATAGGTCCAAATGCGGTTATAGAAAGCGGTGTAATTCTTGGCAATAACTGTTGTATTGGTGCTGGCTGTTTTGTTGGAAAAAATACAACAATCGGGGCGGGTACAAAAATATGGTCCAATGTATCTATTTACCATAATTGCGTTATTGGCGAAAACTGTTTGATTCAATCAGGTACAGTAATAGGCGCAGATGGATTTGGTTATGCTAATGATAAAGGGAAATGGATAAAAATCCCTCAGTTAGGGCGAGTAATAATTGGTAATAATGTTGAAATTGGTGCTTCAACAACAATTGACCGTGGTGCCTTAGATGATACTGTCATCGGTAATGGTGTTATTATTGATAATCAATGTCAAATTGCACACAATGACGTTATCGGTGATCATACTGCGGTTGCCGGTGGTGTTATTATGGCGGGTAGTTTAAAGATCGGACGCCATTGCCTAATTGGTGGTGCAAGCGTTATTAACGGACATATGGAAATCTGTGATCAAGTAACAGTAACTGGAATGGGTATGGTTATGAGGCCAATTACCGAACCAGGGGTATACTCGTCGGGTATTCCGTTGCAACAAAATAAAGTATGGCGCAAAACCGCTTCATTAGTATTACATATTGATGAAATGAATAAGCGCTTGAAAGCGCTTGAGAAGAAGCTATTAAATGTCTCGACGTAGGCGATTACGGTCGGTATAATGCTTCCCTATTTTGTAAATTTAATTTGCTCAATTAATCAATTCAAAATGATGAGCAAATATATTCAATAATTCCGAGGTATAAAGATGCAAGTTTCGGTAGAAACAACAGAAGGTTTAGGTCGTCGTTTATCAATTACAATTAAATCTGAAGATATTACGAAAGCAATTGATAAAGAACTTATTAATACAGCAAAAAAAGTCCGTATTGATGGATTCCGTAAAGGAAAAGTACCTTTAAAAATTGTTGAACAACGATATGGAGCTTCTATTTTACAAGATGCTTTAAGCGATTTAATGCAACGTAATTTTGTCGACGCAATTATTCAAGAAAAATTAAATCCAGCAGGTGCACCAGTATATACTCCAAAAGAATATAAAAGTGGAGAAGATTATACTTTTACTGTTGAATTTGAAGTTTATCCTGAAATTAAAATTAAGGATTTAGACAAAATAGAAGTCGAGAAACCTGTTGCTGAAATTGTCGATGCCGATGTTGAAACAATGATTGAAACTTTACGTAAGCAACAAGGCTCTTGGAAGTTAGTTGAACAAGTGGCAAAAGAACAAAATCGTGTCATACTTGACTTTTTAGGTAAAGTTGATGGTGCTGAATTTGAAGGTGGTAAAGCTGATGATTTTGCTCTTGTCTTAGGACAAGGCCGCATGATCCCTGGTTTTGAAGACGCTATTATTGGTCACAAAGCTGGAGATGAATTTGATATTAATGTCACATTCCCAGAAGATTATCATGCTGAGAATTTAAAAGGTAAACCAGCTGTATTTTCAGCTACACTTAAAAAAGTTGAAGAGCTTGAATTACCAGAACTTACTGAAGAAGTGGTTAAAAGATTTGGTATTGCAGATGGAACGGTTGCAAGTCTGCGAGCAGAAGTACGCAAAAATATGCAACGTGAACTAAATGCTACAATACGCAATAAAATCAAAACACAAGTAATAGATGGATTAGTAAAAAATAATGACGTTGATGTTCCAACCGCTTTAGTTGATCGTGAAGTTGATGTGTTACGTCAACAAGCTGTAACTCGTTTTGGTGGTAATGTTAAGCAATCTATGGATCTTCCTAAAGAGTTGTTTGAAGCAGAAGCTAAACGTCGAGTATTGGTTGGACTTTTATTTAGTGAAATTATTGAAAGTAACAAATTAAAGGCTGATGAAGCAAAAGTACAATCTTTAATTGATGAAATTGCGACCGCTTATGAAGATCCTAAAGAGGTGGTTGATTATTATCGTAAAGATAAGAAAGCAATGGATAATATTCGTTCTGTTGCACTGGAAGATCAAGTTGTTGATTTATTATTAGCTAGTGCGAAAGTGACAGATAAAACTTATTCATTTTCAGAATTAATGAATCAACAAGTTGCTTAAGCAATTTGTCAATTGATTTAATTAAAATTCATTATAAGCCCAAATAAGGATCAATTGTTTGGGCTATTTTGTTTAATTAGGAGATGAAAATGCCTTTAGAACCATACATGAGTGTGATTCCAATGGTTGTTGAGCAAAGTTCTCGTGGCGAAAGAGCTTATGATATTTACTCACGATTATTAAAAGAAAGAATTATATTTTTAACTGGACAAGTTGAAGATAATATGGCGAATTTGATTATTGCTCAGATGCTTTTTCTTGAAGCTGAAAATCCTGAAAAAGATATCTATTTGTATATCAATTCTCCTGGTGGTGTAGTAACTGCTGGTATGGCTATCTATGACACGATGCAATTTATCAAACCAGATGTTAGTACTATTTGCCTTGGACAAGCATGTTCAATGGGATCGCTTCTTTTAACTGCTGGTACTAAAGGTAAACGTTTTTGCTTACCTAACGCACGCGTTATGATCCATCAACCATTAGGAGGCTTTCAAGGGCAAGCATCAGATATTCAAATTCATGCTCAAGAAATATTACAGGTAAAAAGTCGATTAAATAATATTTTGTCAATGCATACAGGTCAGGATATTAGTGTAATTGAAAAAGATACTGATCGTGATAACTTCATGTCTGCAGAAAAAGCGGTTGAATATGGGTTAGTTGATGCCATATACAATAAACGATCTTAATATTAAATAGGTAGAAAAAAGTGGATAAAGAAAACTCAGAAAAATTACTCTATTGTACTTTTTGTGGCAAAAGTGAACATGAAGTCCGTAAGCTAATTGCTGGGCCATCATCTATTTATATTTGTAATGAATGTATCGGACTATGTAACGATATTCTTAAAGAAGAAACGAAGACTTTTCTTTCTCATGAAGAATTTATTAGTAAACCATTACCGACACCACACGAAATTCGAGCCCATCTTGATGAATATGTTATTGGTCAAGAGCGCGCTAAAAAAGTATTATCAGTTGCTGTTTATAATCATTATAAACGTTTACGTAACCATTCTAATCGTAGTGATGTTGAATTAGGTAAAAGTAACATTTTATTAATTGGTCCTACGGGTAGTGGGAAGACTTTATTAGCTGAAACTTTAGCACGTTTTTTAGATGTTCCTTTTGCTATGGCTGATGCAACGACATTGACAGAAGCCGGATATGTAGGTGAAGATGTTGAAAATATTATTCAGAAATTATTACAGAGTTGTGATTATGATGTAGAAAAAGCGCAACGAGGGATAATTTATGTTGATGAAATTGATAAGATTTCTAGAAAATCAGATAATCCTTCAATCACTCGAGATGTTTCAGGTGAAGGTGTTCAACAAGCCTTGTTAAAAATTATTGAGGGGACTGTCGCTTCCGTTCCCCCTAAAGGAGGACGTAAGCATCCTCAACAAGAATTTTTACAAGTTGATACCTCGAAAATTCTCTTTATCTGTGGTGGTGCATTTAGTGGATTAGATAAAGTTATCGAAAATCGAGTATCTACTAACACGGGTATTGGTTTCGGTGCTAATGTAAAAAGCACTAAAAATAAAGCGACAGAGTCTGAGTTATTAGCCCAAATAGAGGCGGAAGATTTAGTCAAATTTGGTCTTATACCTGAATTTATCGGCAGATTACCTGTTATTGGAACGTTATCAGAACTAGATAAAGATGCTTTAGTTAACATTTTGACTGAACCTAAAAATGCCTTAACCAAACAGTTTAATGCTCTATTAGAATTGGATGGTGTAGAACTAGAATTTACTAAAGAAGCTTTAGACGCTATTGCAATCAATGCGATGAAACGAAAAACTGGGGCTCGGGGATTACGTTCAATTGTCGAAAATATCCTGTTAGAAACAATGTATGACTTACCATCTATGCATAACGTCAAAAAAGTACTTGTTGAAAAAGAAACGGTTGATAATTTGCAAGCACCTAAATTGTTTTTTCGTGAAGATACAGAACTTTCTGCATAATAGATAAGCAATTACCCTTATTTAAATTGGTAAGTAGTATTTAATTTAAAAGGTTAGGAACGTATATACATTTATAGTACTACGTATTTAAAATAAAACAGGATAAACTTGAATATCTTAAAAAAAACCCAATATAAGAAAGATAAGTTGGTACTACCGAGAGAACAAAATGAAAACAAAACAAACTAAACAAATGATTATGCCTATTTTACCATTGCGTGATGTTGTTGTATTTCCACATATGGTAATTCCTCTCTTTGTTGGTCGTAATAAATCAATTCGTTGTTTGGAAAGTGCAATGGAGATGGATAAACAAGTTTTTCTTGTAACACAAAAATATCCTTCGCAAGATGAGCCTAATGTCGAGGATTTATATGAAGTCGGTACTATCGCCAATGTTTTACAATTACTTCAATTACCAGACGGAACAGTAAAGGTGCTCGTTGAAGGTGTTGCTCGAGCTAAAATTGTTGATATTTTCGAACGAAAAGAAGATGATTTTTTAATTGCAAATATTAAACCACTTAAAGAATCTAAAAAAACCAATAATATTGACCAAGCGATGATAAGGGTCTTGCTGTCAAATTTTGACGATTATGCCAAACTTAATAGAAAAGTCACTCAAGAAGTTGTTGATTCAGTTCATTTGATTAAAGAATCATCACAATTAGCAGATTCCATTGCCGCTACTTTATTTATAAAAGTCGAACAGAAACAAGAGATTTTAGTTACAGCAGATTTAGAAAAACGTTTTGAGTTGCTTATTTCATTAATGGAATCTGAAATTGATTTGTTACAAGTTGAAAGAAGTATCCGTCAACGTGTTAAACAACAAATGGAAAAAGCGCAAAAAGAATATTATCTTAATGAGCAAATTAAAGCAATTCATAAAGAATTGGGTGATATAGACAATAAACCTGATGAATATGAAGAATTAAATCTAAAAATTACTAAGGCAAAAATGCCAAAAGAGGCAAAGGAAAAAACACTATCTGAACTTAATAAGCTTAAGCTGATGCCTGCTATGTCTGCTGAAGCAACTGTTGTTCGCGGATATATTGATTGGATGTTACAAGTTCCTTGGAATAAACGCAGTAAAGTAAAAAAAGATATTCATGCTGCCCAAAAAGTTCTAGATAAGGATCATTATGGCCTTGCTCGTGTCAAAGACCGAATTTTAGAATATTTGGCTGTACAGGGCCGCGTTAACAAAGTTAAAGGTCCAATTTTGTGCTTAGTTGGGCCTCCAGGAGTGGGTAAAACGTCATTAGGTCAATCAATTGCTAAAGCGACTGGCAGACAATATGTTCGTATGGCATTAGGTGGAGTTCGCGATGAAGCAGAAATACGTGGACATCGAAGGACTTATATTGGTTCAATGCCGGGTAAATTAATCCAACGTATGGTTAAAGTTGGTGTTAAAAACCCATTATTTCTTTTGGATGAAATCGATAAAATGGCTTCAGATATGCGAGGAGATCCAGCTTCTGCTTTATTAGAAGTTCTTGATCCTGAGCAAAATAATGCCTTTAGTGACCATTATTTAGAAGTCGATTATGATCTATCTGATGTAATGTTTGTGGCAACTGCTAATTCAATGAATATTCCTGCACCGCTACTTGATAGAATGGAAGTGATTCGACTTTCAGGTTATACGGAAGATGAAAAATTAAATATTGCTAAACAGCATTTAATTTCTAAGCAGATTGATAATAATGGTTTAAAAACAAATGAAATTAATATTGATGACTCAGCTATTATTGGCATTATTCGTTATTACACTCGAGAGGCTGGTGTACGAAGCTTAGAAAGGGAAATAGCTAAAATATGCCGTAAAGTTGTTAAACAACTTGCTTTAAACAAACGTTTGCGTAAAGTAAATGTAACTCAAGATAATTTAAAAGATTATTTGGGTGTGCAACGTTTTGATTATGGTAAATCTGAAAGTGAAAATCGGATCGGTCAAGTTAATGGTTTGGCATGGACTGAAGTCGGTGGTGATCTGCTAACTATTGAATCAATGAGCGTTGTTGGTAAAGGTAAACTAACTTATACTGGTTCACTTGGTGATGTTATGCAAGAATCTATTCAAACTGCACTTACAGTTGTTCGTTCCCGTGCAGATAAGTTGGGAATTAATAACGATTTTTATGAAAAACGTGATATACATGTGCATGTTCCTGATGGTGCTACACCTAAAGATGGCCCGAGTGCAGGTATTGCTATGTGTACATCATTGGTATCCACATTAACTGGTAATCCTGTACGTTCCGATGTTGCCATGACAGGGGAAATTACTTTACGAGGTGAAGTATTACCAATCGGTGGATTAAAAGAGAAATTATTGGCCGCTCATCGAGGTGGTATTAAGACAGCTATAATACCTATTGATAATATAAAAGATCTTGAAGAGATTCCCGATAATGTTAAATCTGAAATCGATATTAAACCTGTTAAATGGATCGATGATGTATTGATAGTTGCATTGCAAAATAATCCATTTGGTATTGAACCTGTTAAAAAAAACGTAAAAATAAAGCAACCAGTCAAAAAGGCTGTTAAAAAAATTAAAAACGCAGCTAATGTTTCAACTCGATTGAACTAAATTAGACAATCTAAAAAGCCAACCTTGTGTTGGCTTTTTTTATCCGACTCTTAATTAGATAATAGCCAATTTTGGCAAATGTGCTATACTTGCGAAATTAAAATTCAGGTGTATGGAGAATAGCAAGCTATGATGGAAACAATTAGAACGGCGGCAAACAGTCTTGTTGTTAAAATAATTTTTGCAATTATTATTCTATGTTTTATCTTTACCGGGGTTGGATTTTTGGGTTTTGGCGGCAAAAGTAATAGCGCAAATGATGAGCATTTATATGTTGCCAAAGTTGACGGAGAAGGCATCAGTCGAATAGGATTTGAAAAACAAGTAAAACAAGAATTGCGTAATGTGAATGGTGGTGATGCTTCATTTATTAAAATGATGCGACAAAATGTGTTAGCTCAACAAATCGATAATTATTTAGCTTATCAATTTTCACAAAAAATTCATGCTGCAATTAGTAATGAGCGCGTAAAAAATTTTATTAGACAACAAAAAGACTTTTTTGTAAATGGTAAATTTGATAATCAAAATTACTTAAATTTACTTGCTGAAAATAATTTCACTCCTGATAATTATGCAAAAATAATAAAAACATTGCTACAACAAGAACAAGTTATAGATGCATTAGTAAACACTAGTTTTGTTTTACCATCTGATTCTGAAATTATGCCATTAAAAAATCAAACAAGAACTATTTATGCAACTAAGGTTGATTCTTCAATAGATGATATGAAAGATATCAATATCACTGAAGATGATGAAAAAAAATATTATAATGAACATCAAAAAGAATTTTTCAGAAAAGAACGAGTTAAGTTAAAGTTTATTTATAATTCTAAAGACAACATCGCTAAAACGATTAAAGTTACTGATGATGAAATCAAAAAAGAATATGAAAAAAATATCAAACAATATAGCTATCCAGCAAAAAAAGCTTTCAGTGCTATTTTCTTGAAAGATAAGGGACAAGCAAACAACATAATTAAGGAGTTGGCATCTGGAGGGAATTTCGAAAAGATAGCTGAAAATCTCAATCAAAATAATATTTCAGCTTATGGTAAAAATGGTTCTTTAGGCTGGTTTGTTGATGACAATTCATTACCTGAGTTTTTAAAAAAAACTAACTTAAAAACAGTTAATCAAATTTCACAACCAATTCCTACTGATGGTGGATTCGTTATAATTAAACTTGATGGTAAGCTACCTTCTAAAACTATGGATTTTAATTATGCGAAAACCCTAATCGAAGAAAGCTTAAGCCAACAAAAATTACAAGAAGGATTTAATAGTGTTGAAAATAAAATCAAAGATGCTTTATCCAAATCGCCTAAATCTATAGAAGAGTTAGCTGAAAATACAGGTCTTGGAGTTGAAACAACAGATTGGACAAATTATAAAGATATGACTACGATCATGACGCACCCTGAAATTAGCGATTTGGCATTTAGTGAAGAAATGATTTCTAATGAACAACCTACTCAAAAAATTTCAGACTTAATTCCAATTGAAAGAAATTATGGTAGTTATGATTTTGTTATTCAAGTTACTGACTATCGCCCTGAAGGGATAGCTCCGTTTGATGAAGTTAAAAAAACAATTAATAAAAAATTATCTAATGATATAATTAAAAATCGTTTTAAAGGAACTGTTGATAGCCTGTTAACTGAATTAAATACCAACGGAAAATCAGCTAAAATAAACTTTAGTAATAGATATGTTTTACATAGAGATTCTAAAGAGTTAGATAAAAAAGTGGTAGATATGGTTTTTGATTTGGAACCACCAATTCCAGGGGTTAAATCAAATCCTTTTAGCGTAGAGTTTTTAGAAAATAATACCGCTTATATTGTCTCTTTAGTTAATGTCAATACACCTAAAGAATATCATGATATTTCGGCAGAATTATTACCATTATCTATTGCAGATACTTATTACTATCTTGGTAATGATATTCGTTCTAAAGCGAAGATTGAAATCATGCCTGATCCAAATATGTGATAAAGATCGATATTTTTTTGCGAAAAACTAAAATAAGAGAAGCCACTTTGGTGGCTTTTCGCATTTTTGTGATTATCAAAATTTAACTGATTAATTCCATGAGATAGTGGTTATGCACATTTAGTTGCATAATTATTTTGGAGTTAATTTAAATGAAAGTCTTTACACTATTATGCTTTTTATTCTCATCGCTACTTTTTTCAACTATTAGTTTTGCTGATTCAAAAACTGAAGTCGCTACCAAGCAAGAGCAGATACAAGTTATACAAGTTAATATCAATACTGCAACCGCTGAAGAATTAAGTAAAGTATTAACTGGTATTGGGATGAGCAAAGCTCAGAAAATCGTAGAAT
Organism: Gilliamella sp. LMG 34361; assembly: GCF_984569075.1. Lineage (NCBI taxonomy): Bacteria > Pseudomonadati > Pseudomonadota > Gammaproteobacteria > Orbales > Orbaceae > Gilliamella > Gilliamella sp. LMG 34361. The sequence goes on along the minus strand of NZ_OZ474903.1, from coordinate 2,971,274 downwards.
ATCGAGAAAAATTTGGTCCTTTTGTCTCTGTAGAACAATTGAAGGAGGTTTCAGGTATCGGTCAAGCAACGCTCGATAAAAATATAGAGAAAATCAAATTGTAATTATTCTATCTTCCAACAAATAAGCTGTTGGAAGATTTTTTTAATTATCAATCGGATCAACATCAATACTCCATTTCACTTTTGATGAATCACTCCACTGTTCAATAACTGTTAGTAGTTCATCTAATATTTGCTGTAATAATTGTCTATTAGTATGTTGTAACAATAATTGCCAACGATTATAACCAGCTTTTTTAGGTTGACTTGCTAGCATTGGGCCAAGTTGCCATAGATTATGGTCATAATTAGAATTTAACCAATCATGGATCCGCTGTAAAAATGTTGGTGCTTGTAAATTATTGCGATCGGCAGCACGAATTAGGACCTGATAGCTAAATGGTGGTAATAAGGTTTGTTGACGTTCAATTAAGGTTTGTTTTGCAAATGCTTGATAACCCTCATTTAATAAAATATTTAATAAAGGATGTTCTGGATGATAGGTTTGTAGAATAACCTCGCCTGCTTTTGTTTCACGACCAGCTCGACCTGAGACTTGAGTATAGATTTGTGCAAATTTTTCTGTTGCTCTGAAATCACTTGAAAATAAAGCGCCATCAACGTCAACAATCCCGACTAAAGTCACATCGGGAAAGTGATGACCTTTAGCTAAAATTTGTGTACCAACTAGGATATGGGCCCCACCTTTATGAATATCATTTAAATAGTTATTTAATGCATCTCTTTTAGTTATTGTATCACGATCAATACGCGTAACTTTTATATTCGGAAACAGTATATTAAGTTGTTTTTCAAGCTGCTCAGTTCCAAATCCAATAGGTAGCAGTTGGGTTGAGCCACATTTTGGGCACTGTTTTGGTACTTCTCGTGGTGTATCACAATAATGACAAATGAGTTTATTTTGTTTTTTATGAAACGTATAAGGGCGATCACAACGTGGACATTCTGCAATCCAACCACAATCATGACAAATTATTAATGGTGCAAATCCTCTACGATTAAGGAATAACATGACTTGATTATTATTATTTAAGTGTGCTTTTATCTGTTCTATAAGTGGTTGAGATAACCCAGAAGCTAGCACCATACCGCGAATATCTAAAATAGATTGTTTAGCTAAGTTGGCACTACCTGCTCTTTGCGTAAGCTTGAGTTGTTGGTATTTATTGGTTTGCGCATTGTTAATGGTCTCAAGCGAAGGTGTTGCGGAACCTAAAATGATGGGTATATTTTCAATTTTTGCTCGAATGATTGCCAAGTCTCTAGCATTATAACGCCATCCTTCTTGTTGTTTGTAAGAATTATCATGTTCTTCATCGATAATAATGATACCTAAATCCTTGAAGGGTGTAAAAAGCGAAGATCGGGTACCAACGACAATGGCATTTTCACCATCTTTACTTCTTAACCAAACGTCTAAACGTTCTTTATCTGTTAAACCTGAATGTAAAATATCAATCGGGGCATTAAAGCGCTGCTTAAAACGCTTAATTGTTTGAGGTGTCAAACCAATTTCAGGAACCAAAACTAAAGCTTGTTTACCTTGCGATAAAACATCTGCAATTATATTCAAATAAACTTCAGTCTTGCCAGAACCCGTTATGCCATCAAGTAAGAATACACCGAATTGTTTATTTTGTTTATTAATGGTCACTATGGCATTAGATTGTTCATCATTTAATTGAATCGACGTTGGATTGGTTGAATAATTTGTTTGCCAGCAAATTTTGTCCCGTTGACGATGGACTAATTCAATAAGCTGCTTTTTTTGTAATTCCTGGAAAATATTCGGACTAAATTCACTTTCATTTAAACCATTGTTTCTAAGCGAAGATAATAATAACTTTTGTCTCGGTGTGCGTGATAATTGGTCTAAATCAATTTGTCTCCCTTGAGGTGTTAATTGCCACTGTTTTATATCATCTTTAATAGCTTGACGACCTTGCCTTAATAGAACAGGCATGGCATGAAACATGACTTCACCAATTGGAAAATGATAATAACCTGTCGCCCAATTTAATAATTGCCAAATTGTTTGCGAAAAGAGTTTTTTGCCATCGATAACTGAGGTAATTGCTTTTAAATTTTCAATATCGAAAGTTGTGTGCTGATCAATTTTAACGATGATACCAATCATCTCCCGTTTACCAAAAGGCACTTTAACCCGCATACCAATTTCAGCAGGTAAGGTTAGTTTGTAATCAAACAGTTGATAAAGGGGTACCGGTAAGGCTACATGAGCAATCAGCATTAACAATCACTATTATTAAAAACTGCTATTGTACGCAGATTTTATTTAACTCGCAAAACTTACGCAGATAAATTGATTATATCTAAGTGAACTATATAAAAACTTTATTTATATGATAATTTATAGGATAGTAGTATCCATATACAAAATTTGCTATCTTTAGTAATAAAGTACAACATAATATTTAAAGGTAAATAAAAATGTCAGCCTCATTTTCACATATAAATCAAAGAGGTGATGCTCATATGGTTGATGTTTCTGAAAAACAGTCAACTTTACGAGAAGCTCGGGCAGAATCCATCGTTTTAATGAATGCGGAAACATTTAATCTGATTATTGAAGGAAAACATCATAAAGGCGATGTTTTCGCCACAGCAAGGATTGCCGGTATTCAAGCTGCTAAACGAACATGGGATTTGATTCCACTTTGTCATCCACTACTTCTGAGTAAAATAGAAGTCAATATTGAACCCATATTTGAAAATCATAGTATTAGGATTGAATCTATTTGCCGGTTAACAGGTCAAACAGGGGTTGAAATGGAGGCATTAGTTGCCGCTTCGGTAGCCGCATTAACAATATATGATATGTGCAAAGCTAATCAAAAAGATATGATCATTAATCAGGTTCGATTACTCAATAAAATTGGCGGTAAATCGGGCGAATATAATGCAATAACACAGTGATAGTATGAATAAAATTATTTTTTTTGCACAAATTAGAGAGCTGGTTGGAGTTGAAAGACTTGAATTAACAGTGGAGCAAATGCCAATATCACAACTTCTAGAACAGCTGAGTTTACGTGGCGATAAATGGTCATTAGCATTAAAAGAAAGAACCGTATTATGTGCAGTTAATCACACTTTAGTTGGCTACGATTATATTATCAAAGAGGGAGATGAAATTGCCTTTTTCCCTCCAGTAACAGGCGGTTAACAATATGAATATTATCCAAGTTAACCAATCTCCCATCGATGTGAATTCATTGATCACTTGGCTTTATGAATCACCCGCAGATGGTGCAGTTGTGACGTTTATGGGCAAGGTGCGTAGTTTTGAAAATCAAGTTATTAGTCTAACGTTAGAACACTACCCTGAAATGACTGAAAAAGTGTTATACAACATTATTAATCAAGCTAGAGATAGATGGTCGATTAATCGAGTAGCCATAGCCCATCGTGTCGGTAAAATTTATGCAAATGAGAGTATTGTGTTTGTCGGAGTGAGCGCAGCTCATCGTAGTGATGCTTTTGTGGCTACAGAGTTTATTATGGATGTATTAAAAAACGAGGCGCCATTTTGGAAGAAAGAAAAGACCCCTAGTGGAGAAAATTGGGTAAAAGCAAAGGAATCCGATTTAAATGCCTTGAAGAAATGGTATTAATCCTTATTTAATATATAATACGGTTGTTATGTTATTTTTATAAGAGGAAGGATATGTCTAGTTATAACCCGAATGATTCAATTATAGAACAGACTGGTAGTCGCATCCAAACATATATGAGTCATGTGTATGGATGGATGGCTGTTGGTTTACTTTTAACTGCATTTGTTGCTTGGTTTGCATCAAATAATTATCAGCTTGTTATGTTTTTAGCGCGTATAATGTGGGTGCTTTTGATTGCTGAAATTGGCTTAGTTTTTGCTATTTCAGGAATGATTAACCGTTTATCTGGTGCTACAGCAACTACTTTATTTATGCTTTATTCAGTTCTAAATGGTTGTACTTTTTCTATATATTTTCTTTATTATACGTCGTCTTCCATTGCCAGTGTCTTTTTCATAACTGCTGGAATGTTTAGTGCATTAGCTGTTTATGGCTATACCACTAAACGTAATTTATCTGGTTTAGGTAGCTTTTTATTCATGGGATTAATTGGTATTGTTATCGCCTCCCTAGTTAATATATTTTTGCAAAGTGCACCTCTAATGTGGGCTATAACCTATATTGGCGTATTCGTCTTTGCCGGATTAACCGCTTATGATACGCAAAAACTTAAAGAATTTGGTGTCAACTTATCACAAGATGACCAAAATATGTTCAGGCGTTATGTGATATTAGGTGCATTAACACTCTATCTTGACTTTATTAATTTATTTATCATGTTACTTCGAATATTTGCGGATCGAAGATAACCGTTCATAGTGTTATTAAGGGGCTCTACAAAGAGTCCTTTTTGTTAAGTTTATATTAATCTCTACACACTTATTGTTTTTTTGTTAAAAATTTTGAGGAAAGTTCTAACTCAAAATAAAAAAAACATTATTATTAAATAATCTTCATCCTTTTACTTAATGGATTTCTATGAAAAAGCTTTATTGGTTTATGTTAGTAAATATTTTAATTTCATCAATAATAGCAATCCGATATTTTTGTGTACCTGGTGCATCGTTTAGTTGGGATGGGGGGCTTTTTTCTGTATTCGCCGTGTTAGGGCATTTTTTCTCGGTTTATTTATTTCTTTTTGTTTTGTGTATTCCGCTTATGTGGATAAATAAAACTTCAAGTAATGTCTGTTTAGCTGCTATATTCTGTTTATTACAAATTGTATTGTACATTGATACCATCGTCTTTCAACAATATCGATTCCATATCAATGAGTCGGTATTATCAATGGTTTTTTCGGGTCAAGTTGTCGATTTTTCAACTTTCACTTATGTTTTAGTGTTTTTATTAATACTGGTATCTTTTGGGGCAGAGTATATAATTATTTATTTATTAGATAACAAGTTTAACAAAAATGGTGTGCAATCTAGAACATTAGTCATATCGACAGTATTTCTTTTAAGCTGTTTTTTTATTAGTCATTTAGTCCATATGGTTGCATTTTATTATGCGTATTCACCCATCATGATTGTTAAAGAATATATTCCATTATATCGTCCATTTACTTCAAAAAAGATAATGGGATTTTTTGATAAATCGGGGCAACGTAAAACGCTTATAGAAAGGGAGAATCAACATGCAACTATCTATTATCCTAAAAATGAACTTTTGATTAATCCTGATAATAAAACAACACCTAATATTATGTTTATTGTATTAGATTCATGGCGTTATGATACTTTTAGTCAAGAAATTTCCCCTAACACCTTCAATTTTGTAAAGCAAAATAATGGAATAATTTTTAATAATCATTACTCAACTGGCAATGCAACTCGTACTGGTATTTTTGGTCTTTTTTATGGTATTCCTGGTACGTATTGGGATGCTTTTTTAAGAAATCGAATCCCATCGTTATTTATAACAACCTTGCAAAAAGAAAATTACAATATTGGTATCTTTACTTCAGCTAAAGTTACAGCACCTGAATTTGATCGTACGGCATTTTTGACAATTAAAAACCTAAGAATCAGTAGCAAAGATGGTATGGCATCTAGTCGAGATAAACAGTTAACTGATGATTGGATAGATTGGTATAAAACGAGAGACACATCCAAACCGAGTTTTTCATTTTTATTTTTTGATGCTCCACATGCTTATGATTTTCCAAATGATTTTAGTTTAAAATTCAAACCAATCGGTGATCTAAATTATATGACATTAAGTAATGATAGCGATCCAGTACCAATTTTTAATCGTTATAAACAAAGTGTTTATTATGATGATTACTTACTTCAAAGAGTTTATGATGAACTTAAATTGTCTGGTTCATTAAATAATACGTTGATTATTATCACGGGAGATCATTCACAAGAAATGAATGATAATAAACTAGGTTTTTGGGGGCATAATGGTAACTATACTGATGCTCAAACTAAAGTTCCCTTTATTATTGTGGGCGCAAAAGATCTTCAACAAATAGGCGATAATATAAATAAGTTTACCAGTCATGAAGATGTGGTGCCAACTATAATGCGACATTATCTACATGTGGAAAATGATATTACTGATTATTCGACAGGTTATGATTTATTTAATCCAATAACAGATCGAGATTGGTTATTAATGTCAAATTATAGTTCTTATGCTGTAAGAACCAAAGATAACATCTATTTTGTTAATCGTCTTGGTATTAGCCATTATTTTGATTGTCATAATAATCAAATTGATGAGTCGCCTAATTATAAAACAATTCAAGCAGCAATGAATAATATGCGCTATTTTTTTCAGACGCAAAAATAACAAATCCACCTTTAAGGTGGATTTTTTTATTATTTAACATCGGCACAGTTTAGACAGTATATATAACGATTTTGTGCATCTTGGAATTTATCCCACAGTGAAACTTGTTGCTTAATTTGTTTTATTTCAGGGATCTGTTCAAAAAATACTTCTGCTGCTGATTTTGGCATCATTGCAATCATATCTGAGTAAAGTGCATTGAACCAACTTCCTTCTGGTTTTTGCCAATCTATTTTGTAATTAGGAATATCAGCTAGTGTTGCAGCCATGTCAATAGCATCATCAAAATCACCTAACTTATCGACTAAACCATTTTTACTTGCTTCGGAGCCAAGCCAAACTTGGCCTTGAGCTATATGATCTACTTGTTCGCTTGTCATATTGCGAGCATTTGCTACTAAAGAGATAAATGTACTATAACCATTATCAATATTCATTTGAATAAATTGGTTCAATTCATCAGGTAAGTTTTGGGTTAGGCTGTTATTTGTCAATGGAGAGGTTGAGACACCATCATTATAAACACCAATATGGGAAAGTGAATTTTCAAAGGTTGGAACAATGCCAAAAATACCAATTGAACCAGTAATTGTATTTGGGCTTGCAACGATGTAATCAGAAGCAGTTGATATCCAATATCCACCTGAAGCAGCCATTCCCCCCATAGAAATAACAATAGGGATTTGATAACGACGTAAGGCTTCTAATTCACTGCGAATTGCTTCTGAGGCATCAACGCTTCCACCTGGGCTATTTACCCTGAGTACCACAGCCTGTATGTTATCTCTATTTAATTTAGTACGAATATCTCTTAATTGTTTAACAATATCTTGGCTACCAGCTACATTGCTGCTATTAGCACCATTAGTAATGGTTCCATTTACAAAAACGACTGCTATTTTGGGTTCTTTATCTGTTTCTTCAGCATCTTCTTTAAGTCGATAATCGTATATGCTGACTTTTTGCTTAATTTTAGCTTCTAGCTCAAAATCAAATTCAGAGCTTATAGTATCAATTAAACCATTTGATAAAGCGTATTTAGCCATATTGCCATTAACAGATTTTAGTTCTGATAGCATTTTCTCAGCTGAAGGAACTAATTGTATTGGTGCTTTTTTTCGTTCTGCGGAAATGTCGTTAAGATAATTATCCCACATTAAATTCAACCAGCGAGAAGTGTTGCTTCTTGCTTCTTCAGACATATTATCTCGGATGAATGGTTCAATAGCTGATTTATAAGTTCCAACACGAAAAACATGGGTGTTAATTTTTAAGTTATCTAATAATGTTTTGTAATATAAATTATTTGCGGATAATCCAAATACATTAACTGCACCTAATGGGGTTAGATAGATTTTATTAGCATAACTTGCCAAATAATATTGGCTTTGGTTAAAGTTCGAACCGATAGCGTAGATAGGTTTATTTGCTGCTTTGAATTTATCTAAATATTTGCCAATATATTGTAAAGAGCTCAAGTCTGCTCCAACAAAATTGTCCAATTTTAGAAGCATGCTGTTAATATTAGGATCAGATGTAGCTTGTGATATCTTCTGCACTAAATCAAATAAGCTATTTTCACGTGAAAGATTTACTCTTTTACCATATATTTTATTTTGTAATTCATACACCTCATCACTATAAAGTGAATTGTCGACAACAACTCCTTCAAGATCCATAATTAATGTGCCATATTGTGGAATGATGTCCTGCTTTTTTGTTTCTTTAATTAATGAAATGGCACTGATAATCAATAAAATAATAATTAAAAAAACAAGATTAAGAAATATTTCTCTGATTAAGTTAATACCTTTCCAAATTGATTTTATAACTGATAGTACAGACATAATGAAATAATCCTTTAATTGTTTTTTATTTTTAATTCTTAATTTCTATTTTTTTCTTTTTGAAGTATTTCTTATCTTCAAATCGTAAACATGTTAATTTTCCACCCCAGCAACATCCAGTATCAAGTGCGTAAATATTTTCAGGAGTTCCTTTTCCATTTAAAGCTGCCCAATGGCCAAAAGCGATACTATATTCTGAAGGAATTTTACTTGGTAATGCAAACCAAGGTTTTAATTTTGACGGTGCTTCATCTGGATGATTTTTACAGTAAAAATCAAGCCGTCCATCTTCGTAACAATAACGCATTCGTGTTAATGCATTTGCAATATAGCGTAATCGGTCTAATCCTTGTAATTCTGATGACCAATCATCAGGAAAATTGCCATACATTTTGTCGAGAAAAAGCGGGTATGAATCACTACTTAAAACCACATGAAGATCTTGAGCACATTTTTTTAATGTTTCAAGATCCCATTGGGGTGATATTCCAGCATGAGTCATAATCAGCTTTAATTTTTCATCTATTTGAATTAATGGTTGCTTACGTAGCCAATTCATTAAATCATCGAAATCATCAGCATGGATGAGTACGTCAAGGTTATCTTTCTTTTTTGATGGAGTAACATTGGCATAAATGGATAATAAATGTAAGTCGTGATTACCTAAAACTAACCTAATTTGCTCACTGTTTTGTTTTACAAATCTAATAACTTCAAGAGATTTTGGTCCTCTAGCAACTAAATCGCCAGTTAGCCATAATGTATCTGATGATGAAAAACTTGCTTTTTCAAGTAGTCGCATAAATTCATCATAGCAACCATGAATATCACCAATTATTAGATTTGCCATAAGGTTATTTCCAAGAGTTTGCTAATAGACAATATTGTTGTAAACTCAAATTTTCGGCGCGTAAATTTGGATCAATACCGAGTTCACTAATTTGTTCAACCGTAAATAAATTACCTAAGCTATTACGGATTGTTTTACGCCTTTGGTTAAATGCCTCGGTAGTAATGCGTGATAACACCCTAATATCATTAACTAAATACGGTTTTTGTTTATATGGTACTAGTTTAACCACAGCTGAATCAACTTTAGGTGCGGGTCTAAAAGAAGTTGGTGGTACTTCTAAAACAGGGATAATCTGACAGTAATACTGTGCCATAACGCTTAAGCGACCATAATCTTTGCTGTTAGGTGCAGCAACTAAACGAGTAACCACCTCTTTTTGTAACATAAAATGCATATCAGATATGATTGGTGCATATTCAAATAAATGAAACATTAATGGCGTTGAAATATTATACGGTAAATTACCAAAAACTCTTAAAGGCTGACCTAATCTATCGGACAGCTGGTTAAAATCAAAAGTAAGTGCATCTTGCTCTATCACACTGATTTTATTTTTTAAAAAAGGATTTTCAACTAATCGACTAACTAAATCCCTGTCAATCTCAATTACAGTTAGATGATCTATTAATTTACTTACAGGTACTGTCAACGCGGCAAGCCCTGGTCCTATTTCAACTAGGGCTTCTCCGTGTTTTGGTTGTATGGCTGCAACAATACTTTCAATTATATAATTATCATATAGAAAGTTTTGACCAAATCGTTTACGAGCAAAATGCCCTTGATGAACACGATTATTCATTCTTACCTTCACCTGTAATTTTGATATAAGCATCACCTTTCAGTTCTTGAATCCAGACTTGCGCTTCTTCAGCAAATTTTCGATTGAAAATAAGTCGATAAGCTTGATCTTTTTTTACCAAGTTGGTACCGTCAGTTTGTCTGGTATCAATTAGTTGAATTATATGCCAACCATAAGATGATTTTATGGGTTGGCTGATTTCACCTTTCTTCAATTGTAATAACGCAGTTCTAAATCCATCATCATACATTTCTGGTCTATTCCAACCTAAATTACCACCATTATCTTTTGAGCCGGTATCTTCGGAATTGGCTTTTGCCGCTGCAGCAAAAGTTGTTTTGCCGCTAGTAATGGCTTTACGAAGATCAATTAACTTTTGTTTAGCCACCTGATCATTTATTAATACATTAGTCTTAATTAAAATATGGCGAGCATTTACTTCTTGAAGTGTGATTTTTTGTGGCGCTTCAGAACGAGTATCCTCAACTTTTAATATATGAAGCCCAACACCTGAGCGAATAGGTCCAATAACACTTCCTTTTGGTGCGCGAATAAGTCGTTCTTCAAAAATAGTTGGTAACTCGTTTATTTTTTTCCATCCCATCGCCCCACCTTTTAATGCAAGATCATCATTAGAATATGAGGTTGCTAATTTAGCAAAATTTTCACCTTTTTTAGCTCGGTTAACAATATCCATTGCTTTATTGGCGGCATTGTCAATTTGTTGTTTAGATGCTTTTTCTGGAATAGCAATTAAGATATGACTAATCTTGACATCAATATTATTGGTGGGTTGATTAGCCATTGTTTTGGTTAAATGCTCAACTTCTCTATTGGAAATTTTGATTCTAGGTCTAACTTCATGCAAACGAGCTTGCTCTATTAACATATCAGTTTGAATACGATCACGATAAGTACTATAACTCAATCCCATTGTTGATAATCTGCTTCTTAGTTGGTCTATTGTCATATCATTTTCAGCGGCAATTCTATCGATTGCACCAGTTACTTCATCATCGCTGATAGTAATTTTTGCTTTAGCCGCTCTTTGTAATATTAATTTTTCAACAATTAGACGATCAATAATTTGCTGTCTAAGAATTTCATCGTTAGGTAAAGATTTAGGATCGGCACTAGCTTTGATCGTTTTAAGCATATCGCTAACATCACTTTCTAAAATAACATTGTTATTTACTACAGCAGCAACTTGTTCTACTACTTTTGGAGCAGCATTTGCTGAAAAAGGTGTAAAGAGCACTAAATTAATACTTAAGTTTAATGCAATAAATAGTTTTAATAATTTCATATTTATTCAACTCATTATGTTGTTGCGACATTGAATTTACCGCAATAAATTTATTAGTATGTTTATTCAAATGTTGTTGTATAAGGTAATTTACCAAAGTTTAACATTCTGGCTTTTGTGTCACGACTACTTCCTAATCCTTTAAGTTCAAAGTTAATTGAAAGTTTGTTTTTATATTTACTAATATGTTCTGTGTTATCCCAATCAGTCAATTTTCGTCCATATTGAACGGTTACGCCCCAACAACAGTCAGTATAGTTTAAGCCAATAAAACTATCTGAAATCTGTTTTTGTTTAATATCATAATAATAAGATCCTACGGCACTAACTTTTTCAGATAGTGGCCAACTAACCATAATTCCTGCTTGAGAGAGATCTTGTTTATAGCCTTTATATGCTGAAAACTTATATCTATCATCTACAGTATCAATATAATTGCGGTTTGCATAACGATAAGATAATTGTATTAATTTGTCACTCGATAGTCGATATTCAAATATTGTATTTGCTAATGAAATAGTATCAATACGTGTATCGTATTGAATGCCACTTCGGAAAATAACATCGTCGCTAATTCGCCAGAAATTATCAGTAGCCCAAGTGACACTACCAGTATCAGATTTTTTATCTAATTCATTACTGTGATTACCCGTTCTAGATTTTGTGAAATAGGTAATTTGTCCTAAGGATATATTAAATTTTTCAATTTTATTACTATTATAAAAACGCGTAGTTACACCAGTGGCAAGTTTATTAGTTGATGAAATACGGTCTAAACCACTATATGCTTGATCCCTGAATAAACCAATATAATCAGCTTGTAAGAGTGTTGAATCGTAGCTTCTAATATTTGATTGATTTCGATATGGAATGTAAGTATATTTCACTCTAGGTTCAAGTGTTTGGCTATAACCATCAATTAAGTCGACATCCCTTTCAAAAATAACTTTACCATCAATATTAAATTTAGGTATAAAACGATTTACATTACGATCTAATTTTATCCCTTTTTTTTCGTGTTCAACATTATATTTAAATATGTTTTTCTGGTTGTAATGTGTTGCCATAAAACCAGTTTCTGCAGATAAATTTGCCCAAGAATTTGTAGCTGTATAATTAATGGTTGGTTCTATATGAGCTCGCCAAGCTTCAGGTTCATTATCTGTTGAATTAATAAAATGAGAAAATTGAGAAAATGTCTTAAATTTTAATGGTCCCAGTTCGTAATTATAGTAGTTAATATCTAATTGAGGTTGAGTCTGGTAAAGGATATCGTAGTGAAATGGTTGAAAGTGTTTATAGCCTAAAGCAATATCCCAATTTTCATTATTATATGCTAATTTATAAAACTGGGTTAAATATCCTGCTGTTTGAGAAGCATATTTAGAGTTGAGATCTGTTAGATATTGATTATCGCTAACTCGAGTGACATCTGTAAATAATCGCCAATTATAGTTTATCAATTCATCATTTTTCCAATGAAACAACCATCGATTACGATTATCATCGTAATTATTGCCATTTGATAATGTTTTTCTGTCTTCGAGGTATTTATTATCATGTTGAAGCCAGTCAAAAGCGATGGTTCCTAAACCTAGTTGATTTAAATAGCGAAATTCAGTTTGCAATTGGACGCCACGATGTTGTAATACTCGTGGAGTTAACGTTGCATCATAATTTGGTGCGATATTCCAATAAATAGGTAAGGCGAAATCAAAACCGTCTACACTGTCATAACCAAAAATAGGCATTAATAAGCCTGAACGTCTTTTGTCGCCTGTTGGTAATTGTAAATAGGGAGTATATAGAACTGGTATTTTACCAATGCTAAATATTGCATTCCAAACTTCAAGTAATTGTTCTTCGTTATCATGAATTACAGTAGTACCTTTAATATTCCAAGTACTATCATCTACAGGACAAGAAGTAAAGCTACCATTTTTAAGAATTACATAACGATTCTTTTCAAGCTTCATCTCGTCGGCTTTACCTCGTCCAAGTCTACCAACTAGATGATATTCACTTGGATACATATTGGCATCATTGTTATTCAGATTCATTAATGCATGGTCACCTTTTATCTGTATCAAATTATCTTGATAAGTAATATCTCCATCTAGTGTAACCATTCGATTATTTTCATCATTTGTATCAATCGTCACTTTATTTGCTTTGGCTGAACGATTGCCTTGCTCTACATAAACATTGCCTTTGTAAGTAGCTAAGTTAGGATAGAGTCCTTCAAACTCATCTGCATCGGTATTAACTGGTAATGTATTTATATCACCATTAACAAGAGGCCGCTCAAATTTTGGTACATCAACAAAACATGTTGGATTGCTAGTGTCATTTTTTGGTAAACCTATAGCGTAGCTAGGGTTATTATAATTATACAAAGAAAATGTAACAGCTATAGCAATAAGAGAGAGCGATAATTTTTTCATCAATGATTAGAATGTAATTATGATTATTTTAGTTGAACATTATAGCGGTTATTTACAAAAGTGCGAATGAAAATTAACGTTTAGTTCGTCGTTTATTGGTTTTACCAAGTTGTCTTATCATAGCTATTTTCTTTTCTGTCGATACATGTTGAAATTCATCCCACCATTTAGCCAAATCTAAAAGTTCGCCTTTTTCGATAGAAGCTCGCATCTCTAATAAATCATAGGCAGCTCGAAATTTTTGGTGTTCTAAAATTACAAATGCACGTTTTCCTTCACGTTTTTTCATTCTTAATTGTAATCGCCACATATCACTCATTATCGCTGTCAAACGTCTTGGTATAGCGATAATACGGCATTGCTCACTTAGCACATCACTAATTGCCATTGAAAAAGAATCATGATATTGCAAACCACTTTCAATGCAGTTTAGTTGTGTTTGTTCCATAATTGGATACCAAAAAAATGCTGCATATAAAAAAGCGGGATTGATACGTTGCTCATTTGCTATTCGATAATCAGTGTTTTTTAATACTTGAGCGATCATCTTTTCCATATTTCCATTATGATTTTGTATAAATAAACGTTCAACCACAGGAAACAATTGCTCAAATAAGTGATACTGTTTTAATAAAATATAAGTATCGTAACCATACCCTGATTGGAATAATTTCAATGATTCATCAAAAAGACGTGCTGAAGGAATATTATTTAACAGTGAAGCCAGTCTTTTTATTGGTTCTGCAGTAGCTGAATCAATCTTCATGTTAAGTTTTGCCGCAAAACGAATAGTTCTTAACATTCTAACAGGATCTTCTCGATACCTCGTTTGTGGATCACCAATTAATCGAATAATGCCATTTTTTAAATCATTTAATCCACCACAATAATCACGAATTGTATAATCTTTAACGTTATAATAAAGCGCATTCATTGTAAAGTCGCGACGAACGGCATCTTGCTCTATCGTACCATATACATTGTCACGTAATAACATCCCCGATTGTGAACGTTTTGAGATATTTTTCTGTTGGCTTTTATCATCATGATCACCACGGAAAGTAGCAACTTCTATAATCTCTTTACCAAACATAATATGTGCTAAGCGAAAGCGTTTGCCTATCAAACGACAATTTCGGAAAACCTTTTGAATTTGTTCTGGTGTGGCATTTGTAGCAATATCGAAATCCTTAGGTTTTTTACCTAATAAAAGATCGCGAATACAACCACCTACGAGATAGGCTTCATATCCATGTTTATTCAATCGATAAAGTACTTTTAACGCATTTTCGCTTATATTCTTCCGAGAAATATTATGTTCATTTCGTGAGATAGAAACATAATGCGACTCTTGTCGCTCTGATTGATGAAACATTTTACGATAAAAGCGAGAAACTTGTTTAAAAATAGCGCACCTCGAATTAATAATGGTCTATACAGAAATATAGCGCGCGATTATATCGCAATTAAATTTAACTTTCCATTTTTCTTGAAATGGTTATATCTTACATTAATTAAATATTCTATTTGATTTTTCGAACATAATTATCAACAATAACAACTTATATAGTACAATTAGTTAGACTTTTTTAACTTAGTAAAATTTTATCAAAGCATATTTTTATTTTTGTTATTAATGACTAATTGATTTGATTGAACTTATACTCATGTATAATTTTGAGTATAAAAATATTAACTGATAACTTATTGGGGACTCTATGAATATTCGAGATTTGGAATATTTTGTATCATTAGCTGAATTTCGGCACTTTCGTAAAGCAGCTGATGCTTGTAATGTTAGTCAACCAACATTAAGTGGTCAAATCAGAAAACTTGAAGACGAACTAGGTGTCATGTTACTTGAACGAACTAGTCGAAAAGTGTTATTTACTCAAACAGGTATGATGCTTGTTGAACAAGCCAAAGAAATTTTACGTAATATTCAGATTTTAAAAGAGATGGCTAGTCGTCAAGGCGAAGATATGTCAGGCCCTATGCATATTGGATTAATTCCAACTATCGCCCCATATTTATTACCACATGTCATTACCGTATTACATGAATCTTTTCCTCAATTAGAACTTTATCTGCATGAAGCTCAAACTGCTAATATTGTTGCTCAACTTGAAAGTGGTAAATTAGATTGTGCCATTATCGCTCAGGTAAAAGAAACAGCGCAATTCATCGAACTTCCACTATTTAATGAACCCATGTTTTTAGCTGTTCCAGCAAATGATGAATTAGCAAGTAAACAAACAGTTAAACTTTCTAGCTTGAAAGGTCAAAAATTTTTAATGTTAGAAGATGGTCATTGTTTACGTGAACATGCGATGGGGTATTGTTTCCAAGTAGGAATTGATGAAGATAAACAATTTAAAGCAACAAGTTTAGAGACATTGCGTAGCATGATATCAGCAGGGCGAGGAATTACCTTATTTCCAGAATTAGCCGCTCCAAATGAACGTACTCGAGATAATATTTGCTATATTCCGTGCACAGACCCTGTTCCTACACGAAGTATCGCTTTAATCTATCGACCTGGTTCGCCTTTGCGTTCACGTTATGAAACTATTGCTAAAACTATACGCGATCATATGCCAAAAGTATTTGCTGAAAAAGAGCAATTATTAGGTTCGAAGTAATTTATATTTTTTATAGTACTAAATTAAAAAAAATGAAAAATGTTAAAACCTGTGGTGTTAGAGCGCAGCAAAAAGAGAGAACTCGCCGAAGTTTAATCGACGCTGCGTTTAATCAACTTAATGCGGAACAAGGTTTTGCAAGTTTAAGTCTGCGCGAAGTTTCTCGTGAAGCAGGAATAGCAGCCACTTCATTTTATCGACATTTTCGTGATATGGATGAGTTAGGTTTGGCAATGGTTGATGAAAGTGGTTTAACACTCCGTCAATTACTACGCCAAGCCAGAAAGCGTATTGAAAAAGGTGGGAGTGTGCTTCGAACATCTGTAACGACATTCATTGAATTTATTGATAAAAATCCTAAAGTGTTTTTGTTATTGCTTAGAGAAAAAGCAGGAACATCTTCAGCATTTCGATCGGCTATTGCACGAGAAATTCAGCACTTTATTGTGGAATTGGTTGATTATTTAGATAATGCTAATCAAATGCCACATCATTATAATGAAGCGCAAGCAGAAGCCATGGTCACTATAGCTTTTAATGCTGGGGCAGAAGCTATTGATTTTGATATAATTCAACGGCAAAAATTAATTGAAGATCTTATTTTTCAACTTAGAATGGTTTCTCGAGGGGCTTATTATCTTTATCATAAAGAACAAATAAAAAATGAAAAAAGTTGATTCATTTAGCAATGATTTTCGATATTGATTAAAAACTATCTTTTAATAAAAGAAATAAAAACTGCGACAAAAGTCGCAGTTTTTTGTATTTTATAATCGTTGAATCATTATAAATTTTGTAACACTTTTTCAACACTATCTTTGGCATCGCCAAATAACATATAGCTATTTTCTTTAAAGAATAGTGGGTTTTGCACGCCAGCATAGCCGGTATTCATTGAACGTTTAGAAATAATGACTGTTTTGGCTTTCCATACTTCTAAAACAGGCATACCTGCGATAGGGCTATTTGGATCTTCTTCTGCTGCTGGGTTGACAGTATCGTTAGCACCAATTACCCAAACAACATCGGTATCCGGGAAGTCATCATTGATTTCATCCATTTCTAATACAATATCATAAGGGACTTTAGCTTCAGCTAATAATACGTTCATATGGCCAGGTAAACGTCCTGCGACTGGGTGAATACCAAAGCGAACTTCTATACCCATACCACGGAGTTTTTCTGTAATGTTACTTACAGCACCTTGAGCTTGAGCAACCGCCATACCATAACCAGGTACAATAATCACAGAGCGGGCTTCTTTTAAAGTTTGGGCAACTTCCGCTGGCTGCATTTCTCGGTATTCACCTTGTTCTTCTTCTGAAGAGCTTGATGAACTACCGTCGCTACCAAAACCACCAGCAATTACGCTGATAAATGAACGATTCATTGCTTTACACATAATGTAAGAAAGAATTGCACCAGAAGAACCCACTAACGCACCAGTTACAATTAGAAGATCATTTTGTAACATAAAGCCTGCCGCTGCTGCCGCCCAACCAGAATAGGAATTAAGCATTGAGATAACAACAGGCATATCTGCACCACCAATTGATGCTACAAGGTGGAAACCAAACACTAGTGCAATAATTGTCATGATAAGTAAACAAACTAGGGCACCAGTACCAGTTTCTACCTTGATAAATGTAAACATCAAGATAACTGATACAACTATTGCCGCTAGATTTAAATAGTGTTTATTTGGGAGAGATAATGGTTTTGAGCTAATTTTACCATTTAACTTTCCAAAGGCTACAATTGATCCTGAGAAAGTAACTGCACCGATAAATACACCTACAAAAATTTCAACTAAATGAATTGTTACTTCACTCGGTGGAACCCCGTGTGGATCTAAAAAGCTGTTTATTCCAACAAGAACGGCTGCCATACCTACAAAGCTATGTAATAAAGCAACCAATTCCGGCATTTGTGTCATTTCAACATTTTTTGCTAGATACAAACCAATAGCAGCACCGATAATCATTGCAATAATGATCCAGTGTAAGCCACCATTTATGCTGGCAATTGCTGCGATAAGAGCTATTGCCATACCAATCATGCCATAAATGTTCCCAGATTTGGCTGATTCTTGATTTGATAGTCCTCGCAAACTAAAGATAAAAAGAAGTGCAGCAATTACGTAAGCTGCTTGAATGATTCCTTGACTAAGCATTATCAATAATCTCCTTTACTTGCCACGTTGGAACATTTTTAGCATTCTTTGAGTAACAAAGAATCCACCAAAAATATTGATACTAGCAATTAAAATAGCAACAAAGGCAATTGCCGTAGTTAAGCCATTATCATCACCAACTTGTAGTATTGCACCAACTAATATAATACCAGATATCGCATTGGTAACTGACATTAGTGGTGTATGTAAAGAATGGGTAACATTCCATACTACGTAATAACCAACTACACAAGATAATGCAAATACAGTGAAGTGTCCTAAGAAGCTTTCAGGTACTGAATTTGCTAGCCAGAAGTAAGCAATAATCAATAAAGCTAAAATGCCATATTTTTTGGCTGGTTGCATTGGCTTAGGTTCAGGTTTAGCAATAGGCTCAGCTGCTTTTTTCTGAGGTTGTGCAGAAACTTGAATTGGTGGCGCAGGCCATGTTATTTCTTTATCTTTAACTACAGTTACACCACGAATCACGACATCTTCAAAATTGATGTCGATGTTTCCATCTTTTTCTTTGGCCAATAGTTTTAATAAGTTAACAATGTTAGTTCCGTATAATTGCGATGCTTGTGCAGGCATACGGTTGGCTAAATCTGTGTAACCAACAATTTTAACATTATTATCTGTTTCGAATACTTCACCAGGTTTAGTTAATTCGCAGTTACCACCTGTTAAGGCGGCTAAATCAACAATAACACTACCTGGTTTCATTGATTCAACCATATCTTTAGAGATAAGTTTTGGTGCTGGTTTACCTGGAATTAGTGCGGTAGTGATAATGATATCAACATCTTTCGCTTGCTCTGCAAACAATGCCATTTCAGCCTCAATAAAGGCAGCAGACATTTGTTTAGCGTAGCCATCACCAGAACCCGCTTCTTCTTCAAAATCTAACTCTAAGAAGTCAGCGCCCATACTATTAATCTGTTCTGCAACTTCTGGTCGGGTATCAAAAGCACGAACAATCGCACCTAAGCTAACTGCGGCACCAATAGCGGCAAGGCCAGCAACGCCAGCACCAATTACCAATACTTTTGCTGGTGGTACTTTACCTGCAGCAGTAACTTGCCCTGTAAAGAAACGGCCGAACTGGTTTGCAGCTTCAATAACTGAGCGGTAACCGGCAATATTAGACATTGAACTTAATGCATCAAGAGATTGAGCCCGTGAAATACGAGGTACACAATCCATTGCCATTACAGTAATATTTTTAGTGGCAAGTTTTTCTAAAAGATCTTTATGCTGAGCAGGATAGATATAGCTGATAAGTGTTAATCCCTCTTTCATTAGAGCGATTTCTTCATCAGTTGGCGCATGAAATTTTAAAATAAGATCATTTTGCCAAATATCCTTTGTACTTTGAATAGTGGCTCCAGCATCAATAAAAGCTTGGTCTTCGAAATGAGCAGCATGTCCAGCACCTTGTTCTACTGAAACTGTAAATCCTAGTTTTAACAGTTGTCCAACGGTTTGAGGCGTTGCTGCAACTCTAGCTTCATTGGCTAACCGTTCTTTTGGTATACCGATATGCATTGCGTTACATCCTTATGTTAAGAAAGATAATTCATGTTTTCTGATTTTAGCACAAATTAGCGTCAGTGCGAGTAGGTAATTTATTTTTTATTATCGAAATCTTAATATTAAATTTAATAATAAGTGGATTTCAAATCTTATAATTGAAATTAGAATATTTCTTTTGTAATCAGTATGAATAGTTTGTGTTAAAAGTTAACTGTCTTAATAATCATTAAGAACTCATCTGTTTGCCAAAAATGGGTTTTCTTCTATTTATATCTAAACATTGATTAGATTTGAACCAAATCAACCGGCGTGTAATTTATTGAACTAAATTTTTGTTTGTTAGCCAATATGTTAACAATCTTAACTTTAGTTTTAATTAATACTGCATAGTCATGATTAAAAAACACAATATCACTAATCTAGTAAAAAACATTAACTACATCAATGAGATATAGCTAATATAATGAAAGTATTGATGCTTTAAATAGATCAATTGGATATAAACAGCAAATCATCTTATTTGAAAGTTGTTATTACTAGAATTCAAATATTGATCAATAAAAATATTTAATGAGGTAAAAATATGGCAGATTTAAGCCAGAAAAAAAATAAAATCTTGGCTTTAATGGTCGCTTTACTTGCAGCATGTGTTGCTTTCCAACTTAATGCCAGTATGTTAAGCCCGGTGTTAGTTACTATAGCTAATGAATTAGGAACTAATGATGCGGCTGTGGGATTATCGCAAACCGCTTTTTTTACAGCGGCCGCGCTATTTTCACTATTTTTACCTCGATTGAGCGATATAAACGGACGCAAAAAAGTTTTAATGGCAATGTTGCTTATATTGACATTAGGCTCAGTTTTAGCTGCGGTTGCGCCAAATATTGAAGTATTATACGCCGCGCGGATTATCCAAGGTGTCTCAGGACCAGTTGTGCCACTGTGCTTGTTAATGTTAAATTTTGAAGTAAAAGATGTTAAACAGTATGGTATGTTAATGGGAATAATAACAGCAGTAAATGGTGGTATTGCCGGGGTGGATGCGATAGCGGGTGGTGTAATTGCTACTCATTTCGGTTTCCGTTCTGTATTTTGGGTTATTGCTGTCGTTGCGGCAATTTCTACTTTCTTTGTTTATCGCTTTGCCTCAGAATCCAAGCCATCTGAAGGCGCTAAAATGGATTGGTTAGGTGTTTTGCTAATTGTTCTGACCATAGCTGCACTTTTACTTGCTCTTAACGAAGCGGGTAAACTAAGTAATGCAAATTGGTTGATTGTGGTCGGATTAACACTGTTTGCTATCTTATGTTTTATTCTATTTTGGTATGTTGAGAAAACCAATAAACAACCGCTAGTTACAACTGAACATTTAAAAAAACGTGCTACATGGGCTTTGTTATTAACAACAACATTAACTATGACAGGTATTTTCGCAATTGTTAATGGTTTAGTTATGTCAATTGCTCAAAATCATGAGATAGGCTTTGGATTAGAAGCCGATTGGGCTTCACTCATTTTTCTAACACCTTATGCTTTAATTGGTTGGGTTGTAGGACCATTTTCAGGTAGATTGGCACCAACAATGGGTTATAACCAAGTACTTAAATTAGGTTTAGTAGGTTGTATTATTAGTATTTTGGCTATTATGTTTTATGGACTTCACTCTTTACCAATATTATCGGTAAGCGTTATTGTGCTAGGCATTTTTTATGCGGGAATGGCCAATATTATTCTAAATGGACTAGGGGTTGTTTTGTCACCTACAGAAAATCCAGGATTTTTACCCGGTATGAATGCCGGTGCATTTAATTTGGGCGCTGGGTTAAGTTTCGCACTATTGCCAGCAATTCAAATGATGAATGGAAACTCAATTGCAGGTTACTTTAATGGTATGTTGTTGGGATTAGTGATTACCGTATTAGCTTTACTGAGTAGCTTTCTAATACCTCGCCCGATCAATGCTGAAGTTTAATAACCGAATTAATAAAAACGGGAATATTAATATTATCCCGTTTTTATATGTAAATTAATCTTCTTCAGGAATTAGTGTAAAAACTAGAGTGGTAAAAAATTTATCTTGTGTCGCTAATTGGTTATCTTTAAGCGGAAAACCAATTTCAACGCCAATAACGTTTAAACCTTGGTTTGGCACAATAATAGTAGCTTGACCTTTATCATCTGTTTTCACTGTTTTATCTAAGTTATTCACCACATCAACAATAACTGCTGTGTTAGCTAGTGGTTTTCCATCTTTATACACAGTAATTGGTAAACTATCACCACGTTTTAATTTTGTCGGATCAACAGAAGGAACGATTTGTAAAGGAATATCTTCAACCATTTTAGGGTTATTAACGGATGATAAATAATTAACGCTATATTTTATGGCGTGAGTGCCATTACTGGCTCCTTTAACTTTATTCATGGGTAAATTAACATACTTACCTTGTGAATTTTTGGTCCAATAGCCATAATCAAAATCAACCGTTACTACCGCTGTTTGATCTGACGGTTCAATAGTCACAAAATTAACATGTGACTTTTTAGATATCGGTAGCAGTGACCAATTACTATTATAAGCTTTAACATCTTTCACGCTTTCAGTCTTATAACCATTGTCTAAAGGTCCTTCACCTAAAACAATTTGTTTTTGATCGACTCGATTAGTAATCCATATACCATGAGCAATTACGGATTGTGAAACCAAACCAATAAAAGTCCCCAATAAAATTGATAATAATACTTTTCGCATAAATACCTCTACATTTTAAGTGAAAACGATAATCATTATCATTTTTATATTTACATAAGTCAATTCAAATCTAATGTTAATTAGATAATAAATTTGCGTTTTTTGTGATGGCAATTAGCGTATTTAAAAAAATTAATTATTGATTATTACTTCTAATAATAAATCCTAAACTTAGCTATTTTTAACTACTACAATTTGTTATATAATCGATAAAATTCTGTCCATAACACAATATATTGTGTTTCTAATATTATTTTGAGATGTATCTATCCTGAGTATCTTTAATTAAGGAATCACTATGACCGATTTTTCCCAATCAGTGCCAGAACTGGTTTCTTGGGCAAAAAAGAATGATTTTTCGATTGCTCTACCTGTTGAGCGATTAGCTTTTTTATTAGCGATTGCTGTATTAAACAGTGAACGCTTTGATGGTGAAATGACTGAATCTGAACTAATTGATGGATTTAGACATGTTTCACAAATTTTTGAGCAAAGCGAAGATACTATTACTGTTCGTGCTAACAATGCCATTAATGATCTCGTTCGTCAGCGTTTAATAACACGTTTTGCTAGTGAAATGACGGATGGTTATTCTATTTATCGACTGACACCTCTAGGCATTGGTATTACTGATTACTATATTCGTCAACGAGAATTCTCAACTTTACGTTTATCTATCCAACTTTCCATTGTTGCTCAAGAGTTAAAACGTGCGGCAGATGCTGCGCTTGAAGGTGGTGATGATTTGCATTGGCATCGTAATGTCTTTGCACCACTAAAATATTCAGTCGCAGAAATTTTTGATAGCATTGATATTACGCAACGAGTAATGGATGAACAACAAGCTGAAGTGAAACAAAATATCTCAGCGTTATTAAGCCAAGATTGGCAAGCAGCCATTAGTAGTTGCGAAGGCTTACTTACCGAAACATCACAAACATTGCGTGAGTTGCAAGATACTTTAGCAGCCGCTGGTGATAAGTTACAAGCTAGTTTACTTTTGATACAAGATGCAACATTAGATAACCAACATCTTAATAAAATTAATAATGTCGTGATGGATCTGCAAAGTAAACTGGACCGAATTATCAGTTGGGGACAAAAAGCAATAGACCTATGGATTGGTTATGATAGACACGTTCATAAATTCATTCGTACTGCAATTGATTTAGATAAGAATCGAGTTTTTTCTCAACGATTGCGTAAATCGATCCAAAGCTATTTTGATTTACCATGGTCACTCACTTTCGCTAATGCTGAACGTTTACTTGACATGCGAGATGAAGAATTAGCATTACATGAAGCGGAAGTGACGGGTGAGTTACCATCAGAGCTTGAATTTGAAATGATTGAGGAAATTCAAGAGCACATTATTTCGCATATTGAACAAAATTTATTGATCTTTAAGCAAGAGAATAAACCACTTGATATGAGTAACGCAATTTACAGTTATTTAGCACAGTTCCCACGAGAACAACATTTTGATATTGCAAGATTGTTTATTGATCAGGCTATTCGATTAGGTGTTGCCGAAAATGATTTATTAGGTATCCCTGCCGAATGGAAACCTATTAACGATTATGGAGCTAAGGTACAAGCACATGTCATCAACAGATATTAATGGTTTAGAAACAGAACAAACAGCTCATCAACTTGATGAGATCATGGGGCGTATTGCAGCAAGCTCTCAAGCGTCGTTAGATAAATATATGCCAGTGAAATTGGCTCAAGCGATCGCCAATCCGATTTTTCCAGAACTTGATAGTCAACTAAGAGCAGGACGTCATATCGGCATTGATGAACTTGATAATCATGCGTTTTTAATGGATTTTCAACTTGAGCTTGAACAATTTTATCAACGTTATAATGTTGAACTTATTCGAGCACCTGAAGGATTTTTCTATCTTCGTCCTCGTTCAACCACATTGATTCCTCGCTCAGTATTATCTGAACTTGACATGTTAGTGGGTAAAGTGCTTTGTTATCTTTATTTAAGCCCTGAGCGATTAGCCCATGAAGGCATTTTTACTTTACAAGAACTCTTTGATGAGCTTGTTTCATTAGCGGATGAAAGTAAATTGTTGAAACTAATCAATCAACGTTCTACTGGTTCGGACTTAGATCGTCAAAAATTATTTGATAAAGTAAAAACCGCATTAAATCGGCTACGTCGATTAGGCATGATCTTTTTTATTGTTGGTAATGACAGTAGCCGTTTTCGAATTAATGAATCTATATTCCGATTTGGTGCTGATGTGCGTAGTAGTGATGATGCACAAGAGGCGCAATTACGCCTGATTCGTGATGGTGAAGCAATTAAAATTGAATCATCCCTTATATTAGATGATGATAATAATGAAGAAGATGAAAATGTTAATGAGGAGATTGAATAATGATGATGGGACACGGCAAATTTCACTCATTAACCTTAATTAACTGGAACGGTTTTTTTGCTCGAACGTTTGAGCTTGATCAACTTGTTACTACGCTTTCTGGGGGTAATGGTGCGGGTAAATCAACCACTATGGCAGCATTTGTCACGGCATTAATTCCAGATTTAACCTTATTGCATTTTAGAAACACCACCGAAGCGGGAGCGACATCGGGTTCACGAGATAAAGGATTACATGGTAAGTTAAAACCAGGTGTGTGTTACTCAATGCTAGATGTGATTAATTCCCGTAATCAACGGATTATTTGCGGGGTACGTTTACAGCAAGTTGCTGGGCGAGATAAAAAAGTTGATATTAAGCCTTTCTTAATACAAGGTTTATCTGTCAATATTAATCCAACAGAATTAGTAACAGAGCGCTTAAATGACAAGCAAGCCCGAATTTTATCTTTACCGGAGTTAAAAGATAAGATTGAATCAATGGAAGGGGTTATCTTTAAACAATTTAACTCTATTACTGATTATCATTCAGTCATGTTTGATTTTGGTGTATTACCTAAACGATTACGCTCTTCATCCGATCGCAGTAAATATTATCGTTTAATTGAAGCTTCACTTTATGGTGGGATTTCAAGTGCTATTACTCGTTCACTACGTGATTATTTATTACCAGAAAATAGTGGTGTTAGAAAAGCATTCCAAGATATGGAAGCCGCACTCCGTGAAAATCGAATGACACTCGAAGCCATCCGTGTTACACAATCAGATCGTGATTTATTCAAACACCTTATTACTGAATCGACAAATTATGTCGCTGCTGATTATATGCGTCATGCTAATGAACGTAGAGTTCATATCGAATCGGTTTTAGGACTACGTCGAGATATGTTTAAAACTCAAGATCTGCTTATCAGTAATCAGTATCGCCAAGTTGAAATGGCCAAAGAGCTTAAAGAATATCAAGATGCACAAAGCGATCTAGAGACTGATCTCCAAGCGGCGAATGATCACCTTAATCTAGCGCAAACAGCTTTACGTCAACAAGAAAAAATTGATCGTTATCAATCTGATTTAGATGACCTAAATATAAAACTTGAAGAGCAAAATGAAGTTGTACTTGAAGCCAATGAACAGTATCAAACTTACCGTGATCAGGCCGAGCATACTGAGCAAGAAGTTGATGAAATAAAAACACAATTAGCTGATTATCAACAAGCTCTAGATGTACAGCAGACTCGAGCAATCCAATATCAACAAGCTATCCAAGCATTAAAAAATGCCCAACAATTATGCCAATTACCTAAATTAGGTATAAGTAATGTTGAAAATCACTATGAAGTTTTTGAAGAAAGACAAAAAGAAGTTACTGAACAATTATTAGAATTGGAACAAAGACTCAGTGTTTCTGATGCCGCAATAAATCAATTTGATAGAGCCTACCAACTCGTCGTTAAATTGGTTGGCGACGTAAAGCGAAGTGATGCGTGGAATGCGGCTAAAGAAGCCCTAAAGCAATGGCCTTCACAATGTTACCAAGCTGAACAAGCAGAACATTTACAACTACAATTAGATGAATTGGAACAACGTTTTTTTGAACAAAAAGAGGCTGAATCATTACTAACTCAATTCTGTAAGCGCTTTGGTCGCCAACTCAATTATGATGAACTTGATGAATTTAAACAGGAACTTGAAGTTCAGTTGGATCAAAACGCTGAACTTGCTAACGAATCAAGTGAAAAACGGATTGAATTTAGACAAGAACTTGAACAAATACAAGCTAAAATCAGTGACTACCGTCAAAAAGCACCATTATGGTTAAAAGCTCAAGATGCTCTTATAGCATTGCAAGAACAGACAGAACAAACTTTTACTAATAGTCAATCTGTTACTCAGCATATGCAGCAATTACTTGAACGGGAGCGCACGCTTGTTACTCAGCGTGATCAAATTAATTTCAAACGCAATCAACTTGATACACAAATAGAGCAACTTAATCAACCTAGTGGGGTTGATGATGGTCGTTTATCCGCTTTAGCTGAACGATTCAATGGTGTATTACTTTCTGAAATTTATGAAGATGTAACCATTGATGATGCACCTTACTTTTCCGCATTGTATGGTCCATCGAGACAAGCCATTGTGGTACCAGATTTATCATTAGTTAAAGTACAACTTGAAAGTCTTACCAATAGCGAAGAAGATTATCCGGAAGATATCTATTTTATTGAAGGTGATCCATCATCATTTGATGATAGTGTATTTGATTGTGAAGAGATGGATAAATCTGTTCTGGTTAAAACCGGCGATCGCCAATGGCGCTTCTCTACTTTCCCAAAAGTGCCGTTATTTGGACGAGCTGCTCGTGAAATTCATCTGGAAAAATTATCAGCTGAACGTGATGAACTACATGAACTATATGCAACAATTTCATTTGATCTGCAAAAGTTGCAACGTATTGAGCAAAATGTTGGACAGTTTATTGGCGAATACCTATCAGTAGCGTTTGATATTGATCCCGAAGCCGAAGCGCAAAAACTGGCAACAAGACGCAATGAAATCGAACGGCAATTATTGTCGCAAGAGAGCATTGATAAACAAAATCAACAACAAGTGGCAAATTGTAAAGAACAGTTAACTACGGTCAATCGATTGGTTGCTCAGATGCATTTATTAGCCGATGATGACTTAGCTGATCGGGTTGATGATTTACGTGAACAGGTAGCTGAAGCGCAAGAAGCTGCACAATATGTTAGCCGTCATCGACATACTGTTTCAGAATTAGAGCCGATTATTGCTGTACTGCAAAGTGATCCAGAGCAAAATGAGTCACTACGTGAGCAATATAACATTGTAAAAGTTCAGCAGCAAACTATTCGTCAACAAGTTTTCGCCTTAACCGAAGTTATGCAACGCCGCGCGCATTTTAGTTATGAAGATTCGGCTGGCATGCTAAATGAAAATAGCGATCTAAATGAAAAACTACGTTCTCGACTCGAAGTGGTTGAAGCACAACGCAGCGAGGCACGTAGTCAGATGCAGCAGTACCAAGATAAATATAATCAATATAACCAAACTTTTGCGTCGCTTAAAAGTGCATTTGAAACTAAACGCGATATGCTTAATGAGCTGCATAAAGAGGTTGAACAAATTGGTGTTAAAGCCGATGCTGTGACTGAAGAGCGTGCGCGTATTCGCCGAGATGAAACTCATCATAAACTTAATACTAATCGCCAACAATGTACGTCGCTTGAAAAACAACTAATTATGTGCGAAAGCGAAATGACGCAAATGCAAAAACGCTTAACACAAACACTGCGTGATTATAAACAGTTACGTGAACAAGTTGTTGAAGCAAAAGCTGGTTGGTGTTTAGTGTTACGACTCGTTAAAGAAAACAGTGTAGAACGACGATTACATCGACGAGAATGGGCTTATCTCAGCGCTGATGAACTACGTTCTATGTCGGATAAAGCACTTGGTTCATTGCGTTTAGCGGTAAATGATAATGAACACTTACGTGATGTATTAAGATTATCCGAAGATCCGAAACGACCAGAACGTAAAATCCAGTTTTATATTGCAGTTTATAAACATCTACGTGAACGAATTCGCCAAGATATCGTCAAAACGGATGATCCGATTGAAGCCATTGAACAAATGGAAATTGAGTTGTCACGCTTAACTGAAGAACTTACTTCACGAGAACAGCAATTGGCTATTAGTTCAAAAAGTGTGGCTAATATTATTCGTAAAACTATACAACGTGAACAAAACCGTATACATATGCTTAATCAAGGATTGCAAGCAGTGGCATTTGGTCAGGTTAATGGTGTTCGTTTGAATGTTAGTATTCGTGAGGCACACTCTTCATTATTAGCTGCATTAGCTGATGATCAAAATGAACATCAGGATCTATTTAGTAATAATCGTATTACCTTCTCAGAAGCGTTAGCGAAACTTTATCAACGTTTGAATCCACATATTGATATGGGGCAACGAACTGCACAAAATATTGGTGAAGAGTTGCTAGATTATCGAAACTATTTAGAGATGGATGTGGAAGTTAATCGTGGCGCTGATGGTTGGTTACGCGCTGAAAGTGGTGCATTATCAACCGGTGAAGCGATTGGTACGGGGATGTCCATTTTATTAATGGTTATTCAAAGTTGGGAAGAAGAGTCTAAACGTCTGCGAAATAAGGATATTTCACCATGTCGCTTATTATTCTTAGATGAAGCGGCACGTCTGGATGCTAAATCGATTGCAACGCTCTTTGAGCTTTGTGAACGATTAGAAATGCAACTTATTATCGCTGCTCCAGAAAATATCAGTCCGGAAAAAGGTACCACCTATAAATTAGTGCGTAAAGTGATCAACAACCAAGAACACGTACATGTTGTTGGATTGAAAGGCTTTGCTTAGTTATTACTGACTAAAAACAGTTTTGCCGGCAATTGCCGGCGAAATTGTTATCTAAGTTGATTAATTATGTAAGCAATGGTAAACCTCAATTAGCATACATCATTAATGAATATCCAACACAGCATGAAAAGCCTCTTGAGGAATATCAACACCACCAAATTTACGTTGTCTAATTTTATTTTCCTTAATATTTTTAGCTATCTTTTTCTTTTTCGATGCAGAGCCTGAATAGCCACGACCGGTGACACTTTTACGTAATGGTGGAATATCTTCGCGTGCAATAACTTTATTCTCAACTACCGATTGCACAGGCATTGGGTAGAGTTTGCGTGGAATGACATGTTTCATCTTCTGCACAATTTGCTTGCCTCGTTCAAAGCTTTTATCGCGTGGCAAAATAAAAGAAAACGCATCGACAATCTCATCATTCAACCAGATATCCATTTTTACCAAATCAGAGACAATATAGCTTCGATCACGATAATCTATTGATGCATAACCATGGGTAATGGATTTGAGAGAATCATAAAAGTTGTAGGCAATTTCCGAAATAGGCAATTTAAAGGTTAACTCAGCCATTTTATTATTCAGATAAACCATATCCACATAAATGCCCCGTTTTTCCTGACAAAGTTCCATTATTTCACCAATATTTTCCATTGGAATGATAATGGCAGCATCAATAAAAGGCTCTTCAATGTAGGCAATCTTTTCAAAACTTGGCAGTAACATAGGATTATTAACGCTAAGCATCTCACCATTTTTTAACGTTACCCGATACTCAACACTCGGAAAGGTAGAGAGAATTTCGATACCATATTCTCGTTCAAGCCTTTCTTGAATAATTTCCATATGTAAAATACCGAGAAAACCACACCTAAAACCAGCCCCTAATGCCATGGAATTTTCTTGTTTATAAATGAAAGCCGAATCATTAAGCGATAATTTTTCCACCGCATCTTTCAATTTTTCTTGGTCTTCATTTTTTATAGGAAACAACCCAGCATAGACCATTGGTTTAACTTCTTTATATCCGGGTACTGCTTCGGTATTTGGGTGATTAGGATCAATTAGGGTATCACCGACTTTGACATTTGCGACGATTTTTATATTAGTCGAAATATATCCAACTTCACCTGCATCAAGTACATCAACAGTTTTCATTGCTGGTAAAAATATGCCCGTTTGTAATGCTTCGAACTCAATATCACTTTTGAGCATTTTAATTTTCATTCCGGTATGAATGGCACCATTAAAAACGCGTACGTGTAGCACTACACCGCGATACACATCATAATGAGAATCAAAGATTAACGCTTGCAGTGGCTTATCTTTATTACCTTCTGGCGCAGGAATGTTTTCAACGATCGATTCTAAAATATTATCAACTCCTACGCCGGTTTTAGCTGAAGCTAAAATAACTTTATCTAAGTTTATGCCATCTAACTCTTCGATTTCTTTAATCACGCTGTCAACATCCGCATTCGGCATATCGACTTTATTGATAACTGGAATAATAGTTAAATTCTGCTCTTGAGCCAGTTTTAAATTAGCGATTGTTTGTGCTTGTACGCCTTGGGTTGCATCAACTAGCAACAAAGCTCCTTCACAAGCAGCTAAACTGCGTGAAACTTCATAATTAAAATCAGTATGACCTGGGGTATCAATTAGGTTTAATTCATATTCAATACCATCAGATGCTTTATAATACATACGTACAGTTTGCAACTTAATAGTAATTCCACGTTCTCTTTCAAGATCCATGTTATCTAATAATTGCTCTTTCATATCACGTTCAGAGACAGTATTGGTCATCTCAATTAATCTATCTGCCAGTGTTGATTTACCGTGATCGATATGGGCAATAATACAAAAATTTCTTATATTATTTGGGTTCATGTTAATTTCTCCCATACTTTTCTTAAATGTTGGCGTGAACTATAATGGTTAGAGTAACTCTAAGTCAAGTTTGGCCAAATTATCATACTTGCTAATCTATTTAATTGATTTTTATGAAAACATGGGTATAAATATGGTAAATATAAATGATTGTATTGCATCAATTGCACAAAATGGTGAATTAAACCAAACACCTAAATACTCGGTGACTAAAGCAGCAAAACTATTAGGCTTGTCAGCCCACACGCTTAGGTATTATGACTCACTTAATCTATTTCCATTTTTACAACGCGATCAAAATGAAAAACGACTATTTTCTGATGCAGATTTACAATGGGCAAAATTGATTGAATGTTTGCGTAATGCCAATATGTCAATCAAAGATGTACAACACTATGTTAAGCTATGCTTACAAGGTGACGAAACGTTAGACGAACGTTTAGCTATCATCAATCAACAAGAAAAGACGTTAATGGATACTATTACGCTATTGAACGAACAATTAGCGTTATTGCAGTTTAAGAAACAATATTATAAAACAGCCCATCAACTAAAAAAACAGTAAGCAGTTTTAATTAACAAAAAGTTGAGGAATGGGGTTTTTACATCTTTCCCAATTCTAGCTCATCTTATACTCGTTTACTGACAATTAAATAATCCATGAGATGGTATAGACTTCTCAATTATTTTTACAAAAACAATAAATCAAAATAATTGTCATCTAAAATTAATTAGATGATTAACTGCTAAAAGTTGTGAAAAATTTGGAAATAACACTTATTAAAGTATCTCTGGAAGCTTAATCCCTAATTTGTAGATATTAACATAGCCTGATTCTTTTTTTAGTTTTTGTATATTAGACTTAGGTATTTCATTTTGATCATCTAAAATAAAGTGGTTAATCGTAAAATCTTCATCGCTCTTCTGATGAGAATATATAATTAAACAATCGATATTTTGTCGATAATCTGTTACTTTTAATTCTTTATAGACTTTTTCAATTCTTGCATAACCACTTATTTGTCTAATGTCATCAATAATTACTGATTGATTGTGGTATTTAGGTTTATATTTAGTATCAATTACAAATTTGAAATCTGCTTGGTTGGTAAATTTTAAGATAAAATCTAATTCCTGATATTTTGCTTTATAGTGATATTTTACTTCCTTTGATGTAAATATATTCCTCAGTTTTTTATAGACATATAATTCAAACAATTTACTCATATCAATCCAGAAAGGTGGGGTCATGATTTTCTGTTGTTCGGTATTACTAATATTGTAGGCGTAACGTTTCAAAATGTATCTTACTGATGCTTAATAAATAACAAAATAGACTTTAAGTCGTGTGTTTGTTGATTTTAATGTGATTTACCGGATTCAAAATAATGTTACTGTTTATTGAATTAGTGCTGGGTAGGACTTGAAAATGACTTACTAAAACCTTTTTGAAAAAGCTTTCTTTTTTTCTTAATTAAGGCGGTTAATATATTGATTATAACTTTAACGGAATAATTCACGTTTGAAGATATCTAATATTTCAGCTTCCACATCTTTAAAACCCTCATTTAGAAAATCTTTTTTAGCAGTAGGGCGCTTAAATTTCATTTTTATAGATGGGTCTGCGACATAAGCCGCGTAATTCGCAGTGTAGCCAACCCTACCAGTGATACGAGTACCTGTAATAATTACATCTTGATTTTGTGAGTTAATTAATGTTGATGTGTCTATATGAGTGTAGATTGCCGCTTGTGTAGCTCCTACAATTATTGACGCGTGCATTGTTCTAACTACATTATTTTTTACTTTTTATAGTTTTATGAAAGCTCTTTATACATCTATCAATGCCTTTTACTTTTATTCCTATATCAACCTTATTTTATTCTTGTGCAAACTTCTACTCTTTTAGTTTTAGGGTAGGGGGGCAAATCGCCTCTCTTTATATAGGCTTCGCAAAATTCCTCCCATTCATAAGTAAACTTATTGCTTGTATTTTTTGATAAATTTTGATTATAACTCCATTTACCACACATGTTAGTTATAGTTTCCATATTTAAATTGTTATAAAGTAAATCCAAATCAAATTCTATAGCTTTGTTATTCTCATTTTTTAATAATAAAATTCCATTAACAATTTCATATGATTGAATTACTTGTTTGCTATCAGTTTCAAAATAATCAATATATCTTTTAAGCTTAGAATCATATTTACTTCCATATTCTTTATAGACGCAGTTCCACTTACCCACAAGGTACTCTTTTGTCACCTTATTATCACCACAACCAAATAATGCGAAACAGGCCAAGCTTAATAATAAAATCTTTTTCATATCATTTCTTTTTTGGCTAATGGTATGTTATTTAAGAGATTTGGGCAATAAAAAAACTCACTAGGCGGTTTGTGTAAAATTTTAGCTATAGCAATGAAAATCTAATTCAAGTTACAATAATAAATTATATTATAAAATGGATGAAATTATGGAAAACGATTTAGTTATATCTTTACAAGGTTTTGACGATGAAAATACCGCGAACCTGATAGGTAATTTTACCTTGACTATCATAAAGGACTTAGAAAAAGAATATAATTTGAATATTTCAAAACTCAAGAAAGTATTAATAGCTTATGATTTTGAAACAGCTCTAGAAGATATTTCTAAGGAGTACGGTCATGATGAGTCATATAATAATGAACATGTGATAGCAATATCTCAGTTGCAACCAAAATTTGATAGCAAAGGATTATATTCTGAATTTACTTTAGTTTTAAGTATAGCTTTTTTCTATAACCTATTTGAAAAAGACAACTCAATATCATTTGATAATATAAGTGGTATTATACATATGATGCATAATGAGTTAATTGATATACATCAAAAAAATGAATTTAAATTCGATGCTGGAAAATTAGATGATGAACATAATGATGCTATATTTTTAACTTCAATAAGATCTTGGCAAAATTTTCTTGCAAACTGTATGTCTGCTAAAACAGCAACTCCCGAATTTATCAAAATAGATTTATATAGTCTTGAGACAGCATTAATAGAATATCCAGAAGAAATTGAATCTTTTATAGAAGAATATAAAAATGATAGTTTATCGCTAAATGACATGTATTTAAATGTAGCTCTAAGAATTAAATCAATTGCTGATTCATATGGTCGCGCTTTTGGTTTTATTAACACACTTGAAATATCCCCCGAATTATATCCTTCATCACTTTCGGATTTACTAGAAAACACAAAATTAGGATTACTTTTAAAAGAGCTTGGTAAATGCTTTTTAGAATTAACAAATATATTCAATCAAGGAAATCTTACTGACTATAGTATGTTTGAAAACGCAAATAAAATCGTGCTTAGCATATATAAATTATTTGGATTAAGCCATGAATAGCAAGATAAAGAACTTTTAATTCATCTTGATTAATTATCAATTAAAAAAACTTATGAGAGGGTTTAAACTGATTTTATAGTCGATAGATGATTATTTTATTCTTGTGCAAACTTTTAGTTTTTTAGTTTTAGGGTAGAGGAAATTGCTTCTTTCTATAAAAGCTTCGCAAAACTCCTCTCATTCATAAGTAAACGTATTGCTTGTAATTTTGGGATTAAATTGCATAATTCCAATATTTCCTATTAACATACTATTAGGACTGTCTAACACGTCAAAATAGCTACAGAAATCCACTAAATGGCCAGATTCTCCTTTAATCGTTGTTGCGTCTTCTGATTTTTGCTGTTTGTGTAAGTGTTCTTTATCATCATTAGGGTTAGCGAACTAATTTAATAGCAATCTCACAATTGAGGGTGTCTCTAGCTCTATTTTGCTAACCAAGTCTAAGTCTCATTCTTTTTTAGAGATGACATCGTCAAAGTGAAATATTAGTCCTCGTTTAGACATTCCAAAAATTTTTGGCAGATAAATGCATCTTACTGATGCTTAATGAGTGGGCGGGACTTGAAAGAATCTTATTAAAGCCTTTTTGAGAAAGGTTTTTATTTTTTCTTTATTGAAGAAGTAGTCCCAAACATAGTCCCAAAATAAAAAGTGCCCCCTAAAATTGGGTATTTTTAGTACTCACTTATTTTTGATTTAAAGTTGATTTTTCGCGGATGTAAAAATCTGTCTAAAGAGGCGGTACCCAAATTTGAGTGTTAAAGAAATTAACCCCCCCATTAAAATAAAATTTTATAAAAAACTGTGCATACTATACATCATTTCTTGTAAGCCTTATTCTATAAGGGTTTGTGCCATGTATGGTCTACATTTTAACCCTGCATAACTCTACATTTTTACTATACATAAAAACAAAAAAAACCGCCTAGTTGGCGGTTAATATATTGATTATAACTTTAGCGGAATAATTCACGTTTAAAGATATCTAGTATTTCAGCTTCCACATCTTTGAAGCCCTCATTTAGAAAATCTTTTTTAGCACTAGGGCGCTTAAATTTCATTTTTATAGATGGGTCTGCGACATAAGCCGCGTAATTTGCAGTGTAGCCAACTCTACCAGTGATACGGGTACCGTTAATAATTACCTCTCGATACTGTGAGTTAATTAATGTTGATGTGTCTATGGGCGTGTAGATTGCCGCTTGTGTAGCTCCTACAATCATTGAAGCGTGCATTGCTCTAACTGCATTGTCTTTTGTTCTGTTTATAGTTTTATCAAAGCTCTTTATGCATCTATCAATGCCGGTTATTTTTATTCCCATATCGACCTTATTTTATTCTTGTGCATAAACCTTCTGAATTTGTTTTGATATCTACATATTCTTTTTTGCTATCAGTATTCTTTCTCATTACAAAAAATTCTTCTTTAACAACGAATTGATTATCAGTTTTTTTAGTCATTAAAGTTGTAACTTTTAATGAACCAAATTCATCTTCATCTATAACATCAGTTTTACCCGTATATCTATTAATTATATCTATGTCTACCCAATCTTTAGTATTATCTTTTTTAGAGTATAGTTTACCTTCTTCTAATTTATATTCCTCTACAAAAGAAACCTCACCTTCTTTTGCATAATCTGAAAGTTTCCCATTCTCATTTTTGGCTGAAAACTGTTCTAGTTTACACTCCCATTTGCCGATGAGATACTCTTTTGTCACCTTATCATCACCGCAACCAGACAACGCAAAGCAAACTAAACCTAACAACGCAATTCTTTTCATACCATCTCCTTTTTTAGATAATGGTATGTTATTTAAGGATTCGGAGCAATAAAAAACCGCCAGAAGGCGGTTTGTGCAATGTTGTTTTTTTCTAGCGATGCTATAAGATAAATAATCTTAATTTTATTTTATTTCTAAATTTTCGTAAGACCATCTTTCTGTAGATATATTGTATTTAAGGTTCATTGAATAACGATTTCTAACAATCCCACCAAAGCTATTTTGAGCATCAACGTCTCCACCAATATAATAATGACACACTCCTTCCAGTTCACCGACTTCAATTAAATCTCTCTCTGATGGATATGGAAAATTTGCGGTAGAAGGTGATTTTAATCTTGATTTGACTACATATTGACCTTGATTCAAAGCATCTACTACATCCGGACAGGTTTTTTTACCACAACCAGTCAAAAACAACCCAATCAAACCAACATAAATTATCTTTTTCATTTCATACATCCCTATTAAATTAATTTAATAAATAGTATGAAATTTTAGACATCAAATCAACGACGATTTAGTAATCCATTTGGTCGTTGCTCTTTCTGGATTTGTGCTCGTATTGCCTGCTCAAGGTTTTTAGCTAATTGTTGTCCATCCTGCTCTGACATTCCGCCACTATCACCTACATTTACTGGCATGTTTATAGTCAGGCTAACACTAGAGCCGCCTTTACCTGATGTAATTTGACGGTTGCTTAAAACACGTCCATTCTCTCCTGGTATTAAATATTGTCGCCCTCCCTGCATTAGTATCTCTGGCTTACCACCCTCACCAACTCGGTACATTTTACTACCGTCTACAGGTCCACCATTTTTACGGGCACCGGCAATTGATGCAGCTTTCATTGTACCTAAAGCTGCTATATATGATTCGGCGCCAATATCTGCTGCAGCGCCTTCAGTTGCGATTGATGCCAACATAGCTGCTGGTTCATATGCTGCTGCCAGTGCTGCCGCTTCTGTGATGTGCGCCGCTGTAGTGGCCGCAGATGCTGATTGCTCGACAATTGCATTTTTGACGTACTGCATACCCATTTGAACCAGTGAGCCGATAGCCTCATTCAAAATCACATTAGCAAAGTTCTGCATTGCTTGCGTTGCCGTCATAGTGCCTGATGCCAAACCTGATATTGTACTAGTAGCACTGCTTGCTAAGCCCTCAAGTGATGATGCCAGAAGCTCATTAGCATCACTTTGATTTCGCCAAATTTCCCACTGCGCATTTATGCGGTTTTGCTCGAATTGTCTATTTGCCTCCTCTCTGAGTTCAATAGCTCTTTGCTCAGTAATCCATTTTTGGTTTTCGAACTCTTGGATTAATGCTAGTTTTCGTGCATTTTCATTTTGTAAAGCTTGAACTGGGTCAACTTGCGCCACCGCCTCATCGACTTTAGATACTGTCGCGTCAGATTTTATTTTAGCTAAATTGATTTGATGTTGTTTTTCTAACTGTTCGAGTTTTGAATAATATTCAGAATATTTATTAGAATTTTTCTGAAACCAATCATTTAGCGCTGTTTTAGCATTGTTGTAACTATCTTCCTCAAATTTTAGAGGATTTTTAATTTCACCTATAGTTTTATAACCGTCCATTAAATTAAAGAGTTCTTCTAATTTTTCACGCTCTTTCCCGATGATTTTAGTGTTTGTCTCATGTTCTAATCTAAATATTTGAGCGTCAGCACTGCTCGCATTGTACGATTGTTGTAATAGCTGTAGCTCATCGTTTAATTTTTTAGTTTCTTCTGCGTAAGATTTTGTTGAGCCTCGCCCTTTTTTATTGCTTGCGCTCAATTGTTCATTTTTATCAAAAAGATCGCCATACGCTTTAAATAAAGGTTCAAGAACTTTTCTGACGTCTTCGGACGCCTCTTTGGACACTTCCTCCCATTTTTTAGTGCCTGCCGCAAGCTCTTTTAAAACACCTTTGTATTCATCTCCTGCCGCACCTAAATCATTTAACACATTTTCATAGATATAAGCGGCACGTTTTGAATCTTTAAGCTTCATCTCTGCAATTTCAAGTTCTGTAGATAAGGATTTAACTTTCTCGTCGATCTTGTTTTTGCCAATTTGCTCTAGAGCTTCGTCCAGTGATTTTGTTTTTTTAGCTGCGCTGTCAGTATTTTCACCCGTATTGATCAATATAGTGTTGATATAGTTCATTACTTGATTTAAGTTTGAGATACTTTGTTTTGTGGTGTCTATTTGTGCTCTGAGAGTTTGGGTTTTCTCTGCTAAATTATTAATTATCTTTTCGTGATTTTTGTAATAATTACCACTAGTGATGATACTTTTTAGCTCTTTTTCCGTCCTTTTTAATTCACTCTCTTGCTTAGATAATTCCTGTGTTGCAATTTTCAATGAACTCATATAATCATTTTGTTGTTTAATCAACTGAGCATATGTCATTGCTTTGAGCGATTCACTTAAATCATCGACTTTATCTTTGAAATTGGTTGCTGCTTCTTTCGCTGCATTTGCTTTGCTTGACCATATCGTTAACGCCCCAGCCGCTAATAACAACATTCCTGCGGGACCACCTAACATTGCCATTGTTGCTTGCAATCCTCTTGCCGCAAAAGAAGTGGCTTTCACTGCTACGTTAAGCCGTGCCTGTGCCGCGGCATGCTCATTTGTAGCAGTAACGAGCTGTTTCTCAACCATCTCAAGCTGTTTATTCAATGCAGTTTGTGCTTTTAGATTATTACAATGCGCTTGAGCCATGATAATATTTTGCTTTTGAATTTGCAGTGCTTTGACGTTTTGGCTGGCTCTTTCAACTTCCGCTTGTAATAAAACTTTCTCAGCTTGAGCTTGTCGCATATCAGCAATCGTTTTTTCAACACTTTGCTTAGTAGCGCTTGCTAATGACGTGATATATTTACCGGCATAGATTGCAGCCAATGCACCAACACCCGTCATTAGAATATCAACATGTTGTGACATCAGAATAAGTGAATCTACGAGTAATTTAGTTGCACCAGTTGAGTTGTTAAGCTCTCCTAAATATTTTTTGAGATTATTTGTGACCCGATTAATGCCGTCTTGCACTGTGCTTCGCATATTATTAGCTAAAGCAGCGGTTTCTTCTTGTGCTTCAATCATCGCTGCTGTAAATTGCGACATAGATAATTTGCCTTCAGAAGCCAGTTTCCGCACGTATTGCTCGGTGATTTTGTCGGCTTCATCAGTTGTTTTAGCGGTTTTCTTGAGCTGATTTGATAGTGTTTTTAATATACTCGGCATTGCATTAAAAACACTCATAGCATCAATACCAGCTAATTTGCCTTTCATTTGCGCCTTAGTTAATGCATTTA
This sequence comes from Gilliamella sp. LMG 34361, assembly GCF_984569075.1. Taxonomy (NCBI): domain Bacteria; kingdom Pseudomonadati; phylum Pseudomonadota; class Gammaproteobacteria; order Orbales; family Orbaceae; genus Gilliamella; species Gilliamella sp. LMG 34361. The sequence goes on along the minus strand of NZ_OZ474903.1, from coordinate 2,931,258 downwards.
TTGCTGATTCTGCACCCACCGAACTTGTTTTATTAATAGTTAACAAGTTGGACAGAGTATCGATATAAGACAAAGTGCTTTGAGTGTTATAACCAAGCTCACTCATTGAGTTAGATAACCTAATATATAACTCTGATGACTCCTCAATCGTTCTACCATTTCGGTCGGAGGTCACTAATAATTGGTCTAAAATATCTTTAGTTTGTGATGCTGTAGCGCCTGTGTTTTGTATTCGGTCCTCTAACTCGTTCCAACTTTGAGCATATGCAATTACTGTGCTAGATACCAGTGCCGCAGATACCGCCTTAGCAATGGTTGTGAGTTTGCCAAGAGAGTTGCCTGCACTTTTTGCAGACGCCTCAAGCTGATCTACGCCTTTTGACGCCTCAGCAGCGCTTTTATTTATTTTTTTTAACTCCATTCTGGCTTTGTCGGATGCCTCTAATAAATCTGCAAGTTCTACGCTACAGCGAATTGTAAAATTTCTATCTGGTGATACATAATTTGGCATAAATAAATCTCCTAATTAATGATAAACGCGTGTTTTGATATTTAATAATGATTGTTCGGTATATATTCTGATAGCTCTATTTCCCCAGTCAGTTATTTGCCATCGTTTGCCGTGAAAATTAATCATGTCAGCTATATAATCGAACGGACTACCTTTTTTACCATTATCTGTACAAAATACAGCTAACTCTACCAATCCTGCGGATAACAGTTCTTTTGTAATAGTACCTGTGTATGTGTCGTCACCTTTAGTAAATGTAAAGGTTGTATCTCCTTGTCTGGCGATCATTTCATTAACATAGGTTTCTGCGATTGCGTCTGCGAGTGCGGTTAACGATTTCATTTTCTTACTTCCTTTCTTGTTCTTCTGCTTTAGGTAACCAGTCTTTACTGGCATTTAAATTAAGTTCTAAATTAGTTTTATTTCCTGCTGTATAGCGTTTCTTTATGTATTGCTTGCCGTTCTCACTCATTGCATAACTTAAAGATGTGCCGAACTGGGTAAGGGATAGGGGATTATTCAGCCCAGTGTTACGGATGTATTCGATATAAGCATGGTAAAGATACTTTCTTGGATTGAATGGAACAATTCCTAGATTACCTACTGACATGCCATTAGGGCAGTCTAACGCGTCAAAATAACTACAGAAATCGACTAAATGGTCAGATTCTCTTTTAATAGTCGTTGCTTCTTCTGATTGTTGCTGTTTGTGTAATCTTTCTTTAGCATCATTAGGGTTGACGAACTCATTAAGTAGTAGTCTAACAATTGAGGGTAGCTCTTGCTCTATTTTGCTAACCAAGTTTAAATCTCGCTCTTTTTCTGGTATAACCTCGCCAAAGTGAAATATTACCCTACGCCTTGATATGCCCCCATTGCGCTCATTAAATCGCATGGCTTCGTTGTTGATTACTAACACTACTGCTGGAATCTTGCAGGAATAGGGTTGTTTGTGTTTAGGGTCAATTGCGACTTCATCACCGCCAGTAATGGCTTTTAAACCTGCTCCACTACCCATATATCGCGGTTGGTCTGGTAAAATGATAAGTGAATAGCCAACCACTAAAGCCCTATCTCTTGCCTTTTCTAGTGATTCCATTGTACCTATAACAGTATTGTTTTTACCTGATAACATAGTTGCGATTTCAGCAAATACACTTTTACCGCTACCGCCTGCGCCCGTAACTTCTAAGAATAATTGCCAGTCATAACGATTAGCTAATATCATATAAAGTCCAGCTAGTATGTTCTTAGCCTTATCTTGATTGCCTGATGCTCTCTTTAACCACTTAGTGAAGTTCGGCGCGTGAGTTTCGAAAGATTCATTTTCTTTGGCAGGGTAATAATCAATGTTATTACTCACCAATAACCAATCTTGTTTATTGTGTGGTCTAAAAGTTTGTGTCTTCAGCTCATAAACACCATTTTTGAAGCAGATTAAATCTTTCTGAGGTGTTCCCATTATAGGCAGTGATAACCTGAGCGATTCAACCGCTGAGCTAATTCGCATAGGGTTAAATGGCTCACCTGATTGATTAAATAAATCGGCTAATGTCCGCATTAAGACTTTATCGCTAATGGGTTGCCATGCATTAGCTTGATAGTGATAAATTTCATCATTAGTTAAATTAATGGCGAGGTTATTGTGATAATGCTCATTTAACAATTCGGCGCGCTGGCTGGATGCCATTTGTGATAAATTCATGTTTTGGGTTTCAACTTTTTTCAAGTTTTGGTTGTTATTATTTGTTAAGGTTTGAACGTTAATTTTTGATAAGTTTTTATCGAATAAAACTGAAGTTTTCTGAAGTCCAAACTGTTGTCTATAATCATCCCAATCACATTTATAATCTGTATCGGGCATTGTGTAATAACCATTAATCGCAGTAGCCGCTTCTATCGCTTTTTCTTTACCTGTGTTTTTATGACTACCTATATCATTATCACCGGCAATAATAATATTTGCGGTAGAATTAACCTCACGGATAGCTTTGGCCACATGAATAAGATTGCCTGCATCAATAGCAGATATCACCAGTGACCGATGGCGGAATTCCGCTATCGATATACCTGTAGCTAATCCCTCACAAATAATAATCTCGGTAGCTGTGAGTAATTCTTTGTTTACCTCGTCAGGTCTGCCCAATTTTGGGCTAACCCATATAAAAGCACCTTTCTTATTTGAGCCTCTCATTAAGCGCTTATTTCCGTTTGGCTCGATAAATTGACCGCCTGTATATTCACTGTTGATATTAATCAAAGGGACAAAGATACGGCCATCATCTATCAAGGTTAAATCGAACGTTAACCCTTTTTCAGTGAGGTAATCCGATTGACCTAATATTGCTTTAGATAGCAAATACTTAACCTTTTTACATACAGGATTTTCTGGTATGTTGTTTTGTAGGTCGGATTTCAAATCCGAGCTTGTGGAGGTGTTCCTTAAATTTAAGCATTCGGCTACTTTACTGCTCGCCTCTTTCGCATCATAATGATAATAGTTTTTGATAAGTTCTAAGCCGTCACCGCTACCGCATTGATTGCAGATATAAGTACCGCGCCCATCTTTATTATCAAATCTAAATCTATCTTTACCACCACAGACAGGGCAGGGGCAATGTTTGCCATTACCCACCTCAATACCTAATGAACTAAAGATTGATTGCCATTTACCTACCGCTTGAGTGGTAATTTCATTTATTCTCATTACCGCCCCCTTAATGGATTGTCCCGTTAGATTCAGCTTTGATATCTTCGACTAAATCAATAAACAATGTTGAAAGTAATTCTTGTCCTAATGGGGTTAATGCTAAGGGGGCATCTGTACTTTCTATGTACATGTCTTTTAACGCGCCATAAGTACGATTTAACCCTCCTTTTCGCCGAAATCCTCAATCAAGCATTGCTTAAGATTGATATCTAAACCTAAGACAATTAAATCTTTGTTAATATCAATCTTAGTGCCTTCATGAATAAATACCTGACTATCATTTTTGTTAATCTGCTCAATTAAAAACAGACTTGCTACTATCGCCATAGTTGAATCAACGATGATATGGTGGATTGCGGTTATTTTATTATTCATTATCGTTAACTTCCTTATGATTAAGTTTATCGTCAAGTAAATTAATTTGATTGGAAGCAAAGCAAACAACGTTTTTTAATTGTGCTAACAGGTAACCAATGTCACGTGTATCGTCTTTAAATTGTTGTTCCTCATATTCTTCACATTCAGAAGCCCAAAATAACAAATTACCAATAGCACCGATTCCCCATAGAATTGATTGTCTAAGTTCCTCTAAGTGTGCTTTTGCGTGTAATAAATTTTGTGGTTGGATATCAGCCTGATATAAATTCAAGACAGATAAAAGGTTAGGTAGGTCATATTGCCCATTTTTAGGGCATAGGGTATCATTACTATTAGCCATAGCATTACTCCGTTTAATGTTTGTGGTTAGATAGCTCATTGAGGTGCGAACTCTTTGGGCTATTGTTTTTATTAAAATGTTAAAATTTAATGTGTCCGTACAATATATTTTATTTTGTCCGTACATGTCAACACTATTTTTATTCTTTACTTTAGTGTATATTGTCCGTACTAATAACTTATGAATATCCAATATGGCAAATGAAACCAGTAAGTCAAAACGTAAAGATATCCGCTTTCCACACGAACTAATAGAAAAAATAGATGAGCAATCCCAAAAAGAGAACACCAACTTTTCAGCTTGGGTTATTTCTGCTTGTCGAGAAAAACTCACCAAACCAAATAAGAAATAATTTACTAGCTTAATACCACTTTTTGGTGGTATTTGTTTTCTTGGTTTCCTTTTTATGGACTGACAAAACTTAGTTATTAGTATTCTGCTTTCCCTTTTTATGGGCATGCAAAACCACTTTTTAAAATTCAACCTCATGCAATAAGTTTTCCGACTCATACGCGCGCGCGTAGTGATATCAATAAAATCTTTCCTAACGTGTCGGAAAATTGCGCCGTAGCGATTCATTGGGCGATTATTTAAGGTTTGGGGATACATCTGTATTGCTAGGTTGTTATATAAGCTTGTAGTCATGATTTAGCCCTCTAACGTGTCCTTAAATTATTAATCGTTTTATTAGTGGCGATTAAGTCAAATTTGGATTGCGCCAATTCAATATCATTATTTTTAATACTTAAATCTGTCATTTTTGATCTCTCTTAACGTGTCAGAAAACTCCCCCTTTTAGCTAAATTTAGGCAAGGGGAAACCGTAACGAATTTTTTCGCTTTGCTTTAAAATCAATTAGTTAATTTGGTGTTTTAGCTAGACACTTATCGCGAGATTGGCTATCATTGGAAGCGTCATTATTCCAGTGTTAGCCCTTTATCATTTCGCGATATAAAGGGTTTTGCTTTATCACCATTAAGCCACCTCTCGACGTTCTACTCTACGAGATTCAAGCCAAGAGTAAATTTCATCAGCGCGATACCCAACGCGACGCAAGCCGATTCTGATTTTTTGGGGAAAGGTTTTATCTTTCTTTTCTAGCGTATAAAGACTAGTGTCAGATTTGAAGTGAAGTAAATTTTTAACTTCTCTTCTGGATAGGATTGCATTTGTCATTTGTTACCTCGTTATAAAAGTTATTAAAACAAGGTAACTGTAGCATTATGGTATAATTAAAATAGGTGGGTTAATTTTTTAATAGTAGTAACTTATTTAATTAAAGTATTCCTATCCATTTATATAGAAAATACAGTAAATAGGCTTACCCCTTTCTTCGTCCTACTTTTCTTAATTCGAAAGGACGCAATACTATATCAACCGCTTCTGCTAAGTTTTTAGATACTCCTTTACCAATTAAATAATCAATTACTTCTTTTTTTGTTGGAGCTGTTTGTTTATTTTCGGTATCATAAGTAGACCAAAATTGCTCAATTATCTCTTGTGTTAACTCCAATCCTTCGGAAGAGTGCTGTGTGTTATTTGGTAATTTTTTTATATTATTATCTTCTATACTGATTTCTTGAATAATAGGGGGAGGGTTTTTTTTAGCTCGATATGGAAGAACTAAGATAACATTTTCATTAGTGACCCATTGATTTAAGGAACTTCTTGTTATTATGGTGTGCCGATAAGACATTGTTTCTGTTCTATCATTTGGATCTATCTTTGTGGCGCTCATCTCATTTAGAAATTCATTATATACATATTTAGCACATATAATTGGCGTTAAAATTCCCCTTCTGATAGAGGTTTCTAACGATAGAGCATAACCATGAGCTAATTTCCATCTAGAATGATTTATTTGTTTTACTGAATCTAATCCCTCTTTAAAATCGAAGGGATCTAATCCTGCCAATAATAAAGACGCTTGCTCTATAGTAAATTCTTGTACAGCTTTCCAATGCATAACATTAGGATAATCATCACAGTAAATATGTTCCATATACCACCTTTCACGATCTAAAAAAATTTGCGCCAGTTCGTTAGGTTTGCTAATGTTCTGGCATCAGCTTAGGCGAAAATAATACTTTAATATACAGTAATATACATTATAGCACTGTATTTATATACAGTTAAGTGTTTATGATAAAATTGGCAGACTAAAATAATATTTTGAGGATAGGTAAATGAGAGATTTAATAAAAGATAATAATAAATATTTGAGCCGTCGCGCTACATCAAAATATCAGGCTCGTACGGTAGCAAGATAGTTGTAAACTCTTTGACGGGCTTTTTAAATTCAACCCCATGAAAGGAATTTATAAGTTATCTTTATTATGAAGATAACTGTTTTAATTTAACAGAACTGCAAAATTGAGCGCTCTTTTTATGGACTCAAGAAACTATATACTTCAAAAAAGCGCGGTTAGGAATTTAGTTTGAGTGAAGCTTTACGGTACAAAGGTCTCAATAAAAATCAAAGTGGTTTATACATATGGTAATTTATCAGTACCTGGTTTTTTCTGGATATTTTGTTAACCCGCTTTATTTTAAAACCCCATTTTTTGAAAATGGGCATGGCTACTTTTGAAGCATCTACACTTAATTGTGAAAGCTTTTTCTGGTGAGCCAAGTCAAGTATATGGTCATAGAGTTTTCTAGCTATGCCACGTTTTTGAAAGTCAGGATGCACGTAAAAACAGTCTATGTAACCATCGTCTTTGAGTTCAATAAACCCAGCAAGGCGTGAGCCAAAGATAGCCATATAAGGCTGAGTATTATCTAAACGTTTTAACCACATCTGATAATCTGGTGGTGTTGGGCACCATGCTTCTTGCTCTGCTTTGCTATAAATATCGGTATCAATAGCATGAATAGTCGAATGAAATAAATCGCATATTTCAGTTGCATAGGTTGGTGAATATGATTTTACTTCGATTTTAGATACAGAATCCCGTTTAGATTCTGTTGTATAACTTCGACTGTCCATTATCATGGTTCTCCTCATTTTTATGATGTTATTTTACCACCTTATTTGGTGTCTGGAATTATTAAACCATTACAAAGAAACCTTTATACCTAGAGGGGATGGTACAAAGTTCATAACAAATCATCCTAAAAATCACCCATACTCCTTTATACACACAACCGCGAATTGAAATAATTTTTTTGTTCACTATTACTAAATGGATAACCATAAATATCTATGGTTGAATAACTCAAACCAATGTAATAAACCTGCTAGCTTTTTAGCAGATTACAAATTTAATACTGTATGGTGGAAATCACCATTCAGCTATCTAATGATCAAGCGAAATAGTAACATGTCGATTATTAACAAATTAAATATTTGAATTGTCCGTAATATTAATATAAATCATATTGTTATACATGTGATCTAAAAAGCATAGATGTATGTATAGTAATGAATACTTATGAACACCTAAAAAATAAGTATACATAATATAATATCTTAATATATATAAAGTTTTTTGTGTTTATGTATAGTATGTATAGTTATCTGATAAATTCTAAATTAATGGGGGTAATTAAATAAGCAAAGTATATGTTGTGCGTAACTCAAATCTGAGTTACGACTAACGTACTGATTTGTAAGGAAGGATGATATTTGAAAAAGCGCCCTCAGATATGAGGAGGCTTAATATGAAGTTATTGAAGTGAATAACTCAAATTTGAGTGAAAGTTTTATCAATGGCGAGAGCGTACCCCAAATATGGGTTACGGTATCTAGATAGAGTTAATGATTAACAAGTTTTAAATTGCGGTTACCTGACAATGAGACATTCCCTTTACTGGCTTGCTCGACAAAGTCGCCCCACCAGTCAAGCATAATACGCTTTTGTTGCTCATACTCTGCCTTGTTGTAGGCTCGCCTTACTGCGTTTTTATCTACATGCGATAACGCGCTTTCAATGACATCATAATTAAAGCCTTGCTCATTTAAAGCTGTACTAGCTAAAGCTCTTAATCCATGCGCAACTAACTTATCTTTGTATCCCATGCGCTTTATTGCCATATTAGCAGTTTGGCTACTCATTGGTTTGTTATAGGGCGGTCTAGCAGTAGGGAACACAAACTCGCTTTTATGATTAATAGATTTCATTATCTCAAGTATTTTTATTGCTTGCGGTGACAAAGGTATATTGTGTGGTCTATCCATTTTCATGCGTTCGGCAGGAATACTCCATAATTTTCTATCAAAGTTTATTTCGTCCCACTTAGCCCCTACGGCTTCACTTGGTCGCGTTAAAGTTAGCAATTGCCATTCAATAACGCATCGAGTTTGTAGTTCAATATTTGCCATAGCCAGTGCTTGCATAAATTCGGGTAATTCAGTAGGGGGTATAGTTGGCTGATTTTTAACTTTTGGGCTATTAAAAACATCGGTAATTCTAGCTAGAGGGTTATTATCAAGAATCCCCATATTGACAGCATAATACATTATTTCATTAATTCGCCGACAAACTCGCTTAACTGTTTCGTATTTATTATTTAATGGCTGTAGTGCATTAATTGCTTTAATAGCTGTTACTTGGTTAATGGGAATGTCTTTTATATATGGGAAAACATGATTCTCTAATGAGCGCCAAGCTTTTCTTAAGGTTTGTTCTTCTAATCCTTGTTCGGTTTTGAATTTAAACCATTTTTGAGCCATAGCATAAAAAGTATTATTGCTAGCTTCTTGTTGTAGTTGCTCTTGTTCTGCCTTATGTTCTTGAGGATCTATACCTTGTTTAATTAATTCGCGCGCTTCGTCCCGTTGTTTTCGCGCTTGTTGTAGCGAAACTTCTGGATAACTTCCGAAGCTTACAGTAGTCCTATTATTAGTTATAGGGCGGTAATATCTGAACTGCCATATTTTTGCCCCCGTTGACTTAATAAGTAAAAGCAAACCATTTCCATCATAAATAGGATAATCTTTACTTTGTGGCTTGGCATTCTTTATTTGTGTATCAGTCATTGGGGTTACTTTTTTAGGCATACTTTTCTCTTATGGGACTATGAAATTATTTTAATATGTTTGCGTAGTCCTTAATATAGTCCTAAAAATTTTGGTTGTAAATGTATCTTACTGATGCTTAATGAATAACAAAATAGGCTTTAAGCCTTATATTTGTTGGTTTTGATGTGTTTTAAAGGAGTTAAAAGAATGTTAATGAATATTGAATTGGTGCCGTGGGCGGGACTTGAACCCGCATGCTCTTAGAGCACTACCCCCTCAAGATAGCGTGTCTACCAATTTCACCACCACGGCGCCGTTTTTATTCTGGAATATCAGATGTTGGATTGATACTTGGCGGTTGAATAACCGGATCAGTTGTTTGAATAACTCGTCCATTGCTGCTTGAGTTTTCTGTGCTTTGTTGTGATGTCGTACTTTCGCCAAGATTTTTAAACTCATCACTTGAAACAGTTGTTTTTGAACTTCCAATATTGGATAAAATAATACTTAGTACGAAAAATAATACACCTAATATTGTTGTTGTGCGTGTAAGGAAGTTTCCACTACCTGATGAACCAAATAACGTTGCAGATGCCCCTGCACCAAAAGATGATCCCATATCAGCGCCTTTACCACGCTGTATTAGCACTAAAACGATTATCGCAAGTGCGATAATTAAATAACCTATAATTAAAAGTTCGTACATTTCAACCTGTCAATTTTATGTTCATAGAACGAATTTATTGATGCGAAATATTATCGAAAGAGTGAGCAACAAGCAAGTATATTTTGTTATTTTCTGTATTTATCATAATCAATTGTACGTTTTTAGGGAAAAATCAGTATAATGTCGCCATTTTTATTCTAGCAAATGCTGTTGTATGAAATTTATTGTTAAACTCTTCCCTGAAATCACGATTAAAAGTGAGTCCGTTCGTTTACGTTTTATTAAAATATTAACGAGTAATATTCGTAATATTTTAAAGCATTCAATTACTGATGTTGCAGTTATCCGTCATTGGGATTTTATTGAAGTTCGTCCAAAAGTCAAAAAATATGAAAATCAAATCTTAGGTCTATTAACTAAAATTCCAGGTATTCATCATATATTAGTGGTTGAGGAGCTTACTTTTGTTGATCTGCATGATATATATGAAAAAGCATATGGTCACTATGCGCCTTTAATTGAGAACAAAACATTTTGTGTTAGAGTCAAGCGTCGCGGTAAGCATGAATTCACATCAATTGAGGTAGAACGTTATGTTGGCGGTGGGCTTAATCAAAATGTTGCTACAGCTAAAGTAAAATTAACACGTCCTGATGTAACGGTTAATCTTGAAATAGATAAGGATAAACTTTTATTAGTTAAAGAACGTCATGCTGGGATTGGTGGTTTTCCAACAGGAACTCAAGAAGATGTTATTTCTCTTATTTCTGGGGGATTTGATTCAGGTGTGTCGAGCTATATGTTTATCCGACGAGGTTGCCGAGTTCATTACTGCTTTTTTAATTTAGGTGGAAAAACACATGAAATTGGCGTCAAACAAATGGCGCATTATTTGTGGGAAAGATTCGGAAGTTCTCATAAGGTCCGTTTTATTGCCATTGATTTTTCAGATGTGGTGGGTGAAATACTTGAAAAAGTTGACGATGGGCAAATGGGGGTTATCTTAAAACGGATGATGATTCGTGCCGCGTCTAAAGTTGCACAGCGTTATAATGTTCAAGCGCTGGTTACTGGAGAAGCATTAGGGCAAGTATCAAGTCAAACTTTAACTAATCTACGTTTAATCGATAATGTTAGTGATACTTTAGTTTTACGCCCACTTATCACCCATGATAAAGAAACGATAATAAATCTAGCTCGTCAGATAGGCACTGAAGATATCGCAAAAACTATGCCGGAATTTTGTGGGGTAATTTCGAAAAGTCCTACCGTAAAAGCAGTTAAAGAAAAAATAGAAAATGAAGAACAAAATTTTGATTTTTCTATTTTGGATAAAGCAGTTGAAGAAGCCGAAAATATTGATATTCGTGAAATTGCTAAACAAACCGATAATACACTCATACAAGTAGATACGGTTACAACATTAGAAGACAATCAAATCATAATTGATATCCGTTCACCTGAGGAACAAGAGGATAATCCATTAGAAATTGAAGGTGTCGAAGTTAAGCTTATACCTTTTTATAAATTGGCGACGCAATTTGGTGATCTGGATCAATCAAAGCACTATTTACTGTTTTGTGCCAAAGGTGTTATGAGTAAATTACAAGCACTTTATCTTATTGAGCAAGGATTTAGTAATATAAAAATCTTTAAGCTATAAATCTTAACAATTATTTACTAAATTTTTTAATTTTATCTATATAATATTTTTAAGAATATTAATACAGATATAAAAATTATAAATTTCTTAGTTAATGGGGATAGTGATGAACAAATTGCTCGTAGTTGATGATGATCCAGAAATTGCATCAATGTTATGCGAATTATTAGAGTTAGAAGGATTTGAAGTCGTAGTAGCTAATAACGGTGTTCAAGCTTTAGAAAGATTTGATAATAGCATTGATCTTATTTTACTGGATATTCTAATGCCAGAAATGAATGGACTAAGTGTATTATCTCAACTGAGAAATAAATATACTGTCCCAGTAATTTTTTTAACAGCTAAAGATAACGAGTTTGATAAAATTATTGGGCTTGAGCTTGGTGCTGATGATTATATATTAAAACCGTTTAACGATAGAGAACTTATTGCTCGGATCAACGCGTTGTTGCGTAGAAAACGTTGGGATAATATAGCTTTTACTCCAGGTGAAAAGTCAGTTCAATATTCCATTGATAAACTTATCGTTAATCGAAAACAACAATCTGTTTCATTTGATGATAAATATATTGAATTAACTGGTACTGAGTTTCAAATATTATTACAACTTTTAGAAAATGCAGGAAACATCATATCTAGAGATGATTTAAGTGAGAATGTGTTAGGTAAAGAGTTTTTACCATTAGCTCGTTCAATTGATGTTCATGTTTCTAATTTACGAAAAAAACTTCCTCCTCGTAGTGATGGTTTACCGTGGATTAAAACGTTACGCTCAAAAGGATATCTCTTTGTTGTAGATCAAAATGATAACGTTTTACAAAATTAGATCTTTCTTTGTCGGTGAGAATATATGTGGATCTTTGATCGCTTAACAATTAGAATTTTCACAATATTCTTACTTACTATTGCTTTTTTTCTTATTCTGGTGATGGTTTTGCCAAAACTTGATTCCCGAAATTTAACCTATTTAGCAAACAAAGATAAAGAAAGTGGTAATTTACTGGCAAGCGAAATTGAAAAAGATTTAACTAAAATTTCTAAAGACAGTTTTCGTTGGTGGATGAGATTCATTGTTGTGATGGATAACCATCAAAAAGCAGGACAATTATTATTCATCGTTACACCAAATCAACAAATTATCACAGCGGATACTAAAAATATTGATTTAGTAAAAAGTTTTAGTGAACAATCGCATGATATTGATGATCCAGCAAAGAAAATTTATGATAACCAAGAAATTATAGGTCCTTTCTTACTCCATTATGCTGATGAAGAATATCAATTATATTTATTACAACCCGCATCAGATATCCAATCACAATTTGTTAATTTGATTTTTGATCATCCTTTTTTACTTTTATCTTTAACCATGCTGGCAAGTACACCATTTTTGTTGTGGTTATCTTGGAGTATAGCTAGACCAGCACGAGGATTAAAGTTGGCGGCAGAGCAAGTTGCTAAAGGTAATTTACAACAATGGCCTGAGCTTGAAAAAGTCGGGTCATATGAATATAAAGCAACGGGTGCAAGTTTTAACCATATGCTTAGAGAATTGAAAAGGATGCAAGAGTTACAGCAACGGTTGTTCTCTGATATTTCTCATGAATTACGAACACCATTAACTCGATTGCAATTAGCAACTTCTTTATTACGTCGTAAACAAGGTGAAAGTAATGAGGTTTTACGGATAAGTGATGAAGCGATAAAACTTGATTCAATGATTGGTGATTTGTTGTCCTTAGCAAGGAATCAACATGATCATAATGAAGTTCGTGAATATAAAAAGTTAGATGAATTATTTAAAAATGTTTTAGATAATGCAACTTTTGAAGCAAATCAAATCTCTAAACAATTTTCAATTCATAATCCGCCAACTAATCATAGACTTTTGTGTTATCCGACGGCGTTGTGTAGTGCGCTTGAAAATGTGGTAAGAAATGCATTTCGTTATTCAAATCAACGGATTGATGTGAATTTTATTATCCAACAACAAACTGTGACTATTACTATTGATGATGATGGTCCGGGTGTTGCTGATAGTGAGTTAGAGCAAATTTTTAGACCATTTTATCGTACTAATGAAGCTCGAGATCGTAAATCTGGTGGTACTGGTTTAGGTTTAGCCATTGTTGCTAATGCTATTACGCGAGATAATGGCACTGTTAAAGCTGAGAAAAGTCACTTAGGTGGCCTTAGAATTGTGATATTATTACCTCTTCAAAAACGTTAACCGCTAAGAGTAATAATTGTGTCAAATGCACCTTTAAATATTGTTTTATTTGAACCCGAAATCCCTGCTAATACTGGCAATATTATTCGGTTGTGTGCTAATACTGGTTTCAATTTACATATTATTGAACCGATGGGATTTTATTGGGATGATAAAAAATTGAGACGAGCTGGGCTAGATTACCAGGAATTTGTTGATGTAAAACGTTATAAAAATCTTGAGCATTTTTTGGAGGCAAATCAGCTTGATTTGGCTTCACAAGTTTATGCCTTAACCACAAAAGGTCAAAAACCCCATAGTGAGGTAAATTATCAACAGGCTGATTTTTTAATGTTTGGTCCAGAAACTCGAGGTTTACCAGCAAAAGTGCTTGACGCATTGCCGCAGGATAGAAAAATTCGAATTCCTATGGTTGCCAATAGTAGAAGTATGAATCTGTCTAATTCTGTTGCTGTCGTTGTTTATGAATCTTGGCGACAACTTAATTATCTCGGTGCTAACTAGATTTTCAATTATCCAATAATTGAAGAATAGTGATAATTTTTAAGCTCAAAAACCCCGTTCCTCAACTCAAAAATTCAATTTAAATTTTTTACTCATGAAAAAGAGGTCATATCGACCTCTTATATTTAATTATTTGATGAATAATTAATATTATTTAACGCGTGAAACGTATTCACCAGAACGTGTATCAACTTTAAGAACTTCGCCAATTTGTACAAATAGAGGAACACGTACTACGGCACCTGTTGATAATGTTGCTGGTTTACCTCCAGTTCCTGCTGTATCACCTTTTAAACCAGGATCTGTTTCAATAACCTCAAGTTCAACAAAGTTTGGAGGCGTTACTGCAATAGGCTGACCATTCCATAAGGTTAAAATACATTCAGCTTGATCGACTAGCCATTTAGCGTTATCACCTACAGCTTTTGCATCGGCAGAAAGTTGTTCAAATGTATCATTATTCATAAAATGCCAAAACTCACCGTCGGTATAGAGATAAGTTAAGTTCATATCAACGACATCAGCCGCTTCAACAGATTCACCAGATTTAAATGTTTTATCAACAGTTTTACCGGAAAGTAATTTTTTAATTTTTACACGGTTAATTGCTTGTCCTTTACCTGGTTTGTAAAATTCATTTTCAACAATTACACACGGCTCGCCATCTTGCATTATTTTAAGACCAGCTTTAAACTCATTAGTACTATAAGATGCCATAAAAGCTCCAACTATCATTCTGAATTACAAAAATGAGCCATATTATACAGCAAAATGTTGAACAACCAAATAAAGATGAGTGGATTTTTGATCTCGCTAATGTAGTGACAGATATCAAAAAACTATATCGTTATTTGGATTTAGATCCTGAGGAAATTTCGTTACCGATGTTGCAAGCGCGAAAGCAATTTCCACTTCGGGTACCAATGGCCTTTATCAACAGAATGAAAAAAGGAGATAGTCATGATCCTTTGCTACTGCAAGTACTTTGTGATGAGCAGGAATTAATAAATGCACTAGGCTTTAGTAAAGATCCCCTTGAAGAGCAACATAGTAATGTTCCGGGATTGTTACATAAATATCATAATCGTGCATTGTTAATGACTAAAACTGCTTGTGCGATCAATTGCCGTTATTGTTTTAGGCGACATTTTCCTTATCATGATAATCAAAGCACTAAAAAGAATCTTAATGCGGCATTAGAATATATTGCAAGTCATACAGAACTTGATGAAATTATTCTTTCAGGTGGTGATCCTTTAATGGCTAAAGATCATGAAATGGCTTTTTTAATCGCTGAATTAGAGAAAATTCCACATATAAAGCGTTTACGTATCCATAGTCGTTTGGCGGTAGTAATACCCAATCGTATTACTTCGCAGTTGTGTCGATTATTTGCCAAAACGCGTTTACAAATTGTGTTAGTTACTCATATTAATCATCCCAATGAAATTGATAATGATGTTACAAATGCCGTTAAATCTTTAAAGGCTAGTAATGTAACAGTATTGAATCAAAGCGTTTTATTAAAAAATATTAATGATAATGCTGAAGTGTTAGCAAAACTGAGCAATAAATTATTTTCAATTGGTATTTTGCCTTATTACATACATTTGTTAGATAAAGTACAAGGCGCGGCTCATTTTCTAGTTGAAGATGATGTAGCAAAAGAAATTATGGGGCAATTGGCACAAAATGTATCAGGTTATTTAGTCCCCAAATTAGCGCGTGAAGTCGGTGGTGAAAAAAGTAAACGGGTTTTAGCTATTGGTGATTAGTGGAATTTGATAAAGTCCTTACAATTTATGTATCAAAATCTCGTTGACGAAAAATAAAATAGACTCTATAATTCGGACCTCTTTAATTAATGCTGTGGAGTCTATACTCTACAACTTGTTGATAATTAGATTTGGATATAAATCGTCATGAAACGCACATTTCAACCATCAGTATTAAAACGCAATAGAACTCACGGTTTCCGTGCTCGTATGGCTACTAAAAACGGTCGTCAAGTTCTTGCTCGTCGTCGCGCTAAAGGCCGTGTTCGTTTAACTGTTGCTAGCTAATTTAAAGTTGAGTGACTAAACTCACTTTTCCTCGGGAGTTACGTTTGTTAACTCCCTTTGATTTTAATCATGTCTTTCAAGAATCTATTCGAGCAGGTTCACCTTTCCTGACTTTAGTTACACGTAAAAACCATTTAACTCACCCTAGATTAGGTTTTGCTATAGCGAAAAAACAGGTTAAAAGGGCGCATGAGCGTAATCGTATTAAACGATTGGCCAAAGAATATTTTCGTTATCACCAACATCAGTTTCCTAATATCGATTTTATTTTGATGGCTAAACAGCCTGTTATACAATTGAGTAATCAACAATTAGTTGAGACATTAGATAAACTATGTCAGCAAATCATCAAAAAAAGTTAACTAAGTTAATATTCGTTATTAAACAGCATATTGATGCAGTTAAAATATTGATTGTTAATATTTTTATTTTCGTTGTTACAATATATCAACGTGCCATTAGTCCATTATTGGGCCCTAAATGTCGCTTTACTCCTAGCTGTTCACAATATGCAATAATTGCATTAAGGCGCTTTGGTTTGATAAAAGGTGGTTGGCTAACGGTCAAACGTGTATTAAAATGTCACCCTTTACATGAAGGAGGTGAAGATTTTGTTCCTCCTAAGAAAACTAAAACCAATAGAGAAAAACACTAATGGGATCTCAACGTAATATTTTAGTCATTGCTTTACTTTTTGTTTCTTTCCTGATTTGGAAAGCATGGGAAGATGATCATGCACCCAAACCACCAGTAGCTAATCAATTGACACAACAAATTGGTGAAGATAATTCAACAGCAAATTTTGTGCAAGGTAAAACAATTTCCATTAAATCTGATGTATTGTCATTAACGGTTAATACCTATGGTGGCGATGTGCAAGCAGCCCAATTGTTGAAATATGAGCAGTCTCTTCATTCAGGTACACCTTTCCAACTTCTTACCTCTGAGCCTGATTTTATTTACATTGCTGAAAGTGGATTAACCGGTAAAGATGGTCCAGATAATGCCAGCCAAGGTTCAAAAAGACCAGTATATCAAACAGCTCAATCTGAATATGTTTTAGCTGATGGTCAAGATGAGTTAAAGGTCCCATTTACATATCAAGTTAATGATGTAACTTATACTAAATATTACATTTTACATCGTGGTAACTATGCAATTGATGTGCAATACGAGGTTAATAACCAAAGCCAAAATCCTTTAGAAGTATCAATGTATGGTCAATTGAAACAAACTATTGAACTACCTAAAGATGCCGTTACCGAAGGTGGAGGTGGATTGGGCTTAAGCGCGTTTCGTGGTACAGCTTATTCTAGTGCGGACACCAATTATAGTAAATATAGTTTCGGTGATATCAAAGATAAAGCGTTGAGCGTTGAAACAAATACTGGTTGGATTGCTATGTTGCAACACTACTTTGCTTCTGCTTGGGTTCCGGCGCAGGATCAAACTAATCTATTCTATTCACGTGCAACAGCTAATAACTCACAAGCAACAATTGGCTTTAAAGGTGAAACAACCGTTATTCAACCAGGTAAAACTCAATCAGTTAGTGCAAAATTATGGTTAGGTCCTGAAATCCAAAGTCAGTTAAAAGAAACCGCTAATCATCTTGATTTAATCGTGGATTATGGTTGGTTATGGTTCTTATCTCAACCACTGTTTTATTTATTAAAATTTATCCATAGCTTTATTGGTAATTGGGGCTTCTCAATAATAGTTATCACCTTTATTGTGCGTGGTATTTTATTCCCATTAACACGAGCACAATATCGTTCAATGGCTAAAATGAAGTTATTACAACCTCGTTTACAGGCACTAAAAGAGCGTTACGGTGATGATAGACAAAAAATGAGCATGGAAACAATGGCACTTTATAAACAAGAAAAGGTTAATCCTCTTGGTGGCTGTTTACCGTTGTTGATTCAAATGCCAATTTTCCTGTCATTATTTTACATGTTGGGTAATACGGTTGAATTACGTCATGCGCCATTTGCACTTTGGATCCATGATCTATCTGCACAAGACCCATATTATGTTTTCCCATTATTAATGGGGGCGACAATGTTCTTAATTCAGAAAATGTCACCAACGCCGGTTACCGATCCTTTACAACAAAAATTAATGACTTATATGCCATTGATATTTACGGTATTCTTCTTATGGTTCCCATCAGGTTTAGTTTTATACTATATCGTAAGTAATTTATTCACGATTGCTCAGCAACGTATAATTTACTGGGAGCTTGAGAAAAAAGGTCTTCACGAGAAGAAAAAGAAATAATGTTGATAAAAGGGGGGGAGTAAAATCCTCCTTTTTAGTTGTTATTTTTTGGGTATTGATGTAATGAATATACAAAAACAATTTAATTTAGTTGGTAACGAAAAAGGTTATTGGTTTGTTAGTCAAAATGGACGATTATGGTTGCCTGATGGTGAAGTTCCTAATGGTATCGCTAGTGAATTTGGATTTACTAATCAATTAGCTCAACCAATTGGTGAGTGGAATGGACAAACCGCTTGGTTGATTTGCCAAGAAATGAAAAATTCAATGGGTACTATTAGACCTTTACTCAATAGTGAGGATCAATCATTATTTAATATGGCTGGCAGGGCAGTGCAGTTGTCAGAGTTTTATCGTTCTCATAGATATTGCGGTTATTGTGGTCATGAGATGCATATTAGTAAAACAGAATGGTGTTGTCTATGTGATCATTGTCATCAACGTTATTATCCACAAATTTCTCCATCAATTATTGTCGCTATTAGAGATAAAAACAAAATTTTATTGGCAAAACATGTCCGGCATAATCAAGAAAATCTATACACTGTATTAGCCGGTTTTACAGAGATTGGTGAGACAATGGAAATGACCGTTGCCCGTGAAGTATATGAAGAGTCAAAAATAAAAATTAAAAATATTCGTTATGTTGGTTCACAGCCTTGGCCATTTCCTAATTCTATGATGATGGCTTATTTAGCTGATTATGAGAGTGGAGAAATTACCATCGATAAAAATGAGTTAGTAGAAGCAAATTGGTATCATTATTCACAATTACCAAAAATACCAGAATATGGAACGATAGCAAGGCGTTTGATTGAAGATACCCTAATACTTTGTCGTGAATATGATGAATATGGTGAGTAAAACTCATCATATTCACATTATTTAATAAGTTATAGATAATTCAATGGTTCTAATTAAATTAATCGTACTAGAATGCTCTCTTATTGCTGTATAAATAACTTGAGTTTAGTTATAAGTTGTTCATTGAAGCTAGTTGAGTTAAAACTTTTATCGCTCCCGGCTATTGATCCATTGTGCCACTTGTTTGGCAAAATAAGTTAAAACACCATCTGCCCCAGCTCGTTTAAAGCAAAGTAATGATTCCATGATGACCGATTTTTCATCCAACCAACCGTTTTCGATTGCGGCCATCAACATTGCATATTCGCCAGATACTTGATAGGCAAAGGTTGGTACTGCAAAAGTATCTTTTACTTTACGCACAATATCCAGATAAGGTAAACCGGGTTTAACCATTACCATGTCAGCGCCTTCACTTAAATCTTGGTAAATTTCTTGTAATGCTTCATTAGCGTTAGCCGGATCGAGTTGATACGTTTTTTTATTGCCACCTTTAATATTTTTCGCAGAACCAACAGCATCACGGAAAGGACCATAAAAGCTCGATGCATATTTGGCTGAATAAGCCATTATCTGAGTATTAACAAAATAATGTTTCTCTAAAGCATTACGAATGGCGCCAATTCGACCATCCATCATATCGCTTGGCGCAATAATATCTGATCCTGCATCTACTTGTACTAACGCTTGTTTTATTAAAGCTTCGACAGATATATCATTAAGAACATAACCGTTACCATCAATAATACCATCTTGACCGTGTGTCGTATAAGGATCGAGAGCAACATCAGTTAAAATTCCAAGTTCTGGTATTTCTTTTTTTAATGCTCTAATTGCTTTAGGAACTAAACCTTGTTCGTTATAAGCTTCTTGCGCTAATAGTGATTTCTGAGAAGGTTCAATAGCAGGAAACAAAGAGAGTACAGGGATGCCTAATTTGGCAACTTGTTCGGCTTCTTGCACTAATAGATCAATACTCATTCTTTTAACATTTGGCATTGATGTTACTGATTGAATAATATTTTTACCTTCAACGATAAATACAGGATAAATCAAATCATCAACTGTTAAATGATTTTCTGCAACAAGGCGACGACTAAAATCATGAGCACGATTACGACGTAATCGTCGTTGAGGGTATTGGCCAGTAAAGTTTGATGACATAAAAACACCTATATTATTGATTAAACGGTTTTATTATCTGACTCAAAAGCAGGATTATCAAATAATTTGTTATGTGGTAATTATACGATATTTTACTTTACAACTTATATAAATTAGAGGTAAAATTGCGCACTAATTTTAGTCCCTTGTGATATTAACCAAATTTGAGGTGAGAGGCACATGCCAGTAATTAAAGTACGTGAAAATGAACCTTTTGATGTAGCGTTACGTCGTTTTAAACGTTCTTGCGAAAAAGCAGGAATATTAGCTGAAGTTCGTAACCGTGAATTTTACGAAAAACCAACAACTATTCGTAAACGCGCAAAAGCAGCTGCTGTTAAACGCCACGCTAAGAAATTAGAAAGAGAAAACGCCCGTCGCACTCGTCTATATTAATATTTATACTGAAAATTTAAATTTATTTATATTTTTAATATGAAAATTTTAACAAGCCGTATTATGACTACGGCTTGTTGTCTTTGTGTAATTCCGTAAATGGTTGAATTTTATCATGAAAGGTCTTATTCCTCGCGATTTTATTTTGGATTTGCTTGCCCGCACAAATATTCTTGATGTAATAGGTAAGCGCGTTAAAATGAAAAAAAAGGGAAATAATTATTTTGGTTGTTGTCCTTTTCATGATGAAAAAACCGCTTCTTTTTCATTAAATGAAAAAAAACAAATTTACTACTGCTTTGGATGTGGTGCATCAGGTTCTGCTGTAAATTTTTTAATGCAGTATGAACGACTAACGTTTCCTGAAGCCATTGAAGAAATTGCTAGTATGCAAGGCATTCGTGTTCCTTACACGGAAAGTGATAGCAATCAAGCTGATCAATCAAAGCAAATTGAATCGCGTAATTTGCGTCGTGATCTCTACTCCTTGATGGCAAAAATCACCGATTTCTACCAACAGCAATTAGCATTATCAACTTCAAAAGATGCTCATATGTATCTTGAGCAACGTGGTTTAAATCAAGAAATTATAACTAGATATAAAATAGGTTATGCCCCTAATGAATGGCGTTTAACTTCACAAAATGTAGTAAAAACTAAAGCTGAAACAAAATTATATAATCAAGCTGGTATGTTAGTTACCAATGATAGTGGTAATCAATATGATCGTTTCCGTGGTCGTATAATGTTTCCAATTCGCGATAGGCAAGGTAATGTCATTGCTTTTGGTGGTAGAACGATTATCAATGATTCAGCCAAATATATTAATTCACCAGAAACGCCTATTTTTCATAAAGGTTTCCAATTGTATGGTCTTTATGAAGCGCAAGAGGTTAATCGAAATCCAGAACAGCTGATTGTGGTTGAAGGATATATGGATGTCGT
This sequence comes from Gilliamella sp. LMG 34361, assembly GCF_984569075.1. Taxonomy (NCBI): domain Bacteria; kingdom Pseudomonadati; phylum Pseudomonadota; class Gammaproteobacteria; order Orbales; family Orbaceae; genus Gilliamella; species Gilliamella sp. LMG 34361. The sequence continues at coordinate 2,909,577 of NZ_OZ474903.1, read as the reverse complement.
ATCACTTGCTCAATACGGAGTTGATTATGCGGTTGCTGCATTAGGTACATCAACCTCTGAAGAACATATCAAATTATTATTTAGAGCAACTGATTCTGTCATATTTTGTTATGATGGTGATAATGCAGGGCGAAGCGCAGCTTGGCGAGCACTTAACGTATTACTACCTTGTTTGATTGATGGTAAAGAAATTACTTTCGCTTTTTTACCACAAGATGAAGATCCTGACAGTTTTGTGCGTAAAGTTGGTAAAGACGGTTTTGAAGATTATGTAAAAAATTCTCCTAATTTATCTGAATTTTTATTTGATGAATTATTAAAACAAGTTGATCTAAAAACTGCTGAAGGTAAAGCTAAACTGAGTTCACTTGCCATACCTTTGCTTGAGCAAGTCAAAGCAAAAGCATTCAGACTTAATTTACTTCAGAAATTAGGTCGTTATTTAGGCCTACTTGATATATCACAAATAGAACAACTCATTGCCGCTAATCAAAATAAAGGTGAAAATAAACCTATTGAAGCCGTGTCTGCACCGCAGATGAAATTAACGACTATGCGGATTTTGATTGGTTTATTACTGCAATATCCGAATATGGTTAAAATGGTTGCAGATATTAATGTTATGCGACAAGTTAATTTAGCTGGCATAGATATATTTATTGAGCTACTTGAATTATGTCAACAATACCCAAATATAACTACAGCACAGATATTAACAGAGTGTACCAGTCGACCATTTTATAAACAGTTAAGTCGTTTAGCTACATGGGAGTACCATTACCAAGATGATGAAATAGAATCAATTTTTTCTAATACTTTAAAAGAGTTATATGATAATATACTCGCCCAAAGGCAAGATGAACTGATCGCAAAAGAGAGAGTCTCCGGATTAAGTACCGCAGAGAAAAAAGAATTAGCGACATTGATACTTGTTTTATCAAAAAAAGACTAAATATACAGGGTATGTGCAGAAAACTATTTTTTATTCTGCACATATAATATACATGACCGAATAACTAAATGGTGATACTTTATGGAGCAAAATTCTCAATCACAGTTAAAACTCCTAATTATACGGGGTAAGGAGCTGGGATACCTGACCTATGCTGACGTCAATGATCACTTGCCTGAAGAAATTATTGATTCAGATCAAATTGAAGATATTATCCAAATGATCAATGATATGGGGATTCAAGTGCTTGAAGAAGCCCCAGACTCAGATGAATTATTACTTTCAGATAATGTTCCAGATGAAGAGGCAGTTGAAGCAGCGACAGCATTAGTTTTATCCAATGTCGAATCAGAGATAGGCCGAACTACTGACCCGGTACGTATGTATATGCGTGAAATGGGGGCGGTTGAACTATTGACCCGTGAAGGCGAAATTGATATCGCAAAACGTATTGAAGATGGAATTAATCAAGTTCAAACCTCAGTATCTGAATATCCAGAAGCCATTACTTACCTTTTAGAACAATATAATTTAATTGAAAGTGGAGAAGTTCGCTTATCCGATCTTATCACTGGTTTTGTTGATCCTAATGCTGAAGAATCAGAAGAAGAACTTCCTGAAGAGCTGGAAGACGGTGAAGAAGAGATTGACATTGACGATAGTGATGATGAAAGTGAAGAAGAAAGTGATTCTTCAGCTGATGATGATGCTTCTATCGATCCGGAAGTTGCAAAAGCGAAATTTGCTGAACTGCAAGAGCAACATAACAAAACTTCTGCTGCAATCAAAAAATATGGCCGTGCTCATAAAAAAGCACAGCAAGAAATTGAAAATTTATCTGAAGTTTTCAAACAATTTCGGTTAGTTGGCAAACAGTTTGATATTCTCGTTAATAATATGAGAAGCATGATGGATCGAGTAAGATCACATGAACGTGTTATTATGCGAATCTGTGTTGAGCAATGTAAAATGCCGAAAAAGCAGTTTATGACGCATTTTACCGGCAATGAAAACAATATGGACTGGTTTAAAAAAGCCAGTACTAGTAAAAGTGTGTTTGCCGCTAAATTAAAAGAGTTTGAATCGTCAATTGAAGAGCAAATTATTGCTTTACAAAAAATTGAAACAGAAACGAATCTCTCTATTGAGCAAATCAAAGATATTAATAGAAGAATGTCTATTGGTGAAGCTAAGGCGCGACGCGCTAAAAAAGAGATGGTTGAAGCAAACTTACGTTTAGTGATTTCAATTGCTAAAAAATATACCAACCGTGGTTTACAATTCCTAGACCTTATTCAAGAAGGTAATATTGGATTGATGAAAGCTGTTGATAAGTTTGAATATCGCCGAGGATATAAATTCTCGACTTATGCAACTTGGTGGATTAGACAAGCTATCACTCGTTCAATTGCTGACCAAGCAAGAACAATTCGTATCCCAGTGCATATGATTGAAACAATAAATAAGCTAAATCGTATTTCTCGTCAAATGTTACAAGAAATTGGTCGTGAGCCTACGCCAGAAGAGTTGTCTGAACGCATGCAAATGCCAGAAGAGAAAATTCGTAAAGTGTTAAAAATAGCAAAAGAACCAATTTCAATGGAAACACCAGTTGGTGATGATGAAGATTCACATTTGGGTGATTTTATTGAGGATACTGCACTTGAGCAACCATTAGATGCTGCTACATCTGAAAGTTTGCGTAGTGCAACACGTGATATTTTATCAGGTTTAACACCACGTGAAGCAAAAGTCTTACGTATGCGATTTGGTATTGATATGAATACAGACCATACGCTTGAAGAAGTCGGTAAACAATTTGATGTAACGCGTGAACGTATTCGTCAAATTGAGGCGAAAGCACTACGTAAATTACGTCATCCTAGCCGATCTGATGTCCTTCGAAGCTTCTTAGAATAAACTATTATTTCTTATACATCGCCACTTTTGTGGCGATTTTTTTAATTAATCAAACTGATATCATGAATATACTTCAACGCTTTAAAATTGATTCATTCTTGCTGATTTTGATTGGTATTGTGACTACGGCAAGTATTTTTCCATGTAAAGGTGAAGCAAAGGTTATTTTTGAAAATCTTACTACTTTTGCTATTGGTCTATTGTTTTTTATGCATGGTGCAAAACTGTCATTTGATGCGATAATTGTTGGCATAAAAAATTGGCGGCTGCATTTATTAATATTCATTATTACCTTCTTAGTATTCCCTATTTTAGGGGTAATGATGCAAGTACTTGTCCCAACTTTCTTATCAGAAGAGTTTTATTTAGGCTTTGTTTATCTTTGTGTTTTACCGGCCACCGTCCAGTCTGCGATTGCTTTTACATCAATTGCAAAGGGTAATGTCGCCGCTGCTATCTGTAGTGCTTCTGCCTCTACGCTATTAGGTGTCTTCATCACACCGGTATTAGTTGGATTACTAATGCATACTCAAGCTGCTTCTTCAATGAATATCGTAGATGCTATTGAATCTATCATGCTTAAACTGATGTTGCCGTTTATTATCGGTCATTTATCAAGGCGTTTTATCGGCAAATGGGTTGATAAGTATAAAAGTGTGATTTCAAAAACCGATCGTATATCAATATTATTAGTTGTTTATGTTGCTTTTAGTGATGCAGTGGTTAATGGTATTTGGTCTAAAGTTAGCTTTTTATCTCTTTTAGAAATCATTTTTTACTCAATAATTTTATTAACTATTGTGTTATTAATTACTACTTATAGTTCACGATTATTGGGTTTTAATAAAGAAGACGAAATTACTATTGTATTTTGTGGTTCTAAAAAAAGTTTAGCCAGTGGTATTCCAATGGCGAGTGTAATCTTTCCTATATCTATAACCGGAATAATAATTTTGCCGTTAATGATTTTTCACCAAGTACAATTAATGATCTGTGCTGTTTTAGCTTCTCATTACGCGAAACGAAAAATGTAAAAATTGTTTTGCTCATTAGGTTATTCTCAAGGATAATAGAGCGGCTATTAACAACAGAAAGATATATTATGTTTCATCTATTTGCTGATTTAGACTTTTCTACGATTATATTATTAGTTTTAGCGCTATTTTTTGTTCTTTTTTATGAAGCAATTAATGGATTTCATGACACCGCCAATGCTGTTGCGACAGTAATATATACTCGAGCATTAAAGGAACAGCTCGCTGTTTTTATGGCCGGTATGTTCAACTTTTTTGGGGTATTGCTTGGTGGACTTAGTGTTGCTTATGCAATTGTTCATCTTTTACCTACTGATTTATTACTTAATGTAAGTTCAGCTCATGGATTGGCAATGGTATTTTCGATTCTATTTGCCGCTATTATTTGGAATTTGGGTACTTGGTATGTAGGTATCCCTGCTTCTAGTTCGCACACGCTGATTGGTGCCATTATTGGTGTTGCATTAGCTAATGCATTTATTATGGATACATCTATCATTGATGCACTTAATATTCCTAAAATGATACAAATCTTTCTATCATTAATCATTTCACCTATTGTTGGTCTTGTTATTGCTGGCTTAATGATTTTTTTATTACGAAAATATTGGACTCGTAAAGGACAAAGTAAAAAACGTAGTAAAAAAAGAGAGAGAATTTTTATGACACCTGAACAGCGTGAAAAGCTATATGGTAAAAAGAAACCGCCATTTTGGATTCGTATAATGCTCATTATTTCAGCTGCCGGTGTAAGTTTTTCGCACGGAGCAAATGATGGGCAAAAAGGGATTGGTTTATTGATGCTAGTCTTAATGGGGATTGCACCGGCTGGCTTTATTGTTAACATGGGAGCATCAACCTATGAGATTACTAATACCAGAAATGCGATTCATAATATTGAAGAGTACTTTATCTCTCATAATGAAGATCTTAATTCAGTAATTGGTAAACAATCAGCGGTAGATACTGCAATCCCAGAAAATGATTTAAATAAATATCATTGTGATTATTCAAAATCGTTTATCACCTTGGGTATTGCTAACAATCTATTTAACAAAATCAATGATTATGACTCGCTTAACGTAGACCAACGTTCACAAGCTAGACGTATTTTATTATGTTTGTCCGATACCGTATCGCATGTAGCTAAACAACCCAATATATCTAATAAAGATAAGCAGTATTTAAAATCATTAAATAATGATTTATTAAAAACAGTTGAATATGCACCAATTTGGATAATTATCGGCGTAGCTTCGGCACTTGCTGTTGGTACTATGATAGGTTGGCGACGAGTAGCCGTTACTATCGGTGAAAAAATTGGTAAAAAAGGGATGACTTATGCACAAGGTGTTTCGGCGCAAATAACTACGGCATTATCAATTGGTATAGCAAGTTATACTGGAATGCCAGTATCGACAACTCAAGTTCTCTCTTCATCGGTTGCAGGTACAATGATTGTCGATGGTGGAGGCGTACAAAGTAAAACCATTAAAAACATCGCGTTAACTTGGATTCTTACTTTGCCGATTTCAATTTTGTTATCTGGGTTGCTTTTTTGGCTTGCTCAAAAATTAATTTAGTAGTAAAAAGGAAGTATAAAATTTTAATTTGATTAGAGCGTCAAAATAGGAAGGAGTGAATATTATGGCTTATAAACATATTTTAGTCGCAGTGGATTTAACACCTGAAAGTGAAGTTCTAGTTGAAAAAGCAGTCTCTATGGCTAGACCATATAATGCTCAAATATCACTCATTCATGTGGGTATAAACTATTCTGACCTTTATACCGGTTTAGTTGATATTAATATGAATGATATGAAAGATCGAATCACTGAAGATGCCCATATTGCATTGAATAAATTAGCAACTGATGCAGGTTATCCAATTGCACATACTCTTTCTGGTAATGGTGAATTTGGACAAGTATTAATTGAAGCTATTCACGAATATAGTGCGGATTTGGTTGTATGTGGCCATCACCAAGATTTTTGGAGTAAATTAATGTCTTCGGCTCGTCAATTAATCAACAATACCCATATTGATACGTTGATTGTCCCTTTAAAAGATGATGAGCCAACCGAAGAACCATCTAAATGAAATATACGTTATGAACCCGCTTCTTAGCGGGTTTTTTCTGGGTTATGCAAAAAAATTTACCAATATTTAGGCTATCAAGCTAATTGAAATTATTTTGCCTCTTCACTTATGGTTGTTTTCTTTCCATATCACAAAGGTATACTCATATAACTATCATGATTATAAAAGGAGATTAAATATGAATATTGTTTTGGTTACCGGCGCTTCATCTGGATTTGGACAAGCTATTTGTCGAAAACTTATTGCAGATGGTTATAAAGTAATTGGTGCAGCAAGACGACTTGATAAATTACAAAAACTGGCACAAGAGTTAGGGGCTAACTTTTTACCCTTAACTCTAGATGTTAGTAAAAAAGACTCTGTTGAAACAATTTTATTACAACTACCTAAAGAATTTCAGCCTATTAATATATTAATTAACAATGCCGGATTAGCTTTAGGTTTAGAGCCAGCATATGAAGCTGACTACAATGATTGGCAAACAATGATTGAAACTAATGTCATCGGGTTAGTTCATTTAACCCATCAAATTTTACCGGGAATGGTTGAACGTAATAGTGGCTACATCATTAATCTTGGATCTGTCGCGGGCACTTATCCTTACAAAGGTGGAAATGTTTATGGTGCTTCAAAAGCATTCGTTAAACAATTTAGCGCTAACCTCAGAACAGATTTATTAGGCAAAAAAATTAGAGTAACGAATATTGAACCAGGATTGTGTGGAGGAACCGAATTTTCAAATGTGCGATTCCATGGTAATGCTGAACAAGCAGCTGCAGTGTATAAAGATGTGGATTTTATCACTCCAGAAGATATTGCCAATACTGTGTCATGGTTAGTGAATACACCAAATCATTTTAATGTCAATTCAATCGAAATTATGCCAGTGGCACAAGCTCCGGCAGGCTTATCAGTTTGCAAAGGAATTTAAGGTAAAATTAAATAGGCATTGAATGATATCGATGCGTTAAACAAAAAATAATAAAAAAATAGAATTGATAAACAAAATAGACTTGCACTTATGTTAATGGATTGCTATTCTTTTTACTTGTGATTTTGATTGAGGTTTTAGCAATGACATTTTCTGAAGTAACAAAAACATTTGCGACAAGCTTGCCTGGTACCGATTCGTACGTAAAATTACGTAAGGCTATGAGGACATTAATCCAAGAAGATCCAAGTAACGCATCCGTTTACTTTTTGATATTTGGATTTGCACGCACTTATGTCATGTTATATGAAGATCAGGAAGTTTCACCACAATTTGCTGAGGACAATCAGAACTTAATGTTATCGTATCTCAATATACTTGATGAGGCTTTAAAAAAACAAGATGCCGAAAGTATCTATAACGCATTAAATAAAGTAGTGAATGAATACGAAAACAGCAAAAAGGTATTTTAGTTATTTACAGCCTGACATGAAAATGTCGGGCTGTTTTATTTAGAGTTTATTTTAGGAAAAATAATGAATATTGTAATGATGATTTTAGGCATTATTGGTACCACCGGCACTATTATTAATTATAGGGCGGGTTGATTTTTCCTTAAAAAATATCAAAAAACCCGCCCCAAAAGGCGGGTTTTTTACTTTGTAAAATAAAAAAGTTATAAAATTAAAGTAAATAGATTTCAAAATATTGATTTTATGAGTTTTTCTTAAAATTATATTTTGAATTATCATTGGCATAAATTAGGAAATTAAATAAGGTGAGATATGAAAGTTTTAAAATTTGGAGGAACATCAGTTGCCAACGCAGAACGGTTTTTGCGTGTAGCAGAGATTATTGAAAATAATGCTAAACAAGAACAAACGGCAACAGTTTTATCTGCACCAGCTAAAATTACTAACCATTTAGTTGCAATGGTTGAAAAAACCGTTGCAAAGCAAGATATCCAAACCAATATCTACGATGCTGAAAAAATCTTTGCAGATTTATTAGCTGGTATTGCAAAAGCGTTACCTAATTTTGCCTATGAAGAAATGAAAAAGTTTGCTCTAAACGAGTTAAATAATGTCAAACAATTGTTAGAAGGTATTCGACTATTAGGTCAATGTCCTGATAGTATTAATGCCACAATCATTTGCCGAGGGGAAAAACTTTCGATTGCAATTATGCAAGAATTGTTGAAGGCAAAAGGTCATGCTGTCACTGTTATTAATCCAGTAGCAATGTTAATTGCTACTGGGGATTATTTAGAATCAACAGTTGATATCATCGAATCATCTCATCGAATCAGTGAAATGCGTATTCCTCCAGAAAATATGATTTTGATGCCAGGTTTTACCGCAGGTAACGAAAAGGGGGAATTAGTTGTTTTAGGACGTAATGGTTCTGATTATTCTGCTTCAGTATTAGCCGCGTGTTTACGCGCCAATAGCTGCGAAATTTGGACTGATGTGGATGGGGTTTATACGTGTGATCCTCGGATTGTTCCAGATGCCAAATTATTAAAAACGATGTCTTATCAAGAAGCAATGGAACTCTCTTATTTTGGTGCTAAGGTACTTCATCCAAGAACAATTTTACCTATAGCTCAATTCCAAATTCCATGCTTAATAAAAAATACTAATAATCCAGATGCACCAGGTACTTTAATTGGTGCTAATGTTATTGATAGTTCAACACCTGTAAAAGGTATCACTAACCTAAATAATATGGCTATGATTAATGTATCTGGTCCAGGATTAAAAGGCATGGTTGGTATGTCAGCTCGGGTTTTTTCAGCTATGTCTTATGCCGGTATTTCTGTGGTACTTATAACGCAATCGTCGTCTGAATATAGTATTAGTTTTTGTGTGCCTCAAACCGAACTTTATCGGGCTGAAGAGGCATTAAGTGAAGAATTTTATTTAGAATTAAAAGATGGTTTACTTGAACCAATTGAAGTGATCGAAAAATTGGCAATTATCTCAGTGGTTGGTGATGGTATGCGTACATTACGTGGCTTATCGGCTAATTTCTTTACAGCATTAGCTCGAGCCAATATTAACATTGTGGCAATTGCGCAAGGTTCATCAGAGCGCTCAATCTCTGTTGTAGTTGATAATGATGTTGCTGTAATGGGTGTGCGTGTGACTCACCAAATGTTATTTGGTACTGACAAAATGTTAGATGTGTTTGTTATTGGTGTTGGTGGTGTTGGTGGTGCATTGGTGGATCAAATCGGTCGTCAACAAAAATGGCTTAAAAATAAACAAATTGATCTGCGTGTTTGTGGTTTATTTAATTCCAAGCACTCTGTACTTAATCGTGATGGTATCAATTTAGATAATTGGCGTAATCAAATAAAACAAAGTGAAACCAATTATACGTTAAATAGTATTATTGAATTTGCTAAAAATAACCGGCTCCTCAATCCAATTTTAGTCGACTGTACTTCAAGTAGTGAGGTATCAGATAAATATGTTGATTTTCTTGCTAATGGTTTTCATGTTGTAACACCGAATAAGAAAGCCAATACTAGTTCAATGGCTTATTACCTTCGTTTACGCCAAGAGGCAGCAAATAGCAAGCGTAAATTCCAATATGATACTAACGTTGGTGCTGGGCTGCCGGTAATTGAGAATTTACAAAATTTGCTTAATGCCGGTGACGAATTAATTAAGTTTTCAGGTATTTTATCGGGTTCATTATCTTTTATTTTTGGTAAGTTAGATGAAGGTATGTCATTATCAGAAGCAACGAAGTTGGCCAAAGAAAAGGGGTTTACTGAGCCTGACCCTCGTGATGACTTATCAGGTACCGACGTAGCTAGAAAACTATTAATCTTAGCAAGGGAGGCTGGATTACAACTTGAACTTGATCAAATTAAAGTTGAATCAGTGCTACCTGCAGAATATTCTCAAGGCTCTATTGATGAGTTTATGGCAAAATTGCCACAATTGGATTTGCAATTTAAAGAAAAATCAGAAAAAGCAGCTAAACAAGGAAAAGTTCTGCGTTATGTCGGTAGCATTGATGGAAATCAATGTAGCGTCAAAATAGAAGCCGTTGATACTGATGATCCACTTTATAAAGTTAAAAATGGTGAAAATGCCTTAGCATTTTATACTAGGTATTATCAACCAATTCCATTAGTATTACGTGGTTATGGTGCTGGTAATGATGTTACTGCAGCTGGTGTGTTTGCTGATATTTTACGAACCACATCTGGAAAAATTGGAGGCTAAATGAGTCATAAATCATTAACTATTTATGCACCTGCATCAATGGCAAATATTAGCGTTGGCTTTGATATTTTAGGTGCAGCAATCAATCCAATTAGTGGTGCGATGTTAGGTGACTGCATAACCATTGAGTCTGCAACTGAGTTTCGCCTTACAAGCAGAGGTCAATTTGTTAAAAAACTACCGAAAGACCCAAAATACAATATTGTGTATCAATGTTGGCAACGTTTTTGTAAGGCTATGGGTAAAACATTACCGGTTAACATAACGCTTGAAAAAAACATGCCAATTGGTTCTGGATTAGGTTCAAGTGCTTGTTCCGTCGTTGGTGCTTTTGTGGCATTAAATAAATTTTTTGATGAACCATTTAATCAATATGAAATGCTTTCCATGATGGGGGAACTGGAAGGCCGAATTTCCGGTAGTGTGCATTATGATAATGTCGCTCCTTGTTACTTAGGTGGAATGCAACTCATTCTTGATGAAATGGGGGTGATAAGTGAGTCGATACCGCATTTTGACGATTGGTATTGGGTAATGGCTTATCCAGGTATTAAAGTTTCTACTGCTGAAGCTCGAGCAATATTACCAGCTCAATATCAAAAAGCAGATTGTGTTGCGCATGGTCGTTATGTAGGTGGTTTTTTACATGCTTGTTATAGCAAACAACCCAAACTTGCTGCGGCAATGTTGATTGATAATATCGCCGAGCCTTATCGTAAACAGTTGCTACCTAATTTCGATGCAACACAAAAAAAGGTAAAACAACTTGGCGCATTAGCCTCTGGTATATCTGGCTCAGGACCGACAATGTTTGTGGTAGCAGATAATCTTGAAACTGCAAAACAGATAGAGTCATTGTTGAAAAGTTCTTATTTACAAAATGAAGATGGTTTTACGAACATTTGTAAAATAGATCCACAAGGTGCAAGAGAGATTTAAGTTAATTGTTATTAAATAAAACAATAAGATTAAATCAAAAAGAAAACAATTAAAGTATAAAATTATTGGAAAACATTATGAAACTGTATAACTTAAAAGATCATTCCGAGCAGGTTAGTTTTGCGCAGGCGGTACAACAAGGATTAGGGAGAGGACAAGGCTTGTTTTTCCCAGAACAATTACCAAAATTTTCTGCGCAAGAAATAGAAGCATTATTAAAAATGGACTTTATTACACGAAGTGCCAAAATCTTATCCGCTTTTATTGGCAATGAAATTAACGATAATGATATGCATCGATTAGTGCAAAATGCTTTCCAATTTCCTGCCCCCGTTAAATCGGTAGAAGATGATATTGGATCATTAGAACTTTATCATGGTCCGACATTAGCATTTAAAGATTTTGGTGGACGCTTTATGGCACAAGCTTTAGTCCAAGTTGCTGCCGATAAAAAAATCACCATTTTGACTGCAACTTCGGGAGATACTGGTGCTGCTGTTGCCCATGCATTTTATCACTTACCAAATATTCGTGTCGTGATTTTATATCCAGAAGGTAAAATTAGCCCATTACAAGAGAAGCTCTTTTGTACGTTAGGTGATAACATTCACACCATCGCTATTCAAAGTGATTTTGATGCCTGCCAAGCTTTAGTTAAAAAAGCGTTTGATGATGAAGAACTAAAAACTACTATTGGTTTAAATTCAGCTAATTCTATCAATATCAGTCGGCTTTTGGCGCAGATCTGCTATTATTTTGAGGCTTACGCGCAGCTTACCGCCAAACAACGTGAACAATTAGTTATTTCCGTACCAAGTGGTAATTTTGGTGATTTAACTGCTGGTTTACTAGCAAAAACCATGGGACTACCTATCAAACGTTTTATTGCTGCGACAAATGCTAATGATACTGTTCCTCGTTATTTAGAAACCGGTAAGTGGGAACCGCATAAAACCGTGGCAACATTATCTAATGCTATGGATGTTAGTCAACCAAACAACTGGCCAAGGATTGAAGAAATTTATCAGAGGGAAGATTGGATACTTAAATCATTAGGGCATGCAGCTGTTTCAGATGAAACTTCAGTAAAAACTGTTCAGGAATTGGATAAAAAAGGTTATTTATCCGAACCTCATGGTGCTATTGCCTATCGGGCATTACGAGATCAGTTGCAAGAAGGAGAGTATGGTTTATTTTTAGGGACAGCTCATCCAGCTAAATTTAAAGAAGTAGTTGAAGACATCCTTGGTCGATCAATTTCATTACCATCAGCCTTGGCTGAAAGAGCTGAGATGCCATTACTTTCTCACTATATGCCGGATAATTTTACTAAATTGCGTGATTTCTTAATCTCATTAACATGGTAAATATGGTTGCCGTCACTAGATTGGTGACAGTTTTTTAAAATTTATTTTGATTACAAATTTTTAGAGTATATATTACTTAGCTGAAATCTTGTTTAAATGGCTAATTTCGGCTATTGTAATATAAGTTAAAACGTTATCAGGTTATATTTATGCACTGTCCGTTTTGTAATGCAGATGATACAAAAGTTATTGATTCTCGCTTAGTAGGTGAAGGTTTTCAGGTTCGCCGTCGTCGACAATGTGTCGAATGTAATGAACGGTTTACCACATTTGAAATGGCTGAATTAATTATGCCTAATGTTATCAAAAGCAATAAAGTTCGTGAACCTTTCAATGAAGATAAACTTCGCAATGGTATAAAGCGAGCTCTAGAAAAACGCCCTGTTAGTTTTGATGCAATAGAAGATGCAATTACTCGAATTAAATCAAAACTTAGAGTAGCTGGAGAAAGAGAAGTGCCAACCAAATTAATTGGTGATTTTGTTATTGAAGAACTTAAAAACCTTGATAAAGTCGCCTATATTCGTTTTGCATCGGTTTATTTCAGCTTTGACGACATTGAACAATTTAGTAATGAAATTGCTAAATTGCAGCAAAAGTAATCTAAATTATGATTATAGGTAAAGATCAATTTTATATGCAGCAAGCTATTGAACTAGCTAAGCTTGGCCGTTTTACGACTACCCCAAATCCTAATGTGGGTTGTATCATTGTTAAAAATGATTGCATTATTGGTAAAGGCTTTCATATTAAAGCTGGTTTACCACATGCAGAAGTCTATGCATTGAAAATGGCAGGCAATCAAGCTAAGGATGCTACCGCTTATGTAACACTTGAACCCTGTAGCCATTATGGACGAACTCCTCCTTGTGCTGATGCCCTTGTTAAATCGGGAATTAAGCGTGTGGTTATTGCTATGCAAGATCCTAACCCCAATGTAGCTGGACAAGGTATAAAACGATTGAATGATGCTGGCATAGAAGTCAGTGTTGGTGTATTAGCCAATCAAGCGGAAGCCATCAATCAAGCCTTTTTAAAACGTATGCGGACAGGTATGCCATTTGTACAATTGAAAATGGCAGTTTCGTTGGACGGAAAAATAGCCATGGCATCAGGCGAAAGTAAATGGATAACATCGGCTGCTGCTAGACAAGATGTTCAACAATTTAGAGCTCAAGCAAGTTGTATTTTAAGTACCAGAAAAACAGTTCATGTAGATAATGCCAGTTTAACTGTTAGATATAATGAATTACCTAATTTAATAAAAACAATTTATCCTTTAGACGAAGTTCGTCAACCAGTTCGAGTGATAATTGATAACCAAAATCAAATGATGGGTGATGAAAATATTTTTAACCAACCAGGTGAAACATGGCTAGTTAGAAAGAAAAACCTTTCAATATCATTCTCAAATACCAAATTAATGATTGTATCATCAAGCAATAATCACATCAATTTATCAGAATTATTATCCATATTAGCCAAACAGCAAATTAATTCTATTTGGGTTGAAGCGGGAGCCCAGCTAGCTGGTGCATTAATTGAACAGGATCTTGTTGATGAATTAATTCTATATTATGCACCTAAATTGCTGGGCCATAATGCACAAGATATGTGTGTATTACCTAATCTACAAAAACTCTCATTAGCGCCGCAATTTTGTTTTGAATCAGTTGAAATGATCGGTGATGATTTAAGGATTATTTTAAAAAGAAAGTAAACCTCAATCTTGGCGATAGTTTAATAACCTATTTTAAATAAGATTAAAACAGGAAATAGAAAAGTGATTTAATTGATACAGTTGAAAAATTAAAATGTTCTATGCTCAATATTGAACATTTTTTTAGATTAGATTAATATCAAACTATCGAAAATTTTAGTTATGCTGATATCTAAGAAGTAAAAAAAGTACGTGATTATCAAATTCTATTTTTTATATTTTAGATCATGTTTAAGCGTTATCAATTGATAAAGTTATGGATTACAGGTTGTTAATTGATAAATCACATCACATTTCGAGTTACCTTGATTTTAAAATTAGTTACCAATTCAAACTAACTGATGATTTCACTTGTAATTATAGGTTTAAAAATTATATCTATGAAGATTATATGCAGTATTATAATGATTTTGAATGAATGCTAATTGTTTTAGGTATTAATTGGCGATGCATTTTAGTTTCATTTGAAATGATTAATAATAAAACAATTATCAATAATCGTTTGGAAGGTTTTAATACCTAATATTCGGCGTAGTTTAAAAACTAACTTTATTTACCGATTTAATTGCTCCGTCGTTAATAAGACTAAGATAAAAATCCCATGAGTTCACATATATCATTTCTTCTCATGGGATGATAATATTAGTTTCCTTGAAGGATTGTTAATAGTTCTTCTGGTTTTTTAACGGATTGAATTCGCTTTATTGTATCTTCAGCAATAACTGCTCTTGTTAATTGGCGCAAAATATCTAAGTGTTCATTACTTTTTGCCGCTATACCAATAACAACATAGGCAATATTATTATCTTCATCCCAATTTATTCCATCAGGGTAATAGATGACTTTTAATCCTGTTTGTATAACACTATCACGTTTATCGGTAGTTCCATGAGGAATTGCTATACCATTACCCAGAAAAGTTGATATTTGCAGATCACGATCGAACATCGATTGAGTATAATCGGGCATTACTAATCCTGCTTTTATCATATTTTCTGATACCGCTTTTATTGCATCTTGTTTAGTATAAAAGCCATTTATAATAGATATGTCTTCAACTTTTAATTGTATATTGCTCATTTATTTTCCTTAAAAATTCATATATATTCAAAAGATCAATTTATTAGCCATATTTAATAATTGACTTTTTATTTTTCAACCGTCGATTTTCGTTTTTCATGCATACGACATAAACCTAATAAAATTGCTCCGACTAATGCACCTATAAAAATACAACCAACCCACATGAAAGGTTTATTGACTAAAGGTAGGACTAAAAATCCTCCATGAGGTGCAGGAACTTGGATTTGACTAATAAAAGTTAATACTGAGGCAATAGCTGATGAAAACATCATAATTGGAATAACGTGTAATGGATCTTTGGCAGCAAATGGAATAGCGCCTTCGGTTATATGAGTTGAACCAAGTATATAATTTACAATGCCAGCAGCACGCTCTTCTTCAGTAAATGCTTTGCTTCGGAAAATAGTAGTTGAAAAGGCAATAACAAAAGGAGGGACAATACAGGCAGCGGAAACACCAGCCATAAAATAGTAATTACCTTCTCCTAACAGCATTGTACCTGTTACATAAGCAGCTTTATTGATAGGGCCACCGAAGTCAAAAGAGCACATTGCACCAATAACAATTCCTAATAAAATAGGATTAGCAGATTGCAATGAGGCTAACCATTCTTTCATGCCATTATTAACAACAGCAATCGGTCCACCAAGTAAAAACATGCCTGCACCAATCACAAATACCCCTATTAATGGCATTATGAAAATTGATTTAAGTCCTTCAAATGCACGAGGAAGGCCATCTAAAAGTCTTTTAACAATCAGCATTAAATAACCAGCAGCAAATCCAGCAATAATACCACCTAAAAAACCGGCACCAGTTATATTAGCAATTAAACCACCGACAAAACCAGCTACCATACCTGGTCGCCCACTTATTGAATAAGCTAAAAAACCTGTAAAAATAGGGACCATAATACCGAAAGCTTGGCCACCAATTTTCATTAGTAATGCAGCAAACTCATTATATTGAGGATTGCTTTGATCTGCGGAATAAATACCCCATAGAAATGACAATGCAATTAATACCCCTCCAGCAACAACGAATGGTAACATATTTGAAACACCACTCATAAGATGCTTATATATTTGTCGACCAACAGATTCTTTTAATTCATTTTGATTTGGTAGTTCTGATGAGTGACTGTTGTTTTTTAATTTTTTGCGAATAGGTACTGTTCCTGAGTTTATTTTTTCAATAAGTATAGTCGCTTTATGGATACCATCTTTTACAGGTACTTCAATAACCGGTAATCCATTAAAACGATCAGGATTAACATCTTTATCAGCCGCAATAATCACACCAATTGCATCAGCAATATCTGCATCAGTAATTAGGTTTTCTACACCACTTGCTCCATTGGTTTCTACTTTAATTTCAATCCCAGCTTTTTGAGCTGCTGATTTCAATGCTTCTTCTGCCATATAGGTATGTGCTATACCTGTAGGACAACCTGTTACTGCTAGTATTTTTTTCATAACAATTTTCCATTTAATTTTATTTTATTTGAGTCACTTCAAGTTGTTTGATATAGGTACTAACTTTGTTTAATAATCCTAAACCATTTGATTCGGCAACATTGGCACCAGTTGCTGATGCTTTTTTCATTGCTAATTGACAATTGTTTTGAAAAGGAAGCCATTCACTGAGAAATGCAGCAAGCGATGCGTCCCCTGCGCAAGCTGAACTAACTTGTTTTATCGTTATTGCGTTGCAGAACCAAATATTTTTCCCGTTTGAAAAATAAAGTCCTTTTGAACCCATTGTTAGTAAAATATTTTGTGCTCCTTGCTGATGAACATTTTCTAATGCTGCAATTATTTGCTCTGTTGTATCAGTTGTAAAACCAAAAATATCTTTTAACTCTTCATTATTAGGTTTGATAAGTAAAGGTTTATAAATCAATAAATCTTTTAATTTAGTATGACTAATATCCAAAACTATTTTGATATTTTTGCTTATGCAAATTTTTAAAATTAATTCCAAATAATCAGGTTCAATGTTATTTGGCAAACTACCACTTATAACTAAATAACTGTTATTGTTGAGTGACTCAATAATAGTTAGCATTTCAGCTTTTTTGTTATCAGGAATAAAAGGTCCTTTAGAGACCAATTTATATTCATTTTGTTCATCATTAATAAAAACATTAATTCTGGTAATATCATCGATCAAACAAGGGATAGTTTGAATTTGCATCTTAGTTAGTTCATCAATAATATATTTTCCCGAAAAACCACCAAAAAATCCTAATGCACAAGTAGGTTTATCAAATTTATTTAATACAATTGAAACATTAACTGCTTTACCGTTAGGGCTATATTCTGTATGTAGTGTTCTATTTACTAAATTGGGTTTTAGCCCTTGGCAATGAATATTCATATCAATTGCGGTATTAAGTGTTAAAGTGTAAATCATATGATTCCCCTTATAACTTACCTGCACAGCCACAAGTTGTAATGATTTTTTTGACAATCTCTTTCATTGCTGCTTTAGCCGGTTTCATATAATTTCTAGGATCATTTGCATCAGGGTGTTCTATTAGGTATTGTTTTAATGCTTCAGAAAAAGCGATTTTTAGTTCAGTTGCAACATTTACTTTACAAATTCCCCGTTTTATACATTCACGTACATCCTTATCTGGAACTCCAGAAGCACCATGCAAAACTAAAGGGATATCGACTATTGAACGAATTTCTGATAAGCGTTCAAAGTCAAGTTTAGGTTCTGATTTATAAAGACCGTGCGCTGTTCCTATTGCAATAGCTAGTGAATCTATATTTGTTTTCTTGACAAATTCAATTGCTTGATGTGGATTTGTATATAATGCATCTTTAGTATCAACAATAAGATCATCTTCAACACCACCAAGACGTCCGAGCTCTGCTTCAACACTAACATCATTTCTGTGAGCATATTTAACAACTTGTTTTACTGTGGCAATATTTTCATCAAATGGCAAATGGGAACCATCAATCATTACTGATCTAACACCAGCATTAATTTTATTCGCGATATCACAGAACTCTTCATGATGATCTAAATGAATAGCTAATGGAACATTGTGTTTTTTTGATAACTCATTGGCAATTGCAATGATATTTTCTGTTCCAGCATAGCTATATGTGCCAGGTGTACCAGCTAAAATAACCGGAGATTGATACTCGGCAACTGTTTCAACAACTACTTGCATTGTTTCTAAATTATGGATGTTGAAAGCAGGGATCGCATATTGCTCTCTTTGAGCTTTTTTTAACATGTTATTACTTGAAATAATACTCATTTAACTACTCCTTAAATATAATAAACCTTACATACTTTTGTTTTTTCGAATTGAAAATTATTTCTATTAATTATGATTATAAAATGAAAGTTATTCTAGTATTAATATTGTGAATTAGATCACAAAAACTGACTTTTTATTAATAAATTAGAAACATTATTAAGTATTATTTGTTAGATGTTCTTTATTGACCTAGAATATCAAATAAAAGTACATATAAATGAAAATCATATAGTCGCAGATTGGCACTATTATTATTGATTATATGTATGATAAATTCTATGATAAGTGTTTCAAATTTTTTATTAGTAACATAGGAAGTGAAAATTGGCTAAAGCATCTTCGACCCTATTAAAACGTCGACTAGATATCGCAAAAATTGTACGCCAAAATGGAGAAGTGAAAGTTGATGAATTGTCCGACCTATTAAAAGTTTCTCACGTAACCATCCGGCAAGATTTAAGTTATCTTGAGCAACAGGGATATTTAAAACGTTCCTTTGGTGGAGCTATTTATATTTCTCCAGAAGGTTTGGTTCATAATTCTATCTCTATCAATCTTAGTAATACGAAAGGTAATTGTTACATAGATTTGGCAAAAGCCTGTTTAAGCTATATTAATGATGGTGATACTATTTTTTTAGGGCATGGTTTTTTAACTCGAAAACTGATCCCTTTTTTGCATGAAAAAAAATCATTGCGAATTATTATGAATGACATAAAAAATGCATTATTAATGCAGGAATTTTCAGATTCGGAAGTCATCTTAATTGGTGGGCTTTTATGTGAAGGAAAAATTATCAAAAACTATAATGAAACTATTAATCTTAATAATTATTCTATTTCACACTTTATTATTGAATTAGCAGCAATTAATGAAGATAACGAATTAATTATTGACGATAGTGGACAAAAAGAAATATATCAACAAATTTTAAAAAAGTCTAAACATACAATTGGTCTTTTATTAGACCGATCTTTACATAAAGATAACCATAGTATTGGTAAATTAAAAAATATAGATGTTACCATTTTATCTAAAGCGGCAGTGTCAGAATACCATCACCAGTTATTAAATTCTAATTTTAAACAAATTTCGACGAATAAATATTGTATGATTTATCATAAACTATTGGGGACATAATTAAGATGGAATTTAAAATTTGTACGTTAGGAGAATTACTTGTTGAATTTTTGGCGAAAGAGCATAATCAACGCTTTGATAAAACAGGTGAATTTATTGGCCCCTATCCGAGTGGTGCTCCAGCAATATTTGCCGATCAAGTAGCTAAATTAGGGTTTCGTGTAGTTTTTTTCAGTTGTGTGGGAAAAGATAGCTTTGGAAAAATGTGTATTAACCGACTTAAACAAGATGGTGTAATTATTGATGGTATTATTTCTCGTAGTAGAGCCAATACTGGAAGTGCATTTGTTAGTTATCAAGACTATAATGAACGAGATTTTATTTTTAATATTCCCAATAGTGCATGTGGTTTGTTATCTTTTAATCATATTGATGAAAAATTGCTGAAAGATTGTACTCATTTGCACGTTATGGGCTCTTCGCTTTACTCTTTTAGGGCTATTGATGCGATGAGAAAAGCATTAGATATAATCAAAAATAAAGGTGGAACAATCTCGTTTGATCCTAATTTACGCAAAGAGATGTTTAATATTCAAGAAATGGAACAATCCTTTGGTTATATTATGGAGTATACCGATATATTTTTACCTAGTGAGAATGAAGTTTGTTATTTTGCTCAGAATGATGAAAGTGAACAACAGACGATGTCAACTTTACTCAATAATGGTATAAAACATATCGTTGTAAAAGGTGGTGCTAAAGGCGCAAATTATTATGGTTTGGATGAAAAAAATTGTCTTAAAATGATTCATGTAGATGGTTTTAATGTCGATGTAGTAGATCCAACCGGTGCAGGTGATTGTTTCAGTGCAACATTTGTGAGTTTATTGTTAGCTGGGTATTGCATTGAAACTGCACTAAAATTCGCTAATGTCAGCGGTGCCTTAGCAGTAACAAAACGAGGTCCGATGGAAGGAACATCTTCACTTGTCGAAATTCAACAGTTTTTATCACAACATACAATGGTTTAATTTGATAAGAAAAACTTGATTTATTTTTAATTTGCAAAAAACTCCCAATAACGATGTTATTGGGAAAATATAAGGAATAGGAAAACAATGAATTAATGCATTGTCCATATATTATGCTCTCTTTTTGAATAAATGTAAGTAAAAATATGGATATATTTAATTAAATAATTGGTATTTATTTTGTTAATTTATAGTAAATATATATGTATTAATGATTTCGTTATAAGAATATTTCAAGTAATGAATTTAAAAATAACTTACCATGGTCTGTGATTTGCCAGCTTTGGTTATGCTCAACCAGATAATTTTTTTCGATAGCCAGTGAGATTGGTTTATCAATGGATTTCAACGGTAAAAAAGTTCGTTGTTCAAATTCAGATTTAGGCGTAGCTTCAAATAGTCTAAATCTGTTCATAAAAAATTCAAAGGCTAACTCATTTTTTGCAACAGTATAAGAACGTTCTAAATAACGTCCTTCTAGATAGCCTTTAGGATGTTTGGTTTTTACCGTACGAATAATAGTTCCATCATTTTGGGTTAACTTTCCATGAGCGCCACAACCAATACCAATATAATCACCGAATCGCCAATAATTCAAATTATGTTGGCATTGATAATTGGATTTGGCATAAGCCGATGTCTCATATTGCTGGTAACCATATTTAGTTAATAATTGATGACCTTGTTGGTAAATATCCCAAAGCATATCGTCATCAGGCAAAATAGGTGGTTTAGAACCAAACAATGTGTTAGGCTCAATAGTTAATTGATACCAAGATAAATGTGGTGGTGCGATTGCAATTGCTTGTTTTAGATCATTCAATGCATCATCAATGGTTTGGTCTGGTAAGCCATGCATTAAATCTAAATTAAAACTTTTTAAGTTTAAATCATGAGCTAATTTTCCAGCATCTATCGCTTCTTGTTGGTTATGAACTCGCCCTAATTTTATAAGTTTATCTGCTTGAAAGCTTTGTATACCAATTGATATTCGATTTATTCCTGCTTGTTGATACTCTTTAAATCTTTCTACATCAACGGAATTAGGATTAGCTTCAATAGTTATTTCTGCATTGTGATTTATTGGTATGATTTTATTTATAGCGACTAATAATTTATTAATTAACTCAGACGAGAAAAGGCTTGGGGTACCTCCACCAATAAAAATAGAGTGAATAGAGCGAGTATTATAAAGCGCAATATCTTGTTTTAAATCATTAATTAAATGATCTATATATGCGGAATAATCGGGCGTTTTTTTCATTTTATGTGAATTAAAATCACAATATGGACATTTTTGTACGCACCATGGCATATGTATATATAAACTCAACGGGATTTTATAATCAAACATATGCCTTTCCTCAAATTTTAAAATAAAGTATGGGTACTAATAAGAAATAGTTGGCTATATTACTCCAATTTAGTAAAAAAAGCTTTTATTGCCTTTATTCCGTTTTTATAATTTGAATAACGCGCGTACAATTAGCATTAAATTATAGGCAATGTTCGCCATGTAAATTAAATATTTAGGAGTAAATATGAGTATCGTTAAACAGATTTTAGATAGCCAGGCTTCAGGAGCATCATTGAGTTCATCAGTCAATCAAAGTACATTTGGTGAATTACCTGTATTAGTAATTAAACATAAAACATGTTCAGCTGCAGTATCGTTACAAGGTGCTCATCTATTATTTTGGCAACCGTCAACAGAAACTACACCCGTGATTTGGTTAAGTCAAAAAGCTAATTTTAAAAAGGAAGTGGCAATTAGAGGCGGTGTGCCAGTTTGTTGGCCATGGTTTGGTAAATTAGGCGATCCAATGCATGGTTTTGCGCGTCTCGTTGAATGGCAATTAGATTCTTGCAAAGAAGATAATAATGGTGTGGATCTCACGTTATCATTAACCAATAATCAACAAACAGAACGTTTTTTCACAAAACCTTTTCATGTATGGTTAACTATCCATGTTGGACAAACCTGTGAGGTAACACTATCTTGTCAAGGGGATATTGAGGCAACCAGTGCCCTACATACTTATTTGGGTATTAATAATATTCATGATGTTATTGTTAAAGGTTTAGGTGATTCTTATCAAGAACGCTTACCGGTTGAAAATAAACCAACAGTTCAAGGACAACTTACTTTTAATCAAGAAGTTGATCGCATTTATACCAATGCCGATGACGTAATAACTATCGCCGATGGTAAACGAACAATCAAATTAACCAATGTTAATGCAAGTGATGTCGTGACTTGGAATCCTTGGATTGATAAAGCTAAAGCGATGGTTGATTTTGCCGATGAAGAATATCAATCTATGGTTTGTGTTGAATCATGTCGTATTAATAAACCGTTAAAATTAACAACAACACAAAAATCAGCCTATGGATTTAAGATTGAAGTTATTTAATCATTAGTTTTTTTGATATTGTAAATGCAATCCATATCTGACTTTATCTTTATTAAGCTGATTATTTGATTGCGTTTACTAGCATAACACTTTATAATCCCTAGCGCTTTTTAAAGCACTAATTTTATAGCCAACTACTGGGTCGCCTGTAATTGGTTTTTTATTTGAAATAAATAAGAGAAATCGATATGTTTACATTAAAAGCAGAAGTTAGAAAAGAGCATGGTAAGGGTGCGAGCCGCCGCCTGCGTCACGCTGGTCAGTTCCCAGCAATTGTTTATGGTGGAACAGAACCTGCAATTTCTATTGTGTTAGATCACAACCAAGTTTTCAATATGCAAGAAAAACCAGAATTTTATTCTGAATTATTAACTATTGATATTGACGGTAAAGCAGTTAAAGTTAAAGTCCAAGCAGTACAACGTCATCCATTTAAACCAAAATTAGTTCACATGGATTTTGTTCGCGCATAACGACTTTTGTTGAAAACTATTCAACACCATCTTCAAATAAAAGGTCACCAAAATGGTGACCTTTTATTTTTTATTATAGTCTAAAAATGATAAATATCTATTGTTATGATTTATTCTATTAACTTGATGTATACTGATAATCAAACAATAATAAAATAAATTGTAGATTACACCATTTTAGGAGAGCCCTATGTCTGATATCCCAGCTTGCGATTTAGTTATTTTCGGCGCTAAAGGGGATTTAACAAGGCGCAAACTTTTACCGTCTCTATATCAATTAGAAAAATATGGAAAGTTGCCAGAGCAGACAAAAATTTTAGGTGTAGGTCGTGCTGATTGGGATCAAGCGGCTTACACGGAAGTTGCAAAAGATGCGTTAACCACATTTATACCAGAACCATTAGATGAACATATTTGGCAACGACTTAGCCAACGGCTTAACTTTCACAAATTAGATGTAAATGACATAGTTGGTTTTAATTCATTAAAAGATAAGCTTGAAAAGTCACATCCTGCCATTTTTTATTTTGCGATGCATCCCAATGCATTTGGTACGATTTGTCAAGGGTTGGCTGAAGCAGGTTTAAATCAAGCTCAAAACAGAATCGTAATGGAAAAACCATTAGGTTTTGATCTACAATCATCAAAAGAAATTAATGATTCGGTTGCAAAGTATTTCAATGAATCACAAGTTTATCGTATCGACCATTATTTAGGAAAAGAGTCAGTATTAAATTTACTCGCCCTTCGTTTTGCTAACCCTGTGTTTGCTTCACTTTGGAATAGAAATTCAATCGATCATGTTGAAATCACAGTTGCAGAACAAGTTGGAATTGAAGGACGTTGGGGATATTTTGATAAAGCTGGTCAAATGCGTGATATGGTGCAGAATCATTTATTACAAATTCTGACGATGATAGCCATGTCGCCACCTGCAAATCTTGAAGATAATAGCTTACGTAGAGAAAAAGTAGCTGTACTTAATGCTTTACGTTCAATTAATAAAGCAAATATCCGCGAAAAAGTTGTTAGAGGTCAATATACTACTGGATTTGTTAATGGCATTAATGTACCTGGTTATTTAGAAGAAGATGGTGCAAATAAGCAAAGTAATACTGAAACATTTGTTGCTATTCGTGTTGATATTGATAATTGGCGTTGGGCTGGTGTGCCTTTTTATTTACGAACTGGAAAACGCTTACCAAGTAAGTGTTCTGAAGTCGTAGTTTACTTTAAATCTTTACCTCTGAATTTATTTAGTGAGTCTTATTCTCAATTACCTCAGAATAAATTAACTATCCGCCTACAACCAGATGAAGGCCTGGATATTGAAATTTTAAACAAGGTGCCGGGATTAGATAGTATGCATAATTTACAAACGACTAAGTTAGATTTAAGTTTTAATGAAACTTTTCATCAACAGAGTGCAGATGCATATGAGCGTTTGTTACTTGAAGTGATGCGAGGACGACAAGCATTATTTGTTCATCGAGATGAAGTTGAGGCAGCTTGGAAATGGGTTGATTCAATTATTAGTGCGTGGAATTCAGATAATGAATCACCAAAAACTTATCCTGCTGGTACTTGGGGCCCTGTAGCTTCTGTTGCATTGATCACTAAAGATGGTCACTCATGGCATGAATTTGAATAGAGGAATTATTAAAATGTTTACATTAAATAAATACCCAAATAGTCAATCATTAATTGAAGATTTAGCTACTCATATTATCAATGAATTGAAAAAAGCTATTGATAAAAAAGGACATGCTTCTATTGCTGTATCAGGTGGGAAAACCCCTATTCCATTATTTAAACTACTCAGTCAACAAGATTTGGATTGGCATAATGTTTTTATCACATTAGTTGACGATAGATGGGTGGATGATACGGATGATGCAAGTAATGAGAAATTAGTATTAACGTATTTACTACAAAATAAAGCTAAATTGGCTAAGTTTGTTGGTTTAAAGAATAGTTGTGACAATCCATTTGATGGAGCAGAAATTACAGACAAAATATTAAATAAGATTCCTATGCCCTTTGATGTGTTAATTTTGGGGATGGGAGAAGATGGTCATACAGCTTCGCTTTTCCCTGGTGCGGCTAATTTAATGGCAGGTTTAGATATGAAATCTGGTCAAAAAGTTGTCGGTATGACACCATTAACAGCACCGCTTGACCGTATTACCTTAACATTACCGACTATTTTAGATAGTCAAAATATCTATTTGCATTTAGTTGGAGAAAGCAAAATGCAAGTACTCGAACAAGCAGAAAGAGGGAATGATATTAATCAAATGCCAATTCGTGCAATTTTGCAGCAAAATAAAGTTGATGTAATTGGTTTTTGGACCGCATCTTAACTAACTCAACTTTGCCCGCTAAACGGGCAAAGTTATCATCTTCAGTTTTGTATTAGTACTTATATACTAATTTTTATTAATAAATTAAAATTCAATATCTAATAATTACTATTAACAATTCTGTTTTATATTTTTTATCACTTTGCTATATTTGTTAGTATATACTTATATGTTGTATTAATTTTTGGAATTGTTAGAAATTAATTGATTAAATAACTATTATTTTAGTAATTTTTGTGGTAAAAAATGGGGGTCAAGTGGA
The DNA here is from genome assembly GCF_984569075.1 of Gilliamella sp. LMG 34361. Lineage (NCBI taxonomy): Bacteria > Pseudomonadati > Pseudomonadota > Gammaproteobacteria > Orbales > Orbaceae > Gilliamella > Gilliamella sp. LMG 34361. The sequence goes on along the minus strand of NZ_OZ474903.1, from coordinate 2,883,383 downwards.
AAAAAAAGGTTTTAATTAATAAATCGATTTTTTAGTAATTTAAAAACAATAATAATTACGGTGATTTCATGTTTATTGGTGCAATTTCAATCCAATTTGGATAGCAAAGGGTGAATAGTAATTCTTACTCGCTATCGTGAATTTTTGTTTCATGATTTAGTTTGTACAATTGGTTTACATCATCTTTTTTAACACTTTATTCAATGGCTGAATGGCAAAAGATTGAATTACAGCTATCGGCATTATCAACAGTTATTGAAGTAGAACAAAGAATTAAAAAAACTATTATTAGGTTATGCAACGGAATGTAATTTAGATAATGCAGGACGCATTTTACTTCCAGCAATTTCACGTACTTTTGCAAAACTAGAAAAACATTATGTTTGTGGGCCAATCTAATAAATTTGAGATTTGGGATGAAGCAATTTGGTATCAACAAATTAGTGATGATATTGCAGCATTAGCAACAGATGTTGAAAACTTATCAGAAAATTTAAAAAGTCTAACAATTTAATAAGAGTAAACAAATATGGATTATCAACATAACACTGTTTTGTTAAATGAAGCTGTGGCTGCATTAAATGTAAAAAAAAACGGTTTTTATATTGATGGCACTTTTGGACGTGGTGGTCATTCTCGTTTAATTCTTGAGCAATTAGGAGAGCAAGGGAAACTAATTGCAATTGATCGTGATGAACGAGCCGAGCAGGCTGCACTTCAGATAACTGACCCTAGGTTTACTTTTATTCGAGGAGAATTTTCGAATGTTTACCAATATGTTAATGATTTAGGATTATTGGGTAATATTAATGGGTTCTTATTAGACTTGGGTGTTTCATCGCCTCAATTAGATGATGCGCAAAGAGGATTTTCTTTTATGCGAGATGGGCCACTTGATATGCGTATGAATAATCATAAAGGTTTAACTGCAAATGAGTGGTTACTAAATAGTAATGAAAATGATATCGCATGGGTTTTAAAAACTTTCGGTGAAGAAAAGTTTGCTAAACGGATAGCTCGAGCAATTGTGGAAGAAAATAAAGTTTCACCAATTACTCGTACTTTAGAATTAGCGAATTTAATTGAGAAAGTAACACCAAAAAAAGATAAAAATAAACACCCAGCAACTCGCTCATTTCAAGCAATTCGGATTTATATAAATAGCGAACTTGAGGAAGTCGAACAAGCCTTAAATAGTAGTTTGTCAATCCTTGCTGACCAAGGAAGACTTGCTGTGATTAGTTTTCATTCTTTAGAAGATAGAATTGTAAAACAATTTATTAATAAACAAAGTAAAGGTCCAGATTTACCTGCAGGGTTACCATTAACAGAACAACAAATTAAACAATATGGTAATGCTAAATTAAAATCACTTGGCAAAATTAAGCCGAGTAATGATGAAATACATGGTAACCCGCGTTCACGTAGCGCGATATTAAGGATAGCAGAAAGGAAAAATGAATAGTAACAATGAAATTTATCAAAGAACAAGTGTAGATATACACAATCAAAAAAGATCGAGCAAAAGTTTATTTGGATTAATCCTTAGTGACTTGCTTGGCCATCAAAAAATTTCATTATTGCTATTGGTTCTTATAATTATTTCAGCTGGAGCTGTATTAGTTATAACCCAGCAAGTCCGTAAACAATTATTTGAACGTGAACAACTATTACTCGAACAAGATGTTTTAGAAAGTGAATGGCGTAATTTAGTTATTGAAGAAAATGTACTTGCTGATCCAAAACGTGTTGAAAATAAAGCTACAAACCAATTAGGCATGTCGTATGTGACACCGCAAAATGAAACCGTTATTGTGATAAAGAGTAAATAATGAAGTTTACTAATATAACTAAAAAAAATAATGTAAAACAAATTACTAGTTTGAATAAAGGGAATAAACTCAATAGTAAAAAACAAGTTTATACCCGAACTCGATTTTTTTTTGTTTATGGTTTAATTCTTTTAGCCATTATTAGTTTACTCGTACGCTTGGCTATTTTACAGATAATAGAACCTGATAAGTTAATTGCTGAAGCTAATAAACGATCAATTCGTCATCAAGAAATGAGTGCTCCACGTGCTATGATTACAGATCGTAATGGTAGAGCACTAGCTGTTAGCGTACCGATGTATGATGTTTGGGCCGATCCCAAAATAGTTGTGCAAAAAGGTGGTGTTGATGCCAATGATATTCGTTGGCAAGGATTAGCGAAAACATTAAATATTCCTATATCGACATTAGAACAAAAATTGAGTAATCCGTCGATGCGTTTTGTTTATTTATCTAAACAAATTACACCAACCATATCGGATTATTTAAAACAATTAAAATTACCAGGAATATCGTTTGCAAAAACGTCTAAACGTTATTATCCGGCTACTGAAAATATAGCACAATTAATTGGTTTAACTGATATTGATGAAAATGGTATAGAAAAAGGTTCTGAAGGTATTGAAAAAAGTTTTAATAAATGGTTGCTAGGTGAATCAGGACAACGTGTTGTTAGGCGAGATCGGATAGGTAGAGTTATAGAAGAATTAGAAAGAACCGAAAGTGAAGTTGCCTCTGATTTAACATTGAGTATTGATGAACGTTTGCAATCTCTTGTTTATAGTGAACTTAGCCAAGCTGTTGAATTTAATAAAGCTGATAGTGGTACAGCTGTTTTGATTGATGTTCATACTGGTGAAATATTAGCAATGGCTACTAGTCCATCCTATAACCCGAATAATCGATCTTCAATTGATTATAATTTGTTACGAAATCGAGCCGTTACGGATGCATTTGAACCAGGCTCAACAGTTAAACCTTTAGTTGTTATGGCTGCATTAGAAAAAAAGATAGCTGATTTAAATACGATTATTGATACTAGACCTTTTCTGGTAAATCGTTATGAAATTAAAGATGTATCTTATCAAAAAGCGCTCAATTTAGCTGGTATTTTAGAAAAATCAAGTAACGTCGGTGTGAGTAAGTTAGCGTTACAAATGCAAGCAAGTGATCTTGTTGAATTTTACAGCCGTTTTGGATTAGGACAACCAACAGAACTTGGTTTAGGTGGGGAAGTGAGTGGTTCTATTGCGGCTGATAGAACAAGAAAATGGGCTGATATAGAACGGGCGACGTTTTCTTTTGGTTATGGATTAAGTGTTACCCCACTACAGTTAGCTAGAGCTTATGCAACTATTGGCAGTTATGGTATTTATCGACCGGTATCAATATTGAAAATTACTGAGCCAGTAGAAGGTAAACGCGTAGTAGCTGAAAAAACAGCTAAAACGGTTGTGAAATTGATGGAAGCGGTTGCTGTAACTGGTGGTGGTACTAAAGCTTCGGTTCCTGGATATAGTGTAGCTGTTAAAACGGGTACTGCTAAAAAACTATCTGGTGGACGTTATGTTAATCAATATTTGGCTTATACCGCAGGTATTGCACCAGCAACTGAGCCTAAATATTCATTGGTTGTAGTTATCGATAATCCAAAAGCTGGGCAATATTATGGTGGCTCTGTTTCCGCTCCTGTTTTTAGCCGAATTATGGGAGGAGTTCTTAGAACCATGAATGTAAAACCAGACCGCCAAGTTGATGGCCAAATGATTGTATATTAGTAGGTGATAAATAATGGCAACAAGTACGTTTAAAACTTTATATAAATTATTAGGTGGGAATAAACTAGTAGTAGATGATTTTCCTCTTAATCGCTTAATAATCGATAGTCGAAAAGTAAAAAAAGATGATGTGTTTATTGCTATTAAAGGATATACCGTTAATGGTAGAGATTTTATCCCTCAAGCTATTGCGTCAGGTGCTACTTTAGTTTTAACTGAAACAAATAGAAAAGCAAATGATTTGAAAATCAATTATTTGAAACAAAAAGATAAGAAAGTTATTCCACAAATAAATGTGTTTCAACTTTCTCAAAAATTATCTAAAATTGCAGCCGATTTTTATCACTCTCCTTCTAAACATTTATCTGTAATTGGAGTAACAGGGACTAATGGTAAAACGACAGTTACACAATTGATTGCACAATGTGCAATATTGTTAAATAAAAAAGCCGCATTGTTAGGCACAATCGGTAATGGTATTTACAATCATCTTGAACCATCGGTAAATACAACTTTATCTTCTGTTGAATTACAGTCATATCTAGCTGATTTTGTGGCAAAACGCGTTCAAGTTGTGGCAATGGAAATTTCTTCTCATGGTTTATCGATGAATAGAGTGAAAGAATTACATTGTGCTGCAACAGTTTTTACTAATCTAAGCCGAGATCATCTTGACTACCACAAAACCATGAATAGGTATGCTAAGGCAAAATGGTCATTATTTAGTTGTGATGAAAAAGAAAAGCAAGTAGCGAGTTCAGGTAAATCAATTGTTAATTATGATGATGCTTATGGACGACGTTGGATTAATAAATTATCAAATGTTACGACTGTGTCATGTCAACCTAAATCATTGAGACGTTTGAAAACCTTGGATAAACCCTATGTAGGTGTGTCAATGATTGAATATCATGATAAAGGCGCCCAAATTCATATGGAATCAAGCTGGGGTAATGCCATTATCCATAGCCGATTATTAGGTGAATTTAATGTATCAAATGTACTGTTAGCAATAGCAACTTTACTGACACTTGATTATCCATTTTTTGCGGTAGTCAATATGGCATCGTATCTTAAGCCAATTTGTGGCCGTATGGAAGTTATACATATAAAAAATAGTCCAACAGTCATTATTGATTATGCACATACCCCAGATGCATTACAAAAAGCATTACAAGCTAGCCGTATTCATTGCAAAGGCAATTTATGGGTGATTTTTGGTTGTGGAGGCGATAGAGATACAGGTAAAAGACCATTAATGGCCGAAGTTGCCGAACAATTTGCCGATAAAATTGTATTAACAAATGATAATCCACGTACTGAAGATGAAATGAAAATTATTCATGATATAGAGAAGGGATTAACTGACTTCAAAAATACGCAAGTTATTACTGATAGAGTTGAAGCTATCACTAAAACCCTTACTCAAGCTAAACCTAATGATGTGATTTTAATTGCAGGAAAAGGACATGAAGATTATCAAATCGTTGGTAAAACCAAACATCACTATTCAGATCAAGAAACAGTAAAACAGATTTTGGGAGTAGAGAATCAATCATGATCCCTTTAGTTATTAAGCAAATTGAAAAAATAGTTAATGGTAACGCTTATCATATTCAAGATGAGAGCTTAACTATTGATGAAATTTGTACAGATTCACGTAAAATTACAAATCAATCACTATTTATTGCATTAGTGGGTGATAAATTTGATGGTCATTTATTTGCTAAACAAGCTATTGAAGACGGTGCTAGCGCAGTACTTGTTGACCATAAACTTGATGAAGATATTCCTCAAATAATAGTAAAGGATACCCACTTAGCATTAGGTCAACTTGCTGCATTTGTACGAAATCAAAGTTCGGCTAAAATTGTCGCATTAACAGGCTCATCAGGCAAAACCTCAGTAAAAGAAATGACTGCTACTATTTTACAGTTGTGTGGTGAAACACTTTATACTCAAGGTAATTTTAATAATGATATTGGTGTTCCATTGACATTATTAAGATTAACTAAACAAGATAAATTTGCCGTCATTGAGTTAGGTGCAAATCATATTGGTGAAATTGCCTATACTACTCGCTTAGTTAGGCCAAACAGTGCACTAATTAATAATATTGCTTTAGCTCATATTGAAGGTTTCGGATCACTTGAAGGTGTCGCAACAGCTAAAGGTGAAATTTTTGAAGGGTTGGTAGAAGATGGAATCGCAATTATTAATTTAGATAATTTTTCTTATAAGTGGCTAGATAATTTGAAAAATAAGATGGTTTGGACCTTTTCAATACATAATTCTTCTGCTGATTTTTATGCTAGTAATATAAAAATTATGGATAAGACTATTTTCACATTACATACACCAATTGGTGAGTGTGAAATTACTTTACCGTTAGTTGGCGAACACAATATATCTAATTCAATCGCAGCATCAGCTTTAGCAATATCAGTCGGTGCAAGTTTAACGCATGTTGAGAAAGGGTTAGCAACATCTAAATCAGTAAAAGGTCGGCTTTACCCAATTAGATTAAATCAAACCCAATTAATTTGGGATGACTCATATAATGCCAATGTTGGTTCAATGTCGGCCGCTATTCATGTTTTAGCAACTCAACCAGGATATCGAGTTTTAGTCGTTGGTGATATGGCAGAGTTGGGATGTGAGGCAAAAAGTTATCATCAGCAAATAGGTCAATTAGTTAAAAAACAAAAAATTGATTGTGTTGTTAGTGTTGGTAATTTAAGCGAATTGATTAGCCAGTTTAGTGGTGTTGGTCATCATTTTGTTAATAAACAAAAAGCAGTGGAATATTTGTTAACGTTACTACGTCAACATCAAAGCTTAACTATGTTAGTTAAAGGTTCACGTAGTGCAAAAATGGAAGAACTAATCGCAGAAATTCAATTAAAAACAGGTCAGGATTAAAAATTATGTTGGTGTGGATATCAGAATATTTAGTTAAATATTTTACTTTTTTTAATGTTATTTCTTATTTAACAGTGAGGGCTATTCTTGCATTATTAACATCATTGACGATTTCGTTAATTATGGGGCAAAAAGTAATTGATTGGCTGCAAAAATTACAAATTGGTCAAGTTATACGCCACGATGGTCCAGAATCTCATTTAAGTAAAAAAGGAACACCAACAATGGGAGGAACGCTTATATTAGCTTCCATTACAGTTTCTGTTTTTCTATGGGCAGATCTACGTAATCCTTATGTATGGATAACATTATTTGTTTTAATTGGCTACGGCATCATTGGTTTTGCTGATGATTATTTAAAAGTGATACGCAAAAATACTGCGGGTTTAATTGCTAGATGGAAATATTTTTGGCAGTCAGTTATTGCACTAATTGTGGCTTTTGGTCTTTATGCATATGGCAAAGACAGTTCAATTACCGTATTGGTTGTTCCATTTTTTAAAGATGTTATGCCGCAACTAGGTTTATGGTTCATTTTACTAACTTATGTAGTTATCGTCGGTGCGGGTAATGCAGTAAATCTAACTGACGGCTTAGATGGGCTTGCAATTATGCCGACTGTATTTGTTGCTGCTGGTTTTGCTCTTGTTGCTTGGGCGACAGGTAATGTTAATTTAGCTGGATATTTACATATTCCGTATATTAAATTTAGTGGTGAACTGATGATATTTTGTACGGCAATTATTGGTGCTGGTCTCGGTTTCCTATGGTTTAACACCTATCCTGCGATGGTTTTTATGGGGGATGTTGGTTCATTAGCTTTAGGTGGCGTATTCGGAATTATCTCAGTACTACTAAGACAAGAGTTTTTATTATTAGTGATGGGTGGCATTTTTGTTATTGAGACATTATCTGTTATCTTACAAGTAGGTTCATTTAAATTAAGAGGTAAACGAATTTTCAAAATGGCACCAATTCATCATCATTATGAGTTAAAAGGTTGGCCTGAACCAAGAGTCATAGTTCGTTTTTGGATTATATCATTAATGTTAGTGGTAATAGGTTTATTAACCTTGAAATTACGTTAATTAAAAAATAGAGCGGGATTGAGTTATGGTTGACTATCAAGGTAAAAAAATTGTTATTATCGGATTAGGTATTACAGGGCTTTCCTGTGTTGACTATTTCCTTGCTCAGAATGTTATTCCGAAAGTAATTGATACTCGTTTGTCGCCGTCTGGATTAGATCAATTAGATGATCGTGTTATTTATCATTTAGGTAATTTTGATGTAGATTGGCTATTTCAAGCTGATCTAATTGTTGCAAGTCCGGGTATCGCCTTATCAACACCTGAGTTGAAAAAAGCGAGCGAAAAAGGTATTGAGATTATTGGTGATATTGAGCTTTTTTGCCGAGAGGTAAATCAACAAAAAAATAAAGAAGTTATTGCTATTACTGGTGCCAATGGAAAAACGACTGTCACTACCTTGGTTGGTGATATCGTCAAATCAGCTGGATTAAAAGTTGGTGTTGGTGGCAATATTGGTGAACCTGCTTTATCGCTATTGAAACAAGATTATGATGTTTATGTGCTTGAATTATCGAGTTTTCAATTAGAAACGACATCAAGCTTACAAGCTTCAGTGGCGACGATTTTGAATATTTCTCAAGACCATATGGATCGTTATCCTCTTGGATTAATGCAATATACAGCAGCTAAGCAACGCATTTATCATAATGCCAAATGTTGTGTAATTAATCATGATGATAAATTAACTATACCAACTAATAATCGTCACTGTGTCTCATTTGGAATGAAGGAGGGTGATTATCATTTAGATGCGAAATGTGAACATCTAATCGCGCAAAATCAGCCGGTTTTATCGACTAAATCAATGAAATTAATCGGCTGTCATAATTATCTAAATGCTTTATCGGCATTAGCTATTGCCGATAATTTGAAAATTGCGCGAGATTCAAGTTTAAAAACCATTGCTAATTTTCAAGGTTTACCTCATCGCTTTGAATTAGTATTTGAAAGTAATGATGTGAAATGGATTAATGATTCTAAAGCAACAAATGTAGGTAGCACAGAAGCTGCATTAAACAGTGTTATATGTAATGGAAAACTATTTCTATTGTTAGGAGGAGATGGAAAATCAGCAGACTTTTCATCCTTGATCCCTTATTTAAAAGAAAGAAATATTGAAGTTTTCTGCTTTGGTCGAGATCGGGATTTACTTGCTAATTTAGTTCCTGACCTCACAACCATTACAGAAACAATGTCTGAATCTATTGAATGTATAGCTAAAAAAGTGGCACCAAAAGATGTTGTGTTACTTTCGCCGGCTTGTGCCAGCTTAGATCAATTCAAAAACTATATTGAACGCGGTAATCTTTTTGCACAACTTGCTAAGCAATATACTCAGCGAGGTGAAAAATGACGCTCTTTGGGATAAGAAAACAAGTTAATCCAAATATACCGTTTGATAACCAATTGCTATGGACGGTGATTGGTTTAATGATATTTGGCTTAATTATGGTGACATCCTCATCCATGGCATTTAGCGAAAATGATCCTTTCTTTTATACCCAACGTGAGTTAATCCAAATTGGGATGTCCCTATTTTTGATGTGTATCACTTTATATATTCCTATGCAACGTTGGCAACAATTTGGATCAGTTTTATTAATCATTTCAATTATTATGTTGATAGTAGTTTTAGGAATTGGTTCTTCAATTAATGGTGCATCGCGTTGGATTCCATTGGGGGTTTTTAACTTTCAGCCAGCAGAGCTTTCTAAGTTATCTTTATTCTTATTTTTAGCTGGTTACTTAGCGCGTAAGTCAGAGGAAGTTCAAAGTGGATTTTGGGGTTTTTTTAAACCTATGGTCGTTATGGCTGTTTTGTCAATTCTGTTACTTAAACAACCTGACCTAGGTACCGTGATTGTATTATTTATGGTAACAATTGGTATCTTATTTATTGCTGGCGCTCAATTATGGCAATTTATTGCAATTTTACTAACAGGGGTTGGTGCAGTTGTTTGCCTTATTTTATATGAGTCTTATCGTTTAACTCGTTTAATGACATTCCTTGATCCATGGCAGGATGCCACAGGCGCTGGTTATCAGTTAGTTGCATCATTAATGGCTATTGGTAATGGTGGTGTAACTGGGCAAGGGATTGGTAACTCTATTTTCAAATTACGTTATCTACCCGAATGTCATACTGATTTTATTTTCTCAATTATTTCGGAGGAGTATGGATATGTCGGGGTTGTTGCTTTATTGGCTTTGCTTTTCTTTCTAACTTTCAAAGCATTAGCAATCGGATATCGAGCATTAAATCAAGGTTCTCAATTTTCAGGTTATTTAGCGTGTGAAATTGGCATTTGGTTTGGTTTTCAGACTTTTGTCAATGTTGGCGTAACATCTGGTATGTTACCTACCAAAGGTTTAACCTTGCCATTTATCAGTTATGGAGGTTCAAGCCTTATTGTAATGAGTATTGCTGTTGCAATATTATTAAGAATAGATTTTGAGTTTAGGCAACAACAAGCTCAAGCAAGAGTAAGGTCAATTAAAAAATGAAAAAGTTATTAGTTATGGCGGGTGGCACTGGTGGACATGTATTTCCTGGGATTGCTGTTGCTCATCATTTAATGAAACAAGGTTGGCAAGTAAGATGGTTAGGAACTGCTGATCGTATGGAAGCACACCTAGTACCTGAAAATGGAATCGAAATTGATTTTATCCAAATATCAGGTCTACGTGGAAAGGGTAAAATGGCTTTATTAAAAGCGCCTTATAAAATATTAAAAGCCGTTTTACAAGCTAGAAAAATCTTAAAAGCTTATCGTCCTGATGTCGTTTTAGGTATGGGTGGATATGTTTCAGGACCCGGTGGAATAGCCGCTAAAAGTTTGGGTATTCCTGTTGTTTTACATGAACAAAATGGTATTGCAGGATTAACTAACAAATATTTGGCTAAAATTGCGACTAAAGTTTTACAAGCTTTTCCAACAGCATTTCCAAACGCTGAAGTAGTTGGAAACCCTGTTCGAAGCGATTTATTAACGATTGAAGAACCCAGTAAAAGATTTAAAAATAGGCAAGGTCCAATTCGAATATTAGTTATGGGTGGGAGTCAAGGGGCTAAAGTAATCAATACTATTGTGCCTCAAGTGATTTCAAAATTGTCTAATAATTTTGTTGTTTGGCATCAGACTGGTAAAGGAATGTTAGATGATGTAATTAAATCCTATCAGAATTGCGACATGACAAATAACCAAGTGACGGAATTTATTACTGATGTTAAAGACGCCTATAGTTGGGCTGATATAGTAATTTGTCGAAGCGGTGCGCTAACAGTAAGTGAAATAGAAGTTGTTGGAATTGGAGCTATTTTCGTGCCATTTATGCATAAAGATCGTCAGCAATTTTGGAATGCAAAATCTTTAGCTGATATCGATGCTGCTAAGATTATTGAACAGCAAGATTTTAATGTTAATTCATTATATCAATCACTTTCAAACTTAAGTCGAGAAGATTTAGTTGAAATGGCTGTAAAAGCGAAAAGTTTATCAATTATAAATTCGACAGAAAGAGTGGCAGAAACACTGATTTCGATGGTAAAATAGCAAATTTATTTATAATTTTAAATAATTATTTTTTTAGATTTTTTGAGATCAAAAATGAATTTATTTAATAAATAATTACCTATTAACTTTTCAAGATCTAAACAAGAAATAAATAACTAGGGGTTTTAGAGTGAATACAAAGGAATTAGCAGAATTAAGAGCAATCATTCCTGAAATGAAACGTGTCAAACATATCCATTTTGTGGGTATTGGTGGTGCGGGTATGGGTGGTATTGCCGAAGTTCTTGCTAATGAAGGATATCAAATTAGTGGTTCTGATATTGCTGAAAATGCAGTAACTCAACATTTAGAAACATTAGGTGCAAAAATTGTTATTGGACATACTGCTGAAAATGTCCTTTGTGCAAGTGTTGTAGTTATCTCATCAGCGATTTCTCAAGATAACATAGAGGTCGTTGCTGCTAGAGAAGCTCGTATCCCCGTGATTCAACGAGCAGAAATGTTAGCAGAATTAATGCGTTTTCGATATGGTATTGCTATTGCAGGAACCCATGGTAAAACGACTACTACAGCAATGGTTACTTCTATTTATGCTGAAGCGAAATTTGATCCAACTTTTGTAAATGGAGGTTTGGTTAAAGCAGCTGGAACTCATGCTAGGTTAGGTAGTAGTCGATATTTTATCGCTGAAGCCGATGAAAGTGATGCTTCGTTTTTACATTTACAGCCTATGGTGTCTATAGTCACTAATATTGAACCTGACCATATGGATACTTATCAAGGAAGTGTTGAAAATCTTAAGCAAACCTTTATCTCTTTTTTACGTAATTTACCTTTTTATGGCTTAGCTGTTATGTGTTACGACGATCCTATTAATCGTGAATTATTACCAGTTGTAGGGCGTAAAATTATTACTTATGGTTTTAGTGAAGAAGCCGATGTTGTTATTAAAAATTACCGTCAAGAAAGAGGAGTTAGTTATTACACAGTTTGTCGACCAGACCATAATGATCTACAAATTGAATTAAATGCACCTGGCAAACATAATGCTCTAAATTCAGCTGCAGCAATTATAACAGCAACTGAAGATGGGATTGATGATGATTCAATTATAAGCGCTTTAGCAAAATTTGCTGGCACTAGCCGTCGCTTCGATTTATTAGGTTTTTTTCCATATGGAAATGGAAAAGATATTATGATGGTTGATGATTATGGTCATCACCCAAGCGAAGTTAATGCCACAATTCAAGCTGCTCGAAATGGTTGGCCAGATCGTCGTTTAGTCATGTTATTTCAACCGCATAGGTATACGCGTACTCGGGATTTATTTGATGATTTTGCTCAGGTTCTTTCTCAAGTCGATGCGCTAGTTATGCTAGATGTGTATTCTGCCGGTGAACAACCTATTACTGGAGCAGATAGCCGATCGCTTTGTCGTTCAATTCGCAATCGAGGAAAGGTTGATCCAATTTATGTTTCTGATTTAGATCTTTTACCTGAAATAATGCAAGAATTATTAAAAGGTGGGGATCTGTTATTAACTCAAGGTGCTGGAAGTGTTGGCCGAGTTGCTCGTCAGTTAGCCAGTAGCCAATTATTTTCAAAAGAGGTTTTATAATAATGGTTGATAAAGTTGCAGTGTTGTATGGTGGAACCTCTGCTGAACGAGAAGTATCATTAAAATCAGGCCGAGCTGTTCTTGCAGGATTACAAGCAAATGGTATTGATGCTCATCTTATTGATACTAAACACCATTGTATAACCAATTTGAAGCAAGAAGGATTTACTAAAGCTTTCATTATTTTACATGGTCGAGGTGGTGAAGATGGTATTACTCAAGCTATTTTAACTTATCAAAGCATTCCTTATACCGGTAGTGATGTTTTGTCATCAGCATTAACCATGGACAAGTTAAAAACAAAACTAGTTTGGAAATCACTTGGTTTACCCGTCGCAAATTATGTTATGGTTGATAAATCACAATCAATTAATATTGATAATATTGTTAAAGAACTTGGATTACCGTTATTTGTTAAACCGAGTCATGAGGGTTCAAGTGTTGGTATGACAAGAGTCAATAAAGCTGACGAATTAAAAGCTGCTATTGACATTGCATTCAAATATGATAATACCGTAATGGTTGAGTCATTTCTAGCGGGTCGTGAGTTTACTGTTGCGATTGTAGGTGAAGAGGTTTTACCTGCAATTTACATTAAACCAGCTACCAATTTTTATGATTATGATGCAAAGTATTTGTCAGATAAAACCCAATACTTCTGTCCAAGCGGACTATCTACTGAAAAAGAACAAGAGATTCGTAAATTAGCTTTAGATGCTTATAAAGCAGTTGGCTGCCGAGGTTGGGGTAGAGTTGATATTATGTTTGATGAAAATGAAAAGCCATATTTACTAGAAGTAAATACAGCTCCAGGTATGACAGATCATAGTTTAGTACCAATGGCTGCAAAAGAGTATGGGTGGTCATTTAGTGAATTGGTTAAACGTATTTTACAACTAGCAATCATATAACTGGCTTTATTTTTATGAAAAAAGTCCGACAAGCAGCGCACAAACGAGAAAATCAGAATAGAAGAAGGTTGCTTGTTTTTCGAAATTCAGAACAAATGTTAGGTTTTTTGTTCTTTATTATAATAATTTGTATTAGTTTTTGGGCGATAAATTGTGTTAAAAACTGGATGGAAGATCCTGATCAGATGGTTTTATCACAATTGACCTTAAGTGGAGAGCATACTTACACAACTGAAGATGATATTCGACAAGCGATATTAGGGTTAGGTTTACCAAATACTTATATTGGACAGGATGTGGACGATATTCAGCAGGAAGTTATGCGATACCCTTGGGTTAAACAAGCAAGTGTACGTAAACAGTGGCCAGATAGGTTGATTGTTTATATTGAAGAATTTAAGCCTGCATTTTATTGGAATGATTTATATTTACTTGATAATGCTGGAAATGTATTTAGTGTGCCGTTAGATCGTTTAGGTGAGTTATCGTTACCTAGACTTTATGGCCCTGAAGGTAAAGCAAAATCCATGTTAGAAACGTATGTTAAGTTAGAAGAAATTTCTAGAAAGTCGGTTAATAATAAGTTTGCATCAGAAATTAAAGCTGCGATAGCTGATGATCGTAATGCTTGGCAATTGATGATTACACAATGTACAGCTGAATTATGTTCTGAAAGTCAGGATATAAAATTGATAATTGGTAGTGAAAAAATACAACAACGGTATCAAAAATTTATCAAATTATTTCCTGAAATACAGTCTAGAATGCCAGCTGATCAAAAAATAACGGCTGCTGATTTACGTTATGAAAACGGCATCTCAGTGCAACGAGAAAAAATATCGCAATAAGGGATAAATAAAGGCTGAAGTATGAAAGCAACAGAGAAAAAATTGGTTGTTGGACTTGAAGTTGGCACATCCAAAGTACTTGCCCTTGTCGGTGAGGTGCTGCCTGATGGCGTGATCAATATTATCGGTGTTGGACATAGCCCATCGAAAGGTGTTGATAAAGGCGGTGTAAACGACCTTGAATCAGTCGTTAAATCAATCCAACGTGCTATTGACCAAGCTGAATTAATGGCTGATTGCCAAATCTCTTCTGTTTACTTGAGCCTATCAGGTAAACACATTTGCTGTCAAAATGAAATTGGCATGGTGCCAATTGCTGATGAAGAAGTGACTGCGGAAGATGTTGAAAATGTAGTCCATACAGCTAAGTCAGTTCGTATATTAGATGAACATCGTATTTTGCACGTTATTGCTCAAGAATATTCTATTGATTTACAAGAAGGCATAAAAAACCCTATTGGATTATCTGGTGTAAGAATGAAAGCAAAAGTTCATTTGGTCACCTGCCATAATGATATGGCAAGAAATATTGTTAAAGCTGTTGAACGTTGTGGTCTAAAAGTTGACCAACTTATTTTCTCAGGGTTGGCATCTAGCTATGCGGTATTGACCGATGATGAAAAAGAACTTGGTGTTTGTGTAATTGATATTGGTGGCGGAACAATGGATGTAACGGTTTATACCGGTGGTGCATTACGTCATTCCGTT
This sequence comes from Gilliamella sp. LMG 34361, assembly GCF_984569075.1. Lineage (NCBI taxonomy): Bacteria > Pseudomonadati > Pseudomonadota > Gammaproteobacteria > Orbales > Orbaceae > Gilliamella > Gilliamella sp. LMG 34361. The sequence goes on along the minus strand of NZ_OZ474903.1, from coordinate 2,868,160 downwards.
GTAATTCCTTATGCAGGTAATGTTGTCACTAGTGATATTGCTTATGCATTTGGTGCACCACCAATGGATGCTGAAAATATTAAAATTCGTTATGGATGTGCAGTTGGTTCATTAGTCGGTAAAGATGAAGTTATTGATGTTCCAAGTGTTGGTGGTCGTCCGTCCCGGTCATTACAACGCCAAACATTGGCTGAAGTTATTGAACCTAGGTATTCAGAACTTTTATCGTTAGTTCAAAAAGAAATACTAGTTTTACAAGATGAGCTTAAGAAACAAAATGTGAAATATCAATTGGCGGCAGGAATCGTTTTAACGGGTGGTGCTGCTCAAATTAAAGGTATGGTTGAATGTGCTGAAAAAGTATTTCAAAATCAAGTACGTATTGGCCAACCTTTGAATATTTCAGGATTAACTGATTATGTACAAAAACCATATTGCTCAACAACCGTGGGGTTATTGCACTATGGAAAACAAAGTTTATTAAATGATGATGCTAAAGATAGCAATAAATCATCATTAAAAGGGATAGCTAAAAAATTGACCAGTTGGTTTAAAAAAGAATTTTAGCTAATATATTTAATAACTTCGTAGACATTGTAGCTGGATATCTGTACAATGTTCATAGATCTTAAATTTGGAGATAAGTTATGTTTGAGCCTATGGTTGCGGATGATGAGTCAGCAGCAGTCATTAAAGTTATTGGTGTCGGTGGCGGCGGCGGTAATGCTGTTGAGCATATGATTGCTGAACATATTGAAGGCGTTGAATTTTTTGCAGCGAATACTGATGCACAAGCATTGAAAAGAATTAAAGTTGGTCAAACTATCCAAATCGGTAATAATGTAACTAAAGGACTTGGTGCTGGAGCTAATCCAGAAGTGGGAAGGAATTCAGCAGAAGAAGATCGTGATATTATTCGTAGTGCGATTGAAGGTGCCGACATGGTATTCATCGCAGCCGGAATGGGGGGGGGGACTGGAACAGGAGCAGCTCCAGTTGTTGCAGAAATAGCTAAAGAACTTGGTATTTTAACTGTTGCAGTTGTAACAAAGCCTTTTGGATTTGAAGGTAAAAAACGTATGGCTTTTGCTGAGCAAGGCATTGCTGAATTAGCTAAACACGTTGACTCTCTTATCACAATTCCAAATGACAAATTATTAAAAGTACTAGGCCGTGGCGTTAAGTTATTAGATGCTTTTGCTGCTGCTAACGGTGTTTTAAAAGGTGCTGTACAAGGTATTGCCGAATTAATTACTAAACCAGGTCATATCAACGTTGACTTTGCAGACGTTAGAACGGTAATGTCTGAAATGGGTTATGCGATGATGGGTTCTGGTTGTGCTAGTGGTGATAACCGTGCTGAAGAAGCCGCTGAAATGGCTATTTCAAGTCCACTACTTGAAGACATTGATTTATCCGGTGCTCGTGGTGTTTTAGTTAATGTCACAGCTGGTCTTGATCTTGGTTTAGAAGAATTTGAAACGGTTGGTAGCACGGTTAGAGCTTTTGCTTCTGACAATGCAACTGTAGTTGTGGGTACAACATTTGATCCTGACATGTCTGATGAAATTCGTGTTACAGTAGTTGCTACGGGTATCGGTATGGATAAACGTCCTGAAGTTAAAATTACTAAACCAGCGACATCACATAGTTCATTATTTGGCCAGGCAAATCATATACCACAAGAACAAGAGGAACCAATGCCTAAGGTTGTTAATGAGCCAGCAGTTTCTCCTCTGGAAGAGCATAAAATTTTAGATATTCCTGCGTTTATTCGTAAGCAGGCCAATTAGTATAGAACTTATTTGATTTTTTATTGTCTAACGTGTAATAAAAGCAAATAAAAACAGTAGGTGCGAAGTGAAACAAAGAACCTTAAAAAAGACAATTCAAGCAACGGGCGTCGGTTTACATACTGGCAAAAAAGTTACTTTGACATTACGTCCTGCGCCAGAAAACACAGGTGTTATTTATCGTCGTACAGATTTAAATCCGTATGTTGATTTTCCTGTAAATGCTAAATCAGTGCGTGACACGATGCTTTGTACCTGTTTAGTTAATGAGGATAATGTTCGTATTTCAACTGTCGAGCATATTAATTCAGCATTAGCAGGGCTTGGTATCGATAATATTATTATTGAAGTAAATGCACCGGAAATTCCAATTATGGATGGTAGTGCAAGCCCATTCGTTTACTTGTTATTAGATGCTGGTATTACTGAACAAAATGCGCTGAAAAAGTTCTTACGAATTAAAGAAACGGTTCGTGTTGAAAATGGTGATAAATGGGCAGAAGTAAGACCATATAGTGGTTTTCGTTTAGATTTCACTATTGATTTTCGTCATCCAGCTATTGATAACAGTTCACAACGTTATCAATTGGATTTTTCTTCTGAGTCTTTTATTCGCCAAATTAGCCGTGCAAGAACTTTTGGTTTTATGCGTGATATTGAAGCATTGCAATCTAAAGGTTTATGTTTAGGTGGTAGCTTAGACTGTGCAATTGTTGTTGACGATTATAAAGTTCTTAATGAAGATGGTCTTCGTTTCGAAGATGAATTTGTGCGTCATAAAATGCTAGATACTATTGGTGACTTATATATGAGTGGTCACAATATGATTGGTGAAGTTGTTTGTTATAAATCAGGACATGCCCTGAATAACCAACTATTGCAAGCGTTACTAGCTAAACAAGATGCTTGGCAATACGTTACCTTTGATGAAGAACAAAATGTTCCAGTTGCTTTAGGTACAAAACAACTTGTTTTAGCATAAGCAATTAAAATTGTATAATAAATGTACTAACGCTTCCGGTTCGGAGGCGTTTTTTATTTTATAATCATGAGATAGTTATATGAATAACAGTCATTTTTTTGCTCATTTATCACGTTTAAAATTGATTAATCGTTGGCCCTTAATGCGTAATGTGAGAACTGAAAACGTATCAGAGCATAGTCTTCAAGTTGCATTTGTTGCACATGCTTTATCGATAATTAAAAACAAACGATTTAATGGCAATGTTAATCCAGAACGTATAGCGCTATTGGCGATGTATCATGACGCATCTGAAGTATTAACAGGGGATTTACCTACACCAACTAAATATTACAATCCGCAAATCACCTGTGAATATAAAAAGATTGAAAAAATCGCTCAGCATAAACTGATTAATATGTTGCCAACAGAGTTGCAAGATGATTTTAAAATACTAATTGATGACGATTATTATGATGAAACTGAAAAAAGTATTGTAAAACAGGCGGATGCACTGTGTGCTTATCTTAAAACAATTGAAGAACTTAGTGCAGGTAATAATGAGTTTAAACTAGCAGAACAACGTCTGAAAAAAACATTGTCAGAACGAAATACCCCAGAAATGGATTACTTTTTAAAAGTATTTGTTCCAAGTTTCAGTTTATCTTTAGATGAAATTACGATGGATAAATAGTTTTATCCAATAGGTTAATTATTTTCTAATATCAATTATTTTTGATAAATATAACGTTTTACTGGACGACCAATTGGTAGATAAGTTAAATGACTTTCTATTTCACCTAATTCTTCCAAATAATCAAGGTATTTCTTAACCGATATCCTGGATAAGGGGATTAATTCAATGATATCGCTCATGGAAAAATCTTGTTGATAATTGATAATAACACCACGTACTGACTGTAAAGTTTTAGCATCGATGCCCTTGGGTAATCGATTTACAATATTAAAATTTTTAGTAAAAATACGATCATCTAATTGGTTTTGATCAAGTATTTCGGCAGATGATAATAGTCGAATTCGTTCTTGATAAGAAATCAAAGCTGTACGAAACCTCTGAAAAGTGAAGGGTTTAACAATATAATCAATGACTCCTAAACGTAATGCTGTTTGGATGTCATTGGTATTGCATGCGGCAGTCACCATAATGATATCTATTTTAGGGTAACTAATTCGAATATATTTGAGCAGATCAAGACCATTTAGTTTTGGCATAAAAACATCAAGCAATAATAGATCAATATGATTATCATGAATAAAATGTAGTGCTTGTTCTCCATTAGTGACAGTTGTTGCTAAATTAAAGCCAGGAAGCATTTGCAAATATTTTTTATTGAGCTCAGCTACCATTGGATCATCTTCTACAATTAAAACTTCTACCATATGACTATTTCTTCCTATAAATCTCTTTTAGTGGTAATAATACCTTAAAGCAAGTCCCTTTTTTATTATCAGAATCACATAATTGAATTTGTCCATCCAACTCATCAATACTAGCTAACACTAAATAAAGTCCAAATCCACGATTATCGCCTTTCGTTGAATAACCTTTTTGAAAAATATACTGAATATCATTTTCCGAAATACCTTCGCCATTATCATTAATTTCAATTTCGAAGTTGTTGTTATCAATGACTAAACTCACTTTGATCTGTTTATCATCCAAAAATTGGACAGCATCAAGACCATTATCAATTAAATTTCCAAGTATTGTCACTAAACTATGTGTCACAGACGTATCTGTTATTGGTGCTAGAGTACCATCAATATTGAATGCTAATGTTACATTTAGTTCACGTGCCCGACTAAATTTACTATTTAAAAATCCGGCAATAATTGGATCTTTAATATATTGACTAACTAGTTTAGATTCAGCTTGTTGATTACCGATAATTTCCTCAAGATAATCAATTAATTCTAATTTATTATCATTAAATGCCAAACCATAAATGACATGTAATTTGTTATTAAATTCATGAGATTGTGAACGTAAAGCATCAGCATAACGATTAACACCAGTTAAATTTTCAGCCAGTTTACGAACTTCTGTCATATCTCTAAATGAGGCAATAGCACCAACTAAAGCATTGTTAACGAATAACGGGGTTCGATTGGTTAGTATTACAACACCATTGATATTTTGTTCACAGTCATATTGAGCATTACCACTCATCATAACTTCATATAGTCGAGTATTTGGAATAAAGTCACCAACAGGAAAACCAATAATATTTCCTTTATCTTTTTTGATGCGTAAAATTCTAATAGCTTCATCGTTGATTTGAGTGATTAAACCATCGCGATTGATTACCACAATTCCTTCTTTTACCGTTCGAATAATGGCATTTCGCTCTGCAAATAATTGCGCTATCTGAATTGGCTCAAGATCGTATAAAATCTTCTTTATATTGCGAGATAGCAAATAGGCTAAAAGAATGGCTATGGATAACGAAGCAAATAAAGATAACCAAATCGGCTGGCTTGTTCTTGACGCTAGATAATTAATTTTTTGTAAAGTCTGACCAACTAAAACAGCACCAATTTGCTGATTTTTATCATTCATGATCGGCTTAAATGCTCGAACAGAATCGCCTAACGTACCTTTTGCAATGGAAGTATAAGACTCACCATTTAATGCGCGTTGTTCATCACCACCTACAATAGTTTGACCGATTTTATTTTCATCGGGATGTGAATATCTTACTCCTTGCATATTGAAAATCACAATAAAATCGGTTTGCGTTAATTCTCTGGATTGTTCTGTTTTTGCCTGAATGGAGGCGATATTTTGCGGCGTTGGGTTCTGTATTTCTTTGATAATAAATTGTGATGTAGAGATAATATTGGCAATATTCTCGACTCGTTGGCGAGAATTAATTAGATATTCATTATTTACCACATGAACAATATAAATATTTTGGGCAATAACCGAAAGTATAAACACCAAGCAAATTAAGCTTATCAACTTAACTTTAAGAGGTAATTTGTTAAATAAATATCTCATTATCATTTGCTATATAAAAAACGATCCGCAACTATCATAACTGATTAATTAAGAAAACCTACTAATAAATTCCGTATTAGTAGGTTTTTAGATGATTCAATAAATTATTAAACGTTCATCATTGTTTAGCAGCATTTTTTACACTTTCGGCAACTACTTTAGCCACATTTGGTTCGAATGCGTCCGGCAATATACAATTAACCGACAGTTTCTCTGGCGTAATAATGTTGGCTAAGCCTTTGGCCGCCGCAAGTTGCATGGCTAATGTAATATTTTTGGCTCTAGCATCTAAAGCACCTCTAAATATGCCTGGAAATGCTAAGACATTATTGATTTGATTTGGATAATCACTGCGCCCCGTACCGACAATATAAGCACCTGCTGCTTTAGCTTCATCTGGAAATATCTCTGGTGTTGGATTTGCCATGGCAAAAATAATCGATTTTTCCGCCATCGTTTTAACCCAATCTGCTTTTAATACTCCCGGAGCCGACACACCAATAAACACATCAGCTCCGTTAACAGCATCTTGTAGAGTACCTTTTTGTTTATTCTTATTGGTTCTTTTTGCCATAGCTAAATGGTGTGGTGGCAAAGAAAGATCATCTTCGGATAATATTCCAATTTTATCGACAATTTTAAGATCATTTACCCCTGCGGCTAATAACATATCGGCGATCGCTAAACCAGCAGCACCACCACCATTAATTACCACTTTGGCCGATTCTATAGATTTACCTGCAACTTTAAGTGCATTATATAGTGCTGCTAATACCACTATTGCGGTGCCATGTTGATCATCATGGAATACGGGAATATCTAATAGATCTTGCAATCGTTTTTCAATTTCAAAACATCTTGGCGCACTGATATCCTCTAAATTGATACCGCCAAATGAAGGTGCTAATGCTGCAATATGTTTGACTAGCTCATCTGGATCTTGGGTATTAATTGATAAAGGAATGGCGTCTACATTAGCAAATTGTTTGAATAAAATTGCCTTACCTTCCATGACAGGAATAGCTGCTTCTGGTCCAATATTTCCTAATCCCAAAACAGCAGAACCATCCGTGATAACTGCAACCAAATTACGTTTACTGGTATATTCATAAACTGCTTCGGGATTTTTAGCAATTTCAGTACACACCGCTGCAACGCCTGGTGTATAAGCAACACTAAGATCTGCCATTGAATTAACGGGGACTTTCGAATGAGTCTCAAATTTACCATGCATTTGTTTACTGATTGCTAACGCTTTTTCTTGTACTGTTGTCATAATTCTTACCTTTTTATATATTTACTCTATGTTTGATATTTCGTGACATTAAATCAATGCTTATATTAAATTGTTTATCAATCGGCTAATTGATTCTTTTTTTATAAAATTACATATGCAAATAACGCATTAGTGCCGTTGTGCATATCACCATTAAGGCCCCGCCTAAACGTGTTGCAACTTGGGCAAAAGGCATTAAGTTCATTCTATTTGCTGTAGAAAGTATCGCTACGTCACCAGTTCCTCCCATACCACTTTGGCAAGATGAAATAATGGATGCTTCAACTGGATACATTTTTAAAAAGAAGCTACAGACAAATCCAGTCATCGAAACTGTGAAAACAATCGCGATAATGGTAATAAAATATGGGATAGTTAATACCTTAACCACACTTTCTAAATCAATGTAAAGTAGACCTAAACCAGCCATTAATGGGAAGGTAAAATTGCCGGAAATAAATTTGTACCATTGTTGACTGCCGCGTTCGACACTTGCTGGTAATAGACGAAAATACTTAACCACAGCGGTTGCAATAATCATCAAAACAGGGCCAGGGAAATGAGTTACTTTTTCTAAAATCATACCAAAAATAAATAGCGTCGATAAAGTCATTACCGCGCCACTCATTGCTCTTGCATCAAGTGGAGTCTTATCGTCTTTTAACGCTTCAGCTAAACCATCAAACTCAATTTTTACTAACTGACCATGACCACTCAAGTGTGGTTTAACTTCACCGATTCGGCTCATAATCGCTGTAAAAGTGATTGCAAAAAAGTTACCCACGACAGTTGCAGGAATTAATGCACTAACAAAGGTATTATAATCTTGATTAAGAATGTTGCTGTAAGCATTGGAAAGTTGTAAAACACCTTCACCAATTCCTCCCGCCATTACAGGTGAAACGGTATAAAAAAAGGCATGTTCCCAATCATCTCCAAAAGCGACAGCAACAGAAACACCAACTAATGCAGCCAAGCACATACCTAATAACATCGGAATCATCATTCGAATAAAGCCTTGAACTAAAATGACTCGATGCATACCGAGAATACTACCACACACTAAACTGGCAATATAAAAGAGTAAAAAATTAGAATCCTTCATTAACATCTTGGCTGCTGATAAGGTATTTTCATCAAAAACATGGTAGTAAACCAATAATGAAGGAACAATAAGTGATAATATGGCAGGAGCACCAAATTTTTTAAAAAATGGAATATTCTGCCCTACAGTTCCTAAAAACCAACCTAAAGGTAATATCACTGCAAAACCACCAATTAGGGTTTTAGGTAGCATATCTAATTGCGCTGCAATAATAACGATAATGGAACAGACTAGAAATAGGGGAAGGGGCAGCGAACCTATATACATTTTGTTTTCTTTTATATCTTGAAGCATGCTCATAACTAAACCTCTTTATGTTTTTATAGTACATATGCAGTATAGTTAGGCTGATAGAAATCAGAAGAATAGGAAAGTTAACAAACTAATTATGTAATTAATGTAAGTTCATTATGAATTTTATTATTGATTTATAATGGTTTTTATATTGAAGAGATCTTTAAAATGACAAAATTAGTAATGACTAATTTATAAGTATGATTTTTATAAAACACTATCGAAAAATGATTCAATAAGTCATTTTTGAACGATTTTTAAACTCAAAAACCCCGTTCCTCAACTTTTTTATTGAGGAATGGGGTTTTATTAACGTAATAAGCAAGCTTGAATTTTATCGACTTCTTTATTTAGTGCTTCAATAACTAAGTCTGGATGAGCTCTTTCTATGGTTTTTACATTTTCAAAACCGTCGTTTCCAATAGAGCTGGTATATTGTTGGGCTTGTTTAATATTGCTAAATAAATAGTAGATATTTTTGGCCTTGCGCGTTGTTGTTAAGGTATAACTGACAAAATATTTAGATTGCGATTGATAATTGGTAACAGCATTGGCAACAATATTATTACCTTCAACTAATTTGATGGTATCTCCACCATTGATAGTAATAGCTTGTTGCATGGGCATATTATAATACGGCCACCATGCTGAACCTAAATAGTTTTCACTGCTCAAAACTACTGGGCTATTATCAAGTTCTTGCGCAATACAGAGTGATAATGAAGAATGAAGTACGGTAATAGGTCGAGAAGTGCTATATTTATTTATAATATCTGTTCCAGAAGAGTTTTGTGTGATTTCTATATCTTTATTTTGATAGATTGACAGCATTTTGTGAGAAGCACAACCAGTAAGCAAGATGATTAAAACAGTAAAACCAATTAACTTTCTCATAACTCATCCTTCTTTGTTTGACTAGTTTAATTCTATATGGTTATACAAGGATTTACTAGTATTTAGAATAGAAGGATTTAAATATTTTTTCATTATAAAAAATATCAGAAAAAATACTATTTATTATGTCGAATTGGATATGATTTTGGCAGGAAAATGAGAAAAGTTTATCCTTCTCTCATTTTAATTATTAATCTTCTTTACCACGAATTTTCCGTGATAATCGTTTAAATCCGTGCGTAAATTTTTTAATGGCCATCGCCATAACGGGTACTTTTATTTTAATACCAAACCGTTCGCGTAATTCGATTGCATCATTAGCTTTAGTAAGCCAAATAAAACCAGAGTTGGTTAAGTCGATAGCTTTAATTTTGCCGTCTGGAGTTAAAATAAAGTTACCTCCATGAACATCATTCGAAACTAGATTATAGCTATGTAACTTCTCAATACAGTTTTTTATTTGTTCACTATAGGTTTTCATCTCTTCCCATTTTAAAGAGCGACCTTCAATAAAATTGAAAATCATATAATGGCGTTTAGTCACTTTATCAAATGCAACCAGATAAAGTTCATAAGCAATATCACATTTGTCTAAAGCGATTTTGGCTAACTTATGAATTAAATTGAAATAAAAATCACCAGTAAGTTTGGCAATCAAACGACGCTCTAAGCGGTGTTCAACCCCGCCATCAATTTTAAAAATGAATTTGCTTTGACCGTGATCGATTAAATAGGTATATCGCTCAATTCTATCACTTGGATCGAGTAATTCATGATGGCCTTCTTCTGCCAAAAATTGGTCAAAAAGGTCTAGATAATTGATTTCATCGTTTTCAACGTAGGCAAATTTCATGTTGCCACGTTCAATTTCAATAATTTTTGCAAAGTTATTCAAATTTTGTCGTCCTAAGATAGATCAAAAAAATTAAGTTATCTTAAACATTATCCCCATTAAAGTAAATCCATCAACCCTATTAAAATAAACAACAAAGCTTTATCTAGTGGTAGTTTTTAACAATAGTTATTTTTAAATTAATCATAGATGGATTTATAACTTGCGATTTTAAGTTATAAATATTTCATTAATAAAATTAACCACTACTTTTTAATTGCAAGATCACGTTATTTCTTCAATAATTACATGTTCTTATTGAATAAGAATTATAGAAAAAACCTTAATTTATCCAAGTTCAGCAGACAACCATAAGATATAAAATTGTGATACTTCTCACAATTTTAATAATTTATAGATGTATATAGTTGTACATGGTTGTCTATGGATGTATATTTAACTTAACCAATATTTGAGGTAACAAATGCATATAAATAAATTTTCTAGCACACCACTGTATGTACAAGTGAAAGAGTGGATCAGAAATCAGATATATCGAAAAGATTTAAAGTCTGGAGATAGAATTCCTTCTGAAAATGAAATTATGAATATTCTCTCTGTTAGTCGTGGCACGGTTAGAAAAGCGGTTGAATTACTTATTAATGAATCAGTTTTGGAACAGATTCAAGGTAAAGGGACTTATGTTAAAGCTGAAAATATATCTTATCAATTAGGTTATGGTTTACAGTCATTTGCAGAATCACTAGAAATGCAACATGTTAAATTCACAACAGAAGTGATTACCAAACGAGTTGAGAAAGCCAATGAATATATTAGCGGCAAATTACAAATCCCAGTTAATTCTAATATTTTTTATATGGAACGAGTACGAAGTGTTAATGGCGAAAAAATTATGTTTATTGAAAATAGAATCAATTTGTCTTTATGTCCTGAAATAGAACATGTCGATTTTACAAAACATAGTTTATTTAGTGAATTAGAGCGAATTACTCAAAAGAAAATTGATCACTCGGAATGTCGTTATTCAGCTCGAGTGGTAGGCAAAGAACGGGCAGATATATTAAATATTAGTGATATATCTCCAGTTCTTCATTTAGAACAATTAGTTTTCTTTGATGACGGTCATCCAATCGAATTTGGAAATGTCTGGTTAAAGTCAAATGTTAACTACTTGGGGACAACACTTAGACGAAAGTAGGAGTAAGTTATGGCATTAGTCAATGGGTATACTTTAATAGGTGAAGCTAAAAAACAAAAAACTTTAGCTGGAGCGTTTAATACGACAAATTTGGAAACAACATTAGCCATATTAGATGCAATTGAGGAAAGTAATATTCCAAGTATGGTTCAAATTGCACCAACAAACATTGTGTTATCTGGTTACAAATATATTGTCGATATGGTACGAAATCGAGCAAGTACGATGAAAACACCATTTTGTTTACATTTAGATCATGGAAAAACCTTTGAAGATGTTAAACAAGCAGTTGAAGCCGGATTCACTTCAATTATGATTGATGGTTCTCACTTGCCTTTTGAAGAAAATATTCAATTGACGAAAAAAGTTGTCGACTTTTGTGGCGGATATAATATTCCAGTCGAAGCTGAATTAGGTGCAATAACAGGAAAAGAAGATGATGAAGTTAGTGAGGCAGATCGTAAAACCGATCCTAACCAAGTTCAAGAATTTGTCAAAAGAACAGGATGTGCAACTTTAGCTGTTTCTGTTGGTAATGTGCATGGATTTGAACAACAGCCTAAAATTGATTTTGATCTGTTAGGTAAACTCTCTGAGATTTCGCCAGTATCGCTTGTTATTCATGGTGGTTCAGGAATAGATGATAAAACTTTGCAAAAAATTAGCCAATACAACGTAGTTAAACTCAATATAGGCGGCGATCTACGCAGAGCTTATATTAGTTCAATTGGTAAACAGTATGTTGCTAATAATAATGAATACAATCTGATTAAAGTTCTGCTTAAAGCAAAAGGTGATGTTCAACAAGTTGTTTATAACAAAATCCTATCTATGAATTTATTAAACATCCATCGTTAAAATAACAATATAGGTGGTAATTATGGAATTAGAGCAATTGGATGACAATATTATATTTTTAAACCAAGAATTCGCAAATCGTGAAGATATGTTTAAGTATATAAGTCATGAATTATCAAAAAATAATTATGTGACAGATCAATATTTAGAAAAAGTTATTCAAAGGGAGAACAACCATCCAACAGGATTTAAATTGAAAACACTAAATGTTGCCATGCCGCATGTAGATTGTGAATTTGTTAGAAAAAATGGCATGTTTATCGTAACCAGTAAAAAAGGAATTATTTTCAAAAATGCCGAAACCGATGAAGACTTATCTATCAACATTGTTTTTGGACTATTACTCAAGGAATCAGACACGCATTTAACTTTTTTGATGAAATTGGCATCATCATTTGGCAATGATTCGATCTTGCAAAAAATAGTTGAAAGTAATAACAAAATTGAAATCAAACATATCTTAAAAGATATTTTGAAATAAGGAGATGTATTATGAAAAAAAGAGTTATTTTTGCCTGTACTAGTGGTATTGCAACTTCAACTATTGCTACAGAAAAAGTTAAAAATTATTGCGCGCAACATGGTATTGAAGTTGAAAATATTCAGTCTGATGTTGCAACCGTGCAATCTCAAGACGGAATGGCTGATTTAATCATTGTGACATCTAAAGTTTCTTATAATTTGGAGAAAACACCGATTATTAATGGTGTACCATTGATTACAACTATAGGGGAAGAGGACGTTTTAGAAGAAATCGTTAGGATCCTAAAAGGAGATTGATCATGGCTGATAAATTACTTGAAATTGTTCAATACATATTAGGTTTCGGGCCTACAGTGATGTTACCTGTTGTGATATTTCTTATGGCTATTTGCTTAGGTGTTAAACTCGGTAGGGCAATTCGTTCATCTTTAACGATAGGGATGGGATTTGTCGGTATTTTTGTTATTTTCGATTTATTAGGGACCAGTCTTGGTAGTGCAACAACTGATTTAGTTGAACATGCAGGAATTCATTTACCTGTTATTGATCTTGGTTGGCCACCATTAGCTGCAATTGCATGGGCATCGCCAATTGCTCCATTTGTTATTCCAATGACGATTATCATCAATATTGTGATGTTAACACTCAACTGGACTAAAACAGTTGATATTGATCTATGGAATTTCTGGCACTTTACTTTTGTCGGTGCTTTAGTGTATAGCAGTACTGGTAGTTTTATGTATGGATTAATTATCGCTGGAGTAACAGCTGTAATTACCTTCGTTCTGGCAGATTGGTGTGCGCCGATGATTCAAAAATATTTTGAGCTTCCGGGTATTTCATTACCGACACTATCATCTGTGATTTTCTTTCCTATTGGTGTTTTAGGTAATCTTATTTTAAATAAAATTCCGGGATTACAGAAATTACATGCTGATCCTGAAACCATTCAAAAAAGATTTGGTATTTTTGGTGAGCCAATGATGATTGGTTTTGTTATCGGTGCCACAATTGGTATTGCTGCTGGTTATGATATTAAAGGTATTTTAAATCTAGCCATTAATTTAGGTGCAGTAATGTTAATTATGCCAAGAATGGTCAAATTATTGATGGAAGGTTTACTACCTTTATCTGATGCCGTTAAGCAATTTTTAAATAAAAAATTCCCTAATAGAAAAAATCTCTATATAGGTTTAGATATTGCAGTTGCTGTTGGACACCCATCTGTATTATCTACTGCGTTGTTACTTATCCCTGTAGGATTAATTTTATCAATTGTTTTACCGGGAAATCGATTATTACCTTTAGGTGATTTAACCAATATTTGGGTCCCTATTTCGATGGTAGTATTAGCTTGCCGAGGTAATATTGTTAGATCATTTATAATTGGTATACCTTGCTTAATTGTGAATCTTTATGTTGCTTCTTCAGTAGCGCCAATTATTACTAATATTGCAAGAAGTATTAATTTTCCGGTTAAAACTGATGGTGAATTTTCAAGCCTCTTAGATGGTGGTAACCCGTACCGCTTTTGGGCAGTAAAAGTGTTTGAAGGAAACTATATCGCCTTAGCATTAATTCCAATTATCTTTATTACTTGCTTCCTTTTATATCGTCATACTAAAAAAACATGGGATATAAGCTAGAAAAAAGAGCGCACTCAATATAATTAACCCTATTTATGAAATGAAATAATCTGATAGCTACTGTTATCTAGATAAGGATAAAACTATCAAAAAATTGGTTACCAAAAAAATAAATGTATGAATAAATGTAATTTTATTTGAGAGCGCTTTGGGTTTGTTTAAGTATGATAATTAAAATAAAAGTAAATAAGGAGGTTAATATGTACTCGATCGGCATTGATATCGGTACAACAAATTGTAAGTTATGCGTTTTTGAATTGCTATCACTAAAATTGATTGATAGCTACTCATTTGCGACACCAAAAATTAATAGCAAATATGGTTATGACTTTGATATTGAAGCATTATATAGTCAATTGGAACAGGGTCTTATTCAAACCATAAACTCTCTTTCATATTCAGAAAAAGTCAAAAATATCGTAATTGCAAGTGTTGGTGAATCAGGTGTACTTATCAATGAAGAAGGTGAGGTTGTTGGTCCTTGTATCACTTGGTATGACACTCGAACACAGAAAAATTTAGCAGATATTAATCAGAAATTTTCTGATGAAGAACTTTATTCTATTACTGGTATTCCTATTCATAGTAATTATAGTTTGACTAAAATTTTATGGATTAGAGAAAACTGTAATATCAATTTGCAACAAGTTAAATGGTTATGCATTGCGGAATATATTGCATATAAATTAACAAATCAAAAGCGAGCAGAGTGTTCATTAGCTTCGCGAACGCTTGCTTATGATTTAAAAAATCATTGTTGGTCTGAAAAAATTCAATCGGCTTTTGCTATCAATCATCTATTTGCTGATTTTACTCAATCTGGCAAAAATATAGAAGTGTTAACATCAACTATATCCACTAAACTGAATTGTAATCAGCCTATTTTTGTTGCTATAGGTGGACATGATCACATGTGTGGTTCAATTGCTGCTGAATTAAAACCTGGTGAAATTCTAAACTCAACAGGTACAACCGAAGGACTCCTTTTATTACTTGAAAAAGTAAATTTCAATAAATCGTTTTTAACTAGTCAGTTATCGTTTGGCAAATATGTTAAAGATGATTTATACACCCTTTATGCATCACTTCCTTCTGCTGGATATAGCATAGAATGGTTCAAGCGCACTTTTTCGGTAACCGATGAAAATTTTGATTTATTAATTGAATCGCTTTTAAACAAACTTGACGACATAAATTATATTAAAAATAGTCTGAATATATTTATACCACATCTACGCGGAAGTGGTCCACCGAAACGAAATATTGACTCGAAAGGATTGTGGTATGGTTTTGGTGAAAACACGACTTTATCTGATATTTTATTAGGTATTTTTCAAGGATTATGCTTTGAATTAAAAAATACACTTATAACTATTGAGCAATTAACGGTAACTCATCATCCTATTATAAAAGTAATTGGTGCCGCAGCTAAAAATCCACTCTGGTTACAGCTCAAAGCAGATATTCTTGGTAGAGAAATACTATCTTGTAATATTAAAGAAGCGGTTTGTAAAGGTGGTGTAATGTTAGCTGGGTATGAAAATCATTATCTAGATAAAAATGCGCATATTCAATTTGATAACCCAATAGCACGCTATATACCTAATCCAAAAATGACGGAATATTATCATCAAATATTTGCAGATTATTACAAACCATTTTTTGAGTTTAAGACCAGTTTAGAGTTTAAATTAAAAAAGGATAATTAAGATGAAAGCATCTGTATGTTATAAAAAAAATGATCTTAGAACCGAAGATCTTCCTACTCCCGAAATTTCTGATAATGAAGTATTAATTAAAATGCTTGCATGTGGTTTATGTGGAACGGATATACAAAAAATAAGGAGTGATTCGGTGACTAAACCTACTGTTCTTGGTCATGAGGTTGTAGGTCAAATCGTAAAAAAGGGCAAAAATATAAATAATTACGAGTTAGGCGATAGGGTAATCACAGCAATACATGTACCTTGCTTTACATGTCATTATTGTAACAAAGGCCATTATACAATTTGTGAGCAATTTAGAACAAATAATATCGATCCCGGTGGTTTTGCTGAGTTTATTCGTATTCCTGAATTACATTTAAAGCATCTCACTCATAAAGTTTCAGATAATGTAACCGATGAAGAAGCGACATTGATTGAACCTATTGCTTGTTGTTTGCACGGCTTAAAACAAGCTGATATTAGGCCAGATGATAGTGTACTCATTATGGGGGCTGGAACGATAGGAATATTACATGCTCAACTAGCGAAAATAAAAGGCGCTAATAAAGTTATTGTTAGTGATATGTCGGAATATAAATTACAAAAAGCACTTAAAGTTGGCTGTGATTATGCAATTAATATAACCGAAAAAGATATTATTAGTGAAGTAAATCAGATAACTAATGGACAAGGTGTAGATGTAATTGTTATTGCTGCTGGTGTTTCCTCTTTAGTTTCTGATGCCGTTAATATGGTAAGAAGAGCTGGTAGAATAATTGTATTTTCTGGTTTTGATAAAAATAAATTAGTAACCCTTGATGCAAGTCGTTTCTTCAAAGATGAAATCTCAATAATTGGCACATATTCAGTTACACCTTATGAGTTTCCAGAGGCATTGGATCTTCTTGAAAAAAGAAAACTCAATACCGATGAGATGATAACGCATGTATTTCCATTAGATAAATTAAGCGAAGCAATAGATTTATCAACAGACCCTAAACAATCCGTTTTAAAAGTGATTATTAAGTCTGAAATATAATAATACAAAGCGATTTTCAATTGTTACCTAAGTTCTATAGTTAGTAGAGTAAAATTTAAATTGAGGTGTTAATTATGAAAAAAATATCAATTAGTTTAATTTTAATCGTGTTAATTGTTAATTTTTTCTCAATTAGTTATGACTTATATTTAAATTTTACTCAATTTCAATTTGATCTATTTTCTACATTACTTTATATAAGTCTTTTATCTTTTATTAGTTTGCTTATCTTTTTTATTGTGACTAAAAATATTAAGACACCTATTTATTTGTCTTTTTATTTTATCTTATGTCTCATCACTACTATTGTTGAAATTGTTTATTTGTCTTCCTATAAAGTGGGAACCAAAATAAATATGGTTTATTTTCTGATCTATTTTTCACTATTTATTTATGTAACTAAATCGATAAATATAAGAAAGTATTTCACCGATCAGTAAAATTAGAGGTTATTGTCTTATGTTGAAAAACTTGAGTATCTATTTTGTACGCCATGGAGAAACAGAATTCAATCAATTACAACTTTTTCAAGGTTCATCCGATTCACCATTAACAGCAAAAGGAATAAAACAAGCCAAACAGACAGGAAATGCTTTGAAAAATATAGATTTTAATTTTGCTTATTCAAGTCCACAAAAAAGAGCGGTTGATACCGCTAACTATATTATTGCTAATCGCAATATTAATTTAGATTTTCATGATGGATTAAGAGAAATTAGTTTTGGTAATTGGGAACAAAAATTTGTACCTGATTATTATTCAAATGAAGATTTTATCAATTTCGAACAGAATGCCCAAAAATATTCTACATTAGATAATAAAGGTGAAAGTTTTAAAGAGCTACTTGATCGCTCAACTTGTGTAATAAGGGACATAGTTGATCAACATTATCATGGAAATATCCTTGTTGTTTCACATGGTTCATTATTAAGGCAGCTTATATATGTTATTACAGGAGGCGCATGGCAAGATCATCTAGAAAAAACAACTATATTAGGTAATTCAAGTATTAGTATCGTAAATTATCAACAAACTGATTTTGATGTACCAGGCATTTTTAGTATCGAAGTATTAAATCAGACGGATCATTTAGATTAGTGTGAGATTTTTCTTGATTAATATAGTGAATTATCTCATTGTAGAAAAAATTAATACTATTATCCGGTTAGTTTATTGGATTAACATCTATTTTTATGGAAAACAACATTTCAATATGGTTCTTATATATCATCCGAACCACCAAACAATCATTGTATACCGGTATTACTACTGATGTAGCCCGTCGATTACATCAACATCAGATGGGTAAAAGGGCGAAATATTTAAAAGGACATCAAGATTTTACCGTTGTTTACCAGCTTAGTGTAGAGGGGAGAGCTACTGCCTTGAAGTTAGAATATCGTATCAAGCAGTTATCTAAAATTCAGAAAGAAAAGCTGGTTTTATTATCGCCGAATTTAGATGAGTTATTCACTTTTTTAAATCTAAAAAAGATTGAATAGTATGTTAAGTTTACATTATTGATATTAACTTTAATGGTGGGGCTTTCATTGCTTCAATTTGTTGGTTAAATTGCTTTAACTGTTGTTGCCAAACATCAATATCAGTTAACCAAGGAAAGGTTCGCGGAAAAGCCGGATCGTGCCAACGTTGAATAATCCATGCCAAGTGGTGAACCATTCGCATTGCTCTTAATGGTTCAATTAATTTCAATTGATTATTATCAAACAAGAAAAATTCTTCGTAAAGTTCAATAAAATTCGCTAACTGAATTTGTTGGCGATCACCATTTAATAGCATCCAAATATCTTGAATTGCTGGACCGTTTCTTGCATCATCGAAGTCAAGCATGATAGCTTCATCCCGCCATAAAATATTTCCGGGATGGCAATCGGCATGTAGTCGAATTGGTTGCCAATCGTTATGCCAATGTTGTTCAACAGTTTTAATTAAATCGCGGAGGATGATGTTAAGATCTGTTTGGATTTTATTCGGGATGATTGCGTTAGATAACAAAATTTCTTGAGGTTGATAAAGATATTCTTGCAAACCTATGATTGGACGATGTTCAAAAGTTTGTTTTGCCCCAATTTGATGAATTCGACCGAGCATAGTTGCAACTGAATCAAATTGCTCTAAATTATCGGTTTCATACTGCCTTGCGCCAACACTTGGAAATAATGCAAATAGAAAACCTTGATATTCATGTACAGTACTGTTGTTAATTACCAAAGGTGCAATAACTGAGATATCTGCCTGTGATAATTGTTGGGTAAATTGATGCTCTTCAATAATTTGTGATCTATTCCAGCGATGTGGTCGATAATATTTAACGACATAACGAGTGCGATTTTCGTCGGAAAATTGATATACGCGGTTTTCATAACTATTTAACGCGGTGAGGCCTGAATCAACATTGATGCCGATAGTTGCTAAACTATTAAAAATGAGTTCAGGTGTTAAAGTTTGAAAAGAAAATGCACTGTTATTCATTATGTTCCTTTATTGTTGGCTAAACCATTCATCTAATTTTTGTTTTAGCGCTTCTAAACCTACACGTTTTGGTGATGAGAATGGTGCAACCGTTATATCGCCTTGAAATGGTAAGATGGCTTCTTTAACCATATTCACTTGTTTTTTTTGTGCGCCGGAAGCCAGTTTATCTGCTTTAGTTAATAGCAGCATTACCGGGATATTGACGGACACTGCCCACTCAATCATTTGTTGATCCAAATCCTTTAGAGGGTGTCGAATATCCATCAATACAACCAAACCTTTTAGACTCTCTCGTTTTTGCAAATATTCACCAAGAGATTTTTGCCATTTGCGTTTGATAGCCTCTGGTACTTGTGCATAACCATAACCTGGTAAATCAACTAAGCGGCAGTTTTCCTCAACTTCAAATAAATTTATTAGTTGAGTGCGCCCCGGTGTTTTACTGGTTCTTGCTAAAGATTTTTGATTAGTTAATGTATTAAGTGCACTTGATTTTCCTGCGTTTGAGCGTCCGGCAAATGCAATTTCAACGCCGGTATCAACGGGTAAATGAGTAATGTCTGGAGCACTTAAAATAAAATGCGTTTTCGCATAATTTAATGGTCGAATGTCGGTCATAAACAATATCCTTTAAGTGCATTAACGGCACTTAATCACTTAAAATGCCGTTACTGTATAGAAAAACTTAGGAATTGACAACTTTTTCGACTGCGGTACTAAGTCGGTTCATTCCCTCTTTTATTTCGTCTTCAGATATGATTAGTGAAGGGGTAAAACGTAGTACATTTGGCCCTGCATTTAGTATCATTACTTTACACTCAGAAGCCACATTTAAAAAGTCGCGAGCCTTACTATGAAATTTTGGTTGTAATTCAGCGCCTAAAAGTAATCCTTTACCAAGGTATTCTCGAAATACTTTGAATTTATCATTAATATTTTCAAGTTGTTCAATAAAGATTGCCCGACGTTTTTCTACGCCTTGGAGTACCTCTGGTGTGTTTATAATATCAAAAGCCTCACAACCAACAGCACAAGCTAGAGGGTTACCGCCATAAGTTGTACCGTGGACACCTGGATGCATGACTGATGCGATGTCATTGGTTGTTAGCATTGCGCTAATCGGGAAGCCACCGCCAAGTGCTTTGGCGGAAGTTAAAATATCAGGCACAACACCATATTGTTGATAAGTGTACAAGCTACCTGTTCGTCCCATACCACATTGCACTTCATCGAAGACTAATAGGGCATTATATTGATCGCAAAGTGCTCTTACACCTTTTAAAAATTCTGGTGTTGCTGATGTTAACCCTCCCTCTCCTTGTACAGGTTCTAACACCACGGCACAAGTGTGATCATCCATTACTGCTTTAACTGCATTTAAATCATTAAAAGGGACATGAATAATATCAGCGGGTTTAGGTCCAAAACCATCGGAATATTTAGCTTGCCCGCCAACGGAAACGGTAAAAAAGGTGCGGCCGTGAAAAGATTGATAAAATGCGATAATTTTAGTTTTATAGGGACTATATTTTTCAGCCGCATAGTATCTTGCTAATTTAAAAGCGGCTTCATTTGCTTCAGCTCCTGAATTGGCAAAGAAAACACGATCAGCGAAGGTATTATCAATAATTTTTTTGGCAAGGCGTAAAGCTGGTTCATTGGTAAAAACATTACTGACATGCCATAATTGTTCACTTTGTTGGTGTAAAGCATTAATTAATCTAGGGTGGCAATGACCAAGGGCATTAACCGCTATTCCCCCAGCAAAATCGATATATTCGTCACCATGTTGATCCCATACTCGGCTGCCTTTTCCTTTTACCGGTATAAATTTTGCTGGTGAGTAAACGGGTAAAATGACTTTATCAAAAAATTCTCGTGTTATTTCTGGCTGCATTATTCAATCCTTATATTAACCAACAATCTTTTTATATTCTATGTTATTTGCAGAGATAGTAAAGTAAATATTTATTCATTATTATTGAATTTATATTCATTTAAGAAAGATAAATATTTTATTCTTTTCTGTAATTATTTTCGGGTATAATTAGCGGTTAATTAATGATCCTTACTAAAATAGGAATAAATATGAGTCGTATTATTTATTGCCATTATCTAAAAGAAGAGTCCGAAGGTCTGGATTTTCAGCTTTATCCTGGAGAGCTAGGCAAGCGTATTTATAATGAAATTTCCAAGTTAGCCTGGCAAGAATGGCTTAAAAAACAAACAATGTTAATTAATGAAAATAAACTTAATATGATGAACTTAGAACATCGTAAAAAAATTGAAACCGAAATGGTGAAGTTTTTGTTTGAAGGTGAAGATGTGATTATTGATGGATATAAACCTGAAAATTGAGAGTCTAACAATGAAAAACAATTTTAAAATTCTTACATTACTCATTTCAGTAACTTTATTAACGGCCTGTCCCGGCTCAAATAACAAAAAAACTGACGAAGACTATTACGTAAAAGATACCAACGCATTTAATATTTTAATAAGTCAGTACGCTAATAATATAGAACAGATTTGGGGACCTAAAGAGGTCCTTATTGCTGGACCTAAAGATTATGTTCAATATGAAGATAATTTACAAACTCGAGTTCATATCAACTTTGTTTCAGGGGTAATTACCATTGAGACTTTATCTGATACGCCTATTAATAATTTGAAGGAAGCGATTGTATCAACATTACTTATGCCTGAACCAGTTGATATTATAAGGCGAGATAAAATAAGTCAGAATTTATCTGAAGAGCCTTTTTTATACAATCAGGTTCTTGATCAGGAAAGACAACCAATTCGTTGGAGTGGTAGGGCAAATAGTTTTGCTGATTATTTGCTTGCCAACAATTTGAAAGTCCGCTCATCAGAATCTCATAAAATCACTTACGTTGAAATAAAACTTGTTCCAAATCATATTAATCAACGTGCAAAAAAATTCTTACCTTTAGTTACTGAAGCATCAAATCGTTACTTTATTGATGAACGATTGATTTTAGCGATTATCGAAGTCGAATCTGCATTTAACCCTTATGCTGTTAGTCGCACAGATGCGTTAGGATTGATGCAAGTACAACAACATACTGCTGGTCGTGATATCTTCAAGATGCGAGGTAAATCAGGCGAACCAAGTCGTCAATTTTTACTTGATCCTCGTAATAATGTCGATATGGGAACCGCTTATTTATCTCTTCTAAAAACGAAGTATTTAGCAGGTATAAATAATCCAATTTCATTACGATATGCGATGATAACCTCCTATAATGGTGGTGCAGGTAGTGTATTACGCACATTCTCTGATGATCGAAATGAAGCAATTAATATTATTAATTCAATGGCACCTCAACAAGTTTATCGAAAATTAGTGACTTCACATGTTTCTCAAGAGTCACGAAATTATCTTATCAAAGTTAGTAAAATTCTTGATAATAAGTAATTATGAAATAGATGATCATTAGTCACTTTGTCTAACCTAAATTAAAGTTTTTAAATTGTGGCTAACTTATTGGTGATTTATATAATTATTAATTTATGATTTTATAGTTTTAATGTTATTTAATAAAAAAAACGTGATCTACTTCAATTTTTGAGTATACTATGCGTCTCATAAAAGCATAGTTTTTTTGAGGATGTCAACATTGAGTAATGATAAGCTTGTGGACTCATTTTCTCCCGCACAAATGACCCAAATCGCCGAGGAACTTGGCAACTATAAAGTTAATAAACACCCTAGTAGTACTATCTTATCTGCTATTCTTGCAGGTGTTTTTATCTCTATCGCATTCGTTTTCTATATTACTGCTACAACCGGCACGGCAACGGTTGCTTTTGGCTTAGCTAAATTAGTTGGCGGTATCTGTTTCTCGCTTGGTTTGATGCTTGTTGTTTGTTGTGGAACAGATCTTTTTACTTCAACCATTTTAACTATCTTACCTAAAATGACGCATAGAATTAGTTGGGTAAAGATGTTTCGTAACTGGATTTTTGTCTATATTGGTAACTTTATTGGTGCTATACTGTTTGTCGCAATTATTTGGTTTTCTGGGCAATATATGGTTGCCAATGGTTTATGGGGATTGAATGTATTACAAACCGCAGATCATAAATTACATCATACTTTTATCGAAGCTGTATTCCTTGGTTTATTAGCTAACTTAATGGTTTGTTTAGCCGCTTGGATGAGTTATGCTGGTCGCAGTTTGCTTGATAAAATGTTAATTATGGTGTTGCCCGTGGCAATGTTTGTTGCTAGTGGCTTTGAACATAGTATTGCAAATATGTTTATGATTCCTATGGGAATTGTAATTAACAATTTTGCTTCGCCTGAGTTTTGGACTGCTGTTGGGGTTTCTCCTGATGCATTTAAAGCATTAACAGTTGAACATTTTGTTGTGAATAATTTGATTCCTGTTACTATCGGAAATATTTTAGGGGGGCTGTTAATTGCTATCCCTAATTGGGCTTTACATTTACGTAAGCCACATTGATTTTTATAATATTTACCCTTATGTAAGAGTAGATGGATATTTTTGTAAACCTGAGGTTAATAACTATGAGTAATTTAAATGAAGTACAAGCAAAGGCTTGGAAAGGATTTAAAGAGGGTGATTGGCAAAATAATGTCAATGTTCGCGATTTCATTCAAAAAAATTACACACCTTATGAGGGTGATGAATCTTTCTTAGCTGGCGCTACAGAAGCAACCACTAAATTGTGGGATAAAGTGATGGAAGGTATCAAATTTGAAAACTCCACTCATACGCCAGTTGATTTTGATACAAGTGTAATCTCTACTATCACTGCTCATGATGCAGGTTATATCGAAAAGGATTTAGAGAAAATTGTTGGTTTACAAACCGAAAAACCATTAAAACGTGCGATTATCCCGTTTGGTGGTATCAAAATGATCGAAAATTCTTGTAAAGCTTACAATAGAACTTTAGATCCACTAGTCAAAAAAATCTTTACTGAATATCGTAAAACTCATAACCAAGGTGTGTTTGATATTTATACTCCAGATATCCTTCGTTGCCGCAAATCAGGTGTAATTACTGGTCTTCCTGATGCTTATGGCCGTGGACGTATCATTGGTGATTACCGTCGTGTTGCTCTTTATGGTATTGATTACCTAATGCAAGATAAATTTGCACAATTCACTTCATTACAAGCTGACTTCGAAAATGGCGTTGATTTACCAATGACTATGCAACGTCGTGAAGAAATTGCTGAGCAACATCGAGCACTTGGTCAAATTAAAGAGATGGCTGCGAAATATGGTTTTGATATTTCAGCACCGGCAACTACTGCACAAGAAGCTGTTCAATGGACTTATTTTGGTTATTTAGCTGCGGTTAAATCTCAAAATGGTGCAGCGATGTCTCTTGGTCGTACCTCTACATTCTTTGATATTTACTTCCAACGTGATTTAGCAGCTGGTTTAATCACAGAAAAAGAAGCGCAAGAAATTGTTGACCACTTTGTTATGAAATTACGCATGGTTCGTTTTTTACGTACTCCAGAATATGATGAGTTATTCTCAGGTGACCCAATTTGGGCAACAGAATCTATTGCTGGTATGGGTGTTGACGGACGTACACTTGTCACTAAAACATCTTTCCGTTTCTTAAATACACTTTATACAATGGGGCCTTCTCCAGAACCAAATATGACAATTCTTTGGTCTGAACAATTACCTGCTGGCTTTAAAGAATTTGCATCAAAAGTATCTATCGATACTTCATCTTTACAATATGAAAATGATGACTTGATGCGTCCTGATTTTAATAATGATGACTATGCTATCGCATGTTGTGTAAGCCCAATGATTGTTGGTAAACAAATGCAATTCTTCGGTGCTCGTGCAAACCTTGCTAAAACACTTCTATACGCAATCAACGGCGGTGTGGATGAAAAATTAAAAATGCAAGTAGGTCCTAAAGAAGAACCTATTAGAGACGAATATTTAGATTTTGATACTGTATTTGCTCGTCTAGATCATTTCATGGATTGGTTAGCAAAACAGTATGTGACTGCATTAAATGCTATTCACTATATGCATGATAAATATAGTTATGAAGCATCATTAATGGCACTACATGATCGCGATATTATTCGTACTATGGCATGTGGTATTGCAGGTCTTTCTGTTGCAGCTGACTCTTTATCTGCAATTAAATATGCGAAAGTGAAAACGATTCGTGATGAAGATGGTTTGGCCGTTGACTTTGAAATCGAAGGTGAATATCCACAATTCGGTAACAATGATCCACGTGTTGATGATATTGCGGTTGACTTAGTTGAACGTTTCATGAAGAAAATTCAAAAACTTAAAACTTATCGTAATGCAATTCCTACTCAGTCTGTTTTAACTATTACTTCAAATGTAGTATATGGTAAGAAAACCGGTAATACTCCAGACGGACGTCGTGCTGGCGCGCCATTTGGACCAGGTGCTAACCCAATGCACGGACGTGATCAAAAAGGTGCGGTTGCTTCATTAACTTCTGTTGCTAAATTACCATTTGCTTATGCGAAAGATGGTATTTCATATACTTTCTCAATCGTTCCTAATGCATTAGGTAAAGATGATGATGTCCGTAAACGTAACTTAGCTGGTTTAATGGATGGTTACTTCCATCATGAAGCGACAGTTGAAGGCGGTCAACATCTAAATGTTAACGTATTAAATCGTGAAACATTATTAGATGCGATGGAACACCCAGAAAAATATCCACAATTAACTATTCGTGTTTCTGGATATGCAGTACGCTTTAACTCTTTAACTAAAGAGCAACAAAAAGACGTTATTACACGTACTTTTACTACAAATATGTAAAGTACGTGTTTAAATGATATCTTTGATATTATTTAAACTAATTGAAAGCAGCGTGATATTAAGTTACGCTGCTTTTTTTATTTCTAATAAGGCATTCTTTTAATTATTAAATTAATTAAATTTTATTATAAAATTAGTCTGATTTTTATTCAAAAATACTTCATGGAAGATACAACAAAAGTTATTAGAATTTATTGGTAATTATTTTTTGCTATAAATTAAAAAACTAATGGATTTTGAATAAAAAAATATGTTAGGATTTTGAAGTAATCACAAATAATTTACGATAAAATTTCTATATTTGAATGGTCTACAATGATGCTAATTAGCTTAATTTATTTTGATAGGTGATTAACAAAAGGTTGATTTAGTAGAATATTGATAAGATAAAAGCAATATAAATCTTCATTAAAGTAATAATATAAATAATAACATATAATAAATAATAATAATTCCCCTTTATTTAAGGAAAAATAAATGAGAAGACTACCTGTTTATCTTGTATTAGACACTTCTGGGTCCATGCACGGAGAAGCAATAGAAGCGGTTAAAAATGGTGTACAAACTCTATTAACTACTCTTAGACAAGATCCCTACGCCCTTGAGACAGCTTTTATTTCAGTAATTACATTTAATACTTCCGCTACCCAAATTATACCATTGACCGATTTATTAAGTTTTAAAATTCCCGATCTTGTAGCTACAGGTACAACATCATTAGGTCAAGCATTAAGTCTTACCGCAGATTGTATTGAGAAAGAAGTTGTTAAAACAACCTATGAAACGAAAGGAGATTGGCGACCTCTTGTCTTTATAATGACAGATGGAATGCCTACTGACGATTGGGAAAAAGGGATAAAAAAATTCGAAAAAGTGAAGAAAGGTATGGTTATAGCATGTGCTGTAGGGCAATCAATTGATAGTTCTGTATTAAAAAATATCACAGAAATAGTCATGCAACTAGAAACTGCCGATTCAAATTCAATTAAATCTTTCTTTAAATGGGTATCTGCAAGTATTTCTACTGGAAGCGAAAAAGTGGAATCAAATCGAAAAGAAGTTATCGGATTAGATGATTTACCGCCACCGCCACCTGAAGTCAACATTGTTTTATAATCAAAAAATAGAAATTTTATAGCTGAGAGGGAATTATGTCGGTTAGTTTAAAAAAAGGTCAAGGTGTTAGTCTATCAAAAAGTCAATTTGATCTTTCACAAGTGACAATTGGTCTAGGTTGGGATGTAGCTGAAAATCGGCAATCTATTTCTGGATTTTTCAAAAGTTTATTTAGTGGTAATAACGAAGATTATGATTTAGATGTTATCGCGTTCTTATGTGATAAAAATGGCAAAATTACCAACTTAGGAACGGTGGAAAATGGTAAACAAACTTTAGACAACGGCGATATTATATTTTTCAACAATATGATTCATAAAACAGGTCATGTTTGGCTTACTGGTGATAATAGGACTGGTGAAGGCGAAGGTGATGATGAACAGATTATCTTAAAATTAAATGCATTAAGTGATCAGTATTATAAAATTGTTTTTATTGTACAAATATATGATGGAACTCAACGTAAACAGCACTTTGGTCAAATACAAAATGCATTTATACGTGCAGTAGATGCTAATAATATAGAAATGGCACGCTTTGACCTTTCAACCGGTAGCGAATTTGTTAATAAACGTTCAATGATTTTTGCTGAATTAAATCGTGAAGCAAGCGGTTGGCAATTTAAAGCAATTGGTAATGCAAGTGAATCCGATACATTTGTATCATATATAGAAAGGTATTTATAATGAGAAGGCTTCCTGTGTATCTAGTAATTGATACTTCTGGTTCAATGCGTGGCGAGTCAATTAATGCAGTTAATGTTGGGATACGATCAATGCTCAACGCACTCAGACAAGATCCCTATGCTCTGGAAAGTGTTTATATATCAATCATTACATTTGATAATGAAGCTCGAGAAATCATCCCATTAACCGCTTTAGAACAATTTCAATTTCAAGATTTATCCGTACCGAGTTCTGGAGCAACATTTACAGGTGCATCATTAGAATGTCTAATAAACAGCATAAATCGTGATGTTAAAAAATCAAATAGTGAACAAAAAGGTGACTGGCGCCCTATGGTTTTCTTAATGACAGATGGAAAACCATCAGACATGTTTGCTTACACTGAGGCTTGTAAAGCAATTAAGAATATTGCCATTGCTTCTATAGTTTGTTGTGCGATCGGAAAAAAAGCAGATACAGAATATTTAAAATTACTATCATCACAAATTGTTGCCCTAGAAACCTTAGATTCGAATGCGTTTGCCGGGTTTTTTAAGTGGATTTCGGTTAGTGTTGCATCAGGAAGTTCCAGTTCAGGTATTAATATTAGTTCAGATGATCTGCCTCCACCGCCACCTGAAATACAACTAGTTTTATAAAAAAAGTATAACTTTATGAGAAGATTACCCGTTTTTTTTCTATTAGACTGCTCCGAATCAATGATTGGAGGGAATCTGGATAAATTAAAGAAAGGACTACAAGATATTGTTATGGATCTCAGAAAAGATCCACATGCGCTTGAAACAGTTTACATTTCTATTATTGCATTCGCAGGTAAAGCTAAAACAATTGTTCCTTTGATCGATTTAATTTCATTTTACCCGCCAATGTTACCGATTGGTGGTGGAACATCATTGGGAGCAGCTTTACGTGAGTTAAGGTATCAAATTGATAACAAATTACTTAAAACAACTCCAGACTGTAAAGGTGATTGGAAACCAATCGTTTATCTAATAACCGATGGCCGCCCTACTGATATAGTTGGCAAAGAATTACGTATTTGGCGAGAAAAATATGCCCAAAAAGTTAATTTTATTGCAGTGAGTTTAGGAAATTCAAGTGACATAAGTATATTACATCAACTAACAGAAACAGTCATAATATTAAATGATAATCATCAAGAGAGCTTTACACATTTCATTAAGTGGATTACCGCTTCCGTCTCCTCTCATAGTCAAAATATAAATAAAGATATTGCATTATTAAATGATTATAACAATGTATTAAACTTGTCTGATGCTAGGAATTATAAACCTTATGATGAAAATTGTGTGGTATTTGTCGGTAAATGCTCAAATACGATTCGCCCTTATTTAATCAAATATAATTTAGTTGATAATTTAGTTAATTTTAGTAAAGATCAAAAACAGAAATACCGGCTAACTGGGTGTTATCCTGTCGACAACGAATATTTCAATTGGAGTGATGAAATAAAAACAAATTTATTAGTTAATACAAATCAACTTATTGGAGCACCTACGTGCCCACATTGCAGTAATCCTTCTGCTTTTGCAATGTGTTCATGTGGTAACCTTTTATGCATTGACCATACTGGCTTAGTAACCTGTCCTTGGTGTAATCAATATTTAGAATTTGATATGCATATGCCAGATGAGGATTTTGATGTAATAAGAGGGAAAGGATAATGAAGAGTTCTGATAATATTTATCAAAAAGTTATCTCTGCCATTATTAATGATATTTCACAAAATCAGGTAGAACAACTAGTTAAAACCAATTCAATTACTGTTCTTATTGATCAGGCAATCAAGACTATCGCTACTACATATCAACAATTAAAATCAGATAATAGTAGTCAGAACAATGATAATCCGTCTAATTTTACACTCGCTCTACCTTATGTTGTTCCTATAACACATTGGCTTGAATTAAAACTTGAAAAAGATGTGCAATTATCAAAATTAAATGAATTGCAAAAGCAAAATACGAGTAGCTATTCGCCTGAAAATCCAATCACTAATACAAAAAATCTAATATCCTATTCACCTCGATTTCATTTACCAAATATGAAAGTAGGTAATAACTATTCAGCTAAAATAGAAATTGATTCTTCATATACTGATGCAAATATTATTATTGAGAATGTTATAATTAATCAACCAGATTTAAATCTTACTTTTAATAAACAAACTAATACCATTGAGGGTACGCCTACAATATCGGGTACTTTTAGTCTTGATATCATTTGGACAGTTGCAGACTATGTATCACAAACAACTAAAATAGATATTATCATTAATCCAGATCCTAATAGTTTATGGAAAGATATTCCTGCTGATGAAAATGATATTTACTATAAACCAAGTTTAGCCCATCAGTTTATCGAAACAGATCAACTGAAGATTGCTGCAGCTAGTTGCCGTGGTCGATCACATGCTCATGTGGGTTCCTTTAGAGATGACGATTTTTTTGTTGATAGTTTATCTAATGGATGGAATATCACTATTGTTGCTGATGGCGCTGGTAGTGCTCAAAATTCAAGAAAAGGATCTCAATTAGCGGTAAATACAGTTGGACAATATCTTAAACATCAACTATTAGATAGTGCTAATCAGGATCTTTTAAGTTGTGTAAAAAAATGGGATCATGTTTCGACCCAAACTGTTGGTACTCAATTTAAAACTTGGTTCCGTGATGCTGTATTACTCGCAATTAAACAACTAGAAGTAGAGGCTGATAAAACTAATCGCCCTCTCAAATCATATTCAACGACGTTATTAGTTGCCGTTACTTTAAAAATCGATAATGACTTATTTGCTGCCACATTTTCCGTCGGTGATGGCGCTATCGCAGCGTTTAGTTATAAAGATAATATTCGTTTATTAGCTAACGCAGATAACGGTGAATTTGCAGGACAAACACGTTTTTTAGATAATTCTATTTTGCGAGAAGCTGAATTTTATAGCCGAATTCGCATAGGAAAATGGCAAGAAATAAATTATTTCCTATTAATGACCGATGGAATTTCTGATCCTAAATTTGAAACTGATTTTCAACTGAATAATAAAGATAAATGGATACAATTAATCGACGAACTTAATCCGCTCTTAGCAACACCAATGAATCCTGCAAAAGCGTTATTAGATTGGATGAAATTCTCATCTCCAGGCCATCATGATGACCGAACTTTAGTTATCATTTGGTAAATTTTTCAGATTAAATTGATATTAGAATAAAAAATATGGCTAGAATTATTAATTGTGTAACTAAAAGCGGTAAACATGTTAATTATGTTGACGAAATAATTGGTGCAGGAACAATGAAAAATGTTTATTTTTCATCAGATAAATCCTATGTTATAGCTTTTTATCAAAAACCACAAAATCAACAAGCTCGTGAACGCATTGAGATGATTACGGGATCTTATTACCAAAATATATTCAACCAACAAGGTGGAGACTATTGGCATGAATTATTTTGTTGGCCGACAGATATTGTTGAACATATGGGGCA
The DNA here is from genome assembly GCF_984569075.1 of Gilliamella sp. LMG 34361. Classification (NCBI taxonomy): domain Bacteria; kingdom Pseudomonadati; phylum Pseudomonadota; class Gammaproteobacteria; order Orbales; family Orbaceae; genus Gilliamella; species Gilliamella sp. LMG 34361. The sequence goes on along the minus strand of NZ_OZ474903.1, from coordinate 2,836,384 downwards.
ATTAGGTTTAGTTATACCAACTTATCATAAGCACTTCTTTTTTAAATATGGTTCCAAAAATAATGATTTTCTTAACATTAAAGGGAGAGAAAAAGAAGGTAAATGGTTCGCCAGTGCTAGTAACCGTAATAAATTTCTTGACCCTCGTGAAAAAGGAACATTATTAACCTATCTAAAAATTTGTCTACAATTATCACGTGCGGTAAGAAGATTGCATGCTGCAGGTTTATGTCACAGCGATTTAAGCTATAAAAATGTATTAATTGATCCTGAATTAGGTCATGCATGTATTATAGATATTGATGGATTAGTTGTACCGGGCAAATTTCCTCCTGATGTGGTAGGTACTCCAGATTTTATCGCACCGGAGGTTGTAAAAACAACACATCTAGATAAAGGTGATCCAAAACGGATATTACCTAACATAACAACTGATCGGCACGCATTATCTGTTTTAATATATATGTACTTACTTTTTCGTCATCCTTTAAGAGGTGGAAAAGTACATGATATCAATGATGAGATACGTGACGAGTCAATGACCATGGGTGAAAAAGCGCTTTTTATAGAACACCCTTCTGATAAAAGTAATAGAGTCAATACTAATCAAATCTCACCTGCTGCATTACCATGGGCAGATCCAACTAAAATTCCATATACCGTTATGGGTCCTTATTTATCTAAATTATTTGAACGTGCGTTTATTGAAGGGTTACACGAGCCATTAAAACGCCCTACTGCTGATGAATGGGAAACCGCACTAGTTAAAACGATTGATTTAATTCAACCATGTCAAAATGAACAGTGTGAACAACAATGGTACGTTTTTTCGGGTAAAACAGCGCCTTCTTGCCCCTATTGTGGCACAGCTTACAAAGGTAAATTACCTATTTTAAATCTTTATTCATCTCGTATCGCAGGGAGTTATCGACCTGATGACCATCGGCTTATGGTATGGAGTGGGCAATCACTCTACCCGTGGCATATCAATCGATTAATCGCACCTAATGAAAGACTAAGTGACCATTTAAAAAAACGGGTCGGCTATTTTATATTTCATAATAACCAATGGTGGTTGGTGAATGAAGGTATCAAAGATTTAGTTTCGTTACCCGACCAAACAAAAATAGCGATTGGAGATAAAATCGAACTTAATGATAATCGCCAAATTTTATTGTCCCGTGAAGATGGGGGGCGATTGGTTGTTGTACAATTAGTGGATAATTAATAATTATATTTATTATTAAAATGAATTAACATATCTATTAATTATGATTTGAATAGCCTATCCTAAAACGTCAAAAAATATGTTAAAGGGTTTTTATTAAATTATGAAAGTTTTTTTTGATTTTGATGGTACTCTTACAACCAAAGATTCATTAATACCATTTCTTATCTATACCGTTGGTTGGCCAATGTTTATCTTTAAAGTTATTTTACTTGTTCCATTATTATGTCGGTATTTATTTAATCGAGAATTACGTGGTGAAGTTAAAAATAGGGCGCTTCAGATCTATCTTTCGAAATTTTCAAAACAAGAAATTGATCATTCTGCTTCACAATTTGTTACGAAAATTTTACCTAAAATGATACGTCCGCAAGCAATTGCCCTACTAGAGAAGCACAAGGCCAACGGTGACGAATGCATTTTGGTGAGCGCATCAATCGATCTTTATCTGTTACCATGGGTAAAACAAAATGGTTTCACCAAACTTATATCGACGCCTTATATCGGTAACTATCCAACAATGATAGGCAAAAATTGCTATGGCGAAGAAAAAGTCCACCAAATACTAAAAAATTATCCTGATCTCTCAAAAGAAGATAGTTGTGCATATGGCGATACAGTTGGTGATATTCCAATGCTGAAGTTAGTTAAAAAAGGTTTTATGTGGTCGAATAAAGAGCAAAAATATTTACCTTTGAGTTAAATATTACTGAAATATGGACTTAATTTTAACCAGAGGAATGAATAAGGAAATTAAATATAAAATGATAAATAGAATTTGGTTTATGGAGAGCTTTTCATCACAACGAGACATAATTTTAGCGGTAAAAGATTTTGCTAAAAAAAATCATATAAAAATCGAAGTTTTTGCTTCTCATCGGGAAAATCGAAAAGAGATCCTATCCACAGCTGATTTCGCTATTATTGAACCTTCAGAAGAGACACAGCGATTATCTTTTATTACTAAAGTTATTAGCCAATATAAAATTGATGTGTTATATGCTGTTAAAAACGCACTTTGGTATGAACAACATCGTTATGAAATAGAAGCAACTGGAGTAACCTTAATTACCGGTGCAAGTAATATAGATTTATTAAAGCTATCAAATAATAAGATGGATTTTGCCTTGTTTATGGAACAGCAGCAATTACCAGTTGTTCCTTCAATACTAATTGATAATGTTGAACAATTACAAAAAAATATTGCTCATCCACCCTTTGATAAATTATGTATTAAACCTGTTCATGGTATTTATGGCATGGGATTTTGGCGATTCGAGAACAACATATCCCCATTTAGAATATTGTCCAATCCGGAAGAAAGAGGTATTAGGCCTAATATTTTTCTACAATTATATGCCACCTTAGAACAACCAACTGCAATGGTTTTAATGCCATATCTTTATTCACCCGAATCTTCAGTCGACATTTTCGCAAGTAAAGGTGAAGTTCTTTGTGCTATAGCTAGAGAAAAGCATGGTAGCAAGCAGATAATTAGAAATGAAGGTGTGGCTTTTGAACTTGCCTGTCGTTGTGCAAGTGCCATGCAAGCTGATGGCTTAGTAAATGTTCAGACACGTAATGATAAAGATGGTCAACCATTATTACTGGAAATTAATATGAGGCCTTCGGGTGGTATTGGCAATACTTTGCATAGTGGTGTTAATTTACCAGGTTTAATGGCGATGTATCATTTAAAATTATTAAATAAAACTCAAGTTCAAGCTCTATATAAACAACATTTTAAATACGCAGAAGTTATTTCAACATCTTCCGTAATTCAATACCCAAATAATTTAACCAACTTAATCACTATATAGTCATGATCAATCAAAAGAAAACATTAAAACGAGGGACCCTTTCTATTAATTATAAAATAGGGAAATTCTCTACAGATGAATTATTTGATATCGCTGAGAGGAATAATCCAAAACGAGCTTTTCTATTTGTTAGTAAAGTATTAGGTAAACATATCCCTGTATCACCTGCAAAAATGCGAAAAAGTTATCGTGAACTAAGTCAAATGTTACCAGATAAAATTAATGGCGAAGCAATTTTTATTGGTATGGCCGAAACGGCAGTTGGATTAGCTGCAGGTGTTTTTCATGAAGCAAAAAGTAAGTTTGATAAGGCCTTTTTATTAACATCAACCCGCCATGCAATGGATGCTGAATTGTTATGTGAATTTAAAGAAAACCATAGCCATGCCACGGATCATTTAATTTATCTTCCTCAAGATAAAACAATGCGCACAAGTTTGAATCAGGCTGAAAATCTAATTCTAATTGATGATGAAATGACAACAGGAAACACTTTTAGAAATCTTATTCAGTCCTTGTGGAATACTAATTATTTTAAAAATATAAAACGTATAATTATTTTGACACTTGTTAATTGGAATCAAGAACCAATAAGCTATCCTGACGTAGAGGTACAATGTTATGCATTGTTAAATGGTAATTGGTCTTGGCAGCCCGATTTAAATGCTTCACCACCAACAATGCCTGAGGTCAATATTACCAACCAGAGTGATAACGTTATAATTGGTCCTCAGGATTGGGGAAGATTAGGCAGTCACGAAAGTCATGATAATTTGGGGCAGCAAATCGCTGTTCAACCGGATAAATCCATATTAGTTATTGGTAGTGGAGAATTTCTATGGAAACCTTTTTTATTAGCTGAACGCTTAGAAAAACAAGGGGCAAACGTGTTATTTGGTTCAACAACCCGTTCCCCTATTGCTATAGGTTCTGCTATAAAGTCAGCGATTTCTTTTACTGATAATTATGGTCAAGGCATTCCTAATTTTATTTATAATATTGCTCACCAAAAGTTTGATAAAATCTTATTATGTGTTGAAACCGCAGAACACAGTATAGACCAAAGTTTTTTAAAACAATTGAAAGCAATAACATCTGATGTTGAGGTAGTTTGTTATGCTTGATATGACATTCAATAAACCCGTTATATTAACCGATTTAGATGATACGTTATTCCAAACTAAACGGAAAATGCAAGAGGAATTACATATCTCGCCTAAACATATAGCTGCGCTTGATCGCTCGTTAACGCCTCGTAGTTTTATGAGCGATGAGCAGTTTTTATTTGTCAATTGGATGTTACAAAATGCAGAAGTGATCCCCGTTACCGCACGGGGGACCCAAGAAATAAAACGAGTTAAATTACCGTTTACCTCTTGGTCAATCACCACTCATGGTGCAGTAATTTTAGATGCTAAAGGACAAAATGATATTACTTGGCAACAAAAAATTTTGCATGATATCCAGCCTTATCGAAGCCAGTTACTTTTATTACAGCATGATATTGAACAGATGATGATAAAACAAAAATTGAATGCTTGGGTAAGAATTAATTATGAGTATGATGATGTACCTATCTATTTCGTCATGAAACATCGTGATAGTAATCGGCTTTCCGAGCTTTATCAATTTGATAATGAACTTCAACAAAAGTTTGACACAAGTGAATTTTATATTCACCGCAACAATAACAATATCGCTTGGATTCCAAAACCAATTGAAAAAGGCAAAGCTGCGACATGGCTGATTAATAAACTAAAAACAGAAAGAGGTACTTTTCCACTACTAGGAATGGGTGACAGCTTAACAGACTTTAGTTTTATGCAACTTTGTACTTGGTTTTGTATTCCACAAAAAAGTCAATTCAGCGATACAATTAAACAAACAATATTTGGAAAATAATAATGATTAATATCGAACCGTTTTCAGGATCATACACTTACAGTGATGTCCAATTTTTACTAAAACGCGTTGAAATGGAAACTACACCTGTTGAAATAAAAGAACAATTAATTCAATCAGGAAAGAAACACTACTCGGAAATGATTAGTCGTGAAGATGAACCGACTAGCTGGCACTTAGATTTATTCGAAAAATCAATACAGCAAGAAGGTCAACGTTTAGCGAAAGAAGTATTACAACTTGCTATTTTTTTAACTCAACAAATTCAAACACCAATTGTGCTCGTAAGCCTAGTTCGTGCAGGCGTACCATTAGGTGTAATGTTACAAAGAGCACTAAAAGATCTTGGTAAACAAACTTACCATTATGGTGTCAGCATTATTCGCGATCGCGGTATTGATACCGTTGCGATGGATTGGATTGAAAATAAACATGTTAAAGAAGGCATCGTCTTTGTGGATGGCTGGACAGGTAAAGGAGCCATTACCAATCAACTTCAGCAGTCTTTAGCTTTAAGACCGGGTTATCAAGATAAACCAAAATTGATTGTTTTGGCAGATCCTTGTGGTTGTGCTTGGGCTTCTGCAAGTGATGATGATTGGTTAATTCCATTTGGTATTATGGGAGCGCCTGTTTCAGGAATGATATCTCGTTCAATTTGGTTAAATGGCGATTTACATGGTTGTATTCAATGCAACCATTTAGAGAAATATGATTGCAGTCAATATTTAGCCGATATCGTCGATCAACATCGACGCCAAATTGACGCTACCACATTACCAAATGTCAGCTTCAATCCGAACAAAAAACATGAGCTATTCCAAATTAGCCAACAAGTTATACAACATTTGGCTGAAAAATATAATATTACTAATTTAAATCGAATTAAGCCTGGTATAGCTGAGGCAACTAGAGCCGTTTTAAGAAGGATTCCTGATTACGTTTTAGTTCGAAATCGTAATGATCCTGATGTAAAACTACTCATTTATTTGGCCGAAAGCAAGAACATAAAAATTATAGAAGATAATAAAAATTTAGGGAATTATCGTGCAATTACAATTATAAAGAAGGTCTCTGATGAATAAAAAAATATCACCTTGGAATATTGGTTCAAGTTTATATATTCCGGCGAATAATCCAAATATTGTTGATATTATAATTCATAATAAATATTCAGGCTTAAAATCAGTCATTATCTGTTTAGAAGATTCTATTAAAGTAGAAGATTTTGCTTTTGCTAAAGATAATTTGCTAAAAAGTATATTACATATTACAGAGCATCTGAATCAAACATCTGCTGAAAATGTACCTCTTATTTTTATACGCCCTAGAAATATCGATAATGCAAATTGGATAATTACTAACTTAAACCTAACCTATGTTGCTGGTTTTGTCATTGCAAAATTTGAGCAAAATTGCCTAAATGATTGGTGGTCCATTTTACAAAATACACAATTATTAATGATGCCAACCTTAGAAACACAAGATGTTTATAATGTGGTTAAAATGCAACAGTTATCGGATACATTATCAGTTCATCCTTGTCGCAATAGAATCATTTTATTACGTATTGGTGGTAATGATTTAATGAATGGACTACGATTGCGACGTCATAAAAATATGACAATTTATGATGGACCTGTTGGCTATCTTATTAAAATGTTAGTTGTAATCTTTGCCCAAAATGGATTTTATCTTACAGCGCCAGTATGCGAGCATTTTTCAGATAATGATTTATTAGCAAAAGAAGTAGCCTTAGATATTTTGCATGGTTTAGTTGGAAAAACACTCATTCATCCATCGCAATTGGACATCATTAATCAGATTTATCAGGTCACGGAACATGAATATACAGAAGCAAAACAGATTATATCTGTTCCCCAAGGTGGAGTATTTAATATTAATGGTTCAATGTGTGAACCGTCCACCCAACATCGCTGGGCAAGCGATATTATAGAAAGGGCTCAATGTTTTGGTATAAATTAATTAGTCATTTTCATTAAATAAAAATTAATTTTAACAAGTTTTTTATTATAAAAATATTTTTGAATGGAGAAAAATATGGTATCACTTAAAAAAAATCAAACAATTTCACTTAAAAAAGAATCTTCAGCATTAAATCAATTACATTTTGGTCTAGGTTGGGATCCAGTTAGACGTAATAATCAAGCTAAAAAAGGATTTCTAAGTAATTTGTTTTCTTCACAGGCTGATTCCATTGATTTAGATGCTAGTTGTATCATGTTAGATGTTACAGGTAAAAAAATTGATGAAGTCTGGTTTGGTAATCTTGAATCTAAGTGTCTCTCAGTTCTTCACAGTGGTGATAATCTGACAGGCGAAGGAGATGGGGACGATGAAATTATTTATGTTAACTTACCAAAGCTCCCTTTTGATGTTGAATATTTAGTATTTACGGTTAATAGCTTCAGAGGACAGACATTTAATGAAGTGGATAATGCTTTTTGCCGTGTCTTAGATCAAAATAATAAAGAGCTTGCTCACTATAAATTATCTGAGCAAGGTTCACATACGGGAATTATTATTGCTACTCTCAAACGTAATGGTGGTTTATGGGACTTTACCGCACAAGGTTTTCCTTGCAGTGGTAGAACAATTCATGATATTTACCCACAAATTGTTGATAAGGTGATTGGCAGATGATAAATTTAACTCTAGGTGCAAATACCGTCATTAATCATAATGATATTATGGTCAAAATTAGTTCGGGTTTACCAGTTGATGCTTCAGCATTTCGACTATTTGCTAATAATAAGGTAAAAGATGATCTTGATATGGTTTTTTATGGACAGCCAAAGAATGAAAATGGCTCAATTTCATGGAAACAAGACCAAAATAAAAATCATGAATTTATTGTAAACCTATCAAAATTAGCCAATGATGTAACAAAAGTTGCCTTTACGATTACTTGTGATAAATATCAACCAATTAGTCAGTTATCAAATTTATCCATTCAAATTATAGCCAATAATCAAATTATTGCTATCGGAGAAGTGGATATTGTTGGTCGCCAGGAAAAAGCATTAATTATGGGTGAAATTTATCGACGAAATTCGGAATGGAAATTTAGATTTATTGCTCAAGGATTCAATGGTGGGTTGAAACCGTTAGCGGAGAATTATGGCGTTAATATCGTTGATGAAGAAAATTCCTCAGAAACTAAAACCAATCAAGTAAGTAATGCCAATCAAGTAAATAATCCCAATCCTTCAAGTAAAGTCAATCTTAACAAAATATCTTTATCTAAAGATAAAACTACGGTTAATTTAACCAAACAAGATAATTATGGAATGATTGGTATAAATCTAAATTGGAATAAGTCAAATAAAGAACAAAAACGTGGATTTTTATCAAATTTTTTAAATACAAACAAAAATATTGATCTTGATTTAGCTGCATTTGTACGATTGAAAGATAATAGTATTTATGTCATTCAAGCATTAGGTAACACATTTGGTTCTTTAAATTATCCTTGCTATGTGCAGTTGATGGAAGATGATCGTAGTGGTTTCAATAAAGATGGTGAATGGATATATATAAATGGGGAACACTGGAATAAGATTGATGAAGTACTTATTTATACCTTCATTTATGAGGGAGTTCCAAATTGGAATCAAACCGATGCTATCGTTAGAGTTCAAGTACCTGGGCAACCAGAAATTGAGACCCAGCTAACTGAGGGTGATAACAGAAATAGGTTATGTGCTATTGTGCATTTAAAGAATGATAAAGGAGCAATAAAGATACAACGCCTTAACAAATACTTTAGTGATCAACGGGGATTATCTCAAGCTTACGGTTGGGAATTTAGATGGCAAGCGGGTCGTAAATAAAGTAATTTATAGAGAGTCACTGCAATTTGCTTTAAAATAATAAAATAAAAAGTATGAACAGCGTCAGTAATATGGCAGTTCTAGACATAGGTATGATAGTAAAACATTATGTTAGAGCTAAAAGCAATGTAAATATGTAATTAGGATGAAAATGACAACATTTCTCGGTTTTCCAATACAAACAACGATTGTATTTGTATGTTTATTAGTAGGCGCCTTATTTATCGATTTATTTACCCATCGAAAAGATAAGGTTATTAGTTTAAGAAGCGCTATATTATGGTCGGTATTTTGGATCGTCATATCACTATTATTTGCAGTTTATCTTTTCTATAGCTATGGTTCAGAAGTTGGTAGCTTATTTATAACGGGCTATGCATTAGAAAAGGTGTTATCGATTGATAATCTGTTTGTAATGATGGCTATTTTCTCTTGGTTCTCAATACCTAGCAAATATTGGCATCGAATTCTTTATTGGGGAATCATTGGTGCTATTATATTCAGAGGAATTTTTGTTATCATTGGGACAGGACTACTTAGCTTAGGTTCTTATGTTGAATTAATCTTTGCTTTTGTGGTCGGCTGGACAGCTGTTATGATGCTTAAAAATGATGATAATGATGAAGAAATAGAGGATTATTCTCAACACTTAGCTTATCGTTTAGTGAAACGAATTTTCCCTGTTTGGCCTAAAATCTATGGGCATAACTTCTTTATTAATAAAAAACAAGTTAACGAGGAGTTAGCTAAGCTAGAAAATAAAGATTTAATAGTTAATAGTAGTGCAAAAGCAACCATTTTCGCTACCCCTTTATTTCTCTGTTTAGCTGTCATTGAAATTTCTGATGTTATGTTTGCATTTGACTCTGTACCTGCGGTCATTGCCGTGAGCCGTGAACCGTTGATCATATATAGTGCGATGATGTTTGCAATTTTAGGTCTACGTAGTATGTATTTCGTATTAGATGCTTTAAAACGATATTTAGTACATTTAGAAAAATCAGTAATGGTGATATTATTTTTTATTGCGCTAAAATTATTTTTAAATGCAACTGATCATTTATGGGGTCATGGTTATAACATTTCAGCTTCAACAAGCCTAATTATCGTACTGACAATTTTAGCACTCGGCATCATAGCCAGTTTGCTATTCCCTTCTAAATCAGAAGAGTAAATAAATTAAGTTAATAATAAATAAATGAAACAAGGAGTTAAATATGGGTGTTTCTCTTTCTAAAGGTGGCAACGTTTCTTTAAGCAAAACCGATCCGGGTATGAAAAATGTACTAATCGGACTAGGATGGGACGTACGTGCCACTGATGGTCAAGATTATGATCTAGATGCATCAGTTTTTCTTTTAGCAGAAAATGGCAAAGTTCGTAATGATTTAGATTTCATATTTTATAATAATTTACGTTCAGCTGACGGATCTGTTGAACATACAGGGGATAATAGAACAGGGGAAGGTGATGGTGATGATGAATCAATTAAAATCAAACTTGATAAAATCCCTGCTGATGTCGCTAAGCTCGTTTTCGTCGTTACTATTCATGATGCAACAGTGAGAAGACAAAATTTTGGTCAAGTAGAAGGTGCTTTTATTCGATTAGTTAATGATGATAACCAGATCGAAGTTGCGCGATATGATTTAACTGAAGACGCTTCTACTGAAACTGCAATGCTATTTGGTGAACTATATCGCCATAATGGTGAGTGGAAGTTCCGTGCTGTTGGTCAGGGCTACGCCGGTGGTTTAGCTTCTGTTTGTGCTCAATATGGTATTAACGCCTCTTAAAGTTAGAAGGAATTAAAAATGGCTGTATCACTAGTAAAAGGTGGGAATGTATCGTTAACAAAAGAAGCACCAACTATGACAGTGGCAATGGTTGGTTTGGGCTGGGATGCACGAGTTACTGATGGAAAAGAATTTGATTTAGATGCATCTCTATTTATGTTAAACGAAAATGATAAAGTACTATCGGATTCTCATTTTATTTTCTTTAATAATAAAAAAAGTCCATGTGGTTCTGTAGAACATCAAGGGGATAATAGAACAGGAGAAGGAGATGGTGATGATGAACAAATCAAAATTAACTTATCTCAAATCCCTGATAATGTTAAAAAGTTAGTTTTCAGCGTTACCATTTATGATGCCGAAAATCGCAAACAAAATTTTGGCATGGTTTCTAATAGTTTCATTCGTATATATAATAATGATAATGGAGTAGAAATCGCGCGTTTTGATTTATCTGAAGATGCATCAACAGAAACTGCTATGGTTTTTGGTGAACTTTATCGTCATGGTTCAGAATGGAAATTCCGAGCTGTTGGTCAAGGATTTGCTGGTGGTTTATCAGCAATGGCATCACAATATGGTGTTGCTGTTTAAATTAATGATTATTTATATGGCTAATTCTTGCATAAACTAGCCTGTATATAATAATTAAAAAAACTCAACATAATCGAATCCTCAAATTTGATATAAGAATAACACTCTATAAGTGTTATTCTTATATATTTGTCATAACAATCTAATATTGCCTAACTAAATTCGCTATAATTAATAAATAGTAACTAATATTTAATTGATGCAATTGGTGTAAGCTAATTTTAAGTGAGTTAAAATATATAGAAGAACGATGTGAGCAACTATTAGAGAATCGTTATGGAACAAAATATTATTATGACAACAAAACAACCCATTAAAGGTCGTATTCACTCTTTTGAATCATTTGGGACTGTCGATGGACCCGGCATTCGCTTTATTGTCTTTTTTCAAGGCTGTTTAATGCGTTGTTTATACTGCCACAACCGTGATACATGGGATTTAAAAGCAGGGCGTGAAGTCACTGTTGATGAATTGATGAAAGAGATTGTCACTTATAAAAGCTTCATTATGCCTAACGGTGGCGGTGTGACGGCATCAGGTGGTGAAGCCACTTTACAAGCAGAATTTATTACTGAATGGTTTAAAGCTTGTCATTCAGAAGGAATTCATACTTGTTTAGATACCAATGGATATGCAAGGCAACTCGATCATACTATCGAAGCTCTAATGGAAGTTACAGACCTTGTTATGCTAGATTTGAAACAAATAAATGATGAGATACATAAAAAATTAGTTGGCGTTCCTAATAAACGAGTTCTAGAGTTTGCTAAATATCTACAAAAAATTAATAAAAGAACATGGATCCGTTATGTGGTTGTACCGGGTTGGACTGATGATGAAAATTCAGCACATTTGCTTGGTCAGTTTATTCAGGGTATGGAAAATATAGAACGTGTAGAGTTATTGCCATACCATAAACTTGGTGCCTATAAATGGGATACTCTCGGAGACAAATATATGTTGGACGGGGTAGAAGCTCCGCCAAAAGAGACGTTGGATCGAATTCAAACGATTATAGAAAGTTATGGACAATATGTAACATTTAGTAAATAAAAGTCTTCAACACAAATAGGGCGCCTATAACAGCGCCTGCTAACCTTCTATTTTAATCTTTTCCTTCTTACCGCATATAATAGATAGATACAGCCTTCAAGGGCTAGAACACATACAGATAACCAAATTAGTCCGTATGGCACAATATGTTCTTTAGATACTGATTCATGCAAAAATAATACTGAAACGAGGGTAAGTAATACTGGCTCTACATAGCCTAGCAGTCCAAATAAACCAAGCGGTAATAATCGTCTAGCTACAAAATACATGGCAAAAGCGATAGCCGTAATAATACCGAACATTGGAATAAAAATATGAAAGTGTGATAGATCACTAATAACGCGAATGAAAGAATAATGTAAAATAAAATAAATGAGACATCCGAGAAATATAAAAAAGAAATCTGAAAAGGTTCCAGAAATCCCCTCTATTTGTAGTTTACGGCGTGTCATAAAGTAAATAGGGTAACCCAAGGCTATAATCGCGGTTTCCCACGAGAATGCGCCTGTAATGTAAATTTCTAAAATAACGCCAACACTAGCTAGAATAACAGCAATTTTTTGGAAAATACTAAGCCTTTCTTTATAAAAAATTTGTCCAAAAACGACCATACTTAATGGTAATAGAAAGTAGCCAAGTGATGCAGATAGTCCATGCCCATTTATTGGTGCCCAAATAAAAATCAGCATTTGAATAGTGAGTAAAAATGAAGAAAACAACAATCCTATTAAAAGAAATGGTTGATTTTTAATTCGAATAAACAGGGCAGTTATTGATGACCATTGTTTTTCAATAAAAATTAATACGACGATAGCGGGAAAAGATGTTAATAACCGCCAACAAAAAATGTCGACGGTTGATAATGGTTGCAATAATACCGGGTAATAATAAAGCAATCCAAAAAGACATGATGCGAGTATTGATAGTGCAACGCCTTTTATCATCTTATCCACCTAAATTAATAAAAAAATAGCGCTAATTAATAGCGCTATTACGAATATATGAAATCTGTCTTAGCCGATGACTTCTACACCATTCATATATGGCACTAATACTGACGGTATTTTAATTGTTCCGTCTGCTTGTTGATAATTTTCCATTATAGCAACCAGCGTACGTCCAACCGCTAAACCTGAACCATTTAGTGTATGTACTAAATAGGTTTTATTATCAGCTTTATTACGGTAACGAGCTTGCATACGACGTGCTTGGAAATCCCACATATTTGAACATGAAGATATCTCACGATAAGTATTTTGTGCTGGTACCCAAACTTCGAGATCATACGTTTTACAAGAACCAAAGCCCATATCTCCAGTACAAAGGATAATTTTACGATATGGCAGTTCTAATAATTGTAAAACCTTCTCTGCGTTAGCTGTTAACTCTTCTAACGCTTTCATTGATTCTTCAGGTTTGACAATTTGTACCAATTCAACTTTATCAAACTGATGCATGCGAATTAAACCACGGGTATCTTTACCATAAGATCCGGCTTCTGAACGAAAACAAGGCGTGTGTGCAGTCATCTTTATTGGTAAGACGCTTTCGTCAAGAATCTCATCACGGACTAAATTTGTAACAGGAACTTCAGCTGTTGGAATCAAGGCATAATTGCTGCTTTCAGCTTCTTCATCAAGGGGCTTTGTATGGAATAGATCACCCGCAAATTTAGGTAATTGACCTGTACCAAATAAGGTGGCATGGTTAACAAGATAAGGAACATAAATTTCCGCATAGCCATGTTGCTCGGTATGCAGATCTAACATAAATTGGGTAATAGCTCGATGTAAACGGGCCAATTGTGATTTCATCACCACAAAGCGTGCACCGGTAAGTTTAACACCTGCTGCAAAATCTAGACCACCAAAACGTTCACCTAAAGCGACATGATCTTGAATTGGGAAGTCAAAGGTTCTTGGTGTTCCGAAACGAGATACTTCAACATTATCGTTTTCATCTTTACCATCAGGCACAGAGTCATCAGGAACATTTGGAATATTGGATGCTATATCTTTAATTTGATTTAGGAGAATATCAAGCTCGGCTTTAGCTCTGTTAAGCTTGTCGCCTAATTTGTTTACTTCTTCTCGTACAGCTGAAATGTCTTCACCGCGTGCTTTAGCCTCTCCAATTGCTTTTGAGCGGGCATTACGCTGAGCTTGTAAGTTTTCAGTTTCAACTTGTAACGTTTTGCGCTTTTCTTCTAATTGTCGAATGGTTTCGACATCTAATTTAAATCCACGACGTGCTAGTTTGCTAGCAACAAGATCTAATTCGTTTCGAAGTAAATTTGGGTCCAACATAAAAAATCCATTATTGTTTATCAATGTTATTTATTTACTTTTATTTTATTATAGTTAACCGAATATATAAATAAAAAAGTATGCTTAATAACACATATGAAGTTTGTCAGCTTAGTATACTAGAATTATATCGGGATTCAACCGAAATGGCGCACCCGAAGGGATTCGAACCCCTGACCGCTCGGTTCGAAGCCGAGTGCTCTATCCAGCTGAGCTACGGATGCGTGTAAGTTCGTAAAAAAATGGTGCATCCGAAGGGATTCGAACCCCTGACCGCCCGGTTCGTAGCCGGGTACTCTATCCAGCTGAGCTACGGATGCGTATTGAATATTTTAAAATGGTGCATCCGAAGGGATTCGAACCCCTGACCGCCCGGTTCGTAGCCGGGTACTCTATCCAGCTGAGCTACGGATGCATATTTTAATTTTTAAAATGGCGGTGAGAGAGGGATTCGAACCCTCGATGCAGCTTTTGACCGCATACTCCCTTAGCAGGGGAGCGCCTTCAGCCTCTCGGCCATCTCACCAAAACATTATGACTTTGCTTGAACAACAAAATCATAATGTGTGGCGCACATATTACGTTCTACAAAAAATAAGTCAAACATTTTTTTGCGAACACGTGCTGGTTGTTTATTTAGTACCCAATATTACTCTTTGGGTTGAACTAATTCATCAACTTTGTCTTGTGATTGATGAATTCGGTTGTAGATTTCTTCTCTATGAATAGAAACTTCTTTAGGTGCGTTAATACCGACTCTGACCTGATTACCTTTCACGCCCAAGACGGTAATAACAACATCGTCACCAATGATAAGTGTTTCACCTACTCTCCTAGTTAAAATTAACATTAGATCTCCTAATATCAGTTAAGTATATATCCAAACAATTTTAAGATATAGCTTCGTCAGCCCCCCATCAATAAGACAGAAAGACGGAATTTTACAGAAATACACTAATGCCTGATTAACAACACTGGAGTACTTCTGGCTAACTTGCTTGTAATTTATTACTGATTTCCTTTTTTACAGAAGATAACGCTTCTGGTAACGCCGACAGATCCATTCCACCTGCTTGAGCGAAATCAGGCCGCCCACCGCCCTTACCACCTACTTTTAATGCTAATTGAGAAACTAATTCGCCAGCTTTAACAATGCCTAACAAATCATTGGTTACACCGGCAGCTAAATTGATTTTGCCGTCATTGACAGCAGCTAAAATAATTACGCCACTTTTTAATTGATTTTTAAGATCATCAATCATTGTGCGTAACATTTTTGCCTCGACGTTATCAAGTTTAGCAATTAGTAAGTTTTTATTATTGATTTTCACACATTGATTAAGCAATTGCCCAGTTTGTTGGCTAGCTTGTTGAGTTTTTAACTGCTCTATTGCTTTTTCGAATGTTCTGGTTTGATCGAGCAGTTGCTCAATCCGTGATAAAACAGCTGATTTATCACTTTTAACCAATTGTCCAATTTGGTTTAACAAATTGGATTCATGGTGTATATATTCCATCGCACTTTGACCTGAAGTGGCTTCAATACGACGTACTCCTGATGCAATACTTGACTCAGAAATAATTTTAAATAAACCTATATCTCCAGTTCTATCAACATGGGTACCACCACAAAGCTCAATGGAGAAATCACCCATAGTTAATACTCTTACGATGTCTTCGTATTTTTCACCAAATAGCGCCATAGCACCTCTATTTTTAGCCTGATCAATAGGCATAAGTTCTATGTCTACTGGTAAATTACGACGAATCTGTTGATTGACTAAATTTTCAATTTCTATAATTTGTTCTGATGTAATGGCTTGATTATGTGAAAAGTCAAACCGAAGATAACTATCGTTAACTAATGATCCTTTTTGATGTACATGATTTCCTAAAATACGTTGTAATGCAGCTTGTAATAAGTGAGTTGCAGAATGATTACGGCGAATACGTTCACGTATTTCCACATCAATTGCTGCTGTTACTACATCGCCGACTTTTAATGATCCTTTAGTCACTTTACCAATATGACCAATACTCTTGCCGTATTTTTGGCTGTCAGTGACATCAAACACTAAATCAGCAGAGCTCAATACACCTTTATCACCAACTTGACCGCCAGATTCACCATAAAATGGCGTTTGATCTAGGATGATAACAGCTTGATCACCAGTATTAATTGCCTCAATTTTATTTCCATTTTGGAAAATAGCAATCACTTTTCCTGAAGTTTCGGTAGATTGATAACCTAAAAATTCCGTTTTATCATCAAGCTTAATCATATTGCTATAATCAACACTAAATGAACTAGATTCGCGAGCTCGTTTACGTTGCTCTTCCATGCATTGATTAAAACCATTTTCATCAATAGTGATATTCTTTTCACGACAGACATCAGCAGTTAAATCTAATGGAAAACCATAAGTATCATAGAGTTTAAATGCAATATTACCCGGTAATACGTTATTATTAATTTTGTCCAACTCTTGATCTAGTAGGAATAAACCTCGTTCTAATGTTTTTAAGAACTGTTCTTCTTCAATCTTAAGTGTATCTTCAACTAATTTTTGGTTATTCGCTAATTCATTAGCGGCACTTCCCATGACTTCAATTAATGGTTTAACCAGTTTATAGAAGAATATATCTTTAGCGCCTAGCATATGTCCATGACGCACTGCTCGGCGAATAATTCGACGTAATACATAACCACGACCTTCATTTGAAGGCAAGACTCCATCGGAAACTAAAAACGCACAAGAACGAATGTGATCTGCAATAACTCTTAATGATTTGCTTTCTAAATCCTTGGTTTTAATGATTTCAGCTGCTGTTTTTATTAATGTCTTAAACAGGTCGATATCATAGTTAGAATTAACATGTTGCAATACTGCTGCTATTCGCTCAAGCCCCATTCCCGTGTCAACTGATGGTTTAGGTAAAGGTTCCATAGTACCATCAGCAAGGCGGTTAAATTGCATAAAGACAAGGTTCCAAATTTCGATAAACCGATCACCATCTTCTTCTGCACTTCCCGGAGGGCCGCCCCAAATATGATCACCATGATCATAAAAAATTTCTGTACAAGGTCCACAAGGTCCCGTATCGCCCATTTGCCAAAAGTTATCCGATGCATATGGCGCACCTTTATTATCACCTATGCGGATAATACGCTCTTTAGGAATACCAATTTCATTTTCCCAAATCGCGAATGCTTCATCGTCTGTTGCATAAACGGTAACCGTTAATCGATCTTTAGGAAGATTAAACCATTTTTCGCTGGTTAGTAGTTCCCAAGCAAAATGAATCGCATCACGTTTAAAATAATCGCCAAAACTGAAATTACCTAGCATTTCAAAAAAAGTATGATGTCGTGCAGTGTAACCTACATTGTCAAGGTCATTATGTTTTCCACCAGCTCGTACACAACGTTGAGATGTTGTTGCTCTGGTATAAGGTCGTTTATCCATACCAAGAAAAACATCTTTAAACTGATTCATTCCCGCATTTGTAAATAAAAGTGTTGGATCATTGTGTGGAACAAGGGAACTACTGGCAACGATTTCGTGTCCTTTGCTATGGAAAAAGTCAAGAAAACTTTGACGAATTTCTGCAGTGCTTTTCATTTATGCTTCCATATTAAACGATAAATTTTTAGACATAGTAATATACCCGTTACAACTTAAGTTGAAAAGTAAATATTCTTAATACAGCGATTGATCTAGTTACTATTAATAAGTAATAAGGAATAAAATTAAAAGATCTTGAGAGCTTTTTATGTAATGGGCATTTTTAAGTAATATTGTAGGGACTATACTAATCTAAGTCAACAAACTATATGCAGTTTTTATATTAAGTTGTGTAAATCCTCTAGCAGTTAAAAACTGTATTACTTTTTGTTTTTGTTGATTATTCCTTGGTTCAATAAGTTTGAACTTTTTTAATAATTGCTGATATGCAATTTCTGACCAATTAATATCAGCTAACTGTAATAGCTCTCCAATAAGATCAGATGACAAACCTCTCTGTTTTAATTCTAAGCTAATCTTATATTTTCCATAACCTTTATGAGCTCGCATAAAGATATATTTTTCAATATATTGCTTATCGTTCATCCAATGTTGGTTAGTACAATATGCAATTACATCTTCTATTTCTGTTTTCAAAAGATCTAATTGCTCTGGATAATCATCTTCTGAACATGTGATTTTTTTGCTAAAAAAAAGCGTTAATTTTCGGATAAGCTCACATGATGAGTGATCACGCTGTGCAAGTAATTGCACAGCTTTATTTAAAATTAATTTATTGAGTTTTTTTTCCATTACTCAAAACTTTCATCATCTGTCGAAACTTCTTCATCAGCAGAAAAAACAGCCGGACTATTTAATAACAAATCACGTAATTTAGTTTCAAGTTCTTTAGCAACTTCAGGATGTTCTTGTAAAAACTTAATTGAATTTGCTTTACCTTGACCTACTTTTTCACCATTATAGCTGTACCAAGCTCCTGCTTTATCGACTAATTTATGTTTAACACCTAAATCAATCAATTCACCTTCTTTAGAGATACCACATCCATAAAGAATTTGGAATTCAGCTTGTCTAAATGGTGCGGCTACCTTGTTTTTAACTACTTTTACGCGTGTATCACTACCAATAACATCTTCGCCTTCTTTTACCGCACCAATGCGACGAATATCTAAACGAACGGATGCATAGAATTTTAAGGCATTACCTCCCGTTGTTGTTTCTGGGTTACCAAACATTACGCCAATTTTCATACGAATTTGGTTAATGAAAACGACAAGGCAATTTGCATTTTTGATATTAGCGGTTAATTTACGTAATGCTTGAGACATTAAACGCGCTTGTAACCCCATATGAGAATCACCCATTTCACCTTCGATTTCTGCTTTTGGTGTTAATGCTGCAACCGAATCGACAATAATCACATCAACAGCACCAGAGCGAACCAACGCATCACAAATTTCAAGTGCTTGTTCACCAGTATCAGGTTGAGAAACTAATAAATCATCGACTTGGACACCTAACTTAGCTGCATAAATTGGATCCAAAGCGTGTTCAGCATCGATAAATGCACAGGTTTTGCCTTCTTTTTGCGCTTGTGCAATAACTGATAATGTTAATGTTGTTTTACCTGATGACTCTGGTCCAAAGATTTCAACGATTCTACCCATTGGTAAGCCGCCGATACCTAATGCAATATCTAACCCTAAAGAACCTGTTGAAACCGCATCTACGTCTAGCGTTTGAGTATCGCCTAAACGCATTATTGAACCTTTACCAAATTGTTTTTCGATTTGGCTTAATGCCGCAGAAAGTGCTCGTTGTTTGTTTTCATTCATATAATAAAATTCCAATAAGTAAGAATATTGCGTTACATTATACTGTATCGTTATACAGTATCAAGTTTTTTTTATAGACATTCTTAAATTAGTTAATTCTGTGAAATTGTTCGCAAAATTTATTAAATTTTCCACTAGTTGCTTACTATCAATAAGTAAAAAACCAATTCATTATTTATAAAGGTAATTGAAAAAAGAATATTAAAAAATGATAATAATCAAATTAAAGTAATTTAATTAAGTAAGACTTTCACAAAAAAAAACCATTTGGTATGATGACATAAACAAATTTTAGCCATCATTGATATACTAAATTAATTGTCTTACAACCATTGAAGAGTTTTTATACCAAAATGTTAAGCTAACCAAAAGTATCATTGCAGCTTAAATTATAATCAAATAAAGGTAAATAATGACCACTGAAAATCAAGACTATGTATTATGTTCTCATTGTGATTTGGTCATCGAATTAGCTGATATTGCAATCGGACATAAAGCTGTTTGCCCACGATGTAATACAACGTTATTTAGAAATAATATTAATATGAAGTTTAGAGCAGCAATGTATGCGGTTTGCTCTTTAATTATGCTGATTGTGGCTTGTGGTTTTGTTTTTATTGATATTAATCTAGTTGGTAATGTCAATGGCGTAAGTGTGTTGGACATTCCAAGAATACTATTTTTTGATAAATATAGTTATATTTCTGCATTATTTATTTTGTTCGTGTTAATTTTTCCATTACTCAATTTGTCTATTATTTCCCTACTTTGTTCAAACATTAAGTTAACCAAATATCGAAAAAGAGATTTACTTATAGTTTATGAAAAGTTCCAACATTGGTGTATGCCTGAAATATTTTTAACAGGCATATTAGTCAGTTTCGTTAAATTAATGAGTTATGGCAATATTGGTGTGACTAGCGCATTTTGGGCATTTTGTTTATTTGTATTCTTCTATATTAAAGCATTAGTTATTTTTATACCTGGTAAAATTTGGAATGAAATCCATCGAAATAATTTTGCAACAAAACCATTAGAAATAGGTAAGACAGGAATTTGTCAAAATATAAAATTGTGTCGTTGTTGCCATGCAATTGTCCCTATTGAATACGCTAAATGCCCAAGATGTAAACAAAAAAGCCAAGTTAGAGGACGAGATAAAATACAATGGACAATAGCATTATTAGTGACATCATTAATAATTTATATTCCGGCCAATTTATTCGGGATTATGAAAACAGTGGTATTTGGTTCAGCATCAACTTCGACTATTATCGATGGTGTTATCTATATGTGGCAATCAGGTGATGTGCCTGTGGCATTAGTTATTTTTGCGGCTAGTGTGGTTATTCCAATTTTAAAAATTATTTCACTCAGCTGGCTGTGCTATTTTGCTTTAGCAGTAAAAGATAAAAATAAACATAATTGCCTAAAAATGAAGAAATTATATAATGCGGTAGAATTTATTGGTAAATGGTCGATGATAGATATCTTTGTCGTATCTGTAGTTTGTTCCCTAGTTAGGAACCAACAAATGATGGGAGTTTATCCTGATATTGGTGTTACTTTTTTCGCAACTGTCGTTATCATTACAATGATTGCATCCCAAAAATTTGATCCTCGGCTACTTTGGGATCGAACACCTAGGCAAAAAATAGAATAATAGGAATAATATGGCAACCTCAAGTAAATCAGCAAAAATAATTAAAATTAGAGCAATTTCTGCAATATGGATTATTCCCATAGTTACCGCTATTGTTGGATTATGGATTATTTATGCTCACTTTGCTGATCGAGGCATGCCTTTTACCTTATTAGCAAACGACGCAAATGGTATCGTTGCAGGTAAGACGGTGATAAAAAATCGTAGTGTTGACGTCGGTATTGTTGATGAAGTGACATTATCTGATGACTACAAAAAAGTTGTTATAAAAGGACGTATTTATAATGATATGGAACCACTACTTAAAAATGACTCAATATTTTGGGTCGTTAAACCTGAAATTGGCCGTGATGGTGTGACAGGTCTTGGTACTATTTTATCAGGTGTATATATTGAATTAGCCTCAGGAAATGATACCCGCAGTTTCAAAAATAACCCATTTATTCTCTCTGACACCCCGCCATTATCAGATCCAAGTATAAAAGGGATTCGTTTAAACTTAGAAAGTGACCAAAGTGGTGTAGTACCTCGTGGGGCAAAAGTGATGTTCCGTGGTTATCATGTTGGTAATGTTGAAACGTCGTTATTTGATGTTGATGCTCGCAAAATGAAGTATCAAGTTTTTATTACAAAACCTTATGATGCTTTAGTTACGGAAAATGTGCGTTTTTGGAAAGAAGGGGGTATCAATTTATCATTATCTTCGCGGGGAGCGAGTCTTGATGTTCCTTCTCTAGATGTCCTAATGTCCGGAGGAATCAGCTTTGATTTACCAGATGGCGCTAAATTAGGCGAACCGGCTAAGCAACATGATGTCTACAAATTATATGAAGATAGGAAATCGATTCAAGATTCACAATATACTGAATATAAAGAATTCCTAATTATGATCACTGACTCAATATCGGGATTAACCGAAGGTGCGCCAGTGGAATATCATGGTATAAGGCTAGGTACTGTGAGTAAAGTACCGTTCTATACCGCCGAAATGTTAAAAGAGAGATCAATTCTCAATCAAAAAGTACCGGTATTAATAAGAATTGAACCTGATCGTTTATCAGAATTAGTTGATGATAAGATAGATATTGCTGCTTTGATTAAGGATGAACAAAAAAATGGTCTAAGAGCATCATTAAAAACATCCAATATGTTTACAGGTGCACTTTATATGGATTTAGACTTTTATCCTGATTTAAAAAATAAATACGATTTAAAATTGAGTAACCAATATGGTTACGATACTATCGAAACGACATCGACAGGCTTTGCTCAAATACAAGCAAAAATACTGCAATTACTAGATAATTTTAACAGTCTACCGTTAAATAATACGATGACACAATTTAATAAGTCATTAGAATCAACTGAAAAATTAATGAACTCATTAAATCAAATTATGGCAAGTAAAGAGATGCAAAATATGCCAAAAGATTTACAAAAAGCTATTCGCTCTTTAAACGAAACCATGAAAGGATTACAACCCGGTTCACAATTAAATACTCAACTGAATGAAAGTTTACAAAAAATTCAACAAATGATGGATGAATTGACCCCTTTACTTAATACACTAAATAATAAGAGTAATGCATTGATCTTTTCAGCTCCAAATAAAAAAGATCAAGAACCAAAAGCCAGAGGTAATAAATAATGTTTAAATTAATTCAAAGCCTACAAATTATGCTATTGATGACATTATTCAGTGCAATAATTGGTTGTTCATCTGATGTACCGAATAAAAGCTATTTTCAATTGACCAGTAATTTGGCTAACCATGGTTCAACGATGACGCAATCTACTCATTATTTTATTTGGATTGAGTCTATTGAAGTGGCCGATTTTTTAAATAAATCAGGAATTGTTTTGCAAACAGATGATATAAAATATACCACGGCAACGAATCATCTATGGGTATCGGCATTATCTCAACAACTTGCCGAACGTTTATCACAAGACTTAACGCAAATTATGCCTAATTATCTGGTATCGACAAATTCAATTACCACACCATCATTAACGGTTAAACTTTTTATTGATGGTTTCCATGGAAATTATAATGGTGATGCGATAATAACCGGTCGTTGGGTTATGACAGATAAGAGCGGTAAAATTGTTACTAAAGTTATTAAACGGCAAATTCCGCTTACAACAAATGGTTATGATGCTTTGGTAAAAGCCCTGTCCCAAGGCTGGCAAGATGAAGAGCTAGACTTTGCAAATTCAATTAAACATTAATTGTTACTAAACATTCCGTCAAAAGAGTGACGGAATGTTCTCGGTGCTCAATTGCAGATCACAATAACTGTTGTTTCAATTTATTCAATAACTGATTTTCAATCTCAACCCAACCTCGTACACTATTAATAAACGCTATTTTATCGGCTTGTAAAATATCTTTTTTGATAATCGTTTTCTCGATGAGTTGGTGACTATTTAAATAATGCTGTCGCATCGTACCAGCAAGCAATCCAGAGGTAATCGCTGGTGTTAGCCACTTATCATCAATGAGTAACGCAATATTACCATTTACAAACTCGGTAATTTCATCATATTGATTATAATTGATATATTCTTGACCTGCGGCTAATTGAGGTAAATGTTGACGATTAGTTGTTTTATGATAAAGAAAAACATTTCCTTTATCGACACATGTTGCTGCCCAAGCAAGTTTATCAATTACTATTGGATTGGTAAGTAAATCGATATTTATTTCCGTTTGTCCATTTTTAGGTTGTAGCAATCTAATTTTATATTTTCCTGAAAAATGAGTTTTTGCCAAATCGGTTAACTTCTGTTTGATGGCTTGAACATTACATGAAAAATCAAAATAGGTTGCTGAAGCCAATAATCTGTCTAAATGCATATCCAGTAAGACCAACTTGCCATCTTCAAGCAATAACGTTTCAATAATATATTTAGGTGTAGAAAACGTTCTATTTAAGATAGCCGTTTTGGCTAAAATCTCATTATATTCATCATCGGCGGTTGAATCCCATGTAATGCCACCCCCGACGCCATAATTCAACTGTTGATTATGGATAGTCAAAGTACGTATTGGAATATTAAAAACTGCCTTTTTCATAGAAGGTTCAACATAACCAATTGTGCCGCAATAAACGCCGCGCGCTGAGTTTTCAATATTACTAATAATTTGCATGGTACTTGATTTAGGTGCACCAGTAATTGAACCGCATGGAAAAAGCGCTTGAAATATCTGATATAAATTCACATTTTCTTTTAAGTTTCCTTGAATAGTCGAGGTGAGCTGCCAAACCGTTGGATATTTTTCTGCTGTAAATAAATGTGGAACGGTTACCGAACCGGGCTTTGAAATTTTGCTTAAATCATTACGAAGTAAATCAACAATCATCATATTTTCAGCCAGATTTTTCTCTGACATTAACAACTTTATTTGTTGTTTATCTTGGTTGGTATTTAAGCCTCGTGCTACTGTTCCTTTCATTGGTTTAGTCGAGATGGTTCTATCTTCTAATTTAAAAAATAATTCCGGAGAGATAGATAAAATATGATAATTTTCAAATTCAATATAAGCACAGTAATTAGCTCGATTATTTTTTTGTAGAAAATGATAATAATCTTTAGGATTGCCATTAAATGGTGCATTGAATTGAATGGTAAAGTTGGTTTGATAAGTATTACCTGATTCGATTTGGGCGCGAATATAACTAATTTTTTGTTGATATTCATCAATATTGGTGTCGCTAGACAACTTCAAAGATTGCGGTATATATTGTTCATTATTGGATATCGTCGTATAGTCTTCAAAAATACCAAATAAAAGCAGAGGTAAATCCTGATTTGACGTTGGGAGTATTTTGGTTTTATTTGACTCGTTAAAGCCCATAGCGCTTTCATAAGCAAGGTAACCGCAAGCGTAGTAACCTTGTTGTATGACTGCTTCTATCTCCTCAATATATTTTTTTATTGAACAATGATCAGAGGACTTTATAATTTTTATTGGATCACAAAAATATTTATGTTGCCCTTCAAAATCAAAATAAATTTTCATGTTCACTACTCGCTAACAAAATTGCTAATCATTTTTAAACCAAACTCTGTTTTAATTGCTTCAGGATGGAATTGCACTGATTCAATCGGAAGTGTCATATGACGCAATCCCATAATTAATCCTTGCTTATTAGTCGCAGTGATTATTAATGGTGATTGCTTTGCTGAATTTTCTACAATTAACGAATGATATCTTACAACCGACAAAGGATTTTTAATTCCAGCAAATAAGCCTTGCTCATCATGAATAATTTCATCAACTTTGCCATGCATTGGTATAGGTGCTTTAACTATTTTTAAGCCAAAATATTGCGCAATCGCTTGATGGCCTAAACAGATCCCTAATATTGGACAATGTTTCGCAAAGGTCTGAATCGCTGACAACGATATTCCGGCATTTTCTGGCCGGCCTGGTCCTGGAGAAATTACCATTTTAGAGAATGATAATTGCTTTAGTTCATCAATAGATTTTTCATCATTTTTGATGACCATAACATCGGCACCAGCACGGCAAAGGTAATCATAGATATTAAAAGTAAAAGAATCGTAATTATCAATTAATAGAATCAAAATTATATCCAATGCTTATTCTTTAAAAGCAGTATAGATGAGAAATGTGACCGAAGATTCTATTATAAAAAGGCATAGCGCATAAAGTAATTTATACCTTGGGTATCAAAAACCTTACTCCCCAACTTTTTTAAATTTTGAGAAATTGGCTTTGTGAAGATAAGTTAAGCAAAAAATTTAATCTTAGGGATCGAAATCATTAATAAAACTGGATATACTTGTATGGCAGATTAATTATAATTATTTTTGTTACCTAATATATAAGAGAAATTCAATGAAAATCGTAAAAGCAGAAGTTTTTGTGTATAGTCCAGGAAGGAACTTTGTCACATTAAAAATCACTACAGATTCAGGCGCATATGGAGTTGGTGATGCGACACTCAACGGACGAGAGCTATCTGTCGCATCATATCTCAAAGATCATCTTTGCCCACAGTTAATCGGGCGAGATGCTAGTCAAATAGAAGATATATTTCAATATTTCTATAAAGGTGCTTATTGGCGTCGTGGGCCAGTGACCATGTCAGCAATATCAGCAATTGATATGGCGCTATGGGATATCAAAGGTAAGGTAGCTAATATGCCACTTTATCAATTATTGGGTGGAGCTTCACGTACAGGTGTTATGGTTTATTGCCATACTACCGGTAAGGATATTGAAGAAGCGCTAGATGATTATGCTAAACATAAAGAGATGGGCTTCAAAGCCATTCGCGTTCAATGTGGTATACCGGGAATGAAGACCACATACGGTCAAAGTAAAGGTAAAAATTTAGCTTATGAGCCGGCTACTCGAGGTAATTATCCAGAAGAGCAATTTTGGGCAACCGATAAATACCTTGATTTCACACCAAAATTATTTGAGGCAGTAAGAAATAAATTTGGTTTTAATGAGCATCTATTGCATGACATGCATCATCGTTTAACGCCAATAGAAGCAGCTCGATTTGGGAAAAGTATCGAAGATTATCGTCTATTTTGGATGGAAGACCCAACACCAGCAGAAAATCAAGAGTGCTTCCGTTTGATTCGCCAACATACCGTCACGCCAATAGCGGTTGGTGAAGTATTTAACAGTATTTGGGACTGTAAACAACTAATTGAAGAGCAACTGATTGATTACATCCGAACCACCATAACCCATGCAGGCGGCATCACGCACATGCGTCGAATCGCTGATTTTGCCGCACTTTATCAAGTTAGAACCGGCTCACACGGACCATCGGATTTATCACCAATTTGCCATGCAGCGGCACTTCACTTTGATATGTGGGTACCTAACTTCGGGGTGCAAGAGTTTATGGGTTATTCCGAACAGATGTTAGAAGTTTTCTCGCCTAACTGGATCTTCACTGATGGTTATATGCATCCAAGTGATAAACCAGGTTTAGGAATCGATTTTGATGAAAAACTGGCGGCAAAATATCCATATAACCCTGCTTATTTACCAATCGCGCGTTTAGAAGATGGCACTTTGTGGAATTGGTAAAATTTGCTAAAAGAAGTATTGCCTTAAACTAATAGATATAGATAACCGTTTTACATGCGTAATGTAAAACGGTTATTTTTTTCACTTGATCATTGTTTTCTTTATCTTGTGGTAGATTAAAACTACCTGAGCGAATAAACAATTATATCCAATGGTAACTATTTATAACTATGGACGATATCAAACTGTCAGCTGTTTTTATTCCCATTATCTACTTTTAACTATCCCTTATTCGTTGCCTACTCTCAAAAGTTTTTCTCTTAGTTTTTTGTGATAAAGTTCACAAAACAAATTGAACCTACTTGTATGGTAGTATATTTTATTATATTTTTCCTACATTCAATCAGTATTGACTCTATTTAATAAAAATCACAATAGACGTTTTATGAATCTTTTTAGATTGAATTATTAAACTCATCAAAACTAAATATTAATAAAAGCGTTAACCGGCTGTTTTTTAAGGATACAAAAATGCAAAAAGTAACATTTCAGGATATGAAAGCGACCATCAAAAAAGCATTTCTTAATGCAGGATTATCAAAACAACAAGCGGAAATATGTGCACAAATACACACCGAATCTACTTCTGACGGGGTTTACTCCCATGGATTGAATCGAGTAGCGCGTTTTGTTGATTATGTTAATAAAGGTTGGGTAGATATTAAAGCTCAGCCTAGTCTAGTTAAATCACTAGGCGCACTTGAAGTTTATGATGGGAATCAAGGGATCGGAATAACAAATGCACTATTTGCTTTAGATAAAGCAATTGAATTAGCTAAAAAACATGCTGTTGGTATTATTGGATTACGTAATACAACTCATTGGATGCGTGGTGGAACTTACGGTTGGAAAGCTGTAGAAAAAGGATTTGCTGCAATTTGTTGGACGAATACCGAATCATGTATGCCGGCTTGGGGCGCAAAAAATACTCGATTAGGTAATAACCCATTCGTGATGGCAGTGCCAAGTTTAGATGGTTCAATCGTTGTAGATATGGCGATGTCACAATATGCCTATGGTAAGCTTCAAGTTACTCGCTTAAAAGATGAGAAACTTCCGTTTCCTGGTGGTTATGACAAAGATGGCAATTTAACTGATGAGCCAGGGCCAATAGAAGAATCAATGCGAATTCTACCAACTGGATATTGGAAAGGGTCAAGTATGGCTATCGTACTAGATGCAATGGCGGCACTTTTATCGATGGGTAATCCAACTAATGAAATTGATAAGATTCAAAAAGGAAGTTGTACCGGCGCTAGTCAAATTTTTATGGTATTTGACCCTTCTCAATTGGGAGGAAAAGAATTTAATGAACAGATGGTAACTAGTATTACTCAATATGTTAATACCTCAACACCGGCTGAAGGGCAAAAAGCTGTTTTTTATCCAGGTGAATTAGAAATAAACACTCGTAAAGATCATTTAACCAATGGTATACCTGTTGATAGTGAAGTGTGGCGTGAAGTTGTTTCATTAGCAAATTAACTACAATCAAACTTAATAATTAAAAAAAAACAATTAATTATTAAGTTTTTGCTAATCCAAGAATTCATTAAAAAGGAAAAAATATGAATAACGCGGTTAATAAAAAGAAAAAAGTAACGATTCCAATCGCTATCGGCTATGGTCTAACGGATATTATGGGCGGTGGTGCTTTTACAATTATCGGAGCATGGTTACTTTTTTTCTATACTACTTTTGTAGGATTAACACCTATTGAAGCGGCATCTATTGTGGCAATTGCACGAATAGTTGATGCGATTGTCAGCCTTTTTATGGGCAGTTTCACCGATAACTTTTATAAATATAAGTTAGGACAAAAATTTGGAAGAAGACGGTTTTTCTTACTAATTGGCTCTCCTCTTATGTTGCTTTATGTTTTACTTTGGGTAACCGGGATGAATTATTGGTTTTATTTAACGGTATATTTAGTCTTCGAAATCGTTGCCGCTATTGTGTTGATTCCTTGGGAAACACTACCGTCAGAAATGACCAAAGATTATAATGATAGAACCAAATTATCTACTGGTAGGATGTTTTTATCTGCTAGCGGGACTTTTTTAGCAACATTAGTACCAGGTATTTTAATTCACTATTTTGGTGAAAATAATGCTTATGCCTATTTTATTAATGGACTTTTCTTCTCGGTTATTTTTGCTGTCTGTGTATTTATTTCATATAAAGTGACGTGGGAAAGAGAACTAACTCCAGAAATGTTAAAGCATCAACAGCAAGGCGTGAACAAAAAAAGTTTTTCTGAAAAAGTGATGGTTGTAAAAAATCTAGTTAAAGATTATTTATCCACATTTAATATTCGAGCTTTCCGTAGACATTTAGCTATCTATTTATTCTCATTTACGGCAAAAGATATTTTTAACACTGTATTTGTCTTTTTTTGTGTCTATTGTTTATGTGTCTCTTCGTCATTTGCCGGTGGATTGTTATCGTTAAGTATTATCGGATTACCAATAACATTATTGGCTGGTGTTGCAATGGTAAAATATGGTCCGGGAAGACTGTATATATTCTCTTATACAACAATGATCATCTGTATCTTAGGTTTTTACGCTGTATATGTAGTCGATCCTTCATCCAAAATCTGGTGGTTATATATTTTGGCTATTTGTTATCAGGCCGGTCGTTGCATTTTAGAATTTACCCCATGGAATGTTTTTCCGTTTATTCCTGATGTTGATGAAATGCTAACTAGACAGCGTCGAGAAGGTTTATATGCGGCTGTTATGACATTTGGTCGCAAAACCACAGTTGCTATTGCCACGTTCATCGTCGGATTGATTCTACAAAAAGGTGGATTTGTGCAAGGTAGTACTCAACAAAGTGCTGAAGCGATAAATACTATCAGTATATTATTTGTTGGTGGAACAGTTGGTTTATTATCAATTGCATTAATTTATGCATTAACTTTTAAGTTAAATAAGCAGACTCACACAATTTTAGTTACAGAAATTGAACGTTTAAAAAATAATGGCTCGAAAAGTGATGTTTCGGAACAGACTCGTAAGGTTGTTGAAAATCTCACCGGTCATAAATATGAAAGTCTATGGCGAGATAAATAATACAAACTTTGCAGTGCTCAACAATATATAAGCTTACTGCAAATTAAGTAATTTATACGATTTTATTTTTAATTCTACAATTATAAATACCTTTTCTATTAAAAGTGTCGTGTTGATTCAATATGACACTTTTTTATCTATAACCAACACATCAATATTAATCTTGATAAATCTATTTAAGGTTAATTCAATAACCTTATGATAATTATTACTTTTATTAGGCTGTTTATCATTTTTGCCATCTATGGCGAGAACATCGGCTAATCCGTAATTTTTTGCAATATTTTTTGGTAATGTGATCTTACTCACAAAAACATTCTAATCTACTTGTATGGTAGTATTTAATCAATTAATCTGATGCCGCATAAATCATAAATGAGGTATTCAATGAAAATCGTAAAAGCGGAAGTTTTTGTGTGTAGTTCAGGAAGGAACTTTGTCACATTAAAAATCACTACAGATTCAGGCGTATATGGAGTTGGTGATGCGACACTCAACGGACGAGAATTATCTGTCGCATCATATCTCAAAGATCATCTTTGCCCACAGTTAATCGGGCGAGATGCTAGTCAAATTGAAGATATATTTCAATATTTCTATAAAGGTGCTTATTGGCGTCGTGGGCCAGTGACCATGTCAGCAATATCAGCAATTGATATGGCGTTATGGGATATCAAAGGTAAAGTAGCCAATATGCCACTTTATCAGTTATTGGGTGGGGCTTCACGTACTGGTGTTATGGTTTATTGTCATACTACCGGTAAAGATATTGAAGAAGCGCTAGATGATTATGCTAAACATAAAGAGATGGGCTTCAAAGCCATTCGTGTTCAG
This sequence comes from Gilliamella sp. LMG 34361, assembly GCF_984569075.1. Classification (NCBI taxonomy): domain Bacteria; kingdom Pseudomonadati; phylum Pseudomonadota; class Gammaproteobacteria; order Orbales; family Orbaceae; genus Gilliamella; species Gilliamella sp. LMG 34361. The sequence continues at coordinate 2,804,810 of NZ_OZ474903.1, read as the reverse complement.
TGTGGAATACCGGGAATGAAGACCACATATGGTCAAAGTAAAGGTAAAAATTTAGCTTATGAACCGGCTACTCGAGGTAATTATCCAGAAGAGCAATTTTGGGCAACCGATAAATACCTTGATTTCACACCAAAATTATTTGAAGCAGTAAGAAATAAATTTGGTTTTAATGAGCATCTATTGCATGACATGCATCATCGTTTAACGCCAATAGAAGCAGCTCGATTTGGGAAAAGTATCGAAGATTATCGTCTATTTTGGATGGAAGACCCAACACCAGCAGAAAATCAAGAGTGCTTCCGTTTGATTCGCCAACATACCGTCACGCCAATAGCGGTTGGTGAAGTATTTAACAGTATTTGGGACTGTAAACAACTAATTGAAGAGCAACTGATTGATTACATCCGAACCACCATAACCCATGCAGGCGGCATCACGCACATGCGTAGAATTGCCGATTTTGCCGGACTTTATCAAGTTAGGACAGGTTCACATGGACCATCCGATTTATCACCAATCTGCCATGCAGCGGCACTTCACTTTGATATGTGGGTACCTAACTTCGGGGTGCAAGAGTTTATGGGTTATTCCGAACAGATGTTAGAAGTTTTCTCGCCTAACTGGACTTTCACTGATGGTTATATGCATCCAAGTGATAAACCAGGTTTAGGAATCGATTTTGATGAAAAACTAGCCGCTAAATATCCATACAACCCAGCGTATTTGCCAATTGCTCGTTTAGAAGATGGCACATTGTGGAATTGGTAGAGTGAAGGAGTTTATATGAAAAGTATTGTAGTCAAAAAGCCGAATGAACTAGAAATTGAGGAACGTGAAGTTCCTCAACCAGCTAAAGGTGAAGTAAGAGTCAAAGTAAAACTAGCCGGTATATGTGGTTCGGATAGTCATATCTATCGAGGACATAACCCATTTGCAAAATATCCAAGAGTCATTGGGCATGAATTTTTTGGCATTATCGACGAAGTTGGTGAAGGGATACATCCTTCAAGGATTGGTGAACGTGTTTCCGTTGATCCAGTTATTAGTTGTGGATGTTGTTATCCTTGTTCTGTTGGTCGCCCTAATGTTTGTTCATCCCTAACCGTTTTAGGTGTTCACCGTGATGGTGGATTTAGTCAATATGCAACCGTACCAAGTAAAAATGCCTATACGATTCCTGATGAAATAAGTGATGAATTTGCTGTGATGATTGAACCATTCACTATTGCAGCCAATGCTACAGGTCACTTAAAACCAACTGCAGATGATATTGCATTAATCTATGGTGCAGGTCCAATGGGACTAACATCAGTACAAGCACTAAAAGGTGTTTATCAAGTTAAACAAGTTATTGTTGTTGATCGAATTGACGAACGTTTAGCTATGGCACAAAAAAGTGGTGCAGATAAAGTTATAAATAATACAGATTTATCATTAAAAGAAGAATTAGAAAAACTTAATATTAAACCAACAGTTATTATTGATGCAGCATGTCACCCTTCGATTTTGCAAGAAGCAATTACCATTGCTTCTCCAGCGGCAAGAATCCTAATAATGGGCTTTTCAAGTGATCCTTGTCAAATTACTCAACAAGGAATAACCAGTAAAGAGTTATCCATTTTTTCTTCTCGATTAAATGCGAATAAATTTCCAGTTGTTATTGATTGGTTAAAGAAAAAATTAATCGACCCTCAGAAGTTAATCACACATCAATTTGATTATACGAAAGTAATTCAAGCAATTGAAACTTTTGAAAAAGATCAGAAAAACTGTTGTAAGGTCCTATTAACCTTTAGTTAGCACTAGAAAAAGTCTTGTGAATTTCAGATAAAATATTAAAAGTGAGAACAGTATGAATAAGATAGGAAATAAGAATGAAAGGGATACTTCGGATTTAGTTAAAGCCGCAGTATCAGGCTGGCTCGGAACAGCTTTAGAATTTATGGATTTTCAATTGTACTCTTTAGGTGCTGCTTTAGTTTTCCATGAAATTTTCTTCCCAGAACAATCAGCTATTATGGCGTTGATTTTAGCAATGGGTACTTATGGTGCTGGTTATGTAGCTCGAATCGTTGGTGCCTTCGTTTTTGGTCGCATGGGTGATGCAATTGGCCGTAAAAAAGTACTATTCATTACAATTACCATGATGGGCGTATGTACCACACTAATTGGCGTGTTACCAACTTATGCTCAAGTTGGTATTTTTGCACCATTGATGTTGGTTGTTTTACGTATTATTCAAGGGTTAGGCGCAGGTGCTGAAATTTCAGGTGCTGGAACTATGCTTGCTGAATATGCACCAAAAGGGAAAAGAGGAATAATTTCTTCATTAGTTGCGATGGGAACGAACTGTGGAACATTAAGTGCAACAGCAATATGGGCATTTATGTTCATTTTATTAGATAAAGATCAGTTAGTTGCATGGGGATGGCGTGTTCCATTTATTGCCAGTGTAATTGTTATGATTTTCGCAATCTGGTTGCGAATGAATTTAAAAGAAAGCCCAGTATTTGATGAAGTTAATGATACAAATGCACCAAAAAATGATGATAAAGCACATATCTCATTACTTGGTATGTTTAAAAGTAAATCATTTTGGTTAGCTACAGGATTACGGTTTGGACAAGCAGGAAATTCTGGTTTGATCCAAACTTTCTTAGCGGGATATTTAGTACAAGCATTACTCTTTAATAAAAGTATTCCAACCGATGCAATTATGTTTAGTTCAATAGTTGGTTTCTTGACAATTCCTTTTTTAGGTTGGTTATCTGATAAGATCGGTCGAAGAATTCCTTATATTATACTGACATTGTCGGCAATTGTACTTGCCTATCCAATGTTATCTATCATTGTCGATATAAATCATTCTGTAAATACTATTACATTATGTTTAATTCTCATTCATAATATTGCCGTTTTAGGTTTATTTGCCCTAGAAAACATTACTATGGCCGAAATGTTCGGTGCTCGTAATCGATTTACACAAATGGCAATATCTAAAGAAGCAGGAGGATTAATTGCAGTAGGATTTGGTCCAATTTTGGCTGGAATTTTCTGTAACATGGTTGATGATTGGTGGCCAATTGTGGCTATGATTATCGTTTACTCTTGTATTGGTCTTATCTCTGCTATCCTTATGCCTGAGGTAAAAGATCGTGATTTAGCTGACCTAAATGATGCAGCAGATAGTAAAAATTAAACGGAAAAAATAATGAGATTATCAAATCAAACTTTATCACAACTACCTAAAGAGGTAGTTGTTCCAACTTATGATAGAAGCAAAATCAAAACCAAAATTGTTCATCTTGGTTTTGGGGCATTTCATCGTGCCCATCAAGCAGTTTATGCAGATATATTAGCCGCACAGCATGATAGTGATTGGGGTTATTGTGAAGTTAATTTGATTGGTGGTGAAACACAAATTCAAGATTTAAAACAGCAAGATTGCTTATTTAGTGTATGTGAAATGTCTTATGATAACTGGAATACCCGCGTAGTAGGTATTGCAAAAGAAGCATTACATGCAGATATTGATGGAATACAAAAAGTCTTAGATGTGATGACTCGGCCAGAAATTGCAATTGTGTCGATAACTGTTACCGAGAAGGGCTATTGTTATTTGCCTTCAACATCATCAATTGATACCAATAATTCATTAATTAGTCATGATATCGCGAATCCTCATGCGCCTAAATCAGTTCCAGGTGTTATTGTAGAGGCCTTACGTTTACGTAAAGAAAAGGGGGTAAAACCTTTCACCGTTATGTCTTGTGACAATATGCCTGAAAATGGCCATGTTACTCGTAATGTTGTTTTAGCGCTGGCTAAACAGCAAGATGCAAATTTAGCTCAATGGATTGACGAAAATGTGACTTTCCCATCAACTATGGTTGATCGAATAGTACCAGCAGCCACACCTGAAACAATGGCTAAAATAAAAAAACAACTTGGTGGAATTGATGATCCAGCAGGTATTGCTGGTGAGCCATTTAGACAATGGGTGATTGAAGATAACTTCGTGGCTGGTCGTCCTCAGTGGCAGAAAGCTGGAGCAGAACTCGTTGTTGATGTTTTGCCTTATGAAGAGATGAAATTACGCATGTTAAATGGTAGTCACTCATTTTTTGCATACTTAGGCTATTTAGCAGGTTATTTACATATCGATGAATGCATGCAGGATCCTAATTATGTTAAAGCAGCTAGACATTTAATGTTAAATGAACAAGCAACTACTTTGCGAGTAAAAAATGTTGATTTGCCTGCATATGCTGATTCATTATTAGATCGTTATCGAAACACAGGTCTAAAGCATCGAACATGGCAAATAGCCATGGATGGAACCTTGAAATTACCACAACGTATGCTTGATTCAATTCGCTATCACTTAGCTGACAATACCTCATTTGATTGCCTTGCTTTAGGTGTTGGCGCATGGATGCGTTATGTAAGTGGGGTTGATGATGCGGGTAATTTGATTGATGTAAGTGATCCATCAATTAGCAAAATAAAACAGTTAGTTGCTAATAGTGCCGATGACGAAAATAGAGTCAACGCACTGTTATCCCTAACTCATGTATTTGGTAGTGATTTACCAAATAATTCACTTTTTGTTAAGAAGGTAACGACAGCATATCTCTCTTTACGAGATTTTGGCGCTAAAAAGACAGTTGAAAATTTAACTCAACTTTTTTAAAATTACAGAGATAACTAACAATAATTAATAATCAAGGTGTAATCGCATTATTTAGCAATTACACCTTTTATATTTAGCCCCCCAAATATTTAATATATAGCATTTTTTTTAAAATACTTTTCTTATAATTAAAAATCACCTACTATTCACTTTAATACAATTAATTAAATAAGAATGGTATATGTTTAAACTTATCGAATTGAATATTTCAGAGCCTGTTAATCAACAAGTTTATCGTACATTAAGAAGAGCGATTATCACTTGTCAGGTTTTACCTGGCGTTTTACTTTCTGAAAAAGAAATTTCTGCTCAATTCAATGTATCGCGCCAACCAGTTCGCGAAGCTTTCATCAAATTAGCTGAAGCAGGGTTGGTTAAAATTCTTCCGCAACGAGGGACATTTGTAACCAAAATATCGGTTAAAAAAGTAATTGATGGTCAATTTATTCGTGAAGCAGTTGAATGCGCAATTATTAAACGTGTTGCACAAGAAATTAGTGATTCTGATCTATTATCACTCGAAAAAAATCTAAAAGAGCAAATTGACGCTAACAAACATAAAGATATCCGTTATTTTTTAGAAAAAGACGATGAATTTCACCAAATTTTGATGAATGTTATTGATTGTCCAATGGCATGGGAAACCGTCGAAAATATTAAAGCAATGATGGATAGGGTAAGATATCTCACTTTAGAAGATGTTTCTCCACCAGAAGACTTGGTTAAACAACATGAAAAAATCGTTATTGCACTAAAAAAACATGATCCAGAAATGGCAGCATTTGCACTTCATGAGCATTTAACGACTATATTAAAGACGATAAAAATAGTATCGCAACAACATAATGAGTGGTTTGTTGATTAAATTATTATCAAATAATAATACTAACTAATCAGCGACTTTATTTTTTGAATTAAGCATAATTTATCAATCGAGACTTTTTAGCATGATAAAACAAGTTAAAATCCGAGTATCTGGCCGTGTTCAAGGTGTGGGTTTCCGTTTTTTTACCTATCAACAGGCTGCTAAGTTAGGGTTAGCAGGCTATGTAAAAAATTTGGATAATGGGGATGTCGAATTAGTTGCTAAAGGGGATAGTTTGACAATAGCTAAGTTAATACAGTGGATTGAACAAGGCGGTCCTGCATCTGCTCGCATAACCAATATCCATGTTACGAAATTGGTTCCTGAACATGATTTAACTTCTTTTAATGTCAGATATTAATTTAACAAAAAATAAAGTAAAATAAGGCAATTTTTGGTGATTAGTAATAAAGGTCCATTTTTATTAATGATTAATCTTATTTACGTAATTAATATAAACTATGAATAAAAAAAATTTAATCTGTATTTTACTACTCATTTTGATAATTGGTGTTTATTATAGTTACCAAACAGAAGATAGCATTACGATCGCCCCATCAAAAGCAAACTCGCCTGATACACCTATTTATCAGAGTGATGATATGACAACTAATGTCTATGATTTATCGGGCACCATGGTCTATAAGATTGAATCAAGTAAAGTAAAACATTTTGATAATACTGAAAATACAGATTTTGATTTACCTAATGTCACTCTTTACGATCAGGAGCATGCTGCGACTTGGCATATTCAAGCAAAACGCGCAATGTTGACTAATGATAAATTAATCTACCTTTATAAAGATGTAGTGTTAACAAATTTAACGCCTGATTCGCAATTACAACAAGTATTAACAGATAATGCAGTAGTCGATTTAAAAACACAACTTGTAACGTCTGATGATCCAGTAAAAATTAAAGGAATTGGCTTTTTTTCGACTGGTACAGGTTTAGTTGGCAATTTAAGAGAAAAAACGGCAAATATACTTGAAAATATAAAAACCTTCTATAATACTGAGGCACAATAAAAAATGAGATTAAAAAAACAAGCAATTTACCTACTGTATTTTTTATTCTGTTTATCATTTACTTGTTTTGCAGATGAATCGACTGCGGAATCTTCTTCCTCCCCAAAAGACCAAAAGATGTTTGCTAATGACAAGCCTATCGCAATTGATGCTGATAACCAACAAATTGATATTGAAAAAAATATTATCACCTTTAATGGTAATGTTCAGATTGTTCAAGATGGTCTAACTATTTGGGCTGATAAAGTCGTGATAACCGATATGCAAGACTCAACTAAACAAAAAATTACAGGATATGGTAACCCTGTAAAATATAAACAAATTATACCTAAAAATAATAAAGTTGTGACAGGTCACTCATCGCAGGTTATCTATGATGTGAAGGAAAGTAACGTTGTATTGCAAGGTGATGCCGAGCTGATTCAGCAAGATAATCGAATAAAAAGTTCACTTATTACTTATGATGTAAAAAATCAACGAATAATTGCACAGCCGGGTAAAAATGAACGAGTAAAAACTACTATCATCCCAATTCAAGTTAAAGAGATGAATAAATAAAATGTCAATTTTAAAAGCCGAAAGCCTCGCTAAAGTTTATAAAAAACGGCGTGTTGTTGAAGATGTAAGTCTAACTGTCAATTCTGGCGAAATCGTTGGTTTACTTGGCCCTAACGGTGCTGGTAAAACTACTACTTTTTATATGGTAGTTGGCATTGTGACTTTGAATGCTGGAAAAATCTATCTCGATGATCATGATATCAGTATTTTACCGTTACATGAACGTGCTCAAAAGGGTATTGGCTATTTACCTCAAGAAGCCTCAATATTTAGAAAATTATCTGTTATTGATAATATTATGGCTATTTTAGAAACGCGCAAGGATATTGATAAAAATGAGAAATTGAATCGGGCCGAGGAGCTACTTGAAGAATTTCATATCACACATATTCGGGACAATATAGGCCAATCTTTATCTGGTGGTGAACGACGACGAGTTGAAATAGCTAGAGCCTTAGCTGCGAATCCAAAATTCATTTTACTTGATGAACCTTTTGCTGGCGTTGATCCGATTTCAGTTATTGATATCAAAAATATCATTAAACACCTACGAGATCGCGGGTTAGGGGTGCTAATTACCGATCATAATGTCCGTGAAACGCTTGATGTTTGTGAGCGCGCCTATATAGTAAATAAAGGTCATTTAATTGCTGAAGGTACGCCAGATAGTATATTAAATAATGACTATGTTAAACGTGTTTACTTAGGACATGAATTCAGATTATAGATTATGATGAAACAAGGCTTACAACTGAAGGTTTCGCAACAGTTGTCAATGACGCCACAATTGCAACTCGCAATTCGTATGTTGCAATTGTCGACTTTAGAATTACGACAAGAAATTCAAACCGCACTTGAAGACAATCCATTATTAGAGATTGCTGATCAATATGATGAAGTCAACGTTGAGCAGCATGAGCTTAACGAAAATATTGATACCCGCGAAGCACTAGATAGCCAAGAAATTCCAGACGATATTCCTTTAGATGCATCTTTAGATGATATTTATACTGCCGGCACACCATCAGGAACCTATTGGGATTATCGTAATGATGAGTTACCAATTTATCAAGGTGAAACGCATGAAACATTACATGACTATTTAAATTGGCAATTAGATTTAACGCCTTTTAGTGATATTGATCGTGCAATTGCACTATCCATTATTGAAGCAATTGACGATAGAGGTTACCTAACAGTTTCGACTCAAGAAATTTTAGAGGAACAAGGTAATAGTGAGATTGAGATCGACGAAGTTGAAGCTGTATTAAAGCGAATTTGGCATTTTGATCCAATTGGCGTTGGAGCTAGAACTTTACAAGAATCCTTATCTATTCAAATTCAACATTTAACACCACCAGCATTAGTAACAGAGATCATCGGTAATTATTTAGATTTATTGGCAAGTCATGATTATAGAACCTTAAAAAAACGATTAGATGCTTCTGATGAGCAGTTAAAAGAGGCGATTAATTTCATTCAGCATTTACAACCTTATCCCGGCGATTCGGTTAACACCACGCCACCTGATTATGTTATTCCAGATGTTATAGTTAAAAAAATTACAGGTAAATGGACAGCGGAATTGAATAACGATACTGTCCCAACTCTTCGCATCAATCAACAATATGCTGCGATGGAAAAAATAAGTAATGAAAGTGACAGTCAATATATTCGTTCACATTTACAAGATGCTAATTGGTTTATTAAAAGTGTCGAAAATCGTAACGAGACTTTATTAAAAGTTAGCCAATTTATTGTTGAGCGCCAACAAGCTTTCTTTGAAAAAGGTGCTGAATATATGAAGCCAATGATTTTGTCTGATGTCGCTGAGGCGATTGATATGCATGAATCGACAATCTCACGAGTAACAACACAAAAGTATCTACAATGCCCAACCGGCATCTTTGAGTTAAAATTCTTCTTCTCAAGCCATGTTAATACTGAATCAGGTGGTGAAGCTTCATCTACAGCAATTCGGGCTTTAATTAAAAAATATATTTCCGAGGAAGATGCAAAAAAACCTTTGAGTGATAGCAAATTAGTTTCAATCCTTGAAAATCAAGGGATTATTATTGCTCGGCGAACGGTAGCAAAATATCGTGAGGCATTGTCGATACCACCGTCAAATCAACGAAAACAGCTTTAATATTAGTTAGCTGTTTTCGATTCTTTTACTATTAATTTCTAAATCACTTTTTGCGTTTCAATAATCATCATATCAGAGGTAAAAGATCCATCTGATTGTAATTCGAAGTAAGATTTTGTATCTTGAGATGCACTTATTTGATAACTTTTTATCGCATCTACTAAATTATTCGGTGTACGCATACGTTTTATCCAACTATCAAAAATCAAGGGTAAACGATAGCGTTGAATCTTATCAATAGTAAATCCAGCTTCGCTTAAAAATGTCAGCCATTCGCCTGACGTATAGTCGCGTACGTGGGAAGTGTCACGTAGTGCTTCAATCGTTTGTAACCAAATATCTAAAACAGGCTGACCAGGCGAAACCACATCCATAATAATTAATTTACCATTTGGTTTGGTGATACGATGTAATTCACGCAAACTTTTACCCACATCCTGCCAATGATGGGCAGAATAACGACTGACGACAATATCAAAATAGTTATCGTCAAATGGTTGATGCTCAGCATAACCATGCACGGTGGTAATATTTTTTAAGTTACGTTCATCCGCAGTTTGTTCTACCACTGCTAACATTTGCTCCGATAGATCGTAAGCTGTGACATGTTTAACCTGTTTTGCTGCAATAAAACTGACATGGCCTGCGCCACATCCCATATCTAAAAATTCAGCATTAGGATAATTAGTTAAAAAGCTGGCTAGATATTCAAGATCCGCTCCTTGTGCATGAACTTTACTGGTTAAGTAGGCGTTAGCTTGCTGGCCGAACTGTTGATTTACTTTATCATGATGGGTTGTCATTAATTTTTCCTATACAAGGCGCTTGCGCGCCTTAATAAATTAATTTAAGAATGTAGGAATTTTATGCTCAAAAGAGCTGATAGCATCTTCATGTTGTAGGGTTAAACCAATATTATCTAAACCATTTAATAAACAGTGGCGTTTGAAGGCATCAATTTTAAATGAATATTGTTTGTCACCAGCAATGACGACTTCATTAACTAAATCAATAGTGAATTCAATTCCTTCATTTGCTTCAACAAGTTTAAACAACTCATCAACTTCTTCTTCAGACAAGTTAACTAATAATAGTTGATTATTAAATGAGTTATTATAGAAAATATCAGCAAAGCTTGAACCAATAATAGTTTTAAAACCATAATCAGTTAATGCCCATGGTGCATGTTCTCGAGATGAACCACAACCAAAGTTTTCACGAGCTAATAAAATACTCGCGCCTTTATAACGAGGTTTATTTAATACAAACTCTGGATTAGGTTGTTTACCGGCGTCATCTAAAAATCGCCATTCATGAAATGCATGTTGCCCAAATCCGGTACGAGTAACTTTTTGTAAAAATTGTTTAGGAATAATCGCATCAGTATCAACGTTCGCGGCATCTAAAGGCACGACCAATCCTGTATGTGTTGTAAATTTTGCCATGACAAGTCTCCTTAAAACGGTTTGCGAATATCAGTAAAATGACCAGTAATGGCCGCCGCAGCTGCCATTGCCGGGCTAACTAAATGCGTTCTGGCATCACGGCCTTGGCGTCCTTCAAAATTACGGTTACTGGTTGATGCACAGCGATCACCTGATGCTAATTTATCATCATTCATCGCTAGACACATTGAACATCCTGGTAAACGCCACTCAAAACCGGCATCGATAAAAATCTTATCTAATCCTTCAACCTCTGCCTGTTCACGCACCGGACCGGAACCCGGAACGACTAAAGCTTGAACACCATCGGCGACTTTACGACCTTTGGCAACTTCAGCAGCGGCACGCAGATCTTCGATACGGGAATTAGTACAAGATCCTATAAACACTTTATTGATCTTAATATCAGACATTTTAGTTCCCGCGGTTAACCCCATATAGGCTAATGCACGTTCAGCTGAATGTTTTTCAATTGGATCGGAAAAATCTTGAGGATTTGGTACTTGAGAATCAATAGCGGTTACTTGACCAGGATTAGTTCCCCAAGTTACTTGCGGAGCAATATCTTTTGCTTCTAAAGTCACAATCGTATCGAAATGTGCTCCTTCATCTGTTTTTAAGGTTTTCCAGTAAGCAACAGCTTGCTCAAAATCTTCACCTTTAGGTGAGAATTGACGACCTTTTAAATATTCAAATGTGGTTTCATCTGGTGCAACTAATCCAGCTTTGGCACCCATTTCAATGGCCATATTACATAATGTCATTCGGCCTTCCATTGACAAAGATGTAATTGCTTCGCCACAAAACTCAACGACATGACCTGTACCACCAGCACTGGTGGTTTTACCAATGATTGCTAGAATAATATCTTTGGCGGTAATGCCATCAGCGACTTTACCTTTGACTTCGATTTTCATCGTTTTAGCGCGACCTTGTTTCAATGTTTGGGTAGCTAAAACGTGTTCAACTTCCGATGTCCCAATCCCAAAAGCTAATGCACCAAAAGCGCCATGTGTTGCGGTGTGTGAGTCACCACAAACTATCGTCATACCCGGTAATGTCATCCCTTGCTCAGGACCAACAACATGCACAATACCACGTAATGGACTTTGTAAACCGTATAAAGAGACGCCAAACTCTTCTGCATTTTTAGCTAATTCGGTTAGCTGAATTCGTGCCATCTCACTACAAGCGCTTAAATCATTACTTTTCGTTGAGGTGTTGTGATCCATGGTGGCGAAGGTTTTATGCGGTTGTCGGACTTTGCGATTCATTGCGCGTAAACCATCAAAGGCTTGAGGAGAGGTGACTTCATGAACCAAATGGCGATCGATATATAAAATAGGGGTTTCATTCGGTGCTTCATAGACAACATGTGCATCATATAATTTTTGATACAATGTTTTTGGTTTTGTAGACATTGCTTATATTCCTTTAATATTCTTTAAAAGGGTTAATATGATTTATTAACCCTTGCTCTAAAAATTAAATTAAACGACAAATGGTATCGCCCATTTCATCGGTTGAAACATAACTACCACCACGAGCAAGATCGATAGTGCGTACGCCTTGTTGTAAAGCCTTGTTAACTGCATTCTCAATAGCTTTAGCAATATCATCACGTTTTAAACTATAACGAACTAACAGTGCTAATGATAAAATTTGTGCAGCAGGATTAGCAATATTTTTACCTGCAATGTCAGGCGCACTACCACCAGCAGGTTCGTATAAACCAAAGCCATCTTCATTTAAACTGGCAGAAGGTAACATTCCCATTGAGCCGGTAATCATGGCGCATTCATCTGATAGGATATCACCAAATAAGTTAGAACAAAGTAATACATCAAATTGCGCAGGATCTTTCACTAATTGCATAGTGGCATTATCAATATACATATGCTCTAATGTGACATCTGGGTACTGTTTAGCTACTTCACTTACAACTTCACGCCACAAAATAGAAGTTTGTAGAACATTGGCTTTATCTACTGACGTTACTTTCTTGCGACGGATTTTCGCTGCTTCAAATCCCATACGGGCAATTCGTTCAATTTCAAAGCGGTGATAAACTTCAGTATCAAAAGCACGCTCTTGAGGGCCAGTTCCTTCACGCCCCTTAGGTAAACCGAAATAGATACCACCAGTTAACTCACGCATACATAAAATATCAAAGCCACGTTTAGCGATATCTTCACGTAACGGACATAACTCCTCTAAACCTTGGTATAAACTAGCAGGGCGCATGTTGGCAAATAATTTAAAATGTTTGCGTAATGGTAATAGAGCACCGCGTTCAGGTTGTTGATCGGGTGGTAAATTGGTCCATTTTGGACCGCCAACCGAGCCAAATAAGATAGCATCAGCTTTTTCACATCCTTCTAACGTCTCTTTTGGTAATGGGCAACCGTGAATATCAATTGCTGCACCACCCACATCATATTCACTAGTTGTAATGGCTAGGTTATATTTTTGACGAATAACCTCTAACACTTTATAGGCTTGTTTCATCACTTCTGGGCCTATACCGTCACCAGGTAGTACTGCAATATGGTAATTTTGTGACATATCTATTCCTTAACAATCTAATTATATTTTAAATATTTCGTTATTAAGTAACGAAACAATATTTACTTTTTAGTATTGGTGCAATTTTTGTTTTTGTTCTGCAACCTGATTTGCTCTATAAACATTATTTAACACATTAATTAATGCTAATGCTGATGAATGAACAATGTCGGTAGCAAGCCCAACTCCATGGAATTTACGTCCTTTATATTCGGCAACGATATCGACTTGACCCAAGGCATTTTCACCCTGTCCTTTAGATGCTAATTGATATTTCACAATTGAAATAGGTTCGCCAGTAATACGATTTATCGCTTGATAAACAGCATCAACAGGGCCATTACCTGTTGCTGCATCTGAATATTTTTGATCGCCAATAATTAAACTAACTGAAGCGGTTGAAACGACAGTAGAGCCAGATTGTACATTAAAATAATCCAATACATAATGCTCTTCATCATCTTTAATTTGATTAATAAAAATTAATGCTTCTAAATCATAATCAAAAACCTGGCCTTTTTTATCGGCAAGTTCTAAAAAGGCTTGGTAAACTTGATCTAAATTATAATCATTATCCTGATAACCTAATTCAGCTAAACGATGTTTTACTGCAGCTCGGCCTGAACGAGAAGTTAAATTTAATTGGATTTGATTTAAACCGATCGACTCAGGGGTCATAATTTCGTAGGTTTCACGATTTTTTAACACCCCATCTTGATGAATGCCGGATGAGTGCGCAAAGGCATTACTACCAATAACCGCCTTGTTAGACGGTATCGGTGTATTGGTAATTTGGCTGACGATTTGACTGGTACGATAGATCTCTTGATGATTAATATTGGTGTGAACGTTTAAGATATTTTGGCGGACTTTAATCGCCATAATAACCTCTTCTAAAGCTGTATTACCAGCGCGTTCACCTAAACCATTCATCGCCCCTTCAATCTGCCTAGCACCTTCTTGAATCGCGCTAATCGAGTTAGCCACCGACATGCCCAAGTCATCATGACAATGAACAGAGATAATCGCTTTATCAATGTTCGGGACACGTTCAAATAAGGTATGAATAATGCCACCAAATTGATAAGGGACAGTATAACCGACAGTATCCGGTATATTGATCGTGGTTGCCCCTGCTTGAATTGCTGCTTCAACAATCCGACATAAGTTATCAATTGGGGTACGGCCTGCATCTTCACAAGAAAACTCCACATCATCTGTATAATTACGTGCACGTTTAACACAGTGCACAGCCTGTTGAACGACATCTTCAAATGTCATTTTTAATTTATCTTTAACATGTAGCGTTGATGTTGCCATAAAAGTATGAATACGAAATTGATCGGCTACTTTTAAAGCTTCGGCTGCTACATCAATGTCTTTATCAATACAACGAGACAACGCACAAACACGACTATTTTTAATGGTTTTAGCAATAGTTTGTACTGATTCAAAATCACCTGGAGATGAGATAGGGAAACCAACTTCCATTACATCTACCTGCATTCTTTCTAATGCTAAAGCTATTTGAAGTTTTTCTTTAACACTTAAACTTGCTTGTAACGCTTGTTCACCATCACGTAATGTTGTGTCAAAAATAATAATTTGATCGCTCATTGTTATTTCCTTTATATTTTAGCGCTATCTCGGTATTTCAAGTTAAGAAAACAAAAAACCCGCACTTTAGCGCGGGTTCTTGTTAATTTGTCGAGTTAATTATTAAATCACTTTTACTCCACACACAAGCTATCCGCGCAAACTGATGCGAGGAGGAGGCTGAGTAGGAGGTTTGTAAATTTAATCATTAACTTCTCAATATTATTTATTGAAATATTTGTACAATTTTTATCAAAAATTTTTACCTATGTCAAGGAAGATATTCTAATTATGAATTTTTGCATGGCTAAATTTAGTTAAGATCTGATTAGATATGATGCATTTAGCATATTTTATTAATAATCAATGAAAAGAATGCTAAGAAATAAATTGAAAAATATTCCAATAGTATGCAGAATAGTTGGAGTTTAGGGTATAAGCGCCTGATAAGTAGTTTTCAATAGATTCAAAATAATCATTTCAATAACAAGAATGCTCATTATTTATGTATCCATTTCTGCTCTAAAAATAGATTTACCCAAGTAACGCTATTTCAACATTAATTATCATTTATTGGAGCCATTATGAATATCGTCGAAATTTCACAAAAACGTTATACCACCAAACATTATGATAAAACCAAAAAGATTCCTAAAGATAAACTTGAACAGTTACTAACTGTATTAAGAAATAGTCCTTCGTCGGTTAACTCACAACCTTGGCATTTTTATATTATTGATAATGATGCGGCTAAAAATAAAATTTTACCAGCTATTGCTGAATTTAATCAGCCACGAGTAACTGATTCTTCTCATACTATTTTATTTTGTATTAAATCACCTTTAGAAGATGCACATTTAGTTAATTTACTTAACCAAGAAGAGAAAGATGGCAGATTACCATCATCCGAGCTTAAGCAAACACAGGATGAATCAAGACGTTATTTTGTCACTAAAAATAGCAAAACTGTTGAATCCCAACAGAGTTGGGAAGGCGAACAGACTTATTTAGCTTTAGGGCAATTACTTTTTGCTGCTGCGGCAATTGGTGTTGACTCAACCGCTATCGAAGGATTTGATTGTGATAAAATGGATGAGATTTTAGATCTAAAACGCAAAGGGTTAAAAAGCCTTGTTATTGCAACATTAGGTTATCGTTCTGAAAACGATGGTAATGCTCATCGTCCAAAATCACGTTTACCAAAAGAACAGATTTTTACATTTTTATAAAATCACACAAAATATTCTCCATATTAAATCAAATTAATATGGGGAATATTTATACAGTCGCTATTGCAACATTTTTTCTGGCTAAATTAGCTAACCATTGCATATAAATCGATAGGTTTTTCTAACATAACAGATTCGAAAATTCATCAAACGAAGAAACTATGGTTGTTTCTTCGAACGTTTCAAAATCTTCCTCTTTTAATAACTCCATACATTTTTTATTGGCAGTCATAAGTGGAAAATCTGAACAAGTAAAAATCATTGGATACTGGTGAATGAGTGAATAAATAGCTTTTTCTAACTCAATATGATCACAAGGACTCAAAATATCGATTGATGAGACTATACCTTCATCCTCTTCGTCAAAAGAGAAAATTAAGGTACAAGAGTTAGATATAATTTTGTCATCATAAATCTCATCTCCATAATCTAATGAATATTCTTCATCATTTACTTTCGTGCAATACGGACTAAATGCATTTAAAACCATATTTTGCCGAACAGAGTTATCCATTGCAATAATGCCATATTCAATTCCCATACTATTCCTTCCTTAAATACGTATAATTGAGGTGAAAAACAATAATTATCAGTATAGAACCATAAAGAAAGATAATAAATAGTGATGCCCAAAATTAGAACGGAAATCAAATTGGTTAAAACTGATAGTTTAATTAATCTTTCAATCATTCATTATTAATTAGTGAATTGATATATAATAAATTCATTACATTCTTATAAATAACGCTAGACCAAGCTTTCAGAATCATTACAATATACGCCAATAATCACGTAGCAATGCTATGCAAGTTTTAATCAATTAAACGGATAATGTTTTATGGCGCAATATGTTTATACCATGAACCGCGTGGGGAAGATTGTTCCTCCTAAACGCTATATTTTAAAAGATATTTCTTTAAGTTTTTTTCCGGGGGCTAAAATTGGTGTCCTTGGTCTAAATGGGGCAGGTAAGTCTACATTACTACGAATTATGGCTGGAGTTGATTCCGAAATTGAAGGTGAAGCTCGTCCGCAACCGGGTATTAAAATCGGTTATTTACCTCAAGAACCCAAACTTGATCCTAAACAGACTGTACGTGAAGCAATTGAACAGGCTGTTGGCGATGCTAAAAACGCATTGGCTAGGTTAGATGAAGTCTATGCAGCTTATGCCGATCCTGATGCTGATTTTGATAAATTAGCTAAAGAACAAGCCGAGCTTGAAGCAATAATTCAATCGCAAGATGCCCACAATCTTGATAACCAATTAGAGCGTGCAGCTGATGCCTTACGCCTACCGGATTGGGATGCGAAAATTGAAAATTTATCAGGTGGTGAGCGTCGTCGCGTTGCTATCTGTCAATTATTGCTTGAAAAACCAGATATGTTATTAATTGACGAACCAACCAACCATTTGGATGCTGAATCTGTTGCTTGGTTAGAGCGTTTTTTACATGATTATGAAGGTACAGTGGTTGCTGTTACCCATGACCGTTATTTCTTAGATAATGTTGCTGGTTGGATTTTAGAGTTAGACCGTGGTGAAGGGATCCCATGGGAAGGTAACTACTCATCTTGGCTTGAACAGAAAGATCAGCGATTAGCTCAAGAAGCGGCAACCGAATCGGCTCGTCGTAAATCAATTGAAAAAGAGTTGGAATGGGTACGACAAAATCCAAAAGGTCGCCAAGCAAAAAGCAAGGCTCGGTTAGCCCGTTTTGAAGAACTAAACAGTAATGATTACCAAAAACGCAATGAAACCAATGAACTCTTTATTCCACCTGGACAACGTTTAGGTGATAAAGTCATTGAAGTGGCTAATTTAACCAAATCATATGGTGATCGCGTTTTGATTGATAACCTCTCATTTAGCATTCCTAAAGGTGCCATCGTTGGTATTATTGGTCCAAATGGTGTGGGTAAATCAACGCTATTTAGAATGTTATCGGGTAAAGAACAACCGGATTCAGGCACTATCACTTTAGGTGATACCGTCCAACTTGCCTCTGTCGATCAGTTCCGTGACAGTATGGATGATAAAAAAACGGTTTGGGATGAAATTTCCAATGGTCAAGATATCATGCGAATTGGTAATTTTGAGATCCCAAGCCGAGCTTATGTGGGGCGTTTTAATTTTAAAGGGGTTGATCAGCAAAAACGTGTTGGTGAACTATCCGGTGGTGAAAGAGGGCGAGTACATTTAGCTAAATTATTACAAGTTGGTGGTAATGTACTATTACTTGATGAACCGACCAATGATCTTGATGTCGAAACCTTACGTGCGCTTGAAAATGCGTTATTAGAGTTTCCGGGTTGTGCGTTAGTCATCTCGCATGACCGCTGGTTCCTTGACCGTATTGCAACTCATATTCTGGATTATCAAGACGAAGGACATGTTGAGTTCTTTGAAGGTAACTTTACTGAATATGAAGAGTGGAAAAAACGCACCTTAGGGGCAGAAGCACTTGAACCTAAACGAGCCAAATATAAACGAATTGCTAAATAGCGTTATAGCCAAAACCGTCGATAATTATCGGCGGTTTTTTAATCGTTAAATGAATAGAGACTTAAACCAAGGATTTAGATGTCTTAACCAATTTAGCGAAGGTATCGGTTAATAATCTAGGAATTGCTGCTTTACCACGGGCTTTTGCATCATCACAAACGGCAATCGCTAAATCGGGTTTAGAACTTTTGTGGATCGCTTTTTGAATAATTTTGGGTACCGACATATCAATATGGGCAACGGTATTATAAGCAGCTAACTTATATACGTGACTAAAGCCATGTTTAAATAGGAAGTTTTCAATGTCACGGGCTGGCAATACGGTGATATAATCATTTAAATTTTCGCCGGGTGCACATTGTGATTGTACCGTCTCAGCATATTTTTTACCTGCCATATCGCCATCAGTAATCACATACCAGCGAATGCCCATTTTATTGGCATAATGGATTAATGGTTTTAAACCACACTGCGCAAATTCTAACAATTGGATCCCCTCTGAACCTAGATGATAGCCACTTTGTTCGGCAAGCTCTCTGAGTAACCATACTTCCGTCTCACCTTCAACCAGCAACCAACAACGGGCAAATAGAGCAGTAGGGCGACGATAGAGTACATGGAATAAAATGCGTCGACTATCACCGACACTTAAAGAACGAGGGGCGATATACTTAGTTACAATTTGATCGGGTTGGCGGATCAATCGGTAAATACTCTCTAATGGAAACAGAGAAACTAAATCACTTGAGTTAGAAGTAATAATTTTTTGGGTAGGTAAATTTTTTAATAAACGAAAGCCAACCGATAGAATAATTGGATGTAACTGACTTTCGGGTTCTTCTAAAACTAAAATTGGTACTGAACTGTGAGAGAGAGGGTTATCACCTTTAGCATTAACAATCGACCCAAATATACCTAAAAGTGCGGTGCGAAGATAATCATTATCTAAATCATCTAATATATTATTGATTCGTTCGAGCGAATTCCAATCTTCGGTTTTTGGATTACTTTTTTGCGCTAATTTTTTATAGTTAGATCGTTGTTGAGAATCAACAAAATAGTATGCTAATAATGAACGAGCTGCTTGTAAGCCACGATTAAGCTCATCCTGACTTAATTGTGCCGAGTGTGCTTTTAATTGTTCAGATAGTTGTTCAATAAAGTATTGTGATAAAGGTTCATTTGTGACAGGTAAATCCTTAGCATTAACTGAATTTTTAAGTGGCATGACTGGATTTAAGTTAATCAAAATAGCGATTAATAATTTTGGATTATCTAGATTTAACCTTTCACCATATTCATCCAACAAATTATGTTCAGTGATAATAGTATCACCATTTTTTTGGGCATTAATTTGGTAAGTAATTCGATATAAATTGTCTGCTGGTGAGCGATAACTAACGGCTGTCAGAGGCTGATAAGCTTGTTCAGTTAATTGATTTGCATAAGATTCACAATAAACAACAT
This sequence comes from Gilliamella sp. LMG 34361, assembly GCF_984569075.1. Lineage (NCBI taxonomy): Bacteria > Pseudomonadati > Pseudomonadota > Gammaproteobacteria > Orbales > Orbaceae > Gilliamella > Gilliamella sp. LMG 34361. The sequence goes on along the minus strand of NZ_OZ474903.1, from coordinate 2,784,709 downwards.
TTATTGAAATGTGATTACCATCATCCTTATCATAATAGAAATCTGAATCTACAAATTGATAAAATTTATTATCTAGAGTTAGCAATTTTAATGCACTGATTAAACTCGATTTACCCCATTGGTTTTCACCAATAAGTACGCTAGATTTAGCATTAAGTTTCAACGAAAGTTGCTTAATTCCTCTAAACCCTTTGATATCAATTTGTTCAATAAACATGTCATGTCCTTATGGTTAAAGATGATATTTTTCAGTTCGTTTCGCGATACGCTCAGCTTTATGCTTAGCACTAGCAATTAATTTATGCTCATCACGCAAAATGGCTTTAATTGGTTTCTTGAAATAGGCTCTTAAAAAACGCCAAATATCTCGCTGGATTAATCCAATATTGATTGATGAAAAGTAAAGTCCAATTAAATCCTTATCACGCCAGCGGGTGGGGACTTTATCGCGTGTTTGTGCACGATGAAGATCAATCACCGAGAGTTTGATTTGCTGTTTATTTTCCATTAGTGGTAAGTCCAACAAGAAATGACACAAATAACAGTCCCGATGATTGACGCCCGCTTCATGCATTTTAGCTGTCATATTCGCTAAATAAATAGTTAACGATCGTTTTAAATGATAACTAGGCGGATTAGTTAACCATGGCTTAGTGAAATCTTCTAAACTGACAGTAGGATTAAGATCTTTAGTAATAATAAAAGAGTGCCGAGTTAGTGGATTTAATCCTTTGCGGCCAAATGCACGTCCATCCATCGTATTCACCCCAGCTTGCTCTAAACGATGAATCGCATTCCATTCTTGTTTAGCATCTAAAACAGGTAAGCGTAACGAAATAAGGTTTTTTACAATTTCTTTAACCGTTGTGCCTCGATGAATTTTAATAAAATAGGATTCATCCTCAAATTGGAAATTGAGGGTTTTGCGTTGTTTAACGGCACGATAAACTTTACCTGAAATCAATTCAACCTCAGTAAAAGGATCTTTACCTTGCCATAATTCTTTGAATGGTGATTTGAGTTTAACTTCATTCATAATGACATCCTAAAATAATGTCTGCTGCGCGCTGAGCTAAATGATATAAATCTTCGCTATTAGCATAAACAATCGCATTATTATGCCAATTAGTCCATTGTGTTTTATCACTAATTGCTTGTGTTAATGCGTCATTTAAAGCCTTTTGATGATAAGGTTCTGGCAACACATCGCCGGCACTAGCTTGGTTAATATGATAAGCATATCCCGAAATACCTGACACAATCACTGGTACACCTGCCGCTAACGCTTCAATCAAAACCATGCCGGCGGCTTCTTGCCTTGCCGGATGTAGTAATAAATCAGCTGAAAATAAAAAATCAGGAATATCATTACGACCAGAAAAGAAACGTACCTGTTTAGCGATAGCTAACTGATCGGCCAATTTTTGATATGGCTCGGGCTTATCTTGGCCCACTACCAGATAGGTAACTTTTTGCTTGAGATCATTAGGTAAAGCTGCAATTGCTTTCAATGCACGATCAACGCCTTTACGTTTAAAATCTGAACCAATTTGCACAATCACAAAATCATCAAGACTAATTTGATTAGCTTGTCGAAATTGTTTGCGTTTTTGGGGCGCATCAGCATTATATTTTCGATCTAAAGCAATGCCAGGTGGTAACAGAAAGAACCGCTCATTTTGAGTATGATAATGATCTTTGAAATCTTGAATTTGTTGCTTAGTTAACACCATGATTTTGGTGGACGAACTAGGAGCAAATACCGCTCGTTCAAACGCTAAATAGTGTTTACAACGTTTTGATAATTTATAAAAAAGACCTTTATGTGCGGCTTTTTTAGCAAAACAAGTATCACCAGCAAAATAGACATCTAAGCCCGGCATTTTGTTAAAACCAACCACGCAATCGGCTGGATTAGCTTGTAAGTGAGTCTTCACCCAATGATAATAAGCTTGATTGCGGCTATGGTTAAATAATCCTTTTTTCGGAACGATAATAATATCAAAGCCAGTCGGTTTATCACCTTGCCAGTCCATAACATAAACACGGATCTGATGGCCACGAGCTTGGCAAGCGGTAGCAATTTGCAAAAAATCGCGTTGCAAACCACCAAAAGGAAAAAATTTATAAATACAAAAAGCCAGTTGCATGCAGATTATCTCAAGTTAGAAATCATCATTATATACTTGTTGATAACAAAGGTGCAAAAATACCCCGAATAAATTTAAAACAATGCTAGTTTATTGTTTTATCTACAATTGAACCGTATAAAAACGTCCAAATCAAATAGAGAATGGCTGGTAAAAGATAGTCACAACTTATTTTTTTATTTTTGATTAAAAACGTAATCGATAAAATCAATAAAGTTAATAACAAACTAGTAAGAAAAAAAGTTGAGGAACGGGGTTTTTGAAGTTAAGTTCTTGACTGTTTAGTTATCACATCCAATTATAATTGTAATTATTTGCATTTAAAATATGCGTTCCTGAACATTTTTTACTATGTTACTTTCACCTTATTATTCGAAATAATATGGATCATCAATGGTGCTACCTCCAACACCGAAAACAGCAAAAATATATGTATTTAGTCAAAATGTGCAAACAAAATAATCCTATAGTGTATACAAAATCAATATGATAATATTGTTATCGGATAAACAAAGCAAAACACGCTTCACAAAAATTAATATTATTTTGAAATAAGGTAAAAAGGAAATGGCAGTATATCAATTCAAGCAGTCGTTGTTATTCCCATGGATGAAATCTACAATTGAGATTGACGAAAACATCGTTAAAATCAATGAAACAAATAGTATATTAAACATCATTCCGCTTGGTTATAGTAAACAAAACATCCCAATAAAAAACATCAGCTCTTCAATGGTCCATCGCAGCTACAATCTTAAATCATTATTAATTGGATTATTCCTAGCATTCTTTGGTGTTATTTCTTTAATCCATATTATTATTAGTTTTAATGATGTATGGCTTTTGGTTTTGCTACCAATAGGTATTATTATTTTTTTTAATGGAATTACCTCTGCTTTAATTGTGCAACGTTCAGGAAGCAACTATTATATTTTGACGCCTTTTTTTGAGCAAAAAACCTTAAATCGAATTAATGATGAAATCAATGAGCGATTAATTCAAGATGTTCAAAAAACAGATTTGAACCAATTTTTTGATAAAAAATCAACTTAAGATTTTAATCATATCGGTTTCACCTTATTATTCGAAATAATAAGGATCACCAATGGCACTACCTTGAGCACCAAATTGGCGTAAATTGTTGTCAACTGCATTCATTGATTGCCAATGATTTTCACACCAATCAGGGGCTAGTAAGGTTGGTTTTCTGGCATTGGCTGAGATTCGATGGTACAAAATATGGGCAGGTGTTTGCCGAATGATATCTCCAGCAATATCGACATACTTCTCTAAAGATAACACATCAATTCGCCCTGCTCGCCATGTTTTAGCCATAATACTGCCTTCAACGATATGTAACGGGTGAATTTTTAATCCATCAACGCCACTATCTAAAACTCGGTTTAGGGTGATAAGGTTATCTTGCTTAATCTCTTTAGGTAACCCAATAATAAGGTGAGTACATACTTTTATACCTAATTGACGAGCTTTTTGAACTGTTTGATGATAATCATCAAATGTATGCCCACGATTAATATGGTGCAATGTTTTGTCGTGAGCGGTTTGTAAACCGAGTTCTAACCAAACTTCGTAACCTTGATTTTGATAATCAGCAAGCAAATCTAATGCTTCTTGGGGTACACAATCAGGACGTGTACCAACACAAATACCAACAATATCGGCACTGTGGAGCGCTTCTTGATACATGTTTTTAAGGATTTCAACTTCAGCATAGGTACTGGTATAAGCCTGAAAATAAGCAAGGTAACGTTTTGATTTTTTCATTTGCTTTGCTTGGGACAAAAGCTGATCTGAAATTGATTTAATCTGAATAGACTCATCAATGATCGACGCCACATTACAAAAGGTACAGCCACCTTGACCGATAGTACCGTCACGATTAGGGCAACTAAAACCACCGTGTAGTGTGAGCTTATAGATTTTTTCACCATAGCGGCGTTGCAAATCGGAACCGAAGGTATTAACGACTAAATGGAGTTGCATAATAAACCAAACAAAATTTTTGGCTATTTTACCAAGATATCCAAGATACTCAATCGGCAAACTGGAGTGGTTAATCAAATTATCTAAATCTGCGACTGAACAATGAAAATAAACAGTAAATTGGCGATATAAAAAAGTTGAGGAACGGGGTTTTTGCAGACTTAAATTTGGGTAATTTGGCAAAGGAATTCAATTAACATCTTAATAAATTATAAATATTTATTATGACGTTAAAAAAAGATTGAAATTCAATGCTGATTGAGTGACGATAATGCACTATGATGTTTTTTTATGCCAATCAAGTACTGTAACGAGCCGTTAGGCTGACGTAATTGCTTACAAGGAGCCAATATGTTTAGTAAACAAATGACCATTGCTGAATATGATCAAGAATTGTGGAATGCCATTAAAGGTGAAGAACAGCGCCAAGAGGATCACTTAGAACTTATCGCATCGGAAAACTATACCAGTCCGAGAGTGATGCAGGCACAAGGTACCCAATTAACAAATAAATATGCTGAAGGCTATCCAGGTAAGCGCTATTATGGCGGTTGTGAATATGTTGATATTGTTGAGCAATTGGCGATTGAACGTGCTAAGCAGTTATTTGGTGCAGATTATGCCAATGTGCAACCACACTCAGGATCACAAGCTAACTTTGCTGTCTATATGGCATTGTTAAAACCGGGTGATACCGTGTTAGGGATGAATTTGTCTCAAGGTGGCCATTTAACCCATGGCTCACCAGTTAGTTTTTCAGGTAAACTCTATAATGTGGTCGCTTATGGTGTAGATGAAACGGGGCATATTGATTATGAGCAATTAGCTAAAATAGCTATAGATTCAAAACCGAAGATGATCATTGGTGGTTTTTCTGCTTATTCTGGTGTAGTTGATTGGCAAAGAATGCGCGAAATAGCTGATAGTGTAGGAGCCTTCTTATTTGTCGATATGGCGCATGTGGCTGGTTTGGTGGCGGCTGGTGTCTATCCAAATCCAGTGCCGTTTGCTCATGTTGTGACGACAACGACGCATAAAACCCTTGGTGGACCACGTGGAGGTCTTATTTTGGCCAAAGGTGGCAGTGAAGAACTCTACAAAAAATTAAATTCTGCTGTGTTCCCTGGTGCACAAGGTGGGCCGTTAATGCATGTGATTGCAGCAAAAGCCGTTGCCTTAAAAGAGGCGAAGGAACCCGCTTATAAAGAGTACCAAAAACAAGTTGTAAAAAATGCCAAAGCGATGGTTGATGTGATCATCAAACGTGGCTACAAAGTCGTGTCTGGCGAAACCCAAAATCATCTATTCCTAATTGATTTAGTTGATAAAAAGATAACTGGTAAAGAGGCGGATGCAGCTTTAGGTAGTGCAAACATCACCGTCAATAAAAATAGCGTTCCAAACGATCCTCAAAGCCCATTTGTGACATCAGGAGTGCGAATTGGTACCCCAGCTGTGACTCGCCGTGGTTTTAAAGAAGCAGAGTCTCGCGAATTAGCGAACTGGATTTGTGACGTGTTAGATAACATTGATGATGAACAAGCTATTCAAGCCGTTAAACAAAAAGTATTGGCAATTTGCCATCGATTACCAGTTTATCAACATTAATAAGAAAATTTCGCCGACGTAATGTCGGCGAAAAATATTATAGCCTATTAGTTTTTCTGTTCGTTTTGAATTTGGCTTTGGCTTTGGCTTTGGGTTAACTGCTGTTGCTGTTGTTTAAAATAATTGGCAATATCATTTTTAAACCATAAAGCAGTACCAACCAGAACAACCCCAACTAAGATTGCTGACCAGAATATCATCCGTGCTTTTTTATTTCGTTTTTTTAAAGGGTCAATTAAATTTCGTTTAGCATTGGCGGGTAATTCCGCTTTACTGGTGAGTAATCCACCTAATAGTAAATTGATTTTTACTTGTCCATTAATCGCCCAACCAGAAGCTTCAAGTAATGGACCAAGTGTCCTTCTTCGTAATTTTAACCAAGCTAATATCACCGATGGACCAGATATAATTAAGAACAAACCTAAAAGTAGTAATGGGAATTGCCACCAAGAGAGAGAAAAGATAGCCTGAAAAATGGTTGCTAGTGCAGTGCCAATGGCACCAATTGCTAAACCAATAGCTGCAAAAATACCGGCACTCTTACCAATATCAAATTTACTTTCCGGATTTTGGACGGCTTGGGTACTGGTCTTTTCAATATCTGCATCTTTATTGCTGGCCCATTTATTAATTTGTTCGGTAATTAATCGCCCAATTCGTTGATAAGGTGCCCAAATTGCTTGCTGTATGCTTATTGGTTTTGTAATCATTTTAACCACACTCGCATCCCAATCATTGCCCAAATTATCAATAAACACCCCATTACGGCCTTCCATTAATAAATCACCTTGACCGGCGGTAATTGCGGCAACAATCGTCTGTTTTTGACCGTGTCTTGTGCATTCACAATAAAGTAAACAAAGTTCAGAGTAATTTGCCATGGTTGAATGTTTGGCGATATTATCAACGGCAACGCAAAGCGTAGCACAGCGACCGTCAATATATAGTTTGCCTAATTGAAAAGCAGCGTAATGGTCAAGTGAGAAGAACTCAGCAAATGAAGCAAAGTTAATCAATAAACGATAAAGATGTTTTTGAAATAGCACTAACTTTTCTAATACAAAAACATCTGAAGCTGAAATAGGCGTTTTATTATCCTGTTCAACCATTTTTTCAAATTCATTTAATAAATTGCCATTGGTAAAATTAGCGATCTCATTGCTAGAAATATCCTCAATACTCGCTATTGGTTTAATTGCTACGTTTAATTGTTGTATATCTGGTTTAGAACTAATTAGTGTGGCATAGGCATTAAGACCTGTTTGAATATCTTGCCACTCTTGTGACGTTAATCGGTTTGGATCAGCTAAATGTGAAGCCACTAAAGCTCTGAATCGAGTGATTTTACTTTTCCAAAGTGGGTTAAGACCATTAACAAGATCCAATGAATTGTTGCTATCAATTTTAGATAATGGCAGTTCAGCTAAGGCCTCATCAGAAAGTAAGCCATTTTGCGTTGGAACAATATATTTCTCATCAACATTCAGTGCTGTTTGTGCTTGAGGAGCATATTGCGCTAATTCAACCCGGAGAAAATAGTCATCAATTTTCGGTTTTAATTCTTGAACTAACTTCCATATTTCAGAACGATTTTCCCCAAAAGGGGTCTTAGTATTACTGATATCGGTTTGCCATGCTTGCCAACTTTTTAGGTTTTTAACAAAGGTTTGCGCAATTTCTAGATTTATGCCATCTTGCCCGCTCATATCTTTTTGCGCGCCAGTTGTTTTAATTGCTGTTTGAATAAATTTCTGCATTTCTGGTGATAATTCGGCAGAAGGTGGGAAGATTAAATCACCATTGTAGAGCTTGCTGGCATTAATTTTTAGTGACTGTTGGACATCATCTTGTGTTAAATAATCGGTTTGGTTCTTATTTAAATTCGCTAAAATACTATGCGCAGTAACTAATAATTTTTTACCTTGTTGTGTTGAATCATCAATTTGAGATAGTGGCAATGTTTCTGAGGATTGCACTACCTTATCGAAAGAGACGATTTTATCTTTTGCCCAGCTAATCGCATCTAAAATATCGGGAATACGAATGCGGCCATCGTTATCCGAATCTAACAATTGTAATGTTCTTTGATCAAAATCTAAACCAGTTGTTGGGCAGCTAAGTGCAACCCATAATTTAGGATCTAAATTGGGTAAATTGATAATGTCATCGGCATTTTTTAATACGACTTGATCTAATCCACCAACACGTTGAAATGTCCAAGTATGACGCATAATTACCTCCATACTGAAATATTATTAATCTATTCAATCATTAATAAGCATAGCAGTATTTATTTTTTAGAAGAGAAAAAAGATGCTCACGTTTATGAGCGGTTTAATGTATCTTTGATAATTGATTGCCAATAGCAACTTTATGATAGAATAACGCCTTATTATTTAATATCCAAATAAAAAATATGTCATTAATAAATCTAACCAACGCTTATCTGTCATTTAGTGATGCGCCACTTCTTGACCATATTGATATGTCGATTGAAACTAATGAGCGAGTCTGTCTTGTTGGTCGTAACGGTGCTGGCAAATCGACTCTGCTAAAAGTCCTTAACAAAGAAGTACCGCTTGATGAAGGGCAGATTGTTTATGAAAATAACGTCGTTGTCTCTCGATTGCAACAAGATCCACCTCGAGATATTCAAGGTAATGTATTTGACTTTGTCGCGGAAGGTTTAAAAGAGCAAGCACAGTTATTAAAAGATTATTACGCATTGTCACATTTGGTTGAAGCTGATCCAAGTGAAAATAACTTATCGAAATTAGCTAAAATGCAAGAACAGCTTGATCACCAAAATGGTTGGCAGCTAGATAATCGTATTCGCAATGTTATTTCCTCACTATCGTTAGATGGTGATGCGTTACTCTCATCATTATCGGGTGGCTGGCTGCGTAAAGCGGCATTAGCCAAAGCACTCGTTTGCCAGCCATCAGTACTTTTACTTGATGAACCTACTAACCATTTAGATATCGACACCATTAAATGGTTGGAAGAATTTCTAAAAAGCTTCAATGGTAGCATTGTGTTTATATCACATGACCGATCTTTTATACGGCAAATGGCGACGCGTATTATAGATTTAGATCGCGGTAAGGTTGCTTCTTGGGGGGGAGATTATGATAGTTATTTGCTAGGAAAAGAAGAAGCGCTGCGCGTTGAAGAGTTACAAAATGCCGAATTTGATAAAAAGCTTGCCCAAGAAGAAGTCTGGATCCGCCAAGGTATCAAAGCTCGTCGAACACGTAACGAGGGGCGAGTGAGAGCATTAAAAGCGATGAGGCAAGAGTATTCGCAGCGTCGTCAAGTTATGGGCAATGCGAAAATGCAGATCGAAGAAGCACTGCGTTCAGGCAAAATTGTCTTTGAGCTAGATGATGTCAGTTATCAAATTGATGATAAAGTGTTGGTTAAGGACTTCACCGTACAAGTGTTACGTGGTGATAAAATTGCGTTAATTGGTCCAAATGGCATTGGGAAAACCACATTATTAAAACTGATGTTAGGTAGTTTAGCGCCGACATCAGGAAATGTTCATTGTGGAACTAAACTTGAAGTGGCTTATTTTGATCAGTATCGATTAGAACTTGATCCTGAAAAAACCGTTATGGATAATCTTGCTGAAGGTAAGCAAGAAGTGGTAGTAAATGGTCGCTCAAGACATGTGCTAGGCTATTTGCAAGATTTCCTATTTCCACCAAAACGCGCCAGAACGCCGGTTAGAGCGCTATCGGGTGGTGAGCGAAATCGCCTGTTATTAGCAAAACTCTTTTTAAAACCTAGTAATTTATTGGTACTTGATGAACCAACTAATGACCTTGATATAGAAACGTTAGAACTGTTAGAAGAACTTGTTAACGATTATCAAGGAACGGTATTACTTGTTAGTCATGATAGGCAATTTGTTGATAACGTGGTTACTCAGTGCTGGTTTTTTGAAGATCAGGGGCGAATTGGTATTTATGCTGGTGGTTATACCGATGCATTGCAGCAGCAACAGCAAGCTAAACCGGTGAATAAGCAAGTGACTACTAGCAAAATTAATGAACCGGCTAAAAGTGACACCTCAAATAGCTCGGCCGCCGCGCCACTCGTTAAAAAGAAGGTAAAGTTAAGCTATAACGAACAACGCGAACTTACTCAGTTACCGAATAAAATTGAGGAACTAGAAACAGCTATTGCCGATTTACAAGCACAAATTGGCCGTAGTGACTTTTTCAATCAACCTCATGACGTGACCGGTCCAATACTGCAATCTTTGACTGATAAAGAAGCGGAACTTGAAGTAGTATTTGAACGCTGGGAACAGTTAGAAGCATTAAGTCAATAAGCGCTCAATGTGAGCGCTTATTTACCAAATTCTTCTTGAAAGAAGGTAAAAGAGCATTAGGGCAATAATCACAAAAACAGAACCGACAAAGCCAATGTAATGGGTAGATAAATAAACCAGTACTTGGCTACCGACAAAAGCACCCCCTCCGATACCAATATTATAAATGCCCGAATAGACCGAGGTCGCAATGTCGGCTGCGTCAGGTGCGGCATCAATGACTTTACTTTGCATTACCATGCTAATGATGGTAATTGATAGTCCCCAGACCATACCTTGTAATATTGCGGTAATTAAGCTGAAAGAACAAACATAAAGTGATAACAAGCAGGTCAATAATAATAATGCCGGAATAACAAATATTGCGATGGGATGAGAATCAGCATATTTGGCAAAAATAACACTACCAATCATACCTGAGAAACCAATAGCTAATAACAGACTAACTACAACATGCTCACTAAAACCGCCAACATTGAGCATAAATGGCGTAATATAAGTATAAGCCGTGAAATGACCAGTTATTATAATGGCGGTTAGTAAATAGATATTTAGTAATACAGGGCGTTTTAGTACTTTAGGAATATCTTTGATTAAAATCTTACTTAAACTCGGTACTGATGGTAACAAATAAAGTAGCGACAACATGACACAAAAGGCAATAAAACCAATACATAAAAAGGTTACTCGCCAGCCAACAAGTTGTCCGATCATGGTTCCAATTGGAATACCTAAAACAGTTGCCATTGACGTGCCAACTACAATAAAGCCCATTGCTTTAGCTTTTTTGCCATTGGGTGCTAATCGAACAGCTAAAGGCGTAGTAATTGCCCAAAATACAGCATGCGCACAGGCAATGCCAAGTCTTGCTACCATTAAACTGTAAAAATTCCAAGCAAAACCAGCAAGGACATGACTACCGATAAACAAACAAAATAAAAATATCAGTAATTTTCGGCGATCGAGTTTTGAAGTTAATACCGTTAACGGTAAAGATAATAACGATACAGCCCAAGCATAAATAGTTAATAATAGCCCAGCATGTGCGACATCCATCGAGAAGCTTTCAGCAATATTTGGTAGTAATCCAACTGGAACAAATTCAGTCGTATTAAAAATAAAGCCTGCAAAAGCAAGACAAAGAATTGACGACCATATTCGAGCCCGTTTATTGGTATTATTCATGATTAAAGTAATAGAGGGAATAGAGATTTAATAGTGTAATTATAGCTGAATCTGTTTTACTATCAAACAGCGAAGATAGATAAATAACACGATTAAATTAGTTATTTTTTAAATTAAATCATTCAACCATTTTGCTGCTTTAATAAATAAGAGTATATAATATAGCAACCCACAAACAATCGTTCGATTAACTATCATGAATCAACTTCTCATCACGGTTTGTCTACTCATCTGTAGTAATGTCTTTATGACGTTTGCTTGGTATGGACATTTGCGTTTTATGCATAATCAAGTTTGGATTTTAGCGGTACTTATTAGTTGGGCAATTGCCTTTTTTGAGTATTTGCTACAAGTACCTGCAAACCGTATTGGTTTTCAAGTTGCCAGCGCAGGGCAATTAAAAATTATTCAAGAAGTAATTAGCTTGTCGGTATTTATTCCATTTTCAATTTACATCTTAAAAGAACCGTTCAAAACCGATTATATTTGGGCTGGATTGTGTTTACTTGGTGCGGTTTTTTTTATGTTTAAAGATAAAATTATCGCTTAAGACAAATACGTAGTTTATGTACTTATTATATTTTACGCATTCGTCTGTAAATTATTATTTACTCAAAAAAACAATGACTTTTAAATATTATTGTGAGGTAAGTCATAGAATAATAAATACGTTTTTTGTCTGCAACCATAACTGTTTTATTATGAACTATATCAATATTTATTGATAATTAAATTATATCTGCTCAAGATTTTTTTAGTTGCTCTATTTAGTGCAATTTTTGCGTTATTTAAAATAGTATTCAAGGAGACATATATGCGTAACAAATATCTCGGTTCATTTTTCATATCTATACTATTTTGCTTTACTACTCATGCCATTGAAGCTAAAGATGTCACTACCGATCCAAATGATTTTTATCTTAAAATAGAACAAGCGCCGGACAGTTTACTACTGTTACCTCCTCCACCTGCATTTAATAGTGTTGATTTTTTAAGAGATAAAGCAATGTATGATTGGGGAAAATCCGTTCGTAATACTGAACGAGGCAAACAAGCTTATCTTGATGCTGATTCAAGTAAAGATAATGTTACTAAGCAATTTTCTCCTGCTTTTGGATACGAAATTTCGGTTGAAACTTCACCGGAAATTTATAAACTTATTACTACAATGAAAGAAGATGCTGGCGATCTAGCAACTCGATCTGCAAAGCAGCATTATAATCGAATCAGACCGTTTTCATTTTTTAATGAACAAACATGTCGCCCAGAAGATGAAAAAACGTTATCGACCAATGGTTCATATCCATCTGGTCATACAACAATGGGATTTGCTATAGCATTGGTCTTAGCTGAAATTAATCCTGTACGGCAAAATGAAATTTTGAAACGAGGTTATGAAATTGGTGTAAGTCGGGTGATCTGTGGCTATCATTGGCAAAGTGATGTGGAAGCTGCAAAAGTGATGGCGGCAGCGGTTGTTGCTCAGTTACATACAAATTCAGCGTTTGTTGAACAATTGGCGAAAGCAAAAGCTGAATTGAAACAATTTCAATAATTATAGATTCAATAACGATTGATTTAATAATGACATGGCGATAATGTAGAACTTGCCAACTTAATGATATTGGTTGTTAAATGTCAACAACCAATATTAATTTTCACTATAACGCCTTAAATGAAATATCCGGTAAGATTGCCTCACCTTGCCAAAAAAGTTGACTAGCAACTTGGGCTGCAATTTTACAATAGAGTTGGGTGAACTCACTGTCTGGATGGCTCACAACTGTTGGTTTGCCTGAATCAAGATCGTGGCGTAATAGGCGGTGTAGCGGAATTTGACCAAGTAATTGAGTTTGGTATTTTTCAGCTAAATGCCTAGCACCATCCTCACCAAAAATTGCTTCATGATGACCACAATTTTCACAGATGTGATAACTCATGTTTTCAATAATACCCAAAGTTGGAATGTTAACTTTATTAAACATAATAATCCCTTTTTTGGCATCAATTAAAGCAATATCTTGTGGTGTTGTCACAATCACTGTTGCAGTAACCGGGATATTTTGGGCAAGCGTTAATTGGATATCGCCAGTCCCTGGTGGCATATCAATAACCAAATAATCAAGTTCTGGCCAAAGTGTATCTTGCAAAATCTGTAAAAGCGCCTTACTTGCCATTGGTCCGCGCCACACCATCGCGCCGTTTGTATCAACTAAATAACCAATAGAATTACTAGCAAGGCCATAGGCCGTAATCGGTGACATATGTTTATTGTCAGGCGTTAACGGTTGTTCTTTTTCGGTGCCAAGCATAGTTGGAATGGAAGGACCATAAATATCCGCATCTAAAATCCCGACTTTAGCACCTTGCTTTTGTAATGCTAAGGCTAAATTAACCGCTGTTGATGATTTACCAACACCACCTTTACCCGAACCTACCGCAATGATATTTTTAACATTATTAATAGGGTGATGATTATTTGCTCGCTTTAACGTGGCAATATTATATTTAATATTCCAATTCACCTTATTAACACCATCTAATTGAAGCAATTTAGGTGTCACTGTTGTTTTGAGGTCATCAAAACCCATCTGCCAAGCAAAAGGCATGACTAAACGTATTAGTAGTTCTTGATTAGCCAGCTCACACTGGTTAACTGCACCAAGTTCAATCAAGTTTTTTTGTAATGTTTGATGAGTAAAATTCTCAAGAATTTTCTTTGCTTGCATGTTATTTGGCCTTGTTATATGCATTACTTAATTTACTATCAAATAGATATTACCAATGTCTTTAACAGTTGGGAAATGACAAACATCTGTTTATTTTGCCAGAAACTAAAAATTGATTGGTTATATAAACAAATTTAATCAAATTATGGCATAAATCTAGCGATAATCACACGATTGATGTACTATTTCTGCCATTATTTAATTAAAGGTAATAATTTAACATGACAACTCAACGCAAAATATTAGTGACTTGTGCGCTCCCTTATGCAAATGGTTCAATACACTTAGGTCATATGCTTGAACATGTTCAAGCTGATATATGGGTTCGCTACCAACGTATGCGCGGTAATGAGATCTATTTTATTTGTGCCGATGATGCGCATGGAACGCCAATTATGCTTAAAGCTCAGCAACTAGGGATCACGCCTGAGCAAATGATTGATGAAGTCAAAATCGAACATCAACGCGATTTTGCTGGATTTAATATTAGTTACGACAATTATCACTCCACTCATAGCCCAGAAAATCGTGAAATATCTCAGCAGATCTATAAACGTTTAAAAGCAAATGGTTATATTAAAACCAAAGTCATTTCACAACTCTTTGATCCAGAAAAACAGATGTTTTTGCCTGATCGCTTCGTAAAAGGGACATGTCCACGTTGTAAAGCGCCAGACCAATATGGTGACAATTGTGAAGTATGTAGCGCAACTTATAACCCTACTGATCTCATTGATCCTAAATCGGTCGTTTCAGGCGCAACCCCGATTTTAAAAGAATCAGAGCACTTCTTCTTTGACTTACCTGCGTTTTCAGCCATGCTACAAGCGTGGATACGTTCAGGCACATTACAAGAACAAGTTGCTAACAAAATGCAAGAATGGTTTGAAGCAGGTCTACAACCATGGGACATCAGCCGTGATGCACCTTATTTTGGCTTTGAAATTCCAGACGCGCCAGGCAAATATTTTTATGTATGGTTAGATGCCCCGATTGGTTATATGGGATCTTTCCTTAACTATTGCAACAAAAATAATAAACCGATTTTTGATGAATTTTGGGATAAAGAGTCAACCACTGAACTCTATCATTTTATCGGTAAAGATATTGTCTACTTCCACAGCTTATTTTGGCCGGCAATGTTAGAAGGTAGCGAACATCGCAAACCATCAAATATTTTTGTACATGGTTATGTTACAGTTGATGGTGCTAAAATGTCAAAATCACGTGGCACTTTTATTCAAGCAAGTACTTACCTCAAACATCTAGATCCAGACTGTTTACGTTACTATTATGCCGCTAAATTATCGCCGCATATTGATGATATCGATCTTAATCTTGAAGATTTTGTTCAACGTGTTAACAGTGATTTAGTTAACAAAGTAGTTAACATTGCTTCGCGTTCGGCTGGATTTATCAGTAAACGATTTGACGGTAAATTATCAGATAAAATTGCCGCCCCAGAATTGTACTCATTATTTGTCGAAAAAGCACAAGTCATTGCCGAGGCTTTTGAAAAACGCGAATCAGGTAAAGCCATTCGTGAGATCATGGCATTAGCAGACGAAGCTAACCGCTACATTGATGAAAAAGCGCCATGGGTTGTTGCTAAACAAGAAGGACAAGATCAGGAGTTACAAGACATTTGTTCAATGGGAATTCATCTATTCCGTATCTTAATGACCTATTTAAAACCTATCGTACCTTCATTGGCTGAGCGTAGCGAGGCGTTTTTAAATAGCAAATTGGAATGGAATACCATCAACAAAGCCTTGAGTGGACATACCATTAATCGCTTCAAAGCATTATTTAACCGAATTGACATGGATAAAATCACTGCCATGATTGAAGAAACTAAACAACAAGCTACGTCAGCCATACCAACAAAAGAAAATGTAGCCGAACCAATAGCTCAAACTATCAATTTTGACGACTTTGCAAAAGTAGATATGCGGGTTGCTTTAATTAAAAACGCCAGTTTTGTTGACGGTTCTGATAAATTACTACAACTAACGCTTGATATTGGTGACGAAACTCGAAACGTCTTTTCAGGTATCAAACAATACTACCCAGATCCCCAGGTATTAATCGGCCGTTTAACCATTATGATAGCTAACTTAGCTCCGCGAAAAATGCGTTTTGGTATTTCAGAAGGCATGGTGCTTTGTGCTAGTGGTAAAGATGATAACGAAGGTGTTTACCTATTATCACCCGATAGTGGCGCTAAACCTGGCATGCGTATTTCATAACTCACTTTCTTAACCCTTGAAAAGGCATTTTAGCAAACTTGATAATTTGTTAAGATGCCAATGTGGAAAAGAAATTGCACAAAAAAAACTGGATAACTCGATGGATGAATAATAATTATGCAACAAAGACTGAATAAAGCTCACACCTATAATTAATGACGAATTTTTGCCCATTAAAAAAATGTCCTTGTGGGATTACTCAAAAACCTCGCTCCTCAACTTTTTTGACATAAAAATCGCATTATTTCAAATAGGTTTTAGCATGCTTCACTTATCGATTTTATAAAGTGTTGACGATTGAGAGCATAACGGATGTTTGGTAAGGCTATTATGCAACAAATAATAACCGTTACGTTAAGATCGAATGATAAAGGAATTTTTATGGAAGTTGGAGTGAGATTGTTGATTCTATCTTTGTTACTTAGTATCTACTTTGTATTGAAGATGCGGGTTTAAAACGGTTAGTACAAACCCTTTTTGCTCGGGCAAGATCACCGCACTTATATAGCTACGAAAGATTAAAGCGTTCTAAACCCAATACACTAAAAATTAAGATCTAGAAAATTAAGGGACATACATTTTTGAAGTCCAAAAAAGCTGAGGAGTGGGGTTTTTAAAATCGAAAAAGTCGAGCAAAGCACTTTTTGATACCTCAAAAACCGCTAATTTTCTCACTTAATAGCGGAAATAAATTGCTATTTGCCTTTTTCTGTACAATCATTCCTACAATGTTTATAGTAAATTATATTATTAATTAACATTGATTTAGGTTACTGGCAATATTATGAAGCTTCAACAATTACGTTATATTTTGGAAATAGCTCGTTCAGGCTCAATTAATGAGGCGGCTAAGAATCTCTATATTACTCAGCCCAGTCTTTCTACTGCAGTTAAGGATTTAGAAGCAGAATTCGGTATTGAGATTTTTGTACGAACATCGAAAGGGGTTTCACTTTCAGCAGATGGTATGGAATTTTTAGGTTATGCCAAACAGGTTTTAGATCAAGCTCAATTGTTGGAACAGCACTTTTCCAAAAAAGAGCCATCTAAGCAGCTATGCAGTATTTCAACTCAGCACTATGCATTTGCGGTAAACGCGTTTGTTAATTTAATCAAGAAAAATCACACCGATGAATATGAGTTTACTTTACGCGAAACGCGGACTTACGACATTATAACTGATGTGGCTAATTTGCGTAGTGAAGTGGGTATTTTGTACCTCACTGATTTTAATCAAAAGGTGATTTTACGTTTACTTAAAGAGCATCGCCTTACTTTTAATCCTTTATTTGAAGCCGATCCACATGTGTTTATTAGTACCCATCACCCTTTAGCTACGATGAAGTCGTTAACACTTGAGCATTTAGAGGATTTTCCTTATCTTTCATTTGAACAGGGTGAATATAACTCTTTTTATTTTTCGGAAGAGATCTTAAGTACTGTTTATCATAAGAAGAGTATTCATGTCAGCGACAGAGCAACATTGTTTAATTTGTTGCATGGTTTGAATGGTTATACGATTAGTACCGGCGTGCTCAGTACTGATTTGAACGGTTCGGATATTTTGTCCATTCCTTTAGCCGTTAATGAGAAGATTTTAATTGGTTGGATAACCTCGCAAAAAGCGCAATTAAGCTTATCTGCGCAGAATTACATAGAAGCGTTGAAGAAACTTATTCAAGAAGAGTATGGTTTTGAGCTTAAATAAGCGTTTTAAATGACTAAATCAAATTGCTATTGTTAATAAATTCCAGTATAATCGTGCACTATTCGTATATTTATTATATGAATGCTGAGGGGTGTCTGAATTAGAGATCGGTCATTCCATTTTTTTATTTATTTTAAGAGGTTTATTATGTCTCTAACTGTAGAAGCAAAAGCGAAAATCGTTGCTGAATATGGTCGTGGTGCTAACGACACTGGTTCAACTGAAGTTCAAGTTGCTCTTTTAACTGCACGTATTAATGATCTACAAGGTCATTTTTCTGAGCATAAGAAAGATCACCACAGTCGTCGTGGCTTATTACGTATGGTATCTAGCCGTCGTAAATTATTAGATTATTTACGTCGTACAGACTTTGATCGTTATAACCAATTGATTCAAAGACTAGGTTTACGTCGCTAATTATTTATCTACTTGAAAAGAGGCCTAGGCCTCTTTTTCATTGTATAAATTTAGGGCTTTGATTATAATGCTGAGCTCGCAAAGCATGCTTGGTTGTTTTGTAGAAAAGAAATTAATAGAATAGAAGATTATGTCTCATGTTTCGCGCGACTAATGAGAGCTCTATAGTTTATAGATTTGTCATTAGTCGTGACAGTGAAATAATCTTTTGTTTAGTATCCCCCACATGGTTGAAGTGTTTATCAATATATTCCAGCATTATGCTGCTTTCTGTCGAAATATCAAACTTCAACATGATTTGTAACAAGAGGACTTTATTTTGTTTAATCCGACATATCAAAAATTTCAATATGGTCGCCATACAGTTACTTTAGAAACAGGTATTATGGCGCGTCAGGCCACAGCTGCGGTTATGGTCAATATGGACGATACTGCGGTTTTCGTTACTGTAGTTGCCAATAAGAAAGTGAAAGAAGGGCAAGACTTCTTCCCTTTAACGGTTAACTATCAAGAACGTACTTATGCTGCTGGTCGTATTCCGGGTGGCTTTTTTAAACGTGAAGGTCGTCCTAGCGAAGGTGAAACGTTAATCGCTCGTTTAATCGACCGTCCACTCCGTCCGTTATTCCCTGAAGGTTTTGTTAATGAGATTCAAATCATTGCAACGGTGGTTTCTGTTAACCCTGATGTTAGCCCTGATTTAGTTGCGATGATAGGAGCATCGGCTGCGCTTTGCTTGTCTGGTGTGCCTTTTCATGGGCCAATTGGTGCTGCACGCGTTGGCTTTATCAATAATGAGTTTGTGTTAAATCCATCAGTTAAAGAGTTAGCTTCAAGCCGTTTAGATTTGGTTGTTGCCGGTACAAAAAGTGCGGTGTTAATGGTTGAATCGGAAGCTGATCTGTTAACTGAAGATCAGATGCTAGCCGCTGTGGTTTTTGGTCACGACCAACAACAAGTTGTCATTGATAATATCAATGAGTTTGTGGCTAAAGCGAACTGTGAAAAATGGGATTGGGTTGCACCTGCTAAGAATGAAGCGTTATTTAATGCGGTTTCTCAGTTAGCTAAAGCACGTTTAGGTGAAGCTTATCGTATTACTGAAAAACAAGCTCGTTATGCACAAATCGATTTAATTAAAGAAGAAGTGTTAGCAGCACTTAAAGAAAAAGATGAAGATCTTGATGAAAACGAAGTTATTAATATTATTGTTGATTTAGAAAGCCAAATCGTTCGTCAACGAGTTATTGCTGGTGAACCGCGTATTGATGGTCGCGAAAAAGATATGATTCGTGCGCTTGATATTCGTACTAATGTATTACCGAGAACGCATGGTAGTGCATTATTTACTCGCGGTGAAACACAAGCATTAGTGACTGCGACTTTAGGCACTGAACGTGATGCGCAGGTAATTGATGAATTAACTGGTGAGTATACTGAGCGTTTCCTTTTACATTATAACTTCCCTCCTTATTCTGTGGGCGAAACTGGTATGGTTGGTTCACCGAAACGTCGTGAAATTGGCCATGGTCGATTAGCTAAACGTGGTGTTGCCGCGGTAATGCCAAGTAAGGAAGAGTTTCCATATACGGTGCGTGTCGTTTCCGAAATAACTGAATCAAATGGTTCTTCTTCAATGGCTTCGGTTTGTGGTGCGTCATTAGCATTAATGGATGCGGGTGTGCCAATTAAGTCTTCGGTTGCGGGTATCGCAATGGGGCTTGTAAAAGAAGGCGATAACTTTGTTGTGTTATCTGATATTTTAGGTGATGAAGATCATCTTGGAGATATGGACTTTAAGGTAGCAGGTACCCGTGAAGGTGTTAGTGCACTGCAAATGGATATCAAGATTGAAGGTATTACGAAAGAAATTATGCAAGTTGCGTTAAATCAAGCTAAAGGTGCTCGTTTGCATATTTTAGCGGTGATGGAACAAGCAATTAATAAACCTCGTCAAGAAATTTCTGAATTTGCTCCACGTATCTATACGATGAATGTTAATCCAGATAAGATCCGCGATATTATCGGTAAAGGTGGCGCAACAATTCGTGCCTTAACCGAAGAGACAGGTACTACTATTGAAATCACTGATGATGGTACAGTTAAGATTGCAGCGAATGATGGTAATAAAGCTAAAGATGCAATTGCACGTATTAACAATTTAGTTGCTGATGTTGAAATCGGTAAAATCTATACTGGTAAGGTGACTCGTATTGTTGATTTTGGTGCTTTTGTTTCCATTATCGGTGGTAAAGAGGGACTTGTTCATGTTTCGCAAATCGCAGACCATCGTGTTGAGAAAGTTGCAGACTACTTGAAAGTAGGTCAAGAAGTGAATGTTAAAGTACTTGAAATTGATCGCCAAGGTCGAATTCGTTTAAGTATGAAAGATGCTGCTGATCAAAACATTGATGTTCAACCAGTAGCTGAATAAGATATTATTCATTAGGAGTTAAAAATGAGATTATTCAATCTGAGGATGTTGTGCTGTATTTTTGCAGTCATTATTTTGTCAGGTTGTTCTCATCTCTCTCCGCCGTTACCTGTTGTTCCTTTACAAGTTTCGTATGATGATGAATTAAAAATAGCGCAGATTAGTCAGCAGTTATCAAGACGTGATCTTGATGCTGCCTCTAAGATGCAGCTTATTTTCGAACGGGGAATGGTATACGATTCGCTAGGTTTTAAAGCATTTGCACAGAGTGATTTCAACCATCTTTTAAATTTTAATCCAGAAATTCCAGATAGTTATAATCTTCTAGGTAATTATGCGTTAAGAGATGGCGATTTCGATAATGCGATAATGGCGTTTAATACTACATTAGAGCTGGATCCTAATTATGCATTTGCCTACTTTAATCGTGCGATAACTCTGTATCGTACTGGACATTATCAAGTAGCACAACTTGATGCAGAAAAATTCTATAAATATGATGTCAATGAGCCTATTCGTATTTTATGGCTTTATTTGATTGAAAAAGAAATAGATAAACGAGCTGCTTTAACTCAGCTACAAAAACGTTATGATCTTCTTAACGATAAATCGAGTTATAGTAGTGATATTATTGCATTTTATTTAGGTAAGATGAGCGAATCTAAATTAATGCAAAATCTTCAACAAGGTGTTGAAAATGATCGGCAATTAGCCGAGCGCCTTTGTGAAGCTTACTTTTATTTAGGTAAATATTATCAAAGTAAAGGTAATAATGAGCGTGCCAAAATGTTATTTAAATATGCTTTAGCTAATAATATTTATAACTTCGTTGAACATCAACAGGCACTCTATGAAATTAAGTTACTTGATGAAAAGTAACAAGGGTCATGCCAGTTTAAAAGTGAAAATATTGTTATAGCGTAGTTCTGATTTGCCCGTAATATATTCTTGATTCTTTACATGCTTTTTATAATTCATATATTTTTGAAATATTATTTGAATTAAAGTGATATGTTTATCTAATTGAGTTGTATTGGCAGTTAGTTATTGGGGTGAGTTGTAAATTTTCAATTTAGTGAACTGGCATAAATATATATAGGTTTTCTTTATTGGGTATAGCGTTCAAAGCTAATCAAATATTGATCATATATAGTCAAATTTACAAGCGAGTTTACATGACAAAAGAAATATCTTTTATTGACCTTGGTTTATCCGAGGAAATCCTTAACGCATTAAATGATCTTGGTTTTACTAAACCATCACCAATCCAATCCGAATGTATCCCTTTACTCTTAGAAGGGAATGATGTGCTGGGTATGGCTCAAACGGGTAGTGGTAAAACTGCCGCTTTTTCAATTCCTTTTTTAATGAATATTGATGCTAGTTTAAAAGCACCACAATTATTGGTGTTGGCGCCAACACGTGAGTTAGCAATACAAGTTGCTGATGCATGTGCTGAGTATTCTAAATATGTGAAAGGGATTAAAGTGTTAGCGCTTTATGGTGGTCAACGTTATGATGTGCAATTGCGTGCATTAAAACAAGGTCCTCAAATCGTTGTAGGAACTCCTGGTCGTTTATTAGATCATTTAAATCGTAAAACGTTAGATCTTTCTAATCTTAAAGGGTTAGTTTTAGATGAAGCCGATGAGATGCTACGAATGGGCTTTATTGATGATGTTGAGAGCATTATGGCTACAATTCCAGAAGATCATCAAACAGCGCTGTTTTCAGCAACCATGCCGGCCCCAATACGTCGGATTACTAAACGTTTTATGCATAACCCGAAAGAAGTACAAATTAAAGGGACTAATCAAACTGCCCCAGATATCGATCAGAGCTATTGGTTAGTGCGTGGTATGCGTAAGAATGAAGCAATTGTGCGTTTTTTAGAAGCTGAAGACTTTGATGCAGCGATTATTTTTGTGCGTACCAAAACCGCTACTTTAGAAGTCGCCGAAGTGTTAGAAAAACACGGTTATAGTTGTGCAGCCTTAAATGGTGATATGACACAACAGCTTCGTGAGCAAACGCTTGATCGTTTACGCAATGGTCGGTTAGATATTTTGATTGCGACAGATGTCGCAGCGCGTGGGTTAGATGTTGAGCGTATTAGTTTAGTGATTAACTACGATATTACGCTTGATTCAGAATCTTATGTTCACCGTATTGGGCGAACTGGTCGTGCTGGTCGTGCAGGACGAGCAATTTTGTTTGTTGATAGTCGTGAACGTCGTTTACTTAAGAATATTGAACAAACAATTAAAAAGCCGATTCCTGAAGTAGCATTACCATCTAAAGAGTTGCTTGAAAAACGTCGTTTAGCAAAATTTACTCAGAAGATTCAGCAACAATTAGAAAGTGCCGATTTAGATCAATATCAAGCGTTATTAGAGCAAATCCAAGCAGATAGTGGCGCAGATCTTGAAACGATTGCAACAGCATTATTGAGATTAGCTCAGAGTGATCGTCCGTTGATTCTCCCGCCAGATCCAGTGTTTAAACCATCAAGAGAATTTCGTGATCGTGATAATCGAAATGGTGAACGTCGCTTACGTGGTGATAATCGTGAATCACCAAAACGTCGTGAACGCCGAGATGTGGGTGAAATGGATATGTATCGTATCGAAATTGGTAAAGAAAATGGTGTTGAAGTGCGTCATATTGTGGGTGCAATTGCTAATGAAGCCGATATTAGTAGTCGCTATATTGGTAATATCAAACTTTATGAAACTTATTCAACCGTTGAGTTACCAAAAGGCATGCCGAAAGATATCCTTAAGCACTTTGAACGGGTTAGAGTACTTAATCAACCAATGAAAATGAGCTTGGTAGCTGGTAAGCCATCTGAAGCTAAACGTGGACGTAAAAGTAGTAAACCAGAAGCTAATGACAAAGGTTTTTCGAAAAAACGTGGCCGTCCTAGCGCACCTAAGTTCTAATATTTTTTAAGTTTGATTCTTAAGAACCTCTGCCAAATGGCAGAGGTTTTTTATTGCTTATCTTTTAGATTGTTACCCGCATTTTTTGGCAAGGTAATAAAGTCAATCATTGCTAACAAGGTCATTGCTGCCACCATTAATAGTGCTAACCTAAAATCTTCCACCATTAAACCAGTTTGGCTATGGCCATTATAGTTAGATGCAATAAATAGAAATAAAGCACTTAACACAATGCCAAGTACGTTATTTAGCTGCTGGAAAATGGTAGATAAAATGTTAGCGCTCTGTATTTCTGTTTTATCAATTTCTGAAAAACTAAGCGTGGTGATGGTAGTAAATTGAATAGAACGAGCACCACCGGAAAAGAATAGAACTAATATAATCCAGATGATAGGTGTTTGTGGCGTGAAAAGGGCACATAACACAAAACTTGAAGATAATAACAGCCCATTGATAATCAGAATTTTTCGGAATCCAAACTTATGAATTAAAGGTGTATTTACTGTTTTAAGCAGAATATTGCCGGCAAACAATGAAAGCAGTAGTGAACCAGCAGTTAACGGTGACCAACCAAAACCGACTTGAAACATTAGCGGTAAGATAAACGGAGCACTATTTAAGCCAATTCGTATTAATGAACCACCAAAAAATGTCATTCTAAATGTACGTTTAGAAAAAGCATATAGACTAATTAATGGATGTTGAGTATGAGCTAAATGATAGTAGGCAAAGATTAATATTAAACTACCGACCAAAGATATTATTATGCCTATCCAGAGACTACTATTTGAATGAGAAATCATTTCAAGCCCATAAACAAATAGTAATAGGCCTAAACCACAGGTGATAAATCCAACACCGTCAAATGTACGTTTTTCAGGTAATTCTTTGGGTAATAATCGACGAGCAAAAAATAGGGCGATAAAACCTAATGGAATATTAAGAAGAAATATCCAGTGCCATGTTAGATATTGCGCAAAGAAGCCACCAATAATCGGCCCCATTAATGGCGCAATTAAGCCCGGCCAAACTAAAATAGAAATAGTGCTGACTAAATGTTGTTTTTCCGTTCGGCTTAATACCACCGTTCTGCCTACAGGCACCATTAATGATCCACCTAAACCTTGAATTAATCTTGCGATGGTAAACATAGTCAGATTAGTCGATATGGCACACAATATTGATGCTAACATAAATAAAATAATCGAAATCGAGAAGACTCGATAGGCCGTGAAGCGATTGGCGATCCAGCCACTAGCAGGTAAACCAATGGTAAGTGCTAACATGTAAGCACTAATTCCGACAGATAAATCTTGAGGGCTTGTAAGAAATGATTTTGCCATTGCTGGAATGGCGGTGGTGATCACCGTCGCGTCCAAGTTCTCCATAAAGAACGTTGCGGCAACTAAAATCGCCATTTTTCGAACGTGATTATATTGTTGCATGATATTGTCTAATTAATATATAAATCTAAAATTATAGTTTTTAATATACGCCAAAAGTTTGCTCTATGGTAAAGCTTTTTTACATTTTGCCCTTGGTTGTGATTGAGAGTATACTAATAGCAGTTTAATCGGTAAAACAGAGGTACAGGATGACAGATTCTTTAAACAAATGTAAAGCTAACGAAACGCCCGCTTGTTGTTGCGTTGATGTCGGCACAATTATTGATAATGAGAATTGTAGTGCAGAATATGAGAACGTTTTTGCAACTGAATCAGAAGCAAAAGCTAAATTAACATCATTGACTCAAGCAGCAAAAGATGTTGAAACCGAACCTTGCGAAATCAATAGTAGCATCGATAAAGTTGAAAAAGGTTATAAGTTAACTGCTAAATTCACCTTTTGTTGCGGTGCTGAATGTATGATTTTCCAATTAAAATTGCGTTAATCGTTATTTTATGAAGGTTTGTATTATGAGACATGGTGAGGCAGGTTTTTCTGCTTCATCAGATGCAACTCGATCATTGACTGATTTTGGACGAAAACAAGCAACTCAGGCTGGTTTATGGCTAAATCAGCAAGATTTTAAATTTGATTTAGGGTTGGTAAGTCCTTATTTAAGGGCACAGCAGACTTACTCTGAATTGTCAGCATACTGCCCTGTGCTTAAGATTGAAACTGATAATTTTTTGGTGCCAGGTGGTAGTCCTTCCCATATTGCCGATTTATTAACGACACTCCCCGCTCAAGGTATTGAGAATGTGATTATAGTTTCACATCTTCCATTAGTTGGTTATTTAGTTAGTGAATTGTGCCCAGAAGTTTCACCGCCAATGTTCCCTACAGCTGCTATTGCTTGTGTTGAGTTAGCACCCAATGCAGCAGGAAAGCTAGAATGGTTTCATGTAGTGGAATAAAAAAACTTAATCTTTTTGATTTACCGTTAACCGGTCGAACGCTTATTGAAGCGTCAGCAGGGACGGGTAAAACCTATTCGCTCGCTTTTATCTATCTGCGATTATTACTTGGGGTTGGTGAAAATAACTATCCTACACCTCTTGATGTTAATCAAATCCTAGTTGTGACTTTCACAAAAGCTGCAACCCAAGAACTTCGGTCGCGAATCAGACAAAATATCCAAGAATTGCGTTTAGGATTGTTGCAAGGTCATCATGATGATCCAATCTATCAACAATTGATCAATTTAGTTGAAGAGCCCAATGATGCCATACAACGATTAACCCAAGCACAACAATCAATGGATGATGCAGCTATTTATACTATCCATGGTTTTTGTCAGCGTATTTTAACTAGCCATGCTTTTGAATCCGGTGTGTTGTTTGAACAAACGTTAATCATGGATGAGCAAGAGCTTAAGTTACAAGTTGTCCAAGATTTTTGGCGTCATTATTTTGTGCCTCTTGATAAAACGCTAGCCTATTTAATTCTTGATTATTGGCAAGATCCACAAGCGTTATTAGACGATATCAAATCTTATCTAAATTTCGAATTTGATCAGTCGCAAGATGAAGGACATAATATCACCGAAAAAATTCGGCAATTTCATCAAAAATATTTTGAGCAGATTAATTGGGTTAAAAAACAGTGGTTAGATTCAGTTGCCGATCTTCCTGACATCATCGCCCAATCAGGCGTTAATAAACAGTCTTATAGTAGTCGGTATTTACCAAATTGGTTTGCTAAAGTCACGGCTTGGGCACAGTTACCAACGCGATCGTTTAAATTACCTAGTGAGTTAACTAAATTTGGTCAATCAATTTTAATTGAAAAAACCAAGCAAGGTAAGAATCCTCCTGTTCATGCTGTTTTTGAGCTGATAGATAGGTTATGCAATAGTTCTATTGATTTGCGTAGCGAAATTTTAATGGATATGGTTAATGTCATTCAAAAACGGATCTATGTGCAGAAGATTAAACGTGGTGAGATGAGCTTTGACGATTTGTTAAGCCAATTGAATCGAGCCTTGCGCACAAGAAATGGTAAGCGATTAGCGCAAAGTATCGCAAAAAAATATTGCGTAGCATTGATAGATGAATTTCAAGATACCGACCCAGTGCAATATAAGATCTTCGATCGTATCTATCGTAATTATCCAAAAGAGACAGGTTTACTGTTTATTGGTGATCCTAAGCAAGCGATTTATAGTTTCCGAGGTGCAGATATTTTTACTTATCTAAAGGCAAAATTATCAACCGGTGAAAATAACTTTACGATGCAGGTTAATCATCGCTCATCAGCGTCAATGGTCAATGCGGTTAATGCGCTATTTAATCATCATGAAAATCCTTTTATCTTTGAAAATATCCCTTTTTTACCAATGGAAAGTGCAGAGCGTAATGAGCATAAAGGGGTGGTGGTCAATCAACAAGAAGTTAATGCGTTAGCAGCTTATTTATTGCCTGATGAAATAAGTACGAAAACAGATTATCAAGAACATATCGCTAACTGTTGTGCTAAGCAGATTGTGACTTGGTTGACCGATCCTACAATTTTAATCAAAGATAAAGATGGTCAGCGACCAATTACTACTGCTGATATTGCGATTTTGGTTCGTACTGGGCGTGAAGCTCAAATCATCCAACAAAAGTTGGCGGTGGTTGGCGTTAAAAGCGTATATTTATCTAATCGTAGTAGTGTTTTTTTGTCGAAAGAAGCACAAGAGGTGCTTTGTTTATTACAAGCTGTACTTATGCCAGAAAATGAATCGGCTTTGCGTTTAGCACTTATGACGAGCCTATTAGGACAAACGATGAGCGATCTGGAGCAAATTACTGCTGATCAAGATAAATGGGAAGGTTTGATAGAAGAGTTCAAACAGTATCAGACTATCTGGCAATATTACGGTGTGTTAGTCATGCTGCGACGGATGATGAAAAAACGCCAGTTGGCGGAAAATATCTTAGCAAGCCCTAATGGTGAACGGACTTTAACCAATTTGATGCATTTAGGCGAATTGCTGCAAGAAGCAGCAGATGAGCTAGATAGTCCACATGCTTTAGTTCGTTGGTTATCAAGACAAATTGTTAGCCCTGACTCTAATTTAGAAAATCATGAGCAACGCTTAGAAAGTGATGAAAATTTAGTAAAAATTATTACGATTCATAAATCGAAAGGTTTAGAATTTCCTATTGTTTGGTTACCTTTTGCAGCACAATTTCGTAATGCTGATAGCCAATTTTATCATGATAAAAATAATGACTATCAACCTACCTATGCTTGGCTATTAACCGATGAAATTAAACAACAGATTGAAGATGAACGTTTAGCAGAAGATTTGCGTCTGCTTTATGTCGCCATGACGCGCTCAATTTATCATTGCAGTGTTGGTTTAGCACTATTGAAAAAAAGCCATTCGGCAATTAATTATTTGTTAAAAGGTGAATTACGTTCGATTGCTGAATTTGCAGATTTGATTGAACTGCAATTACCTATTTTAGGTGATCAGTATAATGCCGTGGCAGCCGCCAACCTTTCACTAACCGCTAATGTGTTTAAACGTAAATTATCTGATAGTTGGCGAGTGACGAGCTATACCGAGTTACAAAAGCACAACAGTGTTGTCAGTTTTAATTCGGCTATGATTAGTGATAGGAGTGAGAACCTTACATCGTTGGAGGCTTCTTTATCATCTCAGACGCAATATGATATCCATCATTTTCCTAAGGGTGCTTATGTCGGTACATTACTTCATTCGATCATGGAAAATTTAACGCCAACTAATGCTAACGAGTTATGTGCAAACACGATTAAAAAATTGGGTTTAGAACAACCTTGGTTAACGGTGCTCAGTGATTGGCTTCAACAAGTTTTAGTGACTAAACTAGATCAAGATGGTCCGCTATTAAAAGATATTTTAACTAGCCAATGTATTAATGAATTGCAGTTTTATTTTCCAATTCATCATGCGGTGACCAGTTCCCAATTAGATGGTTTATGTAAGCAGTATGATGTTTTATCTAAGCAATGCCCACCATTAGACTTTGAAACCGTGCAAGGCATGTTAAAAGGATTTATCGATTTAGTGTTTGAGTATCGAGGTAAGTATTATATTGTTGATTATAAGTCGAATTGGTTAGGTGATGGGGTTGCAGCCTATACCGAGCAAGCTTTAAATCAAGTAATGTGTGAGCATCGTTATGAGCTGCAGTATCAACTTTATTGTTTAGCATTGCACCGATTTTTGCGAAGCCGTTTAGCCGACTACCAATACGAAACACATTTTGGTGGGGTTTATTATCTGTTTTTACGAGGACTTCCTAATCAAGGGATTTTTTATCATCTACCAAAACAAGAATTTATCGAAAAACTTGATAAGCTATTTGATGGTGAGGAGTTAACTTAAATAAAAAGGCACAATTATTTGTGCCTTTTAATTAGAGATAATATTTAATTTAGCACTTGAATTTTAGTTGATAGCAATAATGTTTATCGGTCAGTAAGTATTCACGATGAACATTAGGGGTCCAAGAATCATCACCACCAATTCCCATATGATAAGCATCAATGCTGACATACGCTTCTGGCATAGGTTCTAATAAGTGTCGATGAGTTTTTTCCATCAACTGTTTAGTACCATATTGGTTTATGTTAAATTGAAATTGATGACCGGTAATGGTCATTTCATTAAGGATTAATTGTTTAACATCGCAACGTAAGCCATTTTCACATGGATAAATATAAGGTGTATAAAGGTCAGCAAATGGCAATGACCAGTCACCAAAAATAGCTGAGTTTTTTCTATCTGGATAGTTTTCATGTGGCCCTAAGCCAAGCCATTTAACTTGTTTTGGTATCTCTTTTAATTGATATGTTAGACCAATACGTGCAGGTGCAGGCATGTCATTGGCAATATCCACTTCGACACAGAGAGTTAAGTTGCCATCTTGATCAAACTGATGTAACCATTTACTTTGAATGATTTTGCGGTTTTTCACCCAATAGCTATGTAAAGCTTCAATCATTACATAATCATCTGTTTGTGATGCTCTGATTGCTAAACATTTGTGGCTCAAATCAAAGTAACCGGCTGCCTTCCACTGTTCGACCCATGCGTATGGGTTATTATTACTGTCGAAATCACCGCTAATACCAATATCATTATCGATAGGTGCTCGTATAAACTGATCGGTAATCGCACTGGCTAACAGTGGTTTTTTATCTTTACTCCATTGATTTAGTTGCCCTGTTTTTTTGTTAATTTGCCAACTTTGGTTTTTCCAATTAACAATAAACTCGTTATTATTTTCAGTTAATTTAAGTAATTTTTTGTTATTACTTAATGCCAATTGTGGAATAAAACTGTTGGTTAATTTAAATTGTTCCCATGCAACAACATGTTTGGCTGGTGACCATGTCGTAGCTTTGTTTTGTATAACTTTGAGTGATAAGTGTAACTCTTCACCATCAAGCTGATTACTAATGTCGTCCATTAGTTTGAGTTCAATAGTGCTGTTAGGTGAAATAGTGAGTTTGGCTCTACCACTTTTTTGTTTTTTACCATCAAGTAGTAATTCCCATTCTAGTGTTTCATTATCGGTCGTACGAAATAGGTATTCACTATTTACTTCTATAATCAATGGTTTTTGGTTGATAAGTTTGAATTGGAATGGTTGTTGTACTTTTTTTGCTTCAATTAAACTTGGATGTGGTTGCCGATCAGGAAAGACTAGTCCATCTAAACAAAATTGTCTGTCGTGATACGCTTCGCCAAAATCACCACCATAAGCCCAATAACTTTCGTCTGTATTGCTGTGGCAACGAATGCCATGATCGGCCCATTCCCAAATAAATCCACCTTGCAGCCGAGGATATTGTCTAAAGGCTTGCCAATATTTATAGAATGTACCTAAGCTATTTCCCATTGCGTGAGCATATTCACATAAGATAAGTGGTCGGTTTTCATCTGGCATGGATATCCATTTTTTTATCGCCCATTTAGGTACATTAGGGTGGGGTTGATCTTGCTCAACACGCGCATACATAGGGCAAATAATATCTGTCGCTTTACTGTTTGCTCCTCCACCTTCATATTGTACTGGCCGAGTTGGATCATTGCTTTTTATCCATGTGTAAAGTGCGTCGTGATTTGCACCGTGTCCTGATTCATTTCCTAATGACCAAATAATAATAGATGGATGGTTACGATCGCGTTGAACCATGCGAGTTACTCTTTCACTATAAGCGGCTAACCAACGAGGATCGTCAGACAAGCGCGACATTGGGAACATGCCGTGTGATTCAATATTTGCTTCATCGACTAAGTATAGGCCGTATTCATCACAAAGTTCATACCAGCGTGGGTCATTTGGATAATGGCTGCAACGTACGGCATTAAAGTTGTGTTGTTTGATGAGTTTAATATCATGTAGCATGGCTTGTTCGGTAACGGCATAGCCCATATCAGGATAGAATTCGTGACGATTAGTTCCCTTAATGAGAAGGGGTTGTCCATTTAAATGGAGCTGACCATGTTTGATTTCAATAATTCTGAAACCGATGTTATAGGCTTCGGATTCAATCAAGCCAGTTTTATTATGATTTAAACTAATAATAAGGCGGTATAAATTTGGGGTTTCGGCACTCCATAATTTTGGATTAGTCACAGGGATATGGCATGTCATTCGATCGTTATATCCACCTTTTTCGTCGACAAAAGGTGTTCCAATTGGTTGTGTTTGTTCAAGAACAAGTTTATCTTTGTGCCATAATTCAATACCGACATTTAGTACATCGAGATCACCTTGATGTTTTACGTCAACTTGTAATGTTAATGTGGCGTTTTGATAACATGCATCAAGCCTTGTTTGAACGTGAATATCACTTAAATGTGATTTTGGTTTGTTTAGTAGCGAAACACCGCGGAAAATGCCGCTTAATCGCCACATATCTTGATCTTCTAAATAACTACCATCACACCATTTTAAAACTAATACGGCAATTCGGTTTTCACCTTCTATTAAAAAAGGTGTTAAATCAAATTCAGCAGCAATGCGACTGTCTTGTGAATAACCAACCCAGTTTCCATTACACCAAAGATGGAATGCCGAGCTGACGCCATCAAATATAATTCTGGTGTTTCCTTTTTGTAACCATTTTTTATCAATTTTAAAATAGCGCGAATAACAACCGGTTGGGTTATCCTCAGGAACAAATGGGGGATTGTAAGGGAATGGGTAACGGATATTTGTATAAACTGGCGCATCATAACCATGAAATTGCCAATTTGATGGCACTGGGATAGTGTTTTTATTGATCTCTTTTTTTAACCATGACGAAGGTACTTGTTGAGGATTTTTGTAATAACTAAAAAACCAGTCGCCATTAAGCGAAATTGTAGCATTTGATTCAGCGTTGTTTTTGGCACTTTGTTTATCCCGCCAACTATGAAATTTAGGGTGGGTATCAAGTTTATTCATACTTAATACAGATAGATTATTCCAATCTTGTCTGTTAATAATTTCATTGAAGGACGGATTCATAAGCTTCTCCATTTGTTTAACTTGTTATATATCTAGTAATGTTATAAATCTATTTGTTATATTTTAATTATAGTAATTCCATTATTAAAAACAGTGATCAAGTTAACATTTATGTAATCGATTACATTTTTTGATTAAAATCCTTCCAAAAATTAGGCAATTTTAGTAGTAATTATATTTTAATGTGACAATTGTCACATTACAGGGATTTAATTTTTGAAAGATCAATTTAATTAGTTATATTAAAAAAGCTTATTTATTAAGCACTGGATTGCTACTGTAGTTATATGGGCAAAACCTAAAGAATAGTTATCGCTATTTTTTAGGTTTTTTTTGTCTCAAATTTTTGAGGCTTCTTTAATTTCTATAAAAAATGAGTAGAAAAAATGAAATATTTAACTAAAGCAGTATTAAAAGTAAAACCTAAACGAATTGTTTTAATCACACTACTAGGCTTGTGCTATATACCAACCTCTTTTGCGGCAACGCAAGATGAGTTAGAAGCAAGAATATCTATGTTAGAACAAAAATTATTAACAATTTCTCAAGAATCCATAGATTTAAAAAAGCAAGTGATTGAATCTAATAAACAACTAGCACAATTAAATAAAAATATTCAACAACAACAGATTGTGATTAATAATCAGCAAAAGGTATTGAGAAATCAGAGTGTTGCTCTAGCACGAACTTCAACTAAAACCTCAGCACCAAAACAAACCGGTACCCAAATTAATGTTAATTCTGATCCTGTTGTTCAACAACAACCAGCAGTCGACAATCAGATTGTTATAGTTAACGATATTAAGTCAAATGATACTGCCAATTCAATAGCGCAAACAAAACCACTTAAAAATGCCTTTACTCTATCAGAGTTTAAAGACTACATCAAAGATGAAATCGGTTTTTCATTTAATGGTTATTTTCGTGGAGGTTGGTCTACTTCCCAAAATGGTAAGCCTAAAAATTATGCTGAAGGTGCATTAGGTCGGTTTGGTAATGAATATGGTGGCTGGTACGATCTTATTTTTAAACAGAAAGTATATGATGAGAATGGTCATAGAGTTGATGCTATTGTTATGATTGATGGTAATGTGGCTACTAATAAAGCCGCTGGTTTGTTTAATACCCAAGATGATAATATTATGCAGTTTTCTGATATTTACTTATCTACCAAAGGATTTATACCTGGATTTCCTGATGCAAATTTATGGGTAGGTAAACATTCGCTGCCATATAATGAAATTCAAATGTTAGATTGGAAAACTCAAAAAACACCTGCCGGAGGTGGAATCGGTATTGAAGATCTTGCCGTTGGAGTGGGGAAACTTGATGTAGCTTTAGTAAGAGCGGATGTCAATGTTAAACAAGTTAAAAAAGTTTCCGTTGAAAATGATGATAATACCCAAAAAGTAGAAACGATAACTAAGCGTGAAGAAGTTGATTTAAATGAAGTTGAGCTTCGCTATCGAAATATACCTTTGTGGCAAGATGCAACTTTGGCGATTAATGGTCGTTATTCGGCACCCAATAAATCAAAAATTCAAGATAGTGTTAGCGTAAAAAATGCTTGGTTAGGTAGCTTTGTTCTAAGACAAAATAATTTCTTTGGTGGATTTAATCAATTAACCTTACAAACTGCAACTAATTCAGTTGCTTCACAATTAGCCAACATTAATACTAATAACCCTGAATTTGCTGCTAATTCAGATAATGATTATATTGGTACTCATACTGGTGGTAAGGCTTATCGTTTGGTATCTGAAGGTGAGGCTTATTTAGCTGATAAAGTAATTGTAGCTCATGCTTTAGCTCTGACAGCCGGTAAAGATGTCTATTCGTATGATTTGAATTCAGCTCATACCGATTTTACCAGTTTCAAATCGGCAATAAGACCTGCTTATATTTGGGATACTTATAATCAAAGTGGTGTCGAGTTAGGTTACTTTAAACAAAAAAATAAAGTTAAAGGTAAAAGTTATATTGAGGAAGGAGTCAAAACAACACTCTTCCATTCGTTTAAAGTGGGTGAAAGCATTTTAGCTTCAAGGCCGGATATTCGTTTTTATGTTTCGTATATAGAGTCAATGCAAAATGAAATTAGTAAATTTGACTTTAATGGCAAAGAAAATCAAATTAGTTTTGGTGTGCAAACCGAAGTTTGGTTTTAAATGATTTTATTTGGATAAAATAGTTAAATGTCGAAAACTGTTACTATAGAGTTTTTGACATTTTTTATTATTTTACAATTTAATGTTGATTATCCTATTTTGTTAACTGAGTATCGTTTAGTTAGTGTCGGAGTAAAAATGTTAATTAAGTTTGCAGGCGGTTCTTCGCCTTTTGCTAGTCGTAATGCAAGTTCCGCTGCTTGTTTCGCCATTGTATGTAGTGGGTAACGAATGGTTGTTAATTTGGGATGTAAATATCGTGCAATTAATAGGTCATCAAATCCAATAATAGATATTTCTATCGGAATTTTTATATCATTATCATATAATACTGACATTGCGCCAGCAGCCATTGAATCGTTATAACAGGCAATTGCAGTGATTTCTCGATTACGTTCAAGGAGTGACATCATTGCTTGTTCTCCCCCTTCTTCATTAGGCGAGGAGAACGCAATAAAATTGTCATTAACATCTATGCTGTTTTCGTTTAATGCATCTTTGTAACCTTGTAACCGATCTGATGAGTCAGAAATTTCATGATTGGAACATAAATACCCAATTTTGCTATGGCCGTTTTGGATTAAATGCTTAACTGCTAGATATGAACCATAGCGGTCGTCAAGGGCAATACAACGTTTTTCGAAACCTTTTAATAACCGATTGATTAAAACCATCCCTGGCATTTGCTCCATTAACTTTATCAATCTGCTGTCCGGTAACATTTTTGCATGAACAACTAGAGATGAGCAGCGATGCTCTATTAAGTGAGTTATCGCATTATATTCTTGTTGTTCGTTGTGGTAGCCGTTACCAATTAGTAAAAAATGTCCCGTTTGAGATGCGACTTTTTCGACGGTTGTGACCATAGCGCCAAAAAAAGGGTCAGACACGTCAGCAACAACAATACCAATGGTATTAGAATTTTGTTGTGATAATGCACGCGCATTAGCATCAGGGTAATAATTTAATTTTTCCATGGCTTTTTTAACGGTTTCGCGCGTGTTATCACTGACGTTTTCGGCGTTGTTGATAACTCGCGATACTGTCGCAACAGAAACTTTAGCTAAATGTGCAACATCTTTTATCGTCGCCATAAAAAACCTTTTAAATTATTACTATAACTTTCATAAACTTTATATTTAGTTTTTTTATTGATATAAAGTTAAGCAGAACTATTAACGATTAAGTCAAAAAAGATCCACTGTGAAATTATCAATGATTACTTAACACGTTCTCATTTACCTTAAGTAATTGATACAGATATGTTATCTGTTCAATTTTATTGATTTAGCGCATGATAATAATGCAAAATTTTGGCTTTGCCAATAAACCATTGGCACCTGAATCGTTTCAGTTCTAATTTATTAATAAGGGGAATGACTGATTGCCTAAATTCCCCTCAAATTAGTTAAAATTTAATCACATCCCGCTATTTTACTGTCACTTTTATTAACATAGCAGTAGCCGGATCGAGTACAGGTAATGGTAAACCAATATTCATTAACCAATCGCCTGAAAGTGTAGTATCTGTTGTCATCCATTTTGGAAATGATTTCATGGCATGACCGTTCATTTTCGGATCGACATGATCGGGTAGATCTAGAATTTCGATTTTATATTGCTTATCAGCTATTAATCCTGTTAAGCGTAAATTACCACTTAATGCATAAGTAGGTAATGCTAATTGTGCTATAACAAATGCCGCTTCTGTTTTATTTTGACTTATCACACCATAGCTTTGCATAGCAGCACTATCATCAACATCTAATCGAACACTGTTACCACTATGTAATAATGGACGTAGTTGTTTATGTAAACGGATATAGTGAGTAAAACCTTTTTGTTCTTCTGCCGATTCTTTAACTGGATCGAGCTCGACACCCATGTGCCCAAATAATGCAGTCAATCCACGTAAATTCATGTCTAATTCACGGTAGGTGGTATGACAAGTTTTACCACCAATATGTGCCCCCATTACTTCAGGTGGGAAGAAGTAGCTCATGCCGCGTTGTATAATTTGTCTATCCAATGCATCATTCGAATCAGAGGCCCAGAAACGTTGAGTACGTTTTAAGACTTCAAAATCAATTCGACCACCACCAGAAGAACATGATTCAATTTCAACATTAGGATATTTTTCTTGCAAAATATCCATTAAACGGTAGACAGCGTTGGTTTGTCCAACTATAGCTGGATGACCTTCATGGCCTGCTTGAACAATTTCTCTATTCATGTCCCATTTAATATAGTCAATATCATAACTGCCTAATAGCCAATTTAATCTTTCAAGTAGATAGTCAAACACATCTGGATTTTGTAAATTAAGTAGGTATTGGTGACGACCTTCAGGTTGATTGTAGCCAGGTAATTCAAGTAACCAATCAGGGTGTGCTCGATAGAGATCGGAATTTTTACTGATCATTTCTGGTTCTACCCAGATACCAAATTCCATTCCTTGTTTTTTGACATGTTTGATGACTGGTTCAAGTCCTTTTGGATATTTGCGTTTATCTAAATACCAATCACCTAATGCTTGATAGTCATCATCACGTTTACCAAACCATCCATCATCGATAATAAAACGTTCAACACCCATTTGTGCTGCTTTAGTCGCCATTTTCATGATGTAATCAGGGTTGTGGTTGAAGAAGATACCTTCCCAAGTGTTGAGATGAACAGGGCGAGGTTTATCACTTGCAAAATGAATGATATTTTTGCGTAAAAATTGATGGAAATGCTGGCTCATTTTGTTTAAGCCTTCTTCACTATAAGTTGCATATAACCAAGGTGTACTTAATGTTTCACCTTTAGCTAATGATATTTCTCCTGCAAGATAAAGGGCTTCGGCTTGAATAAAACGTTTACCATTACTTTTGACTGCAACTTGAATGCGATGATTACCACTCCAACCTAAATGAATCCCCCAAACCTCACCAGTTTGCTCTTTAAATCCATCAGTACCAACTACCATACCCGGAAAGTATTCATGTGAAGTACGACCTCGTCGATTTTCTTGTAGGTAACCACAATGATCGATTCTTGTTCTGTGTGGAAAGAACTCCTTAATCCAACGACCACTAAAAGCCATCAATTCTTTCGCACGCTCAGGGATCGGTAAGGTTACAGATAAACGGTTGACTTGGTATGGTTCTTTACCTAAATTAGTTAGACTATTTTGGCATTGCAATACACCTGTTTCATCTAAAATCAGTTTACTCGTCAAACGAAGTTTGGCAATACTGTCTTCACTAATTATGGTTATATCATTTTTTTTTTGGGTTACTTCTTTTGTCACAAATACTGGTGACCAATCCTTACCATTTCGATGACCTTCAAGTCCAGGTGTACTAAAGTTCCCAACTCCTTCTTCTGGACAAAGAGTAAAAGGAACGTCAACATCAATACGCGAATTGGGTACAGCAGGTATAAGCATATCAATTTCATTAGTGTTTAGATTTTGTAATCGTTTACCAAAATAACAGAGTTCAGCATAAGGTCGAGTGCGTAAGATGATATCTATATCGCTGGTTCTAAGATTGTAGTTCATATTCTCTCCAAAGGTTAACCACTTTTACAGTATAGAATAATAATAATTTTTAGTAATTAATATAATTAATATTTAATTTTGTGATTAAGATCCCAATTAATGTAATCGTTTTCATCTAAATTCCTTTGGAATGCTAATCAAGCAATTTTTATTGGTGCGAAAAGGCAATATTTTGTGTTATTATGATTTGTAATCATGGGTGAAAATTAAAATATTATGAAAAAACAGAACATTATTACTTTATTTTCTTTAATGACATTAGTTTTTAGTGTTGAAGCCATAGATAAATATGTAACTGAAAATGTTGATGTTTATCTCCGTCGTGGCCCTAGTTCTCAATATGCTTACACAAGCGCTGTTAAAGCAGGGGAAAAAGTTACTGAACTTGAAAAGAGTGCTGACGGTAAATACACCCGAATAAAACTCTCTAATGGCAGTTCAGCTTGGATTGAATCTTATAAATTGAAAGATCAACCTAGCTCTAAAGAACTTCTTCCAATGTTAGAAGCAAAACTTGCCGAATATAAAGATAAAGTTGATAACGCCGAACAGTATAAACAAAGTGCAGTCAATGATTATGCTGAAAAATTAAAACAAGCTGAACAAACGATTGAAAGCTTGCAAGCCAAGAATAAAGAGTTAGAACAACTTAATAAAATGCAAGACACTAAACTCGAATCAATTCTAAATCAAGTTGATGATAAGCGCCGTGATCTTATTGTTACTTGGTTTACTTATGGTGGTTTAGTCGCTGGTGGCGGTTTACTTTTAGGTCTTATTTTGCCAGCTATTATGCCTGGGCGTCGCAAAAAAGATCGTTGGATGCGTTAAATGAGCAAAATCTATCTTGTTGGTGGTTCTGTTCGAGATAGATTGCTAAATCTTCCTGTTGTTGATCGTGATTGGGTTGTGGTTGGTGCTACACCCGATGAGCTTTTAGCTTTAGGATATCAACAGGTTGGTAAAGATTTTCCTGTCTTTTTACATCCCACTACAAAAGAAGAATATGCGTTGGCTCGAACCGAGCGAAAATCGGGTAAAGGCTACACTGGATTTATTTGCGATTTTAGTAAAGATATTACTTTAGAGCAAGATCTTATCCGTCGAGACTTGACTATTAACGCTATTGCCATGGATGAAGATGGTAATATTGTCGATCCATATCGTGGCGTTGATGACATCAAACTTAGATTATTGCGCCACGTTTCGCCCGCTTTTAGAGAAGATCCCTTACGAATCTTACGTGTTGCACGTTTTGCTGCTCGTTATCATCATTTAGATTTTAAAATTGCTCCTGAAACGCAAAAGTTAATGAAAGAAATGGTTTTAGCGGGAGAAATAAACACACTTACTCCCGAGCGTGTATGGAAAGAGACAGAAAAAGCACTAGCAAGCGACGACCCGCAAGTTTATTTTCAAGTGCTGGATCAATGTGGCGCTTTATCACTATTATTTCCATCATTAGTGCTTTCTAATACAATTGCAGATGCTTTAAAAAAATCAACTTTATTAACTGATGATTCAGCAATTCGCTTTGCGGTATTGTGTGGTGAATTTGTAACGAAAACAGCGCTAGGAAAACTGTGTTTACAAATTAAAGCGCCAAATCAATACACAAAATTAGCGATTATGGTACAGCAACACCACCATGAAGTTGAAAACGTGACAAGATTAACTGCCGAACAAATTATTGAGTTGTTTTATCGAATAGATGTTTGGCGCAATCCTTATCATCTAAATCAATTAATCATTGCTAGCCAATCTTATGCCAAAACAGAAGCATTTCCTCAAGCAAAATATCTTGAGAATGCATATAAATTAGCTCAAAGCGTCAATGTTCAAAATATTATTGCTGAAGGTTATAAAGGAAAGCAGATTCAAGACGAGTTACAAAAAAGGCGAATTGAAGTGTTATTAGACGGTATTTGATTGCATCTTAATCAATCGTCACTTTTTTTTAAAATATCTAAAAAAAAGGGTTGACGATTTGACGTAACACAAGCATAATGCGCCTCGCAGTGTTGGTTATGACGTTGCGAATGAAATGGCTACGTAGCTCAGTTGGTTAGAGCACATCACTCATAATGATGGGGTCACAGGTTCGAATCCCGTCGTAGCCACCACTAAGATTAAGTTGTACTTTTACCGAGAGTATACAATGCGGGTGTGGCGAAATTGGTAGACGCACCAGATTTAGGTTCTGGCGCCGCGAGGCGTGGGGGTTCAAGTCCCTTCACCCGCACCATTTAATCTTAATATTTATCCTTTATTGGGGTATAGCCAAGCGGTAAGGCAGCGGGTTTTGATCCCGCCACGCCCAGGTTCGAATCCTGGTACCCCAGCCATTTAATTTTCAAACATTATCTATGTATCACACTTTTGAGTGAATTGATTAATGTCAATTGATAGTCATATTTGAAAAATCAGCCACTATTTATTTTTTTGATTAAGTTTACTTATCTTATTTAATATATAAATGATGAGTTGCTTTTAACAGTAAATACTAAAGTCGATTATCTGCTTTTTAAAAGCGAAATTAAAATTATTTTAACTATAATAAGAATGAAAATTGCGTTATATCATCTTATAACGCAATTTATGAATATATTTTCTATTTCAGCACACAAACAAAATATAATTCATTATCTTTCAACTGCCATTCAATAGCGCCTTTTGTTGAACCTACCGCGTATTGGTTGTTACTATCTCTTTCGTTCGAAGTCCAATATAAACGTCCTCTAGGGAAATGGTTACCTGGATAGGCGTGATGATAATAATTCCCTTCGTTAGTTACATCACCCCATTCAGCTAAAAGATTGTTTCCAACCCGACGATAATAGTGATTAGTTGTAATGGCTAGACAATTATCTGACTTATTATCAGATTGGCAAGCACCACCACTAGTTATAAGACTTTGGTCACTATTGGTTAAATCTTCAATAGATGGAACGACATAGTTTCCCTGGCAAACACTTGTATATTGATTATAAGGATAAAAATCTTGGCTGGGTGCGGAGAACCATTTCTTAATAGTAAACGAATAAATATCTTCACCATTGGATTTTATAGAAAATGTAGGATTTGCTTCGGTGGCTTCTCCTAGCAATTTGACTTGAACAGCCGTGTTAGCTAGATGGCTATCTACATCATTGTC
This sequence comes from Gilliamella sp. LMG 34361, assembly GCF_984569075.1. Lineage (NCBI taxonomy): Bacteria > Pseudomonadati > Pseudomonadota > Gammaproteobacteria > Orbales > Orbaceae > Gilliamella > Gilliamella sp. LMG 34361. The sequence continues at coordinate 2,743,133 of NZ_OZ474903.1, read as the reverse complement.
ATTAATTTTTTTTATCTCTACATTTACTCCTTTTGAACTATTTGATGATGCTATTGTCGATAAATCAAACGGTACGCCGGCTATAAACATGAGAAATTGTGCTTGATCAAATCCAGTAGTTGGAAAACCACCAGCACTGACTTTATTGACGAAGCCAGAATCAACTATGTATTGATTCTTATCGCCCCAAGTTAAACGTGCCCAGTCGCCAGTGTAATCTCGATTTTCGAAAGGAAATGAGTTTACAATTGATGGTCGATTGGCACAAACGGTAGGTTTGATCGCATTGTAAATCAAAAAGTCACTCTTGGGCGTAGAATAAATTGTATAATTTGGTATGCCATATTCAGAAACTAAAGCGATGGTGCCTGAAATTCTGATATAAGGATTCCACCCCAACCGTGCGAGCTCACAGAAGGTTCTATCTCTATCTGATTCCAATAATAAATAGGATATATTGGCTGCTCGATAGAACCAATCTATTTTAAAACCGCCATCAGGTGGGGTTATTTTAGTTATAACATCGCCGTCATCATCAGAGACGTTCTGACTATCAATTGGATTAGTAGGTGAAAATGGCATTATTATAGGTTCAAAACCATAATCAGACTTTAACATTGTTAACAATTGATTTGGTGTGGTTGTATTAGGATCAACCTGAGGGAAATTTATGGCTTTTATTGTGTCGTTTAAACTATTTAATTCAGAGTTTATTGTAGTTTGTAATTTTACTCCAAAATAGTGAAAGTTTTGTTGATTATATTCTCGAGATCCATTTATGCCTATCGCATCTGGATTAATAAAATAGGGGGCGGAACCATGAATAACTTCTACTGTTTTTGCATTCAAAGCCAAAGCTAAATTGTTTATTAAAAACACTGAAATTAAAAAGAATATGATAAATCGTGTTAACCATGGAAATTGAAAAAACAGTATAAATTTAAATCCTTTCAATAATATCATCTTACCTTACCTTTTAATTCTTAAATTTAAATAAAAAAAGATACATTTATTGTGTTTAAATTATGCTGATACTTATTATTACAAACTTAAATCGTGAAAAACCTAATTCTTGGATAAAAATCTTTTTATGAATTGCATTGTTAGGTAGAGCTTGAGACTAAAAGTTTATTTTCGTAAAAATCCATGTGTAAAAATATAATATTTAACACATGGATAATTATGTAATGGATCGTTATTTATATAAATTTACATAAACTGTTTGAGCTGTTTCAGCGCGGTTAGTTGATACTTCTTTTACATAGTAGAAGTGCGCATCGTTAGCAATAGCATATTTTTGTGCCGCAGCGCTAATTTCGCTAGTGTTGTTAAATGTGCCATGGAAAACGATAGTTTTATAAGGTTCCATGGTTTTGAAAGCATCGCTAGTGATTTCATAAGCATCTTGACCTGCAATTGCTTTAGAGATGATAAAGTCACGAACAGGCGCATCTTTTTTATATAAAGCTACATCAATGTCTTGTTGACGATTTTTTACATCATCGGCAATAATTGAATAAACATAAAATGCATAGGCATCTTTTTCAGTAGCGATTTTGCTTGCAGCATCCAAAATTTCAGATGTGTTATTGTAATCGCCTTTGAATTTAACTACAGCAAATGGTAAATAATAAAGGGCTTTTGAACGTGGATAAAGCACAACACCGTTATGAGTAACTTCTTCTTTACTTACCGCAATAGGTGCATTTGATTTATAAACATCAGCATAAACAATTGCACGATTAGTTGTTGTGCCGGTAGATGGTTGCTCAATTCCAGTTATATGATAATATTTAGCACCAACTTCGTCCGCAGCTTTAGATATATCATCTGCTGCATTTTGCGCTTGTAAGTAACTACCAGTTACTGAAATTTCTTTGAAAGGAATGAGGTTATTACTTTCTTCTGCTGTTAATGGTAATGCCGCATAAATATTGGCAACAGGTAGAGATAATAGTAAAGCTAATGCAATAGATGATTTATTAAAACGTTTCATAATAATGTCCTTCGTATTTATGTTATAAAAATAAAAAACAATTTTTAACGCTTATTCTATGAGTGTATTGCATGAGAGTATGGAAAACGAAAAACGCTCTCGGATGTATATTTTACTAATTCTTACAAACAGCTAGATAAAACAGGATGGAAATGGTGTAAAAGAAAATAACCACTTATTAGTATATATTAATCAGAATATTTGTGTAGATATCGATCCAATTTTTTGCAAAGAATATATTTTTGAGCATTTTATGCTAAAAAATATTATGGGATAGTAGAGATATTTCTTACAATAAATCTTTATATTATAACTAGATATCAACATTTATCGTGCGTATAAAACTGTTAATAATTTGTGCAGTTAATCCCCAAATAACAAAATCATTATATTGATAAAAGTGGACATGATGTTCTGATCTTTTTTGCCAATTTGCAGTTCGATTTGGTACTAAATTAAAAGGAAAATTATCATCAGGTTTAAAACCAACAAACATGGTTGCTTGTGTTGGTGAGTGCTTGATAAACCATTCAATTGGTACCGTAAAAATAGATTCAACTTCATCATGGTTGATTAGTAAGTTGTCCAAGTTATCTATATGACCAATTTTTGCGACAAAGGGATAAATTATCATGCCTAACGAGGCGATAAATTTAGGTAATTGTCCTAATACGGTGATTTGATCAAGTGTAATTCCTAGTTCTTCGAACGTTTCACGCTTGGCGGTATATTCGGGGTTGATATCAGATAATTCAACACGTCCACCAGGAAAACAGATATCACCTGGTTGCCATTTGAGTTTTTTGGAACGGACCTGAAAAAGTAGGTGTAATTGATTTTCAATCTTGATAATTGGGATTAAAACAGCGGCTTTATTTATAAATTGAAATTGATTTTTGGTATTTTTCAAAGATTGTGATATTTTTTCTAAGGTGATCATAATATTTATTTCGTTAAATTTGTAAATTTACATTATTTTTACGTTATAATAAAAATTATTGGAGAAATTGTTCGTCAATAGTACATCTGTTTCACCTGAATAATGCTATGCAATACGATATTAATAACATAAAAAAAGAACTTGATGATCTTGCAATATTAAAACACGATCGGGCACAAAGTAGCATGTCTTTGGGGTTTCAACGTGTTTTTTCATTATTGCCGGCTCTTTTTCATTTTCACCATCCCGATCTTCCTGGTTATGTGAGTGAAGAAACACCATTAGGTATTGCATATTATAAGTCGCCGAAAGAAATTACTGAACAGTTAAAAAATGACTTTAATTTCAATGCGAAATATAAAACAAATCACGCTGATATTTCTGCTTTATATTCGATGGGCAGTACGTGTTCTATCGGGCAATCTATTTCATCAGATCTAGATATATGGATCTGTATCGAAAATAGTTTATCTTCAGCTAAAAAGCAAGCATTGATGCAAAAATGTCGATTGATAGAAGTATGGGCTGAAGATCTCGGTGTTAAACTTACGTTATTTGTTGTTGATGTCGATCGATTTATTAATCAACATCATGAATGTCTAATGGGTGAAAATTGTGGTTCCGCTCAGCACATATTACTGCTTGAAGAGTTTTATCGCTCAGCCAATCTTTTAGCGGGTAAAAGATTATTATGGTTTGCGGTTCCCTCTGATTTTACTGTTAACGATGTCACGTATCCTAACTATGAAAAATGTGTTCAAGCATTAGTTGTTTCAAATATCATTAAGCGTGAAGAATGGATTGATTTTGGACCATTAACCGGATTATCTGCAGAAGAGTATTTTGGTGCAAGTTTATGGCAACTATATAAAAGTATCGATTCACCATTCAAAGCCGTATTAAAGACATTATTACTTGAAGCTTATTCTTCAATCTATCCACAGAATAAGCCTATCGCTTTTGAGATGCGGGAGTTAATTCAGAAAGGTGAAATCCATACCCATCATTATCTCGATTCATATTCCATGTTATTGGATAGAATCTCGAACTATTTAATCGAAATTAAAGATTTTCAGCGCCTTGAATTAGTTAGACATTGCTTTTATTTAAAAGTGAATGAAAAATTATCACAAAACTGTGACTCACCGTCTTGGCGACGTGAAGTGTTAAATGAATTTGTGAGACAGTGGGGGTGGCGTCCCAAATTATTGGCAAAATTAGATGCCAGTAAAACGTGGAAAATCGAACAAGTTCGTGAAATACACGAAATATTGTTACATACAATGATGACCGGTTATCGTAATTTACTTAATTTTGGACGTCGTAACAATCTAGATTCACTGATTAGTCCACAAGATTTGGCGATATTAACTCGTAAATTATATGCTTCTTTTGAAGTTCTTCCTGGTAAAATTTCTACACTAAAACTAAATATATCTGATAATTTACAAGAAGATGTATTAACTTTTATTCATGTTAAAGAAGATCGAATTAATCGAGCGGGGTGGTATGTTTATAATCAAAGCCCTAAACTTAATTCGATCGTTGGACATCAATATTTAGAATACAGCAAATACTTAGTTAAGTTAGTTGGATGGTGTTATTTTAATGGGCTGATTTCAGATTCAACCCAATTTTATTATTACGATGGTGATGACCGGGATAACAAAAAAATCACCAAGCTGATTAAAGATCTAAAAAATTACTTTCCGATTGATGTTCCAACGGCAACCGAAGAACAGTTATATGGGCCGTGTGAAATACGTCAATTAGCCATCATATTAAATTTAGAAAATGATCCAACGGTTAATTTAGAATTAGAAGATGAGATCAGCACTAATGTTTTAAATTATGGTAAACAAGAACTAAGTTTAGTTAACTCCATTGACTTGCTCTATCGTAATTCGTGGAATGAAATTCGAGTTTTACATTTTAATGGAACTTTATGTGTGCTAGAAGCTATAAAAGCCTTACTTAATCGTATGCATAAAGATGCTGACTTACCTAATTCGGTCGAAATCTTTTGTTATAGCAATCAGCTCATCAGTGAAATTAAAAGCCAAATGAAAAAACTGATGTACGATTGTGTTGACTTGCGATTAACGACAACTAAAAATAATTTAATTCAAGTTAAACCACTAAGAATTGATGGTGCCTCTTGGTATCTATTTTTCGAGCGATTTGGCGTTTCTTTTCATCAATTTGAAAGTGCCATTGATTTTTATGGGGCAGTTTCAAATAATAAAGTCCAAGGTAGGCCACTAAATATTTTAGATGAAAGTAATGAATTACCTAAAGAGATTGATAGCGTTGCTTATGAAGGTATTATTCAATTCTTTTTTGAAGATACCGCAAATGGATTTGATTTATATATTTTAAACGAGCATAATCAAATCGAAATTTACCGTAATTGTAACGGTACCAAAGAAAACATGGTCAAAGATATTAATGATTTTTATGTATTATCAGATGACCGCTTCACCTTTACTACTAGTAGCTCAGTTAATTTTAATTTACCGCAATTTTACCAAATCACTTATAATGCGGCGGGTGAACGTGAAATCTTCTTACTCAATTAATTAAGTTAAAATGTTTACTAAAAAAGTTGAGGAGCGCACTTTTTAAGTATATAAAATGCTAAAAAATAAAATAATTAGCTAAAAAAAAGAAATTTCTATTAAAATAATGGGAACTTTTTTTAAATTCACGAATCTAACTGTTAGAGTGCACAGTTTTGGGCCACACTAATAGTGTTAACATAATGAGGGATGGCCTTTAATGGGGGAGCAAATAACAGACCAAGTTTTAGTTGATCGCGTTTTAAACGGAGATAAAAATGCGTTTAATTTACTTGTCGTTCGTTATCAAAATAAGCTAGCTCATTTGGTATCACGTTATGTTTTACCTTCTGAAATCCCTGATGTTGTGCAAGAAACCTTTATTAAAGCTTATCGTTCATTAAGCTCTTTCAAAGGTGAAAGTATTTTTTATACTTGGTTGTATCGAATAGCAGTTAATACAGCAAAGAATTATTTAACTTCGCAAGGTCGACGACCACCATCTTCAGATATTGATGCAAGTGAAGCTGAAAGTTACGAAGGTGCTGATTCGTTAAGAGATGTCGATAACCCGGAAAGTTTAGTACTTTCTAAAGAAGTTGAAAGAGTAGTTTTTGCCGCAATTGAAGCATTACCTGATGATTTAAGAACGGCTATTACATTACGTGAAATTGATGGATTAAGTTATGAGGAAATAGCTGAAATTATGGGTACACCAGTTGGAACAGTTAGATCACGTATTTTTAGAGCGCGTGATGCTATTGATGAAAAAATAAAACCATTAATAAATTGATGGTTTGAACAAATTAAAATAGGTAGCAAGAAATTAAGGTATCTACTATGCAAATAGAACAGAAACAGCAGCTTTCATTACTAATGGATGGTGAGTTCATCGATGATCACTTTGTCGATGAACTTGGTCACGATGAAAGTTTGCAATCCTGCTGGCATCGCTATCATCTCGCAAGAGAAGCTATGCGAGGAGAATTGCACGGTAGTTCATTAACATTAGATATTAGTAATCAAGTGGCTATGGCGATTGCAGATGATGATTTATACCCACAATTAACGGATCAACCTTCTCAAGATGAGATTTCAATTCCTAAAGCTGAAAATTTATTTTGGCTACGAATTAAAGACGCTATGGCTAAGGTTAGTCAAGTCGGACTTGCTGCTTGTGTTACATTAGCAATTATTGCTGGAGTTCAATATCATCAAGGTCAATCAGATGAAACTAATGGAGTTCCAACGCTTAATACGGTACCTATGGGTGTAAATGTTGCACCTGTTGGCGGGATACAACAACATAATGATCAGCAATTACTTGAAAAAAGACAATATGATAAGATTCGATTGCTGGTTCAAGATTATGAATTACAAAAAAGGTTAAATGCCCATTAAAAAAGATGAATTTCCTATTTTCTTTAATAAAAATAAAGCTAAAACAGAGTAACAATTTTATTATTACTCTGTTTTTTATATTATCCTCTACCTCAGCCATGGCAGAAGGAACCAGTGAAGCATTAAATTTATTAAATAAAATGGGCAAAGCAGTGCAAACGAGTGATTATCAAATTCACTTTGTATCACAAGATAAAGAACAATTTGCCTCAACCTTCGAATATAACCACTTAGGTGCAGCTAAAAAAGAGAATATTAGTGCGCAGTTGCTTTATCTTGAAGGTCCTGCTAAAGAGATCATTTTACATAACAACACTACCAGCTATTTTCAACCAGATAACCCTTCATTTTCGATTGCTAGTTCTCGTATAACCGAGGCATTTCCTGATGTTATCTATAATGATTTTAATTCATTAGTTAGTATTTATGACTTTATTTTATTAGGTAAAACTAGGACGGCGAATCGTGGTGCTCAATTAGTGAAAATAATTGCTAAAGATAAAGATCGTTATAGTTATGTAATATGGATCGATGATGAAACTTATTTACCGTTACGAATAGATTTAATTAATGATGATAATGACATTGTTAATCAATTTAAAGTGGTTGATATTGATACTAATTTCGATGCCCAAAAATTCAAAAATTATATTGGTAATCAAAGCTACCCAATTTTATTATCTATCGAAAAAGAGAATAATTTACTTGATGCTTGGCGTTTAGCATGGTTGCCAAAAGGATTTAAAGAAATTGCAGCGTATAACGTCAATTTTTATGGTTCTGATATTGCGACCAAGTTGTTTTCTGACGGTGTGTTTTCTTTTACAGTAAATGTCTCTTTAGAGCAAGCGAGTCAACCAAATCAACTTATTCAGCAAGGTGGTCGAACCATATTTTCGACTAATTTTGACAACAAAAATATTATCATTATAGGTAATTTACCTGAGGCCACAATAGAAAGAATTGCTCAAAATATTGTTGAGAAATCATCGGAAACCTCTCGATAACACTATGCTTACTGACTATTAATGTGTAGAATGTTTGCTTCTATTTTCGTGATTATTTAACTTGTTATTTATAGCCAATAACATTAACGATAATTAACAGTACATAACTAAAATATAACTTATTGATATGAATAAAAATATCCGCAATTTTTCAATTATTGCTCATATTGACCATGGTAAATCAACGCTTTCTGATCGTATTATCCAAATCTGTGGTGGACTTTCTGATCGCGAAATGGAAGCTCAAGTTTTAGACTCAATGGATCTGGAGCGTGAACGTGGTATTACAATTAAAGCACAAAGTGTTACTTTAGATTATCATGCTAAAGATGGCCAAACATATCAGCTAAATTTTATTGATACACCAGGACACGTTGACTTTTCCTATGAAGTTTCACGCTCGCTTGCCGCATGTGAAGGTGCATTACTTGTTGTTGATGCTGGACAAGGGGTTGAAGCACAAACCCTTGCTAACTGTTATACCGCACTTGATATGGATCTTGAAGTAGTACCGGTACTTAATAAAATTGATTTACCTGCAGCTGAACCGGAAAGAGTGGCTGAAGAGATTGAAGATATTGTTGGTATAGATGCTAGCAATGCAGTAAGATGTTCGGCTAAAACCGGGGTTGGTGTGGTTGATGTACTTGAACAGCTTGTTCATGATATCCCTGCGCCAGAAGGTGATTCCAATGCTCCTTTGCAAGCACTTATTATCGATTCATGGTTTGACAATTATTTAGGTGTTGTATCACTAATTCGTATCAAAAATGGTGAGTTAAATAAAGGTGACAAAATCAAAGTTATGAGTACAGGAATGACTTATAATGTTGATCGTTTAGGCATCTTTACACCAAAACAAGTTGATAAAGACTGTTTACATTGTGGTGAAGTAGGTTGGGTTGTTTGCGCAATCAAAGATATATTAGGCGCGCCTGTAGGGGATACTTTAACCTTAGCAAAATCTCCTGCGAATAAACCATTACCGGGATTTAAAAAGGTTAAACCTCAAGTCTATGCCGGGTTATTTCCTACTAGTTCTGATGATTACGAGGCATTTCGTGATGCATTAGGTAAATTGAGCCTTAATGATGCTTCGCTTTTTTATGAGCCAGAAAATTCTGGTGCGTTAGGATTTGGTTTTCGTTGTGGTTTCCTTGGTTTATTGCATATGGAAATCATCCAAGAACGATTAGAAAGAGAGTATAATCTTGATCTAATTACCACTGCACCGACAGTAGTTTATGAAGTTTTAACTACTCAAAATGAAATCATTTATGTTGATAGCCCTGCTAAACTACCGGCAGTAAATAATATTCAAGAACTACGTGAGCCGATAGCTGAATGTAACATTTTAGTGCCACAAACGTATTTAGGTAATGTAATTACTTTATGTGCTGAAAAACGTGGTGTGCAAATTAATATGGTTTATCATGGCAATCAAGTTGCGTTAACTTATGAAATTCCAATGACTGAAGTTGTTTTAGACTTTTTTGATAAACTTAAGTCGACTTCACGTGGTTATGCTTCTTTAGATTACAGTTTTAAACGTTTCCAAGTTGCTGACATGGTCAGACTTGATGTATTAATTAATGGCGAACGAGTTGATGCATTAGCGCTTATCACGCATAAAGATAATGCACCTTATCGTGGACGAGAATTAGTGGAAAAGATGAAAGATCTTATTCCTCGTCAGCAGTTTGATATAGCAATTCAAGCGGCAATTGGCAATCATGTTATAGCTCGTTCTACTGTAAAACAATTACGAAAAAATGTATTGGCCAAATGTTATGGTGGTGACGTTAGTCGTAAAAAGAAACTTTTACAGAAGCAAAAAGAGGGTAAAAAACGCATGAAACAAGTAGGTAATGTTGAACTACCTCAAGAAGCGTTTTTAGCTATTTTGCATGTAGGTAAAGATTAATTAGTTAAAGAGGATAAATAATGGCTAATATATTCGCCATCATATTGACAACAGCAACTTTTATTACTGCTATCTTCTGGTTTTTAGAAAAATTTAAATGGAAACCAGCTAGACAACGTAAAGTTGAAGAAATTCGTAAGCAAACCAATGGTGAAATTGATGGAAAAGTTCTAGCTGAAGTCGGGAAACCTAAAGGTTGGGTTGAGAATTTATCATCGTTTTTTCCTGTTCTGTTTGTGGTATTTGTTATTCGTTCATTTATCTATGAACCTTTTCAAATTCCTTCAGGATCAATGATGCAGACACTATTAGTTGGTGATTTTATTGCTGTACAAAAGTTTTCATATGGATTACGTGATCCGATTACAAATACTGTCTTAATTTCAACCGGCCATCCAAAACGAGGTGAAATTGCGGTTTTCAAACATCCTGATGGTTCAAATCGAGATATAATAAAACGGGTTGTTGGTTTACCAGGTGATAAAATTGTTTATTTGTCAAAGGAAAAGAAAATACTTATTTATCCAGCGTGCCAGACAAGCGATAATAATTGTGTCGGTCAGCAATCTGAACCATTAGATTTACATTATACTCAGCCACAATCAAGTAATTGGAAAGAAGTGGATGAATGGAAGCAAAATCCAGATTTCTATACAATAAAACAATATAAGGATAAAGGTATTGTTGATTCTCAAACTCGAATAACATTCGATATGACAATTCAACAAGAAACCTTAGGTCAATTTACTCACGACATTCTAACAACGCCAAGAAAAATGGAAGACCCAACTTATTTTTATCATCAAAAAGGCCAACCTTTAGCAACTTGGGTTGTACCACAAGGTAACTACTTTATGATGGGTGATAATCGTGATAATAGTGGTGATAGCCGATATTTTGGTTTTGTACCTGAAGAAAATTTTGTTGGTCGTGCAACCGCTATTTGGATTAGCTTTGAAAAACAACCTGATGAATGGCCTACAGGAATTCGATTCAGCCGTATTGGTGGAATTCACTAACTGTGATAACTATGAAAAATTTGAATCAAATACAACAATCGATTGGTTATCATTTTAAAGATACATCTTTATTGCAACTCGCACTGACTCATCGCAGTGCGAATAAAATGCATAATGAGCGGCTAGAGTTTTTAGGTGATTCAATCCTTAGTTTTGTTATTGCTGATGAGCTTTATCATCGATTTAGCAAGCAAGATGAAGGTGATCTTAGCCAAATGAGAGCAAGTTTAGTTTGTGGTCAAACTCTTGCTGAAATGGGTAAAGAGTTTAAATTAGGTGATTATCTTATTTTGGGCCAAGGCGAATTAAAAAGTGGTGGTTATCGCCGCGAGTCGATTATTTCTGATGCCGTCGAAGCTATCATCGGTGCTATTTATTTAGATAGTGATATTGAAAATATTCGTCAGTTAATTTTGGCTTGGTATACAACGCGTTTAAATGAAATTAAACCTGGCATTAAGCAAAAAGATGCTAAAACACGATTACAGGAATATCTGCAAGGTATTCGACATGAACGACCATGCTATTTAATTCTTGAAGTTACTGGTGATAATCATGAGCAAGAGTTTCTCATTCAATGCAAAATTGACAATGATGATCACCAATATTTAGGACGAGGTTTAAGTCGTCGTAAAGCTGAACAAGCTGCAGCTCAAGAAGCACTAAACCAATTAGGTATAAAATGACAGAATCAAAACAACATTGTGGATTTGTTGCTATAGTCGGTAGACCAAATGTCGGCAAATCAACTTTATTAAATCAACTACTTGGTCAAAAAGTATCAATCACTTCACGCAAGGCACAAACTACACGTCACCGTATTGTAGGTATTGATACTCAAGATGATGATCAAATTATCTATATTGATACCCCCGGTCTTCATATTGAAGAAAAAAGAGCGATTAACCGGTTAATGAATCGTGCTGCTAGCAGTTCAATTGGTGATGTTGAATTGGTTATCTTTGTTGTTGAAGGCACACACTGGACTGATGATGATGAAATGGTTGCAGGCAAACTTAAAGATTGTAAAGCGCCTGTATTACTGGTGATCAATAAAATTGACAATGTTACAGATAAAACTCAGCTGTTGCCCCATATTCAAGAAATCAGCCAAAAAATCAAATTTTTGGATGTTGTGCCTATTAGTGCTGAAAAAGGTGAAGGCGTTGATATCATCAAAGACATTGTAAAAAAACATTTACCTGTTGGTGAACATCATTTCCCCGAAGATTATATTACTGATCGTTCACAACGGTTTATGGCTTCAGAAATCATCCGTGAAAAACTAATGCGCTTTTTAGGTGATGAACTACCTTATTCTGTCACGGTTGAAATAGAACAATTTAAAGTCGATGAGCCTACCGGCATGTACCGTATCAATGGTTTAATTTTGGTTGAACGTGATGGTCAAAAGAAAATGGTCATTGGTAATAAAGGTGAAAAAATCAAAAAAATTGGCATAGAAGCACGTAAAGATATGCAATTATTTTTTGATAATAAAGTTCATTTAGAATTATGGGTAAAAGTTAAAGCCGGCTGGGCTGATGATGAGCGAGCACTTCGAAGCTTAGGTTATAGTGACGATTAATTGCTACATTTAATCCTAAAAATGGAAAATCAGGTATCAGAAGATACCTGATTTTTTTAATCCCCATAATCCTTTCAAGAGATTAATAAACTCGACTGCTGAAACCAAAATATTTATATTTATTTCAAATAATCAATCCTATATGAACCTACGTATAAATTACACTTATGCTTTTAATAAAAAAAGCAAAAGGAATCAGTGTAAATTAAGAGCATAAATAATGTGATATATCTCTCATATTAAATTAGCAAGCCAATTATTCCATATTAATAACAAGATTATCCATATATATAAATAGTATGTTTAATTATCATAAAAAATAGTAGCTAATTTAACAAAAAAGAGAGATATAAATTATGGACAAAATTTATTATGGTGTCGCTTATTATCGAGAATATTTACCAAAAGAGAGAATAGATGAAGATATTAAATTAATGTTAGATGCAGGAATAAACTATGTACGTATCGCAGAAAGTACTTGGAGTACGTTTGAAAAACAAGAAGGCGTTTTTGATTTTAGTTCTATTCTTATAGTACTCGATAAGATGTACCAAAATAACATTGATGTGATTATAGGCACTCCTACTTATGCTATTCCAGCTTGGCTTGAAAAAAAATATCCTGAAGTCATGGCCATAACGCCAAATGGTCGGAATAAATATGGTCATCGTCAAAAAATGGACATTACGCATCCAGCTTATCTATTTTATGCCGAACGTCTTATAAGAAAATTAATGCAAGCCGTAGCTAATCATCCTGCCGTTATTGGATTTCAGATTGATAATGAAACTAAATATTATGATGTTTGTGGAAATAATATACAAATAGAGTTCGTTAAATATTTGAAAGAAAAATTTTCTGGTGATTTATTAACATTAAATCATGAGTTTGGTTTAGATTATTGGAGCAATAGAATCGATGCATGGGAAGATTTTCCATCAACAGTTGGAACAATAAATGCTAGTTTAGGTGCTGAGTTTCAGAAATTTCAGCGTAAATTAGTAAAAAATTTTTTGCAATGGCAAGCTAATATTATTAATGAATATAAATCAGAAAAACAATTTTTAACTCATAATTTTGATTTTGAATGGCGAACATGGTCATATGGAATTCAATCTGAAGTAAATCATTTTGATGCATCTGAAATTTTAGATATAACTGGTGTTGATGTTTACCATCCCAGTCAAGATCAGTTAACTGGTATTGAAATTGCATTTTCAGGAGATGTAGCTCGTAGCACCAAGAAAAAAAATTACCTTGTATTAGAAACACAAGCTCAAGCATTCAAAAACTGGACTCCTTATCCCGGTCAGTTACGTTTACAAGCGTATAGCCATATTGCTAGTGGCGCAAGCTTAATTGGTTATTGGCACTGGCATTCAATTCATAACTCATTTGAAACATATTGGAAAGGAATTTTAAGTCATGATTTACAGCCAAATCCAATCTATGAAGAAGCTTCTATTGTAGGTAATGAGTTAAAGCTTTTATCAAAGCATTTACGTGAAATAAAAAAATATAATCGAGTAGCAATTATTGTAAGTAATGAGTGTTTAACAGCTATTGATTGGCATCCTTGGCATGGTCATCAATTTAGCAGGGATTCATTACATCAATATAACGATATTTTTCGTTCTTATTACGATACCTTATATAAAATGAACATAGAGGTAGATATTGTTTCGATTGATGATGACTCTATATTTAATTACGATCTTCTGATAATCCCACTTCTTTATAGTGTTAGTGACCTTAAATTAGAACAATTAAATAATTATGTTCTGAATGGAGGTAATGTAATTTATTCATTTAAATCTGGTTTTGCAAATGAAAATATGAAGGTGCGAACTGTTGTTCAACCTGGCATTATTTCAGAAGCTTGCGGGATTTCATATCAACTATTCGTTGAACCTAATAATGTAAGTTTGATATCAGACGAAATTGATCTGACCATTTGTGATTGCCAGATAAATGATTGGATGGAGCTGATTGAGCCAGATGTTAATACAAAAATTTTAGCCAAGTATCAACATCCATATTGGGGAAAATATGCAGCAGTTACTAGTAATAGGTATGGGCGCGGTTCTGCCACTTATATAGGTTGTAATATAAGTACTTCCGTACTACAACAAATTTATGAATATATTTTTAATGAGGAAAAATTGGCAGATCTTAAATGCCAGGATAGTTTTCCACTAGTTATTAAAAATGGCGTCAATTATAAAAAAGAAAAAATTAGATTTTACTTTAATTATTCTTCTAACCCTATAAATGTTTGTTTTACTGAAATAGGCGGACGTAATTTATTAACCGGTTCAATTTTAAAATATAACGACAAATTTATATTAAAAGATTGGGATTTAGCTATTATTTTGTTGGGGAATAATCATGAATAGTTTTATAAATAATTCTGATATCGATTCAGAAAAAATTAAATTCAAGGAAAGATTTTCTTTTGGTCTAGGCGATTATGGTACAAATTTAACTTATACTTTAATGGTAACCTTTTTGGCATATTTTTATACAGAGGTTGTTGGTGTTTCCGCCATTCTTGTTGGCTCTTTGATGTTTTTTGCTCGCGTTATAGATGGTATTTTATGTGTTTTTGTTGGTATAAAAATTGATAAAACAAATACTAAATATGGCAAGGCAAGGCCATGGGTTCTATTTACTGCTATTCCTTTTGGATTATCAGCATTTTTAATGTCAACAATTCCAGAAGCTAGTGATAATATAAAAATATGGTATGTATGCATAACTTATTTATTAGCTAATATTTTATTTACTGCAAATAATATTGCTTATGGCTCATTACTTGCTCTTATTACAAGAAGTCTTTATGAAAGAGGTGTTTTAAGTGTATTTAGAAATGGACTTTCTACGTTAGGATCTCTAACTGTTGGAGTTTTTACTCTCCCAATTGTTGGATATTTTGGGAATACTAAAGTTTCTTGGATAATTTTATTTGCTATCTTTGGTTTTTTTACTGCAGTTTGTTTAATTATTACTGGATTAAATGTTAGAGAACGAATTAAACCAATAAAAGAAGATAACGATAGCAATATAAAATTTGAGCAAGTTTTAAAAGCTATACTAAAAAATAAATATTGGATTATGATATTTTTCTATTTATTCATAACTTTTACTAGCTTAACTGCACTTTCAACTGTGAGCGTTTATTATTCAAAATATATTTTAGATGATGTTTACTATATGTCTTATATAAGTATGGCTCAATATATTCCTAGTTTATTGACCCTACTAATCATTCCATTTCTTCTTCGTCATTTGGGTAAAAGAAACCTTGCATTGTTTGGACTTATTATTTGTTGTATTGCTTGTTTAATTCCGTTAATTGATAAACAAAATGCCCTATATATCATTATATCTACAGTTGTTCGAAGTATTGGTTTTTGTGGAGTTGGTGCAACTATGTTCGCTTTTTTAGCGGATACTATTGATTATGGTGAATGGATCAGTAAATTAAGAATTCAAGGGATTTTATTTAGTGCAGGAACATTAGGTCAGACATTAGGTATGGGTATGGGTACAGCTAGTATTGGTTGGATACTAGGCGCTTTTGGATTTATTAGTGGTGGTGATGTACAGCAAACAAATGAAGTTCTATCTGTGATAGAATTTTTATTTATCTACTTTCCTTTAATTCTTGCGTTAATCAATATCGCTATTTTGTGTTTTTATAAACTTGAATCAATCTATAGTGAAGTTGAACGGGATTTATCTAATGGTAAATTTAAAAGTGAGGAAATCTAATATTAATATACTGTAATAATTAATATCGAATTTTTAAGCCCAAATGTCTAAATAGTCATTTGGGCTTAATATTAATATAGATAAATTAGTTTAGAAAATAAATTATTCATAAAACTGAATGATCCTAACGATTGTTATCTAAAACTAAAATAAAAATTTCAATGAATTGCTAGCTAGATTTAACAATTGTTATTTTATGATATGGTTATTATCAAAATAGTTAGTGTTTTATTTATTTTAAATGATATCTAATATTATTTATCTATTTAACTCAAATATATTAAGTAAATTAAATTAAATATTTTCTTAAATAAGAAATGCTCAAAAAACCTTAAATTAAATGAATCATATCCTAATCTAAAAATTCCATACTAGGTAAAAATATACCGTTTTAGTTTGATAATATAAACTATAAGATAAATATAATTAAGTTATTTGATGAACGAATTGTAATTTTAAATAATGATTCAAATAAAACTAAATTTAATAGAGACCATATTGGTAAAATTATAATGAATAATAAAATTTTAACAATTGTTTGAAGTAAAAGTGCCAAACAGGAGTGTTTGGCGGATGGCTGATATTTTTAAATAGTACAACTTTTAAGAAATCTAATTTTTGATAGTTTTATGATTGACCATAATAGGCATTTTTACCATGCTTACGATAATAGTGTTTATCCAATAATTCTTGTTGAATTTTTATACCGATATTCAGATTGCGAGTTGCTAATGCCATAGCAGCAATTTCTTCTAAAACAACCGCATTATGTACGGCATCATCAGCATTTTTTCCCCATCCAAAAGGACCATGCCCAGACACAAGAACACTAGGTATTGCCATAACATCAATATTACGTTTATTAAACTCCTCAATAATGACTTTCCCCGTATTGAGTTCATAATTATTAATTATTTCAGTTGGTGTTAATAAGCGAGTACAAGGAATATCACCATAAAAATAATCTGCATGAGTAGTTCCTAAAGCAGGAATATCTAATCCTGCTTGTGACCAAATTGTTGCATTACGGGAATGAGTGTGAATAACTCCGCCAATTTGTTCAAACGTTTTATAAAGTTCAATATGCGTTTGGGTATCACTTGAAGGATTTAGCTTACCTTCAATTTTCTTTCCATCAAGATCAATTATAACAATGTCTTCTATTTTCAACTTATCATAAGAAACGCCAGATGGCTTAATGGCAATGACACCATTATTTCTATCAATTTCTGATACATTTCCCCAAGTAAAAGTGACTAATTGATAACGTGGGAGTAGTAAATTTGCCGCTAATACTCGTTCTTTTAATGATGTAAACATACATTACCTCTCATTGGTAATATGAATTAATCAAATAATTAGTAAGAACAATTTGTTATAATTGTACTTAGTTTATTATCTAATCATTCTTTTATTATTTTATTACTTGGCTAAGATAAATTTATCAAGAATGAGGATTACAATACGCAATCTCATTCCAACGTAATTCATTTCTAAAATCATTGATTCTTGTGTTACCATCAATAACTAGAAGTTCAATATTATGCAGCTGTGCGTAAAGTCTAAAATAGTCCATTGAAAGTGCCTGAGTATAAACTGAATGATGTGCAGCACCTGCTAAAATCCATGCTTCAGCAGATACATTAAGAGATGGTTTTGGCTTCCAAACTGCACAAGCTACAGGTAATTTGGGTAGTGTATAAGGCTGTTTAATTGTTTCGATCTCATTTGCGATTAATCTGAAACGATTACCGATATCGATCAAACTTGCATTTATTGCTAAACCTGGCTTTGATGGAAAAATAAGCCGTGCAGGATCAGCTTTATTGCCAATACCTAAATGTTGGATATCTAACAAAGGTTTCACGCCATCATCTATAATCGATGGGCAAACTTCTAACATATGTGAACCGACAACCAATTCATTACCTTTAGTAAAATCATAGGTATAATCTTCCATAAATGCAGTACCACCTGTAAGGCCTTTTGCCATTAATTTCATAGTGCTAAGTAAGGCTGCGGTTTTCCAATCTCCTTCACCAGCAAAGCCATAACCTTTAGCCATTAATCGCTGTACGGCAAGACCTGGTAATTGCTTCATACCATATAAGTCTTCAAACGTTGTAGTAAATCCGGAATAGTTACCTTGTTTTAAGAATTGCTCAATTCCTAATTCAATTCTTGCTGCATCAATTAGATTTTGTCTTTTTTCACCATTAATTTGCGCAATAGGGGTGAGTTGGTAAAGTGTTTCGTATTCATCAATTAACTGATTTATTTGGCTATTATTAATTGAATTAAGGACTGACACTAAATCACCAACGGCATGGGTATTGACCGAATAACCAAATTTAATTTGTGCAGAAACTTTGTTACCTTCTGTTACTGCAACTTCCCGCATATTGTCGCCAAATCTAACTATTTTCATGGTTTTTTCGGCATCAATTGCAACACAAACTCGCATCCATCGTGCAATTTGATCATGCACATCTTTATCTTTCCAATAACCCGTTACCAGAGAATGAGGTTGGCGCATACGAGAACCAATAAAACCAAATTCGCGCCCACCGTGTGCAGTTTGATTGAGATTCATAAAATCCATATCCATTGAATCCCAAGGAACGACTTCATTAAATTGAGTATGAAGTTGTAAAAGAGGTTTTTGTAAATGATTTAATCCATTAATCCACATTTTAGCCGGTGAAAACGTATGTAACCACGTTATTAATCCAACACACTTTGAAGAATAGTTAACTTCCTGACAAAGGCTGTATATATCGTCAGGTTTTGTCGCAAGTGGTTTAAGAATAATCTTTACCGGTAATTTTGCTTCTGTATTAAAATAATCCGTTACCTGTTGGATATTATTTTTTATTTGTTCAAGTGCTTCTGGTCCATAAAGGTGTTGGCTACCAGCAACAAACCAAATTTCAGCTTTTTCATAAACAAACATAATGGACTCCTTTAGAATTTATTCACATTGTTGGTAAAACTAAGCG
Source organism: Gilliamella sp. LMG 34361 (assembly GCF_984569075.1). NCBI lineage: Bacteria > Pseudomonadati > Pseudomonadota > Gammaproteobacteria > Orbales > Orbaceae > Gilliamella > Gilliamella sp. LMG 34361. Next base: position 2,723,927 of record NZ_OZ474903.1, on the reverse strand, counting down.
TTATAGTTTGGTTCACTTGATGCTGACCAAACTAAATACTTTTCATATAATTCTTGATATTTTTGTACCCTATTCTCATTAGGGGTGAATGTGGTTTCGAGCTTACTGGACATCCTACTTTGAGCGCTTGGGATATCTGTATAGACATTAGCTGAGACTGCGGCAAATATTGCAGCGCCTAATGCGCAACATTGTTCTGAACTCACCACAGTCAGTGGTCTATTCATTACATCAGCACAAGTTTGCATGATGATGGGCGATTTTTTAGCTATTCCTCCTAATGCAACAATGTCATTAACAGGCACATGTTGATTAATAAAACATTCCATAATGGCTCTTGCACCGAAAGCAGTTGATAAAATCAAACTACCAAATAAGGTGGCAGCATCAGTTGAAATAGTTAAACTGGTAATAACACCTTTAATTCGTTGATTAGCGTAAGGAGTTCTTCGACCATTGAACCAATCAAGGGTGATTGGGATAGTATCTAAATTTGGATTTTCGGCCCAAGCTTGTGCAATATCGCTTAAAAAATTATGTTTTAAAGTTTGTACTGTCGATTGCAATTCTGGTGAAGTTGAAATCAATTTTTCTAATGGCCAACACAACAGTTTTTGAAACCATGCGTATATATCGCCAAAAGCGGATTGACCTGCTTCAAGACCGATAAAATTTGGCATTACACTCCCATCAACTTGGCCACAAATACCTTTAATTGAACGATTAGCAATGACAGCTTGCTCAGCTAATAAAATATCGCAGGTTGAAGTACCAATTACTTTCACTAACGTATAAGGTTTTGCACCAGCACCAACGGCACCCATATGGCAATCAAATGCACCACCAGCAATAACGACCGTTGGTGGTAAACCTAATTTTTCAGCCCACTCTTGGGTAATTGCCCCCACTTTTTTGTCAGCAGTATAAGTTTTTTCAAATAAAGGATAAGGTAAAGCAGTAACTAAGACAGGATCGATTTTTTCAAAAAAGTCATAGGGCGGTAGTCCATTCCATCCTTCACTCCAAAAACACTTATGACCTGCAGCACATCTACCACGCTTTATCTCGTTTGGTGCGGTCGTTCCTGATAATAAAGCAGGTACCCAATCACAAAGTTCAATCCAAGATGCAGAAGCATTTTTCACGTCACTATCTTGACGAAAAATATGCATAATTTTGGCCCAAAACCATTCCGAAGAATATACTCCACCGCAATATTCTAAATATTTTGCATAACGGGCATCTTTGCAAACGTTATTAATCTCTTCTGCTTCATTTACTGAAGTATGATCTTTCCACAAAATAAACATAGCATTAGGATTATCCATAAACTCTGGTTTTAAAGCTAAAACATCCCCATTTTCATCAATTGGGGCAGGAGTAGAGCCAGTTGAATCTACACCAATTGCAACTACATTTTGTGCATCTGATTTAAGTTGTTTTACAACAGATTGTATTGATTGCGTCATTGACTCAATATAGTCAAGTGGATGATGTCTAAATTGATTTTTTTTAGGATCACAAAACTGACCTTTAGACCAACGTGGGTAATAAATAACTTCTGTGGCTAATTCTTTTCCATTCTGGCAATCGACGGCTAATGCCCTGACAGAATCGCTACCAAAATCTAATCCAATGGTTATTTTTTTATTCATCCGCTAGTACCTCAAAGACTAATTAAATGGAATTTTTGGGAAGAATAATTAATATCCGATAAAACAAATAGGTACGTTGTTGCTATAAATATAGACGATTCTGCACACCTAAATTGTTTTGTGATGGAGATCTCAAAATTATCACTATTCAAAAATAATTTTTATGTAAAAATAAAAAAATTGCCAAGAATTGAGGATGCTAAATGAGCAATGAACAACAAAATGACCCGTTACTACCGGGTTATTCATTTAATGTCCATCTTGTATCTGGTTTAACTCCGATAGAAAAAGAAGGAAAATTTGATTTTTTCATCGATCGCCCTAAAGGGTTAAATGGTTACATTATCAACTTAACTTATGCAGGGCAGGGGACTATTTATCGTGATAATGAATCATTTAATTGTTATCCAGGTGATTTTGTGCTTTTTCCTCCCAAAGAGCCCCATTTATATGGTCGCAAAGAAGATGAAAATAATTGGTTCCACTTTTGGGTTTATTTTAGACCTAAATCAACATGGAAATATTTATTAAGTTGGGAAAATCGCTTAAAAGAAACCGGGTTTTATCGCCCTAATACTCAAGTAAAAGATGAGCTAGAACAATTATTTATAAAAATTGTTGAGGTGGGGCAATCAAATATAATTTATTCGGAAAATTTAGCCATGAGTATGTTAGAGCAATTCTTAATACGCTGTGCACAAGAGACCTCTGCTACTAATCCACCTAAAATCGATACTCGCGTATTGCAAGTTTGTAACTATTTAATTGATACACTTGATGAAAATAATTTTACACTGGATATTGTCTCACAAAGAGTGTGTTTGTCGACATCAAGGATCGCCCATATGTTTAAAGATCAAATTGGTATGTCGATTGGTGAATGGCGACAAGAGCAACGAGTAAATCGGGCGAAACTGTTATTACAAACCACGACTATGAGTATTGCAGAAATCAGTCGTTCAATTGGCTTTGATGATCAACTCTATTTTTCGCGGATCTTTAAAAAGAGAATTGGTTTGAGTCCGCAAAAATATCGTAATAGTACCCAAGAACAAAATGAAAGGAAAATTCAAAGTGTCAATTCGCTTTATTTTTATGATAGACAAAGTGATTCTATTGTTGAATGAATTAAGCTAACCATTTAGTTCTGGTTTTACTAATGATGCAATCTAAATTCAACCTGTTGCTAGTTTGAATTTATCTTAAATGGTTTGCCCTTTTTCAATGTGATAAGGCAGACAGATGCTATTAGGAATTATCTCTCCATCAAGCCTTTTTAACAGTAATTCAATGGCGACTTTACCTATTTCGAATCGTGGCGTAACAACTGTAGCAATATTTTGTTTATTGGCTCGACCAACCTCTAATCCATGGAATCCTGAAATAGCGATTTGTTCAGGAACAGGAATATTATAATTTTGACATTCAAGTAAAACACCAATGGCCATATCATCATTAGTACAAAATACGCCATCCATTTTTGGATATTTTTGTATCGCTTGATGAAATAAATGTTTTCCTAAATCAATAGACGAAATTGAATTTGGTAAAATTTGATGGGGAACCAATCCTGATTGCTGCATTGCTTGCTCATAACCCTGATAACGCTGACTATCTCGCACGCTAGCAATTGAATTAAAATAGATAATATTTTTTTTACCGGAGGCAATCATCTGCATGGTCATGTCATATGCAGCTTTTTGGTTATCAAATCCAACTTGGATATCAAAAAACGTATTGGTAATATCCATTAACTCAATAACAGGAATCTTAGCTGTCTTTAAATATTCAAGCGTAGTTGTTGTATGTTGTTTTTCCATCAAAACTAATGCATCAATATTATAAGATAGTAAATTGATAATTTTCTCTTCCTCAATTTGCTTATCATAATTGTAATTAGTAATAATGGTTTGATAGTGATGTGTTGACGCAACTGATTCAATACCAGCTAGAACTTCTAAAAATATCTGATTTTTAAATGATGGAATGGCGATACCGATACAACGGCTACGAGAACCTAACATGATTTGTGGGGCAAGATTAGGTATATAATTAATTTCTTTTAGTACTTTGGCGATTTTTTCTCTATTTTTTTCTGATATCTGCTTAGGATTTTTTAAATAGCGACTAATTGTCATTTTAGTCACACCAGTTAAATCGGCAATATCTTGTAAACTAATGCGTTTATCTTTCATAAATCGTTATTTAAAGGAATTATTCAAAAGAAAGCGGCTATTTTATCAGTAAAATAGCAAAATAAATAACATTAGTTATCTTTAATTAAATCAAAAAGGTAATAACCACTATTACCTTTTTATTGAAAATGGAGATTATTTTTTAGGTGCTTTAACGTTAGCCATAAGCACGACGGATAATACTAAAGCTGCACCCATAAAAATATAAGATGCTCCGGCACTACCGGTTGCAGCATTGATAACACCAACTAACCATGCGCCAATGAATGCACCAAGCGCGCCAAAACTATTAATTAAACCAATCGAAACACCCGAAACATTACTAGGTAATAGTTCAGGAATTAAGGCAAAAAACGGTCCATATGGTGCATACATACATCCTGCTGCGATAGATAATAAGATGAAGCAGATCCAGAAATGTTCGGCACCAAGTAAATAAGCGGTAAAGAAAGCAATAGTCGCAATTAACAATAATGGCCAAACAAATAATTTTCTGTTTTGAAGTTTATCAGAATAAAAAGAGACAATTAACATCATTGCAATCGCAACAAAGTAAGGGATAGCCGCTAACCAACCAACTGAAACGATATCAACATTACCAGATGCTTTAATGATAGATGGCATCCACATCATAAAACCATATACTCCAATGCTCCATAAAGCATGTACTGCACAAAGTTTAATTACATTACCTGAACGAAATGCTTCACCATAATTACGCATTGGTTTAATATTTTGCTGCTCTTTATCCATTACTGCTTGGAATTCAGCTTTTTCTGCGTCGGTTAACCATTTCACTTCTGATGGTTTATCTCTGACCAAAATCCACCAAATTACGGCCCATAAAACGGCTGGTAAACCTTCAATAACAAACATTTCACGCCAGCCATAAAGGTCAATTAAATGAGCTGAAACAATAGACATCCACAATACTGTTACTGGATTTCCTAATATTAAAAACGTATTGGCTTTTGAGCGTTCAGCTTTTGTGAACCAAGTACTAATATAAATTAACATTGACGGCATCACAGCAGCTTCAACAATACCTAAAACAAAGCGTATCGCCATAAGTGAAGGTATATTACTGACCATTCCTGTTAGTGCTGCACACATTCCCCATAAAATAAGGCAAACAAAAATCAGTTTTCGAACACTTTTTCTAACCGCGTAAATAGAACCTGGAACTTGGAAGAAAAAGTAGCCAAGAAAAAACAGTGCACCAATTAATGATGACGTACCTTTAGTAATGCCTAAATCATCATTGATACCGGCGGCAGCGGCAAAACCATAATTTGCACGATCTAAGTAAGCTAGACTGTAAGTGATAAAAATTATTGGCATTAATCGCCACCATCTCGATGGTGCTAATTTTTGTGTGATATTCATATTCATTCCCTTTATAAACTAAATAAAATCCTAGATAAATTACGACAAATGTTTATGGTTTTAATCATCTCAAATAACGCTCATTAGCTTTGAATCATAAACATCTGTGTAATTTGTGATGGGTGATTAAACCGCAGCCAGCATTCCGCCATCGACATAAAGAATGTGTCCGTTGACAAAATTAGATGCTTTAGAGGATAAAAATACCGCTGAACCAATCAGTTCTTCAGGTTTCCCCCAACGAGCTGCTGGTGTTCTTTGGCATAACCAGCTAGTGAACTCTTTATTTTCGACCAGTGCTTTACACATCTCAGTATCGAAATAACCAGGACCAATACCATTGACTTGAATGTTGTAGCGGGCAAGTTCAACACACATTCCTTTTACTAACATTTTCACCGCGCCTTTCGAGGCGGCGTAAGGTGTGATAGTGTCCCGACCTAACTCACTTTGCATTGAACAGATATGGATGATTTTCCCTTCACGACGGTTAATCATATGTTTAGCCACTTGTTGTGAAACTAAAAACACCGCTTTTTGATTTACGTTAATGACTGCATCCCAATCTGCTTCAGGAAATTCAGTAAAAGGATGACGACGTTGAATCCCAGCATTATTAATTAAAATATCAATAGCACCGATTTCTTTCTCAATATAATTAATTGCTTGCGTTACGGATGCTAAATTAGTGACATCAAAACCTACACCAACCGCATCAATACCTTGTTGCTGTAATAACTTGGCTGCATTATCAGCTCTTTCTTGAGTAATATCATTGATGATAATGCTAGCGCCATATTGACCTAAACCATTTGCTAAAAGATTACCAATTCCTTGAGCAGAACCGGTGATGAGTGCGCGTTTTCCTTTCAATTCAAATAAAGACTGCATGACTTTCTCCCTTTTCTTTAAAAATGTTATGCGTAACAGTTACGCATAACATTAGAGCAAAAAATCTAAAAAAGAAAGCCTAAAACACCATGATTAACCGGAAAATGTTAATTCTGTGATCAATATCAAATTATTGAGGTAAAAAATTTTTCGATTTAATTTTAAAAAGTTAATACTAAACATCGCTCTTGGTTTTATATATAATAGCCCTTCACTGACTTGGATTTAGAATTTTAATTTCGGAGCTTTTTCATGCAGCAGTTTCGTCCTATCCGTCGTGCTCTACTTAGTGTTTCTGATAAAACAGGAATTATTGAATTTGCTAAAGCTTTATCAGATCGTAATGTAGAACTCCTTTCCACTGGTGGTACCGCCAAACTATTAATCGACAACCATATTCCTGTTACTGAAGTATCTAATTATACAGGTTTTCCTGAAATGATGGATGGTCGAGTTAAAACCTTACATCCTAAAATACATGGTGGTATTTTAGGCCGTCGAGGTGTTGATGATGACGTCATGCAACAACATAAGATCGACCCAATTGATATGGTCGTTGTGAACTTATACCCTTTTGCAAAAACTGTTGCTGATCCAAACTGTAGTTTAGAAGATGCGATAGAAAATATCGATATTGGTGGGCCAACTATGGTACGTTCTGCCGCCAAAAATAATAAAGATGTTGCAATTGTGGTTGATTGTCAGGACTATAACACAATCATTGATATGTTGGATAACCAACAAAATTGCCTCTCTTTTAAATATCGTTTTAGTCTAGCAATAAAAGCTTTTGAACATACTGCTCAATATGACGGTATGATTGCTAACTATTTTGGTAAACTTGTCCCACCATATTATGGCGACACTGATAAGCCTGCTGGAGAGTTTCCTCGAACTTTAAATCTGCAGTATATTAAAAAACAAGATATGCGATATGGTGAAAATGCTCATCAACAAGCTGCATTTTATGTTGAAGAACAGCTTGAGCAAGCTTCTATTGCAACCGCTAAACAGCTACAAGGTAAAGAATTATCTTATAATAATATTGCCGATACTGATGCAGCATTGGAATGTGTAAAATCCTTTGATGAACCTGCTTGCGTAATTGTTAAACACGCCAACCCATGTGGTGTTGCAGTGAGTGATAACATTTTAACTGCATATTTAAATGCTTTTAAAACTGATCCAACCTCTGCATTTGGTGGCATTATTGCTTTTAATCGCCCTTTAGATGCTAAGACCGCTCAAACTATTGTCGATAAACAATTTGTTGAAGTGATTATTGCACCTTCAATTGATCAAGATGCTTTAGCTATTACACAAACTAAAAAGAATGTTCGTGTCCTTGAATGTGGTAGTTGGTCGAGTAATTCTACAACTAGTTTAGATTTTAAACGTGTTAACGGTGGGGTTCTTGTACAAGAAAAAGATTTAGGTATGGTCACTAAAGATCAGTTAAAAGTTGTTACCAAACGTCAACCAACTGAAAAAGAACTATCCGATGCACTATTTTGCTGGAAGGTAGCAAAATTTGTTAAATCTAACGCCATTGTTTATGCCAAAGATAATATGACAATTGGTATAGGTGCAGGACAAATGAGCCGTGTTTATTCAGCAAAAATTGCCGGCATTAAAGCAAAAGATGAGAACCTAGAAGTTGCTGGTTCGGTAGTAGCTTCTGATGCTTTCTTTCCTTTTAGGGATGGCGTAGATGCGGCCGCTGCGGTGGGCGTTACTTGCGTTATACAACCTGGTGGATCGATTCGTGATGATGAAGTGATACAAGCTGCAAACGAGCATAATATTGCGATGATTTTTACCAATATGCGTCATTTTAGGCATTAATCTTTAAAAGTATTGAAAGGACCTTGTATGAAAGTTTTAGTTATCGGTAATGGTGGGCGTGAACATGCCTTAGCATGGAAAGCAGCACAATCACCATTAGTGACCAAAGTATTTGTTGCGCCGGGTAATGCAGGTACCGCACTTGAAGCAAATTTAGAAAACATCAATATAAAAGCAACCGACATTGCCGGACTATTAAATTTTGCACAGGAGCAACAAATAGACTTAACCATAGTCGGACCAGAGGCGCCATTAGTAATTGGTATTGTTGACAGTTTTCAAAAAGCCGGATTGAAAATTTTTGGACCATCTAAAGCGGCCGCACAGTTAGAAGGATCGAAAGCTTTCACTAAAGATTTTTTAGCTCGTCACCATATTCCAACTGCTGAATATCAAAACTTTACCGAAATAGAACCAGCTATTGCTTATATTCAGCAAAAAGGTGCGCCAATTGTAATAAAAGCTGATGGTTTAGCAGCAGGGAAAGGTGTGATTGTTGCCATGACACTTCAAGAAGCAGAAGAGGCGGTGCGCGATATGTTAGCGGGTAATGCCTTTGGTGATGCCGGTAATCGGGTGGTAATTGAAGAGTTTCTCGATGGCGAAGAAGCCAGCTTTATTGTAATGGTCGATGGTAAACATGTCGAACCAATGGCAACTAGTCAAGATCATAAGCGGGTAGGTGATGGCGATACAGGTCTTAATACCGGAGGAATGGGCGCTTATTCTCCAGCACCGGTAGTAACCGATGAGATATTCAACAAAGTGATGGAACAAATCATCTATCCAACAGTTAATGGCATGGCACAAGAAGGTAATGTGTATGTTGGTTTCCTTTATGCCGGTTTAATGATAGATAAACAAGGTAATCCCAAAGTCATTGAATTTAACTGTCGATTTGGCGATCCAGAAACTCAACCGATTATGATGCGAATGCAATCCGACTTGATAGAACTCTGTTTAGCTGCCACAAAAGGTAAACTAGATATCATAAAATCAAAATGGGATCCAAGACCAGCCTTAGGTGTCGTGCTCGCAGCTGGTGGTTATCCGGGTGATTACGACACTAAAGATGTTATTTTAGGTCTGCCAACCGTAATAGAAAACGATTGTAAAATCTTCCACGCCGGTACGTGCTTGGAAAATGGCCAAGTTTGTACCAATGGTGGACGAGTTCTATGTGTCACCGCACTAGGTAACAGCGTATCAGATGCCCAAAAGCGCGCATATGAACAACTCAAAAATATTCATTGGCATGATTGTTACTATCGGCATGATATTGGTTATCGAGCCATTGAACGCGAAAAAATGATTTATAACGTTCAGCTCTAATACTAAATATTTGATAATGGCGTCAAATGACGCCATATCTATTCATTATCATGACTTAAGGTTGATTGATTTTTCTAAAATTCGCTATAAAGATCTTAGTTTTACAGTTATTTATTTTTGTATATAATCTAGGCTATATTTATGAGTAATGCTTATTGAGTAATTAGTTAGTTGTACTTGACGATCCTGCGACAAAGGGGAAAAAAGTCATTTAAGGTATCTAGCTTTAATTAAAATATTATTACCAATTTCAATGATGCAGTGTTATTAGATAAATTGACTCTCTGAAGAAATAAAAAATGGTAACTTTTTTTTATATTTTATTATTTTTAATTGAGCTTTTTCTGTTGGGTATCACGATACCTTACTCAGATTGTACACCAACTCATTATAGAAGAATAAAATCGTTAAAAAGATTATTATGGGTAACAAGAATAATTTATTTTTTTCTAATGAGTATTTTATTCTTATCCTCATTATATCGAGAAAAAATTATAGAATCTTTTCCAGAATATGAACTATTAATCATTTTATTGTTTTTTATTCTCTTTTTTTTCAATCCTGCAATAGCTTTTATATGTTTACTAATTAACAAAATAAAAGGTAAAAAAAGAAAAAAGAAAAGAAAATTTATAAATTGAGATTTCTTAACCTTTGATGGAGCAATAATTTTTTATACACATCTATTTTTTATTTTGGTTACTATTTTTTAGGTTATATTGATTATAAAGGCGATAGGATTTTTAAACCAAAATATAATCTTTATATTCATCTTTCAAGATAGTTATCATTTTTTATATTATTCAATAATGAACATTTATAGGGATATAATGGATACTCAAAATCAATCTTATTTTAAACTACCTTGCCTTTTTATTTTTATCAATTTTGGATGTTCATTATTCAATTCCATATTTAATCTTGTTATCAAATCGGATAGCTACCTTAGTGAAGGCAATATTTACATAGCTCAACTAATTCATAGTTTAACTTTGGGTTCTATGTATTATTATTTTTTAGTTTTTATTATCAGTGTATTTTTCTGCCAAAAGTATTGTTTATATAATGTATCTAAAAATTGGAAAGTAATCAGTTTGCTCTCTGTGATTTTTTATCTTATTACCTATTGTTTGGAAACACAGTTTTTTGAATTCAGCGTTAAAATATTCATACTGTTTCATAATTATTTTTTTATTAATTTTGACCTCATTCGCGATGATTTATCTTCATATTTATATCTCATTTTCATATGTTGGCTAATTCTTATAATAGATTTATTTGTGCTAATCATTATGTTTTATTTTATCGTTAAAAAAAATATTATTTATCGATCAGCAATTAATTTTAATTCAGACCAATTAAAAAAAATGCGTTTCCCATTTTTTGGTATTTTCTTGTTCTATGTATCGTTAGCAATAATTTATCATTTTTTGCAGCCAAGTATATCTTTAGTGTTGGCACCTGTATTGATTGGACTTTTATTGTCAGTAATTCTCTATATACTTTTCACAGTAGTTATCAAAAATAGTTTTGAGCATGTAAATTCAAAAATGAGCTTCGCAAAATTGATATTGACAGGAATGGTAACTACTTTTCTTTGTGGTTTTTTAAGTATGACTATTTATTATGTGTTTTTTATAAATGATATTTCACCGGCATTAAGTCTCATAAGTAGAATTCAATCTCAGTCTCTAAATAATCTAATATTTTTATTGGCAATTAATTTACTTTTATCTTAGTTAATCAGTCGCTATTTTATTAAATTTCTTTATAAAAAAAGATAACAGTTTGTTTAAAAATTATGGATAGATATCGCCACTATGCTATAACCTCATAAAAGATATCTATCATGGTTAAAAATGGTTATAGTAAACTAAACTCTGAGTAATAATATATTATTGTTATAAAAAATAAATTAAAAAAAATTAGGATGGTAAACGAGATTTTAAACAAAATCTTAAACAAAATGAATGTGTACTTTAGCAACTATTAAAGTTGTTAAAGTACCGTCATTTGTAAAATCGTTTGAACTATTTAATATGCGAATGGAATAATAAAAATTCCATCAACAATCTTAATATTCCTGAATAATGGTATAAAAATTTAGATAAATTTAAACGCTAAGCTTATTCAAAAAATATCAAACTATAATCTTTTAATAACAATTGAGGTGTTAATTCCACCAAAAGCAAAGTTATTGGTTTGAAAATATTCAATATCTAAATTTCGCCCAGCGCCGACAATATAATCAAGATCACCGCACTGAGGATCAATATGATTTAAGTTGATAGTTGGGTTAAACCAACCTGTGTGCATCATCTCTAACGTCAACCATGCTTCAATTGCCCCACATGCGCCAAGGGTATGGCCAAAATAACTTTTCAACGATGATATAGGGGTTTTGTTACCAAAGATGTTGGCAACTGCATTACTTTCAGCAACGTCTCCGCGAGCGGTAGCGGTACCGTGGGCACTGATAAAGCCAATTTGGTTTGGATCTAATCTTGCATCTTTAAGGGATTGTTCAATACAGTATTGGATTGTTTCTTGCCTTGGTTGAGTAATATGGCTTGCATCACAATTGGTTTTAAAGCCTATAATTTCACCATAAATTTTTGCACCTCGGGCTTTGGCATGTTCATATTCTTCTAAAATTAATGCACTAGCACCTTCACCAATAACTAAGCCATCACGGTCACGATCGTAGGGTCTTGGCGATAATTTAGGCGTGTCATTAAGTTGACTGGTGGCAAATAAGGTGTCAAAAACAGCTGCTTCCGATGGACATAACTCTTCAGCACCGCCGGCTACCATGATTTTTTGCATACCGTATTTTATGGCTTCATATGCATAACCAATAGCTTGACTTCCAGAAGTACAAGCACTTGACGTGGTGATCAATCGACCTTTTAAGCCAAAAAATAAGCCAGTATTAACAGCGGTTGTGTGGGGCATCATTTGAATATAGGTAGTGGCAGTAATGTTGTTGGTATGCTTTTCATTTAACATAGTTGCAAATGATGCAACTGGTTGAGTACTACCTGTCGATGATCCAAACGCGATACCTGTATCGCCATTAGTTAGCTCAATAGCATCAAGTAATCCTGCTTTTTCTAATGCGATTTCAGTTGCTTTGGTTGAGAGTAAAGATACTCTGCCCATTGAACGAATTTTTTTTCGTGTATAATGTTCAGGTAATGCAAAATCATCAATTGGTGCGCCAAGTTTGGTGTGTAACCCATCATAAATTTCCCACTCAGGCATATATCGAACTGCATTTTCAAGCTTTTTCAGTTTGAATTCGACATCAGTCCATTCGTTACCAAATGCAGTGACTCCACCTAAGCCGGTTATAACTACTCGTTTAGTCATACCATTCCTCCATTAATTGAAATGACTTGTCGTGTTATATATGCAGCATTATCTGACATTAGATAACTAGCAAGCCCTGCGACTTCGTCAACGTGTCCCATTCTTTTAAGTGGGATCATGGACATTGCTTCTTTTAAAGCGATAGGTTCAATATCTAAAATACCAGTATCAATTAGACCTGGAGCAATGCAATTGACGGTAATTTTTCGTTTAGCTAATTCAAGCGCTAACGCTTTGGCTGCACCAATTACACCTGCTTTAGCTGCGCTGTAATTGACTTGACCACGATTGCCAACGATGCCTGAAATTGATGATATAACAACAATTCTTCCACCGTTACGTAGTCCAATCATGGGCATAATACAAGGATGTAATACATTGTAAAAACTATCAAGATCGGTATGAATTACCGCCTTCCAGTCATCTTGTGTTAAAGCTGGAAAAGCGCCATCGCGAATAATACCAGCATTATTTACCACACCGTAATAAGCACCATGTTGTTCAATATCTTCTTCAATAATTTGTTGACATTGATCGGTATTGCTAACATCGAATTGGATTAATCTGGCTATCTGGTCAGACTGCTCAATAATTTTTTTAGTTTCAAGCGCTCCTTGTTTATCACTATGGTAGTGTATGACGATATCAAAACCATCTAACGCTAGTTTACAAGCTATTGCTTTACCAATTCCTTTACTTGCTCCAGTTACAAGTACTGTACGACGCATAATAGTTATCCTTTTAATCGCTGTAAACCAAAGAGTTGGTCAAATTCATTATGATCAGGTTCATAAACATTGAGTTTGCCTGATGCAACACATTGTTGATTGATGCAAATATTACAATCAAAGTTAGCCAACTTAGAATCAAACAGGACTAAATTGGCGGTTATCATTAATTCACTATTCAGTGCAAATGCAGGTACAGTAGTTTTAATTGCTCGTCCACCGAGTAACATGCCTAATTGTGGTGAGTGGTTTTTTTTCGAACCATGATACCCATTCCAAACACCAATGGTTTGTGCCATTAATTCGATAGCATAAAAATTGGGTAGCTGATCATCCTTAGTTAAAAATGGAGAAAGTATGCCATTTTTGCTAACTTCAACACTGCAAATGCATTGCTTGTCGTCGACTAGATGAACTTTATTAATCATAATCATCGGTGTTCTGTGTGGTAAGTAGTCACTTGCTGATTTATATTGCATTATACCTTTCCAATAATGAGAGATGCATTATTGCCACCAAAAGCAAACGAGTTAGACATAATGATTGGTGTTTGTAGCATCATTTTTTCTGTAACCATGTTAATTTTATCTAGATTTTTGTCATAAGGTGATATTGAAAAATCTTGTTGTGGTAAATAAATATTTTGTTTAAATAATAAATAACTGATAGCTAATTCAGTAATAGCTGCACTACCTAATGTATGTCCTGTTAGATGTTTTGTTGAACTACAATAAGGAAGGTTTTGTTTAAATAATCGATAAACTGCCTTACTTTCAGCTTGGTCATTAAGAATCGTTGCTGTGCCATGTAAATTGAGATAACCGATCTGATTTGGTTTTAAATTAGCATTTTTTAATGCCATTTCCATCGCAGTTTGCGCCCCTATTCCTTCAGGATGAGGAGAGGAGATGTGATAAGCATCCGAGGATTCACCTGTACCTAATAATGCAATATTACTTGATTCCTCTTTGGTTAGTAACATTAACCCACTGGCTTCACCAATATTTATGCCAGTACGATCTTGTGCAAATGGCATGCAAGGATTACTTGATAACGCTTCGAGTGCATTAAAGCCATTAATCGGCATCCGACTTAAACTGTCTGCTCCACCAACAATCGCAGCATCAACTAATCCTGATTCAATCAGTCGTTGACCACTTATTACAGCTTTTGCGCTAGATGTGCAAGCGGTTGATATGGTGTAACTAGGGCCTTGCAAATTTAATAGCTCGGTTAAGAATCGGGAAGGATCACCAAGTTCTTGCTGATGATAATAAAAGTTAGGCTCACAATGATGAGTCTCTAAGTAGTGCTTAATGTTGATATCACCTTCGTGTATCCCAGAAGTACTGGTTCCCATTATGACCGCAATTCGTTTTGGACCATATTTTTCGATAGCTAGTTGTATTGGTTGTTTAATTTGCAAATATGCAGCATAAAGTAAATGATTATTTCTTGTTGCATATTGTATAAATTGATGAGGAATAGTCTGAAGAACGCCGTTCACTTTACCTAACCAAGTATTTTGACCATTTAACAACCATCCTTCTTGTTTAGTTAAATAATGACTTGCACAATAATTTTTGGACAAGTTATTGGCGATTTGTTGTTTGTCGTGTCCTAAGGTGTTTATAGCGCCAAGCGCAGCAACATAAATCATTTATTCCATACTCTTTATTGCAATTTGATAACCAAATATAGCGTGATCAATTTTTATTGGTTTTCTAATCTCTGTTGAAACTTTTTTGTTATAAGTTATGTTAATGATAGTTTGTTTTTGATCATTAATGAGTGTTCTAAATAAACCTTTATCCACAAGTTGCCAATTAGGGGGTAATACGTTTTGCCACGAAGTTGTTGGTAGAATGCTTAGCATTATGTCCGATAATACTTGCTCTGGCGGGGGAAGCTGTTTAATAAATATATATTGTTTTGCTTTAACTTCACTACCATTGTATTGGATTTCAAACAAACGGATACCTATAGTGGATAACCCCATCACTTTTAATTGGTTGTTTTGGATGTCAACAACGGTAATAACCGAGTTTTCTTGATTATTATATTTAAAAGTTAATAGTTGTTGATCATGATAGTTTTGGTTTAAATCTATCTTTGGTAAGTTAACTTTAATTTCTTTGGTTAACCAAGCTTCTGATTTAGGTTGGGATGAGCAAGCTGAAATCAACAAACTTAATAATAAAAAAGTTAAATTTAAATATTTCTTCATCCTTTTGTACCTAATATTTTCCTATTTTTGTTGATTATTGCTGACTAATGGTGCAAATAAAAATGCAGTAAAAATACCACTAGTTAATACTAACCCAAATCCTTTGATAGCAATAGTATGGCTAATTATTAATAGTCCAAAAGATAATATAGTGGTTAATGCCGCCATTGTAACCGCTAATAATGCGCTTTGAGTTTGGCTTTTATTGTTGCTTAAAAATAGACTATAGTCGATACCAATACCAATAACAAGAATTAGTGCTAACATTGAAAACAAATTAAGAGTTTGATTGATTATGCCATGCATTGCTAATGCAATACCAATGGATAATAAGGTTGGTAATGTGCTTTTAAAGGCTGCTTTAAGACCGTATTTACGATGATAGAAGATAAAGCTCGCACAAATAAGGATTACCGCACCAGCAATGAGTTGGGATAAGTGTATTCGATAATAAGTAAACATCGTATTAAACTCATCTCGGCGATCAAGCCAATAGATACCTTGATCAATTTCAGATAATTTTTTAATTTCACTAATATTTTTAATACCATTTATTGGAATTAAAGTAGCACTTTGTCCCGTTTGTAAAGTCAACCAAAGTAGTTTTCGTCCTTGACTAAATTCACTTTGTTGCCATAGTTGTGCAGTGATAATAGGTTGTTTAAAACTAGGTGGATTTGCCTTAATGCCCATTTGTGATAAGGCGGATAAAATTTCCGGACTGTATTGTTTAACTATTGCAATATTTTGTTGCTGTTTTTGGCGCGAAGGTAAATTTATGCTTTGATATTGTTCAAAGTAACCACTTGACTTTGCTTGTTCTAATTTAGGTAAAAATTGTTCAAGTCGCTGTAAGGTTTGTTCAGCAGTATCACCAAACACAATAAACCATTTTTGGTCAGTTGTTTGATGGGTAATACTGATAATTTTTTGTTCTTGTTGTTGTAATTCTGCTGGTAATGTTTGTAGTTTACCGATATCGTCATCAACTTTTAAATTAATCAATCCGTAACCAATAAATAATGTGGCCATTAAGACCATCATCCATTGTATTTGCTTATGTTTCCATAAATTTAACCAGCAACTCAATAACTGATAACCAACATGTTCACGTACAGGTAGCTTGTTAACTAGTAATGGATACCAACATATTACAGTTAAAAACGCACCGATTAAGCCAAATATTGCAAATATTGATAGCTGTTTCAAACCGGGGAAAGGTGCAATTAATAGAATAATATAAGCAATAAAACTTGTGCATAAGGCTAAAGTTAGCGTTGATATTAGTTTTTTTAAACTTGCATAAGGTGACTCTTGATTGCCATGTAACAGTCGTTCAGTCAAATAGTGAAGTGAATAGTCAACCGTGATACCTATGACACTGGTACTCATTACTAGTGTCATTATGTGAATTTCTCCAAATAGAGTTAAAACAGCAACTAAACCACAAACAATACCTACAAAAATTGATAGTAGCGATAAAATAATCGGTCTTATCGATCGAAATATACTAATTATTAATATTACAATGCCTATAATTGATAGACTGCCTATGGTGGTTATATCATTTTTAGCTTCACTACTTGCATAATCGCTATAAAAAAGCACACCTCGCTTCAATATTTCAACATTTGGCCATTTTTCATGTAATTGTTGGGTAATTTCCTTTAATTGATTGGTAATTTGATGTGATTGAGCCATATTAAATGATGAATCATTTAACTCAGCAAAAATCATGTACCATTGATTACCTTGTTCGTCTTGCGCTGATAACCAATTATTTTGAACGGTTAATCCACCAGAGTTAGCGAGTTGATTTAATTGTGATGAGCGGGTTAATAGTAGTGGATCGTTTTCCAATTCAGTTGCGCTTATACCACTAAAAGGAGAATATAATTGGCTTTGAATCCAGCTTAGTTGGGTGCGACTTTGTAGCCTTTCACTGGTTTTTGAGTCCAGCAATTGGTTACGATATTGAAAAGCAAACTCTCCCCAATTTTTTTGAAATTGTTCGTCAAAATAACCATTTACCTGACCGATAAAAGATTGCTTTTTTAAAGTTTGATACCACCAAAAAACTGGCTCTAATTCGTCATTAGTTGGCTTAATTAACCAAACGAGTTGTTTATCTAATCGGTTTTGAAAACCTTCAATAAGTTCGGTAGGAATATTGCTAGTTTGCTCTTTTGGTAATAAAGATAGAACACTGCTGTTGATTTTACTGTTAATAAAAAGGTAATAAGCAGCGAAAATCACACCGACGACTATTATTAACCATAAGATAGCTCTTCTTCTTAATGTTAATCGATTATCTGAATAACAACTGTTCATCTTGACTTAGTTTTGTTGTTTTATGATTTGTAAAGGTAAGCTCTGTTTTATCATTTTGCATATCATTTATAGTGACTGTTTCTAAATAAGATTTTCCATTAAGAACAATACTTTTAAAAATTTTGTTTAAAGGAGCTAACTTGGGTTGTAGTGTTACTGTCCACTGTTTATTTTGTTCGGCAATTGTTATAGCAAAATTAGTCTCAAGTATCTTTTTATCGGCGGTGAAAATTGCAGTTAAGAGATGGTTAAATTGGAACAGTTGAGGCTGTTTTTCAGCAGTTATCACTTCTGCGGCTTGACCTTCTATACGTTGCTCCATTCGCTGTTGATTCATTTTTAGGGTCATGGCAAAAGGTGTTTTTTGTTGCCACCATAATCCTAATTCCTTGGATATGATCATCTTTCCTGTTGAGTGAATCGGTGATGCTAAACCATTAATATAGCGATCTTGAGTAAAATCAGCTCGAATAACTTGGTTCTTACTAAATAACTGTTGTAAATCATTTAGAGTAATTGCTTTCGATAATGTTGAAAAAGTTAATAGCAGTATGGACGCTAAGATAACTAATTTTTTTTTCATTTGATTATTCCAAAACATTGCAAAAATATGTCAGGCGTGACGAAACTCATTTCCTGATTAGTTGCTGAAACTGCAACTTGAGTAGTGTAGCCTGAAGTTGTTTTTTTGCCGGTTTTTTTATCTTTTATCAGGTAGCTTATTTTAATTCGATGCTCATACTCTTCTAATTTGGCAAAAATTTCTAAAGTTTGTTCAGCTAGAGCTGGTGCGGTATATTTGATTTTGGCATCTACGATAGGCCAAACATAACCCGAATTAACCATTTCCTTATAACCATAGTTGAATTTTCGAAAAAGTGCTTCGCGAGCTTTTTCAAAAAATTTAAGATAGTTGCCATGCCAAACAATGCCCATAGCATCGGTGTCATGGAAAGAAGGGGTATAATCGATGGTGATACAGCAGTGATTAACATTATTCATCTTTTTTACCAAACGTTTCAGGTGGATTATATTGCCAGAAATCAAAAAAATTGAACCAATCAAGTGGTGATTGTAAACAATAATATTCTAGTCGATTGGCGTAATATTGCACGGTTTGTTCTAATTCTGCTTGTCTATTTTTTCTTGATAACTTTAGCTCATCAGTAAAATGCTCTAGATATATTTGGAATCGACCATTGGGTTTTAATCCCCAACAAAAGTAAACTGGGAATTTTAATGCTGAAGACAATACAAATGGCCCTTTAGGAAAAGGTGCCGATTTACCAAGAAAGTTAGCCCAAATAATAGTGTTTTCTGGCACTCTTTGATAAGGATTAATTGAAGTCCTATCAGCAACAATGGCGACCCATTCACCCGCTTCTAGTTTTTGTTGTAGTATTATGGCTGTATCCGCCCCTAATGTTGCAACTTCAATTAGGTTGATAATTGAAGTTGGATTGACTTGTTTTAATACTTGATTAAATCGTACCGCATTACCTTTGTGTACTAAGGCATTAATTGTCACATTATGCGATAATTCAGCTAATGCTCGGCACATTTCTATATCACCTAAATGCGAACAAATTAAGATAATTCCTTTTTTTTCAGAGACTAACTTTAAAAATTCATTTTTATTAGGTGAATAGATGTCATCAAGTTTGATATCACCATGCCAACTGGCAAGTTTATCTAACAGTGATTCACCAAAATGTTGAAAATGTCGGAATGAAGTTAGTTTTTTCTTCTGAATCAATGGTACATTTGAATATTGCTTGAGGATTTTTTCTAAATATGCTTTAGAGGCTTGTCGTTGTTTTTTACCTGTTAACCAGAAATAACTAATTACTGGGAACATGATTATTTGAGCGGCACGTCTGCCTAGCAATCGATATAGCATTAAAATTAATTGGATACCCCATAAACCTCGGCGTTCTTCGGTTTGGGACCAGTGTGTATCTTGATTTTTCTTAAGTCGATTTTGCTTTATTAATGCTCGAATCCTAGGCAACATGCCAAAAAATAGTCGAGTATGCATCCAAGAAATTAATAGATTATCTTTGAATGCTTTAAAGTGAGAAATACCATTAACAGGATAAGTTACCTGTGTCGGTACAAAAATAGAATCGGTACCTTGCCAATATAATCGCACCATTATGTCGGTATCAAAATCCATTTTTTTACCAATTTGATGTTGTTTTATAAGTTCACAGGTCGGTTTTAATGGATAGATACGAAAACCACACATGCTATCTTTAATATTAAAAGATAACGTTTCGAACCATACCCAGAAATGGGTTATATAACGTGCAATAAGTCGATGTTTGGGAACTGAATCATCATAGATAGGACAACCTGATATTAACGCATTCGGATTTAATTGAGATTGTTCAATAAGCTGTTTAACAATTTGGCTATCATGTTGACCATCAGCATCTATCTGAATGGCATAATCAAAACCTTGAGCGGATGCATGACTAAATCCACACATTACAGCTGCACCTTTACCTTCATTTTTAGCTAGCCGAACCAAGTTGACCCATGGATATTGCTTGGTGATGTCAATCAGTTTTTGTGCTTGTTCATTCGAGCTACCATCATCGATTAGAAAACAGGTAAGTTGATAATGCTCAATATTTTGTAAAACACTCGGTAAGGCATCACTATGATTGTAACAAGGAATAATAAAGCAGTAACTTTCAAACAGGGAAGGTACTATTACTGACATAGTGTAAGCCTTCCCGTACTTGCTATTTTGTTATTGCTATGAATAAAACTATAAGTGAATTTTAGTTTTTGATTAACTTCATCCCAAATTAGCGTTAGTTTTAGATTATCATTAGGTAATATTGGTGATTGAAATTTGATAACTTCAATAGATGATATTGATAAGTTAGGATTGAATAACTTTCGGGCATAATCAATAACCCAATTAAGCTGGGTTACCCCTGGCAATAGAGGTTGAGTGGGAAAATGCCCTTTAAACCAAAAAAGATCTGGTAAAATGATGATTTCAATATTAGCTTCTGTTTCGGTTTTAGTAATGTTTATTTCGTTGGCTAACTCTTTTTTCATAACTTTTTTGGTGCATCAAATAATGCTTTTAAATCAGTATAAGTGCATTTACCTTGTGAGTTTTTTGGAAAATTTTCAATAAAACGCCATTTTTTAGGTGTTTCGACTAATGATAATGTATCTTTTAGTAAATGTCGAAAATATTGTGTAAATTTAAAATGATTTAGGCTATCTAACTCTTTTCTATAAGTTGACGCTATTTTGATGATTGCGCCTAATATTGTTCTATTATTATGTTCTAGTGGAATAACAATGGCTTGTTCAACTACTATAAGTTTATTTATTTGGTTCTCAATATAGGTTAGGGATAAACGCTGTTCGGCAATTTTGACAATTTTATCCATGCGACCTTTTAAATAAAATTTAGTGTCATCAATTTTTTGTAATTTGTCATTTAGTGGTTCGGGTTGATTTAATAATGGTGATATTAATAATGGTTGTTGATCTGAATCAAATTTTATTTGTAATGGATAAAATAGTTCCCAAGGCGTGTTAACCGATTGTTGTTGCCTTTTGGCTATAATACCTGTCTCACTTGAACCATAAATTTCATGAGGTAAAACATTGAAATTTTGTAAACAAAACTTAGCGTTTTCAAAACTAAGTTCACCGCCAGAAGAAAATACGCAAGTACAATTAATTGAAGATAAATTATTATCTAAATTTTTAATAATTGATGGCGTTGAAATATAAGTTATTTTTTTAGCTTGGTAAGTTGCTAATTGTTCTTGATAGAGTATTGTTTCACATACAAAAGGTATTTTGCAGCTCAAAGGCAGCATTATCTTAAAAGTTAATCCGTACATATGTTCATGTGAAACAGAGGCAATAAATAGGTCATTTGTTAAAACGGCTAAATTATCTACTAGTATTTCAATTTCTTGTTCAAGTTGAGAAATTGATTTTTTTATTGGTTTGGGTAAGCCTGTTGATCCAGAAGTAAATAATGTAAATAATGTTTGTGCAAATTCCAAATTATTGAACTTTATTGATTTTGAGACTTCCTGTCGATCGATATTACTGATATTGATAATCGGTAAGTTATTTGGCAAATTAGTATTTTTAATATTAATATCGATATCGGTTAAAATAGCTTCATAGGGGAATTCTAGATGATTAGGATTTAGTAAAAGAGGATGTTTCCCTGAATAGAGAAGAGCAAGAAATCCTGCAATAAAATTAAAACTATCATCCATATATAAAACCCAATTTTTTTCAGGATGATTATCTAATTTATTAACAATTATGCTAATTTGTTGTTTTAGATCGCTAACTGTTAAAGCTAGTTGTTTTCTGAAGGCAATAATTTCATTATCAGGTCGTGATAACTGCTCAGATAATAAAACTAATGTTTTACTTTTTGACGAACAATCCATTCCACCCCCATTAATAATCCGATGAGAATATAACTTATTAATCCGTTGTACATGGTCCACCAATACATATCGTTAATAAGACAAGTTGCTAATGCAATCGAACCATTTAAAATAAAAAATAAACACCAACAGATAGTGACTTTTCTGGTATAATTTATAGCGCTTTCTGGTAAATGATCGTCCTTTAATCTAGCGAATTTTTCAATAATATTTTGTGGTTGATATAATGAATATCCAAAAAATATTAAGAATAGAAGATTAGTTGCTACTGGGTAATAGAGCAAAAATTGAAATTTATTAAATATCCAACTGATTAACGCCAATAACAAACCTAAACAAGTTGTTACTTTGGTTAACCAACCTATATTTGATATTAAATTAGGTAAGGTAATTAGCCGAAGTACTAATAATGCAGCAATAGCTAAAACGGCGAAATTAATAACTTGATATTTTAAAGATAAGTAGATAACTAATGGATAGCAAAACAGGATTAAACCTGTTATTGCTTTTATTATTAACCTAACTTTATTCATTATACTATTTAGTATTTAGCAAATTGTATACAGCGTCAACAACGTCTTGAACCGTTCTTACTGCTTTAAAAGTTTCAGGATCAACTTTCTTGCCAATCTTTTTTTGTAAATGCACGACTAAATCTACAGCATCAATACTATCCAAGTCTAATTCCTCAAAAAGTTTAGAATCTGGTTTAATCTGATCGGCAGATAATTCAAAAAGTTGCACTAGTGCTGATTGTACTTGTTGAAAAATTTGTTGCTTATCCATTAAAAATCTTCCTTAATTACTGTTGAGAACTAATAAAATCAGCTAGCGTTTTGACTGAGTAAAATGCTTTTTTAGTTTCTTCGCTTTCTGATGATAAAACAATACCATATTGATTTTTGATAGCAAGACCTAGTTCTAATGCATCTATTGAATCTAAACCTAAACCATCACCAAATAATGGTGCTTGAGTATCAATATCTTCAGGTGTGATCTCTTCTAAATTAAGAACTTCGATTATTAATGCTTTTAAATCGTGATGTAGTTTTTCCATTTAATTTCCCTTTTTGTCTCTTACTCTTTTGGGGATTCTAGCGTTAACAACGTTGTCAGATGCCTTGTAAGCCTTCTTGCTGCAATAGTTGTATTTTCGTCTAGAAAGTCACCGATTATAATTTTTTCGCCAACTGTTATATTGAATCTCGCTTTTTTTTCAGGGATGTCATACCATTTTTGTTGTTTTATCAACCATGGTGGATTACATTCAATATGTATGATTCGTATATTAGCATGGCACCTTAATGCTATGTTAGCTGCGCCTCTTTGCAACGTAATAGGGTGATTAGGTATACTCCTAGTCCCTTCAGGAAATATCAAAATTCTACCTTTATTTGATAGGATTTCATTACATTGTGTTAATATTCGGCTTGATTCACCGTTAAGTATATAGCCAGCTGTTTTTATAATGCGACTGATAAAAATATTATTAAGTAATGCACCTTTAACTAAACAATCACATCGCCCCATGACGGATGCTAGAAGGACAACATCTAACAAGGAAGGGTGGTTGGCAACGATCAAACATCCTTCATCCTGTTTTAATTTTTCAATACCATTAAATTGATAGTTGAAAATACCTAATGATTTTATTATCCATAAAAACACTTTAAAGTTAACACTGATACTATACTGAGCAATAAGGGTTCTTTTTTGTTTATTCCAAACAAATAATCTTAATAAACTAAACCATATTAAAGATAAAACGAATAATCCATAAAGGCCAAATATAATAAATCCCAAGGCGGTCGCAAATAATCGCCACCACTGGTTTATGGTGTAGAATTTTCGCTTATTCATATATTTATTGTCCATTGCCAGTCTTGTGATAATCCTTGTATGATAAAATTCTGTTTTTTATTTAGATAAGCTTGTAAAAATATCAGTGATTGTGGGTAGTTAATTGGATTTTGTTCAGAGATTTTATCAACACTTTGGCAAGTAAACTGATCGCCATTAGTTAAGATATAACCTACTGCATAATACGGAACTAATTGATTAATATGAGTTAGATAAGGCTTAGGAACAATTCCATCAAAATCAATTAATAGTACTTTTTTATCTTTTTGTTGCAATATTGGTAGTGCTTCAATCAAACTTTGTTGAAAACCATCATTATTCGCACTAAGCGATGTGATGGGGATCGATTGTTTAGCATTAATGGTGAATAGTCCCGATGCAGTATTATGTACAGATAGTGCAAAATCAGTAGGTGAAATGTCATTAGCTTGATTAAGTGAGGTAAGAATTTTATATGTTCTTTCTAATTCACCATGTTGGCTTGAAAAAATTGCCAAATCCAATTCGTTATTTTCAATAAGCTCTAAACCAACTTCAACAGCGAGACGTGAAGGAATACTCATTCTTCTTGCTTGCATCATAGGCAATTTATTGAGTTTGGGTAATGGTAAATCCCAATTATGACTTTCCTGTTTAGACCACAATTCCCAGTCAGATTTAGAAGATAAACCAGCAGATAAAGCAAACCAATTTTCGATTGAAAAAGAAAATCTCATATTAATGTTTTTTAATTAATTCTTTACTTAGTAACTTTTTGTAATATTATTGATTCGATAATTACTTAAAATTTTCGATTTATTTATACAATACAGTAAAACCATAAAAAGGCAATACATTGACAGGACAAGAAAACATCAAGTATGGATTTAATAAGGAAATTTATACAGCCTTAGAGGCGATCACAGAAGCTCAAAAAATTGCTTTTGCTCCTATTTTATTTCAAGCCATTATTTGTCTAAAAAACAAAGGAATTTTGTTTTATATAGATCAGTCTGGTAAAACAGGTATTGATTTAGAAGAGTTAACTAAAAAAGTGTCTTTATCATCTTATGCAATTGAACTTTTGTTGGATGTTGCACTTAGTCTGCGTGTCATTTATCAGCAAGACTCCAATTATATTTTAGGTAAAGTTGGACATTTTTTATTACATGATAAAATGACCGAAGTTAACTTAAATTTTTCCCAAGATATTTGCTACCAAAGTATGTTTTTTCTGCAAGAAGCACTTGAAAAAGGCGAACCAAGCGGTCTTAAAGTTTTTGGTGATGGAAACACGATTTACCCTATGTTGCAGTCGTTGCCCGAACAAGCGAAAAAAAGTTGGTTTGATTTTGATCACTTTTATTCCGATCACTCTTTTCCTGTTGCTTTATCTCATATTATGGAATTAAAACCCAAGCATATTTATGATATTGGCGGTAATACTGGCAAATGGGCGATTTATTCAGCTAAACATTTGCCTGAAACTCAAGTAACAATTTTAGATTTGCCTGAGCAAATAGCAGTTGCTAAAGAAAATGTTAAACAAGCAAACCTTGAAAATCGTATCGATGGTATTGCTGTAAACTTACTAGAAACAGATATTTTACCCAATCATGCTGATTTATGGTGGATGAGCCAGTTTTTAGATTGCTTTAGTACAGAGCAAATTGTACATATTTTAAAATTGATAAACCGTAGTATGCATGATGATGCATATGTTTGTATTATGGATCTTTTTTGGGATCGCCAAAATTTTGCAGCAGGCGCTTTAAGTTTAAATGCTTCCTCCCTCTATTTTTCTTGTTTAGCAAATGGTAATAGTCGCTTTTATCACTCTAAAGTATTTTATCAATGCCTAAATGAAGCTGGATTCCATGTTGAGACAGATATTGATGGACTTGGATTTGGTCACACTTTACTAATATGTAAAAAACGTTAATTAAAATCATCTTTAAGGAGTAAACAATGAGATTTTTTAAATATATTGCAGCATTTTTTTTAGTTTCACTATTATTTGGTTGTGCAGGTAAATATCAAACGCCAAAAAATATTACTACCCCAGTTAATGGTTTGACTAAAGCACAGGTTAAGCAAGCTATTTTGGATTGTGAAACAAAAAGCAAAGCATCATTTGGTTCTTGGAAAATGGAAGTATTAAATAGTAATACTATTAGGGGGCATTTATTCAACCGTAAATTTGAAGTTATAGTTGATATCCCTTATTCTGCGACAAGTTATTCAATTAATTATGTGTCTGTTAGTCCAAACTTACAAGGCAGCAGTGGAAAAGTTCACCGTAATTACAATCGTTGGGTAAATAATCTTGATGTTAAAATTAGAGAAAGTCTATTCAGAGCTAACTAAGAATTTTATCTAAAATGAATCCTATTTTCTAATGAAAAACCGGTAGGCCCAACATTGGTTTGGGCTTATTCTCATTCATAATAGTTGGATGCGCCAATATTACCTTCCTTTACTTTCTATAAAACATTTTATTATTTACTGACAATAATATTAATCGTTAAAATTAACTATCTATTCTTGGTATTGAAGTTTAAAATATATCCATATTCATAAATTAGTATGAATATTATTCAAGTTCCAATCTTTTCTTTTCTATCTTTTTCTATTTCATAAATCTTAGCACTTGAGGACAATTATTATGTTTCAATGGCTTTCAAATTGGATTTTAGATGGACTTAAGCATTCACCCGAAATACTTTTATTTCTCTCTTTAAGCTTAGGGTATTTGATTGGTGGAATTCGAATCGGTAAATTCCAATTAGGTGGGGTTGCGGGTTCATTATTGGTGGCAGTTGCATTAAGTGTATTTGGTGTCACTGTCGATGCTGGTGTTAAAGCTGTGCTTTTCGCTCTATTTATTTATGCAGTCGGGTTCGAAAGTGGACCACAATTCTTCCGTTCATTAGGAGTTAAAACTCTACGTGAAATCTTTTTAGCGCTATTTATTGCTGTTGCTGGTTTTGTAACGGTAGTAGTTTTAGCCAAATTATTCAATTTAGATAAAGGTCTTGCTGCTGGTTTAGCTGCAGGAGGATTAACACAATCTGCCATTATGGGTACGGCATCAGATGCGTTAACTCAGCTAGGTTTAAGCCCAGAAGAGTTAAGCCGATTACAAGGTAATGTGACCATTGGTTATGCAGTGACTTATATCTTCGGTTCACTCGGTGCGATTATTGTCTGTGTTAACATTTTGCCGAAAATTATGGGGCGAGAAATTAACGACGATGCAATTAAGGCCGAAGCAGAACAATTACATGGTTCACTTTTATTAGGTAGTGGTCAAAACTTTGCTTTATCTGATGTAACTGGTCGTTTATATCGTATTACTAATAAGGTTAATCAAACCGTTGAAAGTTTAGAAAAGGTGATTAATGGTATTAGTATTGAGCGAATCAAACGTGGCAATCGTATTATTGAAGCTGCACCTGAAACCTTATTAAAAGCCAAAGATATTATTTTGGTTGTTGGTCATCGGGATGCCATGATTGCTGCAGCTGATTTATTGGGTGAAGAAGTGAATTCAGCACAGGGTATGGATGTGGTGATGAATACCCAAGATGTTGAAATGCGTAATACTCGATATGTCGGTCAAAATTTAACGCAAGTGCTTTCATCTGACGAAGTGATGAAGTTAAAACATGGTATTTATTTAATTGCTGTTCATCGTGATGGGCAACCATTGCCATTAAATAATGATATGGTATTTAAGTTAGGTGATGTTATTACCATTTATGGTACCGATGGTGATTTAAGGCGTGTGGTTGACAGAATTGGTGCTCCGATTACCAAAAGTGAAAAAACTGACTGGATATTCCATGGTTTAGGTCTGGTAGTTGGACTTATTATTGGTCTTATTGTGATCCGAGTCAGTGATATTCCAATCACTTTAGGTGCAGGTGGTGGTGCATTATTATCAGGTTTATTGTTTGGTTGGTATCGCTCTTTACATCAAACTGTTGGAAATATTCCAACTGGAGCAGTGCAATTACTTAAAGACTTTGGTCTAGCTGGCTTCGTAGCCGTGGTTGGGTTAAGCTCAGGTTTACAAGCCATTAATACTATTAAAGATCAAGGTCTTTCATTATTCTTAATCGGTGTTGTGGTGACTTTATTGCCGATGTTACTTGGCATTTATTTTGGTAAGTATGTGCTAGGTTATAAAAATTCGGCTGTATTTGCCGGGGCTTTAGCTGGCTCTCGCAGTGCGAATCCAGCTTTTGGTGAAGTACTAAATAAAGCCGGTAACTCAACGCCTACCAACTCTTTTGCAATTACCTATGCTTTAGCTAATGTTTTCCTTACCTTGTTAGGACCATTAGTTGTTGCTTTTGTTTAATTGACATCTCAAATTAAGGATACATGGTTATGAAAAGTAATAATGAATATGCGAAATACGCGAATTTAAGTCCTTTTGAATTGAAAGATAATTTAATTAAACTAGCACAAAGCCATACTGATCGTGTGATGTTAAATGCGGGGCGTGGTAATCCCAACTTTTTGGCAACTTGGCCACGACAAGCGTTTTTTCAACTAGGTGTGTTTGCGTTACAAGAATCTGAAATGTCTTTTTCATATATGAATGAAGGTGTCGGAGGCATGCCAATTAAAGTTGGTTTAACTGGGCGTTTTGAACATTTTGTTCGTCAAAATTATCAAACACCTGGTGTGTCTTTTTTAGGTAAAGCATTTTCTTATATTCGCGATCAGCTAGGCCTAGATGAAAATGCATTTTTACAAGAGATGGTGGAGGGTATTTTAGGCTGTAATTACCCTGTACCAGACAGAATGCTACGTTTTAGTGAAGAGGTAGTTAAAGCATATGTCCTCACTCAAATGGGAGCACAATATCTAAGACGTGATGATCTGGATCTTTTTGCCGTTGAAGGCGGTACAGCGGCAATGGCCTATATTTTCAATTCGATGAAAGAAAATAACTTAATCCAAAAAGGTGACAAAATTGCCATTGGCGCACCTATTTTTACACCCTATTTAGAAATTCCAGAGCTTAATGATTATCAATTAGTAGAGGTTTTAGTTAACTCTGATCCTGATGCGAACTGGCAATATCCTGAAGCGGAATTACGCAAATTAGAAGATCCGACTATTAAAGCTTTCTACTTAGTTAACCCATCTAATCCCCCATCAGTAAAAATTGATGATAAAAGTTTGCAGATCATTGCTGATATTGTGAAAAAACGTCCTGATTTAATTATTTTAACTGATGATGTTTATGGCACATTTGCCGATAATTTCCAATCTTTGTTTGCTATTTGTCCAAAAAATACCATTTTAGTTTATTCATTTTCTAAATACTTTGGCGCAACTGGTTGGCG
Source organism: Gilliamella sp. LMG 34361 (assembly GCF_984569075.1). NCBI lineage: Bacteria > Pseudomonadati > Pseudomonadota > Gammaproteobacteria > Orbales > Orbaceae > Gilliamella > Gilliamella sp. LMG 34361. The sequence continues at coordinate 2,694,312 of NZ_OZ474903.1, read as the reverse complement.
TTTAGGGGTGATTGCCACAGCACGTGATAATATATTCGATAAAAAAATTAAGGCATTACCAAGCAAAACGAGACAAATTTTAGATAAACGCTATAGTTCTATTGTAACTGATCCTGAAAATCTAAAATTTATTGACCGTTTAGTGGCCGACAGTCGTGCAGTGGCGTTAAATCATACTGCTGGGCTTTCAACTCCACAACAAGTACAAATGGTGTTATTTGCTTTGTGTGAGATGATGGATACCGATCAAAGTTATAAAGCAGCATTAAAATCATTGATCCGTCGTCGAGCGGCTTCGTTATATCAACATTTAGGGCTTGCGCATCATACTGATGAAAATAGTGTCGATTACTATACCTTAATTGACCTAGAACATATTTGTCGTGAGCTTTATGATGACAAATTTGCTAAATGGATCTTAAAAAATAAAAATCCATCTGAGATGTTATTTAGAATTGCCGATGAAGCAGGGGTTGTTTTATTACCTGGTAAAGGATTTGCTGTACAGCATCCTTCGGCTCGAGCTTCATTAGCCAACTTAAATGAATACCAATATGCAGCGATTGGTTTATCAATGCGAAAACTTGCTCAAGAGTATTATGCTGAGTATCAAGGAAAAGCGAAGAAAAAATAGTTAATCACTTAGATTAATTCATCTGTCTACATATCAAACCCTAGTTTAACTAGGGTGTTTTATTTTATATATCATTCAACTTGATTATAAATTTTAGTTATTCCTTCTGAATAAAATCAAGTTAATTTAATAATATTGATTTTTTTTAAACAGTAATTTGACAGCTTATTTCCCAATCTATATGATCGCAAATGAAAATCATTATCAATTTTGATGTGTTCGGATGTAGAAATAACTGCAAAATTTAGTTTATTTAGCTTGTGCTTTATGTCCTCATCTTCTCGATATAGCACTTATCAACAACCACGACAAGTAGGTATTTCTGGACAAATAAATTATTGATAAATCAGTTAAATATTATATGTACGAAAGGTTTAAGTTTGTTTTATTTTTTACTATTAAAGAATGGTATTAATGAAAATATTATGACCACAAAATAGGTACTGCAAAAGGATAATTAGTAAATGAATGACAATGCAACAATTAAATTACCTAAAAATGTATGGTTATTATTTGTAAGTCTTTATATTACAGAATATGTTGGTATTGGCTTTTTGACTATCGCCTTAGCTTTAATTTTAAGAAAAGATGGCATGGAGTTAGACCAATTAAGTCTTATTCCTTTAATGATGTTACCAATCGGGTTAAAAATTCTATGGGCACCGGTTATTGATAAATATTTAAAACGGCGAATGTCTCATTATCGTAATTGGTTATTTATCTCTTTAACGCTAATGTTAGTATGTTTAATATTTATAGCTTTGTTAGATCCTATACAACAGTTTTATATCATTTTACCCATCATTTTTATTTTTTCGACCATGACTGCAACTCAAGAATTAGCCATATCAGGATTAGCCTGTAATATTTTTTTAGCTCAGCAACGTTATCTAATTTCAAGTATCAAAACCAGTGGTTCTATGATAGGTAATATTTTAGGTGGCGGAGTAATTTTACTACTTTATGCCTATATTGGTTGGATGGGTTGTTTATTATTAATTGCTATTTTAATTGGATTTACATTAATTCAACTTTTCTTTTTTGCAGAGTACCGTTACTGTCAAAATAAACCAATATATGAAAATATGGATCCTAAATATTGGAAAGATCTGATTATCATCTGGAAAGGTAGAATTAATTGGTTAATTATTTTGATACTTATGCCGTTTAGTTTCCTACCGGCTTATAATCTATTATCACCAATACTTGTCGATGATGGTTGGGCATTATCAGATATTGCTATTTTATTAAAAGTATTTGGATCCATTGTTAGCTTAGTGGCGGTTATATTAGTTGCAAAAATCCTCAAGCGATTATCTAGGAAACAAAGTTTAACCTATTCATTACTTTTTCAGGCGTTTGCTTTACTTGCATTCATTCCGATCTCGTTAGGTTATGTTAATATTTTTAATGTCTATTTAGCCTGTTTTCTTTACTTCTTTAGTTTACCTTTAATGTCTATTGCGATTACAGCTATCATAATGGACAACTCAGATAGTTCACAGGCACGTTCTACTGCCTGTAATGCTCAATCGGCACCAAGTTTTATATGTGGATTTATCGTGATATCACTGAGTTATTATCTTGCACAAAAATTTGGTTATTTCCCCGTCGTAATCGGCTCAATAGTACTCGCATTTTTAAATGCATTCTATGCAAACCGAACAATGGGAAAATAGGATCAGAATAGGTAGATAGGATAACTTTAAAGTGTAATTGGATGGATAATTAAATTAGTATGCTTATTGCTCAAGATATTGAATACCAAATTCAAGATATCCTTGTTGTTAATCATGTAACGACTCAATTTGAACGAGGGTTTGTCTATGGTGGTCATAACGGCTCTGGCAAATCGATATTTATTAAATTATTAGCAGAGCAAATTGCCGCGACATCTGGTGTTATCACATTAGATGAAAAAATAGATTTTAGTTAATTAAATAATTATTCAATTTTTTAATTATATTGCTATTTTAATAACTCAACCAAATAATAGATTATTTATTGCATTTCAATTTGGTTATTGTACAAATATTTGGCGCTCAATATTGCCAACAAAATGGACAGATAAGCGTTAAAAATAGATATTTTTCATAAAAAACCTAATATAAATAATCTTCTGATAAATAAATGCTAAAAGCAATGTTTCCCTTTAAAAAAACTCACTTTTTTGGTGGTTTTTGATAAACTAATCATCAATAAACTATATAATCGTAACAGATATCATATGTAGCATTTGTTTTAATTTTTTTATTTAGGAAAAACCGTGCGGGCTTTTTTTCAGCAATCAAATTTTACTGATGGAGCACTAGCTTTAGCGCTTTCGCCTGCTTTGACGCCAACAGGTATTGTTCATCATCCGGTATTTTTTTCTGGTTTTTCTCTTTACCCTCAAATTATTGCAAGAGGCTTGCTTGTATTAGCAGACATTACTTCTACGAACTATTTCCAGTATAAGCCTGAGTTTCAAAAAGATCCGGTACTTTCAGCGCAAGGTGATCGTGTAAGAGCAGAGTGTTTTTCTGCCTGTAATGGGGTATATGCACGTTTAGATTTATTAAGAGAAGGCCTTGATGGAGAGATTTATCGAGGTACGACTAATGTTGATATTGGTATTGGTTTAAGACAAGCGCTTGCTAAGGTTAATAGTAAAGACAGACTTCATTTAAATATAGGTGATCAAGGGTTAGCAACACGGCATATAGAGGATAAAGGCAATCATCTCAATAGGTTAGATAAAATCATTTTACAACGGCCTGTTCAAATGCCTAATCGGTGGATAAGAGCTTTAGGCAATATCGCTGAAATTCATAAAAACATGAAGCCAGTTTTTACAATAAAAGGACTTCAAGCACAAATGTTTGTGAGTACTCTACCTAATGTAACGAGTAAAAATCAATCTGGTTGGCTTGTATTATCGCGTTCAGGTATTAAATTAATGTCTAGAAGCGATACGCATAGTGTTTATATATCTGGCTTGCATCGTCTCAATGCACTTAAGCGCCTAATAACGAATATTAAAAGTTTAACCTTTTACTGTTTGCAAAATAACGAGCAGGGGCCATGCATGATTGAAGTAAGCCTTTTGGGTGCTCGTTTAACACTTAGCTTAACAGCTGAAGCATGGCAAGGATATTCTGGTGAAGGAGCATTGTTAACCTCTTTAGTTTCATCAGTAGAACAAGAAGATTCAAAAATAGTGAATGATCTTTTACAGTTTGATGCGCTTATTAATAAAGAACAATTGTCAAATATTTCAGCATTAGAGGATTATCGCATTGAGCGCGCACTTGCTTATCTTGCCGTTTCTGGGAAACTTGGGTTTGATGCATACGAAGGTTCTTATTTTCATCGCGAATTACCAGAAGATCCGAACCGAATTTTAAAAGATAATCCACGTCTTATTGGTGCGCATAAATTAGTTGATCGGATCGAAAAAATTGATGAGATGACATGGATAGTCAATTCTACAGATGATAGTTATCGTGTGTCTATTCCTATAAATCAACTGAATTGCAATCCACAATGTACATGTACTTGGTATCTTAAAAATCAACAGAAAAAAGGCCCTTGTAAGCATGTTTTAGCTGTACAAATCAAGGAAGGTATTTATGAACTCTAAGCTTGAAGAAGCCGTTGCTATTTTTAACTCTTTGGGATGGGAAAAAGTAACTATAGATACCATATTACAGCAACCACTAGGCACAAAAGAACAACAAAAAATAGCGCTGAATGGTCTAAAAAATGGAGACTGGGAGCGTCTTATTAAAAGAGAGGCAAACAGCGATTACAGCAATGAAGGATATATTGAATGCAATCTCAAACATATCACATTGTATGCTATTAGGATTGGCGTTTCTATCACCCGTGCTCTAGAGTTTGCTTATTTTGCTGATAGGCCCTTATTACTGCCTATTATTAAGGATAAAGGTGAAAAATATGCGACTAACTTTATCAGCAAAGCTTGCGTATCCAGAAGAAGAGTATTTGAACACTCTTCAAGTGTATTTGGTGATATTGCCGTTCAACTTGTTGATCAGTTAAATTTAGCTATTCCTGAAAGCTACGAATATATGAAAGATTGGGCTGTTTATGCTGCTTTGTCTATGGGATTACCTGCTGAAGACTATTCTAGAGCAGTATCGACTCAAGAGTTACCAACACAAGAACAAATAAAACGCAGATTTTCTGAGCATATTAAAATAGGGATTGCCGTCAATGTACCTGCAACTGGACCATTCTTTTCTGTATTTATCGAAGGTGTTAAACAAGGTTGGCTCTCAAAACAAGACGCCATAGAGTTTATCTTTTTTGCGTTAGATATTGCCATTCGACATGGGGATAGAAAGGTTTGGGTTAGTGCAATAGAGGAGTTAGGGATAAGTACTACAACGTTATGTGAAAGAACAGCTGTTTTGATTCCTTTACTTGCCAAAGGTGAATCAGATGTAATTGCAAAAATTGCGCCTATATTGATTGAGAATGTTGATGATGAACTTTTAAATGAGGTAATGATAGCTTCATTCTCAGCAAAGGTTAAATCAACAAAACAGTTAGTTTTAAAAACAGCAATGACAAGAAAAGCCCCTAGTGATGTAGCGCAACTCACACCATGGCTGGCAATATGGTGTGACGATAAAGATAAATCTATTGCAAAGCTAACTAGTCAATTGGCTAACCATTGGCAACTCAATTATGCACAAAATGAAGAAAGTCATACACAGGACATTAAACATCTTTGGCAAAAAACACCATCTTTGTGGACATGTCCTCAATTTGATTCGGGAGAAGTTACACCTCAAGCACTAACAGAGCTTGCCAGTGAACTGGTTAGTCGAAGAGAGTTTGTTTGTGATACTGTTGCTGAAAGATTTTTAGCTGTTGCAAATAAGATCGCTTATACCGATCCTCAATCGGCTAGAACAAGTTTGGCGGGGGTGAAACCAACATCTGTTGATGTACTACTTAATTTGATTGCTTGTTGGGTGAAAGGAATCGAACCTGAAGGCTATTGGGGAGCAGATCAGAAAGATATGATACATGAAGTATTGCATGCTCGTAATTATGTAGTGTGCAAAAATTTAGATCAATTGCCTTGTATTTTATCAACTCCCAGTAAGAATGACCTTTCAATTACAGTAGATGATCTTTGTAAACGACTAGAAAAATACCAGAAAAATAATATTGATGCACTTGAAGCGGATATATTTTTAGCTTTAACTCGTTTGGATACCAAAACACAAAGTAGTAAAAATTTAAACTTATTAAAAACGTTAAATGTTGATGTCATTTTACAATCAGGTAAAAAAATGCCTGTTAACGCTGGTAACATAGTTTTAGCTTATCTTGATTGCCCTGTAAAAGAAGTTTTATTAGATTATAATGAGGAATATTTTTGGGATATAAAAATTCCAACCACTTCATCATTGCAATATTTCCCTAAACGATTTGGTTCTTTACACGATTTGACTAATGCGTTTTCGGTGTTTCCGCTGTGGGGGGATGCCGCTATGCGTATGAGTGTTTCTTGTTTCAATGAAACGGAACATGTCAAGGGACTCATTTTTAGGCAAATTGCTAGGAGGCAAATACCGTTAACTGCTGGCGCGGCAATGAATTTTCTTGCAGCACAGCGTTCAGCATCATCTCGTGCTATAGCTGATATAGCCTTAGCAGTGAATGAGGCATGGGAAAGAGGCTTACTTATCCCAGGAATTGCTGATGTTTTCTTGCTAGATTGGGCAAATAGAACCCCTTCTAAATTAATGAGCTTAGTTGCAACACTGTCAAATATTGCTCAGCAAGGGCTTTTATCCGTTGTATGGCCAATTTTAGATGAATTAATTTTAGCATCTGTACATGCACCGAGATTACTAGTGGGAACTGATGAAATTGTAAATGCTATGGCAGAATTTTTACCCGAAGTTCAGTTTGCAGTTACCAATGGACTTGCGTCGCCAAACCAACTGGATCTTTTAGGTTTGAGAGCTTTAGCTGAAAAAACAGGTAGTTCACGGGCAATCAGTGTAGCAAAATATATTATTACCCAATTACCAGACATTAAGTCTGTTAAATCAAAAAAATCTAATGAAGTTAATATAACTGATTTTGATAAAATTTGGCCTAAAAAAGAAAAAAATATTCCAGTACTTGATGATGGCGCTATTATCTCAATTGATTTATTTGAGCAAAGCAAATCTAATTCCGCTTTCATTTTTACATTGAAACTACCAGATATTAATGACCGTGTTTTTCATATAGTAAAAACAAATTGGTTTTTTGATTTAGAAATAGAAGGGCAATGTCAAGCATATCCCGCCCCCATAGAACACCCTAAATTTACAACAGATAGCCAAGAAAGTGTTTATTTGCATTGGGATAATGATAAAAAGGCCTTACTGGTTAGCAAATATCGGAATTGGCTAAGCAATCAAGATGAACCATTGTCTAGTACAGAAATACCCGCATTATCAAATACTTTATTGATGGTTGTTATTGGACTTCTCGCTCAAAATGGCGAGGGTGCCTATTTTGCTGAAAATTATATTTTAACAAGTCACATTGATGAAGAAACTGTTCGTAGAGCAATTTTACTATTTTTAAAAAATCCCATTGTAAGTCCTGTAAAACTTATTAGGTCATTAGAAAAAGAAATTAAATTTTTACCATTACTTTGGCCTATTTTAATTGAATGTGTTCGTTTTGTTGGTAATCTAATTAGTCGAGGGGAAAAAATACCAGTCTGGACAAATCGTATTTTAGATATATCGTTACAGTATGCCGCTTATTTGAAAGAAGCTGCATTGCGTGGTTACATCAAAGATGCTAAATGGGAAGGTCTGCACGAGATAGCTTCATCAAAATTAAAGTCAACAACGGTTGCGAAAGCAAAACAGTTGCAAGAAGCTTTGAATATTAACCTTTAATCAAAGATTGTTACAGCACTATTAACTCTATATTTATTTAGTTATTTATAGTGCATTATCAATCTTAATGCCTAAGTAGAATGTTATACTTTTGTAGTAGTATGTCTATTTAGGTAATTGTTTTTTATTTAGAATGAGCCTTAAGCATAGCTAACCCTTTATCCATAGTCACCCAAACGAGAGTGCTTTATTAATCCTCAAATATTAATTTGATGGTATACACTCCTCAATTATTTTTACAAGCAAATGGTGACGTTATAGTTGACACATATACTTAACAAAAAACTCATTCGTCTTTTCAATAAGAACAAACAGGGGAACTAATGCCTTGGAATGCGAAAACGGCAAGTTAACTCTGGTTAATTCTTAACTTATCTTACTTTTATACTATTAGATGATTAATTAACTCTAAGATGTCAGCTATTAAAAGTAGGTAATGATAAAATATCAATACTACAAGATGTAATTGATCTCCTCATATTACTAAATGTTTATGAAGAAAAACTAAAATATTGAAAAAATATCGAGTATTTATTAATCATGTTGATGTACAACCAGCACTAAATATTTAATATTCAAACCAACCAAAATAGAGTTAACTAATAAACAAAAAATTTACTAATTTCTTGGAAGTGTTTTCATATCTTATATTCCTAGCAAGTAGTTTCCTTAGCGGTTTGTAATAATTTGGGTTACAAATCTATTCATTAACTCACTCTTTTTAATTGTGTCATTATCTTTAGCAAGCCATTTTATGGAATGCAAATTCAATGCATTTTGATAATTTATTCATAAATTGGATATTTAAAACAAACACAATCAGCTCATTCGATCGCTTTATTGGCGATTCGATTTTTTATTTATAGGATGAAAATATGAGTCAAAAATTTTATACATTAATTACCCAACAAGGGGCGGCATTACTAGCAAATGCGGCTGCTTTAAGTACTCCGCTCAAATTAACTAAGATGGCCGTTGGGGATGGAAATGGTAGTGCGACTACACCAAATGCCACTCAAACCAACCTTATTCATGAAGTCTATAAAGCACCACTTAATTCATTAACAACTGATGAAAAAAATCCCAATCAAATTATTGCTGAATTAGTTATTCCTGAAACACAAGGTGGTTGGTTTATTCATGAAATAGGTTTATATGATGAGAATAATACTTTAGTCGCTGTTGGTAATTGCCCGGCAACTTATAAACCACAACTATCCGAAGGCAGTGGCCGAACGCAGGTTATCAGAATGATTATTATTGTTGATAATGTTGATTCTGTAGCGTTAAAAATAGATCCATCTGTGGTACTCGCTACTCGTAAATATGTCGATGATTTATTATCAACCACGATGCAAAATCACAAGGCGAATACTCAGCAAGAACTACAAAAAGAGTTAAACAAACTGGTTCCGAAAATAACTCAAATTAATGGTTATGAGTTGAAATCAAATGTTACTTTAACCGCTAATGATATTAACGCTCTGCCGGCGATAAAAAAAATGCAGAATGGTGCACCTACTTATGAGGTAGGTGATCAAACAACGTTTAAAAAACGGCCTATGATTAACGATAGTAATGTAATCAGTCTTGACTTGTTTGCGAATGCATTTGAAGGCTCTGGTTATCAAAGATTTCCCTCAGGACTAATAATTCAGTGGGGACTGGTTTCATACCTTTCAATAAAAGATGTAGAAGGGTGTGTATGCCCATTTTATACTGCATTCCCTAATCGCTGTTTATCTATTGTGTCCAATGACGGTTATGCTGGTGTCAATTCGACAGCAACCAATCCAATATCTAATACACATTTCAGATGTTGGGGAAAAAATCCAATAGGACAATTTGCGGATACGGGGTTATTTTACATAGCAATAGGATTTTAAATAATGAAACATTTTTTTAATTATAAAACGCAGTCATTTTATATCGATGAAATTAACAATGAAATATCAGCGGATTCTATCGAAATATCAGAACAGCAACATAATGAGCTATATAGTGCTATAAATAAAGGATGTGTAATTTTTAGTGATTTATCATATTCAGAACCTAAACCGTCAGAATTTCATGAATGGAAAATCGATGATTGGGTGTTGAATGAACAATATAAAAAGGAATATGAAATACAACAAAAAAAAGCATTGCACGATTCATTATTAAATGTTGCAAATGCAGAAATTGATATATTGAATAGATCAGTTCGTCTACGTCGAGCGACTGACGCAGACAAAAAAAGATTAGAGTTATTAGAAAATTACTCAATTGATTTATATGAACTCGATTTAAGTAACCCCGATGTTGTTATTCCTGAAAAGCCCTAAAGGGCTTTTTTAGGTAGTTCAGGAAATGTTAAGTCAGGATCAGACAAATTGGCTTGGGATACATTGATTGTAAATAGTTCAAGTTGTTCAAGTAGAAGTTTGTCTGCATCCTCCGCACGATTATATTTTATGGCTCGCTCTAAAATAATTATTTGTTCATTGGCAATATTTATCAATTGTTGTTGCAGTGATTCATTTTGTAATATTATTTCATCGTTAGTAAAAACGCGTTCAATAGCAACAGGGCGCCTATTTATATCAGATTTAATTACAAATCCCTTCGACTGTTTTTCTAACAATTCAGCATGATCTTTATTGGATATCTCGACTGAGTTTGTTGGAACGTCATTAATATTTGAATCATAAAAGCAGTTATTCTTTGGATTATAATAGATCATGTTATTTATCTCCCGATTGCAATTATTTGAAGTAGGGAATCAACATAAATATCGCCAACTTTGCCCCAAATTTTGACCGTTGAAAGTGTATCCGGTAATGCTGTAACAGTATGACAACCTTCAGCGCCGTCATTTGCTATCGCAAAATAGAAATTATTTGAAAATGAGATAGGTAATGTTGCTACTGTTCCATTTCCATTTCTTGAATCACAACCGTAATACATTGCCGTAAAATATTGAATAATAAGTCCGTCTGCCCGTCTTAAAACAACAGTATTGCCATTTATATGATATGTATAATCATTTAATGTAGTTAACTCTGACTCGTTATATTTCGGCCGTTTTTTAAACGTTGTTTGATCACCTACCTCATAAGTAGGTGGATTTACCCACCTTCAATTTTTTATATTCTCTACCCCGATTATCATTATATTTATCAGTCATTTGTTGAGATTTATGACCGAGCAAGGTCATTGTATCTATGTTTTGCTCCCGATACAGACGCTCGGCCAGTGATCTAATTTCATGAAACGTGGTAGGTGTACCAGTCCAATAACTTCTTTTGAACGTCCTATCACGTAATTGCGCAAATTGTTTGGTTATACTTTCTAATTTAATCGGTTTATTATTAATAGTAAGTAAATAATCTTCTTTTGAGGAATCGATAATATCCCGTAATGACATGCCAATTTTTTTGCACGCTAATTTAACTGGTAATGCTATTTTTGCGCCAGTTTTGTATTGGTCAATTAATAAGTGGTTTCGTTTTACATTTGATTTTTTCATCACTGCTATATCAGAACGGCGTTGACCCGTTACTAATGCTAGCATCATTGCTTTATGCATAACCTTGTTACCTGTTTTTTCTGCCTCGTTTAATATTTTTTTAAACTCATTTAAGGTCATACGCGATCGTTTCACCACAACTTTTGGGCATTTAATTGGATCGACAGGATTTTTATCATTCCAACCTTGGGCGTAGGCTTCCCTAAACACATCCGTTAAAAGATGATATATATTTTTACCAGAAGGGGTCTTGTCTTGATCTGTATAGATTTTAATAATTTTAGTTATATTGGCAGGTGTTATTTCCTTTATTAATTTGTTGCCAATTTCTCGACGAATAACTTTAATAAGATAAGCCTTTATTTCTCTAGTTTTAGGTTTTAATTCTCGTTCAGCTAAGATTTTTACATATTCGTCTAACCATTTATTAACAGTTTTTGATTTGTATGATTGGAATAATTTAGATAAGAAAAACATAATATACCGCTTAAAAATTAGATATTTTGCACTAAAATAGAGAAAATCTGTTATTAATTTCTTATGCGTAATGTTCTATCGTCTTATTAAAAACCATAGAATCAGCAATTTCATCCATATAATGTTAGAACACATAGTTATGCTTGTTGCGACTGTTGATTATGTAGCATTCTACTATCCCTAAAATATTCAATAAGAAATCTAAAAAAGTAAAATTTTGTTAATCCTTGCTTGAACATGTTTAGGTAACAAGTTTTTAATACTATTTTATTTATTAACAGTATCACCGAGTTATCTATTTAATTGAAATTTAAAGAAATGTAAAGCATATTGCAAAATACGCACAACAGTGTATTTTATATTCATATTTAGATTATTTTTTTAATGTAAATTCATTAAATCGTTTTACTTATAACAATAAATCCTTAGTGAAGAATTACACTAAATAATTATTAATAATCTTAAAATAGTTCAATAAAACACAATTGTATTTGCTATATGCATAAAATATATTGAGGATAACATGGATAAAGGATTAACCAATTTGATCAGTCAGTTGGGCAATGATTTAAGTCGTGGTCTAAAGCATGGTTTAGTTAATGGAGCAGGTCACAATCGTTATACGTTAAATATTGATGGTTTAGTGGCTGAGGTTTCAGTCTTGCAGGTTGAGGGGAATGAGCAACTTAACCAGCCTTGGCATTATACCATTACCTTCACTTGCTCGAATAAACATCTATCTGTTGCGTCATTTCTTAATCAAAATGCCCATTTAATTTTTAACCCGGCTATTCCCAACAATTTAAGTGGTATTGCTAATAAAGGACTTAAGGCACTTAACTCTCTCTCCTCTCTCTCCTCCGTTAATCCTTTAGATGCACTAAAACCGCCTGAGTCATTAAAGCAGCTAGATAAATTTCTACCGTCCAATCCACTTGATTCAATTAACTCTTTAACCCAATTCAATCCTCTCGATTCACTTAATTCTTTAACCCAACTCAACCCGCTCAATTTATTAAACTCACTCTTCTCTCAAGGTGGCTCACGCACGCTGTATGGTGTGATAACCCAGTTCAGTCAATTATCAGTCAGTAAAGATGAGGCGCGTTATCAAGTTGTTTTGTCCTCGCGATTGGCCAAACTGGCATTAAGTCATAACTGTGCCATTTTTCAAAATCAAAGCGTTATTAGTGTGGTTGAAGAGGTGTTGCGTGGTCATGGTTATACCGGGATTGATTATCGCTTAGCGCTTAAAGAGCAATATCCGGAGCGAGAGTTTATCACCCAGTGGCAGGAGAGTGACCTTGAGTTTATTCAAAGGCTGCTTGCTGATGTGGGGGTCTATTTTCGCTTTGAAGCGCATGGTGAACACCATTGTGATGTGATGGTTATCAGTGATTATGAACAAGGCTATCAGCAGGTGGCGGATATTGTCTGCAAACAACCGAGTGGCACACTGGATAACGGCGTTGAAAGTGTCTGGGATATGTCATTACACAGCCAAATGGTGGAAACTTCGGTAAAAGTGCAGGAGTATAACTACCGGGATGCGCAGGCGAATTTACTCGGTGAAGTCAACAGCCAACCGAAAGATAACACCACTTATGGCACCGATTATCGTTATGATGAACACTATAAAGGGTTAAATAGCAATGGTAACAGCAATAATAGCATTAATAGTACCCCTCTAAATAATGATGACGATGATGAAAACAGTGACAATATCGATACCGACGACAGTCAAGACAGTAACGACAATAATAACGATAATAGTCGTTCTATTAGCACTAGTTTTGTTAGTGCAAGTAATACGGATAGTATAGGTAGTATTCTAGGTAGTATAGGTAATATAGGTAAAGCGAGTAAGAGCGTTGAAAGTGGTGAATGGTATGCCCGTATTCGTCATGAGCGAGCAATAAGCCGTCAAATTCTTATCCGGGGTAAGAGTAACCAAGCCAATTTAGCGCCGGGACAACATATTCGCATCAAAGGCAGTACCATTGCCGGAATAGATGAAGGGATAATGATATTGACGGTACAAGGTCAGGGAAACCGCAGTGATGCATATGAACTGAGTTTTACCGCCATACCTTACCAGCCATCAAAATCTTACCGCCCGGAGCCAATTCCTTTCCCGACCATTGATGGCACCTTACCGGCACGGGTGACCAGTCCGGATAATGACACGTATGGTTATATTGATACTCAAGGGCGCTATCGGGTTAAATTTAACTTTGACTTAAAAGAGTGGCGAAACGGTAAAGAGAGCTTATGGTTAAGGTTAGCTAAACCGTATGCCGGTAGTACTTATGGTTTTCACTTTCCATTGATTGACGGCACAGAAGTTGCAGTTGCCTTTACTAATGGTAATCCTGACAGACCTTATATCGCGCATGCGATGCATGACAGCACTCACCCTGACCATGTGACCACCATAAACAAACATCGTAATGTGATTCGCACACCGGCGAATAATAAGTTACGGATGGATGATAAGCGCGGACAAGAGCACATCAAGTTAGCGACCGAATATGGTAAATCTCAGCTTAATATCGGGCATTTAGTTGACCAAAACAAAATCCGACGTGGCGAAGGGTTTGAGCTGCGCACTGATGAATGGGGGGCAATTGCTGCCAATAGAGGCTTATACCTAACCAGTCAGACTGCGCCTAAGGCACGAGGCAAACAGCTTGATATGCAAGCAGCCATTGCTCAGCTTGAAAATGCGCTATCGATTGCCAAAGCCTTACAAAATGCCGCCACCGAATCTGAAGCCCATGGTGCGGATACCGACAGTCAAGAGCAACTTAAAGCGACATTAACCCAGTTATCCCAAAGTGGCATTATAGCTTATGCACAAGAGGGGATAGCTTTAACCAGTCCGGAAAACATCCAACTGTCAACCTCGAACAGTGTATCGGTAACCAGTGAAAACCAAACTGACATTAATGCATTAAAAAATATCACCATCTCGTCAGGTGAATCCATCGGTCTATTTGCTCATCAATCAGGAATGAAAATCTTTGCCAATCAGGGTGATATTGAGGTGCAGGCACAAAATGCCGACTTGAATATGGCTGCCAAGCAAGATATTCAAATAGACAGTGTTGATGGAGAAATGACAATTACCGCCAGTGAAAAAATCACATTAATCTGCGGTGGCTCATATATCAAAATCAGCAGTTCAGGGATTGAGCTAGGCACGGCTGATAATGTTTATATCAAAAGTAATGCATTACAAAAAATGGGACCGGTAAGTCAAAAAATGAATCCTAAATTACCTACTGGTTGTGAAATATCTATTCAAGAAGCAAGTAATTTACAAAAAGGTAACGTTACACTGGGATAAATAATGAATAGTAATAATCAAGTAATACCAAGAGATAACTCTGAAAGAATAAAGGAAATTTTTCAGAAGATTATAGATTTATCATCACAAACGGATGGATATTTTTATCTTATTTATCAATCTAATAATAAAAAAACAAACTTTGAGGATAAAATCGCAAAAAAAGAGTTAGTACTATTTCAATATGTAAGTTACAACATTAAGCCTACACCTGGATTAATTAAACTTAATTTAGCTAAAGAAAAAGATCGAATTATATTACAACAAAGCATTGAGCAATTTTATTTGGAGGTAACTCCTCAAAATACGTTATTTGCAAAACCTCGCTCTGTATATGGTTGGATTTTTTCACCATTGAATATTGAAATGTTAGCCAAAAATATGGGTTGTGTGGCTATTCAACAGAATAATGAAAGCATTGAACTGTTACGTTATTACGATCCGGCAGTACTACCTGTGTTATTGAATATTTTATCTGATGAGCAAATAAACATGTTAGTTAAATTCATCTATTTTTGGTTGTATATAAATAGTGATAGACAATTAGTTATCGAAAAAAATACTAGACATATGAGCCGACATACAAATTTTAATTGTATTATTAGCCAACAGCAGTGGAGACAAATTGGTTGGATTGAAAGTCGTAATCAAACACTTGCTCGTTACCATTTTTTTCATCCTCACTATACGATATCCGAAAATCAAGCAGATGCAATTATAATGAAAGCTTTTGAAAATGCTGAAAGAAGAGGATATAAAAATAAAAATGACCTATCAGAATACGCTTATTACAGTTTAACTATCCATCCTGAATTTATCGACCATGATGTTATTTCACAAGTTATTAAACAAAATGATAATTGCCCATTGATTGCTCAACTAAAAAATATTACCTCGTCACAATGGAATAAAATCAAAGATGATTTAAATATGAACAAAACAGGAGGAAAAAATGAGTTTATGTGAAAAATGTCGTTCTTGTGGATTACCAATCTATCCTGTTCGTTATGCTGTATCTCCAGCACAAATGGTTGCTGATTTACCCAAATGGGCAGAAAAAAAAGAACTTTTATCCTTAAATAAAGATAGTAAATATGTACTAAGAACGACTAGAAAAGGTTATCTTTATCTTTTTTGTCAATATGAAGATAATGCAATAGATTTAGACGTTTCGGTATATAAAGTAGATGAAAATGGTGGATTTTGGCAGATAGATATTAGCAAAGAATTAGATTTATTACGATTTGGTGATGATATAAAAAATGCAAATAATGAGCAACAGACCATCCCATTAGGTGATATTGAAACAAGTTGCAGCAATAGTGCACATGAATCAAGTAATATTGCATTTATAGTTCTGACCAAACCCGATAAATGCGATAAAGCATGGTTAGCTTATAGTGAACATAAATGGAGTCTAGATACTTTAAGGAAATATCTTAATGAAGAAGATAAACGTGATATTCGTATGCAGGTTATAAGACCAAAAGAGTGGATACAAAAACAAGAAAGCGCAAATGGTATCACCCCCGTAACTAAAGATGCGATAGCCAGTACAATAGAAAGTCAATATAGTGATTATTTATTACAACCGAATGATGTATCTAACCTATTTTATGGTAAAAATCCTGAAACATTTCCTTATTTATATAATTATCGGGATAATAATTCACCAATTTCAACAAGTGAAATTACTGAAATCTCTGAGCATAAAGTATTCAATTATGATAAATCTTTATTTGAAAGAAGAACAACTTTAACCCCTTGGCTTAATTTATCATACTATTCTAAAGAATCCTCTCAGTTAACAGAAGGTTACTCAGCTTTTATATATCGTAAGATCCAATCAAAACAACGTAATAATACAAAAGCTCCGGCTATGATGGTAGCTTTGATGGATAGTATAGGAATTGTAGCTGAATTAAGTAATTGGGGAAATAGCGCACTTGCAGCATTTAAAAAAGTGATAACAGAAAGACAATGGGAAAACTCCACATGCAGTAGTATTGAATTTTTTGAACAATTTGTTAAAAATGATGATTCAATCAAGAACCAGCAAAATTTTAAAAAACATATTCACCAACAAAATAAAGAATATCTTTCAGATGTCGAATATTATAGAAAGCCAATAGATCCTCCAAGCGCCTCTGGTCTACCGTCTTCTACAAGAAGAATACCAGGATGGTCTACAGCAGAGAAAGCAAAAGGCGAAAGAGTAATTAAAATTGTCAATCAGGCAAAAAATTTTACTGCATATGATCCAAATTTTTCTTATCACAACCCCTATACATCTGATTCAGATATTCATTTGAATTCATGTAAATGGAATGCCAAAGAATTGGTAAATTTCACGGAGCAAAATTACTTATTAAAAGAGTTAGGCGAGGATAAGTATGCAAGTATTCTTGAAGATATATTTGCATTAAATGATAGATCACATAGAAGCGAAATTGAAAAATTAAAGAATCAATGTATCTTAATTCGAAATGAGCTTGAAGTAAAAGCTAAAGATTATGAAGTAAATTGGCATAAACAAAACGGAACTGAAGCATCGGCTGAAAAGCGCTGGCGTAAGTATAAAAATAGGTTATTACACAATGAATTGCGCTCCTTTGCTTATGATAATTACAGAAAAAAATATAATCAATTTTTACAAGAAAGTGGCAGTTATGTTGAAAGACTAATTGAAGATTTAATTAAGTGGATTGATTGCTTCAAACAAAAGGAAAAACACCCGCTATCATTGGCTGCCGATGATTTTGCACAAGACAGTGATGATTATCTTGCATTTGCAAACGATATTTTAATGACGTTAGGAACGCATGTTGATAATGATAGAGTTGTTAAACTATTTACACAATTCATTACTGATCAAACCTTAGATGCACATAATATAGTCTGGTCAGCAGTATTTGCCAAACGAAAATTAACTAAAGAGCAGCAACAAAAATACATCAATCTTATGCATGGTTTAGATAAAACAACACCAATGCAACGAGAAGATTATGAGCAATTATTAGATAAATTGTCAACAGTTTTAAGCTTTTCTGAAGAAGCTGAAGAATCTGAAGAATCGAAAATATTTGAAGCTTGGGTAGATACTCTGATTAACTTCGATTTTAGCATTTTAGACAAAGAAGAAACATCAAATTCACTTGAATTAGGCAAAAGATTTGCAACTATATTCGATAGTCAACGTAATTTTTTAGTAAATGGCAATTCAACCGATGCCCAAATTACGGCTATGTATATACAACCTATTAAAGCAAATATACTTGCTACATCTGTGGTTTTTCTAAAATATCTGCAAGTCCAAGGCGGTAAAATTTCGTCTGCTTTTGCTGAAGCTTTTTTTATTGCTACTAATCCATCTCCTCAGTTATCTAAATCGGCTTTACGAAGGAAAATGCAAGCTTATTATAATTGGTCAAATCGCCTTAAAAGAACAGTAGCTAATAATTTTAATACAGCAGGCACAAAGTTGAGTATTGTTTACCAAAACATCAATCAAAAAATGAACGGTATATTAAGTACCACAACCGCAGGCAAGGGCTTAATTGGTTTTATGGCGTTTTATCAACTAAAAACTTTATATGAAATAATTTCAGATGATCGTTATAAAACCGAAGCACAACAGTTTGAAGCGAATTATAAACTCATAATGGCGGCAACAGGGATAATCTCGTTAAGTTTTAAATTTGCTATTGTTCATGGTCAAAATAATCAGCTAAATGAAAAAATACTTAATAAGTTTAATTTTTTTGGTAACATTTTTGGCTTTATCTCAGGTGTCACCCAAATTGCGATAAGTTGGAATGAGGATACATCAAATAAAACAAAAGAAGAAAAAGCCTTTTATTGGATGGGATTTATTACAGCTATTGTTAGTACCGTTGATATATTCTTGCAATTAGGAAAGAGAAGTTTACTGCAAATTACGGATACCTGTCTTAAATTAATAACTACAGCTCTTGTTAAAAAATTTATTTTAACAAGAATAATATGGGCTGTTGGTAAAAGTGTAATGCTATTATTTATATTCGCACTAAATCCATGGATAAGTTTAGGGCTATTTATCTGCCAAGCGATATATGAATTGAATAAACCTGATGATATAGAAGAGTGGTTAGAGTGTTGCCGTTTTGGCAGATTTCAAAGTTATCCACATTACAATGAATCTTCTCGCTTTAAATCTCAGCAACAAGAAGTCGAAGCATTTAAAGCGATTTTAATGAAATACGAAAAAGAGTGGGAAAAAGCTCAACAAGAGCGAGAACAAATTGAGATGCAAAAAAATCAACCAGTAATTATGCCTGGTGATTGGCAAAACATTTTAACTTATCCTGTTGTTCCTTAAGAGAAGAGCGACAACAAAGAGAGATTGAAAAAAATAGACCAGTATACACTTCTGGCGAATGGCAAATCTTTTTCAATCATATTTTTGATTTAATCAAATTAGATAAGAGGCCAATTATGCCCTACGCAAAATATGATGGAACCGATATTCTTTATAAGAATAAAGAAGAGTTATTAAAAAAAACGGGGGTCAGTATTACTGATCCCATCTTACCGCCTAAAAATTTAGTAAAAATAACGGGTACACTTACAGAGTTTAAAGGAATATTCTGTTATGCGCCGGTGGGTGATGATGCTTTTATGAGCAAAGAAGAGAGGAAAAAACGGAGTGCTAAAATACGAAGTAGAGCGGCGCTTGCAACATTAACTGGGAATAATAGTGCTGGTTTAGCGGCATTAGGGCATGATGATAGTATACATGTAAGTAATTATTTTCCAGCACAATATTTTACAGCTAAACTAAATAACACAATTAAGTTAAAAGGTTGGTTGGGTTATTTTAAATTTAATGACGGTGATTTGGTTGAAGTTGTAGCCGAAAAGCATACTGATCACTATGAAGTGTATGCCATGCTTAAACCAAGTGAGCAAATTATTTCGCTTATCCCCCCTTGTTTTGCTGGACGTAAACACGCTTTAAAAAGCTATCATATCCCATTCTTGTTAATTTATTTATTATTTGTAGCAGGTTTAGTGTATTTATCAAGTGATTTTACGTTGGATAATCTAATTCCAGCTTATATTGGATTTGGTGTACTTTATATACCAACAATTTTAATTTTATATAAAAAAGAGATAAATACCAATATTAAATTGGCAGAACGAATTTTTTCCGTATTGGGTTGGCAAAATGTTACTAATATTGATTTAATTGATATAAGTAAAAAGCAGGTGCGGAAATTAATCGCCCAAGGTAAATATTCATTAGAATGGAATGATAATGTTGATCGTTTTATAAGACCTTATAAAGGAGGAGATGGCTTTTGTTTTTTTTATTATGATCCAGAAATGTTTTGTAAAAAAAAATAATCCAAATTTATTAGCTAAACCAGATTATATTACGGTAATTGATACCGAAATGGATAATAATCTTGAAGATAAACACAAAGGGTAACTGTCTATTTTCCGTGCAAAATGACATTTTCGAGAGCCGATTAGAGTGGTGCGTTCTCGATGAAAAAACCAGAAAATACGTTGATTATGGTAACTGATCTTAAATGAATACCGATTATTGAATGCGAAAGCAAAAAAACTGTAATAATAAAAATTAAAAAGGCCAATTATGCCCTACGCAAAATATGATGGAACCGATATTATTTACAAAGATAAAGAAGAGTTATTAAAAAAAACAGGGGTGAGTATTACTGATCCCATTTTACCCCCTAAAAATTTAGTGAAAATAACTGGTACACTTACAGAGTTTAAAGGAATATTCTGTTCTGCACCTGTGGCTGATGATGCTTATTTGAGTAAAGAAGAGAGGAAAAAACTGAATGCTAAAATACGAAGTAGAGCGGCGCTTGCAACATTAACTGGGAATAATAGTGCTGGTTTAGCGGCATTAGGGCATAAGGATGATAATATACATATAAGTAATTATTTTGAAGCACAATATTTTACAGCTAAACTAAATAACATAATTAAGTTAAAAGGTTGGCTGGGTTATTTAAAATTTAATGAAGGTGATTTGGTTGAGGTTGTAGCCGAAAAGCATACTGACCATTATGAAGTGTATGCTATGCTTAAACCAAGTGAGCAAATTATTTCGCTTATTCCCCCTTGTTTTGCTGGACGTAAACACGCTTTAAAACGTTATCATATCCCAGTAATTTTATTTTATTTATTGTTTACAGCAGGTTTAGTCTATCTATCAAGTGATTTTACTTTGGATAATCTAATTCCAGCTTATATTGGAATTGGTGCACTTTATATACCAACAATTTTAATTTTATATTATAAAATGATAAATACCCATGTTAAATTGGCAGAACGAATTTTTTCCGTATTGGGTTGGCAAA
Source organism: Gilliamella sp. LMG 34361 (assembly GCF_984569075.1). Taxonomy (NCBI): domain Bacteria; kingdom Pseudomonadati; phylum Pseudomonadota; class Gammaproteobacteria; order Orbales; family Orbaceae; genus Gilliamella; species Gilliamella sp. LMG 34361. The sequence goes on along the minus strand of NZ_OZ474903.1, from coordinate 2,673,044 downwards.
ATGTTGCTAATATTGATTTAGTTGATATAAGTAAAAAGCAGGTGCGGAAATTAATTGCCCAAGGTAAATATTCATTAGAATGGAATGATAATGTTGATCGTTTTATAAGACCTTATAAAGGAGGAGATGGCTTTGGATTTTTTTATTATGATCCAGAAATGTTTTGTAAAAAAAAATAATCGGAATTTATTAGCTAAACCAGATTATATTACGGTAATTGATACCGAAATGGATAATAATCTTGAAGATAAACACAAAGGGTAACTATCTATTTTCCGTGCAAAATGACATTTTCGAGAGCCGATTAGAGAGGTGGGTTCTCGATGAAAAAACCAGAAAATACGTTGATTATGGTAACTGATCTTAAATGAATACCGATTATCGAATGCGAAAGAAAAAAAACAGTAATAATAAAAATTAAAAAGGCCAATTATGCCCTACGCAAAATATGATGGAACCGATATTCTTTATAATAATAAAGAAGAGTTATTAAAGAAAACGGGGGTCAGTATTACTGATCCCATTTTACCGCCTAAAAATTTAGTAAAAATAACGGGTACACTTACAGAGTTTAAAGGAATATTCTGTTATGCACCGGTGGGTGATGATGCTTATATGAGCAAAGAAGAGAGGAAAAAACGGAGTGCTAAAATACGAAGTGGAGCGGCGCTTGCAACATTAACTGGGAATAATATTGCTGGTTTAGCGGCCTTAGGGCATGATGATAGTATACATGTAAGTAATTATTTTCCAGCACAATATTTTACAGCTAAACTAAATAATACAATTAAGTTAAAAGGTTGGCTGGGTTATTTTAAATTTAATGACGGTGATTTGGTTGAAGTTGTGGCCGAAAAGCATACTGATCACTATGAAGTGTATGCTATGCTTAAACCGAGTGAGCAAATTATTTCGCTTATCCCCCCTTGTTTTGCTGGACGTAAACACGCTTTAAAACGCTATCATATCCCAATATTGTTAATTTATTTATTATTTGTAGCAGGTTTAGTCTATCTATTTAGTGATTTTACTTTGGATAATCTAATTCCAGCTTATGCTGGAAGTGGTGTACTCGTTATACCAACGATTTTAATTTTATATTATAAAATGATAACAACCAATATTAAATTGGCAGAACGAATTTTTTCCGTATTGGGTTGGCAAGATGTTGCTAATATTGATTTAATTGATATAAGTAAAAAGCAGGTGCGGAAATTAATTGCACAAGGTAAATATTCATTAGAATGGAATGATAATGTTGATCGTTTTATAAGACCTTATAAAGGAGGAGATGGCTTTTGTTTTTTTTATTATGATCCAGAAATGTTTTGTAAAAAAAAATAATCGGAATTTATTAGCTAAACCAGATTATATTACGGTAATTGATACCGAAATGGATAATAATCTTGAAGATAAACACAAAGGGTAACTGTCTATTTTCCGTGCAAAATGACATTTTCGAGAGCCGATTAGAGCGGTGGGTTCGCGATGAAAAAACCAGAAAATACGTTGATTATGGTAACTGATCTTAAATGAATACCTATTATTGAATGCGAAAGCAAAAAAACTGTAATAATAAAAATTAAAAAGGCCTATTATGCCCTACGCAAAATATGATGGAACCGATATTCTTTATAATAATAAAGAAGAGTTATTAAAAAAAACAGGGGTGAGTATTACTGATCCCATCTTACCGCCTAAAAATTTAGTAAAAATAACGGGTACACTTACAGAGTTTAAAGGAATATTCTGTTATGCGCCGGTGGGTGATGATGCTTATATGAGCAAAGAAGAGAGGAAAAAACTGAATGCTAAAATACGAAGTAGAGCGGCGCTTGCAACATTAACTGGGAATAATAGTGCTGGTTTAGCGGCATTAGGGCATGATGATAGTATACATGTAAGTAATTATTTTCCAGCACAATATTTTACAGCTAAACTAAATAATACAATTAAGTTAAAAGGTTGGCTAGGTTATTTAAAATTTAATGACGGTGATTTGGTTGAAGTTGTAGCCGAAAAGCATACTGACCATTATGAAGTGTATGCTATGCTTAAACCAAGTGAGCAAATTATTTCGCTTATTCCCCATTGTTTTGCTGGACGTAAACACGCTTTAAAACGTTATCATATCCCAGTAATTTTATTTTATTTATTGTTTACAGCAGGTTTAGTCTATCTATCAAGTGATTTTACTTTGGATAATCTAATTCCAGCTTATATTGGAATTGGTGCACTTTATATACCAACAATTTTAATTTTAAATCATAAAATGATAAATACGCATGTTAAATTGGCAGAACGAATTTTTTCCGTATTGGGTTGGCAAAATGTTACTAATATTGATTTAATTGATATAAGTAAAAAGCAGGTGCGGAAATTAATTGCCCAAGGTAAATATTCATTAGAATGGAATGATAATGTTGATCGTTTTATAAGACCTTATAAAGGAGGGGATGGCTGGAGTTTTTTTTATTATGATCCAGAAATGTTTTGTAAAAAAAAATAATCGGAATTTATTAGCTAAACCAGATTATATTACGGTAATTGATACCGAAATGGATAATAATCTTGAAGATAAACGCCAAGAGTAACTATTTTTAAAAAATTATCCGCAAGAGTAATATATTGATACTCATTTAGTGTTTTGGGGTAAAGGCAGTTTTAATAGTTTGCCTTTACTTGGGCAACTGACCTTAGGCAACACGGTAACGCTATACTTTTTGGGATATATTCTAACGGCATGATAAATCATCAATTAAGGAAAATATCCAATAAATATCCCATGATTAGTACCCAAACCAAGTAGAAAATTATACTATTTGTTTCATTGTTCTATATAACTGTTTTTATAAGAACTACCTGGTTTAATATAATTTAGGGTTATTCCATGTTATTTTTCTCAATTTGTGAATCTGTTGGTGGTAAATTCAGCACCAATAACCAATGGATTTATAAGTCACAAAGATATCATTTTACATCATGATGAGTTCAATATCACGATAGCTTATCGTAAAACGATAATAGAGTCATACACAATGACTAATAATATCCTAGATAATGATGATGTTGATAGATTTTACTTGTTTTCATCTATATGATTATACTTAAGATGAGTTAACTTGACATTATCCTAAAAACGCATTAAAAATGTCTCTAATATTAGTTAGTATTTGTTCCTTTACGGGTATATTTTAAAAGGGCTTTGCCATCAGGCATAAAGTAAGTCCCATACTTTACTAGTCCACCTTCTTTTAAATGACAAATAAGTTCATAAGCCAATACCATGGCATCATTGTTTGTTTCTTCGATATTGATATCAATCGAGGAAATCCTTGGTTCATACGTTAATAATGTTTGTTCTATCGCTCTCATTAAAATATAAGCTGATGAAGGCAAGGCTTGGAAGATTGTTGACATATCAGGCAAACCATAGTCAGGCATATGTTTTATTGTACCAGCCCGACTATTTAAGATACGTTCAATATTATCCATAACACTAATAACAGTTTGTTCATTTTCGGCAACATCATCAATGGGGATACCTGATTCAAAATAACCATAAAGAATATCGTATAATGAAGCACTCATTTACTTTCATCCAGTAGTTTAATTGTATATTGGCTTGCGATAATCTCACGTGGTTTATTGATATGCAAATCACTACGTGTCAACACAAGTCGCCAACTATTTTCTTTCAAATTTGGGTCTTTATAAAGTGCGGCAATACCGACTACGTCAGCTTTTTTATCAAAAGGAATATCAACAGAAACTGACGTGTTTGGTTTTAAAATCAGTTCTTTACTTTCGAGTAATGATTCCTTTAGTGCATCACTATCTTGATTAACCAGATCTTCATAAAACACTGAATTAAACATATCGGCATTTTTTAATTGATAAATGCGAATGACGACTGGCGAAGAAAGGTCGTCATCATCCATATTTAATTCAGCTCTTGCAGTAATATCTAGATGTATTGTCCTAACATCCCATGAAAAAACAGAATTACTTAAGTCAACCGTGCCTTCATATGCGCTTTGTACAATTCCACATCCGGTTAACCCAATGGTTAATACACTAGCCATAAATGTATTAATTAATCTCATACTTATTCCTTTTTTATTATGCAACATAATCAATTCCTGAGTAATGTCCAATATTTACAGCAACTTCATCTTGAGTAATTCCACCATTTTCAGAGATCTTAGTAAATGATGCTGTTTGGCCTAATCGGCTATTTTTCGATGTAAGCCTGCTACGCGGTAAAAAATGACGTTGAATATAGAGTGTCATTTTTGCATCAACTTGGTAACCTAGATAAGCCCGTAACAAAGCCAAAAGATCATGATGTAATTGCCCACCCGGTAATAAATCAACAATTTGCTCTTTATGTTGTGGAGTGATCGCAATATGAATGGTTTGATTACACTCTCTGAAACGAGACCCTAACACGGCACTTCCATTTAGACCTAGTTGTTCCTTACTGCCTAATTTAGCTGGGTTATCGATTGATTGCCAAATAGGATAAAATTCATTGACAACAACTTTTGCATCATCTACCAAAACACGTACTAACCCCATAATTCCTTCCGCTGTCCGCGTTTTTTGTGTGATCAAACCTAATAATGCCAAAAAACGGGATGATGGTGCTCCAATTTGTTCAGCTGCCCCTTTGACACCCAATCCCGTCAATCCTAGCAAACATTGTGATATTGGATCTTTACCTCCACTTAAAAAACTTGCCGGATAATGATATTTTAACCAGATTCGATAAAACTGTGTTATGATTCTATGATTAAATATATCTAAAAAATCAGTCATCGCTTGATAATTTTCTTCACGACGGATGATATTATCAAGTAAACCAAGAGGTAGTGCACAGTCAACTCCATATAATCCTAAAAATCGAGTTCTTACAGTAGTTGGTCGATTTACGTAAGGCGCTCTTTCGATATAGTTTAGTTCACCTGCAGGAAAAGACATATCAATAGACGGAGCAAAACGCAAGGGATCTGCAGCTGGTGTTTCATACCTACCAAGTACCGGTTCATCTGCGTACATCTGTTCAAGTAGCTGACAAAAACGATAAAAATTCGTTTTTGGCAACACATTTTCAAGTGTTTGCATTAAAAGGCTGTTTTCGATATTTTGCTCTGGTTCCATACAATTTTTTGTCCTGTTGGTAAAAGAATAATAACCAATTTGGTAAATAAGTTAACATCGGCATACAATGCAAAAAATTGATGCAACAGCTCCCCAAAAAGTATCACATCGCCTTCACCAGCAAATTGATAACTATTAAGCGTAACTTCTATTTCTATACCTCGTTGTAACATCCCTTTTTCGATACGCTTAATCATTCTATGAGATACATTAACAATGCCGTCTAACCGCCTGCGATTAAGTTCGTTATCTGTCCAATCATATAATGCCAAAGTTCCACGCAAGACTTCCGCATTCATTAATGAGAGATAGTTAGGTGCTAAGTGTGACAAAACTCGCCAGTAAAAGCGATCTTCTGTTGGCGGATAACAAGGTAATGTTGGCGAACACAAATTTCGAACATGGGCTATACTGTTTTGGGCATGCAAAAGCTCATTAATACGAGCATTTCGTAATGCTTTACGAGGCAGCATACCATTTGTTCCGGTTATTTGTAATGATAGTGTTTCAGTTTCAAGTACTTCATCTTTATCCCAAATTTTACCGCCTAGAATTAACCAAGTTTCATGTAATCCAGATGCACCTTTGCGAACTCGGGTATGATAGTATCTTTCTGGAGCATCATGTCTTAACATACCACCTCGATGCTTAAAGCTGGTGAAGGGGACATAACGATAACGCCCATTACGGGTAATGGCTTCAACATGCTCAACAGAATAAACTTCCACATGCCCATCTTGGCGCAATAATGGACGCAGTAAATATTCACTCTCTAACTGGTTGACAGTAATCGGATCAGCTTCCATATCAAATAGATTAATAATAGGAACACAATGCAAACGAATATTATCATGATCAAACGGCATATCACTTGGCCAATTTTGATTCAAAACTAGCTCAACATCAATGTAGCTGCAATGCTCAGGTAGTTCATTAATATTTAATCCATGCAGATCAACAAACATAAATTTTTCACGAAAAGCAAAATATTCTAATAAAAGCTGATATCCAGCAAAAGCGTTATCTGGTTTTAGCCATAGGCGATCATCATCAGAAAAACCAACCGATGTTATTTTCCCTTGCACTGCTATCCGATTTTCAGAATTGGTTGAATAGCGTAAATGTATTGAAGCAACCTGTTGCGTTAAGGCATAATGCAGTGTTGATGCAATAGGGCCATCTGCATTTAAATATAGTCGTAACTTAGACAAATCAAGCTGTTCAAAATCAGCTAACTCACCAAAACTTAAGCGTAAGGTGATGAGACTTCGTCCATCGTGATGGACCCCTAATTTAGCTTGACTAATCTTGATGGGCTGCAAAATTACGTCTTGGGTTGTTCGATAAGGACACTTAGTGCCTACCTGACCAAGTGGTTCACTTTGCACTTTCAATCCTTTAGGAATGATTTCTTGCCGTGACAGCGTTGTATAATCAGGCGTAAGCTCTACAATCGATAATGAGGGAATTAAACGTAAATAATGTGGCCAAAGCAGATTAACTAAACTTTCAGTAAGTTCAGGTAAATCGTCATCAATTTTTTGACGTAGTCGTCCCGTCAAAAAAGCAAAGCCTTCAAATAAGCGTTCGACATAAGGATCGCGGTCACCCACACGATCTAAATTCAATTGGCTGGCCCGATCAGGATGAATCTTCCCAAACTCTTTTCCTGCTTCTCGTAAATAGCGCATCTCTGATTCGTAATAGCGTAGAATTAAATCATCCATTATTTATCTCTTTCATTATCATGTTATTATTCCTCTGTATATATAATTAATGACTCTTCATCAAACTCAATGCTCTTGCTGGATCAAGTTGCATTAATTCATGTTGTAGTAATTCAATTTGATTGGAGACATTAAATTTTATGCCGTCTTTAACTTGATTTTTTTGTTTGACTAATCGCAATAAACATCGTTTTACATCAAATAACAATTCCGGTTCCCATTGTAATAATGTAATACATTGTTGTTGTTCATTTAAACCACTTAAAAGTTTAAATGCAATATCATGCTCACCAAATTGTTCAGCGACTCGTGCTTGCGTGTATTGCAAAAAGTATCGTTGTTTAGGAGAAAATAGTGACGGTAAATTTTGCAGCCATTGAAACGCTTTCTCTAAATTTTCGGTCTGAGCGAGTTCTAACGCTTGTTTTTCAATCTCATTCCAGTCATTTTCGCCTGATACGGAAATTGGGGCCATACTGTCACCGTCATCTAAACGATGGATACGTGCATTGTTAGTGATCCAACTTAATGTTTCATCATCAGCAAAAGGCATGCCATTTTCAAAACAAAGATGTTCAATACCATTTAACCGTTCAAGCATCAAGCCGATATCGGTCAAATAAATATCACCCCATGATTGATACTGTCCGCCCATTTTTTTCAGTGCCATTATTGTCGCTCGCTGTAAATCTAACCATAAGTGGTTAGCATTTTCCGTAAACGCGGCTTCGACTCGTTCAAAAAGCTGGAGCCATTCTTGTTGAATAATTAAACGATTGATTTGTTGTTTGAGCGCAGTTCTTGGTGCAGGTAATCGTGTTCTACTTCGATAATCAGCTGGTGGTAAATCAAGAATAGTATCCCAACGAACAACTCGTAAAAAGCGCCCTGCGGCTAAGTAGCCTTCTGGTTGTTGACGTAAAAAAGATGCCATTTTTCGTGCTTGTTCAAGTAAGTCTCGTTGAGAGCTAATTTTTATCTCACCATCAACGCTATCTGGTACTGATAATGGAGAAGGAGAAGCCGTCGATGAAGCGGTATTTTCTTCAGATTTATTTATATTGACAGGTTGTTTTAGTTCATTAGTGAAAAAATTAACCAATGCTGTCAAATCGGGAGAACTAATCGGATGATTAAGATCCTCACTAACAAACAACGCTTCGCAACAGATATCAATCAAGTTTAATGCGACAATAATGCGCGTTAAACACGTCTCTGGAATTGGCTGTAATTTATTGAGTTCATCAATAAACTTACTACTGGCAAGCCACTCTATGGCATTTTTGCGAATATTGTGACGTGAAGGGTAAATTGACGAACCGAATTTATCCAATAATCCGGCGAGCAGCTCAAGACCATCAGCAAATCCTTCGCTACCATCGAGATGTAAACGAGCTAAACAATAATAAGTGGCAACACGAATATCTTTACTGTTTTGTTTCAATATTATTTCGCTTTCTGTTGAGATAAACGTGTAATTAACACCTGACAGTTTGGTAATTTCTTCTTTGATTTCTTGAAAAGAATCATAATACGTTAAATCCTCACCAACCGGCTTGTCCAGACTAATTGGTTGTAACCAATCAGCCCAATGTTGATTTAATTGCAGAGTCATTGATTCTTTAGAATCTTGCTGTCCAAAAATATGACTCAATAGTTGACTAAACATAACAATAACCCATTATTTATTAATTATTATTCAAATATCGTTTGTGGTAACGTAAAATTACGTAATTTCAGTAACGTCAATGGACCACCCCCTAACTGTGTTCGTAAAATGAACCGTAATTTACGTTGATCCGGCGCTTTCCAAACCAGTTCATAGCGACTTGAATCTAAAGGCTTTATTGATGCTGATTCGAGTAGACGTATCCATGCCCAATCACCACTATAATAACCATAAAGTCGCAGTCCAGATGTGTCACTGCTCCAACTAAGTTGTGAATAAGGTGAATATCCATCACCAGGCCAATTAAATCTTTGCCATATATGGATTTGATTGAAGTACTCCAATTTCTGTTTATTAATTACTAATTCGGTTCGAGTAATATTGTTGCCACTTCTTGGCATTAAATCAAATGAAAAAGAGACATCACCCGATGGTAATAATTCTGTCGAAATTTCATTAAAGAATGTAAGTGTCTCAATAAACTTTGGTGAAAAATTAAGTCCTTGTGCATTTGCGGTATTAATAACCCAGCTTCCGCCTTTTTTTTCTAATACACCGTTTAATTCATTAGCAATGAAACGATCAATAATTCCGGTATCAGCGCGCAAAAAACGAGCCAATTCAGCTAATGATGCTTCATTATCACTATCTTTAAACGGGTAACGCCCAGCAAAAGATTTTTCCCATTGACTCACAACATAATCTCGCCAAATATTATTGAAACTCTTTGCGGCTGGAGCCAATACTACATGCCATGATTGTTCTAACGGCTGCTTAAATAGGCTGTAGCCAAAACCAGACCATTCTTCGCCAAGATTTGCCGCAATTAAGTTACCATAATCTCGCGTTTCGGTTAAATCGACAGAAGTACCTTTAAAAACGCTTTTTGCCAATTCTTGCATTCTTGATTGTGGATCGGCACTATTTACGACATTTTGCAATCTTAGTCGAGCCTGAGTAACTCGTAGTAGGTATGTTTGCAAAGATAGTCCATTTGTATTGTCATTTTTAAGCAAACTGGTTATGGGTAAAAATATAGCCGTTAATGGACTTGAGGCATCATTATTTTTTGGTAACCCAGTTTGTGATTTATTACCTATTAACTCTTGGGCAGAACGTAGTAAATTATCTGACAAGCTGCCTCCGGTATCAGCCACTTCTGATTGGTATTTGACTACATTCATTAACGCAATTAAAGGAGATTGCCGAGTATCTGCCAGCAGGGTTAGCTGTTCGATCACATCTGAAACATTATTGGTTTGATTCCATTGAATAGTATTTAAAAAATGTAACCATGCCATACCATATTCACTAAAATATCGTTCTGTAAGTTGTTGTTTTAGTGTTTCAGGTGAAATGGATTCTGTTAATGTGCTTTCACCATCACTTAACACCCAATCGATTTGCTCTTGCCGTGATTTAGCGACATCATCAATTTCATCTTTTATTGTCTCTTCCCATGCTTTTCTAGTATATACACCGGGTATGTCAACATCATTGGAAAATAGTAATCGGCTATCTAATCCTTCTAGTAATTGAATCAGATTTTGATTTGCATAATGTTGACTTGCGCGTTGAATTATCTCTTGATAAAGCGTGTTAACAGCATTTTTAACACCAATTCTGTTAATTAGAATCTGCCTAACATCTTTGACTAAACGAGGATCATTTTGGTGTGCCCAATCAGGGTGTGAATTGAGTGCTTGTCCCCAAAACCGAACTAATTCTGGCATTAACCGCTGCCAATCGCCATCACTGACGCCTTTAGGTGCTCGCCATATTTTTGTAGCAAATTGACTCAAATACACCCCATCACTTTTGTCAGGAAGGTTAATCATCAAATAGGCTTTTAATAAATCATAGGCCGAATCGACTAATTTTATGCGGTTTGGATCATTAGGCGGTAATCCTGTTAGCTGGGTTAGGTAGTTGGTAATATGATTATAAAATGGTGTAGCAATATTACGCGAATTGGTCACTCGATAGCTAGCCCATAATTTATTTAATAAAACATCATTATGATTCAATCCAAATCGATAAGTTAACGGTGCACCTTGTTCCTGACGATAAAGTAGTTGTTCTAATCGTTGTTGCAACTCATATTGTGTTTGTAATTGAATGACATAATCTTGTGTAACAGAATCATCCGCTTTTTTAACAAGTTCAAGGCTATGATCAATTAGTGAGGCATTACGGAAATATGATGTGAGTAATGCCACTCCTGTCACTGCCATGGACATAAGTAAAACATAACAAGACAAAGTTCCCCATTGAACGCCCATTCTTTGCCCTAATTGTAATTGAGCATCATCGCTAATTGACTGCAATGTAGGTGTCATTGACAAATAATGTTCAAAAAGTGGTTGATCTTCTTTCGCAGATAACTGATCAGGTGTAAAAAAAAGTCCGCGAACATGTGGAGAATAAGGGAATGAAATAAGCGACGTTAAATAACGTGTAATGTTATTGATATCACATTTAACTAAATCCTGACTCAGTTTAAGCAAAAAAGAGTAATGGGTATTTTTTTTAATCTGCTCTACGCCACGTTGGCAACACTCTTTAGCCAATTGATTCAGCGACACCACAACAGATTCCATCGTCTCTTTGTTTAATGATGGAAAAAGCAGACCAACGCTTTGTTCCATACGTCCTGCTTGTGACCATTCGCTACTTTGCCCCGCAACTAAATAAACTGGCGCAGACCAATTTAATGCTTTATTAAGAGCTTGCAGTTGTAGTATATCCTTTTCTAGCGCTAATTGTTGTTGTCGTGTATTGTCAAGATAATGCTTAGGTAGGATTATAATTAACGCATCAAGTGGTTTTCGTAAAAAAGGAATACAACGTGAAAACTGTTTTTTTAACGCTTGCAGCCATGAAATATTTACTTCATCCTTAATATCACCACCATAAATCATTAAGGTATCATCGCATAATTGCCAGAGTTCAGTTGTCAAATTAGGTAATAATTGTTGAGTATCAGAAGAAGACCCCAATACTAAACATTTGCGAATTTTATAACGCCAAAACAATCCTGAACGATATCGACACTGCTTTTTTATCTCTAAAAATTCGGGAAATGGCAGTGGTTTTTCAGATTTTTTAGGTTCAATTGGGTTTAATGATTCTCGCTTGGCTTTATCTTTAGCCCATATTTTACGACTGTTTGTAATAATGATCGGCGTCAATAATAAGCCGAATAACAATAGCATCGCTTGTAACCAAATGGTAATTTTTTGTCCTATTGTTGGGTAACCTAACCAAGTTCCCCAAAAAAAGAGACCAACAGCGAAGAATAGTGCGGTCAATAATATAATGAAAATTAATCCAATTTTCTTCCATTTATTTTTCATTTATGATTCCTCGCTTACTGCTGTCACCACTGAAAATAGCCATTGATTTTGGCTTCTTGCAGCAATTAAATTATTTTGTTTTGTTTTTGTTATCATCTCGCATCCTAGCGCCAATGAAAGCCAATAAGAAAGTTCAGTTTGATTACCTGCGAGGCTTTCTAATTTATATATCTGTTCTGGGGAGATGTTCAATTCAGTTAACAGTTTTGCAATATTGACTTCTTGTTTGTGATCCAAGTTGGCAAACCATAGTTGATTTGTTTGATGTGTTGCAGGTTGTATCTCAACCATCTGATTAACACCGACAAATAGATCGTCAGTTACCATTGGCCGTAATATTTCACTTTTTGCAATATCAATTGCTAAATCAAGATAATGTTGTTTATCCATCAATAAAAAAGCACATAGGAAAGCGGTACCTGATGAAATAGTGTTATTGATAATCACTAACTGTAAGCCAGTTTGAGTTGAGTCAATCCATTCTGTCAATTTGTCGGGATTAGCAGAAGGCATAATCTGATGAGTGAGAGTATAAGGCTGTACTATTTTTACTGTTTTATAGGCTTGATGGATATCATCATCGACATAATTGTAAGCGTCATTTGATGAATACACAGTGATGTTGATAGGCTCAGTTACAGGAATAATAGATAATTGATGATGGATAGAAAAAAACAGATCTTCAATGCGTTGATGGAGTTCTACTGTATCATTAAATGCTAATGATTTATTGATTTGATTCTCTAAATCAGCACTACCTGAAAATAGTTGTTGTATGCTTATTTGATTAGGTAAAAGATAATAACTATCAAGAACCACTAATGATTTCATTGCCCATGCTTGCCAATTTTGTTCAATATGTTTCTGCTCATGTTGCCATATTTCATATTCTTCTTGTGCTAGGCCATAGAGATAAAAACGAATACCAATCGCAATACCACCAATCATTGATGGTATAAATATTGTACCAGCCCAAAATGTCCACTGTTTGCTGTAATCACTATTTGGCCACATCAAAGCAAGTATTATGCCGGTAATAAATATCAATACTATAAAAAATAAAAACCATCGCCCTAGATGTAACTTTACAGGTGGTTTTAACGTGTCCATCACTTTAGGTTTAGGCCAAGACATGATATTACTCCATCTCCATACTGTGAATGGTTGAAATTACTTTACAACCACATTCACACAAACACTGGTCAATTACCACAACTTTATCATCGGAGAAGCAAGTTTGAGATCCTTCAATAATTTTGTTAACACCATGCCCTTTTTTAGGGCAACTCACTAGATCACCAATCAACGCAACAGGTTTGCCTTCAACAGTCATTGTTGATGAAACAGAAATTACCTCTCCACCATGTGTTGTTGGGTCACCTAATCTAACCACATTTTTTCCCATTTTTACTACTCCATGTTACTTAACTTATTTATTATCAATAACCTTTGTACTTTAAACGTGAATGAAATGGTCCGTCCTATTATTCAACTATTGGACTATGTTTCATTTCGTGTAACAACATCATTTTTATGTGGTGCCAACAGAACGGGAAAAAAGAAAGCATGTTGCTGCGGTAGTCGTAGGGCATAGGCTTTATAGCTATTATTTTTTTGTGGTTTGACAATCACTTCAATATAATCACTGTCTTTAAAACCGACACCAACCAGTTTAACTTCCACCCATTTGCTACCGATATAACAACAAAAACCTTGCCCAGCTATTTTTACGCTACCACTGGTTAATGAGCCGAGTATATATGCTGTTGAGACGATTACCTCAAAGAAGCTGAGTATAATAATTCCAATAAGGTTTATTAAACCGATATGGTCTGAACGCATCTCTTTTTCCTCATTAGTTACAACCAATTGACTCACCGTACCTTTTAATACTTGATAATCACTAGACATATAATAGTCCTCGTTCGTCGATATCTTGCTCCACTAATACTAACGCTTCTGTGAACGTTATAGCATCATTAGATTCGCTCTCTTCTTGATTAAAGGCATTTCTTTGTTCTTGCGGAGTTTTATAAATATGTTTTTTATTATGAGGCATTAAATGTTTATCAGTTCTTAACGCACAACGTTTTAACCAAGTTTCTAAATTATTATCCGTAACAAGTAATACCACAATATCAAATACTAACGTTATGACTTCTAATAACCCTGCAAGTCTAAAAAGTACCATTCTTAGTGCTGCAAATGAAGCAATTCTACGCACAAATACGGCCTTTCCGAGTTTTTTTATTATTGCAAACATCGCCCGAGTAGTTAGTAAGCTGCGACACCAAACAAAATGGTAGGAAAAAGCCGCTAGCGTCGACGAAACTCCACTGATAAAACCAGTAAAAGCTGATACTCTAAGTAATCCTGCAATGCCATTATTTTCATTACTCTCTGCCTCATCTGCTCTTTCAAGAGCATGCCATGCAGTAAAAAATGAGGCAATGCCACCTAAAACCCCGGATAGTGCTTTACCTAAACCATAAATCACATTACGTGTGCCTTTTGAAACGGCAGTGACCATGGCTAACACTTCTACCCCCGCGGATGCTAACGCAAATCCGGCAGACATTTTCAATGTCGAAAACCATTCATCTTTATCTAAACTGGGGTTACTTTTGCTGATACTATTAAAATTATAGAGTTCTAACATTGCGACAACAACGGCAATCCGCATTGATTTTAATGTTCCGGCCATCTTTTTAGATATACCAATATCGCCTTCTGATGCTTTAAAACCTAGATAAAATAATTTATTTACTTTGGCTTGAGGAAATATTCGCTTAACGCCTAATGTTATTTTGTTATCCATTCTTGCTATTGCATCATTTAATAATAAACGAGTTTTTTCAACTGCCGCCTTGGTTCTTAAATTCCAGCGGTTGTGATAAAGAGGGAGATCTGTAGTACCCAAATTGGGGCCTTTATCCAGCGAAATTAATGCTGAAAGAAATTGATATTCCAATTGTAGATAACAAAATATCGAGCCTTTTGATACCCCGGCAGTTGCAAGGGCTAAACCTTTAAACATTAATGTACTGACTGAATATAGTGCATTTCCTAATTTGTCAAAAATGGGCTGAAATTTATTCATTATAAATATACCCTTTTTATCTACCTAATCTTGCTTTTTGGTTTGTTACTATTTTTGATGGTTTTCAAAGGAGCCACTTTTGTCGATTTAGTTGTCTGTGCTTTTTTCGATTTTACCTTCTGATTTGATTGTTTTGCCCACTCAAGTACAATGCCTTCGCTTTTATCAAAATCGAGAATTAATGTTTGTGTTGTATCAGGATGATGACTATTTCTTTGCAAGAGAAGGCTTGATACCACGGGTAAAATTTGTTGATTCAAAATACTATCGATATTTCTTGCTCCAGTATCTGGCAATAAACACGCACTAACCAATTGATCGTAGAGTTGTTTGCCCACATTAAAATCGATTTTATAATGTTTTTGTAACCGTGAAGCTACTTTGTCTAATTTCATTTCCACAATATGTCGTAGTGAATCGTTTGATAGGGGTGTGAAAATAACAGTTTGAAAACGTGCAAGCAGTGCTGGTTGAAAGTGTTCTCGAATAATCGGACGTAATAATTCATGCTGTGTAGCTACATCTGCGTCAGGCATTTGTTCAAAAAGTGCCATAAGTTCATCGCTACCCAAATTCGACGTCATAAGAATTAATGTGTTGCGAAAATCAATTTCCCGACCTTCTCCATCTCGCATAAATCCACGGTCAAAAACTTGATAAAATAAGTTAAGCACATCGCGATGCGCCTTTTCAACTTCATCTAATAAAACCACGCTATAAGGCCGTTTTCTGACAGCTTCTGTCAAAACGCCACCTTGACCATATCCGACATAGCCAGGAGGTGATCCTTTGAGTTGGGAGACAGTGTGTGCTTCTTGGTATTCAGACATATTGATAGTAACCAGCGATTGTTCACCCCCGAATAATGTATCAGCTAGTGCCAAAGCTGTTTCGGTTTTACCCACCCCCGAAGGCCCAACGAGCAAAAATACCCCCATCGGGGCTTCTTCTGAAGTGAGTCCTGTTTTAGCTGCCCGAATCCGTTTGGCAATTTCAAACAACGCATTATCTTGTCCTACTACACGTAAACGAAGATCGTCCTCAAGTGTCAATAAATGGCTTTGTTCATCTTTTAATAGACTTTCTAATGGAACACCTGTCCAATCTGCAATGACAGAAGATACTGTGCGGCTATCCACATCTAACGACAATAATGGTGCAGTACCTTGCAGTTCAGTTAATGTTTTCTGAACTTCGGCCAATTGCTTGCGTATTTTTTTATCAGCTTTAGGTGTTAGTTTTTTTCGTAATTCAATTAATGTTTCAATCTGTTTTTTTTCTTTTTCGAATTGAGTTTGCGCGGACGTTAATTTTTTATGTAATTGGCTTAATTGGTTATCAATATCGATTAGACGCGTTGTTAAGGCGGGTTCACCAAGAGAAACATCAATCTCAATGGCTTCTTTTTCAATAATGAGTGCATCAATTTTAGCTTCAATTTTTGTAATTGATTCAGGAATCGTATCCAGCCCCATTCTGACACGGGCAGATGCTGTATCTAATAGATCAACGGCTTTATCAGGTAATTGACGACCACTAATATAACGTCGAGATAATAAAACCGCGGTTTTGACTGCTTCATCAAGAATATGAACGCCATGATGCTGCGCATATCGTGATTTTAATCCGCGTAACATAAGGCTAGCTTTTTCATCATCCGGTTCATCGACTTTGACCATTTGAAAACGCCGTTCAAGTGCGGCATCTTTCTCAAAATATTGTTTATATTCCGACCATGTTGTGGCGGCAATGGTTCGCAACTCTCCCCTTGCTAAAGCTGGTTTTAACAAATTGGCGGCATCTGCACCACCGGCAGAATTCCCCGCACCAATGATAGTATGAGCTTCATCAATGAACAATAATATCGGTACTTGAGATTGCTGAACCGCGTCAATAACATTTTTAAGCCTTTGTTCAAATTCACCTTTAACGCCGGCTCCTGCTTGGAGCAAACCGAGATCAAGCGTAAGTATACTGACACCTTTAAGATTGGTTGGTACATTACCTTCAGCGATACGCAATGCTAATCCTTCAACTAGTGCGGTTTTCCCGACTCCTGGTTCTCCTACTAAAATGGGGTTATTTTTACGACGACGGGATAAAATATCCACCATCTGTCGAATCTCATCATCACGACCAAATACTGGATCAATTTTTCCGGTTTTGGCTTTTTCAGTGACATCCTCAGTGAAGCGACTAAGTGCTGCTTGGTGATGATTCTGCTTAGAATGAGTATTTGAAGCGGACGATTGCAACTCTTTATCTACTTGATCGGGTAATGCGGTGATCTCATTTGATGAATAACTATATTGATTACTCGGATTTTCATCAGACATTTGATCTAACATTGAACGCATTTTTTGTAATGAGATAACCGATAGACTCAACAAAGGCCATGCTTGTTGCGCTTTTAAGCAATGAGGCATGGTTTGTAGTGCCTGTAAAATATGCACGGAGCGAATCATGTCTTCATTATCTTCTAATGAGGCTTTTAACCATGCTGACTGTAATATAGCAATCAACGATGATGATAAACTGGGTTTTTTATTAATCGTATGCGGTATTGAATCCAAGTAGCTGAGTAATCCTTGCCAAACGTTATCCATATCAAGCTGATAGTGCCTTGCAATAACCGTAATATCGCCAGATCCTTGTTCTAATAATTTTAATAACCAATGCTCAAGTGTGATTTCCGTATGTGCGCGTGTTTGGCATAATACAGCCGTTGCCTCAAGTGCTTTTGCACAATAGGGATTTAGTCTTCTTAATAACACAGAGGGATCCGCAATCATGACTATTCCTTTTATTATTTCATTTTTAAACCAATAATGGTTGAACCAGTTTTTCAACAGGATCAACCAATGAGACATTAGCCGCGACTTTCAACCCAACTGTCTGAGTGAATAATATTGCCATCTTTGTAAGTCCACGTTATTTTTTCATAACGCAGTTCAATACGTTCTAAATGATTATATTGTTCTTTGGTTGGATCTTTAATGTTATGCATTTCAGGTTTAATGGATACTACTTTCACACCGTCCATTAAAGTATTGAAATATTCAACTTCTTGCCCTGCATCATTAATTTTGTACCATTTAATTTCAACAGATTTTAAGTTTTGGCCAGTGGTAACTGCTTTATAAAGATAAGGCGATGATGCATCTACTTCTTTAACAAATTCAAGTGCTTTATGGACACGAGTTCCTGTTAATTTACCTGTATTGCCATCTGTCGGTATGTAGACTTTATGGTCAAACTCAACCACTTCAACACTACCTTCACGACCTACTACGGTTACAGAACCTTTAATATCTGCCCCACCGTCATCTTTTAAAAACATATATGCTGGAACTGCCATGGTATTTACTCCTTTCGTTGGTTTTTTTACACATTTTCATTGTTCATTTGTCAAAATACAATTTGACATTTGAGGAATTAAACTAATTTCTACTCGTCGATTTTTTGCTCGATTTTCTAATGTATCATTATTTACTAACGGTTTTTTAGCACCATATCCTTGTATTGCAAAACAGGTTTCAGGAATATCACTTGTTTTTATGATCCAGTTTCTTACTGCAACCGCCCGCTCTAATGATAACTGTATATTTTTGCTTTCATCACCAGTCGAATCAGTATGACCTGTAATTAAAATAAGCAATCCTGTTCCTTGATTAGCATTGATCTGTTTTTTCATTTCTACTAAAGCATTAATTAATACTTTACTTGAGTCTTGTTTTAGGTTTGACTGCCCACTTTCAAAGAGTGATAAACTATCTAAACGTATAACGGGAGGTGGATCTTTGATCACTACTTCGGTTTCTTTGACAATGATTTTTTCAGGCTCTGGGGGTTTTGCTATATAATCACTCATTGCAATATTTAATGGTTCAACCAACTGTTGTCCTCGATAAAGTCCCAATCCTAAACGAACCGGTTCACCTTGCGCTAGATATTGATTTAATATGGAAATATCATCTTTTAATTGTGCAAGCGCTTGCCGTTTTTCTTCATAAGATTCCATAGAAATGAGTCTGTAATGGTGAATATCATTTTGTATCTGATGGGCAAGTTTAAGGTTATTCCAAAACGACGCACCCAAACAACCGCTCACAAAAACAGAGGTGATCATGATTAAACTACAGATCATCGTACAAATTGGCGAGAATGGGTACGCTATAGGCATAAATTTAACTAATGCATCAGGCGGGCTGATGCCTTCTTGGATTTTATGTGTATTCGGGAGAGACAATGTGGTCAAGCTTTCCCATAATTTCTGCATTATATTATCGTTCGTGACCGATTGATTAGTGGGATAAATCGCCATAGCAGTTGGTACACATTTAGCGATAGGTTGTTTTGAATCGACTAACGTCGCTAATATAGTACGTTCAATCCAAGACTGAGTTTCGCTCAAAAAAGGTCGTATTCTCAAACGACGTTCTCGTTCATCTGAAGCAATTTTGATGTCATTTACCCAGTTATTAATAGGTGATAAATAACGATCAAGTAAGTATAGACGTTTATTGACCAGTTGAAACCAGTAAATCGGCAATGGATTTTGTTCATCATAAATTAAATCGTTAAAACCAATATGTGTTGATAAATAGACAGGCACTTGGTATTTTGCTATACGACATGTGTCAACCCAAGATTGACGAAATGCTTGCAATTTAGCGATCAATAATCCTTGTTTATCTTCTAATTCTGGAGCAAGGGCAAGAAATAAGCCTACCCGCCCTAACATATCAGGCCATTTTGCGATTAATGAATCATAGACTATAGGAAGATGAGAATACTCATCAACATAGATCCAAACCGCTTCAGATGAGACTAACACATTCGATTCAGCCAATGATAAATCGTGAGGAAAAAAATCTTTCGCAGCACTCCCCGTTACTAATAAAATTGGTAAACGATAACGTTGTCTTGCTGGTAATAAATCAAGTTTTTGTGTCAAAAACTGAATGTTTGCTGTTGATGAAGCAAGTACTCGTCGGTAGTGTTGCATTCGCCATAATAATCCACTGGCAATTGCTACAACTAGGATGGAACCAATCATCTTCCAACCAATTGTTATCGGTAAGAAAACAAACAGTAGCAATAAGCTTAATATGACCGCGTAGATAATCTCGATACGCCTAGGGTAATCGCTCATAAAACTCCTTTTTAACCGACAATTTGTTGAATCAATGTATCAAGTTGATGATTTAATATGAAATATAGCGCAACAACAACAACAACTGATAATGCAGTGCAAGATAATAAAAGGGTTTTTCGTCCCCAATACCGATAAGTTTGTGTATACTCAATTATCGGGTGAGATTGTTCGGGTTCATATTCGCGAACAGCTTCGCGCAATGCTAAAATGAGGTGCTCTCGTTCTATTTGAGGTTTATCAAGATAACGCCCTTGAAATCCTAATCCTAATACTCGATCAAAACAACTCAACACTAACATCTCTTTTATATCCGCTTTCAATCGTGTTCGAATTTTTTCAAATAAATCATTACCGGCATTATGGGTATTAAAAAAAATAACTTGTAATGGCGAACCTAACCATTCATCGTAATCTTGATTTTTAGGGTTATCTCGATGGCAAAGCAAGACCGTTTCATCTAATAATGCACATAAAGCGTAACTGATATCGTCAATCACATCATGGCTATATTGAGCGTTATTCAATTTGTCACGAACCGTTATTATCTGCTGTTTACAAAGCTCGTATAGTTTATGTCCAGAAGGAATATCTGCTTTGGCTTTTAGTTGTACTACCACTAAGATTGAATCTCTTAGTAACTCATCAATAACCAGTTTTTGGGATTCTATACTCATAATGTTTATCCTATGATCGCAAAACCGCGAACAATTCCAATGAAATATCAGGCATTGCCCTCGGCACATAAAATTCACAACATCGTGTTAGCAACATATTTTTTGCCGCATTATGTGAAAGATCTAATGCAAAATATTGATTTTCTAAACGCATCGGTATAGCCGCGGGTACATGACTGAGCGCTTTTAGTGGGATTCCGGATAAAGCTGAATGTATAATCTGCCTTACATCATCAGGTGCTCCAGCTTTACATAAAATTGGAAATTGTGACTGTAATTGATGTCCCGGCATACTTGAACGAACAGAGAGATAAAAATCAGCATCTTCAACCAGTCTAGAATCGTTTAATCTTCCTGTCCATAACGTATCTTTGTCATGAACCAAATCAATTTTAATCACGCGAGATGGTAAACTTTCTTCTAATAAATTGCGTACTAATCCAAAAAGGGGAGGGAACACGTCATTGAGTGTAGTATGCTGATAAGTGGGAATACCATCAACATCATTCGCCAATGAAAATGTAAGTAAAGCACCTGTTAATGCGGTTAACGTTTGATAAAGATTTTCTGGATGAATAGTCGGATTATCCCGCAAGAATTTAAGCTGCGGTTCAAATGTGTTTAATGCATTTAAAAGCCAAAATAAAGAAACATCAGCTATCGCAAATTCGGCCATTTGTTGATTGCGTTCATGACGCATACCCATTAATCGCTGACGTTTTGCTTGTATTTGAACACAGAGAAGCTCTAACTCTTTTAATAATGTTCCACTTTGAGTAAATAGATTCATTAGTGGTGGAATGTAGCCAAAATCAAGGACAAATTGGCCATTAAGATCTCGTTTTAATTTTGCAATCGGACAGGTTAAATAGTCGCTATGGTCTTCAAAGTCGAATAAAAATGTCAAGGCATAACGTTCAACGGCAATCGTTTCAGCATTTTGACCAAACAGATCGGTCACTTCCATCCATTCTTGTCGATAACGTAACGGTCTCTCAAGATGTTGATTATCTTGCAAGCAGTTTCCACCATTAGCCAGCAATAACGGAATGCCCACAAAAACAGTAACTTCTTCAAGTTCAACTGGTATATCAGTATTAAGTGCCCTGATTTCCGGTAATTTATCGGCAACATCGGTATTGATGAACACACCATCAGGAAAACGAATACTGATTGATTCGACTTTAAGACGATCTACCGTCAGTGCTTGCGTATCAATAATCAGTTTTTCAATGCCCCATGGATTAGCCACCGACAAAGTGGCTAATTTTTGTGAAGAAAATTGATTCCACAATATTTGCTGTTGGAATTGTTGAGGCGTCAAAAAGACGCCTTCGTTCCATAGAGGTCGAAAGATTTTCATGTATCCTAACACTCCCTGTTTTTATATAAATGATATTATGCTTTGGCTTTTGGCATTTGTGATACCATCGACAAATTAATATCCATTCCTTCAATCTGGAAATGAGGGATTAAAAAAGTTTTAACACGGAAAAAACCCGGATTATCCTCAATATCTTCAACCATCACTTTAGCTTCTCGTAATGGATGTGCAGCTTGAACTTCATCGCTAGGATCAGTCATTTCTGTAACTAGGTTACTAATCCATTTGTTTAATTCAAGTTCTAATACTCGGCGATCTTTTGTTGCACCAATATTTTCGCGTTGAATCACCTTCAAATAGTGTGCAATACGTGA
This sequence comes from Gilliamella sp. LMG 34361, assembly GCF_984569075.1. Classification (NCBI taxonomy): domain Bacteria; kingdom Pseudomonadati; phylum Pseudomonadota; class Gammaproteobacteria; order Orbales; family Orbaceae; genus Gilliamella; species Gilliamella sp. LMG 34361. The sequence goes on along the minus strand of NZ_OZ474903.1, from coordinate 2,650,499 downwards.
TAATAAGAAAATATAAGGTAAACGCGCATTAATTCGACTATTAGCTGTAGCTTCTTTTGTGTCATAAAGTGCTGGTTTTTGTGTTGAATTAGCAGAGAAGAAGCATGCATAGTCTCTATTTTTATAAAAAGAGAGTGGAATAAAGCCTAAATTTGCAAATTCGAATTCTCGTGTTTCTGGAATAAGTACCTCTGTTGGAATCTTAACTTGGTTACCCATTCCCAAATCGTAAAGGTGTATTGGTAGATCCTCAACCAGTCCACCCGCTTGCGGCCCTCGAATCTGAACACACCAGCCATTGCGAATAAAGCTTTGTACCATGTTAGCAGCAAAAGCATATGAAGCATTAGCCCATAAATAACGGTTATGATCAAGGCCTTTAACGTCCTCAATGAAGTTAAAGCTACGTACAGGCACAGTATCAGGACCATAAGGTAAACGCGCTAATACTCTTGGTAATGTAAGCCCCACATAACGAGAGTCGTCTGTATTACGGAAACTATTCCATTTTGTATACTCTGCACGATCGAAATAGTTAGCAATATCTTTTATTGCAGCCACTTCTTCCATGGTCTCTTTACCAAAGAATTTAGGGCCGACTGAACCCATGAATGGCATATGTGCTGCAGCTGAAACTTTTGAGATATTGCGTAATAAAGCAATATCTTGTGGACCACGATCGAATTCATAATTTGAAATTGTTACACCGATTGGTTCTCCACCTGGAGTGTCATATTCTTGAATATAAGTATGTCGATAAAAACCTGTTTGGATAATTTCTGGTGCATCCTCAAAATCTTGACGAAGTTCTTCTTTTGATACATCTAATAATTCAATTTTTACATTGCGACGAAAATCAGTCCGGTTGACGAGAAACTTCAACCCTCGCCATGTTGCTTCAATTTCTTGAAATGTTTCATTATGCATAATAGCATTAAGTTGACGGCTCAATTTCTGATCTATTTGGCTAATATGATAATCCAATAAATGTTTATCCAATTTTTCAATTTTTTGAGAGGAATTTTGAATCAATTTAAGCAAAATGTTAACAGCCATTGTAACACGCTCATCTAGTGAAGACTCTGACAAGACGTCATTGTCATCATATTTATCTATTCCACCTGCTTTTTCAATCGGGTTTAAATTGATTTTGTTAAATAAAGACTGGTAAACACTACCATTATCGTCTAACTCAATTTTACTCGTATTTTTTTGTTCCTTTTGTATGGTCATAACTCTTCCCTTATATTGCCATTAAAACAGCGATCCTGTTTTGAAATTTGCTAAACTGATTTATTAAAAATATCTATTTAATGCTTTGAGATACAATTGATTCTAATTCAGCACGAAGTTCATCAGATAGTTGTTCATCTTTCACGATTTTTTCAAGTTCATACCGAAGTGTAGCGTTATCCAACAAATTTGACTTTAAATCTCTTAATAAATTACGCATAGCGAGTAACGATCGAAGTTGTGGGATTTTCTTAGCAATTTGTTCGGGTGAAAAATCACTCATTGATTCAAATGCTAGATTAATACTAATTTCACTACCATCATCAGCAAGGGTATTAGGAACACTAATTGTTGCTTCAGGTCGAAAATCTTTTAGGACGGCGTCAAAGTTATTCTTATTAATTGATATTTTTTCTTTTTCGGATAATGAACGTTTATCTTTACCACGACCATAATCACCAATCGATAAAATTTTTAGTGGTAATTCAATTTTCTTTTTAGCCCCACCAGTGTGGAGATCTAAATGAATATTGACACGAGCAGGAGGAACTTCATTTTGATAGCTGTTTGACATAATTTTTCCTTATTAAATTTAATATTTATCAAAGCAAAATAGATAATTTTTTATGTAAAATTACTTTTTATTCTATGGTCTACAATCAACTATTGTATAAAAATATCCTATAGCGATGTATAGCTTAACTTAGTTAATACAATACAAACTTTTTTGCAATTTCACAGATTTTTTATTTTTTCAATACCTAATATGTTAAACTATTGTAAAATAAGTTGACAAGTTTTTTTTACTTTTTGGTGTAACCTATTTCAATTAATGGTATTAGATAATATTTTACGTAAAATTATTTTTTTTATTATATAATTTACAATTATTTACAATTTTCTGCTGTATTAAAATAACCCGTTGCGATGAATAGCTTAATTTAGTTATTACAATACAATTTATTCATACTTTCATATATTTTTAATTTCTTCAATATATAATCTGTAAAAGTTATGTAAAACAATTTGATAATATCCAAGAAAGTGCATGGTAACTTATTTAATGCTTCCACCATTCTCGTTCCTGATATTGTCTACGGGAATCCGTATTCGTAAATTATTATTAACACAAATAACAAATTACAGTGATAACTTAACAAAAAAATCATTGATTTTATCTAAAAAATCCTCTACTTTTTTAGAGGTTAATTAGATAACCTATATTGTATAGAAAATATCTTTAGAAAAATTAATTGTAAAAGAACAATGAATGAACAAATCCAAAATCAGCCTGCATATTGGCTCTGGACTAATAGGTAATTGATTATGCCATTAACTTCGTATCCAATAATTGACAAAACGAGATTATCCACTGATGCGCTAACTATCAGCCAACGGTTATTTGAATGCTCATTAGATTATCAACAGCACCCAAATATAAACAACAGCCCCCTAAAGGGGCTAAATGGGTCACTTTTTACCGCGAAGCACCACCAATACCCGAGTATATTAAGGTGATTCATACAAAATCTGAAGATATGAAATCGAAAGACGATGATTAATGATGACAAGTATTACCAAATCATAACCGGAATAGTTTCCGAACTAGAGATATTTGATACCGAGCAGCAGTTCCTAAAAACCCGCAAATTAGCCGGTTTACCTGCACTGGGATTATTTTTTTTAGGCGATGTGGTTGCCGCCACAAGCCAATTAAATACCGCTGATAGTAACGAAGAAGCGGCTGAATTTTTAAATAGTGTCCAATATTTCCGTTGTAAAATGGGGTCGAATATTATTGAAGGCATATTCTGTCGAGTCTTTTTTAATAATGGTGATCAGGTGGAAGTGGTGGTCGAACCTCGAAGTGATGGCAGTTATTTTGCTTATGCACTACGTCGATTAATTGATCATCGACTGTGGTTACATCCTTGGGCAACTAAAGGAACAAAAGCGGGAAATAAAAGTGCTTTAAAATTTGCTGTATTACTGATGTCGGTTATCTTTGTTTTTACAATTATTTTTATGCTTATTAATACACCCTTAGATGAATATTATATTTTTCTGATTGCTCTACCTGTGATACTGGTTTTAGATATTTTATTAGGTGTTTTGGTTTATTTTTTACATAAAAGTATCCTTAGCAAAGGCTCTCACATTGCGGATAAAATCTTTGCCACATTGGGCTATGCCGATCCTAAGCGAGTGGATATGGAGGCTGAGTTTTATAAATTTTATGCCTATCGAGATGAAAATTCACCAAATTTTTATGTTGATATCAACAGCGCCCAATATAAACAACAACCCCCTAAAGGGGCTAAATGGGTCACTTTTTACCGCGAAGCACCACCAATACCCGAGTATATTAAGGTGATTCGTACAAAATCTGAGGATATGAAATCGAAAGACGATGATTAATAATGACAAATATTATCAATTCATAACCGGAATCGTTTCCGAACTAGAGGTATTTGATACCGAGCAGCAGTTCCTAAAAACCCGCAAATTAGCCGGTTTACCTGCACTGGGATTATTTTTTTTAGGCGATGTGGTTGCCGCCGCAAGCCAATTAAATACCACAGATAGTAACGAAGAAGCAGCGGAATTTTTAAATAGTGTCCAATATTTTCGTTGTAAAATGGGGTCGAATATTATTGAAGGCATATTCTGTCGAGTCTTTTTTAATAATGGTGATCAGGTGGAAGTGGTGGTCGAACCTCGAAGTGATGGCAGTTATTTTGCTTATGCACTACGTCGATTAATTGATCATCGACTGTGGTTACATCCTTGGGCAACTAAGGGAACAAAAGCGGGAAATAAAAGTGCTTTAAAATTTGCTACATTACTGTTGTCTGTTGTCTTTATTTTTATGATTATTTTTATGTTAATCAGTACACCAATAGATAAATATTATATTTTTTTAGGTTGGGAAGAGATAACAATGATGGTTGTTGTATATATTTTATCTATTGTTTTAGTCTATTTTTTTAGTCTATTTTTTACATAAAAGTATCCTTGGCAAAAACTCTCACATTGCGGATAAAATCTTTGCTACATTGGGCTATGCCCATCCTAAGCGAGTGGATATGGAGGCTGAGTTTTATAAATTTTATGCCTATCGAGATGAAAATTCACCAAATTTTTATGTTGATATCAACAGCGCCCAATATAAACAACAACCCCCTAAAGGGGCTAAATGGGTCACTTTCTACCGCGAAGCGCCACCAATACCCGAGTATATTAAGGTGATTCGTACAGAAGATTATGATGAGTAAAAGTTAATTTGAATTATAAGATTAACTATGTAATTTGCATTTATAAGGTTCTGTCAAATTAACTTTTAACGGCGAACTTTATTTGATAGCTAACCTTAAATTCTGAATTTTAGGTACAATTTGAGTAATTATACCTTATTCCTTAAATCGGCATTCAACTAAAATTCGAAAGGTTTTAACTAAGCATAAGTTTCTTGCACAATTGGAACGATCGTAAATATTACCAAAATATGATAAGAATAATTGGGCTTGTTTTAATGATTTAAATTTACGCACTTTTTTCTTGCTAAGCTTGGTTGGTGTTAGTTTTCAATGGATACTGTCAAACTAACTCATCTTTTGTAGAATCGTGAAGATGAAAACAAGTAATACTATTTAAGTCATCGTTATTCAGCCACTATTATTAGTCATTATGTGTGGCTCAATTATCGTTTTACGTTAAGCTGTCGCGATATTGAACTCGTCATGATACAAAAAGGTATCTCTGTGATTTATGGAACCATTCGTTATTGATGCCTTAAATTTGGAAAACTTTATGCTAAACGAATTAAACACATCAAACGTGATGGTGAGCATATTGATATGGAAGAGTTTTTTGTAAAATCAATGGTAAACGCGTTTACTTGTGGAGAGCCGTTGATCAAGATGGCCAAACGATCGATGTGTTAGTTTAAGGAAAAAAGATAGTAAAGTAGCTATGAAATTCATAAAAAAGTAAGTATATAGTTATGGAAAAATAAATTTTAAATTGGAGTATTGATTTGGTGTAATCTGACCGTGCACTTATAGGCATTAAATATAGTTTTACTTACCCTATAATCAGCGAGCTGGTGGAAGCGCAGAAAAAATAAAATCCACCCGTCGATAAATCTATAATATTGATTCTTAATAATATTTATACGTTAAAAAAATTTCCATAAAATCCCATTGGATGTTCAAATATAGAACTTATTTTGAGTGTCTCAAATTATTTATTGGCTAACTATTTTAGCTTTTCTTGGTTGAGTTTGTTAAATATACTGATAAAGTTGAACCAATCAAACCCATTAGGCGTTTTTGATCTGCCAATTGGAAACACCAAGAAAAGCCGTAGTATTGTGGTGCAAGGACCGCCTATTACGATTACAAACAATCATGAGCAAGATTATATTTCACTGACTGATATGGTGAAAAACATTGAGGGTGGTAGTGCTTTAATTGAGTAATGGCTGAAAAATAAAGACACAGTACTATTTTTAGGTGTATGGGAAAAAATTAATAACTGCTGTTTTAATTCCCTCGAATTTGAGGGAATTAAAAATGAAGCAGGTCGAAACAGTTTCTACCTCTCTGCTAAGAAATGGAGTGATCTCACCGGAGCTATTGGCCTACAAGCCAAGCCAGGTTGTTACGGTGGCACTTATGCCCATAAAGATATTGCTTTTGAGTTCGGCTCATGGCTTAGCCTTGAACTCAAGCTTTATCTAATTAAAGAATTTCAAAGATTTAAAGATGAAGAAGCCAAAGTAATGTCACTGGAATGGAATTTCCAAGGTACTTTGGCAAAGGTCAACTACCGCATACATACAGATGCCATTAAAGAACACTTGATTCCGATACAATTAACAAATGCACAAACAGGGAGAGTGTATGCCAGTGAAGCAGACTTACTGAATATGGCTTTGTTTGGTATGACAGCAGCAAAATGGCGACAAGCCAATCCTGATCAAAAAAGGAAACATACGTAATGTTGCTACATTAGAGTAATTAGTCGTTTTATCTAATCTGGAAAGTATTAACTCGGTCTTAATTCATCAAGGTATCAGTGCTTGCGAACGCTTGATACAACTCAATGGTATTGCGATTAATCAAATGCAATCTTTGGTCAATATTTCTGAAACGAAGAATCTTATATTCAGTTAGTAGTATATAAACGATAATACAGTGTATTTTAGGTATGTAATGCCTGAAATACGCTGTACAAACAGTAATGTTTTCCACACATAATGTCATTATTATCAATTATTAAAGCTCGTTTCAGTTGTGATGGTCTCAGCCCCAAACTAGATAAACATGTTCTGCTAAAATGAGCCGAATCAGAAAATCCCATATCACTGGCTAATTTTGTCAGTGTTGTAGGGGAGTCGAGTATATCAATTACATCCTGTAATCTTTTCCACAATAGATAACCCCTGAAATTAATACCCAACTCAGAACGAAAAAGATGAAGAAAGCGACTTTCAGAAAGGTGTATTTTTTCGGCGATTTCCCTCGATGAAATTTGTTTTATGGGTAATGATGAAATAATAGAGACTGCTTTATTAATGCGGTTATCTTGATCACATGAACAATTAGGATCTGACTCACATAATAACTTATAGATATGATAAAGCTCAAATGGTTGGCTAATAGTAACAGATTTTATAAAATAACTGGCAATTTTTAATGCTTCTTCTTTAGTAAGAAAATAAACAGGATTAGTTTCAGTAAAATGCGATAATAAGTGATAATAGGGATCTTCTGGGCCAATAAGCAAATTAATACAACAGACATCTGGTGCGCTCAGTTTATGGGGAGCATTTGATTGAATAATAAAACCAAACACCTCTTTTTTTTCATCTGGTGTTTCTAACTCAAAAGACATATTGTGCAATGATATTGTCAATTGAAGAGAAGGGTGACGATGCCAATCCGTCGTGATATTGTTTATAAAAAGCAATGTAGATAAATTTTGTCGGTGCACTTTAACTAACAAATCATTGTCTAACATGATATTTTATCCTTGCTAAATAAACATCCTTGTCATTAAAAACAGTAACATAAACCATATGTAAAGACTATATATACGTAATTCGATTAACTTAAACTAACTAAAGGATAGCACATATCATGTATAAAGTTAATCAAGAACAATCCAAACGTATTTTTGGCTATTTTAAACCTATCACCAAAAACTTTATTATAGGATCTCAAAATATTCCGCAATCTTTTTGCCATTTTTCAGTAGATAATATTAATAATTTTGATGATTTACCATTAAAATTAAAAAAAGATATTCAATACTTTCCAGTAAGAAGAAAAATAGAGTTCTTAGCTGGTAGAGTGTGTTCTGCTACGGCATTAGAAAACTTATTGCGTGATGGAGGAGAATATTACTGGAGACTAAAGAGTTCCAACGGAGCCGTTTTATGGCCTAAAAACATAGCTGGTTCAATATCTCACTCTAATAATTTTGTAACTGCGGTTACAATAAAACACTCAAATGAGGTTCAAAGCATAAGAGTTGATATAGAAAAAATAATGTCCACTCAAAAAACAATTGATTTAAGTCAAACGATCTTAAAATGCCTACTCCCAGTGACATGATAATGGACATAACACATTACATTACTTTATTATTTTCAGCCCAAGAGCGTTTATATAAGGCGTTTAGCTCAACTGGTATTACACTTTCATATGAAAATATTTTTTGCATAGGTATAAACAAAGAAAAAAAACATGTACATTACATGTAGGTAATCCGATCAATAAAGTTTTTGAAGTTCATTTTTATTTTTCAAAATATTATAATCTTGTTATGACTTACGTACTTATCTAACCAACTATTTTTCTATTTCATTCTTTGATGTAATGGTTGATTTTGCAAACCAAACAACTATGATTAATAGTAGAAAAATAATTCCATATAGCCAAAAAATTTCGTTGGTTGCGATTACCAGCCCCTGATTAGTAATATTTTGTGCGAGCTTTGCCGAGGCTTGAGTTTCAGAAAAACCTAGCAACTGAAACTGCCGATATGTGTATTCTAGCGTTTGTATATTTTGATTCATTAGATCAGTTAGTTGATTGTGATGAATTGCTTCACGATGTTCCCATAATGAATTTGTTAAAGAAGTACCAATGGAAGTAGATAATGTTCTAAAAAAATTAAATAAACTTCCTGCTGCCGCTAACTTGTGAGAAGGTATATCAGTTAAAATTATTATATTCAAAGGCATAACAAAGCAAGCTATCGCAAATCCTTGATAGAATTGGGGCCATGCAGAACTCGAAAAATCCATATTAGGCTCAAACGAGTAAGCTCTCCAAAAAAAGCACACAGCAAAAACAATGAAACCAAAAGTCACAAGCTTCCTCATATCTAAATAAGGAACCAAACGGCCGACTATTGGAGCAAGAACGATAGGAACTAAACCGATGGGAGACAATGCTAATCCTGCCCACGTTGCAGTATAACCAAAAACTCGTTGTAATAGCTGTGGTTGCATAACTAATGTTCCTATATGTAGCAAAAATGCCAAACTTATGCAAATCGTCCCTACTGTAAAATTTCTTGATCTAAATAAAGATAGATCAACAATAGGATGATTCGATGTCATTTCCCAAAGAACAAAAAAAGAAAGTGTTACTAACGCTATCACAGATAAAATAATAATTTCAGATGAATTAAACCAATCCAGTTCTTTCCCTCTATCTAAAATAAGTTGTAAACTACCAACACCAAATATTAATAAAGCAAGCCCGATAGTATCTATTCGAGATTTACTTATTTCTGTTTCTCGTCCTTTTAATAATATTTTAGTACTTATCCAAGCTATTAGACCAATTGGCACATTTAGTAAAAAAATCCAGCCCCAAAATAAATTGTCACTTATCCATCCACCCAAAATAGGTCCACAGACGGGAGCAATAATAATAGTCATCGACCATATTGCTAAAGACATATTTTTTTTGGAATCTGGAGAGTTAGCTAATAATAAGCTTTGAGAAAGAGGAATAATTGGTCCAGAAACCGCACCTTGTAGTACTCGTGAAATAATTAACATTTCAAGGCTGTTGGAGACACCACATAACCAAGAAGCAAATACAAACAACAAAATTGAAAACAAAAATAATTTAACTTCTCCAAAGTACTTAGCTAGCCATCCAGATATAGGAATTGAAATGGCATTGGATACGGCAAATGATGTAATTACCCATGTTGCTTGGCTACTTGATGTTCCTAGGTTTCCAGCAATAGTAGAAAGTGCTACATTGGCAATGGTTAAATCTAAAATTTGTAAGAAGGCCACTGTTGCCAATGCAACAATAAGCCCAATTAATTTTGCACCTGATAGATATAATGGTGACATTTTATGATTCACTGAATATTACTCTCTAAAATTAAGTTATTTTGCATAATTTCTCGTACTAGTTGCTCGAATTCATCTAAGTCGTAAGCAAGTACATCTGTTTGATATTTAATTTCTTGAGGTGAAATATCAGTAAGTAATTTTCCACTTACATCACTGGTATCGACTGTTACATACATAGATAACCCTACCCGTAATGGATATTCCTTAATTTGCTCTTTATTCAATTCAATACGAACAGGTAAACGCTGAACTACTTTAATCCAATTTCCTGTTGCATTTTGTGCTGGTAATAACGAAAATGCACTTCCCGTTCCCATAGCAATTCCTGTAATCACCCCGTCGAATTTAATATCATCTCCATAAAAATCACTAGTTAACTTAACTTTTTGTCCTATTCGAATGTGTTTTAATTGAACTTCTTTAAAGTTAGCTTCTACCCAAACTTGATCCAAAGGAACAATAACTAATAATCGTTCTCCTCTATTAACCTGTGTTCCAACTTGGACTTGGCGCCTCGAAACATATCCAGTGACAGGGGAAACAATTGTTACTCGTTTTAAGTTAAGCCAAGCTTCCTTTAGTTTAGAAATAGCTTGCTGAATACGTGGTTGTTCTAATAATGAATTCTGCATTAATAGGGCATTATTAATTTCTAACTCTTGCTTGGAAATTTTTAAGTCATTTAACGCAATTAATACATCTTGCCTAGCATGCTCTATTTCTTCTTTTGAAATAGCATTACGAGACCAAAGGCCTTCTCTGCGAGCTAAATCTTTTTCTAATTTATCTAATGTCGCTTGCTTTAATTGAATACTTGCTGACAATTTTTCAGTTGTCAGTTTGATCTGTTGAATTTCTCTTATTACCTTGGCTAATTCATTTTTTGCATAACTAAAATTATTTTCAGCATCAATTGATTCTAATTGAGCGATAACATCTTTTTTTCTCACAAAGTCATTATCATCAACGTAAATGGAGGAGATTCCTCCGCTTATTTGAGTATGAATTGGAATTTGATTTCCCATAACATACGCATTATCTGTAGATTCTGTAAACCGAGAAAACATGTACCAAAAAATGAAGTATCCTATCCCTGAAACTAGGAAAATAACAGATAAAATAATCAATTTTTTATATCGTTTTAAACTATTTAATTGTCGTCCATCGGTGTTGTTTTCCATCGTACACTCCATTTACATCTTTCATTTTAATCATTGCTTCTATGAACAGCATCACAAAATGCTGTTTCATTAAGCAGACATTCCACCATCAATAACTAGAGTTTGACCCGTAATATAATTACCCCCACAGCCGAGTAAAAAATTCACAGACATAGCCACTTCCTTGGTTGAACCTATACGACCTAAAGGAATTTTTTTGATCATATTTTTGTATGCACTACTCGACACATTTTTACTCATAATTATCTCCAGATTTAAACACCGAAACCGGCATCAATGGAATTTTGGTTAATTCATCGAAAACTTTAACATCAGAAGGGACAAAACCCTGCTCTTCACAAAGTTTTTTATAATAGGGGTTATTTTCAAAATGATGTACAACTATATCCTTAATTAAACATAGCTTTAACTCTTTTTGTTCTGATGTTGATAATCTATATAATTTATCAACATCAGCAATCAAAAGCAATCAAAAGCTTTAATGGGTCAAACCCCTGTTGTTGTATATCTTTATATAATTTAACAATATTATTTTCCATTATGTTACTTCATCTCTTGTTTGGTTATTAGATTGTGAAAAGTTAACCGCATTGTATAAATGGGTGAGTAATATTGTCTTGAACAAATAAGCTGACTTCATTTTATGAAAAAATCATTGATTTATTTAACTCTTTATATTTCAAATAGTTATTTATTCTTTGACAATTATTTTCATTTAAAAAAAAGAATGAGAAATCTAATATAGCTAGTTTATTCAATTAAATAACCTTTGAATTGATATACGCTCACCCAACATATATCAATTAGAGGATAAAATTCATGACTTACGACTGTGTAATCATTGGTGCTGGACAAGCTGGACAGTGTTTATCATCATTTCTGACTAAAAAAATATCACTGTTCTTATATTAGAAAGAGATGAACGTATAGAAGACGTCTGGCGTAGATGACCAGATAGTATGCGGTTGTTTACACCAAGAGCAATGAATCAGCTATCAGATTTAATTATGGCGGGTGATCAAAAAGGGTATCCAGATAAGCATGAAGTGGCTGATTACTTAGAGTTTTACGCTCAATATAACAAATTACCTGTATTGCTAAATAAAAATGTATATTCTGTAGAATATAATGATCAAATTTATTCTTTAAAAACTCAAGATGGAGAAACTTTTCAAGCAAAGTGTTTGGTCAATGCAACAGGGGCAAATCAGAAAGTTAATATTCTTGATATTTCCAGAGATATTCCAGTAGAGATACAGCAGCTGACAATAGATCAGTATCAAAATCGAAAACAACTGTCTTCAAAAAATATTGCAATAATTGGTGATGGTGCTAGTGGCTGCCAAGTTGATAAAGAGTTAGCTGAAACACATAATGTAACTTTGTTTTGTGTCTCTCCTCGTCCATTTGCTCCCCAGGAACTGTTTGGAATAAACACATTAGCTTTATTTAAAAAAAATGTCTATTTTAAATTCTGACTCTCGAAGCATTATAAGTCGTTGGCTTAGGAAACGAAATTTTATACCTTGTAACAATAGGAGTCGGAACAACAATTATATAAAAATTAGAATTAAGTAAATCATCGCTACAGTAGGTCATATTTGAAGTATTATATGTTTTTTTAATCTCTCGATTTTTTTGCTATCAATATCAAAACCTATTGTTTTATAAATTTTAGAAAATTCAAGGGAAAGAGGTTAACCGACATACCCCATTCCTATTATTGCAATTTCAAATTCTCTATTATTTGTATTGTTCATAACAGCACCTCAGCATATTAATTATGCTTAATGATCAACAATAAAATCCATTAAACTAATGTTCTTGGCCTGCACTATGATTTTACTCCAGTTTTTTAAGAGTTTAACGTGTAAGAAGTATTCTTCATTACATTCGGCAATACATTTTGTAGTAACTTTCCTTAATTCTTGTCCTATCTTTGAATAATTTTCATCGAATTTTAATAATACTTCATCAATAATTCTGATTATATGCTCTTCTCTTTTAGTATCATTAGAAGCAAATAATGCTATTTTTTCAGAAAGAGACTCACACATTTGTTGAGAAACGAAGCAATCATCATAATCACAAAAGTTATCAATAAGCTTATCATTATAGATACTTCCATATAATGAAAAATAATCTGCAAATTTTAACATTCCATACCAATATTTTAGTTTTTTATCATACTCAAATCTTTCATCATGATAATCATGAAACACGGGTCTAGTATGATGTACAGATGGGTAGCCTAATGCAGTCGAGGTATCAAAAGCGAAATAATCCGCTGCTAATGTATTTTTACCAGGTAAGTTTGGTAGAAACTCAAATAGTCGATAGACACTAACATTACCACAGTCAGGATTACACCCATCGTCAACAGAAGTAACTAAGGAAATAACATCATTTTGAGGAACGGGTTGCTCTAATTTGAATATATCATCGCAAATATCAATAATATGCTCAGATTTAAAACCAAGTAGTTCATATATTTTATAAACATAGTCATACGACACTTTTGCAAAATCTTTTACATCAAGATTCCACTCACCTAAGTAATTCCCACCAACCACAAATATTCGTCTTTTATTGTTTATATCTTGTTTAAGATTTTTGATATCCAAGTCATTAACTATTTCCATTATTGGTTTACCTAAATACTTTAACTCATACTCAATTGGATAGACTTCCCTAGCTTCACTCCTTCTATCAAATAACAAACAAGTATCAGAATCTCTTCTATGATAGGCGTTAGCCCCCATTGAACAAGCAAATAAACCTAATTTATTCATAGCAGTAGCATAATCGGTACCTGTATAAGTAAAAATCTTATAGAAATCATCATCCATACCTTTAAAAAGTGACTTAAAGTATTTTTTCTGTACATCAACAGATAGATGTAGAATATTCAATTTTGGATATTGATTTTTTAATGATTTAATAATTTCATTATTTTCTATAGATGAAAATTCATTGGTTTCAACTACAATTAAAGGAATATTAACTTGCAAGACATCATTTGCGTATAAAATCTCCTTAATATAACTACTAACACTATCTTTAATACTTCTATTTGTTGGTATAAAAAATACTGATTTCATAGTTACTCCTTAGTTAATTGAACTAATAATTAATTTTTTAACAAACGATAATATTTAAAATGATTTTTCAAACACATAATATTTAAAATCCTTAGCTCCCCATGTTTTTTAAATTGTCTTGATGTATCACTATGTGAAACCCCCAAGTTGATATAATCAATATCTGAATACTTAGTAATAATATGGGAGAGTACTTTATGATTTGGTTTAAATTTCAACGAAACACTATCATTAGCGTTTATCCAATAAAAGATATTATTTTTTGATTTTATATAATACTACCTGATACAATTTTGCCATTATAGTAAGCTAAATATTGTTCTGCATTTCTTTCATCATTAAGCAAATCTTCGATTAAAGGCAAACTGATACAATAATTAGCATTAACTTTTTTCATGGTTTTTATATATAAATCATAAAAAAACATTAATTCACTACGATTATTTTTATTATAACAATGAACTGTTATTTGATTTTTTTCTGCGCATCTAATATCTGTTCTCACACTACCTTTAAATAAGCGATAACCCAACTCTCTAAACTCTTGCATTACAATTATTTGAGTAGTCATTTCTGTTTTCAGATACTTATTTAGGTTTTCTACAGAAAGTTTGCAAGAAAAAAGTGAAGGGATTATTATTTTTTTATGTCTATATCATGGATAATTTTTAGATTAAAAATTATTTCTTCAAGAACAAAACAACTCTGTGGTGCTGGAAATATACCGCCATAACCTATGACACCAATTTGGTATATTTTATCAATTTCATTGTAAAATAGATCAACCTTAAGGGGTAACTGTTTATTAAATGCCATCGGCGTCAAATAACCTAATGATGAATGCAGCCGATTGTTATTGTACCAATATGCATAAGCAGAAAAACGTTGTCGTAGTTCATTAGTATTGGTGAATATCTCTTTTTTTGACAAATTCAGTTTTAATTGTCTTAAATGTCGCTTCAGCAACAGCATTATCGTAAGGACATCCTTTATGGCTCAATATTTATTTTTTTCACAGATAATGTTGTCAGTTTTTCAATTAACCTTGCCATGAACAATCCCCCAACATTTTTTTAATGTGTTGAATTATGCAGAGAGAGATAATCGGATTTAATAAAAAAAACAAAACAGTTCGAGTATTTTTCATTGGACGTTTTGTTGGGCGTTTTAAGCACGGATTGAAATGGGTTAGTCTGGATGAGTCTGGAATTGATAACAAAATTAAAAGCAAAAAAAAATCCACTCCAACCCTTGATAATATAGGTTTGAATGGACTTCTTTTGACAATACTGGAATTTACCACCAAAATAAATGGCGGAAGCGCAGAGATTCGAACTCTGGGAGGGTCGCCCCTCGCCGGTTTTCAAGACCGGTGCTTTCAACCGCTCAGCCACACTTCCGCAATGGCTGTGAATATTAAAGGAGACGGACTTATTTGTAAATAGCTAATTTAATATTTTTCATCAACTGCTTTAATTTTCGCCAAATTAGAGTGAATTTCAGTAATTCATGATGGTTTATCCACCAAAACTAGTGTTGGAATCTTATTTATTGAGTATAATACCCTGCAAATATCAAACTATGTTTTGAAAAATGTTAAATCAAATAGAAACCGATGAAAAAGGCTACTTAAAGAACTGGCAGGATTGGACTGTTGATTTGGTGCCTCAATTAGCTATAAAAGAGTCTATAGAACTAACTGATGCTCATTGGGAAGTAATTTTATTTGTTCGTGATTTTTATTTAGAATACAAAACTTCCCCTGCAATCCGAGCCTTGGTTAAGGCAATGGAAAAAAAATTTGGTCAAGAAAAAGGTAATAGCCGATATTTATATAAATTATTCCCTGATGGTCCAGCTAAACAAGCAACTAAACTTGCAGGCTTACCTAAACCTGTTAAATGTATTTAAGTTAAGGGAACAATTAAACTCATGATTAGGTGGAAACTCCCGTTTATATTACTTCTGGTGCTAGGGTATTTGCAGTACTCATTGTGGTATGGTAAGAATAATTTTTATGATTACCAAGAAAATGTGCAAATGCTTGAAAATCTACGTAAAGAAAATGATAAGTTAAAAGCTCGTAATGAACAGATGTTTGCCGAAGTTGACGATTTACAAAAAGGTTATGAAGCAATAGAAGAACGAGCTCGAAGCCATTTGGGTATGGTTAAACCTGATGAGTATTTTTATCGAATAATCATTGATTCTAACTCAAAACAATAAGGCATTACGTGACAAATAATAGTGATATTATCGCAATCGTTCCTGCCGCAGGAATTGGTTGTCGCATGGATAGTCAATTACCTAAGCAGTATTTAAAAATTGGTCCAATGACCATTTTGGAACACACTTTACAAAAATTATTAACTCACCCTAGTATTAACCAAGTGGTAGTGGTGATAAGCCCGGAAGATAAACTTTTTTGTACACTCGACGTCGCATCAAAAGTTAAAGTCACTTATGGTGGTGAAACTCGTGCCGATTCTGTTTTAGCTGGTTTAAATTTAGTTGCTGAAAATCAGTGGGCATTAGTCCATGATGCCGCAAGACCTTGTGTTACTCACGAAGATATCACTAAATTGATTAACAAAGTCTTACAAGAAAATAAAGGCGGAATACTAGCAACGCCTCTGAGTGATACTATTAAGCAAGCTTACACTGATAATCCAAATATCATTAACTACTCCGTTGATCGCACTTATTTATGGGGAGCTGCGACACCTCAGCTATTCAACGCAGGTGAACTTAAAGCATGTTTAAGTAAAGCCTTAAACAATCATGTCCCAATTACTGATGAAGCATCAGCGATTGAGTATTGTGGAGGCCATCCATTATTGATTGAGTGCCGTCGAGATAACATAAAAATCACTCGTCCAGAAGATTTAAGTTTGGCATCATTTTATTTAACTAATCAAATTTAATATAGGTAGATTATGCGCATAGGTCATGGATTTGATGTTCACAAATTTGGTGGTGAAGGACCAATTATCTTAGCTGGAGTAGTAATTCCTTATCAATATGGACTTATTGCTCATTCTGATGGCGATGTAGTATTACACGCCATTTGTGATGCTTTAATTGGCGCATTGGCTTTGGGTGATATTGGTAAACTATTCCCTGATAGCGATGCAAAATACGAAGGTATAAACAGCCGATTCTTATTGCAAGAAGTCTACCGAATTGTTCAATCTAAAGGTTTTGAGTTAGTTAATTTAGATACAACTATTATTGCTCAAGAACCTAAAATGAGACCTCATATAGATCAAATGCGGGTTAATATTGCTGAAGATTTGAAAGTACATTTTGATCAAATCAGTGTTAAAGCAACCACCACAGAACAACTAGGTTTTACTGGTCGTAAAGAAGGTATAGCTTGTGAAGCGGTAGTACTATTAGCAAAAAAGTGAATATAAAACAGATGATAGGCTTAAAAAGTGTTAACAGAACTTAATTATTTTTATGGTAAACCTACAACTCATGGTTTATATAAACAGCAATATGAAGATTTCATGGTTATTGAAGAACTTGGTTTTGAGTTAACTGGTGAAGGTGAACATGTTTTAGTTTATTTAGAAAAGAAAGATTACAACACGATCTTTGTCGCCGAGCAGCTAGCTAAGTATGTTGGTATTTCAGCAAAAAATGTTAGTTATGCCGGCCTTAAAGATCGCCAAGCTATCACCCAGCAATGGTTCAGTTTACATTTGCCTGGTAAAGAAACACCCGATTTTACACAATTTAATTTAACGGGTTGTCGTATATTACAAATTAATCGGCACAATAAAAAATTGAAAATAGGCGCTTTAAAAGGAAATCGCTTTAAAATTGTTTTAAGAAACATAAGTGATAAACAAGCAATTGAATCAAAATTAAATTTAATTAAAAAACATGGTGTTCCTAATTATTTTGGCGAACAACGATTTGGACGAGATCAAAATAACATCACCCAAGCAATAAAATGGGCAAGTGGTGAAATTTCAGTTAAAGACCGTAAAAAAAGGAGTTTTTATCTTTCAGCTGCTCGTAGTGCAATTTTTAATCAAATAGTAAGCCAAAGAATTGAACAAAATATTGAACAAACAGTCCTTGATGGTGATATATTACAATTATCTAAAAGTAATAGTTGGTTTTTATCTAAAACTGAGGAGCTATTACTTTTACAACAACGTTTGCAAAATGGTGAAATTAATATTACAGCGCCAATGGTCGGGGATTCACCATTGAGCACCACATCAATTGCTTTAGAATTTGAAACAAATTGTTTAAAACGTTGGTCTTGTTTTGAACAATTATTTAAAAAAGAACGAATGGAAACAAGTAGGCGCTCAATATTATTACGCCCCGAAGAGTTAAAATGGCAATGGGTTCGTGATAATAATATAGAGATCAGTTTTTATTTGCCTTCTGGTTGTTATGCTACAAGTGTTTTACGCGAATTAATAATTGGAAATTAGTAATGCAAAGTTCAAAAATGCAGGTTTTGATTAAGTTATTGCGCCAACAGGGAATAAAAGATGATCGAGTTTTAGATGCTATAGCTTCAATACCGCGTGAAAATTTTGTTGATGAAGCGCTTTCTCATCAAGCTTATGATGATCGTTCATTACCAATAGGTAGTGGTCAAACTATTTCTCAACCTTATATTGTTGCAAAAATGACTGAATTATTAAGGTTAACACCGAACGCTAAAGTCCTTGAAATTGGTACTGGTTCAGGATACCAAACCGCTGTATTAGCTAAGCTTGTTGATCATGTTTGCTCAGTAGAAAGAATAAAAAGCTTACAATGGAACACTAAGCGACGTTTAAAGCAGTTAGATATTCATAATATTTCAACTCGCCATGGAAATGGTTGGCAAGGTTGGCCAGAACGAGGTCCATTTGATGGCATAATTGTTACAGCGGCGGCTTCAGAAGTACCAAAAAGCCTTCTAGTACAGCTAGCTGATAAAGGGCGATTAGTATTACCTGTGGGTAAAAATAAACAAATGTTACAGTTAATTGAACGTAATGGTGGCAATTTTATTACCAAAAATATGGGTGAAGTAAAATTTGTGCCACTTATTGATGGGGATGTAGAATAAATTCAAAAAATAGAAAATAATACATTATTTTCTATTTTTTGATTAAATGACTTTTATGATTAACTTTCTAATTGTTTTACCTTGTCTTCAGAAAGCTTCCATTCACAAATACCGTAAATTGCATTAAATAGGTAAATTAAATATTGGGTTGCAATCACAACATTGTCAGTATAAATATTCAAGCCGATAACTAACACATTTAATAAAACCCACAAATACCAATTGAATGCATATCTCATCATTAATAATAGTTGAGCAACAACACCCAAGCCGAATATAAAGCAGTTAGTAATAAGTTGATATGAAGTATTTGTCGCACCAATTTCGTTTGTTAGATAAATATTAAAAAATGCTGCAACGATTAAGAATATTAACGCATATAAAAATGCATTTTCATTTAAGGAACGAACTTTAACACTTTTATTATTATCTAGATTTTTTTGCCAAGTGAATAATCCATAAATATGTGAACCAAAATAATAAAAAGTTGGTAAACCTGCACCAATATTGCCACCAAGAAAATTAGCACAACATTCAGCGATTACTGCAAGCATACCGAGCACATTACCTAAATTTTTTCGTTTAGCTAATAAGATTACACATAATAATCCACAAAACGCTCCAGCGTATGATACTGCGTAGCGCAAGTCAAAATTATTAAATGGATCAGTATATACATATGCAACTGTGACACAGATAAGACAAAACAATGGATAAAATCTATTGCGCCCCATGGTAATAATAACATCTCTTAAATTATTCATAATTAATACTCTTCATCATTGATAAGTTGATTGACTAATTCAATACTTTGTAAATAACGTTCTTCATAATCAGGCGAATCGATTCGCACATAATTGATATGATTTTTTTCTAATAACGAGATAAGTAGTTGCTGAAAATCTCTTCGTTGTTTTGGACTTCCTAAACTACGTAACCCATCGGCAACCCAAGGCGTGTTATTACCCAATAAAATAACCAGATCAAATCGATAGTTATTGATCATGGCTTGTAAAAATGGATGTTCTTTACCTTCATACTTTTTACAAAATGCTTGTGTGGTAATAAAATCAGTATCAATAAATGATACTTTGTTGGCATGTTTGATGGCGAAATCGATATATTGTGCATGTCCTAATGCAATTTTATCGTAGTCAGCATATTGTAATGCTCGTTCATCACCACCAAGTTGAGAAAATACATAATCGCGTCCATATTCCCAAGCACTAGTGGTATTAAACATATTGGCTAACTTATTGACTAATGTTGATTTACCACTAGATTCGCCACCGAGAATAGCAACTGTTCTAACAAAAAATGGTCTCACTTCTGTTGGGATATATTGCCAGTTTTTTAAAGGTGCTTGGCGAATTTGTGTACCACTAACTTGCATAAATCGACGAGTAGGATCAATAAGCACGGTGTCTAAATCGAATAAATCCTTATACATCACCACATCTTGTGGCTCGCTAGAATAAACACAACTAGGATTAATCCCTTTTTCCTTGAATAATTTTTTAACGCGGTCACTCCATTCATTCCAACCATTTGGGTATGAGGGAATACCATCTTCTTCTAAAAGCTCAATATGGATATTTTTTTGATATTTAAAGGTTTGTAATAACCAGCGGATCCTATCGTTGATAGTTGGTTGGCGAGACATGGCGCTTTCTTCATATAGCGCCATATCGCGCATCGTATCGGAACAAAGAATTACATACAGTTCATCAACTTGACTAATTGCTCGTTGAATAAGATAAATATGTCCAGTATGTAGTGGATAAAACTTACCAAAAATCACGCCTACTTTTTTGTTGTTACAGTTAGAATCGATTTGCAAATAACGATGAAGTGATTGTAACTTTTGAGCACTAGGATTTTTGATTTTATCATTAACTAATTGACTCAAATAACCTTTGGTCATTTGACATGCATCAGCAACTGTTTGTAAAGATAAATTTTTGCGTTTTATGGCTGTTTTCAGATAACTAAAACCATTCATACTTCTCTCCTACTTATTGTTTTTCATATGAAACAAAATTTACATCATTTTTAATAAATGTTCAATATATTAAACAAAAATAATTTTGCTTAATTAATTTAAATTTAATAGAGATTAAATATAAAATAGGGTTATTTTCTATCTTAGAAAAGAAAGATAATCTTGTTATTTTAAATAACATCAAAACTAATGATTGAATAAGTAAAAACTAAACAATATAAGGAAATAATGAAGTGAAAATAAAAAAAATTGCATTAGTAATTGCTCTGATGTCAGGAAGCGCTTGGGCAAATAATAATATTACTTTAAATAAAGTGACTCTATTTATTCAGGGGGCTGAATTACAAGGACAATCAACTGTTTCATTAACTAAAGGTGAAAGTGAAATAGTATTAACAGGTATTGCTAATGATGTTAGTCCTAATTCAATCAATGTAGGTTTTGGTGAAAATAGTAATGTTCAAATATTATCGATATCATTGAATGAAAACTATTTAGAAAATATCAGTAAAGATGATGACATTCAGTCGATCATTGAAAAACAAAATCAATTACAGGAAAAACGCGATACGATAGGAATCCAACTCAAAGCTATTAATGAACAAATTTCACTTTTACAAGGAAATCGTTTAGATATTTTAGCTAAAAATGGATCTGATGACTTAACAGCAATGAAAAATGTATTAGATTTTGTGAAAACTAATTTAACTACGACATTAAATGAACAAAATCGATTACAAAAAGAAGTCGATCAGCTAGATGCACAAATTAGCCAATACCAAACACAATTAGAAGAAAAGCAAACCAATAATGAAAAATTACATAATGCTGTTATAGTAAAAGTCGTTTCTGAAAAGGATATGACATTACCTATTACGCTTTCATATGTCACAACCAATGCTGGTTGGGAACCTATTTATGATGTCAGAGTGGCTGATATCAGTTCGCCACTAGAATTAACATATAAAGCAGATATCCACCAAAATAGTGGTCTAGATTGGCAAAATGTTGATTTCAGTTTATCGACATCTAATCCAAGTAAAGGCATCAATCCACCAGCTTTAACTCCATGGCATATTGACGTTTACAGTAGAGAAAGTGGTTTATTTTTTTCTAAATCTGAAAAAGATTCTTGGGAAGAGCATGAATCAAAATCGCAACTGGTTAATCCAGATAAAATAGGCAATGTTAACACATTAGGCATCAATACCCGTTTTGCTGTTAAATTACCTTATACCATCAAACATGATAGTAAAAATAATATACTTACTTTACAAACTAAAGAAGTTAAAGCAAATTATCAATATGTCTCAATGCCTAAATTAGATAGTAACGTATACTTACAAGCACAAATAAATGATTGGGATAAACTCAATTTATTATCAGGAAAAGCCAATATATTTTTCAGTGGCAACTTTGTTGGCGAAAGCAATATTTCAACCGAAAAAATAAAAGGGACATTAGATTTTTCATTAGGTCGTGATAAGGGTATCCTAATTTCGAGAAATCGCAATATTAAAGAAACCTCGACTCGATTATTATTTGGTAATGATGTTTCAGAAAAATATGCTTATACTATTAGTATCAAAAATACCAAAACATTACCAATTAACATTGTCGTAAACGATCAACTACCGGTCATTTTAAATAAAGCAGTTACACTTGATGATATCAAATATGATGGTGCAAATTATGATAAACAGACCGGTTTATTAACATGGAAATTCACCTTAAACCCAAGTGAAAATAAAGACCTTAATTTAAACTTTAAAATCACTTATCCTAATGATAAAGAAGAAGATATATATGGTTTATAAACCTTATAAAACAAAGTATAAAAAATGTTAATAACGTGGTTAGAACAATTTAAGCAAAACAGTCAGATCAGTTTACTTGATCTGCATTTGGCTCAATTTTTGGTTAATAAAATTGATTGTGATGATGAAATTACAGCCAAACGTTTTGCTTTTTTAGTCTTATCATTAAGTATGGAAGTAAGAGCAGGGCATGTATGCTTTGATCTTACTCGCTTACAAAATATTGAACCACAAATCTGGTTAGAACTTAATTCACCAGAAATTGATGATTGGATTACAGTGCTTAAGTTAGCTTCAAATAGACATGTAGTTAGTTTTGGTGATCAGCTTGCGCCTTTAATGTTTATTGAAAATAAACTCTATTTTCAACGCATGTGGTTAGATGAAGGTTTTGTTGCGCAATATTTCAATCAAACTCAGTTGGATATTACAACAAATATCGATTTAAAACAGATACTCAATCAACTGTTTATTTACGACAGCGCGAGTATTGATTGGCAAAAAATTGCCGTTGCTATTGCATTAACACGTAAAGTTGCCATTATCTCTGGTGGTCCTGGTACAGGTAAAACAACCACAGTTGCTAAAATTCTGGCCGGGATCGTATTAAACAACCCTACAACACGAATCGTGTCGGCAGCACCAACAGGAAAAGCGGCATCAAGGCTAACCGAATCATTAGGGCGAGCAATTGAACAGCTATCGTTTGAATCGCTGAATATTAAAACTGAAGCAGTTACGCTACACCGCTTATTGGGTGCCAAAACTGATAATCGCTCATTTAGTTATAACAAACATAACCAATTGCATATTGATGTTCTGGTGATTGATGAAGCCTCAATGGTTGATCTCAATATGATGGCGCGAATCATCGAAGCCTTACCTGCTTCTGCTCGACTAATTCTACTGGGTGACAAAGACCAACTCTCATCGGTTGAGGCGGGGGCAGTATTTGGTGACTTATGTGACTTTATCTTAAATGGTTATAGCCAATTAAGAGCTCATGAACTTAGCAGACTAACTGGCTACACCATTCCAATCGCAGACCAACCAACAATGGCGATCACCGATAGTATCTGTTTGCTAAAAAAAAGTTATCGATTTAACGAATCATCCGGTATTGGATTGCTAGCAAATGCAGTAAAAGAGGGGCGGTATCTTAATGTCAAAAAGCTGCTTGCTGATAATACGCTGCAAGATATCAGTTATTATGAACTCTTATCAAATCAAACCTATCAAGCTGTTTTAAACGACTGTGTAGAGCATTATAAAAATTATTTAAATGCTATCAATCGAAGTAATGATATCGCCACGGTATTAACTAAATTCACACAGTGTCGATTACTATGTGCTTTGCGTGAAGGAAAGTTTGGAGTAGAAGGGTTAAACAAACAAATTGAGCTATTATTAGCCAAACATAAATTAATAAGGCTAAACCATCGCGATCAATGGTATATTGGTCGACCAATCATGATTTTACGCAACAGCACATCATTAGGCTTATATAATGGTGATATCGGTATCACCTTAACTGCCGAACATGATAGTTCTAAATTGCGAGTCTATTTCCCATTTTCGGACGGTACAATTAAAGGCTTTTCACCTTATCGACTACCAGAACATGAAACAGCCTATGCAATGACAATACATAAATCTCAAGGTTCGGAATTCGATCATGTCAATATAATACTGCCAACTGAATTCTCCCCATTACTCAATCGCTCATTACTTTATACCGCAATAACTCGAGCGAAAAAGGCAGTATCAATCTTTGCTGATGCTAAAATTTTGGAACGTGTGGTTAAAAGCCAAATACATCGAGAAAGCGGATTAGTTGAACAAATAAAAAAATATTCGAAATAGAAAATAATTAGGATTGATTAAGGAAGCACCAACCCATAACAGCTGGTGCTTTTGTATTTATTAATGGATTATCTTTGCTAAAAAGTCCTTAGCACGATCAGATTGTGGATTAGTAAAGAACTGTTCTTTAGAGGTATCTTCAATGATCTCACCAGCATCCATAAATATAACACGATGCGCAACTTTACGCGCAAAGCCCATTTCGTGGGTAACAACCATCATCGTCATCCCTTCATAGGCTAATTCAACCATCACATCTAACACTTCGTTAACCATTTCTGGATCGAGAGCAGAAGTTGGTTCATCAAATAACATAACAATCGGATCCATACAAAGCGCACGAGCAATCGCTACACGTTGTTGTTGACCACCAGAAAGTTGAGCAGGGTATTTATTCGCATGTGCTAACAAACCAACTCGATCTAAAAGAGAAAGTGCCTTTTCACGTGCTTCTTCATCTGATCGACCAAGTACTTTAATTTGAGCCAGTGTCAAATTCTTCAAAATTGTTAAATGCGGGAAAAGTTCAAAATGCTGAAACACCATGCCCACTTTTGAACGTAGCTTTGCTAAGTTAGTCGATGGGTTTGTAATCTCAGTACCATCAATAATAATTTTACCCTGTTGAATAGGCTCTAAACCATTTACGGTTTTAATTAGTGTTGATTTACCGGAGCCAGAAGGGCCACATACCACAACAACTTCACCTTTTCCTACCCTGGTAGTACAGTTTTTTAATACTTGAAATTTTCCGTACCATTTTGATACATTTTCTAAGGTAATCATTTTTAGCCCTTCTTAAAATAACTTATTTTACGAATTAAACGTGGAGTTCCAAAACAGATAATGAAATAGGTTATAGCCACGAAAATTATCATTGAGTATTCAGCTGTTGAACCCATGTTCTCACCAATTCTCTTAACTGCTGCACCAAGTAAATCAACTAAACCAATTGTTGAAACTAATGCCGTGTCTTGGAATAAAATAATGCCTTGAGTTAGCAATAATGGAACCATGGCTCTAAACGCTTGGGGTAAAATAATCAGACGCATAGATTGGCTTCTTGTCATTCCCAATGCAGAGGCGGCATGATATTGTCCTTTGCTAACAGCGTTAATCCCTGCTCGAATAATTTCAGAGTAATAAGCGGCTTCAAATAATGTAAAAGCTATTATTGCACAGCTTGTTCCTATATCCGCATCTGGTCCTAAATGAAATAGGTGTTTGATCATTTGTGGTAATGCAAAGTAAAACCACATCAATACCAATAATAAAGGTATTGAACGAAATGTGGTTACATATATTTTTGCGAAACTATTCAATATTTTATTATTGGATAAACGCATCAAAGCTAAGAATGTACCCCATATAATGCCAACTACAATAGCTGTAAATGTGATTCGAACTGTTAACCATAATCCTTGTAATAATATAGGATAATTATTCATTACAAGTGTAGGTATATCAGCAATCCATTGAAACAATTGCATAATTAACCTCCACTCATCATATTAGGTAAACGTGTTTTCTTTTCTACAAAACGCATAATCGTAATAACCGAATAATTGATAATCATATAAGTTATTGTTATAACACATAATATTTCAATGATACTATTTGTTTGATCATTCATTGATGTAATTAACCCGACAAGTTCTCTTAATCCTCCAAATTGGGAGGCAATAGATGAATTTTTTATAATATTGGTCATCTCTGATGTTAAAGTAGGCACTATTTTTCGATAGGCATTAGGTAAAAGAATATATCTATAAGTTTGAAATTTAGATAACCCTAATGCAGTAGCCGCATATCTTTGACCTATTGGTAAAGTTTGAATTCCAGTTCTAACTTGCTCGGCAATTCGTGCAGAGGTAAATAAACCTAAAGCAATAGAAACCAATATAAAAGTTTGAATATCAGGATCTAGTTCTTGTATAAACCATTCCTTAAAGCTGCCCGTTAAAAATAATGGCATGATTGTATACCAAATGAACATTTGAACAAATAATGGTATATTACGGAAAAGTTCAATGTAACCAATAGCTAATCTATTCAAAATTTTGCTATCGACAGTTCTCATTATGCCAACTACTGAACCTAGAATAAAAGCAATAATCCAAGCAGTAGCAGCCAGTGAAAGCGTAAGCATGGCACTATTCAATAGCCAATTAAAGTAAATCCCATCACCGTAAGGTGTTGATTGAAAAAATAAAGTCCAATTAAAAGTCATAATTTATGTATTTTTTATTTGGTTTATACTGAATGCGTTTAACATTCAGTATGTTGATTAGTAAGTTAATAGATTATTAATCTAAAGCTTTGTCATTAGGATTCGCGAAAAGCTCGACCATTTTCGGCGAAATTTCAAGTTCTAGGTTTACCCCACTAGGTGGAACAGGTTGTGTGAACCAACGATTATATGATTCTAATGCTTTACCTGATGTTTGTGCATTAGCAATGGTTTTATCAATTAATTGTTTAAATTGGGTATCGCCTTTTCTTAACATACAGCCATAAGATTCATAGGATAAAGGTTCGCCAATAATTTTCCATTCTGCTGGATTAATTGCTCTAGAACGTTCACCCGCTAATAATGCGTCATCCATAAGGAATGCTGAAGCACGACCAGTTTCAAGTGATTTAAAAGCATTGCCATGATCGGTAGGCGCGATAATTCGAATTTTCAATCCATCACGATTATTAATTTGATTTAGGCGTACTTCAGACGTTGTACCAGCAGTAGTCACCACATTTTTACCTTTTAAATCGTTAATACTATTGATATTGCTGTCCGCTTTAACTAAGAATCGAGTACCTACAATAAAAATAGTATCTGAAAAATCAACAACTTTTTGACGTTCTAGATTGTTTGTTGTTGAACCACATTCAAAATCATAAGTGTGGTTATTAAGTAATTGTATACGAGTCTTAGAAGTGACCGGTAAATATTTAACTTTAAGATCCGGCATATTTAACTCTTTTTTAACAGCATCTACTATTAAATTAGAATAATCTTGTGAATAGCCGACAACTTCTTGTTTTTCATTATAGTAGGAAAATGGAATCGAAGATTCACGATGACCAACAACAATCACACCACTATCTTTAATTTTGGCTAATGTACCACTTAATTCTTCAGCAACAGCGGTACCACTCATTAGGCCAAGCATTGCTAATGATAACACTAATAATTTTGTCTTTTTGTTCATACTCATCTCCTACTGTTTAATTTGTATCATATTAAATAAATTTAATATTTTTACAAAGGGGGTATATTATAACTTATTTTTCATTATAAAAGTACTTTTTACTGTATATTTATCGATTAAAAGGATAAGCTACGGCCTAGATTTGTCTAGACTTTTACGAAATTTTAACATAGATATTTTTTTGAATTTCAATAATATACAAGCAATATCTGTGCCAAAAATTTGATTAGGGACGTTTTTTTACAAAAAGCAAAATAAATAGTAATGATATTATAAGATAATAAGGCAATTCCCCAAATCTAGCATAAGGGGTTAAGCCGACAGTTGGTGACAAGGTATAATTCAAAACCTTGGTTTGAAATTGTGGTAACTGCTCAATGACATGACCATGATGATCAATGATCGCCGTAATCCCTGTATTAGTACTACGAATCATTGGACGACCAAACTCTAATGCTCTAGCTTGAGCCATTTGCAAATGTTGTTTTGGTCCAATACTATTACCAAACCAAGCATCATTAGAAACGGTTAATAAAAAATCCGTATCAGGGGCAAAATTCTTCAGCATTAAATTAGATAGAATTACTTCATAACAAATTGCAGTAGTAAACTTAAACCCTTTCATCGTAAGTCGAGGTTGCTTTTCTGCTCCGGCTTGCAATGACGACATAGGAATATCAAGCACATCTGCAATGGGATCTAACAAAGATTGAAAAGGGGTAAACTCTCCAAAAGGAACTAAATGATGCTTTTGATATCGATTGGCATTAGGGTATTGATATGGTGTCTTTTCACCTAAAACTAGCAGCGTATTATAAATATCTGGATTAGTTTGATAACCATTATCCCCAATACGATAATCGAGAACACCGACCGCAATTTCACTACCATTAGCTCTTGCCTCATTATCTAAATACTGTAAAAAGGGTTGTTGATTTATCTCATAATCAGTAATACTGGCTTCAGACCATATAATAATATTATCTTTGCCCAAGTTCTTTTCAGTTAATGAAGCATAAATTTGTAAAGTCTTGTTCAACTGTTCGGTAGTCCAGCGAATTGATTGCAAAATATTGCCTTGAATCAACGTAAAATGAGCAGAGCGTGAGTGATCAATGGTAGTCCAATTAATTAAATTGAATGAAATTGGTGCAACAACGATCGCAAACAGTGCGATAATTGCACCAAATGTGTGCTTTTTAAACGCAAAACGTTTGATGTTGTACAAACAATAAACACACAGTCCACAACACATCGTCAGCATTAATGTCACCCCGTTAATTCCTACGAGAGGGAAATAACCGCGTAAAGGACTATCAAGTTGACTATATCCTAATTCTAACCAAGCAAAACCTGTTAAAATATAACCTCGTAAAAATTCGGTAACTTGCCACAAAATCGGCGCTAGCAAAACAAGCTGTCTTATCGAAAATCTAGTCGAAATGCGATCACTGGCTCTCAATAACCAAGCAAATAGCATTGGATATAGCGCTAAATAGGCGATTAACAGCCCTAAAATAATAATAGCGACAGATGTTGGTACTTCACCATACTGCTTAATACTAATATAAACCCAATGAACGCCAGCCAAAAAGTAACCAATGCCCCAGCTAAAGCCAATCAACAAGGCTTGTTTTTTTGATTTATCAGCAATTAACCATAAAAAACCTGCAAATGATACAAAGGCAAGTGGCCAAATGTGAAAGGGTGAGTAACTAAATACCGCAACTGCACCAAAAAGTAGACTTAATACAATTTGTTTAAGCATTTTCTTGATGCTCTAAATTAGGTACTGCTGCATCTTCAGGGATCGTGACATGTAATTGAATAATTCGTCTACGATCAACAATGGTTACCTTAAACTGATAACCATCGATAGAAATCGTCTCGCCACGAATTGGTAATCGTCCAAAATGTTGCATCACCAAACCGCCGATAGTATCCATTTCATCATCACTAAATGAGGTACCAAAAATCTCATTAAAATCTTCAACAGGCGTAAGAGCGCGGACGGAATAAATAGACGGTGATAAACGGCGAATATTCCGATCTTCAACCTCATCGTATTCATCTTCGATATCACCGACAATAAGCTCTAAAATATCTTCAATCGTCACCAAGCCCGAAACACCTCCGAACTCATCAATGGCCATCGCCATATGATAGCGCTGCATACGAAACTCTTTTAACATATGATCAACGCGTTTACTTTCAGGAACTACAACCGTTGGTCTTAGGATATTCTTTAAATCAAAATCGCTAACACCTTGTCGAATATAAATCAGTAAGTCCTTAGCTAAAAGCACTCCTTCAATGTGGTCTCTATCTTCACTAATAACCGGATAACGTGAATGGCCATATTCAGAAATAATATCTAAACATTCATCAAGGGTAAAATTATCTTTGATTGTTACGATTTGAGAGCGGGGGATCATGATATCGCGAACGCGTTGATCGGCTATATCCATTACGCCTTCAATCATGTCGAGCGTATCAGGATCAATAAGCTCGTTTTCTTCTGCTTCGCGAATCACTTTAATCAATTCATCTTTATCTTTTGGTTCTGAATTGAATAATTGACTTAACCATAATGTAAACCCTTTTTTGGGCCTCCGGTGATTATCATCACTCATTTGCTCTCTTCCTTTCTAATTATCAAACGTAGTTTAGATTTATTCTTATCATTTCAATATCAAACAGACTATTGAAAAACGTTTACTTAATCAATTAATAAATAAGGATTATCAAATCCTAATTGTGCCATTATATCGATTTCGATATTTTCCATTTCTTCGGCTTCTTCGTCAAGAATATGATCATATCCTAATAAATGCAAACAACCATGCACGATCATATGTGCCCAATGTGATGTTAATGGCTTATGTTGCTCGCTTGCTTCTGTTTCAACCACTTGTTTACAAATCACCAAATCACCAAGTAATGGAACATCAATCTCAATTGGCGATTCAAACGGAAACGACAACACATTTGTTGGTTTATCTTTATTGCGATAAGTGTGATTAAGATATTGACTCTCATCCTTATCAACAATCCGAATAGTGATTTCAGCTTTATCCACAAACTGTGGTAATATTACCTCTAACCACTGCATAATTTGTTGCTCACTTGGCAGATTATCTTGCTGTTCGGTAGCAATTTGCAAATCTAAAATACACATTCAAATATCCAACCTATTCACGATGATAAGGATGATTAGTTGTTAAACTCCATGCACGATAAAGACTTTCAGATACAATTACGCGTACTAATGGATGCGGAAGTGTCAAGGGTGATAACGACCAACTCTGTTCAGCAGCCGCTTTGCAAGCAGGGGACAACCCTTCAGGCCCACCAATTAACAAACTAACATCACGACCATCAGTTTTCCAACGTTCTAACTGTTTAGCTAAATCATGAGTTGTATAAGGCTTACCAGGGATATCCAACGTTACAATGCGATTACCCTTACCACAAACCGTTAGCATCTGCTCGCCTTCTTTATCTAAAATTCGAGTAATATCGGCATTCTTAGTCCGTCTTCCTGCGGGGATTTCAATGAGTTCTAAAGGCATATCTTTGGGAAAGCGAGATTGATAATCATCAAAAGCGGTAGTCACCCAACTTGGCATCTTGTTGCCAACAGCAATAAGCTGTATTTTCACTTGACTAACCCCAAAGCTTCTCAAGTTCGTATAATTGTCGGCTCTCTTCTTGCATGATATGAACAATTACAGAATCCATATCAACTACAATCCAATCAGCATCATTTTGGCCTTCAATACCTAATACCAAATGACCTTGTTTCTTAGCCTCATCAAACAGATGGCCAGCAATTGACGAAACATGACGATTTGAAGTACCGGTACAAATAATCATATAATCGGTAATACTTGACTTATTACGTACATCAAGGGTAACAATATCCTTGCCTTTTAGATCATCAATTTTATCAATAATAAAATCTTGTAATGATTGTTGCAAAATAAACTCTCTACTCTTTTAAATAAAGTCTAGTATAACATATTTTTTGAAAATCGATTTGAAAATAGCATATCTCAATGCCGTGACCCAAATAGTAAAATGTGAGGAAAGGGGATTTTTAGACGATTAAAACCGATTAAACCTGTTGTCAATATGCACTTTTAATGGTTATCAATAGTAAAATTGTATAGTCATCTAAAAAGTACCATTGTTTTCACTACTCAAAACGTACATCGAGTTTTTAAATGTCCCATTGAAATTGGTATTTTAAGGTTTAAAAATAGAACTATTTTCTAGTTAACATTATTTTTAATTATTTACTTTAATAATTAGTTTGGCGTTTCTCTTTACAAAAGTTAACAATTGAGCGATTAAAATCAGTTGCGAAGGAGGGTGTTTAAACTATATAATTTTGAACGCTTTTAAGTGAATTTATCGGTTAGGGAACTGCCGATATAGTGAAAAAATTGAATTAAATTAGAATATTACTTGACAAGGCTGTCGCTATGCATTATAATTTTGAACACCAAACACCAAACACCAAACATGCCCAACTTATAATTTAAATCGGTCTAGTTTTCGTAGTAATCTTCAATATCTCTCCTCTGTTTTTCGACTTTCTGGGGTACTAATTCGTGGCTGGTTTCCATTCCGGCAAATTATTTTAGCCTTATTACCTATTTTATTGATGTTGACTTCTTATTGCAGTCAAGCATTAACAGCTAAAACACGAAATGTTATTAACGGTCACGCACCATATTTAACCTTCGACGGCGGTCATACGCGCGCGACTAATACCGATGAATTACTCGGGATAACGCTATCCGATGGAACTATCATCACTCGCGCAACAAATAACTCAAGTGCATCAAATCCTATCGAATTACCTAATGCCGGAGAGACTTTCGCCGATATTGGTACGTTTATGCCAACGGATATTAATAACGATGGGGTCGATATTAAAGCACTGATTAGTCCACCATATAACTATGGGGCTGATGATGATGGCGATGGTAATTTTGTCCTACTTAATGGTAATAATAATAAAATAGACAGTTTTTCTTTTAACTTAAAAATTTATGATAGGAATAATCATCGTGTAGCACGTAACGAGACACTAAATATTTGTAATGCACCTTATAGAGTTGAACTCAGTACAAGTTCGCACCTTTCGATAGGACATGTACTTACTACTCGTAATGGCGTTCCTAATAGAACTTTTTATGGTACAGGCAGAGCAGATTATTATATCAAACCTAAAGGAGAAGAAGGACCAAGGGTCTGTTTTGTAAAGCCTGATATGACCCATAGTAAAAATGGACATGCAGGGCCTTCTTCAGAGTGGGATGTTTATAGAGGGTTTATTCCTCAGTCTACCAATTCGTCATCTTATCATCGAAACTTCCCTACTACTGGTGCTAATAATTTGTATTTTGATTTATTGATAGTAAATAGTGGTCCTTTAAATTGGGGTGACTCCATCACACAGGGGGGTATCACTGTAACTATGACACCGGATGTTACAGGTGAAAAAGTCCGCGTTACCCTAACAGGACCTTTTGCCAAACGCGAGCAATTAGCTCAGAATAATTCTGAGCAGGTAGATAAACCCACATTACCGCAAACGTTTGAGTTAGTTGGACGAGATAATAGTGGTCAGGCGGTCGTGAAATATGGTTTTGAGTTAAAGCAGTGGTTTGTCAATCGTATGGGTATTATTGGCCATCATGCATTATGGTGTAATAATATAGGTTATCGTCTTTCAAGCATTGCGGATTTAACTAACGCTGTTAGAGGAAGTTATATCGGTGCTACACCTTCGTCACCGGGTAATTATTACCAGCGTCGAATTGGTGCAGGGCTATTTACTGAATGGGGCGTTATGTCAAACTATGCTGGCGCCAACTTTAAGTACGAATACTCCTCCAATAAAGAAGGTTATTACTTTACGAAAGACGGTATAGGAGTCAACCAAGGCGGTGGGAACTTAGATCGTTCGAGCTACTCCTATGGTGTTTGCGTATCACCTTAGTTTTTATTACCTATGATTGGTAGAGACAGGGGCAACAAAGTAACCAATAGTGAATGGTTGCTTTGTGATAGGCAGGCGAGTAAGCCGACAGTATTGGCGGAATTTTAGATTGCACAATGAAGTCTAGCCGACACTATCGCGGGGAGGTATTAGATGCATAAACCTGAATATTAAAGGAGCAATATAAAATGAAGATTGAAGTGGATAGGCTGCACTAATTGTACTTAAGGAATAGGCTACTCTGAAAAAAGAAAACAACGTTTCCTTGGTTATGCGTACAATATTGTCGTATTTGATATCGATGGCATTTAATAACGCCTTAAGTATGAAAAAGTGTAGGCATTCCATTTTAATTATTTACTTTAATGATTAATTTCGTGCTTTTCTTTACAAAAGTTAACAATTGAGCGATTAAAATCAGTTGCGAATGAAGTTGTTTAAACTATATACTTTTAAACACTTTTAAGTGAATTTATCGGTTAGAGAACTGCCGATATAGCGAAAAAATTGAATTAAATTAGAATATTACTTGACAAGGCTGTCGCTATGCATTATAATTTTGAACACCAAACACCAAACACCAAACATGCCCAACTTATAATTTAAATCGGTCTAATTTTCGTAGTACTCTTCAATATCTCTCCTCTATTTTCCGATTTTTTGGGGTATCAATTCGTGGCTGGTTTCCATTCCGGCAAGTTATTTTAGCCTTATTATCTATTTTATTGATGTTGACTTCTTATTACAGTCAAGCATTAACAGCTAAAACACGTAATGTTATTAACGGTCACGCACCATATTTAACCTTCGACGGCGGTCATACGCGCGCGACTAATACCGATGAATTACTCGGGATAACGCTATCCGATGGAACTATCATCACTCGAGCTACAAATAACTCAAGTGCATCAAATCCTATCGAGTTACCTAATGCCGGAGAGACTTTCGCCGATATTGGTACATTTATGCCAACGGATATCAATGCAGATAGGGTCGGGATTGGCACACTGATTCGTCCACCATATAATTATGCAGGTGATGATGATGGCGATGGTGATTTTTCAATAGGAGGAGCGAGTTTTTATTTTACTATTTATGATAGGAATAATCATCGTGTAGCACGTAACGAGGCACTAAATATTTGTAATGCACCTTATAGAATTGGACTAAGCGTATCGGTGGATAACCGGGGTAACCGTATACTTACTACTCGTAGTGGCGTTCCAAATAGAACCACTTATGATGAGGGTAGAGCAACTTATTATATCAAACCCAAAGGAGAAGAAGGACCAAGGGTCTGTTTTGCAAAGCCTGATATGACCAATAGTAAAGATAAATATGCAGGGCCTTCTTCAGAGTGGAGTGCTTATAGCGGGTTTATTCCTCAGTCTACCAATTCGTCATCTTATCATCGAAACTTCCCTACTACTGGCGCTAATAATTTGTATTTTGATTTGTTGATACAAAATAGCGGTCCTTTAAATTGGGGTGACCCCATCACACAGGGGGGTATCACTGTAACTATGACACCGGATGTTACAGGTGAAAAAGTCCGCGTTACCCTAACAGGACCTGTAGCCAAGCAATTAGCTCAGAATAATTCTGAGCAGGTAGATAAACCCACATTACCGCAAACGTTTGAGTTAGTTGGACGAGATAATAGTGGTCAGGCGGTCGTGAAGTATGGTTTTGAGTTAAAGCAGTGGTTTGTTAATCGTGGAAATGTTTATGAATCTGATATTAATAACCATATATTATGGTGTAATAATATAGGTTATCGTCTTTCAAGCATTGCGGATTTAACTAACGCTGTTGGTAGAGGTTATATAGGCGCTACACCTTCGTCACCGGGTAATCATTACCAGCGTCGAATTGGTGCAGGGTTATTTACTGAATGGGGTGTTATGTCAACCTATGCTGGCGCCAACTTTAAGAGCTATACCTACCCCAGCGGAGGATATTACTTTACGAACGAAGGTAACAGAGTAGTAGTCAACCCGAACGACGGTGTCGTATCGAGCACCATTTCGTCCGCCTATGGTGTTTGTGTATCACCCTAGTTTTTAAAACTAGACCTATTTAAATTATAAGTTAGGCAGGTTTGGTATTACCTATGATTGATATAGACAGGAACAACAAATTAACCAATAGTGAATGGTTGCTTTGTGATAGGCAGGCGAGTAAGCCGACAGTGTTGGCGGAATGTTAGATTGCACAATGAAGTCTAGCCGACCCTATCGTAGGGGTGGTATTAAAAGCATAAACCTGAATATTAAAGGAGCAATATAAAATGAAGATTGAAGTGGATAGGCTGCACTAATTGTACTTAAGGAATAAGCTACTCTGAAAAAAGAAAACAACGTTTCCTTGCTTATGCGTACAATATTGTCGTATTTGACAGCAATGGCATTTAATAACGCCTTAAGTATGAAAAGTGTAGACATTCCATTTTAATTATTTACTTTAATAATTAGTTTCGCGCTTTTCTTTACAAAAGTTAACAATTGAGCGATTAAAATCAGTTGCGAAGAGGGTTGTTTAAACTATATAATTTTAAACACTTTTTAAGTGAATTTATCGGTTAGGGAACTGCCGATATAGCGAAAAAGTTGAATTAAATTAGAATATTACTTGACAAGGCTGTCGCTATGCATTATAATTTTGAACACCAAACACCAAACACCAAACCTGCCCAACTTATAATTTAAATCGGTCTAGTTTTCGTAGTACTCTTCAATATCTCTCCTCTGTTTTCCGACTTTCTGGGGTACTAATTCGTGGCTGGTTTCCATTCCGGCAAATTATTTTAGCCTTATTACCTATTTTATTGATGTTGACTTCTTATTGCAGTCAAGCATTAACAGCTAAAACACGAAATGTTATTAACGGTCACGCACCATATTTAACCTTCGACGGTGGTTATACGCGTGCGACTAATACCGATGAATTACTCGGGATAACGCTATCCGATGGAACTATCATCACTCGCGCTACAAATAACTCAAGTGCATCAAATCCTATCGAGTTGCCTAATGCCGGAGAGACTTTCGCCGATATTGGTACATTTATGCCAACGGATATTAATGGCTACAATGTCAGTATGAGTACACTGATTAGTCCACCATATAATTATGCAGGTGATGATGATGGTGATGGTGATTTTTCAATAGGAGGAGGGGTTTTTTATTTTACTATTTATGATAGGAATAATAATCGTGTAGTAGCACGTAACGAGACACTAAATATTTGTGATGCACCTTATAGAGTTGAACTCAGAGCAGGTATAGGGTGGGGCGGCACTTCACTTATTACTCGAAATGGCGTTCCAAATAAAACCGTTTATAATAGTGGTACTGCAACTTATTATATCAAACCTAAAGGAGAAGAAGGACCAAGGGTCTGTTTTGCAAAGCCTAATATGGACTATAGTAAAGGTAGATATGCAGGACCTTCTTCAGAGTGGAATGCTTATAGCGGATTTATTCCTCAGTCTACCAATTCGTCATCTTATCATCGAAACTTCCCTACTACTGGTGCTAATAATTTGTATTTTGATTTGTTGATACAAAATAGCGGTCCTTTAAAATGGGGTGACCCCATCACACAGGGGGGTATCACTGTAACTATGACACCGGATGTTACAGGTGAAACAGTCCGCGTTACACTAACAGGACCTGTAACCGAACCCGAACAATTAGTAGTAAATCCTTCTAAGCAGGTAGATAAACCCACATTACCGCAAACGTTTGAGTTAGTTGGACGAGATAATAGTGGTCAGGCGGTCGTGAAGTATGGTTTTGAGTTAAAGCAGTGGTTTTTTAATGGAGGGAAGAAGTCATTTGGCTTTAGTACCCTCAGAAAAATATGTAATGGGAATGGTTATCGTTATCCAATATTTGCGGATTTAACTAACGCAGGTGGACGTGGTGCTACACCTTCGTCACCGGGTAATTATTACCAGCGTCGAATTGGTGCAGGGCTATTTACTGAATGGGGCGTTATGTCAACCTATGTTGGTGCAAATTTTGTGTATGCATATAGTGACGAAAGTGGTGGATATGGGGCTGCGGCTAATAGTAGTAGTAGTAGTGATACTAGTTCGAAAGTGAATCCTAATGATGGTGCGATCCGCTATTTACCTCTCGATTATTCTGTATATTTAATTTGTGCCTATCCTTAATTCTTCTTAGCGCTTAAATCGTAAAGGTTGGGGGGGAGATAAGAACAACGAAGCACCCAATATTTGTGATAGGCGAATAAACCAACAGTGTTGGCGAACTAATATTAGATTGCACAATGAAGTCTAGCCGACACTACCGCAAGGGTGGTATTAGATGTATAAACCTGAGTATTAAAGGAGCAATATAAAATGAAGATTGAAGTGGATACACTAATTGTACTTAAGGGATAAGCTACTCGGAAAAAAAACAACGTTTCCTTGGTTATGCGTACAATATTGTCGTATTTAACCGCGATGGCATTTAATAACGCCTTAAGTATGAAAAAGTGTAGGCATTCCATTTTAATTATTTACTTTAATGATTAACTTCGCGCTTTTCTTTACAAAAGTTAACAATTGAGCGATTAAAATCAGTTGCGAATGAAGTTGTTTAAACTATATACTTTTAAACACTTTTAAGTGAATTTATCGGTTAGAGAACTGCCGATATAGCGAAAAAATTGAATTAAATTAGAATATTACTTGACAAGGCTGTCGCTATGCATTATAATTTTAAACACCAAACACCAAACACCAAACCTGCCTAACTTATAATTTAAATCGGTCTAGTTTTCGTAGTACTCTTCAATATCTCTCCTCTATTTTCCGACTTTCTGGAGTACTAATTCGTGGCTGGCTTTTATTCCGGCAAGTTATTTTAGCCTTATTATCTATTTTATTGATGTTGACTTCTTATTGCAGTCAAGCATTAACAGCTAAAACACGTAATGTTATCAACGGTCACGCGCCATATTTAACCTTCGACGGTGGTTATACACGTGCGACTAATACCGATGAATTACTCGGGATAACGCTATCCGATGGAACTATCATCACTCGAGCTACAAATAACTCAAGTGCATCAAATCCTATCGAATTACCTAATGCTGGAGAGACTTTCGCCGATATTGGTACGTTTATGCCAACGGATATCAATGCAGATAGGGTCGGGATTGGCACACTGATTCGTCCACCATATAATTATGCAGGTGATAATGATGGCGATGGTGATTTTTCTGTAATAGGATGGAATTTTTCTTTTACCTTAGCTATCTATGATAGGAATAATAATCGTGTAGCACGTAACGAGACACTAAATATTTGTAATGCACCTTATAGAATTGAACTAGGAGTATCGGGGAGTAACCGTATACTTACTACTCGTAGTGGCGTTCCAAATAGAACCACTTATGATGAGGGTAGAGCAACTTATTATATCAAACCTAAAGCAGAAGGAGAGCCATGGGTTTGTTTTGCAAGGCCTGATATGACCTATAGTAAAGATAAATATGCAGGACCTTCTTCAGAGTGGGATGTTTATAGCGGATTTATTCCTCAGTCTACCAATTCGTCATCTTATCATCGAAACTTCCCTACTACTGGTGCTAATAATTTGTATTTTGATTTGTTGATACAAAATAGCGGTCCTTTAAAATGGGGTGACCCCATCACACAGGGGGGTATCACTGTAACTATGACACCGGATGTTACAGGTGAAAAAGTCCGCGTTACCCTAACAGGACCTTTTGCCAAAAGCGAGCAATTAGCTCAGAATAATTCTGAGCAGGTAGATAAACCCACATTACCGCAAACGTTTGAGTTAGTTGGACGAGATAATAGTGGTCAGGCGGTCGTGAAGTATGGTTTTGAGTTAAAGCAGTGGTTTGTCAATCGTGGACGTTTTTATGAATCTAATAACCATACATTATGGTGTAATAATATAGGTTATCGTCTTCCAAGCATTACGGATTTAACTAACGCTGTTAATGGAAGTTCTATAGGTGCTACACCTTCGTCACCGGGTGATCATTACCAGCGTCGAATTGGTGCAGGGTTATTTACTGAATGGGGTCGTATGCGAAGCTATGCTGACGCCAACTTTATTGAGGGCCATCAATACGCCTATCCTAGTAAAAATTATCTTACGAAAGAAAGAGTACTAGTCAACCCGGACGACGGTCAAGTATGGAACGGCGGCATGTCCTATGGTATTTGCGTATCACCTTAGTTTTTATTACCTATGATTGGTATAGACAGGAGCGACAAAGTAACCAATAGTGAATGGTTGCTTTGTGATAGGCAGGCGAGTAAGCCGACAGTATTGGCGGAATGTTAGATTGCACAATGAAGTCTAGCCGACACCATCACAGGGATGGTATTAGATGTATAAACCTGAATATTAAAGGAGCAATATAAAATGAAGATTGAAGATATTAGAGTAATAAAACTGTTACTTTTATTGCCGAAGGTAACCATTTAGAGCATTATAATTAGTCATATCAAAATCTAACTTCGTTCTTATCATCAATAAAAAAGTTGAGGAGCGGGGTTTTTGAACTCAAATTTCCCCACCAATAATTGAAGACAATCATAAAAGAATGTAAAAGTTACAAAAAGTAAAGAAAGGGATTGAAATTCGAAAACCTACGATTACTCTTCATCAGTACCTTCTTTTCCCCTTAATCTGCTTAATACGCTAATGGTTATCTTTTATTTTAGATTGGTTTTAGCTTTTTGTGTCAGTTTTAATCTATCTCACCGTAAAGCGTAATGGGTTCTTTTCAATAAGTTGAGTTGGCTATAATATAGACGGTGACGGTTGAATTTTTGTGTAACCATAACCCAAATAAGGAAACATAAAATGGCAGAGAATCGTA
This sequence comes from Gilliamella sp. LMG 34361, assembly GCF_984569075.1. Taxonomy (NCBI): domain Bacteria; kingdom Pseudomonadati; phylum Pseudomonadota; class Gammaproteobacteria; order Orbales; family Orbaceae; genus Gilliamella; species Gilliamella sp. LMG 34361. The sequence continues at coordinate 2,609,729 of NZ_OZ474903.1, read as the reverse complement.
CATCAGACCTTGTTGCGAAGTTAAAAAATATTGTTGGTGATAAATATACCTTAACTGATGCAAGTCGTACTTTACCATATCGACAAGGTGCGCGTTTTGGGGTGGGGGATGCATTAGCAGTTGTTATTCCGGGTACACTGTTAGAGCAGTGGCAAGTTTTAAAAGCTTGTGTTGAGGCTGATGTGATTGTGATCACGCAGTCTGCTAATACTGGGTTAACTGGCGGTTCAACGCCTGATGGTAATGATTATGATCGGCCAATTGTAATTGTTAGTACCCGTAGGTTAGATGGTATTCAAGTGATAGAAAATGGTGATCAGGTAGTTTGTTTACCGGGTAGTACGTTATTTCATCTAGAAAAAGAACTAAAAAAATATCATCGTGGACCTCATTCTGTGATCGGTTCGTCTTGTATTGGTGCTTCGGTTTTGGGTGGAGTTTGTAATAATTCTGGTGGGGCGTTAATTCAAAGAGGTCCTGCTTATACGCAAATGGCGTTATTTGCTCAATTAAATGAGCAAGGTGAGTTGCATTTGGTTAATCATTTAGGGATTGAACTAGGCGATAGGCCAGATGCGATTTTACAAAATCTGCAAAAACGCGCTTATACCGATAAAGATGTTAATCCTAATGCGGGTTTGGGGCATGATCACCATTATTGTGATCATGTCCGGCAAATCGACGCCGATACGCCAGCACGATTTAATGCTGATCCGGCTCGTCACTATGAAGCATCGGGTAGTGCTGGTCGGTTGATGGTGTTTGCGGTGCGATTAGATACGTTTCCTTTAGAGGAAAACACTGCGGTGTTTTATATCGGAACGAATAATACTCGTGAACTTGATGATATTCGTCGTCATATTTTAGGTAATTTTAAGAATCTACCAATTTCTGGTGAGTATATTCATCGTGATGCGTTTGATATTGCGGCGGTATATGGTAAGCATCTTTTCCTAGCAATTAAGAAGTTAGGAACAGATATGATTCCTCGTTTGTACGCGTTTAAGAATTTGGTTGATCGCATTGCGAAAAAAATCCCTTTTTTTTCTGGCAGTTTTTCCGATTGGTTTGCGGTAAATGTCTGTAAGTTGTTACCCAACCATTTACCTAAATCAATGCGTGATTATCGTGACAGTTATGAACACCATTTAATTTTGAAAATGTCTGACGATGGTATTGCCGAAGCTGAGGCATTTTTAAAGGATTATTTTGCCAATAGTCCAACAAATAAGCGCAGTGGAAGCTATTTCCGTTGTAATGATAAGGAAGCTCAAGCAGCTATGTTGCACCGTTTTGCAACCGCTGGCGCAGCTACGGTTTATCGTAATATACATACGAAAACCGTCGAGGATTTAGTGGCATTAGATATTGCTTTGCGGCGTAATGACAAAGAGTGGTTCGAGACTTTACCGGAAGATATTAGTCAGCATTTTATTCATAAATTATATTATGGTCACTTTTTTTGTTCGGTGTTCCATCAAGACTATCTGGCTAAAAAGGGCACTGACTGTGCCAAGGTTGAAGAGGAGATGTTGGTGATACTTGATCAGCGTGGTGCTCAATATCCAGCTGAACATAATGTTGGTCATTTGTATCATGCTAATTCAGATTTGAAAAACTTCTATTATGAGTTAGATCCAACTAATAGTTTTAATCCAGGTATTGGTAAGACGTCTAAGAAGAAATTTTGGAAATAATTTAGATGCTAAATTCGACATTCATACCACCATTGTTGACTTAATGGTGGTTTTTTTGTTTTATTTAGAGTAATTTTTTTAGTTGGTAGATGGCTTCTAAAGCTTGTTTTGGTGTTAGGGCATCAGGATCGATCTGCTGTAAGGCAAATTCGACTTCTGATGGCTCAGCATTAGTGATTAAAGTGAGCTGTGAGCTTTCAACATGGCTGTTAGCCGATTGTTTGGAGATGACTTCTAGCTCTTTTAGCTTTTGCTTGGCTCGTTTTAAGATGGTTTTTGGTACACCTGCAAGTCCTGCTACTGCTATACCAAAACTCTTGCTGGCTGCACCTTCGGAAACTTCATGAATAAAAGCAACACTGTTGTCGTGTTCTATGGCGTCAAAATGGATATTATAGACGCCTTGCATCTGTTCAGGTAATTGAGTTAACTCAAAATAGTGGGTGGCAAATAGTGTCATCGCTTTGATTTGGTTCGCTAAATTTTCAGCACATGCCCATGCTAATGATAGTCCATCATAAGTTGAGGTGCCACGGCCAATTTCATCCATTAATACTAAGCTATTTGGCGTAGCATTATGCATAATGTTGGCAGTTTCGGTCATTTCGACCATAAAGGTTGAACGACCAGAAGCTAAGTCATCTGATGCCCCTATTCGAGTAAATATACGATCAACAGGGCCAATTGTCGCTTTAGACGCTGGAACAAAGCTGCCAATGTAAGCGAGTAAGACGATCAAAGCTGCTTGACGCATATAAGTACTTTTTCCGCCCATATTTGGGCCAGTAATAATCAGCATTCGTCTATCTGATGAGAGAGATAGTGAATTGGCGATAAATGGTTTTTGTAATACTTGTTCTATCACAATGTGTCGACCATCTTTGATTTCAATGCCTGTTTGATTGGTTAACGTTGGGCAATGATAGTTGAGTGTTAGGGCTCGTTCAGCAAGATTAGTCAGTACATCAAGTTCGGCGATAGCATCTGCACTGGTTTGCATATTGGCTAATTCTGGCATAAGTAGATCGAACAGTTGTTCATAAAGCTGTTTTTCAAGTGCCAATGCACGGCCTTTTGAGGTTAAGACCTTATCTTCGTACTCTTTAAGTTCAGGAATGATGTAGCGCTCGACATTTTTAAGTGTTTGTCTTCGCGTGTAGTGTATTGGTGCTAAGTGGCTTTGACCTCGGCTAATTTGGATGTAATAACCATGTACCGCATTAAAGCCTACTTTCAGAGTATCAATTCCTAAGTTTTCGCGCTCTCGAATCTCAAGTTGTTCTAAGTAGTTGGTTGCGCCATCAGCTAGGTTACGTAGTTCGTCTAATTCTGGATGATAACTGGCAGCAATGACTCCCCCATCACGTATAATGACAGGTGGGGCTTGGACAATCGCCCGATTTAAGAGATCGGCAATTTGATCAAATTGGTTGATTTTGGCACGTAATGCAATGAGTGATGGTGCGTTTAATTGCGATAAAATCTGTTGGAGATGTGGTAATAGGTTGTAGGCATCGCGTAAGCGAGCAAAATCGCGCGGGCGTGCACTGCGTAGAGCTAATCTTGCCAAAATTCGTTCGAGATCACCAATTTGTTTTAATAGCGGTTGTATATCAATGATATGGTCTTGTAGCTCTTTAATTGCATGTTGTCGATTTTGTAAGATTGCTAGATTACGAATTGGCGAATGTAACCAACGTTTAAGCATGCGACTGCCCATTGCGGTCTGGGTTTTGTCTAAGATATCTGCAACGGTGTGTTCTGTGCCACCTGATAGGTTCTCGGTGATCTCTAAATTTCTGCGAGTAGATGCATCTAATACCACAAAGTCAACCGGAGATTCTTTAACTATTGAGCGAATATGTGGCATGGCTGTGCGTTGGGTATCTTTGACATATTGCAGTAAACAGCCTGCTGCACATAAGGCATAATGGCAATCTTCCACCCCATATCCAACTAAGTCATTGGTGCCAAATTGTAAATTAAGTTGTTGTTTAGCGCTTTGAAGATCGAAGTCCCAAATCGGTCGTCTTCTTAATCCGTGTCGATTTTCAATTAAATCCATTGACTGAAAATCTTCAGGGTAGAGTAACTCAACTGGGCTGGTTCGTTGTAATTGAGCTTGTATTGCTTCTGGATTATCACATTCAAATACAAAAAAGCGACCTGAACTCATGTCTAAAGTAGCATAACCAAAATGGTTTTTTTGTTGCCATATGCACGCTAGCAAGTTGTCTTTGCGATCTTCTAATAATGATTCATCACTGACCGTGCCCGGTGTAACAATACGGACAATTTTACGTTCAACGGGACCTTTGCTGGTTGCGGGATCGCCGATTTGTTCACAGATTGCTACTGATTCACCAAGCGAGATAAGTTTGGCTAAATAACTCTCAACTGCATGATATGGTACTCCAGCCATCGGAATCGGTTGACCGTTTGATGAGCCTCGCTTGGTGAGAGAAATATCCAAGAGTTGCGAACCGCGTTTGGCATCTTCATAGAACATCTCATAAAAATCACCCATACGATAAAATAATAAAATATCAGGGTTTTGTGCTTTTAACTTGAGATACTGTCGCATCATTGGTGTGTGGTCGGTCAAATCTTGGTTATCTGTCATAGCGTTATTTCTTTATGTTCTAAAAAAATCAATATTTAATATTTAATCGAAATAGTTCATATTTACGCGCTTTTTTGTATTTATAAATTTGTTGTTATGAAAACTACTTTAAATATGAATAATGCACATAGAATAATATATATTCGGTTTTTGGTCGATATAATCTTGAGCAAGCGATATCTCAGATAACTATTTTTGTTTACTGAAAAAAAACATGCCAACTTAATATATTGATTTTAATTATTATTTAATTTGATTTGGTTGTTCCTTTAAAACAATTTAATTAATTCATATTTAATTGTGCGTATTGATCTTGAATAAGACCCAAAAATTTGATAGTTTACTTTAAGTTATTTTTATCATATACAACAAAAAAGAAGGTAATTGTTATGACAATCAAAGTAGGTATTAATGGTTTTGGCCGTATTGGTCGTATTGTTTTCCGCGCTGCACAAAAACGTTCTGACATTGAAATCGTTGCGATCAATGATTTATTAGACGTTGATTATATGGCTTATATGCTTAAATATGATTCAACTCATGGTCGTTTTGACGGTACTGTTGAAGTTAAAGACGGCAAACTCATCGTTAATGGTAAAACAATCCGCGTTACTGCTGAAAGAGATCCTGCAAACTTAAAATGGAATGAAGTAGGTGTTGATGTTGTAGCTGAAGCAACTGGTTTATTCTTAACCGATGAAACTGCTCGTAAACATATTCAAGCTGGCGCTAAAAAAGTTGTTTTAACTGGCCCATCTAAAGATAGTACTCCTATGTTCGTAATGGGTGTTAATGATAAAGAATATGCAGGTCAAGATATCGTTTCTAACGCATCTTGTACTACTAACTGTTTAGCGCCTTTAGCTAAAGTTGTTAATGATAACTTTGGTATTGTTGAAGCGTTAATGACTACTGTTCACGCAACTACAGCAACTCAAAAAACTGTTGATGGTCCTTCTCACAAAGATTGGCGTGGTGGTCGTGGTGCTGCTCAAAACATCATCCCATCATCTACTGGTGCAGCTAAAGCGGTAGGTAAAGTTATCCCTGAATTAAACGGTAAATTAACTGGTATGGCTTTCCGTGTTCCAACTCCAGACGTTTCTGTTGTTGATTTAACTGCACGTTTAGCAAAACCTGCTAAATACGAAGATATTTGTAAAGCTATCAAAGCTGCTGCTGAAGGCCCAATGAAAGGCGTTCTTGGTTATACTGAAGATGACGTTGTGTCTACAGATTTCTTAGGTGAAGTTTGTACTTCTGTATTTGATGCTAAAGCAGGTATCCAATTAAGCGATAACTTTGTTAAATTAGTATCTTGGTACGATAACGAAGTTGGTTATTCAAACAAAGTATTAGATTTAATTGCAGTAGTTTCTAAAAAATAAGAAACAATTGTAATTATTAAAAAAGCGGCCTTGGGTCGCTTTTTTATTTTTGCTAGAATGATTAGTTGTAAGCATAAAAAAACGCCTATTTGAAGAAATAGGCGTTTTACTTTTATTATTTAATTAAACTAAAATTAGATAACAACAACTTCAGCCGCTGCTGGTCCACGAGGGCTATCTTGGATCGCAAATTCGACTTGTTGTCCTTCAGCTAAGGTTTTAAAGCCATCGCCTGAGATAGCAGAGAAGTGAACAAATACGTCTTTGCTACCATCAGCCGGAGTAATAAAACCAAAACCTTTACTTTCATTGAACCATTTTACTTGGCCTGTTTTCTTATTCATTTACTAGACATCCTAACAATAATTAATAATTTGCCTTATCGGCTGTTTAGGCTTAATTAACATTATTATAGCAACTGATAAACTAATATAACCAATTTTTACTTAGATTAAAAAGTTAATCGTTTCCATAAAAATGCTATTATTGTTTGCCCGTTACTATTACCTCATAAATTATAATCGAAAGCAAGAGTTTCATGACATTTTTTTCATCTTATAGTAAAGTTTTTTTTATGATTTTTTTGTGATTGATCGTTTTTTGATCTGTGGTAAATTATTGATTTTATAACTATTTGAAGTTATTTCGAAAGTTAAAAAAAGTCGAAAAAGATGAGCCATAATTATTTTTGTTATGACCCAATAAAACGATTACTTTTTTGTAATATTATGGTTATTATTTTGCACGTTCAAAAGATTCGATAATTTCTTTACGAGCAGCTTCGGCATTGTCCCAACCGTCAACTTTTACCCACTTACCTTTTTCAAGTGCTTTATATTGTTCAAAGAAGTGTTTGATTTGTGATTTTAGTAATTCTGGTAAGTCATCGACATCTTTAATGTGATCATATTCTTTGGTTAGTTTTGTGTGTGGTACTGCCACTAATTTAGCATCAGAGCCTGCTTCGTCAGTCATTTTTAATACGCCAACTGGACGACAACGAATAACTGAACCTGGTTGTAATGGATAAGGTGTTGGAACTAATACGTCAACAGGATCACCATCTAGGGATAATGTGTGGTTAATATAACCATAGTTACATGGGTAGAACATCGCTGTTGCCATGAAACGATCGACGAATACTGCACCAGTATCTTTATCTACTTCATATTTAATTGGATCAGCATTTGCTGGTATTTCGATTACAACATAAATGTCGTCTGGTAATTCTTTACCTGCTGGTACGTTTAATAGTCCCATTTTTGTATCCTCTATCTTTTATGTGTGAATAGTATTTAATGATAAAAATAAAGCCAACATTATAAAAACTTACTGTGTTTTGCTCAAATCTTTTAAATATTGAAAAATCTGTCTGGCTGTTTTAGGTGGTTTGTTAGCAGTGAGTTCTTTTTTTGCTAAACGTGCGAGTGTACGTAATTGCTGTCTATCAGCGGAAGGAAATAGCCTAATAATTGATTCTGCATCGCCAGTTTCAATGAGTTCGTCCCGTAATATTTCTAATCGATGAAATAGGGCGACTTGTTGGTTGTGGCGATTTTTAAGTTTATCTAAAGCTAATGTAATTGGTTCTATATCACGACTTCGAAGTAGTTTACCAATGTATTGAATTTGTCTTCGATAGCCTTCTTTTTTTATTTTTTGCGCTAATTCAATTGCATAAAGTAAATCTTCATCAAGAGGAATTTGGGCAATTTCATTTTTGCTTAAATTGACAAGTTCGACACCTAACTTTTTAAGCGCCTCAGCATCTCTTTTGATTTCACTTTTACTGACGTAAATAATCTCGTCATCTTCTAGGTCAATATTGAAGTCAGGTTCTAAATTTGGCTCTCGATTGTTATTCATGCTATTTCTTTTGTTAACTAAAATTGAATTCTGGCATATTATAACGTATCACTAGCAGAATTGTAGAAAATAATAAAATGAGTATTGAACAAATTAAAAAAGATGCGATAAGTCAAAAGCAGCATTTGTCCGCTATTGTCGCCGATGCGATTAAGCAGGCGAAAGCTCGAGTCGATGCCGTTGAAGTATCAATTAATCAATCTACTGGTATAAGTGTTAGTACCCGAGAAGGTGAAATTGAAAATGTTGAGTTTAATAGTGATGGTGCATTAGGTATCACTGTTTATCAAAATCAGCGTAAGGGTAGTGCCTCGACCAATGATTTATCGCCACAGGCAATTAGTCAAACTGTGGATATGGCGATTAATATTATGCACTATACGTCAGTCGACAGCTGTTCTGGTTTAGGTGATCCCGATTTAATGGCATTTGAAGTACCGGATTTAGATCTGTTTTATCCAAGCGATTTAAATGTTGATAATGCTATCGAACAGGCAAAGCAGGCTGAACGTAGTGCGCTTGCGAAGTCTTCTTTAATAAGCTCTGATGGTGGTTATTTTAATAGCCGTTACGGTGTATATGTTTATGGTAATAGTTTAGGTATGTTGCAAGGTTATTGCGCGAGTTCGCATTCTCTTTCTTGTTCGGTTATTGCTGAGCAAAATGGGCAAATGGAACGTAATTATGAATATACCTCATCGCGCGATGTTAACCAGCTAAAATCACCTAATTGGGTCGGTGAGCATGCCGCTGATAAGGCAGCTGCGCATTTAGGTGCGAAGCAAATTCCAACTATGCAAGTTCCTGTTCTATTTTGTGCTAATGTTGCTGTTGGTTTGATTCGGCATTTGGTTGGCGCCATTAGCGGTGGTGCTATCTATCGTAAATCTTCTTTTTTATTAGATAGTGTTAGTAAAGCGGTTTTTCCTGCTTGGCTGACAATTTTAGAAGATCCTTATATTTTAAAGGGGGTTGGTTCGTCACCCTTTGATAGTGAAGGAACCAAAACGGTTAAGCGTAATATTATTGAGGAAGGTATTTTACAAACTTATCTGTTAAGTAATTATTCAGCAAGAAAATTAGGGTTAAAATCGACAGGACATGCTGGCGGTATCCATAATTGGTTAGTTTCACCAAGCCAAACTGATGCTGATTTTGATGTAATGCTAAGAAAATTAGATAAAGGTGTTGTCATTACGTCATTAATGGGGCAAGGTGTTAATAATGTCACTGGTGATTATTCGCGCGGTGCTTCTGGATTTTGGGTGGAAAATGGTATAATCCAATACCCAATCAATGAAATTACCGTTGCGGGTAATCTAAAGGATATGTACCGAAATATTGTAGCAATAGGTAATGATATTGAGACGAGAAGTAATATTCAAACCGGATCAATATTAATAGAAAATATGAGTATAGCAGGAAAATAGGCAAACATGGGAAAGTTTACCAATAGCGCGTTATTCCAAAAATTGATTTTTTGGATGCCAGGATTAATGAGTTTATTGCGGTATAAGCGTGAATATCTTAGCTTTGATATCAAAGCCGGATTATCAGTGGCAGCAGTTTCTTTGCCCGTTTCTATCGCTTATGCCGAGCTTACAGGAGTAGGAGCCATTGCGGGATTATATTCGACAATTTTGCCACTTATTGTTTATGCGCTTTTTGGTTCTTCTAAACAACTGATTGTTGGCCCTGATACGGCAACTTGTGCGGTTGTTGCTGCTGTGGTGTTTCCTTTAGCGGCTAATGATCCGGTTTTGCGTTGGCAATTGGTGGTGCTGTTGACCATTATGATCGGTATTTGGTGCTTGATTGCGGGTAAACTTCATTTAGGTGCCTTGGCCGATTTATTAAGTCAGCCGATTTTAATTGGTTTGCTTAATGGGATTTCTATTACTATTATGGTTGATCAGTTAGCTAAGACGTTTGGCTTCAAGTATGATTACTCTTATTTAATTGAGCGTATTGTTTATTTACCCTTTAAGATATCAGAAATTCATATATTGACGACGTTGGTATCGTTGTTTACGTTAGTAATTTTGATGGTTTTGAAAAAATTTAAACCACGTTATCCGGCACCTTTATTTGCTGTAATTATTATGACGTTTCTTTCTTGGTTATTTAACTTTGAACATTATAATGTTCGGATTATTGGTAGTGTAAGTAGTGATTTTATTCCTGCTGAGTCATGGATAGATTTTGATAAAGGTTTGATGCGTGATTTAGTGGTTCCTTCACTTAATATCGCAGTTATCTGTTTTGTTAGTATGATGATAACGGTTCGTAGCTTTGCCTCTAAAAATAATTATGAAACTAATGCCGATGTTGAATTTAAAGCATTGGGGATGGCAAATATCGCCGCTGGCTTATCACAAGGGTTTGTTGTAAGTGGTACCTCATCACGTACCGCCGTTAATGATGCTAATGGCGGTAAAACGCAATTAGTATCAATTATTGCAGCTGTCTTAATTGGCTTAGTGGTGTTGTTTTTTTTATCACCATTACAATATATTCCAACCTGTGTGTTGGGGGTGATTTTAATTTATTCTTCTTTATCTCTTATTAATTTTCAGACTATCATTCGATTTTTTAAATTCGATCGTGATGCATTTTATTTAAGTTTAACAACCCTAATTTCAGTGTTAGTTATTGGTATTATTCCAGGTATGGCATTGGCGGTTTTATTAGGTTTGTTTTTGTTTTTGCGTCGGGTGTTTAGACCGAATGACCAGTTACTAGGTGTTGATGAAGGCGGACGAATTCATTCAATTGGTCCTGATGTTAATCCGCTAAGTAATACTATGATCTATCGATTTAATTCTCCTTTAACTTATTTCAATATTGCTTACTTTAAACGTAAGATTATTAGTCATATTGATGAATCAAATGAGCCAATTAATTATGTTATTGTCGATGCTATACCTTGCTTTATTTATAAAGATGTGAGTGTTTTGATCGGGATTGATGAATTGGTTAAATCGTTAAAGGTTAGAAACGTGGTACTCATTTTATCTGGTCGACGCAGAACATTGAAGAATTGGTTTAAGCAAATGAATCTTAAATTAGATACCGATTATATTGAGTTTGCTTATGATCTTTATTTTGCGGTGAGATTAGTACAGAGTAAAGAGCATATGGAAAGTAAAACTGACGAGGATATTGATAATTAAATTTTTAATCATCATATTAAATTAGCTAGGGATAATTATGAATCAGATAAAAAACCAGATCAAAATTGAAATGCTTAGTACCGGTGATGAAGTTTTATATGGTCAAATTGTTGATACAAATGCAGCTTGGTTATCTGATTTTTTATTTGAAGCAGGGATCAACCTTACCTCCCGTCATACGGTTGGTGATGATTTGTTAACATTGGTCTATACGTTACAAGAACGTAGCTTACATAATGATATTTTAATTGTGAATGGTGGATTAGGGCCAACTAGTGATGATCTTAGTGCACAAGCTGCTGCTCAGGCTAATAATGAGTCGTTGGTTTTACATGAACAATGGCTTAAGGCAGTTGAGCGTTATTTCCTTAATCGCGGTAGAGTGATGCCTTCAAGCAATATTAAACAAGCTATGTTACCTCAAAGTGCGACGTTAATTGATAATCCTATTGGCACAGCATGTGGTTTTAAAATGAGGTTAAATGATTGTCTCTTATTTTTTACGCCGGGTGTACCTTCTGAATTTAAAGAGATGATTAGAAATTCGATTTTGCCAGAAATTAAGGCGATCTATCCAATAACAGAAAGCAAACTTTGTTATCGGCTAACTACGATGGGGCGAACCGAAAGTGATTTAGGGCAGGCGATCGAGACAACATTAGATATTCCTGATACTATCACTGTTGGTTATCGTGCAGCGATGCCTATTATTGAGCTGAAATTAACGGGGCCAGAAAGTAAAAAGCGCGAAATGGATAGCTTATGGCAGAGGATTAAGTCGATTGTTGCCGATAATTTACTCTTTGAAGGTTTTAATCGAAGTGAATCAGGATTAGCTCAGGTAGTATCAAGATTATTAAACGAAAATAATCAATCTATTGTTGTTATTGAACAGCAATCGGCTGGGATGATTAGTTACCAATTGTTGGAAGCTAATGCTCCAGTAGTTAAATCAGAAGTAGTCCCCTTTATGATGGAAGAACCCATCGATTATTTTTCACAAGTATTGCGTAATCAGAAAGTGGATATTGCGCTTGGGATCGTTAATTTTCAGGAAAAAAATACTGAATTTACTTTAGTTATAGCTAGCAAAAATCAAGTATTACATTTTAAATTAAACTACACTGGCCGAGCTCAAAGTAATAAGATTCAGCAACAAATTTTATCAGCGATTGCCTTGGATGGCTTACGTCGTTATCTTTTAAATATGCCTATCATTGGGCCTAATGTTTGGTTAGAGTTAACACAATAGTTTTATTAATAGTTTTGTAATATGGTTTTTCGTTTTTCAAATAATTTAGCAATGGTTTTTCAATTGTTGGTAAGATTAGTTATGGACAATACCTTACAAAATTAAGTACAATGACAGATCTTTCAATTGAAGCTTATAAGTTAACATATTAGAGGTAAAAATGGCTCGTGTAACTGTCCAAGATGCAGTAGAAAAAATTGGTAATCGCTTTGATCTCGTTTTAGTTGCAGCAAGGCGTGCTCGTCAATTACAAGTTGAAAACAAAACACCACTAATTCCAGAAGAAAACGATAAAGAAACTGTCGTTGCTTTACGCGAAATTGAAAATGGGTTTGTAAATAAACAGATTCTTGATACAGCTGAATTTCAAGCTCGTCAAGATGAAGAATTAGAAGTGCGTAATACTCTTCATGAAACAGTACTTTTAGAAAATACTCCCTCATACGAATAAACATTGCTGAGAATTGTCCATGCAATATTTTCAAAGCTTAAAAGAGGTTGTTGCATCTTATCTTCCAACTAAACAAGTTGAATTAATTCAAGATGCCTATTTCTTTGCAAAGCAAGCGCATGAAGGACAATTCCGTTCTAGCGGTGAACCTTATATCACTCATCCAGTCGCTGTGGCAACTATTTTAGCCGATATGCGGCTGGATTATGAAACCGTTATCGCTGCACTTTTGCATGACACCATCGAAGATACTCCAGTCACCTTTCAAGACATAACCCAAAAATTTGGCAAACATGTTGCAGTGCTCGTTGAAGGCGTTTCAAAACTTGATAAGTTAAAATTTAGAAATAGACAAGAAGCGCAAGCTGAAAATTTTCGCAAAATGGTCTTAGCCATGACCGAAGATGTGCGAGTGATTTTAATTAAGTTAGCTGATAGAACGCATAATATGCGTACTCTTGGTGCGTTAAGACCGGATAAGCGTCGTCGTATTGCTAAAGAAACCTTAGAGATTTATGCGCCTTTGGCTCATCGTTTAGGTATTCATCATATTAAAACTGAGCTTGAAATACTCGGTTTTACTGCGATGTATCCTAATCGTGCTAAAGTTCTTGAAAAAGTGGTTAAAATTGCTCGCGGCACTAGAAGGGAACTTATTCAACAAATTTTATCTGAAATTAATGGACGTTTAGTTGAAGCAAATATTGATGCCCAAGTGGAAGCACTGGAAAAAAATATCTATGCTATTTACCAAAAGATGCAACTTCGTGAACAGCATTTCCACTCAATTATGGATATATATGTTTTCCGAATTGTAGTTGATAATGTTGATACTTGCTATCGTGTACTTGGTTTAGTTCATAATCTATATAAACCTCGACTCAATCGCTTCAAAGATTATATTGCTATTCCTAAAGCAAATGGTTATCAATCGTTACACTCTTCATTAATCGGTCCTCATGGTACACCGGTCGAAGTGCAAATAAGAACCGAAGATATGGATCAAATGGCGGAAATGGGAGTTGCGGCACATTGGATTTATAATGAGAATGATGAGTTAAATAACACGACCGCGCAAATTAAAGCTCAACGTTGGATGCAAAGTTTATTAGAGCTTCAACAAAGTGTGGGTAATTCATTTGAATTTATTGAAAATGTTAAGTCAGATCTCTTTCCCAAAGAGATATATGTTTTTACACCAAAAGGTCGGATCGTTCAATTACCTGAAGGGTCAACAGCAGTTGATTTAGCATATGCCGTCCATTCTGATATTGGTTTCCAATGTATTGGCGCGGTAGTTGATCGTAAACCTTATCCGCTTTCTCAACCGTTGAGTAATGGCCAAACAGTTGAAATTATTACTTCCCCTGAAAGTCGTCCTAACGCAAGTTGGCTAAATTTTGTGGTGAGTGCCAAAGCAAGATCGCGTATTCGTCAAGCATTAAAAAATTTGAAACGAGAAGATGCCGTTTTGTTAGGGCGAAAATTACTTAATTTGGCATTAATTAAATCGGGTGGAATTGATTCACTTACCGATAAGCAAAAAGATCGTATCGTTGAGCTGACTAAGCTACCTTCGTTTGATGATGTTTTAGCTGAAATAGGACTTGGCAATATTATGAGCTATTTTATTGTCAAAGGTCTTGAACATAAAGCGCTTTTATCAAATCAATCTGAAACCAATAAAACATTAGTTATAACCGGAATTGAAGGCGTATTAGTCACTTATTCAAGATGTTGCCATCCTATTCCTAATGATCCGATTATCGGTCATGTTAGTCCGGAAAAAGGTTTAACAGTTCACCATGAATCTTGTCGCAATATCAGTGGTTATCAAAATAACCCAGAAAAATATATATCGCTTAAATGGGCGCCTGATATTGAGCAGTTTTTTGTGGCAGAAATCTGGGTAGATATTGTTAATAATCAAGGTTCTTTGGGGCATGTTCTTTCTATCATTAATGATGAGAAAGCCCATATCCAATGGTTGAATACCGAAGAAAAAGATAGACAAATATATACCATTATTTTGCAGATTGAAGTTAAAAATACCCAGCAACTTAATGATTTGATCCGAAAATTATCACTCCAACAAGATGTGGTAAGTGTGATACGTAATATTAATTAGTTATTATGGCCGATCGTTTACTAAATCATATACCGCTTGCAAAATTAGTAGGAATTGGGCCTAGTTTAGAGAGAAAATTCCTTTCACTTGGTATAAAATCTGTTCAAGATCTTCTATTACATTTTCCTCTCCGTTATGAAGATCGTTCGACATCTTTAGCAATTGGTGATGTTGTTATTGGTGAGATGACCACTATTCAAGGTCGAATTATTAAAAGTGAAATCATTTTTACTAAACGTAAAATGTTGTTGTGTCATATCCAAGATGATTCTGGTATCGCAATTTTGCGCTTCCTTAATTTTAACATGGGCATTAAAGCAACGCTGGCACCGGGTAAATGGGTAAGTGCTTATGGCGAAATAAAGAATGGCAGTCAATATCCGGAAATCATTCATCCACAATTTAAAATTCAATCAAAAAAAGAAGAACATTCTAGCTTTTCTGATGTAGATGAAGAACGATTCACACCGATTTATCCAACGACCTATGGATTAACTCAGAATGTCATTCGTAAAACAATACAATCGGCATTAATATTGTTAAAACGCAATCCACCCGATGAAATTTTACCGGCTACATTGAGTTCCAGATATTTGCCTGTCATTGAATCATTAGACATTATTCATAATCCTTCATTAACTACCGATATTGATCGGTTAATTGCTGGAGACCATCAGGCAATAAAACGTTTTATTTTAGAAGAGTTACTTGCTTATCATTTAAGTATGCTACTGATTAAATTCGATAATCAAAGGCAACATTCTTACCCAATGCATGTTACTCAACGTTATACTCAGCCTTTTCTTGCTGCATTACCATTTGAACCGACCAAGGCGCAAAAAAGAGTGGTGCAGGATATTTATCAAGATATGGCAAAATCAGTGCCAATGATGCGATTAGTCCAAGGTGATGTAGGGTCGGGTAAAACCTTAGTTGCCGCGTTAGCCGCTTTAAATGCAATTGAAAATAATCAACAGGTTGTTTTAATGGCGCCAACCGAAATATTAGCCGAACAACATTTTCATAATTTTTGTCAATGGTTTGAGCCACTAGGGATAAAGGTTGAGCTACTTACTGGTCGCTTAACCGCTAAAAATAAACAACTACGCTATAATGATATCGAATTGGGTGAAATTTCAATGTTAATCGGCACTCATGCGGTGTTTGTTGATAAAGTTAATTTTAACCATTTAGGATTAGTCATTATTGATGAACAGCATCGATTCGGGGTAAATCAACGATTAAGTCTTTGGGAAAAAGGAGCCAAAGATGAATTTCATCCGCATCAATTAATCATGACGGCAACGCCAATTCCAAGAACCTTAGCAATGACAGTTTATGCCGATTTAGATGTATCAATTATTGATGAATTACCTCCCGGACGAACCCCTGTCACAACTATTGTTATACCTAATTCACGTCGCGATGAGATTATTGAAAAAGTGAATAATGCTTGTCTTAATAATCGTCAGGTTTATTGGGTTTGTACTTTAGTTGAAGAGTCTGAAACGCTAGATGCGCAAGCAGCTGAAATGTTGGTTGAAGAGTTGCGAATGTTATTGCCTCATCTAAAGATCGCTTTAGTTCATGGCAAAATGAAATCGGACGAAAAACAAGCTGTCATGAAAGCGTTCAAATCAGGAGAAACGCAACTTTTGGTGGCAACAACTGTCATTGAGGTTGGTGTTGATGTGCCAAATGCAAGTTTGATGATTATTGAAAATGCTGAACGATTAGGGCTTTCGCAATTACATCAATTACGAGGGCGAGTTGGTCGAGGTAGTGCCATTTCATATTGTGTCTTAATGTATCAAGCGCCACTGAGTAAAATCGCTCAACAGCGCATGAAAGTGATGCGCGAGAGTAGCGATGGTTTTGTTATTGCGCAAAAAGACCTTGAAATCAGAGGAAGCGGTGAAATTTTAGGCACCAGACAAATGGGGGTCGCCAACTTTAAAGTGGTTGATTTAATCCGTGATCAACATTTAATTAGCGATGTCCAACAAGCCTCATATTATATTCAACAAGATTATCCAGAGTCTGCGCAACAACTTATTGAATGTTGGTTGCCAGAAAGACAGAAATATATCAATGCCTAGCTGTATGACTAATTGCTTAGTTTGGCTTAAGATCAAATAACAAATTGCATTACAAGCAAAAAAACGGACTTTGAGATTATTCAAAGCCCGCTTGTTTTATCGTTTTACTTTATAAGAATGAACGGTATGGGAGTTCAGGTTCATCGGTAAAGATATCTCTAAATCCACGATAGTGTTGATAGTGCATTTTGTTTTTGTCGGTTGGATAAGTATATTTACCACCAACTTGCCAGAAGAATGGCGTAAATTTGTATTCAAGACGATCTTTTTTCATTTGCCAAAGGACTTCAATTTCACGAGGATCGCTTTGGAAATTTGCCCATATATCATGATGGAATGGAATCACAACTTTGGTATTTAACGATTCCGCTGCCCGTAAAATATCTGATGAAGTCATTTTATCTGTTACGCCGCGTGGGTTTTCTCCATAAGATAACAAAGCAACATCAATTTTATGATCATTACCATGTTTTGCATAATAATTCGAGTAGTGAGAATCGCCAGAATGATAAAGTGATCCGCCTGAGGTTTCGAATAAATAGTTAACGGCACGATCATCCATACCATCTAATATGGATTTATCGGTGGATGAAACACCTTTCGGTAGAGTGACTAATGAAGTTCTATCAAAAGAGTCTAAAACGCGAATAGTAATATCACCAACTTGGATAGTTTCACCTACTTTGGCAACGATACAGCGATCTTCCGGAACCCCCCAACTTTTCCATAATTCAACACAGGCTTTAGGACCAATAAATTTGACTTTTGGTGAGCAGTTTTGCATGACTGCCGCTGCAACATTGACATCAATATGATCAGCATGGTCATGGGTTGCCATTACCGCATCAATCTCTTTGATTGCAAAAGGATCAAGAACAAATGGGCTAGTTCTAAGATTTGGTTGTAATTCACGTACTCCACCCATTCGCATCATTTGATGTTGTTTGTTCATTAATGGATTTGCGTGAGTTTTTTTACCGGTACCACACCAAAAATCGACAGAGATATTAGTATTACCTGCTGATTTCAACCAAATCCCTGTACAAGCAAGCCACCACATCGTAAACGTATTAGGTTTAACTTCTGTTGTTTCTATTTCTTCATTAAGCCAAGTTCCCCATTCAGGAAAGGTGTTTAATATCCAAGATTCTCTGGTAATTTCGTTTACTTTACTCATACTTTGTTCCTTTTACAATTTAATTATTAAACTAAAATCACTTCTGTGCCTTGTTCCTTTATGCTTTCAATTACTTCCTTATTTGCTTGTTTGCCAGTTATTAAAATATCAATTTTAGTAACCGGGCAAAAAAGCATGCCAGAATTTGCTTTGGTATTTATCTTAGAACTATCAACAACAACGACTAATTTCTCTATTTTTTCAAGTATTTGTTGTTCTGCTACCGCACCTAATATTTCATTTTTATATAGTCCATTAGGTGTTAAAGTTTTACCACTGGTAAACATCCATTTACCTGCATAAGAATCAGTTATGTTAGCGATTGGGTTGAGAATAATATTTTGTGTTTTGTTATATAACCCCCCCATAATGATGACGTTTTCATGATCATGTTCAATCAAGTAACACGCTAATGGAAAATAGTTGGTGATGATTGAAACATTCTTGCCACATAATTCACGTCCTAATAAAAATGCTGTAGAACCACAATTAATCACGATATTTTCATCACTTCCACATAATTTAGCTGCTCTAATCGCAATGCGTGCTTTTTCATGATAATGGTCAGTATTATTATTGCCTATCGGCGCCCAAATGGGTTTTGCAACTTCAATTCGCATAATTCCATTACGAACTTTTTTTACTCTTCCATCTTGATCAAGCTTGGTAATATCTCGACGAGCCGTGGCTGGTGATATTGAAAAATAGGAAACTAATTCGGTGACTTTTACCATTCCTCGATCATTAACCATCGCTACAATTTCATTATGTCGTGATATTTCGTTCATTATTGCCTCTTATTAAGTAAATATGATTTTTTATGATTGAAAATGATATTAATTTTCGTTTGTTTATTTGTCAATCGTTTAAATCAATAATCTTAACTTGTTACTACAATTTATTGATAATAATAGTTATATTTTTAAGTTTTACTTGCGGTTTTTTATCAAAATGTGACAGAAGTCACATTTGTTCAGATAATAGTGTAAGAAAAGTGATCTCGGTCAAAATAATCATAAACAATCATTGAGTGATTATTTTTGATTGTGGAATATAGTAATAGTTATTCATTTCTCCGATTTGGATAACGCTAAATGAGCAAAAGTTCCATCAATTCGTTTTGCGAGATGAGTAATTATACAAATGACATTAAGTGGGGTTAATGTCCCCATGCTATAGCATTAATGCTATCTAAAGTTGTCAACAATCAATGAGAGGGACATATGGAAGTAATTTATAACATATTTTATATCTTTTATAGTCAGGTTATGACGAAGGCACCATTATTACTGGGCTTAGTTACCTTGCTAGGCTATTGTCTTTTAAAAAAAGATATCACCACGATTTTAAAAGGCACGATTAAAACCATTGTTGGATTTATGCTATTACAAGTTGGTTCAGGTGTTTTAGTTTCAACATTTAAACCGGTTATTGCTAAACTCTCCGAATATCATGGTATAACCGGATCGATTATTGATACTTATGCCTCAATGGTAGCTGTCGAAAAGGGGATGGGTGAACAATATTCGTGGGTTGGTTATGCAGTATTGCTTGCATTAGCAATTAATATTTTACTGGTTATCTTTAGACGTTTCACCGGAATTAGAACCATTATGTTGACCGGTCATATTATGTTTCAACAGGTTGGTTTAATTGCTCTTTTCTACTTCCTGTTTGGTTATAGCATGTGGGAAACTATTACCTACTCAGCAATAATTACGGCATTATATTGGGGAATTTTCTCAAATATGATGTTTAAACCGACTGAATCGGTAACTGGTGGGGCGGGTTTTTCAATTGGTCACCAACAGCAGCTTGGTTCATGGATTGCGGTGAAATTAGCGCCAAAATTGGGCGATAAAAATGATTCAGTAGATAATTTAAAATTACCAAAATGGTTACATATTTTCCATGATAGTATTGCCGCCACAACGATTGTGATGACAATCTTCTTCGGTATCATTCTTATCTCTTTTGGTTTGGATAATTTACAAACAATGGCAGGGTCAACTCATTGGACTATCTACATTTTCGAAACCGGACTTAAATTTGCCGTAGCCATCCAAGTTATTGTTGGTGGTGTAAGAATGTTTGTGGCGGAGTTGTCGGAAGCATTTAAGGGAATTTCTGAAAAATTAATACCAAATGCAGTGTTGGCTATCGATTGTGCGGCTATCTATGCTTTTTCACCTAACGCCATGGTATTTGGTTTTATCTGGGGGGCATTAGGTCAATTTTTGGCAATAGCGTTATTACTAGTATTTAAATCGCCAATCATGATTATCCCTGGTTTTATTCCTATGTTTTTCTCTAATGCCACTATTGGCGTATTTGCTAATCATTATGGTGGGTGGAAAGCGGTAATGAAACTCTGTTTCGTTATGGGAATGGTTGAGGTTCTTGGCTCTGCTTGGGTAATTAATATTTTCGCCCAAAATGGTACGCCAATTGATTCTTGGATGGGAATGGCTGATTGGGCAATTTTATTCCCGCCGATTTTACAAGGTTTATCTTTCTCTCATCTGTTTATCTATGTCTTGATTGCGTTATCTCTGGTCTATATGTTCTTTGCCGCTAAATCACTACGAGCCGAAGAAGCCCTACAAAAACAACAACCGACCAATGATATTCATGATGATGTTAATGAAGCAGTAGTTGAAAAAATGGAGGAAGTGGCAATTAGTGAAGGTCAACCGATTCGTATTCTTGCTGTTTGTGGTAGTGGTCAGGGATCATCAATGATGATGAAGATGAAAATTGCCAATTATTTAGATAAAAAAGGTATCACAAATGTCATGGATTCATGCGCAGTCACGGATTACAAATCAAAACTACCTAATGTTGACATTATTGTTGCTTCTAAACATTTGATTCATGAAATCGAGGTCAACGAAGGACAACATGCATTAGGTGTTCAAAACATGTTAAATCCACAAACTTTTGGTGATGAACTTATCAAACTTATCAATAAAGTAAATGAAAAATAGGCAGAACATTTAAAAGGAGTCCAACAATGGCTTTCAAAGAATCATTAATTGAAAATAACTCTATTTTACTTAAAGCAGAGGCTGCAAGTTGGCAAGACGCGGTTAAGTTAGGAACCGATATGCTGGTTGCGTCTAAAGCAATTGAGCCTCGTTATTATGATGCCATCATTCAATGCGTTAAAACCATGGGGCCTTATATCATTATTGCCCCTAATTTGGCCATGCCACATGCGCGACCAGAAGATGGCGTGAACCGTACGGCTTTTGCATTAGTAACTTTGAAAAAACCTGTTTATTTTGAGGGAGAGACCGATCCTGTTGATGTACTAGTTACCCTCGCCGGTAGTACTTCTGATCAGCATATGGAAGGATTAATGGAAGTGACTCAAATTTTAGATGATGAAAATAGTGAGACAGGGGTTGATCTAGATAAATTGAGACGCTGTAACAGCAAAGAAGATGTTTATGCGGTTATCGATCGCGCGCTAAATGGAGGCTAAATGATGTTTCAAGCATTAAAAGAACGCGTACTACAGGCTAATTTATTGCTACCACAATATAATTTAGTCACCTTTACATGGGGCAATGTATCAGAAGTGGATCGTGCCAAGGAGGTCATTGCCATCAAACCATCTGGGGTTGAGTACAGTGATATGACCATAGATGATATTGTTGTGGTTTCATTGACCGGTGAAATTGTCGAAGGCAAACTAAATCCTTCTAGTGATACCGCAACTCATCTCGAACTCTATAAGGCCTTTGCAAATATTGGCGCAATTGTGCATACCCATTCTCGTTATGCAACCGTTTGGGCACAGGCAGAATTGGATATTCCTGCATTGGGTACCACTCATGCTGACTATTTTTATGGTGATGTACCTTGTAGTCGCAGACTAACTGATAGTGAAATCGCCACAGATTACGAAAAAAATACCGGACTCGTTATTATCGAGGAATTTAAACATCGCGGTATTGATCCTATGGCGATGCCTGGCGTTATTGTCTCTGGTCATGCGCCATTTTGTTGGGGTAAAAATGCCTTAAATGCGGTACACAATGCTGTGGTACTTGAAGAAGTCGCAATGATGGCAATTTCAACTCGGCAACTCAATCAAACCATCAAAATTCAACAAACATTATCCGATAAGCACTATTTTCGCAAACATGGTGCTAATGCTTATTATGGTCAAAAATCAAATTAGATAAGGAAACCGACATGACAACACCAAAATTACAAATTGCTTTAGATCAAACAGAACTAACCTCAGCATTGGAGGTGGCAAAAAATGTTTCAGGATTTGTTGATATTATCGAAGTTGGTACTATTCTCGCCTTTGGTGCCGGAATAGAAAGCGTTAAAAATCTAAGAAAATTATATCCTAATCATATATTAGTCTGTGATTTAAAAACCACTGATGGCGGAGCGATATTAGCTAAAATGGCTTTTTCAGCTGGGGCTAACTGGTTAACGGTTTCAGCAGCAGCGCATATCGCTACCATTGACGCGTGTAAAAAAGTGGCTGACGAATTTAATGGCGAAATTCAGATCGAATTATATGGTCATTGGACACTCGAAGATGCCAAAGCATGGCGGAAATTGGGGATTAAACAGGCTATTTATCATCGTTCTCGTGATGCCGAGCTAGCTGGCGTAGGTTGGGGAGAAGCAGACCTTGTTAAAATGCGTCAACTTTCGGATTTAGGCCTTGAGCTATCTATTACCGGTGGGATTGTACCAGAAGATATTCACTTGTTTGCGGGTATTAAAACTAAGGCTTTTATTGCGGGTCGCGCATTAGCAAATGAAAATGGTAATAAAACGGCGCAAGCATTAAGAGAGCAGATCGCTAAATATTGGTAATTTAACTGATGCAGTCGGTAATACGACTGCATTTTTTATGATTAAACAACTGTTATTAGGTTTTAATTATGTCGAAATTTGCAATCGATCCAACCAAACTGACTAATCATATTGGTATTTATGAAAAAGCCTTACCTAATGATCTTACTTGGCAAGAAAAACTTGACCAAGCAAAATCACTTGGATTTAATTTTATTGAGATTTCAATTGATGAATCCGATGAACGCCGGGCAAGACTTGATTGGTCAGATGACGAAATTTATCAATTAAAACGATTATGTGAACAATCCGGCCTACCATTACATTCAATGTGTTTGAGTGCTCATCGTAAATATCCTTTTGGTTCTGCTGATGAAACCATTCGTCAACAAGCAAAAATCATTATGAATAAAGCGCTCATTCTTGCCTATAAATTAGGTATCAGAGTTATTCAATTGGCTGGCTATGATGTTTATTATGAACCAGCCAATTTACAAACTCACCAACGCTTTATTTCCGGTATGCAATGGTCTGCAAAACAAGCAGAAAAATTAGGAATAATGCTTGCTGTCGAAATTATGGATACTAATTATCTAAATTCGCTTAGCAAGTTTGAAATTCTCAAAAAAGAGGTGAGTTCACCTTACTTTATGGCTTATCCCGATGTGGGTAATATTTCCGGTTGGAATTATGATGTTTGTACTGAGCTTATGTTAAGTCGTGAACATATAGTGCAAATACATTTAAAAGATACTTATAAAGTTAACGCCAATTATGCAGGTCAATTTAGAGATTTAACAATTGGTGAAGGTGAAGTTGACTTTCTTTCCATCTTTAAAACTCTAAAAAGGATGGACTATACCGCACCATTAGTTATCGAAATGTGGGCTAAAGATGAAAATTGGCAAGAAAATATTATCACTGCCAAAAAACGCTTACAAACAATCGCCAAACAGGCAGATTTTCCTTTATTTTCAATATCTCATTTGCAATGATAATTTAAAACAATGCTCCATAATTTTTTAACTTGGAGCATTGATTGGTTTGTGATGGTTATTACATTTAGCCAAATAGTCGTAAGGCGGTATAGACTCCTCAATATTTTTTACAAAAAATTGTATTAAACCAAATAATCATTACCTAAATAACTTATTAATAATTGGAATATGCGTTTAAAAGTTCAGATAATACTCATCGGCTAATATTGGTTAACAAGGGGATACTTCTATAACAGCTTAGTCCGGTCTTATATCCCACTTATTCTTATGTAAGTCGTAAGGCGGTATAGACTCCTCAATATTTTTTACAAAAAATTGTATTAAACCAAATAATCATTACCTAAATAACCTATTAATAATTGGAATATGCGGTTAAAAGTTCAGATAATACTCATCGGTTAATATTGGTAACAAGGGGATACTTCTATAACAGCTTAGTCCGGTCTTATATCCCACTTATTCTTATGTAAGTCGTAAGGCGGTATAGACTCCTCAATATTTTTTACAAAAATTTTGATGAAACCAAGTGATTATTACCTAAAAAGCAATTGAAATATTTTGATTCAAGGTGTGATGATATTTATCGGATAACATTGTCTTAAAGAAGGATAATATTGGGTATTTATCTTTAACTTGAATTTATTGATAATTAAAGCATCATGTCCGTTGATGATCAAATCACTAATATGATTAAATTATTTGTGGTAATTTTCTCGGATTTACTTTAGAAAACTTAACGATTTGCTCTTTGCACGAATATAGCTATCGTGTAATATAGTCTTTATTATAAATTTGATAAATTGCGAATATTGTATGACATCCTTTCTAAAACTCATTTCTGTTTTCTTAGTTGTTTTCATTTTAGTGGGTTGTGGTTTAAAAGGTCCGCTATATTACCCAATGATCAGTCAGGTGCAGCTATTCAATTAAACGATTTAAGTAAAATTGCTTAAAGGAATAATTCAATGGAATTTTTACATTATCACAATGGCCAATTATTGGCTGGTAAAGTCGCTATTTCTGATCTTGCTAAGCAATATGGAACACCGCTATATGTCTATTGTGCTGACCATATAACTCAGCAGTTTTGTGCTTATCAAGATTCACTTAAAGATAAGCAACATTTAATTTGTTATGCCGTTAAGGCAAATAGTAATTTATCGGTTTTAAACTTGTTAGCTAAACTTGGTGCTGGCTTTGATATTGTTTCGCAAGGTGAATTAGAAAGAGTTCTAAAAGCGGGTGGTGATCCTAAAAAAATTGTTTTTTCTGGGGTGGCAAAATCCATTGTAGAAATCAAACGAGCACTTGAAGTTGGCATTAAATGTTTCAATGTTGAATCAGAACCCGAATTGTATCGTATCAACGAAGTTGCAAAACAATTAGGTAAAATAGCAACAGTTTCATTACGAATTAATCCTGATGTGGATGCAAAAACCCATCCCTATATTTCAACTGGATTGCGTGAAAATAAATTTGGTATTAGTTATCAGTTAGCCCTAGATTTTTATCAAAAAGCGGCTTGTTTAAGTCATATCAAAATAGTCGGTATTGATTGTCATATTGGTTCTCAATTAACAGAGCTATCGCCATTTCTTGATGCTGCCGATAGAATTTTGGCATTGGTTGATAAACTTAAAGCTGAAAATATTCATCTTGAACATATCGATTTAGGTGGGGGATTAGGCGTTTGTTATGATAATGAAACACCACCTTGTGCATCCTTACTTGTTTCTGAGTTAATGGTAAAATTAGCCAATTATGCCGAACTTGAAGTTATTTTCGAACCGGGCCGTTCAATTGTTGCTAATGCTGGATTGTTAATTACTAAAGTTGAATACACCAAACATCAAGATGATAATCATTTTGCTATTGTTGATGCGGGTATGAATGATTTAATTCGACCTGCTCTGTATCAAGCTTGGATGCGTGTTTTACCTGTCAAAGAGCCAAAAAGTTCGGATAATAAAGAATATTACAATGTGGTAGGTCCAATTTGTGAATCTAGTGATGTATTGGCCTATCAGCGAGAACTATCCGTTGCACAAGATGATCTCTTAGTGATTTGTAGTGCTGGTGCTTATGGCTTTAGTATGGCCTCAAACTACAATGGTCATCCTCGTCCAGCTGAAGTTATGTTAGAGGGAGACAATCAACATAAATTAATTCGGAAACGTGAGACATTTGATGATTTATGGCGTGGTGAATTAGTATTATAATTTGCTAAAAGATGTAGGGGAGTTAATTCGTTTAGCGAATAAAGCGCTTTATTAATCAAACTTAATAAAAGTAATAGATAATAACGTTTTAAAAAAAGGTAAGTAAAGATGAACTTTTCTAAAATGCATGGATTAGGTAATGATTTTATGGTTATTGATGCAGTAACGCAAAATGTTCATCTTTCGAGTGAAATGATTAAACGTATGTCGGATCGTTATACCGGTATAGGCTTTGATCAATTATTGATTGTTGAACCGCCTTATTCGCCTGAAAGTGATTTCCATTATCGTATATTTAATGCTGATGGATCTGAAGTTGAACAATGTGGTAATGGTGCACGCTGTTTTGCTCGTTTTGTTCGGTTAAAAGGGTTGACGAAAAAACGTGTCCTAAAAGTTAGCACGATGAAAGGTAATATTGTATTGACGGTTAATGACGATGAAACCGTACGTGTCAATATGGGAACGCCTATTTTTGAACCGAGTAAAATTCCTTTCAAAGCTATTAAAGAAGAAAAAACCTATATTATTCGTGCACAAGACCAGACGATTTTGTGTGGCGCAGCGTCTATGGGAAATCCTCATTGTGTTATTCAAGTTGATAATATATTAACAGCTCAAATAGCAACTTTAGGTCCATTGTTAGAACAACATGAACGTTTTCCTGAAAAAGCAAATATTGGTTTTATGCATATTATCGATCGAGATAATATTAATTTGCGAGTCTTTGAGCGAGGTGTTGGTGAAACACAGGCTTGTGGTACAGGTGCTTGTGCGGCTGTTGCGGTCGGTATCAATCAAGGGCTTTTAAACTCACGGGTAAATGTTAATTTACCTGGTGGAAACTTAATTATTGAATGGAAAGGTAATCAGCAACCACTTTTTATGACTGGACCGGCAACACATGTATATGATGGTTATATTTCAATTTAATAACTGATTTAGTTTAAAGTTCGATATTTAGCACAGTAGAAATAAATTATGGCTATTAAAAAAACACAAGCGTTTAAATATAATTCACAGCTTCAACAACAAAATTTTGTTGAATTGAATGATGAAATGGTTAATCAGTATATCGTTAATAATCCTGATTTCTTTATTCGCAATGCAACGCAGATCGAACGTATGCGTGTGCCACACCCCGTTCGCGGAGTTATTTCGTTACCTGAATGGCACATGGCTAGGCAGCGCAATAAAATTAATCAATTAGAGTCGGAAATCACCATGCTGATGGAGTATGCTAGTGCTAACGAGCTACTTTTTAATCAATTAACAAAATTACAATTTGAGTTAATTAAAGCAAAAGATATGGATGAATTAATTGCCTCATTAAAAAATTGGGCTAAAGATTTGGGGCTTAGTGGTGCTTATTTATATCTTTTTGATGATAAGTGGTTACTTAACGCACCATCGAATTATCATCATTTGGCTTTAAATTCATCACATTTCGATTATATTCGTGTTCGTCATCTACAGTATAGTCAATTCTATTTAGGACCATTAAACACCACAGAATTAGATTTTTTATTGCCGCAGCATGGTTATGTTGGATCAATTGCTTTATCGTTATTCGGTCAATTTGGCGACCTTGGTCTTTTAATGTTCACCAGTTCAGATCCTCATCATTATCAAAATGGACAAGGAACCTTGTTACTAGAAAAGGTTAGTGAAATATTGCCTATTTTGATTGAAAAATGGATTATGCGAAAAAATTAAGGAACTATGATGGTTGAAACTAATCCAAATTATTCTGTTTTATTAGCTGAAACGGTTGAGCATTTCTTAAACTATTTAAAATCGGAAAAACAATTTAGTTTAAATACACAAATTAATTATCGTCGACAACTTTATGCTATTATCGATTTAACCAAGGATTCGGATATTATCAAATGGCAAGCACTTGATTCTTCAGGGTTGCGATTATTAATTAGTCGAAGCCGGCAAACTGGTTTACAAGCAAAAAGTTTGTTTTTACGATTGTTTGCATTACGAAGTTTTTTTGATTGAATGGTAAAGAATGAAATGAGTTACGTCAATCCCCCACGAGGTGTGGTAAACCCTAAATTAGGCCAGCATCTTCCTAATAATATTGATATTGACGAAGTTAATCAATTGTTTGATATTAAATATCCACTATCTGTACGTAATAGAGCCATACTTGAAGTTATGCACGGTTCAGGATTACGTCTTTCTGAGTTAGTTAATATTGATTGCCGAGAGCTAAATTTAAGGGAAGGAGAAGTTCCGGTAATCAAGTTTATACTCATTTGGATTTTTCACATTTATCGCCAGTTTATGATTCCGCTCATCCACGAGCTAAAAGAGGGAAAAAATAATGCATTTTTATCGTTCAATTGACTGCATTAAAGCGATCACTTTCGATCTTGATGATACTTTATATGACAATAGTATGATAGTAGATAAAGCTGAAGAAGAGATGTTAAAAAATTTACAAAAATATCAACAGTTTGAAAATTTAACATTAGATTTATATTATCAAGAAAAAAATGTGACTCTTTCTTTAAATCCGGAAATTTATCACGATGTGATAGCTTGGCGGATAGATACCATCAAATCTTTATTGAATAAAACCAATATTCCAGTATCGCAACATTCTAAGATTATTGATGGCGCTTTAGATTGCTTTAATGTTTGGCGGCATAAGATGGTTATTCCTGAATCAACGCATATATTATTAGCTAAACTAGCAAAAAAATATCCATTAGCAGTGATTACTAATGGTAATGTCGATGTAAATAAAATAGGATTAGGTGATTATTTCCAATTTTCTTTACGTGGTGGACCAGATGGTCGTTCAAAACCGTTTCCTGAAATTTTTGATTTAGCTGCAAAGAAATTAGCCATACCCAATGAGTACATTTTACACGTTGGTGATAATTTAGAAACAGATGTAAATGGCGCCATTAATAATGGGTATTTATCATGTTGGATAAATATCTTTGCGCAAGATATTTTTCATCTTACAGAAGCAAGGTGTTTACCTCATATTGAGATAAGCCGATTGCTAGAATTAGATAATCTGTTATAATTATACGTATATGTGTATAAAAAGACAGTGTAGTTAGATGTGAGCAAAATTTGCATTTACTCTCTGTCTTTATTTTTTTGATGGACTCACTAATAAATATTGTAAATAAAATGACAATTTTAAAAAGATTCATAACATTAGTAACGATTAGCAGTTTACGTAATCGGGATGGATTAAAGCATAATGGACATTAAACAATCATTATTAGAAGACCTTAATATTGAACAACAAACTGCTGTAGTTACAGATAACCAATATACTATTGTACTTGCCGGTGCTGGGAGTGGTAAAACACGTGTACTTGTTCATCGAATAGCTTGGCTTTGTGTTGAAAAAAATTATTCATCGGGTTCAATTTTTGCCGTAACCTTTACCAATAAGGCTGCTGCTGAAATGCAAGAACGAATTGAGGCTTTAGTTGGTGAAAGCTACTTAAATGGAATGTGGGTTGGTACCTTCCATGGCTTAACTCATCGTTTACTGCGTATGTTTGCCCAACCAGCTAATCTTCCAGATAATTTCCAACTTATTGATACCGAAGATCAGATTCGACTTATTAAGCGAATTTTTCGCGAACTTCAAGTAGATGAAAAAGAGTGGTCAGCTAAAGAGTGTGCTAATTATATTTCTGCTCAAAAAGAAAAAGGACTACGTGCTAAAGACTTAGTGCCAGAAGACCCAAAACAAGTTATGTGGCAAACGATCTATCGTGATTATCAAGCAATTTGTGATAAAGTTGGTTATGTTGATTTTTCTGAGCTAATTCTCAGAGCTTATGAATTACTTTGCAAAGACGATAATGTTTTAAATTATTGTCGTCATCGTTTTTCAAATATTCTCATTGATGAATTTCAAGATACCAATAAAATACAATACCGGTTTGTGCAAAAATTAGCGGGAAATACAGCTAATATAATGATTGTTGGTGATGATGATCAGTCTATTTATAGTTGGCGAGGCGCTAATGCTGATAATCTTCAATTATTTATCAATGATTATCCTGACACTGAAATTGTTCGTCTTGAACAGAATTATCGATCCACCGGGATTATTTTAGATACTGCAAATAAACTAATTGCTAACAATAAGAATCGGTTAGGTAAAAATTTATGGACCGATAGCGGCGATGGTGAAAAAATCTCGCTATACCGAAGCTTTAATGAAGCTGATGAAGCTCGATTTGTTGTCGGCCAAATAAAAAAATTCCATGACGAAGGTCAAAAATACGCAAGTTGTGCGATTTTGTATCGTAACAATATTCAATCGCGAATATTCGAAGATACATTAATGCAAAATGACATACCTTTCCAAATTTATGGCTCGATTAGATTTTATGAAAGGCAAGAGGTTAAATTAGCTCTCGCTTATTTACGTCTATTACATGACCATAACAATGATATGGCATTTGAAGCTACCATAAATACACCAACTCGAGGTATAGGCCAAGTTACTTTAGAAAAAGTTAGGCATTTCGCTAAGCATAAAGATATTTCCTTATGGGATGCTTGTTTAGCGTTAATTGAGGAAAACGCACTTTCTGATAGGCAACTTACAGATATAAATCGTTTTATCCATTTAATGCAATCTATTCATGAAGAAGTTAATGATTTGCCATTTTATAAACAGCTTGAAAAGATCATCAAATTATCAGGTGTGTTAAGAATGTATGAACAAGAGCCAGGCATTAAAGGACAAGCTAGGTTAGAAAACCTAGAAGAACTTGTTTCAGCAGCAGAGCAATTTTATCGTGTTAACCAAAATACAGTGATTGAAGATAATGAAACTGGTAAACCATTAACTGTTTTAGAATCATTCTTATCGGTTACATCACTTGAAAGTCGTGATGTGGGCACAGATCAAGACTCTGTCCAATTGATGACATTACACTCAGCTAAAGGATTAGAGTTTGATAATGTCTTTATTGTTGGTTGGGAAGAGGGTATTTTTCCTACACAACGTTCAATCCAAGAAGTTGACAAAATGGAAGAAGAAAGACGTCTAGCTTATGTTGGTATAACCCGAGCTAGGAAATGCTTAACACTTTCATTCACTGAACAAAGGCGACGCTATGGGCGGGAAGAACGTAATTTACCATCGCGCTTTTTAGATGAGTTGCCAGTTGATAATTTAAATGAAACTTATTACCACGGTAGTATCTCATCATTTGGCGGACGATCGAATTATCGAAATAATGATGATCAATTTTATCAAGAACGTAGAAATTCATATTCTAAGAAGAAAAAGGAAGACGATGGTTATACGTTGGGTAGAAAAGTCAAGCATAACCGTTTTGGTGAAGGTTCAATTATTAATCTTGATGGTGAAGGTGAGCATAAAAGAGTACAAATTGCTTTTGTTGATGTTGGTATTAAATGGCTAGTGATAAAACTAGCGAATCTGACGTTACTATAATTACCATAAATATAAAATAATATAGGCGCTAAATATTCATTTGGCGCCTATTTTTTTGATAATTATTATTCTGCTTGTTCTTGTACTGCTTGGGCAAAGATATCTTCAAATAATTGATCGGTACGATTACAGATCCATTTGTCATTTATAAAGTCAAAATGATAACCTTGTTTTCTTGTTGCTAACCAGACTTGAAATAAAGGTTCTTGAGTATTAATAATAATTTTACTGTTATTAGGGAAGCTAACAGTAATTACATTACCATTGGTTTCATAATCTAAATCGATATCATGCTCTTGGGCATAATTATCAAGGTATAATTCGATTTGATTAAAAAGTTGATCCGTTAGAGTATGAAATTGTGCGATGTTCATATTGGTGTGATTGTATTGAGCGATTAATGTGTTGATATTAGCATAAATAAGAAGGCTCTGCCACCAGCTAGGTGGCGAGAGAAAAATAATTAAATAGAGTATTACTGGTTAAGTGGTAATGAACAAGCTATTATTAATAACTGATGCTTTTCGTCTCCTTTACTTGCTCGCGTCCAGCGACTTGGAATATTAATATTATTAATCAATTTACCTTCTGCGAAGAAGTTCTCAACAAGATCGAGTTGTCCTTTAACGATCTCTTTTTTCTCACAATTAACATAATAGTTAATGACAACTGTATGATAAGGTGTTTTTACATTATCTATATTTTGTACTAATGCAGGGATATAGTTGATAACTTCTTTAAAAACACGAATGCGCTGATTATATGGGTGTAACTTTATCGATTTTTTATCTAGAAAAGAGTAGCCAACTGTATTATCTTCTTTCGTTTTAGAAAGCGGAGAAAATTGTTCACCGATTTTAGGATTGCTCAACATATCTTCAACTTCTTTTGCTTGAGCAGCTTTTTCTTCTTCGGTAAGTGATGGTTTTTCATCTGTTGCATTGGTTATAGCGGCAAAAGAAAAAAGAAATAAGAACAAACATAATTTTTTCATTTAAATTTTATCTCCCTCTTTCGAGCTATTACTGTCACTTGATTCTTGAGTTGCTTTATTTTTTTCTTGTTCTTTTTTTGATTTATAAGCTTTAATCTTTTCTTGACGCTCTTTTTCTATTTGTTCATCCAGCGGTTTCATATCAGGACGATCTTTATAAAGAATATCTTTTGTTAAATCACCTTGTATAGAACAAAGTACACGGTTTTGTTTGTTGTCCACGTTCTCTAAATATAGCGATTTTTCAATTGTCCCTAGTCTAGGCACAACTCCATCTATCGAATAAGGATTGTCTTGCCATTGTGCTGGTTTAGCATTGCGATCATAAATTTTTGCATTAGCAAAATAAACATTTTCATTATAGTTCAGCCATTTTATATTTTTTAATGCATTGATAATTTCTTCTTGGTTGTTATCAAAAATGAAACCCCAATAATAATATTGTCCGGATAAATTTGTTGGAATGAAAATGTTTTGATATCCAGTTATAGTTAAGCCATGATATAGAAGAGGTTTTTTGAAAGTAACTTTATCTTTATCGGATTGATAAATTGATTCTACAGGAATAAAAGTTACATTGTCCTTTGTCGTTAAATCAACATATTCGCTAAATGATTCACGATTTTCAGCTAATTTGTGAAAAAATTGATCATCACATGCAAGAAAAGTTTCAACTATACTATCAGTTACACTTGTTTTATTATCCTGAGCAAAAACCATGCAAGAAACAAGTGAACAATAAGTAAGTACTGTTAGTTTTTTGAATAGCATGGAGCAGTTCCTTAAAAATTATGTCAATAATATAGCTTGATATTGTATGGGAATGTAAATTGATGTCAATCTAAACAGTGTAAATCTTGAATGAAAATTAATAAATCGCCAGTCTTAAAAGAAATTTTGACAGTATCATCGACAGCTTTATTACGTAAACTGATAGTGCCACTTAAAGATAAAGTCTGATTATGTAATGGGTATTGAAAACCTGTTATAGTCAAATCTATGACTTTTGATAATGGCATTAACGAAATAATGTGGCATTTAACATGATGAATAATTTGAAGATTATTTGCAAAGAAAAAGTGACAATAATCATCATAAAATACCATCTTGAATTTTTTATAGTATCGCATTGCAACCGACAAGTTACCTAAGAAATGGTCACTGGAACGTCCTGTCGCACCATATATGCTAAATGATGTGACTCCTTTACTATATAAAAATAGTAGTGCTTTTTCAAAGTCAGGTTTAGATTGATCTGGAGTGTGAATGATCTGAGTTTTATTTGGAACCGTTATTGTTGAATTAATGCTATCTAAATCACCAATAATAAAATCAGGTTCAATTGATGTTTTCGATAGATAGCTGTGATATGCCCCATCAGTACATGCAATATAATTATAGTTTGCTAATTGCTTGGGTATATTCTTAGGTGGTTCACCATTTACGAATAACAGTGCTGTGGACATGATTACTCCTTTAAAACAATTTATAATGCTAAAGTATAAGCCATAATAATGGCATCTTCTTGATCACCACTAGCGGTTGGATAATAGTTTTTTCTGATGGTTATTTGATTAAATCCAATTGAATGATATAAATCAATTGCTGGTCTATTTGATTCTCTTACTTCAAGCCATAGCGTTGAAATCGTATTTGACATTGCCATTAACTCGTCAATCAAATGATTTAATAGTGCTTTAGCTAACCCTTGTTTACGATATTTAGGGTGTATGGCAATATTAAATAAAGTTGCTTCATCAATCACTTGTTGGCATATACAAAAACCTACAATTTTATTATTAACAGTTATTTTAAGATTTAAGTAGCGTTCGCCTTGGTTTGAAAAAAAAGTCTCTTTAGACCAAGGAATAGGGTGGCATAATAGCTCTAATTCATAAGCTTCTTTTAGATCATTTTCGTTCAGGATGGAAATCGTTTTCATATTCACATAATTGTTGCCAAAGTTTGCGTTTTTGTTGTGGATTTTTGGCTAGCGAATCTAAATCGCTAGTGTTAATAGTTAAGTTATTTTGCCACGGTTCATTGCTATTTACGTCAATAAACCAAGTCACGACTTTTACTTCATCAGCCGAGATAATTAATTGTGAAGGCGTGAGAACTAATACTTGCTCTTCAGTTAAGTCAATGGCTTTTAAAATATCGTAATATATTTTTTGTGTTGGTTTCTTTTTAGCAACAACGATTAACCGAATTTTATCGTTGATATGCGTAGCAAGTTCACCTTGAAAAACGGCAGAGTTGCGTAATACATATTGGGTAATATTACATTGCTTAAGATACCAATCAGTTTGTGTCATTGTTGGATTACTGTTTTTATTAGGGATTAAAGAGAGTTAATTGTATAATCTTCGCTTCAATTTATAAAGGTTTTTCATTGAGGCATTATGGCAACATCCACATTTACTCCTGCTAGCCAAGTACTTGAACGTCATCAATCCTTTTTTGAGGATAAAAATATTTTAATTGCTGGTGATATCCAAGATAATTATCCTGCAGTTATTACAGCTAATCTAGTTAAGATCCACTGCTCGCAGTATCATACGTTTTTAAATTTTAAACACAGTAAACGAGCTAATAACACGAATTTTTCACTCTATCCTGACGAATCTTTTTATACCGATATCAATACACTCATTTACTATTGGCCTAAAACCAAAAACGAAGCGCAATTTCAATTATCGTTTTTACTAAATAGTATGCCCAAAGAGAGTGATATTTTTATCATAGGTGAAAATCGTACTGGGGTAAAAAGTGTTGAAGGGTTATCAACGGATTTTGGTACCATTCAAAAAATAGATAGTGCCAGACGATGTGGTTTATATCATTTTCGCGGTGATAGCCGTTTGGCTTTTGATTTAAAAGAATGGTGGTTGAGCTATCATTTAACTATTGAAAACCAAGCTATCGAAATTAAGAGCTTGCCAGGTGTCTTTAGCCAAAAAGGTTTGGATGCTGGAAGTGAATTACTATTGAATGCATTGATGGAGCAGAGTGATATTATTAAAGGTAACGTTCTGGATGTAGGCTGTGGCTCAGGTATCTTATCAACAGTTTTAGGTAAGTTATATCAAGATCTAAACTTGACATTAACCGATGTTAGTAGCGCTGCGTTAGAATCCAGTAAAGCTACATTAGCTAGCAATCACATTGCAGGAAATGTGATTGCCAGTGATGTATTTTCAGATATTAACGATAAATATCACTTAATCATCTCTAATCCACCTTTCCATGATGGTAAGGAGACCAGTTATACAGCAGTAAATAAACTGATAAAAGAAGCTAAAAAGTACTTAAAATTAAATGGCTATCTTTGTATTGTGGCAAATTCATTTTTACCATATCAATCGATTTTGGATGAGACCTTTAAACGTGTGGAACTTATTGCACAAACAACAAAATTTAAAGTTTATTTAGCTAGTCATTAATAAATAACGATAATCAGATATTCACGTGTGATTTAAACTCATTAAATCACGCGTGAAAACTGATGTTGTCGAACTAATTGACGCATATAAATGTCAAAACACATACAAATATTTCGAATGAGCAAATGACCTTTGGGTTGTACATTGATGCTATCTTGATTAACTATTACTAATCCATCACGTTCTAATGGTGCTAATAGATCTAAATCGTCAGCAAAATAGTCATCAAATTTGATTGCATAAAGTTGTTCAATCTGCTTTTTATCGAGATGAAAATGACAAATAAGTTGCTTAATCACATCTCTTCGTATTTTATCATCTTGGTTTAAAGTAAACCCTTTCCATAAACCATTACCTTTTTGTTCAACTTGATTTTGATATATTTTTAGATCTTTTTGATTTTGGGCATAGCTGTCTCCCAACATACTTATGGCTGATACACCAAGACCAAGTAAATCGGCATCTCCTTTAGTTGTATAACCCTGAAAATTGCGATGTAACTTATTGTGTTGTTGTGCAATAGCTAACTCATCAGTTGGTTTTGCAAAATGGTCCATGCCAATAAATTGATATCCAGCTAAGGTTAATTTTTCGATACTGGTTTGTAAGATCTTTAATTTTTGGTTGGCGTTAGGTAGGTCATGGTCTTTGATCTTACGCTGTGCAGCAAAACGGTTAGGTAAGTGCGCATAATTGAAAACGCTTAATCTATCAGGCGAAATATCAATAATTTTATTTAATGTTTCGGTGAAGCTTTCAACGGTTTGTTTAGGTAACCCATAAATTAAATCAAGACTAATTGATCGAAAATTGTTTTTTCGTGCTTGGGTAATTAACGAGCGGATTAAATTCTCATCTTGCTCACGGTTAATTAGATTTTGAATTTCACGATTAAAATCTTGAATACCCATACTTAACCGATTAAAGCCAAGTTTGGCAAGATGATCGATGGTTTGAGGGCTGATTTCTCTGGGATCAATTTCAATGGATAGTTCGGCATTTTGAGCAAAGTTGAAATGTTGCTTTATTGATGTGATTAATCGAGTAATTTCATCGTTAGCCAAAAAAGTAGGCGTACCACCACCCCAATGCATTTGAGTTACGATTCGTTCTTTGAACAAATCAGCCCTTTTAGCAATTTCTATATCTAATGTATCAAGGTATTGTGTGACTTTATGAGTTTGCCGTGTAACGAGTTTATTACATCCGCAAAAATAACAGAGTTTGTGGCAAAACGGAATATGAACATAAAGCGACAATGAACGATTAGGATAACGATTTACTGCTGAAACAAAATCTTGTTCTGTAAACTGTTCGTTAAATTCAAGTGCAGTTGGGTATGAGGTATACCTTGGGCCGGAATAGTTATACTTTTCAATTAACGCTTGATCCCAGAGTTGCGATTGAAGCATATTATTATTTTTTAATTCTACGTTTGACATTGCCACTTCCATAACGTTTTGCGGTATTAGGCTGTTTGGTCTTTAATTGCGTTTTAATTTTAAGCCGATTGATTTTTTTCAAATATAATAATGTGCAAATAAATAATCCCAAGTACAAACCTAGCATAATAAATATTGGCATGGTTGATGGCTCTTAATCGTGATTATTTGTTACAAAAAATATTAATTTGTCATTTATATAAAATTATACTAACTTACTTACGCTTAAGTAAGCCGACAATATCTTCTTTAGACTCTTCTTCATCTTCATCAAAATCGTCATCTTCATAACCTAACTGTGTCATCAGTTGATCAATGCGATCTAGTTTATTATCGAGATAAGATTGTTGATCATTAGTCAATGTTTTGCCTTGCTCAACTAAATTAAGTAAATGGTCTAGTTGAGTATCATTTTCAAGTTGTTCTAACTCTTGTTGCGGTGTTAATTTAGTTTTTTGTGGTTGATTAACTTCGCTTTTCATCGTTAAATCATTCGTTTGTACCAATGAAATTGGTTTTTTACTACCAATTCGCGGATCTTTAATGGTATTAGCTGATTTTTTATTTTTATATTGTCCATTAAAACGAGAACCACTAGGCAAACCTTTGTGTTTGCGTTTACGCTTAAGTTCACGAGACTCTTCATTAATCTCTTGACGGGTTTTTTGGGGTTTTAGTTTCGATTTATTTTTTAACATACAATCTCAATTTAATATCTGGTTGTTAATGCTCTGAACTTATTTTACCAGTAAGTGGTTAATATAGCTATGAGCAGAAGGTAATGCGAATTTATGATTGTAAAAAAATAGATTTAGTATAATCTGAGCCAAATAATTTTAATCAGTGAGCAATAGAGAATAAGACATGAAAAATCATTTGAGCCCTTATATGCAATTTACCCGACAAGAGTGGGCAGGTTTGCGTAATGCGGTACCGATGACTTTAACAGCAAAGGAGTTAACTTCACTACAAGGTATTAATGAGGATTTATCTATGGATGAAGTAAGTGAAATTTACTTGCCTTTATCTCGATTACTCAATTATTATATAAGCAACAGTTTTAGCCGTCAGGCAGTCTTATCAAAGTTCCTTGGTAAAAGCCAAAAAATACCTTATGTAATTGGTATTGCTGGTAGTGTCGCTGTTGGTAAAAGTACCACAGCTCGCGTTTTACAAGCATTATTAACTCGATGGCCAGAGCATCGCAAAGTTGCATTAGTGACGACCGATGGTTTTTTATATCCCAATCGCTATCTTGAAGAACGTGGTATCATGAATAAGAAAGGATTTCCTCAATCTT
This sequence comes from Gilliamella sp. LMG 34361, assembly GCF_984569075.1. NCBI lineage: Bacteria > Pseudomonadati > Pseudomonadota > Gammaproteobacteria > Orbales > Orbaceae > Gilliamella > Gilliamella sp. LMG 34361. The sequence goes on along the minus strand of NZ_OZ474903.1, from coordinate 2,571,188 downwards.
ATGATATCAAAAAGTTAATTAATTTTGTTGCTGATGTAAAGTCAGGACAATCAGAAGTTAAAGCACCCGTTTATTCTCATTTAGTTTACGATATTGTTGAAGACGAACAGATCACCATCGATAGCCCAGATATTTTAATTCTTGAAGGATTAAACGTTTTACAAGGTACCATAAACTATACTCAAGCTAATAATCGGGTATTTGTTTCCGATTATGTGGATTTTTCTATCTATGTCGATGCGCAATTACCATTATTACATGACTGGTATGTGAACCGATTTTTAAAATTTAGAGCTGGGGCATTTAGTGATCCTAACTCTTACTTTAACCACTATTCTAAGCTTCCTGAACAAGAAGCCGTGAATATTGCTAACCGCCTTTGGCGAGAAATTAATGAATTAAATTTAATCGAAAACATCCTGCCAACACGGGAACGAGCAAGTTTGATTCTAACCAAAGGTAAAGACCATAAAGTAGATTGTGTTCAATTAAGAAAATAAACTTAGGGGAATCAATATGAAATCAGCAATAAGGTTATTAAGTAAGTTAAGCATTATCACTTTAGTTACTGCGTTTTCTATCAACAGTTATGCAACAGGCAACGATGAATACCAAGGGTTAACTTGCGACGCTAAAAAGCAAGCAATTCAAACCAAAATTAATCAAGCTAAAACTGCCAATAATACCAATGAAGTAACCGGTCTTGAAAAAGCACTTCAAGAAGTTAATACCAACTGTAAAGATGAAACATTAGAAGAAAAATACAAAAGATTAGTGGTTGAAAAAACCAAAGATGTAACTGACAAAACAAAAGAATTAGCCGAAAAAACCAAAGAATATGCCAAAGATAAACTCAATGCAAATCAAGATAAAATTGATGCATTAAAAGCTAAATTAAATGATGCCGAAAAAGAGTTAACTGAAGCCAAAAATAATTTAGCTGATTATTATAACAAACTTAAAGCGAAATAATTGTGATTTTTGTTCTTACCTTATTAGATAGTTATTGATTATTAACCATAATAAGATTAAATTTTTCAAATTAATGATGGTCTCAAGTAGATAAATTTCAAATCTGCATGAGACCTTTTTTATAGATTATAAAATATTTCTCTTTATAAAAGAGTTACCATTCTTTAAGATAATTAATTGCTAATATAATAACGCTATAATTTATATATAAATATAAATATAAATATAAATATAAATATAAATATAAATATAAAGAAATATAATGGAAAACATCACTAAAATTCACGAATGCATTAAAGTTGCCACCCAAGGTTTTATTGGTCGTCAGCAACTCGCTGAACTCATCATACTCGCAGCTATCGCCAAAGAACATTTATTAGTTATCGGGCCGCCAGGTACAGCTAAAAGTGCTGTAGTTAGGCGTATGGCTAGAATCATGGATGGTAACTATTTTGAATATCTTTTAGGTCGTTTTACCGAACCATCAGAATTGTTTGGGACTGTTAACCTTAAAAAACTTCGAGAAGGGAGCGTTGAGACCGATACCCAAGGAATGTTACCGGAAGCTGAAATCGCATTTTTAGATGAAGTTTTTTTAGGTTCAACGGCAATTTTAAATACCTTGCTAGGTATATTAAATGAACGAAAATTTAGACGTGGACATACGCAAATAGACTGTCCATTGAAAATTTGTATTGGAGCATCAAATTCGCTTCCAGAAGACGAAGGCCTAGCTGCTTTCGCCGATCGTTTTTTAATCCATCTTTTTATTGAACCAATTACTGATAATTTTATTGAAGACTTATTAGTCGGGGGTTGGCAAGCTGAGTTTACCCATGTTGATTCAGTTTTTTCATTAAATGAACTATCAGAAATGAGTGAACATTTAAAAAATGTTAAATTAGATCGCATTATTCCTTCTTTTGCTGATGCAATCCGTTTACTAAGACAAAATGGCATTATTTTGACTGATAGACGAGTGGTAAAAACATTAAAACTTATTGCAGCAGCAGCTTTAGTAAATGGTCGCCTTGAAGCTCAAAAACAAGACATTTGGCCTTTATTTTACGTTTTACCGACCAAAGATCTGCAACAGCGTGGTCAAGAGATTTTAAAGGAATTTTTTACACTATCAAATAATTCTCAATTGTTTTACGCTACGGAATTAGCGTCGCAACAACCTAACGCCCGTTTACAAAGGTTGGTTGAACTGGCTAATCGTTGCCTAAATCAAGGCGATATTCAAGTAGAAAGTGTGTTACGTGAAATTGATGCCAATTACACCACTGAAACTATACCAGATGAATTAAACCAGTTAAGAACACAATTAATTAAATTGATAGCGTAATATGAACAACAAAAGATTGATCAACTGGCATTGGCAACTCAATAATGAGGCAGTAATCCCTGTTGCTGTAGTTGCATGGCATGAAACAGTGCCACGTTTACTACTTTACCTTTTGAAAAATCAAGATAAATACGATTTGCAAAAATTTAAATTTGTGAAAGGTGAAGATTTTATAATCATCATTGGTCCTGAAGCTCAATTGCCGTGGGTAGATGGAGTTCAGTATGCAATGGTTGACAGTCAAGTTCCCCAACTTTGGTTACCATGTCATGCTAAACCCTCAATTTCCACCTTGCTTTTAGCTAATGCTATCGCGAATAAATTTACTCATAAACATGTACTATTATGGGATCATCCTAAAATGATTATTCCTTTAGGTATTAGTTGGCCATTAACCAAAGAGTTTCTTGAATATGCCATATAATCAATTCACCAAACCAATTCAAACTTGGCAATCTTGGTTATCATGGTTTGATGAAGACTTACAACCCGTTATTGCTGATTTGCTTTGGCAATTAAGCAATTCTCTTGGTCCTGTCAAGGAAAGTAAATGGTGTGACCAAATGTTATCATCTGGTTTAGGTGACATTCACAATCGAGGAGATTACCAACACTTATTGACGACAGAATGGTTAATAGGGGAAGAAGAGCCAGATGAGTTTATCCGTCGTGCAGTTAGTAATGAGCATCTTTTCGTAACGCCAATATATGAAAAATCAAAAGCGAATGGTGTGATTATCGCTTTGTTTGATTGTGGATTATTACAATTAGGTGTTCCGCGTCTTGCCCATCTGATTTTGATGATATTATTCGATATCCGAGCTCAGCAACACAAGAGTCAATTTTACTGGGGCATCATACAATCAAGATCAAAATTAAAATTGTTTTCAGGTATCGAGGATCTAAAGCTGTTATTGAATAGCCGTACAATTACATGTATTGATGATAACCAATTAGATTATTGGCATAATTATTTACAAAAATCTGAATTATTTTATGATGAGTGTTGGTTAATTGGTAATAACATTTCACAAAGTGATTTTGCAACTCATAAAGTATCAATAAGCAGATTGATTAATCACTTTAGTAAAATAGCAGTTAATATAGTGAGTAATAAAGTAGCAAAGCGTTTTGAACTCACATTACCTAACCAAGTTATTTGCGCAAAATTATTGTCGGGACAATTCGAGTCAGGTAGTAATTACGGTGTAATTAATCAACAATTCATTGAACCTATAAATATTAACTTCAAGCCTAAAATTTCAAAAAATGGAGATTATGTTTTAATGTTTAACAATGAAAACAATAATATTCATTTTATTGGAATTAGTGATGCCTTATCTCAGAGACAGAAATGCCGTATCAAATTTTATCAATTGAAGTTAAAGTCTAAGGTATTGGCAATTGATATTCAAGGCAAATACATATTCGCTTTATATCAAGAAGATCAAAAAATTTTTTTATGGGGAACTAAAGGTCCACGAAAAGCGCTATCTGAAGCTATTCAAATCAATGCAAACCACACTTTGTCGCATTTTTTATCGATATCTAGACAATCGATGTATGGATATGATGTAACGAATATTTTATATATTGACGATCAAAAAGTACTTTATTCAATATTTTGCGTACCAAAAAATAGCGAGGAAATTAAACAAGTTGAGAAAATTGCTCAAAACGTTATTGCATTGTTTAAATTAAGTGATAGACATGCATGTTATATTTATCATAATCAAGATCAGTTTTGGATAGAAAGTGAACATTTGTATCATTTACCATATTGTTTAAAGATAAAATCAATTCATGATAATCTACAGTATTTTATTTCCGCCGAAAACTTATGGTTGACAGGTTTTGGTCGACTAGCCATTGGATTCGAGCAACAATGGCAAGTATTTGATAATGAAAATAGTTATGTTGAAGTAAAAACGCCTTTAAACTGGCAGGTTTTTGGGCTTTTTCATGATTATCATGAAGATAAAATTAATTTTCTAATAATCAATCATGATAAAAAACAAGTGGCAACATTTGATTATCTCAATAATAACATTGATATCTGTTTGAGTTCATCAAATAAAATTGTCAATTATAGTTATCACTCATTAGCTCAATGCTTCACAATTATCACTGATATCGGTGAATTAATTTTGTATTCCTTTTTGACGCGATCAATAAGATTAAAATTATATCAAGATGATTTACACAATGAACAATAACACCTATTTTATTGGCTATCCAACGCTGAAAGGCGTACAAAAGGTATTTGGAATATGGTTTCCTAAGCAATGGTTTGAGAGTGAGCAGCGTCGAGGTTTGTTGATAAAATCGTGGTTTATAGGATGTTCAATTTATCGATTTGAACAAGGTGACTTACTCAAGTTTGCAAACCCAAAAACGCTCAATTGTAATAATTTAGATGGTTGGCCATTAGTTTTAGAAAATGGAATCCTCACCTCAACACAATTTGTAAAAAAACCAGATGCTGAAATCATGAATTATGATTTGGTTATTGTAATGGGGAACGATATCAATTGTTATCGTTATGAAGATGCGGTCCATATCGATCCTGCCGATTGGATTGATCTAACAGAATATCAATTAAGCGAGACGGACAGTTATAATATTAATATTGTTTATGATGAGTTATCTGAAGATATTGAAGAGAGTAAATCCATCGAACAAATATTGGCAGGAAAAATACCTCGCCCTAATCGGCGAATGTTGGAGTTCGTTAATAGCCAACATAATGGTATTCAACAGGAAAAAGATAAACAATATAATAAATACGATCAAGAACCATCAATAACAAAAAGGAATTTGATCTTACCCATTTTTATTCTATTAATCTTGCTGATGGCAATATTGATTTATTTTAATTTTAAATTATTTTCACTTGAAACGCGACTTAGTCAAAATTTATCTAAAATTTGCTCTTTTATCCTTTTGACCTCATTTTATGTCGTGACTATTTTGCTAGGTATAAAAATTATAAAATTTCTATACAATCTCCCATCTAAGGTTAAACAAGCTAATTTTCCTCCCAACATTGTAGCAAAAAATTTTTCTTATAATATTAAAGCGGGTGATTTACAAGCAACTCCTAACCTTAATTACTCAACGCTACCATCGCGTGCTAATCGAAAAAAATCGGTATTAAGTCAGTGGCGTCATTACGCAACATTATTTGCCTTAGTTTCGAAATTGAGCCATTTAGTTGCTTTTCGACAAGGTAAATATATTGACACAATGATTAAAAAACTTGAGAAAGGTAATTTGATGGATGCTTTGCGTTATGCTATTCCGATCAATGGTGATCAACCTCCAATAGGACAATCATTTGGTGTACCCAAGCCGCGTGAAAAATTGTCATTAAGTGAATCGGTTTATGGAAATTCGCTCGCTATTAATCTTGACCAACAATTGAAAAACTATTTGCAACAGTTATATCGACAAACTGCTACTAAGTTAATCCAACAAAAAAAAATTGAAGCAGCGGTTTATGTTTTAGTTGAACTACTCAATAATTTAAAAGAAGGGATAGAATGTCTAGAACAGCATAAAATGTACAAACAGGCTATGGAGCTCGCTATTGCTAGGAATGCAAATACTGCGTGGATAGTTAAACTATGTTGTTTAGCTAATGATTGGCATACAGCAATAATGATAGCAAGACGAGATCATGCATTTGCTAGTGCGATTATAATGCTTGAAGAAGAACAACGTGAAATTGCAAAGAAGTTAAGAGTAGAGTGGGCCAACACCTTAGCGGAAAAAGCAGAGTGGTTAGCGGCGATTGATGTTATTTGGCCACTAACAGAATATCGCTATCTAGCTGAACAGTGGCTTTGTAACGTTGATAAATTTAATGCCAAAGCGATCGTAAAACGCTTTATTCTAATGCCAGATTCCATTAATAAACTTGAAGAATGCTTAATGGAAATCAAAACTAATGTTAGTTATTATCAAACAAGGTTGGAAATAGCTTATGAAATTCTAGAACAACAAAAATATATTGATAAATTGCGCGGTTTGTTGCGGATAATGATCAATCATATTCTTGTTGATGCCATCACTTATCCTAATAAATTTACTAAATCTGATATAGCAGCATTAATTAAACTAACTCAAGATAAAGCGTTGCAGGTGGATCTGCCGTTATCAAGTTTAAACCGTGTTAAACAAAAATCGTTATTAGAGACGAGTAATGTTATACGATATCATTGTCCCGATAAGGGGCAGAAAGCAATTTTTGCTATGATACCGTTAACCAATAATAACTTTTTATTAGCATTAGGTGAACTAGGCATTATTCAAGTTAATAAGCAAGGTAAGCAACTAGCCCATTTTATGATTGTTGCTGATAGCTTTGTGGTATCTGCAAACCGATTACAGGTTTTAGCATTGATTAAACGAGATAATTATTATCGTATTCATAAACTCGATTTGAGTACCGGTAGCATCGTCGATCTTGGGGTGATCAAATTTGATTTATGTTGCTGGGAGTTTGATGGCATCAATTGGACTATTATTAAAGATAATTGTTTAGAAATTATTGATATAAGTGATAAGTTATCTGTGGTTTGGCGTGTGGATTTTTCCCCGAATAGTGTCAAACAAATAGCCATGAATATTAATTACAAAACTATTTTGACGCTCAGTAATGAAAATAAATATGAAGCTTTTTGTTATAGTTTGCCGGAACATTGTTTAATAAAACGAATTGATATAAATGAAGAAAATAATAAAATATTTATTTCTCATGATTCTGACATAATGAAAATGGAATATAATCGATTTAATCAGAAGTTGCGATTTAGATTTAGTGACATTCGTTATTGCTCCGAATTTCCATTAAAAATAGTCCAAAAACAATTCGATAACCTACTTATCTACTCAACCGGTCAACTTATGGCATTTATGGCACTTATCATTCAAAGAATAGATGAATCTGGTTATGATATTCATCTCTTTTATCCTTTTAATAAGAAAATATGCATGACAATTGAGTGGAATGCATCGACCAAGGTGTCGTGTTCGTATATTGGTGATGAATATTGTTTTTTTGATGATCAGGGTAGAGCATTACATGTCAATGTTACGGAAAATAAGGTAACGTCGTTTTCGGTATAGAATTAAATTAAACATGTCATTTTTAGTTAAAATGCGCGATTTTTTTAATAAATTAATTCTAGCATTGCGCTACCAATAAACACTTAAACTAGCGGGTTTTTAATCAATATTCTAGACTTTTAGCCCTAAAAAGAGTAAGGTGTGCGCCTTATTACGTGGTTCGTGAACCTCCCACGCTAAAAAACTAAGGAAAATTATGAGTAACCTAACACTACTTGGCGATCAATCCGTTCGCTATCCAACTGACTATTGTCCAGAAATTTTAGAAACATTCGATAATAAACATCCCGGCAATGATTATTTTGTTAAATTCAACTGTCCGGAATTTACCAGTCTTTGTCCAATTACTGGCCAACCCGATTTTGCTACTATTTATATTTCGTATGTGCCAAATATAAAAATGGTAGAAAGTAAATCACTCAAGCTATATCTATTCAGTTTCCGTAATCATGGTGATTATCATGAAGATTGCATCAACATCATTATGAAAGATCTAATTAAGTTAATGGATCCTAAATATATTGAAGTTTGGGGCAAATTCACGCCACGCGGTGGAATCTCAATCGATCCATATGCCAATTATGGTAAAGCTGGCACCAATTGGCAGCAAATAGCGATGAATCGTTTAGCTAATCACGATCTTTATCCTGAAAAAGTTGATAATCGTTAATCTTTTCAACGCAACCGTATTACGAAATAGTTAAATTGGAATAAAGAAACATGCAAAATCGTAAAGCACTAGTGATATTTTCTGGTGGGCAAGACTCTACCACCTGTTTACTGCAAGCCATTGCTGATTATGGACGCGAAAATGTGGAAACCATTAGCTTTCAATATGGGCAACGGCATGTTATTGAGCTTGAAAAAGCCAAATGGATTGCTGAAGATCTTGGCGTTAAACAAACGGTGATCGATACTTCGGTGATTAAACAGACCACTAATAATGCTTTGATTGATGATTCGCAAGAAATCAAAGCAGCCAAAGATGGGGATTACCCGAATACTTTTGTTGACGGTCGTAATATGCTGTTCTTACTTCTAGCAGGTTGTTATGCCAAGCAACAAGGTATACGTAATATTATTATTGGTGTCTGTGAAACCGATTTTAGTGGCTATCCTGATTGTCGAGATGTCTTTATTAAATCAATGAATGTATCGATGAATCTGGCTATGGATTACAATTTTAATCTTATTACTCCACTTATGTATCTAACGAAGGCCCAAACATGGGAAATAGCAGATAAACTTGGCTATTTGGAGTATGTCCGAAGCCACACCCATACTTGTTACTATGGTGTAGATGGTGGATGTGGCCAATGTCCTAGCTGTATTCTTCGCGAAAAAGGTTTAAACGAATACCTTAATCATTCAAATTAATTGTAACACTGGGCTGACTTACCCCATTAAAAAAGGAAAAATTTATGTATCTGAACACTAATTCAGAACAAACTAGCCAATTTACTCACGCACAACAAATGAAAGCCCTTGGTTGGCTTTCGTTTTTTCATATTTTGGTTATTGCTTCAAGCAATTATCTGGTACAAATCCCTTTTGATATTTTTGGTTTCCATACCACGTGGGGAGCGTTTACCTTTCCATTTATCTTTTTGACTACTGATTTAACTATTCGGGTCTTTGGCGCGAGTTTAGCGAGAAAGATTATTTTTGTGGTGATGATTCCCGCTTTACTATTTTCTTATTCTATTTCAGTACTTTTTTTTGAAACGCACTGGATAGGATTTTCAGCGTTAAGTGAGTTTAATAGTTTTGTTTTCCGAATTGCGTTAGCGAGTTTTGCTGCTTACTTAGTTGGCCAATTAATGGATATCACCGTGTTTAATTATCTACGTAAAAACAGAGCATGGTGGGTGGCGCCTTCTGCATCGGCAGTACTAGGAAATGGTATTGATACTGTTGTCTTTTTTGCGATCGCCTTTTATAAAACAAATGATGAATTTATGGCTACGCATTGGGTCGAAATCGCCACTATCGATTATAGTTTTAAAATTATCATCTGTGGTCTATTCTTTTTACCATTATATGGCATTATTCTGAATTTTATCTTAAAAAAATTAATTATAAAGTCACAATAAAATAAACCAATATTTGCCTAATAACCCATAAATTATAGACAGTTAGCGCTTATCGCAATCATGATAAGTGCTAAGTGTCAGTATTCTCTCCTTCAAAAACCTCGTTCCTCAACTTTTTTACTAAATCGAAAATTTTATTAATCTGAAAATAAATTACTAATCTAGCTAAAGATTCTTTGCTAAAGTTAAAGTGACAGTGCATAATATTTGCAAAAAAATAATCTGTAAATTAATTTGGAATAGCAGGAATTAGGTGAAATAATGAGATTGATAAGACACTTGGCTGTGTTAAGTTTGTTTTTGACGTTATGCGCTTGTGACGATCAAAAAAATAAAACGGCGGATTCAGACAATACTAATAAAATTGAGTTAGCTACGGAAAATACGGAAAATACGGAAAATACGGATAATACAACTTATGATTCAAGTGTTAATTCGCAATCTCGTAATCCATTTAATCCAACACCTGAATTAATTGAAAAATATAAAGGTAAAGAGCTAAAAGTAATTGATAGTTCAGAAGTTATTCTGGATGGTTCAAGTACTTTAGTCGTGACATTTTCTGTTCCTATTAATCCAAAATTGAATTTTTCAAATTTATTGAGATTGGTTGACAAAGACAGTGGTGTGGTTGATGGTGCATGGGAATTGTCTGATAATGGTCTTGAATTAAGACTTCGTTATCTTCAACCAAATCGTAATTTGGTTTTAACTATCGATAAAATGTTATCAGCAATTAACGATAGCCATTTACCATCTGTATATCAATCCGAAATAACTACTCAAGAACGTCAACCAATAGTTGGTTTTGCTAGTACTGGATTATTATTACCAAGTAAATCCATGGGTGGGTTGCCAATTACCACGTTAAATGTCAATAAAGTCGATATTAACTTTTTCAAAATCAAACCAGAAAAACTGATTTCTTTAATTGAAAATTATGGCTTTATTGATATGTTATCAATTTGGCGCTCGCAATCGATGAACGAATATACCGACTTAGTTTATTCATCAAGATTCGATCTTAATCCTAAACCGAACACACAAGAAACCGTTATTGTTAACCTTTCTAAAGTTGCAGAGCTTAATCAAGAAGGTGTTTATATTGCAGTAATGAATGAAGCGGGAACTTATAATGAATCGAATCCTGCGACCATATTTTCAATCAGTAACATTGGGGTTTCACTTCATAGTTATGAAAATGGTAAATTAGTAGTAATGGCTCATGGTTTAGATAATGGAAAACCACTTGCCAATATCAATTTGTCACTACTATGCCAAACCAGTGACAGTAACAAAACATGTAACAATATTACAGCAACGACAGATAAAGATGGTTACGCTGAATTTACTAAAAATAAAGGTGTTGTATATAACATATTGACTGCAACCGATGGAAGACAAACTTCATTTGTACCACTTGACAGAAATGCGCTTAACTTAACCGATTTCAATTTATCTGGTAAACCGTTCTATAAAAAACAATTGTTTGTTTTCGGACCTCGTGATCTTTATCGTCCAGAAGAAACTGTTTATTTTAATGCACTCGTACGTGATGCTGATGGCCAATCATTACCTGATCAACCAATCATTGCAGAAGTGATTTCTACTCAAGGTAAAGTCGTTAAAACTTTCCAATTAAAAAGCATTGCTGATACCAATGGTTTATATCAACAACAGTTTGACATTCCAGCTAATGCAGACACAGGTAATTGGACAATTCGTTTCAATTTAGGGGATGATAACTATCAGAAATGGAATTTTAAAGTTGAAGAATTTTTGCCAGAACGTATGGCGATGGAAATCAAAAGTTCATCTGATGGTCCCATGTTAAATGATGAAAATGTTTGGTTTAATATCAAAGGTTGGTATTTATACGGTGAGCCTGCATCAGGTAATCGCTTAGATGCTAATCTTTATTTGAAGAAAGTGGACACGGTTCCCGGATTAAATGACTTTAAAATTGGATCGGTTACTGATGATGATCCATATCGTGAACTTGATTCTTTAGAGTTAAAGTTAAATAACGACGGTTTTACTGAAATTTATGCTGATAAAGATTATTGGTCTGGAATATCTTCACCTGTTAAAGTAGTTTTACAAGCTAGTTTGCTAGATTCAGGAGGTAGACCAGTTAACCGCTATGCAACGCAAACTATTTGGCCTGCATCTAAATTGCCAGCAATCCGTCCATTATTTGAAGATTCACCATACTATGATTGGAATAATGATAATTATTATGAACGTCCTACTGTGGATATAAATAGTAATGCAGAGTTTGAAATTGCTTATGTGAATACAGATGGGGATAAGTTAGGAACTAATTCACTAAAAGCTAGACTTATTCGTGAGCGTAATAATTATTATTGGGTATGGTCAGACGAAGATGGCTGGCGTTTAAATTATAACTCTAAAGAGTTTGTGATTTCGGAAGAACAGCTATCTATTGAGTCTGATAGTACCACTAAAATAGCATATCAACCAACCGATTATGGTTCTTATCGTGTTGAAATTGTGGATACTGATACTAAAGTTATGACAAGTTTCCGATTCTGGTCTGGTTATGATTGGGAAGATAATACTCGCGGTACTAAATCCATTCGGCCAGATCAAGTTAAATTGAGTATTGATAAACCATCTTATAATCCTGGTGATATTGCTAAAGTTAATGTTCAAGCGCCTGTAGCTGGTTCTGGCTATATTTCACTTGAAACCAATGACGGCACTATTTGGAAAAAAGCAATTACAGTTGGCGAAGAAGGTTTAGATGTCGAAGTTCCTATTGAAAACTGGAAACGACATGATATTTACATTAGTGCCATGATTATTCGTCCATCGACTGATGCTTCATTACAAACAGTTAAACGAGCAATTGGGCTGCTTTATTTACCAGTTGATTCGGCTAATCGTCAATTAAACGTTTCAATCGATACACCAATACAAGTAGAACCAGAAAGTGTTGTGCCGATAAAAATCAAAATGGATAAGCTTTTTGTCCAAGATGATAAAAAAGTGACTGTATTGATTTCAGCAGTTGACTCAGGAATTTTAAATATCACTGATTTTGTTACCCCTGATCCTTATGCCGAATTCTTAGGCCGTAAACGTTTAGATATTGATATTTACGATGTTTATGGCAAATTAATTGAGGCTACCGGTCGTAATGTTAACATGAGTTTCGGCGGTGATGCGATGAGCGCAGGAGGTAAAAAACCGTCAAATGAAGTCGAAATTGTTGCACAACAGCTAAAAACCATTCAATTAGACGATAATGGTGAAGGTATTATCAATTTACCATTACCTAACTTTAATGGTGAACTTCGTATAATGGCGCAAGCATGGGATGATAATCGTTTTGGTAAAGCAGATAAAAAAATGAAGGTTGCAGCTCCAGTTGTAGCTGAATTATTAACGCCACGATTTTTGTCTGGTGGAGATCGCTCGGTATTAGCCTTAGAACTGCATAATTTGACTGATAGTACTCAAAATATGCAAGTTGAAGTATCAACTTCTGGTTTGGTTCATCAAAATGAAGCAAAAACCATATCGGTTAAACTTGATAGTAAACAAAAAGATATTATTCAAATTCCTGTCACTGCTGATTATGGACATGGTACCGGTAAGGTAACAATAGGTGTTAAAGGGATTTTACTTGAAGACAATACTGACTTTAACATTGAACGTTCATGGACAATTGGAGTAAGACCTGCATATGCAGGAACAACAAGATCTTATGTGACAGTACTAGATGCAAATGAAAGTTGGCAATTACCCGATCAAGCTTTGACAGACTTAGTTGAAAATACCATTGAAGGACAATTGGTTGTCTCTAATCAACCACCATTAAATATAGCTCAATATGTAAAAGAGTTATTTGCTTATCCTTATGGTTGTTTGGAACAAACGACGAGTGGGTTATTTCCATCATTATATGCCAATAGTGAACAACTAGCGCGATTAGGTATTAAAACCGATTCAGATGAAAAGCGACGTGAAAAAGTTCAAAAAGGTATTTCACGTATCTTATCCATGCAACGTAGTAACGGTAGCTTTGGTTTATGGAGTAACCAAAGTTCAGAAGAGCATTGGCTAACTGTTTATGCAACTGACTTCTTATTGCAAGCTAAAGAACGTGGTTATCAAGTTAGTGACAAAGCACTTGATTTTGCAATGACACGTTTAGGTCAGTATATCTATGATGCGTCTGCATTTAACAATCTTAATAATTACTATAGTGATTCAAATATTCTTGAGTTTGAGAAATTATCTATTAAAGCTTATGCTTTAATGGTTTTAAGTAAACAAAATAAAATTACCTCAGCAATGCGAAATGAGATAAATTATTTATCAGATAAGATTAGTAGCAATCAATCATTTATCTATTCGCCGTTGCCTTTAGCTCAATTAGCGGTTACTGCAAAATTAAATGGTTTTCAATCTACCTATGAAAAATTATTACCTTTAATTTTCATAACTTCATATCAGTACAATTACTGGTTAGGTAATTACGGTAGCGAAATACGTGATAGATCATTAATTCTATCTTTATTAATAGATAATAATATGGCTGAGAATAATCAAGGTAATTATCTAATTAATTTATCGGATTTATTATACGATAAACGCTATTTCTCAACACAAGAGTTAAATTCATTGTTTATTGCCGGTTGGTCATTAGAACAGCATAAAAGTGGTAATAAATTTAAAATGTCGGTAAATGGAAAAATAAACGAAGTTAATTCTGTATTTTCTCATTCTTATGATTATGATAATTTAGCGCAGGGGTTACTAATTAATAATTCTCAATCAGATGAACCAATTTATATTAAGTTCTCTGTTACAGGTTATTCTAAAACACCACCAGCACCAACCTCACCTGATGGTTTCTTTAATATTAGTCGAACCTATTACGATTTACAGGGTAATAAAATATCGCCAACAGAATTAAAGGTTGGTTCAATGATGGTCGTGGTGCTAGATGTAACAGCAAAAGAGCCTGTTCGAGATGCGTTGATTGTTGATTTTTTACCTGCGGGTTTAGAACTTGAAAATCAAAACCTTTCTAATAGTAGTGTGAATTTATCATCAATTCCTGGTGTAGCTGATTTATTGAAAGGTGACGATGTTAGTGATATCAAATATCAGGAATATAGAGACGATAGATATGTTGCAGCCGTTAATCTTAATTATCGTAAACGTCTGGTCTATTTAGTTAGAGCAGTAACTACTGGCGATTATGTGATTCCTTATCCTTATGTTGAATCAATGTATCGTCCGGAACGTTTTGCTATAGGACAATCACCTGATTTGATGACTATTTCAAATCCTCGCAAGGAACAAAACTAATTAAATATCAATTAATTTGACTAATTTTTCCGCCAATTTATTTGGCGGAATTTTTTGTTTTTAAATATATTTAGCTGGGTCATATAATCACGATAATGAAAAAACGCTTTTATAAACTATTTAAATTTATATTGATATTATTAGTTTTATTAATCGGTAGTTTTTTTATAGCTGACTATCTTTTTCCGCTATCCATCTCACAAAATCAAACTACTCAAACGGTTGTCGCCGAAGATGAAACACCATTATGGCGATTTGCTGATAAAGATGGAATTTGGCGGTATTCAGTCAGTCTTGAAGAAATTCCTGACTATTATCTCGAAGTTTTATTGAATTATGAAGATCGCTATTTTTACGATCATTTCGGTATTAATCCGCTTTCTCTATTTCGTGCGGCTTGGCAAAATATAGCAAATGATAGAATAATTTCAGGTGGTAGTACAATCTCTATGCAAGTGGCAAGATTATTATATCCACATGACCGAACACTGGTCGGAAAGCTAAAACAGATCTTTAGAACCCTTCAACTTGAATTACATTATAGTAAAAAAGAGATATTATCTTTATATATTAATCGTGCACCTTATGGGGGAACGATAGAAGGTATTGGGGCGGCAAGCTGGTCCTATTTTGGTAAACAACCTAAAGAGTTAACAAGAAGTGAATCTGTGTTATTAGCTGTACTGCCTCAAGCACCGAGCCGATTAAGACCTGATCGGTTTCCTGAAAGAGCTAAGCAAGCCCGAGACAAAGTACTAGATAGATTGGCTGAATATGAAGTGTGGTCAAAAGACTTAATAGAAACAGTTCGCCGTGATGAAGTTTGGGTGTATCCAAGAAAAGCACCACAATTAGCTCCGTTACTGGCTTATCGTTTAAAACGCAAATACCCTGATGAGGATATTATTCACTCGACGATTGATGTTGGCATTCAATATAATTTAGAAGATTTAGCCATTAATCGGGCAAAACAGTTACCACCTAAAACCTCATTGGCTATTTTGGTGGTGGATCACACGGATATGAGCGTAAAAGGTTATGTCGGTTCGGCTGATTTTAATGATAACGAACGTTTTGGCCAAATCGATATGATTAGTGCACTACGTTCCCCCGGTTCGACATTAAAACCTTTTATTTATGCTTTTGCTATTGATGAAGGTATGATTCATTCTGAATCGTTATTACAAGATGTCCCACGTATTACAACCGACTATCGCCCAACAAATTTTGATGAAGGTTTTAATGGTCCGGTTAGCGCATCTGATGCATTAAGCAAATCATTAAATTTACCTGCGGTGCAATTAATTGAGTTATATGGACCAAGACGATTTACCGGCAAACTGGCTGCTGTTGGTTTACCTTTATCCTCAATAGCAAATGAACCTAATATCTCTTACATCTTAGGTGGTGCTTCATTAAGGTTGGATAATCTTGTTAGTGCGTACAGTGCATTTGCAAGGCATGGTGAAGTGAGTCCATTACGGTTTACCCCAAAAGAGCCATTGATAAATAAACCACTTATTTCCGATGGAAGTGCTTGGATAACGAAACAAATGCTGGCTAATAGTAATTTATTAGCATATAAAACAGGAACCAGTTATGGGTATCGTGATGCTTGGGCGGTGGGTATAAATCCAAGATATTTAATTGGTGTTTGGGTAGGGCGCCCGGATGGAACGCCCGTTGTTGGGCAATATGGTTCAATGTCTGCTATGCCACTTTTACAACATGTTAATTCAATCCTATTAAATCGAGAAAATCTTCTAAATCGACCACTCACTGCTTATCAAAAACCAGAATCAGTATCTTCTATGAAAATTTGTTGGCCTTTAGGGCAACCACTTGCCGAATCGGATATAAATTGTCATCGACAAAAAACGGCATGGGTTTTAAATAATATGGTACCACCAACACTGAGCACTTATAGTGAACTAAAAAATAATATTTATCGTTCTGGTGCGATAACTATTTGGGTTAATGAACGAGGTGAACGTGTAGCTGCTGATTGCCCAGGTGCACAAAAAAAACAACTCGCGCTATGGCCAGTTTCATTAGAAAATTGGTTATTAACCAAAGAGAAAAGACATAACATTTTACCGCCAATTGATAAAAGTTGTCCGGTAATGGGGCAAGATGTTTTTGCCTCACTTAATATTATTGGCTTGCGCGATAGACAACTAGTTAGAGCATTACCGGGATCTAAACAAGTCACTATAAGTTTAACTCCTGAAGGTGGCTATGGTGAAAAATGGTGGTTTTTGGATGGTGATTTAGTCGCTAATTCCCAAAATAATGAAAAAATTGCTTTAACTATCATCAAAAAAGGTGTTCATCGTTTACTTTTAATAGATGAAAGCGGGCAAATTTTTCGATTAACGTTTATGTCTGATTAATTAAGATATTTAATAAAATATGATTATATTAATTTTGATATTTTACCTAAATTTATTTGCAGATAATTAGATAGTTTAGGTATTACATGGATTACTCAATTAGCATCAACCGTAGAGGTGATATTTATGCCTAAATATGTCCAAAATGTAAGATTGATTAAATTAATACGATCGATATTTAAGCATAATAATATTATTAATTAGTTAACTATTTATATATTCATTAACATATAACTATTTGTTATAACCATGTAAATATTTGTTATTTAGTGACAAGACCGTTTATTGGTAGACTTTTTATGTAAACACCAAATTACCTTATTAAGGATGTGTCATGAAATTTCTAACTAAATCGTTAACAGCTGTTACTTTAATCGGTACATTATTGAATGTTAATTCTGCTTATGCCGATCGTTTGGATGATATAGAAAAACGAGGAGAGATCAAGATTGCTGTTTTTGATAGTAATCCTCCGTTTGGCTTTATTGATGAAAAAACCAATAAAATTGCCGGTCTTGATGTTGATTATGCCAATGAAATTGCCAAAGCATTAAAGGTAAAAGTCGAACTTGTTCCTACTAATCCAGCTAATCGCATTCCTCTACTTACTTCACAAAAAGCCGATTTAATTGTGGCAAACTTTACGGTTACTGACGAGCGAGCTAAAACAGTCGATTTTAGTCTACCTTATTTTGCTACCGGTCAGAAGTTTGTAGCTAAAAAAGGGTTATTAAAAACAGCCGATGATCTTAAGAATCTTCGCATAGGAGCAGATAAAGGAACAGTAATGGAAATTACGTTACGTGAAAAGTTCCCAACCGCTAAAGTGATCTCCTATGATGATACGCCTTTTGCTTTTGCTGCGCTGCGTAATGGTGTGGTACAAGCTATTACTCAAGATGATGCAAAGTTAATTGGTTTGCTAGCTAATCTTCCTGAAGAACAACGAGCTGCTTTTGAAATTTCACCATTTAGTATCACTCAAGAATATCAAGCTGTTGGTATTCCAAAAGGGGAAACTCGTTTGAAAGAGAAAGTTAACCAAATATTATTAAAACTAGAAAATGATGGTGAAGCTTTAACTATTTATAACCATTGGTTTGGGCCGGATACTAATTCAGCTATACCTCGTGGTGATTTCAAAATAGGTAAAGGTCAATAGATAATGTATGAGCAATTGCTAGAGCCACGTTATTTGTGGTGGTTGTGGGATGGTTTTTTAGTCACTATTGCTATCTCGGCTTTAACCATCAGTTTATCCACTATATTAGGATTCTTGCTAGTTATTGCTCAACAAAGTCATATCAAAATTATCAAAGGGGTTGTGATTAGCTATAACGCCATTTTTCGATATTCTCCATTATTGCCACAACTTTTCTTTTGGTATTTTGGTGTAGGTAATTTGCTACCTGTGGAATTTAAATTATGGTTATTTGATGAACCACAAATTCAATTGTTGTTTTTTACTTTGAAAATGCCTTCTTTCGAATTTATCATTGGGTTAATTGGTTTAACCTGTTACTCCAGTGCTTTTATTGCAGAGGAATTTCGTGCAGGGATTTTCGGTGTAAGTCATGGGCAAGAACAAGCATCATTAGCCTTAGGGCTAACTCGTTGGCAAAGTATGCGATTTATTATTTTACCGCAAGGCATTCGTATTGCATTTCCTCCGTTAATTGGTCAATATATGAATATTATAAAAAACTCCTCATTAACGATGGCAATTGGCGTATTGGAACTATCCTATGTTTCTCGTCAAGTTGAAACCGAATCACTAAAAACGTTTCAGGATTTTGCGATAGCAACTTTTTTATATATTTTAGCCATTGTTATTGTAGGTACCCTTGGCAATATTTATCAATCAAAGCGGTTAAATGAGGTCTAATGCATTATGGACTTTAAAGGTTTTGAAGTTATTTGGAATAATTTAGATTATCTAACGTGGGGTAACTTTCCTGGCGGCATTGTTTTAACATTGTTGATGAGTATTGCTGCCATTATTTTTTCATCTATTTTGGGGATTTTCGCTGGTATCGGTTTGACTGTTTATCGAGGATTCTTACGCCAACTTTTAATTATTGTATTAGGCTTTTTAAGAGCTATTCCCGTCATTATGCTTATATTTTGGACTTATTTTTTATTGCCCGTGCTATTGAATGTTGATGTACCGGCCATTGCGACAGTTATTTTTGCTTTATCGTTGATTGGTGGGGCCTATATTGGTCATTCTGTGCATGCGGGAATGGTTGCTATTGCTAAAGAACAATGGCAGGCAGCTTTTTCGTTAGGTTTAAATAAAAGACAAGTCATCATTTTTATTATTTTGCCACAAGCGTTAAAAATGATGTTACCTTCATTTGTTAATCAATGGGTATCATTAATTAAAGATACGTCTTTAGCTTATATAGTAGGTGTTGCAGAGTTTACATTCATTGCTACCCAAATTAATAATCGAAGTATGATTTATCCAACTGAAATATTTTTGTTTGTTATTATCGTTTATTTTATTATCTGTGCTGCACTTGATTTTGCCATATCTGTGTTACCTAAATATCATTTATTTACTCGAAAAAATAGACCAATATTTAATTATGAATAAATATCCTCCAGTAAATGTTCAAAATCATTATTAAGGTTCTTTTAAGCTTTATTTATTAAATTACAACTAAACATTGTTATTATAGGTTGTTGTATGTCGCTTGATATGAACACTCATCTTTTTTTATTAATTAATGCTCAAGAACAAGCTTCCAAATTATTTGTTCTTTTTGCCATTTTTTGTGCTGATTATTTAATACTGGTTCCTATTGGGATGTTGGGAATATGTTTTTTATTTAAACCAGTTTATAGACAATTGATTATAAAAATTGCTTTAGGATTAGCGTTAGCTTTAATCGTAACCTTTATCATTCGACATTTATTTTATTCACCACGACCATTTGTACTAAACATTGGTACTAATTATTTAACTCATGATAAAACGAGTTCGCTTCCTAGTCAGCATGCTGTTTTTGTTTGGACTATCTGTTTCTCGATTTATCTGAATTATAAAAAACAGTTTAAAGCGTTAGCTTATTTATGTACAGTTGTTGCCTTGCTTGTCTGTTGGAGTCGGATCTATTTAGGTGTTCATTGGCCATTAGATATTTTGGTTGGCATTTTGTTAAGTTTCATATCGACTTATTTAGTCAAAAAAATAGGATTTATACGCACCAATAGATTTAAATAGTTAGATGGTAACTATTTAAATAAAATGAATATATTTAATGTATTGGGCAATAAATAGTAAAGCGTATAATAGATGTAAATGTAATATTTTTTAATCAACATTAGGTAACACTATAATGAAAATTCTTATAGTAGAAGATGATAGTTTATTACAAAAAGGGTTATATGATGCGATAACGTCTAACGGTTATGTTTGCGAGGTTGCATCTAATGGTAAGCAAGCTGAAGACCTTGTTGAGTTTGCACAGTTTAGTTTAGTTATTCTTGATTTAGGTTTGCCTGATTGTGATGGTTTAGCGTTACTTACCAGATGGCGTAAAAAAAATATAGGTATTCCAGTTCTTATTTTAACCGCTCGCGATACTATTGAAGATAGAGTTGAAGGTTTAGACCATGGCGCTGATGATTATCTAATTAAACCTTTTGCTTTAACTGAATTATTAGCCAGGGTTAGGGCGTTAATTCGTCGAAATCAAGGTACTGCTGATAATGTGGTTAATTATGGTCCTATTTCGATTGATATAAAACAGCAAAAAGTCACTTTAAATAATCAAGAAGTGATTTTAACGCCTAAAGAATTTATTTTACTAACTCGACTGATGTTAAAAGCGGGTGAAAAAGTGCATCGAAGCTTGTTACAAAATGATCTATATGATTGGCAAAATGATCCAAGTTCAAATGTCCTTGAAGTTTATATTCATGCGTTAAGGAATAAAATAGGTAAACATCTAATTAAAACTGTACGTGGCTATGGTTATCAACTCAACATTGATAATTAGTTATTATTTTAAATTTATTAAATGGCAAATTTATGATTGAAAAGTCTTTGGATAACATCCGTCATAGTATTCGTTGGAACCTATTTTTTACTTTGGGTGCAATAATGTTAATTTGCCAAATTATCACGGTTTTTTGGTTGTGGCATGAAAGTAAAGAACAAATTGATGTCTTAGTCAATTTAACCTTGAGTAGAAATAAAATTGATGAAGTGGTTGAACACGAAGAGTTGGAAGCAATTTTCGCATTGTTCTGTTCTGCATTTTCCATGATGGTTGTAACCTTATTTTTAGCTTATAAGGCAATTAAATGGATTACAAAACCACTTGAGGTACTCGAAAAAGATCTTAATCAACGAACTGAAGATAATCTTAAACCAATAAATCCAATCAGTAATATGCGTGAAATTAAGTCTATTACTATGGTATTAAACAATTTGTTTGAAAGGCTTAATAATACTCTTTCTCAAGAACGTTTATTTACTGCTGATGTTGCTCATGAAATGAGAACACCATTAGCAGGTATTCGTCTGCATTTAGAGTTATTGGAAACTAAAAACAAAATAGATTGTCATGAATTAATTGAACGAATAGATCGTTTGGTTAATACTGTTGAGCAACTGTTAATGCTTGCTCGGGCAAGTCAAAAGTTTACTTTAGGTCTATATCAAAAAATTAATTTCCATGATGATATTCAAATTCTTCTTTTTGATGAGTTAACGGAGTTGGCTAAACAAAAACAGCAATGTATTGATTGGCAAATTCTTAGCAATAATATTACTTTTAATGGTGATGCGACTTTGATTCGTTTACTGATTCGTAATTTAGTTGAAAACAGTTATCGATATAGTCCGAATAATAGTAAAATTACTATTTGTTTCTATAAAGATATTGAAGAAATTGTAATAGCGGTCAAAGATGAAGGTAATGGTATTGATGAGTCAAAAACCGAAAAATTAACTCAAGCTTTCTTCAGAATGGATCGTAAACATGATGGAATAGGACTAGGTTTAAGTATAGTTAATCGTATTACTAAATTACATCATGGGCATTTTACCTTAAGAAATCGGCATGACCACAAAAAGGGTACCATTGCCGAAGTCAGACTTAATGATTCAATTCATCAATTAACTTAGTAATTAATGTGTTATGCTTATTTTCTCGAATAAGTGATGATAAAAATCGTTGCCATGTGCGTTCAATTTTGGCTTTTGCAAAAAATCCTACATAATTAGCGATAGGGATAAAGGTCGAATTACCAATGTTATCGATAATAATTAAACGATTTTCTTCGGCTGATAAATGCTGAAATAAAATATTTTTGCTTTTAATCGTCATTGTAATAATTCGATCTTTAAGCAATGCTGATTTTAATGCTTTAAGTGATACAACTAACGCTGCATAATATTGTTTAGTTAACGCTTCGTCGGAAAGATATTTTTCTAATGGAATAGAAATTTTTCCATCATAATCTCGAATGAGTTCAAAAATATGACCTTGGCCAAAGTTAGTGGTAATTGGACCATAATATTTTGCTAATACGTGCCATGAGATATTGCGTTTTATAAGATGTTTATAATAGGCAATTTCACGGTTTGTTTCTTCTTCAGCTCCGTCATTATAATTAACCTTGATACATTTATTAAGATCTTCGGGATGATGATAGCATTTACGGTGTAACCCTTTACTTATATAATCTTTTTCAGTAAGTTGAATTAAGTTTTTCATCAATCTTTATCGTGTTATTCAATGTTAGATAAAAGTGTAGCAGTTACCATTTTTTATCGCTACGCTTTTTTTATTATAAATTCTAGCGCTTTTATAATATTTCTGTATAATAATGCCACCCACGTTACAACAGCGTTTTCCCAACGCTGTTTTCGATTGTCAGAATTGGCTTAACGACTTGAAGGGGTTAGTTAGTTAATAGTAGCAATCAAAAAGTGTAAATAAATCAGATGATTTATTAACGTGAGATTAATTAAAATTTGGATAAATACAAATGAGTACTTTTTCAGCTAAACCAGAAACAGTTAAACGCGACTGGTATGTTGTCGATGCAGCAGGTAAAACGTTAGGTCGTTTAGCTACTGAAATCGCAAGCCGTTTGCGTGGTAAACACAAAGCAGAATATACACCACATGTTGATACAGGTGACTATATTATCGTTATCAATGCAGAAAAAGTTGCTGTAACAGGCAAAAAACGCACAGATAAGATCTATTATCGTCATACTGGCTACATCGGTGGACTTAAAGAAGCGACTTTTAAAGAAATGATTGAACGTCATCCTGAACAAGTCATCGAAATTGCTGTAAAAGGCATGTTACCGAAAGGTCCTCTTGGTCGTGCAATGTACCGTAAACTAAAAGTTTATGCTGGTAATGAGCACAATCATGCGGCACAACAACCGCAAGTATTAGATATTTAAGGGGATAGAAGATGGCTGATAATCAATATTACGGTACTGGTCGCCGCAAAAGTTCTGCTGCTCGTGTGTTTATTAAACCAGGTAGTGGAAATATCATTATTAACAAACGTTCATTAGAGCAATACTTTGGTCGTGATACAGCTCGTATGGTTGTTATGCAACCTTTAGAGTTAGTTGAAATGACTGACAAACTTGATCTTTACATCACTGTTAAAGGTGGTGGTATTTCAGGTCAAGCTGGTGCGATTCGTCACGGTATTACTCGTGCATTAATGGAATATGATGAAACTTTACGCTCTTCATTACGTCAAGCGGGCTTTGTTACTCGTGATGCACGTCAAGTTGAACGTAAAAAAGTGGGTCTACGCAAAGCACGTCGTCGTCCACAATTCAGCAAACGTTAAGTGCGGCAAGTAGCGCTTGTGCCTTGTTTTATATGGATTTTTTTTCATATATTACAAGGTTTAAAAAGAAAGTTGTCCTACGGGGCAACCTCTTTATACTTGCATTAAGGTATAGTTGGTAGCTTAGCCGAGAGAGCCTTAGTAGTAATGTACTAATTATAGTATATTAATCTACTGAATCTCGAATGCAAATAGCATAATAAGAATTTGTTTCAAATGTGTAAAGCAAAGGAAACAATAAAGAAAAAGAAACTCAATTAAGTTGAGTATATTAATGAATTGATAAGAGATAAGCAATTGTAAATATCTTCTTGGCAATTCACTTACAACAGTAAGTTGTTAATAATTATTGGGATATTATAATCTATTCAAGGACATCCTTGATGTGAATTAGGTTAATCAATAATATTGGTGTTATCGAAATTAACTTGTCTTAAGCGAGGTAATTTAAATGAATTCTCCATTATTAAGAACGTTTAATAATGTTTGAGGTCATTTTTACCGTAGTGGGTCATGTTGGTCGTCTTCAATCTCAAGATAGAAAGAAACGAACAAAGGCTAGGAGATAAGAAAACGTTAACATTCAGTGTTAACACATAACAGGAAAAGATAATATATTTTTCTTGTGTTATTGTTTGTAAATCTAAAAGAAATATAACTGGTGCTGTTATTAAAAGTACTAATTATATTTTTATCTTAAAAATGCTAATCAGCATATTCTATATTCTATTAATTCTATCTTTAATAATAAGATGATACTGTCTTTGTATTACTTACTGGTATTGTGCCATAAGTAGTCAAATATAGATATTATTGAATTGTTAATTAAATAAATGTACTCAAATAATATGAAGCAATGTTTAGTTTAGGACTGCATAATCTATAAATTAAATCCTTGTTTAGTATCTACAACAGTACGTAAAGATTAATTTTGTGGTTCCCATAAAATTAATCATTTTTTAAAAGCATTGTGTGCTTATTTAGAACGATAGAAGGCTTAGTTTCCGCACTTGTATCATTATACTTAATGCAAAAGTGCGTAAGCTATTATTGTCATTGTTGAATTAATCCTGTATATAGAAATAAACTGGATTAATAGTCAACCTGTCATATGGCTGACAGTAGCTTAGGGATAGTGCGTAGTTGGCAACAACTGGGTACGAAGCTTCCTGACAATGTACCCCCTTGAGGAATAGCAAGGTTAATCTATATTGTGAAATATTGATTAAGTAATGGCAAGTAGAATGCTGTGAGGGGCTAGGCTGAATAGAAAGATGAATGTAATGTGAACAGATGATAAACACCGTAATGCTGAAAGAGCCAAATCTACTGACAGGCTTTGACCAAAAGGTGACGTAGTCGGTTATTCCTTTTTAACGTGGGAATACGCCATCAATATGACTATCGGTGAACAGTCTGCATCTTCACTATTCGTGTGACAATAATGGAACTTGTTAAGCCTGTACGTTTGCCGCCCACAATTCAGCAATCGTATATAGAGCGCAAAATTGGGGTCGGCAGGCAGAGCGTAAGTGATGCTGTCGAGCGTGCAGGTAAGGGAGGTTAGAGAAAGCGAATGATTGGCTGTAATGGTCGATATAGGGTATGAAACATGACCTAACTCGAAAGGGTGCAGACTTCTAACTGGTCTTTCGTCGCAAGATGACAAGCTAATCCTTTGGTGGGTAATTACTAATAAATTATTTTAGGCGAGGGATGAGTTAACGAATGCCTAACAGTTTATGAATTATTGGGAAGTAATTCACCTGTGAAACATTCGTCAAGCTCAAAACTCAATCATTAACCATGTTACAACGTGGTAGAGTTATTTGATTTTTTGAATAACTACCACATGTAACGTGGTAGTTCTTTTGGTAGTTATTCATACCTTATCAAGTAATTTCTGCTACTTCTTGTATCAAGAGGTAAGTATGAAAGAGTACACTAAGTATAATGGAAACATTAAACGCAGTCCAGCTCCAGCGACCTCTGACATGGCGAGGCAATGGCACAATATTGATTGGGTCAAAGCAACAAGACATGTTAAAGGATTGCAGGGACGGATTGCGAAAGCGACACTTGAAAATGATTGGCGCAAGGTTAAACGCTTGCAAAGATTATTGACACGCTCAACTTATGCTAAGCAATTAGCGGTAAGGCGAGTGACTGAAAATAGAGGTAAAAGGACAGCGGGTGTAGACAAGGTAACTTGGAATACAGCTGAGGCAAAATGGAAAGCTATTGCAATGCTGACAAATAAAGGATATCAACCGCAACCATTAAAACGGGTGTATATCCCCAAGTCTGACGGAAAGAAGCGTCCTTTGGGCATTCCAACCATGAAAGACAGAGCAATGCAAGCGCTTTATCTATTTGCCCTACAGCCTGTTTCGGAAACAACGGCGGACAAAGGCTCTTATGGTTTTCGTATTAATCGGTCAACGGTAGATGCGATAACACATATACATCGGATATTCTCACACAAAGGGCGGAAGACAAACCAACCTGCGCAGTGGGTATTAGATGCGGACATAAAGGGCTGTTTTGACCACATTAGCCATGATTGGTTAATAGCAAATATCCCAATGAATAAGCGGATATTAACGAAGTGGTTAAAATCGGGCGTTGTGGATATGGGACAGGTGAAGATGACGGAGGCGGGTACACCGCAAGGTGGGATAATCTCGCCAACGCTGGCAAACATGGCGTTAGATGGCTTAGAAAAAGAGCTTGCCAATCACTTTGGTGAGAAAGCGAGCAGGAAAATCAGGCAACATAAAACGTACATGGTCAGATATGCAGACGACTTTATTATTTCAGGGATATCGAAAGAATTACTGGAAGAAGAGGTCATTCCTGTAGTGGAGGAATTTCTCAAAGAGAGAGGACTCACGCTATCAGAGAAGAAAACGAAAGTAATGCATATCGGGGAGGGTTTTGACTTTTTAGGTTGGACGGTGAGACAGTTTAACGACAAACTTATCATCAAGCCGAGTAAAAAGAATGTGCAAGCATTCTATAGCAAGGTAAGGGATAAGATTAAAAAGTTAAGCATGGCGAAACAAGAAGACTTAATAAAGAAACTCAATCCAATGATAAGGGGATGGGCTAACTATCACCGAAGTCAAGCAGCGAGCCAGTCATATGGGCGAATGGATGCATTAATATGGCGTGCGATTTGGAATTGGAGCAAAAGAAGACATAACAAAAAGGGTAAACGTTGGATAAAAGAGAAATACTTTAAAACAACCGCAACTCGGGTATGGAACTTTGGCACAATGATAAAAGACCGTCATGGTATGGATAAATGGGTTGAATTATTGCAATGTAGCAAGACAGCAATCAAACGACATATCAAGGTAAAATCGGACTATAACCCATTTTTACCAGAATGGGAATTATACGGGGAAACACTACACCAGAAAAGGATGTATGAAGAATTTTCACACAGACACAAATGGAGTATGCTGTATAAGACACAAAAAGGACGTTGTGGTTTATGCCAACTCCCAATCACAAAAGAGACGGGGTGGCATGACCATCATATTATCTACAAAATGCACGGAGGGATGGACACGCTCAAAAATAGGGTATTACTTCATCCTACTTGCCATAAAAAAGTTCATGCACTGAAATTAGAGGTAGTGAAACTGGCTTACTAAAGTTAATTGAAAGGCTTGAGCTGTATGCGGAGAAATTCGCTCGTACAGTTCTTAGGGGAGGGCGCAACAGTAATGTTGTGTCCTTACCCGACGTGCAACGCTATACAAATTTGCTTCAAAACCCAGTCTATACTGGGTTTTTTATTACAATTCTAAACGAATTACAATAACACTAATTTTAGTTTTATTTAAATTATAATATATTCAATAAGATAATTATTTTTTTCGTTTTTATTCTGACTGTATTGATTTTAGTAAAAGTTCAAAAAATACTATTTTTAGAAAAAACAAAAAGAAAATACATTTTTTTTAACAAATTTGTTATCCAATTTGCTAGAATAGTAACCATATAAAAACTAATTTTAAATTTTGCATATCTGGAGTGAATATGGTTGTCGCTGTTAATAAACGTTCTGTGATGACATTATTTTGTGATACAACTGACATTTACGGCCATCAGATTCGTTTTGTGCTGGCAGAAAAAGGGGTAGTAGCTGAGATTGAGTTTGTTACAACAGATACTTTACCTCAAGAATTATTGGATCTCAATCCATATGGTTCAATTCCAACTTTAATCGATCGTGACCTTACTCTATATGAACCACATATAGCATTAGAGTATTTAGATGAACGTTTTCCTCATCCACCATTAATGCCGGTATACCCAATTGTTAGAGCTAATTCTCGCTTAACAATGTATCGCATTAAAAAAGAGTGGTATAGTGCTTACGAAACAATCTTAAAAGATCCTGATAGTAGTGAAGCTAAAGAAGCTCGTAAAAATTTAATAGATGATTTAGTTTCTATTTCTGTCATGTTTAAAGAAAAAGATTATTTTATGAGTGATGAATTTACTTTGTGCGATTGTTATTTTGCGCCGTTGCTTTGGCGTTTACCGATGATCGGTATTGAATTGCCGAAAATTGCCGAGAAAAATTATCTTTCGTATATGGCACGTATTTTCGAACGTCCTGCTTTTATAAGTTCTCTAACTGAAGATGAACGAAAGATAAGAGCATAAAACTAAATTTTTATC
This sequence comes from Gilliamella sp. LMG 34361, assembly GCF_984569075.1. Taxonomy (NCBI): domain Bacteria; kingdom Pseudomonadati; phylum Pseudomonadota; class Gammaproteobacteria; order Orbales; family Orbaceae; genus Gilliamella; species Gilliamella sp. LMG 34361. The sequence continues at coordinate 2,542,369 of NZ_OZ474903.1, read as the reverse complement.
TAATGACAGATTAACAATTATACAAGGTAGCCGTTATGGAACTTAATAACATGACTCCTCGTCGCCCTTATATTTTTAGGGCTTTTTATGACTGGATTTTAGATAATGAATTAACACCTTATATTGTGGTCAATACTTCAATTAATGGAGTATTAGTACCACAAGAGTTTGTGAAGGATAGTCAGATAGTACTTAATATTGCTCCTCAATCAGTAGGTCAATATTTGGCAACTAATGATCAAATTGAATTTAATGCTAGATTTTCTGGGGTTCCGCAACATATTGTGGTACCAATGGCCGCCATTGAAGCTATCTATGCGCGTGAAAACGGAGTAGGGATGGGATTTGAAGATGAGCCATATTATAAAACCTTAAGGGAAGGTATAAATAAACCATCAGAAAAAGCCAAACCGGCTAATCCTTTTCGTGTAGTTAAATAATTATTATAAACTATTTTTAATTTTTTCTAACTAATAACCTAATTTTATTATCCTATTTTAAAGCTTGCCCAAAATAGGATACCTTCCTTTCTAAGATAATATCTATCCTAATAATAGTGAAGATAAATCATATAATGTATGAAAGTAATTGTTATTTCATAATTTATAATTGATAATGATTATTATTTCGGATATAAAGTGCTTATTCAATGAAAACAAGTAATTCCAGCTATAGGCTTTGGCAACTCACATTTAGATATAAGATAATAATTATTTTTTCTTGTTTATTTTCAATCCTGAGTGTTGCTGCAGCCTTTATTCCTTTTATTTCAGTTTATTATATTGTTTACGAAATAATATCGGCGCTAGTTAATCATCAACTATTAAATAGTGAGCTTGTCATTAATTATGGTTGGTTGGCTTTTATTGCAGCTGCGTCTTCAATCTTTTTTAATTTTCTTGCGCTCTGTTTTTCACATATTGCAGCGTTTAAAACACTCTATCATTTGAAATATAATTTTGTTCGCTATTTATCATGTTTACCACTAGGATTTTATAGTTCACATTCGAGTGGGGAATTGCGAAAAATTGTAGATGATGATATTGAAAAAATTGAGATTTTTATTGCTCATCAATTACCAGATATCATTGGATCATTTGCAACACCTGTGATTATATTAATTATTTTAGCCTTTTTCGATTGGCGTTTAGGATTAGCAACGTTAGTACCAATTATTTTAGCCTATATTGTGTTAATCAGCGGTTACCGTCGCAAAGATATCAAAAACAATATGCAAGAGTTTCAAAAGCGACTTGTTGATATGAGTAATGCATCGGTGGAATTTATTCGAGGAATAACGGTTGTCAAAGCTTTTAACCAAACGTTTTTCTCATTTAAACGTTTTTATGAATCAATTAAAGCCTATGAACAATATTGCCTTAGGTTTATTAATTGCTTCAAATATCATATGGCATTTTTTATCCTTATCTTAAATAACATCTATCTTTTTATTGTTCCAGTAATAATTTTGTTATTAGGTGTGACTGATAATTATGCGAATTTTATTTTGGCCTCTATTTTCTATTTAATCTTCTCATTAGCATTACCAGCACCATTTTTTAAACTTTTGTATGTCTCACAAGGTTTACAACGAGCAGTGAAAAGTGTTGAAAATATGGATAATATTTTAAATACCAAGCCATTGGTTGAACCAGAATCTGGTCTTGAAGTCGATAATTATGATATTTGCTTTAATGAGGTTACTTTCGCTTATGATGCAAATAAGACAAATGAAGCCCCAGAAAATAATGCTTTGAATCATATCTCTTTTGATGCCAAACAGGGAACTACTACCGCACTAGTTGGACTGTCGGGAAGTGGTAAAAGTACAATTTCTTTGCTCATTCCTCGTTTTTTTGATCCAAATAAAGGTTCAATAACGATTGGTGGTGTGGATATTAAGCAAATGAAAAGTGACTATTTATTATCGCTAGTAAGTTTTGTGTTTCAAGATGTTTTTCTTTTTAAACAAACTATTTTAGATAATATCAAAATCGGTAAACCAGATGCCGGTTTAGATGAAGTTATTGCCGCAGCTAAAGCTGCTCAATGTCACGAATTTATTGAAAGACTACCTGATGGCTATCAATCTGTGATTGGCGCTAAAGGAATGCATCTTTCAGGAGGAGAAATGCAACGTTTAGCAATAGCACGTGCTTTACTTAAAAATTCGCCTATTTTGATTTTAGATGAAGCAACGTCTTTTGCTGATCCTGAAAATGAATACAAAATTCAACTTGCCTTAAAAGTTTTGATGGAAGGTAAAACCGTAATTATGATTGCCCATCGCTTATCGACAATAAAAGATGCAGATCAGATTGTAGTATTAGATAAAGGTAACCTTGTTGAGAAGGGAACCCATGACGAACTCATTGATCGTCAGCAAACCTATTACAAAATGTGGCAATACTATAAACAAACGTTAGATTGGCAGATGGATGGTTCTAGTCACAATGATGAGGTGGCACATGTTTAAAAAAATCTTAATGTTGTCTGATATCGAAAGTAGAAATCTTAATCAAGCTATAATAGCTTGTAGCATTTCCAATTTGTCATTAATGTTACCTTTTATCATTTTATTACAAACAATCATATTGTTAATTGAACCATTAACTAGTCAAATACCGGTAAATATTTATTATCTTTGGATGATGGCTGGCTTAGGCGGTGTATCAGCAATATTGTTCTTACTATGTTATAAAAGAGAATATAAAAAGACCTATACTAATGCTTTTGGTCAAGCAGCGAATACCCGAATTGAAGTTGCTGAAAAGATTCGAAAACTACCGCTTAGCTTTTTCAATCGAAAAGATCTTTCAGAGCTCACAACTAATATTATGGGGGACTGTGCCGTTATAGAAAACATGCTAAGCCATGTAATACCACAATTGATTGGTTATTCTTTAAGTAGTTTTATAACATGTTGTCTATTAGCATTTTATGATTGGCGCATGGCTGGCGCTATCTTTTGTACCCTGCCAATTGCTATTATTATTGTTGTTGTCGGTAAAAGGTTAGAGCAAAAATTAGGGGAAAAACATGTTCAATCCAAATTAGCTGTATCAGGCGAAGTTCAAGAATATCTTGAAGGTATAAAGATTATAAAAGGATTTGGATTAAGCGGTAAAAAATTCCAACGATTAGATCAAGCCCTTAAAAATATGATGTGGGCGTCAATTAAGTTTGAAGGAATAGGTGGCATTATTGTCACCTTGTCTACCATGGTATTGCAAGTCGGTTTAGGCATTGTTGTACTCCTAGGGGTTAATTTGATGGTTACCGGTAGTTTGGATCCAATTACTTTTATCGCTTTTATCATTATTAGTTCTCGGATTTACAGCCCTTTGATATCGGTTTTAACATTATTACCTGAACTGTTTTATATGCTTGTCTCTACCGACAGAATGAAGAGTCTGCAAACTGAATCAATCATGGAAGGTAAAGATGATGTGACTTTTGACAATTTTACTATCAATCTTGATCATGTTAACTTTTCCTATAACCAAACCAGTGTTATCAATGATTTAAGTTGTACTATTCCGGAAGGTAAAATGACGGCATTAGTTGGACCATCAGGTAGCGGTAAAAGTACCTTATTGCAATTGATTGCTCGTTTTTGGGATGTCAATTCGGGGACGATCACCATTGGTGATCAGGATATTAAACAGATTGATCCCGAAACCTTGATGCACTCAATGGCCTTTGTTTTTCAACAGGTAGTACTATTTGATGATACCATCATGAATAATATTCGAATTGGTAAGCATAATGCTAGTGATGAGGAAGTTAAACTAGCAGCTAAAATAGCCCGATGTGATGAACTTATAGCTCGATTACCAGATGGTTGGAATACATTAATCGGTGAAAACGGTAGTAAGCTTTCAGGTGGTGAAAGACAACGAATCTCAATAGCCAGAGCATTATTAAAAAATGCGCCAATCATTTTACTTGATGAAGCTACAGCTTCATTAGATCCAGAAAATGAGGTTTATATTCAAGAAGCAATTGCTAATTTAGTCAAAGATCGAACCGTGATTGTTATTGCTCATCGCCTAAAAACCATCGTCGGTGCGGATAATATTATTGTCTTAGATAAAGGTTTAATTGTTGAACAAGGTAATTATCATGAATTAATGGCAAGAAATGGTTTATTTACCAAGCTTTATAGTTTACAAAAACAGACATTTTCGATTACTTCATGACAGGCTATATTTATCAACTTAATCAGTATATCATATAGCAAAATAACTGATAAAAAACAGACAAATGAGTAACGAAATTGAATTAAAGTTTCAAATCAATCAAAGTGATATAGAGCAGTTACAAAATTACTTAAATCAATGGGTTTGTTGTGATGAAGCCGAGTTTTCATCGCAACAACATTTGGTTAGTCAATTAAATCTGACTAACACTTATTACGATACTGAAGATCATTTTTTACGACTTAATGGTTGTGGTCTTCGAATTCGAACTACAGAAACTGAGCAAAGTAAGTGTTTTGAAATTACCTTAAAATCAAAAGGTAATTCTGTAGGTGGATTACATGAACGCATTGAAATTAACCAACCTTTACCTAATGATAAGCTCGATTTAAGTGTCCTACCGAAAGAGGCATTACCTAATGGATTAACGCAGTTAAGGCCTCTTTTTACCACCAATTTTAAACGGCAAACTTGGCTGATTTCATTTGCCAATAGCGAAATTGAAGTTGCTTTAGATTTGGGGAAAATTACCTCAAATGGTCAATCTATGCCAATACAAGAGGTAGAGTTAGAAATCAAACAAGGCAATAAACAAGATTTGCTCAACTTTGCGATCGAATTAAGTCGCTTTAACTTACATCTATTTTCTCAAAGTAAAGCTTCTCGGGGCTATCGTTTATTAGATAACTTAACCTTAACTCCTACTATTCTTTCCTCACAAATTGAGCAAGATTTAGCCGGTCTACTAAACTTTTGGCAACAAAATGAAGAATATGCTTTAGCAAATAATGATTTAATTTTTTATAAACAGCTACTTATTCAAATAAACGAGATACTTATTAACAAAAATCTGCAAATTGAGCCTGAATTTAAACAGTGGCAAATGGCGATACCATTTATTGACTCGATTAAACAGTTTGCTTATTGCGAGGTGAATAACAAGTTCAAATTGTTGTTAATGGCTGAAATAAATAAAAAATAGGTATACGAATTAAAATGAAAACAACCCTCTTCAAATTACCACTATTATTAGTGGTATTTTATTGGTTATTATATAGTGTTTTTACCGTTATTTATCTTACTAAATTTGATAACGATTTTATATCGTTATATGTTGGGACTGATCAAATTGCCTTGAAAATTGTTAAGCAAGTTTTAATCAATTTTTTACTTCAAATACCTAATTCAGTAGTTCTTTTTATTATTTCCACAATAGCATTTAATCAGTATTCCATTTCCATAATTAATCGGAAAAACATTATTAATACCTTCTTAGTTGCCATATTTATAGTATTAAGCGATATGGTTTTTCGCTGGAGTTACTACTCTTATAGTTATGATTGGATTGTGTCTAAACTAAGATTTTTAAATATTAATGATGCAGATAATTTTTCGAAATATATATTTCATCTCGCTAAGTATCTCATTATTTATTTTTGTATAACACTTTATACTTATCTTAGTATTAAATTATTCAAAAAAAATTATATCTGTAACGAAATCATATTAACCCAAACAGAAAGTCAGAAGTTACATATGGTGTTATTCATCTGTTTTTATAACTGTTTCTTTATAACGATGTCATATTTGTTACTTTTCAATGATATGTTTTACAGTTTAAGTTACCTGATTTTCGCTATAGTCTTATTGGCGATATTTTTATCAATAGTAAATTTAATTGGTTATTTCTTGCTAAGAAAGTGCTTTACAGCGGTAACAGAAATTTTGGCTATAAAAAAGGTAATTTTTAGTTCGCTTATTACCTTTATATTAAACTGCTTTTTATTAGTACTTATTCTATATATTTACAACTATATCTATAATCTTCTACCATTTAATATTATCTCTAGTACTTTTAAATTGCTCTACTTATGGATGTTTTTAATTACTTTGTTGATTTCAAGTTGTCTATTGGTAAGAAAGATGACAAAGCTGTTTTTTGATAAACATTAACCCGCTATTCGAATCAAAGAATATAACATTGTTATTGGCCGTTAAGTTATAACAATGATAAGGTAAACAAGCAAAATAAGACCTAACGATAGTCAACTGCTATAGTTTTATCGGTAAACAAATTGCGAAAAAGTATCAATACTGTTTTTCGAGATTTGTTTAATAAAAAGATAGGTGAACTTAAAAAGTCATTTATAATAGTTAATTAGGTGATTTCATCAACATGTAACTATTTTAAGTGAGTGCTTATTATGTCTCAGCCTATATCGCTAGCTTCACCATTAATTGATCAGCAAAAACAGAAAATTATCTCCCAATTATCACAATGTGATGCAAAAGAGGTGCTCGATAACCTTGATATTTTGCTACAAAGTGATTTTATTATTGATGCTTTCTATCGCTATCCAGAGTGGCTAACAGACATTGTTAATAATCCCCCGCAAGCTGATGAAAGATGTTACTATCAACAATGGTTAACTGAAAAATTAGCATCGGTATTTGATGAACTAACATTAATGAAAGCTCTAAGATTATTTAGGCGCTATATTTTGCTGAGACTAGAATGGTCACAATTAACCCGCACAAGTAGCGATGAGCAAATTTTATTGCAACTTACTCACTTAGCAGAGGTGATTATTGTAAATGCACGAGATTGGCTTTATGAACTTAGTTGTAAAGAATGGGGAACGCCATGTAACTTACAAGGACTTAAACAGCCTTTACTTATTTTAGGAATGGGAAAATTAGGTGGCGGTGAACTCAATTTTTCATCTGACATTGATCTCATTTTTACCTATCCTGAGCATGGACAAACACTAGGTGGCAGGAGAGAATTGGACAATGCCGTTTTCTTCACGCGTTTGGGGCAGCGATTAATAAAAGCCTTGGACCAAATTACCGAAGATGGTTTTGTTTACCGAGTTGATATGCGTTTGCGTCCGCTTGGCGATGGTGGACCACTAGTTTTGAGTTTTTCTGCGATGGAAGATTATTATCAAGAACAAGGTAGAGATTGGGAACGTTATGCCATGGTAAAAGCTAAAATACTGGGTGATCAGCAAGATCCTTACACCAAAGAGCTTTACCAAATGTTAAAACCGTTTGTTTACCGCCGTTATATTGATTTCAGTGTATTACAATCATTGCGAAATATGAAAAGCATGATTGAACGCGAAGTTCGTCGTCGAGGTTTAACCAATAATATCAAACTTGGGGCAGGTGGTATTCGTGAAATAGAGTTTATCGTACAAGTTTTTCAACTTATTCGCGGTGGCCGAGTTGTTGGTTTACAAACTCGTTCCCTATTATCGGCGCTACAGGTGATTGAACAAGAATCCCTACTTAATGTTAATGAAGTAAATACGCTACGAGAAAACTACTTCTTCTTACGTCGCTGTGAAAACCTATTACAAGCGATACATGATGAGCAAACGCAAACTCTACCAGAAGATGAATTAGACCAAATACGTTTAGCAATCGGCATGAATTTTAGTAACTGGAACGAATTTGTAACAGAACTCACTAGAAGAATGCAATTTACTCGACAAATATTCAATCAGCTTATCGGTGATGAATCAACAGAAACAGCACATAACGTAAACAACGACCAATACGCTGATCTTTGGGTACCCGATTTACAATTAAGTGATGTTACGTCGGTATTATCCAACTATGCACATGATGATGCTGAAAAGCTCTATCAAATGCTATGCCAATTTCGTGATGATATTGGTAAAAGGACGATTGGTGTTCGAGGTCGCGAAATCCTTGATCAGCTAATGCCAAGATTATTGGAATCAGTTTGTAATGATAAGCATGCGCTAATCGTATTGTCGCGGATTTTACCGCTATTAGTGAATATTGTTAGTAGAACAACGTATTTAGAATTACTGCTTGAATACCCAACTGCATTGAAGCAACTAATTCGACTATGTCGTGCCTCGCCAATGATTAGCGAGCAACTTGCACATTATCCAATCCTATTAGATGAACTAATAGATATTAACTCACTTTATCAAACTGTTGCACCTAATGAATACAAAAGTGAACTTTATCAATATTTACTGAGAATTCAGGTTGATGATGAAGAACAACAACTTGAGGCATTAAGGCAGTTCAAACAGATGCAACTACTGCACATAGCGGCGGCTGATGTTGGGCAGGTATTAAATACCATGAAAGTAAGTGACCATTTGACTTATGTTGCAGAATCATTAATTGATTTTGTTGTACAAATGGCGTGGCATCAAATGGTTGTTCGTTATGGAACGCCAGTACATTTAACTGATAATCAAAAAGGGTTGGTTATTATCGCTTATGGTAAATTGGGTGGCTTAGAATTAGGATATGGTTCTGATTTAGATCTGGTATTTCTTCATGATTGTCCCGTTGATAGCATGACTAATGGTGAGAAACAAATTGATAGTCGCCAATTTTACTTGCGATTGGTGCAGCGAATTATTCACCTATTTAATGTACGCACAACCTTCGGTATTCTTTATGAAGTTGATGTTCGTTTACGCCCACAAGGTGACGCAGGATTATTAGCTTGTAGTTTAAGCGCATTTTATGATTACCAAATGCATGAAGCTTGGACATGGGAACATCAAGCGTTGGTTCGAGCAAGAGCAGTTTATGGTGAAATAGACCTTATTGAGCGCTTTAATCAAATCAGACATGATGTTTTATGTAAAAAACGTGAGGAAAGTGCATTAAAAAACGAAGTTCGACAGATGCGTGAAAAGATGCGAGCCCATTTAGGTACGACTGAACCTGATCGATTTAATTTAAAAATTGATGAAGGAGGTATTGGTGATATTGAATTTTTATCCCAATATTTAGTGCTCAATTATGCACATCAATATCCTAAAATGACTACATGGAGTGATAACGTACGAATTTTAGAGCTAGCAGCAAATTATCAAATTATCGATAGCCAAGAAGCGGAGCAACTCACTAAAGCTTATATCGATATGCGTAATGAAATTCATCAATTATCATTACAACTTTTACCAAGTACAGTTGATGCCAATTGTTTCAAATCAGAAAAACAGATTGTTAACCAAAGTTGGTTAAAATGGCTTAAATAATAGTTAGCCTGAATATATTTATGGTAGGTTAAGATTGTTGATTTGATTGATGAGGGGAATTTATGCAGTTTAATATCTAATGGAGACGATCATAGATATTGTGAAACTTGCTGGTGTATTTTATGGCACTATTTCTAAGATAATCAATTAAATAATAGACGATAAATATAATTTTCAGGTGAGTTATCGGCGATATAGATCATCGCCGATAAAAGTAGGTTTAATGAAAAGAGCTAATTGCTAGTTGGCTTCTTTCCAAAGAATTAGATTTTGATCATCGAGTTCGGATGAATCAAATCCGACCATAGGTGGCAATTGTTCACGATCAAAGGCTAAATCGCCTCCATTGACATCAATATCTCCTTTCTTAATACCTTTGAAATCATAAAGCTTGGTATCACATAAATGCGAAAGGGTAATATTTTGCGTGGCACGAAACATAGTTTCTATACGACCAGGAAACTTTTTATCCCAATCATTTAGCATCTCTTTGATCACTTGACGTTGCAAATTAGGTTGTGAACCACAAAGATTGCATGGAATGATTGGAAATTGCTTAATTTCAGCATATTTAGCGATATCCTTTTCTTTGCAGTAAGCAAGGGGGCGAATAATAATATGTTCGCCCGAATCATTCATCAATTTTGGTGGCATAGCCTTGAGTTTACCGCCATAAAACATATTTAAAAACAAGGTTTCCAAAATGTCATCACGATGATGTCCAAGCGCTATTTTGGTTGCACCAAGTTCAGTTGCAGTGCGATATAAAATACCACGTCGAAGCCGAGAACAGAGCGAACATGTAGTTTTGCCTTCAGGGATTTTTTCTTTAACAATACCATAAGTATTTTCTTGAACAATTTTATATTCAATACCTAAGGATTCTAGGTATTTTGGTAAAACATCTTCAGGAAATCCCGGTTGTTTTTGATCTAAATTGACTGCAACTAATTCAAATTGCACGGGTGCACTGATTTTTAAATTAATGAGAATGTCTAGCAATGTATAACTATCTTTACCGCCTGATAGACAGACCATTATACGATCGCCTTCCTCAATCATATTAAAATCAGCAATTGCTTCGCCAGTAAGGCGACGCAATCGTTTATGTAATTTATTTTGATTGTATGTATTCATCGCGATTTAATTGATTATTCCGCTCTACTCATATATCGGCGTTCAGCAATATGAATTTTAACTTTTTCGTGATTATCAATATATTCAGGTACTTGAATTACAAGGCCAGTAGAGAGTGTAGCCGGTTTAGTGCGTGCACTTGCCGAAGCACCTTTAATACTTGGTGATGTTTCAATGATTTCAAGTTCAACTGTTTGTGGTAATTCTAAAGCTACCACTTCACTTTCGGCCATTAAAACTTGAATACCATCCATACCACCTTCAGGGATAAACAGAAGTTCTTCTTCAATTTGATCTTTCTTAAAAATAAACGGTGTATAGTCTTCATTATCCATAAATACATATTCATCACCATCAATATAAGAAAAGCTAACAGGACGTCGAAATAGTTCGATAGTATCTAAAATATCATCACCTTTAAAACGTTCTTCAACTTTGCCACCAGATTTAACATCGGTAAAACGCATTTTATAGAGCGTACTTGCACCACGGGCGCTAGGGCTTTGTACATCAATTTCCTTTACAAGTAACAATTTACCGTTATAGGTGATGGCATCACCACGTTTTATTTCATTTGCTTTAGCCATAATACATTCTTCGTATTCAATAGAGTTAAAAATTAGTTCGCTATTTTACCCTTAACTTGCTATTGTCACCAATAAAATTTATAACACAAATTTATATAATCTAATGGCTGATTCATTCCAATGTCGAAAAAACTGTGGAGCATGTTGTATTGCGCCGTCAATCTCATCTGTTATGCCCGGCATGCCTAATGGTAAACCAGCAGGTGTAGCTTGTCTCCATTTGGATGAAAATTATCAATGTAAATTATTTGGTAAATCAACCAGACCTAAAGTTTGTAGCCATCTAAAACCATGTTTTGAAATGTGTGGCACGAGTCGTAATCAAGCGTTCGATTATTTAACTCAATTAGAACAGTTAACTAGCAACTAAGTATTGCTAATATTTAACATATCCGCCGTATTATTAGAATTATTTATCTCGCACATAAATTTTTTTGATACACTTCACGCACTTTATTAGCTAATGATAAATATTGAAATAAATTAGCTTAAATCAGTTACTAAACTACAGCATTTTAGATAGTAACTAAGATATTTAGTAAATTTAATCTGTTTAACAAGAAGAAAATTGATATGACTAAAAAATTAAAGCGTGATTTGAAAGCTCGCCATTTAGCAATGATCGCTATTGGTGGTTCAATCGGTACCGGGCTATTTGTTGCTTCTGGTGCTACGGTTGCACAAGCAGGTCCAGGAGGCGCATTACTTTCGTATGCAATTATCGGCATAATGGTATATTTTTTAATGACTAGCCTAGGTGAGCTTGCTGCTTATCTTCCTGTTTCAGGAACATTTGCTACCTACGGAGCACGCTATGTTGATGAAGCCTTTGGTTTTGCTATTGGCTGGAATTATTGGTATAACTGGGCGATTACTGTTGCTGTTGACTTAGTTGCAGCGCAATTAGTTATTTCCTATTGGTTTGATGCAGGTGCTTATAGTTGGTTATGGAGCTTATTGTTCTTAAGTATCATCTTTTGCTTGAACTATATTTCTGTAAAAGGCTTTGGTGAAGCAGAATTTTGGTTTTCATTAATCAAAGTGGTTACTGTAATATTATTTATTGTGGTTGGTCTATTAATGATAATTGGTATTTTACAAGGTGCTGAAAATGCTGGTTGGAAAAACTGGGAAATAGGTGATGCTCCATTTGTTGGGGGATTCTCATCAATGATTGGCGTTGCCATGGTTGTAGGTTTTTCATTCCAAGGTACCGAACTTATTGGAATTGCGGCGGGTGAATCAAAAGATCCCGAAAAAAATATTCCCAAAGCTATGAAGCAAGTTTTTTGGCGAATACTACTATTTTATATCTTTGCAATTTTAGTTATTAGTTTAATTATCCCTTACACTGATCCTAACTTACTGCGTAATGATGAAACTGATATCAGTGTTAGTCCATTTACTTTAGTTTTCCAACATGCAGGATTATTATCGGCAGCAGCTATTATGAATGCGGTAATTTTGACCTCAGTTCTTTCTGCGGGTAACTCTGGTTTATATGCTTCAACACGCATGCTATACGCATTAGCTAAAGAAGGTAAAGCACCTAAGATTTTCAGTCGGTTATCTTCATCAGGTGTGCCTGATATGGCCTTATTTGCAACAACATTAGTTGCAATGCTTTGCTTTTTAACTTCGCTATACAAAGATCAAATGGTCTATTTATGGTTACTAAATATGTCTGGTATGACAGGGTTTATTGCATGGCTTGGTATTGCCATTAGCCATTATCGTTTTAGAAAGGGTTATGTCTTGCAAGGACGAGATCTCAATAAATTACCGTATCGTTCAAGTTTTTTCCCATTTGGGCCTATTTTTGCTTTTGTACTTTGTTTGACTATAACGCTAGGTCAAAATTATCAAGCATTTTTACAAGATACCATCGATTGGAATGGCGTTATTGCAACTTACATCGGTATTCCATTATTCTTGTCTATTTACTTTAGTTATAAGATTGTTAAAAAGACAAAATGGATAAAATACGATCAGATGGATTTTTCCCAAATGGATTAATCAAGCTAAATTAGAATTGTGCTTCCGTCGACGTTTGTCGACGGAATTGTATTAAAAAAGAGAAAATTAACTGGTTAATAATTTAAAAAATAACAAGTATGATAACGATATTAGCGACTACGGAATATGATACGTGCTTTTGAAAGATCGTAAGGTGTCATTTCAACAGTTACTTTATCGCCAGTAAGAATACGAATGTAGTTCTTTCTCATCTTTCCAGAAATATGTGCAGTAACAACGTGACCATTTTCGAGTTCAACACGGAACATCGTGTTTGGAAGTGTATCAAGAATAGTACCTTGCATTTCAATGTTATCTTCTTTTGCCATTGGGGCCTCTTAATATTAAATACAAATTAAATACACTCAAATCAATTAATATCATTCCAATTTCCTTTATGCTTAATTGGAAAAGCGAGTTGATCAACTAAATCGCTAATTTTAGGTGTGCGCAAATCCATTGATTTAAGTATAAACACAAAACAGCTATAATCAGATTATCTAAATATAGCGGCGAAATAATGCCGAAAAAACTCCCAGATGTAAAGTCATTTCTAACATTTCTTTAAATTATAAAGCCCATGTTCATGGATATACCGCCAAACTTTGGGCGGTAATAGCTTTTCACAACTTTGCCGACTATTGATATTTTGCCTGATTTCCGTGGCTGAAATCGTTTCAAGTGGCGTATTAGCAAAATAGATATAACCATTAGGACAATGGTGTAACGCTTGGCTATCTTTGGTTTGATGTTGATTAATCCATGCTTGTAGATTGCAATCGCAACTAGTTTTAGCGTAGCCTGGCCTTTTGCATATAAGTAAATGACAATAATCAACCAGCTTCTGCCACTCTTTCCATGTTGGTAAACTCAGCAGAGAGTCTTGCCCCATAATAAAAGCCAAGCCTGATTGTGGACCATTTTGTTTACGCCATGCTTTAAGAGTATCTATGGTAAAAGAGGGTTGATTAATTAGCTTTGGTTCCAATTCTCGCGTATCGATTGAAAAAAGTGAATAATTCGATATCGCTAACTTCAACATAGCCGAACGTTGCTCTGTTGTGGCTTCTGGTTGAGGTTTATGCGGTGGTGTTCGATTAGGTAACAAACTGATGCTACTTAACCCAACTTCTTCGGCTAAAGCTAAAGCGGGGCGTAAATGCCCATAATGGATTGGATCAAAAGTGCCACCAAATAATGCAGTTAACACTTATCTAATCCCATAAACTGCATAGATAGACTCAAGAGTGCATCCCAAATAGGTAACTCATTATTATGCTTTAAGTTAATTTCGATTTCAGTTAAAGTTGCCAGTAAGGCAAATAGACTTCTAATATCAAAACGATTTAAATAAGCACTATATATTGCTCTCCTATTTTGCCAAACTCGATATTCATCAAAAACTTGGCGAGGGGTTTTCTGTGTTAAAGCCAATTTTAAATTAATCAACAAAATCAACTCACGTTGAACAATACGCATTAATATCAAAGGCTCAAAATCATTCATCTTAAGCTGTTGCAAAACATGCATTGCACGCTTGGCTTTATTAGAAATCATTGCATCAACCCAATGAAAAGGCGTAAATATTGCTGAATCATTAATATTAGATTCTACTTGCTCATAAGTAATAGTTTGATTTGGGTAAAGTAACTGTAATTGCTCAATAATTTGCGTTAAAGCCAACAAATTACCTTCATAACAATAACTGAGTAATTCAATAGCAGGTTGCTCAATGGTCATATGCATTTGTTGCAAATAGGTTTTTATCCATAATGGTAATTGTGCGGCTTGCGGTGTTGCACAATTTACAACCACTAATTTATTAGATAAAGCCTTATACCATGGTGCATTTTCTTGAGCCTTCGTTATTTTAACCAAACTGATTATTAATCCAATATCAGGCGTTAACATTTCACATAAGGTATTTAACTTTCCGGCAACTGAAACATTGAGCACACCTTCACCGATATCTAAATAGAGTAAGGTTTTACTTGAAAATAGATTCATCGCTTGACAACTATCATACATTGCCGACCAATCAGTTTGACCGTTTATTGTGAAGGAGCGTTGCTCGTCATATTCAGCTTGCTTAAAAGCCTTACGTAGTTTGGTTTGCGCATAATGTTGCAAGTAAGGATCACTACCTAAAATTAAATAATAGGGCGATCCTAATTGTTGAGTGATTTTTTCGGCACTAATTTTTATCATCGTTAATTAACAGCATCAATCGATTTTAATTTACGGATGATCTGTTTTGCGGCTTGCTTATACATTTCGTCTTCAATTAAATTCTGTTCTACCGTTTTGGCTAAAGCTGCGGCGGGATTATCAAAGAAAGTACGGAACACACGAACGGTAATTGGATGAATTTGTTCACCAGCAATTATTACTTGAGCATTAACCGTTAATATTAATTGATATTCTGCCGCTTTACCATCTCGATAGATTGATATAGTGCTTTTATTCAATGAATCACCAATTATTCTTAGTGATGGATATTTAGCTACCTCGTTAATATTAGCTAAAGTTACCTCATTATCGCGTAGTAACTCTTTTATATCTCTTGATAAACGACCATAAGGATCACCACTAATATAAGAAAGCGTCTTAAAACGAGCTGGAACCTCAGTTTCATGTTGCAAATGAAATCCACATCCAGTTAGCGATATTGTCAATAAAAATAGTAAAGCTAAATATTTTTTCATTGGTAGTACCACCTATATCTAAGTTATTCAGCCATATTAACTTACAACCAGATTCAATAATTTACCTGGCACATAAATCACTTTACGAATTGTGGCATCGGCCAAGTATTTTTGAATATTTGGCTCTTGTTTGGCTTGCTCTACAACAAAATCTTGCTGGGCATTTGCCGGTACAGTGAATTTACCGCGTACTTTACCATTGATTTGCACAACAATTAACTTTTCATCCTCAACCATCGCTGACTCATCAGCAATTGGCCATGAAGTATTATCAATCGTTTCACTATGACCTAATGCTTGCCACATAACAAAACAAGCGTGCGGCATCATAGGATAAAGTAATCGAACCACAGCATTTAAAGATTCGTTCATTAATGCACGATCTTGATCGGTCTCTTGTGGTGCTTTTTGTAACCGATTCATAAACTCCATTACCGCAGCAATAGCTGTATTGAAGGTTTGACGACGACCAATATCATCACTCACTTTGGCAATTGTTTTATGCAATTCACGACGTAGAGATTTCTGATCGGCATTTAATTTAGTAATATCAAGCGCGACAACTTCACCAAGTTGAGCATGTTCAAACACTAAACGCCAAACACGTTTAATAAAGCGGTTAGCACCTTCAACCCCTGATTCTTGCCACTCAAGGGTCATATCGGCAGGTGATGCAAACATCATAAATAAACGCACAGTATCCGCACCGTATTTTTCAACCATCTCTTGCGGATCGATACCATTATTTTTCGATTTTGACATCTTTGTCATACCAGCATGAACAAGTTCATTACCGCTGCTATCTGTAGCTTTAGCAATACGGCCTTTATCATCACGTTCAATGGTTACTTCTGTTGGTGAAACCCAAATACGTTCATTAGTAGGGCTGGTGTAGTAGAATGCATCAGCCAAAACCATACCTTGACAAAGTAAACGTTTTGCTGGCTCATCTGATTTGACTAATCCGAAATCACGCATCAATTTATGGAAGAATCTAAAATAGAGTAAATGCATAATCGCATGTTCAATACCTCCAACATACTGATCAACAGGCAACCAATAGTTTGCTGCATTTTCATCTAACATACCTTTGTCATAATGAGGGCAGGTATAGCGAGCATAATACCAAGACGACTCCATAAAGGTATCAAAAGTATCTGTTTCTCGTAGAGCGGGTTGACCATTGACGGTGGTTTTTGCCCAATTAGGATCCGCCTTAATAGGGCTGGTGATACCATTCATCTCAACATTTTCAGGTAAAATGACCGGAAGTTGATCTGCCGGCGTTGGAATAGTTGTACCATCTTCAAGGGTTACCATAGGAATTGGCGCACCCCAATAACGTTGGCGAGAAACGCCCCAGTCACGTAAACGGTAATTCACCTTGCGGTTACCAATACCCAAAGCAATTAGTTTATCGGCAATAGCATTAAATGCCTGTTCAAAATCAAGACCATCAAACTCGCCAGAGTTAAACAATTTACCGTGTTCGGTATAAGCTTG
Source organism: Gilliamella sp. LMG 34361 (assembly GCF_984569075.1). Taxonomy (NCBI): domain Bacteria; kingdom Pseudomonadati; phylum Pseudomonadota; class Gammaproteobacteria; order Orbales; family Orbaceae; genus Gilliamella; species Gilliamella sp. LMG 34361. The sequence continues at coordinate 2,525,177 of NZ_OZ474903.1, read as the reverse complement.
CTCAGAAAGATCCGGTGCTTGATCATCTTTATTCAAAATAACTGGTTTGATTGGTAGATTATATTTGGATGCAAATTCATAATCACGCTCATCGTGCCCCGGAACTGCCATTACCGCACCAGTGCCGTATTCAATTAACACAAAGTTAGCAATCCAAACGGGGACTTTATTACCGGTCAATGGGTGAATGGCAAAAAATCCAGTCGCCATACCTCGCTTTTCCATTGTCGCCATATCAGCTTCAGCGGTTTTGGTTGTTTTACATTCAGCAATAAACTCAGCAATTTTCGCATTGTTCTGCGCAGCTAATTGAGCAAGAGGATGTTCAGCCGCTACTGAAACAAAACTCACACCCATTAAGGTATCGGGGCGAGTGGTATAAACACGTAACTTATCGCTATAGTTTTCAACCGCAAAATCAAATTCCACACCTTCTGAACGACCGATCCAGTTACGTTGCATGGTTTTAACCTGTTCTGGCCAGCTTTCAAGTGTATCTAAATCATTTAATAACTCATCAGCATATTGCGTGATTTTGATAAACCATTGTGGGATCTCTTTACGCTCAACAGGCGTATTACAGCGCCAACAACAACCTTCAACTACTTGCTCATTAGCTAGAACGGTTTGATCGTTAGGGCACCAGTTAACCGCTGACGTTTTTTTATAAACTAAGCCTTTCTCAAAAAGCTTGGTAAAAAACCATTGTTCCCATTTATAATATTCAGGACGGCAAGTCGTAACTTCACGATCCCAATCATAACCAAAACCAAGTAATTGTAATTGCTTTTTCATATAAGCAATATTTTCATAAGTCCATTTAGCGGGAGCAGTATTGTTTTTAACGGCTGCGCCTTCTGCGGGTAAACCAAATGCGTCCCAACCGATTGGTTGTAAAACATTTTTGCCATTTAAACGTTGATAGCGTGAAATCGTATCACCGATTGTATAATTACGGACATGACCAAGATGCAGACGACCTGAAGGATAAGGAAGCATTGACAAACAGTAATACTTCTCTTTAGAAGGATCTTCAGTAACGTGGAAAGTTTGTTCTTCTTGCCAATGTTTTTGTACTTTGGCTTCAATTTCATCTGGGCGATATTGTTCTTGCATGACGAATTAATGTCCTATCTATTATTACTAATAAAAATAATTTGCTAATTGTATTGGTTATTGAGGTGTTTTACAAACGATATGTGTATATAAAGAATTATTTGTTGGAAGGAAGAAAATCTGAAAATCATAAAGGAACTAAAAAGCGATGTCTTTTTTGCGTAAGCGGGGGAGAGCCCCGTTACGTTAATAATTAACCACCATTAAATACGCTTAAGAAACGAGAAAAGTACGATTTTTTCTTTTCAACTGGCATATTTTCAAGATTAGCTTGAATCAGTTGATCGACTTTTTGGCTTTCGTCAGCCAAACCTAATTCATTATAAGCTTGACTTAACAACAATAACGCACTCTTAGTTGAATCAGTATCCGGGAATAATGTTAGCATTTGTGTTACACGATTAATTACTGCAACATAGGCACCACGTTTAGTATAAAATTGTGCTACTTTTAACTCATAACGAGCGATACGGTTTTTAAGATATATCAAGCGTTTTTTTGCATCAGCGGTATAACTACTCGTTGGGAAACTCGAAACTAAATAAGTAAAATCTTTAAATGCGGCCATCGCAAATTCAGGATCGCGATCGGAACGATCAACATTAAACCAACCCTGTATAGTATTATCATTTTGGGCCATATTAGTAATGCCGCGCATATAAATTACCCAATCAATATTAGGATGAGTTGGATTTAATTTTAAAAAGCGGTCGATTGACGCAATGGCTAAAGGATAATCTGCGGTTTTATAATAAGCATAAATCAAATCAAGTTGCACTTGTTGAGAATAAGGTCCAAAAGGATAATTTTTATCAATAGTTTCCAAAACAGTAATACTCGATTTTAAATTACCACCTTCAAGCTCAGTTTTGGCTTTATTGTATAGTTCAATTTCTGGCGCATTTTCAACATCAGGCTTTGTACTTGTACAGCCAATTAGTACGCTACTTAAAGCGATGACTAACAAAGTAGATAAACGAAGTTTCATTCGGTTTCAATCCAAAATATAATTAAACATTAAAGGCGATGATTGGTATATAATACTCTAAAATAAAACAGCTTAAAATAGATAAATTATACATGCATAAGTTAAAACTTACATCTGAAATAGAACCAACACAACTCGGAATGCGTTTAGATCAAGCATTATCAGAACTTTTCTCTGATTACTCGAGATCGAGAATTAAAGAATGGATCATCAATAATAAAGTGCTAGTTAATAGTAATATTGTAAATAAACCTAAAGAAAAAGTCCTTGGCGGCGAAAAAATAACCATAAATGTTGAGATCGAAGAAGAAACGTATCATCAACCTGAAAATATTGAACTCAATATTGTTTATGAAGATGATGACATCTTGGTTATTAACAAACCTCGAGATCTTGTTGTTCATCCAGGAGCTGGTAACCCCAACGGCACTGTACTAAACGCATTACTTTATCACTACCCAGATATTTCGCGAGTCCCAAGAGCTGGTATTGTACATCGCTTAGATAAAGACACAACAGGACTAATGGTAGTTGCGAAAACCATAGAAGCACAAACCCATCTAGTTGAATCTTTACAACGTCGAGAAATTACACGTGAATATGAAGCGGTAGCGATGGGGATAATTACAGCAGGTGGCACAATTGACCAACCAATAACTCGACATCCAACTAAACGAACTCACATGGCAGTTTTTCCAACTGGAAAACCTGCAGTAACCCATTATCGGGTCATGGAAAAATATAGACTTCATACCCGATTACGACTAAGACTTGAAACTGGTCGTACTCATCAAATTCGTGTGCATATGGCTCATATTGCTCATCCATTAGTTGGTGATCCGCTTTATGGTGGACGACCAAGACCACCAAAAGGTGCGAGTGATTCATTTATTCAGACGCTACGTGAGTTTGACCGTCAAGCTTTACATGCAACGATGTTACGTTTATATCATCCAATCACAGGCGAACAAATGGAATGGCATGCCCCAATACCTGATGATATGGTAAAATTAATTAATGCGTTACAAGAAGATACTGAACTGCATAAAGACGAACTTGATTGGTAAATAAAAATGATTAAATCAATATATCCTTATTGGCCAGCGCCAAGTAATATTCGTGCTTTTACCTCCACTCGTATTGGTGGTGTAAGCCTTGCTCCTTTTGATAGTTTAAATTTAGGCAGTCGAACTGGGGATGATCTAAATAACATTGTAGAAAATCGTGGTCGCTTAATAAAAGCTGAAAAAATTCCGAGTGAACCATATTGGTTAAATCAAACACACAGTACAACCGTACTTGATATCTCAGAAATAAAAGTAAAACCAGCGACAGGAATGATAGGCAACACCGATCGATTTGAAGCCGATGGCTCTTATACCTCGCAAGTTAATCAAGTTAGTGTGGTATTAACTGCCGATTGCATGCCAGTACTATTTTGCTCAGCTAAAGGGGATCAAGTTGCAGCTGCTCATGCCGGCTGGCGAGGATTATGTCACGGTATTTTGGAGGAAACCGTTAAAAAATTTCAGTGTGACACCAATGAAATTCTTGTCTGGTTAGGACCAGCAATTAGTGCACAAAAATTTGAAGTTGGTGCTGAAGTCAAAGAACAATTTCAAAAATATGATTCAAATGCGCATCATGCATTTAAATTAATCGACGCCAAACAACAAAAATATCTTGCCGACTTGTACATGATAGCTAAACAGCGATTAAAATCGATCGGTATAACTCAAATTTATGGTGGGAATTATTGTACCTATACCGAGCGAGATCTGTTTTACTCATATCGTCGAGAAAATAAGACAGGACGAATGGCAACAATGATTTGGTTTGAATAAAGTCAATAAACTACTTATATGTGATTCATCCTTCCAACACTTTCTCAATAATTTATTTATAAAACGAATTTGTTAGGAATAACTTAGTTATTTTAATATGATTAATTAATAGTAATTAATTAAAAAAAGATCATTCAATATTAGCAAATTTATGTGTTTGCAAACTTAACAGCCACTTATTATTGATACGTTTATGATTTATCATTCCTAACAACTCAATAGTATCGAACATGTTCATTTCGCCATTTATTTCGCAAGGTGACAAATAATAACGCTTAGCTTGAATATGCTGCTCAATATAGTGACAAAAATCGATAAAACCTGTTTGTTTTTCAGCAACAATTCGTACTTCATTAGCCGTTGGTTGTACAATTTTATGATAATGATGTTGATAACAAAATTTAGGGCTCAGTGCGATATAATCAATCAATGGGTTGACCTTTCCAAGCCCATTACTCTCAATAGCAATATAATAGCCAGCTTGCTTCAATTGCAACAACAGCACGGGTAAATTTCTAACCATGGTAGGTTCACCACCGGTGATGATGATATTAGAACTCTTATATTGCCCAACCATAGCCATTAATTGTTCTAAGGTAAAGCGTTTAAACTGACGAAAATTAGTATCACACCAACTACAATTCAAATTACAACCTGCAAAACGAATAAAAATAGCAGGCATGCCGGTGTTATAACCTTCGCCCTGTAAAGACTCGAAGATTTCAACAATGCGATACTCAATCATTTTTCGCTCCGCCGATACTCGCAATAAGAGGTTGGTGTTTCCCAAAGCTTAATCATTGACACTGGTAGAAATTGTGATAGGCGATCAAAAATAAATTTACTCATTCCTTCTGCGGTAGTACGACAAGGAAAAGCAAAAATTTTACGTTGCATTTTTTGCAAAAGTTCGGCTATTTGGCATTCATTAGCATTATTTTGATTATAAAGATAAGCATGATCGAGTTGGTCGATAATTTGCTGTTTTACAACTAATTTTAAATCGGCATAATCCATTACCATATCGGCACTAGAACCACTGGTAATAAGCTCATCTTTTATCTCGACTAACAAACGGTAGGTATGGCCATGAAGGTTATGACATTTTCCATTATGCCCATCTAACATATGACAAGCATCAAATTGAAATTCTTTAGCAATTTTAAACATATATATTCCTAGTTTTTTTACGTGGGATGGATCACGAACCACGGTTAGCTAACTTAAAAGCGCGGTTAATATAAAGGATAAAAACCGTTGTGTCATCTAAATTTTCTTAACATAATCGATGGTTTCTCAAACCACTTTATCTTTTGCCAAGATGCGAGTAAAATAAATACGATTTTGTTTCAAAAAATCTTCAAAAATATTGTCAATCAGCTCTTGAAATTTATTCTTCCACACTTATTTAGTGATTATGCAAATGGATTGAATGTTTATACATTTAAACCAAATCTATTGCTGAGGAGATAAATCATATGAGGTTAGATAAACTCACAAACAAATTTCAACAAGCTTTAGCTGATGCGCAATCAATCGCATTAGGTAAAGACAATCAATATATAGAGCCTGTACATGTGCTGTCAGCCATGTTAGAAGGTAGCAGCATAAACCCATTATTAGCTGCATCAGGTGCAAATGTTCAGGCGTTACAACAAGAATTAAATCAAGCAATTGAGCGTTTACCACAAGTTCAAGGTATTGGCGGCGAAGTTATTCCATCACAAGAATTAGTAAGAATATTAAATCTATGTGACAAGTTATCCCAAAAAAATGGTGATAGCTACATCTCATCTGAGCTATTTATATTAGCGGCTTTAGATGAAAAAAGTAGCCTAGCGGACATCCTTAAGAAAGCGGGTATTACCAAAGAGAAATTTAGCCAAGCTGTCAACCAAGTGAGAGGAAGTGATAACGTGAACGATCCTAATGCTGAAGATCAACGTGGTGCATTAAAAAAATACACTATTGATTTAACTCAACGCGCAGAACAAGGTAAGCTTGACCCAGTCATTGGCCGTGATGAAGAGATTCGCCGTACAATACAGGTTTTACAGCGTCGAACTAAAAATAATCCAGTACTTATTGGTGAACCAGGAGTAGGTAAAACTGCGATTGTTGAAGGATTAGCACAACGAATTGTGAATCGAGAAGTGCCGGAAGGGTTACGTAACAAACGTGTATTATCCTTAGACATGGGGGCATTAATTGCTGGTGCAAAATACCGAGGTGAATTTGAAGAACGCTTAAAAGCTGTATTAAAAGATATCGCCAAAGCCGAAGGTAGCATCATCTTATTTATTGACGAAATTCACACTATGGTTGGAGCAGGTAAAAGTGACGGAGCGATGGATGCCGGTAACATGTTAAAACCAGCATTAGCACGAGGTGAACTACACTGTGTTGGGGCAACCACGCTTGATGAATATCGTCAATACATAGAAAAAGATCCGGCATTAGAACGACGATTCCAAAAAGTCTATGTTGCAGAACCAACAGTTGAAGACACGATCGCAATCTTACGTGGATTAAAAGAGCGTTATGAACTCCATCACCACGTACAAATTACTGATCCGGCAATCGTTGCTGCGGCAACTTTATCACATCGTTATATATCAGATCGCATGTTGCCAGACAAAGCGATCGATTTAATTGACGAAGCCGCATCAAGTATCCGTATGCAAATGGATTCGAAACCAGAATCACTGGATCGACTTGAAAGGCGTATTATCCAACTCAAACTTGAGCAACAAGCACTCAAGAAAGAGTCTGATGATGCAAGTAAAAAACGACTTGAGATGTTAAACGATGAACTTGCTGAAAAAGAAAAGGATTATGCTTCACTTGAAGAAGAGTGGAAGTCAGAGAAGGCTGCACTTTCGGGCACTCAAAATATCAAGGCGGAGCTGGAAAAAGCGCGCACCGAGATAGAACAAGCTCGCCGAATGGGTGACTTAAATAAAATGTCTGAACTACAATATGGCAAGATTCCAGAGTTAGAAAAGAAACTTGCTGATGCAACGCAGTTGGAAGGCAAAACCATGAAGTTATTGCGTAATAAAGTCACCGATAACGAAATTGCCGAAGTACTATCCAAAGCAACTGGGATCCCTGTATCAAGAATGTTGGAAAGCGAAAAAGATAAACTACTTCATATGGAAGATGCCTTACATAAACGCGTAATTGGCCAAAACGAAGCGGTTGTTGCTGTTGCTAATGCGATTCGTCGTAGTCGAGCAGGGCTATCTGATCCTAATAAACCGATTGGATCTTTCCTATTTTTAGGGCCAACTGGGGTAGGCAAAACCGAACTTTGCAAAGCATTAGCTAACTTCATGTTCGACAGTGAAGATGCCATGGTGCGAATCGACATGTCCGAATTTATGGAAAAACACTCTGTGGCTCGCTTAATCGGTGCGCCTCCTGGATATGTAGGTTATGAAGAAGGTGGCTACTTAACCGAAGCAGTGAGACGTCGACCATATTCTGTCATTTTACTCGACGAAGTTGAAAAAGCACATCCGGATGTATTTAATATCCTATTACAAGTGCTTGATGATGGCCGATTAACTGATGGGCAAGGTAGAACTGTGGATTTTCGTAACACTGTCATCATTATGACTTCTAATCTAGGTTCAGACCTAATTCAAGGTCAAGTTGAACTCAGTTACGACGAAATGAAAGCCCTAGTCATGACAGTGGTAACCAAACACTTCAGACCGGAATTTATCAACCGAATTGATGAAACAGTGGTATTCCACCCACTAGGCCAAGAAAACATTAAAGCAATTGCTAAAATACAATTAGCACATGTTGAAAAACGCCTAGACGAACGTGGATATGAAATGGATATCTCTGATGCTGCACTTGAACAACTTGCTAAAGTTGGCTTCGATCCAATTTATGGTGCAAGACCATTAAAACGTGCAATACAGCAAGAGATCGAAAATCCACTAGCGCAGCAAATTCTATCTGGCAAATTAGTGCCGGGTAAAACGATTCATCTAGATTTAGATGATGGTAATATTGTTGCAAAACAATAAGCTTACTTATTGAGTCGAATTCTCAACAATATTAATAAGCTAAAAGCCTGAAAAGTAATTTTCAGGCTTTTTTTATCGATAGAATTGACTTCCGTATTTTTAATTGAAAATTCATTAAAAGGTCAAAAAAGTTGAGGAATGGGGTTTTTGAAGTGTCTGCTAAAACTGAGATATAAATGGTTCTAGAAAGAATAACAGATTGGAAAAAGAAAAAGCCTGAAAATTTCTTTTCAGGCTTTTATTTTAGGGAATTTTATACTTCAAGTCTTTAGTATAACTAATTTTATTAAAAAATCCAAAAAAAAATCAATTTTTTTTGATTATTTTCAAAATTTAAATTTAATCTATAAACACAAGTCTTATTATTTATAATAAAGTAACCATAACACCTTATTTTTTATTATTTTTCATAAATTGATAAAAATGGCTCGATGTTATTTTTATTTTGCTCCGTCATATTGCTTATCTACAGAATGGGTCGAAATGAACAAAAAGCGAATCAATTTCCCCCTAAGGATGCAAACATGATCAAGTTAATTATCACAGATTTAGATGGAGCGTTCCTAAATAACCAAGGTGACTAGGACCGAGCATTATTTACGCAAGTCTATGAACTAATGGCAAAACAAAACGTGCAATTTGTCGCCTGTACAGGCAAACAGTGTGAACGAGTAGAAGAACTATTTGCTGATTATCTCGATAAAATTTGGATAGTCGGTGATAGTGCTACGACCATCAAACACAAAGGTGAATTTATCTACCGTTCTTTTATTCAAAACCAACTTGGTCAACGTATAATCAACACGCTTGAACAAGTTAGCCAAGAACATGTAATGATTGCATGTACCGCAAATGGTGCAATCATCAAATCTAATTTACCTGCGCACTTAAAACAAAAAGTTCGTGGATCTTATGCAACTGTTATTGAAGTGGATGATTTTAAAACCATCTCAGATGACTTTATTAAAATCACCTTATACGACGAAAAAGGACAATGCTCACAAACATGTACTCACCTTTATGACAAGACGTCTACATCGTGGTATCAGAAGCAGCATGGATAGATATCACCGAACGCAACGTCCATAAAGGCAACACCATCAAAAAAACTACAACAAATTCTAAATGTCACTTATTACGAATCAATGGCATTTGGTGATGGTCTTAATGACATCGAACTACTTGAACAAGCCGACTACAGCTTTGCAATGCGAAACGCTTTGGGCGAAACTAAAGCCGTAGCTAAATTTATCACCGGTCAAAATAATGAAAGTGCAGTTATGAAAACGATACAACTAATGTTAGAACTACAAGTCAAATAAAAAGTTGAGGAACAGGGTTTTTTACCCATTAAAAAACCCGTTCCTCATTTATAATCCATTCATTAAAATCGTTTTAACCCAAATTTACATCATCAAATAGCAATTATGATGATGAATAGATTAAATCATAGTCATATAGATCTGATTGTTGAGCAAATTTTTAGGATCAAACTGTTGTTTGATAGCGCGCATAAGTCGACGATTTGTTTCGGGAATGGCGTCGTTGTAATAGCTAACTTTTGCGGTACCAATGCCATGTTCGGCTGAAGGTAAGCCACCAAGTTCCAAACATTTTTGATACAATGCTTGATGGACTTGTTGCAGATCGCTTTGCCACTGTTGATCATCACGATCATCGCGCAAAATACAGAGATGAATATTCCCATCCCCAGCATGACCAAAGGCTAACATGCGTACTTTGGTTTGTACTTCAAGCTGTTTGGTAAAGTTAATAAAATCGGCAATACGATTTATTGGTACCACAATATCAATCGGATCTTGCTGAGTTACTGCCTCAACTGCGCGCACTAATGAACCGCGAATCGCCCAAATTTGATTGGTTTGTTTACTATCTTCGGCAACAAAAAAATCACAATCACCTAAATTCGCTAATAATTGTTGGCGTTGTTGTTCAATGGTTTGCTTATCGGCGCCATCAAGCATAATAATCAAATAAGCTTGGCTATTAGGTAGTGGAAATTGAAAACCTGAATACTGCTCTCCCCATTGTGCCACTTTACGCTCGACAAATTCTAGCGCCGTTGGGGTTAGGGTATGTAACACAGTATTGATACTGGCAATGGCTTGCTCAATGGTATTAAAACCGACAATAAATGTTTGCGACACTTTTGGTTTAGCTATCAGTTTTAAGGTACATTGAGTGATAATGCCTAAAGTGCCTTCACTACCAATGAATAGATGTTTTAAGGCAAGTCCGGTATTGTCCTTAACATTTTTACTGCCAATAGTTAACACACTTCCGTCGGCGATCACAACTTCAAGAGCTTGCACATAATCACGGGTCACACCATATTTTACTGCACGCATGCCACCGGCATTGGTGCTGATGTTTCCACCAACGGTAGCCGTTTTGGCTCCAGGATCGGGCGGGTAAAATAGGTCATGCTGTTCGACAAACTGTTGCAGTTCTTGCAGCAAGATGCCGGGTTGCACAGTAACAGTAAAGGTTTGCTCATCTAATTCAACAATATTAGTCATCAACGATAAATCAAGAATAATGCCGCCATTAGGGATGGTTGAACCAACTAAGTTAGTCCCTGCGCCACGAGTGGTAATATTTAGATTGTTTGCATTAGCAAATTTAACCACCTCGGCCACTTCGGTAGTGGTTTTGGGGTAGACTAAAATATCAGCGTGGCCATGCTTTAACTGTAAACCATCAGTTAGATGTGATGGTGGGATGGCATCTTGTAGAACGATGCGTTTTGGGTCTTTAATAATATCTGTTAGATTGTTCATACTAAATTACCGACTAGCTTTTATCAAAATGGTTAGCAAACTTGTCACCAAGGTATTGAATCACCATTACAATAACAATAAGAATAACAATACATAAAATGAGAACTTCGGTTACATAGCGTTGATAACCATAACTGATGGCTAAGTCACCAATCCCTCCGCCACCAACAACGCCCGCCATTGAACTAAAGCTGATAAGCGAGATGGTAGTGACTGTTGCATGGCGTATTAATTGTGCCATCGCCTCAGGAAATAAAATACCAAATATTATCCGCATGTGTGATGCACCACTGGCTACTGCAGCTTCAATTACCCCTTTGTCGATTTGGCTAAAGGCGTTTTCAGCTAATCGGGCATAAAAGGCAATAGCGGCAAGTGAAAGTGGTAAGATCACAGCTTTAGGACCAACTGCGGTATCAACCAATAGAGCGCCTAAAGGCAGTACTGTCACCATTAATATTAAAAATGGAATTGAACGAGTTGCGTTGACGATAAAATTGGCAATACTGTTGATGATTCTATTTTTAAAGAAGAACTGATTGGACATTAAAAACAGCATTAAACCGATTAATGTACCAAATATTAAACCAGCTAATAATGACCAACTTACCATGATGAATGTCTCGTAAGCGGCTTTCCATAACATTTGCGTTATTTCGGCAATGGTGAGTTTTATCATTAATTTAATTCCTCAATAATGACTTCTTGATCTGCCAATTTGGTTATTAGATTTTCGATGTTAATCGGTTCACCAATGAGTTCGATCACCAAATTGCCTAAAGCTTGATTGTCGAAATATTCAATAAAACCATGCAGAATATTAAATGCAACCTGCGCTTCAATGGCAGATTGGTACAGTATTGGTTGGGTGGTGTTTTCGTTTATGTAACGCAAACGGACCAATTTGCCTTTAACATTTTGTTTGATAACATCTGGCAAATGGGTGTTTTCATCAATATTGAGAAATTTTTGCGTGAACGGTTGTTTTGGGCAAGCAAAAAGGTTGAAAGTGGTATTCATTTCGACAATTTCACCTTGCGACATTACAGCAACCCGATGGCAGATTTTTTTAACCACATCAATTTCATGTGTGATTAGCACAATGGTTAATCCAAATTCTTGGTTAAGCTGTTTTAGTAAATCTAGGATTGCGCTAGTTGTGGTTGGATCTAATGCGCTGGTAGCTTCGTCACATAATAGTATTTTTGCATCATTAGCCAGCGCTCTGGCAATGCCGACCCTTTGCTTTTGCCCTCCACTGAGTTCAGCAGGGTAGGCACTAGCTTTATCACTTAACCCGACTAAAGTAAGTAATTCGTTAACTCTGTTTTTAACCGCATCGCCTTTATTACCTGCGGCTTTAAGCACAAAGGCAATATTCTCATAGACGGTTTTCGAGGATGCCAAATTGAAGTTTTGAAAAATCATCCCTACATGAAAACGAAAAGCTTGTAATTCGCGGCCGTGTAAGGTTTGAATGTCAACGCCATTGATAATAACTTGCCCGCATGAAGGTTCAGCCAGTCGATTAAGCGTTCTTACTAACGTACTTTTACCTGCACCGCTGGAACCAATGATACCGAAGATCTCACCTTGATTAACATCAAACGAGACCTTTTTAACGGCTTCGACAACTTGCCCTTTGGCTGCAAACCTTACTGAAACATCTTTTACTTGAATTAACGGATTAGTTTGCATAATTAAAATAATTGATAATCGGGTTTTTGGAAGGTGTAGAAAATACCATTTTTATCATTAATCACTTGAGCGAATTCAGGTGATTTAAGTACTTCAATAATGTCTTTACCTAGTGTATCTTTTGATTCAGCACGAATTGCAATCACATTTTTATGATCTTTATCTAACACTTCATGATAAAGCGCTTTAGAAAGATCTAAACCAGCACCGATGGCATAATTACCGTTAACGACTGATAACGCAACATTGTCTAAAGAGCGCGGTGTTTGTGGTGCTTCAATTGGCACTATCTCTAAACCATAGGGATTTTCAATAATGTCTTTAGGTGTTAAGTTATTTTTATCTACATTTGCATCAAGTTTAATTAATTTTGCTGCTTCTAAAATACGTAAAGCGCGAGCTTCGTTAGTTACATCGCTAGAGATCGTCACTTGATCGCCCTGTTTTAATTGCGAAAAGTCGGTAATTTTGTTTGAATAAATACCCGCGCCAGCAGTAGGAACAAAACCAACTGCGATAATGTCTAAATTGCGAGCTTGTTTGAAGTTATTAAGATAAGTTAAATGTTGAAACAAATTAATATCGATATCTTTGTTGGCTAGTGCTAAATTTGGTTGAACATAATCACTAAATTCCCGAATCTCAATGTGGTAACCCTTCTTCTCTAAACCCGGAGCGATAGCTTGTTTAAACATGTCGCCATAAGGGCCAGCGGCAACGCCAACAGTAATTTGATTCTCTTTTTTAGCACTATCACAGCCAGTTAATACCAACAGTGAAGTTAAAATGGCTAAAGTTGCCACAATTAATTTTTTAAACATGATAATTTTTCCTTAAGTTTGGATAGTCTTTCTAAAGCTGCAATCAGCGTTGGTTCTTGTTTAGCGAAATGGAAGCGAATATAGCGATATTCAAGATGTTTAAAAAAGGCCGAACCCGGCACTGCCGCTACGCCGACTTCTTTAATTAACCATTCGCAAAATTCAAAATCAGTCTTAAATGGATTTAACGCCGAAATATCCACTAAAACGTAATAAGCACCCTGTGGTTCGTAATAAGTAAGCCCCAAGTCATCTAATCCTTTTAAAAATAGATGGCGCTTAGCGGTATAGGTTTCGGTTAATTGTTGGTAATAATCATCTCCTAATGCTAACCCAACGCAAGCTGCTTTTTGTAGAGGCGCAGCTGCGCCAACAGTTAGAAAGTCGTGGATCATTTTACAGCCATCAATAATCCTCTTATCGGCAATAATATAACCGAGTCGCCAACCAGTGATCGAATAGGTTTTTGACAACGAGCTACAACAAATAGTCCGTTCTTGCATATTGGCAAAGCTGGCTAAGTAAAGATGTTGATGTGGGGCATAAACCATATGCTCGTAAACTTCATCGGTAATAATATAGGTATCAAATTCAATCGCTAATTGGCTAATATATTCAAGTTCAGTCTTAGTAAACACCTTGCCGCAAGGATTGCTTGGATTGCATAAAATCAGCGCTTTTGCCCCTTGCTCAAACGCTTCACGAAGTTGTTGCTTATCAAATTCAAAGGTAGGTGGAATGAGTGGCACATAAATTGGTGTTGCATCAGACAAAATAGCATCCGCGCCGTAATTTTCATAAAACGGTGAAAAAATGATAACCTTATCTTTAGGATTACAAACCGTCATCACCGCGCACATCATCGCCTCGGTACTACCACATGTTACCAACACATTCTCATCGGGATTGATATCAATTTGCATTAACTTTTGTTGCTTTTTAGCCAACAAACGGCGAAACTCAGCCGAACCCCAAGTGATCTCATACTGATGCGGACCATAATCAGCAACTTGTTTTAACGCATCGATTAACGGTTTAGGTGGATCAAAATCAGGAAATCCTTGTGACAAATTGATAGCTTGATATTGATTAGCGATCCGAGTCATCCGGCGGATAACCGAATCGGAAAAGTGATCGAGTCGATTAGCTAGTTTATGCATTGTTTTTATATATTAAAATTATGAGGTTGGAGATTATAATATAAAATCTGCATTTGACTGTTAAATAATATATTTATATATAGTTATATTTTTTTTTTATAACCAGCTAAAAAAGGAACGTTGAAATCAGGACTAATATTCTCAATAAAGCGAGTTGTTAGGTAACTAATAAGATCGATTTTTATTAACCGCTTTTAGTATTATCAATAATAAAATTATAGTGACAGTCATCTAAAAAGTACGATTGTTTTCACTACTCAAATGTACATCGAGTTTTTAAAATGTACCATTGAAATTGGTATTTTAAGGTTTAAAAATAGAACTATTTCCTAGTTAATATTATTTTTAATTATTTACTTTAATGATTAATTTCGTGCTTTTCTTTACAAAAGTTAACAATTGAGCGATTAAAATCAGTTGCGAAGGGAGTTGTTTAAACTATATAATTTTAAACACTTTTTAAGTGAATTTATCGGTTAGGGAACTGCCGATATAGCGAAAAAATTGAATTAAATTAGAATATTACTTGACAAGGCTGTCGCTATGCATTATAATTTTAAACACCAAACACCAAACACCAAACCTGCCCAACTTATAATTTAAATCGGTCTAGTTTTCGTAGTACTCTTCAATATCTCTCCTCTATTTTCCGATTTTCCGGGGTACTAATTCGTGGCTGGTTTCCATTCCGGCAAATTATTTTAGCCTTATTACCTATTTTATTGATGTTGACTTCCCATTGTAGTCAAGCATTAACAGCTAAAACACGAAATGTTATCAACGGTCACGCACCATATTTAACCTTCGACGGCGGTCATACGCGCGCGACTAATACCGATGAGTTACTCGGGATAACACTATCCGATGGAACTATTATCACTCGCGCAACAAATAACTCAAGTGCATCAAATCCTATCGAGTTGCCTAATGCCGGAGGGACTTTCGCCGATATTGGTACATTTATGCCAACGGATATTAATGGTAATGAGGTCAATATTAAAGCACTGATTAATAATCCACCATATAATTATGCAGGTGATGATGATGGCGATGGTAATTTTTATATAGCAGGATCGGGTTTTTATTTTACCCAATATCTTTATGATAGGAATAATCATCGTGTAGCACGTAACGAGGCACTAAATATTTGTAATGCACCTTATAGAATTGAACTAAGAGTATCGGGGACTAACCCGAGTGACCGTACACTTACTACTCGTAGTGGCGTTCCAAATAGAACCACTTATGATGGGGGTAGAGCAACTTATTATATCAAACCTAAAGGCGAAGAAGGACCAAGGGTCTGTTTTGCAAAGCCTGATGTGACCTATAGTAAAGATGGAGATGCAGGACCTTCTTCAGAGTGGGATGTTTATAACGGGTTTATTCCTCAGTCTACCAATTCGTCATCTTATCATCGAAACTTCCCTACTACTGGTGCTAATAATTTGTATTTTGATTTATTGATACAAAATAGCGGTCCTTTAAAATGGGGTGACCCCATCACACAGGGCGGTATCACTGTAACTATGACACCGGATGTTACAGGTGAAAAAGTCCGCGTTACACTGACAGGACCTGTAGCCAAGCAATTAGCTCAGAATAATTCTGAGCAGGTAGATAAACCCACACTACCGCAAACATTTGAGTTAGTTGGACGAGATAATAGTGGTCAGGCGGTCGTGAAGTATGGTTTTGAGTTAAAGCAGTGGTTTGTCAATCGTGGAACTGTTTATGAAAGCATATTTGATCATTATGATAAAAACAACCATCTATTATGGTGTAATAATATAGGTTATCGTCTTTCAAGCATTGCGGATTTAACTAACGCTGTTTATGGAGATTATATAGGTGCTACACCTTCGTCACCGGGTAATCATTACCAGCGTCGAATTGGTGCCGGGTTATTTACTGAATGGGGTGTTATGTCAACCTATGCTGGCGCCAACTTTCAACGCTATTCCTACCCTGCTGGTGGATATTACCGTACGAACGAGGGTAGCAGAGTAGGAGTCAACCCGGACAACGGTGGCGCACAGAACAACCTTTCGACGCGCTATGGTGTTTGCGTATCACCTTAATTTTTATACCTGACAGAGACAGGAGCGACAAATTAACCAATAGTGAATGGTTGCTTTGTGATAGGAAGGCGAGTAAACCGACAGTGTTGGCGGAATTTTAGATTGCACAATGAAGTCTAGCCGACACTATCGCAGGGGTGGTATTAGATGTATAAACCTGAGTATTAAAGGAGCAATATAAAATGAA
Source organism: Gilliamella sp. LMG 34361 (assembly GCF_984569075.1). NCBI lineage: Bacteria > Pseudomonadati > Pseudomonadota > Gammaproteobacteria > Orbales > Orbaceae > Gilliamella > Gilliamella sp. LMG 34361. Next base: position 2,508,438 of record NZ_OZ474903.1, on the reverse strand, counting down.
GATTGAAGTGGATACACTAATTGTACTTAAGGGATAAGCTATTTGGAAAAAAGAAAACTACGTTTCCTTGCTTATGCGTACAATATGGTCGTATTTAACCGCGATGGCATTTAATAACGCCTTAAGTATGAAAAAGTGTAGACATTTCATTTTAATTATTTACTTTAATAATTAGTTTGGTGCTTTTCTTTACAAAAGTTAACAATTGAGCGATTAAAATCAGTTGCGAAGGGAGTTGTTTAAACTATATAATTTTAAACGCTTTTAAGTGAATTTATCGGTTAGGCAACTGCCGATATAGCGAAAAAATTGAATTAAATTAGAATATTACTTGACAAGGCTGTCACTATGCATTATAATTTTGAACACCAAACACCAAACACCAAACCTGCCCAACTTATAATTTAAATCGGTCTAGTTTTCGTAGTACTTTTCAATATCTCTCCTCTATTTTCCGATTTTTTGTGGTATTGATTCGTGGCTGTCTTTTATCCCGGCAAACTATTTTAGCCTTATTACCTATTTTATTGATGTTGACTTCTTATTACAGTCAAGCATTAACAGCTACAACACGAAATGTTATTAACGGTCACGCGCCATATTTAACCTTTGACGGCGGTTATACGCGTGCGACTAATACCGATGAATTACTCGGGATAACACTATCCGATGGAACTATCATCACTCGCGCTACAAATAACTCAAGTGCATCAGATCCTATCGAATTACCTAATGCCGGAGAGACTTTGGCCGATATTGGTACATTTATGCCAACGGATATTAATGGCTACAATGTCAGTATGAGTACACTGATTAGTCCACCATATAATTATGCAGGTGATGATGATGGCGATGGTGATTTTTCAATAGGAGGAGGGGTTTTTTATTTTACTATTTATGATAGGAATAATAATCGTGTAATAGCACGTAACGAGATACTAAATATTTGTGATGCACCTTATAGAGTTGAACTCAGAGTAAGTATAGGGGGGGGCAGCACTTCACTTATTACTCGAAATGGCGTTCCAAATAAAACCGTTTATAATAGTGGCAGCGCAACTTATTATATCAAACCTAAAGGAGAAGAAGGACCAAGGGTCTGTTTTGCAAAGCCTAATATGGACTATAGTAAAGGTAGATATGCAGGACCTTCTTCAGAGTGGAATGCTTATAGCGGATTTATTCCTCAGTCTACCAATTCGTCATCTTATCATCGAAACTTCCCTACTACTGGTGCTAATAATTTGTATTTTGATTTATTGATACAAAATAGCGGTCCTTTAAAATGGGGTGACCCCATCACACAGGGGGGTATCACTGTAACTATGACACCGGATGTTACAGGTGAAAAAGTCCGTGTTACACTAACAGGACCTGTAGCCGAACCCGAACAATTAGTAGTAAATCCTTCTAAGCAGGTAGATAAACCCACATTACCGCAAACGTTTGAGTTAGTTGGACGAGATAATAGTGGTCAGGCGGTCGTGAAGTATGGTTTTGAGTTAAAGCAGTGGTTTTTTAATGGAGGGAAGAAGTCATTTGGCTTTAGTACCCTCAGAAAAATATGTAATGGGAATGGTTATCGTTATCCAATATTTGTGGATTTAACTAACGCAGTTGGTAGAGGATGGGAAGTTACACCTTCTTCGTCACCGGGTAATTATTACCAGCGTCGAATTGGTGCAGGGCTATTTACTGAATGGGGCGTTATGTCAACCTATGTTGGTGCAAATTTTGTGTATGCATATAGTGACGAAAGTGGTGGATATGGGGCTGCGGCTAATAGTAGTAGTAGTAGTGATACTAGTTCGAAAGTGAATCCTAATGATGGTGCGATCCGCTATTTACCTCTCGATTATTCTGTATATTTAATTTGTGCCTATCCTTAATTCTTCTTAGCGCTTAAATCGTAAAGGTTGGGGGGGAGATAAGAACAACGAAGCACCCAATATTTGTGATAGGCGAATAAACCAACAGTGTTGGCGAACTAATATTAGATTGCACAATGAAGTCTAGCCGACACTATCGCAGGCGGGATATAGATGCATAAATCTGAATATTAAAGGAGCAATATAAAATGAAGATTGAAGTGGATAGGCTGCACTAATTGTACTTAAGGGATAAGCTACTCGGAAAAAAGAAAACAACGTTTCCTTGGTTATGCGTACAACAACAAACATTTATCGTATTTGACAGCAATGGCATTTAATAACGCCTTAAGTATGAAAAGTGTAGGCATTCCATTTTAATTATTTACTTTAATGATTAGTTTGGTGCTTTTCTTTACAAAAGTTAACAATTGAGCGATTAAAATCAGTTGCGAAGGAGGTTGTTTAAACTATATAATTTTAAACACTTTTTAAGTGAATTTATCGGTTAGAGAGCTACCGATATAGCGAAAAAATTGAATTAAATTAGAATATTACTTGACAAGGCTGTCGCTATGCATTATAATTTTGAACACCAAACACCAAACACCAAACCTGCCCAACTTATAATTTAAATCGGTCTAGTTTTCGTAGTAATCTTCAATATCTCTCCTCTGTTTTCCGATTTTTTGGGGTAACAATTCGTGGCTGGTTTCCATTCCGGCAAATTATTTTAGCCTTATTACCTATTTTATTGATGTTGACTTCTTATTGCAGTCAAGCATTAACAGCTAAAACACGTAATGTTATTAACGGTCACGCACCATATTTAACCTTCGACGGCGGTCATACGCGTGTGACTAATATCGATGAATTACTCGGGATAACGCTATCCGATGGAACTATCATCACTCGAGCAACAAATAACTCAAGTGCATCAAATCCTATCGAATTACCTAATGCCGGAGAGACTTTCGCCGATATTAGTACGCTTATGCCAACGGATATCAATGCATATAGAGTCGATATTAGCACACTGATTAGTCCACCATATAATTATGCAGGTGATGACGATGGCGATGGTGATTTTTCATCAAGTGGTTTTTTTTACCTATATATTTATGATAGGAATAATAATCTTGTAGCACGTAACGAGACACTAAATATTTGTAATGCACCTTATAGAGTTGAACTAAGAGTATCGGGGAGTGACCGTATACTTACTACTCGTAGTGGCGTTCCAAATAGAGCCGTTTATAATAGTGGTACAGCAATTTATTATATCAAACCTAAAGGAGAAGAAGGACCAAGGGTCTGTTTTGCAAAGCCTAATATGACCTATAGTAAAGATAAATATGCAGGACCTTCTTCAGAGTGGGATGTTCATTACGGGTTTATTCCTCAGTCTAACAATTCGTCATCTTATCATCGAAACTTCCCTACTACTGGCGCTAATAATTTGTATTTTGATTTATTAATAGGAAATAGTGGTCCTTTAAATTGGGGTGACCCCATCACACAGGGAGGTATCACTGTAACTATGACGCCGGATGTTACAGGTGAAAAAGTCCGTGTTACACTAACAGGACCTGTAGCCGAACCCGAACAATTAGTAGAAAATCCATCTAAGCAGGTAGATAAACCCACATTACCGCAAAGATTTGAGTTAGTTGGACGAGATAATAGTGGTCAGGCGGTCGTGAAGTATGGTTTTGAGTTAAAGCAGTGGTTTGTCAATCGGAGAGGCGCTAGGGTTGCTTATAGATACCAGCAAGAATGGTGTAATAATATAGGTTATCGCCTTTCAAAAGCAGCGGATTTAACGAATGCTATTTACCGTAGCGGAAACAGAATCATTGTTGGTGCCACGCCTTCGTCACCGGGTAATTATTATCAGCGTCGAATTGGTGCAGGGCTATTTACTGAATGGGGTGTTATGTCAACCTATGCTGGTTCCTATTTCATCGCTCATAGAACCCGAGAAGACCAATACTGGATTAGCGACGGCAATTTCGTTGTAACCCCAGGAGAGGCTTATATTACTGGACCATATTTCACCCCAAATACTCCCTTGGTATGTCAAATTTGCGTTCATCCTTAACACTAAAGTCTTCATAACTTATACTTAGGGTGAGGTAGAAACAACAAAGTAACCAATAAGAAATGATTATGTAGTGATAAGAGAGTAAGCCGACAGTGTTGGCGGAATTTTAGATTGCACAATGAAGTCTAGCTGACACTATCGCGGGGGTGGTATTAGATGCATAAACCTGAATATTAAAGGAGCAATATAAAATGAAGATTGAAGATATTAGAGTAATAAAACTGTTACTTTTATTGCCGAAGGTAACCATTTAGGGCATATAACCCATCGTTATACATAGTTGAGCAACTATTGAACTTAAAAGCTGCGCCTAAATAGACTAAAAAACTGGACCAAACGACTAGTTGCTGGTTATGATTTAATGCGAGATGGTATTAAATGTAATGTTAATTACGGCAACAATCTGCCATTACCGTCAACGTGCTTATCGTGCACATTGATTTTTGCGGTAATAGAAGCAATTGGTGAAATCACTTTCAACCAAGCTAATCAATCGTTAATGACTAAACTGGTTTTTTGATTCTTGCAAAACTCATAACTCAACCACCCGATCAAACAAGGGACTATCGGTTAATCTATGAGTTACCATTAGTAGGGTTTTATTATGGCAAATTTGCTTAATAAGCTGAATAATCTGTTGTTCAGTTTGCTGATCAAGGCTTTCAGTTGGTTCATCCATTAAGACTAATGGCGAGTTATGCAATAGTGCTCTAGCAATACCGATACGTCGAATTTCACCACCTGATAGTGAACGCCCACCTTGTCCTAAAGGTAAATCCAATCCTTGCTCAGTTGATAGCAATTTCGATAGCTCAACTTGCTGTAAAACAGCAATTAGTTGTTGGTCTGATGCGTGTGGATCACCAATTAACAAATTTTGTCTTAATGTATCACTAAAGATAGTAATCATTTGCGGTACCACTGCAATTACTTGTCGTAAAGTTGGTTCGTCAAGTTGATTAATTGGTATATCATTGATAAGAATATTGCCCGAAGTTGGTTCCCACGTGCGGGTGACTAAATTAAGTAAGGTCGACTTACCGCAGCCGGTTTTACCAATTAAGCCAATATGTTTGCCTGCTTCAACGGTTAATGAAAAGTGATTTAAGATTGTAAACGGTTGATTTGGGTAGCAAAAGTTAATGTCATTAAATTGTAGTTTGGCGGTGGTTAAATCTATCACTTTACCTTGCTTGGTAAACTTGATATCGGGAGTTTGAGTAAATAAAGCGGTTGTTCGTTTTGCTGATGCCAATACTTGGCCTAAAAAGATAAATGCAGTAGGAATAGGGGCTAAAATCTCACTACTTGCAAGGCAGACAAACACGAATAAGGCAATGAAAGGCGATAATGTGTATTGGGTGATAAGCCAAAGCACCAACAAAGTCAAAAATCCGGCAATTAATACCACAAGAGCACTGGATAGAGCCATTAAAGTGGATTGTTTTTTTTGATAATAAAGCCAGTCTGATTCAAGCTTGTCCAATTTTGAACGGTAACGATTTTGCGCATTAAATAAAGTCAGTTCAGCTTGACCTTGAAGATAGTTAATTAATAACGCTCGATATTCACTTTGCTGTTTAGCTAGGTTTTCACCTAACTGTTTACCTGCATGATAAAAGACCACAGGAATGGCAAGTAAAGTAATAGTGAGTACAATACTGATAATTAAGGCGATAGGAAGGTTAATATAACTTAATCCAACAAATAGTATCATAACGATGACGAGAGCTGTCACAATCGGCGAAAATAGTTTCAAATAGAGATGATCAAGTGCATCAATATCCACAATAAAGCGGTTAAGCAGATCAGCTTTTTGATATTGAGCTAATTGGTTGGTGCTTAATGGTAAGATCTTTTTAAATGCCAGCGTTCTTAAATAGGCTAATATCTTAAATGTAGTATTGTGATCGACCAAACGTTCAGCATAACGCGACGCTGTTCGCATAATAGCTGCGGCTCGCACGCCTGCAGCAGGTAACATGTAATTAAAGGTATATAGACCCGCAACACCAACCACCGCGGTAGACGCTAAAAACCATCCTGATAAAGAAAGTAAAAAGACACTGGCAAATAACGTAAGAATAGCTAAGCCCAGTCCAATAACAATTTGCCAAAAGTAGTGCTTATAAAGCGCAATATAGGGACGTAATAGCGTTAGCATAAGCTCTCCTTAATGGCGGTAAGTTGCCCTTTTGACAGTTTCCAGACTTGGTCAAAATCCTCAATATCATGGTGAGTGATAGTGATACTATTTGTCGCAATATGATAGGGAGCTAATTGTTGGACTGTCTGTTTATCTAAACTGGCAGTTGGCTCATCAAGGATCAGTAATTGGCAAGGTTTGAGCATCGCTCTAGCAAGAGCAATACGCTGAGCTTGTCCAACAGACAATCTTACGGCATCATCACCAATCTTAGTATCGACACCTTCAGGTAATTGTGCGATTACATCAGATAGTTGCGCTTTGGAGATGACTTCGTCAAGCTCCCTGGCGGTAGCCATTGGTTTGCCCAGTAGGATATTTTCCCGAATTGAACCATTAATCAGATAAGGATTTTGCCCAATCCAACTGATTTGTTGTTGCCAACTAGTTAAATCAAGTTGATTAAATTCAATACCATTAATTTTGAGCGATCCTTGATAAGGTAAAAATCCTAATAATACCTGCATAAGAGAACTTTTACCCTCACCACTCGTACCAATTAACGCTAATTTAAATGGTGAGTGTAATGAAAAGCTAAACGGACCAACTATTGGTATCCCTTCGTTTGATAACACAATAAGATCGTTCGCTTCAATCGTTTTTAAAACAGTTATTTTTAAGGGGCTGTTTGATGATAATTGATTAGATTTGCTTTTTTGCTGATCACCATCAAGTGCCATTTTTTTATTTAAAAACGTTTCAATATTATCCGCTGCGGCAATGGCTTCGGCTTTGGCATGATAATATACTCCTAAATCGCGTAATGGTTGAAAATATTCGGGTGCTAAAATTAAGGCAAAAAAACCAGCAAACAAAGTGACAGTGCCATTGTAAGTGCCAAAATTAAACTCTCCTAGATACGAAAAACCAAAATAAACCGCCACAATTGCAATCGAAATCGATGTAAAAAATTCTAAAACTGCAGATGATAAAAATGCCATTTTTAACACTTGCATGGTTTTAACGCGAAAATCTTCAGATGCATGGGCAATTTGTTCAGTTTGTTGTTCGCCTTGATTGAATAAACGAATGGTACTAAGTCCTTTTAGGCGATCTAAAAAATGCCCACTTAAATAAGCAAGTGCCTTAAAATGACGACGATTAATATCGGCAGCGCCCATGCCGACTAAAATCATAAAAATAGGAATTAGCGGAGCGGTACAAAGCAAAATAACGGCCGCAGCCCAATTAAAAGGGAGGATGGCAATACAAATTAATATCGGTACCATACTTGCTAAGCGCATTTGCGGTAAGTAGCGAGCAAAAAAATCATGCAAATTATCGACTTGCTCAATTATTAAAGTACTCCATGCGCCAGTGGTGCTTTGGCTTAAATAGGCAGGGCCAAATAACTCAAACTGATCGATAATTTTTTGCCGAATTTGTTGACGGATCTTTTGCCCTAAGACAAAGTTAATCTTTTCACGAAGATAAATAAGCAAGCCACGTAGCAATAAAATGACGATTAAAGATAAAAAATAGGGAACAACCATAGAAAACGAAGTCTGATCGATGATTAATTTTTGCAGAATAATTGCCAATAACGCTGCTTGACCAATCATTAATAGACTTAACAAAAAACCAGATAAAACCGAAGCACGCAAATCTGATTTATACATTTTTGTGTGCTGTTTTAACCAGTTAAGTAAATAGGTTTGACGTTTTTTATCTAGTGACATACTATTTAGCGTGTTCTATTTTAAGTTGTCTAAATAGTGTTCAGCATCTAAAGCTGCCATACACCCTGTTGCTGCCGACGTGATTGCTTGTCGATAAATATGATCCATAACATCACCAGCAGCAAAAATCCCCTCGATACTTGTTTGAGTGGCATTACCGCTAGTGCCTGATTTTACTTTAATATAACCATTATCTAGTTCAAGTTGACCATCAAAAATGGCCGTATTTGGTTTATGACCAATGGCAATAAATACCCCCATTACTAAAAGCGCTTTAGTAAGATTTGGATCTTGACTGCTTCGTAATCTAACGCCGGTTACGCCCATATTGTCACCAAGGATTTCGTCGATGATTTGATGAGTATGTAAAATGACTTTGCCTTCTCGCACTTTTTCGGCCAAGCGGTCCATTAAGATTTTCTCTGCCCTAAAGCTATCACGACGATGAATCAAATGGACTTCGCTTGCAATATTAGCTAAATAAAGGGTTTCTTCAATAGCTGTATTACCACCACCTACAACAGCCACTTTCTGATTACGATAAAAGAAGCCATCACATGTAGCACAAGCTGACACACCTTTGCTTTTAAATGCTTCTTCGGAAGGTAAGCCTAAATATTGCGCAGATGCACCGGTAGCGATGATTAACGCATCGCAACTGTATTGCGTGTCGCTACCAAGTAATTTGAATGGTTTTTGGCTAAAATCAACACTATCGATGTGATCGATAATGATTTCAGTGTTGAATCGTTCGGCATGCTGTTGCATTTTGTCCATCAGTTCAGGTCCCGTTAATTCAGGATTCGCCGCTGGCCAGTTTTCGATTTCGGTCGTGGTGGTAAGTTGTCCACCTTGCTGAGTGCCGGTGATTAATACTGGAGATAAATTTGCTCGTGCAGCATAAACCGCTGCGGTATAGCCAGCTGGTCCTGACCCTAAAATTAATAGACGGGCATGTTTGGTTTTCATCTTATATCTTTCCTATTTTCTGGCTAAATAAAATATGGTTAGCGCAATTTATAGTTAATAAGTCTAACATTATCAATCTTTCTCTTGTAAAAAAATTGTTTATTGCAGCAATAGGTGAAGGTGATAATATTGAGTAACGCACAATAGTATTGGTTTTCTTTGTGTTTTCAATTAATGCCGCCAAAAGGCGACATAAGGATGATAATTGCAATTAAGATAAGTAAGTTGTTACATCTTGGAGTGACCAACGAATATGTGGCGGTTGCTCATCAATGCGATAACCAAATGCTAAACATAGTCCGACACCAAACACTTCATGACTAAATGTAGGAATATGTTTTTCTAAGATGTTAATCACTTTATCATATTGAAATCCACCAAGCGCGCAAGAGTCTATATTATGATAAGCCGCTGTAGTCATCATATTTGCAGCCGCTATATAACCCTGCATTTCTGACCAGTTATTAGTATTCAATCCTTCTCCTAAACCATAGTTAATATAGTTAAGAAAATCTTGGCTAGCTTTATCAATTGCCGTTTGATCGTTTTGATCTGGCAAAGTTCTTGCTACAGCTTGACGCAAATAAGGGCTTTGTGAAGTGAAGTTATTTGCTTTACGATAAAGTAAAATCACAAAATGCGAACAGCTAGTAACTTGTTCTTGATTATAACAAGCTGCACGCAATTGTGCTTTAATATCTGTATTATCGACAACCACAAAATGCCAAGGCTCCAAACCAAATGATGACGGCGATAAACGGCCAGCATCTAAAATCACTTCAATCTCGGCATGACTAATTTTTTTTGATTGATCAAAACGTTTGCAAGCGTGCCTAAATTCGAAAGCTAATGATAGTTTGTCCATAATGTCTCCTAAGATTTTATATTCCATGGTGCTACTTTCAATAAAAGCACCATGCCCGGTAGGGCTAATATCGTACATAAACCAAAAAAGGTCGTCCATCCTAAATATTCAACCATAATTCCTGTTGTCGAATTAATAAGTGTTCGAGGAATTGATGCGATACTGGTGAATAATGCAAACTGTGTTGCAGTATATAGTGGATTAGTCGTTTTGGCGATAAATGCAACAAATGCTGCTGAGCCAAGACCCACGCCTAGTGATTCAATTCCGATAACTAACGCTAACATAATTTTTTCATGTGTACCAATTTCATTAAATGGTCCTTCAATTGACAACCACGCAAAACCTAAAATAGAAAAGACTTGCACCAAACCAAAGCACCATAAAGCGCGATTAATGCCGATTTTTATCATCAAAATTCCGCCCATTATGCCACCGAATATACTAGGCCATAATGAAGCATTTTTGGCGATCCAACCAATGTCTAATCGGCTGAATCCCATTTTCATATAAAAAGTGGTCGCTAAGGACGTCGCCATGCTATCGCCTAATTTATATAAAAATATAAAGGACAAAATAACCATGGCTGATTTAATGCCTTTCCTAGTAATAAATTCTAAAAATGGGTTTATAATAATATCTTCAAGATTACGGGATTTTGGTATTTGTTGATTAAGTGGTTCTTTCACCAAAAGAGTCATAACTATGGCTGGTAACATAAATAATGCTGTGATAATAAAAACGCTACTCCATGGCAAAAATTGAGATAGAATTAGCGATAATGAACCAGGTACCAAGCCTGCGATGCGATAAATATTAATATGAATACTATTTCCTAATCCAAGTTCGGAATCGAGAAGTATTTCGCGTCGAAATGCATCTAAAGCGATATCTTGTGTGGCGGAAAACAATGCAATAATAAAGCATATAGTAGCAATAACCCAAATATTCAATGTTGGTGAAAAACAACCTAATATCGCTATGAAAAATAGCAATATTATTTGCGACAAAAACATCCACCCTCGACGTCGTCCCATCTTAAACAATGAAATATCGTCCATAAATGGCGCCCAGACAAATTTGAAAATGTAAGGTAGTTGCGTTAATGAAAATGCGCTAATTGCTTTGATATCTAGTCCTTCACTGGTTAACCATGCTGGTAAAAGTTGTATTAATAAAAAAAAAGGAAGTCCTGAAGCAAAACCGGTAAAAACACAAATGAGCATTTTTGTCGAAAAAATAGTTTTGAAAAGGGGATCTTGTTTTTTATTCATCAGTTAACATTATTGGTGAGTTTTATAGCAAAGTGCTATCATAGCATACAAATAAAAAAAATTATTGCTAAAGCTAACATAACGCGTTTTACTATATGTGAATTTTACTAACCGGATATTTCAAAGCAAACATTAAATCAATATTTGACATTCGTCAAAAATTATCAAGCAAGCAATGTGTTTCGATCATCATTAAAGCTGAAACAATACATCTATTTATTGCCGACAAGGGGGCATAATATGAAAGGAACAGTTAAGGTTGCTGTTTTTAGCAGTAAACATTACGACAAAGAACATCTCGAAATCGCCAACAAACACTTTGGTTTTGATATTGAATATTACGAGCATAAATTAAGCCACAAAACGGTTGTCACAGCAGAAGGTTATAATGCTGTTTGTGTATTTGTTAACGACGAAGTTGATAAAGCTGTCCTACAAAAATTAGCGCATTATGGTATTAAAATCCTAGCATTACGCTGTGCAGGTTTTGATAATGTCGATCTGGCTGAAGCAAAGAAATTAGGGATCACTGTCGTTCGTGTGCCAGCCTATTCGCCAGAAGCAGTTGCTGAACACGCCGTTGCATTAATGATGACACTAAATCGCAGAACCCATAAAGCTTATCAACGAACTCGCGATGCTAATTTTTCGTTAGATGGGTTAACAGGCTTTAACATGCATAATCGCACTGCCGGGGTGATTGGTACAGGTAAAATTGGTCAAGCAGTGATTCGTATCTTAAAGGGATTTGGCATGAATATTCTTGCATATGATCCCTATCCAAACGATATCGTTGTTGAATTAGGTGCTCAGTATGTTCAATTAGACGAACTCTATGCAAAATCAGATGTAATAACCTTACATTGCCCAATGTCACCTGAAAATTATCATCTATTAAACAAAGATTCATTTGACAAAATGAAAAACGGTGTGATGATTATAAACACTAGCCGTGGTGGCTTATTGGATGCAACTGCTGCAATTGAAGCACTAAAACAGACTAAAATCGGTGCTCTAGGTATGGACGTTTATGAAAACGAGCGAGACCTATTTTTCGAAGATAAATCTAACGATGTCATCTTAGATGATGTATTTCGTCGATTATCTGCGTGTCATAATGTGATTTTTACCGGTCATCAAGCCTTTTTAACTCAAGAGGCATTATTAAATATCTCGGACACTACCCTAAACAATATTGCACAAATAGCAGCAGGAAGAGATTGTCAAAATGTTGTTAAATAAAAGTAAATAATTTAATATATCGTCGTTTTTTAACTAACTAAATATGGATGGTTTATGCAACGTATCGTTATTTATGTGATGATGATTTTATGGCTTGCTGCTTGTTCTGGTGGGAAATCTTCAAAGTCCCCAATGCAGCAGCATCGGGGCCATTCAAATGTAAAAGGTGGCGTTTATTTAGAAAAACAGCACGAAAAACCGAAAGCAAATAGCGCACCAGTAGATAAAGAGAAGTTTATCACCATGATGGTTAAAAAACATGGTTTTAATCGCCAGCAACTACGTAAAGTTCTAGAGCAAACAAACAAACTTGATTGGGTTATTGGCTTAATGGATAAACAAGCACCAAAATCGGGATCATCAAACGTACCAAATGGTGCATGGATTCGTTACAGAAATAAATTCATTACACCAAGTAACTTACCTAAAGGTGTCGAATTTTGGAATAAATATGACAAAGACCTGCAACGTGCTTACAAAGAGTATGGTGTACCACCTGAAATCATCGTCGGTATTATTGGCGTTGAAACAGGGTGGGGCCGTGTTATGGGAAAAACCAAAATTATCGATGCGCTATCAACTCTTGCATTTTATTACCCAAGACGATCTCAATACTTTGCTAATGAACTTGAAGACTTTTTAGTTATGTGTCGTGATGAAGGTGTTGATCCATTTGATTTAAGTGGATCATTTGCCGGAGCAATGGGCTATGGCCAATTTATGCCATCGGCTTTTAGACATCATGCAGTCGATTTCAATCGTGATGGCCATACCGATTTATGGGATCCGGTTGACACAATTGGCAGTGTAGCGAACTATTTCAAAGCACACGGTTGGCAACGTAACAAAAAAGTTGCCGTGGTGGCTGATGGTCAAGCGCTTGAGCTTGATACAGGTTTTAGCACTAAATACCCTGTTGAACATTTAACCAAAGCAGGATTAAAACCAAAAAGCTCAATCGACGGTCATAAAGAAGTCAGCTTATTACGTCTAGACATGGGAAATAGTTACCAATTTTGGTATGGTTTACCTAACTTTTACGTCATCACCCGCTATAATCACAGTACGCATTATGCCATGGCGGTATGGCAATTGGGTTTAGCTGTTAGAAAGGCAAGATAAATCCACAAGAAAACGTCGCAATTGCCAGATGTTTGTTAATCAAGCTCATGACAGGTGAATTTGTTTATTTTAAAAAGGTGTCGATTAACGTCGGAGATAAAAAGTGATTTTTTGACGTAGCTGAACTATCCGCTCCTACTAAAGCGGGTTTTTAGAAGGGCGGACTTTTACAGTAAAAAGTTGAGGAACAGTTTTTTGAGTTTTAAAATTGGTCATTTTAATCGTTAAACGTGTATTTTTTAGATGGGCTTTAACATTTTAATTTACAAAAATTAACAATTTTATAGTTATATTAAATTGTGGTTATTTTTTGAAAGCGCTATGCTACCCCACCTCGTTTTTAAGTGAATTATTGATTATATTTTAACTGATAAAGTGTAAGTGGCTATAAAATACGGAGTTAATTGACAGGATTGTCGGATGTGTATCATGATTTATAACAAAGCAACATGGCCAATCTATAATCTAAGTTCAACGAAGTTAGGGTGCCAACATTCATTTTTTTACCACGGTTTATTTTTCAACAAAATTGCGAGCATTTTTGCAGATTTCTTCCAACGCTTCTTTTTATCTTGGCAGATCTTTTTAATATTTGTTTTTTTGCTTGTAACTTCCTTTGCAAGTGAAGCACTAACGTCTATAACTTTGAATAGTATTGAGGGTAATGCTCCATATTTTACTGTCGATGGTGGTCACACTCAAGTGACTGACACTGACGGTCTGCTCGGAATATCTCTTTCTAATGGGGTTAAATTTACACCTTCGTCCAATGATTCAAGTTTAACTAATCCTATCGAGTTACCTTCTGCAGGTCAGAGTTTCGCTGATATTGGCATGATGATACCAATCAATTTTGACACAATCTCATTAAATACCCTTATTGAGGCTCCCTATAATTATTGGGGTGACGCTGATGGGGATAGTGGTGTTACTGCTACGGGTAATTTATATTTATCTATCGTTGATGCAAACAACTTGTCTGTCACTCGTAATGAACCGCTTAGCGTTTGTAGAGCACCTTATAAAGTGATGTTAAGGACTGATGGTGGTACATTATCGACCCGTTACGGTGTTCCTAAAAGTACTTATTTTACTGCAAGTAATGTAACTTATTATATTAAACCTAAGTCAACGATTGATGTTTGCTTTGCTAAACCTAATATGGTAAACGGTGATCGCCACTATGCTGGTCCAGCTTCCATTTGGAGTATTACTAAGGGCTTTCTCACTCAATCAACTAGGCCATCATCTTACCATTCAAATTTTCCTACTACTGGCGCAAATGATTTATATTTTGATTTAAAGATAGTTGGTGTTGATCAGAAATTGACATGGGAGCCTGTTTCTCCTAATGGCGATATTAAAGCAACTATGAGGTATTTAAATGAATCGGATACCAGCGTTGTTCGGGTCACCTTAAAAGGGCCTACCGCTAGAGATATAACGGGTAACATCGATGAAGATAAGAAAAAACTTGTTCCATCTTTGCCTCAGACATTTGAGCTAGTTGGAGAAGGTAAAGATAGTAATGATAATGATATCGTGGTGAAGTATGGTTTTGTATTAAAGCAGTGGTTCTTTATTCGATACAGAGGTCGTCCACTTGCCGAACAGGAATCATGGTGTAGCAATATAGGTTATCGCCTTCCACATCTTAGGGAATTAACTAACGCATCATCGTGTAATGGTATTCGTGAATTTAAATGTCCTGGAGGAATTGCTTACCCATCAAATACTTATGTCTATTCGCGACGAATTGGCGCAGGATTTCTTGCTGAATGGGGTGATGTAGCTTATTACACTCGTGAGGCTAGGGACGTTTATTCCTTCTGGGCGAGCGAACAGTCCGAAAAGCTCGATGGTACGAGTTCTAACACCCAATTAACTGCGACCAAGGAAATCGGCATGATTTATCATAGTAATAAAACAAGTAATTATGCGGCAGCTTGCGTCTTTGATGGAAAGAAGACAAATAAATAAGTTAACTAGCGCTTAAAAAAATGCTATTGAGTGAGATGATAAAACGCGATGGATTATGCGCATAAACTGTAACTTATTTTGAGGAACGGGGTTTTTATGGCAAAAATAGTCGAGTAACGTACTTTTTAAGGTTTAAAATTCTGCTAAAATCAAAATTGTGAGTCCGATAATAACCACTAAAATTCCCCTAAAAATAATTTATCATCAAAATAGTTAGATTTTTAAAGATATGTAAAGAGGCGATTATTTGGTTAATAATAATCATCAAGTAATTAATTTTCCAATATTTCTCTATTCATTTTCTATTTTATTTACAAAAATTAACAATTAAGGGTGCGAATAAGTGTTGCAACGTGTTTTTTTAGTCACTATACTTCCTCAACCGTTTAATACAAACGGTTAAGTTTTAAATAATTAACATAAAAATGTAAAAAAAATTAAAAATTTACTTGACAGGATTGTCGAATATGTATTATAATTTACAAAAAGCCAAAAAGCCAAACTGGCAAACCTATGTTTTAAATTCGGCAAAATTAAACTCTCGGCGTTCGTTGTGCTATTGTAGTTTGTTTTTCCATAAGACCTCACCAACTTTATTGCGGTTTCCTCGCCGATTTTTATCAATCCGACAGATTTTTATCGTTTTATCGTTTAGCCTGCCTTTAATGACTTCCTATTCTAGTCAAGCTTTGTCGACTAAAACCACGAATACTATTAACGGAACTGCACCATATTTTACTACCGACGGCGGTCATACTCGGATAACTGATGCCCAAGGCTTACTTGAAATATCCCTTTCTAATGGGGATAAATATACGCCATCATCTAATGATTCAAGCCCAACAAAACCTATTGTGTTGCCTATCGCTGATCAGAGCTTTGCTGATATTGGTATGTTGGTGCCAACTGATAGTGATTCAATCGAATTAAAGTCTCTTATTGGGGAACCTTATTATTATTGGGGAGATAGTGATGGAGATGGTGAAGGTCCTAATGGTATAACTGCTACAGGTAGTTTAAGTTTATCTATTGTTGATAAAGACAATCGAGCTGTATCACGTGATACTGTTCCAAAGATCTGTAATGCACCTTATAAAGTAACATTAACCAGTACAGATGGGACATTAGAGACGAATTACGGTGTTCCTAAAAGTAGTCGTTTTGCAGCAAGTAATATGACTTATTATATTAGTCCTAAGGCTTCGCCTATAGCTTGCTTTGCTAAACCTGATATGAAGTATTCTGACATAGAGGATGGTCAGGATTTCAAAGGTTTAGCTAAGGAGTGGGACCCTAAAAATGGTTTTATTCCTCAGTCATACGATCCATCGAGTTATAACCAAAATTTCCCAACTACAGGCGCAAATGGTTTATATTTTGATTTAAAGATAGGTGGTGTTAATCAGAAATTGACATGGGAGCCTGTTTCTCATGGCGGGATTACAGCAACTATGTATACAAATAAATCGGATGCAAGTGTTGTTCGGGTCGTCTTAACAGGGCCTGCTGCTAGTGGGGACCAGATAAGAGCTAGTAAGAACCAGATAATGGCTCCGGAAAATCTGATAGGAACTGTTGAAAAACCTACTTTGCCTCAGGTATTTGAGCTAGTTGGAAAAGGTAAAGATAGTAATGATAATGATGTTGTGGTGAAGTATGGTTTTAAATTAAAGCAATGGTTTGTTAATCGAGGGGATAAGAAACGAGAAGATAAGTATCCAAGTGATTCTACAAATTCTAATAGACCCGGATCCGCACCTTCTTACGTGCAAGTGAAATGGTGTGAAAAGATAGGTTATAGTCTTTCCAAAATTAAGGATTTAACTAATGCAAAAGGAGCTTATTGTCCGGACGATCCAGATGTAAGTTGTGAAGCTCCAAATCCTGAAGCCGCCTCAATTGGTAATTATTACCAACGTAAAATTGCTGGAGGGCTTTTAAGCGAGTGGGGCGTTTTAGGAAAAAAGGAAACGGAAGAAGCAAACTCTGATCCAAATTATGATTCAAATATGGAAGAAGCAAACTTTGATCCAGATAATGGTTACTGGACAAGTGATGTGATAAATCATGGGGGCGTTAACATTTTCTACCTCGCCAGCCATCTGCTTGGTAAAGTATATGGATATAGTAATACTAATTATGACTATGAGAGAACTGCAATTTGCATCACAGATTGATACATAGATTTGCCAAAAGGCAAATAAAGTGCATAGCTAAATATCCACCCCAAAATTGGGGTGGATTTATTTTTGAGGAAAGGGGTTTTTATGGCAAAAATAGTCGAGTAACGTACTTTTTAAGGTTTAAAATTCAGCTAAAATCAAAATTCTCAGTCCGATAATAACCACTAAAATTCCCCTAAAAATAATTTTATTATCAAAATAGTTAGATTTTTAAAGATATGTAAAGGGGCGATTATTTGGTTAATAATCATCATCAAGTAATTAATTTTCCAATATTTTTCTATTCATTTTCTATTATCTTTACAAAAATTAACAATTAAGGGTGCGAATAAGTGTTGCAACGTGTTTTTTCAGTCACTATACTTCCTCAACCGTTTAATACAAACGGTTAAGTTTTAAATAATTAATATAAAAATATAAAAAAATTAAAAATTTACTTGACGGGATTGTCGAATATGTATTATAATTTACAAAAAGCCAAAAAGCCAAACTGGCAAACCTATATTTTAAATTCGGCAAAATTAAACTCTCGGCGTTCGTTTTGCTATTGTAGTTTGTTTTTCCATAAGACCTCACCAATTTTATTGCGGTTTCCTCGCCGATTTTTATCAATCCGACAAATTTTTATTGTTCTATCGTTTAGCTTGCCTTTAATGACTTCCTTTTCTAGTCAAGCTTTGTCGTCGACTAAAACCACGAATACTATTAACGGAACTGCACCATATTTTACTACCGACGGCGGTCAGACTCGGATAACTGATGCCGAAGGCTTACTTGAAATATCCCTTTCTAATGGGGATAAATATACTCCATCATCTAATGATTCAAGCCCAACAAAACCTATTGTGTTGCCTATTGCTGGTCAGAGCTTTGCTGATATTGGTATGTTGGTGCCAACTGATAGTGATTCAATCGAATTAAATTCTCTTATTGGGGATCATTATTGGGGAGATAGTGATGGAGATGGTGAAGGTCCTAATGGTATAACTGCTACAGGTGGTTTAAGTTTATCTATTGTTGATAACGACAATCAAGCTGTATCACGTGATACTATTCCAAAGATCTGTAATGCACCTTATAAAGTAACATTAACCAGTACAGATGGGACATTAGAGACGAATTACGGTGTTCCTAAAAGTAGTCATTTTGCAGCAAGTAATGTGACTTATTATATTAGTCCTAAGGCTTCGCCTATAGCTTGTTTTGCTAAACCTAATATGAATTTGTCTGGCATACATATTGATGAAAATAATGGTAGTAGTAAGGATGTCAACGGCCCAGCTAATGAGTGGGACCCTAAAAATGGTTTTATTCCTCAATCATACGATCAATCGAGTTATAACCGAAATTTCCCAACTACAGGCGCAAATGGTTTATATTTTGATTTAAAGATAGGTGGTGTTTATCAGAACTTGACATGGGAGCCTGTTTCTCCTAATGGCGATATTAAAGCAACTATGAGGTATTTAAATGAATCGGATACAAGTGTTGTTCGGGTCATCTTAACAGGGCCTGCTGCTAGTGGGGACCAGATAAGGGCTAGTGATGACCAGATAACGGCAGAGGCAAATCTGATAGGAACTGTTAAAAAGCCTACTTTGCCTCAGGTATTTGAGCTAGTTGGAAAAGGTAAAGATAGTAATGATAATGATGTTGTGGTGAAGTATGGTTTTGTATTAAAGCAGTGGTTTGTTAATCGAGGGGATCTGCGACGAGTAGATAAATATCCAGCTGATGATGATAGCGATCAGGCAATAAAACCTGGATCTTCAATTCCTCCCATGCAAAAAAAATGGTGTGAAAAGATAGGTTATAGTCTTTCCCGAGCTATGGATTTAACTAATGCAATACAAGCGTGGTGTCCGGATGTGCCAGCAGGTACAAGTTGTAAAATTCCCGACCCTTCCACCCCTTCCAATCCTTCAATTGGTAATCATTACCAACGTAGAATTGCTGCAGGGCTTCTAGGTGAGTGGGGCGTTTTAGGACAATACGAAATGGATGAAGGAAAGTTTGATCCAAATAATGGTTACTGGACAAGTGACAACGATGGTAATATGTATTTTCTCGTCGGCCATACTGCCGGTGCCATATATGGGTATCGTTTTTTCCCTGAGGACCCTATAAAGAGAACTGCAATTTGCACCACAAATTGACACATAGAGTCTTGCAAGTAAAGTGCATAGCTAAATATCCGCCCCAAAATTGGGGTGGATTTATTTTTGAGGAACGGGGTTTTTATGGCAAAAATAGTCGAGCAACGTACTTTTTAAGGTTTAAAATTCTGCTAAAATCAAAATTCTCAGTCCGATAATAACCACTAAAATTCCCCTAAAAATAATTTTATCATCAAAATAGTTAGATTTTTAAAGATATGTAAAGGGGCGATTATTTGGTTAATAATCATCATCAAGTAATTAATTTTCCAATATTTTTCTATTAATTTTCTATTCTCTTTACAAAAATTAACAATTAAGGGTGCGAATGCAACGTGTTTTTTCAGTTATTATACTTCCTCAACCGTTTAATACCAACGGTTAAGTTTTAAATAATTAACATAAAAATGTAAAAAAATTAAAAATTTACTTGACAGGGTTGTCGAATATGCATTATAATCTTACAAAACGCCAAAACGCCAAATTGGCAAACTAATATTTTAAATTCGGTAAAATTAAACTCTCAGCGTTCGTTTCGCTGCTATAGCTTGTTTTTCTATAAGACCTCACCAATTTTATTGCGGTTTCCTCGCCGATTTTTATCAATCCGACAGCTTTTTATTGTTCTATCGTTTAGCTTGCCTTTAATGACTTCCTATTCTAGTCAAGCTTTGTCGACTAAAACCACGAATACTATTAACGGAACTGCACCATATTTTACTACCGACGGCGGTCAGACTCGGATAACTGATGCCGAAGGCTTACTTGAAATATCCCTTTCTAATGGGGATAAATATACGCCATTATCTAATGATTCAAGCCCAACAAAACCTATTGTGTTGCCTATTGCTGGTCAGAGCTTTGCTGATATTGGTATGTTGGTGCCAACTGATAGTGATTCAATCGAATTAAATTCTCTTATTGGGGATCATTATTGGGGAGATAGTGATGGAGATGGTGAAGGTCCTAATGGTATAACTGCTACAGGTAGTTTAAGTTTATCTATTATTGATAAAGACAATCAAGCTGTATCACGTGATACTATTCCAAAGATCTGTAATGCACCTTATAAAGTAACATTAACCAGTACAGATGGGACATTAGAGACGAATTACGGTGTTCCTAAAAGTAGTCGTTTTGCAGCAAGTAATGTGACTTATTATATTAGTCCTAAGGCTTCGCCTATAGCTTGCTTTGCTAAACCTAATATGAGGTATTCTGACATAGAGGATGGTATGGATTTCAAAGGTTTAGCTAAGGAGTGGGACCCTAAAAATGGTTTTATTCCTCAGTCATACGATCCATCGAGTTATAACCAAAATTTCCCTACTACAGGCGCCAATGGTTTATATTTTGATTTAAAGATAGGTGGTGTTTATCAGAACTTGACATGGGAGCCTGTTTCTCATGGCGGAATTACAGCAACTATGGATACAAATGAATCGGATACAAGTGTTGTTCGGGTCACCTTAACAGGGCCTGCTGCTAGTAGGGACCAGATAAGGGCTAGTGCTGACCAGATAATGGCAGAGGCAAATCTGATAGGAACTGTTGAAAAACCTACTTTGCCTCAGGTATTTGAGTTAGTTGGAAAAGGTAAAGATAGTAATGATAATGATGTTGTGGTGAAGTATGGTTTTGAATTAAAGCAATGGTTTGTTAATCGAGGGGATAAGCAACGACTAGATAAGTATCCAAGTGATGCTCCAAATCCTAATGACCAAGACAATAAGGACAATAAACCCGGATCCGAAGCTCCTTACATGCAAGAAAAATGGTGTGAAAAGATAGGTTATAGTCTTTCCAAAATTAAGGATTTAACTAATGCAAAAGGAGCTGAATGTCCGTTCGATGCTGAAAATTGTGAAGCTCAAAATCTTGAAGGTGCCTCAATTGGTAATTATTACCAACGTAAAATTGCTGGAGGGCTTTTAAGCGAGTGGGGCGTTTTAGGAAAAAAGGAAACGGAAGAAGCAAACTCTGATCCAAATTATGATTCAAATATGGAAGAAGCAAACTTTGATCCAGATAATGGTTACTGGACAAGTGACATGTCAAGTAAGGGCATTAACGTTTACTACCTCGTCAGCCATCTGGTTGGTAAAATATATGGATATAGTAATACTAATTTTAAGAGAACTGCAATTTGCACCACAAATTGACACATAGAGTCTTGCAAGTAAAGTGCATAGCTAAATATCCGCCCCAAAATTGGGGTGGATTTATTTTTGAGGAAAGGGGTTTTTATGGAAAAATAGTCGAGTAACGTACTTTTTAAGGTTTAAAATCCTGCTAAAATCAAAATTCTCAGTCCGATAATAACCACTAAAATTCCCCTAAAAATAATTTTATCATCAAAATAGTTAGATTTTTAAAGATATGTAAAGGAATGATTATTTGGTTAATAATAACTATCAATTAATTAATTTTCCAATATTTTTCTATTCATTTTTTATTTTCTTTATAAAAGTTAACGATTAAGGGTGCGAATAAGTGTTGCAACGTGCTTATATAGTCACTATACTTACTTAACCGTTTAATACAAACGGTTAAGTTTTAAATAATTAACATAAAAATGTAAAAAAATTAAAAAGTTACTTGACAGGATTGTCGAATATGCATTATAATTTACAAAAAGCCAAACTGGCAAACCTTATTTTAAATTCGGTAAAATTAAACTCTCGGCGTTCGTTTTGCTATTGTAGTTTGTTTTTCCATAAGACCTCACCAATTCTATTGCGGTCTCCTCGCCGATTTTTATCAATCCGACAGATTTTTATCGTTTTATCGTTTAGCCTGCCTTTAATGACTTCCTTTTCTAGTCAAGCTTTGTCGACTAAAACCACGAATACTATTAACGGAACTGCACCATATTTTACTACCGACGGCGGTCAGACTCGGATAACTGATGCCCAAGGCTTACTTGAAATATCCCTTTCTAATGGGGATAAATATACGCCATCATCTAATGATTCAAGCCCAACACAGCCTATTGTGTTGCCTATCGCTGATCAGAGCTTTGCTGATATTGGTATGTTGGTGCCAACTGATAGCGATTCAATCGAATTAAATTCTCTCATTGGGGAACCTTATCATTATTGGGGAGATAGTGATGGAGATGGTCAAGGTCCTGATGGTATAACTGCTACAGGTAGTTTAAGTTTATCTATTGTTGATAAAGACAATCAAGCTGTATCACGTAATACTGTTCCAAAGATCTGTAATGCACCTTATAAAGTAACATTAACCAGTACAGATGGGACATTAGAGACGAATTACGGTGTTCCTAAAAGTAGTCGTTTTGCAGCAAGTAATGTGACTTATTATATTAGTCCTAAGGCTTCGCCTATAGTTTGCTTTGCTAAACCTGATATGACCTTTCATGACATACATACTGATGATGATGGTAATAGTAACGATTACAAAGGTCCCGCTAATGAGTGGGACCCTAAAAATGGTTTTATTCCTCAGTCATACGATCAATCGAGTTATAACCGAAATTTCCCAACTACAGGCGCAAATGGTTTATATTTTGATTTAAAGATAGGTGGTGTTAATCAGAAATTGACATGGGAGCCTGTTTCTCATGGCGAGATTACAGCAACTATGGATACAAATGAATCGGATACAAGTGTTGTTCGGGTCATCTTAACAGGGCCTGCTGCTAGTGGGGACCAGATAAGGACAATGCCGGAGACTGGTGTTAAAAAACCTACTTTGCCTCAGGTTTTTGAGTTAGTTGGAAAAGGTAAAGATAGTAATGATAATGATGTTGTGGTGAAGTATGGTTTTGTATTAAAGCAGTGGTTTGTTAATAGAGGGGACAAACCACGACCAGATGTGTATGATGAAAGTCTTCCAGATCTTAATGGTGATAAAAATCAAATTCCACCTGAACCTGGAGCTGCAATTGTTTCCGAGCAAATAGAATGGTGTAGAAAGATAGGTTATAGTCTTTCCCGGGCTATGGATTTAACTAATGCAAGACAAGCGTGGTGTCCGGCAGGTACAAATTGTCAAATTACCAAACCTTCCAACCCTTCAATTGATAATCATTACCAACGTAAAATTGCTGGAGGGCTTTTAAGCGAGTGGGGCGTTTTAGGAGAATACAAAATGGACGAAGGAGATTTTGATCCATATCAGGGGTACTGGGTAATTGACAGCGATGGTGAGATAAATTTTCTCATCGGCCATCTTGCCGGTACAGTATATGGGTATCGTTCTGAGGAATCTATAGAGAGAACTGCAATTTGCACCACAAATTGACACATAGTCTTACCAAGAGGCAAGTAAAGTGCATAGCTAAATATCCGCCCCAAAATTGGGGTGGATTTATTTTTGAGGAACGGGGTTTTTGTAGAAAAAGTTGAGGAAAGCACTTTTTATGCTCTAAAACCCTAACGCTACTTTAACTCCAATCACAATCAATATCATGCCTAATAACTTATCAATAATCGCTTGCAACTTAAAATAACGCCGCTGGACGACTTGCGTTTGAAAGATAAATACTACCAAAGGCCACCAAAGTAAGGCTTCAAACCAAATAATAAATGCGACAAGCAATTTATCCATTATAGTTGAGTGAGCATTAAGTAGTTGGGTGAATATAGCCAGAAAAAATAGCGTCGCTTTGGGGTTTAGTAAGTTGCATAACAGTCCTTGTATAAATGCTGCTTTTGCGGTGATATTGAGTTGCTGAGATTGCTTGGTGACATAAGTGGCACCACTATTTTTGGCCAACAACGCTTTAATACCAATCCATAGCAAATAAGCAGCACCAGCATAACGCAAGACATTGTAAAGCCACGGAGTTGTGATAATTAACACGGCAATACCAGCTACACAGTAGCTCATATGAATTGCGATAGCACTAATTACACCTAAACAGGTCATTAATGCCATTTTTCGGTTATAACTTAAGCTGTTTTTTAAGACCAGAAAGAAATCTGGCCCAGGTGATATCATGCCTAAACAGCTAATAGTGATAACTAAAATTAAGGTATCGACGCTCATTTTTGCACTTGTGCCGCATTGTTTAATGTCGCGATACTCGATTTATGTTGTTCAATAAACTGTTTTTTATCAGTATTTTCGCCAATTAAGTAATCGGTTAAGAATTTTGCATTCGTTTTAATTTGTGCTCCGTTTAAAATCAATCTTGGTAAATCGATTTGGTAGATGGTTTGATTCGGTGATTTTTGTAAATCATCAGTACTCGCATTGGTTAATAAGTAGAGTTTGCGCTCTTTTGCCGACAATTTTTTAACGGTTTCGGTGCCCGCACCCATCATTAAATGGTCAGGAAAGATGTAGAACACGGTGTTGTCTAATATGCCTTGCTGTTTTAGGTTTTCAATAAATTGCCCTAAGTTGTAATCAAGCGATGCAGCCACAAACGACATATTATCTTTTTTCGGACTGATGACAGAGGTCATGCGCTCATCATCAAAGCCATTTGGTGCATGGGTTGAAACGGTCGAGATAAATAGTGCAAAGGGTTTGTCAGTATTTTTCATCTCTTGAATTTGTTGTTTAGCGATGTCTAAAATATCTTTATCGTATAATCCAAATGGGGCATTTGGGTATTTACCGGGATAGGATTTTTCCGATACGACTTGCATGCCAAGCACTTCAGCTGTGTGGCCAATGCCCGCAAATTCAGGACCTGCCATCACATAATGAGTTTGGTAGCCAGCTTGTTTGAGCACATCAGCTAAGGTGACTAATTGGGTGGTGTTGGCACTTTTTAGCGGTGATGTTGAGTGTTCGCCTATTAAAAATGGTACACCACTCATATAAGTGTACATTGAGGCGGTTGTCCATGTGCTTCCCGCACTCATGGGCATATTAGGGAAAAAGGTATATTGTTGCTGTAGCTGTCTTAAATTTGGGGTAATATCAGCAAAATCTAAAAATCCTTGTTCAAACGATTCTAACGATAACACAATAATATTCTTACCTTTTTGGCTGTTAAGCTGTGATTTTTCAACATAATCATTCATGTTTAGCGTTTGTAACGCTTGTTTGAAAGTCGCTTTTGGCGCGCAGGTAACTTGATAGATTTCATACATGCGACTGATTGGGCCGTTGTGATAGCTTATTGTGACAATCGCAATGACGGTGAATGGTAAGCGCCATAGTAATCGACATTTATTGCGAAACAAGTTAGCTAATTTGCTAAGGATAAATACCAATCCCAAAAAGACCACAATCACTAGTAGAGCTTGCAATTTGAAAATGAATAACCCTTCAATAATGTCATTCACATTTAAGTTGACGTAAAACTGATAGTCAATAAATCCACCACTAAAATAGATTGAGGTGAGTTCCATCACAATGAAAACTGTCATTAAGATAATGGTGAGTAGTTGCCATTTTTTGTGTTTAAAAAACGAAGCTAAAGTGATAGTTAAGATAAAAAGTGGCAATACAATTAAAGTCGATAATGGCATAAAAAATAGTACTCAATTTTACTTAAAATAGGAAAATTGCATCAGTATATACTTTTTAAACCGAAAAATAAAAATGGCTGATGAGTTATAATATTAATGCCTTAATTTTATTAGTTGCAGTACGATTAATGATAATTATTATTGTTTGTTGTTGATAATTGATAGCATTAGCAATAAGATAGCTATTATATTTTTTTAAGCTGAAAGGTTAAGGCTATGTTATTACGTAGATTTGCCATTATTTTGTTAATGTCTTGTATTACCTATTGTTATGCTGATGTCACTTTGCCCGCCCCACAAAAAAAAGATGGCATGGGATTATTTGATAGTCTCAAAAAGCGTGCTTCAACGCCGGGTGGGGGATTTCCTACCGCAATGGTGTCAGACGATGAGCTTTCAAGCGTACTTTGGGCTGCCAGTGGCTTAAATCGTGGTAAAAACGGATGGACAGTGCCAATGGCAAGCGGTAAGCCTCCTTATATTCGCCTGTATATTGCCAGTGAGAATGGGACCTTTTTATATGAGTGGGAAGGCCATTATCTTCGTGAAATTAACAAGCAAGATATTCGTAGTGATATTGGTAAGCAGAACTTTACTAAGCGAGCCCCTTATATTTTTATTTTTGTGTCTGATGGCGATAGCCTTGAAGATTATGATGCCCAAAAAGCCAATGATTTTAGCCAAATTGCCGTTGGCGCTATGAGTCAAAATGTTTATTTGGCGGCCGCAGCGCTAAAACTAAGTACGCGCTACATCAATTCCATCAATGCTGAATTTATACGTCAATCGTTACAATTGCCTGAAAACAGCAAACCAATAGGGATAATGTTGTTAGGAAAATAAAGGAGTAGGAAGTGAAAAAGTACTTAACTTTAGTTGCTCTACTTATTGCAAGTTTAGCGATTTTTAGCTCTCCTTCTTATGCAAACGAAAAGAAATACGAAAGCTGGAATGCGATTATTGATGAGATGGATATCATTCTTAATGATGCCTACAATATCTATTTTATGAAAGATGTCGAGGGTGCTAAAGCCCGCGTAAACAACGCTTACTTTGGGTTTTATGAAAAGCATGGCGTTGAACGGGCGGTGATGTCTTATATTTCAGGTAAACGTGGCACTGATACAGAATACCAATTCGCAAAAATCAAACGATTAATGTCGCAAAATGAATCTAATAAGACAGTGCGCGCCGAAATTGATGTGATTTTAAAAATGCTACATGAAGATGCCAACGAGTTAGATGGTAAAAAAGAGAGTGGTTGGAGTGTCTTTTTGGCATCTTTTATCATCATTTTCCGTGAAGGGTTAGAAGCGATATTGGTTATTGCGGCAATCTCGGCCTATCTTGTGCGTTCGAATAATAAACCGATGCTTAAAGTGGTTTATTTCAGCAGTTTATTTGCGGTGTTCGCTAGCGTTTTAGCTGCGATTTTGTTGCATACGGTTGTCGGTTTAAGCGGTGCCAACCAAGAAATTATGGAAGGCGCGGCCATGTTACTCGCAACGGTGGTGCTGTTCTTTATTAGTAATTGGATGTTGTCTAAATCAGAATCGAAAGCCTGGAAAAACTATGTGGAAGGTAAGGTACAAAGTGCGGTTTCGACCGGTAGTAGCTTTGCTTTAGGATTTGCAGCCTTTTTAGCGGTATTTCGTGAAGGGGCAGAAACCATCATCTTTTATCAAGCCATGTTGGCCGATGCCAAAGAGCATATGGATATGGTTTGGTATGGCTTGGGGGTGGGTACGATTGTGTTAACCGTTGTGTTTGTAGTTATCCGCTTTGGTACCGTTAAATTGCCACTTAAACCGTTCTTTATTTGTACCAGTGCATTAATGTATCTAATGGCGATCGCGTTTGCAGGTGGCGGCGTGAAAGAGTTGCAAGAAGCCGACATTATTCAAGTTACGCCAGTCGATTTTGTTCATTCGGTTGAGATTTTGGGTATTTATCCAACAGTTGAGACATTAGTACCACAATTGTTTATGATAATGGCGGTGATAGCGTCGGTTATCTATTATCGATCCAGAAAAGCAAATAGTTAAAATAGAAGAATAAAAACGATTGATGATTCGTTCTAAGTCGTAATTAACACATTGGTAGTAAATTGTGATTGGTTAGTCATGATTTTATTGATTAGTTTTCAAAACGAAAAACAAAATTAAGGAGTTTTCAATGAAAAAACTATTAGTCTCTGCTGGTATTTCATCAATACTTGCGCTTTCTTCAATGGCTTATGCTGCTGCACCTGCACCAGGTGAAGAAAAGGGTTTCGAAGAGTTTCCAATTGGTGATGAAGTAACCGTTGGTCCTTTACATATCGGTGCGGTTTACTTCCAACCTGTTGATATGGAACCTGCTGGCATGGGGGGGTTACCTGCGTCTAAATCAGATATGCATATCGAAGCGGATATCTCAGCGGCTGAGGGTAATAAATTAGGTTTTGGTACCGGTGATTTTGTGCCTTACTTAACCGTAAAATATAAAATTCAAAAAGAAGGCAGCGCTAAAGCTATCGAAGGTACTTTTATGCCGATGAACGCATCAGACGGCCCTCACTATGGTAATAATATTAAATTAGACGGTGCAGGTAAATATAAAGTTACTTTCACTATCGAAAACCCTGAAAAACAAGGTTATTTATTACATGTTGATAAAGAAACTGGAGTTGAAGGTCGTTTCTGGACTAAACCAATCGAAGTTTCTTGGGACTTTGACTTCATCCCACGTGCATGGTAATGATGATTTTAATTGAATTTAATCATTAGATAATTAGCTGGACTGTTGGTGAGGGTTAAAGCTCGCCAATATACGTTGTAATCTTTAGGCAATCATTATGCTCCAATACCTTATCAATATTACCGATAACACTTTTGTACCAGTGATTATGTTTGCTCTACTTAGTGCGGCATTTGTTCAAACAAGTAAAAAATATCTTGTGACTGGTTTTGTGTTGGGAATGATGGCTGCATTGGTTTATGCAATATTAAAACGAAATACGGGTATTGCCGTTCGTGAATTTTATGATCTTGGTGTGATTGTTGCTTGGTGCATCATTGCCATTCCATTGCTTATCTGCTTGTTTTTAAGAAAACCTCTAAGTATTTTATTGATGGTAATTGCCATAGGGCTTATTACCGCACAGTGCCTACCAAATATTTTACTTTATCCATTTGAATTTGATGTTGGCATGGAGTCCATATTCAATAATGACTATCTGTTTAAATGGGTGGGTTATGGTTTTGCTTTATTAGTTTGCATTTTAATTGGGTTGTTTGTTTATCGTCTTTGTACAAGGTTTTCAAGTCGATTTGTTACTGCCATAACTTCGTTGGCAATTATTATTTTTACTTCGCAAAATGCCATTAATTTGCTACAGATCCTGATTGTCAGACGGTTTATCTCATCACAAAAATGGATGATGGAATTAGTGATTTTTGTTTTAGCACATGTCAATTTGTTTACCTTTATCTTTATGATTTTGGTGTTATTAATGAGCATTTTGTTATACACCAAGTCCAAAACGACCTCATTAGTTGGTAGTAATCCAGCCCAAGTGCGTAAAGTGAAAGCGAGTTTACGTCGTGATCGTCGCACTTCATTATTGTTAATGGCTGGCGTTGCCATTACGGCTTATACCGTTACCCGTGCGCGTTATATTTTTGAAAAAGGGGTGGAATTAACCCCGGCCGAACCAGTAACCCCCAACGCCGATGGTTTGATTGTGATTGCGTTAGATAGAGTCAATGATGGTAATTTGCACCGTTATGGCTATTCAGCAATGGATGGCACATTAGTTCGGTTTATTGTGATTAAGAAAAGCGAAAATGCTTATGGTGTTGGTTTTGATGCTTGTGATATCTGCGGTGCAAGTGGTTATTATCAACGCGGTAATCAAGTTGTCTGTATTTTGTGTGATGTGGTGATGAATATTGCGACGATTGGATTTCCTGGTGGTTGTAATCCTGTCCCGCTTAAATATGAAATAGTAGATGGTAATATGATTATTCGACCTGCTCATCTTGAAGCTGAAAAAAGTCGCTTTAAGTAAAGGTGTGAAAAGGAAGAAAATATGTTTCGTAGAATGTTGCTTAGCGTGTTAGTTCGTCAAAAAAAGAAGCTATTTTTAATTGCCTTAACCGTTGCTTTGGGTGTTTCGCTTGCAACTGCTATGTTAAATGTGATGTTTGATGTTGGCGATAAAGTTAACCAAGAATTAAAAGCTTATGGCGCTAATTTAAATATCGTGCCAAAAGGTGCGGCGTTGGTCAATGAGTTATATCAACTCGATGATAAACAAAATGCGATTCAATATATTAAGCAAGATGATTTAGTTAAGATTAAGATGATCTTCTGGGCATATAATATTGTTGATTTTGCCCCTTATATAACAACCCAAGTTGTGGTTAATGATAAACCGGTCACGCTAGTTGGAACCTGGTTTAATAAGCATCTGACAATTCCAACAGGTGATGAAGTTGACACTGGAATGTTAGCCATGAAATCGTGGTGGTCAATTGAAGGCAACACCATGAAGGATGATAATTTGCAAGGTGTAATGGTAGGTGAAACTATTGCCAAGCAATTGAATCTCAAATTGGGTGATAGTATTGAGCTAATATCACCCACCAAAAAAATCACCCTAACGGTGAATAATATCTTCCATAGTGGTGGGGTTGAAGATAGAGAGCTTTATGTATCACTGCCAGTTGCTCAAAATTTGGCTAATAAAGAAGGCTTAGTTGAACGAGTTGAAGTGAGTGCGCTCACCACACCTGAAAACGATTTAGCCCGCAAAGCAGCGCAAGATCCTAATAGCTTATCGCGAACCGAGTGGGATACTTGGTATTGCACCGCTTATATCAGTTCAATTGCCTATCAATTAGAGGAGCTAATGCCAGATGTGCGGGTAAAAGCGATAATGCAAGTGGCCGAATCAGAAGGCTCTATCTTACAAAAAACCCAATTATTAATGTTATTGCTGACGATCTTATCGTTAATCTGTTCGGCACTTGCAATATCTAACTTAGTCACCGCCAATGTGATTGAACGCAGTACAGAAATCGGTTTATTAAAAGCGCTGGGTGCAACGAATACCTCAGTGGCGATGTTGATTCTTACCGAAATAGTGATCATTGCATTATTGGGTGGTATAGTTGGGTATTTTATTGGATTGGGCTTTGCGCAAATCATTGGTCAGACGGTATTTAGTTCGTTTGTTGAACCGAAGATGATTATTGTTCCACTGGTATTAATTATGGTAGGTTTGATTACTTTGTTAGGTAGCTTGCCAGCATTGCGTATCATGATGTTCTTACGCCCTACCGATGTGCTACATGGTCGGTAAGTGAGGCTGATGATGAATAAAAACCAACGCTTTATTTTAAAAACGCTATTTAGCTCGCTAATTCGCCGACGTTCTCGGATTGCGATTGCTTTACTTGGTGTTGCGATAGGGGCAACGGTATTACTGGGTATGATAACGCTTTGTTATGATATTCCAAGGCAAATGGGACAGGAATTTCGCTCTTATGGCGCTAACTTATTGTTGATGCCAGCCAATAATCACCCCACCATATCAATGGTTGAGGTAAAAAAAGCAGTAGGTTTATTACCACAAGATAAACTATTAGGGGTTACGCCGTTTCGTTATGATGCCATCCGTAGTAATCAACAGCCGTATACCCTTGTTGGCACGCAGTTTGATCAAGTCAGTAAAACTAGCCCGTATTGGAAAATAGATGGCGAACTGCCCAAAAACCCAAATGAAATTATGATCGGTACTGATATTGCCCAGTTTGCTAAACTTAGCATTGGCAGCACAATGCTGATTTCAGGAAAATCTAAACAAGATTCTCGCTTTGATGAAGAGTTAACCATTACCGGCATCGTAAAAACCGGCAGGGCTGAGGATAACTTTATCTTTATCGATCTCAACGATCTTGAAACATTACTTGAGGAAAGCAATCAAGCCGAAGTGGTCGAAATTAGTATCACCGCAACGCAAGATGAATTACAGCATTATATTCAAACCATTAAAGAGCACTCCACTACCGTCGAACCGCATCTTATAAAATGGGTAACGCAGTCCGAAGCATCGGTGCTCGGCAAGCTCTCATCTTTACTCTATTTAGTAACCTTAGTGGTGTTAATTTTGACGATGATCTGTGTTGCCACAACTATGATGACCGTCGTCATGGAACGGCGTAAGGAGATCGGTCTGAAAAAAGCCATCGGGGCAACCAATAAGAGTATTGCCAAAGAGTTTTTAGCCGAAGGATTAATTTTAGGTATTGTCGGTGGCGTGATTGGGGTAATTTGTGGTCTGATTTTTGCCCAAGTAATTAGTGCTAATGTTTTTGGGCGCTCAATTGTAATTGAATTTTATTTGATACCCACAACGATTGTTATTTCCGCTGTGGTTACCATTATAGCGTGTTTGATTCCGGTAAAACGTGCGCTTGAAGTTGAACCAGCCTTAGTTTTACGAGGTGAATAGGATAGTAAAGTATGAATATGCTCGAAGTGAATAATGTTTCTAAAATCTATGGCTCATTACATGCCTTGTCAGAAGTTAACTTAACCGTTGAAGAGGGCAAGTGGATATCCATCATGGGACCATCAGGCAGTGGTAAAACCACGTTAATGAATATTATTGGCTGTATGGATAAACCATCACTAGGAACGGTAATTTTAGATGGACAAAATATCACCCAACTTTCATTACCACAGTTAACGGAAATTCGGCGCGACAAGATTGGCTTAATCTTCCAGCAGTTCCACCTTGTCTCTTATTTAACCGCATTAGAAAACGTGATGGTCGCACAATATTATCACAGTATGGTAGACGAAAAAGAAGCCCTACAAGCATTAGAACGCGTTGGGCTTGCCGCGCGCGCTAAACATCTACCGCGTCAATTATCGGGTGGTGAACAGCAACGCGTCTGTATTGCCAGAGCGCTAATTAATTATCCCAAACTGATTTTAGCTGATGAGCCAACCGGTAATTTAGATGAAAGCAATGAAGCAATGGTCATGAACTTACTGCATCAGCTTCATGAAGAAGGAAGCACAATCATCGTAGTTACGCATTCACCTGAAGTATCTAAACATGCGCAAACCACGGTGGTTCTTGAACATGGTAAAATAGCAAATATTATCAATAATTAATGATTAAAGGGTCTATATTTATGAAAAATCGTATTGTTTCATCTGTATTGTTTATGTTATTTGGGGCGCTACTTATTTTATTTCCACTCTATATTTTACCGGTTTGTCCACTACCGGATGTGCAAGCGATGCCGGCTACTACCGCAATGCCAGCCGATGCTATGCATGCAGCGCCAATGGATGGACATATGCACAATACACCCGGCAAAATCATGAAATGTTTTTGGACATCTAGAGCGGAAATTGGAATTGGTAGTCTAGTTATAGCTATTGGATTATTAGTACTAGTTAGCCGTTCGCTATTTGTGCGTATAGGATTAAGCATGGCTATTGCTTGCACTGCTGTATTGGCTGCTGCGATTCCAACCATTTTAATCGGTGTATGTGGTAATGAAATGATGCGTTGCAATATGGGTGCTAAACCGGCATTGGTTTTATTGTCCTTGGTTTTGGCAATTGTTGCTATTATCAATGTATGGTATTTAAATAAACAAACTAAACGTTGGTAACTATTAGTAAATAGCATTTAGTAAATAGCATTAACTAGCGTTAACATTCACTAGACAATAACGAGAAGCAAAACATGCAAGAAATAACTATCGCGAATTTAGCATGGCGAAACATTCAACGACGACCATTTCGAAGTTGCTGTTTGATTATCATCATTATGCTTTTTTCCGCTACGCTATTTGGTGGTAGTGTGTTAATGAAAAACCTAAGCCTAGGGATTTCTGGCATGGCTAGTCGGTTAGGGGCGGACATTTTGGTGGTGCCTTATGGTTATGAAAAAAATCTTGAAGTTGCCTTATTACGAGGCGAACCAAGTAGTTTTTATCTAAAAGCTGACTTGATTGATAAAATCAAAGATATCAAAGAGATCGAAGCTGCCTCACCACAACTGTTTATCGCTTCATTAAGTGCTGCTTGCTGTACGTCTAAAGTGCAACTAATAGGATTTGATCAGCAAAGTGATTTTGTGATCAAACCTTGGTTACAAACACAATTAAACCAACCATTGGCCGACGATCAGGTAGTGGTGGGGAGCAAAATTACTTCAAATGTGGGTGAGGAAATCATGTTTTTCAATCACCCTTTTAAAATCGCCGCAAAAATGGATAGTACCGGTATGGGCTTTGACACCTCGGTTTTTATGACCATCCCAACCGCGCAATCGCTGATGAAAGAAGCTAATTTAATTGAAGGCGATATTGATCACTTTGCTAATTATGTGTCATCAATTTTTATTAAAGTCGATCCTGATTATCAACCTAAGGACGTTGTTAATCAAATCATGCCGAAATATGCCATCGATTACAATATTGATTTTGTGATGACTAAAGGCATATTGAGTAATATCTCCAAATGGCTGAATGGCTTTTCAACCATTGTCTATAGCTTATCGGCGATATTTTGGGTACTGGCAATTATTGTGATCTTTGTGATATTTTCTTCATCGCTTAATGAACGTAAACGCGAAATTAGCTTATTACGCATTTTAGGTGCATCACGTGGTGATCTGGTCAAAATGTTACTGCGAGAATCGCTTATTATTAGCGCTTTAGGTGGTATTGCAGGTATTGTGATTGCTGGCGTGTTGATTTATGCCTTTAGCTTATTGATTTGCCAGTCGATAGGTTTGCCATGTATGAATATTTCAATTACGGATGGTTTAATTTATGCATTAATGGTATTTATGTTGACGTTGATTATTGGTCCACTGTCTAGTATTTATTCGGCATTATCGCTGACTAAATTTGATACTTATCAAACATTAAGAGAGGGTGAATAATGTTATTGGATGTCAAAAACCTTCGCAAAGATTATCAACGTGGTTCGCAACATTTCTCAGCGGTAAATAATGTTAGTTTTTCAATGGCACAAACCGATTTTATCAGTATTATGGGCAAATCAGGCAGTGGTAAAACGACGTTACTTAATATGATTGCTGGGTTATTGACCCCGACTCAAGGTAAAATTACCATTAATGGTACCAACTTATTTGAACTTGATGATAAACAGGTATCGGCGTTTCGTAATCAAAACATCGGTTATATTCCACAAGGTAGTAGTTTGTTACCGAATTTGACCGCACTAGAGAATATTCGATTACCGTTTTCTTTAACCAAACGTGAAAACCAATCGAGCTTAAATTATGCTCTGCAACTACTTGAAAAAGCAAAAATTAGTTATCTAAAAGATACCTACCCAGCCAATATGTCGGGTGGTGAAATGCGTCGAATTGCTATTTTACGCGCGCTAATTTGCCAACCACAAATCGTGATTGCCGACGAACCAACCAGCGATCTTGATGAGGAAAGCTCAACACAAATCATGACGTTATTAACCGATATTCACCAACAAGGCACAGGGCTATTGATTGTTACCCATGATAATGATGTAGCAAATTATAGCCAAAGAACGCTAAAAATGTCGTCCGGTCGGTTAATAGATTAATTTACACTAATGGTATTATTAACGATTATAACAATAACGGATTACAGCCCATATTAATCATGATTTTATTTAACTTTATCAGCGGTAATCCAACTAATGAATTGATATCATCGCCTTCGAGTTTATCAAACAGCGTAATACCTAACTCATCACATTTGAAACTGCCAGCACATTGTAGTGGCATCTCTTTAGTGATATAAGCATCAATTTCTGCATCCGTTAATTGGCGAAAAGTGACCTTAAATGGTTCACAAATTGTTTGCGATTGACCTGTGTGACTATTAATCACAGTCATCCCCGTATAAAAGTAAAACGCTTTGCCACTGCTATTTCTTAATTGTTGCTGGGCGTTTTCAACGGTATGTGGTTTACAAACAATCTGCCCATCTAAAACGCCCACTTGGTCGGAACCAATAATCAAACAATCACGATAGCTTGGAACTAATGACTGCGCTTTAGCGTAAGCTAATCGCACTACCAACTGCTGTGCACTCTCGTTTGCTTGGGGTGTTTCATCACAAATCGGAGGCACACATTCAAAAGGAATGGCTAATTTTTCCAGCACTTTTTTACGTGATAATGATGTCGATGCTAGGATAATTCTCATTTAACGCTTCTCTTAAAATCGATACTGAAGGATGAACATTAAAACCGATATGACTTTAATAATCAACTGCCTGTGGCACTGTAATTAAGGTAATCGCACAGCGATTATCTGCATGATTTTGGATCGCTTTAGTCATTGATTACTAATACCCTATTTTTAATGAACTTCGTTAACAACCAAATTAGCTAAATATGTAAACAAAGTTAGTTAAACAGCGAGCAATACCGATTAGTTTTGCTCCATCTCATGCTGTAATTACTAAATTGACATTATCTGGTATTTTTTGAAAACAAGATTTGTTATTTATTGGTTGACGTTCTCCTAATAAACAATGACCGTATAACAGCCTTACTTGTTCTAGCGTCATATCATTGTTATCAATAATGTTTGCCATTATTGATCTCCATCATGATTTTGCAAAAAAATTATTTCAATCTTTTAAATTCGCGTTAGGATAATAATGTTGGATTTAATGTCAAATTAGTATCATACTAAACCTATGCCATTGGCCTTTACTAGTTAAAATGATAAAGCCAAATTTAATTATTGTGAGGAAGTATTATGTACAAAAAAATATTAGTTCCAATTGATGTGCTTGAAGATGAACTTACTCAAAAAATGATCCCACATATTGAGTGCTTAGCAAAATTATCTAATGCGCAAGTTATCTTCTTTCATAGCTTACCGGTTTCATCTGCTATTGTAAATGCCTACTCATTTGGTTTTGATGAGTTTAAAGATCAAGCAACAGTACAAACACAGCAGTCGTTACTTCGCTTGATCGATTCAATTGATTTGCCAAAAGACAATGTATCTTATTCTATCGCGTTTGGTAACCCTAGAGATGAGATCTTACGTTTAGTTGAAGAGATAAAGCCCGATCTGATCATCATAGGTTCAAGACGGCCGAATATCTCAACGCATCTACTAGGATCAAATGCCTCTGGTGTGGTGCGAGGTGCAAAAACATCAGTGTTAGTCGTTCGCTAGTTTCTAAATTTATTCTCTAAACTATAACGAGGAGCGAATAACTCCTCGTAAATAATTCGTCGTTTAATACTCTTAATAAATAACCTAAAATTCATATCAATACGATCTATTATAAGTTGTGTTTATTATTAACAATTAATTTTATATGTGTTTATAAATCATTATATTTTATAACTAATTGATTAATAAATTATTAATATAATTATCATGAAAATTGAAAATCCGCATTCATTAGTTGGTTTAGTTATTTTTAGTTATTATCTGGAATAAATAAAAAAATTGACCTGATTAAAAAAATACTTATATTCTATAATCCTTTTTTTCCTACTTTTAATAATTCAATTGAAAAAAGTTCAATTATATTGATAACAAAAACCAACAGCTTTTATCTCACAAAGATAATCGTTACAGAGGTAAAATGTATTCTTTTTATAAATGGCAATGGGATTTGATGCGAAAAGATAAAGATAGTATTGAATATTAAAAGGAATATATAATGAATGTCAAAAATATTGTTTTTTTCATCTTCACCTTTTTTTTATTAAGCTTTGCGGTGAAAGCAGACGTCTTTAATCGCCAAGATGTTTCGATGATTACTATTCATAGGATTAAGTCTATAGATTTTTGTAAATCTTTAATTATTAAAATAACCGCTGATTCAATTTTTATCCCTCATGGATTATGTAATGATAAAGAATGTCATACAGATGGTCAGGATATAGAGTATCGAGGAGATCATGATATTTTTAAATTTATTCCTGAGGAATATTTAGCAAAATCAAACTATACTGATCCAATAACT
Organism: Gilliamella sp. LMG 34361; assembly: GCF_984569075.1. Lineage (NCBI taxonomy): Bacteria > Pseudomonadati > Pseudomonadota > Gammaproteobacteria > Orbales > Orbaceae > Gilliamella > Gilliamella sp. LMG 34361. The sequence goes on along the minus strand of NZ_OZ474903.1, from coordinate 2,470,312 downwards.
TATGATGGTATGTGGACGACTAAAGTAGAAATTTGTATTACAGATGGTCGTTGTCATTCATGGAATTATGAAAATCTTGATGATAACGTGATGAAACCTTTTGCTAATAAATTAGACGAAGTACTATCCGGTAAAAGTGAATATCAATTTCATCCGAAAACGACTCCTCCAATGCCGAAAGCTATTTTTGATAAAAAAAATCTGACATCAATTAATCTATATCAATTAATTGGTTACCCTTTTCATGAAGTGTTGTTATATACCATTACTGCTGATTCAATAACTGAATATCCCGCCAAAATATGCCATTCATACTTTGGTGAACTTCAATGTAAGGTAAAAAGTAAAAGTATTCAGTACCAAGATAAATATAATATTTTTAAGGCTTTTCCAACTTTATTTTTATCAGGCTCTAATTTTATTGATCTCAGGAGATATGGTGAAGGAAATATTAGTACTGACCGTCCATTGTTCAAAATAGAAGGTTGTTTTACTGATGGTCATTGCAATATATGGGATTTGTATATTGGGAATCGTGAGTTTGATAACTTTTTTAATCGCTATAATGATGATGAAGCAAAAGAATTTCAAAGAAGAATAACACAACTTTATGACGATAAAGTGAGAAGTAATATTAAAACTATAACTATCCCCTAAAATAGTACATAAAAAAGTAGAAGCTTCTCTATAATATTAAGAAAACAAAAGGATAATAGGAATAATGATGAAAACAAAGATATTTTTTGGGTGGTTATTCTTTATTTTAAGTTTTGTTGTTAATGCAACAACATTTGATACTTATAATGCAGTAATAATTATTTATGATTCAACACCAGAAGCACCGGTTGGAAGAATACGCTTTGAAATCGCTGAAAACTATATTGTTAAATATGCAACATTAACTTGTGTCCAAAACGAGAATGTTAGTAGCTGCACAGCTAATGAACCTGACAGTGAATACACCGGTCATCATAATCTTTTCCAATTAATCCCTGAAAGATATTTAAGAGATGATGAATATTATAATATGCAAGAGTACGATGGGCCAGGTTATAAGATTTCTATTTATGGTATTGGGGCAAACAATTTATTTAGCTCTAACACGCCAGATCGCAAAGATAAAGATGTCGCAGAATTTTTGGATAAAATCGATCAACTTTTAGCGGGTAAAAGTGAATATCAATTTGAGCCTATTATGATGGATAAATAAAATAAATAAAAAAAATTAAGTATTTTTTGCCCCTTTTTAGTATGCCAATAAAATTGAGTATACCTACTCGTAATAATATCATAATAATGAAGTTTGATAGAGATGGTATTACTGAAATTGTTTTGAAAAATTGTCACAACCAGATAATAAAAAAATATTTTGATTTAACTATCAGGGATAATAAACAGAGTAGACCTCATTTCTGTATACATTATCTGAAGAAAATGCTTAACAATTATTCAGAGTTTATATCAGGATTGATACTAATATTCTTTTATCAGAAACAGCTCTAGACAACATTCAAAAATTTTGCCTTGTTTGATCAATTTGTTAATTTATATATTAAGTTGAATAATAATTATTTAATCGATAAAACTATTGCAAGTCAAATAATCAATATAGTTTCAATATATACTCTTTTTTAGATTAGATAGAGAGGATAGATACTGATGAAAATTAAAAATATCGATCATTTTGTCATTACTAGTCATGATCTCACTAAAAGTATTGCATTTTATCAAGATATTTTAGGATTAAAACATGTCGAACGCAACGGGCGCCATGCTTTTGTCTTTGGTAATCAAAAGATTAACATTCATGCCAAAAAAGGCGAATTTCAGCCAGCAGCATTACATCCAGAATATGGCAGCCAAGATTTTTGTTTAATAGTTGAAGACGATATTGAGAGCGTAAAAAAAGAGATTATAAAAAAGGTTATCCGATTGTAGAAGGGATCGTTGATCGACATGGCGCTAAAGGTAATATCAAAAGTCTTTATCTGAGAGACCCGGATGGAAACCTTGTCGAACTAGCCAATTATTGTGATTAAGTTAATATTTGCCCACTTAAAGTTAGGAAAAATTGAGAAAAGGTCTTTTGGTGGGCATCAATTTATTAAAGTTTATAATTATTCTATTGGTTAAACTATTAAAATTTTATTGAAACTAACTAATTGCACTATACTGCTAATAAGTTAAGTAATGCACTTTTTGTTGTTAATAACGTGCTTAAAAAATCAAAATCTCGTTCTCAATAATAACTACTAATTTCAACCACTAAAACAAAATTTACCTCGTCAATACGCTATAGCCAATGATATGTAAGCAAAGAAGCTATTTCCTGTTGGAATAAGGATTAGGCCATCTATTTTTTATACTCTTTTTTACTTCTCTTTACGCTTTTCGTATCGTTTAATGCAAACGATAAATATCTAAATAATTAGCATTAAATTTAAAATAAATCAAAGGTATAATTAACAGGAATGTCGAAATGCATTATAATTTTCAACACGCACAACCTATAATTTAATTTCGTCAAAGTTAAGTTCTCAACGTTCATTTTTAACCATAGTTTATTTTTATCGAAGTTATACATAAATTCGCGAAATTTTGCGCGATCCTTCCTTCAATCCTTTTTATTTCGGCAGATCTTTTTTAGGATTATCGTTTAGCTCGTTGCTAATAACTTCCTATACTAGCTACGCGTTAACGTCCAAAACTTCGAATATTATTCATGGTAATGCATCTTGTCTGGGAGCTATTTCTGATAACTGTCAAGGTACTGTCGGTGCTACACCTTCATCACCAAATATTTTATACTAGCGTCACATAGGAACCGGGTTCTTTGCAGAGTGGGGCGACATGTATTTCTACAACTTTAATGGTATCGGTGCACGAGGTCAATATTACTGGACAAGTGAAGCATTTATCGTAGGCTCGCTCGTTGGTAACGCGGTTCGCTCTGGCCCTACACCCGCCCGTAACGGGCTTTGCATCTATCCTTAGATCTTGTTTCTTAATTTTTGAATTGGCACGGTATACTCAGAAAAAATAGAGTTAATTCGCTATATAATAACTCTTCGCAAAGTCAACCAAACTGACGAAGTAGGTGAACTAAAGTGATTTTATGACGAAGTAATGCGTGAACAATCCGCCCCAATAGCGGCGGATTTATTTTGTTTAATGGTGTTTTCACAGTAAAAGGTTGCCAAACAAAAATTTCGGGTGAAAATTCAATAAATATATAATAATTTTAATTGGTTATGTTATTCAGGCTTGTATGAAAAAATATCAAACTTATGCCAGTAAATTTATCCGCACGGTGCTCTCCGCTAGCGTCGTGAATGCATGCTCACCTTAACCCATCGTTTGGTATTAATGTAACGATCTGTTTGAGCTTATCAAATATCAGGCCTGTTTCTAAGTCGTTACTAATTTTACCAAACCACTAACTAACGCTCTTCTAACTTAATTGGAAACATAAACATTTATATTTCCAATAGATTGAGTTTATTTTTGTGACACAAAAAACGTTCCATATAAAAGTTGAAGTATCAGTTTTTTAGGTGAATAAATTCACCACATGTTATAATCATGTTTAATTATAATTAACTCTGTAAATATGATGAATAATAGTACAATTGATAACCAATTAAATGAAAAAATGGTGCTTATTTTCAAAGCATTATCAGATCCGGTTAGAATAGAAATAATTAAATATTTAAAAAGTATAGAAACAGAGGTTATCTGTGGTGAAATTGGTCAAGCGGTTGGTATTAGTAAACCTTCAGGAACTTATCATTTTAGGTTATTACAACAAGCAGAATTAATTAATGTAAGAAAGAGTGCTAGGGAAAAATACGTATGGCTTAATAAATCAACATTTGATAAATATGTTACCGGGTTTTTTGATAATCTTTAAAATACTCAAATATTGATTTATTGTTGAATTTATCGCTTTGATTTTATCAAATATTATTTTTTATTCCTAGCTGTTAGCCTAATTGAAAAAACTATTCCAAATAATGATATCAGGCCAGACATAATAATAACAGCATCAAATCCTTCGGCAAAAGCTGTTGAATCAGTGGTTCCGCCGAAAATATTAAATACAATTACGCATATTGTGGTACCTATTGCTCCACCAAATAAGCGAAATATATTGTATATTCCAGATGCTTTCCCTAAATATATTGGTTCGACAGCGCTTAACACCGCTTTTTGCAGAGCCGGTCCTGCCATCGAAAGTCCCATACCAGCGATCATTAAAGGTATTGCCATTGCTATATATGAATCAGTTGCATTAAATAAAAAAATAATTAATAGATAACCGATCCCCTGTAAGAATAATCCTAATGTTGCAATAATCCTTTCGCCAAACCTATCTACAGCGCTGCCTGCAAAAGGTGCGATAACGACTAATGTTGCTGTCCAAGGTAATAATTGTAATCCCGCCACGAGTGGATTAACGTTTTCTAATACTAATAAAAATTGTGGCAAAAAGAATAACACGCCAAACATTGAGGCATATAATAAAAAAGTTGCAATGTTACCGTTAGTGAATACCTTGGTGCGAAATAGTCTTAATGGAATCATAGGGGTAGAACTTATTTTTTGCCTAACAGTAAATAAAATAGCTAGTGCGAGGCTAGATAATCCGGTAATAATCGTTATAACATGTGTGGTATTTGTGGTTATGGTGGATAATGACCATATTATTCCGGCGGAAGAGATGGCAATAAGCAGAATATCAATAAAGTTCAACTTATCATCCTTACCTTTACTTTCAGGTAATAAATTATGAGCAAAATAGATTGTTATTATTCCAATAGGCAAATTAATCCAAAATATCCATTGCCATGATAAAGTTGCGACAATAAATCCGCCTAAAACTGGCCCGACAATTAGTGCTAAACCACCAATGCCACTCCATATTCCTAAAGCTTTTCCACGTATATCAACGGGCAATGAATGTGTTAGAATTGCCATGGACATTGGCGTCATAACACAAGCACCAACAGCCTGTATCATTCGAGATATAATTAATTCGGTAATACTATTCGATAAAGCACAAAATACAGAAGCAATAGTGAAAATCGCAATACCAATCAGATAGACTTTTTTTCTGCCTATTTTTTCGCCCAGTGATACACCAACCAGTAGTAATGCCGCTATGGTTATATTATAAATGTTCAACAACCACTGTAATAAATTTACCGATATTTGAAAATCATGCCTTATGGCGGTAGTGGCTGTGGTAACTATCATTGAATCGATCATTGACATGAAAAATCCTAAAGAAGATAAAATAATGATAGCTGATGAATTAACCTTTCTTTCTTGCATATTGTCAACTTCCTGCTTGGCTATATTGGGCAAAATAATTTCCTTAATTTGGATTTTTTAATCTATTAGGCTATATGGTATCTAATTTGTTTAAGTTTATAGTTTAATAGTTCATTAGTTATTTAACTATTTTACCATTTAAATGAATTAAAACAAACAGAATAGCTAATTGCTAAGATAAATTTGATTCAATTATTTTTGAAGATGGAAGAATTTACCGCCTTGCGGCGGTATTTTATTTATTATTGATGTTTAACGATAAAACAGCAGTGGATCTGTTTATTGCGTTTAAAATCAAGCGATAGAGTTTTATCGGTGATATCTTTAAATGCTAGCCCTAGTTTTTGCATACCATCGGCATCCATTTTGAAGCCACGTTTATTGTTTGAAAATACTATTACTCCATTTGGTCTAAGTAATCGTTTTAAATCACTCATTAATTTTAGATGATCACGCTGAACATCAAAGGTATCATTCATCCGTTTAGAGTTGGAAAATGTCGGAGGATCGATAAAAATCAAATCAAACTGTTCATCCGCCTGCGATAAATAGAGCAAGCAGTCGGCTTGTATCAATCGATGTTTTTTTCCGGTTAAGCCATTTTGTTTTAAATTACGATCAGCCCACTCTAAATAGGTGCGTGACATATCAACGGTCGTGGTCGATTTTGCGCCACCAAGACCGGCGTAAACGGTTGCGCTACCTGTGTAGGCAAATAGATTTAAAAAGTCTTTACCCGCGCTCATTTGGCCGATCATTTTTCTGGCTAAGCGGTGATCCAAAAATAAACCGGTATCTAAATAATCGACCACATTAACCCAAAACTGCGTTTTTTGCTGGTTAATAGGATATTCATGGACTAAGAAGTAATCCTGTTTTTGCCCGAGTTTTTGATATTGTTGTTTACCTTTTTGCTTTTCGCGAGTTTTTAGTACCAATTGGTCGGCAGTTAACTCCAGTACCGACATAGTGGCATTAATAATATCAAATAGTCGTTGTCGCGTTTTTTGCGGATCAATATTTTTTGGCGCGGCATATTCTTGTATCACGATTTTGTCTTTATAACGATCGATAGCCACGTTATATTCAGGTAAATCTGCATCGTAAAGGCGATAACATTCAAGTTGTTCTTGGCTTGCCCATTTTGCAAATCTTTGGCAATTTTTACGTAGGCGATTGGCAAAATCGGCTGCGGGTAAATTGGGGGATGTAACCGGCTTATCGACTTGACGATCAGCAATGGTATAATTTTTTTGTACACAATCTAAAGGCCCATTTTTGGCTTTAAACTGTTTGTCGGCTCGCATTTGCAAACAATCTAACAGTTGTGGCGCACCACTAAATAGCGATAATCGCCACCCAGCAAATTGTTGCTTAATTTGACGACCAAGTGCAGAGTGCAGGGCAACCAATGCAGGTTCACTTTCTAATCGTTCACCATAAGGCGGATTGCTGATGATCATACCATGTATCTGGTGCTCAAATGGATTAGTTAATTGAGTCACGTCCTGCACAGCAAAAGTAATTAAGTCACCAACTCCAGCTTGGATAGCATTTTGCTTGGCGCGCTCTAACACCGCAGGGTTATTGTCATAACCAATGAAAGGCGTTGTCGCTTTTTTTACGTTGTGCTTGGCCGCGAAGAATAACTCATTCCAAAGTGTTGGGTTGAATCCTTGCCAAGCAAAAAATCCCCACTGTTTACGTAGAAGTCCCGGTGGAATGTTAGACGCTATCATCGCGGCTTCAATTAGTAAGGTTCCTGAACCACACATTGGATCGATAAGAGGTTCATCTGTTTGCCAACCTGAGCGGCGAATAATTGCTGCAGCTAAGTTCTCTTTTAATGGTGCTTGGCCTGTTTGTTGACGATAACCACGTTGATGTAGGCTTTCACCACTTAAATCTAACGATAAGGTAACTCGATTTTTGTTTAGATAAGCATGTAAACGAATATCTGGATTTTGTTTGGCAACATTTGGGCGCTCATTAGTTTGACGCATAAAATGGTCAACAATTGCATCTTTGATCTTTAATGCTCCATATTGGCTATTGCGAATAAAGTCATTAACGCCAACAAAGTTGATAATAAATGAGTTATCGACCGCGAAAATATCGCTCCATTTGATATTTATTACACATGAATAGAGATCTAAATCGCTATAAATATCAAACTCAGCAATCGGCAATAGAATCCGAGAAGCCAAACGAGACCATAATAATGATTGGTACATGGTTGATTGATCAGCGTCAAAGTAGACACCACCTTGCGACACTTTACAATTTATCGCGCCAATATTTTCTAACTCTTTTTTTAATAACTCTTCAAGCCCGCGAGATGTGCTGGCAAATAGCGTTTTCATGCATAATCCACTTAATAATAAAATTGCAGGCATTATACCGACTAATTGTAGTAGTAGGAAACGATCCGCTTAAACAATTCTCAATTATCCATGTTACTGCCAACATCAATAATAAAAATAATTTACAGCTATCTTAAAAACGTTATTTTCGCGTTATTAAAGGTTATTAAGTTGTTTATAAAATGTATCACTAAATGTTAATTTTAAATTTTGTAAAGAATTTTTTTAATATAAAACAGATAGTAAGCAATTAATTTGAAATCGTTTTAGCACTCATCTTTACAAAAATTAACAATTAAAATTTCAAAGAAGTTGCACTTTTTTTTTGAAAAACTATACTTTTACACGATTTAAGACTAAAGAGGTTGTAATTAAAGGGAATTGATATGGAGATTTAAATAAAACAAATAATTACTCAACAGGAATGCCATTATGCATTATAATTCTATTTTACCTAGTTTTAGTAATCAAAGTTCAATATTTCACTGTAGTTCTCTCTTCGATGTAATTTTAAAATATTTCTTAAAGACGTACTTATATTCATACCGACAGTTTTTAGTAATACTGTTGATCGCGTCGTTTTCATTTTGTAGTCAAGCCTTAACGTCTCAAACATTGAATATAATTAATGGTAATGCACCTTATTTAACATTCGACGGCGGTCATACAAAAGTGATTAATACGGAAGGATTGTTTGAAATCACTTTATCAGACGGAACGAAAATTACTCCAGCAGCAAACAACTCATTAACTACACCTATCGAGTTGCCTAATGCTGGCGAAACGCTTGCAGATATTGATATGTTGGTACCCATTGATTCTGATTCAATCACGTTAAATACACTTATTTCACCACCATACAATTATTGGGGTGATGATGACGGAGATGGAAGCCCAACAGCAACAGGTAACTTAAATTTAACTATTACCGATAAAGATAACCAAACTGTATCACGTAATACGACATTAGATATTTGTAAAGCCCCCTATAAAATCACATTAACAAGTACTGATGCGATATTAACTACCCATTATGGTATTCCTAACAGTCAGGTGTTTAGTGCAGGGAATACCACTTATTATATTAATCCAAAGGGTGGGCCATTAGTTTGTTTTGCAAGACCACATTTAAAATTGGGTAAAGATGAATATGGTTCAAAACATGATTTTCGTGGTCCAGATACAATGTGGAATCCCGCCAAAGGTTTTATTCCACAATCTACTACATCTTACGATTTAAACTTCCCAACTACTGGTGCAAATGGTTTATATTTTGATTTAGAGATAGGTGCCAGTAGTGGTTCTTTGACTTGGGAATCGGTTTCTCCTAAAAATAATATAACAGCCAAGATGACGTCTAACGCTTCTGGTTCAATTGTTCGGGTTACACTAGAAGGTCCTGCTGTTACTGATCAAACACAATGGGAATCAGATACTCCTAATACAATAGGTAAACCTGATTTACCACAGACATTCGAATTAGTCGGTCGAGATAGTAATAGCAATGAAGTGGTTAAGTATGGTTTTGTATTAAAACAATGGTACGTTAATCGTGGAACTAAAACTTATGACTATACTAATACAAAATCATGGTGTGAAAAACTAAAATATCGATTACCTCAAGTTAAAGATTTAACAAACTCAGCTTGTACGGGAAATGGTCCAAATGAATATTGTAAGGGAGCAGTTGGTGCCGAACCACGTTCACTTAATAATTATTACAGACGTATAATTGGTGCAGGTTTTTTTTCAGAGTGGGGTTTTATGAGCTATTACACTAACTCTAATTTTGGTAATCACGGTTATTGGACTAGTGACATTTCTCAATATTCTGGTAATAAGCCATTTGATGTCTACTCCTACGATGGTGCTGTTGGTTGGAACTACCCTGCCATACACGGTGCTTATGGTTTATGTGTCCGCCCTTTAATTCCTGAGACACCTAAGACCAGCCAGTAATTGTTGGTTAAAGATGGTGGTTATAAATAAATATAGGATTTGTTGATAAGGTTGCCATGAGTCCTTATTTCTCGGTTCTCAATTCTTGCTCGATTTTTGTATAGATAAGAAAAAAGTTAGCTCGCTAAATGGCAATTGTTTTGCAGAGTCGCAACGTACTGAGCGAGCTAAAGTGATCTTGGGGCATAGTAATGTATGAACTATCCACCCAATTGAGATAGGTATATTTTTGAGAAGCCGTGTTTTTTTACAGTAAAAAAGTTGAGGAGCGGGGTTTTTGAAGCTCAAAATTAATCATCAAATGTGATTTTTTGAGTATTACAAAGTGTATTTTTGAATATAAAAAAAGCGTAAGCCGCTTTAAGATAAAAGGGGTTGTAGTTACAGGGAATTGACATAAAGGATCAAATAAAACAAGTGATTAATTAATAGGAATGCTGTTATGCGTTGTGATTTTATTTTAACTAGTTTTAGTAATCGAAGTGCCATATTTCACTATAGTTCACTCTTTCAGGTAATTTTAAAAGATATCTTAAAATGGTACCTATTTTTATATTGGTTGTTAACACTGTTAATCTTATTGTTTTCGTTCAGTAGCCAAGCATTAACCGCTAATACCTTAGAAGTTATTAAAGGCGATGCACCTTACTTAACCTTTGATGGTGGTCATACACGAGTAACAGATACCGACAGCTTGCTTGGAATATACCTTTCTAATGGAGATAAATATACGCCATCAGCTAACACTTCAAGTTTAACCAATCCTATTGAGTTACCTATTGCAGGTCAGAGTTTTGCTGATATTGGTATGTTGATACCGATTGATACTGATTCAATCGAATTAAACTCGCTTATTGGTGCACCTTATCATTATTGGGGTGATGATGATGGTGATGGTGCTAATGGAATAACTGCTACAGGTAATTTAAGTTTGTCTATTGTTGATAAAAACAACCAAGCTGTATCACGAAATACTGTGTTAACAATCTGTAATGCGCCTTATAAAGTGACGTTAAATACGGATGGTGGCATCTTATCTACCCACTATGGTGTACCTAATAGTAATAGTTTTAATGAGGGTAACGTAACATATTATATTAATCCTAAGGCCGGGCCTTCTATTTGTTTTATAAGGCCAATTATAAGGCGTGGTAAAGGTTCTTTTGCTGGCCCTGCTTCTATCTGGGACCCTGATAGGGGGTTCCTTCCCCAATCATTTGTTCCGTCAAAATATGGTCAAAATTTCCCAACTACTGGTGCAGATGGTTTATATTTTGATTTAGTGATAGGCGGTAGTAATCAGGCTTTATATTGGGCACCAGTTTCTTCTCATGATGGCAGTATAACTGCCATCATGACGTCCAACGCTTCTGGTTCAATTGTTCGCGTTTTATTGAGGGGGCCTACCATTAAATCATCGCAATCCCAACCGGAATCAAGTAATTCGGATAAGATACTTGTTCCATCTTTACCTCAAATATTTGAGTTAGTCGGTCGTGATAGTCCTAATCCTAATAGTAATGCCGTTGTCAAGTATGGTTTTGAATTAAAACAGTGGTTTATCAATAGAGGTAATAACCACGTTAATAACACCGGTAATTATAGTCAAGCTTTACAATGGTGTAAGAGTATAGGTTATCGAATGGTTAAGGTTAAGGATTTAACTAACGCATCTTGTAGCAAATACCATATTAAGGATTGTTCTTTAGCTGTCGACGAGACGCCTTCTTCCCCAACTACCCAATATCAACGACGAATTGGTGCCGGGTTATTTGCAGAGTGGGGGGGAATGCTCCATTACGCAGAGGCCGGTTTTATTCCCGAATATTGGGCGGGTGGTATTGAGGATGAATATCAGTTTATAGTTAATGTACTCGATGGCCATTTTAGTGATAGCACATCAAACCAAACCGTGGTCAGAGGCATAGTTTGCGTTTCTCCTTAGCCTTATTTCTTGAGCTAGGGAGATAGGAAAAGTAGAGTTAGAAAGCTAAATAATCATTGCCTTGAAAAGGCAATGAAGTTAACGAAAAGGGTGATAAAAAGCGATTTTGTGGCGTGAACTATCCGCCCAATTGAGATAGGTATCTTTTTGAAAAGCCGTGTTTTTTTACAGTAAAAAAGTTGAGGAGCGGGGTTTTTGAAGCTCAAAATTAATCATCAAATGTGATTTTTTCAGTATTACAAAGTGTATTTTTGAATATAAAAAAAGCGTAAGCCGCTTTAAGATAAAAGGGGTTGTAGTTACAGGGAATTGACATAAAGGATCAAATAAAACAAGTGATTAATTAATAGGAATGCTGTTATGCGTTGTGATTTTATTTTAACTAGTTTTAGTAATCGAAGTGCCATATTTCACTATAGTTCACTCTTTCAGGTAATTTTAAAAGATATCTTAAAATGGTACCTATTTTTATATTGGTTGTTAACACTGTTAATCTTATTGTTTTCGTTCAGTAGCCAAGCATTAACCGCTAATACCTTAGAAGTTATTAAAGGCGATGCACCTTACTTAACCTTTGATGGTGGTCATACACGAGTAACAGATACCGACAGCTTGCTTGGAATATACCTTTCTAATGGAGATAAATATACGCCATCAGCTAACACTTCAAGTTTAACCAATCCTATTGAGTTACCTATTGCAGGTCAGAGTTTTGCTGATATTGGTATGTTGATGCCAATTGATACTGATTCAATCGAATTAAACTCGCTTATTGGTGCACCTTATCATTATTGGGGTGATGATGATGGTGATGGTGCTAATGGAATAACGGCTACAGGTAATTTAAGCTTGTCTATTGTTGATAAAAACAATCAAGCTGTATCACGAAATACTGTGTTAACAATCTGTAATGCGCCTTATAAAGTGACGTTAAATACGGATGGTGGCATCTTATCTACCCGCTATGGTGTTCCTAATAGTAATAGCTTTAATGAGGGTAACGTAACATATTATATTAATCCTAAAGCTGGGCCTTCTATTTGTTTTGCAAAGCCAATTGTAAGGTATGGTAGAGATTTTTTCGCTGGCCCTGCTTCTATCTGGGACCCTGATAGGGGGTTCCTTCCTCAGTCATTTGTTCCATCAAAATATGGTCAAAATTTCCCAACTACTGGCGCAGATGGTTTATATTTTGATTTAGAAATAGGTGGTATCAATCAGAAATTGTCATGGGATCCCGTTTCTCATGGTGATATAACTGCAACAATGACATATGATGATACATTGCCTACTCCTACTGGTACAGTTCGGGTAACATTAACGGGACCTACCGCTTCTTCCTTACAGATAAAGTCATCAGATAAATCGGGAAATATAGAGAAACTGACTCCTTTGCCTCAGGTATTTGAGTTAGTTGGTAAAGGTAAAGACAGTGATAATAGTGATATCGTTGTGAAGTATGGTTTTGAATTAAAACAGTGGTTTATCAATAGAGGTAATAACACCGGTAATTATAGTCAAGCTTTACAATGGTGTAAGAGTATAGGTTATCGAATGGTTAAGGTTAAGGATTTAACTAACGCATCTTGTAACAAATACCATATTAAGGATTGTTCTTTAGCTGTCGACGAGACGCCTTCTTCCCCAGAGGTTCATTATCAACGTCGAATCGGTGCCGGATTATCTGCGGAGTGGGGGCGAATGCACTATTACGCTGACGCCGGTTTTATCCCCTACTATTGGGCGGATGGTATTACGGATGAATATCAGTTTGGAGTTAGTCTACTCGAAGGCTATTTTGGTGATAGCACATCAAACGAAACCGGGGGCATAGGCATAGTTTGCGTTTCTCCTTAGCCTTATTTCTTGAGCTAGGGAGATAGGAAAAGTAGAGTTAGAAAGCTAACTAATCATTGCCTTGAAAAGGCAATGAAGTTAACGAAAAGGGTGATAAAAAGCGATTTTGTGGCGTGAACTATCCACCCAATTGAGATAGGTATATTTTTGAGAAGCCGTGTTTTTTTACAGTAAAAAAGTTGAGGAGCGGGGTTTTTGAAGCTCAAAATTAATCATCAAATGTGATTTTTTGAGTATTACAAAGTGTATTTTTGAATATAAAAAAAGCGTAAGCCGCTTTAAGATAAAAGGGGTTGTAGTTACAGGGAATTGACATAAAGGATCAAATAAAACAAGTGATTAATTAATAGGAATGCTGTTATGCGTTGTGATTTTATTTTAACTAGTTTTAGTAATCGAAGTGCCATATTTCACTATAGTTCACTCTTTCAGGTAATTTTAAAAGATATCTTAAAATGGTACCTATTTTTATATTGGTTGTTAACACTGTTAATCTTATTGTTTTCGTTCAGTAGCCAAGCATTAACCGCTAATACCTTAGAAGTTATTAAAGGCGATGCACCTTACTTAACCTTTGATGGTGGTCATACACGAGTAACAGATACCGATAGCTTGCTTGGAATATACCTTTCTAATGGAGATAAATATACGCCATCGTCTAACAATTCAAGTTTAACCAATCCTATTGAGTTACCTATTGCAGGTCAGAGTTTTGCTGATATTGGTATGTTGATGCCAATTGATACTGATTCAATCGAATTAAACTCGCTTATTGATGCACCTTATCATTATTGGGGTGATGATGATGGTGATGGTGCTAATGGAATAACGGCTACAGGTAATTTAAGCTTGTCTATTGTTGATAAAAACAATCAAGCTGTATCACGAAATACTGTGTTAACAATCTGTAATGCGCCTTATAAAGTGACGTTAAATACGGATGGTGGCATCTTATCTACCCGTTATGGTGTTCCTAATAGTAATAGCTTTAATGAGGGTAACGTAACATATTATATTAATCCTAAGGCCGGGCCTTCTATTTGTTTTGCAAAGCCAATTGTAAGGTATGGTAGAGATTTTTTCGCTGGCCCTGCTTCTATTTGGGCGCCTGATAAGGGGTTTCTTCCTCAGTCATTTGTTCCATCAAAATATGGTCAAAATTTCCCAACTACTGGCGCAGATGGTTTATATTTTGATTTAGTGATAGGCGGTAGTAATCAGGCTTTATATTGGGCGCCAGTTTCTTCTCATGATGGCAGTATAACTGCCATCATGACGTCCAACGCTTCTGGTTCAATTGTTCGCGTTTTATTGAGGGGGCCTGCCATTAAATCATCGCAATCCCAACCGGAATCAAGTAATTCGGATAAGATACTTGTTCCATCTTTACCTCAAATATTTGAGTTAGTCGGTCGTGATAGTCCTAATCCTAATAGTAATGCCGTTGTCAAGTATGGTTTTGAATTAAAACAGTGGTTTATCAATAGAGGTAATAACACCGGTAATTATAGTCAAGCTTTACAATGGTGTAAGAGTATAGGTTATCGAATGGTTAAGGTTAAGGATTTAACTAACGCATCTTGCAACAAATACCATATTAAGGATTGTTCTTTAGCTGTCGACGAGACGCCTTCTTCCCCAGTGGTTCATTATCAACGTCGAATCGGTGCCGGATTATCTGCGGAGTGGGGGCGAATGCACTATTACGCTGACGCCGGTTTTATCCCCTACTATTGGGCGGATGGTATTACGGATGAATATCAGTTTGTAGTTAGTCTACTTGAAGGCTATTTTGGTGATAGCACATCAAACGAAACCGGGGGCACAGGCATAGTTTGCGTTTCTCCTTAGCCTTATTTTTTGAGCTAGGGAGATAGGAAAAGTAGAGTTAGAAAGCTAAATAACCATTGTCTTGAAAAGGTAATGAAGTTAACGAAAAGGGTGATAAAAAGCGATTTTGTGGTGTGAACTATCCGCCCAATTGAGATAGGTATCTTTTTGAGAAGCCGTGTTTTTTACAGTAAAAAAGTTGAGGAGCGGGGTTTTTGAAGCTCAAAATTAATCATCAAATGTGATTTTTTGAGTATTACAAAGTGTATTTTTGACTATAAAACAGAGCATAAGTCGCTAATTTGATAATCATGTTAGCGTTCGTTTTTATCAACACTAAAAGTTCAAGGTACTGCTTTTAGCGAACTTTTACACAATTTAAGATAAAAGAGGTTGTAGTTACAGGGAATTGACATAAAGGATCAAATAAAACAAGTGATTAATTAATAGGAATGCTGTTATGCGTTATGATTTTATTTTAACTAGTTTTAGTAATCGAAGAGCCATATTTCACTATAGTTCACTCTTTGAGGTAATTTTAAAAGATATCTTAAAATGGTACTTATTTTTATATTGGTTGTTAACACTGTTAATTTTGTTGTTTTCATTCAGTAGCCAAGCATTAACCGCTAATACCTTAGAAGTTATTAAAGGTGATGCACCTTACTTAACCTTTGATGGTGGTCATACACGAGCAACAGATACCGATAGCTTGCTTGGAATATACCTTTCTAATGGAGATAAATATACGCCATCGTCTAACAATTCAAGTTTAACCAATCCTATTGAGTTACCTATTGCAGGTCAGAGTTTTGCTGATATTGGTATGTTGATGCCAATTGATACTGATTCAATCGAATTAAACTCGCTTATTGATGCACCTTATCATTATTGGGGTGATGATGATGGTGATGGTGCTAATGGAATAACGGCTACAGGTAATTTGAGTTTATCTATTGTTGATAAAAACAATCAAGCTGTATCACGAAATACTGTGTTAACAATCTGTAATGCGCCTTATAAAGTGACGTTAAATACGGATGGTGGCATCTTATCTACCCGCTATGGTGTTCCTAATAGTAATAGTTTTAATGAGGGTAACGTAACATATTATATTAATCCTAAAGCTGGGCCTTCTATTTGTTTTGCAAAGCCAATTGTAAGGCATGGTAGAGATTTTTTCGCTGGCCCTGCTTCTATCTGGGACCCTGATAGGGGGTTCCTTCCTCAGTCATTTGTTCCATCAAAATATGGTCAAAATTTCCCAACTACTGGCGCAGATGGTTTATATTTTGATTTAGAAATAGGTGGTATCAATCAGAAATTGTCATGGGATCCCGTTTCTCATGGTGATATAACTGCAACAATGACATATGATGATACATTGCCTACTCCTACTGGTACAGTTCGGGTAACATTAACGGGACCTACCGCTTCTTCCTTACAGATAAAGTCATCAGATAAATCGGGAAATATAGAGAAACTGACTCCTTTGCCTCAGGTATTTGAGTTAGTTGGTAAAGGTAAAGACAGTGATAATAGTGATATCGTTGTGAAGTATGGTTTTGAATTAAAACAGTGGTTTATCAATAGAGGTAATAACACCGGTAATTATAGTCAAGCTTTACAATGGTGTAAGAGTATAGGTTATCGAATGGTTAAGGTTAAGGATTTAACTAACGCATCTTGCAACAAATACCATATTAAGGATTGTTCTTTAGCTGTCGACGAGACGCCTTCTTCCTCAGGGGTTCATTATCAACGTCGAATCGGTGCCGGATTATCTGCGGAGTGGGGGCGAATGCTCCATTACGCTGACGCCGGTTTTATCCCCTTCTATTGGGCGGATGGTATTACGGATAAATATCAGTTTGCAGTTAGTCTACTCGATGGCTATTTTTGTGATAGCACATCAAACGAAACCGGGGGCACAGGCATAGTTTGCGTTTCTCCTTAGCCTTATTTCTTGAACTAGGGAGATAGGAAAAGTAGAGTTAGAAAGCTAAATAATCATTGCCTTGAAAAGGCAATGAAGTTAACGAAAAGAGTGATAAAAAGCGATTTTGTGGTGTGAACTATCCGCCCAATTGAGATAGGTATATTTTTGAAAAGCCGTTTCTTTACAGTAAAAAAGTTGAGGAGCGGGGTTTTTGAAGCTCAAAATTAATCATCAAATGTGATTTTTTGAGTATTACAAAGCGTATTTTTGACTATAAAACAGAGCGTAAGTCGCTAATTTGACAATCATGTTAGCGTTCGTTTTTATCAACACTAAAAGTTCAAAGTACTGCTTTTAGCGAACTTTTACACAATTTAAGATAAAAGGTGTTGTAGTTAAAGGGAATTGACATAAAGGATCAAATAAAACAAGTGATTAATTAATAGGAATGCTGTTATGCGTTATGATTTTATTTTAACTAGTTTTAGTAATCGAAGAGCCATATTTCACTATAGTTCACTCTTTGAGGTAATTTTAAAAGATGTCTTAAAATGGTACCTATTTTTATATTGGTTGTTAACACTGTTAATCTTATTGTTTTCATTCGGTAGCCAAGCATTAACCGCTAATACCTTAGAAGTTATTAAAGGCGATGCACCTTACTTAACCTTTGATGGTGGTCATACACGAGTAACAGATACCGACAGCTTGCTTGGAATATACCTTTCTAATGGAGATAAATATACGCCATCGTCTAACACTTCAAGTTTAACCAATCCTATTGAGTTACCTAATGCAGGTCAGAGTTTTGCTGATATTGGTATGTTGATACCAATTGATACTGATTCAATCGAATTAAACTCGCTTATTGGTGCACCTTATCATTATTGGGGTGATGATGATGGTGATGGTGCTAATGGAATAACGGCTACAGGTAATTTAAGCTTGTCTATTGTTGATAAAAACAATCAAGCTGTATCACGAAATACTGTGTTAACAATCTGTAATGCGCCTTATAAAGTGACGTTAAATACGGATGGTGGCATCTTATCTACCCGTTATGGTGTACCTAATAGTAATAGTTTTAATGAGGGTAACGCCACATATTATATTAATCCTAAGGCCGGGCCTTCTATTTGCTTTATAAGGCCAAGTATATGGCATGGTAAAAATGATTATGCGGGCCCTGCTTCTATTTGGGCGCCTGATAAGGGGTTCCTTCCTCAGTCATTTGTTCCATCAAAATATGGTCAAAATTTCCCAACTACTGGCGCAGATGGTTTATATTTTGATTTAGTGATAGGTGGTAGCAATCAGGCCTTAAATTGGGCACCAGTTTCTTCTCATGATGGTCATATAACTGCTATCATGACACCCGATGCTTCTGGTTCAGTTGTTCGCGTTTTATTAAGGGGACCTGCCGCCTCTTCCTTACAGATAAAGTCATTAGATGAATCGGGAGATATTGAGAAACTAACTCCTTTGCCTCAAGTATTTGAGTTAGTTGGTAAAGGTAAAGACAGTGACAATAATGATATCGTTGTGAAGTATGGATTTGAGTTAAAGCAGTGGTTTATCAATATGGGTCATGCCGGTTATACTTATAATACAGCTTTACAATTGTGTAATAGTTCAGGCTATCGAATGGTTAAGGTAAAGGATTTAACTAATGCTGTTGTTCATCAAGGTAGTACGGTCATATCTGGCACTTCATCTTCTTCATCGTTTAATCATTACCAACGACAAATAGGAGCCGGCTTTTTTTCGGAATGGGGATATCTTCGCTCTTCAGCCGACATTTCCTTCTTCTATTGGGCGAACGACGACAATGGTGGCACTTATTTTTTCGTGGTTGATTCGCAACATGGCTATATATTAGGCCCCGTCTTTAGCCCAGATGTCGGTCTCAATGGTGTAATGTGCACTTATCCTTAACCTTTATTTTCTGGTTCTTATTCTTTAGGTGGGTGAAGATAAAGATAACATCAAGCTCACTAAAGAATGGTTGATTTGTAGCGCCGTTGACATAAAGGGAAGCTTCAAAGCGATTTTGTGATGAATTATATGTTCCAACCGGAAAGGAGTTATTTTTTAGGGGCGGATTTTTTTATAGTAAAAAAGTTGAGGAGCGGGGTTTTTGAATTTTAAAAATAGCTGTTTTGGGATTAAAAATCCCTTTTATATGAATTCAAAATTCGATTAGACAAATTAATCAGTATAATTATTCAGGAAAATAATCAATTTTCTGTTTATTTACAATTCGTAAGGTTAAATCCGTGATGGCAATGATTAATGCCGAGCGGATCATCTGTTGATAACGGTTTTGGTACATGGATGATTTTAAGGTGTCGACAATACCATTGTCTTGATTGGGTGGATAGTTCCAGTTAGGCGGAAGTATCATATCATGCAATAAGCTGATAGGTCCTAGGATTTCATCATCTAGATAGGTGTAGTTTTTGTCGTCTTGTTCAAGCTCGTCTAAAATCGCCATTAACAATTCAATATCTTCATAATCTTCACGGGTAATAATTCCTAGCGCATAGAGTAACTTTAAACAGACTGATGTGTCATTAAGTGGCCCGTTTTTGCCCATTAATGATGGAATAACAAACTTGATGGCATGAGGCTCTTTACGAAAGACTTTTAATATCAATTGATTAACGCTGTCATTAATTAGTTTGATAGCAACCTTGAGCAAGCTGTGTATATCAGCTTGCTGGTTGAGTTTTTCAAGTATAGTGTCTTCTGCTAATGGCTGCTTTGGCATTGTCAATTAAAATTGATGATTTTGCATAGCAGTATAAAGTTGTTCGATTTGACTAACAACTGGATTATCATTTTCAATACCAGAAATATCACAAAACGCTTGTTTTAAACCTTTGTTTGCAATCTGATTTGCTAGGTCGATTGCTTGTTCGTCATCATTATTACGATAGTTAAGTGCAGCTGCAATTCCAATAAGTAAATTTTGGTTACTGAGTTGATATTCAAACGTGCCAAGTAATGGTTTGATTAAACGGTCGCCTGAACCTAGTTTGCGTATTGGTTGACGACCCACTCGGGCGGTATCATCATGAAGATAAGGGTTTTCAAATCGAGTTAGGATTTTTTCAATATAAGCTTGATGTTTGGCTGGCTCAAAGTGATAGCGTTTGATCAGCACTTGACCACTTTCTTCCATTGCGCCGCGTACAATTTTACGTATTTTATCATTTAAAATAGCATCGCGAATAGTACCAATGTTGTGGTAGAAACCGAGATAGGCTGTAATGGCGTGTCCGGTATTTAAAGTAAATAGTTTACGCTCCACAAAAGCCATTAGGTTATCAACCGGTTCCATCCCTTTAATTTGGGGGATCGCACCAATAAATTGGGTTTTATCGACAATCCATTCAGAGAATGTTTCAACTGTTACTTCTAAAATATCACCGGTTTTAGAGGTTGCTGGTGGCACAATGCGGTCCACGGCGGAATCAACAAAACCAATATGTTCATTAACCCATTGAAGAAGATCATCAGGTAAATATTTAACAATTTCTTGTTTAAATTGGCTGGTACCGCGCACCATATTTTCGCATGCAATAATATTGAGTGGGGCATTATTGCCTTGTGAATGTCGAGCGATAATACCTTGTGCAACACTTTGTGCGATGCGAGCTAAAATTTGAGGACCCACTGCAGTTGTAACCAGATCGGCTTTGGCGATGTAATCACTGACTTTTGGTGAGGTGCTGTTGATTGCATCAACATTCTTAACTGTTTCGGTGATCGATTGTTCACCCACCACATTGACAGGATATTGATGACGGTTTGCAAGTTCATCAATAACTTGTTGATTAACATCTGCAAAGGTGACATGGACACCCGCATCGGATAATAGTTTACCAATAAAACCACGCCCAATATTGCCGGCGCCAAAATGTAATGCTTGCATAATAATAACCCTTAATCTTGAATCGTTTTTATGAACACTTCCTACCTTAGTAGGAAGTGGTTAAGTTAGCTTAATATTGCTAAGACTTCTTGAATATCGCTAGTTGTAGCTAGTTTTGCAATAATCTTATCGTCGTCAAGTGCATTAGTTAATTTTGCGATAACGTCAAGATGTTCATTGTTGCGAGCGGCAATGCCAATCACAATTTTAGCTTTGTCTTGCTCTTCTTCACCAAATTGTACACCCGCTGGGTATTGGCAAAATACGATACCGGTATTAATAACATCTTCTTTCGCTTCAATAGTGCCGTGCGGAACAGCTATAGATTCGCCTAAATAGGTGGATGTTAAACGTTCACGTTCTAACATGGCTTCGATATAAGTTGGTTTAACGTAACCGTTTTCGACCAATTTTTGTCCTGCAAAGCGAATAGCTTCTTCTTTAGTTTGTGCAGTTAAGCCTAAAAAGATATTTTTCTCACTTAACTTAAACAGAGGTTGTTGGTTCTGTGATTCTTTTGTAGGCGCAACTTTTTGGCCTTGAGCTTTCACTAAATCATTTACTAAATTAGCATATAAATTACTGTCTAAAAAGTTAGTTAATGAAATATGGTATGCGTTTGGTGCATATTGTTTTGCACGTGCAGTTAAGTCTTTATGGGTGATGACGATATCAGCATCAGTTGGCAAGTTATTTATTGCTAAGTTTGTCACATTGATACCTAAATGAGCATCTTCTATTTTTTTACGTAACACACCTGCGCCCATGGCACTTGAGCCCATACCTGCATCACAAGCGACGATGATTTTTTTCACGTTAGCAAGATCAAGTTTACCACTTTCTCCTTTGGCTTCGCTTTTCATTGCAGTGACATCAGATTTTGCTTCATCTAAACTTTTACCATTATCTTTTGTGGTTTTTAATAAAATTGCTGACACAATAAATGAGACTGTAGTTGCTGCAAGTACAGATACTGTTACTCCTAAATATGAACCTTTTGCCATACTCATTACTGCGAAGATAGAACCTGGTGATGCTGGTGCAGCTAAACCAGCGTTAAATAATGTTAAAGTGAATACACCAGTCATGCCGCCTAAAATCACAGAGATAATGAGTCTTGGATTCATTAAGACATAAGGGAAGTAAATTTCATGGATACCACCAAAGAAGTGAATAATTGCCGCACCACTAGCCGACCCTTTTGCTGCACCTTTACCAAAGAACATATAAGCAAGTAATAAACCTAAGCCTGGTCCTGGGTTTGCTTCAATCAAGAAGAATATAGATTTACCTGTTTCTGCTACTTGTGTTACACCTAGAGATGTAAATACGCCGTGATTAATTGCATTGTTGAGAAATAGTATTTTTGCTGGTTCAACAAGGATTGAAGTCAATGGTAATAAACCATGATCTACCATGAATTGTACAGCAACAATAAGTACATTAGTTAATGAAGCAACAGCAGGACCAATCCCGAAGTAAGCGATAAGCGCAAGAATCATACCAATAATGCCAGCTGAAAAGTTATTAACTAACATTTCAAAGCCACTTTTGATTTTGCCATCAATTAACTTATCGAACTGTTTAATACACCATCCACCTAAAGGACCGGAAATCATTGCACCTAAAAACATTGGGATAGATACACCGACAATTACGCCAATTGTGGTAACCGCACCAACTACCCCCCCTCGTTCTCCATAAACTAATTTACCTCCTGTATAACCAATTAGTAGGGGAAGTAGGTAAGTGATCATTGGTCCGATAAAAGCAGTTGATACCCCTTCATTTGGAAACCATCCCCCAGCGTTAGGGTCATTAGCGTTATATAAAAAAATTGCGGTTATAAAACCCCAAGCAATAAATGCGCCGATATTTGGCATCACCATATTACTTAAAAACCGCCCAAAATTTTGGACTTTTAGTTTAATGTTTGATGTTGTCATATAAATCTTTCCTTTTTGATTGATATAATCATTATGCAACTATTGTAGAAGTATTTAGTTAGTAGATTCATCAAAAATAATCAAAAAATGTGACGAATGTCACATTGTTAAAAGCGGGGTATTTTCTGATTTTGTGATTTAGATCACATTTTTGCCTTTGATTACCACAAGAATGGTCAATTGGACGTTGGATGAGTGAATAGAATTGGCGGCTATCAGAGTAAAGTAAAGGTAAACATGATAATTTATTGATACGTTATCAATATTTTATTGAATTATTGAGAATAGTTTTATCTCAGATTAAAATTTGTTAGTATGCACTTGTTATAGATGTAAACCAGTTTTGTCAAATTTTATTTAGTAGATTCGATGAAGAATCATTATTTTAATTAGAGGTAAGATGAAAGCGCTCTCAATTTTTGGATTAATTTTAGCTATAATATCTGTTTTTATTCCATTTTTCGGTTTACTTTTAGCTATGTTATGTAGTTTATTGGCGTTAATTACTTTTGTTAAACAACCGATTATTTCTACTACTATATTCGGCATTAATATTATTAGTACCGCATTTTTTTCTCCGCTGTTAGCTGCTATAGCAAGTAGTACTGGTTTTAGCAGTTATCAAATGTTTGTTTTCTTCCATATAATATTACTATTCATTGCGGTTATTTTATTTTTTATTTTCGGTAAAAAAACACTGCAGCATAATCCACCAATTTAGACTAAAAAATCAATTTGCTAAATAATTTTGAGACTTTATAAAGTTGCTTAAGTAATAGATTAGTAAATATTCATACTCACTTTGCTTTTATTAATCCAATTTAACAACGCTTATAATTGATAGCGTGTATAATCAGTAAAGATTGTATAATATTTGTAACGCGAAAATAATGGATATAGGAAAGTACTAGGTATGAAAAAATTAATATTTATCGTGTTATTTACTTTTAGTTATTATTCTTATTCCGAAGTAAATATAAAAGTATATAACAATTATTTAATATACTCTTATCCTGAATTATCACCTCATTCAACTACGATAAAGAGACAAGAAATTTCCTCAACGTTACCTTTCAACCTTCCATTTACTAAAGTTGCTGGGAAAAATACAATTATAGAATGCCAAAAAAATGGTTTTATTACTTTCATTCATAAAAAAAATCTAGGTTTGTGGCTAATTGATTATGAGAAAAAATTTAGATTGATTAGTAACTCTTTTGTTAATTCGAGTTCTGAAGCAAAGTCAACTCAGATTTCTAAGTATGATATTACTTTCAATGAAAATAATGATATCCAAAAAGAGTCGTTATCTAAAAATGACTTTTTTGATATTAATACCAACTATATTTATGATGAGAAGAAAAGATTAATCAATTTTTTAGAAAAAGTTAATGCTTTTTTTGTAATGAATAAAATTGATTATACAAATCAAAATTTAGCTAAATTAATTAAGAGTGAAAATGTTGAAGACCCAGAACTTTTTTCATCAGATGAAACCAGCAATGAAATAATAGAATATATATATGATGATGAAAATAGAATAATTCAAACAAAACAATCGATGTATTTAGCTGAGACCAAAAACAGAATTAATATGGATTGTTTTTTCATCAACCATAATAAGCATGGTGATTGGACAAAAGGTTATTGTTCCGCAAACAAAAAAAATCTAGGCGATTTTAAGAGAGAAATAGAATATTGGTAATTATATTAAAATGAATATTATCCTTTACTATATTTAATTAAAAATTTCTTTATGATAAAAATAGTTAAGATATTAATAATAAAAAGAGAATATAGATGAAAAAGCTTTTATTAGTAGTATGCTGTTTTTTTAATTTTTATGCCTTCGCATCTGTTGATGATGAACGTAACCATATTCGTGTTACTAATAATTATCTCTTTCTACTTTTTCCTGAGTATATTCCGCATTCTGTTCCTATAAAAAAACAAGAATTACTTATTAAAAATATCCAACCAACATCTTCTGTCAGTAATTTAGAAGTATATTCAGATGATAATGGTCTTATTATAGAAGAATCTGCTCCTGATAAAAAAGGTCTGATTATGGATTATGAGATGCAAGTTTTAACACGAAATGAAAAAGGAACTTTCGTTAATTATTCAGTACAATTTGATGATCAAAAAAACGTTACAGAAATTAAAGATTCTAACCAAAAAATAACTTCTTATTATAAATATGATGAACAAGGAAAATTGATTTCTTCAAATGAAAATGTAGATGGGAAAAATTATATAGGAACTTATTTATATGATAAAAACAATAATCTTATTCAGCATAACGAACGAGAAATTGAAACCATTAGGCCCAAAAAAATACTTACTTTTCTGTCAACAAATTTATATTATTATGATGATGAAAATAGACTGATTTCTTCCATTTCAAAACAGGAGGATCCATTACTAAACGGAAACACTGCATCGTTACCCAAAGATATCAATGAGTCTAAGTATCGAATATCTACTTGTTACTATAGTCAATATAATGAACACGGTGATTGGACTGTTAGCCAATGTTTTAACGGTAATAGTGAATTAGATATGTCGATAACACGAAAGTTAGAATATTAGTATGCATAAGGTAAACAATTAATAGTGATTGTGCTAAGTCTTATTAGTCAATATATGTATGTTGAAGTAGATGGGGAATTGTTTAATAATTAGATAATTTTTATATGCCAGAAGCGTCTCATCATTCTAAATCGATTAATTCGCAAGAAATAAATATTCATATCGTTGCGATATTCTTTTTCTTTTTCTTTATCCAATTGATTTAATGTGAGAACTCTAATTTTGATGATGATATCATAACTATATATATTAAGTCCTCACATTTAATCTAATAAATTACTCCACTGTCACCGATTTTGCTAGGTTACGTGGTTGGTCGACATCGGTACCTTTAATTAGGGCGACATGATAAGCAAGTAATTGCGTCGGAACTGTGTAGTAGATTGGCGCAGTAAATTCTTCAATATGGGGTAAGTTGATAATATGCATAGTATCGTCACTGACAAAACCTGCATCTTGCTCGGCAAACACATAAAGTTGACCACCACGGGCACGCACTTCTTCAATATTGGCTTTAAGTTTTTCAAGTAAGTCATTGGTCGGTGCCATTACAATCACTGGCATATCGGCATCAATTAACGCTAATGGACCATGTTTTAATTCACCAGCGGCGTAAGCTTCGGCATGAATGTAGGAGATCTCTTTTAATTTTAATGACGCTTCCATGGCGATTGGGTACTCGTCGCCACGGCCTAAAAATAGTGCATGGTGTTTATTGACAAAGTGACCTGTAAGTTTTTTGATTATTGGTTCGGCCATTAACACTTGTTCAATGCGGTTTGGTAAGGTTTGCAGAGCATGGACGATCGCTTGTTCGGTGATTTCGGCCATGTTATTAAGTCGCCCTAATTTGGCCACTAAAAGTAATAATACTGTCAATTGGGTGGTAAAAGCTTTGGTTGAAGCAACGCCAATTTCAACGCCAGCTTTGGTCAATAACACCAAATCCGCTTCACGTACCAGAGTGGAGGCCGCCACATTACAGACGGCAAGGGTACTTAGGTAATTATTCTCTTTTGCTAAGCGTAATGCCGCAAGGGTATCTGCCGTTTCACCTGATTGTGAAAGGGTGATAAATAAACTGTTTTTACGACGCGCGGGGTTTCGATAGCGGAATTCTGAAGCGATTTCAACGTCACAAGGAATACCGGCCAAGGCTTCAAACCAATAACGAGCCACCATACCAGCATTATAAGCGGTGCCACAAGCGACGATTTGCACATGTTCAACTTGTTTAAGAATATTTTCAGCATCGACACCAAGTTCAGATAAATCCACTTTGCCATGCGCCATTCGGCCTTCAAGCGTATTTTTGATGGCATTAGGTTGTTCGTAAATCTCTTTCTGCATGTAGTGGTTAAAACCGGCTTTACTGCCTGCGTCATATTTAGCATCAGACTCAATACAAGGGCGATCGACTTCTTGATAACTTTTGTCAAAGATGGTTACTGTGCGATGGGTGACTAACGCAATATCACCTTCCTCTAAAAAGATAAATTGCCGAGTAACCGGTAATAACGCTAGCTGATCTGAGGCAATAAAGTTTTCGCCAACACCACAACCAATTACTAATGGGCTACCTGATCGGGCGGCGACTAAAATGTCTGGATTGCGAGTATCCATTACCACTGTGCCATAAGCACCGCGTAATTGCGGGATTGCTTTTTGTACCGCTTCGAACAGTGAGCAATCTTCGGTTGCAATAATATTGTGAATTAAGTGAGCAATAACTTCAGTATCGGTTTCTGAACGAAATTGGTAGCCTTTTGCGATGAGTGTTTCACGTAGCGGCTCAAAATTTTCGATAATGCCATTATGTACAACGACAATAAAGCCTGATACATGTGGGTGGGCATTATGTTCGACCGGTTCGCCGTGCGTTGCCCAGCGAGTATGTGCAATCCCTGTTGACCCTTTGATCGGATGTTCGTCTAGTGCATCTTTAAGCGCCTTTACTTTTCCGACACGTCTTACTCGCTGTAACTCACCAGTAGGTGAGATAATTGCCAGTCCAGCAGAATCATAACCACGGTATTCTAATCGCTTTAACCCCTCTAACAATATTTCTGCCACATCACGTTTGGCGATAGCGCCCACAATACCACACATTGTTTATTCCTCTTTCAATTTAGTTGGTCTTTTCCAGCCGGCAAGTTGTCTCTGTTTTACACGACTAACCACAAGTTCATTGTCGTTTACATCATTGGTTACTGTTGTTCCCGCGGCAATTGTTGCGCCTTTACCAATTTTGACAGGTGCAATGAGTTGAGTGTCTGAACCGACAAATACATCGTCTTCAATTATGGTTTTAAATTTGTTCGCACCATCATAGTTACAGGTAATTGTGCCAGCGCCAATGTTGACGTTGCTACCAATTTCACTATCACCTAAATAACTTAAATGTCCTGCTTTGCTGGCCTTACCAAGATGAGCTTTTTTCAATTCGACAAAGTTACCCACATGCGCATGATCATCAAGTTTGCTGCCCGGTCGTATTCTGGCAAAAGGGCCGATAGTACAATGCTCGGCAATGACTGAATCTTCAATAACTGTGTAAGGACTAATTTGGCTGTTATCAGCAATGGTGCAGTTTTTCAAAATAGAGCCGGCACCGATAAAGACACTGTTTCCTAATTTAACCTCACCTTGAATAATCACGTTAGTATCAATTGTGACATCCTTGCCATGGGTTAACTTACCGCGTAAATCAAAGCGTGCCGGATCGAGTAACGTGACGCCAGCAAGTAGAAGTTGTTCAGCTTGATGTTGTTGATAATGGCGCTCTAAGGTTGCTAACTGCAAACGATTGTTAACGCCTTCAACTTCGAATTTTTTAACTGGATGGGATGTTAAAATCTGGTAACCATCTTGGTGAGCAAAAGCGATAATATCAGTTAAATAGTACTCTTTTTGCGCATTGTTATTGTTTAAGCGTGATAGCCATTGTTTAAGTAATTTACCTGTCACTAGCATGATGCCAGTATTAATTTCAGTGATTTTTTGCTGCTCAGCATTGGCATCTTTTTGTTCAACAATAGCGACCACTTTACCGTCTTGGCGTTCGATTCGACCATAACCAGTTGGATCATCTAAAATCACGGTCAATAAGGCAATGCCTTCTTGTGGTTTACTGGCGATAAGATTTTGTAACGTTTCAATTGAGATAAGAGGCGTGTCACCATACAAAATTAAGATATCTTCATCATCTTGAATAAATGGGATAGCTTGTTGAACAGCATGTCCTGTACCTAGCTGCTCTGCTTGATAAACCAGTTGTACAGGTTGATCTTGTAACGATTTTTCTAGCTCGCTTTTGCCATGACCATAAACAATATTGATACGATCGGTATTAAGTTGTTGAACGGTATCAATAACATGTTGTAACATCGGCTTACCGCCGATTTTATGTAAAACTTTAGGTAGGTTGGAATACATCCGTGTGCCTTTTCCTGCCGCCAAAATAATAGCACTGCGCTTTGGAGGTGAAATTGCCATAATCAGTTCCGGTCTGGTTAAATAAGGCTAATACTATAATCAAAGTTTTCCACGAAATCATCACGAAATTGTTAATTTTTATCCCAAAAAAAGTTTTACGATTATCTAATCAGCTAATCTTTGTACCGTAACTTCATTATTAAATTGACTCTAGACTTTTGTTATAGGTCTCAATACCTAAAATATAGACGGCTATAGCCTGTATGCATAACAAAATAGCGATCATCGAGGTTACCATTAATATACCGCCATAGTTATATAACAAGACGACAAAGAATGGCATGATAATTGAGGATATACGACCAAAGATGACGCAAATTGCCGATAACCGCATTCTAACATCGGTTGGAAAAAGTTCAGGGATATAACCGGCTTGGATTACCGAAACCAAATAATAGATTAACGAAAAGGTAACAAAACCACAAAGTGTAGCATATAATTGTGATGAACTAAGTGCGTATAAAATCCCTGATAATGCTGCAAGTAATGAACCGAAGATTATTGCCGGTTTTCGTCCTATTTTGTCAGTTAAACAATAGGCAAAAACTGCTCCGGTTGGTCCCCCTAAGGTCATAAGTACAGTGATAGTTAGTGATAGATTAGCCGATATTCCTTGACTTACCATTAAGGACGGTAGCCAAGCGACAAAACCATAAATAGAAATACTCTGTACTACCATCATTA
The DNA here is from genome assembly GCF_984569075.1 of Gilliamella sp. LMG 34361. NCBI lineage: Bacteria > Pseudomonadati > Pseudomonadota > Gammaproteobacteria > Orbales > Orbaceae > Gilliamella > Gilliamella sp. LMG 34361. The sequence goes on along the minus strand of NZ_OZ474903.1, from coordinate 2,440,431 downwards.
GTGACCCTAAAAATATTCGTTTACGAAAACGTGGCTCAAAAACACTAATTTTAGGTTTAATATATAAATTTGAGTGGTTATCAGTATTGGGTGTCGGTAAATTACCTTGGTAATACTTATTTTCAATATTACTGACAATGATTTCCGCTTCTTGTTTTCGTCCTTTTCTACTTAACCATCGAGGTGATTCAGGCAGTTGCTTGCGAGCTATATATACTAATAATCCACCAAGACCAGCAATCACAAACATTGTTCGCCAACCGGCTAATGGAATGATTAGCCAACTAGTAAAGGTAACAAAAAATAGACCAAATTGACCAATAAATGACATGAGAGCCCCCCAACGGCCACGGTGGGAAGGCGGGATAAATTCACTCAGTAAACCATAACCGACAACAATTTCAGCGCCTAATCCAATACCGGTTAAAAATCTAAAGAAAATTAACCAGTACATATCAGGTGTCAAAGCACAGGCAATTGATGCAAAACCAAATATCAGCAAATTAATTTGATAGGTAGATTTGCGGCCATGTTTATCACCAAGGTATCCAGCCATAATTGAGCCGAGTAACATGCCTAATGAAGTTCCAGATAAAAAACAGGCATTTAAATGTAATGTAGACCAGTTTTCCTCAATTAAAATACTTAAAACCGAATTAGCCAGATAATTATCAAAACCGTCAAAAAACATTCCTCCACCAATAATAATCAGTAAATTTCGATGAAAAGAACTGATCGGGAGTCGATCAAGTCGTGCTGCTAAATTACTCATTATTGCTCCTAATCATTTAATTTTTAAAAAGATAAAATACTATTGCAACTGTCAATTTTTCTATGCTTTTGCTAATTCGTTTCGCTCATAGCAATAAATATTAAGTAATCATTAATATCCCTAATGATTAATCAAAATAATAATGTAATATTCCAAGAAAAAATGATTAATTCAAACAAAAAATCTTTTTTATGTGCGCTATTTCACAAAATTTGCAGAATATTATTGGTGTGGTATATCAATACATATGGTTTTTTAATTTTTAATTATTTACATAATTTAATGATTATAATTAAATTTTATTCAATTCGTTTATTCAAAAATAACAACATCACAATCCAACATGAATTCTTTGAATAAAAGAATTTATGTTGACTTTAAAAAATAATGGTGTCATATTTTGTCTGTTTTCAAAAAAAGGTGATTATTAATTAATAATTAATCGCTTGGTTGTTTGGCTTAATTGAATAAGGTTGGAAGCAATGAATGAGATAACAAAACCCTATTGTGGGGCAAGATTAGATAGGTTACCAACAAGCAAAAATCAATGGAAAATTTTTGGTTTAGTGGCGTTTGGTTTGTTGGTTAGTTGGAGTAATGCAATTGGTGGTTTAATGCTCGCCCAATTGCAGGAAATCGGTTGGACAAACAATAACATTACCGCGATCTTTTCGTCGCTAACTACTGCTGGTATGTTTTTTGGTGCTTTTATCGGCGGGATTATTGGCGATAGGATTGGCAGAAGAAAAAGCTACCTGCTTTTTGTCTTTATCCATATTATTTCGATGGTTATTGGTGCTATGTCACCTAATATGACGTTTTTAATTGCCTGTCGATTTGTTATGGGATTTGCCCTCGGTGCCTTACTAGTAACATTATTTGCCGGTTTTACTGAATATGTTCCTAGTAAAACAAGGGGAACATGGTCTGCACGTGCTTCGTTTATAGGAAATTGGTCTTATCCTGTTTGTTCATTGATTGCCATGGCTATTACTCCGGCTATCGCCCCGGAAATGAATTGGCGTATACAGCTTTTAGTTCCCGCTTTTTTATCGACTATACTCTTTTGGGTTACCTATCGTCATTTTCCCGAATCGCCTCGATGGCTTGAATCTCAAGGTAGATATGCCGAAGCTGAAAAAATAGTTTCAGATATTGAAAAACGTGTTGTTGCCGAAACAGGTAAAACATTACCGCCATATGAGAAACTGGATAATGCTAAAGAAACCAATATCTCCTATTCACAACTGTTTCAAGGGGAATTATTAAAACGTGTCATTTTAGGATCATTTGTTCTTATCGCAATGAATGTCGTGCAGTACACCCTAATTAATTGGCTACCAACCATCTTTTTAAAACAAGGTATCAATTTAAAAGATTCAGTTTTATTAAATACGATGAGTATGTTTGGTGCACCAATCGGCATATTTATTGCGATGTTCATTATTGACAAAATTCCAAGAAAAATAATGGGTATTGGTCTATTAATTATTATTGCTGTCTTAGGCTATATATATTCATTACAAAGCGATATGACAACAATTTCTATCTTGGGATTTTTCTTAATTACCTTCGTTTATATGTATGTGTGTTATGCATCAGCAGTTTATGTGCCAGAAATATGGCCAACAGCTGCAAAAATGCGTGGTGCAGGACTTGCCAATGCTGTCGGGCGAGTGAGTGGCATCATTGCACCATATGGTGTGGCCTATTTTTTAAATACTTCAGGTGTTGTTGGCGTGTTCTTACTACTTGGTGGCGTGGCTATTGCTACCGCGTTAATCATTGCCATTGTTGGTATTGAGACGAGGAGCGCATCAGTTGAGGATATTGGTAATATTGTTAAAAAAGAGAGTTAATTTAATTTGGAGAGTGAATTATGAAAGCGTTAGCAAGATATGGAAAAGAGTTTGGTGGATATCGTTTAATTGATGTTCCTGAGCCGGTTTGTGGTGATGAAGATATTGTCATTGAAGTTAAAGCCGCGGCTATTTGTGGTGCTGATATGAAACATTTTCGTGTTGAAAATGGTTCTGATGAATTTAATTCTATCAGAGGTCATGAATTTGCAGGAAAGATCGTCAAAGTTGGTAACAAAGTGACTGATTGGCATGTTGGGCAGAGGATTGTCTCTGATAACTCTGGACATGTTTGTGGTAAATGTCCGGCTTGTGATAAGGGCGATTTTTTAACCTGCAATGAAAAAGTAAATCTTGGTCTTGATAATAACCGTTGGGGAGGTGGGTTTTCAAAATATTGTTTAATCCCCGGTGAAATTCTAAGAATTCATAAACATGCAATTTGGGAAATCCCTGAAAATTTAGATTATGAAGAGGCCTGTGTACTTGACCCAATCTGTAATGCTTATAAAGCAATTGCTCAACGTTCAAGTTTTTTACCGGGCAACGATGTGGTGGTTATTGGTACTGGTCCTTTGGGATTGTTTTCTGTGCAGATGGCAAAGCTAATGGGCGCGGTAAATATTGTCATGGTCGGGCTTGAAGAAGATACCAAGAAACGTTTTGCTGTAGCTAAACAACTTGGTGCAACGCATTTAGTCAATGGTTCTAAAGAAGATGTTGTAAAACGATGTCAGGAAATATGTGGCGTAGATAATTTAGGTCTAGTGTTGGAGTGTTCAGGCGCCAATATCGCACTTAAACAGTCGATTGATATGCTTAGACCGAATGGTGAAGTGGTTCGAATCGGTATGGGTTTCAAACCTTTTAATTATCCAATTAATGATATTACGTCATGGGCAATAAGTATTATTGGGCATATGGCTTATGACTCAACCACCTGGCGTAATGCTATTAGATTATTAGCAGATGGAAAAATTAAAGTTAAACCAATGATAACCCACAGATTTGGATTATCTGAATGGGAAAAAGGTTTTGAGTTAATGGCAAACAAAGAAGCGATTAAAGTCATTTTGACTTATGACTTTAATGACTAAAAAGAATAGGAGATAACATGTTAGCAAATATAAAATATTGGGAAGAATTTGCACAAAAGAACGGTTTTGCTATTCCACATTTTAATGTATGGAATGCCGAAATGCTAATGGGCGTTATTGATGCCGCTGAAGAAACTAAAGCACCAATTATTATCTCTTTTGGTACCGGTTTTATCGGTAATACTATATTTGAAGAGTTCGCACCAATGATGGTTTCGATGGCTAAAAATGCCTCTGTTCCAGTTATCACTCATTGGGATCATGGACGAAGTATGGAGATTGTTCAAAATGCCTATAATTATGGTATGAATTCGGTTATGCGAGATGCTTCTGCTTGTCCATTTGAAGAGAACATTAAACTAACCAAAGAAGTCGTTGATTATTTTCATCCGTTAGGTGTACCTGTTGAAGCTGAATTAGGGCATGTGGGGAATGAAACTATTTATGAAGAAGCGTTATCGGGCTATCATTATACTGAGCCTTCACAAGCGGCAGAATTTGTTGATAGAACACAGTGTGATTCTTTGGCGGTAGCTATTGGTAATGTGCATGGTGTTTATTCTTCAGAACCTAAAATTGCTTTTGATGTTCTTGAAAAAGTAAGAAATGCTGTTGATATTCCAATTGTTCTTCATGGCGCATCAGGGATTGCCGATCATGATATCAAAACTTCAATATCTTTAGGTATTTCGAAAATCAATATTCATACGGAACTTTGTTTGGCTGCGATGGATGCGATTCGAAAAAATGTCAATGCATCCTTCCTTGAGCTTGAAAGAAGTGTTCGAGCCGCAGTAAAAAATAGAGCGATTGAAAAAATCACACTATTTGGTGCTGAAGGCAAAAGCCCGCAATAATCGCTAACCAACCAAAAACTATAGAAGTGTTAGTTTCTATAGTTTTTGATTTAAAAAATGAATTTATTTATTTTTTTCACAGAATAACGTTGTAGAAGTAACTTTTTTTTCTGCAAAAAAATATGATATTATGCAATGAAATCCAAAATTCAGAGCTAAGTACTATGAAAGGAACAAATCGATTAGCAACTATTAGACAATTATTACTTAATGATAAAAAGGTATTAGTGTCTGATTTAAGCCAAAAGTTTTCAGTCACCGAAGAGACAATAAGAAGAGATTTAGAAAAACTTGAAGCAGAAAATTTTGCGACCAGAACTTATGGCGGTGCAGTATTTAATGGGGAAGAGATTGTATCCAACATCCCGTTCTATAAAAGAGCTGAAAAGAATTTTGAGCAAAAACAGAATATCGCAATTAAAACTGTACAACTGCTTAAAAACCGGTCGACCATATCGGCTGATTCCAGTTCGACCGTAATGGAAACCTTAAAATTATTAAAAGATCGCAATGATTTGACTATTGTTACTAATTCGACTGAAGTATTACGCGAACTTATGCTGTCATCGGTGAATATTTTGTCTACTGGCGGTATGTTTAATAAGCAATCACTTTCACTACAAGGCACATTAGCTGAGCAATCGATTTGCAACTATAATGTAGATACCGCCGTTATTAGTTGTAAAGGATTAGACATAGCTACAGGTATTACCGATTCCAACGAAGATGAAGCTAAATTAAAAATGCGCATGATCTCGCAAGCTACAGAAGTGATACTACTTGCAGATTCTTCAAAATTTAACAAAAAAGCATTTGTTCATTTAACCAATCTATCCAATATTACCACCATTATTACGGATAAAGAGCCGAGTAAAGAGTGGATTACTTATCTCAAAACTAACAAGATAGAGTTAATATATTAATTATTGAGCTTGATAAGTTAGAGAGCAAATCGCGTTATTTTCTGTTTTAACTTATGGTAAATAACTATCCATATAACCTACTAAATTAATTTGATTATCTTAACTTAGTAGGTTTATTAGTCAGCTGAATGAGCCTTGTTTTTATGAGATATCTTCGGCTAGTTTTCTAATATAATTTTTATCTTGTTCCGATAAGTTTATCTCTGCCGCTTTGCTGTTTTCATCTAATTCAGCTTTAGTGGTGGAACCACTAAGCACATTAATATTATCACCTTGCGCAAGTATCCAAGCGATAGCAAGATTGGCGATACTACAGTGATATTTTTCACATAATGGTTTCCATTTATTCATCATATCAATAGCATTAGATAAATTTTTAGGTTCAAACCATTTTTTTCCAAATCTTGCTGTACCTTTAGGGGCAATATAATCTTTTTCAATGGCACCAGTTAAAATGCCCATTTCTAAAGGGGAATAAGCTTGTAGAGTAATATCATGTTCCTTACACAAAGGTAACAGCTCTTTCTCAACTTGCCTATCTAATACACTGTATTTTGCTTGGACAATATCTAATTGACCATATTTTAGGTATTCTTTGACATGGTTGATATCTACATTGGCTGCACCGATTGCCTTTATTTTGCCTTCTGCTTTCAATTCATTTAACGCTGCAACGGTTTCTGAAATTGGTGTAAAAAAAGGTTCAACTGATTGCCAATGAGTCATATAAACATCAATATAATCAGTTTGTAATCGTTTTAAACTGCTCTCAACTTCTAATTTAATTGATTCTTTTGATAAATTTTTAAATAGAGAGCGATCGCCAACTTTATTAAAAAAACTTCCTTCTCGTTCCCATGTAATACCACATTTGGTAATAATGATGTATTTGTCGCGTATTCCTTTAATTGCTTCACCAACAATTGCCTCACTATTGCCAAAATTATAAGCTGGGGCGGTATCTAAAAAATTTATATTTTTTTCAAGTGCATATCTAATAGTTTCTATTGAAGCTTGTTTATTATCTTGATTGCCAAAAGCGGGTCCGCCACCAATTGCCCATGTTCCTAAGCCAATTCTTGATATATCAAGTCCAGTTTTAGCTAATTTCATTTTATTCACAACTCACTCTCCCATAACTTTTTTCATAAATTGCGATCATCTCTTCTACTTGTTTACGACTTTTTACGCCGGTTGTTGCCCCTAGTGACTCAATTGATATTGAAGCTACTGCATTACCAAATACCGCACACTCTTCAATTGATTGTCCTTTTAATAAGGCAGAAATAAATCCTGATGCAAAGTTATCGCCTGCGCCGATAGTATCAATTTTGACGCCTTTAGGTTTTTTGAACGCGGGGGCAATTTTGCTTAGATGTTGGTTTTTAATGTAACAACCTTTTTTTCCAATTTTGATAAGGACGTTCTTTACCCCTAATGCAATGAAAGTATCCGCAATCTCACTCAGTTCTGTTTTCCCTGTGAGCTCAGATGCTTCATCATAATTGGGGAAGAAGTAATCAATATAACTTAATGCTTCAGCAATATCAGTTAAACCTTCACCTAACCGACTCTTAACCATATCAGCGCAAATAATCATATGTTCAGATTTTGCTTTTTTGAAAATTGAAACTAATGCGTGATTATCCAATTTAGGATTATTAAAAATACTTGCAAAAGATAGGATTTTTGCTTGTTTGATATTAGCCAGTTCAATGTCTTGTAAGGACATCTTCCAAAGACTACCATTTCTATTGGTGACAAAAGTTCGCTCACCATCTTCCTGAACCAAACCTACATTTATAGATGTGGTGATATCTTCTCGAGTTATTAAATTGTCAGTAATAATATTATTTTGTTGGGCAAAATCTTTAATAAATTTACCTGCAACATCATTACCAACCATCGCAAATAATGATACTTTGTGACCAAGTCTTGTAATAATTGTTGCTTCATTTATTGCATCTCCGCCTATCGTCATTGATATATTATCAACTGGATAAGAAACATTTTTAAAGATATGTTCACCTACCGGATATAAAGGTAAATCAACAATTGCTGCACCAATACAAATCACCTCAACACTGCTCATTTCAAAACTCCTTTTTAATCAGCTACTTTGATTACGCCTTTAATTAACTCTTTTTTGTTGTTAACTGAAAATTCAAAGGCCTTCTGAGTATCTTGGTAATTGAAAAAACGATCGGCAATTGAATCTACGTCAAAGTCGCCATTAGCGATAGAATCTATGGTTGCCGGGAAATCATTGGCATATCTGAAAACAGTTTGAATGGTAACTTCACGATTAATTTTCAAAAATTCAACAGGAACGCCACCCGCAATAGAACCAACGATTAAAATTTTTCCTCGACGTTTAACAATTTCTAAAGCTTTTTCCGCAGTGAAAATTGAACCAGCAGTTTCTAGCACCACATCAGTACCATATTCACCAACGATATTTTTAACTTTCTCGGTTAATTGTGGATCGTTACCTTTGAGGGTCGCTGTTGCACCTAGTTCAATGGCTTTATTTAACCGATTGTCTAAGATATCGATCATTACAATTTTTGCTGCTCCTTTCAATTTGCATGCTTGTAGTGTCATCAGACCAATACAGCCAGCACCTAAAATCACAACGGTTTTACCTAATAAATCTCCGGCCATTTTAGCAGCATGAATACCTACTGCCGCAGGTTCAACAAGTGCACCTTCTATTAGGGACATGTTTTCAGGAAGATGAAAGGTCATTGCTTCAGGATGGGTTAAATAGTTAGTAAGTGCACCACGATAATTGGGTTGAGTAGCCATAAAGTCAACATTAGGACAGACATTGTAATGACCAGATAAACAAAACTCACAGGTATAACAAGGTACTCCAGGTTCTATACATACTCGTTGTCCGACCTTGAATTTTCTAACATTTTTACCGATTTTTTTAATAATTCCGGAACATTCATGACCCAAACCAATAATTTGATTTGGGTCTTTAGGTGGAATATAGGGGCCGTATTCGAATCCATGAACATCTGAACCGCAGATACCTACATATTTTACTTCAATTAAAACTTCATCATCTTTAGGGGTAGGCATTTGCGTCTCTTTGATAACCATTTTTCCCGGTTTTTCCAATATTGCGACAGTATTTTTCATAAGATATCTCCAGATGTATAAATAGTTTTTTGTTGTGCTTAATGTCTATAACAGACAATAAATTAATAATAAAAAGATTAAAACACAGATTTATTCTTTATAATAAAGATATTAATTTGGTATTTCAAACTTTTTTTCTGTAAATTGCTAGCTATATCACAAAATTCTATCAACCTATTCCATCTCGATTACTCTTGATTTAACTAAAAATGTCGTCATTTCGGTTTAATACAATAAAAAAGTAAAATTAACGCATTCGTTTTTCTGTTTTAATATTGGTATATAATATGTTGTTATTTCTATTTCTTAATTTGTCTATTGCAAAGCATAGGTTTATGTGAAATCAACTTGGCAATAGTTTCTAAGACAAATTTTAGGTGACAATTCGTTGTCCTCGGGTACATTTATAAACGCTAATAGGAAACGTAAAATGAAGGTTTTACTGCTTTACACCACTCACGAAAAGCAAACCCTTAAAATTATGCAACGAATAAAAACACATCTTGTGGGTAAATGTGATTGTGATTTGCTTGAGTTATTGCCAGAAAGTAAGATTGATCTTGGCAGCTACCAAGCGGTATTAATTGGTTGTTCAATTCGATATGGTTTTTACAGTAAAACCATGAAGAAATTTATTGATGCTAATTTTGCGCAATTAAATACGCTTAAATCGGGATTCTTCGGTGTGAATGTGGTGGCAAGAAAACCGCATAAAAATACACCTGAGACCAATTTGTATACTAAAAAATTCCTCGCTAAAATTGCATGGCAACCGACTATCAAAGCGGTATTTGCTGGCGCGCTTTATTATCCAAAATATAATTGGTTTGATCGTAATATGATCCGATTTATTATGTGGCTAGGTAAAGGCGATACCGATGTGACTAAAGAGGTGATTGAGTACACGAATTGGGCAAAAGTAGATGAATTTGCTGAGCAATTTGTGGCACTTATTAATAAGCAACCTTAGTTGTTTTGTTAAAATAAGTCATTATTTTCGTTAAATATCAAATCTTAAACTTCATTTTGCAGAAACTTTGTGATATAGATCAACTTTTTTACTAAAAAGGTGTACAATATTGCGCCTAAAGAATCTGTCTCCTAATTGGGATTTTAATTGTGATTGAAAATTTAAGAAATATAGCCATTATTGCTCACGTTGACCATGGTAAAACAACCTTGGTTGATAAACTTTTAAAACAGTCTGGTACGCTTGATAATTTGCGTGGCGATGATAACGAGAGAATAATGGACTCTAATGCGCTTGAAAAAGAGCGTGGTATTACTATTTTAGCAAAAAATACTGCTATTGATTGGAATGGTTACCGAATTAATATTGTAGATACTCCGGGCCATGCCGATTTTGGTGGTGAAGTTGAACGTGTAATGTCGATGGTTGATTCAGTACTATTGCTTGTTGACGCAATGGACGGACCAATGCCACAAACACGTTTTGTTACGCAAAAAGCGTTTGCTTATGGTTTAAAACCAATTGTTGTTATTAACAAAGTTGACCGTCCGGGTGCGCGTCCTGATTGGGTTGTCGATCAAGTATTCGACCTATTCGTTAATCTTGGCGCGACTGATGAACAACTTGACTTCCCAATTGTTTATGCTTCAGCTTTAATGGGGATTGCTGGTCTTGATCATCAAGACATGGCGCAAGATATGACGCCATTATTTGAAGCGATTGTTGAACATGTAGAGCCACCAAAAGTGGATTTAGATGGTCCATTCCAAATGCAAATTTCGCAACTTGATTATAACAATTATGTTGGTGTTATTGGGATTGGGCGCATTAAACGTGGTCGCGTTAAACCAAATCAACAAGTCACTATTGTTGATAGCGAAGGTAACAAACGTACCGGTAAAGTTGGGCAAGTATTAGGTCATTTAGGTTTACAACGTTATGAAGCAGAAGTTGCCGAAGCTGGCGATATTATTGCTATCACTGGTTTAGGTGAACTTGGTATTTCTGACACAATTTGTGATAACAGCTGTGTTGAAGCATTACCAGCATTAAGCGTTGATGAACCAACGGTAACCATGTTCTTTAATGTTAATAGCTCACCATTTGCCGGTAAAGAAGGTAAATATGTTACCTCTCGACAAATCCTTGAACGCTTAAATAAAGAACTGGTGCATAACGTGGCATTACGCGTTGAAGAAACCCCAGATCCAGATGCATTTAAAGTTTCAGGTCGTGGTGAGTTGCACCTATCGGTTCTTATCGAAAATATGCGTCGTGAAGGTTATGAGCTTGGTGTATCTCGTCCTAAAGTTATCTATAGAGAAATCGATGGTAAAAAGCAAGAACCTTTCGAACAAGTGACTTTAGATATTGAAGAACAGCACCAAGGTTCTGTGATGGAAGCCTTAGGTTTACGTAAAGGTGATTTAACCAATATGTTACCTGATGGTAAAGGTCGTGTACGTTTAGATTATGTGATCCCAAGCCGAGGTCTTATCGGTTTTAGAACTGAATTTATGACTATGACATCTGGTACAGGTTTACTTTACTCAACATTTAGCCATTACGATGATGTTCGCCCAGGTGAAATCGGTCAACGTATTAATGGCGTAATGATTTCAAACGGTACAGGTAAAGCGTTAGCTTATGCACTTTATAGTTTACAAGATCGTGGTAAATTATTCCTTGGTCATGGTGCTGAAGTATATGAAGGGCAAATTATTGGTATCCATACTCGCTCAAATGATTTAACTGTTAACTGTTTAACTGGTAAGAAATTAACTAACATGCGAGCATCAGGTACGGATGAAGCCACTACCTTATCACCACCGGTAAAAATGTCATTAGAACAAGCATTAGAGTTTATTGATGATGATGAGTTAGTTGAAGTTACGCCATTATCTGTTCGTCTACGTAAACGTCATTTAACTGAAAACGACCGTAAACGTGCATTTAGAAGTAATAAAGAGTAATACTTCTAATGGTCTGAAATAAAGAAAATAAAACCTCGCTAATTAGCGAGGTTTTTTTGGCTTTAACTCGGACGATGGCGTCGGCAATCGGTTGTTTGCGATCATGCATCGGGTAGTGATGAAGCAACTACGTTATCACCACCAGTAAAAATGTCATTAGCACAAGCATTAGCGTTTATTGATGATGATTTAGTTGAAGTTACGCCATTATCTGTTCGCCTATGTCGTCTATGTCGTCTATGTAAACTTCATTTAACCGAAAACGACCGTAAACGTGCATTTAGAAGTAATAAAGAGTAATACTTTAATACTTCTAATGGTCTGAAATAAAGAAAATTGAACCTCGCTAATTAGCGAGTTTTTTTCTGGCTTTAACTCGGGCGATGGCGTCGGCAATCGATTGTTTGCGATCTTTCTGTGTAGCCGCACTACTTGTCGACATCGACCTAGGAAATAAGATAGTGGGTGGAATCAACTGATTACAATTTATACGTTGTTGTTTCTTTTCGGTTAGCTCTAATTCCTCTTGCTCACTTAGGGCAACGCCAAGGGTACTTAAGGTAATACAGTCAGTTGGACAGGTATTAATACAACTACTACAAGCGGTACAAAATTGCGGTAATATCGTATGTAGCACCTGTTTGCTACCAATAATAGCATCAGTCGGGCAAACGCGAACACATTTGCCACAACCAATACAATTTTCTTCATCAATAAAGGCTTTATATTGCATAATAAATTTTCAATTAACTTAAACCGACAATATTACCATCTTTGTCAATATCAATATGACGATAGGCTGGATTGGTACCGAGGCCAGGCATTGTCATCACATTACCAGCATAAACACGAATAAAACCAGCACCTGCCGAAATTGCTAAATGGCTGATATCGACATCAAAGTCGGTCGGTACATTTTTTAAATTTGCATCGGCGCTAATTGACATCGGGGTCTTAGCGATACAAAGTGGTAAATGATCGAGTTTTAACGCCTCAATTTCTTTAACGTTTTTGAGTGCAGTTTCAGACAAATTCGCTTTATTGGCGCCGTACTTTTTAACCATAGTTTGGATCTTATCCATTAAAGGCATACTGTCAGGATAAGGTAATTTGATTTCACTTGGCATATCACACGCTTTAATCACATGTTTAGCCAGTTTTTCAGCACCTTTACCACCTTGAGTGAACACTTCACTCACTTCACAGGCAAATGCGCCATGATCAACGGCGTATTTTTGTAAAAATGCGAGTTCTTCTTCACTATCATGTGGGAATCGGTTAATGGCTACAATCACTTGTAAACCATAGCTTTTGGCATTGCTAATATGCCATGCTAAATTGGCAGCGCCAATTTCCAGTAATTCTACATTAGACTGTGAAATCTCTTTTGGAATGGCTTGTCCTGGTTTGATATTATATTTACCGCTATTGGATTTTAAGCTACGCACAGTTGCGACTAAAACCACACAAGACGCCTTAATACCAGCTTGACGATATTTAATATTAAAGAATTTCTCCATGCCCATGTCAGATCCAAATCCAGCTTCGGTTATCACATAATCAGCTAATTGCATTGCAATGCGGTCAGCGATAACTGATGAGTTACCATGGGCAATATTAGCAAATGGTCCAGCATGAATTAATACTGGATTATTTTCAACCGTCTGCATTAAGTTTGGGTTAATCGCATTTTTAAGCAGCACAGTCATGGCACCAGCTACTTCGAGTTGTTCAGCGGTGATTGGGTCACCTTGCGTATTATAGGCTAAAATAATACGACCAATGCGTGTTCGCATGTCATGTAAATCGGAAGCTAAGGCTAAAATTGCCATCAATTCAGATGCGGCGGTGATCTCAAATCCATCACGGCGTTCAATACCATTGACGCCACCGCCTACACCGACAGTGATATTACGCAGAGCGCGATCATTGTGATCGATAACGCGTTTCCAAACAATGCGGTTCACATCGATGTTTAGACGAGGTAAACCAGTTTGTGCGGTAAATTCATCACCAAGGCGCTCTTCATGATAAAGACGAGAATCCAATGCCGCAGACGCTAAATCATGTGCGGCGGTTATCGCATGAATATCACCAGTAAGATGGAGGTTTAAGGTTTCCATTGGCAAAACTTCGGCTTGCCCGCCACCTGCAGCACCGCCTTTAACTCCAAAAACAGGCCCCAAGCTAGGTTGACGAATACAGGCGATAGCAGATTTACCTAAATAGTTAAGACCTTCACTCAGGCCAATGGTATTAACCGTCTTACCTTCACCTAACGGTGTTGGCGTAATAGCGGTAACTAAAATTAATTTACCAGCAGCTTTATTTTGTTTAGTGTTAAGAATAGATAAATCGATTTTGGCAACGTGTTTACCGTAAGGAAGTATATACTTTTGAGGAATATTACATTGCTTAGCAATTTCAGTTATCGGGCGTAGTGGCATTTTTATTCTCGTATAGCAATAAATTAGGCTGTCAGTATAAAGAATTTAAAATGCCGAATAAAGCGACAATTTTATCTTTATTGATTTTCGGCACAAGCGTTAATTATCTTGTTATAATAACAAAAATTCTCAACTTAAGGATAATTATTAAATGAACTGGTTTTCGCAGTATTCTCTCTTCTTGGCTGAAACAGCAACAGTTGTTATTGCTATTTTAGCGGTATTAATTTTTATTTTAAGTCAACGCCGAAAATCATTGACTGCTGGGCGTTTATCGGTCAAAGATATTAGTCAAGAATATGAACAAGTCAAAGATGATATGTTAATGTCGAGTCTGGATGAAGTCGAAGCTAAACAGTTTAATAAAGAACTTAAAAAACAAAAAAAACTCGAAAAGAAACAGGCTAAACAAGCAGCTAAAAAGAAAGGCAGCACCGATGATAATGCTAAATTGCCAGATGCCAAACCTAAATTATTTGTATTATCGTTTAATGGCAGTATGGATGCACACGAAGTCGAAGAATTACGTCAAGAAATCACGGCGGTACTCGCCATAATCAAGCCGGAAGATCAAGTGGTTGTAAAACTTGAAAGCCCTGGTGGGGTAGTGCATGGTTATGGGCTTGCGGCTTCACAACTATTACGTTTTAGAACGCGCAATATTCCATTTACTGCTGTGGTTGACAAAGTTGCAGCTAGTGGCGGTTATATGATGGCTTGTACTGCCAGCAAAATTGTTGCAGCGCCGTTTGCGATTGTCGGGTCAATTGGTGTGGTTGCACAAATTCCTAATTTCAACCGATTACTTAAAAAGCATGATGTCGATATTGAATTACAAACAGCGGGAGAGTATAAACGAACGTTAACTATGTTTGGTGAAAACACCGACGAAGGCCGCCAAAAATTCAAACAAGAACTTGAAGAAACACATCTATTATTTAAAGATTTTGTAAAGGAATATCGACCAAATGTCGATATAGAGCAAGTGGCTACTGGCGAACATTGGTTTGCAACCCAAGCCAAAGAAAAGGGACTGGTTGACGAAATTAGTACTAGTGATGACTTTATCTTATCGCATTTAGACACTTATAAAATCATTGCGGTTAGCTATCAACGTAAACAAAAATTATCCGAAAAACTCTCGAAAAACGTCGTAAAAGGGATGGAAAGATTATTCTTCAGACAAGGAAACGCACTGTAAAAGTCCGTTTTTTCGAAAATACTACCCTGTTCGCATACAAAAATTCAAAAACCCCGTTCCTCAAAAAAAGTTGAGGAACGGGGTTTTAATATTATTAAGATCCGAAATGCTCTTATTTGATCAATATGCCTAAGATTTCAAAAGTGAATTAAAATAACGTGAAAAATTAAAAAGTGAAGTTTTTGAAATGAAAAAATAATTGTTGTTATCGTGATAACGTACGTTATAAAAATGAAATTTAGCATTACACTTTACAAAAGTAATTAATTAATATATAAAAATAAGCTATGAAGGAATTTATCTTTCTTCATATTTTTAAACTAAGTTATCAATTAAGAAATTAATTTATAATGTAGAAAGTTGAAATAAAATAATAAAGTAATTGACAAGGTCTCTATTTATGAGTTACAATATTGAACAACAAACAACAAACAACAAACAACAAACAACAAACCTGCCCAACCTATACCAAGTATACCAAGCTATAATTTAGATTCTTTTAGTATAAACTCTAATTGTTTAGGTTTACACTCTAGTTTATTAATCAGTGATAATTTGATATCACTTCGAAAATCCTCCCAACGAGCATCTTGCAAATCTGATTTAACCCGGCAGACCCTTTTAACGATAACGCTCGGCGTGTCACTAATAACTTCCTATTCAAGTCATGCATTAACGGCTACAACTTCAGATATTATTAATGGTAATGCGCCATATTTAACCTTCGATAATGGTTATACGCATGTAACTAACTCTGAAGATTTACTTTGGATAACTTTATCCAATGGAACTAAATTTACGCCAGCAACAAATAATTCGTCAACCCAACCAATTGAATTGCCGGAAACTGGTGAGAGTTTTGCTGATATTAATATGTTAGTGCCAACTGATATTAATTCAATCGAATTAAGTTCTTTTATTGGTGCACCTTATTATTATTGGAGGGATGATGATGGGGACGGTCAAGGCTCTAATGGTATAACGGCTACAGGTAGTTTAAGGTTATCCATCGTTGATAAAAATAATCAGGTTGTTGAGCGTAATGATGTTCTTACCATCTGTAAAGCGCCTTATAAATTAACCTTATCAAATACTGATGGTACATTGAAAACACTTTATGGCGTGCCTAATGAAAGTCGTTTTAATGCAAATAATGTTACTTATTATATTAATCCTAAGGGATCAGCAGCAATTTGTTTTGCTAAACCAAGTTTTTTAAAATATGGTTCAAATGACGAATGGGAATATCCAAATGTTGACTTTCGTGGCCCTGCTTCCATATGGGACCCTAAAAAGGGATTCCTGACACAGACAGCTAAACCATCGTCTTATGGTTTAAATTTCCCAACTACTGGTGCTCATAATTTATATTTTGATTTGGATATTAGCGGTAATGATCAGGTTTTACATTGGGCGCCAGTTTCTCATAGTGGTATTACGGCGACGATGACTAATTCAACAAAGACAAGCGTTCGAGTCACATTAACTGGTTATTTCGCTACACAATCACAAATGAGTTCAGGTGATCCGGGAAATATCGATAAGCCATCTTTGCCTCAGGTATTTGAGTTAGTTGGTCGTGATAGTCCAGATGGCAATGTCGTTGTCAAGTATGGATTTGAGTTAAAACAATGGTTTATCAACCGTGGAGAAACTAGTTACCCAAATATTAGTTACACAAATCTTAATAATCAGAAATCATGGTGTGATAAGATAGGTTATCGTCTTGCTACAGCTGAAGAATTAACTAATTCAAATTATAACAATTTAGATTCTTCATCTCCTTCATCTGATAATTATTATAAACGTCAAATTGGTGCAGGATTGTTTTCAGAATGGGGAAATATGTCCCATTATGGCTTCGACTACGACTACTGGACGAGTACTTCAGACAGTAGTGGCAGCAATAATATAGCTGTGGACGCGTATACAGGATTAGTTAAACTATCCTCTGTTTCTAACGGCGGTTATGCAGTTTGTATTTATTCACCTTCACCTTAACTTTTTATATTTACTAAATTACCGAAGTAGTGAAATCTGAATGGTTTTATCGTTTAGCAGCGTGCGTTTTAGAGATTGGCGAATTCAATTGAGGATAGCTATTTTTTAAGCCTTAAAAAATCAAGGTGTTTTTTTAGAACTCATATCTTAAAAATAACAGTTAACTTGGTATTTTTGTTAAAAAACAGATTAAAATCATCATAATTAATCAGTAAATTAAGCGAGTTTTGAGGAAAAAAATGCCCCTGATTTATTTTAGGGGCAGTTGAATCATCAAGCGGTTAAAAACAACTTAAGCGAAGGATTCTGCGTTTCGTTATGAAAACCGTAATCTAACTCGGTTAGGTGTTTAGTAAAGGTGCTATGACTGGCTTTGTCAATTTCAAAGGCAGCTAGCACGCGACCATAATCGGTGCCGTGACTACGATAGTGGAACATTGAGATATTCCAGTTAGTACCTAATGTTTCTAAGAACTTGAGAAGTGCACCTTGTGATTCAGGGAATTCAAAGCTGTAGACTTGTTCTTGAATAGGTTTGCATGGTTTGCCGCCAATCATATAACGCACGTGCAGTTTAGCCATTTCGTCGTCTGTTAAGTCGACAACTTGGTAACTGGCAGCAGTGAGTTCTTGCATGATTTCCTCTTTTTCATTGCTCTTGGCAATTTTAACCCCAACAAACACGCAAGCTGATTTGTCGTCGTGATAGCGGTAGTTAAATTCGGTTACAGCGCGACCACCGAGCAATTGGCAGAATTTGAGGAAGCTGCCTTTTTGTTCTGGAATGGTGACAGCTAATAGAACCTCGCGTTTTTCGCCCAATTCACAACGTTCTGATACATAACGTAAATTGTGGAAGTTTAAGTTAGCCCCAGATAGAATATGAGCTAAGTTTTCGCCACAAATGTTGTGTTGTGCGACATATTTTTTCATTCCTGCTAAGGCGACTGCGCCTGACGGTTCGGCAATGGCTCGTACGTCGTCAAACAGATCTTTAACGGCAGCGCAGATTTCGTCACTATCCACAGTGATAATGTCGTCGATATATTGCTGACAGAGTCTAAATGTTTCATCACCAATACGTTTTACTGCTACGCCTTCGGCAAATAAGCCGACTCGATCGAGATCAATCGGGTGACCAGCAACTAATGCTGCTTTTAAGCAGGCGGCATCTTCTGGTTCAACTGCAATCACTTTGATTGATGGCATGATTTGTTTGATTAATACGGCAACGCCCGCGGCAAGTCCTCCACCACCCACAGGTACAAATATGCGGTCAAGTTTGGCATTTTGTTGTAGCAGTTCCATAGCAATACTGCCTTGCCCCGCAATGACAAGTGGGTGATCGAAAGGGGGAATAAAGATGCGGTTTTGCTGTTTGGCCAGTTCCATCGCTTTGGCTTTGGCTTCGTCGAAGTTGGCGCCGTAAAGCAGGACTTCACCACCAAAGCCTTTTACCGCTTCGACTTTGATATCGGCGGTATTTAATGGCATAACAATTAGCGATTTAATGCCTAATTTTGTTGCTGAAAATGCGACGCCTTGGGCATGGTTGCCAGCTGATGCGGCAATGACACCGCATTGGCGTTCTTCCGGGGTAAGGCTGGCAATCATGGCTTGTGCGCCACGAATTTTGAAACTGTGAACGAGCTGGCGATCTTCTCGCTTAACAAATACTTGGTTTTTTAGCCGAGATGAGATTTTTTCCATATGTTCAAGTGGTGTCACTTGAGCGACATCGTATACAGCGCTGCATAGGGTAGCTTTTAAATAATCAGCGCCGGTTAGTTTGTTATTATTCACATTAACCACCTAATTTACTTTTATCACGTACCGCACCTTTGTCGGCACTAGTTGCTAAGCTTGCGTAAGCTTTTAGGGCATATGAGACATAACGGTCTCGGTTATGCGGTGTAAAGGCTTTATCGCCGCGAGCTAGTTCTGCCACGCGGCGACGCTCTAATTCATCTTCTGGTACAATGATGTTTAATTTTCGATTCGGGATGTCGATATCCACAATATCACCATCACGAACTAAACCAATTACGCCACCGTTAGCAGCTTCTGGGGAGATGTGACCAATGGATAAGCCTGATGAGCCTCCAGAGAATCGACCATCGGTAATTAATGCACAAGCTTTGCCAAGCCCCATTGATTTTAGGTAGCTTGTTGGGTAGAGCATTTCTTGCATGCCTGGGCCACCTTTTGGTCCTTCATAGATGATAACCACTACATCACCTTCAACCACTTTACCGCCTAGAATTGCATCAACGGCATCTTCTTGGCTTTCATAGACTTTAGCCGGACCGCGAAAAACGAGGTTTTCTGCAGCAACGCCAGCGGTTTTTACAATAGCGCCATCTTCAGCTACGTTACCGTATAGGGTTGCCAATCCACCATCTTGGCTATAAGCATGGGCTTTGTCACGTATACAGCCGTTTTGGCGATCGTCATCAAGCGTATCCCAGTAGCAATCTTGTGAGAAGGCTTTAGTGGTGCGAATACCTGCTGGACCACTGCGATACATTTTTTTGACGCTTTCCTCAGTGGTTTGGGTGATGTCATATTTGGCAAAGGTTTCTTGTAAGCTTAAACCAAGTACGTTGTGGACGTTGCGATTGAGTAATCCTGCTTTGTCTAACTCTGACAAAATTGAGACTACACCACCTGCGCGGTGCACATCTTCCATATGGTAAATGGCAGTACTAGGTGCCACTTTACATAGGTGAGGGACTTTACGAGATAATCGGTCAATATCTGACATGGTAAAGTCGATTTCACCTTCTTGTGCGGTGGCAAGTAAGTGTAATACCGTGTTGGTTGACCCTCCCATAGCGATATCAAGCGACATGGCATTTTCATAAGCTGCTTTGGTTGCGATAGAGCGCGGTAAGTAGGATTCATCACCATGTTCGTAATAGCGTTTGGTAATTTCAACAATACGTTTAGCAGCATTTAAAAAGAGTTGTTCGCGCTGTTTATGCGTCGCAATGAGTGAACCGTTACCCGGTAAGGATAAACCTAATGCTTCGGTTAAACAGTTCATTGAATTAGCGGTAAACATGCCAGAGCATGATCCACAAGTTGGGCAAGCAGATTGTTCGATTGCCTCACTATCGGCATCGCTGACATTTGGGTTGGCACTTTGGATCATGGCATCGACTAGGTCAAGTTTGATGATTTGATCAGATAGTTTGGTTTTGCCTGCTTCCATCGGCCCGCCTGATACAAATACGGTTGGAATGTTTAAACGCAGTGAGGCCATTAACATGCCGGGCGTGATTTTGTCACAGTTTGAGATGCAGATCATAGCGTCGGCACAGTGGGCATTAACCATGTATTCTACTGAGTCGGCGATAAGCTCTCGTGAGGGTAATGAGTAAAGCATACCACCATGCCCCATAGCGATACCATCATCGACAGCAATGGTGTTAAATTCTTTGGCAATGCCACCGCATGCCTCAATTTCTTTTGCTACCAGTTGACCGATATCTTTTAAGTGAACATGACCCGGTACAAATTGGGTAAATGAGTTAACCACTGCAATGATGGGTTTACCAAAGTCTTCATTTTTTACGCCTGTTGCACGCCATAAGGCGCGGGCGCCTGCCATGTTGCGACCTTCAACCGAGGTTGCTGAACGATATCTAGGCATTTGTTGCTCCCAAGTTTATAATGCAAGCGACCGATTTCTTTCGGTACATATTTGTGTTTTGATGAATAATAAATCGTTAAATAATTGTGACACCGCCGATTTGTTCGGCGGTGTTTTGCTTATTTATTTAATAGGGTCTAACCAACCGTATTTGTCTTGAGTTTTGCCATTAAACAATCCGAAGAATGTTTGTTGGATTTGTTTGGTGATTGGCCCACAACGTCCAATACCAACTTGAATACGGTCAACACTACGTACTGGCGTGATTTCCGCAGCTGTACCAGTCATAAACACTTCATCAGCAAGGTATAGTGATTCACGAGAGAGTGTTTGTTCACGTACTTCAATGCCTAGATCATGTGCAAGGGTGATGATGGCATCACGAGTAATGCCTGGTAGTGCTGATGATGATAGTAATGGGGTAAATAATATGCCATCTTTAACGATAAATAGATTTTCTCCAGAACCTTCAGATAACTGACCATTAACGTCTAAAGCAATCCCTTCTTGGAAGCCATTTGCGCGGGCTTCTGATCCAATGAGTAGTGATGATAGATAGTTACCGCCGGCTTTAGCTGCTGCAGGGATGGTATTTGGTGCAAAACGGTTCCATGATGATACCATTGCGTCAATACCCTGTTCTAAGGCATCTTCACCAAGATAAGCACCCCAAGGGAATGCGGCAATCATGACATCGGTTTGGTAACCGGCAGGTGGAATAACGCCCATGCCAACATCACCAATAAAGACTAATGGACGGATGTAGGCGCTTTTTAGGTTATTTTTTTTGATTACTTGGCGAGTTGCTTCCATGATCTCTTCAAGAGAATAAGGGACAGGAAAACGATATATTTTGGCTGAGTTTAATAGGCGTTGGGCATGTTCTTTATGACGAAAAATAGCTGGGCCTTTATGCGTTTCGTAGCAACGAACACCTTCAAATACTGAAGTACCATAATGTAGTGCATGTGACATGACGTGTATTTTTGCATCTGCCCATGGAATCATTTCACCATTTAGCCAAATATAATCAGATTTTGCTGTAGTACCCATTTTTTGTTTTCCTCTTAAATTTTACCTTTGTTAAGCCAGTATTTTGCTTATGTTAATTTAATGTTAAGCATTATACATTACTTTACTGTTTGTTTAACTGTTAATATTGTTACTTTTTTAATTTAACTTGTTGTTTCACCAAAGAATATAGTTACACTTTATTCTACCTTTATTACATCTTCCAATTTGATTATTTGGTTTTGTAAGGATGATAGCGTCCGTTCGGTAGTTAATGTAAGTATTAAGCTAAATAGCCGATTATCAATTGATTGCATCTGCATCTGCTCTATATGACCACCGCGATGGCGAACAACGCGTAAAATGCGTTCAAGTGAACCTAATTTATCATGGGCGGTTATGGTAAATTGATGTGTCGCTTTTTGATTCATCACTTATTCCTTATTACTTTTATCTAACATGTTTTCGTTGGCGGCACCCGGTGGAACAAGTGGCCATACGTTTTCAAGCTCATCAATACAAACGTGCAGTAGATAAGCGCCAGCTGAATTAAATAGATTATCAAGTGCTGACTCTATTTCCGACTTTTTGCTGATGGTTTGTCCCGGGATATCAAACGCTTTGGCTAGCATTAAAAAGTCTGGGTTATCCGATAAGTTGGTTTCACTATATCTTTCATTAAAAAATAGCTCTTGCCATTGTCTTACCATACCAAGGCGTTGGTTGTCGATAAGGACAATTTTGATCGGTAGTTTTTTACGTTTGATGGTAGTTAGTTCTTGTACATTCATCATGAACGAACCATCACCTGATACGCAAATTACCAAGTCATTGGGTCTAGACATTTGGGCGCCAACTGCGGCTGGTAAACCAAAGCCCATAGTTCCAAGCCCACTTGAAGTAATGAAGTTCTGTGGATGGGTAAATGACATGTGCTGTGCTGTCCACATTTGATGTTGACCAACATCGGTGGTGATAATGGTGTTAATCGGTTTGCGCTCTGAAATACGCTTTAGTAATGCTGGTGCATAAATGGCGTCACCAGGATGATCGTATGGCGTTGGGTGTCGGGATTTGAGTTGTTTTATTTTGTTATGCCAGTCATCAATCGATATGGTTTGATTTAGCATAGGTAAAACGTGTTTGATGTCACCTTGTAAACCTAAATGAGTTTGGCGTAATTTGTTGATTTCAGACTGATCTATATCAACATGGATAACTTTTGCATGTTTAGCAAATTCGTTAAGCTTACCTGTTACACGATCGTCAAATCTTACTCCTAAGGCAATAAGTAAGTCACACTCTTGTACCGCTAAGTTAGCGGCTTTGGCGCCATGCATGCCAATAAGCCCTAAGTAGTAGGGGTTGTTAAGATCTGCTACACCAAGCCCTTTTAAGGTTGATACGCTAGGAATTTGAGTTAGTTTCATAAACTCGCGTAGTTCGTTGATCGCTCCAGAAAGTCCAACACCACCACCAATATAAAGTACTGGTTTTTTAGCTTGGTTTATCATTTGTTTGGCTTGTTTTATCTCCTCAGGTGAGATTGGATATAATTGAGCGTTATCAGAAGGCGTTTTTATAGTTGATGGTGTTAAATAAGTTTGGTAATCATGGTCGGCAAGTTGGATATCTTTTGGGATGTCAATTAATATTGGTCCCGGCCTGCCCGAATTAGCTAAATTAAAAGCCTCTTGTAAGGTATTTGGCAACTGGGTGGCATCATCAATTAAATAGCTATGTTTGGTGCATGCTAAGGATAATCCTAAAACATCAACTTCTTGAAAGGCATCGGTACCGATAAGTGTAGTTGGAACTTGTCCGGTAAGCGCGATAACGGGTACTGAGTCAATTAATGCATCAGCAAGACCAGTAATAATATTGGTTGCGCCGGGGCCTGATGTGGCAATACAAACGCCGATTTTGCCAGTGGCACGGGCATAACCAATCGCCGCCATGGCAGCGCCTTGTTCGTGACGACAAAGTACGTGTTCAATCCCGCCATCATAAAGGGCATCGTATAGAGGCATAATTTGACCACCAGGATATCCAAAAACGGTGGTAATGCCTTTTTC
Organism: Gilliamella sp. LMG 34361; assembly: GCF_984569075.1. Taxonomy (NCBI): domain Bacteria; kingdom Pseudomonadati; phylum Pseudomonadota; class Gammaproteobacteria; order Orbales; family Orbaceae; genus Gilliamella; species Gilliamella sp. LMG 34361. Next base: position 2,416,440 of record NZ_OZ474903.1, on the reverse strand, counting down.
TTTTAAGGTTTTTACTATCCACTGTGTTCCTAACATTCATTCCTCTCTTTTTACTTTTGCTCATGCATTGTTAATGTCAAAATTGTTCATAAAAAAACCCCCGCTTTTTGGGGCGGGGGTTTTGAAATATGATGACCATATATTTAACTCAAAAGACGCCCCCGCGCAGGAATAATGACCACGCTGACAATAATGTTAATGAGGACGACGATGAGTGAAAAATTCATAATGTTTTTGTAATTTTTTTGTCAATTTCGAAAAATATTTATCCAAAATACTCGTTTTAAAAAAAAGTGCAACTATTTTTTGTGGTTTTTTTTAAGCATCTTATTTTTATCTCTGTAAAAAAGTTGAGGAACGGGGTTTTTGAGGGATTAAAAATGATTATTTTGGCTTTTTGAAGAAGGTTAGTGTATAAATATCACTCATCAACCCTGAAAATAAATCAACATTATTTAATAGCCTATTGATAATTATTATTTATTACCTAATAAGAGATATCATTATGAAAATAATTAAACTATTTGCTTTTTTTGTGGTGAGTTTTTTCGTATTAAGCTGTGATAATGCCAAAAAAAATACCGCAGTTGAAGATGATTCACTCAACTCGGTACAAAATTCGATGATTGAACCAATGAAAAAGGTTTTACCGATTGATGTTGATGAGTTAACTACTTTGGTTGGTGTTGAGAAGGATAAAGATCGAAATATTATCAATTATCAATATGATGTTAAAAATACGCCAGAGCATACATTGTTGTTACCAAGTACCCTCGATACAATTCGCCAAGCACTTTTTAATGCTTATTGCCAAAATACTGAGGAGATGCAACAGTTGAAAACGGCGTTCCCAGATGGAGCAAATTACCATTATTTTATTAATAATAAAGAGATTGTTGTGGTTGAATTAACACCAGCGGATTGTCGTGTTAAATAACTATCTGTGATTGACAATCATATAATTGATAAAATGATCACTTATTACAATAGTTATAAAATATAGGCTAACTAAGGATTAGGAATGCGCAAGATTATTTGTTTTATTGTGTTGGTCATGCTCCAATTTGGTTGTGATAATTCACCGCTAGAAAAAAATAAAATTGATAGGCTTGTGGAGAATATTGGAGCTGAAAAAACAGAAAAGTTACTTCAAATTATCGATCAAGTTGATGATGAAAAATTTAATACTTCAAAGAATAATAAACCTTATGATTTAGGTGATGAAAAAAAAGCTGCCATCAGTATACTTAAGCAAATATTACCTATTAAATTTAATGATAACCTAATTTGGTTTGATATTGAGGCGGATGGTAATGCCCTCGTTTATAAAACGGAAGTTAAAGGAATAACTAAAGAGGATTTATTGACAAGTGAAAATATAAAAAAATTGGTAAAGCTATTACTGAAATTTATTGCCAAGATAATGCTCAAATGAAAAAACTGAAGAAATATTTTAGTGACGGTGTTGAATTCATGTTTTACATCGAGGGTCAAAGGGGTTTAGCGATGATTGCTGCAACTGATTGTAAAATTCAGAGATAGTTATTATTAAGCTAGCATTGCTAGATTAATAATTATTTCTTTGCTAAACTACTTTTGGTGTTTCTATTTCACCCATCATGGTTTCAGCATTCGTTTTCTGTCCTCGCTAAACCATTCAAGGAAGTTGTTTTTTCTATCAATGATTTTTATTTTTTACAGTATCGAATAATATAATTAATTGAATTAATTAAATATTTTAAAGATGTAAAATATACTCGACAATAGGATTTTGTGATTATTAATTGATTTTATTTAAGTTATATTGAATTTGAATTCAAATACATGTTTAACTTAGGAGAAAATTATGAGTAAGCATAATCCATTAACCAAATATCACCATGACAAGTTTCCTAAACAAAAACAAAATCCTCCTGGTTTGCAATGTGAGATGAAACCAGTGCCAGATTGTGGCGAAAAGAGTTATCAAGGTCATCAACGTTTAGAAGGGCTTAAAATGTTGGTTACTGGCGGTGATTCTGGTATCGGTCGTGCTGCAGCAATTGCGTATGCAAAAGAAGGCGCAGATGTGGCAATCAATTATTTACCTGCCGAACAAAAAGATGCTGAAGATGTGGCTAAAGTGATTGAATCAGTGGGTCGAAAAGCAGTATTAATTCCAGGTGATTTAAGCGATGAGTCATTTTGTAAAAAATTAATCGAGGAAGCCCATAAAAAATTAGGTGGACTGGATAACTTAACATTAGTAGCTGGTAAACAAACTGCTGTAGAGGATATTATGCAATTGTCTACTGAGCAGATCATCAAAACCTTCGAAATCAATGTGTTTTCACTATTTTGGGTAACCAAAGCAGCATTGGGTTATTTAAAACCGGGTTCAACAATTATTACCACTTCTTCTGTGCAAGCTTATCAACCAAGTGGTAATTTGTTGGATTATGCTTCAACTAAAACAGCGATTATCGCGTTTACTCGTGGTTTAGCGGCGCAATTAGGTAGTAAAGGTATTCGTGTTAACTGTGTGGCACCTGGCCCAGTTTGGACACCGTTACAAATTTGTGGTGGTCAACCAAGTGAGGTAATACCAGAGTTTGGAAAACAAACACCATTAAAACGTGCCGGTCAACCAGTTGAGCTTGCTGGTGTGTACGTGCATTTAGCATCAGAAGAGTCTAGCTATACTACTGCTGAAGTGTATGGCGTGACAGGTGGTATGCATATTAATTAATGTGATTTCACTATTATATTTAAAGGGCTTTTGGCCCTTTTTTTTGTGTCCGATATTATATATCAATATATTTATATCTCTTTTTGGATATGTGCAGTTATCTATTTTTTTAGAATAATTATTTAAAATACTTAAAGACAAGACGAATTTTTAGTTTATTAATATTAACCAATTTTATTCTTTTTATTGCTTATTTTTCTTCGATATGGTAAAAATACGAAACTGGATTAGTTTCTTTTATGTGACCAATTCATCAACAATATAACTTTTCTTTTTCTACTTTAAATTATTTATTAATTTTTCCATGTTTTCATAAATTAAGCCTTTTATTTTAAGATTTTTTGCAAGTTCCATCATTAGCATTGATCTCTTTGCAATAATTAACAAATAGAAAAGCACTTATCCTTATTGCTTATTAATTCGCTATTTAATTTTTCAAATAATGATGTGGTTTGACCAATATGGACTTATTCTGGGAGAGGAAATAATGAATAAAATATATAAGTTAGTTTGGAATGCACGTCGTCAAGCTTATGTAGTGGCATCAGAAAAATCGCAATCTAAAGGACGATTATTTCTGATTAATTTATTATCAGTTGCTGGTTTAACTTTAGCCATAACTCCAGCTAGCTATGCCCAATATGAGAACTCACCTTTCAATAACCTATTTACCCAAAATGTTACTTATCAACTAACGAATAATGATTTCGTTAGTAATTCTATTAACCCTTTTTTTAATATATCTACTTTTAGTCATTCCATAGAGTTAAATATTCCTGATCATGTTGAGTCTAATGATGATGGTTATAGATACATGAGTGATAATAATATTGATAACCTTAGTTTAACTCAGTATGCTGGTGAGGTCATTGGTGGTAAAAACGGAATCAATCTTGGCCATAATGGTTCTGGCTCTACAACGATTAATATTTCGGGTGATGTCACGGGTAAGCAAAACGATGGTTTACATGTGGTAAACTCAAATAATACTCATGATTTGAATATCATGGAGCTTATTGATGCCAGTATCCATGGAAAATCAAATGGAATTAATGCGGTTAATTATGGTCATGGTACCACAATGATATCGACCATTGGCTCTGTGATAGGTGATGATCTTGATGGTATTTTGGCTGTGAATGATGGAGATACTCAGGGATTAAATATAATTCAATCATCGGGTGATATTCATGGCAAAAAAAATGGTATTAATGCTGATAATAAAGGAAAAGGCAAATTAAATATTGATACTAATGACAATGTCATTGGTGATGAGAAAGAAGGGATTAATGCAACTAATGAACAAAATGCAGGCGATTTAACTATTTCGCAAGATCGTGGTTTAATTTCAGGTGCACTTAATGGAATCAAAGCAAATAATTTTGGTAATGGTTCAACTTCTATCACGGTAGCGGGAAAAGTTATCGGTAAACAAAATGACGGTCTTTTTGCCAATAACAATTCCAACACTCATGATTTAACCATTAGTCAGAAATCAGGCGAGATCAATGGTTTGGCAAACGGCATCAATGCTGTTAATAGTGGCAATGGTTCAACGATAGTCACAACGTCCGGTAAGATAGTGGCTAATCAAAGTTCTGGGGTATCTATTACTAATTTTGCGAATACTCACAAATTAACCTTTAATCAGGTAGCAGGTTCCATTATAGGAAAAGGATCTGGTGTTGGTATTGTTAATAATGGCAATGAAACAACGTCTATTTCTATTATGGGTGATATTGAAGGCCAACATCAAGAAGGTATGTCTGTATTTAGTGGGGTAAACACGACTGGTTTAAAGGTTGAACAGTCGAATGGTAATATCAAAGGGTTAAGTTATGGCATGATTCTAACTAATCAAGGTAATGGTTCAAGCGAAATTAACACTAACGGTACAGTGACAGGTTCTGGGGATGATGGGCTTCGTATAATCAATGGAACTAATACTCGTGATCTCATTATCAATCAAAATGGTGGCGCGATTTATGGTCAAAACGCTGGTATCAATATTACCCATAGAGGTACTGGTTCTTCTAATGTAACTATCAAAGGTAATGTTACTGGCAATATTAATTCTGGCATTATAGCTGCTGCTGATACTAATACCAAGGATATTACTATTTCTCAAGCATCAGGTGAAATTCATGGTAATACAGATGGTATTAATGTTAACCATAATGGAACAGGTTCAACAATTATCTCTACCACAGGTAGCGTGATTGGTGAAAATGGTAATGGTATCAATGCCACGATTCAAACAAATACCCAAAATATTATAGTTAAACAAGAATCAGGGCGTATCCAAGGTGGTCTAAATGGAATTTCTCTAACAAATTATGGCACAGGGTCAACCACTGTTGATACCAATGGTGATGTTATTGGTGGTCAGCATTATGGTATCTATATTAACAACTATAGACATAGCCAAGAAGCAAGTGTTACTCAGTCTGGAGGAAGTATTCAAGGTAAATTAGACGGAATAAATATTGATAATAATGGAGTTAATACCACGACAATAACAGCAGATGGCGACATTATAGGTACTCAAGATAATGGTATTTTAGTAGTTAATGGTGAAAATAGTCAAGGTATTACGGTTTCTCAAAACAGTGGGAATATTAAAGGTAACACTTATGGGATTATTTTGTTTAATAGTGGTAAAAATACTACGTCGGTAAGTGTTTCTGGTAACGTTATCGGCTCACAGAATGATGGAATAACTGTAGTAAATTATGAAAATACAAATGATATTAAAATTGATCAATTAGCTGGTAATATTCAAGGTAAGGAAAATGGAATAAATATAATCAGTACAGGTCAAGGTGCAACGAATATCACTACAAAAAGTAAAATAGTCGCTGAGGAGAAAGATGGGATTACCGCGGCAATTAGAGGCAATAGTAAGGAGATTAATATTATTCAAGCAGGAGGTGAAATCAATGCCAATAATTATGGATTCAATATATCTAATGATGGGCAACGTTCAACACTGATCAGTTTAGCGGGTAAAGTCGTAAGTAATAATGACAGTGTTTGGGTGAATAATGGCTCATATAGTTCTGATTTAATTATCGATCAAACTGAAGGTAGTGAGATTATTGGGCAAACTAGTGGTTTTAATCTTACTAATAGTGGCCAAGGTGTAACTACTATTAACATTGCGGGTAAAGTTACGAGCAGAAATTTAGATGCCGTTATGGCAGGTAATGAGTTTAACACTAATGAGTTAATATTTAAGCAAACCACTAATAGTATTATTCAAGGTGGAAATAATGGTGTAAATTTGGCAAATCGAGGTCAGCGCTCGACCGAGATTTTTATTGATGGCGATGTCTCTGGTATAGGTGGTTCTGGAATTGTTGCCGCTAATTATGGTAGCGCACAGGATCTATTATTGCAACAAACAAATGGGGTTATTAGTGGCTTTGATAAGGGGATTTCTGTATTCAATAATGCTAGTGGTAACACCAAAATCGATATATCAAGTAAAGTAATCGCCAACAATAGTACATCCGGAATAGCCATAAATAGTAATGGTAGAGAAGGGATTAAAACCTATATAAATCTGAATCAAGGTGCAGATGTTTCATCGGCTAGCGGTATTGCGATTAAAAATGATAAAACAGATTCTATAATCTCTTTAAATGATGGTGCAAAAATCAGTGGTAAAATTGTACTTGGAACTGGTAATGATACCTTGTTTATTAATGAAGGTGCAGATATATCGCAACTGATTATGGTTGATGGCGGTAATAAATTTACTCGTGTTGCAGGCTCTTCTGATATTGATACGTTAAATTTGAATACGCATCTTATTGGCTCATCCACCTCTGATGGTTCGCTAAATAATGTGGCTATTTGGGGGTGGGAAAATATTAATTTGAGCGGTAGCGGTAAATTAACGTTAACCGGTAATTTAAATGCTGATAATTTGACGCTTGATTCTGGTGCAATAGTTGAACTGCAATCAGGTCTGCACCAATCTATAATTACTGGTAGCGTCAATAACGCTGGTTCAATTAATCTTAATAATGCTTTTACAGGTGACCGTTTAACGGTTACAGGCGATTATATAGGCAATGGCGGTAAAATAATTTTTGATACAGTCCTTCAAGATAGTGATAGTGCTACCGATCGCTTACTAGTAAATGGTAATGTTTCAGGCAACACATGGATACAAATCAATGATATTAATGGTTTAGGTGCTGATACAGGTAATACCAATGGTATTGAATTAATCCATGTTGGCGGTACCAGTAGTAATGATGCATTTAGAATGCAAACAGAACATTTAGATGTCGGTGCTTATGAATATTATTTACATAAAGGTGATATTAATAACCAAAATAATAACTGGTATTTGCGTTCTTACTTACCGCATAACCCAACGAATCCAACTAACCCGACGGATCCGACCAATCCAACGAATCCAACTAACCCAACAGATCCGACCAATCCAACGAATCCAACTAACCCAACAGATCCGACTAATCCAACGAACCCAACGAATCCAACGGATCCGACTAATCCAACGAACCCAACGAATCCAACTAACCCGACGGATCCGACCAATCCAACGAATCCAACGAACCCAACGGATCCGACCAATCCAACGAATCCAACGAACCCAACGGATCCGACTAATCCAACGAACCCAACGAATCCAACGGATCCGACTAATCCAACGAACCCAACGAATCCAACGGATCCGACTAATCCAACGAATCCAACGGATCCGACTAATCCAACGAACCCAACTAACCCGACGGATCCGACCAATCCAACGAATCCAACTAACCCGACGGATCCGACCAATCCAACGAACCCAACGACCCCAACAAATCCGACTAACCCAACGGATCCGACCAATCCAACTATTGACCCTGAACCAGGTAAACCGGTACCTCAGATAACCTATCGTAAAGAGGTTCCATTGTTTGGGGCTGTTGCTGCACAGCTTCGTCTTGCGGATAATCTTATGCAGAGCAATCTGCACCAACGCATCGGTAATGTGCCATTATTGAATTCGCCAATAAGTTGGGGGCGAATTATTACCAAACGAGTGAATTTAAAACAAAATGGCATCGCTAATGCGCATAGCAAAGGAAACTATAGCGGTTTCCAATTAGGCAGTGATATTTGGCAGAATGATGATTGGCGAATTGGGGCTTATTTTGGTTACTTAAATGGTGATTTAAGTGTTGATGGTTTCGCTAGTGGTAAATATAAACGAGTGGGTAAAAATGAGATAAATTCCTACTTTTTAGGTGCATATAGTACCTATATGCAGAATGATGGTAGTTATATTGATATGGTTTTACAAGGAGTTCGTCATCGAGTTGATCTCAATCCAAATGGAAATAAAAATAGTAAACAAAAAGCTAAAGGTTTGAGCGCATCGATTGAAACAGGCAAACCCTTTGTTTTAATGGAGAGCAATTGGAAACTAGAGCCTCAAGTACAAATAATCCATCAATGGCTTGATTTAAAAGATAGTCATATCAGTGGTAAAACCACTGTAAAACATAGTGATAATAATAGTTGGTTATTCCGTTTAGGTACAAGGTTAGAAGGTAATTATAAAACTCAAGACACTATATTGCGCCCTTACGCACGAGTAAACCTTTTCTATTCTCCAAATGGTGCGGATCATATTAAATTTGATTGTAAAAATGGTAGTAGCGAATTTAGTAATGGGGGTAAATATTTAAGTTCGGAATTAGCAATTGGCGGCAGTTATGAAATCAATAATCAAATCAATGTATATAGCGAAATAGGGCATACCTGGACTCATGGTGGTGATGCCAGAGTGAAAGCTCCTGTTAGTGCTTCTGTTGGCATACGAGCTAAATGGTAAGTGTGAAAAAAATCACAATAAATTTACAAAGCCGATATTGTATGCTAAATATCGGCTTTTTTATAACTTTTTTCTACACATAGTAAATATTTTAAAACTAAATATTTGGTCGGCGTTGAGTCAACCACTCTACAATGGCCGGATCGCTATGTGAAAAAAATGCACTGGTTGCTGTATCAATTGCGGTAATATCGATCATATCCTTATTTGATAGTTGAAAATCAAATAGATTAAAGTTCTCCATCATACGTTCTTTTCTAACTGATTTAGCCAAACAGACAATTTGCCGTTGAATTAACCAACGTAAAATAATTTGCCCAACCGACTTATTATATTTTTTTCCAATTGCAGTTAAAATTGGATGATTGAAGATATCATTCTTTCCTTCAGCAAATGGCGCCCACGCTTCCGGCTGAATAGTCTTACTTTGCATCCAAGGTGCTGCTTGTAATTGTTGATTAAAAGGGTTAACTTCAATTTGATTTACGGCCGGTTTTATTTTATTAAATGCCATTAAATCGGCTAAACGATCCGGCCTAAAATTACTAACACCTATTGCTCTGATTTTACCTTGCTCATAAAGTTCTTCCATCGCATGCCAAGCGCCAAAAATATCACCAAAAGGTTGGTGGATTAAATACAGATCAATATAGTCTACTTGTAATAAATTTAAGGATTGCTCAAATTGGATTTTAGCACCTTCATAACTAGCCCGATTTAACCAAAGTTTGGTGGTGATAAACAGCTCATCTCGGTTAATTCCACTAACTCTAATCGCATCGCCTACTTGGCGTTCATTTTGATAGGCCGTTGCGGTATCAATCAGACGATAACCAACATCAATTGCATCCAATACCGCTTGCTGACACTGCTTTTCATCAATTTGATATACTCCAAATCCAACAATAGGCATTTCAATACCATTATTTAATTTTATCCTTTTCATCATCAGCACCTCTAGCATAAAAGTTAATTGAAAATAACTGGTGTTATTATCTTGTTTAGGATTATTTATCAATAATTCTATTTAGTAAAGTTAGAAGGATTTATTTTATATACTATGGCATCAAGCCAATTTATATTCCCTTTTTAGTTACTTATTTTTACCTTCAAAACCCCCTTTCCTCAACTTTTTTATATAATTGTGACCATTTCTTCATTATTAAATCTCCTTATTTATACTAAGGAATAACTAATCTTAATAATTGAATAATGCTATATAAAAAATAGTTATCATAATAATTTTTTTATAGTTTTAAGATTTATTTATGGTAATGTTTTGGCGTTATATTGTTATATAAGGAAAAACCATGACTCATTCAACCAATCCTTTGGTTCGTTTTTATTTTAAAGTAGGGCTAATTCCACAAATTGTTTTAGGTTTGCTTTTAGGTATCGCGTTAGCAGCGGTTTCTACAGAAGTTGCATTAGATATGTCTTTTATTGGATCATTATTTATTAATGCGTTGAAATCAGTGGCGCCAATTTTGGTTATCATTTTAGTTATTGCTTCAATTTCGAATCATCAACATGGCAAACGTGCCAATATGGGTGAATTACTTGCACTTTATTTTGCTGGTATGATGTTGGCAGCTTTACTTGCTACAGTTGCTAGTTTTATTTTCCCTTCACAAATTTCGTTAGGGGATTCAATTGATAAGAATAAATTAACGCCGCCAGGTAGCGTTCTTGAGGTATTAAAAACATTGTTGGATAAGATGATAGACAACCCTATCAATGCAATGGTTAATGCTAATTATATCGGTCTTATTATATGGGGGGTAGGCATTGGGATTGCACTAAGGCATTCGAGCGAAACAACCAAAACAATGATGAACGATCTCTCTTTAGCTATTTCGTTTATTGTTAAAATTATTATTCGGTTTGCGCCAATTGGTGTATTTGGTTTAGTTGCTTCTACCTTGGCTGAAACAGGTTTTGGTGAGCTTACTAAGTATGCACATTTATTGATCGTGTTAGTTTCATGTATGTTGATAGTTGCGTTAATTATTAATCCACTATTGGCATTTTTGGTGATGCGTAAAAATCCATATCCATTAGTGTTTACCTCATTAAAAGAAAGTGCTATTCCAGCCTTTTTTACTCGTAGTTCGGCAGCAAATATTCCAGTTAATATGGAAATTTGTCGAAAATTAAAAATGGATGAAGATACCTATTCGGTTGCCGTACCGCTAGGGGCGACTATTAATATGTCTGGCGCTGCCGTTACTATTACCGTTTTGACCTTAGCAACTGTATACTCAATGGGTATGGATATTGATATTTTTTCTGCGGTGTTACTTTGTATTGTCGCCAGTGTTTGTGCTTGTGGTGCATCGGGTATTGCGGGTGGTTCGTTACTACTTATTCCAGTAGCTTGTAGTATGTTTGGTATACCTAACGAAATTTCAGCAAAAGTTATTGGTATCGGTATTGCGATTGGCGTCATTCAAGACTCGGTTGAAACCGCACTTAATTCATCTAGTGATGTTGTCTTTATTGGTGCAGTTTCCGAAAAAGTAAAACGCCGAAAAACAAAATAATTCTGTTTTTATGCCAAAACTGGCGAACCTTTACTATTAAGCCTGATAACTATCAGGCTTTTTATTAATTGAATAAAGTGATTAATGGCAAATTATTGCATTTGATAGTTCGACTATTTATTATGATTTTATTACTAGCTGCATTAAGGATTCATTATGTCATTCAAGGCTCTTATTTTAGAAAAAGATGAGGTTAATGGGTTTTCACATTCATTAAAAACCTTAACTAAACAACAATTATTACAACAACAAGGTGATACTTTAGTTCAAATTCAATATTCAAGTATCAATTACAAAGATGCATTAGCATTGACCAATAAAAGTTCTATTGTTAGACAATGGCCAATGGTTCCCGGAATTGACGGAGTAGGTACGGTTATTGAATGTCAAAATGGTCGTTATCAAGTCGGTGATTTAGTTATCTTGAATGGTTGGGGATGTGGTGAAACGCATTGGGGATGTTATGCTCAATATGCCTATTTAAAATCGGATTGGTTAATCCCTTTACCCAAAAATCTTACCCCTTATCAATCGATGATTATCGGTACTGCGGGATATACGGCGGCTTTATGTGTTAAGCGTATTGTTGATTTTGGTGTTAAAGTAGATGATGGCAAGGTTTTAGTTACTGGTGCAACAGGTGGTGTTGGTTCGGTTACGGTTGCGCTACTGAGTAAGTTAGGCTATCAGGTAACCGCTTCTACGGGTAAAGTGACTGATGAAGATTATCTGCATAAACTCGGTGCTGTTGAAATTATTAATGGTCAATCTTTGAAAGAGGCTAATCGACCATTACAAAAAGAGTTATGGTCAGCAGCGATCGATGTGGTAGGTTCTTACACTTTAGCCAATATTTGTGCTCAAACCCAATATGGTGGTATTGTCACCTGCTGTGGTCTTGCTCAGGGTATGGATTTACCGGCCACGGTTGCACCATTTATTTTACGCGGAGTAACATTAGCCGGCGTTGATAGTGTGATGGCCAGTTATGATAAACGGATTGCGGCTTGGCAATTAATTGCGCAAAATATGGACGAACAGCTATATTCACATATAGCTAACACCATCACCTTAAATGAATGCACCGATGTTGCCGCTGAAATGATCGCCGGTAAAATTAAAGGTCGTTTTGTGGTTGATGTGAATAAGTAACTAAATCACCAATAAAGCGATGTAATTTATCATCGCTTTATTCACTTTTATATCTAAATGACAAATTATTGCCTAATAGTTCTTGTATTTCCCGTAAAATCAGACTAAATTCAAGTTCAGTTGTTTTTAAATTAAAGTTCGCAATGACCGTTAGAATTATCCATATTGAATGATTAATTTAAAGGGGAATGTGATATGCCTTATCAAACACGAGATGACCTACCAGAATCAGTGCGACATGTCTTACCTGCTCATGCTCAAGATATTTTTAAAGAGGCTTTTAATAGCGCCATAAAAGAGTATCAAGATCCCAAAAAACGACGCGATAACAGTAATCCGGAACAAGTCGCTTTTCGAGTGGCTTGGGCGGCAGTTGAAAAAGTGTATCGCAAAGGTGAAGATGGTAAATGGGTGACAAAATAACAGTTTCGAACGATTATGAATAATCAGGTTCAAAAATAATAAGTCAACATTGATGGTTGGCTTATTTTTTTATCGGAGTAATACAAGCGAATTTTATCCTTTTATCCTAATGAAATTTTCCTTATTATGCCTAATTTTTCCTTATCAATACGGAAAATATAGGTTAGTAATTATTCATTTTTCCTTTTATACTAAATTTAAATCGTCAATAAACATAGGTACTTGATTATGAATAATAAAGGTTTACCAAAAGGTTTTTTATGGGGAGGCGCAGTTGCCGCTCATCAATTGGAAGGTGGTTGGCAAGCTGGTGGTAAGGGGCCTAGTGTTGCTGATGTGATGACTGTTGGGTCGCCTAAAAGTTATCGAAAAATCACCGAAGGTATTATTCCTGGTGAGTATTACCCTAATCACGAGGCAATCGATTTTTATCACCACTATAAGGATGATATTAAATTGTTCGCTGAAATGGGTTTTAAGTGTTTTCGAACGTCGATTGCTTGGACGCGAATCTTTCCAAAAGGTGATGAACTTGAACCAAATGAAGAGGGGTTGAAGTTCTATGATGATCTTTTTGATGAATGTTTAAAATATAACATTGAGCCAGTTGTTACCCTTTCACACTTTGAGCTACCTTATTATTTAGTTACCGAATATGGTGGCTTCCGTAATCGCAAACTAATTGATTTCTTTGTTCGCTTTGCTGAAGTCTGTTTTGATCGTTATAAAAATAAAGTGAAATATTGGATGACCTTTAATGAGATTAATAACCAAGCTAATTTTAATGAAGATTTTGCTCCTTTCACTAACTCAGGTATTTACTATAAACCAGGCGATAATCGTGAAGAAATCATGTATCAAGCCGCACATTATGAATTAGTAGCCAGTGCAAAAGCGGTTCAAATTGGGCATGCGATTAATCCTGATTTTGAAATTGGCTGTATGATTGCTCTAGTACCAATTTATCCTGAAACTTGTAAACCAAGTGATATTTTAATGGCTCAAAAAGTGATGGAACGTAAGTACTTCTTTACTGATGTCCATGTTCACGGCAAATATCCAAATTACATTCAAAAATATTGGCAACGTAAAAATATCAAACTCGATATTACCCCGCAAGACTTAGAGGTATTAACTAAAGGAACGGTTGATTATATTGGATTTAGCTATTACATGTCGAATGTGGTTAGACACAATAAGGGTAATGATCATTATGATTATAACGAAAAAACCGATTTAGTCGGCAATCAATATGTCAAAAAATCCGATTGGGGCTGGCAAATTGACCCTGAAGGCTTGCGTTACACATTAAATTGGCTAACCGATACCTATCGATTGCCACTTTTCATTGTTGAAAATGGTTTTGGTGCTTATGACAAAGTTGAGGCAGATGGTAGTGTTCATGATAATTATCGAATTGAATATCTACGTGAACATATCAAACAAATGAAATTAGCTGTTGAAGAAGATGGTGTCGATTTGATGGGATACACCCCTTGGGGTTGTATAGATTTAGTTTCAGCAGGAACAGGTGAAATGGAAAAGCGCTATGGCTTTATCTATGTTGATAAAGATAATAAAGGCAATGGAACTTTAAAACGTAGCCGTAAAGATTCTTTTGCTTGGTATAAAAAAGTCATTGAGTCAAATGGTGAAACTCTATAACGATTTAACTTCATTAGGAGAAATTATGAAAAAAGCGTTAATTATTTGTGCAGCAGGCATGTCATCATCACTTATGGCTAAAAAGGTAACTGAATTTTTTGCAAACAAAAATATAGCGATTGAGCTTGATGCGGTATCTGCAACAGAAGGCAGTAATAAGATTAAAAATAGTGATTTCTCACTGTTTTTGGTTAGTCCACAAACTATGATGATGTTTGATAAATTGAAAGCGTTAGGGGATGAAGTGGGTAAACCTGTTGTCAGTATTCCTTTTCAGGCATATATTCCGATTCAATCAGGCATTGAACAATTAGCTAAATTAGTTGAGGACAATATTAATTAAAATTTAAGAAAATCTTAGTTCTACCATTCTTAATGTGATGCGATTGTTGAGTTAAATAATCGCATCATAGAAGAAGTTTAAGTTTCAATGTCTTAATACTTTTAGATAATTTTTATTAATAGTTAAGGTGTAGTAGATAATGATAAAACAGAAACAACGAGAACTTATTAGTTTATTAATTCGTTCTAAAAATGGCTATAAAAGTAGTCAAGAGCTTGCAACGGAATTATCGTTATCAGATCGTACTGTTCGTACTTATCTTAAAGATTTAAAGACATTAATTGAAAACAATGGTGGCAATATTATTAGTAAACAAGGTTATGGTTTTCAACTTGAAATTGTAGATCGAACTAATTTTAATTTATTTTTAATTGAACATCATTTATTAGATAAAAATGTTGAGCAATCTAAGTGTCGAGAAGCGAGTGATCGAAAACACTATATTCTTAACTTGTTATTACTAGAAAGTCAAAAAATTGATGTTGAAACGTTATCAGAACAGTTTTTTATTAGTTCATCGCAATTAAATAAAGATATTGCAGAAATTAAATCGCAATTACAACCTTATGAGCTTACCCTTAAAAAAAGTCGTTCGTTAATTTATGTTGATGGTGAGGAAAAAGCCAAACGTCATTTTATTATGAGTTACTTTTTTCATGAAGATTCGATTAATTTTTTACACCATTTATCCTATTTCAACCAAACCTGTGAAGTCATTAGCTTCGATACATTAACTATTATCATTTTAGATGAATGTCGTGAGGCTAATATCAAATTATCAGATGTTATGATTCAAAATATCGTTTTGCATCTATCATTAAGTATTAAACGTTTGCAATCAGGACTAACGATACAAAATCTCGATTTGCCTCTTTCCTCTGATTCAACACTTGAATACCAAGTCGCGAAGCGAATCATTGCGCGCATTGAATCAATAATTGGTTTTCATTTTCCAAAAGAAGAGCAAATGTACCTTACTCTGCATTTAATGAGTAAATCGAATTTAATCCAAGATAATGAGGATGGAGAGCTAGGCTCGTCACTAGCGGGTTTACTATTAAAAATACAACAAGAAACCGGTTATCCTTTTTGGCATGATGAACAGTTGAAAAATGGTTTGATTCAGCACATAAAGCCTATGCTTGTACGTTTAGAACAAAATATAAAATTAGAAAATCCGCTATTAGATGAAATTAAAAGCCAATATGGTGAAGTCTTTGGATTAGTGAAGCGCTATGTCAACCAATTACCCAATTTAAATAAATATGATGTAAATGATGATGAGTGGGGATATTTGGCACTCCACTTTTTAGCATCGATTGAAAAATTAAAAAACGAACAGAAAGCTAAGGTATTAATTATTTGTGCAACCGGACTTGGTAGTGCCCAACTGCTTAAAAATCGAGTGGAAAGTGAATTTGACGAGCGAGTAAAAATTGTAGCAACACGTGGCTATTATGAAATAGAGCAAGATATGTTAAATGACATTGATTTTATAATTTCTTCTGTTGATTTGTCTTCCAAGGTATTTAAAGTCCCGGTATTTCATGTTTCAGTATTCTTTTGTGAGGAAGATGTACAAGCTATCCGTCGATATCTATCTTATCGACAAACACCTTGTTCATTACCTAAAAGTGGCTTACCAATAGATGATAAAAAACAGAATCATTCGAAATATCTTGCTCAGGTATTTGATGAAATTGCTGCGGATTACTTTGGTCTGTTTCAAAAAAAGCCAACTAAACAGGTTGTGTTAGATCATTTACTTGATTCATTATCTGTGAATGAAGCAAAAAACTTCAAGCAAGAGATGAAAAAACAAATGGATAAAAGGATGTCAATTGGTGAAATAATCTTTAGTCCAACCATAGTGGTTCCTCATCCTGCAATTCCAATCGGTAAGATAGCTAAAATTGCGATTGCCATCATACCTAAAGGATTATGTTGGGATGAACATTACCAAGACATCAAGTTTGTTTTTATGATTTCACCATCCATTTATCAAAATTCCAACTTAGCTATGATGACCAAAGCGATTGTCAATTTAATTGATGATTTAGCTATGCAACAAGCAATGTTAAAAATCTCAGATTTTAATCAGTTTAAATCACTTTTTATCCAACTAATTGAAAAAGGAGCGTAGCAATGACTGACATAATGAGCTCGGAGGATATTCAAATTACCGCTTTCAATATTATTTTACATAGTGGTAATGCTAAAACTAAGATTCACCTTGCATTTAAAGCAATGAGAGAATCTGAATTTGAACAAGCAACGCAATTACTTGAAGAAGCGAATGAAGAGATTTTAGAAGCGCATAAATCGCAAACTGAATTGCTTCAATCTTATGCAAGTGGTACTAAAATTGAGATGGAGATCATTATGGTTCACGCTCAAGATCACCTGATGACCACCATGACGTTACGCGAAATTGCTATTGAAATGTCCCACCTGTATAAACAAATATATAAATTATCAAATCAATAAAGAGGTTAGCGATGAATACTCCACTAGAAAGCCAACTTAAGATGCATAAAAAAGTCAGCTTGACTAATCTCTATTTTAATCGTTTTTTAGCGGTTCGTTATATCACAGCATTTTTTCTGTTTATTAACCTTTATTGGGCGGTTTTTTTGATGGGAAGCTTATCAATAGCTTTTGTGCTACCTCTTATGCTCATTGTTCTTGCTACGTTAACCAGCTTTGAGCAAATTAGGCTTTACCGAAATCATAAAAACTATTTGCGTTATGCCAGTTTGTTTTATCGAATAATGTTGATAGCAATCATAGTGTTAATAGTTTCGATATTCACTCCGTTATTTCACTTCTTTTTTCCATTTTTAAAAAATTCGCCAGAGGCGATAAACATATTATTAGGAATTTTGTCAGTAAGTTTATTTTTTACAATTCTTATATTATTAAAACTGAAGAAGATTGAGCGTAATGAGGATAAACATTTTAAAAGAATTCGAGCTTATCAAGAAATCATTAATTAAATGAGGAAAACAAAATGAATACCGGATTTGTGTTGTTACAAAAGTATCTAATGACTCCGATGGCAAAAATATCGCAGTTTAAGATTGTTCGGGCAGTAATGGCAGCGGGGATGGCATCCGTTCCTTTTTGTATTGTTGGATCGATGTTTTTGGTGTTTAATACATTACCGATGACATTTACTGGTTTAGAAACCCTTTTTGAAAATACTATTTTTAAAGTAAGTGATCTCTATATGATTGCTAATACGGCAACAATGGGGATATTAGCGCTCTATTTTAATATTGTTGTTGGTTATGAATTAACCAAAATTGAGGAAGAGGAAACTGGTTTAAAAGTGAACGCACTTAATGGTGCAATGTTATCGGTTTTCGCTTTTGTTATGACTTTACCAGAATTGGTTATGCAAAGTGGTGCAATGGTATTACTTAGTGATCAAAGCGAATTAGTATTTAATGGATTACGTTTAAAACCATTTGTTTTTAGATTAGGAACTTCAGGTATCTTTATTGCAATTGTTATGGCAATTGTTGCAACACAGCTTTATTTTCTCTGTGTTCGTCGAAATTGGGTGGTTAAGATGCCAGAAACCGTTCCATTAGGTGTTTCTCGTTCATTTACTGCATTAATTCCCACCTTTGTTATCGCATTCACCATTATCATCCTAAATGGTATCTTGGTTTACTTTGGTACTGATATTTTTGATATTATTGGTGTTCCGTTTACCTTTGTAACTAATTTAACTAAAAGTTGGCTTGGTATAATGGTTATTCTATTTTTAATCCATGCACTTTGGGTGGTTGGTATTCATGGTGCAAGTATCATTGGTGCCTTTATTACTCCGATAATGCTTAGTAATATGAATGAAAACGTTGGCGGAGCCCATATTCCATTTGCTGGTGAGTTCAATAATTCTTTGGTAATTTTAGGTGGTTCAGGTTCAACGCTACTTATGACTTTCTTTATTGCTTTTTGTGCTAAATCGAGTCAATTAAAGATTTTGGGGCGAGCTTCAGCGGTCCCGGCAATTTTTAATATCAATGAGCCAATTATTTTTGGTATGCCGATAGTTTATAATCCATACCTTGCCTTACCATTCCTATTAGCGCCTATGGCATGTGGTACCTTAGGTTACTTTGCTATTAGTACTGAATTTATGAAACCAATTATTGCCTTAATACCTTGGCCGTCACCAATGGGATTAGGGGCATTTATAGGAACCGGTGGTGATTATCGCGCTATGTTTGTTGCGATACTTTCAGCAATTTTAGCATTGTTGATTTACCTACCATTTGTCAAAATTTATGACAACAAACTTTATAAAGAAGAACAAGCAAAATCTGAAAGCAATAGTCAAACAGAGGAATAAATTGCAGGTTGGTATCGAATCTATCCTAGTTTAGGGGAAAAACAGCAAAAACATAATAGATTCTTGTGGTAATAAAAAAACCCGTTATAAAAACGGGTTTTTTATTGCTATTTATTATTTGGTGATTATTCAGGAATAATATCAACAATAACTTTTGCAAAAGCTTCGCTGTGTACTTGGAATAACACTTCGTGTTCACCAGTAGTACGCAATACACCATTTGGTAAACGAACTTCACTTTTTGATACTTGAATACCACGAGCTTTAACAGCATCAGCGATATCACGAGTACCAATTGAACCAAATAGACGACCTTCATCACCTGCTTTGGAAGTAATAGTTACTTTACCTAATGCATTGATTTCAGATACACGCTCTTCAGCGGCTTTCAATGTTTCTGCTAATTTTGCTTCTAATTCAGCACGGCGTGCTTCGAAGAATTCAATATTCTTTTTAGTCGCAGGTACTGCTTTACCTTGTGGAATCAAAAAGTTACGAGCATAACCCGCTTTAACATTAACTTGATCACCTAAGCTGCCTAAATTAGCAACTTTATCGAGTAGAATAATTTGCATTATATGTTCCCTCTGTTGCTAATTACTGATGGTTGTCAGTATATGGTAATAATGCCAAGTAACGAGCGCGTTTGATAGCGCGAGCTAGTTGACGTTGATATTTTGCGCTAGTACCAGTGATACGGCTTGGTACGATTTTACCACTTTCTGTGATATAGCTTTTTAATAAAGAAACATCTTTATAATCAATTTCTTTAACGCCTTCTGCAGTAAAACGGCAGAATTTGCGACGACGGAAATAACGTGCCATTTGGCTATTCTCCTAATAGTTTAATTTGGTCAGCATGTAAAACTAATTGACTAGTTTTATCTCGTTTAGTATGTGTGCTAATAAAGCCACTTACTAATACTTTGCTGCCTTTTTTAATACTGTAACTCAAATCTTGTTGTCCACTGACAATAACGGGCATTGAGCACCATGCTTGTCTGGGGAGTCCTGCTTCGATTTGTTCAGAAACGTGTTCTAAATAAAACTGGCAGTGTGAAATTCCACTGGGACTCATTTTTTTTATCGGGGTTTTGGTAACCAATCCCGATAAAACTAAACGATTATTCTTCTGAATCATCGTCCATGTTTACATCGCTATAATCTTCTTCTGAACTACGACGTTCATCTTTAGCTTTTAGCATAGGTGATGTTTCAGTTACAGCGTGTTTTGTACGCATAATTAAACTGCGAATTACTGCATCATTAAAACGGAAGTTATCTTCAAGTTCATTTACTGCTTCTTGAGTTGCTTCTACATTCATTAACACATAATGTGCTTTATGCAGTTTTTCGATAGGATAGGCTAATTGGCGACGCCCCCAATCTTCTAAACGGTGGATTTTTCCACCATCTGTGGTTAACGTACCAGTATAACGTTCAATCATACCAGGTACTTGTTCACTTTGATCTGGGTGAACCATAAATACAATTTCGTAATGACGCATTATCGCTCCCTACGGATTAATCAGCTTTCTGTCGGGGCAACCGCAACCCATTGAAAGCAAGGAACATGAAAATTGGGCGGTTGAAATCGACGGCGCATTATATATCAAATTAACTTCTTTAACAAACGAATAAATTATAAAAATGCAATTTGGTTTTTTAAAGCAAAATATAATTTTAATCATAAAAACGACTATATTAGAAACCACAAAAACCCCGTTCCTCAATTTTTTTTCTAAAATTTGGTCTAGATGTAAAAATGTAATGATATCTATACATTTTTGTTATTAAAGTATGCTATTCTTAACAGAATATAAATTTAAGGTTAATAGCTATTTTTTTAAGGAGTGTTTATATGGCTGAAGAAACCATTTTTAGTAAGATTATTCGCCGTGAAATTCCTTCAGATATCGTCTATCAAGATGATAAAGTTACAGCATTTCGGGATATTTCTCCGCAAGCGCCTACACATATATTAATCATTCCCAACAAATTGATTCCGACCATCAATCATATAGAAGAAACAGATGAAGCTCTGCTTGGTCATATGGTGGTAGTGGCATCTAAAATTGCCAAACAAGAAGGTATTGATGAAAGTGGCTACCGTTTAATTATGAATTGCAATAAAGATGCTGGGCAAGAAGTCTTTCATATTCATATGCATTTATTAGGCGGTAAGAATTTAGGGCGATTAATAGGTTAACTTACTATGAAACAGTTTAAACGTGTCGTCGTAATGAGTATGTTGGCTTTTGGCTTAGCAGGATGTCAACTTCTAGGTCTTAATCAGAAAAATGAAGTCAAAGCACCAATAGAAGCACCTGATGATGCTGGCGTCGTTGATACGCCTCCACAAATTGTAAAAACAACTGATTGGAATACGATATTATCACCGTTTGTGAATAAAATATTGCAATCTTCATCTTCTATTGGTGGCAATAACTTATTGTTAATTAGCGATATTCAAAATCGTAGTGGTGATTATTTAGCGATAAACCAGGTTGATGACGCGCTACATCAATTAATGAATAATCAAAACTTTTTTGCTGTCGCTAATAGACAATCAATTATCCAAGCAAAACAAGCGTTAGGTATTTCAGTTGATGATAAACTTGTTTCACGAAGTAAAATGATTGGGCTGGCTAAATCAATGAATGCTGGATATGTACTTTTTACAACCCTTTATAAAGCTCCATCAGAAAATGTTGATGCTGATCTTTCTATGGAATTACTTTCAACGCAAACGGGTGAAATTTTACAACGTGTAACATCAAAAGATGTTCAGCCTAATGGGACCTTGGATAATGCTCAAGGAGCAGGTAAATAATGGGGCCTTTATTGATCGATGTACAAGGTACGTTGTTGACTAATGACGATGTAGAGCTTTTACAAAACCCATTGGTTGCCGGTATTATATTATTCAGTCGTAATTTTGATAGTCCAAAACAATTAACTGAACTCATTAAACATATTCGCATCGTAACTCCTGAGCGTTTATTGATTTCAGTTGACCATGAAGGTGGTCGTGTTCAACGTTTTAAGCAAGGCTTTACCCTTATTCCACCAGCACAATCTTTTGCTTTACTTAATAATCTGGATCAAGCTAAGTCATTGGCATTTGATGCAGGCTGGTTACTGGCTATGGAATTGATTGCCTATGATATCGATCTTAGTTACGCACCAGTATTAGATTTGGGGCACGATTGTTTAGCGATTGGCAGTCGCTCCTTTCATTCCGATATTAATATTGCTTATCAAGTTGCTTCATCTTTGATTGATGGTATGCATTCAGCGGGCATGAAAACCACCGGTAAACATTTTCCTGGTCATGGCCATGTTATTGCTGATTCTCATAAAGAAACGCCAATTGATCATCGCTCGAAAGTACTTATTGAAAATGATATGCAGATTTTTGCAAAATTGATTGCTAGAAGGAAACTTGATGCGATTATGCCTGCTCATGTTATTTACCCAGAATTTAATGATAAACCAGCCAGTGCATCAACATTTTGGCTCAATACGGTGTTACGCCAACAATTGCATTTTGATGGTATTATATTTTCTGATGATTTATCGATGGAAGGTGCGGCTATCCTAGGTAATCACGCTGAGCGAGCAAAAGCAGCCCTTAGTGCTGGTTGTGATTTATTATTGGCTTGTAATAATCGAAATGGCACATTAGCTATTTTAGATGCATTAAATTGTTTAAATAAAAAACAATTGTTATTAAAAGATAAGGCAAAACAGTTATTAACGAGTACAAAAATAAGTTATGCTGACTTAATAAAGAGTCATGAGTGGCAAGTTCGTCATAATAATTTAATGAAATTGAATGAAAAGTGGGAAGATTATCATGCAAGCAGCCATCATTGAAATCGATAATAATTCACAATTGGTTGCTTTTAATAAAGCTGCAAAAGCACTATTTTCTAGTAATTCATTAAAATTAAATCAAAAGTTTGATTATCAAAATGTATTCAATTTGGATATAACATTTAATTTATCCAAGCATGACGATACAATTGTTGTTTTAGATTCCCAGTATTTTTTGTTGCAAAAAATTAGTAAATCATTCAAAATTACTTTTGTTTTGCAACCGGTTGAATATTTAAAAAAACGATTATCGAAGATTAATGTTGTTGGCAGTCATGCTTTTGATATTTTCGCAGCACAAAGCCAACCAATGAAAAAACTGATTGCTCAGGCTAAAACATTTTCAATGCAACGAGAACCATTGCTAATTATCGGTGAAACAGGTACCGGTAAGGATTTGCTGGCTAGCGCATGCCATCAATATAGCCCTAGGGGGGATCGCACCTTTTTAGGTCTCAATTGTGCTGCTATGCCTGATGAGGTTGTTGAAAGTGAGCTTTATGGCCATGCAGCAGGCGCTTATCTCGGTGTTCTAGAAGGTAAAAAAGGCTTTTTTGAACAAGCAAATGGTGGTTCGGTATTACTTGATGGAATCGATGAAATGTCATTTCAAATGCAAACCAAATTATTGCGTTTCATTAATGACGGATATTTTCGAAGAGTAGGAGATGATAACGAAGTTTATGTTGATGTCAGAATTATCTGTGCGACTAAAGTTGATTTAGCTGAGTTGGTGGAACAAGGGAAGTTTAGGAAAGATCTTTATTATCGCTTAAATGTATTGTCCTTAAATTTACCTTCACTACAAGAGCGTCAGGAAGATATTGCAACACTTACGCATATTTTTATTGATGAATTTGCTAATAAGCAGGGCATTGATGCGCCAACCGTGAATCAAGATGTTATTGCTTATTTAACTCAGTACTCTTGGCCGGGTAATGTTAGACAGCTTAAAAATGTACTTTATTCCGCATTAGTTCAGTTGACATCATCGCAATTAAAGGTAAAAGATATTGTTCTACCAGCGATAACTTCGACTCAGATATCGTTAATCAATAATATCGAAAATAAAACTCTTGATGAGATGACTAAACAATTTGAAAAGGAAGTCTTAAAAAGCTTGTATATCAATTATCCAAGCTCTAGAAAGCTCGCAAAAAGATTAGGCGTATCACATACCGCGATAGCGAATAAACTCCGGGATTATGGAATAGGACGGTAGGTTGACGAATTTATCAAAAACGCCAATGAAGATTTTAGTCTCGGGTGGAGCCGGTTTTATTGGATCTGCAGTTGTGCGATATATTATTAAACATACTCCACATTTTGTTATAAATTTTGATAAATTGACTTATGCGGCAAATCTCAAAGGGATCGAAAGTGTTTCTTACAGTAAGAAATATATATTTGAAAAATTGATATTTTTAGTCAACATCATTTAGATCATGTATTTAAGTTATATCACCCAAACGTAGTGATTCTCTTACCTGCTGAAAGTCGTATGGATTGTTAGATAGCTTATCCAACAACTTTTATAAAGAACAATATTTTGGGCACTTTTATACTACATGAAGTTACCACAAATTATTTGATTTATTCATCTAAGGAAATTAGAAGTAATTTTTTTATTCATGTTTATACTAATGAGGTATATGGTGAATTGAAAAGTCGTGATTCATCGTTTAATGAGTCTTCATGTTATACTCAAAATAAGCCTTACTTGGCATCTATAGCTTCAAGTCAGCATCTTGTTTCAGCATGGTGTCGCGCTTATGGTACACATGCTATTATAAATTATAGCTCTAATTATAACGGGCCTTATTAATATGAAGAAAAATTAATATCATCAATTATTACTAATGTTGTATCAGGCAAACCAATTAGAATTTATGGTAAAGGGTTACAAATTCGCAATTGTATTTATTTTCAAGATATCGCAAAAACTTTATGTTCTATTTTAAAAAAGTAAAATGTGGTGAAACATATAATATTGGAATCGATAATGAAATCAATAATCTTGATATGGTTCAAAAATATGTTCTATTATTTGATAAATATTTACCAATACAAAAAGATAGAATTTTTCTGAAATACCTGGTCACGATTTCAGATCTGTTATAGATACATCTAAAGTTCGACAGTTAGGTTGGAAGTTTAGAAAAGATTAGATTCTGGACTGATAAGGACAATTATTTACCTCTCAAATATATAATATAAAATTAAACAATTTTGATAATATAAATGCTTAATCATAACTTATGAATAATCAAAAAATGATAAAATTTGAAGATATTTCTGTTGTTGTTCAGGGTGTTATTCATTCTGATATTACGAAGCTTACACTATTAAGCATTAGAAAATTTCTTCCCAATTCAAAAATTATATTGTCCACTTGGAATGATTCTGACATAACGGGATTAGAATTTGATCAACTGATATACAGTCAAGATCCAGGAGGGTTTATTCACACTAGTTCAAATAAAGTTAAATATAATAATGTAAATAGATTGATTCTTTCAAGTCTAAATGGAATTAGGGCGGCTAAAACTAAATATGTAATGAAATTGCGAACAGATTTTCAATTAACTGGAAACTCGTTTTTAAATTTTTTTGATAAATATAATTTAATTGAACCTGATTTTGCTTTATTTAAACATAAAGTTTTAGCATGCAGCTATTTTTCACGTAACCCTAATAATGTTAATTTAGCCTATCATCCTTCAGATATAGCCTTTTTCGGTTTGAAATTAGATTTGCTTGATTTATTTGATATCAACTTAATGTCTAAATCGGACGAATTTTATATATTTGAAAATGGAGAATGGCAAAGAAAATATGCACCTGAACAATATATTTTTATAAGTTTTTTAAGAAAAAAAGGTATAAATGTATCTTTTAGTAATCGATTTCCTACTACAAAAAAACAAATAAAGTTTACCGAAAAGTATTTTACTTCAAATTTTATTTTTTTAGAATGGCGCTTTTTTAATTTAAAACCGCCTAAAAAATTTAAATTATATAGAAAATTAGATCATTTTTCTTGTATTACTCATATTGAATGGAAGCAGCTATATTATAAACATGTTATCCAGAAACCAAACAAATTTATAGAGTTTGATTTTGAAAGAATTAAATTAAATTTGGTTCTAAAATATTATAAATTATTAAAAATTTTCGCAAAAATAGTTACTATTTTTATTTTAGGTAAAAATAATAAAAATTTAAGGAAAAAAATTAGAAAAAAAATAACAGGAAATTAATAGTATTTTCTGATAATATATTACCTTATTATTACATAATGTTAATATATGGTAAAGGGTGTCAAATGTTAAACATTGTATTGCCTATGGCAGGTAGAGGAAGCCGGTTTGCAGATGCTGGATATTCTATACCGAAACCGTTCATTCCTATTCATGATGTTCCCATGATTAAAGTGGTAGTGGATAATTTAACTCCGTCTTGCGATCACCGTTTTATTTTTATTTGCCAACAACAACATATAGATCTGTATGATTTAATACCTAAATTAAAATCATATGCTAAAAATGTAGAAATTATAGGTATAAATGGTATTACTCAAGGTCAAGTATGTACTGCTCTATTAGCAAAAAAATTTTTCGATAATGATGAACCCTTAATGAATGCTAACGCGGATCAATATATCGATTTTGATATTAATGAGTATTTGGATGTTATACTTTCACGAAATTTAGATGGTATGATCATGACGATGAAATCACAAGATCCAAAATGGTCATATGCAAAAACCAATAGTGATGGTTTTGTTATTAAAACAGCGGAAAAGAAAGTTATTTCAGAAGATGCTACAGTTGGTATTTTCAATTTTTCGAAAGGAAAAGATTTAGTTCGAGCAGCTGAACAAATGATCAAAGATAATATTAGAGTTAATAATGAGTTTTATACTTGTCCATGTTATAATTATCTAATCAAAGAAGGTAAAAAAATAGGCATTTATGGAATTGGTGAAGAATACAATGGTATGTATGGTCTAGGAATACCAAAGGATCTTGATTTCTTTATAAATCATCCAATTTCCCAACAGGTAAAAATATGATTGTTCTTTCACATAGAGGATATTGGAAATCTTTAGAAGAAAGAAATTCTTTTGATGCTTTCGGACGAAGTTTCAATATGGGTTTTGGGACAGAGACAGACTTGAGAGATTATAACGGTGAAATAGTTATTGCTCATGATATGCCTAAAGGTAATGAACGAACTTTTGAAGAATTATTAATCCTTATGAGGGGGAGAAATTTACCGCTTGCTTTAAATATTAAAGCGGATGGTTTATATGAAAATATTAAAAGTAAACTAGAAAAATATAATCATACTAATTATTTTACTTTTGATATGTCTATACCAGATATGGTTTGTCACTTAAAAAATAAACTTAAAGTCTTTACAGGTTTAAATGATTTATTAATTCAACCAGTTTTATTGCCTGAATGTGAAGGTGTCTGGTTGGATTGCTTTAATTCTGATTGGTATGATTGGTCTGTCATAGATAATCTTTTAGGACAGAATAAAAAAGTTTGCTTAGTTTCAGCTGAATTACATAAAAGAGAAAATTTGAATCAATGGTCTATTATTAAAAAGAGTAAATTTTTACATAGTGATAATCTAATGATTTGTACAGATTTTCCTGAAAAAGCGAGGGAGTATTTCAATGAGAATTAAAGCTGTTTTATTTGACATGGATGGAGTATTGATTGAAGCCAAAGATTGGCACTATGAAGCTTTAAATCGGGCTTTAAATTTATTTGGTTATGAAATAAGCAGGTTTGAACATTTAACCAGTTATGATGGTTTACCAACCTCTA
The DNA here is from genome assembly GCF_984569075.1 of Gilliamella sp. LMG 34361. Taxonomy (NCBI): domain Bacteria; kingdom Pseudomonadati; phylum Pseudomonadota; class Gammaproteobacteria; order Orbales; family Orbaceae; genus Gilliamella; species Gilliamella sp. LMG 34361. The sequence continues at coordinate 2,388,646 of NZ_OZ474903.1, read as the reverse complement.
TGAAGTTACAAAAATTAACTTTAGAAAAAGGCTTACCTTTACAGCTTCATAAGTTCATAAATGAAATGAAGCAACAATATACAGTATCAATGATCCAAAATTTATGCCGCCCTCGTTTTAATCATGAATATGCCTTATCAAAATTGAAGTCGGAAGGATATAGGCTTGCAGTTGGCTCGAATTCTATAAGAATGACTATAGAAATGATGATGGATTATGCAAAATTGACAGATTATTTTGATTTCATGTTAAGCAATCAAGATGTTAAGAATGCTAAACCAGACCCCGAGATTTATTTGACTGCGATGTCGAAAATGAATATCAAGCCAGAAAATTGTTTGATAGTTGAAGATAATGAAAATGGTATTAAAGCCGCTGTTGCTTCCGGTGCTAATGTGTTGGTAGTTAAAACAGTTGATGAAGTCAATTATGATAATATTAAAAAACGAATTTTAGAAATTGAAGAGGGATATAACTAATGCAAATCATCTTTTTAATGGGTGGGCAAAACTTTGAAAAAAATAGAGAACAATACCCTCTTTATTTAACGGAAATTAATGAAAAATTGATAATTGAGAAACAAATTGATTACTGTCGAGGATTAAATCCAAGGAAATTTCTATTTTGTATTAAAGATGAAGATATAAAAAATTTTAAAGTAGATTCGGTTATTAAACAATTAGTGCCTGATAGTGAAATTATCATCATAAATGATAAAACTATGGGGGCAGTGTGTACCGCTCTGCTTGGAATTGAATATATAAATAATGAAGAAGAGTTAATATTATTGGCAGTTGATGATTTTATTGAAGTTTCAAGTGAAAATATTTTAAACTTTTTCAGGGAAAATAAAAGTGATGCTGGAGTTGTATCTTTTAACTCTGTTCATCCAAGATATTCTTTTGTTAAATTAGACGAAAATGACTTGGTAATAGAAGTTTCAGAAAAAAAACCTATAAGCAAAAATGCACTGGTCTCCTTTTATTATTACAAAAGAGGCGCTGACTTTGTTGATTGTGCTAAAAATGTGATTCGAAAGGATAATTTGATTAATGGAGCTTTTTATTTAAGCCAAACTTTAAATGAAATGATATTGAAACAAAAAAAAGTTTCAATCTACAAAATTACAAATGAAAAATTTCATCCTCTAAAAACAGAAATGCAATTAGCTCAATATATTACAGAATTAATAGATGTTAAGGAAAGTAAGTAATGAAAGTAGCAAAACTTGATGATATGTTTAAAGGTTGGTTTATAGGTAATTTCGAACCATCTATTTGCAAAACAAATGATGTTGAGGTTGCAGTGAAAAAATATAATAAAGGCGATCATGAAATGAAGCATTTTCATAAAATTGCGACCGAATATACCTTAATTATTTTAGGTAGAGTGAGAATGAATAATATAGAATATAAAGCTGGTGATATTGTTATTATTGAACCAAATGAATCAACTGATTTTGAATGCCTGGAAGATGGAACGATAAACGTAGTTGTGAAAATACCTGGTGCTAATTCTGATAAATATTTCATTAATGAGAATTGATTTTATTGAAAAATGTTTATGTAGTAGAGATTATATGAGTAAAATTAAAATTGCATTTATTTGCCCAACATATTTCCTTCACTTTGAATTTGCGAAATCTCTTCTTCTTTCTTTTAAACAAAAAGGTTTTGAAGAACAATCGCATTTATGGTTTGTCTTTGGTAATGCCGCTGAGGCAGATTCATTTGGAGATTATGAGTATAAATTAATTTTACCTGAAAATTATCAGACAGTTAATTTCGATGGTATAATAAATATAAAAAAGATTTGGGCGATTAAATCCTTGGAGCCATTATACGATTATATAATGACCCTTGATTCAGAATCGTTATTTATCCGCAATGTAGATTTACTGCAACTATGTTCTAATTTTTTTGAATCTAAAATTTTATTGGGTAATAAAATTTTACCAGAAGGTAAATTATTAACAGATAAAATAAAAGACGAGTGTAAAGTTTTTTTTTCATCGGGTATGCAACAAAAACTTCAATCTGAGTTGTATCTGTGGTTTAATCAACCATGTATATATAAAACCTCAAATTTAAATAAATTCTTTGAAATTACGAAGCTCCATAATAATTTAAATTTGATTAATTGGTTTCAATTTGATTACTATATATACATGTATTATTTAATTTTATATGAGGGATTTTTAATTGTCGATATGGGCGTGGAATCTAGCTATGGGGTTTGCGAAGCAACCGATGCTCTTACAAATATGAACTCAGCCAAATATGATAAATTTAATATAATGCTATGTACTCGTACTAATTTTAAATTATTTGATAATCCATCATTATTTTTATTAATTCAGCTTGATAGACGTAAAAGTTAGTAGTATAAACTTAAGAATAAACAAAATTAGTTTTATATATGATTAATAACCTATTTTAATTAAAAATAAAATTTTTAAATATAAATTTGATTTTTAATTAATAATTTATATAGTTGAAGGCTTTTTATGTTAAAAAAAATCGCTTTTGTAGCCCATGAGTTTGGTTTTTTTACCGGTCATGGAGGTATCGCATCATATTTATACAACATTTGTAAATATATATTACAAAATCATGAAGATATAAACGTTTATGTGTTGGTAAATTGTCACGATAAGCACACAGATTTGTTAAATTATGAAAAGTTACACATTATAAATATTAATAATTCTGCTGATGTGTATTGGCAGATTTCTTCGATTAAACCTGATTTTGTTGAAGTATCAGATTATTGTGCACACGCATTAGATTGCTTGTTAGCTAAAAATTTAAAAGGCGAATTTTCAAATACTATTTTTGCTGTTCATCATCACACAGCATCTAGAGAATGTTACGAGTGGAATACTTCATTGCCTATTAAGTATGCTAATGGTTTTATAAAAGATTGTTTTATGAGAGAAAAACTGCAGTTCATGCTTGCTGATGCACATATTTCACCATCGACGTTTATGAGTAATTACGTAGAGAAAAATTACTTTATTCATGATAGTATTAAAGTATTTAATCATCTAAATGTTGAAACTATAAAAAATAAAGAGTTAGTTGTCGATGAATTATCTAAAATTTATAATCTTGAACAATATAAAGATACTTTTAATATATTCATTATTTCGAGAGTTGAGGGTCGTAAAAACCAACATTTTCTTATTGATCAATTTATTAAAGTTAAAAAGAAAATCTCTGGGTCTAAACTTTTTATCGTTGGAAATTCAAATTATGATGAAATTACTAATGAAGAGTGCCGTTTCCAAATTTTTAAAGATATTCCATTAGAATATAGAAATGATATATTATTTTATGATTTTGCTGATTCTAAACAAAAGGATAAATTTATCGCTATTGGAGATCTTTGTATTTTACCATCTACATTTGAAAGTTTTTCTATTGCACTTGGAGAAACAATCTTGAAGGGTGTTCCTGGAATGGCATCAAAATATACAGGATGCTGCGACTATTTAGGGGAAACTAAAGAATTTACAACTTTTGATCCTTTCAATGATGATGATTTGGCAGAAAAAATTGAAAAATTTTATAATATGTCAGAAAAAGATAAGATGACAATTTTATTAGATCAACAAGAAAGCTTTTCTAAAGCAACGTCTCCTTTGGTTTCTGTCGATTCTCGCTTAGAATGGATAAAAGATAAACTTAAACTTAAAATTGAAAATGGAAAAAATAAAATTGATTCATGGCAGTATATAAATAATCAAGAAATTGTTGTTTTCTCCGAGAAGCATGTAATATTAACCCCGAATGATAAAAAGAATAATATAATAGATAACTTTTTGAATTATTTTAATTTAAATATAAACTTTGTAGATAAAATTATTGTTTTTAATCAAGGTTATGCTTATATTAATGAGGTTATTGATGCAATTGATTATGGCTGTCCAATTATGATACTGAATGCTGATAAGATATTTACGAAAGGAAGCACTCTATCTTATAGAGATATTTTGGATGTTGTTAACTTAAGGAAAGAGCACGTTATTGAAATAGTTATTGATAATTTTGGAAATTTAGAATCTAATCGGCGTCATCTTAAATATATGCTTTCTATTCGAGAAAAATTAAATCTACAGGATAATGTAAATGGATAAAATTTCTTTGCTCATTCATGGTCCATATCATGATAATATATTGAAAAAAATTTCGATTTCCTTAGGAAAAAGTGATTATAATATAAGTGAAGTTGTATTTGTTATTTATGAAAATGATAAGAAACTTTATGAAAAAGATATATCGGATTTATTTGGTGAATGTAAAGTAAAAAAGATATATGTTAAAGATTTAATTAATCCGGGTTTTGCTAATATTAATCGTCAGTTATTGACTGTAAAAGCTGGACTCAATGAGATAGATGATTCTAATTTTGTTATAAAATTAAGAAATGATCAGTCTTTTGATTTTAATAAGTTTTTCGAAAAAATAAAAAAATTTAAATGGAATTTTGATAATGATAAGAAAATTGTTACAACTTGCTGTTACACAAGGAAGGATAGATTATACCACCCTTCAGATATGTTTTTAGCCAGTAAGGCTAAAATCTTGAAGGAATATTATGATATTCCGTTTTATGATAAAACAGAACTAAATGTTATTTTGGAAATACGTGAATTAGTAGAAAATAGTCCAACTAATATTGTTTATAACCCCTTTTCTCCCGAAAGTGAGTTATTTAGAAATTTCTTGAAAAAACAAAATTGGGATTTTAAAGAAACTAGAGAAGATAGTTATAATGCTTTCAAAAAATATATTTATCTATTAAATTCTTGGGATATTTCATTAAGATGGAAAAAGAAAAGAAATTATCCTTTTAAAAAAGGAAATCAAATCATCTTACCTCACTTTTTTAAATTAGCTCCTTTTGAGGGGGGACCTATTGAAAAAGCTGCTTGCATTTTAAGACATGAAATTCATGGTAATAAAAATATTGTCGACCATTATTATACTATTAAATCGAAAAAAATATGGCGAAATTGGTCTTGTAATCAGGACAATAATATTGCTAATAATAAGAGATTTGTTTTGAAAATAAAATATATATCAATTCAATTATTAAGATTCATTCTTGGGATCATGCCATATTTTTTGGTTAAGAAGTTAGAAAATAATTTAAGTGAGAAAATAACAAACACTAAATTCAAAATAAGTCTATTACATTAAATGATGATATAAAAAGTATTATGCATTAAAATCTACTAACTGATGAAATATAGATTCAAATATCATATGAATTTATATGTTATAGTTAATTAATTATAGATGAAGATTACAAGTTTAGATTTCGAATCTTTTATAAAATAGGTTTATTATTAACAAGCGGAATAACCTGATGAATTCTAAAAATATAGCTGTCCAATTTTTTGGTCATTTGAGAACCTTTGAATATACATTCAACTCGTTTGAACAAAATTTATTAAAAGAAAATATAAAAGACGGTTATCATATAGATATTTTTATTCATACTTGGGAAGAATTAGATCACTCTACTATCAACTATCGTAATGTTGGTGGAAAACCTTTAACGAAGGAAACATTAACTAGTGATAAATTATTATTAGTTAATCAACTTTATCAACCTAAAAAAATGCTTGTTGAACCTCAATTAGATTGTTCCGATGATGTATTAGTAGAAAAAATTGGCCAACATCCAAGAGCTAAAAAAGGATGTTTAAATAATGCTTATACTATTTATATGAGCAATAAATTACGTAATGATTATGAAATCGAAAATGATATTGAATACGATTGGGTAATAGTAACCAGACCAGATATATTTTTCAAAAAGCCATTTGGAATTAATTCATTTATAAGCTGTTATTCTGAATTTCAATTAACAATACCACAAAATGCAATTTTTCATGGTTTTGGTCCATTTGGTCGTGGAAATATGATTGAGGATCCTTGTTTTTTGGAAGGTTCAGATTTGATTTTTTTTGGACGTCCAAACATTATCAATGATGCATCGTCATTATATACTGATTTTGAACACAATCTACAATCTGATGAATTTTATTGTATGGAGGTCTGGTGGGCTAATTTTTGGAAATATAAAGCGATAAAGCCATTACCGATCAATTTTATACATGGACCTAATTTTGACGTTGTTAAAACTGAATTTTTTGAGAAGAAAAAACTAAAGCAATACTCACAATTTAAATATATTAAAAGGATAGTGATTTTATATTTATTAAATTTATTTCCTTATTGTCTTGTGATAAATCAAATAAATAAATTGCAAAGGAAAATCATGAAAATGCAGGGAGAATTGTAACAAAACATTATGAGTTTTCTTTTGCTTGATTTTACAAATTATTTAAATATTAAAAAACAATTAAGGATTATTTTTAATGGAACCGATTTTGTCTGTAATCATTCCTGTATATAATACGGAAAAATATTTAGTAAAATGTTTAGATAGTGTCATATCTCAAACTCTTAAAAACATTGAAATTATTTGTATCAACGATGGTTCAACAGATAATTCGTTAGCTTTTTTACAACAATATAATGAAATTGATAAAAGAATACGGATCATTGATAAGAAAAACGGTGGTTTATCTTCTGCTAGAAATATTGGTATAGAAAACGCAAAAGGAAGATATATTACTTTTGTTGATTCAGATGATTTTGTTGAATTAGATACATACGAGAAAGCGATTGAGAAATTTAATAAACCGGAAGTTGATCTAGTCTATTTTTCAACTAACATTATTATTGAAAACAATCTTAGCAGAATGCAAGATGAACGCTATTTTGAACATAAATATAAAGGTTTTATTAAATTATCTAATGATGTAATGACGAAGATGGATGTGTGTGCATGGAATAAAGTTTATAAACTTTCAATCATTAGAAAATACAACATTCTTTTTCCGGAAGGACTTTGGTATGAAGATAACCCTTTTTTCTGGTCTTATGGATTGTTATGTGATGAAGCGTATTTTATCAATGATAAATTTTATAACTATCTTATAAGAGATGGTTCCATTATGAGTTATAAGAAAGGAAATCAGAAAAATAGTATGATTTCTCATGAATTAGATTCATTGCTGTGTTTTGATTATTTATTGCAATTTGTTTTTCGCTGGAAGTTATTTGAAAAGTTTAAACCTGTTTTAATTGATTTATTTCAAGATAAGTTAATAGAGTCTATGCGCCGTTTACCTAAAAAGAATAGAATGTTAGCTTTAAATAAAGCTACTCAAATTGTTAAGCTATTTGATTTAACATATTATTTTCCTAATAATAATTTTTTAAGTTCAATATCTAATAAAAATTATCATAATATAGGAAAGATAAATCAATTATTTTTAAGTAAAAGACAACGTTTGGTTGGAGTTTGGGATGCTGATAACTCTTATATTTTATGTTTTTTAGGGATTAAGATTAAAGTAAAAAAGAAATTAAATGTATTAGATAACATATACTAAGATTATACAATGAATTATTATGTAATCACAACACAATAAAATTAACGTGAAAGTCTTAGATAGTGTATAATCGTTCATAATTTATTATTTTAATATTTTATTATGCCTCAAAAATTAAACTCAATTACGACGTTAAAAAAACTTTGGCCATTTATTAAACCATATAAAAAAGCATTATTTGTAGCCGTATTTGGATTATTATTAAATGCAGCTACAGATGCTACTTTAATATCACTTACGAAACCTTTACTTGACCATGGTTTAATGAATAAAAATTATTCTCTTTTGATTATAATCGCAATCGCAATTATTGGATTAATTTTACTGAGAGGGTTATCTAATTATATTTCAACATACTGCCTTTCTTGGTTATCAGGAAAAGTTGTAACTAAGTTTAGACAAATGATTTTCAATCATTTGATTAAAAGTCCTATTAGTTTTCATGATAAGCAATCCATAGGAGATCTGGTTTCTGTTATTACTTTTAATACTCAGATGTTATCAAAAGCTTCATCTGACGCTTTAATCATACTTATTCGCGAAATAACTTATGCTGTTGGTCTATGTCTTGTTATGTTATATGGCAGTTGGAAATTAGCATCAGTATTGATTATTTTAGTTCCGTTAATTATTTTTGTTGCTCAATTTATTGCCAAAAAATTTAGGAAGACAATTGCATCAATGCAAGCTGGAATGGGACAAATTACTATAGCAACTGACGAAATGTTGAAAGGGCATAAAGAGGTTTTAATTTTTAATGCAAAGGAATATGAAAAAAATAATTTTAATCGTATAACAGATAGTGTTTGGCGAGGTATGTTGAAAATTGAAATAGTTTCAAGATTATCAACGCCTATTATTCAGTTAATTGCAACAATTGGCTTAGGTTTTATACTCTATTTAGTCGCAAGTCAAAATTTAGATATTACTCCCGGCTCATTTACCGTTGTTTTTTCGGCAATGGTTGCTGTAATGCGCCCATTGCGTGAATTAACAAGTTTACATGTTGAGCTCCAAAAAGGTGCTGTTGCTTGTGAATCTTTGTTCGAACTTTTAGACTCCCCATTAGAAGATGACAATGGAACTATTGTTGCTAATAGAGTAAAAGGAAACATTGAATTTAAGAATGTTACTTATACTTATCCAACAAGAAATACTCCAACACTTAACAATTTTTGTTTAAAAATAGAAGCGGGGCAAACAATAGCCCTAGTCGGACGTTCTGGTGCAGGTAAATCAACTATTGCTAGCTTATTACCGCGCTTTTATGATGTGTCAGAGGGAGAAATTTTATTAAATTCTATAAATATCCAAGAATACACATTAAAATCTTTACGTAAGCAAATTGGTTACGTTTCGCAAAATGTTCATTTGTTTAATGGCACAATTGCAGAAAATATTGCATATGGTGAAAAAGAACTTCACAGCGAGGATGATATTATAAGGGCAGCTGAGCAAGCGAATGCTATTGAATTTATTAATAAATTGGAATATGGCATCAATACTCAAATAGGTGATAATGGGGTTTTATTATCAGGTGGGCAAAGACAAAGAATTGCAATAGCGCGGGTTTTATTACGTGATAATCCTATATTAATTTTTGATGAAGCAACTTCCGCATTAGATAATGAATCAGAAAGACTAGTACAAGAAGCAATAGAAATACTACAGAAGAATAGAACATCCATTATCATTGCTCATCGTTTGTCTACCATTGAAAAAGCGGATCGTATTCTAGTTATTGATGATGGAAAAGTAATTGAAGATGGCAATCATCAATCATTGATCAATTTAAATGGAATTTATGCACAAATGCATAAAATGCAATTTAATACTCAAAGTAAATAAAATAAATAATGAATAATATGAATCAACAAAGTAGCCAATTCAATCTTAATGATATAGATAAAGATTCTTCAACGTGGAAAACTTTTTTAAAGTTGTCTCCATTAATTATGGAACATAAATTATTTTTATTTTTATCTGTTATTTTGCTTATTGCAAGTGCATTTGCTGATACCTCATTGATAGCATTATTACGGCCTTTATTGGATCGTGGTTTTTCAATGAATGATCAAGAGTTTTTACTAATGGCTCCTTTTTACATTTTTGGATTAGTAGTATTGCGTGGAATTGCAAACTATGGTTACTCTATATTTTTGTCATTAATATCTGGAAAGATCGTGATGAAAATTAGGCAGAGACTATTTAGTCATTTTGTTGATGCTCCAGTTAGTTACTATGATCAAAATTCAACAGGACGATTGTTATCACGCATTACTTATGACACAGATCAGGTCGCAGCATCTTCATCAGATGCTTTGATAACTATAATAAGGGAAACAGCTTTTATTTGCGGTCTATTTTATACAATGTTTTATAATAGCTGGCAATTATCTTTCTCTTTAATTATTATTACACCCATAGTGATAAGTCTTATTACTTTTATCTCAATCAAATTTAGGAGATTGGCAAAAAATATGCAAAATTCAATGGGCAATGTGACAATGTCTGTTGAGCAAATGTTAAAAGGTTATCGAGAAATTATTATCTTCGGGGCTCAAGAGGAAGAAAATAGAAACTTTGAAAAACTAAGTAATAAGTTTCGTCGTGATAACATGCGATTAGTTTCTATTTCAGCATTATCAACACCTATTGTTCAAGTTGTTATTTCCTTTGCTATAGCTTTTGTATTACTTACAGCAAGTAATCCTGATTTAAATATTACCCCTGGCGAGTTTACTGTTGTTTTTTCATCATTAGTTGCTTTAATGCAACCGATCAAAAGTCTAACTAGTGTAAATGCTGGGTTTCAAAAGGGTATGGCCGCCTGCCAAACATTGTTTTCTATATTAGAGCAACCAGTTGAACAAGATAATGGTAATGTTAATATTGATAAAGTTAAAGGGAATATTATTTTTAAAAATGTTTCATTCAAATATGCAACCAGGCAAGATTTAGCGTTAAACAATATTAGTTTTTCTGTGGCTGCCGGTAAAACAGTAGCTTTAGTTGGGAAGTCAGGATCAGGGAAAACTACAATTGCAAATCTATTAGCTCGTTTTTATGAAATCTCTGATGGAGAAATAACTATTGATGGCATTAATCTGAGTGATTACACATTGTATTGTTTAAGGAATCAAATAGGATTAGTATCTCAATATGTCCATTTATTTAATGATACCATTGCAAACAATATAGCATATGGAAAAATTGGTGAGTTTTCTCAAAAGCAGATAGAAGATGCTGCAAAAAAAGCAAACGCTTATGAATTTATAGAACAATTTGATAATGGTTTTGATACAGTAGTTGGTGAAAATGGGGTTTTATTATCTGGTGGCCAACGTCAACGCATAGCTATTGCAAGAGCTCTTTTAAGAGATAATCCAATCCTTATTTTAGATGAGGCTACTTCAGCATTAGATACAGAGTCTGAAAAAGCTATACAGGCAGCGTTAGATGAATTACAAAAAGGAAGGACTTCTCTTGTCATAGCTCATCGATTATCTACTATTGAAAATGCTGATCAAATATTAGTAATGAATGAGGGAACTATTATTGAGCAAGGTACGCATATTGAATTATTGAGAAAAAATGGCGCATATACTAAATTGTATAAAAGTAATTTTAATGAATAATAACTTATTGATGATGAAAGAAAAATGACTAATATTCCTTTCAAAATTTGTTTAAAGATGAATAGTATATGTAATCTTTTTTAATATTTAAATTAGGATACTTTTTAGTTATCGCACATTTTAATAATGTTTTTTTTGCGGAGTATGAACAAGAATATTTTTTTATAAATTTTAATATATAAAAAATATTTCTTATTGTATTCGATTTGTTACTATTGTGTATACGTATCATTAACTTGAGTAAGCCGAGTTCTTTTATAATATTATCTTCGATTTTTTTTGCAAATATCTTATTTGATCTCAATACCGACTCTAAATAGGTTATATTCATAGCAAAAATATAATTGTATTTTGCTTTGTCAGATAGGGGTAGTTTATTGATTTTTGTTATGCATTGATTTAAAACTTTTTTTAGAGTTTTTAAATTCAAATCATCAATACATTGTTCTGATAATGAAGAAGAACGAACTCGATGAAAGTAACAATTTTTATTTATTAAATAATAAGTTAATTTCGCTTCCGAAATAATAGAAAGCGAAATATTGTGGTCTTCGTGGTTTTTCTCTATAAATTTTTCTGATAACAATTCGCGGTTAAAAATTAATCGCCATATGACTCCAGAATAATTTCTTTTTTCAAGTAAATAATTTAATAGCTCTATTCCAGTATCGAAGTTTTTTGTTTTGATTTGTTCCAAACTGGTTGGATAAGATTTTATTTCATTATCTTTAAAAGATGTATAATCAAAATAAATGCAATCCAATTGAGGCATAATACTCAAACTGTATATGAACTCTTTGAGTAAATCAGGATTTATAATATCATCTGAATCAATAAATAAAACATAATTACCGGTAGAATACTCTATTCCTTTATTTCTTGCTTGACTAACTCCTAGATTTTTTTGCGTGATTATTTTGATATTTTCATATTTAGATCGATATTGTTCAAGTATTCGTAGCGTACTGTCACTTGAACCGTCATCAATACATATGATTTCAATTGAATCAGCACGATATTTTGTTACAGAATTTAAACAATCAGTAATGTAATTTTCAACATTATAACAAGGTATAATTATAGAAAGACAAACTGTTTTATTTATCATAAAATTTCAATTAGATAATTACTTTTTGAGAAATAACTTATATTTTAAATAAATAATATAGTAATAAATAGATTTATAATAGATCTTTTGTCTAAATAAATATTTGGCATAATTTCTTATTGACGAGCTATCACCACTTAAAGGTAATTGTTCATCTTTCCAAGGGGATAAAGCTAAATAATACTCAAAAATTTTAGAAAGGTAGACTTTAAACCAAGGCTTATTTTGTGAAATATAGTGTAAAATAACTGTGTAAGGTCCAATTTCTTTTTCTTGATGTGCGTCAATTGAAATTTTTATTTTAGTATTAAATTTTATAGGCAATAATAGTGTTTTATTTTCTAAAAGAATATTTAAAACATCTTGATCAGCAAACTTATAAATATTTCCATCATTAATCATGGTTAATGCCTTTTCGGAAATCTTTTCTTCACACCATTTAGTAGTATTTATCACTAATACACCTGCATTAAAATATCTTGTTGAATCAATTTGATACATTTCTTTGATAGTTTGTTGCATATCTTCGGTATCACTTATAACTCCTGCAATATAATTCTCAACATCATATTCAACTAATTTGGCCAATGATTTTAAACAAATTATATCGCTATCAAGATATATTAATTTATCAGTTACTGAAACAAGGAGTTTTGGCATAATAAAACGTATGCAAGTTGATGCAGTCGGAATATGCAAAACTAACGTTTTGGGATTGATGATAAAATTGTTATTTAAAAAATACAGTGTAATTGATACATTCGGATAATTGAACTTCTTAAACTTTTCAAGGTTTACATGTGATACATTATCAATAAACAAATGAAAATGTAGATTGTAATTTGGCGTATTTTGGATAACTGATAATATTGCTACACCAGCTGGCATTGCATAATTATTGTCAAATCCTAAAGCAATGTTCAGAGTTGGAAAATGTAGCTCAAAATTAGTACTTATAGGTTCAATTTGATCAATAAAATTATTTATGTTAAACATTTAATCCGTTCTAGTTTAAGTTATATCTGATAATCTAATATGTTAATTATATATTCGTTTGTTAACAAAATATAGGTAAAAACTTTATATAAATAAAAAAAATGAGTATTTAAGAACTTTTGGCAGATTAAATAAATTTACACTTTTATAGTATTTATTTAGAATAATAAAAAATTTTAAAAAGTTAAGTAATAAATGTTTAATTACAATAAATATATCAGTAGAGTTGAAGAGTTTATACAAAATAGCAATAAAGAAATATTGCATATTGCATTAGCGTTTGATGATAATTATGCGATGCCAGCAGGGGTAACTATAACTTCTATAATTGAAAATAATAAAAATTTAAATTTTTGTTTTCACCTATTAGTTGATAATGTATCTTTTGTTAATATAGCGAAACTTAAAGAACTTATTGGAAACAATGTTAGTATTAAAATATATCATTTAAATGATAATTTTGACATTAATTCGAATACATTGGTATTAGGTTACTTATCTGCGGTTTCTTGTGCTCGTTTTATTCTTCCGGCATTATTACATTCTCAGACAAAAAAATTTTTATATCTTGATAGTGACATTCTTTGTTTGAAATCGATTTGCCAACTATATAATACAGAAATATCTAATTATGTTGCTGGAGTTATTCCTGACGATAAACCGATGCAAAATGAAATAAAAACTTTATATTCAATCGATGTTAAGAAATATTTTAATTCTGGAGTATTATTAATTAATACTGATGAGTGGATGAAAAATGATTTAACCAATAAATGTATTAACAAGGTGAATGATGGCAATATTTACCGTTTTGCAGATCAAGATGTTTTAAATATTTTATTGGAAAATAAAGCAATTCTCTTACCTATAAAATATAATACTAAAATTCACATAAGTATTTCTTGTAAAGAAGAACAATTAATAGCGCCTTATACAGTATTATTACATTACGTAACAGGCTATAAACCATGGTATCAAACATTTAATTCTAAGTTATTTAGAAAATTTTATGATTTATCTCCTTGGAAAAATACAAAACGACCGAAAGCACTAAAAAAGTCATGGTTAAGACACTATGCCAAATATTGTTTAAAAAGAGGTCGAGTTTTTAGAGCTGTTAAATTTTACTATTTTTATCTATTTAATAAACTTGTATAAAAACAGCAAGTAAAATAATAGGTGTCGTGTCAACATTATAACCATAGAGACTATGTTGTGCACGATAAGCCGATTCTCCCAATATAAAAATAATATGCTTATATTTATTATTAGTAATAATATTATTTGAATCAAGAATTGATGCATTAAATTTTTCATGTTCAATAACATTCGTGTATTTCTCTGTAAAACCTAAGTAACTAATAAGCATTATTGTTGAATTACCTATTATTATAGGATATTTAACTCGTACAGATTTATTTAAAGAAAAAAAAGGATCAACATTAAATTCAACAATATGGCGTTTATCAGCTAAATAGTAGTAAACTGTATTTTTGAATAAGAAAAAACTAGTAATAATAATGATTATCCAATATAAAATGCTATTTTTAAAAGAAATTTTAATTTTGTTGTATATAAAATAAGTGTAAATCAAAGAAAAAGAATTGAAGGTAATATAATAGGTAGAAAATCGTTGATTATCATTGTAATGCTTTAATTTTTATCATTTTCTAATGCGGTTCTTAATAGTGATTCAGAAATGTAACCGTATTTTAAATTAAAGAATAATTCTAATCCTAAAATAAAGTTTATTATTATGAATATTGAGAGCCTTAACCATTTTAAATTTGGTAACATCACTAATAAAAGTAAATAGAATAAGAGTATATAACTAATATTAGTTAGATTATTGATGTTTATTATATAATATGAGATGAATATAATAGCGAAATATATAAAAATCAGTATATTTTGTTTCTTCATAAAATAATTATTTTAGTTTTTTAGTTGTAGCATTATAAAAAGTTACGATATTAAAATTTCTTATTTGATCTATTTTTTAACTAAATAAGTTAAATAATATTTAATACTTTTGAAAAGTCTTCTTTTTCTAAAGAAATTTTTTGCATATATCCTATAATCAACTGCTCTCATTTTGCTTTGGTAAGATTTTAAGAGTACATCGCTCCAAGGTGTAAAATGTTTATAAAAATTATATAAATCTTGAGCTAAACCTTCATGTTCTACGTACCACATTTTTCTCGGGCCGGTAAAATGAATAAAATAGGGTAATGTTTTTTTATCATAGAAGAATGTTTCTTTTTCCTGATTTGTCATCCATGTAAATAAATAATTCCATTTAGAATCGATTATTTTTATATGATTTTGCAATACAATATTTAAAGCATCTTGATCGGCATATTTTAAATCATTATTTTTTGATAAAATATCATTGCTTTTGCTTTCAACATCAAAACTCATCCAGTTTTTAATATTTATGTATAACACGCCAGCATTAAAATAATCATTTGAATTTAATTTTAATCTAGAAGAATTGGAATTTTGAATATTTTGTTTAGAGTCGATTGCTGCTGCACAAATATAATTTTCTATATCAATATTAAGAATAGATGAAATGTTATTAAAACATAACACATCTGCGTCGAGATAGAGTAATTCTGTGACTTCACTTGATAATAATCTAGGTACCATTAAACGGATAAAAGTTGAATTAGTTATATGCGTAGTTGAAAAATTATGATTGTATTTTTCAAAATCTTCTGGTTCAATTTGATATATGAAAATTAATTCAGAAGTTTGTTGAAATTTTTTTATGTCAAATTCATCAACATTGTATAAAAACACGTGAAACCGAAGATTTTCATTTAGATTATTTAATATAATTGATTTAATCGATACTGCAACATGCTCAAGATAATTTGAGTCAGTACAGTAAGCAATGTTTATAATATTGTTATCCATACTTTATTTTTTTGCTAAACTTATACGATATTTAGTCATTAGATCATATTTATGTCAATATAAAAATGATTATTATTTAGTTGTTGATATTTAGTTGTGCTAAAATGAAACAATCTTACTTATAGTAAACATAAAATACCCTATGTTAGAACAAAATAATTTTATTCGCAAAAGCACAACGTTATTTGAAAATAAATTGGAAGCCCAAAATACAATACATATCGCCTTTTGTTTTGATGATAATTATGCAATGCCAGCTAGTATCGCAATATCTTCAGTTATAATTAACAATCCTGATAAAAATTTGGTTTTTCATTTATTTGCCAACAATGTATCTGATGAAAAAATACAAAAATTCAATCAATTAAATCGAAACAATACTTCGATAATTTATTATGAAATAAGTGAAGATTTCTCAATAAATCCTGATACATTAGTATTACATATTTCAGCATCAACATGTCTACGGTTTATTGTACCGCAAATTCTAAACAAATTAACATCTAGAATGTTGTATTTAGATTGTGATGTTTTGTGCACCAACAATCTTAATGAGTTAATGAATATTGACTTAAATGATAAATATTCCGCTGTAGTTTGTGATGTTGAAAAAATGCAGGAAAAACAATGCTTTGCTTGCGATATTCCATATGGCGAATATTTTAATGCGGGTATGATTTATATTAATACTGATATGTGGGTAGATAATAATCTAACCGAAAAAGCTTTTGCAATGATTAATAGCGGTAAAGTTTACAAATTTGCAGATCAGGATGTATTGAATATATTAATGCAGGGTAAAACTCAGTTTCTACCGAAGATATTTAATCAACTCACTTCACTCTCAGTTGGTGGTAATGAAGATAGCTTATTAAGTGATGACACTGTTATAATTCATTATGTTACCGGCAATAAACCATGGTATCAGCTATATTTAACCCCACTTTATCAACGCTATATGGCTACTTCACCATGGGCTAATCAAAAATTATTATTAGCTAACGAAAATGCGCCCTCAACCACCAGACGTTATGCAAAATTGTTAGTAAGTCAAAAAAAATATTTTTCGGCATTCAAATATTATTTACTTTATCTCAAGCATAAAGCCTTTAAAAGGCGATGAGGATGTGAACCGTGATTCAAGTTGATAGCTTTATTAACAAAAGGAATGAATTACTCTCAAATAATGTTGACAATAATCAATCTGTCATACATATTTTATTATGTTTTGATGATAATTATGCATTATCAGCAGGTATAAATATTTTCTCTGTTTTTGAAAATAATATTTCAAGGCCGATTCATTTTCATTTATTTACCCATAATCTTTCTGATGAGAATAGACGTAAATTTGAAGAAATTAAATTCGATAATATATCAATAACTGAATATGTTATTAATGATCAGTTTAAAGTCGATGAGCAAAATACCGAACAGTTTCCGCTTTCAGCTTGTGTGCGCCTAATAGCGCCAATAATACTGAAAAATACTACTGATAAATTACTTTATGTTGATAGTGATACCTTATGTACGAATAGCTTATCAGATATTGATAATATTGATCTTACTGGCATTCTAATTGCAGCTGTTGCTGACGAACCATATATGCAACAATCTCAATGTACCAAATATGGTGTTATTGAAGGAACTTATTTTAATTCTGGTGTTATGCTCATTAACATTCCGCTTTGGTGCGAAGATAACATTACTGATAAAACGTTGAAACTATTAAATGGTGGTGAAAAATATCAATATCCCGACCAAGATGTCTTAAATATTTGTGTCGGTGAAAAAAGGCTAATATTACCAAGAAAATTTAATAATTTATTGGCATTATCAATTAATGGTAATGAAGATGCGAATATTCCCGATGAAACAGTCTTTATTCATTACATAACTAAGAATAAACCTTGGCATGAACCTTATCGATCTATATTATTTGATTCTTATTTAGAAAAATCACCATGGCGAAATGATTGTTTACCAATATATAGTCCTAAAAAGACCTCTTCAATTCGCGCTTATTCAAAACTGATGTTTAAACAAAAAAAATATCTAGCTGGGATAAAACACTATCTTATTTATTTAAAAACTAAATTTAAAAAGTAATAATGGTTAGTTAATTTTATTATCTAAAAGTTTATTTAGATTATCGATTTAAGAAAATTAATCAGTTTCTAACTAAGCTTTTTCTTTATAGTGATTATTCTTGTCTATATTTTTGCTTCAGTTATTGCTATATTATAAATCGTTATTTTGATGGTTAATTGTTCAATTTCAGGATAATAATTTCATTTCAAATATATAATTGTTTTTTTCTAACGTTAGCTTATTTATTAAATAAATTTTTCCGAGTGGATTGACAAATTAGGCTTATCTTTTAATTAGGTGCATTTTAAGTGATTGATGATTTTGCAGAAAATGGTTTGCTTGCGACGGCTATAGATGGTTTTGTTGCAAGAGAACCACAAAGGCGTATGGCAAATAAAGTCACTCAAGCAATCAACGCACAACATTCGCTGGTAGTGGAAGCAGGAACGGGAACAGGTAAAACCTTTGCATATTTGGTTCCTGCATTACGTAGTGATAAAAAAGTAATTATCTCGACAGGATCGAAAAATTTACAAGAACAGTTATATAGTAAAGACTTGCCCATTATCAAAAAAGCATTGGACTATACGGGTAAAATTTCACTTCTTAAAGGACGAGCCAATTATCTTTGTTTAGAGCGTATGTATCATCAATATGCGGCAGCAGGCGATTTAGATAAGAGTTTACGCACAGATTTAGTTAGGGTAAAAAACTGGTCAATCAAAACCAAAGATGGTGATATCAGTAAATGTACTACGGTGACTGAAGATAATCCAATTTGGCCAATCTTAACCAGTACTAACGATAATTGTTTAGGCAGTGATTGTGAGCATTATAATGACTGTTATGTGGTTAAAGCCCGTAAACGCGCGTTAAATGCCGATATTGTCGTGGTTAATCATCATCTATTTCTGGCTGATGTAGTGGTTAAAGATACCGGATTTGGCGAGCTAATTCCTAAAGCTAATGTAATGATATTTGATGAAGCTCATCAACTTCCCGATCTTGCTTGTCGCTATTTTGGCGAGCAGTTAACGAGTCGACAACTATTTGACTTAGCTAAAGAGATAAATTTGGCTTATCGAACCGAAGTTAAAGATATGTCTCAGTTACAGCAGTGCGCTGATAAACTGCAAAAATGTACTCAAGATTTGCGAATATTAATCAGTCAGCAGAATAACAAAGGTAATCTTCGTTATCTATTTAATCAATCCAGTATCAAACAAGAATTATCTTATCTGTTTGATGCTCTTGATTTTTGTAAAGAAGTTCTATTGTTAGCCATAGGTCGATCTACCACATTAGATAATTGTTATGACCGGGTTAATCAGTACCAGCAATTGTTAAAAAAGTTGACAGAAACTCATGTACCTGGTTATAGCTATTGGTATGAAAGCACCTATAGTTCTTTTCTCTTTGCATTAACACCATTATCTGTAACGGAAAAATTTGAAGAATTGTTAACCCAGCGAGAAGGTAGCTGGATATTTACCTCAGCAACATTATCAGTCGATAATCAATTAGATTATTTTACTAAACGTTTGGGGCTAACCAACGCTGAATCTTTAATTTTAGAAAGCCCATTTGACTATATCAATCAGACGATTTTGTGTGTCCCGCGTTATTTACCATCACCAAATGAACGAGGCAATGCTGAAAAACTTGTAGATATTTTATTACCGGTTATTGAGGCTAATAATGGTCGTTGTTTTTTTCTTTGTACATCTTATGCAATGATGAATGCGTTAGCTGAAAAATTTCGTTTGCTTACCAAATTACCGGTATTGGTTCAAGGTGAAACTAGCAAAACAAAACTTCTTGAACAATTTATTGAAAGCGGAAATGCACTATTAATCGCTACCAGTAGTTTTTGGGAAGGGATTGATGTTAGGGGCGATACTTTATCTTGTGTTATTATAGATAAGTTACCTTTTACCTCACCGGATGATCCTTTAATGAAAGCACGTATGGAGGATTGCCAAATGCAAGGTGGTGATGCCTTTAATGAAGTGCAATTACCTGAAGCTGTTATTACCCTAAAACAGGGGGTGGGGCGATTGATCCGTCATCATAATGATCGTGGAGCGATTATAATTTGTGATAATCGATTAGTTATGCGCCCTTATGGCGCAACGTTTATTAATAGTTTACCGCCATCACCAAGAACCCGAGATGTTAACAAGGTAATCGATTTTTTATTATCTAACAATGAACCTGATAATTTGGAAAACAAATGAGTACTATTTTAGCCATTGATACTTCAACAGAAGCTTGTTCCGTAGCACTATTATATCGAAATGAAATCACCCACGATTTCATGATTTCGGTGCGAGATCATACTAAAAAGATCTTACCAATGGTTGATAATATTTTAAATCAATCAGGCTGTACACTTTCACAACTTGATGCTATTGCTTTTGCACAAGGTCCTGGTAGTTTTACTGGCGTGAGAATTGGTATAGGGGTTGCGCAAGGATTAGCATTGGGCATTGATAAACCGATGATAGGTGTGTCCACCTTGATGACTTTGGCGCAAGGTTGTTATCGAACAACCAGAGCAAGTAAAGTTATTCCGGCGATAGATGCTAGAATGAGTGAGGTCTATTTGGGGCAATATCAATATCAAAATCAGGAGTGGCAAGCAATTATTGCAGAATGCGTTATCAAACCTGAAGATGTGAAATCAAAAATTCAGCATATTGATAGTAACTATTATTTGGCTGGCACCGGTTGGCAAACTTATCCTGATATGTTAACAGAGATTAAGCAAAGTGAAGTATGGTTACCAGAAGCACAAGATTTAGTCGTTATCGCCCATCAGAAATGGTTGAAAAATGACGTTGTTAAAGTTGAAGATGTTGAGCCAACTTATTTACGTAATGAAGTGACTTGGCAAAAATTACCGGGTCGTTAAGATCAGATAAACCACCGAGGTGGTTTATCTGTATTTATTATGCAGAATATTTATCCTTGAAATAATCCCAAATTAGTTTTGGCATAGGCTTCAAAGTCAGTGCAACCACCAATTGGTTTTTCATCGATAAAAATTTGTGGTACGGTTTCTACCGGTTTGCCGACACTTTTTGAAAGATCTTCTTTAGTAATACCTTCAGCATTGATATCAACATAACGATAAGAAAAATCATCGCGTTCTTGAGATAACTTTTCAGCAAGCTCTTTAGCTCGCACACAGTATGGACATCCTTGACGTCCGAAAATTACAGCATACATATTTCACCTCGAATAAGTTAAATTTGCTTGATGGATTTACTATACTTCAGTTTCAAATAAAAAAAAGTAGTTAAACTTAGTTAATATAATAGATTATATCTATTGATCCTCCACTTGCATAGTGAGTTAGGTATGGGTTTTAATCATTTGGATAATTAATCGAATATTTTATCTATTTTTATCCAGAAAAAAGTTGAGGAACGGGGTTTTTTAACTTTTAAATTTAATGCTAATTTGATATTACTCGCTATAATTTTAATTTCAACCATTAAATGGATGTCAGCATGCTAAAAAAAATACTATTTCTTTTTTCATTAACATTATCAATAACGGCGTTTGCCGCTAAAAAAGAGTGCCCAGTCAAACCAAGTTACGATATTGTGATAAATAAAAACAACATCCATATCGTTAATCAATCAAATGATTTATCTATCATGAGTGATGGGCAAGTGGTATTAAATGCAAAAACAGTATCAGTGAATAAGTCGTTACGTAAAAAAATTAATGAATTTCAAAAAAGTCTACGTTTACAATTACCACAGTTAGAACAACAATCATTAAATTTATTGTTGGAGGTAAAAATTGCTTTTGACCAAGCAATAACCAGAAAATTGAGTGATGATCGTGAACTACATAGTGAATTAAATAAACTTTATAAACGATTAGTTAAATTATTGCATCGTTCAATTATTACTGAAAATGATACAACAACGTTTTACTATCAAAACTTTAATAAAATAAAAAAAGATGGGCAAGATATTGGGGAACGTATTTTTTATAACGTAGTCGGAGGGAGTATTGTAGAATTTAACTTTTTTAAAAATTTAGGTACTATCAAAGATATTTCAAAAAATGAATGGAAAACTCAAAAACCAAAACTTAAGGCATTCGACGCCCATATCTGTTCGGTAATTACTGATGTAGATCAACAATATCAACAGATTTTAACAGAACTTCACCAATCAACCGACAAGTAAATAGACAACAATAAAAACTTTTGCGAGAATACCTCATTCACAATGAATAGGTAAAAGAAGTAATCACTTATGACTGCAAAAATAATTGATGGTAAAGCGTTAGCACAACAAATACGTAACGAAATTGCCAAAAAGGTAGCATCACGTACTGAACAAGGTTTATCAGTACCGGGATTAGCTGTTATACAAGTCGGCTCTGATCCGGCTTCTAAAATTTATGTTAAAAATAAGCAGAAAGCTTGTGATGATGTTGGATTTGCTTCTTTTGCTTATGATTATCCTTCCTCAACTACAGAGGCACTATTAGCGTTAATTGATGAATTGAATCAACGTGCTGATGTGCATGGTATCTTAGTTCAGCTTCCCCTACCGGATAATATTGCTAAGACAAAAGTGCTAGAACGTATCGATCCGCGTAAAGATGTTGATGGCTTTCATCCTTATAACATTGGTCATTTATTACAACGCGATCCAATTTTACGCCCATGTACACCCTATGGTGTGGTTAAAATGTTAGAGTCAACTGGTATTAATTTATCCGGCTTGAATGCCACTGTTGTTGGTGCATCGAGTATTGTTGGTCGACCAATGGCGTTAGAATTACTGCTATTAGGCTGTACCACAACAATTACTCATAGCCGAACCGTTGATCTAGAAAAACATGTTCGTAATGCTGATATTGTAGTTGCCGGTGTTGGTATTCCTAATTACGTTAAAGGGGAATGGATAAAACCGGGTGCTATCGTGATTGATGTTGGTATTAACCGTTTACCTGATGGCAAACTCGTAGGTGATGTTGAATTCGACGTTGCTAGCCAACATGCCGGCTGGATCACACCTGTTCCCGGTGGTGTAGGCCCAATGACAGTTGCAATGTTAATGAGCAATACATTAGAAGCATGCGAGAGATTTAGTGAGTAAGCCATTATTAAAAAAGGCTTATTTATCTTGAAGTTTTATGTATTAATAAAATGATTATAAGGAAAATTATATGATTATATTTCATACTTCTTTAGGTGATATTAAGATTAATACTTTTGATGACAAAGCTCCAGAAACAGTCAAAAACTTTATTGAATATTGCCAAGAAGGTTTTTATGACAATACCATTTTTCACCGAGTGATAGACAATTTTATGATCCAAGGTGGTGGATTTGAGCCGGGCATGAAGCAGAAAAAAACTAAAGCTCCAATTAAAAATGAGGCTGCTAATGGTTTAAAAAATAGTCGCGGTACTTTAGCTATGGCGCGTACAACCGATCCACATTCTGCGACTGCTCAATTCTTTATCAATGTTGTTGATAATGATTGTTTAAATTATCGTTCTTCTGATATCAATGGCTTTGGTTACTGTGTTTTTGCTGAAGTGGTAGACGGGATGGATGTGGTTGATAAGATTAAAGCGGTCAAAACTAGTTGTAGCGGAATACATTCTTATGTACCAGTCGAAGATATCATTGTTAAGAGTGTGACGGTTGAATAATCCTGTTCGCTTTTTTATCGCCGATATTCATCTCGGTGAAAATGAGCCTGCTGCGCATCATTTTGATATTACAGCAGGCTTTTTGTCTTTCCTTAAACAACTACCTAATCAATGTGAACTCTATATTCTAGGCGATTTGTTTGATTATTGGGTTGGGGATGATGTTCATTCAACACTACACAATCAAATTTCAGACGCTTTAAATGCCTTATCCTCAAGGCAAATTAAAAAGTTTTTTGTCCACGGTAATCGTGATTTTCTGATTGGCAAGCAGTACGCTAAGCGGTGTGATATGACGCTATTAAGAGATATTAATTGTTTAGCAAATCAGAATAAAAACATTGTTTTTTTACATGGTGATCTGCTTTGTATTGATGATCTTCAATATCAGAAATTTCGAAAAACTATGCATAAAAAGTGGTTACAAAAGTTATTTTTATTAATGCCACTGTTTATTCGCTTAAAAATCGCTAGCAAATTACGAAAAGAAAGTAATCAGCATAATCAAATAAAATCTGAAACTATCATGGATGTAAATCAACAAGCGGTGGTTGATATGATGATTGAGTATAATGCCAATGTTATGGTTCATGGGCATACCCATAAACCGGCTACCCATCATCTTATCATTAATGGTGAATCAGTAACCAGATTGGTACTTGGTGCTTGGCATGATGGTGTTAGTTATATAAAACAAGAAGCGAATAGTACTCTATTAAAGCTCTATAACCACTCTTTTAAATAATTACTTTGTAATATTTGTTCGGTTGAGCCATAGTCGATTAATTTTCCCTGCTCCAATATGGCTACATGCTGTGCGATACGTTTTACCTCATTAATATTATGAGTGACATAGATAATAGGTATATTCAAATCACTGACAAGTTTATCAATATAGCTTAACAACTCCTTTTTACGAGGCATATCTAAAGCTGATAAAGGTTCATCCATCAGTAATAATTGGGGATTAGTTAATAAAGCTCGACCAATGGCAACACGCTGTTTTTCGCCACCTGAGAGCATCGCTGGATAACGATCAAGGAGAGAGCCGATATTAAGCACAGTTACAATCTCATCAAATCTTTCAGAATTTAGCGATTTTGCTCCATAGGTTAAGTTTTTAATCACTCTATAATGTGGGAAGAGGAGCGCATCTTGAAAAACGGTACCAATTTGTCTTTTTTCTGGTGCGATATAAACATGTTTTTCGGTATTTACTAACGTTTCTTGATTTAGATTGATATAACCAATATCAGGTTTAATCAAACCATTAATAAGATTAATGAGTGTTGATTTTCCTGAACCAGAAACCCCAAGGATAGCCGTTACACCTTGGCAATTAATTTCATGCTTAAATTCAAAAACAAATGAGGCGAGTTCTTTGCTTACATTAATATTCAACATTATTTCGATCCTGTTAATTTCTTTTTATGCCAGCGATTTAACATTTCCGAAAGGAACAAGGCGACTAACGATAAAATAATGGAAACAATACAAAGCCGTAATGCCGCTGACTCACCGTTTGGGATCTGTAATAGGGTATACATCGCTAATGGTAGGGTACGTGTTTCACCTTGAATATTTGATACAAAGGTAATTGTAGCGCCAAATTCACCTAAGCAACGAGCAAAGCCGAGTACGATTCCCATTAAAATACCCGGAAAAGCTAACGGTAAAGTGATTGTCATAAAGACCCGAAATGGCTTAGCACCAAGGGTTCGAGCTACGTTTTCTAGCCGGCAATCAATGGACTCAATTGCTAATCGGATCGATCGCACCATAAGGGGAAAGGCAACCACCGCAGAAGCTAACGCGGCACCTTGCCAATTGAAGCTAAAACTTAAATGAAAGCACTTATCTAACCATTCACCAATAAAACTATGGCGTCCCATGGTTAAAAGTAATAGATAACCTAAAACCACAGGAGGGAGTACTAAAGGAAGATGAACAATACTATCAAAGAGTGATTTGCCAATAAATTGGCATCTTGCTAAAATCCAAGCGGTCAAAATTCCTATTGGAAGACTGAAGATAATTGCTGCGCTGGCTATTTTTAAGCTTAGCAGCAATGTTTGCCATTCAAACGCAGTTAATATCATCTTATTTAAATACTAGTTGGTTATAAATCCATATTTTTGAAAAATAGCTTTGGCTTTTTCTGAATTTAAATATTGGTAAAATTCTGTTGCAGCAGCTTTGAGTAATGTAATTGGATATTCAATAGATTTAAATGTATCAGCTGGAAAGCTACCAATAATTTTCACTTTATCACTTACTTTCGCATCAGTGCTGTAAACAATACCTAAGGCTGCTTCATTGCGTTCAACTAACATTAATGCATCACGAACATTGCTTGCTGGTGCCATTTGTGGTAATAATTTATCAAATACCCCTAAATTGGTTAAAGACTCTTTAGCATAGAGACCAGCTGGAACATGATCAGGGTTACCAACCGCTAATCTTTCTCCTTTAGATAAAATGGCTTGCCAATTGGTATTGGCATTGATTTCCACGTTTTCTAATTTAGATTGTTTAGGGGCAATTAATACCAAACCGTTTTTTAACAAATTTTGTTTATCCGTTGCGACTTTGTGTTCAATAAGGTAATCCATCCACTTTTGATCCGCTGACATAAAAATATCAGCAGGCGCACCTTGTTCAATCTGTTTGGCTAATACAGAAGATGAAGCAAATGAGAAAACAATTTCACTGTCTTGATGTTCTGTTTGGTAGGAAGTTGCAATCTCTTGCATTGCATTAGTCAGTGATGCGGCTGCAAATACTGTGATTTTTTGACTAGCAAATGTTGATAAACTAACAAATAAAGTGGTTAAAGATAATAATACTCCAATGATTTTTTTCATTTTACTCCTCAGAATCGTTATGTAATTTAATATATAGCGATGCTATCAAAATTTATTTATAAAGTACAATTAAACTTTGCGGATTCCATTACTTTTAATCAATTTAGCTAAGTACATTTTTTGAAGGAAATGAAAAAAGCGTCTACAATAGAATGACTTTTCTGCTAAGAGTGACTTTTTAATTAACTAAGGCATAACGTAATGCTGTCACCTGACATATTATTAACTTTAAACATCAATCAGCAATTATTTACTGATCCAAGACGAATTGACTTATTAAAAGCAATAGAGCAGAGTGGTTCACTTAGTCAAGCGGCAAAGCAAATAGGGATTAGTTATAAAACAGCTTGGGATGCGATAAATGAAATCAACCAGTTAGCACCTAAACCTTTTTTAATTACCGCAACCGGTGGTAAAAATGGCGGCGGTACCAAACTCAGTGCTTATGCGGTAAGATTCATTCAGCTTTATGACCTATTAACCCAATTACAATATAAAGCCTTTAATATTCTAAATGATGACAATATACCGCTTAATGATATTTTAAAAATAACCGCTAAATTATCCTTACAAACTAGTGCGCGTAATCAAATCTATGGCAATGTCTCAAGCATTGAAGCAACTCATATTGCTGGTTTGGTTAAAGTAAAATTAAATGACAATCAAACCGAATTAAAAGCGTATATTACGCAACAAAGTATTGAACGTTTAAAACTGAACATTGATAAAACGGTTCTGTTACTAATTAAAGCACCATTAATAGAATTGAATAACTTAAATGAGAATAAGTTGATAGTTAAAGTAGAAAAAATAGTCACTGATGGACAACTATCAGAAATCTCATTTTCATTGCCATCCGGAATAATGCTTTATGCGAGTAAAGCAACTAATGAGGTTAATCAACTAAAATTAATTGAAGGCCAACAAACGACCATATCCATTCATCCCCAGCACATCATAGTTGCGACATTAGTTTAGCTGTTTGAGGTATTATTTATGTTACAAATTAAAAATGCAGTATTTAAAATAAGTGATTTCCGCACATTTACTATCGAATCATTAACCATTAATGATGGTGATATTGTAGCTTTTGTGGGACGAAATGGATCCGGTAAGTCGGTATTAGCTAAAGCATTAGCTGGTAATCAACCGTTATTGTCAGGTGAAGTAACAAATCAATTTAAATCAATAGCGCATATTTCATTTGAACAATTACAAAAAATAATTGACGATGAATGGAAACGTAATAATACCGATATGCTTAGTGACAACGAAGATGATACCGGACTAACGACTGCTGAAATCATCCAAGAAACGCATCAAGACGCAGAACTTTGTAAACACTTAGCGCAGCAATTTGGTATTGAACATCTCTTAAAGCGTCGTTTTAAATATCTCTCTACTGGCGAAACTCGAAAGACATTGGTCTGCCGTACCTTGATGAGTCAACCGGATCTATTAATATTAGATGAACCTTTTGATGGTTTAGATGTGGCATCTCGTGCTAATTTAGCTGAAAAACTAAGCCAATTATCTGCACAAACTATTACGATTATAATGGTATTAAATCGTTTTAATGAAATCCCACCATTTGTAAAAAATATTGGTTTACTGGCTAATTGTCAACTATTGAAATTTGGACCTAAAGACACCATATTAGATGACGTAGCCATCAAGCAACTGGCAAATTTAGAACAATTATCAAACTTTACTTTACCCGAACCGGATGAAACTCCCATTCAACTACCCGATACGTTGGATCGCATTATTTTAAATAATGGTTATGTTCAATATGATGGTAAAGCAATTATTAATGGACTAAATTGGTTAGTAAAAACAAATGAAAATTGGCAGATAGTTGGGCCAAATGGGGCAGGAAAATCGACATTATTGAGTCTAATAACGGGTGATCATCCTCAGGGATATAGTAACGATTTGACACTGTTTGGGCGTAAACGAGGATCTGGTGAAACCATATGGGACATTAAACGCCATATTGGTTACGTCAGTAGTAGTTTTCATCTTGATTATCGAGTTAGCTTGAGTGTAGAAAATGTATTGATATCAGGTTACTTTGATTCAATTGGCGTCTACCGAGCGATTAGTGATAAGCAGTCAAAATTAGTTAAGCAGTGGTTGCAATTGCTAGATTTAACCGATTTAGCCGAAAAACCTTTTCACTCGTTATCGTGGGGGCAACAGCGATTAATACTGATTGCTAGAGCTTTAGTTAAACATCCAACTTTACTTATTTTAGATGAACCGTTACAAGGACTGGATCATATAAACAGAGAATTGGTCAAAAGTTGGATAGATAATTTAATTGATAAAGGTAAAACGCAATTGTTGTTTGTTTCACATCATGCAGAAGATGCGCCAAAATGCATCACTCATCGATTAACATTTGTGCCTAATGAGACTGTTGGCTATCAATACAAAATTGAGAGTATTAACTAAAGGATTAGATAAAAACTATTAAAACATGAATTAAAAATAGAAATAATCAATAAAAAAACTTTTTTAAAGCGGCTATTTTTTAGCTTAAAACTTTAAAAAAGTTTATATTGATTATACTTAGCAAGTTATCCCCGTTGCCTGTGGATAACTCTGTGAATAGTTAATTGAAAAGTGTGCTAACTTCAATGTCTATCAGGATTTTACTTGATTTGGTTACAACTTAATCATGAACATGATTATATATAATTATCAATATGTTACTATAAATCAAGGTTCTGTCTTTAACATATCTTTACATAGTTTTAACTTAACTGAACAAAAAATATAATATTTTTGAAGGTCAAGTGTTTTTGGGGATAATTTTTATTAATAGGTAAAATTTTAGGTTGCGATGTAATGAGAAAATTTAAATTATGTTCTGATTTTAAACCTGCCGGTGATCAACCTGGAGCAATTGATCGTATAAATCAAAATCTTGATGATGGAATTGCACATCAAACATTATTGGGCGTGACAGGTTCGGGTAAAACCTTTACCATGGCTAACGTTATTGCCAAGCACAATCGTCCAACCATTATTTTAGCACCCAATAAAACGTTGGCAGCGCAATTATATGGTGAAATGAAAGCGTTTTTTCCCGACAATGCAGTAGAGTATTTTGTTTCGTATTATGATTATTATCAGCCAGAATCTTATGTACCTTCAACGGATACATTTATAGAGAAAGATGCATCTATTAACGAACATATTGAGCAGATGCGACTATCCGCAACCAAATCGCTATTGGAACGTCGTGATGTTGTTATTGTTGCGTCTGTTTCGGCTATCTACGGATTAGGTGCGCCAGAAACTTACATGTCAATGATACTACATTTAGCAAGAGGGACTATTACTGACCAGCGTGCAATCTTAACGCGTTTAGCCGAATTACAATATACCCGTAATGAGATTGGCTTTAGCCGTGGTACTTTCCGAGTTCGTGGCGATGTTATTGATATTTTTCCTGCTGATTCTGATGAGCATGCTGTGCGTGTCGAGCTTTTTGATGATGAAGTTGAAAGGATTGTTATATTTGATCCATTAACAGGTAATGCGATTAATGAAATGCCACGCATTACGATTTATCCTAAAACTCACTATGTAACACCAAGAAATATTATGGACGATGCGATTGTTGAAATAAAGCAAGAACTCCAAGAACGACAAAGAGTTTTGTTAGACAATAATCGTCTCTTAGAAGAGCAACGATTAACTCAACGTACACTATTTGATATTGAGATGATGAGTGAGCTTGGCTACTGTTCAGGGATTGAAAATTACTCGCGTTATTTAGCTCAACGAAATGCCGGCGATCCACCAGCAACATTATTCGATTATTTACCGGCTGATGGTTTATTGTTTATTGATGAATCTCATGTGGCAATCCCTCAATTGGGGGCAATGTATAATGGCGACAGATCGCGTAAATTAAATCTTGTGGAATATGGTTTTCGATTACCTTCTGCCTTAGATAATCGACCGTTGAAATTCATTGAATTTGAAAATATCATGCCACAAACTATATATGTTTCAGCAACACCTGCTAAATATGAAATTGAAAAATCAGGTGGTGAAATCATCGAACAAGTAGTAAGACCTACAGGATTATTAGATCCAATCATTGAAGTAAGACCAGTTGCTACTCAAGTTGATGATCTCTTGTCTGAAATTAAATTACGCATAAACCAAGACGAACGAATCTTAGTAACAACGTTAACTAAACGGATGGCAGAAAATTTAACTGACTATTTATCTGAACATAATGTCAATGTTAAATATTTGCATTCCGATATCAACACTGTTGAACGAATGGAAATTATTCGTGATCTTCGTTTGGGTAAGATTGATGTATTAGTTGGTATTAACTTACTACGCGAGGGATTAGATATTCCAGAGGTATCATTAGTTGCGATTTTGGATGCTGACCGAGAAGGATTTTTACGTTCCGAAAGTTCATTAATTCAAACCGTAGGGAGAGCCGCTCGAAACGTTAATGGTAAAGCAATATTATATGCTGATAAGATCACGCCAGCTATGCAACTCACAATTGATGAGACAGCAAGGCGTCGTAAAAAACAGGAAGATTTTAACCAAGCCCATGGTATAACCCCAAAATCAGTGCGCAAAGAGATTAAAGATATTTTAGATGCAGGTTTAAGCACTAAAAAAGCCACAGCCAAGATCCAAACGTTTGAGCCTGGTAGTGAATATAATTATGTTTCAATAAAAGAAGTTCAAGCCAGAGTCAAAGAACTTGAAGCTATGATGTATGAAGCTGCTCAAAATCTGGAGTTTGAAAAAGCGGGGGTATTACGTGATGAGATTAAGAAGTTGCGTTCAGATTTTATAAAAGTATCATAATCAAAAGTTATTAAGGAAAATAGAATGACAATAACTCGAATAGATCCAGCAGGAAGGTGGTCAGAAGCGATAATTCATAACAATGTGATTTACTACACTAGCGTACCGACAGATTTGTGCGATGATGCTTATTTACAAACGAAAAGTGCATTAGCTGAAATAGATCAAATCTTGGCGAGAGCAAATAGTGATAAAACTCGCATTTTAGATACAACACTATTTTTAGTAAATAAAAGTGATTTTCCTGCCGTGAACCAAGCGTGGGACGAATGGGTCGCAAAAGGAAAAGCCCCCGTTCGTTGTACCGTTAATGCGGGTTTAATGAAAAAAGAATATTTGATTGAAATAAAGATCATTGCCGCTGTTAATCCATAATATCAACATTATTATCCGCCATATCTTGGCGGATTTAATATGCTATACCTGATAATTTAACTTATTGATAAATAACCTTGATTCTTGCTAGCCCAATCATTTAATTTTAGTGTATACTTTGGTTACTTAATATTTTATCTCTCGCTTAAATTGCCTATGCATACTCAACCTAAAATTGCCATTGTAATGGGATCAAAAAGTGATTGGGCTACCATGCAGCACGCTGCTGATATCTTAGATATCTTAACCATCGCTTATCACGTCGAAATTGTTTCTGCACATCGTACGCCAGACAAATTGTTTGAATTTGCGCAAAATGCCAAATCACGAGGTTATGATGTGATTATCGCTGGAGCAGGTGGCGCAGCGCATTTACCGGGTATGTTAGCGGCGAAAACGCTAGTACCAGTATTGGGCGTACCCGTGCAAAGTGCGGCACTAAGTGGTGTAGATAGTCTTTATTCCATCGTACAAATGCCTAAAGGTATTCCTGTTGGTACCTTAGCTATTGGTAAAGCAGGTGCCGCAAATGCGGCTTTATTAGCTGCCCAAATTTTGGCGTTGCATAATCAAGATATCTATCATCGTTTATCTAATTGGCGATTAAGTCAAACCGATGAAGTTTTAAATAATCCTGATCCGAGAGTCGATATCTAATATGACAATTCAATCAGTTTGTGTTTTAGGAAATGGCCAGTTAGGGCGTATGCTGCGGCAGGCCGGTGAGCCTTTAGGTATTCATGTCTATCCGGTTGGTTTGGATGTTGATCCAGCAACTATCCCTTACCAAAATTCAGTTATCACCGCAGAAATAGAACGTTGGCCACAAACACCTTTCACCCAAATATTAGCCAACCATCTTCATTTTGTTAATCGAGATGTATTTCCGATTATTGCTGATCGTTTAAGCCAAAAACAGCTACTTGATGAACTTAATTTGCCTACGGCTAAATGGTATCCTATTAATGACGAGCATAATTGGCTGAGTTTGTTTGAGAAGTTAGGTGATTTGTTAATCGTTAAACGTCGAACCGGTGGTTATGATGGACGGGGTCAATGGCGCATAGCTGTTGATGATGATATTCCAGATGAGGTTTATCAAAATTCTATTGTTGAACAAGCCATCCCTTTTGAAAAAGAGCTATCACTGGTTGGTGCTAGAAATGCCAAAGGTGAAACAGTCTTTTATCCTTTGACCAATAATTTGCACCAAGATGGCATATTAAAAATAAGTGTTGCCATTCCATGTGAAAATAATAGCTTACAGACAAAGGCTGAGCAGATGCTTTCAAGCATAATGCATAAGCTTAATTATGTAGGCGTCATGGCGATGGAGTGTTTTGTTGTTGGTGATAACTTACTCATTAATGAATTAGCACCAAGAGTACATAATAGTGGGCATTGGACGCAAAATGGTGCCTCTATCAGCCAATTTGAATTGCATTTACGCGCTATCTTAGGTTTGCCGTTACCTAAACCAGATGTCTTTTGTCCAGCAGTAATGATAAATTTAATTGGCACAGATTATAATCTCAATTGGCTATCAGTTAATTTAGCCCATCTACACTGGTATGAAAAAGATGTTAGAGTTGGGCGTAAAGTTGGTCATATCAACTTAACTCATCAACATCGACCAGAATTGATTGAAGCATTAGGTCAATTATCTGCTTTGTTACCGACTGAATATAGTCAACCAATAACGTGGGCAATGCAGAAGTTATAGCTGATTAAATCAAGAGATTGCGATATGATCGATTTTAGTAAAAAAATTAATTATCAGCGCTACGCGAGTAAACAACGTGAAGCATTTGATGAATATTCTATTTTACGTTTTTTTGAAAGTGATCGTGGTCGTATTTTAAATTCTGCAGCCATTAGGCGTCTACAACAAAAAACACAAGTATTTCCTTTAGAGCGTAATTCCGTCGTTCGAACCCGACTTACTCACTCGATGGAAGTACAACAAGTTGGTCGCTATATTGTAAAAGAGATTGTCAATCGACTAAATAAATCAGGAAAATTAAATGCATTTGGCTTGGAAAATTCAGTCATGTCAATTGAAAGCCTAGTCGAAATGGCTTGCTTAATGCATGATATTGGTAATCCACCATTTGGCCATTTTGGTGAATCGGCAATCAATCATTGGTTTAGCCAGCGTTTAGGTATTGATACTATATCAATCTACCCAGTACTTAATATTAATGATTTTGATGATGACTCAACTAAATCATTAAAATTAAAAATTCGCCAAGATCTGGCTAATTTTGAAGGTAATGCACAAGCGATTCGATTAGTGCATACTATCTTACGGCTTAATTTAACCTACTCGCAGATTGCATCGATTTTTAAATATTCTAAACCAGCTTATTGGTCGGATGATATACCAGAAGAATTTAATTATTTAATGAAAAAACCTGGATATTATCTATCAGAGGAATCTTTCGTTAAAACAATGTCGGAGCAACTAGATATTCAACCTTTCCATCGTTATCCATTAACTTATATTATGGAAGCAGCGGATGATATTTCTTACTGTATTGCCGATCTTGAAGATGCAATTGAAAAGAAAATTTTAACGGTACAACAGCTTTATCATTATCTAAAAGAAGCATGGGGACCAGTTAAAAAAGGTGATCTATTTGATGAAGTTGTAAATCGACCTTATGATAATTTGAAAAAAAATGAATTTGAAGCAATAGGCATCGACCAGTTCTTTATGTATTTGCGTGTAAATACTATAAGTCATCTAGTCCCTCATGCTGCAGAGCGCTTTATTGAAAATATCGAAGCAATTTATCATGGTTCCTTTAATCACGCGCTACTTGAAGATCATGATGCAGAATATAAATTACTTAACATCTTCAAAACAGTAGGATTTGAGCATATTTTTAACCATGAAACTGTTGAAAATGTAGAACTTCAAGGTTATCGAATTATTACTGGATTATTGGATATTTATAGCCCACTTCTAAATATGGCTACTGACGACTTCATAGAATTAGTTAAAAACGGTAATCACAAAAAATATCCTATCGAAACGCGGCTATACCATAAATTATCCGCAAAACATTGCGTGGCTTATCAACAAGCACTGGCTCAGTTAGATAATCAACAATTTAATTGTTGGGAATTTTATTATCGTTGCCGATTAATTCAAGATTACATTAGTGGCATGACAGATCACTTTGCTTATGATGAATATCGCAAATTAATGGTAACGTTCTGATTTTGTTTATTTCAAACAGCACCAAAAATAAGCATGAGCACCATAATGGTGCGATAATACGATTATTTTTTACTTCAAAAACCCCGTTCCTCAACTTTTTTCTAAAAAGTAATAATCAATAATTCTCAAAAATTTAAAGTGTTTCAATATTACTTAACCAAGTATTAATTCTTGGCACGCGCTTTGCATTATCTTTAATAAGATTAATAGTTATGAGGAGTAATGGATGAAATTTGTCACTGTAATTATCAAACCTTTTAAACTAGAAGAGGTTAGAGAATCACTGTCTAATATAGGTGTTACAGGTTTAACTGTTACTGAGGTTAAAGGTTTTGGTCGTCAAAAAGGTCACGCCGAACTGTATCGAGGAGCAGAATACAATGTTAATTTTCTACCAAAAGTTAAAATCGAATTAGCAATCAGTGATGAATTGCTTGATGAAGTTATTAGTACCATTACTAAAGCCGCTTATACTGGAAAAATAGGCGATGGCAAAATATTTGTTACCTCTTTAGAACATGTTGTTCGAATTCGTACCGGCGAGACTGATGAGTCAGCACTATAACTATCAATAAGGATATCATTATGTTGAAAAAAATTATTCTCTCTTTAGGATTGGTTCTAACCTGCCCGGTATTTGCCGAAGAAGTGGCAATTGCTGATAAAGCTGATAACGGTTTTATGATGATTTGTACTGCATTAGTACTATTTATGTCTGTGCCGGGTATCGCATTTTTTTATGGTGGTTTATTAAGATCTAAAAATGTACTTTCTATGTTATCACAAGTATTAGTTACTTTTTCATTAATAGCCGTATTATGGATTGTTTATGGTTATTCATTAGCATTTGGTGAGGGTAACTGGTTTTTTGGTAATTTTGACCAATTTTTGTTAGTTAATGTCAGAATTACGGATATTTCAGGTTCAATTTATGAAATGATTTGGATTGCTTTTCAAGGTTCCTTTGCATGTATTACCTGTTGTTTAATTTTGGGTGCATTTGCTGAAAGAATTCGCTTTTCAGCTGTTTTAATCTTTATGGTGTTATGGTTTACATTCTCCTATATTCCGATGGCACATATGGTGTGGGGTGGCGGTATCCTTGGCGATGAAGGCGCATTGGATTTTGCTGGTGGTACTGTTGTGCATATTAACGCAGCAGTTGCAGGTCTATTAGGTGCTTACTTGCTTAAAAGCCGTATTGGTTATAACCGTGAGCCTTTAAAGCCTTTCAACTTGCCTTATGTCTATTTAGGTGCTGCAATTCTATATATTGGTTGGTTTGGATTTAATGCTGGATCGTCAACACACGCTGACGAAATCGCTGGCCTGGCATTCATTAATACGGTTGCTGCGACAGCTGCGGCAGTACTTGCTTGGACTATGGCTGAATGGATACTACGTGGCAAACCATCTTGTTTAGGTGCAGCATCGGGTGTGATTGCCGGATTAGTTGGGATAACTCCTGCAGCTGGCTTTGTTGGTGTTGGTGGTGCAATGTTGATTGGTCTTGCTTGTGGTTTTGCAGGTGTATGGGGCGTATCTTCTTTAAAAAGGATTTTAAAAGTCGATGATACTTGTGACGTGTTTGGCGTTCATGGAGTCTGTGGTATTGTCGGCTGTATATTAACGGGTGTATTTACTTCAAAATCACTAGGTGGTGTTGGTTATACAGAAGGTATAACTATGATGAGTCAAGTTGGAATACAATTAATGAGTGTTATTACTTGTGTTATTTGGACTTCTATTATTGCCTTTATTGCTTATAAAATAGCAGATCTTATTGTTGGTTTACGCGTTTGTGAAGAATATGAACGTGAAGGTCTGGATATCAACAGTCACGGTGAAAGCGCATTCAATAGTTAATTAAAAAAATAATAGGTTAGAAATAAAATTAGTAAGAATGTTAAATAAAAAATCTACAGTATATTAATACTGTAGATTTTGGCTTATTAATTATTGTTAAGTTTTTTCTAGTCATCCCAAAGCATAATTGCATTATCTTCGGTCAAGACTAAAGGTGGAGCAAACAGGTATTCTTTGAATTTAGTTGGTAACAATTGAACATTGTTCAAATTAAGTTGTACTTCTGGATAGAACTTGGCAAATTCCTTTAAACGATCATTAAGTAATCCCATTACTTTATTTGATTCTTTGGCAATTAACATTTCCTCTTTTAACATGCCAATCTGTTTTTTATGATGTTCTGACTCAAAAATTTCAGGAAAAATAAATGAAAAACCGGATTTATTGTTGGTATCATTATGATGTTCCCTATATTCAGAATGGTGAAGTTTTAATTCCTTAATACGTAACCCAATAATTTCATCGATATGATCAGTATAGTCATTTAACGTTGAATCTAAATAAGCTAAGGTTTTGTGTTCAGGAATAGCGTCATTACAGTGTACTAAGGTAAATAATGGCTTTTTATATGTCTTCATTCTGTAACTTCCTTTTAATTCAGGGTAAAAATAGAACAATAAATTGACAATAAACACTATTGCCAAGGTATACCTGTATAACTTCATGTTTATAAATAAAAATCAATAAAGATTTTTTTATATACTACTATTTACAATTGACTATTAATGTTTAGAAAAAAACATATTGTTATAATTAGAATAATACTAAAAAGCTAATTAATAACTCATTTTAAACCGAATATTTTTTAAGTGCCTCCTTTAATATTTTTTAAATAATGGTTATAAAAAATTGGAAATATTATTATTACCAAACTGTGTTGGTATAAAATTTAATTGGCTTAATAATCTACCTTTTTTGTCTACATAAAGATAAATCATACTTTATTTTAAACAAGCATTTATTACTCATTATTAAACCTCTCATCTTGGTAAAATATTCATCTTGAGATACTTCAATCATTGATTCTTATAAGACCATCTGAAAAATATCGAATCTTCTTGAAAAGATGAGTAATAATGAGAATAACTTCACTTTTAATTGTCATAGTGGACTTAAACTGTTTTGTTAGTGTTATTATAATATTATTTAAAACTAATCAACTTTCAATGAAGCAAATTTACCTATTCTAAACACTATAAGACAGCATACATTATATTGGGACAATCAATAAGATATCAATACCAACAGATAATTTTACTTCTTGTTAATTTCATTAAATAAAATTAACAAGAAGTATTATTCACGGTTGAGAATTTTCTTAAAAACAATATTCTACCATAGTAGAATTTAATAAATTAATTATTATAGCTTTTAAGCCATTAGATACTAGTATTTTTTATTATTTTTGTCTACTATTTGATAAATGATCTATTGTTAACTTTACATGAGCTAAATTGCTCCAAATATGTGATAAAATTCATTTTAGTAAGCAGTTAGAGATATTGATGAATAAGTATTTGTTGGCATGCTGATTAGGAATAGATTATATCCAACCATGTTTTATGATGGTATATAGGAAGTAAAAAATGAATAATGAAGGTATTTTACCAAATAAAAATCGTTTTATAAATCGTTATCAGTTATCAAAATTGCATACATTTGAATCGGTCGCACGTCACTTATCCTTTGCATTAGCTGCTGAAGAACTCTGTATTAGCCCAAGTGCAGTAAGCCATCAAATCAATAAACTTGAAGAAGAGCTTAATTTTAAATTATTTAAGCGATTTCATCGAAGGATTACCTTGACTCATGATGGAAAAAATTTATTCGCAATTGTAAAAAAATCACTTAACATATTAAATCAAGAAATTTTAGAAATTAAAAATAAAGGTGTTACTGGTGCACTAACTATTTATTCTTGTCCATCATTCACTCGAGAGTTTTTAATTCCAAAATTATCACAATTTATTAATTATTATCCTCATATCACTTTAAATA
This sequence comes from Gilliamella sp. LMG 34361, assembly GCF_984569075.1. Classification (NCBI taxonomy): domain Bacteria; kingdom Pseudomonadati; phylum Pseudomonadota; class Gammaproteobacteria; order Orbales; family Orbaceae; genus Gilliamella; species Gilliamella sp. LMG 34361. Next base: position 2,349,540 of record NZ_OZ474903.1, on the reverse strand, counting down.
TTATTTCTGGTAATAATGATATTGATTTTAGTCAGTATCCAATTGACTTAGCTATCTATTATGATTCGTTACACCATGACGAATTATCGTGCGAACATTTAATTAGTGAAACGATTATCCCTGTTTGTACACCCAATTATGCTCATCAACATAATCTTTATAACAACACAGAAAATTTAAAAAATTGTGTTTTATTGCATTACAATCAAAATAAATTTTTAGATTTTAGTTTTGATGAATGGCAAACTTGGGCTAATCATTTTTCGTTGTCTTTCGATTTCAACAAAATGCAAAATATGCTATTTGATCACTCAGATCATTCTGTTGCCGCTGCAATCAATAGTGCAGGTGTTGCCATAGGTCGTAAACAAATTATTGCTAAATATATAGATTCAGGACAACTTGTTGAACCGTTTTCTGACATGGAAGCGCCATGTGCCAAACGTTATTATATTTGTAAATCACAAGAAAAATATAATCCTAAAATGGATATTTTTATTCAGTGGTTAAAAAGTTATGTGTTGTATGCTTGATGGTAAAATTAATGATAACTAAGTGTGGTTATCCACACTTAATTTATTGATGATTATTTTCTTAAATGTTTAAGATTTGGTAAGGCAATGGCAAACAAAATAATCACTACACCTATCCATTGATTGAAGTAGACCGATTCTTTTAAATAGAAATAAGAACAAGTCACCGCAATTGGTAGTTCACCAGCCGATAAAATTGCACTTAATGAAATACCAATTTTAGGCATACCGACTGAAAATAGAAACGGTGGTAAAACTGTGCCCAGTAAGGCTAGTAAAAATCCTAGTTGATAGATTCTATCGTCAATACTAAGTTCAAAGAAGAACAGTGGTGGAAAAATACAAAAAGTCACAATGCAAGCACCCGTTATCATTAAGGCACTCTTTTCTAATTTTGGTAATTGATTACCAATATTGCTACTGGTGGTAATAAAAAGTGAGTACATTATTGCTGCTAAAAAGCCGAAGAAACAACCTGTTAAATTTAATTTAATAGTCTGATTAAAAATGCCTGCAGCTAAAGAGCTTCCGACAATAATGATAACAACTGTGATTAATTGAATCGGAGTTGGTTTATTTTTAAAAATAACAAAATCAATAATTATACTAATCCATAGATATTGCATTAGCAAAATAATTGCGATTGACGCTGGCACTAACTGCACACATTGATAATAGCAAATGCCGACTAACCCAGGGAATATACCAACTGCACAGACCTTCCATTTTTTAGCTAATGGTGTTTTATTTTGCTTATTTAATTTGCTTTTATTAAACGTCTTTACAATAAGATGAATACCCCATAATATCAACATCCCTAAAAAGCACTGAACGCCGGTGACTTGACCAAGGGTGTAACCAGATTTATAAGCTGTTTTTACAATTGAAGAAAGTACGCCAAAACTACACGCACCTAAAAAAACTAATAAACCACCTAAAAATTTTTCTTTCATACTTAAATCTCATAACGTTTAAAACAATATTTAGTGCCAACTAATGGCGCGTAAAAAATTATAGCCAATATTTTGTGGCTATTGTCACTATTTTTACGGTATGTTAATACTCAAAAAAACAGAGGATAAATAAGGGATCATTTATCCCTTATTTATATTGATAAGTTGTTACTTCGTAGATTGTTTATAATTAAAGGTAAAATAAAAAACAAAACCTAAAACTAATGCGTAAGCCGCAAAAATTAACCATATTGAATGCCAATCTTTTAATCCATCATGGGTATTGATATCGACTACAACACCACTAATAAATGAGCCAATAATTGCACCAATACCGTTAACCATTGTCATAAATAGACCTTGGGCGCTGGCACGGATATTAGAATTCACCTCTTTTTCTATAAAGATAGAACCTGAAATATTAAAAAAGTCAAAAGCACAACCATACACAATCATTGATAACATCAATAATACAAAACCCAATGGTGTTGGATCACCATAGGCAAAAAAGCCGAATCTTAATGTCCATGCCATTAAACTAATCATTATGACTTTTTTTATACCAAATTTATTAAGAAAATATGGGATAGTCAAAATAAAAGCAACTTCTGCCATTTGTGATACTGATAATAATATCGCAGGATGTTGCACAATGATGCTATCTTGAAATTGTGGGATCTGGCCAAAATCTTTCAAAAATGCACCGCCAAAGGTGTTGGTGATTTGTAATATAGCTCCTAATAACATCGAAAAAAGAAAAAATATTGACATTACTGGTTTTTTAAATAATACGAATGCATCTAAACCTAAACGTGAAATCCATGATAGTTGTTGATCTTGGTTTATTTTAATATCAGGTAAGGTAGCACTGTAGATAACCAAAATTACTGATGCACCACAAGCAATATAGAGTTGAGCATTACTTGTATCGAATTTAAGTAAGCTTATAGTCCACATAGCGATAATAAAGCCGATTGTTCCAAAAACACGAATTTTCGGAAAAACGCTGACAGAATCTAAATGACTTTTCTCTAAACAGTGATAGCTTATTGAATTAGATAAGGCAATAGTTGGCATAAATGCCATCGCATTGATAAGCATCAACCAATATAAGTCACTGGGTGTAGTTGCGGATGCTGCAAAAAACAGAGCAATAGCACAAACAGCATGACAAAGCATAAATAAATATTTAGGTGGAATAAATTTATCCGCAATAATACCAATAATAAAAGGCATAATTAATGCCGCAAAGCCTTTCGTACTATAAACCAGCCCGACTTCAGCACCCGAAAAATGCAAGGTATTGATTAAGTAAATACCAAACGTCGTCAGCCAGCTTCCCCAAATGAAATATTGTAAAAGCATCATTACTTGTAATCTATGTTTCATGTTCATTATTTATATCCAAAATAAAGTGAACTACTAAAATAAATTTTAAAAAATTACAAATCAAAAACGCGCAATTGTATTAGTAATCAATTTTAAGAAGGTTGATTTAACACGTTCAGCTGTTTCAATCACTTCTTCATGTCCTAAAGGTTGATCTAAAATTCCACAAGCCATATTAGTTAAACATGAAATCCCGATAGTTTTAATACCAGAATGATGAGCAATAATTGCTTCAGGTACAGTAGACATACCAACTGCATCAGCACCTAAGGTACGGATCATTCTAATTTCTGCTGGGGTTTCATAAGTTGGTCCTGTCCACCATGCATAAACACCTTGTTGTAAAGTGATGTTTAGTTCTTTAGCCACTTCGCTAACAGTTGCTCTTAATTGTTTGTTATATACTTCACTTACATCCAAAAAGCGTACGCCTAGTTCAGGATTATTAGGACCCATTAACGGATTGTTAGCGGTTAAGTTAATGTGATCAGTAATTATCATCAAATCACCTGGTTTAAAGCTCGTGTTGACTGCACCACAGGCATTGGTAATGATAAGTTTTTCAACGCCAAGCATTTTCATTACCCGCACAGGGAAAGTAACTTGATCTAATGAAAATCCTTCATAGTAATGGAAACGGCCTTTCATCGCGAGAACTGTTTTATCACCGGATTGACCAATCACTAATTCATTGGCATGGCCAACTGCAGCGGATTTTGCAAAGTGAGGAATATTGTCATAAGGAATATGAACGGCGTCTTCAAGAGTATCGGCAAAAGAGCCTAAGCCTGATCCAAGTATAATTCCGATTGTTGGTTTTTTATCCGATATTTGTTGAATATAGTTTACTGCTTGTTGAATATCTGCTGTTTGATGCATGACGCTATCCTTTCAAATTGTAGTAAAGCCTTAATTGATAAAGATTAAATTCATAATTTTAGAGAGATCGTATAATATAGAATAAAAACAGAGTCGTTCTTATTTTGGGTGTATATTATGATGATCTTCGACCAATAAAGAAAGACGTATGATGGGATATCTTAAGATAAAATAGTTAATATATTGTTTTTATTATAATAATCAATAGATTATTTCAACCATTTTTTGACTAATTTAACTAAAAATTGCATATTATTCGATAATACGTTCACTATGAGAATAAATAATCCCTTGAGCTCCTCTAAAAAAGCCGACTAATGTTAATTGACTTTGTTTAGCTTGTTCAATCGCCATTGAAGTTGCCGCTGAGACAGCAAAGAGGAACTCTACACCACAACGAGCCGTTTTTTGCACCATTTCGTAACTTGCTCGACTTGAAACCAGAATAATACCTTTTGTATTCTGATTATTTTTTTGTTGTAATTCCGTGCGATAACCTAATAATTTATCTAAAGCGACATGCCTACCTACATCTTCAAATCCTGCAATAAAATTACCGTTTAAATCTAACCATACTGCAGCATGAGTACAACCAGTTTGACTACCTACGGTCTGAACTTTAGTTAAATCATTAAGAGATTGATGAAAATCAGATAGATGAATTTTATCACATAATGGAAGAGGAGGAATAAACTGACAAACTTGCTCTATTTGTTCGCTACCACAAATTCCACAGCCGGTTCGACCAGTCAAATATCGACGGTTTTGCTTTAATTGCATAAAACGTCGTGAAGAGAGATCAATATGGACTTCAATACCTTGTTCGGTATCAATAATATCAATACCATAAATTTCATCAATAGATTCGATAATATTTTCAGTTAATGAAAAACCAATAGCGAAATAATTAAGATCCTTAGGTGTTGCCATCATGACAACGTGAGAAATACCGTTATAAATTAATGCAACCGGCCTTTCAATTGCGACAGTGTCTTCTTGTAATGGTTGTAATTGACCATGTTTAAATTTATTCATATTAATTTTTTCAATGCCTATTGTCATGGTTTATCTCATAATTAATAGCCGAGCAAATTTTAATTATAATAACTGAGGTTAAAATTAATAAAAAGGCTAACATGCCAGCTTTTTGTTAGTTTATACCTATAATTAGGCATGTTAGAACTATCTAGCATTTGTTGTGTTAGAATGGGGCATTCTAAAAAGATAACAGCAAGCTAATTTATGTCATTAAATGAAATCACGCATACTATTATGCAATTTATTGAACATCATCAAGTGTGGGCATTGCCAATTATTTTTTTATTAGCATTTGGCGAATCATTGGCGATCATCTCATTATTGGTTCCTGCAACCGCAATTATATTGGCGGCTGGGGCATTGGTGGGAACAGGAGTGATCTCGTTTATTCCAGTTTTGATTGCCGCATCGATAGGTGCAATTATCGGTGATTTTCTCTCATATTGGTTAGGTAAACATTATCACCAACAGGTAATCTCTTCGTGGCCTTTAAATAAATATCCTAAAATGATATTTCGTGCAGAACAATTCTTCCAGCGATATGGTACTTTTGGTGTGTTTATTGGTCGATTCTTTGGGCCTTTGCGAGCTGTCGTTCCATTAATCGCTGGTACAATGCATATGCCAGCAACAAAATTCAATATAGCCAATGTTGCTTCGGCACCAATCTGGGCATTTGTTTTATTGGCACCCGGTGCATATGGAGTGCCATGGTTAGAAACCTTATTCGGTTAAATAGTACCAATGGTATAACTACGACGCCCACTTTTACGGCCAAGTGCTTCTAAATTGGTTTGTAATGGTGGGAATGGCAATGTTAAATCATGTTGACGATAAGCTTCAAGAATCAATTTATGTATTGAACTGCGTAGTTTCATACGATGTCCCATTTCGGCAGCAAATACCCTCAGTTCAAATAGTTGAATACCTTCTTGAATATCAACTAAATAGACTTGTGGTTCTGGATCACTAAGAACGAACTCACATTCCTGTGACACCTGTTGTAATAGTTTCATCACCAGCTCACTATCAGCATCAATTGTTGCAGGTATAGTTAGCACAATACGGGTAATTGAGTCTGATAAAGACCAGTTGACCAATTGTTCAGTAATAAACGCTTTATTCGGCATGACAATTTCTTTTCGATCCCAATCAACAATTGTTATTGCTCGCGTATTAATTTTGGTAATGTTACCTGTTAAGTCACGAATAGTTACGGTATCGCCAATTCTAACTGGTTTTTCAAATAAGATGATTAATCCTGAAATAAAGTTAGCAAAAATCTCCTGCAAACCAAATCCCAAACCAACACCTAATGCCGCGATTAACCATTGAATTTTAGACCAATCTATCCCAATAAATGAAAAAGCAATCATACAACCTATCATCAAAATAATGTATTTTGATACCGTTGAAATGGCATACCCTGTACCGGGTGCTAAATCCAAATGTTGTAAAATGCCTAACTCAAGTAGCGCGGGCAAGTTTTTTACCAACTGCACAGTAATGGTCATAACCAAAATAGCAATACATACTGCGCCTAATGTAATATGTTGCTCAATTTCATTACCATTAATGATAGTGCTTGTCCCCCAAAGCCTAATATTGTTCATAAAGGCAAAAGCCGAATGGAGTTCAGACCAAAGTAAAATCATACTAATTAATGCAATTAGCATAATAATCGATCTGACTAACTGCAATGATTGTGCACTAATTGCATCTAAATCGATAATAGGCTCATCAACATTATCATTGATTGAGTTCAGATCTTCTTCAATCCCTTTAGCGCGTTGCATACGTTCTAATCGGCGTTGTTTGGTTCGTTCAAATTCAATTCGACGTTTTTGTATCCACATCCAACGGCGAATCATAAAATAAACCACGAGTAAGCCAAACCATATAATAACCGAAGCCTCTAATCTTCCTAATAGCACTTCTGCTGTCGATAAATAACCTAAACAAGCGGCAATAATCGCTAGCCATGGCGCACTTAATAGTACAAACCATAAAATATGACTTAATAAATTATCGCCCGATCCCTTTTTATCAATGTAAAGCGGAACACCAGCACGATGAATAGAATTAGTCATAAATACCAATGCAAAACAGAGAATAATAAATGCCGTTCTGCCGATACTGGCTGCAAATTGACGATTATTAAACTGATCAAAGCTCATCACTACCATCACTAGAGGGATTACCACCCAAACAGATAATTGATAATATTTCATGGCTTGACGAACATTTTGCTTTGACCAGCCAAAATGAGTAATAAACAATCCGTTTTGTGAAGCAAAATGTGCAGTGATAATAAATACCCATAAAATAGGTGCAGCTGCATTGACACCATAGCCTAAAGCAACGGCTACAGGATAATCCCAATTAATTTGCAGCGCATATCCTAACGCTGCCCATAAAATAGGGACGGGTAACGCCATAATTAATGAGAAAATAATCACTTTCAAGGTGAGTGAATAACTATCTTGGGTGACTTTACCGACACGAGTCGCTGATTTATTCAAGAAGGCGTTATATTTTCCGCGCATTTTGAAATGCACAAAGACAAACAATAATGATAGTACTAGGAAAAACAGTGGCTTTGGTGCACTGAGGACTTCAACGCCAGCATTATAAAGTTGCGACAGCGTATCAATTGAGACCGTGACATAAACGACATCCTTGGCTAAATCTAATGGGAAACTTAGTGAAATCGGATTGACATCTGCCACCCAAAAAAAGTAACGGTGCGCGGCATCATTAACTTCATCAATCGCATTGGTTAATTGCTTATTAGATATTTTTAATTTAGTCAGCTCCAAAATGGTGGTATCAGTGCCAGAAATCAATGTTTTTAGTAGCTCACTTTGCTCTCTTAATAAACGTCGATATTGGCTCGCCGATTTCAGATTATTGAAATTACCTGATAATACCGGATAATTATCTATTCCTGCTAAGGTATTTGAGTAATTTAGTTGTTGAACTTTAGCTTCGGCAATTTCTGCATCAAGTGGTTGTGATTTAGGTTTTTCAGGTAAGCGTAATAACTGTTGACGAAGGGTTTCACCTAAGGCAGTTGAAAAACTCAACCACTCGCCTTGCTCAGCAAGGGTAGCGAGTGTATTTTGAACATGTGAAATTTGAGTATTAATATTGTTTTGTTCATTAATGATACTGGTTAAATGAGATTTTTGATATTCCATATTGAGACGAAGATCTTCATTTTTCACATTAAGCTTAGTAATAACTTCTGAAAGCTGCTCTTCGTTATCAATATTGAGTATGGATTCTTCAGCAAAAGCAAAACAAGAAAAAAGAAGAAGTAATATTCCACCCAAAAAACCGCGTATCAACATAAAGTTAGATCCTTTCAGCTAGTTTTTGACCTACTCGAGTAACGTCACCAAGTTTAAGGTTACTATCAAATTCAACCGTATTTGAAGCAAACAACGTAATAACAGTTGATCCTAATTTGAAGCAACCCATATCTTCACCCTTGGTTAATTTAATCTCACCAGCATAAGTCCAACGCTTCATCACACCATCACGGGGAGGAGTAATAACACCTTCCCATTTTAATTCAATACTACCAACAATCGTTGCCCCAACCATAATTTGCACCATTGGACCAAATTCCGTTTCAAATAAACAAATTACCCGTTCATTTCGAGCGAAAATATTAGGAATACTTTCAGTTGTTGCTTTATTAACTGAAAATAATGAACCTGGTACATAAATCATTTCACGCAAAATACCATCGCAAGGCATATGAAAACGATGGTAGTTTTTCGGAGATAAATAGGTGGTCGCAAAAGATCCATTTCTAAAAAACTTAATCATATCTGGATGACAAGCAAGCAGTGCTTCTAATGAGTAAAAATGTCCTTTAGCTTGTAAAAGTAGATTATCTTGAATATTACCAAATTGACTAATCACACCATCTGCTGGCATTACGATACTATTTGCAACGTTATCAATTGGACGAGCATCGTCTTTTAGCTCACGAGCAAAAAAGTCATTGAATGTCTTATACTCTTTTGCGTTGGTTAATTTAGCTTCGCCTAAATCAATTTTATACAGTTTACAAAAGCCAATAATCATCCATGTTGTGACTCTGCCTAAACGTTTATTCGCCAACCAACCAAATAGGGTAGTTAATAGTTGTTTTGGAAGAAGATATTGAATAATTGCTTTTAACTGATTTAACATAGAGAACTCTCAATTGATTTTCTAAATTAGACATTATATCAACATTTATTCTGAAAGTATAAACACTCCAACCTTATTCACATTTTGTGGACAAGATCACAAGCATTTTAAAAATTTTGCCAAACTTACTTAACATTGGCAGGCAATTAAAAGTGTAAATCAAAATTGTTAACTAGACTATCTTCATTAGCAAAAGTGAGGATATTTATAATGGCAGATAGATATATTGCTGCAATCGATTTAGGTGCATCAAGTGGCCGAGTCATGTTGTCGAATTATCAATCTCAAACGGCAAAAATAACATTGACTGAGATACATCGGTTTAGCAATGGATTCAAAAATAGTAATAAAAACTATTGTTGGGATTTGGACTACTTAGAACAAGAAATCTTAACAGGATTAAACAAAATTAGCCAACAAGGTATCAAGCTCGACAGTATTGGTATTGATACTTGGGGCGTTGATTATGTGTTGCTTGATGAGCAAGGTCAAATCGTCGGTCCTACTTACTCTTATCGTGATCATCGTACTGACGATATAATGTCTAAAGTACAAAATGACATTGGCCTAGAGAATATTTATCAAAAAACTGGCATCCAATTTTTAACTTTCAATACACTTTATCAACTCAAAGCCATGATGCTTGAATCACCCGAATGGTTATCACAAGTAACCGATTTTGTTATGATTCCTGATTATTTAATTTACCGCTTAACAGGTGTATTAAATCGTGAATACACCAACGCAACCACCACTCAACTGGTCAATGTTATTACTCAAAATTGGGATAAAGATCTACTTGATTATCTCGGTATACCGCGTAAATGGTTTGGTGATATCACAATGCCCGGAAACCGAGTTGGCTATTGGCAAAGTGCCAAGGGCGATCGTATTCCAGTAATTGCAATTGCCAGCCATGATACCGCTAGTGCAGTTATTGCTGCCCCATTAATGAATGAGCACAGTGCTTATTTATGTTCAGGTACATGGTCATTGATGGGATTGGAAGCGAAACAGCCACTGACTGGCAAACAGGCATTAAAAGCCAATATTACTAATGAAGGCGGAGTAGAGGGTAATTATCGAGTATTAAAAAACATAATGGGATTATGGTTATTCCAACGTGTTTGTGCCGAAAATAACATCAAAGATATTACCAATTTAATCGCATCAGCAAAACAAGAACAACCTTCTGCTTTTCTTATCAATCCTAATGACTCAAGGTTTTTAAATCCAGATGTCATGACAGAAACCATCAAACAGGTCTGTTTAGAAAACAGTGGTCAGGTTCCTAAAAACCTCGCTCAATTAGTCAGGTGTATTTTTGACAGTCTAGCTTACTTATATCGAGACGTATTACAAGAATTATCGACACTCATTGGCAAACCAATCAACACATTACATATTGTCGGCGGTGGTTGTCAAAATGCTTTTTTAAACCAGTTATGTGCTGACTTATGTAATGTCAATGTTACCGCCGGACCGATTGAATCATCAGCATTAGGCAATGTGGGTTATCAGTTAATTTCCTTAGGTGAAATTGTGGATGTTTACGCATTGAGAAAGCTAATTTCACAGAATTTTGACACCAAATATTATCAACCAAATCAAATAAATAATTGAAATTTTTATATTTATCAAGGAGTATTTTATGAGCGCAATTGAAAATGCCTATCAAATCGCGAAAGCAAGATTTGCTGAAATTGGGGTAGATACCGATGCTGCAATAGTCGCAATGGCAAAATTACCGATTTCAGTACACTGCTGGCAAGGGGATGATGTTGCCGGTTTTGAAAAGCAAGAAGGCGAACTAACTGGTGGTATTCAGGCAACCGGTAATTATCCTGGTAAAGCTCGAACTGCCAATGAATTAAGAGAGGATTTAGATAAAGCCTTTAGTCTTATTCCCGGTCCAAAACGATTAAACCTGCATGCTTCATATTTAGAATCTGACCAAAAAGTTGATCGTAATGAAGTTAAACCTGAACACTTTGCCAATTGGGTTAAATGGGCTAAAAAACACCAAATTGGTTTAGATTTTAATCCAACTTATTTTTCACATCCTTTAAGCAATGAGGGAACATTAACCCATAATAATTTGGAAATTCGGCAATTTTGGATAGATCACGGTAAAGCGTGTCGTAAAGTATCAGAATATTTTGGTAAAGAATTAGGAACGCCATCGGTCATGAATATTTGGTTACCGGATGGCATGAAAGATATTACTGTCGACAAATTTAGACCAAGACAACATTTAGTTGAGTCATTGGATCAAATTATTCACGAAAAAATCGATCCTAAATATCACATTGATGCGGTTGAAAGTAAATTATTTGGCATCGGTCTGGAATCTTATACCGCAGGTTCAAATGAATTCTATCTTGCCTATGCGACATCACGTAAAACGGCATTATGTCTAGATGCTGGGCATTTCCATCCAACGGAAGTAATTTCTGACAAAATTTCTGCCGTTATGCCATTTGTTCAGCATTTATTACTCCATGTCAGTCGCCCGGTACGTTGGGATAGTGATCACGTAGTGCTCTTTGATGATGAAACACAAAATATTGCCAGTGAAATCGTTCGAAACAAACTATTTGACCGTGTACATATTGGTCTAGACTTTTTTGATGCTTCTATTAACCGTATTGCTGCATGGGTAATTGGTACTCGCAACATGAAAAAATGTCTATTAAAAGCATTGTTAGAACCAACCGAGAAATTAAAAAAATATGAACATGATCGTGACTTTACCTCACGACTAGCATTATTAGAAGAACAAAAATCATTACCTTGGCAAGCTGTTTGGGATCAGTATTGTTTATCGAATGAAGTCCCAGTTGGTAGTCGATGGTTAGATGAAGTTCGTCAATATGAAACAACAGTCTTAACTAAACGATCATAAGGAACACAAAATGCAACAGATTCTTTCTTCTTGGTTTGTAAAAGGGATGATTAAAGCCACTTACGACATGTGGTTAAAAGGATGGGATGAACGTAATGGGGGTAATGTTAGCTTAAGATTACTAGAAAGTGATGTAATCTCTTTTCAAAGTGATTTTTATGAAAAACCGCGTCATATATCGTTGACGCAAGATGTTACAAAACTCGCCAACCAGTATTTTATCGTTACTGGATCAGGCAAGTTTTTTCGCAATGTCATTTTAGATCCTCTTGACACGTTAGCCATTGTTAAAATCGACGAACAAGGCAAAGGTTATTATATCATGTGGGGATTGATAAATGGCGGATTACCAACTTCCGAACTTGCTGCACATTTACAATCCCATATTGTGAGAATAGAACAAAGCCAAGGGAAAGACCGCGTCATTATGCACTGTCATGCAACGAATTTAATTGCGTTAACTTATGTCTTAGAACTCGATACCGCGGTAATAACCAGATGGTTATGGGAGATGAGTACCGAGTGTTTAGTTGTCTTCCCAGACGGTGTCGGTGTTGTACCTTGGATGGTACCAGGGAAAGACGAAATCGGTTATGCCACTGCAAAACAGATGGCAAAACATAGTTTAGTGTTATGGGCTTTTCATGGCGTTTTTGGAACAGGTTCAACCTTAGATGAAGCTTTTGGTTTAATTGATACAGCTGAAAAATCAGCAGAAGTTTTAGTGAAAGTCTTATCAATGGGTGGAAAGCGTCAAACCATCACTACTGAAGAGTTTAGATTATTAGCCGAGCGTTTTGGTGTTACTCCAATGGAGGATGCACTAAAAATTTAAAAGCTGTTAATAAAAAATATATCAAATTATATTTTAAAAATATAAGGATAAATATATGGGGAGTTCAATCATTTTAGGCATATTTTGGCACTTTGTTGGTGCTGCTTCTGCCGCTTGCTTTTATGCACCATTTAAAAAAGTAAAAAATTGGTCATGGGAAACTATGTGGTCAATTGCCGGGCTGTTTTCATGGATCATATTACCCTGGTCAATTAGTTACTTCTTATTACCCGATTTTGGTGCTTATTACGCTTCGTTTAGTTCAGACATCTTAATTCCGGTCTTTTTATTTGGTGCAATGTGGGGAGTTGGTAACATTGGTTATGGCCTTACAATGCGTTATTTAGGGATGTCGATGGGAATTGGTATTGCAATCGGAATAACCTTAATCGTCGGTACCCTCATGACACCAATATTACAAGGTAAATTTGGTGAATTATTAGCCTCGACTGGCGGAAAAATGACATTATTAGGCGTAGTCGTTGCACTTATTGGTGTTGCTATCGTAACTTACGCCGGTTTATTAAAAGAAAAAACACTAGGTGTACAAGTTGAAGATTTTAATTTAAAGAAAGGTCTTTTGCTTGCCATCATGTGTGGCATCTTCTCAGCTGGTATGTCTTTTGCCATGAGTGCTGCAGTACCCATGCACGAAAAAGCGGCTGCACTAGGTGTTGACCATCTATATGTGGCACTTCCAAGTTATGTCATTATTATGGGAGGAGGAGCAATTATTAATCTCGGTTTTTGTATTAGTCGACTCTGTGCTAAAAAAGACCTATCATTCAAAAAAGATATCTCAGTTGCCAAATCTCTACTAATTAGCAATGTCCTCTTTGCTATCTTAGGCGGTGCAATGTGGTATTTCCAATTTTTCTTCTATGCTTGGGGCCATGCAAATATTCCAACTGAATATGGCTTTATGAGTTGGATGCTGCATATGAGTTTTTATGTACTTTGTGGTGGGATTGTTGGTTTAGCACTAAAAGAGTGGTTTGGAACGGGCAAAAAAACAGTACGTGTGCTTTGTATTGGATGCCTAGTGATCATTGTTGCTGCTAACATTGTTGGTTTAGGAATGACTAATTAATTAAAAGGAAAACATCATGACTTATAGAATGATTCTAAATGAAACATCTTACTTTGGCGCCGGTTCAATCAGTCAAATCGTAGATGAAATAAAAAAACGTGGTTTTAAAAAAGCGTTAGTGGTTACTGATAAAGATCTAATCAAGTTCAAAGTCGCCACCAAAGTGACACAGTTACTAGATAATAATGGCTTTGCCTATCAAATATTTGATGAAGTTATGCCAAATCCAACTATCGGTATTGTACAAAAAGGGGTGGAAATATTCAAACAATCTGGTGCTGACTACCTAATTGCGATTGGTGGAGGCTCACCTCAAGATACCGCAAAAGCTATCGGTATTATTATTAACAATCCAGAATTTGCTGATGTACGTAGCCTTGAAGGCGTTGCGCCAACTAAAAAACCAGCGGTACCAACAATAGCAATTCCGACCACAGCAGGTACTGCTGCCGAAGTGACGATTAACTACGTAATCACAGATGAGGAGAAAAAGCGTAAATTCGTTTGTGTTGACCCACATGATATCCCTGCCGTTGCGATTATTGATTCAGACATGATGATCAGCATGCCGGCAAGTTTAAAAGCTGCAACGGGCGTTGATGCTTTAACTCACGCGATAGAAGGTTATATAACCAAAGGCGCTTGGGAACTATCTGATATGTTTCATCTTAAAGCAATTGAAGTTATCTCTCGCTCATTGCGTGACTCGGTAAAAGGGGGGGCAAAAGGTTGTGAAGATATGGCATTAGGGCAATATATTGCTGGCATGGGCTTCTCAAATGTGGGATTAGGATTAGTTCATGGAATGGCACATCCACTTGGTGCTTTTTATGGCACACCTCATGGTGTGGCTAATGCCGTCCTTTTACCTCATATAATGGCTTACAATGCTGAATTTACTGGTGATAAATATCGCGATATCGCTAAAGCAATGGGAGTAGCTGCGACGGAAAACATGACTATCGAACAAGCAAGAAAAGCTGCCGTTGATGCTGTTAAACAACTTAATGCTGATGTTGGTATTCCACCCACATTAAAAGAGATTGGAGTAAAATTGGAAGATATTCCTGCGCTAGCTCAAGCTGCTTTTAACGATGTTTGTACTGGAGGTAATCCGCGTAACACTAACGTAAAAGAAATTGAGCAACTATATCACTCTATTTACCAATAAAAATCGCACAATGAAACGTAATAGGTTAATTACAAATTAGCCTATTACATAGAAAGAGGAATCATTATGATAAGAAAAGCAAGTATTATGAAGGTACACCCTGACAAACATGCTGAATATAAAAAACGGCACGTCGAAATCTTCCCTGATCTAGTAAAAGAACTCAAAGCTCATGGTGCTCACAATTATTCAATATTTTTAGACAGCAAAAGAAATTTACTTTTTGCTTATGTTGAAATTGAATCTGAAGAGCGCTGGGACGCTGTAGCTAAAACAGCTGCTTGTCAAAAATGGTGGGCATTTATGCAAGACATCATGCCAAGCAATCCTGATAACAGTCCGATTAGTGAACCCCTAAGTGAAGTCTTTTATTTAGCATAAAATATTACTCTCTTTTTTTTACATAAAAGAGAGTAAATTGAATATACCGATCGTTTAAATACCCATAATTATTACTTCTTATTGTTAAATTTAGCGCGATATTCGGAGGGAGTTTGATCAGTTAGCTTTTTAAATACTGATGAAAAATAGTTACTATCATCATAACCACATTCTGCTGCAATCATACTAATCGAATAATTAGTCGTTCGAAGTAAAGACATCGCATCACACAAGCGTCTTTTTTGTAAATAGCCAGTAATAGTCATCCCTGTTTGGCTTTTAAATAAGCGACTAAGTGAACGGCTTGCAATTTGATTTTCTTTGCAAAACACATCAACATTAAATGGCGTTGCTATACTGTTATGAAGTGCAGTAAACAATAAATCCAACTGATGAGTAGCGTTGGGTAGAGCTACCTTTGGTGCTTGCTTAATCCGATCTAATAAAATAACCAACTGCAAAAAAAGAGCCTCCGATAAATGCACGGAAGCTAAATTATTTTTCTTAGACTCAATGGCTAATTGTTCAATTAGTGGTGATAGAAGTTTAAGATATGATGGTTGAATACGCCAAGAACGTTCATTATGTTTTGCCGTCACTTTAGGTAAATAAGACTCAATAGTGGATGATAAAAAAAGTGACTCTCTTAAATATAAAATATTATCCAATTTAAGCTCATTAACAGACTCATATCCATGCACGTCATTGGGATTAATATATAAAATATCGCCACTGGTAATCGGATAAACATAATCGTTCCAATGATGCAGACCATTACCTGAGCATACAATCACAATTTCATTAAAATCGTGATCATGCAAAGGGAAGGGTTGTTGATGATCACGTTTTTCGACAGTAACAGTATTGATCTGTGAAATAAAATAATCTTGTTTATATAAACGCAAACATCTTTCCATAAGCTGTTCCTGACTGACTAATGATAACGTTTATCTGGATTATTACGTAATGTTTGTGGCGAAAACGTAAATTCTTGTTTAAAACTGGTAGAAAAATAAGCACTATCATTAAAACCACACTCTTGTGCGATGGTGGTAATGGATTTATTGCTATAAATTAACTGTGTGTAAGCATAAGCTAAGCGTAACTTTATTAGATATTTTTGAGGTGTAATACCAATTTCATTTTTCATATGACGATGAAAAGAGCGTAATGACAATGAAAACTGGGTGGTTAACTGTTGCCAATCAATTTGCTCTTTAAAATTGATTTGTAACCAGCTTAGCAGTTGCTTAACGCGATTATCACATGAACCAGAGCCATGATTAACATAAAGATTATTTTTAAAAATCAACAGTAACTGCAAAAATAGACACTCTTGAATTGCATTGGATTGATTTTGTGTCAATTGCTTAATAATCGATTGAATATTTTCATCAGATTTTTTATCAAAAAAGTAGTGTGACTGAGTTAGATCAGGATTTGGAATTAACTGATTTATCCCATTAATAAAATGAAATTTATCAGGATCTCTAAACAAAATGTTGGTTAAATGCAAATCATCAACGCTTTCGTACAAATGACAGTCGGAAGCCTTAATATAAAACATCATACCTGGATACAAATCAAACAGGCATCCATTTAAAATGTGTTTACCATATCCGCTGGTGACAATAACGATCTCATTAAAGTTATGAGTATGTTCTGGGTAGACAGGTTGTGGTGCTCGAGGCTCAACGGTGATATTTTGATCGCTAGACGAAAAAAAATCTTTATCAAGTAACATTTCAATCATTTTGAACCTCATTTCTTTTTAAAACTTACCACCACATTCTAAAAAGTAAATCAAAATCTTACCTTTAATATTTGGACAGCTAACATAATATTTTGGCTATAAATTATAGCTATGCAAGACTTTTTATTAAAAATGTGCGAAGCTTCACATTTTTAAAAACAACCAAAAAACTCTCTGTTGACCAGCAAAATGCACTTTCTGCCGGACTTATCATTGCTGAACAAAATATGTTTTGTTGGAATAGTTTAGAAAGTGATACTAAATTCTCAGATAAAAGAGAACAAAAATATCGCTTGGGTACTACTTGGGGATTTATTCTGCTCAAACTACTATTGTGAAAATATCTGCATTTGATGCATTATTTAGGGGGATAGTTACACACTAAAGTCTGATATTTTCGGTTGTGACTAAGTTATGTTAAATCAATAAATATTTATAGCGTAAATCAGTTTCTGCCCAGCCTAGGATAATTAGAACTATAGCTTACCTATAAACCATCTACCTTGAATACAATCAAATTATCAATATAACATCAAGCTATTTTGTATATTTTTAAAGCTAAGATAAAAAACAGTCTTTTATATTCTTATCTTATTTTGCTATGATTTAATTTAATATTAATAATTTTAAAAATTATTGACAATGAAACATCTTATACAACGGATCATATTACTCACTTTCTACCTGGTATTCATTGACTTTGTACAAGCAAGTCAAGAAAGTATTTGTCACACCGACTCTCCTTATTATGATTTGTTGGTTGAAAAGGACGGCATATATCTGCAAGAAACAGTGAAAGCTAAGAACAAAATTAGTTACATATCTCAATCAAAAGTACGCTTAACGGACATTACAGATAAGAGTGCTCGGATTATTTCTGATGATGGTAACAAGATACTTGTATTATTTAATGCAAAATACTATTTTATACCTAAACCCTTATATAGAAGAGACATCAGCAAATATGAAATTACCCCATTATTTAATGAAAATGAGGTTAGCAAAATTGTTTCTAACAAATTCTTTCTAATTTCTGACCATTGGTATTATGTCTCTTATACGTTTAAGGGGGAATCCGATAAACACAAAATACCTGAGCTCAAAGGAAATTTAGAAATCATTGCTGTTTCTGATAGTTACAAATATTTAAATGATAATGTAGTTTTATTAAAAGATAATAATGCTGTGTATGTCTACGATATAAGTAAGAATAAACTTGAAAAAATTCCTCATCTCACACCTTCACAAACATATCTTTTTCAGACACATCATTCTTATCCAAAAATTTACTACTTGTATGACGATGATACATTTTATCTGATTGATATAGACTTTAAATACACAGACATTACCGAAGAGTTCAATCTGCAAGGTAAGTATAATGGGTTTACTAAAGCAGAGATGCATACTAATTGGTCAGGTGATTCTATGGATACAAAGAATGGGCTGATATGGATTAAAATATTTAATTCTTTTAAACCAGTTAAAGCGACCTATCTGAATGCGTACAAAGATTTATATGTGTATCATGACAAAGTATTTAATGACAATGATTATCTTAATTGGTTTGCACACCAAGAAGCTGATCCTTCTGATCCGAGCTATAGAGATGGATCAATTGATATATCAAATGTCAAAAATCCTGGTGAATTACACGCAATTTCATCAGGTTCAGTGTTCTTTGACAATCAACAATACTATAGTCTTGAAGAAAATTCACGAAGACTAGAAAAAAAGGAGTCTTCTGTCTATCTCAAACTACTTACTACAAAAGATGATATTGAAATCAGAAAGAAGCGAATTTTTATTGACGGGCAACAACTCAATACCGATAAATTTCAAGATGCTCCGATTTTTCTGGGATCAATTGTCGATATTATAAGTCCATGTGTGGAAATTATACTTCCAGCTTGCGGCTACGAATACCGTTCAAAACAGGATTATTATTACTTTTTTACAGATGGTAAAAAAGTTTATACTTATATCAATCCTGGAGAAAATCAAAAACCAAAAGTGCTGGATAACGTTTCTCCTCGAAATCTCAAGGTAAACGATTTCGGCACGTTAATAGAACTACGAAATATCGTTATTAAACCCTAATGCAGCATTCAACTAAATTTGGAAATAGTTTTAAGTTATTGTTAATAATATGTGTTTAAATTCAGAAGGCGAAATAACGCTAAGACGGTAATAATCATTTTTTGTATTAGAGAGGTTCAATATAAGCAATAACGACAGCTATGGATTGCCTCACCTATCATAATTAATCGAAGTAAATAACTACATAGCTTAATAATGACACAAATTATTTTTTCATTGACATTCACAAGTAGCAATTGACCAAATCGCAATCATATTTATTATGATTGCGATAACGGGTAATTCTACCTGCCGATAAACTGACTGCAATATCAATGCCTAATGCCTCACGATTAAAGTCATCAATAACATTAAAGGTTCTAAATCGGCGGTGGTTTTGAGAACTATCACTCATAAAATCCATTGACCAAAATTCTCCCAGACGACTTGGAACTGATAATGGTTGTGGATAACGTTGGGGCAATCGTTTATTTCGTTTAGAGCGAATGTTGAGTTTTAACTGACAATAAACCTGATAAACCCGTTTATGATTTCACGTATATCCCAGTTTCCTGATTCGATGAAAACACTTAGGAAATCCCCAACGTAGCTAGAAATATTTAAGTGTTAAGCAAAATTCAACGACCTCCTTATTTAAACAACTAATTAACTTTTCGCTCTTCTGTTGGTGTGATGCCAAAAGTCTTTTTATAAAGAGTAGTAAAATGAGTACTGTTTACAAAACCACACAGTAATGAAATTTCTGTAATAGTCATATCACTTTCTCTAATCTTCAATCGTGCTGACATTAACCTTAATCGTTTAATGTAATTTTCAGGGGTTAATCCAGTCGCTTGTTTAATATGCCTAAACATTGTCCGGGTTGTTAAATGAAACCTTTGCGCTATATTGTTCCAATCATATCCATCAAAACAATTTTCTTGAAGATGATTAAGCAAAAGGTGGAGTTTGAAACGAGTGTTATTTTTTTGTGATTGTTGCTTGTATTGTTTAATGATAATAAGTAATTTAAAAAACAGATACTCACGGTGCTCAATTGAGTTATTTAAATTAAATAATTGATTAATAACCATATTACATTCCTTACGGATGACAGGGGCTAACCAAATATAAGAACCTAAATCACAGGCTGAAATCGGTTTTAGTAACTCTTCCATATTTTTTAAAAAAGTAAAATGTCGGTTAGGGTTAATCAGAATATTAGTTAACTTTAATGTGCCAAGGTCATCATAAAAATGATAATCATGGCCTCTAACTAAAAACACATCACCTTGTTGAATAAATAACGGCTTACCATTAATAACATGTAAGCCATGGCCATGTTCAACAATCACTAATTCATCAAATTCGTGATTATGTTCACTACTGTTACTCTCAGGATTGCTTTTATACAGCGCTAATTTATCTAATTTATGATTAAAATAAGTATCAATTTTCAACGTATTCATAATTATCGATCCTTACAACGGCAATTGATTAACATCTTGCATCAAATAAAAGATTTTTTATCTAATCTATAAACACAATAAAGTAATTAAGCATGAGATAAAAAATAATATTCTCAGAAATGTGAACTCGCTCGGTCTAAGCTTTTTAATATTGCCATTTATAGATGCAATCTGGCAGTATTTTGGTAGCTAGCCTCTGTTTTGCCTAGCTATACTTCTAGACGTTTTTTAAAGGAGAAGAATATGGCACAATCAATTCAAAACAACGCTAATGCAATTATGATAAAAAATAATGCATTCATTCTAAAAGCTGAGCAATTACAACCAGTAATCTATCAAAACAAGATTACCCCCAAAAATATCATCTCTCTCATTAATGATCCGAGCGCTATTCATAACTGCTCATCACAAGTTGTTAGTGATGTAGAGCATTATTTGCATCAAAGTTTTCATTCTGGCGATAGTTTTATCATTGATTTTGGCCAGCACAATGTTGGGTATCTCTCTTTCTTATGCGAATCTATCGGTAGCCCACCCGATGCGCCAGCACATATAAAATTAACTTTTGGTGAAACACTCTGCGAAATGGCAGAGCGATTTGATCAATACCAAGGCTGGCTTAGTAAAAGCTGGTTGCAACAGCATGACGAATATATTGATGTTTTACCCGCTAAAATTAACTTAACTCGACGCTACTGTTTTCGCTATTTAAAAATCGACATTGTCTCGCTTTCGCCTAAATATCGGATCTTATTTAAAGAGATAACCTTTAACACAGTTAGTTCGGCACCGGAAAACTGTCTAACTTATCACTCACAAGATCCGCAATTAGCTAAGATAGATCAGGTATCCATACATACACTACGAAATTGCATGCAAGACGTCTTTGAAGATGGTCCAAAAAGAGATCGAAGATTATGGTTAGGCGACCTGCGTTTACAAGCCCTCGTTAACAACGTTACGTTTCAACACTACGATTTAGTTCGTCGCTGCTTATATCTCTTTGCAAGCCATCGTCGTGAAGATGGCATGGTCTCAGCTAATATATTTGTAAAACCCAATATCATTGCTGATGATACTTTCTTATTTGATTACTCGCTCTTTTTTGTCGATGTACTTTATGATTACTTTAATCAAACAAATGATGTGCAAACTGTTAAAGATCTTTGGCCTATCGCATTACAGCAAATTGCAATAAATCTAAACCGCTGTGATTCACAAGGATTAGTGACTGATAGTGATGATTGGTGGTCATTTATTGATTGGCACGAAAAACTCAACAAACAAGGTGCTTCGCAAGGTGTTTTAATCTACTGTTTAGACAAAGCCTGTCAACTTTCACACCATTTTCAACCCGACATAACCGAACAATTGAGCCAAAAATTAGCTTTGGTTAAACGAGCAGCATATACATTATGGGATGAGAAAACCGGTTTTTATGTCAGTGGTAAACAAAAACAAATTAGTTATGCCACCCAAATCTGGATGATTTTGGCGGATATTGGCGATTTAGCCCATCAACAAAAATTATTATCCCAATTAATAACCACGCCACCAGAAATAGGTATGAACACCCCTTATTTACGTCATCACTATATCTTAGCGCTATTCAAAGTAGGCATGAAACAACAAGCCATCGATGAGATTAAAGCATATTGGGGAAAAATGGTTGAATTTGGTGCCGACACGTTTTGGGAATTGTTTGATCCAAACAACCTTAATTACTCACCGTATGGCAGCAAAATCATCAATAGTTACTGTCATGCATGGAGTTGCACTCCCGCTTGGTTTATTCGACAAAATAAACTTTAACTGCAAAAGTAATAAGGAATAAAGAAATGGTCAATTCATTATTTTCGCTCTGGCGACAACGTATAGGTTATGGAATTGCCGACTTATCTTGTAACTTAGTCTGGCAATTAATTTCATTGTATCTGATGTATTTTTATACGGATGTAATGGGGCTTCCTGCCTACTATGTAGGCATCATGTTTTTAGTCACTCGTCTGGTTGACGGTGTTGCTGATGTATTAATGGGTTTAGTTATCGATAATACCTCAACACGTTGGGGGCGCTGTCGCCCATGGTTATTAATCGGGGCAATTCCATTTGGCATATTATGTATTTTAGTCTTCTATGTCCCTGATTTTGGCACAACAGGTAAATTAATCTATGCCTTTATCACCTATCTATGTCTCTCATTTATCTATACCATCGTCAACATTCCTTTCAGTGCCATGTTGCCATTTTTAACCTCAGATTCATTAGAACGAACAACCTTATCATCAGTAAGAATTTTGTTAGGCTCCTTAGGATCAACTATTGTCGCTGTTGCAACATTGCCTTTAGTTGCGACCTTAGGTAACGGTGACCAAACGCATGGCTTTTTATTTACCGCTATTATTTTTGGGATTATTGCTACTTTCTTTTTAATTGTAAGTTTTAAAAATGTTGAAGAGAAAATAACTATACAACAAGAGCGAATGACTTTAGCTCGAGCATGGAAAGGGTTAAAAGACAATACGCCGTGGAAAATCTTCGCAGCCAATATCTTTTTAATGTGGGGTGCATTTTTTTTACAAACTGGATCATTGGTCTATTTTTTTAACTATTACGTTGAAAGTGAAAACATTACCGCCATTATTGCGGGAATATCAACTTTCGTCCCCTTAATTGGTACACTAACCGTTCCATTGTTAGCCAATTATATGAAAAAACGTCATGTTTACCTTTTCTCAAGCACTATCAACCTAATTGGTATGGGAATAATGATGTTATCGGGCGTTAACCATACTTGCCTTATCATCGGGGCAGTTATCTTATCTTTAGGCGCTGGTCAACGTATGGCTATCTACTTTTCCATGCAGGCCGATCCTGTTGATTATGGGGTGTGGAAGACCGGTATCAATACTGCTGGGATCCTAACTTCAATCAATGGCTTTTTAGGTAAAGTAGCAATGGCAGGTGCGGGGGCGATTACTGGTTTTTTACTCTCATCCGGTGGTTATGTTGCTAATGCGGTTCAAGTTCCGAGTGCGCTTTTTGCAATTAAACTCTGCTATTTATATCTACCGGCTATTCTAATTATCGCATCGATGTTTTGGATCGCTAAGTTCTACAAACTTGATGATAGTTACGCTTCAATTCGAGCGGAGCTTGATGCCAGAAGCCAAAATTCTAGTGATGACAAATAAGCTGACTAACTCTACTTTAAAAGGAAATAACAATGAAATTAAAAATAATTGCCGGGGTCTGCTGTTTCTATTCTTTATTAGCATCAGCATCAATTGAATGGCAGACCGATCAAGGTACACTTAAATTTTATGGTGATGTGGAATTTAATATAGATGCTGCAAGCAAAAAAAAGCAGTTAACCTCACTTAGGACATCGGCAAATAAAGATTTTGATGCTAGCGATACAGAACAGTGGGATATCAATGGCCGCATTTTATTCGGCATGGATGGAAAAAGAGAATTAGAAAATCAAAACTATGCTGGATTCTCGGTACAACCACTAGCTGATTTGAGCGGTAAAGTTAATTTAGATGATGCTAGTTTTTATTTTGGCAGAAAAGATGATTGGCGTTTAAGAATCGGCCGTTATGAAGCTTATGACATGTTCCCACTTGGGCAAGATACCTTTATCGAATACTCCGGTAACACCGCAAACGATCTCTATAGCGATGGCTTTGGTTACATTTATATGCTAAAAGAGGGTAGAGGGCGTAGTAGTAACGGCGGTGCCATCGAATTAACTAAAGAATTAGGTGCGGTGAATTTACAAGTTAATGCAATGGTAAAAGATGGAACATCCTTATTTGCTAATAACCGGTATCATGGTTATAAATTGCATAAAGATAAAAACGTCGTTTACCTACGTCCAATCATTTCCTACCGAACTAATGATCTCTCTGTAGCCATCGCCATGGAACGCAATGTAGTTAATAATGCTTATGGCTATCATGATAAAAATGATAAATGGCATGATCAGTCTAAACGCCATGGCTATGGCCTTACTATGAGCTGGAATAGTGAAGGAGACTTCGATAAATCATTCGATGGGTTACTTCTCAATAGCAGCATTTCGTATTTAGATGCCGAACAAGAAAGAGATTTTACAGCAGGTATAAACGGTATTTGGCAAAGGCTTGGTCTTGGTTACATTTATGCTGCCAATGATATTAAAGCCTTCAATACCAATTACCAAGGCGATGGTGAAATTTATGCTAAAGGTAAATATAAATTACATACTATTAATGCTTCATACTTAATTCCGAATGTGATGGATATGGATAACTTTAATATCTACTTAGGTACGTATTTATCTAGACTGGAACGTGATGATAAACAAGGCGGTGGTAATGATAATCGTTATGGGGTAAGGGTTCGCTTTAAATATTTCTTCTAATTAATACTAATTAAATTAAAATTCCATCCCAAGTAAAAATTGAGCTCACTTTACTTGGGGGAATGCAAAAAGGCGTCACGCATTAAAAGAGCACAAAAAACACCAAATTATCAATAATAAAAACCGGGATCAAAATGGCAATTGACCATTTCATATAACCGAAAAAGCTTGGCATAGTGATTTTATGTTGGCAAGCGATGGTTTTCACCATAAAGTTAGGTGCATTACCAATATAACTTAGAGCGCCCATAAATACCGAGCCCATTGAAATGGCCAGTAACGTGTTTTCGAAGGTAGTCATTAAGCTGGCGGCATTACCGGATGCTAAATTAAAAAAGACTAGATAAGTTGGTGCATTATCTAAAAATCCGGATAATAATCCAGATAACCAAAAATACATGCTATTTATTGGTGTACCGTTTTCACTCGTCACCATCGAAACGACTGAAGCAAAAGCACCCTGATCACCTGCACGTAAAATCGCTAACACTGGCACAATAGTAATAAAAATGCCGATAAATAATTTAGCCACCTCTTTTATCGGATCCCAATTAAATTCGTTACCAGCTCGGACTTGTTTCGGCGTTATCACAATAGAAATAAGCGTAATTACAATAAAAAGAGCATCACGAATAAGATTTTGTAATGCTATTTGTGAACCTAACAGCGTAAAATATAGCGACGAATGCCATACGCCAGACAACAGCACACTAGCAATAATAGCGACTAATAACACAAGATTTTTTAGACCATATAGCTTAACGGGTTCCGCGCTAATTGTGTTATTAATGACACCATACTGCTTAACATAATAGTACCTATCGATAAAATAATAGATGATTAGCAGTAAACCTGATGTCAGCACAACTGGCAATAACATATGCTTAACAGTCCAGAAAAAATCAACGCCTTTTAAAAAACCAATAAATAACGGAGGATCCCCTAAAGGTGTTAATCCGCCACCAATATTGGCAACTAAAAAGATAAAGAAGATCACGGTATGCACTGCATATTGTCGCTGGCGATTAGCTCGAAGTAATGGTCGAATCATCAACATCGCAGCGCCAGTCGTTCCCATAATAGAGGCAAGAACGACTCCGACCGCTAATAAAATAACATTTGATTTTGGGGTACTGATCTTATCACTCTTAATAAGAATGCCACCAGAAACCGTAAACAGGGTCAAAAGTAGCAATATAAAAGGAATATACTCCTCAATAATGGCATGTACCGTTAACTCGATCGTGGTGGATAATCCAAAAGAGAATAATGCAGAGCCTAAAAATATAAACGTCCAAATAGCAACGATTTTGCCATAATGATAATGCCATAATCGGGCTAAAAACAGTGGGCATAACGCGATTGATAATAAAATTCCTACAAACGGAATTGCCCAATACAATGATAACGCTTGTCCATTAAACTCGCTGGCATATGAATTAAAAGACATTAGCATTAAACTAAAAATCGGTAATATCGAAAATGGTTTTAGATATTTCATTACGGTATTGTATAAATAGAAAGGAATAAATTATAACAAATCCAAAATTAATTTTGTATGATTCACCTACCGATAACGGTTATAAAAAAGTTGAGGAACGGGGTTTTTGGAGTATAAAACCACTCGATTTTTTCACAAATTTGCTGAAAAACGCTATAATAGCCAGCAATTCATTATCTTGGATCATTCATGCAATCAATCAAAAAAACCGTTTTACATCCCCGCAATAAACATATTAATGGTTATCCATTTGATTTACTTATCAAAACATTACCCGAGCTAGCAAAATTTGTTAAACCTAATCAATTTGGTCGGGTGACGATTGATTTTGCTGATCCTATTGCGATTAAAACCCTCAACAAAGCACTCTTATTGCACTATTATCAACTCTCGTATTGGGATATTCCTGACAATTATCTCTGCCCGCCAATTCCGGGACGCGCAGATTATATTCACTATTTGGCAGATCTCTTGGCGCAAGATAATCAAAATCAGACGCCTATCGGTAAGCGAGTTCGCATATTAGATATTGGTGTTGGCGCGAATATTATTTATCCGATTATTGGTTGTGCCGAGTATGGTTGGTCTTTTGTGGGGAGTGATATTAATCCTACATCCATCAAAGTTGCTTCGTTAATAGCCAAATCCAATGATCTATTAAAAAATACCCTACAATGTCGCTTACAACTTAACAGCGAAGCTATTTTTGAAAATATCATTCAGCCCAACGAGTTTTATCTAGCTAGCGTATGCAATCCACCTTTCCATCGATCTGAACAAGAAGCCCATGCTACGGCTTACACCAAACTACAAAAGCTAGGTAAAGTGAACTCTACTAAGGATAAAGTTATCCTTAATTTTGGTGGACAACATGCTGAACTTTGGTGCAAAGGGGGCGAAAGTGCATTTATTGATCGGATGATAACAGAGAGTATCAAATATAAAGAGCAATGCCTATGGTTTTCCTCATTAGTATCAAAAAAAGAATCGCTGAGTAATATAAAAAAACAACTGAAAAATGTAGCCGTAACTGAATACAAAATTGTCTCAATGGCACAAGGTCAAAAATTGAGTCGTTTTGTCGCATGGACGTTTTTCGATCCAAAAGATCGAGAAATGCAGATTCAAAGAGTTGAGCAAGGCACTTTTTGAAGTCCAAAAAATTAGTGAGAAGTAGTTTTTTTAAAAATCAAAATCCATCATCGCTAACCCTTTTTTTAGCCTAAAATAAAATCAATAAAAATCATGATATTAAAAATCATCTTAAAAAAGGGTTTTTAAAATCAAAAATGCCCTTTGCCTTTTAGCAAACAATGTTTATAGTATGTTTTGTTCTGTTTAATGCCGTGTAGGCAGTTTAGAAAAAAATGAAAACCTTAAATTAACCAGAGTTGATGTTTAATGCCGTGTAGGCAGTTTAGAAACAATCAACTGGAGCATCCGGCAATCCATGACGGTTTAATGCCGTGTAGGCAGTTTAGAAAAAAAGGTTGAGACTATCAGTGATGAAATACGTGTTTAATGCCGTGTAGGTAGTTTAGAAATATAGTTAAAATAGTAAATAAAAATAGAAAAAGTGGGTGAACAGCCCACTTTATTTTGAAATTACTACATTAATCTGATTTCAAATTTTGCATTACACGCATGTAAATATTTGGAAATTGTTTTTATATTTGAATTTAGCGGTGTTCTCTCAATTCTATTTATATTGGACGGAGCAACGCCTAAACGATGGGCTAGCTCTGTTTGAGTGAGTTTTGCTTTCTCCCTCGCTGATAGTAACACCTCGCGAAGCTGCCACTCTTCCTCAGCTCTGTCATACGCATCCCTCGCAACTGGGTCAGCCAGTGCGAGTTCTTTCAATTCTTCGAATGTTGTACTGTGTTTTTTATTCATTTTCTAACATCTCCCTTAATCTTTTTCGTGCTATTGTCAATGAGTTAACAGGTGTCTTTTCCGTTTTTTTAATAAACGCATGTAAAATAAAAATTGTTCTCGATTTTTGGTATACATAAATAGTTCTAGCTATGTTATTGCGCTCAGATGATCGCAATTCAAATAATCCATTTTTTAGCGAGCGACTGTCTGGCATTTTTAGTTGACCAAAATTTCTGAGTTTTTCAATCAACTTAATTGTTTGACCTTTAAGCTCTGATGGCAACTCCAAAATCTCGGCTTTTGCGGCATCATGCATTTTTATCGTAAACATTTAATCAGTCCCTTTTATTATTTTTTATAATTGTATCAAATTTAATAAAAACGTCAACAATATCCTTTATCAAAAACGATAAAAATATCAAAATTAATTTTTTTATTAAAAAAGATAAAAATTTTTTTTACTTCATGTTTTCGAAAAGTATAATGAATGCATTAGATGATGTTAAGGAAGGAGTTAAATCATGGGGAAAGCAACACAAAAGGTTCACTGCCGTGTAGGCAGTTTAGAAATAGAAATGGGGGTATTTATGCAGTTTCGCAACGTTTAATGCTGTGTAAGTAGCTATAAAACTCAAAATCAATATCCCTTTAAACCGCCCTTGTGGTGGTTTTTTATTGAAAAAAATCTTTTTATAACATAATATTACCTAAAAAAGGAGATTTTATGAAAAAGATTTTATGTTATGTGACGTTTGTTTTAGCTTTTATTTCATTTAATTCGATCGCTAAGGAAGAAAAAGTAACTGAGGAAATGCTAATAGGTGAATGGGAGTGCGAGCAGAGCCAGCAAGAAGCAGTATTAGATAAAGGAAAGCTCCAAGATTTTGGTGACACTACGATCTCTGAATATGATTATTTTATTACCAAACGAAATGGACAACTTTTTTGGGGAGAGGATGATGAAGAAAATGCTCTGCTTCCTTTTGATCTTGAAGATATTTACAAAAGACCTGAGTATGTTGTCGATGATAAGCAAATATCGCAGAAGATTGAATATCTATCCGAAGACACTTTTGTTATGACAAATATATACACAACCATTGATAAAAAAAATAACCCAATCAAAAAAATCAAAATGGTGTTGACTTGTGACCGCGTCGAAGAATAACTAATCATTAAAATAGTCAAAATTCTAAAAACCTCTATTGAGTTTTTTTTGTCTGGTTGCGGTGATGAATGGAATTGAACAGTTTATAACACAATGGTTCTATTGTTGTTTTTTTATATTTAATGGAAATGGAACATGAAAAAAATAATTGCTTTTACTATATTAACTTTGATTGGTTTTAATTCATTTGCCAATGATAATGCAAAAAGAATTACAGAGCAGTATTTAAGAAAAGATATCTCTGAATTTAAAAACGGAGGTAATAATATGATAACTTATTATGTAGATGTAGTGAATGCATCACAATTAATCAATGAATATATCAACAATCCGAACATATATAAAAAAACATATCACAAACGAATAATTAACATTAAAGCTGTAGCATCCGGAATAAAGACCGATTTTTTGGGGAAGAAATATGTTATAGCAAATGGGGAAAATAAATTTGAATATGTATCTTTAGAAATGCATCAAAAAGATGATTTGCTAAATATTAATAAGGGCGATGAACTTAATTTAATATGTGCTGGAAGTCTAAATAATGCTAAGTTTCCCATTTTAAAAAACTGTCTAAAAACAGATGTTTATCTACAAATGTTTTTAGAAAAAACAATGAATGATATAAATGAATTAAAAGAAGATGATCATCCTAAAAATTATTATGAAGCAGTCTACCTTGGATTATCGCAATTTGATGCAGAAAAACCAAATCAACTAAATAAATATAAAACTATAGATGATCTATTTGAAAATAAAACTCTTTTTAACGAAATCTGGATATTAGTAGGAAAAAAATGGTATTCAGATAGATATATTAACTGATCTGTTAGTGTTTAGAAAAACGTTAAAGCTTCTATTTTTTGATTACTTAGTTCACTTCTGTGTAAGCAATTTAAAAAGAGTGATAACGAATATCAAAAATTAAAAATGCGTTCACTGCCGTATAGGTTGTGTCCTATTTTCAAAAAAGTTGAGGAACGGGGTTTTTACCCCCCCTTTAATTTCCCTATAAATAAACAAAAACTCGTTTTCACACATCATTTACTTTGTTTACTTTTCCATTAACTTACTATGATATTGCCGCCGATACTCTGTTGGGGTTCGTTCGGTTTTTTTTCTAAAGATGCGGCAAAAGTAGTTACTATCTTTAAAGCCTGCATCTAGGGCGATTTCTTTGACGTTTAACTCGTAACCTTTAAGTAGCGATTTGGCATACTCTAGGCGAATGTGATTGAGGTATTCGTTTAAGCCAATTTTGCCTTCATTCTGGAATAGATAAGATAAATAATTGGGGGAGATATAAAACATTTTGGCCAGAAATTCGCGACTTATATCCTCTCGAAAATGGATGTCGATATATTGGCGTATTGCTTCGAATAAGCTGGTGGTTTTGGAGGGGGTTTTTATGTCGGTATTGAGTAAATCAAGTGTGTTACTAAGCAGGCTCTGTATCAAATAATAGCCGGTTTGGTTTTGGGATTGGTTTTGCCAAGTTAACTCGGATAATGCTTGAATAATAAAGGTTCCAACACGTGGCCCTCGTCTTGGGGTGCTAATTTGCCCTTTAGGAATTAATTGTGAACCATCCCAGTGTAAAACGCTAATGCCAATTTGTTGTTTACCAAATAAAATACTTAACGATGTTGAAGGCGTTGTCCAAATAGGTTTATTCCAACTGTTGGCAGTGATGTAAAGTAAATCATCTGTAGCTAATTCTTTTTCCACTAAATTAGTTTCGTCATTGCCCCATTGCATCTTTAAGTTTCCCTCTAGAATGATTTCTAATCTAGGAAAGTCTACTTGATAAGCGAGAGAAGGGGCTGAGTTATGACTATTAGAGAAAAAAATATTTTTGAAATTGTTAGCTTTGTCTAAATAATTTTTGATGGTTTGTTCAATTGATAGTTCCATCTAGTTACACCCTTTAAGCTTACAAATAACCGATAGATTATATATCGAGTCTAATTTTCTGTCATGAGTTTAAGATAGCTAACTTATTCAAATAATAATTATCTGTATGTATATAATTTGATTATTGATTTAACATTTTTAATGCACAATAATAACCATTATGTTGAATAAAGAGTGTTGTTAAATGACAAAATTAAATGTATTAGCTATTACTTCATGTGTTGGCGGGGTTGCTCATACTTACATGGCTGCCGAACGTTTAGCTAAATTAGCTAAGCAGGAAAATTGGCTAATCAAAATAGAAACACAAGGTGCATTAGGAATTGATAGTGTTATTGAACCTCATGACATTGAGGTTGCGGATGTGGTAATTATTATTAGTAATGTCAATATCAAAAATAGAGAGCGTTTCAATAAGTCACGTTGTATTGAAATGGATATTAGCCAGTTTTTATTGGATAGTAGTAAATTATTGAATGTTGTAAATCGAGCGTCTAAATCACCTTATGGAGCTTGTATAAAACTATAAAGTTTCATTCCGTCAATGATTGGTATTAACGGAATGTAGTTTTAAGAAAGTTTAGGCTATCTCTAGTTCTTTTTTTAGAATCTCTTCAATTTCTTGTGCGGTTTTACTGTTTAGTAAAGATGTTCTAAACTCCTCATGCATAATACGGCGAGCTAATTTTGAAAAAATTCTCATATGTTGATC
Source organism: Gilliamella sp. LMG 34361 (assembly GCF_984569075.1). Classification (NCBI taxonomy): domain Bacteria; kingdom Pseudomonadati; phylum Pseudomonadota; class Gammaproteobacteria; order Orbales; family Orbaceae; genus Gilliamella; species Gilliamella sp. LMG 34361. The sequence continues at coordinate 2,317,278 of NZ_OZ474903.1, read as the reverse complement.
GCCAGCCGTGTGTTTGTTTAGGGTCAACATAATTACGATATTTACCTGTTCATCTCCCCATAATATTGGATCTGCAAGTTTAGTTACACTAATAGTTGATTGTTCTATATGCTCAGATTTGGTGTGAGGGATAGCAAACCCAAAACCTAAGGTTGTAGAAAATACATCTTCACGCAACCAGATGTCTTCTTCTAATTTTTTAGGATAACGACACCTTTCTGCAATCAATAAATTATCAGTCATTCCTTTGATGACTTCTTCTTTACTTATCCAATTTGGATTTATTGTAATGGTTTCTTGAGTGATTAAAGGTATATCTGCTTGCTCCATACGGAATTGAGCAAGTAAATGCTCGACTTCAAGTGATGTTCGGCAATTCATCGCTTTATTGAGTAATATCCGACAATCTGAACGGTTTAATTTTTTAAGAAGAGCTTTGGTTGAAAGCAAGTTAGGTGAACTCATGCTCAATTCATCAAACCCTAATCCAACTAATAACGGTAAAACAGAACCTTTGCTGGCAAGTTCGCCACAGATACCTATCCATTTACCATAATGATGTACTTCTTTTACGATGTGATCTAATCCTCTTAAAAAAGCTGGATTTAAACTATTATAATGCTTGGTGACTTTTTCATTATCTCGATCTACAGCTAATAAATATTGGGTTAAATCGTTACTACCAATACTGAAAAAATCAATTTCTTCACAACATTGATCAATGATAAACATGATGGAAGGAACTTCTAGCATAATACCGAGAGGGATTTTTTCATCAAAAGGGATTTTCTCATTACGTAAAGATTGTTTTATCATGGTTAATTCTTCCTTGATCCATAATATTTCTTCCATTGATGAGATCATCGGAATCATGATTTTTAATTTACCATGCGCTGAAGCTCGTAATATCGCTCTTAATTGAGTTCGGAATAAAGTTAAAAATTCTTGATAGATGCGAACAGCTCGATAACCTAAGAATGGATTGTTTTCACTAGGAATATTTAAATAATTTACTGGTTTATCGCCACCAATATCAAATGTTCTAATAATGATTGTACGTTGCTTTGCTGCTTCGATTGCTTGGCAAAAAGTATTATAAAGTTCGTCTTCGGATGGTTCGCAGTGGCGATCCATATACAGCATCTCGGTACGGAATAGACCAATTGATTCAGCTCCATGATCAAAAGCAGTTTGCGCTTCTGATGAGTGAGCAATATTGGCTGCTATTTCAAGTTTTATTCCATCAGCAGTCGAACCAGGAATGTCAATAAAGATTTTTTCTTTATCTTTTAAACGGTTATTAAGAGCATATTCTGATTGGTAATAACGAATAACTTCTGGAGATAAATCATAGGCAACAAGACCTAAATCTCCATCAATTTGGATTTGTTGATTAAGGTAATTTTCTAATATCTCCATGTTAACGCTAACTAATGTTGGAATATTAAAAGATCTCGCTAATATTACTGTGTGTGATGTAGTTCCTCCTTTGACTAACAGCAAACCTTTTAAATATTTTTTATCTAATTCTAAAAATTGACTTGGAGTAAGTTCATCAGCAATACAAATTGTAGGTTCGGTTAATTTATTGCTAAATTGAAAATTTTTATCGCCATAGGTTTGTTGTAATAATTGATAGCACACATCACGGATGTCGAGTTCTCGTTCTTTTAAATAGTCACTGCCTGATTGAATTAATTGCTCACTAAAAAATTTAGCTGTATTTATTATTGCTGAACCAGCCGTCAAGTTTTGTTCTATATTTAATTCGATTTGTTCATAAAAGGAGGGATCTTCTAGGATTGCCAAATGTGCACTAAGAATGTCTTTAGAGGTATCTGCTGAACAGTCAATTTGTAATGATATTAATTTTCTTAACTTAGTGATTGCTTGTATAACTAGCTCTTTTTCAGATTTACTTGAGTTGGCAGAAGGGAAATCATTAAATTTAGTTAAATCAATATAATCAATTTTTTGTAACTTGCCATTTGCTACACCATTACATACAGTTTTAGCGGTAATAATATTAGGATTTAAATTTTTTAAGGAGCGTGGTAACGGTATTATTTCATTAGTAGCATTATTTATTAACTCTTCATCACAAAACGGTAATTCTTTGTCAATAAATGTAACCAACCGTAGATAAGCCTGTTCCTCATCATCTCCCGATATGAATAAATGACAGGCATCATTTAATAAAGTATTGGTGCTTATTAATGATAAGGTGCTTTTAGCATCACCTTTAGCATCTGTGCGCAAATTATGCCATTCAAAATTGCTCCTAAATTCCTCACAGATGGCTTTAATCGTGCTAGCCGGTCGAGCATGTATACCATTAGGTAGCGTGCAAATAAATTCAATTTTTTTCGACATATTTATTCTCCCAATCAATTTTGGTGTTTTATAACTTTAGTAATCATCAATAATTAAAAGAATAAATAACTATTGAAATTAAACTATACGAAAAATCCATGAATAACTGGACAAAAGTAATATATAAATAAATTTGTGATCTTTATCACGTTTTAATCCTTACCGAAATCCATGAAAAATATTTCATTTTTTTGAGCTATATCTCATTTTTAGACAGACAGTACAAAAATCCAGTAAATAATATTTATTTACTCTGTGGTTATTGGTAAACATTTTCTACTATAAAAATGTAGTCAGAAAATTAAAAAATGAGGTATTAAGTATGAGCGATTTAGTATTAATTTTGAAAAACACGCGTCAGCATTTGATGACCGGCGTTTCTCATATGATTCCATTTGTGGTATCCGGTGGCATTTTATTGGCCGTCTCTGTGATGCTATTAGGACAGGGCGGTGTGCCGGATCCAGTCAATGACCCTTTTTTAAATAAACTGTTTCAAATAGGTGTTGCTGGTTTAGCCTTAATGATTCCTTTTTTGGCTGCATATGTTGGCTATTCAATTTCTGAGAGAGCTGCATTGGCACCTTGTGCAATTGGCGCTTGGGTTGGAACAACTTTTGGTGCCGGTTTTTTTGGCGCTTTAATCGCTGGACTCATTGGCGGAATTATCGTTTTTTATCTTAAACGAATTAAGGTTCCACCTATCCTTAGATCTGTTATGCCTATATTTATTATTCCTATAGTCGGAACTTTTTTGACCGCAGGCATCATGATGTGGGTACTTGGAGAACCAGTTGGTTTATTAACAACATCATTAACATCATGGTTACGTAGTATGCAAGATGGCAGCATTGTTATTCTTGCTTTAATCATGGGCGCAATGTTGGGCTTCGATTTGGGTGGACCGGTAAATAAAGTAGCTTATGCATTTATGTTAATTTGTGTCGGCGAAGGTATTTACACCATTGTTGCCATCGCGGCAGTTGGTATTGCCGTGCCTTCAATTGGTACTGGTTTAGCAACATTAATTGGAAAAAATGTATTTAGTAAAGAAGAAAAAGAGACAGGTAAAGCGGCAATTGTTATGGGATTGGTGGGTGTAACTGAAGGCGCAATTCCTTTTGCGGCAGCCGATCCTTTAAAAATAATACCTTCTACTATGTTAGGTTCTGCTGTTGGTGGTGCGGTTGCCGCGCTTTTAGACGCTGAGTGTTATGCAGGATGGGGCGGGCTAATTGTATTACCTGTTGTAACTGGAAAGCTAAGTTTCATATTTGCTATTGTGGTCGGCTCGCTAACTTGTGCATTAGCAATTGTTTTCCTGAAAAAGTTTATCACTTCAAAAGTTAAAATTGATAAAGAAGAATCTAATGACGATGACATTGATATTTCTTTTGACATTGGTTAAGCATATTGAGAATTATAGGAGAAAAAAATGGTTAATATTATCGCAGTAACTGCTTGCCCTTCAGGTGTTGCCCATACTTACATGGCAGCGGAATCTTTAGAAAAAGCAGCTAAAGAGAAAGGATGGCAATGTAAAGTTGAGACTCAAGGTTCAATAGGCATTGAAAATGAGCTTACGGCGGAAGATGTCGCTAATGCTGATTTCATTATATTAACAAATGACATAGGTATAAAAAATCAGGAACGTTTCAAAAATAAACCCATTGCTCGAATTGCAATTAGTGATGCGGTGAAGAAAGCAGATTTGATTTTGAAAAAAATTGAAGAAAATTTAAATAAATAAATTTTTATTAGTAGTGATTTAATCAAAAAGGTTATAGCGGTAAATGCTATAACCTATTTATAAAGAGGTTATGTTATGGTTACTCGAATTGAACAATTAAAAAGAGATTTGTTTGCAAAAACAAGAGAAATTTCGTTAGAAAGAGCTTTACTTTATACCGAGAGTCATAAGCTAACCGAAGGTGAACCAATCATTATAAGGCGAGCAAAAGCTACCGCAAATATTTTAAATAAAGTTAACATTTCAATACGAGATGGCGAATTAATTGCTGGAAATCGAACCGTAAAACCTCGTTCAGGGATTATCTCTCCAGAAATGGATCCCTATTGGATTTTGAAAGAATTAGATGATTTTCCTACTCGACCTCAAGACCGTTTTAATATTTCTGAAGAAGACAAACAAATTTATCTTAATGAACTTTACCCATATTGGCAAAAACGTTCAATGAAGGATTTTATTAACAAAGAGATCCCTTCAATAGTCAAAGATGCCGAAAGTAAAGCAATTTTTAGTATCAACCAAACAGATAAAGGGCAAGGTCATATCATTATTGACTACCCGAGATTATTAGAAAATGGTATAGATAATTTAATTATCCAATTAAGCAATTTAGTTAAACAACATCCCGATAATCATTTTTACCTGGCAGCTAAAATTGTGTTAGAAGCTTCACAATTACATATTTTACGCTATGCTGATTTGGCCGAGGATATGGCTAAGAATTGCCAAAATGTAGAACGTAAAAAAGAATTAGAAAAAATCTCAGCAATATCCCGAAATGTTGCTCACCATAAACCAACAGATTTTTATGAAGCATGTCAATTGTTTTGGTATATAAATATTATTTTACAATATGAATCAAATGCCAGCTCAATCTCATTAGGCCGTTTTGATCAATATATGTGGCCATTTTATCAATTGTCGTTAGCGAAAGGCGAAGATCCGGCATTTTTGAAAACGCTTTTAGCATCGCTCTGGATTAAATGTAATGATATTGTTTTATTACGTTCAACATCCAGTGCAAGATATTTTGCTGGATTTCCTTCAGGGTATACCATTTTATTAGGTGGCTTAAATACCATTGGACATAGCGCGGTTAATAATCTTTCTACATTGTGTTTAAATGCTTATCAAGAAGTTTGTCTTCCTCAACCCAATCTAGGTGTTAGGGTTAATGAATTAATTGATCCGCAATTCTTACAAAAAACGGCTGAAACTATTCGTTTGGGAACGGGTATTCCTCAAATCTTCAATGATGAGGTTATTGTTCCTGCATTTTTAAATCGAGGAGTATCTTTAGAAGATGCAAGAGATTATTCAGTTGTTGGTTGTGTAGAGCTTTCAATTCCAGGGCGAACCTATGGCTTACATGATATAGCGATGTTTAATCTTCTTAAGATAATGGAAATGACTTTATATGAAAATGAAAACAATCCAAATGTAACTTATGACAGTCTGTTTGAACAAATTAAAGCAAATATTCGTTATTACGTTAAATTGATGATTGACGGTAGTAATGTCTGTGATTTAGGTCATCGAAATTGGGCTCCTGTTCCTTTCTTATCTTCTTTTGTTCTTGACTGTATTGAAAAAGGAAAAGATATTACCGAAGGTGGTGCTCGCTACAATTTTTCCGGTGTTCAAGGTATAGGTATAGCTAATTTGAGTGATTCCTTATTTGCCTTGAAAGGCGTTGTCTTTGATGAAAAACGAGTGTCGTTCAAAGAACTATTGCAAGTATTAAAAAATAATTTCAATGGCGATGAAGGCCAGAAAATTCGAGCTCGTTTGATAAATCGTTTTAGTAAATATGGTAATGATATTGATGAAGTTGATAACATTAGTGTGGAGCTGCTTCGGGAGTATTGTAAAGAAGTTGAAAAATACTCTAATCCAAGAAATGGTTATTTTGTTCCAGGTTCCTATACTGTTTCTGCTCATGTTCCTTTAGGTGCTGTTGTTGGGGCAACACCAGATGGGCGCTATTCGGGTGAACAGCTAGCTGATGGTGGTTTATCGCCTATGTTAGGACAAGATATGAAAGGACCAACAGCTGTATTAAAATCAGTCAGTAAATTAGATAATTATTTATTATCAAATGGAACATTATTAAATGTGAAGTTCACGCCAAGTACGCTTGAAAATGACAGTGGTTTACATAAATTAGCTAATTTTTTACAGGCTTTCAGTAAATTAAAATTACAACATATTCAGTTTAATGTTGTTAACGCTGAAACTTTAAAAGCAGCCCAACAAAGGCCCCAAGATTATGCCGGGTTAGTTGTTAGAGTTGCCGGTTATAGCGCATTTTTTGTTGAGTTATCAAAGGAGATTCAGGATGATATCATCCGACGAACAGCTCATCATTTGTAGTGATAAGTTGAGTTGTTTTAACATCGATCTTCATCAAAATCACTCATCTGAAATTATTCAGAGGAGTGAAAGTAGTGTGGCGAGAATTTTCAATATTCAACGATATTCTTTGAATGATGGTAATGGTATTCGTACCGTCGTATTTTTTAAAGGTTGTCCTCATCATTGTCCTTGGTGTGCCAACCCTGAGTCTATTTCTCGTCAAAGCGTAGTAGTAAAACGTAAATCTAAATGTATTAAATGTAAATTTTGCTGTAATGATGTTGATGAATGTCCAAGCAAAGCTTTAGAAAAAATAGGATATAATATTCATATAGATGAATTAATTAACCAAATTTTAAAAGATGAAATTTTTTTTAGAACTTCTGGTGGTGGAGTGACTTTATCCGGAGGAGAGGTTCTATTACAAGCAAAATTTGCATATCAATTGCTAAAAAGGTTAAAACAGTTAGGTATTAATACTGCGATTGAAACTGCTGGTGATATAAGGTTTTCCGAGTTTTTAAGCGTGGCTTCTCAGTGTGACGAAGTATTGTTTGATTTTAAAATTATGGATCAAGAAAAAGCGATGAAAACGATTAATCTTCATTTAGATCGAGTATTAAATAATTTTAGGCAACTTTATCATTACAATATTAATTTGATTCCTCGATTACCTTTAATTCCTCAGTATACATTATTTGAGGATAATGTGATGAAAATACTCTCTTTTTTAAAAGAGTTTAATCGAATCAAAGTTATCCATATTTTACCATTTCATAAGTTTGGCGAATCCAAATATGAATTAATTCAGCAAAATTATGAAATGAAAGATATTGCTGAACCATCGCCTAAAGAAATTGATGAAATCAAAAAATTGATCGAAAATCATGGTTATAGCGTAATTAACGGTGGGTAGTAAAGTTTAAAATAAGTAGTATTACTTTTAAAAATTTGTACAGTTCATTTTGAATAGGAGATTAGTATGGAATTATATTTAGATACAGCTGATGTGGCAGCGATTAAACGTTTAGCAGCAATTTTACCGATAAAAGGGGTGACCACAAATCCGAGTATTGTGGCTAAATCTGGTAAACCAATTTTTGATTTGCTGACTGAACTACAAGATTTGCTTGGTGCCGATAAATTATTGTTTGCACAAGTACTTTCACATACCGCTAAAGAGATGATTAAAGAAGCGGAGCAACTTCGTAAAGTTGTGCCATCGATTGTGACTAAAATCCCGGTTAATGCTGAAGGTTTGATAGCGATTAAAGAGTTGACCAAGCAAGGTATTCCGACTTTAGGTACAGCTGTTTATGGTGCAGGCCAAGGCTTTTTGGCTGCGCTTGCTGGTGCAAAATATATCGCCCCTTATGTAAATCGTATTGATGCCCAAGGTGGTAATAGTAAAGAGACGGTTTATGAGCTTCAAACGCTGTTAGATTTGCATTGCCCAGAATCGATGGTGTTAGCTGCAAGTTTCAGAACGCCAAGACAAGCATTAGATTGCATGCTTGCAGGTTGCCAGTCAATTACGTTACCGGTGGATGTAGCTGAATTGTTTATTTCCGATCCAGCTGTTGATGCCGCGGTGGCTAAATTTGACCAAGATTGGTGCGGGGCTTTCGGGGCTTTACGTTATTAATCTATTCAACTTATTATTAAATTGTATTCCACCCATTTTGGGTGGTTTTTTTATCTATCTTCAATTGAAAAATATCCTTTTTTGTACCATTTTATGCTGTATGATAGTGAAGCAATATTGAGGTAATATAAGGGATCATCAAATGCATGAGAGAAAAAACATTATCAATGCGTTATTAACTGTTATTAAGATCGAAAGGCCGTCTGAGAGTTATTGCCGATTACATTTTAGTTGTGATAAACCTTTAGTAGTGAATCCGCGCTGGATTTGTCCACATTTGAAATTGTTATTTGCAGATCCTTTAACGGGGAAAATCGTTTTTCCGATGTTAGATGAAAATAATAAAATTTCGGTGAGTGATAGGGTTCGTCAATTTGCCCGTAGTTATAGTGTTCGCGATTATGATGAGCGGAACAATCACATTGTGATTGATTTTGCTATTCATGACAGCGGTTTAGCGACAGTTTGGTCTCAGCATGCTAAAGTTGGCGATCAAGTTGGTATCGTTGGACCGGTAGGTAAGCTAGAGTTTGATAATCAATATTTGATTTTAATAGGTGATGTTTCAGCTCTACCAAGTATTTGTTATACCCTTGAACATTTACCAGCCGATCACCAAGCAATTGCCTTTATTGTGGTTAATCATAAGACTGATATTGTAGATCTGCCAAAACATTTTTCGATTCAATGGATGATTAAAGATGCTAATTATCCTAATCAATTGGTTGATACGTTAATGAATTGGGATTTCAGTCAACACGATAATCTACTGTTTTGGGGGGGATTAGAGGGTTCGCAAGCTCAGCAATTACGTCATACCCTTAAAGATAAATATGTCAATCTGGCGCCGAACGCCATCCAAATTACTAGCTATTGGCGAGAAGGTTTAGCGGAAGGTGAGTTTAAACATCGTGATTAACCGACGGTAGACGATCATGAATATTCTTGCGCATTTACATCTGGCAACGATTGCTAATAGTTCCTTGATTGGTAATACGGTTGCTGATTTTGTCAAAGGCGATCCTTATCGGCAATATCCAAACGAAATAGCCGATGGGATTATGTTGCACCGTAAGATTGATCGTTTGATTGATGGTTTTGCTGAAGTGAAACAAGCTAAATTACTTTTTCGACAATCTCATCAACGTGTCGCACCAATTACGCTTGATATTGTTTGGGATCATTTTTTGTCAAAAAATTGGGTAAAATTTGATACTACACAATCTGTTTCATCATTCAATATTTTAACTAAGCAGCAAATTCAACCTTATATCGCCGATTATCCGGAAGATTATCAAGATTTTATGCATGCAATGTGGCGTGGACAATGGTTGGAGAATTATGCGTCGGTGGATTTTGTCGGTAAAGTTTTAAATGGTATGGCAAAACGGAGACCTAAGCTCAATTTATTAAGCGAAACCTTTATTGATTTTGAACAAAATTATGCGTCATTGAAATGGTTATTTTTCCAGCTTTATCCAAAAATGTGTTCACTAATTAAATAGCTGTGAGATTGGATGACTATCGAATAGACTTTCAATTTATTCGATAGTCATTTAAGTCGATAATTTTATTTATCTAGTATTTTACCATTATCAATTTTGATTAAATTATTCTTATCTGGTATTTGTGAAATAGGGACCAGGTTTTCAGCGGTGGCTTGCGGGGCTCTTCCACTAATTCCTCCTCTGACTTTTGTGCGAATGATTTGACTTTCCGGTAGGGTCGTTTGTTGGGTGAGATTTGCCCATAACCATTCCATTGCATCTTCACCATAATAATCAATTGGTAATAAAATGTTATCAAAAGGTGTTTTCCCATCAAGATAACTTGCATTTTCAACTTCAATATAACGTAGTTGTGAATCTTGGCCTTCAACTGCCTTATTTAATACAACGTAAGGTCGAGATGTGTTATCGATAAGTTGTTTGACATTGTTTCTACCATGAACAATAAAGGTTTTTGTTTTATGTAAATTACCCGTTGCTAGAACTTCTTCTAACCCTTTAATTACGCGAGGATCTTTGGCCTTTTCTCGTAAGCAGATCGCTCCTTTAGTGCCATAATCTATTTGGTTTTCGACGACTGAACTTGAATACCATTCACGTCTTGGTGAAGTGAGATCTTTATTTTCAACAAGGTCAATAACAGTTGCATCATTGTTGGCCCAAATTGGTAAGTGGCTTTTTGATAATGCCCAAATTTCGGCAAAGTTGACTTCTTTTAGTGGATGAACTTCGCCATAATTGTAATATGGTTCTTGTTGAGTACTAGCTACTGAAAAATCACACATGTTTTCTTTTACGTCATATCGACCATAGGCGCTGATATATTTGTAAGGAAAAGCAATTGATTCATTTAAGTAGAAATAAGGTAATTGGGTGTACGTTTCTGGTTTCCAGCCATAATCTAGAAGTTTCTTTAATGCTTCTTTCGACGTACCAGTTGGTAATAACTTAGCTTGTTTTAATGCATTACAACGGTTTTGCGAAAAAAGATATTTCGAGGCATCAGGTACAAAATTGTCTGAGCTATTTGGTTTAATTGCCGGTATAGCACAGGGAATGTAAAGTGCACCATAGGTGCTGTAATCTGGTAATGAATGAAAGGATTGGGTTTCGATAGCATTTTCTGGTACGGCTTTTGCCAATCGAGGTTGAATTTGCGGATTAACAGCAACTACACCATTTATTTTACCCCTTAAATCTAATTCAGTCGTTCTAAGCACTGCTGCTCCACCCTCTTGAGCTCCATAGAGTAATATAAGAGTATTGGATTCCCGGAAGTTTAACTTATTTGGGGCGGGGAATAGTTCGTTTAATTCATATAATGCGAAATTGATCGAATTGAATAGATAAGTTGGCCATTTTGCTTCTGGGTTTTGTTTTGAATGGAGCTCTTTTATTGCATAACGGTACGGATTATTTTTGATAAACTCTTGTTTATTTTCTATGATTGGTTTAAATAGCAAGTTGTCTTTAGCGACTTTGCCATCAATAGTGAAGCCTTGGTCGTTGGTTATGTCATAAATACCATTACCTGTACCTTTATCATTATAAACTACGGCACAATTATGTTTAAGTCCCCATAATCCGCGAATTTGGATATCTTTGGCGTTATATAATCCATCAGAGTCGGAAGCCGGTACAACTACGATACATGGATTTTTTTTGTTAAAATCGATAGGGACTTGTAATAATAAGCCAACATTTTCACCTTTTATCGTAGCTAATATTTCAGTGCCGGCGATTTTTCCGTCAAATAAGGGGGTTAAATCTTTAATTCTAAAACCAAAAAGTATACCTTCCCCCGTTTTTATATCAATAAAACGATTGAGTTTTGCTCGGCGTAATTCTTGTGTGGTTGGATTGGCCGGATCGACATATTTTATCTCCTGGATCATTTTCGATAAAGCAGTAAATCCCATCCCTGCAGTGACAAGATCATCACTTTCACCATCATAATGGTTAGTGCTATGAATAACTAGCCAATGGGGTTTATAATTAATTGGATTAGTTTTTACAGGATCACCTAATTCAGCATTGTTTGGATTTGAAAACATTGTCAAAAAGATCAAAGATGCTAACGTGCTTGCTTTTTTAAATTTTGTGTACATTACAATCGTTCTCTTCATTTCTATTGGGTGCTATTTTCGTATTTTTTACATTTTATTATATAATTTATTCTTGGTTTGGTAAATTTTGGCAACCTAATGCCCAAAATGCTGAAATAATTTTTTCCGATAAACGCCTTTTTTGAACACATATGCCAATATCGAACGGTTCCATTAAATTGGTAGACCATTCGGTAATACGTTCTCTTACTCTTTCAGGGCTGTTTTCCATTACTACTTTGGGTAATAACGCAACGCCACATCCCAAAGCAACCATGGAGACAATGGCTTCGTGCCCGGCTACTGTTGCATATATTTTGGGACTGACGATTTTTTTTTGTTTAAACCATAAATCTATTCGTTGTCGGCTTGGACCATGCTCAGGTAAGATGAATGGGATGTTATGCCAATCTGGGGCTTTTTGGTGTAATTTGTCACTAAATGAACTATTGAGTTTAGGGATGAGTAATACCATTTCAATTTCACCCAACTTTATAAATTCCATCCCAGAGGGTAATTGTTTTGGTTTACCAGCAATGGCCAGATCAGCTTGTTGGGACTGTATTTTTTCAACTGCATCGGCAGCATCGCCAGTGGATAATTTAATTTCTACTAGCGGGTAGTGGATGCGAAAGCGATCAAGTATTTCCGGTAGATGGCTATAAGCTGCTGTAACTGAGCAGAATAAGGTTAACTCACCGACTAACTGCTGGTCGGCTTGGTCTAATTCTTGTTTTAGTTGTTGATGTAGGTTAACTACTTGTTGGGCAAAACGTTTTACTTTTTCACCCTCGTGGCTAATTTGAACTTGCCGGTTGTCTCGAATAAATAACGAGTGACCAAATTGTTCTTCAAGGCGTTGGATCTGTCTTGAAAGGGTGGAAGGACTTACATGCATAGCATCTGCACTCATTCCAAAATGACAGGTTTCACAGAGATGTAAAAACAATTTTAAGTCACGAATATTCATATTTATTTTATTATTGAGCAATATTTAGTTGATATTTTTGATTATATCATTTTTGATATTATTTGCCGCTATTATCTATATCCTATAAAGAGTAGGTTAATATGCAATTAGTAAAATAGTGCTCATCAATGGCAATATAGATAGAGACCTGCTAGAATACGCCATCATTTTTTTGCTCAGCTAAATTAATTAATTTTATGATAGAACAAGCTTATTTAGACGAAGTGAATGCTCGTCGCACTTTTGCAATTATCTCTCACCCTGATGCTGGTAAAACAACCATTACCGAAAAGGTTTTACTATTTGGACAAGCCATTCAGACAGCGGGAACAGTAAAAGGACGTGGTGCTAATGCGCAACATGCTAAGTCCGACTGGATGGAAATGGAAAAGCAGCGTGGTATTTCAATTACGACGTCGGTTATGCAATTTCCTTACAACGATTGTTTAGTGAACTTGCTTGATACCCCTGGGCATGAGGACTTTTCAGAAGATACTTATCGAACATTAACCGCTGTTGACAGCTGTTTGATGGTGATAGATGCAGCTAAAGGCGTCGAAGATAGAACGCGTAAATTGATGGAGGTTACACGTTTACGCAATACACCTATTTTAACTTTTATGAATAAACTCGATCGCGATATTCGTGATCCGATGGAGCTTTTAGATGAAGTCGAAAATGAGCTTAATATTATGTGTGCACCAATTACTTGGCCAATTGGCTGTGGTAAGTTGTTTAAAGGTGTTTACCATTTAGCTAAAGATGAGACTTATCTTTATCAAACTGGTAAAGGTCATACTATTCAAGAAGTTCGTATTATTAAAGGCTTAGATAATCCAGAATTAGATACCACAATTGGTGATGATTTAGCTCAGCAACTTCGTGATGAGCTCGAATTAGTTCAAGGTGCATCGAATGAGTTTGATTTAGATGCCTTTCTGTCTGGCGATTTAACCCCAGTATTTTTTGGTACGGCATTAGGTAATTTTGGTGTGGATCACATGCTCGATGGCCTAACTGCTTGGGCTCCCGCTCCTCAGCCTAGGCAAACAGATAAACGCAAAGTTGAAGCAACCGAAGAAAAATTCACTGGGTTTGTATTTAAGATCCAAGCCAATATGGATCCTAAACATCGCGATAGAGTTGCATTTATGCGTATAGTTTCAGGTAAATATGAAAAAGGTATGAAATTGCGTCATGTTCGCATTGTTAAAGATGTGAATATTTCAGATGCGTTAACCTTTATGGCTGGCGATCGTGATCATGTTGAACAAGCTTATGCAGGCGATATTATTGGTTTGCATAATCACGGTACGATCCAAATTGGAGATACGTTTACTCAGGGTGAAGATCTTAAATTTACTGGTATTCCTAACTTCGCACCGGAACTATTCCGTCGTATTCGCTTAAAGGATCCTCTTAAACAAAAACAATTGTTAAAAGGACTAGTTCAGCTTTCTGAAGAGGGTGCTGTACAAGTATTCCGACCACTTGCTAATAATGATTTAATCGTTGGTGCAGTAGGGGTGTTACAGTTTGACGTGGTCGTTGCCCGCTTGAAATCTGAATACAACGTTGAAGCGATTTATGAGCCAGTAAATGTAACTACAGCGCGTTGGGTCGAATGTAGCGACGTTAAGAAACTTGAAGACTTTAAACGTAAATGCGAACAAAACTTGGCTTTAGATGGTGGTGATAATTTATCTTATATCGCCCCAAGTATGGTTAATCTAAATTTAACTCAGGAACGATATCCTGATGTAGAGTTCAGAAAGACACGTGAGCATTAGTTTTTTCTAGTTTTTTATATGGTAGTGATATGATGTGACACTTCATTAATGAAGTGATAATCAGTGAGGGCTATTTTTTAGCCCTTTTTATTTATTAAGTTATTGTATTTTTAATTCGATAATGTTAATTTAATTACATCTTGGCTAATTTTTATTGAAAATTGGTTCTCACTATTTGTCCTCTTCATATAAATAAAGCTGTAATTATTCATTCTTCAATATATCTTTATATTCTTAGCTTTTGGCTGTGATTTAGTATCCCCATTAATAAGTTATTCTTTTTGAATTATATTTAGATTATACTGTCTTCCAAATAAGGCGAGAATTCTATGAATAATATGAAAACAAGAACTCTATTTTTTACTGCGTTAACCCTTTTTACTTTCAATAGTTCAATTGCTATTGAAAATGATCATGAACATGCTGTTTTATTAGATAAAGTTCATCAAAGCGAGCGCGATGATCGTCAATATGAAGTGATTGAACTTGATAACAAAATGCGTGTTTTACTCGTTTCAGATCCCAAAGCAACCAAATCGCTCGGTTCTATCGCATTGCCTGTTGGTTCATTGTATGATCCCGTTCTTCAACAAGGCCTAGCGCATTATACCGAACATATGGTGCTAATGGGTTCGAAAAAATATCCTGAGCCATCAAGTTTTACAGAATTTTTGGCTCGACATGCCGGTAACTATAATGCATCTACTAGCGGTAATCGTACTGCATTTTTCTTTGAAGTTGAAAATGGGGTAATTAGTACGGCGTTAGACTATTTAGCTGATGCTATTGCTAAGCCAATTTTTGACCCTCAATTTGCCGATAAAGAACGTAATGCGGTTAATGCTGAAATGACATTGTATCGTTCAAGTGATGGTTTTCGAATTCAGCAAGTTGATTCTGAAACGATCAATCCTAATCATCCATCATCTCAATTTTCTGGTGGTAATTTAGAAACGTTACGAGATAAAGATAATAGTAAACTACAAGATGAGCTAGTTAATTTTCATGATAAATATTATTCCGCCAACATTATGGTTGGGGTGATTTATAGTAATCAATCTATCAAAAAGTTGCAAAAGTTGGCGGAAGCTACTTATGGTAAAATTCCGAATAAAAATATAGTTGTTACGCCAATTACTCAACCAGCCATTACTCAGCAATACACAGGTAAAGAAATTACGATAGTACCAGCCCAACCGAGGAAGATGTTGTCTTTAAAATTTCCGATTGAAAATGATATCAATAAATTTTCTGATAAGACCAATGAGTACTTGATCTATCTAATAAGTAATAATAGTAAAAATACGTTAGCTGATCAGTTACAAAAACAAGGTTTGGTTGAAGCTATTCAAGCAACGAGTGATAGTCAATATTATGGTAATAGCGGCACCTTTAATATTAATGTCATTTTAACTGATGAAGGCTTGGCGAAAAAAGATATGGTGATAGCCGCTATATTTAATTATTTACAATTAATTGAAAAACAGGGTGTTTCAGATGCCTATTATGACGAAATAAAGAAAATTTTTGCTTTATCTTTTAAGTATAAGGATGTTAACCGTGATATGTCTTATGTAGAGTGGTTATCTGATCAGATGCTACTTTATCCAGTTAAAAATGTTTTAGATTCTGATTATGTTGCTGATCATTTGAATAAAGACGCAATCATCAAGCGTATTAAGAGTTTTACTCCGGAAAATGCTCGAATTTGGTTGATTGCACCAAATCAAACTACTAATAAAACCGCTTATTTTCTTAATGCGCCTTATAAAGTTGATAATATCACTGATGAATTAAAAACAACTTGGGCAGATTTAGGTAAAACCTTTTCATTTAGTTTGCCAGAGTTAAATCCATATATTCCCGATAATTTTAATATTGTCAGACAAAATAATGATCAAACTCAACCCGCGACATTTAGTAAACGAGGCAATCATATTCATTTTGTTAGTCGTCATTTTAGTCAAGACCCTAAGGCAGTAATTGCGATTTCTTTACGTAATAATCAAGCGTTTAAAGATGCAAAAACGTCAGTAGCTTTTGAGTTGCTTGATTACATTGTGAGTCGTGATTTAACCCAGTTACAATTTCAAGCTGGTAATGCAGGGATGTCGTTATCAACTGGGCGTGATAATGGTTTGATGATTACCGCAAATGGTTTTAATCAACATTTACCGGAAATGGTTTTAGCCATCCTTAATAGTTATCGCCAAGTGACTATCGATGAACAAAATCTAGAGTTAGCTAAATCATGGTATTTGCAACGTCTTGATGGAGCAGACCATTTTGAAAGTATACGTTTAGCAACAGAGCCAGTGCTTGCATTATCCAAAATGCCACACTATTTTGAACGAGATGATAGACGACAAATTACTCATAATATTACGGTAAGTGATGTTCAAGCTTATCGCGATAATTTGATGACGCAATCAATTCCTTATATGATTAGTTTGGGTAATCTTTCAAATGAAGACTCATTAGATCTTTACCATGCTGTGCAAAAGACCTTAAGACGTGATGTCGAGTTTACGCCGTTTGATGATATCAAACTTAAAACTACGTTTAGTGCGAGAATAACCCAACAAGCAAAAAGTACCGATAATGCCTTGTTGATGAGCTATTTTCCAACTAATTATGATCCAATCAAAGGTCAAATGGTTGGCTATACTTTAGCTAACATTATGTCACCTTGGTTTTTTGATCAACTGCGTAGCCATGAGCAATTAGGTTATATCGTTGGTGTTTTTCCATTTTATATCAGTGAATCAGTAGGATTAGGCTTTGCAGTTCAGAGTAATCAGTATGATCCAGACTATCTATTAAAACGTTATCAAGCATATTTTCCAACGATGTTAACTAAATTAGAAGCATTATCTAATGATGATATTGAACAGTATAAAAGAAGCATTATCGAAGAGCAGACTATGCCGCCACAATCGTTAGATGAAGAATTTGAACGTTTAATATCAGACTATCGTTTATCTCGTTTCCAATTCGATTCGCGTGATAAGAAAATAGCGCAACTTAAGCAGCTTACTAAAGAAGATTTGGTCGATTTTTATAAAAGTTCGGTTATTGATCAAAAAGGTTTGGTAATCGCATCGCAAGTTTTAGGCCAACCCGAGGAAGGTAAAAAACAACCTGATGCGATTACTGATTTTACTGAATTCAGCAATGCTTCATCATTGCAAGATGAATTGTTGAAATAAGATACTCAAACATAGATTCAACCTGAAATATCATTACATGGAATTGGCATTGTACTCACCATATGGTACACTGCCAAAATCCCAATAGTTTGAGTATATTATGATTACTGGATCGATTGATTATTGTGCTATCGGACAGCGATTGCGAGCTTATCGCATCGCTGCCTCTCTTAGAGCTGAAGAGGTTGCTGAAAGTCTTAAAATATCAAGAGCGGCAGTTTACCGTTTAGAAAAAGGCGAAATTGTAAAAATTGAAACTCTTGAACGATTAGCTTCTTTATTAGATACGTCATTTGCTAGTTTACTAGGTATTGATACCGAATATTATTCAAGTGGAGACGGTTTTTTTGAACGAATGCGTCAACTTGAAGAACAGTCGACCCATATTTATTCGCATTTTGACCCTTTTTCTTTTCTATTAACTTCCCCCAATTATTTGTCTCATTTAGCAATGATGTTAAAAGAATCAAGTGAAAGCAATGAAGCTCACAAATATGCGACCTCTTTATCTATTTTAAATGATCGTAAAACTCAATTTTATCAATCTGCTCCAAAAGTTATTAATTTAATTAGCTTACGCAATATTGAACGATTTTTACATATTGGTTTAGTTGGTAATTTAACCATTTCACCAGGTAAAAAGTCGGAAAGAATGTTGTTGGCTCGAAAAGAGGTCTATCATTTAATTGAATTAATTGAAGATCAAGCTTATGCACCAACAATTGCGATTACTCAACAAGCTATTCCATCTATTGCTTTTCAGATATTTTATCAACATGATAATGCGTTATCGTTAGCTATGAGCCCGTTTAGATTAGGCGAGTTACCTAATGTGACAACTGGTATTGCCTCAATTACCTCATCAGAAGATGCGATTAGACGTTATCGTCATTTATTTGATAAGTTGTGGCAAGATAGCGCTAAAGATCAACAAGCGATAAAATTGTTGAAAGCTACCTTAGATAAATTCTAAAGAATATTAAAATTACTAAAGAGAGTTACTATGTTATCTTTAACATTACAACCGATAAAAAAATTTATTGGTACAATTAATTTACCTGGTTCTAAAAGTGTTTCAAATCGTGCCTTACTTTTGTCTGCACTTAGTCATGGTAAAACCCGATTAACTAATTTACTTGATAGTGATGATGTGCGTTATATGCTTGATGCTTTAAAAGCGCTGGATATCAAATACCAATTATCAAGCGATCGAACGATTTGTGACATTGAAGGAGTAGGTGGCAAATTACATTCTGCTCATCCGTTGGAGCTATTTTTAGGTAATGCAGGGACAGCGATGCGTCCGTTAGCTGCGGCACTCTGTTTAGCTGATAACAATATTGTGCTAACTGGCGAACCACGTATGAAAGAGCGCCCAATTGGTCATTTGGTCGATGCGTTGCGTCAAGGGGGCGCTAAGATTGATTATCTTGAAAATGACGGCTATCCGCCACTACATATCCATGGTGGTTTTACAGGTGGTAAGATAGCGGTTAATGGTTCAGTATCAAGCCAATTCTTAACCGCACTTTTAATGGCGGCCCCGTTAGCTACCAATGATACTAAAATTACCATTATTGGTGATCTGGTGTCTAAACCTTATATTGATATCACAATTAAGATGATGGCGATGTTTGGTGTGTCAGTTACCAATGACAGGTATCAAAAATTTATCATTAAAGCCAATCAAACTTATCAATCTCCGGGGCACTATTTGGTTGAAGGTGACGCCTCTTCTGCCTCGTATTTTTTAGCCGCAGCGGCAATTAAAGGCGGAACGGTACGTGTTACCGGAATTGGTAAAAAGAGTCTGCAAGGCGATACCCAATTTGCCTATGTGCTGGAAAAAATGGGCGCCAAAATTACTTGGGCCGATGATTATATTGAATGTACGCGTGGCGAATTGAATGGCATTGATATGGATATGAATCATATTCCTGATGCGGCAATGACGATAGCAACTACTGCGTTATTTGCTAAAGGTCCTACCACTATTCGCAATATTTACAATTGGCGAGTTAAAGAGACTGATCGTTTATCAGCGATGGCAACTGAGCTACGTAAAGTGGGGGCGCGTGTTGAGGAAGGTGAGGATTATATTACTATTATTCCTCCAACCAAACTCAATCATGCTGATATTAAAACTTATAATGATCATCGTATGGCAATGTGTTTTTCATTGGTTGCACTTTCTGATACACCAGTCACCATTTTGGATCCAAAATGTACGGTGAAAACGTTCCCTGACTATTTTGAACAATTTAAACAATTAAGTGAAATATAACATGACTAATAATATTCCGGTTATTGCTGTTGATGGACCTAGTGGAGTTGGTAAGGGTACATTGTGTCAAGCGTTAGCCAATCATTTTAATTGGCATCTTTTAGATTCGGGGGCGATTTATCGAGTGTTGGCACTCTCTGCTTTGCAACAAAATATTGCTTTAGATGATACTAAACAATTAGCGACATTGGCTCTTAAATTACCACTGACATTTGATACAAGTAGTGATAATGTGAAAATCTTATTAGATGGTTTAGATGTTTCTCGTGAAATACGAACAGAAGAGACAGGTGGAGCTGCTTCAAAAGTTGCATCAATCAATGAAGTAAGAACTGCTTTACTACAACGTCAACGTGACTTTAGACAGTTGCCGGGATTGGTTGCTGATGGTCGGGATATGGGTACAGTGGTGTTTACTGACGCCTCGGTTAAAATATTTCTTGATGCTAGTGCCCATTCAAGAGCAGAAAGAAGAATGAAACAGTTGCAAGATAAGCAAATTCATGCTAAATTCGGCGAAATTTTGCAGGAGATAACTGCCCGTGATGAGCGCGATCGTAATCGTGCCGTTGCGCCATTAAAACCTGCGGTTGATGCACTAATAATTGATACCACATCACTTTCAATTCAAGATGTTTTTAATCAATCTATTATGTATATAAAAGAAAAACTTGCGTTGTAAGTTTGTATTAAAACTTGCTACGTGAACCAAGCTCCACTGCAAGGATGAGTGGAGTATTATAAACAACCCCACAGGACAGGATGTAATGTGGACGTTAAATTTAACTTAAGTAAATAAAAATATGACTGAATCTTTTGCTCAACTCTTTGAAGAGTCTTTAAATCAACTAGACACTCGTTCTGGTAATATGATCCATGGTACTGTCGTTGCAATCGACAAAGATGTTGTTTTAGTTGATGCTGGTTTAAAATCTGAATCAGCAATTCCAGTAGAGCAGTTTAAAAATGCCCAAGGTGAATTAGAAGTTCAAGTTGGCGACGTTGTTGACGTTGTGCTTGACTCAATTGAAGATGGCTTTGGTGAAACAATCTTATCTCGTGAAAAAGCTAAACGTCATGAAGCGTGGCTAACATTAGAAAAAGCAGTTGAAGATGCTGCAACAGTTTTAGGTGTTATCAATGGTAAAGTTAAAGGTGGCTTTACGGTTGATCTTAATGGCGTTCGTGCGTTCCTACCTGGTTCGCTTGTTGATGTTCGTCCATTACGCGATACTTCTCATATTGAAAATAGAGAGATCGAATTAAAAGTTATTAAATTAGATCAAAAACGCAACAACGTAGTTGTTTCACGTCGTGCAGTAATTGAATCTGAAAATAGCGCAGAAAGAGAACAACTTCTTGAAAATCTACAAGAAGGTTCTGAAGTTAAAGGTATTATTAAAAATCTTACTGATTACGGTGCATTCGTTGATCTTGGTGGGGTTGATGGTCTACTTCATATCACTGATATGGCTTGGAAACGCGTTAAACACCCAAGCGAAGTGGTTGAAGTAGGTCAAGAATTGCTTGTTAAAGTACTTAAATTCGATAAAGACCGTTCACGTGTTTCTCTTGGCTTAAAACAATTAGGTGAAGATCCTTGGGTTTCAATCGCTAAACGTTACCCAGAAGGTACTAAAGTAACTGGTAAAGTAACCAACTTAACCGATTACGGTTGTTTCGTTGAAATCGAAACTGGCGTTGAAGGTTTAGTACATGTTTCTGAAATGGATTGGACTAACAAAAATATTCATCCATCTAAAGTGGTTAGTTTAGGTGATGAAGTTGAAGTTGTTGTTCTTGAAATTGATGAAGAACGTCGTCGTATTTCTTTAGGTCTTAAACAATGTAAACCAAATCCATGGTTACAATTTGCTGAATCACACAATAAAGGTGATAAAGTAAGCGGTAAGATCAAATCAATCACTGATTTTGGTATCTTCATTGGCTTAGATGGCGGTATTGATGGTTTAGTTCATCTTTCTGATATCTCTTGGAATATGCCAGGCGAAGAAGCGGTTAAAGCTTATAAGAAAGGTGATGATATTGAAGCCGTTGTTTTACAAGTTGATGCTGATCGTGAACGTATCTCATTAGGTATCAAACAACTTGAAGATGACCCATTTAGTAGCTTTGCATCTAACTTCAAAAAAGGTTCAATTGTTAAAGGTAAAGTTACCGCTGTTGATGCTAAAGGTGCAACAATCGAAATCGCTGATGGTATCGAAGGTTACTTAAAAGCACAAGATATCGCTCGTGAGCGTATTGAAGATGCAACTACTGCATTAAACGTTGGTGACGAAGTTGAAGCGAAGATTGTAAATATCGATCGTAAAACTCGTGCAATTTCTTTATCTATTCGTGCGAAAGATGAAGCTGATGAGAAAGAAGCACTTGCTGCTGTAAATAATACTGCAACTCAGGAAGATGCATCATTTACTAACGCAATGGCTGAAGCATTCAAAGCGGCATCAAAAACTGAGTAAAAAATATTTATTGAAAGAGTAAAGAGGGCTTGCCCTCTTTTTCTTTTGTGGTATAAAATGAATAAATTATATACTACATAAATTAAATTAGGAGTGACCATGAACAGATCCGATTTAGCAGAAAAAATAGTCAACTGGCGGGCACACCTTCCTGTGCAACTGGTAGATGATGCTGTTAGAGATATTATTGAGCAAATCGCATTAGCAATGGAAAGTAACGACCGTGTTGAAATTCGCGGTTTTGGTAGTTTCAGCTTAAACTATCGTGCTCCACGTAAAGCAAGAAACCCTAGAACAGGTGGGAATGTAGAAGTTAAACACAAATATATTCCTCACTTCAAACCGGGAAAAGAGCTACGTGAACGCGTAAATAATGCCGCTAAAGCATAATTAAATATTGTTAACTAAAAAAGTCTTTGATTTTATTTAAAGGCTTTTTTATTATTTATTATTAAATAAATCATTTTTTGATATAAAAAATGAAAGATCCATTTATAAATTGGAATAGAGATCTAAAATTAGCTATACATTAACTTGTATAAATTCCCACTATGTTAAATTGGGTGTTTATTCAATATTAGATGTAAAAGTTAATGCGGCGTTCAATTGATTTAATGGCAATAGCAATTTCATTAGGCTGTTTGCCATTAATGGTTTTGCCTTCGTTACCGAGTGATGAATATTGGTTCATTCTAGCTTCAATCCTCATTATCCTGGCTGTAAAATTTCAAGGTTATTTTATTTTTGTCACTTTGTTTGGACTGGGCTTTCTTTGGTCGACAGCTACAGCAAAGCAATATCTCAGTTCGATTGAACCTTATATAGATCGGACATTAGTCGTTACCGCAAAAGTTGAAAGTGTTAATACCTATGTTTCTTCCGAAATTCAAACTAATCTAATAACTCCCCACTATGTAAAATTTTCAATTATCAATATTTCAGATGAACCTTTGCCATCGCCGATACCGATTGCTATTTATTGGGAACAATCTAATTTAATTAAAGCAGGACAAATTTGGCAATTAACTATAAAAACAAAAGTGGTGCATAGCTATTTAAATGAAGGCGGGTTTGATAAACAACGTTTTGCAATAGCAAATCAATCTTTATTAAAAGCCAAAGTCATCAAATCAGCTCTGCTTGAAGATAAATCCAATCTTCGGCAAATTATTGCTGATAGATGTTTATCCTATATTAATTTATTTAACAATCGAGGCATTTTATTAGCGCTTGGTTTTGGTGATCGGTCGCAAATTGAAACACATAATCGAATAACGATGATACAAACTGGAGTTGCTCATTTAATGGCAATTTCGGGAATGCATATTCTATTAGTTTTCTCAATTAGCTTCGTATTAACAAAAGGGTTAATATTTTGCTTACCACAACGATTTATTTGCTTTTTGCTACCCATAATTATAGGGTGGTTAAGTAGTGTAGGTTATACGTGGTTAACTGGATTTAATCCTCCTGCATTACGAGCAATTTTTGCTTTATCAATTTGGATCTATTTACGTTATAAGAATAATCAGATAAGTGCATGGCAAAAAATAAATCGAATTATTGCGGCATTGTTAATTGTTGATCCGCTAATGATATTGTCTGAAAGTTTCTGGTTGTCTTGTTATGCGGTTGTTAGTTTAATTTTTTTGTTTGATTGGTTGCCATTACCTAAAATACTAAAACACAAAAAACGCTGGTATTTATTTAGATTATTACATTTACAATTTGGTTTGACTCTGTTATTACTACCGATCCAATTATATGTCTTTCATGGCATCAGTATTGTTTCATTAGTCACTAACTTAATTGCTATTCCTATTATCTCTCTTGTTACTTTTCCAGCAATATTATTAGCACTATTGTTTAGTTTTTTCGACTGTTTTTATATTGCTTTGTGGTTATGGTTTGTTGCCGAAAATTCGCTTGAATGGTTGTTTTATTGTTTGAATTATTTGAATCTTATGTGGCTAAATATTTCAATGGATTTTTACTATCTGAGTTTTATTGGCTGGTTAACCTTGATAATAATGAGAACAGCGATTTGGCGACGGTTTAGCTTCACCATTTTTATCATCTTAATTATTGCTCTTTCACCTTTTTATAAACAACCTGATTATTTATGGCGCATGGATGTATTGGATGTAGGACACGGTCTTGCTATTGTGATTCATAATGGTAAATCAGCCGTTTTATATGATACTGGAGCTAAGTGGGAAAACAGCTCAGCTGCAGAGCAAGTAATTATACCGTTTTTGCAATGGCATAACCTTCAAGTTGAAGGCATTATTATTAGCCATAATCACAATGATCACATTGGCGGATTATCCTATCTACATCAACGTTATCCCAATGCTTGGCTTATGAGTTCATCTTCTGGTTTGCCAAATAATTATAATTGCCTAGCCAATCACAATTTTAATTGGAATAATTTAAATTTTAAAGTGTTATGGCCAACTAAATTAGTTGATAATACAGAAAATGCCGATTCATGTGTAATACACATTACTGATGGTCGATTTTCAGTATTATTAACAGGTGATTTGGAGCGTAAACAAGAGCATGAATTAGTGTTACAGTATAAGCAGGATCTATCCTCAACCATATTACAGACGCCACATCATGGTAGTAATACTTCATCAAGTTATCCATTCTTAAATTATGTTAATCCCGTCAATGCGTTGACTTCAACGTCACGCTATAACCCTTGGCAACTTCCAGCAAACAAAATCACTGCTCGTTATAAAGAACTAAAAATCAATTATCATGTCACGGCAAGAGAAGGGCAGATAAGTCTGTTTTTTTACCCTACATCATGGCAACAAAAAACGATGCGGCACGATATATATCCTAGATGGTATCATGATTGGTTTGGTAGTTTACCATTTTATGAGTAAAATAAGGCAAAACAATGAGATTAATAAAGGTTATAAAATGATAGGTATTAGCGAGCGATATTATGATTGAAAAACTATGGTATGGTAAAAATAAATCATTTTGGTTGCTGCTGCCATTTTCATTCTTATATGGATTGATTTCTTGTGTTCGTCGTCAATTATACAAACTGGGTATATTTAAATCATGGCAATCGCCTGTACCAATTATTGTTATTGGAAATTTATCAGCTGGCGGTAATGGTAAAACACCACTTGCCATTAGTTTAATTGAAGCGTTGAAAGCTAAGGGACTAAAAGTAGGACTGGTTTCGCGAGGCTATGGTGGAAAATCCAATCATTATCCATTAATCTTGGATGAAAATACTAGTACAAAGCAAGCTGGTGACGAACCTGTTTTAATTTATCACAGAACACATGTACCTGTTGCAGTTGCACCAAAACGCGTTGATGCTGTCAAAGCATTATTAGATTCTCATCAATTGGATGTGATTTTAACCGATGATGGTTTACAGCACTATGCTTTAGCTCGTGATATTGAAATTGTAGTGGTTGATGGTAAACGTTTATTCGGTAATGGTTGGTGGATACCCGCGGGGCCAATGCGAGAAAGACGTAGTCGTTTAAAATCGGTTGATTTAATTATTATTAATGGTGATAGTTCAAAAGACTTTATCAATCAATATCCTGATAGAACTTTTACCATGCAATTAGTACCCGATCATGTAGTAAATCTTTCTACTAATAAACAATGTGAATTATCGGCATTACATCATATTTACGCAATTGCCGGTATTAGTAATCCAAAGCGTTTTTTTGATATGTTAACTCAAATGGGAGCTGATTTGGTTTATACCGAATCCTTTGCTGATCACCAAAATTTTACCCTACCGTTATTAGAAAAAGTAGTAGGCACTAATCAAACACTTTTAATGACTGAAAAAGATGCAGTAAAATGTCGTCAATTTGCATTACCTAACTGGTGGTATTTACCCATTGATGCTGTAATCCCCGATCAGGTCATTGAAAAGATTTATTCACTATTTGAAGAAAAAAAATCACAAAGAGAAAAAAAATGATGCTATTAAATGCTATTGCTTGTCCTAAATGTCATGGACAATTGGAATATAATAAGCAAAATCAACAATTAATTTGCCAAAAAGAGTTGTTGGCTTACCCAATAAAAGACGGTATTCCGGTTTTATTAACCAGCGAAGCGAAACAACTAAATCAATCTCATGGTGATAAAGAATAAAAAGTTTAGAGGTAATTTTATGAGTTTTACGGTAATTATTCCTGCAAGATATGCTTCAAGTCGTTTACCAGGAAAACCACTAGCTGATATTCACGGCAAACCAATGATAATTCGGGTTATGGAGCAAGCACAAAAGTCGTCTGCTAATCGAGTAATTATTGCAACCGATCATCATCAAGTTTATGATGTCGTGAAAAGCTACGGTGGCGAGGTGATACTCACTGGCGCTAAACATAATTCAGGTACCGAGCGGTTAGCTGAAGTTATTAATACTTATAAATTTGCTGATGACGAAGTGATCGTTAATGTTCAAGGTGATGAGCCATTAATTCCACCAATTATTATCGATCAAGTTGCTGAGAATTTAGTAAAATATAAAATCGGCATGGCGACTTTAGCTGTTCCAATTAATAGCGTTGAAGAAGCGTTTAATACCGGCGCAGTAAAAGTAGTTATGGATAAAGATGGATATGCACTTTATTTTTCTAGGGCGACTATTCCTTGGGAGCGTGATCGTTTTGCTAAATTAAATGAGCAAGGTAAGATAGATGAAATTAGCGATTTCTATTTGCGTCATATTGGCATTTATGCTTATCGAGCTGGTTTTATTAGGCAATATATTCAATGGACGCCTTCGGTTTTAGAGCAAATTGAGATGTTGGAACAATTGCGCGTACTTTGGTATGGTGAAAAAATCCATGTTGCTGTGGCTAAACAACCTCCGGCAATTGGTGTTGATACCCAAGAAGATTTAGATAAAGTAAGAGCATTATTTAAGGAATAGACGATGGCAAATTTTACTGGATTTACTCAAGCGGGATTAAATTTTTTACAAGATGCGTGGATTAATAATAGTAAGGTATGGTTTGATGAGCATCGAGCTATTTATGATAATGATTTGATTAAACCCTTTCGAATATTAGTCGAGCAATTAACCCCAACCATGCTTAAAATTGATGAGTGGTTAGAAACGCGCCCCGCAATTGGTAAAACCATATCGCGAATTCATCGTGATACGCGATTTTCGAAAGATAAATCACTATATCGTAGTTGCCTATGGTTAACTTTCAAGCGACCTAATCGTGATTGGAAAGAAGCGCCAGCCTATTTTTTTGAAATCAGTCCAGATAGTTACCGTTATGGATTGGGTTATTATTGCGCATCCAAACAAACGATGGATATATTTCGTGATGAGATAGTAAATGATACTGAGAAATTTCTAAAAGTTATTCGCTGTGTTAAAAAGCCATTTGAATTAGTCGGTGAGACTTATAAAAGACCTTTAATCAAAGAACAAGATGAAAAGATATCGACATGGTACAATCGAAAAAATCTTGCTGTTTTGGTAACTAATAATCATATTGAAGATGTATTAAATGGTGATTTACCCGATAAACTAGCTAAAGGCTTTAAGCAATTGTTGCCGCTATATGATTTTTTAATGCGGGTTGAGATGATTAAAAATATCCCAAATCTATAATTAATATGATGTTAAAAGTAGCGTTCCTCAAATATTTGGGAAGTTCAACACTAACTCTTTAACCCCATTTATAATAAATTGAGTACCCACGCAGGCCAATAAAAAACCCATAATTCTTGAAGTGGCTTCAATGCCACTTTTACCCATAAACCGCATTATGTTGCCAGCGCTGCGCATACATAACCATAAAATAATACATAGTAGTAAAGGGATAAGAATTGATGAGGTATAAACTACCCAAGTTGCTATGTTATACCCACCGCTTTTTACCGTTGAAGCCATACTGATAATCATTGCAATGGTTCCTGGTCCGGCTGTGCTTGGCATGGCTAATGGTACAAACGCAATATTATTTGAAACTTCTTTCTTCTTTTCGTCAGCCTCTAAGGTTTTATGTGAGGGTTGTTGAGGAAATAGCATTCTCAAGCCAATAATGCCAACAATTATTCCCCCGGCGATACGTAATCCAGGAATGGATATGCCAAATGTACTCATGACTAATTGCCCACAATAAAATGAGACAGTCATGATGATAAAGACATAAATACAAGTCATTTTTGACTGGTAATTACGCTCTTCGTTGGTCATATCGCCAGATAGGCCCAATAGAAGTACAACGGTAGTTAATGGATTAGTTAATGGAATAAACAAAATTAAACCAAACCCGACTGTTTGTATAAGTTCCAACATAAATTGAATCTAAATTGTAATAGTAGTTTGAATTAAGTATATATGAAATATATAAAAAAGATACATTAACTAATAATCAAAATTTGCTCAATACTGTTTAATTAGTTGCCATTATTTGACTCTTTCATTTTAAATAACGGTGATTTTAGGTTTTGGGCTAATATCACACCGATAAATGATATTCCACCACCGATTAAATAGTAACTATATAGCTTTTTATACAAAAATGTTATTGAAATTAGTGCAGTAATAATAGGCGTTAAATTTAAGAAAAGAGCGGTTTTATATATGCCTATAACCCAAACAAATGGCGCAATGATTGAAGCGGGGAATACCAGCATAAAGAACTAACCAAACAAACATTATAAGAATTTATGATTATATTATTGCTTATTAAAAATCCGGGTAATAAAGCTAATGTATCAAAATAATTTGCATATAGACTGAATACCAATTTGCGATTTTGATAGTTCATTTTTTGGTTAATACCCCATATAGCGCATAAGATAAAGCAGCGAGTAACATCAAAATCTCACCTTTACCAAGTTCAAGTAGTTGGCTTACCACCACTAATTAGCCAAATTAATCTAACAAAAGATTAAAAGTTCAATTAATTTGAACTATTTCAAAACAATAACTATTTTTCAGTCATAAAGCGGGTAATGCCGATACTGAATTTCATCTCATCTTAGCGTTCAAAAATTAGGTTTGTAGTTTAGAATATAGCGATAATGGTTATGATTTTTAAATCGTATCTTGTTTTTAAAGCAGGGAAAAAAGCTAGTATCAGCATGTTATTTTGAAATAGAAGAATATTAATTATTGGAAAAGGCGTAATTAATACGCCTGTAAAATAAAGAAATGTATAAATAACTATTAAAATGGAATATCGTCATCAAAATCCATTGGCGGTTCTGACATAGCTGGTTGACTTGCTGGGGTATCGTTAGGGGTTGAAGCACGAGGTGCAGCAGGAGTAGCTGGCGCAGAGGAGGTATTATTAGCGCTTTGTCCCCAACTTTTTGAACCATCATTGAAAGAGTCATTACCAGCGCGGTTGCCTAAAATTTGTAATGAACCGCCAATAGGGTTGATAACAACTTCTGTAGTATAACGATCTTGACCTGATTGATCCTGCCA
This sequence comes from Gilliamella sp. LMG 34361, assembly GCF_984569075.1. Lineage (NCBI taxonomy): Bacteria > Pseudomonadati > Pseudomonadota > Gammaproteobacteria > Orbales > Orbaceae > Gilliamella > Gilliamella sp. LMG 34361. The sequence goes on along the minus strand of NZ_OZ474903.1, from coordinate 2,287,344 downwards.
TTTACGAGTTTGTAATTGTCCTTCAATATAAACTAGTGTTCCTTTTTTAAGAAATTCACTAGTGATTTCAGCTAATTTACCAAATACGACAATTCGATGCCATTCAGTTTTATCACGGTTTTCACCTGTTTGTTTATCTTTCCAAGTTTCAGATGTCGCAACATTAAAATTTGCAACAGCGTTACCATTTGACATGTAACGTACTTCTGGATCTTGACCTAAATTACCAACTAAAATGACTTTATTAATTCCTCGGTTTGCCATTTATAAACTCCTAACAATTGCATAGATATATAAGTACGGTATTGTAACATGAGACTGAAATAACATCACCGAATTTAATTTAAATTTGGAAGTTTGTATGCAAATTTTAAAAAATTAGAAAGATTGGTTTAAACATAGGAATTTCTGCCTATAACGAGTATAATGCCAGCCATTTGTGGATGTTCCATCTTAAACCATTTTCCTGCTGGAGGCCTTATGATTAATGCGTTTGGATTAAAAAACAAACAATTAGTAAAAATTAATGAAGGCGATATAAAAAATGCGACCTGGATTGACTTGATAGAGCCAGAGGAAGCGGATCGTGAATTCATTCTGACAAACTTAGGTCAGAATTTAGCAACAAGTATTGAATTAGATGATATTGAGGCATCAGCTCGTTTTTTCGAAGATAATGAAGGATTTCATGTTCACTCCTTCTTTTTTTATGAAGATGCTGAAGACCGAGCAGGTAACTCAACTGTTGCTTTTACCGTGCATAATGGGCGTTTATTTACGTTACGTGAACGTGATTTACCTGCGTTTCGTTTATATCGAATGCGTTCCCGATATCAGGAAATGAGTGATGGAAATCCTTATGAAGTTTTATTGGATTTATTTGAAGTTAAAGTCGAACAGTTAGCCGATCAAATCGAAAATATTTATAGTGAGCTTGAAGAATTAAGCTTAATTATCATGGATCGCTCTGCTCAGGAGCATTATGATGAAGCGATTACTTCCTTAGCTGAACTTGAAGATACAGCTTGGAAAGTGCGTCTTTGTTTAATGGATAGTCAGCGTGCAGTTAACTATCTAGTTCGTCGCGCTAAGATGCCTGTTGAACAATTAGAACAGGCTCGAGAAGTTATCCGAGATATTGAATCACTGGTACCACATAATGAGTCATTATTCCAAAAAGTTAACTTTTTAATGCAGGCGGCTACAAGCTTTATTAATATTGAACAAAGTAGAATAATTAAGATATTTTCGGTAGTTTCAGTGGTGTTTTTACCACCTACAGTGGTGGCATCAGCGTATGGTATGAACTTTGAAAACATGCCAGAGTTAAAATGGGAGTATGGTTATCCGTTATCCTTATTATTAATGCTGCTAGCAGGGGTTGCGCCTTACATTTACTTTAAACTCAAAAAATGGTTATAGTTGGTTATTTTCCTGTCAACGACTCAAATTATCGCAATAGTTAGCGGTAATTTGAGTAGTAAATTCTGTTAACGGAATCTAGTTAAATCATTCTAAATAGTCCATAATATTATCAATTTTGTTTTAATATTTATTGAACTATTGTTCATATAGAAAGATTTTATTTTTTAAAGAAGGGAATAACATGAGTCAATATGCACTAGTTACCGACATTGGTGGAACCAATGCCCGTTTTGCACTTTATGATTTAGCAACGAATGAATTATCAGCAATAACTAAAATCCTTATTTCGAAAGATGATATATTACTCGAATTAATTAAAACCTATTTAAAAACTCAGTCTGTAACCGTTGATATGGCCTGCATTGCTATAGCTTGCCCAATCAATGAAGGGGATCTGATCGAAATGACTAATAATAACTTGTCATTTTTTCGCTCAGAACTTATTAATGAACTTAAACTAACTAAGCTCGAAGTAATTAATGACTTTACCGCAGTTTCAACTTCTATTCCTAAATTATCAGCGCAGGATCTGGTTAAAATTGGTGGAGAAGAACCTAATCTCGATTATCCCATAGCAATCTATGGTGCAGGGACTGGTCTTGGAGTTTCTCATCTAGTTAGAGTTAATGAACATTGGATCAGCTTATCTGGTGAGGGTGGCCATACCGAATTGCCAATGGTTAATGAAGATGAGGATCGAATTTTAGCGCAATTAAGAAAAAAATTTGGCCGAGTTTCTTGCGAACGATTTTTATCGGGTAATGGTATTGTTAATATTTACCAAGCGTTATTACAGATCAATAAAAAACCGATTGAAGATATCACTCCAGATATTATTGTCAATAAAGCATTATCGAATAGTTGTCCGATTTGCTTAGCAACCTTAACGTATTTCTGTACTTTTATGGGAAGGTTCGGTGGCAATTTAGCTTTAACCCTTAACACTCAAGGTGGTGTGTATATTGCTGGCGGTATAGTACCTAGATTTATTGAATTCTTTAAATCATCACCATTTAGAGAAGCGTTTGAATACAAAGGTCGGATGTCATTTTTGGTTAAAAAAATTCCTGTTTATGTGATTACTCATAAAGATCCAGGATTATTTGGTGCTGGTGTTTATTTACAAAATAGTCTGAAATAATTGAGGAGAAGGGTTTTATTTTATGATGTGGTGTTATATTTATCGAAGCACAAAAAAAGAAAATTGTTATCTTTACATGGAGCAAGAAAACGATTTCTCTCATATTCCTGAAAAAATCATGTCGATTTTTGGTACGCCAGCTTTTGTTATGAAAGTATTGCTTGATGGTAAAAGACGTTTTGTTGTTGGTACAGCACAGGAAATTGAGGAAAAGATTAAAACGGATGGATTTTTCTTACAAATGTTAAATGAAGATGATTTTAAAGTATGATTGAACCTTTTTGGGAACATAAATCTTTAGATCAAATGAGTGATGATGAATGGGAACAACTTTGTGATGGTTGCGGTCAATGTTGTCTAAATAAATTAATGGATGAAGATACCGACGAAATTCTATATACCAATGTTGCTTGTAATTTGCTTGATTCAAATACATGCCAATGCAGACATTACCATAATCGCTTTAATTATGAACCCGATTGTATCAAGTTAACCCGAGAAAATTTGCTGACTATTGAATGGTTACCGCCAACTTGCACTTATCGTTATTTTTCACAAACGGGGCAGTTACCTGAGTGGCATCCATTAATTGTTGGTAATAAAAAGGTAATGCACAAATTAAAAATATCGGTTAAAAATCGAATTGTATATGAAAAAGATGTAATTTGTTGGGAAGATCATATTATTTAAAAGAGAGCACAGGCTCTCTTTTGTTAATTATAGTATTAGCCACCAGTTGCCAAGAAAATCGATAGCCAATAAGTTCAGAAACATTAATATAAAAACGAAAATCATAAATGAAATATCAATCATACCGATTGGTGGAACGATACGACGAATCGGGGCAATAAGTGGTTCAGTCAATTGAGCAAGCAATTCATCCGTATTAGATTGCCCACGACTAACCCAACTTAAAATTGCTCTAAATAATAATAACAAAAATATTAGATGTCCGACTGCATGTGCCATAGCAGCTAAGGCAAAAAGCAGGTAATAAAGGCTAAAAAGTGGTAAGTTAATTGCTTCAAAACGGCAAATAAACATAATTTTAAGTAGGGCTACCCCATAAAAAAGAATCCAAGTAGCCGTATCAATTCGACCAATAGACGGAATCACTCTTCGCATCGGGCCAATAATAGGTTGGGTAATGCGAACTATAAATTGGGTAAAAGGATTATGAAAATTTACTCTTGCATGCTGCATCCACAAACGTAGAATAAGTACGTATAAGCTAAAAGTGAAAATAGCTCTTCCTAAGAAGATTAACGATATCATTTAAGACTCCTAAAATATAACATGCCTTGCAATATATCACACATATTGCCTTGCACCAAAGATTGCGCTACCAATACGAATCATTGTACTACCTGCAATAATAGCTGCTTTCATATCGCCAGACATACCCATTGATAATGTATCTAACAAAGGATAATCCGTTTTCAATGAAGCTAAAAGCTGAGTCATTTGTTTGAACACTTCAAGTTGTTTGGTAAAGTCATTTTCTATCTCGGGAATAGCCATTAGGCCACGTAGTCTTAAATTAGGTAATGTCATAATCTGTTTTACCAAATTAGCAACTTCATCTGCATGAATCCCTGATTTACTTTCTTCATTACTAATATTTACCTGAATAAGAACATTTAACTTATTCATATTCGCTGGGCGCTGTGCATCTAGACGTTGGGCAATTTTAAAACGGTCAATGGTATGCATCCAATCAAAATTTTCGGCTACTAATTTTGTTTTGTTTGACTGTAATGGACCAATAAAATGCCAAGTAATCGGAATATCTGGCATATTTTTTTTAAAGTAAGCAATTTTCTCAACACCTTCTTGAACATAATTTTCACCAAACGATAATTGACCCGCATCAATTGCTTGAGCGATTAATGTTACAGGTTTGGTTTTACTAACGGCAATAAGTTCAACGCTATTGGGATCTCGATCGCAATCTAAAGCAATTGTACGTATTTCATGGTTAATCTTGATTAAATTGTCATGTACTGTATTCATATTAATTTCCAATAAACTAAGGGATAGTTATTGATAATGTTAAATTCAATATTGGCTTTTAGTGTAACGCAAAAAGCGTCTGATTTGCATCTTTCTAGTGGTGAAAAACCTTGCATTCGTGTCAATGGTGAGCTAAAACCTATCTCAGGTGATGAATTATCACCACTGAAACTTAAAATTGAATTATTCAATTTATTAAAAGATACCCAAAAAGCTATTTTACAAAAACATCAGCAGATTGATTTTGCTTATCATCTTGAAGATGTTGGGCGTTTTAGAGTAAATATTTTTTATCAACAACGCGGCATTTCAGCAGTATTTCGGATTATCAAACAACAAATACCAAGCCTAACTGAGATTAAAGCACCGAATGTGATAAATGAATTAGCAAAAACAGAATCTGGCATTATTTTAGTAACCGGCGCAACAGGAAGTGGCAAATCGACAACTTTAGCTGCATTAATTCAACATATAAATCATACTTTAGCTAAGCATATTATCACATTAGAAGATCCTATTGAGTTTATTTATCAAAACAATAAATCACTTATCCAACAACGAGAAATCACAAATTTTAATGACGCAATTGATAGCATATTAAGACAAGATCCAGATATTATTTTATTAGGTGAATTACGCAATAAACACACCATTCAAGCAGCGTTAACGATTGCTGAAACGGGGCATTTAGTTCTTGCTACTTTACATACTCGATCGGCAATACAAACTATTAACCGTATTATTGATGTATTTGAAGATGGAATGCGTGAATTGATTCGTACCCAACTATCCAATAGTTTAAAAGCCATAATATGTCAAAAATTGGTTCCTCATAATGAAAGTCGAAAAGCCATTTTTGAAGTTCTTATCAATACCCCAGCTATCAGTAATCTAATAAGTGAGGGTAAAACAAGGCAAATATTATCGTTAATGCAAACTGGTCAGCAATATGGTATGCAATTAATGACTAATTAAATTATATAGTAAAAAAATGCTGGTTATCGTTTATCGTACATGTTTTAATTCAAAAATTTAATTTATAATCTGTATAGAATTTCATTCACAAAAGGGATAAACAAATGGAACAGCGTATTGGTTTTATCGGTATAGGTAATATGGGCAATGCCATTTTACAAGGTATTTTAGCAAGTAATATTGTGCCTGGGACGCAAATTTACGTTTATGATCCTCAACTCGAAAAAGGCCAAGCACTTAATCAATCTCACTCGATAAATAATTTAGAATCGGCAAGGGATGTTGCACGAGAATCAGATATTGTTTTTATAGCTGTTAAGCCGAATATTATTGTGGATGTATTAAATGATATTCAAAAAGAGTTAAAAAAAAATACGATTATTATCTCGATTGCAGCCGGTGTAACCATAAAAACTATTGCGAAATGTGTAGGATACGAACAAAAGATAGTTAGAGTCATGCCCAATACCCCTGCATTAGTCAATGCCGCTATGTGTTCTATAACACCAAATACAGAAATTACTGATGAAGAGTTAACAATTGTTCAAAGCTTATTAAATTGCATTGGTGAAACGGAAGTTGTTCCGGAGTACTTAATTGACGCAGTAATCGGGGCGAGCGGTTCTTCTCCGGCATTTGTATTTATGTTTATTGAAGCACTGGCTGATGGCGCGGTCAAAGGTGGTTTAACTCGAAAACAGGCTTACAAATTTGCTACTCAAGCAGTGATGGGGTCAGCTAAATTATTACTTGAAACAGGTAAACATCCGGGTGAATTAAAAGATATGGTTTGTTCACCAGCAGGTACTACAATTGAAGGGGTACAAGTACTTGAGGAAAAGGGTTTTCGAGCTGCTGTTATTGATGCAGTAGAGGCAGCAATTCAAAAATCTAAAGATTTATCAGAAAAATAAAAGTTATTAACATGAACAATAACAATTAGTTATTGTTCATTAGAATTTTATTTGTTAATAATTTAAAAACATTGCTTGTATTCGTCATCTATTTATGAGTTAATAGTCATAAGCATATTACATGCAGATATATTTTGTAACATTTAGATTTATGCAGTTTGTAGTTTACTTTAATCACATTTGTATTAGTTCTCTTCAGTCTTCTCTTCTGTTTGTTAATAAGTAGTCTAGGTTTTATGTTCTAAAGTATCACCCCTTGATGGTTGAGATTAATTTATTTATAGGAAGATTATTATGTCTAAAAAAACAGGCCAAGTTAAATGGTTCAATGAGAGTAAAGGTTTTGGTTTTATTTCACCTGCTGATGGAAGTAAAGATGTGTTCGTACATTTCTCTGCAATCGCTGGCGACGGTTTTAAAACGCTAGGTGAAGGTCAACAGGTAGAATTTTCTATCCAAGATAGTCCTCGTGGCCCTGCTGCTGCTGATGTTACAATTATCTAATTGATTATTAATATCCTATCAGTATTTAATTACTGATAGGATTTTTTTATACTCATTTATTTAACTTTTCTCATCTTTCCAGATATGATTATATTACTTCTACAGTCGCAATAGCGTAAAAATATCATTTATAATGAGTGAAAGATCTTAAATATCTTCATTATTGACTGTCTAATACCTTTTCTTTAATTTATATGAAATAATGCGGTCAATGATGACTTTAACCTTTATTTGTACTATGAAATTCCATTTCAACCGCCATGTAACTGACTTGATTTCTATTTATCTAACCGTTTTCATTCTATTTTTGACGTCAAATAAGCAAAACTATGGCTGTTAGAAAATAAAGATAAGGCACTACTGTATTTTTATTTTACTACGCTTTTTCTTGATTGTATAAATATAACATCTTTTTAGGTTTAAGCTGCAATATTAGCTCTAAAGGTTAATAACATTTGATTAGCTTACTGTGATTTGTTTTCAATATTGTGTAAATTGGTATAGGTATATTAATACGTTTAAATTCTTAGTTTAAAAACGTTTAATTATGTGACCAACGCCTATATTCCCACTCTTTTTAGGGGTATAATTATTGCACTTAATTTAATGGTTAATCTGCTTTTATGACTTCTTCATTTTTAAGAAAATCTGGCGTTGTTTTTGCCGCTTTTTTATTTACTACATTTATTATTGGGGTGGCAGGTGCGTTGCAATCACCAACCTTAAGTCGCTTTTTATCGTTTGAAGTTGATGCTGATCCTCGTTTAGTGGGGGCGTTTTATTCAATTAATGCGTTAGCCAGTATTATTGGTAGTTATTTGTTAGCTAAATATTCGGACAATAAAGGCGATAGGCATAAGATCGTTATTTTTTGTTGTTTGATGGGACTTGCAAATAGTCTGACTTTTGCATATTCACGTAACTATTATGTGTTAATTACCTTAGGGGTATTTTTTGCAGCTTTAGCATCTGCCGCGATGCCACAGGTATTTGCCATGGCGCGTGAGTATGCCGAAAAGAGTGGTCGTAATGCTGTTGCCTTTAATTCCCTGATTCGTGCGCAATTATCATTAGCATGGGTGATTGGTCCGCCATTGTCTTTTGCCTTGGCAATCAATTATGGTTTTACTGCGATGTATTTGTGTGCCATGTCGATGTTTATTATTTCGATGATTGTCGTCACTATCTTCTTGCCACCAGTTGAAAAAATGGCAATCAGTGCGTTTACTGCAACTGAGTTAGCCGCGGCGAACCAATCAATTTTTACCAATCGCAATGTGATGTGTTTGCTAGTCTCCACTATTTTTATGTGGACTGCAAATATGATGTATATCATTGATATGCCGATTTATGTGGAAGCTGTATTGCACCTGTCTAATTCATTACCGGGTGGTTTGATGGGATTAGCAGCAGGGATTGAGATCCCTATTATGATTATTGCTGGTTATTTGGTGCCAGTATTAGGTAAGCGTAATCTATTTTTTATTGCTATTGTTTGCGGAATTTTGTTTTATATAGGGATGATCTTATTTAAAGATGCAACCATGTTATATATATTGCAAATCTTCAATGGGTTGTTTATTGGGATTGTTGCCAACATTGGTATTATCTATTTCCAAGACTTGCTACCAACCCGCATGGGCGTTGCTTCAACTTTATTTAATAATGGTATTATTTGTAGCGTTATTTTGGCGGGTATTATTCAAGGTTTTGTCTCTCAAGCTTGTGGCCATGAAGTGATTTATTGGATTGGTTTAGTGATGGTGACGATTTCGTTACTGTTTTGCACATTAGTAAAAAAATAATCACTAATTTTTCTAATTTGCGTCTTGCTTGATTTAGCAAGACGCCTAGCAAAATCTTAATCTTTAAACGCGGTTTGCATTTGTTGATAAAATGCGTAATCGGTACGTTCATAAGTTAATGGTGTAATAGCGACATAACCATTATTGACGGCATCAAGCTCTTTTTCGATATCATCCACCACACTTTGGTTGCGTTTGGCTCTAAACCAAAAATAGTCATGACCTTCTGGATCTTGTGTATTGGCAATCACAAATTGACTGACATCAGGCTCGCCTTGCTTGGTGATTTTTATACCTTTTATTTGCTCAGCTTGGCAATTAGGGAAGTTGATATTAAAACAGATGTTTTTTGGGGTGGATAGGGCATAGAGTTGTCTGATTATTGATTGCATTAAATGCGTGGCGCAGTGCCAATTGGTTGGTGTGTTATCTTCGCTACTAACTTGACTTAACGCCATGGCAGGTATACCGAGTGTCATTGCCATCATTGCTGCTCCTACGGTGCCCGATAATATCGTTTCGAACCCTAAATTAGAACCATTATTGATTCCTGACAGCACAAGATCCGGTAATTGGTTAGCCATTGCTGATTTTATAGCAAATAAAGAACAGTCGGCAGGGGTACCATAGACCGCATATTCTGTGTGACTACGCTTTTCTATGCGAAATGGTGACTTTAAACTCACCGAACAAGAAACACCACTCTGATCGACAATTGGCGCTACTACCCAAACTTCGTTAGCGATATTTTCCGCGACGTTTTTTAAAATTCGGATCCCTAGTGCATCAATTCCGTCGTCATTGACTAACAATACTCGATTTACTAATTTTTTTGACATATTGGTTCCCTTACTTAAATTTCCTTATTGGATAAATGTATTGCACTGATCCATCGACCCACTAACAAAGCCACGTTTAAACCACAAATAGCGTTGTTTTGATGTACCATGAGTAAAACTATCAGGAATAACATAACCATTGTTTTGCTGTTGCAGACGATCATCACCAATTGCTTGCACGGTATTGAGAGCTTGCTCAATATCGCCCACTTCTAAAATATGCTGTTTTTGCATAGCATTACCCCATAAACCGGCATAACAATCGGCTTGCAATTCAAGTTTTATGGATAGCTGATTTGATTGATTTTGACCTAATTGCTCGACCTTATCAAAAGTGCCAAGTAAATTTTGTACATGGTGCCCTACTTCATGCGCAATCACATAACCTTGCGCAAAGTCACCTCCGCCACCAAGACGATTTTTCATCTCTTGATAAAATGATAAATCCAGATAAACGGTTTTATCTAAATTACAATAAAATGGCCCCATCATAGCTTGACCAGTACCACATAGCGTTCGGGTTGCACCGCTATACAGTACCAGTTTAGGGGGAATATACGTTTTGCCTAATTGTTGGAATTGTTCTTGCCAAAAATCCTCGGTGCTGGCTAAAATCACTGAAGTAAATTTAGCGGCGTCATTGTCGTTAAGCGGGGCGTCATCAACATGGCTTGTTGATGTGTTATCGCCCAAATTAATGACATTACTGTCTAGTAAGCCCGTTAAGTCAACACCATAGTAGCTGGCAACTAACACGACAAGAAATAAAATAATTTTACCTTTACCACCAATTGGGATGCGAGTCCCGATATCACTTGCTGATTGTGAGCGGCGATCTTCAATGTTATCACTCTCTCTTTGGTCTCTCCATCGCATAGGGAATACCTCATCAGTTTTGGTATTCTCATTCTAAAGGATAATAGATTAGGTTACTAGTGACCATCAATGTGTTTAAACTAAGGAATAATAGCATGGTGTGATAAATGAGTTTTTTTTGTTGAATTTAGGTATATAATCTTTATCTATATGGCATCAATCGTTGAGTAAAATTGGTGCGTTTTAATCTCAATCTCATATCTTTTTCTTATCATATTTATCACTTTGGCATGGTAGCTGATTGAAGTTAATTATTTGGATCTAAATCTTGATATTAATGAATTTAAAAGGCGGTATTTCATGGCAAAATCCAACCATAAACCCCTGGATATTAACGATATTCCCATCATTAATGACAATCAATTAAAAAAAGCCACTTGGGCATCGGCTTTTAGTCATGCCATTGAGTGGTATGATTTTGGCGTATATAGCTTTTTGGCTTACATTATTGGGCAGGTCTTTTTTCCTCATGTATCACCCAGTGTGCAGATTATTGCAGCGTTATCGACATTTTCCATTCCTTTTTTTATTCGGCCATTAGGTGGGATAATTTTTGGTCTAATTGGTGATAATATCGGTCGGCAAAAAGTACTATCAATCAGTTTGGTGATAATGTCATTAAGCACGTTTTGCATTGGACTGATTCCAACTTATGAAACTATCGGCATTACATCGCCCGTTCTATTATTAATTGTAAAATTAGCTCAAGGTTTTTCGATAGGTGGTGAATATTCTGGTTCAGCAACAGTAGTTGCTGAATATTCACCTGATCGTAAACGTGGATTTATTGGTGGCTGGCTTGATTTTGGTTCAATGGTTGGATTTATTTTAGGGGCAGGTTTAGTGGTGTTCTTATCGATGTTACTTGGTCAATCGGCGCTATATCATTGGGGATGGCGGATCCCATTTTTAATTGCTTTACCACTAGGCATAATTAGTTTTATCTTGCATCATATATCTGAAGAAACACCAACTTTCCAACAACACCTTGAAGCTAGAGAATCAAAAGAAATAGCTGAAACCTCATCAGCGCTAAAAAATATTATTAGCAAATATTGGCGACATATTTTAGTTTGTGCGGGCTTAGTTATGGTGACAAATGTATCATTCTATTTGCTGTTAACTTATATGCCAAGTTATTTAGCGCATAACTTAAATTATGACACTGAACATGGCTTACTAATAATTATAGCGATAATGGTCGGAATGTTAATTATTCAACCCGTAATTGGTTTATTAAGTGATAAAGTAGGTCGTAAACCGTTCATATTAATTGGCAGTATTGGTTTATTGCTGTTATCTTATCCGGCTTTCATGTTAATTAACAGTCAACATATTCCCTTGGTTTTTTTGGGGGTATTTATTTTGGCGCTGTTTATTAACTGTTTTACCGGTATTATCACCTCAATATTACCCGCTCTGTTTCCTACCAATATCCGCTATAGCGCTATTGCTAGCATTTTCAATATTGCAATTATTGTTGCAGGGCTAACGCCAACATTTGTAGCATGGCTAGTTGAATCAATGGGTAACTTATATATGCCAGCCTATTACTTGATGTTGGTGGGATTCATTGGCGTGATTACCGGCTTTGCCATGCATGAAACCGCTAAAAAACCGTTACACGGCACCACACCAACCGCTGCTAATCGCAACGAAGCTGAATCACTTTTGTCTGAACATTTTGATTCAATTGAGGATGAAGTTGAAGATATCGACGAACAGATCGAAGAACTACAAAACAAACGACAGGAACTTGTCGATCAGCACCCTAAGTTGAACTAACTACCCCTTACTAACCAATTATACCAAATAGGATTTTTTTCACTGTTTAAAACGATTATCGTGTTTTTCAAAAAATGTGCTATTAAATAGGGGGAGTTTAAAATAGGACCATTTTTTTAATAAACACTAATTTTAATCACTTACTTTTATGATTAATTAAGTGACCTTCCTTACAAATTTTAACAATTATATTAATCAATAAAGATTGTTTTTTTGTAAAATATATTCGGTTTAATATAAAACTACTTAATATAAGCAAGTCAGTTTCTAGTTATCTAATCTTCTATTAATTTAATTGACAGGATTGTTGGAATGAATTACATCTTTAATAGGCTAACTGATGTTCTAAATTTGTTTAGTCTTAACGAAAGTAGTCGTGTTTTGCAATATTTCTCTGCAGTTTTCCGCTTTTTTGGTATATTGATTCGTGGCTGGTTTTTATTCCGGCAAATTATTTTAGCCTTATTACCTATTTTATTGATGTTGACTTCTTATTGTAGTCAATCATTAACAGCTACAACACGTAATGTCATCAACGGTCACGCACCATATTTAACCTTCGACGGTGGTCATACGCGTGCGACTAATACCGATGAGTTACTCGGGATAACGCTATCCGATGGAACTATCATCACTCGCGCTACAAATAACTCAAGTGCATCAGATCCTATCGAATTACCTAATGCCGGAGAGACTTTTGCCGATATTGGTATGTTTATGCCAACGGATATTAATGACGATAGGGTCTATCTTAGTACACTGATTAGTCCAACATATAATTATGTAGGTGATGATGATGGCGATGATGATTTTTATGTAATGGGGCTCGGAAATTTTTTTTTAACCTAAAAATTTATGATAGGAATAATGCTCGTGTAGCACGTAACGAGATACTAAATATTTGTAATGCACCTTATAGAGTTGAACTAAAAGTTGTTATAGGGGGGTATGGAAGCAGTATACTTGCTACTCGTAATGGCGTTCCAAAGAGTACCTCTTATTATGCGGGTAATACAACTTATTATATCAAACCTAAAGGAGAAGAAGGACCAAGGGTTTGTTTTGCAAAGCCTGATATGACCTATAGTAAAGATAGATATGCAGGGCCTTCTTCAGAGTGGAGTATTTATCACGGGTTTATTCCTCAGTCTACCAATTCGCCATCTTATCATCGAAACTTCCCTACTACTGGTGCTAATAATTTGTATTTTGATTTATTGATAGTAAATAGTAGTCCTTTAAATTGGGGGGACCCCATCACACAGGGGGGTATCACTGTAACTATGACACCGGATGTTACAGGTGAAACAGTCCGCGTTACACTAACAGGACCTGTAGCCAAACCCGAACAATTAGTAGTAAATCCTTCTAAGCAGGTAGATAAACCCACATTACCGCAAACGTTTGAGTTAGTTGGACGAGATAATAGTGGTCAGGCGGTCGTGAAGTATGGTTTCGAGTTAAAGCAGTGGTTTTTTAATGGAGGGAAAAAGGGATTTGGCTTTAGTACCATCGGACAAGTATGTAATGGGAATGGTTATCGTTATCCAATCTTTGCGGATTTAACTAACGCTGTTAGTGGAAGTTCTATAGGTGCTACACCTTCGTCACCGGATAATCATTACCAGCGTAGAATTGGTGCAGGGCTATTTACTGAATGGGGTGCTGTGTCAACCTATGTTGGTGCAAATTTTGTACATGCATATAGTGACGAAAGCGGTGGATATGGGGCAGGTGGTCGTTCTATGAAAGTAAACCCTGAAGATGGTCGAATCCGTGGTTTACCTAACTATTATGGTGTATATTTAGTTTGTGCCTATCCTTAAATCTTCTTAGCTTTTAAATCGTAAAGTTTGGGGGGGAGATAAGAACAACCAAGCAACCAATAGCGGATGGTTGCTTTGTGATAGGCAGGCGAGTAAGCCGACAGTGTTGGCGGAATTTTAGATTACACAATGAAGTCTAGCCGACACTATCATAGGGGTGGTATTAGATGCATAAACCTGAATATTAAAGGAGCAATATAAAATGAAGATTGAAGTGGATACACTAATTGTACTTAAGGGATAAGCTATTCGGAAAAAAGAAAACTACGTTTCCTTGCTTATGCGTACAATATTGTCGTATTTAACCGCGATGGCATTTAATAACGCCTTAAGTATGAAAAAGTGTAGGCATTCCATTTTAATTATTAACTTTAATAATTAATTTCGCGCATTTCTTTACAAAAGTTAACAATTGAGCGATTAAAATCAGTTGCGAAGGTGGTTGTTTAAACTATATAATTCTAAACACTTTTTAAGTGAATTTATCGGTTAGGGGACTGCCGATATAGCAAAAAATTGAATTAAATTAGAATATTACTTGACAAGGCTGTCGCTATGCATTATAATTTTGAACACCAAACACCAAACACCAAACCTGCCTAACTTATAATTTAAATCGGTCTAGTTTTCGTAGTACTCTTCAATATCTCTTTTCTATTTTCCGATTTTTTGTGGTATTGATTCGTAGCTGGTTTCCATTCCGGCAAATTATTTTAGCCTTATTACCTATTTTATTGATGTTGACTTCTTATTGCAGTCAAGCATTAACAGCTAAAACACGAAATGTTATTAACGGTCATGCACCATATTTAACCTTCGACGGTGGTTATACGCGCGCGACTAATACCGATGAATTACTCGGGATAACGCTATCCGATGGAACTATCATCACTCGTGCTACAAATAACTCAAGTGCATCAGATCCTATCGAATTACCTAATGCCGGAGAGACTTTCGCTGATATTGGTATGTTTGTGCCAACGAATATTAATGGCAGCAATCTAGTGAATGCTAACGGATTGATTAATCCACCATATAATTATGCAGGTGATGATGATGGTGATGATGTTATTTCCCTATCTACTAGTAATAATAGCGTTTTTCTTCTCGGCCTAAAAATTTATGATAGGAATAATGATCGTGTAGAACGTAGTGAGGTATTAGATAGTTGTAATTCACCTTATAGAATTGAACTCAGTGCAAGTTCGTACCGTTCGCTTAGTGGTATACTTACTACTCGTAATGGCGTTCCAAATAGAGCCGTTTATAATAGTGGCAGCGCAACTTATTATATCAAACCTAAAGGAGAAGGAGAGCCAAGGGTCTGTTTTGCAAGGCCTGCCTCAGGAGTCGGTACAGGTTTATATGCAGGACCTTCTTCAGAGTGGAATGTTTATGGCGGGTTTATTCCTCAGTCTACCAATTCGTCATCTTATCATCGAAACTTCCCTACTACTGGTGCTAATAATTTGTATTTTAATTTGTTGATAAAAAATAGCGGTCCTTTAGAATGGGGGGACCCCATCACACAGGGGGGTATCACTGTAACTATGACACCGGATGTTACAGGTGAAAAAGTCCGCGTTACCCTAACAGGACCTGTAGCCGAACCCGAACAATTAGTAGTAAATCCTTCTAAGCAGGTAGATAAACCCACATTACCGCAAACGTTTGAGTTAGTTGGACGAGATAATAGTGGTCAGGCGGTCGTGAAGTATGGTTTCGAGTTAAAGCAGTGGTTTTTTAATGGAGGGGAGAAGAGCTTTCCTTTTAGTACCATCAGAAAAGTATGTAATAGGAATGGTTATCGTTATCCAATCTTTGCGGATTTAACTAACGCTGTTCATAGAGATTATATAGGTGCTACACCTTCGTCATCGGGTAATCATTACCAGCGTCGAATTGGTGCAGGGTTATTTACTGAATGGGGTTCTATGTCAACCTATGCTGGTGCAAATTTTGTGTATGCATATAGTGACGAAAGCGGTGGATATGGGGCTGATAGTAGTCGTCATAATACTAATACGAAAGTGAACCCTAACGATGGTGCGATCCGCTATTTACCTAACTATTATACTGTATATTTAGTTTGTGCCTATCCTTAACTCTTCTTAGTGCTTAAATCGTAAGGGTTGGGGGGAGATAAGAACAACAAAGCAGCCAATAGCGGATGGTTGCTTTGTGATAGGCAGGCGAGTAAGCCAACAGTGTTGGCGGAATTTTAGATTGCATAATGAAATCTAGCCGACACAATCACAGGGATGGTATTAGATGTATAAACCTGAATATTAAAGGAGCAATATAAAATGAAGATTGAAGTGGATAGGCTACACTAATTGTACTTAAGGGATAAGCTATTCGGAAAAAAGAAAACTACGTTTTCTTGCTTATGCGTACAATATGGTCGTATTTAACCGCGATGGCATTTAATAACGCCTTAAGTATGAAAAAGTGTAGACATTTCATTTTAATTATTTACTTTAATAATTAGTTTGGTGCTTTTCTTTACAAAAGTTAACAATTGAGCGATTAAAATTAGTTGCGAAGGAGGTTGTATAAACTATATAATTTTAAACACTTTTTAAGTGAATTTATCGGTTAGGGAACTGCCGATATAGCGAAAAAATTGAATTAAATTAGAATATTACTTGACAAGGCTGTCGCTATGCATTATAATTTTGAACACCAAACACCAAACACCAAACCTGCCCAACTTATAATTTAAATCGGTCTAGTTTTTGTAGTGCTCTTCAATATCTCTCTTCTATTTTCCGATTTTTTGGGGTACTAATTCGTGGCTGGTTTCCATTCCGGCAAATTATTTTAGCCTTATTACCTATTTTATTGATGTTGGCTTCTTATTGCAGTCAAGCATTAACAGCTACAACACGAAATGTTATCAACGGTCACGCACCATATTTAACCTTCGACGGTGGTTATACGCGCGCGACTAATACCGATGAATTACTCGGGATAACGCTATCCGATGGAACTATCATCACTCGCGCAACAAATAACTCAAGTGCATCAAATCCTATCGAGTTGCCTAATGCCGGAGAGACTTTCGCCGATATTGGTACGTTTATGCCAACGGATATTAATGACGATAGGGTCGATATTAGCAAATTTGTTAGTTCTTCACCATATAACTATGGGGCTGATGATGATGGCGATGGTAATTTTGGCCTATTTAATGGTAATAATAATAATATAGGCGGTTTTTATTTTAACTTAAAAATTTATGATAGGAATAATCATCGTGTAGCACGTAACGAGACACTAAATATTTGTAATGCACCTTATAGAGTTGAACTCAGTACAAGTTCGCACCTTTCGATAGGATATGTACTTACTACTCGTAATGGCGTTCCTAATAGAACTTTTTATGGTACAGGCAGAGCAGATTATTATATCAAACCTAAAGGAGAAGAAGGACCAAGGGTCTGTTTTGTAAAGCCTGATATGACCTATAGTAAAGATAAATATGCAGGGCCTTCTTCAGAGTGGAATGTTTATAGCGGGTTTATTCCTCAGTCTACCAATTCGTCATCTTATCATCGAAACTTCCCTACTACTGGTGCTAATAATTTGTATTTTGATTTATTGATAGGAAATAGTGGTCCTTTAAATTGGGGGGACCCCATCACACAGGGGGGTATCACTGTAACTATGACACCGGATGTTACAGGTGAAACAGTCCGCGTTACGCTAACAGGACCTGTAGCCAAGCAATTAGCTCAGAATAATTCTGAGCGGGTAGATAAACCCACATTACCGCAAACGTTTGAGTTAGTTGGACGAGATAATAGTGGTCAGGCGGTCGTGAAGTATGGTTTTGAGTTAAAGCAGTGGTTTGTCAATCGTGGAAGTTTTAGTGAATCAAGATCTGATAGCAAGCATCTATTATGGTGTAATAATATAGGTTATCGTCTTTCAAGCATTGCGGATTTAACTAACGCTGTTAATAGAGATTATATAGGAGCTACACCTTCGTCACCGGGTGATTATTACCAGCGTCGAATTGGTGCAGGGCTATTTACTGAATGGGGTTCTATGTTAACCTATGCTGGCGCTAACTTTCAGCGCACATATTACTCTACGTACGTCAACTCCGTCAGCTCAGTCAGCGGGAACTTAGGAAACGCGGTGGAGGCTTACAGATTCTATGGTGTTTGCGTATCACCTTAGTTTTTATACCTGGTAGAGACAGGAGCAACAAAGTAACCAATAGTGAATGGTTGCTTTGTGATAGGCAGGCGAGTAAGCCGACAGTGTTGGCGGAATGTTAGATTGCACAATGAAGTCTAGCCGACCCTATCATAGGGGTGGTATTAGATGCATAAACCTGAATATTAAAGGAGCAATATAAAATGAAAATTGAAGATATTAGAGTAATAAAACCGTTACTTTTATTGCCGAAGGTAACCATTTAGGGCATTATAACCCATCGTTATACATAGTTGAGCAACTATGGAACTTAAAAACTGCGCCTAAATTAAATATACTAAAAAAACTAGACCAAACTACTAGTTGCTGATCATAATTCAATGCGAGATGGTATCAAATGTAATGTTAATTACGGCAAACTGCTATTTCAACCAATAATAAGAGCGCGTTTATCCAGAGGTATGAGAGCGATTTAAGTTAATTATTAAACAGTATCGATAAATTGTTTGCATAATAACCGGTTCATAACATCATCAAAAAAGTTGAGGAGCGGGGTTTTTAATAGTAAAAAATAGGTGTTATTAAACTCTAGAATTTAGCCCTATTAACCAGTTTTATTATTAACAGATAGATTAATTACATTAATCTATCTGTTTTGTTTATTTTATCGCTTTAGCCACGATTTGTTGCGCTTCTTGTTGTAAGGTTGCTAAGTGCTCATTACTAATAAAGCTCTCGGCATATATCTTATATGCGTCTTCAGTACCAGACGGACGAGCAGCAAACCAGCCGTTTTGCGTAATGACTTTTAAACCACCAATAGGCGCGTTATTTGCTGGCGCAGTGGTTAAGCATTGGGTTATTTCTTCACCTGCAAGTTTGTCGGTGGTTAATTGGCTAGCATCGAGTTTAGCAAGTTTTTGTTTTTCAGTAAATGAAGCCGGAGCTTGAATGCGACCATAATAAGAGATACCAAATTTGTTTTCCAGCTCTTGGTATTGCTCTTGTGGATTTTTGCCAATTTTTGCTGACATTTCAGCCGCAAGTAAGCATAAGATGATGCCGTCTTTATCGGTTGTCCAGACTTTGCCATTGGTTCTTAGGAATGATCCGCCTGCGCTTTCCTCACCAGCAAATCCAAGTTTGCCGTGATAAAGACCATCAGCATACCATTTGAAACCAACAGGGTATTCAAGGTATTTTTTGTTTAAACTGTTTGCAACGCGGTCTATCATTGAACTAGTCACCAGTGTTTTACCGATGGCAATATCTTTGTGCCATTGAGGTCGGTTTTGAAATAGGTAATTTACGCAGGTTGATAAGTAGGCATTTGGGTTCATTAGGCCTTTTGGCGTAACAATACCGTGGCGGTCAGCGTCGGTATCGTTACCGAAGGCTAGATCGAATTTGTCTTTTAGATTCAATAATCCTGCCATTGCCCAGCGACTTGAGCAATCCATGCGGATCACTTCGTCATGGTCGAGATGCATAAAGCTAAATGTCGAGTCAATTTTGTTGTTGACGATTTCAAGATTTATGCCGTATTTTTCGGCAATGCGTGGCCAATAGGTAATGCAAGCGCCACCTAGTGGATCAACGCCAATTTTGAGTGAAGTTGATTTGATTAGTGATAGATCGACGATGTGTTGTAGGTCGTTGACATAATCGGTTTCATATTCTTTGGTATGAAGGTAGTCTGATTTTATCGCTTTTTCGATTGTAATGCGTTTTATACCATTTAAATTGGCTTTGAGCAGTTCGTTGGCGCGATTTTCGATTTGTTTGGTGATGTCGGTATCCGCTGGGCCACCATTAGTCGGGTTATATTTAATTCCGCCATCTTCAGGTGGGTTATGTGAGGGCGTGATAACGATGCCGTCAGCTAATTGTGATTGTTTACCTTCGTTGTAAGTCAAGATGGCGTGCGATATTACTGGCGTTGGTGTGTAACCCCAATCTTGGGCAATAACGACAGTTTGTTCGTTAGCTACAAAGACTTCTAATACTGATTTTAAAGCGAGTTCAGACAGGGCATGAGTGTCTTGACCAATAAAGCAAGGACCTGTAATGTTGTTAGCTTTGCGGTATTCTGCTACTGCTTGAGCAATGGCAAGAATATGGGCTTCGTTAAAGGTGGCTTTGTTTGAGCTACCACGATGGCCTGAGGTACCAAAGATAACCAATTGGCTAACGTTGTCAGTATCAGGTTTGATTTGATAGTAATTGTTTTTTAGTGTTTTAAGATCAATTAGGTCTGATGATTGCGCTAATAATCCTGCACGACTTGGCCTAGCCATTTTTTTACTCCTCTTTCACTATTCTTTTTCATTCACTTTTGTGTGAATTTTTAGTTATTTGATGGTGAGAATGCACAAATAACTTGGTTGATCATGCTTTCTGATATGCCCATATCACTCATAATCGATTCGATAATGAGGATTTTACGAGCCGTGTTAGTGTTGCTGATAACCCAATATGGGGTACCAATAATTTCTCGTGGATTGGTGTTTTTGCCCGAGGTTTCTAACGATTTTTCGTCTTTGGCAAGGTATTGTCGTTTTCTGCCATGTAGTGAGGTGGCTGCTATGGAAAATAGTGCTGGGTTGTAGTTGTATAGTGCACCTAAGACAGCTAAAAATCGACTGATAGTGGATCGTTCTTTGGTGAATCTTTCACTTTTAATGAGTTCGTCAATAACCGAGTAGTTGCTTTCAGTTTGTGGGGCAGGTGTTACTTTGCTTGACGTTGGTTTGTTAAATTTTAGTAATCGTCGTAAGATACTGGAGGCATCTTCACCAATATGTTTAGTTTGACCTGCGATAAAGTGATAAAGTTCTTCGTCGATTTCGATAGTTTTCATACTTTTACTGTGCCTATAAAATTATTATACAGAACAACCATCAGCTTTGATGGCGTCAGGATTTGAATTGTCATTCATACAATCAAACTTGGATTGATGAGTGACGGTTTAATTTTTCGTCGTCGGTTTCGATTTTCATCATGACAAGCAGTTATCATAACTGATAATATTAAAGGAAAAAATAACCGTTTCATGTACTTATTGTATAGTAGATTAACTATTAAGCTGAGTATAACCTAAGTTGGTGATAAATTGTATTGTCTATTGATAAAATAATGAAAATGATATTGTCGTTTTAGCAAAAGAATATTATGCTAAATGTGGTATATATAATTATACTGAAATATAAGAGGAATCAATTATGAAAAAAATCGTCACATTAACTATTCTTGCAGCAATTTTATCTGGATGTAGTAATAGTGATATCTATTCTGGCGATGTTTATACAACTGACCAAGCGAAGCAAGTTCAGCAAGTAAGCTATGGTACTGTTCTTGCTGTAAGAGCTGTTAAGATTCAAGCCAACTCTGATGGCAAAAATGGTGGTAACGTTGTTGGTCCTTTAGGTGGCGCTGTGGTTGGGGGTGTTTTAGGTAATACAATAGGTAATGGTACCGGGCGAATCCTAGCTGCTGCTACCGGTGCTGTAGGTGGCGCAATTTTAGGTGACGCAATCGAGAATAAAGCAAGTCAAGCCGCAGCTGTTGAATTAGAAATCAAGCAAGATAAGGGTTCAACAATAGTTATTGTTCAAAAAGGTGATGCTAAGCAGTTTTATGCTGGTCAAAAAGTGAAGTTGATTTCAAACGGTAAACGTCTTAGCGCAGCTCCGATAAATTAACCTTTTCTTTTTTCAAATCTTACTGTGCTTTCACTTATTATACGATAAGTGAAAGCTCTTCTATTTTTCTCGCTTTTTTAAATTCAATATTTCATTAATCGGCTATTTTGTCAGCATAAAAATTTGCTTGATTTATTACAAATAGATAAACTCAAGTTAAATGTTTAATTGTAATAAGGAACAATATAGCAATGCGTATTTTACATACCATGATCCGCGTCGGTGATCTAAAACGTTCAATTGATTTTTATACTCGTGTGATGGGTATGAAGTTGCTTAGAACAAGTGAGAATCCTGAGTATCAATATTCTCTTGCTTTTGTTGGCTATGGTGATGAGTCTGAAAGTTCAGTGATTGAGCTGACTTATAATTGGGGGACGGATAAATATGATCTTGGTACTGCTTTTGGTCATATTGCTATTGGAGTTGATGATGTCGCTAAGATGTGTAAGGACGTTCGTCAAGCAGGCGGCCGTGTAACCCGTGAAGCAGGACCAGTTAAAGGGGGTAAGACAATTATCGCTTTTGTAGAAGATCCCGACGGTTATAAGTTAGAGTTAATTCAAAATAGTCAAGCGAGTAACGCATTAGGTAATTAATAAAAAATATCGCCAATTTTCGGCGATATTTTTGCCAATCTTGTTAATATCTTTGTGCTAGTAGGTCAGCAAGCAGTTTTTGATGAGTAATAGCTTGTTTTGATTGTTCAAGGCTTGCTGTAGTCATGATGGCATTGAGTGAAGTTAATGATTCATCAAAATCATCATTTATTATGATGTAGTCATATTCGTTGTAATGTGATATTTCAGATTGGGCTTTGTGCATTCTTTTACTAATGACTTGAGCGTTATCTTGGCCACGTTTGATGAGTCGATTTTCGAGTTCTTTTAATGATGGTGGTAAGATGAAGATGCTTTTTGATTCAGGCATTTGTTGTCTTACTTGCTGTGCGCCTTGCCAATCAATATCAAGAAAAACATTAATACCTTGTTGTAATGATTGTTCGATTTCGGCTTTGGATGTGCCGTAATAGTGGTCAAATACATGAGCATATTCAACAAAAGCATCTTGTTTTATGAGTGATTCAAACTCTTGGTTGTCTACAAAGTAGTAGTGTTCGCCCTGCTTTTCGCCTGGTCTGGGTTTTCGTGTGGTATGTGAGATTGAAACTTTGGCAGGATGATGATTGGCTTGCGCTAAATAGGCGCGAATTAGACTTGATTTGCCAGCACCGCTAGGCGCTGAGATGATAAATAAAGTGCCAGTATACATAAATAAATTTACCGTAAGATAATTAATGATTTTAACATAACGTTATTAAGCGTTATTATAGCAAAATTTGATTATAGAAGAATGTGGTTTGATTTAATTATCGATAATTTAATCTTTATCATTATCCAAGTTGGCAGTTTATAAGGAAAGGAAGATGTCATTAACATTTAAAGATGGTGTGCGCGCTTGTGTTCCCACTTTATTGGGTTATATTGGAATTGGTATTGCGGCCGGCGTAGTGGGTAAAGCGTCTAATTTGTCGGTTTTGGAAGTGACACTGATGGCGATCATTATTTATGCCGGTGCATCACAATTTATTATTACTGGTTTAATGATGGTGCCGACACCAATTTCGGCTGTGATATTTACGGTATTTTTGGTTAATTCCCGACATTTTTTGATGAGCATGGCAACAGCGCCCGCTTTTCGTCATTTTTCACTTTTGAATAATATTGGTATTGGCACTTTACTAACCGATGAGAGTTTTGCTGTTGCAATGAATGCCATTGCGAATAAAGCGCCAATTAATCCACCTTGGATGCATGGGCTGAATATTACCGCTTATTTAGCATGGATATTATCTTGCTTGATTGGTGCATTAATTGGCGAGTGGCTACCAAATCCAACTCAGTTTGGTTTAGATTATGCGTTAGTGGCAATGTTTATTGGTTTACTGTATTTGCAGTTAACTGGCGATAAAACCAAAACGATTAAAAATCGAATTATAGCAATGTTGACCGTGACCGTTATGCTGGTTTTTTTATTGCGATTTGTATCGTCAGAAATGGCAATCTTGTTTAGTACTTTTGCCGGCTGCTTTATGGGGATTATTGTGGAGCATAAGGCATGAGTATGTATAGTTTGTTAATTATTTTGGGTAGTGGTGTGGTGACTTGGTTACCGCGAGTTATCCCATTTTTGTTAGTTAGAAAATTGCAATTACCAGCGGTCGTAATTCGTTTTTTATCCTATGTGCCAATTTGTATTTTGACGGCATTGTTTGTGCAAAATCTGTTTATTGTTAAGCAAGGTGAGTTTCCTGTTTTTAATTTGGAATATTGCTTGGCAGCAGTACCAACTATTTTTGTGGCAGTTTTGACACGAAATTTGATGTGGGTGGTGATAGCTGGTATGAGTTGTATGGCTTTGATTCGATATTTTATTATCTAGCAATATTACTTAAATAAAAAAAGCAGGGCGATAACCCTGTTTTTTTATTTATCTCCGCTTTTAGATTCGTTTTTTAATTCTAATCGCATGATGTTTCTTTTTAGCTTTTCAGCTTCAGCTGTTTGGCCTAATTGGTTTAGGTAGTTGGCCATCGCTTTTTGATTCGCTAAATTGTTGATGATAGATTTTGGTTGTTTTTTCCACCATTTTATTAGAGCAAGTGGATCGATGTCTGTCGATAGTTGTTTGATTCGACTAATATATGCCGCTTGTTTAAACTGATCAAGTTGTGAATCAGGATAAGCTTTGGTTTTATATAAGCTCGGAAGCAGATCAATTACTGCTTGATAATCTTGTGATTCATAATAGAGTTGATCAGCCAATTTTAGTATTTCAACGTGACGCGGTTTTTCATTTAAGAGTTTTTCAATGGAGATTTTCGCTGCGTTATATTCATGATTTTTTATCTGTAAGCGAATTTGCACAAGCTGAAAAGCGAATAACTCTTTAGGTTGGCACGTTTTAGCCGCTTGCTCTAAAGATTGATTTGCGGCGATGAGTTGGTCATTATCGATTTGAGCTTGAGCAGCAAGTAGATAAGATAGCGTCGAACTTTTTGCACCTTTGGCACTTTTCATAAATAGTTTTGCCGCTTTTCGATAATCACCTTCGAGTAGATAAAATTGTGCTTGTTCAACGCGCTTGATCGATTTTTTTTGTGATTTCAAGCTAAACCAATTACCCAATTTATTATTGAAAATTTTAGAAAATAATTTATAGATTAGGTAAAGGCAAAGTAAGCCAACAATCTGCAAGATAATAAATGAATTAAATGACATGCTAATTCGATATTTAGCAACTTCAAATACCGCAGAACCTTGATGGCCTTCTAATAATGGGCCAAGAAAAAATCCACCAACTAATACTAAGAATATAATGAGTATTTTGAACATTATTATTCTCCTATTTACCTAATATCGATTTAACACGAGTTTGCATTAATTTTTCAAGTTCGGTAATGCTATCGAGTTTATCTGGTATATTTCGGTTGCTGATTGGTTGGTTTCGTAAATTTTCGAGTTCATCTAGGAACGCTTTTACTGCTGGTGCATTTCCATCAAAATAAGCATTCACCCAAATGGCGGCATCGTTAAGTGCGCGTTGATAAATGAGTTCTTGATGTCTTGGAATAGCTTGGCTGGCAATTAATAATCGCAAGCGGATATTTTCGCGTAAGTAAAGTGATTGTTCTGGACTAAGTGGCGTTTTTAGGATTTGGCATCTAACAATTTGTTTTTCGTCGCTGCCAGCTTTGTCTAAACACTTAGAAAAATGGTTATCTTTTACATCCAGTTTTTCGATTTTAATGAATCTATCCATAAATGTTGAAGCATTGGCAAGTAAATTATTTGACCAATCATCAGTTGAATTGGTGACGTTGTTATTGTTAACTGAATTTGATGAATTATTCGTCTTGTTAGGAAGAGTATCGTCATGTTGGTTCATGCCAAGGTCAATATCTTTATAATTTCCAATTAATGGTAATTCGGTCACTGATTCTGTTAAACCAAGTAGTTTTAAGATAATACCATCAGAATCAATAAAGGTGACTTGTGATAGTGAATTGATATCTTTTGTGATAGCTTGTCGTGCGGAAAGTAAACTTGGATCATTCGCTTTAGCTAAGCTTTCATCTGCGCTTTTGAGTAGTAAACGTGCACTGTTGTAGTCTTGATCACTCCAGATTTTCCTGCCTGCTAAATGGACAAGATAGTTTGCTTGTGAAATTAGCCAAACATTGTTATCAAGATTCGATACGGCTGATAAGCGTTCATTAAGCGCATTTAGATTTTGTTCGTTTAATTTATTTGCATCATTAATCTTATCAGTGAGTTGTTGCTGTACTTTTTTGTTGTCATTCAATTTAATATCGACACGTTGAGATAATAATGAGAACTGTTGGTTTTGTTTATTGACCTCATTGTTAATATTATTTTCAAGGTCCTTAATTATGTTGGTATTTTGTTTTAAATTGGCAACTTCTGTTTGTAGCGTTGAGATTTTTTGCTTTTGGTTTTGAATTTGTTTGTAACCTTGGAAGTAAATCAATCCACTTAAACAAACCGTTAATGCAATAGCAAATATTGAGAGTCTTGATACTGGCGCTTTTGGCATATTGCTTGTTTGTTCGAGTTGAGGATTTGGAGATTTTGTCTCTTTTTTATTAATATTCATCATGTTATTCGCTTCTGTCTTTTTTATTGGCGTTTGACTAAATGAAGTGGTGCTGATATTTGAAAGTGTTGCATTAGCACCATAATATCTTAATGTCATAAATTAACCTCATTTAGATTTTTGAGAAATATCTCATGCATTATGACATAGAGTTATCATTGTTTTAAATAAAAATTGATTATTTGCACTAACAATTGGTAAAACTTTATGCCAATTTAGTTGTTTGGCTTTTTCGAGAATTCGTGGGCTGGTTACGATTAATTGTGCTTCACATTTATGTTTATCTTGGCAATAAATGTCCAGTTGTAGCAGATGATCGACACTTGTTACGAGTATGATTTGTTGCTCAATGTCATTGGCTAATATTGCTGTGGGGTAGACAATGGGTTGTCTTAAATAACACGCTACAGATGTTACCTGTGCTTTTTTAATTAACTTCTGAGAGAGTAATTGTCGTCCATTATTTCCACATAAAATTATTATCGAACGGCCTTGCAGGTCGGTTAATAGTGGTAATAATCCTTCACTACGCTCTTCATTTGGATAATCAACATGAACGCCACTTTGTTGGCTAAACAATTCAGCTGACTTTCTACCAATGGCAAAATAACGTAGATGTTTCGGAAAATTTAGTTTTGGTTGAAGCTGATTTATCATGTGGCTGACTTGTGGTGAAACCACAATAACTATATCGGATGAAGCAAGTTGGTTTAGTTGCTGTTGGAGATTATTTAGCCCCGGCCCAGCTGAGATTTTAAAAAAGGGGAGATGAGTTGCCGGAATATTTGCTTGATTTAATTGCTGAGTTAACATATCTCCTTCCGGAGAAGGTCGAGTAATATAGATCATCAGTCGTTTATTTCCGCTAATATTTTATCAGCCCCTTTGGCTAATAATTCTTTAGCTAGTTGTTGACCTAATGCTTCGGGTTGATCTGCGGGCCCTATAAGGGTTACTTTGATAATTTTGCTACCGTCAATACTGCCAACTAATCCATTTAAGGTTAATGAATCATGATTTAATTGGCTATAGCAAGCAATCGGTACTTGGCAACCACCTTGTAAGGCTCGATTCATCGCTCTTTCAGCTTGAATACAAATTCGGCTGTTTTTATCGTCAAGCGGTGCAAGTAATTTTAGGATCGTATCATCACTTGATCGTGCTTCAATGCCTATTGCACCTTGTCCAACAGCGGGTAAGATTAAGTCTGTCTGGATATATTGTTTAATTCGCTCTTGTAATCCTAGTCGTTTTAGGCCGACCGAAGCTAAGATGATGGCGTCGTATTCTTGATTGTCTAATTTAGTTAAACGCGTACCTACATTACCGCGCAGATCTTTAATTGTTAAATGAGAGTATTGGGCGCGCAATTGACATTGACGTCTTAAACTTGAGGTGCCAACAATGGCGCCTTGCGGTAAGTCGTTCAAACTTTGATATTGGTTTGATATTAATGCATCACGTACGTCATCGCGTTGGCAGATGGTGGCAAGCGTTAATCCTTCCGGAAATTGGGCAGGGATGTCTTTAATCGAGTGAACGGCAATATCGGCAGTGTTGTCTAGGATTGCTTGTTCTAATTGTTTAACAAATAGTCCTTTGCCGCCAATTTTCGATAGTGGACTGTCTAAAAGTACATCACCTTTGGTTACCATTGGGATCAATTCTACGTTAAGATCTTTATGGATTGTTGCCAGCTGTTGTTTTACAAAATTAGCTTGCCAAAGTGCTAAGGGGCTTTTTCGTGTTGCGATGCGGATTTTCAATGATATTTCCTAATTTTCAAACTTTTGAGCTTCTTTTATTTTTTATGTCAAGTCTTAAGTTGATTTGCCTAAGATCGATAATTTGAAAACCTTAGGCATGAAGACGCTCTATTATTCTTTAATGGTTATTACTTAAAGATGCCGTTTAAAGCTCGTCGACAAAATTAATGGCATAACCAATATAGTTTGCTGGGGTTAATTGTTTTAATCGTACTTTTTCTTGTTCCGGTAACGCTAACGAGTCGATAAATTGTTGCATTCCTTTGGCATCAACTCGTTTACCACGAGTGAGTTCTTTTAACTTTTCATATGGTTTTTCGATACCATAACGACGCATCACGGTTTGAATTGGTTCGGCTAACACTTCCCAATTTAGGTTAAGTTCTTCAAGTAGATGATCTTCATTTACTTCAAGTTTGTTTAATCCTTTAAGGGTTGATTGATAAGCGATGATCGCATAACCGATACCTACACCCAGGTTACGCAATACGGTCGAGTCAGTTAAATCACGTTGCCAACGAGAGATCGGTAATTTGCTACCAAGATGGCTCATAATAGCATTAGCAAGACCTAAATTACCTTCAGAATTTTCAAAATCAATTGGATTAACTTTGTGTGGCATGGTTGAAGAACCAATTTCACCAGCGATAGTTTTTTGTTTGAAGTGATTTAATGCGATATAACCCCAAACATCTCGGTTGAAGTCGAGCATGATGGTATTAAAGCGAGCAATACAATCGAAATATTCAGCAATATAATCATGAGGTTCAATTTGTGTGGTGTATGGATTCCACTGTAATCCTAATGAAGTGACAAATTCTTCGCTAAATTTGTGCCAATTAATTTGTGGGTAAGCCACCATGTGTGCATTATAATTACCTGTCGCTCCGTTGATTTTGCCAAGTATCTCAATGGATTGTAGTTGTTTAAGTTGTCGTTTAAGACGATAGGTGACATTAGCAAACTCTTTACCAATCGTTGATGGTGTAGCAGGTTGACCGTGTGTTCTTGATAGCAATGGCAGCTCACGATAAATCTTAGCTTGAGTAGTGATAGTATCAATTAATTTGTTCCAGTAGGGAACGATTACTGCATCTCGCGCTGTTTTTAACATTAATGCATAAGATAGGTTGTTGATATCTTCTGATGTGCAAGCAAAATGGATAAAT
Organism: Gilliamella sp. LMG 34361; assembly: GCF_984569075.1. Taxonomy (NCBI): domain Bacteria; kingdom Pseudomonadati; phylum Pseudomonadota; class Gammaproteobacteria; order Orbales; family Orbaceae; genus Gilliamella; species Gilliamella sp. LMG 34361. The sequence goes on along the minus strand of NZ_OZ474903.1, from coordinate 2,257,761 downwards.
TCGTTAATCGTCTGTAGTTCTTCGTTGCTAGTAACTTTTTCTTTTAGGAAATATTCGACGGCTTTGACATCATGATTTGTGGTTTTTTCAATTGTTTTGATGCGCAGCGCATCTTGCTCGCTGAAACTTTCCACAATTTGGTTAAGGTGATTGATAGCAAGTTCACTCAATGCTGGCACTTCCACAATATCTGCTTCGCTAGCTAATTTTTGTAGCCAACGTACTTCAACTTGAACGCGATATTTTAATAAGCCATATTCACTAAAAATGGTTCGTAATTCTGTTGTTTTGTCACCGTAACGACCATCAATTGGTGATAGGGCAGTTAGAGCAGATAATTCCATCGGTGTTACTCCGTTGCTATTTTTTAAATTTAATAACGATTAATTTCTTTTAATAAATCTTGTGCCGCATAAACTATTGATTTACGACTAAATAAAATCTGAAAGCGACTTCCACCTACTTGATACCATAAAATGGCAGAACGAACACAAGCTAATAGTGAAGTCCTCACTTTGGCTTGAACTAATGAATTTTGTAGATATTGAGCTTTACCCGTTACTTTGATTTTTGTTGCTAATGGGCTGATGATATCAGAATAGATACATGCTAATGAAATAGAGAGGTCGTCAATATGACAGCCGATTATCTCATCATTCATTTCAAAATAAAGACCTGAGATTTGTTTTAGACGCTGATCTATTTTATTTAATGCGACATTGTTTTTTAATAGTTTACTAGTGATACTTAAAGTACCAAAAAGATAACGAATTAGGTCAATTTGTTGTTTTTGATTGGATGAGAGTAACGAGATAAGTGTTTCTAAACCCGTTTTGATATTGTTGATACCATCATAAACATCATCTGTGGTTTTTGGTGATGTATTTAAGATGCTTTTTATTGATATTTGATATAACGTATTATTGCAAACCCCAGTATTGGCCAGCTGGGGAATAAGTGTCGCACTTTGTGTAATGCCAGCAAGAGCTATCGCAATATGATGGTATTTACTATTCAAATTAATGCTCCTTACTACTTATAATTCGTTCTTCAATGATACCGCCACCAAGGCAAACTTCCTCTTGATAAAACACTGCTGATTGTCCTGGTGTAACTGCTGCAACAGGTTGGTCAAACACGACTTCAATTTTATCTTCGCCTAGTGGTGTAACATAACAAGGGATATCTTGCTGACGGTAACGAGTTTTGACTGTGCAATGGAATGGTTGGTTCACAACTTTACGATCAACCCAATGTAGTTGTTGGGCAATTAAACCATCTGAAAATAGTGCAGGATGGTCATGGCCTTGAGCTACAATCAATTCGTTATTGTTAACATCTTTATCAACAACGTACCATGGGGTGTCATCAGCTTGTTTAAGACCACCGATTCCAAGGCCTTTGCGTTGACCTAATGTGTGATACATTAAACCTTGATGTTGTCCAATAACTTCACCATCCACGGTACGAATAATACCAGATTGAGCAGGTAAGTAACGTGCTAAGAAATCGCTGAATTTTCGCTCCCCAATGAAGCAGATACCCGTTGAATCTTTTTTAGCCGCTGTTGCTAATCCTATTTGTTCGGCAATTTTTCTTACCTGAGGTTTTTCAAGTTCACCAACTGGGAATAAGCTTTGACGAATTTGGTCTTCACTAAGTGTATATAAAAAATAACTTTGATCTTTGTTGTTGTCGATCCCTCGAAGTAATTCGACTTTGTTGCGATCTTCGCGTTTACGAACATAGTGACCAGTCGCAATATAATCGGCACCTAGATCTTCAGCAGCATATTGAAGAAATGCTTTAAATTTGATCTCTTTGTTACATAAAATATCCGGATTTGGTGTTCGACCAGCTTGATATTCAGATAAAAAATGTTCAAAGACGTTATCCCAATATTCTGCAGCAAAATTGATAGTGTGTAGTTTGATATTTAATTTGTCACAAACTGCTTGTGCATCGGCTAAATCAATTGCCGCCGAGCAATATTCTTCAGTATCATCTTCTTCCCAATTTTTCATAAATAAACCAACAACTTCATAACCTTGTTGTTGTAATAAATAAGCAGAAACGGAAGAGTCTACGCCGCCAGACATGCCGACAACGACTTTTTTTCGAGAGTTTACATTTGGCATAATAACTAAATTAATGAGCAAAAATTTTGCGACGATTTTAACATAACTAAGGTTAAAAGTATAAGGTTATGCTGTTTTGGAGTTGTTTAGATTACGTAATTTTCTTAACATCAAGTTAATTCTCGAATTTTCGCATAAAAAATTGAGTTATGTAAAAAACTCCATTGATTTTCATCAATGGAGTCAAAATGAAAAAACAGATTTTAATGTTAATTAAGATTTTTCAGTAAATAAACTACATGGCCGATTATCTTAAAATCTTGTTGTTTAATTTTGTCGCCGACAATCGTTGGGTAAATTGGATTATCCGATATCAATAACAAATTTGTTCCTTGATTTTGAATACGTTTAATAGTAATTTGGTCATCAGATTGTATGGCATAAAGAAAGCCATCTATAGGTTTACAATGTGCTTTGTTTATAATTAATATATCATGATTAGATATGGTTGGTTCCATACTGTTGCCTTTAGCCCAAACTGCAGCAAGATCTTCAGCTTCACAACCATGATGTTTAATTAAGGTCAAATCAAATGGGATTGATTCAATGACTGAGAATGCGTTGTTGGTTTCGTTTAAATTGTGAAACGGAACATGAACAGTACCTCTGCCAAAGGTCTCAGGTAGTAATCGACATTCTCCTTTACCGGTAGCTAACCATTCAATTGGTACTTCACATTTTTGTGCGATAGTGGCTAATCGATTAAGTGAGGGGTAAGTTTTTCCTGATAGGTAATCGCGAATAACGGCTTCAGACATGCCCACTTTTTTCGCAAAAGCATTTCCCGAAAGGCCTTCTAATACAATAGTTAATCGATTTTTGAAATAAATTACTCCGGTATTAGTTAAGTCTCGTGTTTTTTCTTGTTCTGATTGTTTTTTTACTTTGTTATCCATTGTATATAATTCCATTTTCGTGTTTTTTTTGCTTTTATTATTTTAATTCGTTTTTTTGTGTGATATTCTTTGATGGTAACTTTTTGTCAATTTAGTATTGTAATACCGATAATCTTTACAATAGCAAAAAATTTAACCAATAGAGGATCTCATAATGAGAGAACAAGATCAAGACTGGACACCATCAAGAGTTGTAGGTGAAATTAAAATTCGAGGTGGAAATTTAAGGGCGCTTTCACGTTCAAGTGGTTTACAGGCTGATACTTTGCGTAATGCTTTATATCGTCATTGTCCTAAATATGAACGTATTATCTCTGAATATTTGCAAGTACCTGTTGAGCAAATTTGGCCATCTAGGTATGAAAAGAAGGGTAAAAAATAAGTTACAAATTTCCATTTATTTAAAAAGACGCCTTTTAAAGGCGTCTTTTCATCTTGACTCTTATTTTTTAGCTTGTTCTGCTGCTCTAACAATCGCGGCGAAGGCATCTGCTTTTAATGAAGCACCACCAACTAATGCACCATCAATATCTGGTTGAGTAAATAGTTCTGCTGCGTTTTTATCATTTACAGAACCACCATATTGTATGATAACTTGTTTAGCAACAGCTGCATCTTGTTTAGCAATATGGTCACGAATAAATTTATGAACAGCTTGTGCTTGAGCTGGAGTTGCTGATTTACCAGTTCCAATTGCCCAAACTGGCTCATATGCAATTACAGCACCATCGAATGCCTGAACACCTAATGCATTAATTACGGCATCAATTTGACGAGCACATACTGCTTGAGTTTGGCCAGCTTCGTTTTCCGCTTCTGTTTCACCAATACAAAGCACAGGAACTAGTCCAGCCTCTTTTAATACGCCAAATTTTTGCGCGATAAATTCGTCTGATTCTTTATGATAAGTGCGACGTTCCGAGTGACCAATAATAACGTGAGTCACACCGATTTCTTTTAACATAGTCGCTGATACTTCACCTGTATAAGCACCAGATAGATGAACACCAACATCTTGTGCGCCTAATAGAATATTTGAGCCACCTAATTGATGTTTAACGAAATCTAAATAAACGGTTGGTGGTGCAATTGCAATACCGCAGTTTGCTTCAGTTGATAGCTCAGTTCTTAATCCTGCAACTAAGTCTTTTGCCATTTCGATACTACCATTGAGTTTCCAGTTACCCATAACGAGAGGTTTTCGCATAATTTTCTCCAACTTAAGATTTAAAAAGGTGTTGATTTTCGATTGAATTAGTTATAATACTACTTATTATACACCAAATAAAACGAGCTTGAGGAAAAATATGTCATATGAAATATTGAATCAGTTAGAAACTAAAATTCAACACACTGTAAATACCATTGATACCTTACAACAAGAGATTTCAAGATTAAAGCAAGGTAATCAAGAACTTGAACAATTAATTAATGATAGTTCAGATGAAATGAAAGCATTACGTGACGAAAACGAGAAGTTAAAACACGATCAACAAGTTTGGCAACAACGTATTCAAACTCTTTTAACCAAAATTGGTGAAATAACACAATAAATGATTCAATCTTTGTTTAACGCGACTTAGGTCGCGTTTCTTTTATAATCAATATGAAGATGATATTTAAATGCGCCAACAGTTAAAATCTTTATGGCTTACTGAAACTATCCATTTAATTGAATCAGAATCAGGACGGTTTGCTGATCAAGATATCAATCGGCAAGTTAAAGCTATACCTACCTCTTTGGTTAATCGAATTGTTACTCGTGCAACGATGCTATCTAAGCCAAATGGTCTTTACTTGGCACAGAAGATTATTTTGCGTTCTATTAAGATTTCTTTCTTTTTATTACTATTAGTATCGATTTTTTTAGGTAGTTCATTAACTTTTAGCGCGTTGAGCCAAAATCCAATCAATTTGTATTGGGCGCTATTTAGTTTATTGGGCGTTCACTTGATTACGCTGATTCTTTGGATTGGTTCGTTTTTCTTCTTCTCTCGTTTTGGCGGTAGTTTATTAATTCACTGTTGGTTATGGATAGCCCAAAAGCTTTATCAAAAAAAGACTGTACAACAGCTTATACCTGCTTTTATTACTTTATTTGGTTCTCGAATCCGTTGGTTGATTGGCTTTGTTCTTAATCTGTTTTGGACAGTTATTTTAAGCAGCGCTTTATTAGTTTTAGTCGTGCTACTTTCAACGCAACATTATAGTTTTGAGTGGAAAACCACATTATTAAATTCTGATACCATTATTCATTTAACCCACTATTTAGGTTATTTGCCAGCTTTATTTGGTTTTTCCATTCCAAGCGATAATGTGATTAAACTTAGTGAACATGCGCTAAGTGCGGGCGATATTCGTTCTTCTTGGGCTATTTGGTTGCTGGGTGTTTTTATCTGTTATGGGCTAGCAGTTCGATTTTTATTGATGATTTTTTGTGGTGTTATTTGGATTGTTAGTAGTCGAAAAATTAAATTAAATTTGAATGATCCCTATTATCAAATTCTCTCTCAACAATTACAGCCGCTTTTAACCAATGTTGTTGATGAAGATAAGCTAGGCCAACATAAATGGCAATTACCAATTTCGCAGATTGAAGAAGGACATGACGTTTACTTAGTTGCCGTAGATGTTGAGGAAAATTGGAATTTTCCCAATACAATTCCTTTTTATGGTTTTTTAAATACTCGTCAAGAGCGAGGTGCGATATTAGATTATTTGCAATTAAAACCAGCTTATAAAATGTTAATTGCAATTGATACTGACCGAGCACCCGATCGCGGAATATTAAATTTTATTCAACAATTAATGAATAAATCACAACAAAGTCGTATTTGGTTTATTAATCAAGGTAAGCAATTGCATAATTGGCAATCTCTATCTTTACCGTTAGCTGATCCTAATTGGTTAGAACAGGGTAAGTAATATGATAACTTCATTGAAATTAGCGATAGTTGGACATGCAAATTTTGGCAAAACATCGCTTTTACGAGCATTGATACGTGATAGTCATTTTGGTGATGTTTCTGATAAACCTGGCACCACCAGACATGTGGAGTCCATCAAACTGCCTTTAGCCGATAATACCGACATAACATTTTATGATACCCCCGGATTTGAAGACAGTTTGGCGCTTTATGATTACATTAATCAGCTTATTCCACAAAACACTAAACTTGACGGGGTTGATAAATTATCGATTTTTTTACAAAGCCCAGAAGCTGAAAACCTTTTTAATCAAGAAGCAAAAGTGATTCGACAGGTGTTAAATTGTGAAGCGGCTATTTATGTTATCGACGTGAGAGAGCCCGTTCTACCTAAATATCATGACGAATTAGCTATCTTAACCAATAGTGATAAACCAATTCTTGCAGTACTCAACTTTGTTTCTACTGAGGAGCAAAATGAAAAGGAATGGAAAATATTGCTCTCAAGAATGGGAATTCATGCTATTATAGGGTTTAACGCTGTATTTCCACCGCTAGATGGTGAGGAAAAATTATACAAAAGTTTAGCTCTATTGGTTGAACCTGCAAAAAAAATATTAGATAATTGGTTAGTTAACATTGATGAAATTCGTCAATCTCGTAATTATACTGCTAATTTAATTATTGCTGAAGCGTTAGTTGATGTGACTGCTTTTTATGAAATGGCAAAGCCTGATGATAGGCAAGCTGTAGCTGATATGCAAAACAAAGTCAGAAAACGCGAACAGTCAGCGATTTGTGATTTGTTAAAGCTCTATCAATTTGATTCAAGTCAAGAAAATGATGAAAATCTACCTTTAATTAAAGGCCGCTATAAAGCAGATTTGTTTAATCTTGATGCATTAAAAATGATGGGAATTCATTTAACCAAAGGTTTTGTTTCAGGCGCGACAATCGGCGCCAGCATTGATTTAGCTACTGGTGGATTGTCGTTTGGTTCAGCTGCGTTAATAGGTGCAGCTGTTGGTAGTTTAATGCAAACTGCTAAGCATTATGGTTCTAGAATGCGCGATCAGCTTTCTGGATATAGAAAACTCAGTGTTGATGATGTGATCATTTGTTTTCTTTCTTTACGATTACTTCAGCTTAAAGAGAGTTTAAAATATCGTAGTCACGCGAACCTTAGCTCAGTTAAGTTGTCTAAATTAGATAAGAACAAGTGGCAAAAAGGTGTATTGCCTAAAAGTTTAAAGGTTGCAAGACGTTATTCGCAGTGGTCGACGTTGAATAAAGGAACAAAAAGAAATGACAAAAAAAGACAATCGATTATTAACGAAGTTGCGCAGCAGCTACGGTAGCGTTAAAAAAAGACTACTCGTAAGCTCAGTAATTTTCTCACTATTCGTCTTATTTGGCTGTAGCACTAGCCATGGACAAGTATCTGTTAAATCCGATCCTGTGATGTTGTCGAAAATTGAACAACATTACAAAAAATGGAAGAAAACACCTTACCGTTATGGTGGTACTACTTTAGCAGGTAGTGATTGTTCAGGTTTAGTTATGAACTTCTACAAAAATAGATTACAAAAAAACCTTCCAAGAAGTGCTGCTGAACAAGCTAAATTAGGTTATAAAGTTACTGAACCAAAAGCAGGTGATTTAGTCTTTTTCAAAACTGGACGTAGTCGCAGTGGTTTACATGTAGGTATTTATTATGCTGATGGTAAATTTTTACATGCTTCAACATCAAAAGGGGTTATTTATTCTAGTTTGAATGAAAATTACTGGAAAAAACATTACTGGATGACTCGTCGTGTGACTGGTGGTTAAAAAGATGTAACAATTTCAAAAATAAAAAAACTCTCTACTTTAGAGAGTTTTTTTTGCTCTGAAACAATTTAAATCATGACTAGTGTATTTTATGGAAATTAAACGGGTTAATTAGCAATTAATCCGTTTTTTTGGTTTAGCTGTCTGCTGGCGTTTCTATATCGGAATAGGTCGCTAGCATCTGTAAGAATTTAAACTTGGAGTTAACCATTTTCGTTGATTGTTCATGTAAGGTATTGGCAATCACTGGTTCGAGTGTTTCTAGACGGCGGAATCGCTGTTCTCTGAGTAACGCATCTGTTAATGAATCGCTGTTTGGTGTTTTTGAGTCTAACACTAAACCTGGTTTTCCTTCTTGCATACGACGCGGATCATAACGATATAATGGCCAGAAACCTGATTTAACTAAATCTTTCATCTGTTCATGAGATTTAGATAAATCGTAACCATGTTCTTCACAAGGGCTATAAGCAATAACCAGAGAAGGGCCATTATAAGCTTCAGCTTCTTGTAATGCTTTAAGTGTTTGGTTCAATTGCGAACCTAAAGCAACTTGTGCGACATAAACGTGACCATACATCATTACACTGACTCCAAGATCTTTACGAGCTTTATGTTTACCTAAATCAGCAAATTTGGAAACTGCACCCATTGGTGTTGCTTTCGATTGCTGTCCGCCAGTATTAGAGTAGCATTGGGTATCAAGCACTAAGATGTTAACATTTTCGCTTAAACTCATTACATGATCGAGTCCACCGAAGCCAATATCATAAGCCCAACCATCACCACCAATTGCCCATACTGATTTATCAATCAGATAATTAGCATCTTGCATTAACTCCTTAGCTTCAGCTGAAGTTAAATGCGCTAATTGTTGACGTAATAAATTAACTTGAGTTCGTTTTTCATCAATAGATAAATCTGGTGATTGTAAATTGATAACAATCTCTGGTGAAACTTCACCGGCAACATGTTCAAGTAAACGTAATACTCGTTTTTTATGTTGGTTATATGTAATTCGATAACCAAGAGCAAATTCGGCATTATCTTCAAATAATGAATTAGCCCAAGCAGGGCCACGACCGCTACGATCGGTAGTATATGGTGATGATGGTAAATTACCGCCATAAATTGATGAGCAACCTGTTGCATTGGCAATAGCGAGGTGATCACCATATAACTGAGTAAGTAATTTGATATAAGGTGTTTCTCCACATCCCGCACATGCACCAGAATATTCAAATAACGGTGTTAATAGTTGTGATGTACGTACATCTATTCGTTCAAGCGTTTTTATTTCACGATCAGGTAGATCAGTAAAGTAGTTATAATTAGTACGCTGTGTTTTAAGATTATCAATGCGTGATTGCATGTTAATTGCTTTGATATCAAAGTTATTGCGATCACGCGATGGACAAACTTCAACACACAAATTACATCCGGTACAATCTTCCGGGGCAACTTGTAATACGTAGCGCTGACCTTTCATGTCTCGTGCTTTTACTTCAAGTGAACTTAGTGATTCAGGTGCATTGATCATATCATCAGGTGTTACCACTTTGGCACGAATAGCGGCATGCGGACAAGCTACCACACAGTGGTTACATTGGGTGCAAAGTTCAGGTTTCCAAATTGGAATTTCTTCCGCAATATTACGTTTTTCCCATTTTGTGGTGCCAACAGGCCATGTTCCATCAGGCGGGAAGGCCGAAACCGGTAAGGTATCACCTAAACCAGCTAACATGGTTGCAGTTACCATCTTAACAAAATCAGGTGCATTACTTGGTACGATAGGTGGTCGTGAAGCGCTACTTTGATCAACACAACTTAACGGAATTTGTTCAAGTGATGCGATGGCCAAATCAAGCGCTTTCCAGTTATTTTCAACAATATCCTGTCCTTTACTGCCGTAACTTTTGGCAATAACTTCTTTTAGTTGGGTAATACTAAAATCATTTTTAAATATTTCCGATAAATGGAAGAAAGCGGCTTGCATGACCGTATTAATTCTTGCCCCTAAATTACATTCTCGAGCAATTTTAGCGGCATTAATAATATAAAAATGTGCTCTTTTCTTAATTAGTTGAATTTGCACTTCTTTAGGTAATCTATGCCAAACTTCATCCTTACTATAAGGTGTATTCAGCAAGAAAATACCATCATCTTTTAATCTTTCAACTATTTGATATTTGTCGATAAACTGATCTTGATGACAACCGATAAAATGGGCACTGGTTATCAAATATGGTGAATCTATTGGTTCAAGGTTAACTCGAAGATGAGAAGTGGTTAAACCACCTGCTTTTTTTGAATCGTAAACAAAATAACCCTGTACATAAAATGGTGAACTATCACCAATGATTTTGATATTATTTTTTGTTGCAGATACCGTCCCGTCACTTCCCAAGCCATAAAATAGCGCTTCGAGTGCCGATGTTTGTGGTATAGATTGCTTGGGTAATGGTAATGATAAACCGCTGATATCGTCGTAAATACCAACGGTAAAGCGAGGTTTTGGCTTTGCAATTGTTAATTCATTAAATATTGCTAATACACAACGTGGATCGAACTCTTTGGAAGATAAGCCATAACGACCACCGATAATTTGTGGCAAATGATCGCTTTCACCACGAGAAAACCTTTCTGCAAATGCGCACATCACATCTAAATAAAGTGGTTCAGCTTGAGCACCGGGCTCTTTTGTGCGATCCATCACCGCTATTTTTTTTACGGTTTGGGGAATAATATCAAGAAGATGTTTTGCTGAAAAAGGGCGGAATAATCTAACGATAACTAGACCGACTTTTTCATCATTTTTGATAAGATGATCGACTACTTCTTTGGTTGTACTGACACCTGATCCCATGATAACGATGATACGCTCGGCATCTTTAGCGCCATAGTATTGGAAAGGTTGATATTTTCTTCCAGTCTCTTTTTCAAATGCTTGCATTGCTTCAACAACATGATGGTAAGCGTTTTCATAATATGGATTAACCGCTTCACGACATTGGAAATAAGTATCTGGATTGGCTGATGTTCCACGTATTACCGGTTTATCTGGTGTTAATGCTCGAGCTCGAAAAGCATCTATAGCTTCGGCCGGTAATAAATGACGGATTTGTTCATCACTAATTGGATAAATTTTATTAACTTCGTGTGATGTTCTAAAACCGTCAAAAAAGTGGACAAATGGTACACGACTATTAAGCGTTGCTATTTGTGAAATTAACGCTAAATCTTGAGCTTCTTGAACTGAGCTTGAACAAAGCATGGCAAAACCAGTTTGCCTAATTGACATGACATCTGAATGATCGCCAAAAATGGATAATGCATGGGTGGCAACAGTGCGAGCAGCAACATGTAAAACAAATGGTGTTAATTCTCCTGCTATTTTGTATAGCGAAGGAATCATTAATAGTAAACCTTGTGATGAGGTAAATGATGTTGCTAGTGCGCCCGTCATTAAGGCACCATGCACAGTCGATATTGCACCTGCTTCCGATTGCATTTCAACCACTTTTGGGGTATCACCAAATACATTGGGTTTATTAAATTCTGCCCACGTGCTAGCTTGCTCAGCCATGGATGAACTTGGTGTAATTGGATAAATAGCAATGATTTCGTTTGCGCGATATGCGACGGATGACACCGCACTATTAGCATCTGATATGATCATTAAAAAACCTTGTATTCTATAGTTTTATGACATTACTTAGTTATTATATTTTTGGCTATTGTACCAGAAAGTAAGATAGCTTTTAGTTATTTTTCTGTTAAATTTTTCCGTTATAACTATCCGTTTTTAATCACAATGAAGAGAATTACCATTGGTAAACTACATAGTAAAAGTTAATTAATAGGCTAATTAAATGTGTTAATTGATAAGAAGGTTTTGGGAAGGGATGTTAGATAAAGACGCTATTGAAGTTTGTATTATCCTATAGTTGGATAATACAAACGGAGTTACATTATTTTATAATTACACGCTCAGTTGACGTTGATGTTTTTATTTCGCCAAGTAGCCAAGCTTTTTCACCATGCTGATTAAGCAAGTTAATAGCTTGGTCTGCGAATGCTTTTGGTAAAGCGATAATTAAACCGACACCACAGTTAAATGTGCGATACATTTCATGGCGGCTTACATTACCAGCCAATTGTAGCCAATTAAAGATTGCCGGCCATTGCCAGCTAGATTCATCAATAATTGCTTGAGTATTATTAGGTAATACTCTAGGTATGTTTTCCCAAAAGCCACCACCGGTAATATGAGCAATTGCGTGAACTTCAATTTTTGAAATCAAATCTAGCACTGATTTGACATAAATTTTAGTTGGAGCAAGTAGATGATCGGCTAATGGTTTACCATCTAATTGTTCTGTAGCAGGGTTTACTTCACTTACTTCAATTATTTTACGCACCAACGAATAACCATTTGAATGAGCACCGCTTGACGCGAGGGCAATTAATGCGTCTCCATCTCGTACTTTACTGCCATCAATCATTTCGGATTTTTCAACAACGCCAACACAAAAGCCAGCTAAGTCATAATCATCACCATGATACATACCGGGCATTTCAGCAGTTTCGCCACCAACTAAAGCACAACCAGATTGCTTACAACCTTGAGCAATACCCGTAACAACTGTTGCTGCAACATCAACATTGAGTTTACCTGTTGCGTAATAATCGAGGAAGAATAACGGCTCAGCACCTTGAACAATCAAATCATTAACACACATTGCTACTAAATCAATACCAATTGACTCATGACGATTTAGATCCATCGCAAGACGTAATTTCGTGCCAACGCCATCAGTGCCTGATACTAAAATAGGTTGGTTATATTTTTGCGGAATTGCACATAATGCACCAAAACCACCTAGTCCACCCATAACTTCAGGACGTTTAGTCTCTTTTACGACAGATTTAATGCGATTAACCAGTTCATTGCCTGCATCGATATCGACACCGGCATCTTTATAGCTAAGAGATTTGTTATTTGACACGGGGAGCAGTCCTTACAGTAGAAAAATTGGTTGATATTTTAGCAAGTATGAAATTTATTGGCGACTAATTATTGTTAAAATAACTCATTGATTAAACAGATTCGTTATTTTCAAACCAACTTTCCAAAATAATAATGGCAGACGTCGCATCTACATGACCTTTTTCAAGAGCACGGTAACCGCGTGAAGCAAAAATATGTGACTTTGCTTCGACGGTTGATAATCGTTCATCTTGTAGATGAACCTGATAACCAAACATACCATGTAAACGATTAGCAAATTTGCGCGCTCTAGCCGTTAACGGTTGTTCAGTTCCGTCCATATTTAGTGGCAGCCCTACCACTAAATAATCTGGTTGCCACTCATTAAGTACTTTTTCGACAGATTGCCAATTAGGTATCCCATCACGTGCTTTGAAAGAACACAATGAGTTAGCTGTTTTGGTGATATCCTGACCTATAGCTGCCCCGATACTTGCGGTACCAAAATCAAATGCAATAATGGTTGCCATCGGTTATGCGTTACCCATTTGGTGAGAGATGGTACTGATATTAATACCTAATGATCCAGCGGCTTTTTTCCAACGATCTTCAATAGCAACTTCGAATATAATTTGTGGATTAACTTCGCTTACTAACCAATCATTTCTTGCTACTTCGCCTTCAAGCTGTAACGATTGCCAACTTGAGTAACCTAGTGCTAAAAAGATATCTTTGGGTTGTTCAGGTGAACCAATTGATTTCAATGCATCAAGTGATGTGGTTATCATAATATCGTCAGAAATTTGGATACTTGACGCAAACCCTTGATGAGGTGTGTGTAAAATAAAACCCTGCTCTTCGGCTAGTGGACCACCACAAAATACAGGATGCTCAAGTTCAGCACAACTTTTTGAAGCTGTGATCTCAAGGCGAGATAATACGGTCTGAACATTGAGTTCTAAAATAGGTTTATTGAGAATAATACCCATTGCTCCATCACGATTATGCTCACAAATATATACAACAGAACGACTAAATATAGAGTCATGTAATGTTGGCATCGCAATAATAAAATGATTTTTTAAATTCATATATTCACATTGTTGTTAAATTATAATGCACATTTGCCAATTTTGACTTTATGTTCCACATTACAACGCATTAATACTTCAGGATAATTAGTTTCTTCGTTGATTGATTCACCAATAATTTCAAAATGTTGTGATAAATAAAAGTCAATCGCATCATTATTTTGTTTATAAACATGTACCGATAGTTCATTGTGGTGTTGTTTTGCTTTTTCAATTAGCGCCGTTCCGATACCTTGATGCCGATAACTTTTCTCAACAAATAGCCCTGAAATATAATCTTCACTTAGACCAATAAAACCGACAACACCATTAAGATCTTGAACATAAATTGTTGACATTGGAATCAACATTTTAACTATATCGTAGTTCTGTTTAAAAAATTCAATATCAATAAAGTTGTGAGCTTGTTCATTTCCTTGTATCCATATATTCATAATGGCATCTAAATCGTTTGGTCGATATTCTCTTATCATTTTTTACTCTTTTTATTCAATTTTGATTCAATTGCGTTCATTAAAAGCCCTGTGATTGATAAATCAGGGTGAGCGGCTTCAATTTCTCGAACACAGGTTGGGCTAGTTACATTGATTTCAGTTAATTTATCCCCAATGATATCAAGTCCAACAAATAAAAGCCCTTTCTGTTTTAATATTGGTCCAATACTGTTAGCAATTTTCCAATCACTATCGCTCAGTGCTCTCACTTCACCATGTCCACCAGCGGCTAAATTGCCTCGAGTTTCACCTTTCTTAGGTATACGCGCTAAACAATAAGGGACGGGTACACCATCGACAACTAAAACACGTTTGTCACCATCTTTTATTGCTGGAATAAAGTTTTGAGCCATACAATAACGGGTATTATGTTCGGTTAGTGTTTCAATAATAACTGATACATTAGGATCATCTTGTTTAATTCTGAAAATTGACGATCCGCCCATACCATCAAGTGGTTTTAAAATGATGTCGTGAAACTGCTGATGAAAAGCCTTAATTTGTGATGTTTGGCGAGTAACTAAGGTCTCTGGTGTAAAATCAGCAAACCATGCCGTAAATAATTTTTCATTACAATCACGAAGGCTTTGCGGTTTGTTAACTACTAATACGCCTTTTTCTTCCGCACGTTCTAAAATATAGGTTGCGTAAATAAACTCAGTATCAAACGGAGGATCTTTTCGCATTAATATCACGTCAAGTTCACTTAAGGCTATCGTTTGTTCATCATCAAAATCAAACCAATGTTCACTATTGTTATGAACCTTTAATATACGTGTGGTTGCATATGCTTCACCATTAGATAAAAATAGATCATTCATCTCCATATAATAAAGTTGATAACCGCGCTTTTGTGCTTCAAGCAGCATCGCAAAGCTGGTATCTTTTTTTAATTTGATATGACTAATGGGATCCATAACAATACCAAGTTTGATCATGGTCACTCCTTATTGTTTTTATTTGATAGTACTGAATTTGGTGTTGACGACTTGCATGCTTTTCTACCTAATTTATAAATCTGGTATGAAATCAAGGTAGAGTGTAGTTTTAGCAATATTAATCAAGTTTCGACTATCATACTCGTTACCGATTAATAAGCAAAGCAATCATTTGTTAACTTATTCATTTATGTCATTAACCTAAATCACCTAAGCGAACTTGAAGGGCGGTTATTGCCGTTAAAGCAGCCGTTTCAGTACGTAAAACTCGTGGTCCGAGTAAAACATCCGTAAACTCATATTGATACGTCATTTGAATTTCTTCGTTAGATAGTCCACCTTCGGGTCCAATTAATAAGCTAATATTTTTATTATCAGTTGGTAATTGATTAATTCCTTTTTCGGCTTTAGGGTGTAAGTTGAGTTTTAAACTATCGGTTAAACTTGCACACCAATTTTCCAATTTTGATACTGGGTTTATGGTTGGGACAATATTGCGCCCGCATTGTTCACAAGCCGAAATGATAATTTTTTGCCATTGTTGAACTTTCTTTTCAAGTCTTTCTTGATCAAGTCTGACACCACAACGTTCAGAAAGTAATGGAGTAATGGTTGTAACACCTAATTCGACTGATTTTTGAATGGTGAATTCCATCTTATCACCACGAGAAATAACTTGGCCTAAATGAATGTTTAGTGGTGATTCACGATTATCAAAAATAGTACTAGCTGTTTTTACTACAACGTTTTTTTTATTTACTTCGTGGATCACAGCAGGTGTAATTTGGTTAGAACCATTAAACAGCGTAATAGATTCGCCAGGTTTCATCCTTAAAACACGGATTAAGTGATTAAAAGCATTATCGTCTAAAGTGATTAAACTATTTTGGTTAATTATATAAGGCTGAAAAATTCGTGTCATATGAACCAGATATTTACTGTTATTTGAAATAAATTATAGCGTAATTTATTAAGATTCGGTAATCTCTATTTTAAACAGTATCAATGCTTGGAATTAAAGATGAGTTTGATGATTAAAGATAGAGTATTAATTGAGTCGCTAACAGTTTATACCACAATTGGAGTCTATGATTGGGAAAAAACCATTAAACAAAAGTTAATTCTTGATTTAGAAATTGCATGGAATAATAAACCAGCAGGAAAAAGCGATAAGATTGAATTTTGTTTAGACTATTTTGTAGTTTGCCAATCGATAACTTCATTTATTGAAGTAAATCGATTTGAACTAATCGAAACGGTGGCTGAACGTGTTGCAGAGTTAGTCATTGAACAGTTTTCTGTTCAATGGTTAAAAGTAAAAGTTTCAAAACCAGATGCTATTGCCAATGCTGGTAATGTTGCTGTGTTAATTGAACGCAGTGTTAATTAACCAAACAAGATTAACTTAATGAATAAACAAAATAAACTACTAAATAAGTCACTAAATGAACTAAGTGATATGTTACATCATAAAGTCGGAGGATTTGACAATATTGAACCTTTTTCAATTAAATTTATTGATGCTTTGCGTTGGCGGATTAAACGTAAAGTCTTACCTCCAAAAGCCGGATACCACGCATTTAGTCAAACATGGTGTAGCTCAATTGATATTAACCTAGAAGGAAATAGAGTTTGGTGGATAGGTCATTCAACTACGTTGATAAAACTTAATGATAAATGGATATTAACCGATCCGGTTTTTTCCAATAGAGTTTCGCCGTTTCAATTTATCGGCCCAAAGCGACGAACCCAACCCGCCATTACCATTGATAAATTACCATCAATTGATGTGGTTGTGATATCACACAGCCATTATGACCATCTTGACTTTAATAGTGTCCGACATCTGGTAACACGCTTTCCTAAAATGACTATTTTGGTTCCTCTGGGGCTTAAAACAAAACTATTAAAGTGGGGAGCAAAACAAGTTATTGAACTGGACTGGTGGCAATCTAGTAAGGTTAATGGAATAACGTATACGGCGACACCTGCAAAGCATTGGAGTAATCGCGGTGTTTTTGATGTGAATAAAACCTTATGGTGTGGTTGGGTAATGCAAACAGATATCGATAATCCATCGCTAACAAAAACCATCTACTTTATGGGGGATACTGGTTATTCATCCATTTTAAAGAAAATTGCTGATAGATTTAAGCAAATCGATTTAGCATTGATCCCCATCGGTGCTTATGCACCGCGTTGGTTTATGCAATCACAACACATTGATCCAAAACAAGCGTTGCAACTCTATGATGAATTAAATTGCCAATCAGCTTTAGCAATTCATTGGGGTGCATTTGAATTAGCGGATGAACCATTAGACGAACCGCCATCTGTATTAAATTCACTAAAAGAAGATCGCGACTTTCATATATTAAAAATAGGTGATAGCTTTGCTATCAATCCGTTTAATAATGCATTAAAATAATCAGTAAATTAAAAAATGACTCATTATTTGCAAGGGGAATAAGATGAAACCAGTAATAATCGCAATAACATGTCTTGCTCTGAGTTTAACTGCCTGTGGTGGTAAAAATGATGAAGGCAAACAATATCATTGGTCAAAAACCCATGGTGTACTTGAGGATTGCCGAGGCGTGATGAGCAAATCTGAGCAATGCCAGAAAAATTCAAATAATCAACAATATCTTTTCCAAGTCGATAGATACTAGTATGAGCGCTTGGCTTATTTATGCCTTATTATCTGCAATAACCGCTGCCTGCGTTGCAATTTTAGGGAAAATTGGTTTACAACATCTTGATGCTAATACCGCAACGGCAATACGAGCGATTGTTATGGCGATATTTTTAGTTGGGGTGGTAGCTGTGCAAGGAAAGCTAAATCTTATTAACACGTTTTTTAACGATAAAAAGGCTTTACTTATTATTGCATTAAGTGGGGTAGCAGGGGCATTATCGTGGTTATTTTACTTTATGGCAATTAAAGAAGGTAAAGTGTCGCAAGTTGCACCAATAGATAAACTTAGTGTCGTTTTTGCGGTTATTTTTGCTGCTATTATTTTTGGTGAAAAAATTTCTTTTCTGTCTGCCGTTGGTGTTGCCATGATTGCGACCGGCGCAATTTTAGTTGCGCTATTTTAATCATTTTATTTTAATAAATTGTTAAATAGCTCAACTGTTACAAATTCACCTTTAGCAATATTGCCTCTTTCTTGTTCAAGTATGATAAAGCAATTAGCCTGATTAAATGATTGAGTTAGATGTGAGCCTTGTTGACCAGTTGAAACAACTTCTAACTCACCATCAGAATTAACTTGCAACACACCACGTTGAAAGTCTAATCGACCAACACTTTTTTTTAAATTAGTTGCTGTTTTTACTTTGAACGATAAATCACTGGCGAGTAAATTCTGTCCGGTAAGTGTTAAAATTAGCGGTTGAACTAACTGGTAAAAAGTGACTAAAGTTGAAACCGGATTGCCGGGCAATCCACAAAACAACGCATCACCAATCTTACCAAAAGCAAATGGTTTGCCTGGTTTTATTGCAATTTTCCAGAATTTGATTTGGCCAAGCTCTTCTAAAGCGGTTTTAGTATAGTCTGCATCACCAACAGACACCCCACCGCTGGTAATCACTAAATCAGCAAGTTTAGACGCTGCTTCAAGCGTTTGTTTAATTTTGTTTGGGTCATCCTCAATAATCCCTAAATCAATGATTTGGCAATTTAATTTAGTTAGTAGTAATTTGAGCGTAAAGCGATTACTATCATAAATAGCACTATTATTTATTAATGGATTGCCAATATCTGATAATTCATTGCCGGTTGAGAAAATGGCGACTTTTAATTTATCAAACACGGTTATCTCAGCAATGCCAAGGGTAGCTAAACTAGAGAGTGTTGGAATAGTTAAACGAGTACCTTTGGTCACCACAATCGCTCCTTGCTTGGCATCCTCACCGATATAACGAATATTGCTGCCGATTTTAATTTCATGTAAAAAATTGATACCAGACTTACTTTGTTCAGTTTGTTCTTGCATAATAACCGCATCTGCTTCATCAGGTACAGGGGCGCCAGTCATAATACGTAAGCAGGTTCCGATAGGCCAATTTAAATTAGAGATATCATCCCCGGCAAAAATCGAGCCTGCTAAAGGTAATAATTTAGATTGATTGATATCTGATAATCTCACAGCATAACCATCCATAGCCGAATTATTGAAACTAGGTACATTAATTGGAGAGATAACGGGTTCAGCCGTAACACGATCTAAAGCATCAAATAATGCCACTTTTTTAGTTAAAGGATGATAATTAATGGATACTGCTTCAAGTATATTTTTTTTAGCTTGCTCAAAGGTTAATAACATAAATGAAGTTCCTCATAATTGATTACCCTTTCTAGAGATGAGTGATAGACCGTTTAATTTGGCGGGTGATTAATTTTTAGTTATACTTGATAAACGAATGAATAGGGTGTCGTACTTAAAGACACCCATTAAAAGTTAATTAAACATTAAATAAGAAATTCATAATATCGCCATCTTGCACAATATAATCTTTTCCTTCTGAACGCATTTTACCCGCTTCTTTAGCCCCTTGTTCACCACCATATTTAATAAAGTCATCAAAAGCAATGGTTTGAGCACGAATAAATCCTTTTTCAAAATCGGTGTGAATTTTACCTGCAGCTTGCGGTGCAGTATCACCAACAGAAATAGTCCATGCACGAACTTCTTTAACACCAGCAGTAAAATAAGTTTGTAGATTAAGCAGACTATAACCTGCACGAATGACTCTATTTAAGCCTGGTTCGGTTAAACCAAGATCTTGCATAAACTCATCACGGTCAGCGTCATCAAGCTCAGCAAGTTCGGCTTCAATAGCGGCACAAACTGGTACGACTACGGCTTTTTCTTGTTCAGCGATGGACTTTACTTTATCTAAAAAAGGATTGTTTTCAAAACCATCTTCATTGACATTGGCAATGTACATGGTTGGTTTTAAAGTTAAGAAGCTTAGATATTTAATTGCATCTAACTCTTCTTTGCTTAAATCTAAAAGTAATAATTTTTTACCTTGTTCAAGGTGAGGAAGGCACTTTTCAAGAATTTCAAGTTCATATTTAGCGTCTTTATCACCACCTTTAGCACGTTTTTGTAAACGTGTAATTGCACGTTCACAAGCTTCAAGATCTGCTAAAGCAAGCTCAGTATTAATGATTTCAATATCTTCAGCCGGATCGATTTTACCGGCAACGTGGACGATGTTTTCGTTTTCAAAACAACGAACAACGTGACCAATCGCTTCGGTTTCACGAATATTGGCTAAAAATTGATTTCCAAGCCCTTCACCTTTAGACGCACCTTTAACTAAACCTGCGATGTCAACAAATTCCATCGTCGTTGGTAAGGTTCGTTGTGGCTTAACAATTTCCGCTAATTGATCTAAACGCGGATCGGGCATTGGCACTACACCTGTGTTTGGTTCGATAGTACAAAACGGAAAGTTAGCCGCTTCAATTCCAGCTTTGGTTAATGCATTAAAAAGCGTTGACTTGCCCACATTCGGGAGACCGACAATTCCACATTTAAATCCCATATTGTTTATTACCTTGTGTTATAAAAATCTTAAAAATAGTTGTTAATTATATACTAAATTGTGCTAATTGTGCTAATGCTGATGCAGTTTAAAATAAGTTTATCGAAACCAATATTTGAAATCAAAGTGTGGGTATCATTGAAACCATTTTATTAACTATCGAATTATTATTTAATTTTCGAATGTTAACCCCAATTGATACAATTGATTTTTTTTCAGTCCGTAAATTTCAGCACTTATTGCCGCTGCTTTTTTTAAAGGTAGCTCTTTAAGTAATAGTTTCAGTGTATTAATTGCTTTCGAATCAATCACATCATTAGTTTTATTATTTCCTTCGACAATCAAAACAAATTCCCCTTTTTGTCGATTACTATCTTCTTGTAACCAATCAATCAACTCTATTATGGAAAAATTGACAATCGTTTCCCATGTTTTGGTTAGTTCTTTGGCTAATACGATCTGTTTATCGCCTCCCCAAATGGTTTGCATATCGTGCAACGTATCTAAAAGTCGATGTGTGGATTCATAAAAAATCATCGTTCGAGATTCATCAAGCAATTTAGTGAGATAATCTTGTCGTGCTTTCGTTTTAGCGGGTAAAAATCCTTCATAACTAAACCTATCAGAAGGTAACCCAGCAACACAAAGCGCAGCAATTGCTGCACAAGCACCGGGGACAGGTACCACATTGATGTTATTTTCTCGGCAAGCCTTAACTAAATGATAACCGGGATCATTAATTAAAGGTGTACCTGCATCAGATATTAACGCAATTGATAATCCTGATTTTAGTTTTTCGATCAACAGTTGTGATTTTTCTTGCTCATTATGATCATGTAAGGCAATCAGTTTAGCTTTTATGCCTAAATGTTGTAAAAGCAGTCCACTATGTCGAGTATCTTCAGCGGCAATCAGATCAACTTGTTTAAGGGTATTAATTGCGCGAAGGGTAATATCATCTAAATTACCAATAGGTGTAGCAACAATATATAGAGTCATTATTTTCAGATCATTGTAAAATTCAAAGCATGAATTATTCTATACCAAATTTATTGTATATGCTCCTTGCATCGTAAATAGTGTTAGTGATTATTAATTGAATGGGCAAAAAATAGTATATTTTTCAAACCTCTTTAAACTGTTATTACTGATATTGGTAATTTGGATTTCAAATTTAGTTTAGAAGTTGCTTTATCAATTATTGGCAACATAACCTGCAAAAATTGCTCAATTTACAACTTATAGACATTAAATGTGCTTTTTTAACAGTGATTTTATTGATTTAGCTTGCTGGTAATTAATATAATAGCTTTTTGTTATAAAAGCGATAAAATGTTCATATTAAAACTATATAAACAAATGAAAGGTGTTATTGTGAAAAAAACTCTCACATTAAGTTGTTTAAGTCTGATGATTGCTGCGTGTACGCAGACAAATCCAGCTGACATTGAAGATATATCCGATTCATCGAGATCTTCAACCTCATCGGTTTATTCAAAACCGCCTACGAATATTTCTATCGGTAGTCGAGTTTCTTCATCTCCATCAACTTATTCAGCACCTACATCTCACTCTTCTGCAACAACTAATTCTTCAGCTAGTGTTGTAACATCGAATGAGCGTATTGTTTATAATCGTAATTATAATGATATTCCAAAAGGTGGATACCAAGGTGATACTTATACCGTTAAACGAGGTGATACATTATTTTATATTGCTTGGGTTACTGGTAATGATTATCGTGCGTTAGCCGCTAAAAATAACATTCAAGAACCTTATGCTGTTAATGTAGGTCAAGTACTTGATGTCAGTGGCGGTACAACGATTGTTGAAACTAAAAAAACAACATCAACTAATGCACGTACTACTGGTCAATCAACCAATAGTTCAACTAAACCAGTCGTCACAACCGTGACTACCACCACCTTAAATGGCAAAGATAAACCAATTAATACGGTTCAAACCACTGAAACCGTAACTGAAAATAGCCCAACTGTGATACCAACAACCACCTCTAATGTCGCTAATATTACATGGCAGTGGCCAGCACAAGGTAAGATCATCGAAAAATTCTCTAATGCGACTAAAGGAATTGATATTGCAGGCACTTTAGGTACTAAAATTGTTGCAGCAGCCGATGGTCGGGTGGTTTACACTGGTAATGCATTGCCAGGTTATGGTAACTTAATTATTGTGAAACACAATGATGACTATTTAACGGCATATGCGCATAACCAAACTATTTTGGTTAAAGAACAACAAAATGTTCGAGCAGGTGAACAAATTGCGACAATGGGTGCAACTGGAACTTCATCAGTACGACTACA
The DNA here is from genome assembly GCF_984569075.1 of Gilliamella sp. LMG 34361. Lineage (NCBI taxonomy): Bacteria > Pseudomonadati > Pseudomonadota > Gammaproteobacteria > Orbales > Orbaceae > Gilliamella > Gilliamella sp. LMG 34361. The sequence goes on along the minus strand of NZ_OZ474903.1, from coordinate 2,234,565 downwards.
TTTTGAAATTCGTTATAAAGCGCAATCAGTTGACCCATTAAAATACTTATCAAATTAATGAGTATTTTGAATACATAAAGACGATTAATATGTTAAAAATGCATAAAGTTAAACATGCATTTTTAATAAAATTCATTTAACCATTTTATTTTACGTAACTAAGGAGTTATATTCATGGCAGTAAAAAAATTAGTTCTTATTCGTCACGGAGAAAGCGTTTGGAATCAGGAAAACCGTTTTTGTGGTTGGACTGATGTTGATTTATCCGATAAAGGTAACAAAGAAGCTGCTGAAGCAGGTAAATTGTTAAAACAAGAAGGTTTTACATTTGACTATGCATATACTTCAGTTTTAAAACGTGCAATACATACATTATGGCACATTCTTGATGAAGTTGATCAAGCATGGTTACCTGTTGAGAAGAACTGGAAATTAAACGAACGCCATTACGGAGCGTTACAAGGCTTAAATAAAGCTGAAACTGCTGCTAAATATGGTGATGATCAAGTTAAGTTGTGGCGTCGTGGCTTCGCTATTACTCCTCCTGCACTTGAAAAATCAGATGAACGTTTCCCTGGGCACGATTCACGTTACAGCAAATTACCTGAATCAGATTTACCATTAACCGAAAGCTTAGCATTGACTATCAAACGTGTACTTCCTTACTGGGAATCAACTATTGCGCCACGTGTTGCAAAAGGTGAACGCGTTATTATTGCAGCTCACGGTAACTCACTTCGTGCTTTGGTTAAACATTTAGATAATATCAGTGATGATGACATTATCGATGTTAACATCCCAACTGGTGTACCATTAGTTTATGAATTTGATGATAACATGAAAGTGGTTAAACATTATTACTTAGGTAATGCAGATGAAATCGCAGCTAAACAAGCAGCGGTTGCAAACCAAGGTAAAGCAAAATAATTTGATTCATCAAAAGGTAAGTTTGACCGCTTACCTTTTATTTTCTCTGTTATCGATAATTAATATTCAACTTTTGAGACGCTGATTTTGTCTAAAATTTACTATATTTATGGCGTAATGAATGCCGGGAAATCCACTGAACTGTTGCAAATCGATCATAACTATTTAAGTAATAATATGCAGACTTTATTACTTAAATCATCAGTCGACACCCGTGACTCTGCAGTTGAGATTGTCTCCCGACTTGGTTTACGTAAAAAAGCATTACAACTTGATGATAATACTGTCGATGGTATTATTGAACAGATTAAACAAAATAACTATGCCTGTATTTTGATTGATGAAAGTCAATTTTTATCATCTAATACCATTTGGAAATTATCAGACGTGTGTGATGAATTTGGCGTTCCAATGATGTTTTTTGGCCTAAAAACAGATTATATGGGACATTTATTTGAAGGTTCAAAAACACTATTAGAAATTGCTGATAATTATCGCGAACTCAAAACGGTTTGCTGGTGCGGTAAAAAAGCCACAATGATTCTTTTAGAAGGCGAAAATGGACAAATAGTTAAATTTGGCAATTCGATACATCTTGGTGATAGCGAATACCACTCAGTTTGTCGAAAACACTGGAAAGTAGGGCAAGTAAGACCTATTTGCTAATTTTTTTACAAAAAGTTTTAATCCCAACATTATTACTATTTTAATTTATATCGAAATTGTGAATTAGCTCGCATTTTTGATATTTTTTTTATTAATTTTTCCTTTTTCATGTCATATTAACTGAACCGATTCAGTTTTGTTCATTTCATCTATAAGGAATAAATTATGAAAGTTAAAATAACATCACTAGCTGTATTAACTTGTTTAGCTTCTATGACGGCCAATGCAAAAGAGTTTGTCTTAACAGATAGCGAAAAAAATATAAAACAGGGAAAATGGTCTATATCAAGCAAAGATTTAGGTATTAAATCAGAAATATTTTCTGTTGAAAACGTTATTCTCAAAGGTGGTAAGCAAGAAGGAACTGAACTACTTACTATTAAGAGTAATAATTTTTCAATCAAATTGAGTCCTACGCGTGGTTTAGGTGTAATATCAGTCGTAGGGGATGGTATACGAATGGGTTGGGACTCACCTGTAAATGAAATAGTTAATCCAAAATTTATAAATTTAGAAAGCCGTTCTGGATTAGGATGGCTTGATGGATTTAATGAAATGATGGTACGTTGTGGATTTGAATGGACAGGACATGCAGTGCAAGCAGATGGTATGATATATACACTTCATGGACGAGCACAAAATACGCCAGTATCGAAATTAATTGTAACTATTGATGATAAAGCACCTTATACGATTAACGTAAAAGGTTTAATCAAAGAAAACACATTTAAAAAGAGTAATTTAGAAACTTGGGTGTCGTTGAGTTATGTACCTGGTACAAAAGAGTTCATTGTACATGATACGATTACGAATAAAGGTGATTATATAAAGGATTATCAGATTATTTATCATAGTAATTATGGTACTCCAATTTTAGAAGAAGGTGCAAAATTTGTGGCACCGGTTAAAGAAATATCGCCATTTAATGATTATGCTCAAGCAGGACTAAAAACTTGGCAAACTTATTTAGGACCAACTAAAAATTTTGATGAAATGGTTTTTAATGTATATCCTTATGCTGATGAAAAAGGAGATACACAAGTCATGGTAACAAATAAAGCAGGTGATAAAGCTGCTGGTATTGCTTTTAATATAAACCAACTTCCTGTACTCTCATTATGGAAAAACACTGACACACTCAAACAAGGATACGTTACGGGTTTAGAGCCTGGTACCAGCTTTGCTTATCCAGTTACCATTGAACGGGCGCAAAAAAGAGTTCGTCAACTTGAGCCAGGTCAAAGTGCTGAGTTTATATTGAAGTATAATTTGTTATCAAGTAAAGATGAAGTTACAAAATATGCAGCAAAAATTAAAGCAATTCAAGGTCAACGAGAAACAAAAATTGTTAACCAACCAATGGCTATAGAATAAGTTATATCAAATAGCACCGCTGGCAACTTGGTTGGCGGTGTGCTTTTCTTCTCTAGTAAATTAAATTTCCCCAGCAAAGATATTATTATCTATAACGTGCTAATCTAAGCTAAAATAGACGCTAAAGTTAGCATTTCGATTTAACAACAGGAATCAATATGGGAAGAATGATAATTGGCATAAGTGGTGCGACAGGCTTTGCTTACGGTATAAAAGCTTTAGAACTCCTAAAACCGATGGACATTCAAACTCACCTCGTTATTTCTAAAGCCGCTAAAATAACGGGGAATTACGAGCATCCTAAATCCCAATTAGCACAATTAGAATCCTTAGCTGATATCGTTTATTCAGTTGATAACATAGGTGCCGCAATCGCCAGTGGGTCATACAAAACGATAGGCATGTTAGTCGCACCTTGCTCAATGAAAACACTAGCTGCAATAGCTCATGGTTTATCCGATAATTTATTAACTCGCGCAGCTGATGTCGTACTTAAAGAGCGCCGCCGCTTAGTTTTAATGACACGAGAAGCGCCATTACATTTAGGCCATATAAAAAATATGGAAACGGTGACATTAATGGGCGGCATTATTTTTCCACCCGTTCCTGCGTTATACCAACACATTGAAAGTGTCGATGATATTATTACCCACAGTGTTGCAAGAGCGCTCGACCTGTTTGATATTGAGGTGCCGAGTCTACCTCGCTGGGGTGAAGATATGCATTTAAATCAAAAGTCTGAATAAAATCATGAAGTCGTCCGATCTTAAAATCACAACATTTATACAACAGCAACATGTCTTAAGTTTAAGCGTGATATTAGCGGAAAATCAACCATGGGTATGTAATGCATTTTATGTATTTGATAAAGAAAATTGGTGTTTATACCTCTTATCAGAATTAAAAACTAAGCATGCACAAGCGATGCTAAAAAATCCAAATGTTGCAGGTACAATTAGCAATAGTCCAAAATCGATCATCAAAATACAGGGCATTCAATTTACAGCTAACGCTGAACTACTTACTGAAAATCAGGCAAGCCATGCCTATGAGCTTTATTATCATGCTTTTCCCTTTGCCAGAGTGATGAAAGCTCCGATTTGGTCTATACGATTACAAGAAATTAAGATGACCAATAATCTAATGGGTTTTGCATATAAAACCTATTGGCAACGAGATGAAGCTTGTTGAGACGATGATGTTTTAGTTTCACTCTGATCATCGTCCGGCTATTTACGATTTGTCCTATAACTGGACTATTATTATTTAGCCGGAATACCTTCTTCATATTCAGGATAACCATCACAAATAGTATCCCAATTTGCTTTTGAACCGGTATAAACATGAATACACTTTTCAGCATTAATCGGTTCATTAATCAAGCCTATGCGCAAACGGTAAGTACTAGCATCATTATCCCGACTAGAAAAAATATGCGAACCACATTTACTACAAAAATGGCGATTAACGCCAGCATGAGAAAACACTTTTATATTTTCTTCACCTTTAATAAAAGTTAAATCTTCCTTATTAACCACTGTTGCCGAATTAAAAGCCGAACTAGTTTGTTTGCGACAACGTGAGCAGTGACAAAAAACGATCGCTTTAATATCACTATTAAGTTGATAGACAATGTCGCCACATAAGCAATTACCCGTCATCATAACGAATTTCCTTCTTTATTTGTCATACTTATCATTTCTTAATGCATTGTACAGATAAATAAAAAAAAAGATATAGATGACTTAATAATTAACATCATTTAGAAAAAGTAAAAAAGTTGAGGAACGGGGTTTTTGCAGGTAAAAAAGCACTAATAATTCTTGTCAATTATTAAATAGTACAACCTTCACCCCATTTTTATCCAATTAAAAATGGGGTGAAGGTTGTAACTAACATTTTTCAACAAAATAGCGCATTATACGATTGTCTGTTGTTAATTCGGGATGGAATGAGCAAACTAAAATATTATTTTGCTCTGCCATCACACAATGATTATCAATAAAAGCGAGTTGTGTTACTTGCTTACCCGTTTTGGTAATATACGGTGCGCGAATAAAGACTGCTGGAATTTGTTGACCGATAGGCGCAACATCAATCTTGGTTTCGAAGCTATCGATTTGCCGACCAAAACCGTTACGTTCGACAGTAATATCTAGTAACCCGAGTTGTTCAACTTCATTATGGCGAGTTGAACTACCGCAAAGTACCAACCCCGCGCAGGTACCAAAGATGCCTTTACCTTGTTTAGCAAATGATTGTATTGGTTCAAATAATCCATTTTGTTTAATTAAACGGCTAATAGCTGTTGATTCTCCACCAGGAATAATTAAGCCATCAAGCTGGCTTAACTGCTCAGGTTGCTTAACTGTCATTGGGCTCACCCCATCAAGGCTCGCGAGCATATTCAAATGCTCAGTTACAGCACCTTGTAAGTTAAGCACACCAATAGTTTTACATGCTTTTGAAGTCATTACCAACCTCGATCTTGCATTCTTTCTGATTCACTTAATTTACTGATTTCAATTCCTCTCATCGCTTCACCTAATCCTTTTGACAGCTCAGCCAATCTTGGATAATCATCAAAATAAGTGGTTGCTTGAACGATCGCTTTGGCAAATTTTTCTGGATTTTGCGATTTAAAAATACCAGAACCGACAAACACACCATCGGCACCAAGTTGCATCATTAATGCTGCATCAGCAGGTGTTGCAACGCCACCAGCCGCAAAATTAACCACAGGTAATTTTCCAAGTTGATTAATTTGTAATACTAACTCATAAGGTGCACCAATTTCTTTAGCAAACGTCATCAGCTCGTCTTTTGATTTGCCAACCACGAGACGAATTTGCTCATTAACACGACGCATATGTCTTACCGCTTCAACAATATTGCCTGTTCCCGGTTCACCTTTGGTGCGTAGCATTGAAGCGCCTTCACCAATTCGGCGTAATGCCTCACCTAAATCACGGCAACCACACACAAAAGGAACAGTAAATTCATCTTTTAATAAGTGATATTGTTCATCAGCTGGGGTGAGTACTTCGCTTTCATCAATGTAATCAACGCCCATTGACTCTAAAATACGCGCCTCAACAATGTGACCAATTCGCGCTTTTGCCATCACTGGTATAGTTACCGCTTTCATCACGTTTTCAATGATAGTTGGATCAGCCATTCTTGCCACGCCACCTGCAGCACGAATATCGGAAGGAACTCGTTCTAGAGCCATTACGGCTACGGCACCTGCTTGTTCAGCGATTTTGGCTTGTTCGGCATTGACGACATCCATTATCACGCCACCTTTTTGCATTTGTGCCATTCCACGTTTTACGGTTTGTGTACCTGTTTTCATTTTTACTCCTGAATTGTTAGCTGTCTAGTTTATGGACTATTATTCAGAATTAAATCACTGCAATAAACAGCCAATTGGACTATAATTGTACCATCCAATTTTAAGCAAAATAATGAGTTTTAAAAGAAATTCAATAAAATAAACAATGTGGCACAGACAAAAATTAATTCCTTTTAACGGAGCACTATTTAAGAAAGTTATCCAATTGATTGAAAACTATATTGAACAAGGAGTATTAATTGCTGGTGAACGATTACCATCGGAGCGCGAGTTAGCCAAAAATCTACAAGTTAACCGCTCAACGATTGTGCATGCGCTGGATATTTTAACCGAACGTGGTGTATTAGTTCGTAAGCAAGGTAGCGGGACATTTATTAATGAGCAAAAATGGGGAGTTCAAGCTTACTCCACCATTAACTGGCGATTGCCATCTCACTTTTATCAGCATCGCAAAAATGTCTATCAACAAAAAGTCGCTCAGGTTCGTCAGCAAATGGCATATATTTGTGATTTGGCTAATGGTGATTTGCCAACTAATATGATCCCCAAATTGATATTACCCCATATTACTTCGCATGAAATGATTGTTTATGAAAAACAGAGTGACACTTTGCAATTGGGATTACCTTCTCTCAAACTGCAAATCGCCAACTATATGGCAACGCAACTTGGTATGACGGTTGATACCGATCAAATCTTAATAACCTCGGGCACGCAACAATCACTATTTTTGATTACTCAAGGATTATTAAAACCTGGCGATGCAATAGGTATTGAGTTACCTTCTTATTTTTATTCATTACCACTTTTCCAAGCGGCAGGCGTTAGGCTTTATGGCATTGAATGTGATAATGAAGGGATAACCTTAGAGAGCTTACAAAAAGTAGCGTTAGAGCGGCAAATCAGATGGTTATTTATAAATCCGATATTCCAAAACCCAACAGGTTGTGTGATGAGTAACCATCGAAAAAAACAGATATTGGCATTTTGTCAAAAACAGTGTATTGGTATTGTTGAGGATGATGCTTATAGTGGATTAGCCTTTGATGAAAAGACCAATATTACACCAATAAAAAAATTCGATACCAGTAATCAAGTTGTCTATTTAGGATCATTATCCAAATATATCGGTCGTAATATACGTGTAGGGTGGATGATTGCTCCGTGCGAAATTATCGAAAAACTGGCCAATATACGTCAACATATTGACTCAGGATTAAGTATATTACCGCAACTTTTAGCCGAAGAGTATTTAACAAATCATTACCAAACCCACCAAAAGTGGTTACGTCTACAATTAGAGCACAAAGCCACTCAGTTAATGGATTGGCTTAATAATTATTTTAAAGGAGACATCACTTACCAAATACCTACCGGCGGTTTTCATTTATATGCTCATTTACCTGTTAGTAGTGCCGCACAAGAGTTGGCGATTTTAAATCAATTATTATCCAAACACACTATTGTATCACAAGGCATAGAGTTCGGTGATAATGTTGGTTCAATCCGATTAAGCTATGGACATTTTAAAAAAAATCTGTTTTGACCACGCTTACCAAGATTTTATTGGTTAATTTATTATGGAAAGTTCAAAAACCGCACTATTATCTACAAACAAATTATTGCTTATTGCTGGTACAGGCTGGCTTTTTGATGCAATGGACGTTGGATTATTATCCTTCATATTAGCTGCTTTAAAACAAGATTGGGGTCTCACACCCGCACAACTTGGTTGGATCGGTAGTGTTAACTCAATTGGTATGGCTGTTGGTGCCTTTTTATTTGGTATTTATGCCGATAAAAAAGGGCATAAATCTGCTTTTTTATTCACTTTATTAATGTTCAGTATTGCCAGCGGTTTAAGGGCTTTTGCTTGGGGACTAGGTAGCTTACTGATTTTAATATTCTTCATTGGTATGGGCTTAGGTGGTGAACTGCCAGTGGCATCAATACTTGTGAGTGAAAGTGTTGAACCTCAGGTGCGTGGGCTCGTTGTGGTATTACTTGAGAACTTTTGGGCCGTAGGTTGGATTTTAGCAGCCTTAATCGCATACTTTTTAATTCCTCTACCAGCAGTCGGTTGGCGAGGCGCAATGATCTTATGTGCAATACCGGCATTTTATGCCCTTTACCTACGCTTCAACTTACCTGATTCACATTCATATCAAGATTATAATGCTCAAAAAGAACCCATCATCAAAAAACTACAATCGCTACTATCGAGCTCATTTTGTCGTCAGACGATAATGTTATGGATTGTTTGGTTTTGTGTGGTGTTTTCATATTATGGCATGTTCTTATGGTTACCAAGCGTGATGATGCATAAAGGCTTTGATATGGTAAAAAGTTTTGGCTACATTTTCATGATGACTCTAGCGCAATTACCAGGTTATTTTACCGTTGCTTGGTTGATCGAACGAGTAGGGCGAAAATGGGTATTAATAGCGTATTTATTCGGAACCTTGATCAGTGCGTATTTATTTTGTATTGCTGACTCAATAAACCTAGTGGCGCATTACTATCATTTTTCAACCTAGGTGCTTGGGGAGCATGCCTACACGCCAGAACAATATACCACTAATATTCGTGCAACTGGTGCTGGCATGGCTGCCTCAATAGGCCGAATTGGCGGCATATTAGGCCCATTAATGGTTGGGTTTTTAATGGCTAATCAAATTAGTGTTAGCATGATATTTGGTTTATTTAGCTTATCAATTTTGGTAGCTATCTTAGCAATACTATTTCTTGGTAAAGAGACCAAACAAACTAGCCTTTCATAACTTAACAAAAACCTTTTTCAACTATAATTGCTAGATATGGTCGTTGAAAAAGGTCTTATATGATAACTAGCCAATTATTTTCTTAGTTAACATGTTTGCTGCGATCAACAAATATTCTGTAAATTCAGCAATTCGTTCTTGCGGCATTTGAAATCTTATTCCTGAGGTACTCATTGCGGCGATAACATTACCATGCTTATCAAAAATCGGAGCGGCTAAGCAAGTTACCTCATCAAAGTCTTCGCCATCATCAAATGCCCAACCTTGCTTTCTTACGAATTGCAATGCCTTTTTATAATCAGTTTTAGTTGCTATGGTATTTTTAGTTTTAATTGGCAACTGTTCACTAGGAAACAGATCATCAATACGTTGTTCCGGTAACCAAGCTAACAGTACCTTACCTAATGCCGAACTATGTAAAGATAATCGACGACCTAACCAACTTTTAATTTGTATCGCATTATCGCTCTCAATTTTAGCTAAATAGATTGCAGCATCACCATCCAAAATACCTAAATGACAAGCCAACTGTGTTTTATCCCGCAAAAAAGAGAGTGGTTCAAGAGCTAAATCCTTAATATTAAATTGCTCAATTGCTTTATTACCAAATTCATACAGATTAAGCCCTAAAAAATACTTATTTCCTTTTTGTCGTAATAAACCATTAGTCACCATACTTTTCAAGATCAATGACGAAGAACTTTGCGGTAAACAAAGGCCTTGATAAATTTGCGTATATGTCACCCCACCATTATGAGCAATAAATTTCAAAATTAGCGTGGCTTTATCAATGGCTGGCGTTTGCGATATTTTATTCATACATTTTACACCAATATATTGAATTTAAATTAGTCTAAATCTATCTATTATTTTTTACAATCACCTATTTTATTCATTTTAGATTTAATTCGGTGATCTTGATCACATTAACTAAAAAATATGGTTGAGTAATTTTCTAATTGATTAAATAGTAACGCTGTTGTAATTGGATTTATTATATTTCAATATATTGGTGTAAAAATAAGGATGCCACTATGAAAAAATCACTTAAGTTTTCGGGAGCAATTTGCCCGGCTATCACACCATTTAATAACAAAAATAAAATTGACTTTGCTGCTATGGAAAAACACTACCAAATGTTAACTGATGCAAAAATCAATGGTATTTTGGTTATGGGCACAATTGGTGAGTTTGCGACATTAAGCATCAACGAACGATTAGCTATTATCAAACACGCTCATCAGTTCACACATTTACCGTTAATTGTCAATGTTTCTACCACCGTAGTTGATGACATGATCCGTTTAGCGGATGCTGCATATGATGCAGGATATCCAGCGGTAATGGCATTACCACACTACTATTTGGCACAGACAGCTAATCAATTATATGAATATTACAAATACCTAAATTCTAGATTTCTTGGTGATTGGTTTATTTACAATTTTCCTGCTCGTACTGGCTGTGATGTTGATGCAAAACTTGTTTCAAAACTGATGGTGAATTGTCCAAGATTTATTGGTATTAAAGATACAATTGATTGTGCTTCTCACACTCGTTCCATTGTGCTTGCTTCTCAAGCAATCCGTAACGATTTTTCGGTATTTGCTGGTTTTGATGAATATTTCATTCCGAATTTACTTAATGGTGGTGCGGGTGTTCTATCTGGTTTAAATAACGTCGTGCCCGAACTATTTGCATGTATAGTAAAAGCGTTTAAAGAAAACGATTTCAAACAGCTCCAACTATTACAAAAAGAAATAAGCCGTTTATCAAATATCTATAACATTGGTGATGATTTTGTGACAACAATAAAAGCAGCAGTCGCCGAGAAATACGGTTATTTAGATGCCAAATCAAGGAATTTTGGCAGTGATTTAGATTCTAAGCAGATAAAAAGTGTAAAACAATTATTCAAATTATAAAAAATAAAGCTGGTGGTATGAAAATAAAACCATGCATTAAAAAATTTCGGGATGTAATGATGTGAATAATGTTAATTATAAAAGGACGTTTATACACCTTTTCACTAGGAACGGGAAAATATTTTGGATCTTTTACAAATGGACTCATCACAGGTTTAGTACCAATATTAACCGTTTAGTAAATTTGCATGGATGCGTCAATTAAAGTAAACGCTCTTGCACTAAGAAAATCGGGTATATTTGTTGCCATTCTACTACCTGTAGCTAAAGAGGTGCTATCATTTGCGTCAGCAGCTTCAATCGCTAAAATCTTAGTTATGGTCTCAAAATAGCCGCAAAGTTGTAACAATAATCATTTTACTTTATTACAAGTATATTGCTTGCAAAATTAGATGAAATCACTAATTAAACAGTCAACAGCAAATAATGCTGTTGTTTTATTTGTCAAAAGTAAATTGAACTAAAATATTTTATCATTTTATTTACAAAAAATTATCTGGAGCCAAGATATAACAAGGTTTAACTCGTTTGTGATATATGTTAGATTATTCGCTTCATTCATATTTAAGCAGGTAGGTTGATTTTGAATCTTTCGCCAAAGGCTTTTCACTATTTGGGTGTTATTGCAACTATTGCATCATTAGGTATGTACGTGTCTTATATCCCACAAATTATCGATAATCTTCATGGACTCAAAACCAATCCAACTCAACCTTTAGCGGCCGCAATCAACTGCTCTTTATGGGTCTGTTATGGTTTATTACAACAAAAAAAGGATTGGCCAATTGCGATAGCTAACTCTCCAGGCGTATTATTTGGTTTAATCGCTTTCTTCACTGCTTTATAAGTTTTTTCTTGTTTTCGATTCTTTGTGTTATTTATGCAGCATATTGCAAATGTTATGCTGCTTTTTTTATCTTTTATTATTTAATCAAATATTATCAAATGGACTTGATTACTTTAGCTAATATAAGAGTAAAATTTTGGTGGTTAAAATTTAACCATGATATTAAAACATTAATAATCATATCGTTATTTAGTTATCAACAGGTTTGTTAAATACTTATCAAATAATAAAGTGAATAATTTAAACTTCAGTAATTATATTAATCGCTAACTTATCGGTTTTTTGTCTGGTTCAACCATTGTTATCTAATAGCGATTAGATTATAGTTAAAGTCGGTCTACTTTTTGGTCTGGATTTATCTTTGAAATTACAAATGATGGCATTAATTAGATAAGCTCAATAAAATAAGGAAATCAAAATGGCTGACATTAATCTTTCTGATGAATTGATAAAAGATTTTATCTATTCTATGTACCGTAAAGAGGTATTATTAAATTTAAAAGGTGTGGTTTTGACAGAAGAAGATCGCAAACATCTCCACGAAAAAAGAGATTTTGTTAATCGATTATCTGAAGCAGAATTGTCCGATATTCGGTCATGGGTTTTAGATAAATTAAAATCAATTGAACAACAAGATCGTAATTAAGGTAAAATTCAACTAATTGTTATTAAGCGAACTTTTTTAAATCTATTGATAACATATATTTATGCGTTGCTTAAAACGATATAGACAGTTTAATTAATCATTCTATAATGCATTAATCTTAAATGACATTAAGGAAAGAGTATGAAAAAGTTAGCGTTAGTTTTATTGTTGGGCCTTCCTGTGGTTGCATCTGCATCAAATTGTGATGAAATCAGGGCAAATATCGCCGAAAAAATCAAAAATAACGGTGTTAATGAAGACAGTTTCCAATTAAAACTAGTTCCATCAGACCAAAATGAACAGAACCTAGAAGGTAAAATTGTTGGATCATGTGATCGCGGTCAACAAAACATTGTCTATATTCGGGCCCGACATAGTTCCAATGAAGTAACTAAAGAGGAACCAAAAACACCGGCCGAGTCATCAATCGCGCCAAACTCTACAACGCCAAAAGATAGTAATGAACCCAATTTAAGTAACGTTCCGGCTTCGAGTCAAGCTCCTGCTTCAGATTCAGCCCCAGCTCCAGTCTCAACTCAAACTGAGAGTGAAAAAGTTCAAACTTCTGCACCATCATCTACAGAAAATCAGGAGTCAAAAATTGAACAAAAAACTGAATAGTTAATAATTAAAAAGAAGGATTAAATAATAAGTTCCTTCTTATCTATTTCATCTATTAAATAATTGTTAAACTGGTGTGCCCTAGGCTGAGATTAAACCCGTTGAACCTGATTCAGTTAACACCGACGAAGGAAGTTTACAACACATTTTTTCTGCAAGTCTGTTACTCCTTGATATTAATTTGTTTAGAAGGGAGTCCATATACTATCGTTTAACGCACTTATTAAATCTTGTAAGAGTGATTGCTATATTCAGCATGATTTTATTTAACAATTAGGAGAGTGAACATTAGATTTAGCTTGCTTCCAACACTATCTAAAACAAGATTATCTTTTTTTAATTAACTTTTCTTGAGCTTGGGGGCTTTCTGTATATCAAAGTCATGATCTGATTCAAATACGACAATCATTAAAGAGTTTAAAGACCATTGTCGAAATTGAACTTGATTTACATATTGAATATTGCAAAAAATGGCAAATTACTGAACATGAATTGAGTACATTAAAAGAAGCCAAAGCTAATAGGGAATATATAAGATACGTGATTGATGATGGATTAAAAGGTGATTTATTAGATTTACATATTGTCTTAGTGCCTTGTTTAATTGGTTATGGTATGAGCGCCAATTGGTTTTAGCATTGGTTTGATGCCGAAAATACCTCTTATCACACTTGGATCAATATGTATGCTAGTAAAAAATTTCAACAAGCAATGCAAACTGAAATTGCATGGATTAATGAACGCTTATTAAGTATAGATACCAGCCGATTTGAACAATTAGCTCAAATATTTAAATAAGCAACTCAACTTGTGGCTGGTTTTTGGCAAATGGGATTAGATAAAAGTTACTAAAAGCATACTTTACCGGTTGAAGTAAAGTATGCTGTATATGAATTACAAAAGTTGTTGATAATTTTGTTTAGTTGTATCATCCCAAACACTAGCTTGGACTTGGCCAATATGCTGTTGTTGTAAAAGCAGCATTATCAATCGAGATTGCCCAATTCCCCCTCCAATTGTCTGCAAAAAATCACCATTGGCTAACGCTTTGTGCCAAGCATATTGTAAGCGATCTTCATTATTGGTTAATTTTAATTGGCGTTTTAACGTTTCTGGATCGACACGAATACCCATTGATGAGATTTCAAAACCACTATTTAACACTGGATTCCATACTAAAATATCACCATTTAAACCTTTCGAACCCATTTCATTATCGCTGCTCCAATCATCATAATCCGGAGCACGCACATCATGTTTTTCATTATTTGATAATTCACCACCAATACCAATTAAAAATACGGCGCCTAATTCCTTCGTAATTGCATTTTCCCGCTCTTTTGGTGATAAATGTGGATAACGTTTTAACAACTGCTCACTATCCATAAAAGTGATTGTTTCAGGTAAAAAACAAGAAAGATGATATTTTTCTGAAACTGCTTTTTCGGTTATTTTGATCGCGCTATAAATCTTCTCAACAGTTTGCTTTAAATAAGCTAAATTGCGATCTTCAGGACTGATTACTTTTTCCCAATCCCATTGATCGACATAAACAGAGTGAATAGGAGAGAGTTTATCTTCATCAGGGCGTAGTGCCTTCATATTGGTATAAATACCTTCACCAATCGGAAAATTATGTTGGCTCAAGATTTTGCGTTTCCATTTTGCTAATGAATGCACCACTTCAAATTTTGCATTAGCAATACTCTTAATATTAACTTGAACGGCCTTTTCAGTGCCAGATAAATTATCTTGAACGCCATCGCCAATTTGACTTAAAAGTGGTGCTTGAACCTCAATCAGTGATAGGTTATTGGCTAATTTATCAGCAAAAAATTGTTTAACAAAATTGATCCTTTGTTGTTGTTCTTTAAATGATATCGTCATTTTACATCTCAAAAAGTGAATTGGTTAGTGACGATAAATTAAACTAGAAAATAGAAATATGCAAGTTTAGCTAACAGAACTAAATCAAAGGAGAAAAATTATTCTTATCACTTTCAAAAAAACGATAGGTATTTAAAATATTTTTTAAATTTTGATTTTGCCATTTAACTAAAAGAAAACGATTAAGAATGGTAAAAAATATATTATTTATTACAAGATGTAGTTTGTTTTTAAATTAACCTTTCTTAATGTTAATTTCTTTAATCTTTTCAGTTGGATATCGAACTAATTTATCACTCAAATTAACCATACTTGTTAAGCTGATGATAATTATTTCATTGGGATGAAAGTAAACGAGAAAATGTTTCAATTTTAAAGCCTCAAGGCAATCAAATAACGAAAAACTATCTTGATTTTATTCAATCATAACATAGAGAATTGATGAACTATCAAACATTTTGAGGAGAGATGTTTATTAAAGCAAAAAAGTTGAGGAACGGGGTTTTTGAATTTAAATTTCATTTATTGTTAACTTTCTCTTGACCCAAAAAACCATTAAAAATCAGTATACTAAAAAACCACTTAAAAAAGTGTTTTTAAAACAAAAATTGCGCTTTGCCTTTTTTCAAATAATGTTTATAGTATGTATTGCGTAGTTCCCTGCCGTATAGGCAGTTGAGAAATTGCAAAAAGCTCAATATGTGCTTTATCTCCAGTTCACTGCCGTGTAGGCAGTTAAGAAATAGTCGGAGGTTTTCCCATTCTTCACTGTTTTACTCGCTGCCGAGCAGGCAGAGCTCCTCGTCCCTCAAAAAAATAGAGGGATGGGGTTTTTGTCATTCCAAGTCTATTGCGCAAACTTATTTTTATGATCATAACGATTATAATGAATATCGTCACTAATTAAATAATTATAAATATCATCAACAATCTCTATGCCATTTTTTAAATAATCGGCTTCGCGTTTTTTGCTTCTTTCGCCGGGAAAAAAGACTTCACTAACGCCTTTGGCTGGTTTAGCTTGTTTTAGTTGGTCTAGCATAGCGGACATAGTTTGTTTAAAAATATCTAGGCCGATAAAATATTTTGGATTGATCACAATATGCAGATGACCAAGGTTTCGGCCTTTAGAAAGGTCGGCATACATTGATGAGACGTTTTTGCCAAATGGCAAGCCAAGTAGGATGCCAGAAAGCACATCTACCATCATCATTAAACCATAACCTTTAGCATCAGCGATTGGTAATAGGGCATTTACTTTGTAGGGATCGGTTGTGGGTTCACCATGTTCATCAACCGCCCAGGTTGGTGGGATTGCAGCGCCTTTAGATCTTGCGTATAAGACTTTTCCCCATGCTTGAACTGTGGTTGCCATGTCGAACGAAACAACACGCTCATCGTTAGTCGGTGCAGCAAAAGCGATAGGATTGGTACCAAAAAACTCTTCGGCGCCGCCATAGGGGACAGCCATTGGGTCGGACTGGCACATGGATATGGCGACTAAGTTTTGTTTAGCAGCCATTTCGGTAAAGTAGCAAAGCGAGCCACTATGTGACATTCGACGAATTCCTACTACGGCAACGCCATTTTTTTGAGCCATTTCTATCGCTTTGTCCATACCAACTTTAGCGGCAACTAAACCGCAACCATTATCAAAATCTAATATTGCTGACGATGGACCAGTCTGTTTATAGTTGACATTAGGATAGGCAGTCATGCCTCCTTTGGCAATGCGCTCAGCGTAGTATTCAACTCGCACTGCACCATGTGAGTGAATGCCTCGTGCATCGGCAAATGCTAGCGTGTCAGCGGCGATATCCGCATGCTCTTGAGTTAATCCCGCTTTATGTAACTTTTTGGCAATTAAGTTGTGTAGTGTTTGTCTGTCTAGTCTCATATTAAAACTCCTCGCCACGCTATCGGTTATGGCTATTTAGATTTTGCGCTATTGTGTGATGATGGTGCCTTTGGTTTGTGCTAATAGCGATTCAATATCGGTTAAGTTGCCGATATAAGCGGTGTTACCGGTTTGCTGAACAAATTCAATGACTGATTTTATTTTAGGCCCCATAGCGCCGTCATCAATTGCCATTGGTTGTATTTGTTTGGTATCGACTTTGCCTAAAGCAGTTTGCTGTGGTGTCCCCCAGTTTTCATATACGGCGTCAGTATCTGTTAAGATCATTAAATGGTCGGCTTTTAGTTCAATGGCGAGTTGTGCGGCGCTATGATCTTTGTCAATCACTGCCTCAATACCTTTGTAACCCGATTTATCTTTAATTACTGGAATGCCTCCGCCACCATTGCAGATAACGATAGTATCTTGGTTGACAAGTTCTTTAATGGTATCAAGCTCAATAATTTTTTGTGGTTTTGGGGATGCAACAACTCGACGCAGGTATTTGCCATCTTGCTTAAATTGCCAGCCATATTGAGCTTGGAGCTTTTGTTGTTCTTCTAATTGATATACTGGCCCTATATATTTGGTAGGATCTTTAAATGAGGGGTCGTTACTGTCCACCTCGACTTGCGTTAATACACAGGCAACTTGGTTGACATTGTCATGTTGCTGTAAGCTTCGCTGGATCATATAGCCTAACATGCCTTGTGTTTGCGCAACAAGTACATCAAGAGGGTAAGCGGGCACATTTGGATAACTAGCATTTTGTAGGGCAAGTAGTCCCACTTGCGGTCCGTTGCCGTGCACAATGACAATTCGATATTTATTAGTTAGTTTTGCAATAAATTTAGTGGTGCTGTTGATATTTTGATATTGGTTATTAATAGAGAGTAATTCATTTCGTTTCGAAATCGCATTACCACCTAATGCTATAACTATGAGTTCCATACGGTGTCCTTTATCATGTTTAGAGTTCTACATCACGATGGCAATCTTTGGAGTAGATGTAACTTAATGGCTGCTGGCCAACAGCGTAACAAGCTTGTAAAGCATAGGCACCCATAAAAATGTAGTCATCCTTTTTGACCGGTATCCATTGATTATCAAGCAGGTACATACCTTCACCGCTCAGCAAATAAGCGCCATGTTCTTGCACATGGGTTTCGATATAGCCATGACTTGCGCCTGGTAGAAAAGTAAGAATATGGAAATTCATATCAAACCCGAGCTCTTTAGGCAGTAAGTCTTGGATAAATACGTTATCCATATTTTCATAATTTACCGGCTCAAGATGTTGAATATGATTGGCAATCAGACGGGTTTGATATCCTGAAATAGGGTTATAGCGGCGTTTGTATAAAAATAAACGCGATGAAGCCGTCAAATTTTGTAAAAAGAGTTTGACGCCTGCGGGGCAATAGATATAGCCACCAGTTGGTAGATGGTATGTTTGCTCATTAGCTTTAGCACTAACTTCACCTTCAATTACATAAGCGAATACTTCAATGCCATCATCACCAAATCCTTGCAAGTTTTGACCGCCTTGATACATGGTGAGAAGATAATCGACAAAAGAAGCCCCAAGTTTAGGTGTTGCTAAAATGGTAATGTCACAGTTTTCAAAACCGGGAATTATATTTTTAACTAAACCATCTGGAGGAATTAAAGCGAAGTTTTGACGTTTGATAACTGCGCGGGATGCTAACAGGTCTTTTGGGTAACCGATGTTATTATTGATATATCCCATAATGATCTCCTTGGAACATATGCTAAAGATTTTAGGTAAAATATGCCATTAAAATACTAATTTCAGTCAACTAGTTATCGCATTTCTTGTCGATAAATAGTTGCTAGTTTACGTAATTAATTAGTTATATGTTTACGCAAATTAATTAAGAAAAATAAGGCTGTTGCAATAACTAAGATTGCAATAGCAACATAAAATCCTGTAATTTTGGTCCCAGTTATATCTGCTAAAAAACCGGTCAATGGTGGTGCAATCACTGATGAACTCATACCAAAGAAGTTAAATACCCCAAATGCTGTACCATAACTGTTTTTAGGCGCAATATCCGCCACATGTGAAATGAGAATTGGTTCAACCACAAACTTGCCAAATAACCCATAGAGGATTAAACCGATCAATAATAAGATAATGGTGGAAGATTGGATTGCCATTAATAGTGTTATTGCAGAAAGCAGTTCTAATACAATAATAAAGAATAGTCGTTTAGATCGGAATTTATCCGAAATTTTGCTGATAACCAGCGCACCGGGAATGGCGGCAAATGCGACTAATGATGATGCCGAACCAATACTTCCCCCCGTAAAACCACGTTCAGTTTCTAGGAAATTTGGTAACCAGCTTACCACCATGTAGTAGCCATAACATGTCGCAAAGTACATGATGTAACACGCTACCATCGGGCTAGTAAAAAAGTTGTTTTTTTCTTTTGGCGCAATATTTGTATCTGGTTTCTGCTGTTTTTTCTGAGCAATAACGGTTTTGACTGATGGTTCTTTGATAATGATTGCAAATCCAGCGATTAAACAGAGTGTTAGTACAGCAATAATATAGAGCATATATTGCCATGGCATTTCTAAGGCTTTAACTAAAAAGCTGGTAGAGAGCAAACAAACCCCCATACCTAATGCTGCCCCAGTATTGATAATAGCTGAAGCAAAGCTACGATTTTCAGCAGGAATATTTTCAGCTGAAAGTGACCATGCCGAACCATAATAAGATCCACAACCAAGACCAGCGAGCAGACTACCGATATAGATCATCGTCATGGTCTGCGCATTACCAATCATAATTGCAGCGATGGTAAAGAGGATAAAACCAGGAATAACGACGGCTTTTTTGCCATATTTATCGACTAAGATCCCAGCAGGGATTTGCATTAAGGTATAGGAAAAAAAGTAACAGCTAGCAATTAAACCAAGCTCAGTATTGGACTGTGGCCCCACAGTTTGTTGAATTTCTGGAAAAATCGCCGCTAAAACCGGACGATAAATCCACATGACTAGCCAACCAAGGAATAATAAAGCGACGATTTTATGCCAGTACTGAATGCCACCTTTTTTTTCTGTCATTTTATTTCCTTATTATTCTTGATAAGCCAATTGATAAAGGGCGTAAGTTAATGCTTTTATTCCTTCGACTAAATCTTCAGTTTTAGTGTCCTCTGCTGGATTGTGGCTAATGCCTTTGATGCTAGGTACAAATAACATCGCGGTTGGCACTCGTGGTGCGAATATTTGCGAATCGTGACCTGCTCCGCTATGCATCACGCGATAGCTTAGGTTTTCTTGTTTGCAGATGTTTTCAAGCATTTTAATTAGTTTATCATCCATAGGAATTGGTGCTTCATCCATCCAACGATTTATTTCGATTTTAAGACCAAGCTCTTTGGCGATACGCACCATGTCGCCTTCAAGTTCTTCGGTAAATTGTTTCAGTTCTGCTTGATCTGTATGACGGCAATCAATTGTGAACATCACTTCACCAGGAACTACATTAACCACATTCGGTTTTGGCTCGACATGACCGAAGGTTAATACCAGCGGATCGTCAACTTTGATTGCTTTATTTATTGATTCATGACAAATTCGGCTAAAGGCGTAGATGGCATCTTTGCGATAGCTCATTGGCGTGGTGCCGGCATGATTAGCTTCACCAATTAAACGAATATTGTAACGACGTTGGCCCACTATGCTGGTAACCACCCCGATGCTTTTTTGTTCTCTTTCTAGCACACCACCTTGTTCGATGTGGATTTCTAAAAAGGCTTTGATATCGGTACGCGCTTTTTGGCTGTTAAATTTGAATCCGCAGTTGCGCATAGCGTCGACAAATTTAATACCATTATTGTCTTCGATAGTGGCAACATCCTCATTATTAGCAATGGCAAATACGTTTTTGCTTCCCCAAAAGACATAAGGAAAGCGACTGCCTTCTTCTTCGGCCATGGAGATAAGTTCTAAAGTGCGTAATGGTTGACCGTAATTTTCTTTAAGATATTTCATGGCAAGCATAGCGGCAATGATGCCAAGTTGACCATCGAGTTTGCCGCCATTGACCACGGTATCAACATGCGATCCCGACATGATAACTTGATCTCTGTATTTGCTACCTTCAAATCGACCATATAAGTTGCCAACATCATCGAAATAGGTATTCATGCCAAATTGTGAGAGTCTTTCTTGGATGGCTTTTTGGGCAGCTAGCCACTCTGCAGTATAAAGTAATCGGGTAGTACCACCTTGTTCTAAACCACCAAAGCTAGATAGCCATTTAACGGCATTAGCAACATCATCGTATAAAATATTCATAAATATTTACCTGCTATTTAAAACTCTTTCATTGTTAACATCGACTATTTTTGATGTTAACTGCGCATATCATTTCGATATTACCGATCATTTTAAATGTTTTTTTGTTTACCATACTATTAATAGCAAATAATAATGTGATCAAACTAGCTTTTTTATGTTTGTGAAATTTAATTAAATTAAGGCGTTATTATTATAAAAAATTTTTTAATAATTTTTTATCATACTGATTTTAAATAATATTATACTTTTAATAACCTTAATGTTTCTTGATGTATTACCTGCTTATTGTGCATTTTTTCCGTAATATATAAATACAATCTAACTATTAGATTTTTATAATGAGCTTAAAAAAGTTCAAAGTTAATCGCATTTATCATAATTGAGAGGCCTGTTCTCATGATTCAATCTTTTATAAAAAAGGGAAGCTTTCAAGATTCTGTCAGTTTGATGTTGATATCGAAAAAACTCAGTAATCTTGATGAGGTTGAAGAAGTATCTGTCATGATGGGTACTCCAGCCAATAAATCGTTATTAACCGCAACAGGGTTTTGGAGTGAAGACTTTAATGATGCGACACCAAATGATATTTGCGTCGCCATAAAAACCAAAGATGATTCTAATGATGTTGTCAAGCTAATTAGCCAACAACTTGAGGATGCTTTAAAAAATATTGCTCAAGCTCAACAAGGTGGTGCCAAGTTACTTAAAGCTAGACGCTTAACCAGTGCAACAAAAAAATTACCTGATGCAAATTTAGTCTTAATTTCGATTGCTGGTGAGTACGCCGCTGAGTTAGCCGATCAGGCATTAGATGATAATAAAAACGTGATGATCTTCTCTGATAATGTATCTATCGAAGACGAAATCCGTTTAAAAACTAAAGCAGCTAAAAAAGATCTAATTGTGATGGGACCAGATTGTGGAACCGCATTTATTGCCGGTGCACCATTAGCGTTTTCCAATGTTATTCCTAAAGGAAATATTGGCGTAATTGGGGCATCTGGTACTGGTATTCAAGAGGTGGTTTCGCAAATCGCTTTATTAAATCAGGGAATTACCCAAGCCATTGGCCTAGGAGGACGTGATTTATCTTTAGAAGTTGGGGGAATTAGTGCACTCACTGCTTTAAAAATGTTAGCGGCTGATCCCAAAACTCAAGTCATTACCTTTATCTCAAAACCTCCTGCGGAAAGTGTTAGGGAAAAAGTTATTTCGGCTATGAAGTTAATTGATAAACCTGTGGTAGCACTATTTTTAGGCTCTAAAATTGATAAACCTAAAGATGATAATATCTATTTTGCCAGAACACTCGATGAAGCCGCACGATTAGCCTGTTTACTTAGTCTTGTTGAAGCGACAGCCAGTAAACTGCCTAATTTGACCAATAAAACCATTACTGGCTTATATACTGGGGGAACCTTAGCTTCCGAAGCGGCGATGTTGCTTGCTCAGGAACTCGGTTTAACCACCAGTCATCACCACGATAAAGGAATTATGTTAGATCAAAACGGGCATAAAATTATCGATTTAGGTGATGATTTTTATACGGTGGGTAAACCTCATCCAATGATTGATCCTTCTATTCGTGAAGAGGAGATCGCTCAGTTAGGTGATAAACCTGATGTTGGCGTATTACTTGTGGATTTGGTGATTGGCTATGGTGCAAATGGTGATCCAGCCGAATCAGTGATTGCTGGTTATCAAAAAGCCTGTGCTAAGCGAGATGAAAATCATCCACTGATTACTATTGCGACCGTGACCGGTTCAGAACAAGATCCACAATGCCGTAGCAAGCAAATCGAAGCATTAAAAGCAGCCAATATTGTTGTGATGAATAATTTGCCTGAAGCTATTTTGCTAGCAAAAAAACTGATCACACCAACTAAATCAACCAACTTAACTAAAGACTACCCTTTATTAAGTCATATTAGTGTAATCAATGCTGGTTTGAGAAGTTTTGCTGAAGATCTTCAATCATTGAATATTCCTGTTGTGCATTATCAATGGGCGCCAATAGCCGGCGGCAATAAAAAATTAGCGGCTATTTTGCAAAAATTAAATTAAGAGGTTTTGATATGTTAAGCACCGCAATAAATGAAGCAAACCAAAAAATTATTGAAAGAATTAAAGCGGCTAGACCACATTGGGTAGGTGTTGTTGCTGCGAAAGAAGCTGTACCAACCTTAGCGCAAGGTAAAAAACTTTTACATGCTGGTCCGCCGATTGTTTGGCATGATATGACTGGACCAATGCAGGGGGCTTGTATCGGTGCCTGCTTGTTTGAAGGCTGGGCGCAAGATGAAAAACAAGCTTTGCAGTTATTAGAATCAGGCCAAGTCGAATTTATTCCTTGTCACTCTGTTAATGCGGTTGGTCCGATGGGGGGCATAACCTCAGCCAATATGCCAATGATTGTGGTTGAAAATGTAACCCATGGTAATTGCGCCTACTGCAATTTAAACGAAGGTATTGGTAAAGTAATGCGTTTTGGTGCTTATGGTCAAGAGGTGTTAGATCGTCATCGTTGGATGAAAGAGTCATTAGGACCAGCCTTAAACGATGCTTTAAAGCTGTTTGATAATGGTATCGATTTAACCGCTTTGATGGCACAAGCGATTACCATGGGCGATGAATTCCATCAACGTAATATTGCCGCTTCAGCGTTATTATTAAGAACACTTTCTCCAAAATTAATTTTACTTGACCGCAGTAAAGCAGAAATGGAAAAAATCTTTAGCTTTTTAAGCGTGACAGATCAGTTCTTTTTAAATGTGGCGATGGCATTTTGTAAATCCATTATGGATAGCGCGGCGCAAATTAAAGAAGGGACTATTGTTACCGCAATGACGCGTAATGGTAAAGAATTTGGTATTAAAGTCAGTGGACTTGGCGATCAATGGTTCACCGCTCCAGTGAATACACCGCAAGGTCTGTTCTTTACCGGCTATTCGCAACAAGATGCTAACCCAGATATCGGTGATAGTGCCATCACTGAAACCTTTGGAATTGGCGGTGCGGCGATGGTCGCTGCGCCGGGAGTAACTCGCTTTGTTGGCGCGGGTGGTACAGATGCCGCATTTGAAGTATCTGAAGAGATGAGTGAAATTTATCTAGAACATAATATGTTGCTGCAAATTCCGACATGGAACTTTCAAGGATGCTGTTTAGGCTTAGATCTTCGTCTGGTTGTTGAAACGGGGATCACACCACTGATTAATACTGGTATTGCCCATAAACAAGCCGGTATAGGTCAAATTGGCGCAGGAACAGTTAGAGCACCGTTAGCCTGTTTTGAAAAAGCACTCGAGGCATTAGCCAAAAAACTAGAAGTGTAGATTATGAGTTTGCTATATGCCGATGATGAATGCTTAAATAAGCCGATTAATCAGGCGCAACCAAATATGCACGCTGTTGAGCTTTTTCAACCGCGTGCTATAGCGCAAGCAACGCATATTATCAAACCTCTTTTAGTTAGTGCAGATATTCCGATAGAAGCGGGTGAGTTGTCACTTTTTAGTACTCATCCGCAAACTATTAATTTAATTACTCCAAATCAGCGATTAATCACCATTCATCGTTATAATAGTGGCTTATCGCCTATGGGCATGGTGCTTAAATCATCTGATTTTGATGACCTTTTAACGTTTTTATTGGATGGTGAGATACCGCTTTATCAATTACCAACAGGCGAACTTCAAATTGGGCTATATCTCATTTCACTTGCAACACATGTTTGTCAGTTAACTCTTAAAAGTCATTCATTAATTAATAAATCCGATATTGCCAGTCTGTTAAAGCAAATTAACCAACCAACCGGTTTATTTGGTGAATTGAGCAATAATTTAAGTGTCGAGTATCCACCGCAACTTGAAATGTTATGTAGCACTATGAATAATTTAATGAATGGCAACGCTGATGATATTACACCGTTTATTGGTTTAGGACCGGGTTTAACCCCAAGTTTTGATGATATTATTGTCGGTATGTTGGCAGTTATTTCTGGCGATCATCGTTTTACCACGCAAATGCGACAACTAAAATTAGCCTTTGAGCCATTGCCATTAGATTTATTAACTACTAAGGTGAGTGTTAGTTTTTTGACTTATGCACTGCAAGGAAAATTTTCTTTATTGGTGCAACAAGTGATTAAATCATTTGAAAAACATAATTATCACCATTCATCAATAAAAAATTTAGTGAATTATGGTCACACCTCTGGATCCGATTTGTTACTTGGTATATGGTTAGGTATAGATCGTTTTGTTTTAAGGGATTAAATCATGTTAGATACCGAAACTATGCGAACCTTTATAAAAGTAGTTGAGAGCAATAGCTTTTCAAAAGCGGCTAAGCTACTTTACAAAACACCAGCGGCCATTAGTTATCGTATTAAATCATTGGAAGCGGATCTCAATACTCAGCTTTTTGAGCGTACCACACGAACCGTGACACTAACGCTAGCAGGACAACATCTTTATGAACAATGTAGCCAATGGTTACTTTGGTTATCAACTATGCCCGATGAATTGCAACAAATTCGAGATGGTGTTGAGCGTAAAATTAACATTACCATTAATAATCTATTATATGATGTTGAAGCGGTAACCGAGTTATTAACATTTTTAAAAGAAAAATTCCCTTTTACAACTTTCAATATCAATCGACAAGTTTATATGGGGGTGTGGGATTCATTATTGCATGGTGAATGTCATTTAGCGATTGGCGCAACGGGTACCGAATCGCTTGATACCATGATTAATATCTTACCACTCGGTGAACTAAGTTGGGTGTTTGTGGCGGCTAAACATCATCCCATTACGCAAATTGATGGGGCGTTATCTAATGATAGCTTACGCAAGTACCCAGCAATTAATGTTGAGGATACTTCTGTTCATATGAATAAGCGAGTAGCGTGGTTACTACCAAGTCAATCCGAGATTATTGTGCCAAATATTAGCACCAAGTTAGTATGCCATTTAAGAGGATTAGGTATTGGTTTTTTACCAAAATCAATTTGCCAATCGTATTTAGAGTCAGGTGAATTGATAGCCTGTAAAGTGGTCAATGAACGTAAACCATCACCACTGTCATTAGCTTGGAAAAAATCACATATGGGCAAAGTGATGAATGAAATTGTGAATCTATTTAAATTTCATCATCCCATTGCCAACAGTTTTTTAAAAAATATAGATAAAAAAAGATGAATCAGTGTCATCATCAACTAATTAACTCGATATTAACAAAGGAAAAAATAATGTTAGATCTAGATAAATATGACCAAATTAATCCGCCTACGCGACTATTAATGGGACCGGGTCCAATCAATGCTGATCCACGTGTGACTCGAGCGATGGCGGCACCTTTAATTGGTCAGTTTGACCCAGTTATGACTGATTATATGAATCAAACTATGTCCCTTTATCGGGATATCTTCAGAACCAAAAATGAACAAACGTTTGTTATTGATGGCACCGCAAGAGCTGGTATTGAAGCGGTTCTTGTGTCCACAATTAAACCGGGCGATAAAGTGTTAGTGCCAGTATTTGGTCGATTTGGTCTATTACTTTGTGAAATTGCCCACCGTTGTCGTGCTGATGTGCATACTATTGAAGTGCCATGGGGCGAAGTGTTTGATCCTAATATGATCGAAGATGCTATTAAAAAAGTTAAACCAAAACTCTTACTTTGTGTGCAAGGTGATACCTCAACCACATTATTACAACCATTAGATAAAATTGGTGAAATTTGTCGCCGTTATGGGGTATTGTCTTATGTGGATGCAACTGCATCAATTGTAGGTAATCCACTAGAAGTTGATAAATGGCAACTTGATGGGGTATCAGTTAGCTTACAAAAATGTTTGAGTGGACCTCCCGGAGTTGCCCCACTTACGCTAAGTCCAAAAATGGTCGAAATCATCCAAGCACGTAAATGTGTTGAACTAGGTATTCGAGCGGATAATGATGAAGGTGGTCGAGATGAGATGATCTACTCTAACTACTTTGATATCGATATGATTATCCGTTACTGGAGTTCAGAACGTATTAACCATCATACCGAAGCGACTTCAATGCTATACGCTGCACGCGAATGTGCGCGAATTGTGTTGCAAGAAGGTCTTGATAATGTCATTGAACGTCACCGTATTAATGGTGCGGCGATGGTTGCGGGTTTACAAGCCATGGGACTTAAATTGTTTGGTGATCTAAATCACAAAATGAATAACGTTGTTGGTGTTGTTCGCCCGGAACATATCAACGATCTAGAAGTTCGTAATTTAATGCTAAATGATTTTGGTATTGAAATCGGTGCTTCATTTGGTCCGCTTAAAGGCAATGTATGGCGCATCGGAACTATGGGCTATAATGCTAGAAAATCTTGTGTTATGCAAACATTAACCGCTTTTGAAGCTGTATTAAATCGTGTTGGTTTTAAAACTACACAAGGTGCTGGGTTACAAGCGGCTTGGAACGTTTATAACAAATAGTAAATATAATAATAATAAAAGTTTACTAAAGTGAACGGAATTATACCCATTGGATTTTTGAGCATTTGACTTACAACGATAAATAGTAATTTGTTAACTCAATTCGAAGCAAATTATTAAAAGAATATCACAGTTAAAAAGTGTAGTTAAAAAATATAGCGAAAAAGGTTAACTTTTTTCAAATTAATTGGGATGAGACTATTTAAGGAAATCATATGAATGAGTTAAATACTAAAATTCCTACCTCTGGGTATAAGCAAAAAAATGGAAAGGGCGGTATAGCATATTATTACTATTATGGTCAGGTTGGTTACTTTCTTTTCTTGATCGCATGGTCATGAATGTATCATTGCCTTTTATTGGTCACGACCTTGGTATTGATAAGACAGTGCAAGGTTCTATTATCAGTGCCTTCTTTATTGGTTATGCACTGTTTCAAATTCCCGGTGGCTATCTATCGGATAAATTTGGTCCGCGTAAAGTGATGGCTTTTGCCATTATTTGGTGGCCAATATTTACTCTCTTTACTGGTCTTATCTATGTATTGCCTTTAATGTTGTTAACTCGATTTATGTTCGGTGCAGGTGAAGGCTGTTTTCCCGCTTCATCTTGGAAAACCATTGCTACTTATTTTCCCGCTAAGGAACGTGGGCGAGCGACGGCAATTCAATCATCAGTTAATACCTTAGGGCCAGCAATACCCGTAATTGTGGCGGTTGCTATTATTGAATGGTTAGGTTGGCGTGATGTCTTCATCATTATAAGTATTCCCGGTTTTATATTAGGCTTTTTTATCTACAAATTCATTCGCAACAATCCAATGGAAAATAGGCTGATTGATGCAAATGAACTACAAGAATTAACAACGATAATACCGATGAAACTGTCACAAATAGTTCGGCTTCATTAATAAATGTATTAAAAATGCCAATACTATGGAAATTATCGCTAATTTGGTTTTTATTCGACATTACATTTTGGGGTTTTACTACTTGGTTACCAAGTTACTTACTTGAGGCCAGAGGATTATCACTATCCAAAACTGGTATCTTAGCCGCTATCCCTTTTTTATTCGGCGCATTAGGCACGTTAGTCGGCGGTTATTTTGCTGATAAATTCGCGCAAAAATTAAAATATGTTTATGGCTTAACGGCTTTCATCTCTGGAATATTCCTCTTTTTTATGTTTCAAGTCGAAAATCTTCAAGCAGCTATTGTCTTCCAATGTGTATCGGCACTATTTATGTTTATCGCATTCGCTATTTTCTGGGGTATGTTAATGCACATGATCCCACCGGAAATTATGGGCAAAGCCTCAAGCATTGTTAATTTTGGTGGACAAGTCGCTGGCGTATTATCACCGTTTATCATCGGATTTCTTATTGATAATGCCAATGGTGGTTATAATCATGCCTTTTTATTTATGGTAATAGCGTTAATTAGCTCAGCTATATTGACCTTTTTTATCAAAAAGATGAATATCTAACATATCGAAAATGATGGGCGGTAACCGAAAATATTCAAACCTAGTTTGAGTATTTTTTTGCGTCTTTAAGTAAGGTTAATTTAATATAATTGAATGATAAATAATTAAAAAGCGTAAAAATATCCCCCTTATAATTAACGAGATGGTATAGACTCCTCAATTATTTTTACAATACCTCAGTAAATCTAAATCACAATGATCTCAATGAATTTTTGAGCTATTAGATTATTTTGGGCAAAAATGGAGATGATATTTCTAATGGCAATAAGCATGATTTTAGTTAGATGGTATAGACTCCTCAATTATTTTTACAATACCTCGGTAAATCTAAATCACAATGATCTCAATGAATTTTTGAGCTATTAGATTATTTTGGGCAGAAATGGAGATGATATTTCTAATGGCAATAAGCATGATTTTAGTTAGATGGTATAGACTCCTCAATTATTTTTACAATATCTCAGTAAATCTAAATCACAATGATCTCAATGAATTTTTGAGCTATTAGATTATTTTGGGCAGAAATGGAGATGATATTTCTAATGGCAATAAGCATGATTTTTGTATAAATATGGTTTTATTGATATATTCTCAATATAAAAAACAGTAAACAGTTAGTTTGATTTTAGTTAGATGGTATAGACTCCTCAATTATTTTTACAAAAAATCCCAGTAAATTACTATGGTCTAAAAAAGTATTTAAACTATTAAGTTATTTGTAGGAGAGGTGGATAATACTGTAGACAATGATAAGCTTCGCCATGTTAATCGTTTTCAAAAACGAATATTTAAACCATGGATAATGATGAGAAATGATAGAAAAATACCAAACTAATTTTGAGTATTTTTTTCACAATTGATAATGCTTGTTGACGAACCAACTTCGGCGCTTGATCCTGAACTAGTTGGTGAGGTATTAGCGGTAATGAAATCACTTGCTCAAGAGGGAATGACGATGGTGGTGGTAACCCATGAAATGGGGTTTGCCAGAGAAATGTCGACTCGGGTTATTTTTATCGATCAGGGTATTATTCAAGAACAAGGTTCGCCTGAGCAAATCCTCACTCAACCACAAAATGAAAGAACCCAAATGTTTTTAAGTAAAGTATTATAACCAGCTTCATTTACCATTTGATTGATTAAAACAATCTGCCATAAAAACCGCACTCACCAATGGCGAGTGCGGTTTATGAATTAGATTTACATACAAACAGGCTTTATGCTTTATATTTTTTCATTACAATTGAAGCATTGGTACCACCAAAACCGAAGCTATTTGACATGACTGTCGTTAATTCACGCTCGGTTGGTTCGGTGATAATGTTCATTCCTACTGCTTCATCTGCAAGTTCGTCAATATTGATACTTGGTGTAATAAAGCCGTGTTCAAGCATAAGTAGTGAATAAATCAACTCTTGTGCACCAGTGGCACTTAATGAATGACCTGTCATTGATTTAGTTGAAGATATAGCCGGGATGTTATCACCAAATACTTGTTTAATAGCCCATAATTCTTTAACGTCACCAACTGGCGTCGAAGTACCGTGGGTATTGATATAATCAACTGGTCCATCCAGATCTTGAATAGCAAGCTGCATACAACGCATAGCCCCTTCTCCTGATGGTGCAACCATGTCATAACCGTCAGATGTTGCGCCATAACCAACTAGCTCACCATAAATATGTGCGCCACGAGCAAGGGCGTGTTCAAGTTCTTCAACAACCACCATTCCAGCACCGCCAGCAATAACGAAACCGTCACGGTTTTTATCATAAGCACGTGACGCTTTTTCTGGTGTATCGTTGTATTTGGTTGATAATGCACCCATTGCGTCAAATTCGCATGACATTTCCCAACATAGTTCTTCACCACCACCGGCAAAAACAACGTCTTGTTTACCAAGTTGGATAAGTTCCGCAGCATGACCAATACAGTGTACCGATGTTGCACAAGCAGACGTCATTGAGTAGCTAACACCTTTAATTTTAAATGGTGTTGCTAAACAGGCTGATATTGCTGATGACATTGATTTAGTTACCGCGTATGGACCAACACCGCGTAAACCTTTCTCTTTCATTCCAGCAACGACATTGTATTGGGTTTTGGTTGAACCACCATAACCAGCGATAAGACCGGTTCTAGGATTAGATACTTGTTCTGGGGTTAATTTTGCATCTTCGATTGCTTGTTGTAGAGCAAGATAACCATAAATAGAAGCATCATTCATAAAACGGACAACTTTGCGATCGATAAGTCCAGTAGTATCTAATTTAACATTACCGCAAACATGACTACGCATTCCGCTATCTTTCATTTCTTGGGAGAAAGTAATACCGCTTCGGCCCACTCTCAACGATTCTAAAACCTCTTTGGTATTATTCCCGATACTTGAAAGAATACCTAATCCCGTAATTACTACACGTTTCATCTAATGCTCTACTCCTAAGTTAACTGGCTTCGTATGAAAAATTGGTCTGATTATAGCGTACACTTGTAAGCTGAACAATACCCTATAATTGATTTTATTTTTTGATTTTTAATTAAGATGAGGTTAATGAAATAAATAACCAATAACTTTCATTATTTTTACATTTTATTAATGCAAGCTTGATAAATTAGGTATAAATGCAGTTTTATTAGCAACTTTTTGTTATTTGTGATCTGATTATTTACTTGCGAAGACACATAAAATCGCTATAATACTGTAAATATATACAGTTATTGGTGATAATTATGATTCAAGACAAAATAATATCAAAGCTTGAGATACTTGCGGAGTCTGCAAAATACGATATTTCGTGTGCATCCAGCGGTACTTCTCGCAGTAATAAAAATAAAGGCATTGGTAGTGCTTCACGCTGTGGTATCTGTCATTCCTTTACTGCCGATGGACGATGTGTCTCGTTATTAAAAATCATGTTGACCAATTACTGTATGTTTGATTGTGCTTACTGTATTAATCGCCAAAGCAATGATATTGCTCGAGCTGGATTTACTCCAAAAGAGTTAGCTGATTTAACAATTGAGTTTTATCGTCGTAATTATATTGAAGGGCTTTTTTTAAGCTCAGGGATTGTGCGTAGTGCTGATTATACTATGGAAAAAATGATTCGAGTGGTTAAAATTCTACGTAAAGAATATCACTTCAATGGTTATATCCATATGAAAGCGATCCCTGGTGCAAGTAATGAGTTAATCCGTGAAGCAGGATTACTAGTAGATCGAATGAGTGTCAATCTTGAGATCCCAACGGAGCGCAATTTGAAACTACTTGCGCCAGATAAAGATCATCAAACCATCTATCAACCCATGCGCCATATTCAACAAAATTTGCTGGAAAATATTGAAGATCGTAAAAAGATCAAATCAACCCCCAAATTTGTGCCAGCAGGACAAAGCACGCAGGTAATTATTGGCGCGACGGATGAAACGGATAATCAAATATTACAACTTACTGCTAAGCTCTATAAGCGCCCAAGTATGAAACGGGTTTACTACTCAGGATTTATTCCAGTAAATAGCTATGATAAACGATTACCCGTATTGCAAGAAGTACCAAGAGTGCGTGAAAATCGTTTATATCAAGCTGATTGGTTGTTACGTTTTTATGATTTTAGCGTCGATGAAATTGTTAATGATGAACACCCCGATCTTGATTTAACTGTTGACCCTAAATTATCTTGGGCGATTCGTAATCCTCAGTTTTTTCCGGTCGATATTAATCGCGCAAGTTATCAAAAGATTCTGCGAGTCCCCGGTATTGGTGTTAAATCAGCAAAATTAATTGTGATGGCAAGACGACATCGAAAGCTCAATATCGAAGCATTAAAACGAATTGGTGTGGTACTAAAACGCGCGCAATTTTTTATTGTATGTCATGAGATGAGAACCTATAAATTACTTGATTCATCCGCTGAATATATTCGTCTTAGCTTACAAGATCCGCCAATGCTTGAAGTTAAGAAGGAGCCTATTCCACAACAGCTAGTGATGGGGTGGTAAGTTATGATAGCGTTTCATTATGACAAAACTTTTGAAGGGTTATTATGCGCGGTTTTTGATGCGTTTAAATTAAAAAAAATGCCTGAATGTTTGTTGAGCGATGATGAATTAGTGCCGCTTTTGGTTTCGCAATCTCACCAAGTGGAATATCGTAACAGTAAATATGAAAGGGTATACACGGCGCTACAGAAAAAGTTATCCCCCATAGCTCTCAATCAACTTTTGTTTACATGGTTATCTCAATTGCCTGAAAGTGACTTAATCATTTTTCGTTATATTTGCAAAGTTTTTAAAGCAAACTGTTCAATTGAAACCGATTTTGGCGATCCAGATGTGCTTACGGTTCATGATATCGCTAAAAAAGTGAACAAAGAAAAACACCATATTCAACAATTTGTACGATTTAATACTATTCAAAATCCAGCAAGCGATATTGATGAAAAAATCTATTTTGCGGTTATAGAGCCTATTTATAATGCTTTACCGTTAACCACACGATTTTTTAAAGATCGTTATGCTGACCAAAAATGGGCAATTTATGATGAAAAACGCCAGTATGGTTATTTTTATAATTTAGAAAAAATAGAGCAAATCTCGTTAAACGATAGTGATAATCTGATTGTCAATAACAAAATTAACCAAGATTATCTGACTGACGATGAAAAACTTTTTCAAACGATGTGGTATCGTTATTGTAATGCGTTAACGATTAAAGAAAGAATCAATCCAAAATTACAACGACAAAATATGCCAAGACGATTTTGGCAACATTTGCCGGAAATGCAAGAGAATTAAAAACGCCGAACGATTCGGCGTTTTTCTCTCAGTGTTTCTCTATAAATGCTTGGTAAAAATTATTGGGCGTCGATATCGCCAATAATACCATTAATGCTTTCTTGACGTTGTTTCTCTTTTTGCTCATCAACTTTACCGCCAGACGCATTAAAGTCATTACGTTGGAAGTAAGCATTACGCATGAAATTATAAGGGTCATCACTGTTTTTAAGTAAATCTTCGTACTCAATAGCCATCGCGCGCGCTTCAACACCATCAACAGCACCTCGCACTAACGCCCATTCCCAATCTAACCAAACAAGTGGTGGATACAAGGAATCAACAAGATCACCACCTTCTTGACGAAGAGTAGCAGAACCATAGAAAGGTAACACAACATAAGGACCATAAGGTACGTCATAATGACCTAATGTTTGTCCAAAACCATGTTTAGCACCTTTTTGTAACTGAGGATCTGCCATACCAGCAACATCAAAGATACCACAAACACCAAAAACAGTATTAATAAAGAATCTAGCTAAATGCTTACTTGATTCTCGTCCTTCGCCTTGCAGAGCGCTATTGACCATTGATGCTGGTTCAGAAAGGTTAGATGAGAAATTAACGACTCCTTTCCGTATTGGTGTTGGTACATAATCCTTCCAAACCACAGCAGCAGGGCGCAATATATATGGATCAAGTGCATAGTAGTTAACATTAAACATGGCGTTATTAAAACCCGATAGTGGGTCACTATAGCTATTGGTTTCAGGCTGATAGGTCGCGCAACTTGTCAGTGCTAAAACCGAAAACATCATACCTATTATTCTTTTTTTCATAATGTTATAAATCATAATTATCGAATACTTAAATTGTATCATGTTTGCTCAAAATAGAAAATTTTTCATTATTTAAATGGTAATGTCTTGATAAATTTATTAGAATAAATGGTGTTGATGACCTCATAGTTAAATGGATATAACGAGCCCCTCCTAAGGGCTAGTTGCAGGTTCGATTCCTGCTGGGGTCAGTTTCCATGTTATAATTAATACGATGAGGTTTATCAACATTAATTTTGAAACCTAATTAATTGGGCCTGAATTATCTAAAATAAATTGATAGATTTTATCACCTATATTATCCCATACTTTTTCTGCTCCAGATGTCGATAAGTGATCATTAAATGAATAAAAATACTTATCTTGTTTTTCTTTAGGGGCGTTATAACAAAATTCTTTATCACAAAATACATCATATATTTCTAAATATGAAAAATTAGTGTTGATATTAATTAGATTAATTATTTGATTATGAGTTTCAACTCTAAAATCATCGCTTTTATATTTTATTTTTATAAATTCATTGTTGTTATTGATCAGATAATATAATAGGCCATTACCGTTTTTACGTACTGTATAATCTATTAAAGGATGAGATAGAACAATTAACATTTTATTACCATTAATTTTCTGCTGGTTTAATACTTCATTCCATATTTCATCAAATTCTACTTTTTTTACATTGAATTGATTATCATAAAACCGATTATTCATAGAATGTTCTTTGTAAGATGACCAATTTGATATACGTATAACAGGTAAATTTAATGTTAATTTATTATAGAGTTTATTTGTTGCAGCAATACATGTAGGGCTTTTAGATTTATTTATATTATCAATCATCAAACAATTATATTCACCAATTATAAGAACTGATTTATTTTTATTTTTGAAATATGAATCTATTTGTTCAATATATTGTCCTAAAAAACTATCACCAGTGAATATGGCAATTGGTAATTGATTTTTATCTCCCAATAATTTTATTTCATTATTCCATTTTGAATATTCTGGTATAAAGCCCGCATAGTTAGATTTCTTAACAACATCTTCAGGCATAGCAATTAGTCTCTTGGGAAAACCTTCTGTTCGTATCATTGTAAAATTAGTTATTATTAGTAAAATAAATATTGTTGCAAATGCTTTACCACTTGCTTTTAGGATTGAAATAGATATTTTGCGATATTTGTCTTCAATAAATCTATACATAAATATGGCAAAAAGAATTGTGGTTGCTAATATGATGATTTGTTCTATATAGGTTAGATAATTTTTTTGTGACAAATATTTATAAAATACAATTAGAGGCCAATGAATTAGATAAATTGAATAGGATATAGTGCCAATATACACAACAATTTTTTGACGTAGGATTAAACCGGCAAATTTAGCATCACCGTATAAGATGCACATTACAGAACCCAAAATTACAGGTAATGTAGTTAAACCCGGATGGTAATTTATTTTATTTTTATAAAATATTGCGCACAAACATAATATAGAAAACCCCAATACAAATAGGATTTCTTTGTTAATATTTTTTATCTTCTTTAGGTTGTTTTTTTTGATCGCAAATATTCCTCCAAGACCTAATTCAAATAATCTTGAAAAAGTGAAATAAAAATTAGATGATGGTGTTTTTAAAGATAAATAATTAGCACAAAAAAATGAGATTATTGAAAGAATTATTGTAGCTACTATAACTATTGATTTGCTTTTAAATGCTTTGTTAAGAATATATATAATTAATGGAAAACATATGTAAAACTGCTGTTCAACGCCTAGCGACCAAGTATGCAATAGTGGGTTTTCATTCGATGAAGCATCCCAATATCCTTTAGAACGCATGAAGAAGATATTTGAGATAGAGAATAAAACGTACTTAACTGTTTTTAAGGTTGTTAAATAATAATCTGTAGTATATATGAAGAATCCACCGACAATTACAAAAAAAATAGTGAATAATAAAGCAGGATATAACCTAGCTATTCGACGATGCATAAAATCGGTGAATTTGAACTGCTGAGTATTGATATCTTTATAAATAATTCCAGTAATTAAATAACCAGATATAACAAAAAATATATCAACTCCAATATATCCCCCTCTAAAAATACCTTCAGGATTGAGGTGAAAAATTAATACAAATAAAACAGCTATAGCTCTCAACCCGTCGATTTCTGGATAGTACTTATTTATTTGAACAGACATTTATTAAAATTCTTCATTAATTCAGTTGATTGATGTTACTTACAATATATAAAATCGTATGCGGGTAAAATTTGCATAATATCTTCTATATTGAAACAATATTGTTAAAACTCTATCTAATAATTCTAACATAACGAATTTTAAATAGTTTATTTTTTGAGAGTAAGAGTTGGATTATTCATCATTATTTAAGTTTATTGATTTATATAAAACAGCTGTTTTTTTAATAGTAAATTAAGACCGTATACATATCAGTTGGGTGCTTGTAATGGAACATTAGCACCCGATAATGGTGTGCGCAGGAAACCTGAATTAATGGAAGTCTACTGACTATGTAGATTAAACTGAAAATTGATTTTAGTTTAAGGTCATCAAGGTCAGATAATTTGCAATATCGAAACCAAAGCATTTAAAATTCTTATAAATCGTATTGATATCTAGCAATCACAAATATCTAATGATCAAAGCAACCAAAATAAATCTCATTGATAATCAGAAATATTAGTTTTATTGGCAAGGTTTTTATTAATATTTTATATTATTGAGATAATGTTAACTGCGCCAAGAGACGGGTGGGTTTGATCTCGGCCATTTTAGATGTCTACATGCACACTACGCTAATAAAGATGATGGTGATTTTCTAAATGCCATCGGCTATAGCGCACAAGATTTTGATATCGTGCCAATCTCCGATGACAAAAGCCTTTATCAGCATTTCAACGCGATAAAAATGGAAAAATAGAGGTGCTACTATTAATAATGTTTATCTCGCTGTACAAAGCCCTGATATTTGCCAAATAAGCATTCAGTTTGATCAGTTCCGCGATGAAATAATGTATACCCCAGTTAATAGTGATCAGTGGCAAACATTCACCGATGCCGATTATTCTAGGCTACGTATTGGTTTAGAAGAAGGGTGCTTTAAGCCAATAGGTCGTGAGATGATACGCGACATCGTGTTACTCGTCGCCCAAGAACAACCTTTTGATTTAGCCACCGGATGGTTATCATGTCTAAAATAGGACGGTACGCCACGCATCAAAACGTTTTTATCTAATTATTTCAATGTTGAACAAAACGAGTACATCGAATCGATATCGTTATATTTATATTTATGGACAGTATTATCTGGTCACGTTCTACAACTAGGTATTAATGCCGACATGGTGTCCATCCTGGTCGGCGAACAACCAACTGGAGTGGCCGCACGATCGCCAAGCCCAGATTATTTCTGTGAGATATCCTTTGCCGAAAAAGATGACGATTTGGCGCGAAAGATGCGGGGATGTGGAATGTCTACACTTTTTCATACAACAAAATTAAGGGGTAACTGTTTATTAAATGCCATCGGCGTCAAATAACCTAATGATGAATGCAGCCGATTGTTGTTGTACCAATATGCATAAGCAGAAAAACGTTGTCGTAGTTCATTAGTATTGGTGAATATCTCATTTTTGACAAATTCAGTTTTAATTGTCTTAAATGTCGCTTCAGCAACAGCATTATCGTAAGGACATCCTTTATGGCTCAATGAACGAGTGATACCAAATACCTCAAAACAACTATCGAATAATTGATTATCAAACTCTTTTTTTCGGTCTGAATGAAATAGCGCGATAGAGGATAATGGTGCTTTAATTTGGCTTAATGCTTGCATAACAAGCTCGGTTGTTTTGTGTTGTCCAATCCGGCTATCTTTCGTGCTGAGAGTTCGAGTAATACACACAGATAATTCCATTTTTGCCCCACTTTTATATAAGTCAAATCAGCGACAATAACACTCGCTTTTACACCCACGGTAAAATTTCGCTATAATACATTGACAATCGCAACTGAATTAACATCTTTAGAATGGTTTTTATAACGTTTAACGGTATATTTTGATTTCAATGATAATGCTTTCATGACTTTAGCCACATAACAACGCGATACGATTATACCTTGATTTGACAACGCTTTTCGTATCCTTCGCGTACCATAAGATTGATAGCTAAGATTAAAAATAGATTGAATTTCTTGTGCATATTTTAAAACTTTTTTCTCAAGGCGCGTTTTGCACTGATAATAAAAGTAATGCCTTGATATACCTAAACATCGACACAACCTGAATGGCGATGTCGATTTGATTGTATCACTGCGATTTTCGTCCCATTATCAGTGCGGCTTGCTTTAGGATATCGTTTTCCATCAATAACCGTTTATTCTCTTTGCGCAGGGCGAGTAACTCATTATCTTCAGTACTTCGATTATCTTTAGTTTTGAATGAACCCGTTGTGGAGTATTGTGTTATCCATCTATCTAATGCTGATGGCGTTAACTCATACTGTAAAACAAATTCACTGCGGGTTTTTACCTTGTTGATATAGCTTTACCAGTTTAAAATCATCTGTATAGGTTTGTCTTTCTCGTCGTTTTATTTTTATCGTATTTTCCTTTTTTTTGGGTAGTTTATCTTATCCCTTAAAAAAGTTGTACGAATTAGTGTAGCCTATCCATAGTTTATAATTTAATTATAAGGCTCTTCCCTCGTGCGTATGCGCGCGTTTAGCGTGGTATTTACTTTGATTTGGAAGCTTTGAAAAAGCTGATGACTTCTACTACAAGCCTTGCTTCTGACATATTTAAATCTATAGCACTTTGTTTAATCATTGCTATATCATCTATATTTAATTTAAATGATTTATTTTTTATACCACGTTTTTCGTTACTACGCTCATTAATTTCAGTTCTAGTTAACGCCATATTATTCACTTTGATCTTTAGCAACAATGCTGTTATCATTAAGGGTGTCTGGGGGGATTGCATCGCCGCCTTTGATTAGTTCTAATAAGCGGAAAAACTCAACATTATTAGAGCTAAGAGAATCAAGATCCTAATCATCTTGTTTCTCCCTTAAGTCCTCATCGAAAGCTGAGGGTTGGTCCTATCAATCTCCTGTTGATGCTTAGCATTGCATGGTACCCTTTAAAATTGTCAACTTGATAAAAATCAAATGATCATATTTTGATCGCGTTATGCGGTTTTTTCACGATATTTATATTTAATCATTTTATTAATACATTGATCTATAAATAATTATCCCTTAATTTAAATTCCTCACGCAGTCAAATTGAATAGAATAGTTAATACTCATCTTAAATTTATGCGCTAATTAATTATCACATTAAATCATTTTAATTCATTAACCTATTGATAATTAATTCACTTTTTTATTTTTATCCTATAAAATTGCCTAAATTGCAATAGTTGTCTTTCTGCCTGATTAATTTTTCAAAAAAATGATTTATTTAACTCAAAGCTTGTTATTTGTTTTTTTTAAGAATCTTTAGCTGCATTATAAATCTCTTGAATATAATTTGAAGCTGATTTCAATGCATGAATTATATCCTTATAATTTTTCTCTTTAGAATTCAAAAGTAATTTTAAATAATTTACAAATCCTTTAGCTCAATGAATAGTATTAGTAATTTTATTTTCCATTCCATGACTAATCAAACCTTACTGGCACTACCTTTTAATTTAAAATCAGTTATATCAGTTAAGCCATATAGTTTATTCGTGATTTTTTTACCTCGTTAATCCATTATTGTCCATGTTTAATTAATTTTTATTACATCTATATAGATGATTTTAATTAATGAAAAAGCGATTTTTTCATTAAGATAGGATATTGTAAAAATAGTTTCAATTATAAAGGGAAGAAAATCGTATTACACCAATCAAATTTCTGAAATTTTAAAAAAACTTTTCAAACTTCAAAAAATCGAGAAATGGGGATTTTGAGTTATTATCACTAAAAAATAATCCTAAGTAGAAAATTCATTTAAATTATCTATTAGAGTAAAAGTTGAAATCTATATAATTTGTAACTATTGTACGTTAAAATACCCGCCATTATTTTTTATCGCATACTAAGGAAACAACTTAATGACAACTGAATTGACAACGCTTGATAAGATTAAACGGCAAATTGCCGAAAATCCGATTCTATTGTATATGAAAGGGTCACCAAAATTGCCAAGTTGTGGTTTTTCTGCTCAAGCGGTGCAGGTGTTATCGCAATGTGGTGTGCCGTTTGCGTATGTTGATATTTTACAAAATCCAGATATTCGAACTGAATTGCCAAAATTTGCTAATTGGCCAACTTTTCCACAACTTTGGGTTGAAGGGGAGTTGATTGGTGGTTGTGATATTATGCTAGAGATGTTCCAAACTGGTGAATTACAAACGTTAATCAAAGAGACAGCTGAAAAGCATAAATCATAATTAATCATGTAAAATAGAGAGCATTAAAACTCTCTTTTTTATTTCTTGATGTAGAATTTTACTATTTTTCATTTTCCGACTTACCAACCGCTAATGGCCAACCTCCTAACCGTTTATAACGATTCACGATTTCACAAAACAGAATTGCGGTTTTTTCGGTGTCATATAAAGCGCTATGAGCTTGTTTGTGATCGAAGGGAATTTGCGCTGCTTCACAGGCTTTGGCAAGAACGGTTTGACCAAATACTAATCCACAAAGTGAGGCGGTATCAAAAGTGGCAAAAGGGTGAAAAGGGTTACGTTTAATCCCTGCTCGCTCTGATGCTGCCATTAAAAAACGGTGATCAAAATGGGCATTATGCGCAACAATCACCGCGCGGTTACATTCATTTTCTTTAATACCAGTTCTTACCACTTTAAATATTGTTTCTAATGCAACTTTTTCATCAACGGCGTCACGTAATGGGTTATTAGGATCGATGCCGTTAAAGGCTAAAGCGGTTGGTTCTAAAATGGCGTCTTCAAAAGGATTGACGTTAAATTGTAAGGTTTGATCCGGTGATAAAAAACCATCTTCATCCATTTTTAAAGTGATGGCGGCAATTTCTAAAATTGCATTTTGGTGGGGATCGAAGCCCGAAGTTTCAATATCAATTACGACTGGATAAAATCCACGAAAACGTTCACATAATTTAGCGTTTAGCACAATAGTTGTCTTATTTTTACGATAATTGCTGATATTATGCCAGTTTTTAGCTATTTCGACTAGAATCAATTTAAATCATTGAACATAGGCTAAATTCGTTATCAATAGATTATTAACGGTTAATTTAACTCATTTTTTGTCGTGATTAATTAATCTCTCTAATCCATTGACTATTAAGTTTTTTAGCACGTATAGGTAAATGCCTTAAGCGGTGGTCGATAATTTGTAAAACTTGATTTGCCTTATTAATCTCATTCCAATTAATCAGTGTTTGCAAATAGTAAGATATAACTTCAAAGCTTGGGTAGTAATCAACAAGTGCTTCAAACTTCTCTTTAGCTTGCTCGATTTGATTGAGTGAAACCAGAATTTTAGTGTAAAGTAGGTGAACTTCATCCGAATAGTAGTTAGGGTTGGTTTCGCGAAGGTAGTCGAGTGTCTCTTAGACTTTGTTAAATTGTTTATCTTCATATAAAGCGTTAGCATACTGCAATAAGATGTCTGGTGCAGTTTTATAAATGCCTGTTGTTTTTTATCGTATGAATCGCAAAAAATACCGCAAAAAGCGTACTTAAACCAATTCCAAAAATAGGCACAATAATTCTCTTTTTAATCAATATTATTGGTTAAAAATACGACAATTCATCATTTAATTAGGTTAAAATAAATCATAAATTATAAATAAGTTAATTTTCGATGTTAGGTTAACCATTATATAGTTTCATCACAATATATTATTCACATCGTAGAATAGTAGTTGAAGTTATACCTCAATGAGGTACAATGGTTGGACTATTTAGACGCTTTTATTTACCAAATATGGTAGATGATACTCTTAATATAGAAGAAATTTAACTATGGCAAAAAATAGAAAACTCCATGAAGAGGTTTTTTGCATTGATGAAAAACTCGACAAACGTCTAAGTGTTTCAGTCGATAAGGTGTTGGCTGGGCAAAATGGTAAAAACACTAGAGTGAAATTAACCCCCGCTGCCGAAGCTAGACAAAAAACCGGTTTGAGCCAATCGCAGTTTGCCAACTTACTTGGCATATCTAAAAAAACGCTGCAAGGTTGGGAACAGGGAAGGCGTGAACCACAGGGACCAGCAAAAGTGTTGATTAAAATCGCAGATACTCATCCTGAAGTACTTTGGGAAATCAATAAAAATGATACTCAACTCGCATAGAGGTTATTATGCATCAATTAGAACTGCAACAAATCATTAATAATGAACTTCAAGTGACACGATATCGTGACTATGCACCAAATGGTTTGCAAGTTCAAGGGCGACCAGAGATTAAGAAAATTGTGACAGGGGTTACAGCTTGTCAATTATTGTTAGATAAAGCTGTTGAGCTTAATGCCGATGCTGTGTTGGTTCATCATGGCTATTTTTGGAAGAATGAACCTGAAACGATCACGGGTATCAAATATCACCGGATGAAGACTTTACTTAGTCATGATATTAATTTATATAGCTACCATCTTCCGTTAGATGGTCATCCAGTTTTGGGTAATAATATTTTACTTGGTCAAATGTTTGATATTACAGTTGATACGCGTTGTGATATTACCGATTTACTTTTTAAAGGAACGTTCGAAAGTCCAATAACCGCGCTTGAATTTAAGCAACAACTTGAACAAAAGCTACATAATGGTCGCAGTTCAGTTTTATTTTGTGGTAATAATGCACCAGCGGTAATTAATCGGGTGGCATGGTGTAGTGGCGGTGGGCAGGATTTTATTGAATCGGCTGCTCAGCAAGGGGTTGATGCGTTTTTTACAGGTGAAGTATCGGAAAGGACAATTCATATTGCACGAGAATATGGCATTAATTTTTATGCTGCAGGTCATCATGCAACGGAACGTTATGGTATTAAAAAGTTGGGTGAATGGTTAGCCAGACACAATGACTTAGAAATTATTTTTGTCGATATTGATAATCCTGCATAACAAAAGTTGAATTTAAATAAGAAATATCGCATACTTATTCGCAGCTTTTTTTAATCTTTAAGTTGTTATCATAACCAATAATATGAGAGGTCGCTTTATGTTTACAGGAAGTCTGGTCGCACTTGTTACTCCAATGGATTCGAAAGGAAATGTGGACCATGTAAGCTTAAAAAAATTGGTCGAATATCATATTGCAAATGACACGTCTGCCATTGTATCAGTAGGAACAACCGGCGAATCAGCAACGCTTGATCATAATGAGCACATTGATGTTATCAAACGTACTATTGATTATGCAGA
This sequence comes from Gilliamella sp. LMG 34361, assembly GCF_984569075.1. Classification (NCBI taxonomy): domain Bacteria; kingdom Pseudomonadati; phylum Pseudomonadota; class Gammaproteobacteria; order Orbales; family Orbaceae; genus Gilliamella; species Gilliamella sp. LMG 34361. The sequence goes on along the minus strand of NZ_OZ474903.1, from coordinate 2,190,274 downwards.
TGGACGAATTGATATTATTGCCGGCACAGGTTCAAACGCTACTAAAGAAGCGATCGAATTAACTCGTCAAGTCGAAGATATTGGTGTAGTTGGTTGCTTAACTGTCGCACCATACTACAATAAACCAACTCAAGAAGGTTTATACCAACACTTTAAAGCTATTGCAGAAAGTTCGCCATTACCTCAAATTCTTTATAATGTCCCAGGTCGAACATGTAGTGATATTAAACCTGAAACGGTCGGTCGATTAGCTAAAATTAAAAATATTGTTGCGTTAAAAGATGCAACCGGTGACCTATCTCGCGTTTATAAAACACGTAAATTAGTTGGGGACGACTTTAAGTTATTAAGTGGCGATGATGCAACTTTTTTAGATTTTATTATTTTAGGTGGTGATGGCGTTATTTCGGTTACGGCTAACGTGGCAGCAAAACAAGTAGCAACCGTTTGTGAATTGGCATTTAATAACCAAATCCAACAGGCGCGCCTGTTAAACGATACTCTAATGGGGCTCCATACTCATTTATTTATTGAACCAAACCCAACGCCAGCTAAATGGGCGTGTGCTCGTTTAGGCTTAATTGCGAACGGTGCTATCCGTTTACCATTAGTCCAATTGGGTGAAGCTTCTATTCCCGTAGTTGAACAAGCATTGAAAAATGCTAAATTAATTTAAATTGACTATAACCTCACTCTAAAAGCAGAAATCTATGTTGAATAAAATAGAATTGAAAAGCAATGCTTTAAAGAAAATAGCTGTTTTATCGGTTATTACTTCTATGTTTCTTGTTGGATGTAGTAATGATCAGCGTTATAAACGAGAAATTGACGGCAATGAAGATTATCTCAGTTCTCCAGCTTTAAAATCGTTAATTATTCCTGAAGGTGTTTCTGTGCCAGTCGAATCTAGTGATTTTTATGTAGACAACAACAATGTTGAAGGTGCTGTTGGTAAACAACTTGACGTCCGTCCACCAACATTAACTATTTCAACTATCCCAGATTCTTTTGTGTTTTATGAACATGGTACTGTTACTTTTAATGTGCCTATTAGTTATGGTATTTGGAATAATATTCCAAATACCTTAAACAAACAGAATATTCTGGTCAGTTCAAGCGATAGTAAAACCATTAAAACCAATGATGCGATTATTATTCGTCAAGATGAACAGCAACCTGTTGACGCATCTTTTGTATTTACCCGCCAAATTTTAGGCGAAACAGAAACCATCACCATAGTATTAAATTCATTAACGCGTGGTGGTGAAGATCTTATGTCACAACCGATCGAAGTTCAGCGTTATGTGGTTGGGTTATTCAATCAATTAATGGATGATGTCGCCCCTGAATCACTTCGAACTGTACCTGTTAAAGAAAAAAAAGATAGTGAAGAATCAGATCAAAATAAGGATCTGAAAGAAGATCTTAAAGATAGCATCAGAAATGATCGCTAATTTATCGATCTGATAGTCTTTTATCTGAAAGCGTTAAAATAGCGCGAGTCTATTTTAACCCAATATTGGAGTAACTTACCTTCGCTAGGTTCTTAATAAACATAAATAGCAACGGGGTATTTGATTTGAAATAGAGGGGCAAATAGCTCCTTAATTATTTATTGGCAATTTGATATAAGGTTATAAACATGAAAAAGTTGGCTGAGCTTTATCGTGGTAAAGCAAAAACTGTCTACACCACTGACAACCCTGATCTACTAATTCTTGAATTTCGTAATGATACGTCGGCATTTGATGGACTGCGCATTGAACAGTTAGATCGTAAGGGGATGGTGAATAATAAATTTAACTATTTTATTATGACTAAGTTGCGTGAAGCAGGTATTCCAACTCAGGTTGAAGCCCTATTATCAGATAATGAAGTATTAGTTAAAAAACTTGATATGGTGCCAGTTGAATGTGTGGTACGTAATCGTGCTGCTGGTTCATTAGTTAAACGTTTAGGTGTTGAAGAAGGTAAAATCCTTAATCCACCAACATTTGAACTCTTTTTAAAAAATGATGCGCTACATGATCCGATGGTTAATGAATCGCACTGTAAGGCCTTTGGTTGGGCAACTGACGAACAATTAGCAACCATGAAAGAACTTAGCTTTAAAATAAACACTGTTTTAACCGAGTTATTCGGTAAAGCAGGCTTAATTCTCGTTGATTATAAATTAGAATTTGGTTTATTTAAGGGCGAAATCACCTTAGGTGATGAGTTTTCCCCAGATGGTTGTCGTTTGTGGGAAAAAGAGACTTTGAAAAAAATGGATAAAGATCGTTTTCGACAGGGATTAGGCGGAGTGATCGAGGCCTACGAAGAGGTAGCCAAACGCATCGGAGTTCCGCTTTAATGTTTGTCCAATTTGATATCTCATTCTTTCTTTTATTAGGCTTAGCGGCACTGTGTTATATTACGCATAATAACACAGTAGCCTTTGCAGTATTGCTTCTGTTATTATTTAAATTAACACCATTAGCAACTTATTTTCCGTTTCTGAAGCAATATGGCTTAATCATAGGTATTGTTATTTTAACAGCAGCTATGATGGTGCCGTTGGCTGATGGTTCATTAAAAATCACCGATATTTTAAAATCATTTACTACTTGGCAATCATTACTAGCTGTTTTAGTTGGGATTTTAGTTTCCTGGCTTGGAACGCGCGGCATATCACTAATTGCGGCTCAGCCAACCATCATAAATGGTTTAATAATTGGCACGTTAATTGGTGTGGCTTTTTTCAAAGGGATACCGGTCGGTCCATTAATTGCAGCGGGGATTTTGTCATTATTGATTGGAAAAAGTTAATTAATGACTAATAACACCAGAAGACTGTGGGTGTTAAAAGGTTCGCCAACCCAATTATTTACTCAAGTCAGTTCTATCATTCAACAGCAGCCGGGCGATTGGCTTACTGTGACTGCACAAACCAATTTGCCAATAATAATTAAAAACCATATTCAACCTAATCGAAGCAAATCATTACTCGGGCAAGAGTTCAAACATGCTATTTTTGATGCTACCGAAGGTTTTAATCTAGATGCGTTTGCAATGTTAGCTGGCACCTTAGTGAAAGGCAGTGTGCTTATATTATTTTTGCCGAGCGATTTTGCGAATTGGGTAGACCAAGATAGTTTACGTTGGAATGAATCTGTTATACCGATTAATGTACCTAATTTTGTTCATCATTTACAACAAACCTTATTAAAATATATCACAAAACAGCCACTAACGTTCATGCCATTGCAAAATAAGCAACACGATTTAACTCAACAACAGTATGTTCTGGACCAATTATTACAAAGCAATAATCGCTTAAATATCGTAATTGCAAAACGCGGACGCGGTAAATCAGCATTAGCTGGACAGTTTACTCATCATCATAATTGCTGGGTTACTGCGCCCAGTAAAAGTGCATTAACGACATTTTTTCAGTTTGCTAAACAAGAAACACCATTTTATGCACCCGATCAACTTATTGAAATGGTGGAATATCCATCTTTTGAATGGCTCATTATTGATGAAGCGGCGATGATACCTGTACCTATGCTTGAGCAACTTTTACAACTGGCACCAAAAGTCTTATTAACTACTACAGTGGAAGGTTACGAAGGAACAGGGCAGGGTTTTTTATTGAAATTATTAGACAATCAAACCACACAGCGATTTTATCTTAATTCGCCTATACGTTGGCAAGATAACGACCAGCTAGAGCAATTTTGCGATAAATTACTGCTTAATGGTGTAATGACGATAAAATCGCAAATTAATGAGCAAACTATTGCCTATTCGCTTGCCGAAAGGGCCGATATCGAGACACTTAAGTCGATCTACTATTTATTAAAAAAAGCCCACTACCAAACAACTTTAGTTGATTTAAGACGACTTTTTGATGCACAAAATCTAATGGTTTGGCAGGCAAAAAAAGGTGATCAACTGATTGCAGCTGCTATTACAATTGATGAAGGTAACTTATCAGATGAACTAATTGATGCAGTTTGGAAAGGCACACGTCGACCAAAAGGTAATCTTGTTGCACAATCATTGGTTGCGCATGCTGGCGAAAAATTGGCGGCTAAACTCAAATCAGTCAGAATTAACCGCATCGCAGTTATCGAACCTTATCGACGTCAACAAATTGCCAAACAGTTGATAGAACAGATCTATCAACAAGCAATGAAAAATAATAACGATTTTGTCTCGGTCAGTTTTGCTTATAGTGAGCCCAATTACCAGTTTTGGCAAGCTTGTGGCTTTACTTTAGTGCATATTGCCAGCCATAAACAAGCCAATTCCGGTAGTTACTCAATGATGGCAATTAAACCTATTACTCAGCAAGGTCACGAAATTTGCCAACGCTTAACGCAAAATTTAAAGCGAAATGGTTACTGGCTAAACGTAATTATCGATTTACCGTTTAGTCAGCTAATCACTGTTGATGATCAGCAAACATTAACACCTCAAGATTATCAAGAACTGCAAGGTTTCTGTTATTACCATCGGCCGTTTGAAGCATCCTATCCAGCACTGTGTCGTCTTGAAAAGGTTAGTAAAATGTCATTATTAACCGAATTATTACAAAATAACCGATCAGGATTAACAAACCAATTAACCAGCCGAAATGAGATGATTAAGGCCATTAAACAAAAAGTAAAAATATGGTTTGAAAATCAGCACAAATAAATAGTGATTAGTTTACGATCAAAAAGTGGAAATCAAGTTGCCGTCCGATTTAATTTGCGTTTAAAATGATGACAATATTAAGTAAAAGGAACCCATTGTGACGTCACCTAAGTTAGAAAATCAATCACAACATCAATATATCCATAAGCGATCAAAATCAGGTATTGATTACTTTATTCAAGGTTGGTCATTAGCGTTTAGCCCAGGTTTAAAACGCTTTGTATTTCTACCATTGCTTGCCAATATTATTATTATGTCGTCGTTATTCTATTGGTTTTTTGTTTCGATTACTGGCATGGTGGATTGGGGATTATCATTTATTCCGAGTTGGTTGCATTGGTTGGGTTACATTATTAGTGCTATTGTGATTGTAACTTTAGCGATCTTATTTTGTTACTTCTTTAGCACCATCACTAACATAATAGCTGCGCCATTTAACGGCTTGCTAGCCGAACAGGTAGAAGCGCAACTCACAGGCGTGAATGCACCCAATACATCTTGGATGAACTTATTAAAAGACTTACCACGCATCTTAAAGCGTGAATTACAAAAATTTGGTTATTATTTATTATGGGCGATTCCGATTTTGCTAACTTATCTAATTCCGGTCATCGGGCAATCGATTACTCCGATAGTGTGGTTGTTATTTACTGCTTGGCAAATCAACATCCAATATGCAGATTATGCATTTGATAACCATAAAGTCTCTTTCGAACGTATGCGCCAATTATTAAAACAAGATCGTGCTGATAACCTCATATTTGGCATGTTAATTAGTTTTTTTACTATGGTGCCGTTGTTGAATTTAATTGTTATGCCAATTGCGGTTTGTGGCTCGACAGCGATGTGGGTTGATCGTTATCGTCACCAAGCTATTTTTGGCCAGTAAAAGTAATGATTTTTGATAATTGATAAATTATTTTTGCAAAGGATGATTTGGCCAATCGTCGTCTTCATCATCAGTATAAGGGATAGGTTTTATCCCTTTCTTTTTTTCTAAATAGTGCTTATAGCTTAATTTATTTAGTGCTTTAATCGTATTAATAAAGATCCCTACTAAAATAATCAGAATCACCCACCAATAATCTTTAAGCCACTCCATTTCAATCCCCTTAAGAATGAGTACTTAACATATAATATGAACACATTACACTAAAATCTACCCTAGTAACAATCTCTCTAAAATATCAATATAGATAGCCTGTAATGTAATAATATCTTGGCAATTCACATTTTCATTCACTTTATGAATGGTTTTATTTATTACACCAAGTTCAATCACTTGGCAACCTAACTTAGCAATAAAACGTCCGTCAGACGTACCACCACTTGTCGATAATTTGGTATTAAGCTGCGTAAAGGTCTTAATCGCACTTGCTGCCGCATCGGTTAATTCACCTTGTGGCGTTAAAAATGGATGACCAGACAACCGCCAATTTAAGGTATAATTTAAACGGTGTTTTTGCAAAATCGCCTCGACTTTAACCTTAATCATCTCATCGGTCAATTCACTACTATAACGAAAATTAAATTGTACCGACAAATCACCAGGCACCACATTTTCAGCGCCTGTGCCGCCATTAATATTAGCTATTTGCATCGTGGTTTGAGGAAAATACTCATTGCCATTATCCCACTCCGTGTTCACCAGTTCATTTAATGCTGGTGCAAATTTATGAATCGGATTATCAGCAAGATGAGGATAAGCAACATGACCTTGAATACCATGCACTACAAGATTGGCAGTTAGAGATCCACGACGACCATTCTTAATCTGATCACCCAGTATGCTGTCACTGGAAGGTTCGCCGACGATACAATAATCGATCTGTTCTTGGCGTTGAATCAGTAAATCAACCACTTTTACTGTACCATCAGTCGCATCAGCTTCTTCATCAGAGGTGAGCAAAAACGCAATTCTCCCAGTATGATCAGGATATTTTTTAACAAACGACTCAGCAGCACAAACCATCGCCGCCACGCCACTTTTCATATCCGCTGCACCACGACCATAAAGAACGCCATTCTCATCAATAGTTGGCACAAAAGGTGGATAGCTCCACTTACTCTCATCACCGTCTGGCACCACATCTGTATGACCGGCAAACATTAAGGTTTTACCATTACCATGATAAGCCCAAAGGTTTTTCGTCTTATTAATATTCACCTCTTCAATTACAAAGCCTAATGGTTTTAAACGATCGATGATCATAGTTTGGCAGTTTTTATCATCGGGGCTTATCGATTTTTCAGCAATCAATGCCTTAGTTAGTGCAATAACTGGTTCAGTCATAATGGTCTCGATTTTATTATTTAGAGTTAACAAATTGCGAATAACTCTCGTCAGAAAACCCCAACAGAGCTCGCTTACCATCAACAAGTAATGGGCGCTTTAAAATAGATGGATTGGCTAACATAATCTTCATAGCGGCATCTTGATTATCAATCTGATTACGTACACATTCTTCCAGTTTACGCCATGTGGTACCGCGAGTATTTAACAAATTCTGCCAATCAACAACGTCTAACAAACTAGTTAGCAACTTCGCAGACAAACCATCCGTTTTATAATTATGAAATTGATAACTAGTATGATGATCATCAAGCCAAGTAAATGCCTTTTTCATGGTATTACAATTTTTAATTCCATAAATAATATACATAACTATCTTCCTAAAAAACAATAGAAAAAGTGATTATAACAGCTAACGCTAAAAGACAGCAAACAAAGGTGAAGGCCTAGGATTGTTTCGAAACTAGATGATTTTTGGGTCAATAAAATTGAGGAGTAGGCTTTTTAAATCCAGAAATTATTAAGTTTAATGAATTAAAAAATGCGTAATTTAATTAGATGCTTAACAAAAGTTAACAATTTAAATTACATATTGGAATTGCGTGGTTCTTTTTCTATCCTTATACTTCCAATGTATTCTTAAGTGAGGTAATCGAATGGTATTCATTCGATATGTAAAGAGAATTTCAATTAATTATGGAATTACTTAACAGGATCACCGAAATGAATTATAACTTCCAACCACCAATTTTTCCAACCTACAATTTACATTGCTATATTTCTTATAATCAAAGTTCAATATTCAATAATAGCTTATTTTTCTATCAATTCGTAAGATTATTATCACGATCTTTTTTATTTTTACAGATCATTTTAAGCTTAGCTTTTATGCTGTCTTTTTCATCAAGTAGTCAAGCTTTAACGTCCCAAACATTAAATATGATTAATGGTAATGCTCCTTATTTAACATTTGATAACGGTCAAACCAAGGTTAATAACTTGGATGATGAATTGTTCAAGATTACCTTATCTGACGGAAACGAGATAACGCCAGTAACGAACCGTTCATCAACTATACCTATCGAGCTGCCCAGTACTAACGAAACTCTCGCAGATATTGTTACACTGGTACCAGCGGGTTCTGATTCAGTCGAATTAAGTTCACTTCTTGGTGCACCCAATAATTATTGGGGAGATGATGATGGAGATGTAGATTTTACAATTACAGGTAGTTTAAATTTAACCATGACCGACAAAAATAATCAGATTGTGGCACGTAATGCTAGATTAGACATTTGTAACGCACCTTATAAAGTGACATTGAGTAATACAGATGCCATATTAAAAACTAGGTATGGTATTCCTAACGGAAAGAATATTATTGGGCGGAGTGTAACCTATTATATAAATCCAAAAGCAAGTCCATTAATATGTTTTGTTAGATCAAATTTAGAAAATAATCCGTTAGTTAACGATCATGATTTTAACGGTCCAGTTTCAATGTGGGATCCTGATAAAGGATTCAAACCACAACTTACTTATGATTTAAATTTCCCGACTACTGGTGCTAATAAGCTGCATTTTTATTTAGATATAGGTGGCGCTCGGCCATTGGTTTGGTCGGTTTCTGTTGATAAAGAAGATGGTGGTATTACTGCTAACATAGCTAATAATGATGATTTACTTGCTAATGGTGATGGTTCACTCGTTAGAGTTACACTAGAAGGTCCTGTTGCTAAAAAACTACAATGGGAATCAGTTACTCCTGATGAAATAGTTAAACCTAATTTACCACTAACATTTGAACTAGTCGGTAGATACGATAGCAAGGGTCCCGTAATTGTTAAATATGGTTTTGTATTGAAGCAGTGGTTTGTTAATCGTGGAAAAGAAAGTCATAGATATAATAATACAAAAAATTGGTGTGAAAAAATAAGTTATGGAATTCCTAGAGTTAGAGATTTAACAAACGGTGCTTGCTCGGGTGCTGGATATATTGAGTATTGTAAGGGGGCTATTGGTGCAGATCCACAAGCAACTGATAATTATTTCAAACGTGTAATCGGTAAGGGCTTTTTTTCAGAATGGGGAAACATGGACGACGAAAAGTTCTACAAAAATGCTAACTTTGGCCACCATGGTTATTGGACTAAAGATATAGGTCACGAAGAATCTAACGAAACCTTTCAATTAGATACCAATGAAGAAGGAGAATCTGATAACCCCTTTCAATTAGATGTATATTCGGTTGATGGTCAAATTAATTGGGATTTCGCTAGAAAAAATGGCGCCTATAGTTTGTGTGTATGGCCTGATCCTGGCTCTGACTAAGGTAAACTCTGGTAGAATACTTAAGCTCCCTTTGGGGAGAGCTTGTGATTTGAGGAACAGGGTTTTTACAGTAAAAAGTTGAAGAAAGGGGTTTTTGATATCCTACTTCACCTCTTATTATTGAGCGTATAAATAATTAAATTAATAGGAATTGTGATAATGCAGAGATTAGTGTGTTTTTTTAACTTCGTCACATATTGAACTACAAAATCGTATAAATTGTCGATTTTTTATTTGTGATTATCAGTAACAAATTTTACAATAACTTCTTAATATCTTAGTTAGGTTATGCAAAATGTCTATTGCTGTAGTAGAAGTTAATCGTAAATCAATTTTACATAATATTGACTTTTTTAAACAAAAATCTCCTAACCGTACTTTAATGGCGGTAGTTAAAGCAAATGCTTATGGTCATGGTATGGAAGAAGTTGCCCAATTGTTGGATGATAAAGTTGATTGTTTTGGCGTTGCCCGTATTTCTGAAGCTGTAGCTTTGCGTCAAGTTGGTATTCGTAGCCCTATCGTTCTTTTGGAGGGTTTTTTTCCGCACGATGATATTAACGATTTACTCGATTTTAATTTACAACCGGTTATCCATTCAAGTTGGCAAATTGATGATTTAAATACGATTCCTTTTCCTAATGAAATTACGGTTTGGTTTAAGATCGATACTGGTATGCATCGCTTAGGTTTTAATTTTGATGAGGCTATTGGCGAGTTCAATCGTTTAGCTAGCTGTAAAGCAGTACGTCAGCCGATTAATATTATTAGTCATTTTAGTAGCGCTGATGATTTTGATTCATCACAAACCAAGACGCAAATGGCTCGCTTTGATGAATTTGCCTGCTTGGTTGATAGTAATTTGATTGGTTGTCAGCAATCAATTGCGGCTTCCGGCGGTATTCTTGCCTGGCCTGATTCTCATCATAATATGATTCGAGTTGGTATTGCGTTGTATGGGGTTTCACCGTTTGATGAGGAGGTTACAGATTTACAACCCGCAATGACGCTTAAGTCTGAATTAATTGCGGTACGTAAGCATAAAAAAGGCCAAGCTGTTGGTTATGGTCAAACTTGGACAAGTGAAAGAGATACTATATTAGGAGTTGTGGCGATGGGATATGGTGATGGTTATCCACGTGATATTCCTGAAAATACCCCAGTATATATTAATGGCCGCCTTGTACCGATTGTTGGCCGCGTTTCTATGGATATGATTGTGGTCGATTTAGGCCAACATTGCCAAGATAAACCCGGTGATGAAGTCATTTTTTGGGGCAAGCAATTGCCTGTTGAACAAATCTCGAAGCATACTGGAATTAGTGCTTATGAGTTATTAACGCGCTTAACTTCACGCGCAAAAATTCGTTATAAAGATTAAGTTATGATTAAAAAATTTGTTTTGTACACGTTGTTGATAGTGGTTCTGATCGTTGGTGGTTCGTTAGCTATTGGTTATTATTATTTGCAACAATTTTCTAAGCAACATATGAATGTCACGGCTGACAATCAAATGTTTGTATTGAAACATGGCACTTCCTTACATCAATTAGTTGAACAAGTTAAGGCGAGTGAATTAATGCACCAAGCTTATTTATTGCCTTATTTATATAAACTCGACCCTTCTTTAAGTTCGATTAAAGCCGGCACTTATCAATTACATCCTCATATGACAGTTGATGAGTTTTTGAAGTTGTTAGTATCCGGTAAAGAGAGCAGCTTCTTTGTGCAATTTGTTGAAGGTAAACGTGCAAAGGATTGGTTGAATGTATTGAGTAAAACCCCTAATATTGAACAAACCTTGACTGGTAAATCACATGATGAAATAGCTACGATGTTAGGCATTGAAGGCGGAAAACTTGAAGGTTGGTTGTCGCCAGATACTTATCAATATACTGCAAATAGTTCAGATATTAATATTCTTAAACGTGCTCATATGACGATGAAGAGTAATTTACAAAAAGTGTGGGATAATCGTGACAAGGATTTGCCTTATAAGTCACCTTATGAATTGTTGATTATTGCCTCCATTATTGAAAAAGAGACCGGACTTAGTTCAGAGCGGGCTAATGTCGCTTCGGTTTTTGTTAATCGTTTAAAAGCAAATATGAAGTTGCAAACCGACCCAACTATTATTTATGGTTTAGGTGATAATTATACTGGAAAAATTAGACGAATAGATTTGACTGATACTGATAATCCTTATAATACCTATGTGATTGACGGACTACCACCTACACCAATTGCTATGCCTAGTTTAGCCTCGCTTGAAGCAGCTGCACATCCAGCTAAAACCAATTATCTGTTTTTTGTTGCCAATGGTACAGGAGGGCATACGTTTAGTAGCACCTACAGTAATCATCAACAAGCTGTCAATGAATACCGCCGTATGACCAATTAGTTTTCCATTCTACAGCCACTAATGTGGCTGTCCTACCTTTTGTTTTATATTATTTAATTGCCGTCTTATCAATTTACCGATAAATCATCTAGCTGTTTAATGAGTGTCAATAGGTAATTAGCGTCAATGTCTTGTTGTTTAAACGCTTCTTCAAAATAGGGATGAAGAGCAAATTTTGGTAGTTCAGCTTTGGCGTCAATCAAAGCTTGCATGCGCGGAATAAAGATCCATTGTAACCATTCATGCGGTTGCATGGTGTCGAGCGCAAATGGCTGTTCACTTAAAAATGCTTCAGCAGCAGGGGGTGAGGGTTGCCATAAGGTTAGGTTTTCTAGTTCCTCTCTAATCAAGTTAATTTGGTTGACCATGGCATTAATTTGCGTTTGTTGGGTAAGTAATGCTTGGTAATAATTCCAATCAAAACAAGGACCAGGATCGGTTTTACGGTCTGGGGCAATATCACTATGTCCAGTTATATTTTTGATTGGATAGGTTTGTTGTAATAGTATGGTGAGGTTGGCAAGTTGTTGGTATTGAACTTCAGTAAAATCATCCGTATCACATCCTTCTAATTCAATGCCAATTGAGAAGTCATTACAATTCTCTTTACCTTCAAATTTTGATTTACCGGCATGCCAAGCCCGTTTGTTAAATGGTACAAATTGAATAATTTCACCATTACGCCTTATAAATAGATGACTTGATACTTGTAATTGGTAGATGTCCGCAAAATAAGCGTGCTCGTTTGGATCGAGTTTACCAGTAAAGAGTTGTTCCACATAAGGGCCGCCATATTGGTTTGGCGGTAGACTGATGTTATGAATAACTAATAATGATATGGGTTCACTAGTCGGTCTATCGTTATAATAAGGCGATTTGACCTGTTTGACATTTTTAATCCAATCATCAACGATTTTAAAAGATGAATTTTTTAAAGTCATGTTTTTTAATGATTTAATTTGTAAAGGTTTAGTTTTTATGGGCATGATAGCTCCAATACGTTTAGTCTGTATTGCGATCGAGTTCACAACTTTAATTAATTTAGTGTTATTTGTGATAGTTAATTTTCATTTTAACTTCCAAATTTTCTATTTACTTATTATTTCATTTTTTTAGTTTGCTATAAAGTCACTCTATCAAACATTCAATTAATCTTTGAGGATTTTATGCACAGGCAGTTTGGATTTACACTATTTGAGTTAATGATTGCCATTGTGGTGATTGCCATTTTAACCGCTATTGGTTTGCCAGCTTATCAAAATTATGTCAAAAAGGCCGCTTTAACCGACATGCTTCAAGTAATGACAGGATATAAAACAGCAATTGAAATTTGTGTTGTTGAACAAGGTGCATTAAATAAATGCAGTAGTGGGGCAAATGGCGTGCCAACCACAAGATCGACTAACTATGTGACTTCGATCTCGGTTACTAATGGAGTGATTACTATCGTTGGCAAAAGTGCATTATCGAGCTTAACCACAACATTAACACCAAAGTTGAACTCATCGTTAGGTAATTTAGATTGGTCACGTACTTGTGCAAGTAGTCCTGTTGATAACAGTTTAAATGCTGCTTGCGAAGATATTTTTAAATTTTAATGGTTTTAAATTCAAATAATAAACGTGATGATTATGCAAGAAGGTCAAGTAGTAGAAAGTCTCAATAAACTGTTGCTATCAGCATTGGAAAAGCGTGCTTCCGATATCCATTTCGAACCTTATCAACAATATTATCGAATTCGCATGCGAATTGATGGCGTTTTACAAAATATGCTAACGCCACCGCCAAGTCTTGCTAAGCAGATAGCTGCTAGGTTAAAGATTATGGCTAATTTAAATATTGCTGAACATCGCTTACCACAAGATGGTCAATTGGTAATAAATAACTATGCCATGCGCATCGCTACTTTACCTGTGATCAACGGTGAAAAGATTGTATTGCGGGTTATGGATAATCATGAATCAGAGCTGACTATTAATGATTTAGGATTAACTGAACAAGATCTAATTACGTTTAAACAGATATTGGATTATCCGCAAGGGTTGATTTTAGTTACTGGCCCAACCGGCAGTGGCAAAACTATGACATTATATAGTGCATTAAAACGATTAAATAAAGCTGAACGAAATATTTGTAGTGCTGAAGATCCGATCGAAATTCCTTTAGAGGGCATCAATCAAACTGCGATTAATTTTAAAGCTGGTCTGACATTTTCGGTAATATTGCGTGCCTTGTTGCGCCAAGATCCGGATGTGATGATGATAGGGGAAATTCGTGATCACGAAACCGCCGAAATTGCTATCCAAGCCGCACAAACAGGACATTTAGTGTTATCAACTTTACATACTAATTCTAGTAGTGAAGCAATTATTCGATTAAATCAGATGGGTATCAAAAATTATCTTTTATCGTCTAGCTTAAAATTGGTTATTGCACAGCGATTAGTGCGCAAGCTTTGCCAACATTGTAAAGTGGTTGCGAGTGAACAGGCTTTAATTGATAATCAACCATCGCCACACTTTATTGCCATGGGGTGTGAAAAGTGTATTGGCGGTTATTTAGGGCGAGTGGGTTTATATGAACTGTTAATCATCACGCCAGACGTGCAACAGCAGATTTTAACTAATCAACCCATCTCATCGAAAAATAGAGTTACCTTGATGCAAGCTGGCTATCAATTAGTGCAGCAGGGCGTTACTACGCTGGCTGAATTAAATCGAGTTTTAGGTGAGGTAATCATTGGGTAATTGTGAATGAAACGGCTCTATTTTTGGTATGACATTAACTTTCAGCAAAATAAGATTATTGCTACATCTAAGCAAGATGTGAAAAAACAGTTATTATCGCAAGGGCAAATTGCGGTTAAAATTCGTTTCGGAAATATCATTACTAAAAAGAGTTTTAAGCCTAGTGATTTGTTAATTATCACTAAACAATTAGCCACCATGTTAAAAGCGGGTTTATCGATCATTGATAGTTTGAGATTACTTATTGATGATCAGCCCAAACCGCAATGGCAATATTTGTTGGCAAATATTAGTCAACAGGTAGTCAAAGGCGAAACTTTATCCACAGTTTTATATCAACATCATTCGGTATTTCCGGCACTTTATTGTGAAATTATCGCTATTGGTGAATTAACAGGTCAATTAGACCACAGCTTTGAGCAGTTAACTTTACATCTTGAAAAATCATTGGAATTACAAAAACAGATTAAAAAAGCAATGCGTTACCCGCTTTTTTTATTATCAGTATCAATACTGGTTATTATGGTGATGATGTTTGTTGTGTTACCAAAATTCGACGATATTTATCAGAGCTTTGATGCTCAATTACCTTATTTTACACAGCTAGTAATTGACCTTGCAAATGGCGTTCAACAAAATGGATTAATTGTATTATTAGCACTAATGATTGGTTACTTTATATTTCAGCGTTTTTTTAAAAAACGTTATCAGTCATCAATTGATCGGCGAAAATTAACGTTGCCATTAATTGGACAAGTTATTCAGTCGCAGTGTTTAATGCAAATCTTCCATACTTTAGCGATCACTCAGCAAGCTGGCATTCCATTACTAACAGGGTTAATTGCTTCAGCAAATACAACAGTAAATGATTACTATCGTGACATTATTAGAAAAATGATTAACGGTATTGAGCAAGGTAATGCGTTTAGTCAGGTATTATCACCTTATTTCCCTAAGCTATGTGTGCAATTGGTTCATGTTGGTGAGGAGTCTGGTTCGCTTGATGTGATGCTTAATAATTTATCTCTATACTATCAACAACAAAATCAAACCTTAACCGATAATTTAGTAAAATCATTTGAGCCATTACTGATGTCATTTTTAGCTTTGATCATTGGCGGATTAGTTATTGCAATGTATTTACCGATATTTCAAATGGGAGAGGTGATTCATTAATGGCTGTAGTGGTTTTTTGTATTGGTCTTGCTGTAGGTAGTTTTTTACAAGTTGCTTATTCGCGTTATTTGCCGTCGCAATCTTTGTTTGCTTATTTAGTGGCTATTAGTGTTCCTCGCTCTACGTGCAAGAATTGTCACCATTCACTTTATGCTTGGCATTTGATTCCGGTGTTGTCATGGATAATGTTAGGAAAACGTTGCTATTTTTGTCAGCATAAAATCGCTTTTTATTACCTATTTTTTGAACTGTTCATAGCAGGATTATTTTTATTGATTTACTTGGATAAAGGACTCAATTTTCAAAGCGGTTTACTAATGCTACTTGCCGCATGGTTTTTTGTTTTAGCCTTGATTGATTTTCACCATTTTTTACTGCCTGATTTTTTTACTCAACCATTGATGTGGGCAGGATTGATGATGTCCTATTTTAATCTGTGTTCATTAACCATCAACGATGCCTTAACAGGTATCTTTTATGGTTATCTAATGCTTAAATTACCCGCCTTCTGCTATTTTTGCCTAACTAAACGAATTGGTTTAGGTGATGGTGATATTAAACTTGCTGCGGCTTTGGGGGCATGGGTACCTTATCAATTTATGCCGATATTGGTAATTATGGCGTCATTATTTGGCATACTCTATTTTATTTTGGCAAAATGCAGAACCTCAATGCATATTGCCTTTGGCCCCTTTTTATTGTTATCAGGTTATCTAATGCTCTATCTCTTTTGATTTTGATTTTTAATTTATTGATTTTTAAAACTATATCTATTTGATCTTTTTATCAATTTACCGTATTATTTTGCTTATAACTAAAAAGGATAACGTTAGAAAAATTAGTTATTTTTACTCCGTTCTAATTAGGATTATAGTATTAGTAAAATCTTTCAGATTTATTATTAAATGTAAGGAATAATCAATGACTAGTACTACCGCCAAAAGTATTTCCGCATTAAAAGATGAGATGATAGAGTGGCGTCATCATATCCATGCCCACCCAGAAACTGCGTTCGAAGAAAAACTGACCACACAATTTATTATTGAAAAGCTAAAATCGTTTGGAATTAACGAACTGTATACTGATTTTGCACCAACCGGTGTGGTAGGGGTGATTCATGGTAAGAATAAAGGTCGTACGATTGGTTTGCGTTCGGATATTGATGCCTTGGATATCGTTGAGGAAAATAAAATCGATTACTGTTCGAAAATACCTGGAAAAATGCATGCCTGTGGACATGATGGTCATACCGCAACATTATTAGGTGCGGCAAAATATTTAAGTGCCCATCGTGATTTTTTTGGCACGGTTGTGGTGATTTTCCAACCTGCTGAAGAAAATGAAGGCGGTGGTCGAGTGATGGTGGAAAATGGTCTATTTGACAAATTTCCGATCGAAGCCATTTATGGTATGCATAATCAACCTAATTTGGAATTAAACCATTTTTTGATTAATCATGGGCCAGTAATGGCATCTTATGATGTGTTTGAAATCAAAATTACCGGTGTCGGTGCGCATGCGGCGGCACCACATTTAGGTAAAGATACCATTTTAACTGCCACTCATATTGTTAATAGTTTGCAAACTATTGTCAGCCGTAATTTAAATCCAACCGATTCACTGGTGGTTAGTGTGACACAGATTCATAGTGGTGACACTTGGAATGTACTTCCTCAACATGCGGTGATTCGTGGTACAGTAAGAGCATTAAGTGTTGAAGATCAGGATTTGGCAGAAGAACGAATCAAACATATTGCAACCGGAACAGCTTTAACATTTTGTACCAAAGCTGAAGTGGATTATCAACGTCGTTATCCGGCAACTATCAATCACGCTAAACAAGCTGATATTGCTATTAAAGTTGCTCAAAAAATTGTCGATAACGATAAGATTATTATTGATTCACCACCAACAATGGGTTCAGAGGATTTTGCCTTTATGTTGCAAAAAGTACCTGGCGTGTATATTAAAATTGGTGCAGGGGAAGGTGCTAACGTTCATAATCCGTCATATAACTTTAATGATGAGATTTTAACAACAGGTGCAGAATATTTTGTTGATATCGTTCATCAAGAATTAGGAAATTAAAAGGTCAAAATAGTAGGAATAATTATAAAATTATTCCTACTATATCAATATGTTATTATAAATATAATTCGCTCTCTGCTTGGCCTTTGACTCTGAATTTTGTTTCAATATCAATGCCATTAGCTAGTACAACTTGAGCATAAACTTCATCATTTTGCCCAATTTTTAATGCTGCTAATACTTGACCGCCTTCGCGCCAGTGACCTTCAAGTTCATATTCAAGCTTATCGCCGATTATCGGTAAAGTCTTACTTTTGCCTTTTAATAGATAAAGTCCGCGATTATTTGCACCTCGAAATTGCGCTCTAGCTACCATCTCTTGTCCACAATAACAACCTTTGTCAAAACTAATCGCTTTGAAATGTTGCAAATTACAAGCTTGAGGAAGTAGACTTTCGATATTCGGTGAATCAATAATAGCGTGACCCGATTCTAATTCAAGTTTTAACCAGTGATCAGACGGTTGTAAATCACTTGGTAATGGTTCAGATGATACTTTTATCACTCGCAAGTTAGGCGATGTAAATTTGATATAAGTAACATCGTCAATAGTAACACAATTGTGCTCACTTAGTGCTGAAATTACGGAAGGATCAATTGCATCTTCTTCCAATCCGACAAGATTTAAACCTTGAACAGCCTCTATTGTTACTTTAGAAAAAACCGCAGTTTTTTTCAATTCAGCAATTTGTCTTTCGGCAACACTTTTACGTAAGATATAGAATATATCTTCACCTCGTTGAAATAATATAAAATTACTCCACATACGTCCTTTCGCATCACAATGTGCTGCAAATGACGCTGAATTTTCGTTGATACGACTAAGATCAGCGGTTATTTGTCCTTGTAAAAATGTACGATTATCCACACCTGATACTTTAACTAACTGCCAATCAGATAGTGAGGTTGGTTTGTAATAAGAATTGGCCATTAAAAACACCTTTTATAATTATAAAGAACCCTAATACAATATGAATAACATATATAAAAGAGGGGAAAAAAGCGAAAACGCTTTTAATAATTCAAAATCAGTCAATTGGGTTATCGATCAATTTTTCACTATTGTTGCATTAAAATAGATAAAATAAACTTTTACAAGTTATTTCTTTCAAAAATGAGCACTACGACCCATTTTTGAGAAGATATTAACTTATATTATTGACTTTATTGATTTTCTGTATTAGTTCATGCAAAATAAATCAAAAATGACAAATAAGTTATAAATGGAGGCAACAACCATGGCAAAACTGTCAGGCGCAGAAATGGTCATTCAGTCACTGATTGATCAAGGAGTTAAGCAGATATTTGGTTATCCAGGTGGTAGTGTTCTGGATATCTATGATGCAATTCATACCTTAGGTGGTATTGAGCATATTTTAGTTCGTCATGAGCAAGCTGCAGTACATATGGCTGATGGTTATGCCAGAGCAACAGGTGATGTTGGTGTGGTACTTGTTACTTCAGGCCCCGGGGCAACTAATACTATTACAGGTATTGCAACAGCCTATATGGATTCAGTGCCATTAGTAATTTTATCTGGCCAAGTCGCGAGTAATTTAATTGGTAATGATGCCTTCCAAGAGTGTGATATGGTTGGGATTTCACGCCCAATTGTTAAACATAGTTTTTTAATCAAAGATAGTAAAGATATTCCAGAAACGATTAAAAAAGCGTTTTATATTGCTTCTACTGGTCGCCCAGGTCCAGTTGTTATTGATTTGCCGAAAGATATAGTTAATCCAGCTAACAAATATAATTATAATTATCCAAAGTCAGTAACAATGCGATCTTATAATCCAACGACTCAAGGACATAAAGGGCAAATTAAAAAAGCATTAACTACCTTATTAGCAGCTAAAAAACCTGTGTTATACATTGGTGGTGGGGTAATTAGTGCTGACGCTAGCAATGTGGTTAAATCACTAGCAGATAAACTCAATCTGCCTGTGACTTCAACGTTAATGGGGATTAGTGCTTTTCCCGGAACAGATAAAAAATATTTAGGCATGATTGGTATGCATGGTGTCTATGAAGCTAATATGGCAATGCATAATGCAGATGTTATTTTTGCAATAGGTGCTCGTTTTGATGATAGAACTACTAACAATGTTGAAAAATATTGTCCAAAAGCCAAAATTATTCATATTGATATTGATCCAACGTCTATATCCAAAACTGTTTCTGCAACTATACCTGTAGTAGGTGATGCAAAAAAAGTTGTTGAAACCATGTTAACACAACTTGAAGATCTTAGTACTGAACGTGACCTAGATGCTTTAGTTGATTGGTGGAAGCAGATTGAGCATTGGCGAGCTCGCAAATGTCTTGCTTATAGCCATGAAGGTGAAAGTATCAAGCCACAAGAAGCGATTGAAGTTTTATATAAGCTGACCAAAGGTGATGCTTATATTGCAACCGATGTAGGTCAACATCAAATGTTTACTGCGCTCTATTATCCCTTTGACAAACCTCGTCATTTTATTACTTCTGGTGGTCTGGGTACCATGGGCTTTGGTTTACCTGCTGCATTGGGTGTTAAACTTGCATTCCCTAAGAAGCATGTAGTTTGTGTAACAGGTGATGGTAGTATTCAAATGAATATTCAAGAGCTTTCAACAGCCTTGCAATATGGTTTACCTGTAATTGTTTTAAACCTTAACAACCGTTTTTTAGGCATGGTTAAGCAATGGCAAGATATGATTTATGCAGGTCGTCATTCGTCATCTTATATGGAGTCATTACCTGATTTTGCCAAGATTGCCGAAGCTTATGGTCATGTTGGGATGGTAATTAATAAACGAGAAGATCTGGAACCTAAACTTAAAAAAGCGCTAGCTATAAAAGATCGTTTAGTTTTTATTGATGTCATGACTGATGCGACAGAACATGTTTATCCAATGCAAATTCGCGGTGGGGCAATGAATGAGATGTGGCTTAGTAAAACGGAGAGAACCTAATGCGTTATATATTATCAATTTTAACTGAAAATGAACCAGGTGCATTATCAAGAATTATTGGTTTATTTTCACAGCGTGGGTTTAATATTGAATCCATTACTACCGCACAAACTGAAGATCCAACAATGAGTCGAATGACGATTCAAACATCTGGCGATGAACATGTGCTTGAACAGATCCAAAAACAATTACATAAGTTGGTCAATGTTTATCGTGTTAATGACCTTACAGAGGGGCCACATGTTGAACGTGAAATAATGTTAGTTAAAGTTGCAGCTAAAAGCTCTGATGCACGTAATGAAGTTAAACGTTGTGCTGATATTTTTAGAGGTTCGATTGTTGATGTGACGGCAACACATTATATTGTCCAATTATCAGGTACTAGTGAAAAATTAGAATCATTTCTATCCTCTATTCGTGAGACTTGTAATATAGTAGAAATTGTTCGCTCTGGTATTATTGGTTTATCACGCAGTGAAAAAACGGTCAAATAAGTTATCATCTAAATAAAATGAAAAGCGCGCTAGGCGCTTTTTTTATAAATGAAAAAGTAATCATCAAATAATTTCCTAAAAATGTGGTATAACGCATCAGGTTCGGACTTATGTCCTAGTTGAAACAAAAATATCTTTATTATAATTGGAGCAATTTATTTATTATTTAGGAAATATTATGACTGCACATATTAATGCTAATCCCAATGACTTTGCTCAAACCGTTATCATGCCCGGCGATCCTTTACGCGCAAAATTTATTGCAGAAAATTACTTAACCGATGTTAAAGAGGTTTGTAATGTACGTAATATGCTAGGATATACTGGATTGTATGAGGGCGTTGCGGTGTCAGTAATGGGGCATGGCATGGGGATTCCATCAATAACCCTTTATGCGCATGAATTAATTAATGACTTTAATGTTAAACGTATTATCCGAGTGGGTTCTTTAGGTGCCACACAGCAAAGCGTTAAAATGCGTGATGTCATATTAGCCGTGGCTGCAGGGACGGATTCAATGACTAATCAAAAAAGAGCGAATGGTTATAATATTGCCACATCGGCGACGTTCTCGTTATTACATCGTGCCTATGAGATGGCTAATACTATGGATTTACCAGTTAAAGTAGGTAATGTGTTTAGTGGCGATCTTTATTATGACCCTGATGAAACGTTAATTAGCACATTAGAAAAATCAGGAGTACTAGGAATTGATATGGAAGTTGCTGGTTTATATGGGATTGCGCAACAGTTTAATGTCGAATCGTTAGCCATTTTAACGGTTTCAGACCATTGTTTAACTGGTGAAGAGACAACGGCGGAAGAAAGGCAAATGACATTTAATAATATGATCAAACTTGCTTTAAACGTGGCTATTAAATCTTAATTGGTTATTTATTGCCTTTTTCGGATGGAAATATGAAAAATAAATTATCGCTCACACTTATTAGTTTTTTAGCTAACTTTATTATGGCTGGTTTTGCCTCTCAGTTTGGTATGCTAATAGAACCAATAGCGCAAAATTTTAATGCAGATGTAAACCGTGTCGCATTCATTTTTTCTTTATTAAATGGTGGGGCTTTAATAGGAACTATTTTGGCTTTCTTTTTAATCGATATTATTGGGATTAAACGAATTACCTTACTTAGTTATACAATTATTGTTATTAGTTCCTTTATTTTATATATCACCAACTCGCTAATAATACTTGAAGTTTGTATGACTTTTATAGGATTGTGTGGTGGAATAGGGTTGTGTATCGCGGGTACTATTGTGGTATCGACTTGGCAAGATAAGATACAAAGTACAATGTTAGTGGTACAAGATGCTACATTTAATATTGCTGGTATCATTTTCCCGCTAATCACTACCTATGCTTTAACTCATAATCTATCTTGGGCTAGTAGCTATTTAACGGTTGGAATAGTTGCAGTATTGATGTTAATCATTATTTTATTTACTAATTTTGATTTAATTAATCAGCCTAAAGCAAAACAAGAGAAGCATCAGCGATCTGAATGGAACTTTGGTATTATATCTTCTGGTTTCGGTTTATTTTTGGCTATGTTAGCGTTATATACGTTTTTAACTTGGGCTCCTCTATTTGTTAGCCAAAAATTTTCAATTTCATTTGAAGATGCAGGCAACATTATTACTCAATATTGGACAGCAGCCTTAATCGGAGCATTAGTTTCGACGGCGATTGTAACGCGAGTTAAAATTGAGCACTTTTTTATTTCTATCATTTTATTAGCCTTCATAATGACACTGATGATCGTCAATACTGAACATATTGATTATATTGGTTACTATACTTATGGATATGGATTTGTATGCTCTGCTTTATATAACGCTTTTGTGGCTTATGGCGTGACCTTTGTAAAAAAAGCATCAAGTAAAAATGTTTCATTTATTTTAATTAGTGGTAGTGCTGGGGCTATGTTTAGTCCAGCTATAAGCTCGAAATTATATAACTATTTGGGTATTCAAATTATCATGAATGCGATACCTATACTTTATGCTGTTATTATTGTTATGTTGGTGATTTCAATTCTTTTAAAGAAAAGGGTCAATAATTAAAAATAATAGATTAGATTGAAATGGCATATCTTTTATTATTATTGACTATAATTGTGCCAAATTAGAAAAAGATAACGCTGTAGCTCATTAAGTATCTATACGTTATCCTATATTAATGTGTGAGTGATATGCAATTAAAATCATTAAATAAAGGTCGTTTTAGTCATTATTGGCAAGATAATAATAAGTTGTTTGCTTCAATTATTGAGCAATGTATTGTTGAAAAAAAAATCGTAGATGAAAAAACTACGCTTTTTCGTCAAGGATGTAAAGTCGATAATTTAATTGTTGTTTATAATGGTACGATTTCAATACGTTATCAGGCCAATAATGGACGTCGATTTCATATAGGTACGGTAGATTGCGATGAGCATATATTTGGCGAAATGGAGTTCTTCACCAACTATCTATGTCAATTTGATATTATCGCCGAAGAAGCATTAACTATCGCTGTCGTTAGTATTGATAAATTATATCAATCATTACTTGAACATCCTAAATTAGCACTGTTTTTCGCTAGTGCTATCGCCTTTGATTATCAAGAAACCTTAGATATCTTCTTAAAAAGAACATTATATTCAATTTGTTACAACATTGCTTTTGATATGTATCAACATCACCTTAATATTCACCCGGTTAATAACTTTCAAAAAAACTATTTAGAAGCAGAACGTTTTGGCACTACTGACCGTGTTTATCGTCGTGCTGTTAATGAGTTAATCAACTTAGATATCGTACATAAAGTTGCAGGTAAATTAGAAATTAAAAATATCGATAACCTTAAAGAGTTTATCGAATTTAAGGGGAAATTCGCTAAGTAATTTAAATTATATCGTTAATCGCCAATAAAACGTTCTACTGAAAAAGATATCAAAAAAATATTAACTATATTGGGATTAATATTAGACGGATTATCTAAATAATAGATACGATTTTAGTCGGTAAAGTGAGTGGTTTACCGATTAAACATAATTATTCAATTGTGAGCTAAGCCATATTCTGTTATACTATTTTCCCGTCTGATTCATCATATATTGCATTAGTTTTTATGGTTTAAACTTATGTTATATTGTTCAACTAAATTAATAATGGTCTGGTATTAATGGTCACGAATTATATTTTTGTAACAGGCGGTGTCGTTTCTTCTTTAGGTAAAGGCATTGCCGCAGCCTCATTAGCTGCAATTTTAGAAGCCCGCAATTTAAAAGTCACCATGCTAAAACTTGATCCCTACATCAACGTCGATCCGGGAACAATGAGCCCAATTCAACATGGTGAAGTTTTTGTGACTGAAGACGGTGCCGAAACCGATCTTGATTTGGGTCATTATGAGCGTTTTATCCGCACTAAAATGAGCCGAAAAAACAACTTTACAACTGGACGTATTTATTCTGACGTTTTACGCAAAGAACGTCGAGGAGACTATTTAGGCGCGACAGTCCAAGTTATTCCTCATATCACTAATGCCATCAAAGATCGGGTTATTGATGGTGCCAAAGGTTATGACGTAGCTATCGTTGAAGTAGGTGGCACAGTTGGTGATATCGAATCACTACCATTTTTAGAGGCAATTCGTCAACTAGCGGTTGATGTTGGTCGTGAACACACATTATTTATGCACTTAACATTAGTGCCTTATCTTGCCTCATCTGGTGAAGTAAAAACTAAACCAACACAGCACTCAGTGAAAGAGTTATTATCAATTGGTATTCAACCTGACGTATTAATTTGTCGTTCAGATCGGGCTATTCCAGCTAACGAAAGAGCTAAAATTGCACTATTTTGTAATGTGCCTGAACGAGCAGTGATTTCACTTAAAGATGTTGATTCGATTTACAAAATCCCTGCATTATTAAAATCACAAAATTTAGATACTTTTGTGTGCAATCGCTTCCATCTTGAATGCAAAGAAGCGGATTTATCTGAATGGGAACAAGTGATTTACGAAGAAGCTAATCCAGTTGGTGAAGTAACTATCGGTATGGTTGGTAAATATATTGCTTTACCAGATGCTTATAAATCAGTGAATGAAGCATTAAAACACGGCGGTTTAAAAAATCGTTTAACCGTTCACATCCGTTACATTGATTCAGAAGATCTTGAATCTCGCGGTACTGAATTATTACAAGGTTTAGATGCGATATTGATTCCTGGTGGCTTTGGCTATCGTGGTGTTGAAGGCAAAATTATGGCAGCACGTTATGCCCGTGAAAACAAAATCCCTTATTTAGGTATTTGTCTTGGTTTACAAGTGGCATTAATTGAATACGCACGTAATGTTGCTGGCATTAAAGATGCTAATTCAACAGAATTTGTTAAAGATTGTTCAAATCCAGTTATTGCGCTAATTACTGAATGGAGCGACGAATCGGGTCAAGTAGTTCAACGTAGTGAAGATAGTGATTTAGGTGGCACTATGCGTTTAGGTTCGCAAATTTGCCACTTAGAGCCAAATTCATTAGTTGCTCGAATGTATAAAAAAGAGTCGATAACTGAACGTCATCGTCACCGTTACGAAGTCAATAACAATTTATTACCAGAAGTTGTCAAAGCTGGTTTAAAAGTGACAGGGTTGTCAACTGATAAAAAATTAGTTGAAATTATTGAAATTCCAGAACATCCTTGGTTTGTTGCTTGTCAATTCCATCCGGAATTTACATCAACACCACGTGATGGGCACCCATTATTTAGTAGTTTTGTTAAAGCTGCCAAAGATTATCAAGAGCAGCAGCAAAAATAGTTTATATTTACATTAGGTACATATCTGTCATATAGAGGAAAATAACATGGCAAAAATCGTTAAAGTACATGGTCGTGAAGTCATCGACTCTCGTGGTAACCCAACTGTTGAAGCTGAAGTTCATTTAGAAGGTGGTTTCGTTGGTCTTGCTATCGTTCCATCAGGAGCATCAACAGGTTCACGTGAAGCATTAGAACTTCGTGATGGTGACAAATCTCGCTTTTTAGGTAAAGGCGTACTTAAAGCTGTTGAAAACGTAAATGGCCCAATTGCTAAAGCAGTTGTTGGTAAAGATGCGTTAGATCAAGCAGCTATCGACCAAGTCATGCTTGACTTAGACGGTACTGATTTCAAATCAAACTTAGGCGCTAACTCAATTCTTGCTGTATCTTTAGCGACAGCTAAAGCAGCAGCAGCAGCTAAAGGCGTACCACTTTATCAACATATCGCTGATCTTAATGGTACTCCAGGTCAATACTCTATGCCATTACCAATGATGAACATCATCAATGGTGGTGAGCATGCTGATAATAACATCGACTTACAAGAATTTATGATTCAACCAGTTGGTGCTAAAACAGTACGTGAAGCAATCCGTATGGGTTCTGAAGTATTCCATAATTTAGCAAAAGTACTTCACGCTAAAGGCATGAACACAGCTGTTGGTGATGAAGGTGGTTTTGCTCCTAACTTAGGTTCAAATGCTGAAGCATTAGCTTGCATCAAAGAAGCAGTTGAAAAAGCTGGTTATGTATTAGGTAAAGACATTACTTTAGCGATGGACTGTGCAGCTTCTGAATTCTATAACAAAGAAACTGGTAAATACGTATTAAAAGGTGAAGGTAATAAAGAGTTTACTGCTCAAGAATTCACTCACTACTTAGAAGGCTTAACTGAACAATATCCAATCGTATCTATCGAAGATGGTTTAGACGAAAGCGATTGGGAAGGTTGGGCATACCAAACTAAAGCATTAGGAAACAAAATCCAATTAGTTGGTGACGATCTATTTGTAACTAACACTAAAATCTTCAAACAAGGTATTGAGAAAGGTATCGCTAACTCAATCCTAGTTAAAGTTAACCAAATCGGTACTTTAACTGAATCTATCGCAGCTGTTAAAATGGCGAAAGATGCGGGTTATACTGCGGTTATCTCTCACCGTTCAGGTGAAACTGAAGATTCAACAATCGCTGATTTAGCTGTTGGTTTAGCTGCTGGTCAAATCAAAACTGGTTCAATGAGCCGTTCTGACCGTGTTGCTAAATACAACCAATTAATCCGTATTGAAGAAGCATTAGGTTCAAAAGCACCATTTAACGGTTTAAAAGAAGTTAAAGGCCAATAATTCGTTTTTTTAAAACGAGGATAAAAACGGTGACATAGTTCACCGTTTTTTTATTTATGACATCACAGGGTTGCATAGGCTTAGCTTGTGTTGTACTCTTATTGGCTGATTTAAAAACATCTAAAATTAATGTCAAATTGATATTTGATAATTTAGCCACATATAACTTTTATAAATTTACGAATACATCTTTCTGCTTATGAACAATATTACGAGTATGCCCCAGCCTAAAAGTAAATGGCAACTTTTTAACTGGCTTTGTACAGGTAAATTACCGCTTAATGAACTGTGGCTTAAACCGACTTATCGTTATAAATTTTTTTTAAGAACTTTATTTCTAAGTCCTATTACGCTAAAATTATTGGATAAATTAAGACAATATCCATTACTTGGCTATTTTCTATCATGCCAAACCAATTTGCCTTGCAAATTGCAGCGCCCTTATTTATCTTCTTGTTTAAATCAACAAGAACGTTTTGAAGCACTTGCTTATCATTATGACTTTCTAGCCTGTCATCCTGATAGCATGACTAAAGCCTTCTATAACCCGGATTTAGCATTTCAACTGGCAAGTATAACGGCAAAAAATGAAGCTAACATAAAAATCGCCATCCAAGCGCGCAATAAATTTGCTCGTGAAGGTGAACTAAGCTTATATTTTTATGATAATGATGGTATTGATCTAGCCACATTAACTTTTACCATTACCCAATATCAACAAAAGTCAACGCTGTTTATAGCAGGATTACAAGGCACTGGTCATCACGAAGCCCGTACTCGAGTACAACAAGCAACAAAGCAGTGTTATGGACTATTTCCTAAACGCGTTGTGGTGGAAGCAGCATTAATTATTGCTCGTTATTTTCAACTTGAACAAATCATTGCAGTAGGCAATAAAACCCATGTTTATAACAATTGGCGCTATAATAGTCGACAAGAAAGGATTTTATCTGACTATGATGATTTTTGGTTAACTATTGATGGTAAACAAGATGAAAGATCGTTATTTATCTTACCAACACAAATCAATCGTAAATCAATAGAAGAGGTTGCCAGTAAAAAACGTTCTGAGTACCGCAATCGTTATGCATTATTAGATGAACTTAAGAACAAAATTGAAACGCAATTAACATCTTTAATCTAACTTTATCAATATTTATACGAAAAATCGTTTGCCTAAAATGACAAGCGATATAAAAAAGACCGAAGTTTTACTTTTTAAATAAAAATAATTGTAAGGAATAAAACATGTATTTTGGTATTCTTATTGCTTTAGTGCCGTTATGCCTAGGTTACTTGATTGAATTCAAAGAGCAAAAGTGGATTGCCAAAATAAACCAAATCCTAAGTTGGATGATCTATTTTATCTTATTTATAATGGGTACCGAATTGGCCCACCTTGATAACCTTGCCGCCAACTTAAAAGTCATCCTTTTTTATACCAGCATTATCTTTATTTGTACCTTTGGTGGTAATTTTATTTTCTTAGCCTTAGTCGATATATTTTTACCATGGCGCACTACACACAGTAGCCAAACATATGAGTCACGATTTAAAATGATCTTAGAATCACTGCGAGTATGTACTGCGCTAGTTGCGGGTTTTATTGCCGGACTCTTTCCGCTATTTATTTGGCAATATAGTGAAGATATAACCAAGGTTGTCCTTGTTTTTTTACTACTTTTTATCGGCATACAACTTCGTAGTAACAACATTTCACTAAAGCAGATCCTACTCAATAAAGTCGGAATTGCAACAACTATAATTGTGGTATTAAGTACCTTTTTCGGTGGTATTATCGCTGCACTAATATTGTCTCAACCAGTGCGAGTAGGATTGGCAATGTCATCAGGATTTGGTTGGTATTCACTATCGGGAATACTCATGACCGAAGCTCACGGCCCAATTATAGGTAGCGCAACTTTCCTAAATGACATTCTACGCGAATTATGTGCCATCATCCTAATTCCTACCCTAATCAAGCGATATAAACTTACAACATTAGGGTTATGTGGCGCTACATCGATGGATTTCACCTTACCCATGTTACAAAAAGGTGCCGGTGTTAGCATTGTACCTCCTGCAATCGTTCAAGGTTTTTTGCTAACCCTAGTCATGCCAATTTTTATGACATTATTTAATTATGGTGGGTTTTAAAAGGCAATATAGAACTCAAAAAAGTTGAGGAATGGGGTTTTAGAACTTCAAAAATTAACTTATTGCTAACTCTTTTTTTTAAACTAATAACAAAATCTTAGAAATTTAATAAGTTAAAAACAAATTCAAAAAAGGGTTTATCAAACTAAAATTCCACTTTTCCTTTTTTCAAACAATTTGTATAGTATGTCTTGTTCTATTTTTATTGCCGTGTAGGTAGAGGTCTCGCTCTTTAAAAAAATTGAATAACACTTTTTTCAAATCTTATTTATCTCCCCCATCTTTCACAAAAAGACAGTAATTGACCATTATTAATTCCCTCTTAAGGTTTTGTTAATCTGCTTTTGTTAATTTAGTGACTCATTTTATTTACGATTAATTGTAACTATGCGAAAGTTGGATAAAAATTTTAGTTGGCGTTCGTTGATTTATGCTATTTTGTATTTCTGTTACTTTTCTTGTACTTTGCAACTTTATATTGCGCTCACAGGGCATGCTAATTTTATTGGGCTGAGGGATTCGCTAATTTATAGCATGATTTGGCTAGTACCGATGCTGTTTTTTCCTAATTTTACCAAAAAATATGCAACGATTTATGGGGTTATTGTTGGTGGGTTGTCGCTGATTTCTATAGGTTATTTCACTATTTTTCGACAGGAGTTTTCCCAGAGTGTTTTTTTTGTGATGGCGGAGTCGAATTATAACGAGTCTCATGAATTTATTTCCCAATATCTGAGTATCAAATTAGTTGCAGTTTTGCTGATTTATAGTTTCGTTGGGGGAGTGCTGTGGTTTAAAGTTAAACCTGTTTATGTTAAAAATATGACTAAATGGCTAGTGTCGATAGTAATTATGGTTTATGCGTTGACGCCGCTGTTTATTAGTATAGCGATAAAGCGGACTTCGTTTGAACGTGCAACAAAGCATTTGCTCAGCCGAATGGAAACCACGGTGCCATGGCAATTATTGAGTAGTTATGCCGCTTATCGTTCACAATTGTCTAATATGGAAAATATATTAAATCATCTGCAATCCCTACCTAAGTTCGAGAATTTAAAAGATGTTAATACTAATACGCCAAGAACGTTAGTGCTGGTGATTGGTGAATCGACCACGCGTAGCCGTATGGGGATTTATGGTTATGAACGTGATACTACGCCGTTAATTGAGCAATTTGAGAAAGATAATCCTGATTTTGTAGTGTTTAATGATGTGGTTTCTTCAAGACCTTATACTATTGAGATATTGCAACAAGCGCTAACTTTGGCTGATGAACAACATCCTGATTTGTATCTTTCTAAGCCGTCATTGATAGATTTGATGAAGCAGGCAGGCTATAAGACGTTTTGGATCACCAATCAACAAACCATGACAAAACGCAATACAATGTTGACAATGTTTTCCAAGCAAGCTGATGAGCAGTTTTACATGAATAATGATCGTAATCAAAGTTCTAGGCAATATGATTCTTCGGTTTTTGAACCGTTTAAAAGTGTGCTCAATGATCCTACCGAAAAGAAATTCATTGTTATCCATCTTCTAGGGACGCATATGAAATATGAACTACGTTATCCTGAAAGTGACGAATATCAGCGCTTTAATGATAAGTCTGGTTTAGCTTTTGATTTGGATGATGATAAGTTGGATGTTTATAACAGTTATGATAATGCCATCATGTTTAATGATTTTGTTATCACTAAACTGTTTAATTTGTTTAAGGCAAGTGATGCAAATGGTTTTATTTTGTATTTTTCTGATCATGGTGAGGATGTTTATCAAACTGCGCCGCATGATGTTTTAGGTCGTAATGAGAAAGCACCAACGAGAGCGATGTATACCATTCCATTTATGCTATGGCAATCACCTAAATGGCTGACAAATCACCCTAATAATTTTCAATCTTATGTAAATCGAAAATTCAGTACTCAGGATTTGATTCATACTTGGTCCGATTTAGCTGGACTTAGCTTTGATGACTATCAACCAGAAAGGAGTATTGTCAATAAGGACTTTGCCCAACCGATTCGTTGGATCGGTGATCCTCATAATAAAAAGGGATTAACGGATTTCGATAAGTTACCTAAATAGAGATTTACAGATAAAGTAAAGGTATGATATTGTATATTTATACAGTTACTGCCATTACACCTTTTATGCGAAAAATTATTCATGTCGATATGGATTGTTTTTATGCCGCTGTCGAAATGAGAGATAATCCTCGCTATCGCAACGTGCCGATTGCCGTAGGCGGCGATCCGCGTAAGCGGGGCGTGGTAGCAACTGCTAATTATATCGCTCGTCAATACGGTGTGCATAGTGCAATGTCAATGGCACAGGCAATTAAGCTGTGTCCTAATCTGAAGGTTATTCTTGGGCGCCATGCTGTTTACAAAGAAGTTTCCAATCAAATTCATCAAATATTTAGGCGTTATACTCAAGCCATTGAAACCCTTTCTCTCGATGAGGCTTATTTGGATGTGACCGATTGCAGACTTTGTCATGGTTCAGCTACGTTAATTGCTCAAGATATTCGCCAAGCAATTTATAAGGAGCTTGAATTAACCGCTTCGGCTGGTGTGGCGCCACTTAAGTTCCTGGCTAAGATAGCGTCTGATATGAATAAGCCTAATGGACAATATGTGATTACGCCTGATCAAGTTGAGGCATTTATTGAGAAGCTTTCACTTAAAAAGATCCCCGGTGTGGGTAAGGTGACCGAGAAGAAATTAGGCGAGTTAGGACTGTTTACCTGTAAAGATGTGGTTAATTATGATTTGACAAAGTTACTTAATCACTTTGGTAAATTTGGGCGTATTTTATATGAACGTTGCCAAGGGATTGATGAACGCGAAGTTTGTAACGATCGACAACGTAAGTCAGTTGGGGTAGAGCGCACTTTGGTCGATGATATTCATAGTTGGGATGAATGTTTAGCACAATTTGACCTACTTTTTGAAGAGTTACAAAAGCGTTTAAGTAAAGTTCGTTCCGATCTCTCTATTGCTCGGCAAGGTGTGAAATTTAAGTTTGATGATTTCCAGCTCACAACCCAAGAGCATGTGTGGTCTAAGTTGGATAAAGCTGATTTGATTGAACAAGCTCATAAAGTTTGGTTAGAAAGGCGTAATGATCGAGGAGTTAGGTTAATCGGGTTCCATGTGACGTTGATTGATCCACAAGTTGAAAAGCAGTTGATTTTTAAATTTTGATGTTTTGCTTAGGTCGGTTGCTAAGAAAGGATCTGATTTGTTAAAAACAGATCCTTTATTCTTATTGCGTGATTAAATAGCTATTTTAAGCTTTGACCATTGGTCTTAATCACATTTTTATACCATTCAAATGACTCTTTTTTATAGCGTTTCATGCTTCCGTTACCTTCGTTGTCACGATCAACATAAATCACACCATAGCGTTTTTTCATTTCGCCAGTCGTGAATGATACCACGTCGATAATACCCCAAGCGGTATAACCAATTACGTCGACACCATCGTAATCCATCGCTTTTTGCATCGCTTTAATATGCGCACCAAGGTATTCGATACGTGGTTTATCGTGAATTTGGTTGTCGTGCTCAAGTTCATCAATTGCACCAAAACCATTTTCAACAATAAATAGTGGTAGTTGATAACGATCGTATAAGCGATTAAGTGTGTAACGTAATCCTTCTGGATCGATAGGCCAACCCCAGTCACTGCTTTTAATATATGGATTTTCAACCGCATTTGGTAATGCACCATTGACGATGTTGTCGCGGTTGTCGTTTTTAACATCTGCTTTTACGACAGTTGACATGTAGTAACTAAAACCGATGTAATCAACAGTACCTTTCTTTAAACAGGCTAGGTCTTCTTCGGTGATATCAAGTTTATAGCCTTCACGTTCAAACTCTTTCAATGCATATGATGGGTAATATCCACGAACATGTACATCAGGGAAGAAAAAGCGTTGATGCATAGCGATTTCTGATGCCATCATATCTTCTGGGTTACAAGAGTATGGGTAAATTGGCACGTGAGAAATCATACAACCAATTTCAAAATTAGGATTGATTTTTTTACCAGCTATTACCGCTTTAGCACTGGCTAGTAATTCGTAATGAGCAACTTGATAAAGTACTTCTTGTGGATTTTCTCCCGGTTTAACCTGTACACCTGAGTTAGTCCAGAAGAAGATTGGGTTACTGGTGTCCATTTGGTTGTTGATTTCGTTAAAAGTCATCCAATATTTGACTTTGTTTTTATAACGTTCAAAACAACTAATAGCAAAACGTTCAAAGAACTCTACTGTTTTACGATTTCTGAATCCACCATATTGACGAGCAATATGTAATGGAATTTCAAAGTGTGAAAGGGTAATAACTGGCTCAATGCCATTGGCGATAAGTTCATCAAACACGTCATCATAAAATTGTAGACCGGCCTCATTTGGTTCTAGTTCATCACCTTTCGGGAAGATTCGTGTCCAAGCAATTGAGGTTCGAAGGCATTTTAGACCAAGTTCAGCAAAAAGTTTGATATCTTCTTTATAGTGGTGATAGAAGTCAATGGCTGTATGATTTGGGTAAAATTTACCAGCTTCAATATCTTGAGTGATTTGTCTTGCAACACCATGTGCGCCTGCAGTCATAACATCAACCACGCTTGGTCCTTTACCTCCTTCATTCCAGCCGCCTTCGAATTGGTGAGCAGCTAATGCGCCGCCCCATAAAAATGGTTTTTTAGTCATTTTTGGTTCCTTGTTATTGCTTAATTTCGAATATGATATCGTCAAGATTTACGTCTTTATTTTCAGTTAATGTGATCAATTGGTATTGATCTGTATTAACAATAATAATCGGGGTAATTAATGGATAACCCGCTTGTTTGATCGCTTGGGGATCGAAACTGATTAGCTTATCACCTTTTTTAACTTGTTGACCCATACTGATATGGTAACTAAATTCATTATTAGTTAGATTTACGGTATCAATACCAACGTGAATTAATAATTCTACGCCGTTATCAAGAACTAATCCGACGGCATGTTTTGAACTTTCAAATACCGCGCTAACAACACCATCAAATGGTGCGTAAACATGATTATCAGTTGGTTCAATGGCAATTCCGTCACCCATCAATTTTTGGGCAAAAGCAGGATCAGGCACCTCACTTAGTGGTAAGGCTTTACCGATTATAGGGCTAGTAATGTCAATTTTTTCAAGAATGACTTTTGGTGTGTCGTTTTCAATTTTTTCATTATTTTGTTTGTTTTCATTGGTGCCCAAAATTTGCATAAGAATAACTGGTCCAAATAATGCTATAGCTGAACCGATTCCTATACCAATGATTGAACCATAATGTTCCGGATTAATTGCATTAACAATAGTTAATGGACCAGGTAATGCCGCATAAGTGTAGTAGTAAGGTGTAAAGAAACCAGCGACCATACCACCAATTGCAGCACATAGACAACCATAAATGAATGGTGTTTTAAAGCGTAAATTAACGCCATAAATCGCCGGTTCAGTGATACCAAATAGACCGGTGACAAAAGCCGATATTGATACTCCTTTCATCTCAGTAGAACGCGTTTTGATATAGAATCCTAATGCTGCACCGACTTGGCCAATAACGGCTATAGTTTGGTAGGCTTGGAAGGAATCTTTACCATATAGGTTAATATTTTCAATAATAACGGGTGTAATACCCCAATGAACACCAAAAATAACAAGAACTTGCCAAAATGCGCCGATAATTGCACCTGCTATCCATGGCGCAAGGTTAACAATCCAGTTGTACCCGCTTGCAAGATAGTGCGCAGCTCCAGCAGTAATTGGTCCAATTACTAATAAAGTCAATGGAACCATAATGACTAAGCAGATCAATGGCATTATTAATGGTTTAATAATGCTGTGTAAGCGAGGCTCTAATAACCGTTCTAAATAAGAGAGTAACCATACTAAGAATAGTGGTGG
The DNA here is from genome assembly GCF_984569075.1 of Gilliamella sp. LMG 34361. Classification (NCBI taxonomy): domain Bacteria; kingdom Pseudomonadati; phylum Pseudomonadota; class Gammaproteobacteria; order Orbales; family Orbaceae; genus Gilliamella; species Gilliamella sp. LMG 34361. The sequence continues at coordinate 2,154,826 of NZ_OZ474903.1, read as the reverse complement.
TAATACGGTTGACATATAAGTGGTTTCAGATAGTGGTATACCAAATAAATCAAATGTTCCACCTTCTTTAATAAGTTTTGCTATCTCTGCCCATGTTGGTGAAAGTAGTGCCGCACAACATGCTACCGCAATGTAGATATTGCAACGGAAATGTTGTGAAGCGGTAATAGCAATAAAGATAGGTAAAAAAGTAAATGGTGCCCAAGAGATAAAACTAAATACTTGGCAAGTGCCAGTTTGTTCAAATTCTGGGTAAGCTAGTTTAACTAAAATTAAGATCCCTTGCAGTATCCCCGCACCTGCCAATACATAAACAAATGGAGCAAAAACCGCTGACATTGTCGCGATAATACGATTTAAAATACTGCTTTTGCTATTTACATCTACTTTGTTGTCACCACTCATCAATTTGGAAAATGCATTATAGACTTTATCAACATTAGTACCAATTACAACTTGAATTTGTCCACCTTTTTCAACCACCGTGATAACACCCGGAAAGCTAGCGATTTTTTCTTTTGCATTTGCCGGAGTGGATTGGGTAACGACACGCAAGCGAGTTGCACAACGAGCGACAGAAACAATATTATTTTCACCGCCCAACTCATTTAATATATCAACTGCTAATTTATCATAATCTCTAATTTTAGATGACATTTATTAAGCTCCTTTCAACAGGTAAGAGAGCCTATATTATCCCTAAAATAAAAATTGTTAATTACTAATTTTATTGTTTGTGATCTAGATCCCGTTTTCTAGTAAATTCAATTTATTTATTCTAGTATATGTATAAAATATCAATTATTTATATCAATAATAAAGAACAACTAATGTTAAAATACCAAGATGTGGCAAAGAAAATACAGCAGGCAATTTACCAACAAAATCTGCCCAAAGATACGCAATTGCCTAATATCGAGGGTTTAATTCAACAATATCAAGTTAGTCGTACTACAATTATCAAAGCACTCAATCGTCTTGAAAGACACGGCGTAATTTATCAAATACAAGGCAGTGGCATTTTTGTTAGGCAGCCGAAAAAACGTGGTTATCTCAATTTCTTAGAAAGCCATGGCTTTAGTGTCGACCTAAATGATTTGCCTGGCTCATCACTAGTGTTTAATGTTGATGTTATTCAACCTAATACTAAAGTTAAAGAGAATTTGCATTGTGAAGATGATGAAGAGGTCTATTATATAAAACGACTACGATTGGTTGAAGGCAGGGTATATGGTTTTGAACAATCTTATTATCGAAAAAAAATTGTTTCTTATTTAAATAGAGAAATTGCTGAAAACTCAATCTTTAGTTATGTAAAAGATATTTGTAAGGTCAATATCGGTTTTTCAGACAAATATTTTAAAGCCATAAAATTGGATCAAGATATCGCCCCTTATTTAGGTTTAAAGGCCGGCGATCCCGCTTTATGTGTTGAAGAGATCTTTTATACTTCTTCTGGTGAACCTTTCGATTTTTCACAAATTATCTATCATTACGATAATGCGAAATTCTTTGTTCAAAGTCATTCAAAATAGTCAGCAAGATTTCATTTAGTTAATAAATTATTAACCAAATGAAATCTAATTAATCTAAAGTACTTTATATAAACTTACATCAAATTAGTTTTGCTCGACCTTTTTAAGCGTTTCGAATGAGCCTGATAAGGTTAGGGTGATTTCATATTCAGGTGGTGTATAAATATCAACATCAATATCACTAGAGGCCATTGAAACCATTCTCAACATTTGATTACTGCTAAAGTTATTTCTTTCATGAATTGCTTCAGGATATCTTGATTGAAATTCAAGTGAAATAGGTGCACCGACGACATATTGTTTAGCTATTAAGCGTTCAACTTTTGTGGTTAATTGGTTTAATAAAAGAGTTTCATGCTCTTTTACTGCGGTTTGAATGGCTTGTGGTGATACGCTATAAGAGATGTTATTATTGACTTCCATTTTTAACTCTTGTGCTTTAGTAATAATCTTACCGATAAGATCGAGTTTATTTGTTTTTATTTTTAAAGTGTTATTAACAAAATAACGTTGCTCATTAATTTTGTTTGTATCAATTTGTCTGACAAACGAGCTCTTAATTGAAATATTTGTTAAACCGATATTTTTTAAATCATTGGCGATATTAGTATATTTTTGGTATAGATCTTCTTTTGCTTTACTTTCACTATTAGCGACTGAAGTAATTTGGAACAGATAATAGTTAGTTAACTTCTCTTCTTCAAGCTGAGAAATATTATTTATATTATATTTATCAAGGGCTTTATTTAGATTGATAAAACTGTCATTATCATCAATAGTTAATACAATATTAAGAAACGCTTGATAATGGTTATTTTCTTTATTGTTTTCTTTCGCAACTGTTTTAACACTGTTTTGGTAGTCTATGGTGACTAAATTATCGTCGGTGATATCAAGTGTGTTTAGATAATTTTTTAATTCCTTCATTGTCTCAACGTTAAGATCGGAAGCTTCAGTAGGTGTTGCACCTTCTGTTTCTAAAGTAATAGAAAATTCAACTGTATCAGGTTTTAATTTAATACTATCAATAATATTTGAACTAATTTTCCCCACAGGAATGAGATCTTTGCCATATTTTAATTGTTGCAGTTCTAAATAAGAGTTACTGGCGTTTAACTCGTTATAGTTTGCCTGAGATGGAAATATGGTGCTTATATTGAGTAACAAAATTAATATAAATTTTTTTTTCATTTTATTTCCTTAATTCAGTCTAGCGAAATGGGCTTAAGTAAATTAAAGTCGAAAGATAAGACAAATGATAATTAATTTATTTGAAAAGTTGTCAAATAATTGTAAAAGTTTACAAATATAAAAAAAGCGTCTTACGACGCTTGGTTATTTAATGCCATATTCAGAACGATAAGCTTCGACTTGGACTACTTGGTCTTTACGTGATGGATCACGATAAAGATATTGGATCAAATCATCTAAAGTGATAATCGAAATTACGTCACAATGATAAGTTTGTTTGATTTCTTGAATAGCGGATAATTCACCTCGGCCTTTTTCTTGACGATCAAGACAGATTAATACGCCAGCAAGTTTAGATTGATTATCTTCTAAAATTCGCATTGATTCACGAATTGCAGTACCAGCGGTAATTACATCATCAACTAACATGACACGTTGTTGATAAATAGAACTACCAACTAAATTACCACCTTCACCATGATCTTTAGCTTCTTTTCGGTTAAAGCAATAAGGTACATCAACATTGTGGTGCTCGGATAAAGCTACAACTGTAGATGAGACTATTGGGATACCTTTGTAGGCAGGACCAAAGATGACATCATATTTTAAATTTGCATCCATTAATGCAGCGGCATAAAAACGACCTAATAACGCTAAATCCTTTCCGGTATTAAATAGTCCTGCATTAAAAAAGTAAGGACTTTTTCGACCCGATTTCAAGGTAAACTCACCAAATTTCAATGCTTGCCTATCTAAAGCAAATTCTATAAATTCACTCTTATATGATTTCATCGATCCTCTCCAATTAATCTTTCAAAGCTTGTTTTTGTGCTTCTGTAATAGTTGTGATGCCACTTTTTGCTAGTTCTAATAAAGTTAATAATTCTTCATGACTAAACGGTTCACCTTCGGCAGTACCTTGAATTTCAATGATGCGACCATCATCAGTCATTACTACATTCATATCAGTTTCAGCGTTAGAATCCTCAACATATTCTAAGTCACACACTGCTTCACCATTAACAATGCCTACCGATACGGCAGCCACTAAAGATTTAATTGGGTTTTGCTTGATTTTACCACTTGCTAACATCATGTTTATTGCATCAACTAATGCCACACTAGCACCAGTTATTGATGCTGTTCTAGTGCCTCCATCAGCTTGGATAACATCACAATCTAGTGTAATGGTATATTCCCCTAATAATTTTAGATCAATCATTGCGCGTAATGAACGGGCAATAAGGCGTTGGATTTCCATCGTACGGCCAGTTTGTTTTCCTTTTGCCGCTTCACGTTGGGTTCTTGAATTGGTAGCTCGAGGTAACATACCATATTCAGCAGTTACCCATCCTTGATTTTGACCTTTTAAAAAGCGAGGTACAGATTCTTCAATTGTTGCATTACAAAGTACTTTTGTTTCACCAAACTCGACTAATACAGAACCTTCTGCATGCTTAGTGTAATGACGGGTTATTTTGATTGGGCGGACTTGTTCCGCGGATCGACCAGACGGGCGCATGCAATTCTCCAGCAGTTTTATTTTAAAATTTATCTTTGAACTTATTAAATCATTTAGGAGGACATCAACAAGAAAGCGTTGATGTTTAGCCTAAGCTAAGAGCACATTATACAGAATTTGTGATACAATGCCCAGCAAGTTTTTTATAAATTTAGGAACCTATTATGATTTCTAGTATGACTGCGTATGCAAGAAAAGAGTTAAACCAATCATGGGGTAGTGCGTCTTGGGAGTTGCGTTCGGTCAATCAGCGCTATTTAGAAACCTATATTCGTTTGCCTGAACAGTTTCGTTCGCTTGAGCCGATTGTTCGTGAGCGTCTTCGTGCTCGATTAACTCGTGGTAAAGTCGAATGTAATCTACGCTTCGAACTCGATCCAGCAGCGCAGCATCAAGAGTTATCATTAAATATAGAGCTTGCTAAACAGATATTAACTGCCGGTGATTGGATTAAACGTGAATATCAAACAGGAGCAATCAATCCACTTGATGTTTTACGTTGGCCAGGGGTGATGTCAAGCAAAGAACAAAATTTGGATACTATTTCGCAAGAAATTTTGGCTTTACTTGAAAGTGCAATAGAGGAATTTATCGCAGTTCGTGAATGTGAAGGCCAAGCCTTAAGTGAATTAATTACTCAGCGTTTAGCGGCGATAACGGTTGAAGTTGATAAAATTCGAAATTGGATGCCACAAATCTTGGAATGGCAAAAAGAGCGCTTAAAAAGCAAAATAGAAGAAGCCAATATTGAACTTGATAGCTCTCGTCTTGAACAAGAAATTGTGATAGTTGCGCAAAAAATCGATGTGGCTGAAGAGTTAGATCGTTTAATGACTCATGTCAAAGAAACCTATGCAATCTTAAAGAAAAATGAGGCCGTAGGTCGTCGACTCGATTTTATGATGCAAGAATTTAATCGTGAATCAAATACTATTGCTTCAAAATCAATCAATGCGGATGTTACTGCTAGCGCTATCGAACTTAAAGTCTTGATTGAACAAATCCGCGAGCAAGTACAAAATATCGAATAATTTGCTTGTTGATGAATCGGTATCTCGGTATTTTTGCCGTTATTTTGGCATCGCTATTATGGGGCACAACTGGCACAGCAGCCACTTTTGCCCCTACTTTATCTCCTCTATTTATTGGCGCTTTCGCCATGGGGATTGGCGGAATATTGCAGTGTGGATTTGCTATACCTAACATCAACCAAGAACTCACATCACTAAGATCGCATTATCGCTATTTAATTTTAGGGGCATTAGCAGTTGCCGTTTATCCTTTAGCTTTTTATTCTTCTATGCGCTTATCAGGTGTTAGCATTGGCACCGTTGTTTCGATAGGTTCCGCGCCAATCTTGTCAGCAATTATTGAATATTTAAGTCGTGATTTCAAGTTCACTAAACAATGGGTTATTGGTGCCTTATTAGGGATTACCGGTATGACTATACTGGCCTTTTCAGGCAACGAGACAACGCAATATAATTATCCTAGTTTAGGGATTTTATTAGGATCAGTTGCCGGTTTTACTTATGCGCTTTACTCATGGTCAGCAAGGCAATTAATGTTAAAAGGGATAAGTAGCAAAGCAGCAATGGGGGCGATTTTTGGTTGTGGTGGAATATTATTGATCCCAGTAATGGTTACCACAGGTTCGATTTTTTTCTCTACATGGAATAATATAGCCGTTGGTGTTTATATGGCATTGATTCCGATGTTTTTGGGTTATCTATGTTATGGGTATGGATTATCAAAAATATCTGCTAGTATGGCTATCACCATCACGCTATTAGAACCTGCGATAGCCACAATTTTGGCGATATTAATTGTTGGTGAGAATTTATCATTAATCGGTTGGGGTGGCATATTGTTGATTTTTATTTGTCTAGTAATGGTTATCTCGTCAAGCCTAAATAAAAAATTTACCTAACTCAATTCATTAATCATCTTTACTTCTTCGCAAACATCTTTAAAATGCTTCTGTCAAATTAATCATATACTTCTTATTTTGAGGAAAACTACAAAAATTAACAATTAACATTTTAGGTTAGCTATAAATTAATCTTTTTATTTGTCATTTATTGTTAAAGGAATAAAACAATGAGTTTTACAGTTAGTTATTATCAGTCTTCAAAAAAATATGATCCGCTATTAACTATTGGCTATACATTAGCAGGTATTTTGGCCGCAATAATTTTGGGTATCATCTATTCATTTATCTCTTATATTTCACCAATTGTAGTAATTAATATTGCTTTAGTTGGTGGGATGGGGTTTACATTAGCTTATATTACAAATAACCTTGCAAAGTTAGCAAAAGTAAGAAATACCATTGTTCACTTGTGTATGGCTTTTTTTATCTGTCTATTTGCATATTATTCAAGCGTATGCGCATTTGAAATTAACTTTATGTCGCTGGGTCCAAAGAGTTATATTAAGCTGTTTTTCAAACCGTTCACGGTATGTGACCTCATGTTTAATGGTATTCTTCCAATCCACAAAATAATCATCAGTAAAGGTGCAAATACAGGTTATATTTCTGGTTCCATGTTGAAAATCATATATTTAATCGAATTGCTTGCCTTTTTCTATCCATTACTTGCTGCATTTAAATTTAACGAATATTTTTGTGAAGATTGTCGAGTTTGGTATAGAAAATTCCGATTTCTCTCGTATAGTAATGAAAATTTAGAATCTAATATTACTAGCCTTGTCACTAATAATTATGCTGGTGTCTTATTGCAATCAACACTCTATGTTAATGAAAAATTACTTGCAAGCGAAGTCGACAAGTCAACAAAAACTATCGATGTTTTAGAATACCAATATTGTCAATGTCCCCAATGCAAGCAGAATAGTATTTTTAGCATAGAGAAAAAGAAATTAATGAGGAAAAATAAAAAAGAGTTTGATCTAAGAGATGTTAAAAAAGGAATTTTAGTTAAAAATGTCTATATCGATGATGAAACTAATGAATTATTAAAACAAGCTTGTGATCAATTAAAATGATTTTACGGGGGCAAGGTGCCCCCTTTTTAATGTTTCGGATAATGTCGACTTTTAATTCATCTAAAATTCCAATATAACGCAGCATAGGCGATACCGGTTGATAAAAGGTCAGCGATCGGTGATGATGCCCAAATACCATCTAAATCGAAAAATAATGGTAGAATATAAAACGTTGGTAGCAAAATTAAAAGTTGCCTTGAAAGGCTTAACAAAATAGAGAATATCGCTATACCAAAAAAATGGAAGAAGCTAGTTGTTACCATTTGTCATCCTACAAAGACAAATGAAAACGTCGTATAACTTAATATAATGGCAGATATTGCCACTAAACCTACATCAGAACTAAATTGCTCTGACTAATACATCAGATATAAAGCAACCTAATATAAAGATAACACTGGTAATAACGCTAGCATAATTTTTAGAACCGTAATTATAACCAATAATAGGTTGCATACCTTGGTTAATGCCGATAACATCATAATCAGTGTAATTAGTCGGTTAGCATTAGCTTAATATACAATTATATCGCAATGATCCTGATGTTTCTCGATTATCTAACTTATGGTATAAATTATCAATTGCTGCCTATATAGCCATTGTTTTGAAACTATTAAGGTCTATATAGGCAGCAATTTTGGCAGTATTAATTGCCTCTGAAGATTTATCATTAGTCGGTTGGATTGATATAAAGCTGATTATATTTATCTACCAACGATGACAATATCACTGTTTTGTGACAGGCTAGACAGATTTTCGTTTTACTCTATTTTAATATTGTTAATTATTAATTTTTTAACATAGCTAATATTATCTTGAATCTCTCAAGATAATAAAATAATTTAACGAAACTAGTGATCCGCTAACCTATTTTAAGCGGTTAAAAAAACGCTAAACTATAAAATTTGTTTCTACTGGTAAATAAAATAGATAATACTAGTAAGGTAGTGCCTCTTTTATTATAAATATAGCTAAATTTTAATGGATGAAAAGGAACAATGAATATGAAGAAAATACTTACTTTTGGATTATTAATTCTATGTTTAGTTGGATTTGCTAACGCACAATTATTAAATAATTTATCTTATGATGAAGTACTGAAACTAGCAACTGAAGAAAATGATCCGAATGCACAAAATGAGTTAGGTTATAGACTAGTGCAAGGTAAAGGGATTCAACAAGATCCCTTGAAAGCGAAAGAATGGTTTGAAAAAGCCGCTGCACAAGGTGATACAGGGGCTGAATTTAATTTAGGCAATATGTATACTCTGGGTATAGGTGTTCCACAAGACTATGTTAAAGCTAAAGAGTGGTTTGAAAAAGCAGCAGCAAAAAATGATCAAGTTGCCCTATATAATTTAGCCGATATATATAAAGAAGGAAAAGGAGTTACTAAAAACCTAGCAAAAGCGAAAGAATTGTTTGAAAAGTTAGCTGAACAAGGTTTTGCTGACGCACAAGTTCGTTTAGGAAACATCTATTTCTTTGCTGAAGGGGTAAGCAAAGATCTTGCTAAAGCGCTATATTGGTATAAAAAAGCCGCCGATCAAGGCCAAGCTGTAGCCCAATATTATTTGGGATGCATGTATTTAGTTGGTGAAGGTGTTGAATTAGATTTCACTAAGGCAGTATATTGGTTTGAAAAAGCCGCGGAACAAGCTCAACCAAAGGCTCAGTTTAATTTGGCTAAAATGTATGAAGATGGCGAAGGTACTGAAAAAGATCTGACTAAAGCGCTATATTGGTATGAAAAAGTGGCTGAACAAGATAATGCAGATGTGCAATATTATGTAGGAGATATGTATTTCACTGGTAAAGGTACTAAAGAAGATCATTTCAAAGCTCGATACTGGTATGAAAAAGCTGCTGCACAAGGTCAACCAGAAGCTCTGTTTAATTTGGGCGTGCTTTATCGAAATGGCGATGGTGGTCTAAAAAAAGATTCTAAAAAAGCCATAGAATTGTTTAAAAAAGGTTGTGAAGCGGGTATCCAACATGAAATTTGTCTAAAGTTCATGAATAAGCAAAATGTGAATTAAGTAAGCGATTTAACAATTTAATTTTAAAGGGGCATTTAGTCCTAATGCTTATCATAAATTTAATTGACAAGCATTAGTCATGATGTCCCTTTTTTATTAAAGCATGTTAGGTATGTTTTGGATAATGCCTTCGTTTAATCGATTTAAAATACCAATATAACGTAGCGTAAGCGATACCGGTTGATAGGAAATCAGCGGTTGGTGATGATGCCCAAACGCCATTTAAATCGAAGAATAGTGGTAAAATGTAGAGAGTTGGTAACAGAATTAAAAGTTGTCTTGAAAGGCTTAACAAAATAGAGACTCTCGCCATACCAATACATTGGAAGAAGCTGGTTGTTACCATTTGGAAACCGACAAACGCAAATGAAAACGTAGTATAACGTAATGCAATCGCGGATATTGCCACTAAATCCATATCAGAACTAAATGCTCTAACCAATACATCAGGCATAAAGCAACCTAATATAAAGCCGACACTGGTAATTATGGTTGCAATTTTAACTGCGTAGATAAAGGTTTCCTTCACCCGAGCATAATTTTTAGAACCATAATTATAACCAATAATAGGTTGCATACCTTGGTTAACGCCGATAACAATCATGATAATCAGCGTAATTAATCGGTTAGCGTTAGAATAACCTGCGATCGCATCATCACTTGAAACATGCGATATTGGTGCATAATGTGTTAACTGCCAGTTAATAAAAACCACCACAACCGATGCCGCCACTTGCATAGCAAATGGTGACATACCAATCGACAAAATAGACTTAATATAAGTAAAATCGAGCCTAAAGTTGCGACGGTATAATTTAATATTACTGTTTTTGCTAATAAAGTGCTGCATCACAAACAGAAAGCTAATAAACATTGATAGGGTAGTTGCAAAAGCGGCGCCGCGCATTCCCCAACCTAAAGCAATAATAAAAATTGGCGCAAGAATAATATTGGCAATTACACTAATAAACATGGTTACCATGGCTTTAAACGGATAACCACTGGCGCGCATCATATTATTATAATTGAATGTTAATGTGATAAAAATACTACCTGGTAAAAATACTTCTAAAAACTCACGAGCATAAATATGGTTGGTTGGGCTTGAACCAATAAAGTGTAAAACAGGATCGATAAAATAGAGTAGTAAGGCTAAAGTGATACCACTAAGTACGGCAGTTAACATAAAAGATGTTCCTGCTACTTTTTCAGCTTTATCAATTTCACCTCGGCCTAAAAAGATAGATATTCGGCTAGCTGAACCAATACCTACCAGCATGCCAATGCCGGCAGCAAGATTCATCACTGGCAAAATAATACCAGCACCACTTAACGCTTCACGACCAATCCAATGACCAATAAAAATTCCATCAATAATATTATAAAGTGTATTTACCGTCGTCCCAATAATTGAAGGGAGTGCATATTGCCAAAATATTAGACTAATTTTCTTATGTCTAAAATCATCATAAATATCGCGTGAGTTTGTCATTTTATTCACATTGATAAAGGTTAAAAGTTGTTAAGAATTTTTAGAATCAATATACGTAAAAGTATAAACTTGACTAGAATAATCTTGTCTAGTTTAACAGAGATAAGAATTGATGATAGCACTTTTTTAATGCTTTGATAAAATAGACACTATTAAATCGTCTAGCTAATTAGGAATTTCCATGAGCGTACAAATAGAAAACGTTGTTTTACATAAATTAATAAGAAAAAGCGATACGGAAATCGAATTACAACTTCGTGACTCTCTGTTAAGCAATGAACAAGCGGTAGCCAACTTAATTGAAGATATTAACCGCACATATAATAATAAAAGCAAAGTTTACGGATTATTTAACAGTGAAAGTCTTTTTGAACAGTCACTTAAAGAACTACGTTCAGGTAATCAAGATTTCCTTAATTTTAGCCAAGAATCTACAAAACAATTACGCAATGAACTGGCAAAATATCCATTTGCTGAAGGTGGTACGGTTATCTTTTGCCACTACCGATATCTTGCTGTTGAATACCTTATTATCGCTGTGTTAAATAGCTGTTTAAGTATGTTAGTTAATGAGCAACTCAATATATCACAAACCCAATATTTAGATGTTGATCATGCCGATATTATTGCTCGTATCGACATCACCGAGTGGGAAACTGCCCCAAACTCAAAACGCTACTTGACCTTCTTAAAAGGTCGAGTAGGACGAAAAGTATCCGATTTCTTTATGGATTACTTAGGGGCGAGTGAGGGGCTAGATGCCAAAGCACAAAACAAAACCTTAGTTAAGGCGGTGGATGACTATTGCCAAGAAATGCAATTTGACAAGCAAGATAAAACTAACGCTCGTGAAAATGTTTATAATTATTGCCAAGCGCAGTTGCAAGCGGGAGAAGAGATTGAGCTGAAAAATCTTGCCAACGAACTGCCAACTACTGCCGAAAAGAATTTTATGGAATTTGTCAAAAATAGTGAATATGATCTAGAAGACTCTTTCCCTGTCGACCGTAGTTCACTACGCCAACTCAAAAAATTCTCGGGTAGCGGAGGAGGGTTAACCTTAAGCTTTGATTCTGAACTATTAGGTGAACGTATCAAATGGGATCCGCAAACTGACTCACTAGTGATCAAAGGTATACCACCTAATTTGCGAGATCAACTTCAACGAAACAGTGGCTCAAACTAGGAAAAGACTATGAAATATATTGGCGCACATGTGAGTGCTGCTGGCGGTGTCGATAATGCTCCTATTAATGCTTATCAAATTGGTGCAACCGCTTTTGCTTTATTCACCAAAAATCAACGACAATGGCATGCAAAACCGCTTGAAACAGCAGTGATTGATAGTTTCAAAAAGCGTTGTGAACGCTATGGATTTACTAGTAAACAAATCCTACCGCATGATAGTTATCTTATTAACCTAGGTAGCCCTGACAATGAACAACTTGAAAAATCACGCACCGCGTTTTTGGACGAAATGCAACGTTGTGAACAGTTAGGCTTAACCTTGCTAAACTTTCATCCAGGTAGTCATCTACAAAAAATTTCGGTTGATGAATGTTTATCCCGCATTTCTGAGTCAATCAATATTACCTTAGATAAAACTAAAGATGTCGTTGCGGTTATCGAAAACACTGCTGGACAAGGTTCTAACTTAGGTTATAAATTTGAACATCTTGCGCAAATTATCGATAAAGTAGAAGACAAAAGCCGTGTAGGTGTCTGTATTGATACTTGTCACGCTTTTGCTGCCGGTTATGACTTACGCAGCGAAAAAGCCTGCAAAGAGACCTTTGATGAGTTTGAAAAAATTGTCGGTTTTAAATATTTACGAGGTATGCATTTAAACGATGCTAAAAGCGAACTTGCCAGCCATGTTGACCGTCATGACAGCTTAGGCAAAGGCACCATTGGTGAAGCCGCATTTAAATTTATTATGCAAGACTCACGGATTGATGAAATACCTCTTATTCTTGAAACGATTAACCCGGATATTTGGGCACAAGAAATAGCATGGTTAAAAGAGCTGGAAAAATAATAAAATGCAAATAAAGAAAATAATACCGATATGTATGTTGTTCTTATTAAGTTGTAGTTTTTATGCAATTGGCAATACACGAGAGCAATTAGAGATATTTGAACTTAATCTTGTTGATAATAGCGAGCCAAAATTCTATTTTGTTAAGTTACTCCAAGGTAGTCATATCGTTATTTATGACAAAGATGGCAATAAAAAACAATCTATTAAACCAATATTTCCTGATATAGAGGATGATTATAAAAAAAATAAATATCAATTACCTCAAAAATATCGACAAAGTTTTTTGACTGCCAGTGGCATATCCGAAACGGATAACTTATTCGTATATAATTATGAATATAATAAATTGTATAGTTTTCCCATTAGTAAATTAGAGGTATTTGCAATAAAGAGCGACTGTTTACCTACTGATGAAACAAATTATCAATTTGGATTTGCATTAGCGTTGAATCAATTGCCTCAAAATTACGATCCTAATGATACAACGTTTGTTTATATTGGCAAGGAAAGTCCTTTTGCTCAACAGCAACTAACTTTATTAAACTGGCAAAAAATTAGCGATAAAGAGGATAATTATTTAGCACAAGCTCATGAATTTCATCATTACTATCTTAGTGATAAAGGGTATAATTATTTAGCTCAAGCTCATGGATTACATTACTATTTAAAGCAACATCCTTCTCAACGCGATGATTATCCTAAATGTGGGAGATTAGTGATTAAGAACGAGAAGAATAAAATCTTACGTGATGATACCCATGTTTACAGTTCGTTTTATGGCGGTCTACCTTTAAATGGCAAAGATAACGATCATGAATACAAAAAGCAATGGACGGGAAAATTATTTAAAAATAAACCATTAGTCGTTTTTGGCTTTTTCTTTGTAGGGGCGAAAGAGTGCCCAGTGATAGACTTTATTGATTCATCTTTTCCTAGTTATGACATAAGACTACGCTGCGATTCTCGTTTTGTATATTATAGTTGTAAATAATATTAATTAAGAACTACTTTTTTAAGGAATAAGATAAATTATTCTTAAAAATGGCAAAAACGAAGAAAATAAAACGACGATAAAGACGAGCCCATACTGAAGATTTTAATCACCAGATGGTAAGGCGTAATCAACATGTAAAAACGCGTAATGAATTTGGTTTAGAGTATAAGTTAACGCCACCAACATTATAGCGATGGATAACTTAAAGCACCACTACACGTTCATTTACATTGTCTACATTAAATTATTCAAACTTTAGTGATATTTGGTTTTGATTCGTCTTAATGGCCAGATATTGATGAATTAATACATAGGGAAGTGAATAAAATGCAAATAAAGAAAAGAATACCGATATGTATATTGCTCTTATTAAGTTGTAGCTTTTATGCAACTGGCAATACACGAGAGCAATTAGAGATATTTGAACTTAATCTTGTTGATGATAGCAAGCCAAAATTCTATTTTGTTAAATTACTCCAAGGCAGCCATATTACTATTTATGACAAAGATGGCAATAAAAAACAATCTATTCAACCAATATTTCCTGATAATGAGGATGGTTATAAAAAGGATAAATATCAATTACCTCAAAAATATCGACAAAGTTTTTTGACTGCCAGTGGCATATCCGAAACGGATAACTTATTCGTATATAATTATGAATATAATAAATTGTATAGTTTTCCCATTAGTAAATTGGAGGTATTTGCAATAAAGGATGATTGTTTTCCTACTGATGAAACAAATTATCAATTTGGATTTGCATTAGCGTTGAATCAACTACCTCAAGATTACGATCATAATGATATTTACGATCCTAGTGATACAACCTTTGTTTATATTGGAAAGGAAAATCCTTTTGCTCAACAGCAACTAACTTTATTAAACTGGCAAAAAATTAGCGATAAAGAGGATAAAGAGTATTATTATTTAGCACAAACTCATGGATTACATTACAATTTATGGACATTAGGGAAATCTCCTTGGTACCCAGATTATTACCCTAAAATTGGGATATTAGTGGTTAAGGATAGCAAGAATAGCATCTTATTTAATCATGACTATTTTTCAACGACGATATACAGCTCTCTACCTTTAAATGGCAAAGATAAAGATCATGAATACAAAAATCAATGGACGGGAAGATTATTTAAAAATAAACCATTAGTTGTGTTTGGCTTTGTCTCAATAATGGGTTGCCCAGTGATAGACTTTATTGATTCATCCTTTCCTAGTTATGATATAAGATTACGTTGCGATCTTCGTTTTTATAGTTGTAAATAATATTAATTAAAAAAACTTTTTTAAGGAATAAGATAAATTATTCTTAAAAATGGAAAAAATGAAGAAAATAAAATGACGATAAAGACGAGCCTTTACTTGAGATTTTAAACAACAGATGGTAAGGCGTGATCAACAAGCAAAAACGCGTAATGAATTTGGTTAAGAGTGTAAGTTAACGCCACCAATATTATAACGATGGATAACTTAATGCACCACTACACGTTCATTTACATTATTTTACTTATAGTAAATGATTCAAACTTTAGTGATATTTGGTTTTGATTCGCCTTAATAGCCAGATATTGATGAATTAATACATAAGGAAGTGAATAAAATGCAAATAAAGAAAATAATACCGATATGTATATTGTTCTTATTAAGTTGTAGCTTTTATGCAATTGGCAATACACGAGAGCGATTAGAGATATTTGAACTTAATCTTGTTGATGATAGCAAGCCAAAATTCTATTTTGTTAAGTTACTCCAAGGTAGTCATATTGTTATTTATGATAAAGATGGCAATAAAAAACAATCTATTCAACCAATATTTCCTGATATAGAGGATGGTTATAAAAAGGATAAATATCAATTACCTCAAAAATATCGACAAAGTTTTTTGACTGCCAGTGGCATATCCGAAACGGATAACTTATTCGTATATAATTATGAATATAATAAATTGTATAGTTTTCCCATTAGTAAATTGGAGGTATTTGCAATAAAGGATGATTGTTTTCCTACTGATGAAACAAATTATCAATTTGGATTTGCATTAGAGTTGAATCAACTACCTCAAGATTACGATCCTAATGATACAACATTTGTTTATATTGGAAAGGAAAATCCTTTTGCTCAACAGCAACTAACTTTATTAAACTGGCAAAAAATTAACGATAAAGAGTATGATTATTTAGCACAAACTCATGGATTACATTACTATTTAGCGACATTAGGGAAAGTGTGGGACCCAGATCATTACCTTGAACGAGATTATTACCCTGAAATTGGGATATTAGTGGTTAAGGATGGCAAGAATAACATCTTATTTAATAGTAACTATCTTTCAAAGACGATATACAGCCATCTACCTTTAAATGGCAAAGATAAAGACCATGAATACAAAAACCAATGGACGGGAAGATTATTTAAAAATAAACCATTAGTCGTGTTTGGCTTTGTCTCAGAAATGGGTTGCCCTGTAATAGACTTTATTGATTCATCTTTTTCTAGTTATTATGTAAGACTAAGCTGCGATTTTCATTTTTATAGTTGTAAATAATATTAATTAAAAAAACTTTTTTAAGGAATAAGATAAATTATTCTTAAAAATGGAAAAAATGAAGAAAATAAAATGACGATAAAGACGAGCCTTTACTTGAGATTTTAAACAACAGATGGTAAGGCGTGATCAACAAGCAAAAACGCGTAATGAATTTGGTTAAGAGTGTAAGTTAACGCCACCAATATTATAACGATGGATAACTTAATGCACCACTACACGTTCATTTACATTATTTTACTTATAGTAAATGATTCAAACTTTAGTGATATTTGGTTTTGATTCGCCTTAATAGCCAGATATTGATGAATTAATACATAAGGAAGTGAATAAAATGCAAATAAAGAAAATAATACCGATATGTATATTGGTCTTATTAAGTTGTAGCTTTTATGCAATTGGCTATCCACGAGAGCGATTAGAGATATTTGAACTTAATCTTGTTGATGATAGCGAGCCAAAATTCTATTTTGTTAAGTTACTCCAAGGTAGTCATATTGTTATTTATGACAAAGATGGCAATAAAAAACAATCTATTCAACCAATATTTCCTGATTTAGAGGATGATTATAAAAAAAATAAATATCAATTACCTCAAAAATATCGACAAAGTTTTTTGACTGCAAGTGGCATATCCGAAACGGATAACTTATTCGTATATAATTATGAATATAATAAATTGTATAGTTTTCCTATTAGTAAATTAGAGGTATTTGCAATAAAGAGCGATTGTTTACCTACTGATGAAACAAATTATCAATTTGGATTTGGATTAGAGTTGAATCAACTACCTCAAGATTACGATCCTAATGATACAACATTTGTTTATATTGGAAAGGAAAGTCCGTTTGCTCAAGAGCAACTAACTTTATTAAACTGGCAAAAAATTAACGATAAAGAGTATGATTATTTAGCACAAACTCATGGATTACATTACTATTTAAGGCAATCTCCCTTTTCCCTAGATTATCCTAAATGTGGGAGTTTAATTATTAAGAATGCGAAGAATAACATCTTATTTAACGATAACTATGTAAAAAACTCAGTAAATTCTATGCCTTTAAATGGTAAAGATAAAGATCATGAATACAAAAAGCAATGGACGGGAAAATTATTTAAAAATAAACCTTTAGTCGTGTTTGGCTTTTACTCAATGTTTGGGGGTGACTGCCCAGGGATAGACTTTATTGATTCATCTTTTCCTAGTTATGATATAAGACTACGCTGCGATTCTCGTTTTGTATATTATAGTTGTAAATAATATTGATTAAAAACAACCTTTTTTAAGGAATAATGTAAATTATTCTTAAAAATGGAAAAAATGATAAAAAATAAAACGACGATAAAGACGAGCCTATACTGAAGATTTTGAACAACAGATGGTAAGGCGTTATCAACAAGTAAAAACGCGTAATGAATTTGGTTTAGATTATAAGTTAACGCCACCAACATTATAACGATGGATAACTTAATGCACCACTATATGTTCATTTACATTGTCTACATTAAATGATTCAAACTTTAGTAATATTTGGTTTTGATTCGCCTTAATAGCCAGATATTGATGAATTAATACATAGGGAAGTGATTAAAATGCAAATAAAGAAAATAATACCGATGTGTATATTGCTCTTATTAAGTTGTAGCGTTTATGCAATTGGCAATACACAAGAGCGATTAGAGATATTTGAACTTTATCTTGTTGATGATAGCGAACCAAAATTCTATTTTTTATCGGTACTCCAAGGCAGCCATATTGTTATTTATGACAAAGATGGCAATAAAAAACAATCTATTCAACCAATATTTCCTGATATAGAGGATGGTTATAAAAAGGATAAATATCAATTACCTCAAAAATATCGACAAAGTTTTTTGACTGCAAGTGGCATATCCGAAACGGATAACTTATTCGTATATAATTATGAATATAATAAATTGTATAGTTTTCCCATTAGTAAATTAGAGGTATTTGCAATAAAGAGCGATTGTTTACCTACTGATGAAACAAATTATCAATTTGGATTTGCATTAGCGTTGAATCAACTACCTCAAGATTACGATCCTAATGATACAACGTTTGTTTATATTGGCAAGGAAAGTCCTTTTGCTCAACAGCAACTAACTTTATTAAACTGGCAAAAAATTAGCGATAAAGAGGATAATTATTTAGCACAAGCTCATGGATTACATTACTATTTATGAACATTTGGGAAATCTTCTTGGTACCCAGATTATTACCCTAAATGTGGGAGATTAGTGATTAAGAATGATAAGAATAAAATCTTACTTGATGAAGTTTTAACTCAGGCATACAGCACTCTACCTTTAAATGGCAAAGATAAAGATCATGAATACAAAAAGCAATGGACAGGAAAATTATTTAAAAATAAACCATTAGTCGTGTTTGGCTTTTTCTCAAGAATGGATTGCCCAGTGATAGACTTTATTGATTCACCTTTTTCTAAATTTGACATAAAGCCACGCTGCGCTCATCGTCTTTATATGTGTAAATGATATGCTCTACAGGGCCAGATTTGGTGAATTAATACATAAGGAAGTGAATAAAATGCAAATAAAGAAAATAATACCGATATGTATGTTGCTCTTATTAAGTTGTAGCTTTTATGCAACTGGCAATACACGAGAGCAATTAGAGATATTTGAACTTAATCTTATTGATAATAACGAGCCAAAATTCTATTTTGTTGAGTTACTCCTAGGTAGTCATATTGTTATTTATGACAAAGATGGCAATAAAAAACAATCTATTAAACCAATATTTCCTAATATAGAGGATGATTGTAAAAATGATAAACATCAATTACCTCAAAAATATCGACAAAGTTTTTTGACTGCAAGTGGCATATCCGAAACGGATAACTTATTCGTATATAATTATGAATATAATAAATTGTATAGTTTTCCTATTAGTAAATTAGAGGTATTTGCAATAAAGAGCGATTGTTTACCTACTGATGAAACAAATTATCAATTTGGATTTGGATTAGAGTTGAATCAACTACCTCAAGATTACGATCCTAATGATACAACATTTGTTTATATTGGAAAGGAAAGTCCGTTTGCTCAAGAGCAACTAACTTTATTAAACTGGCAAAAAATTAACGATAAAGAGTATGATTATTTAGCACAAACTCATGGATTACATTACTATTTAAGGCAATCTCCCTTTTCCCTAGATTATCCTAAATGTGGGAGTTTAATTATTAAGAATGCGAAGAATAACATCTTATTTAACGATAACTATGTAAAAAACTCAGTAAATTCTATGCCTTTAAATGGTAAAGATAAAGATCATGAATACAAAAAGCAATGGACGGGAAAATTATTTAAAAATAAACCTTTAGTCGTGTTTGGCTTTTACTCAATGTTTGGGGGTGACTGCCCAGGGATAGACTTTATTGATTCATCTTTTCCTAGTTATGATATAAGACTACGCTGCGATTCTCGTTTTGTATATTATAGTTGTAAATAATATTGATTAAAAACAACCTTTTTTAAGGAATAATGTAAATTATTCTTAAAAATGGAAAAAATGATAAAAAATAAAACGACGATAAAGACGAGCCTATACTGAAGATTTTGAACAACAGATGGTAAGGCGTTATCAACAAGTAAAAACGCGTAATGAATTTGGTTTAGATTATAAGTTAACGCCACCAACATTATAACGATGGATAACTTAATGCACCACTATATGTTCATTTACATTGTCTACATTAAATGATTCAAACTTTAGTAATATTTGGTTTTGATTCGCCTTAATAGCCAGATATTGATGAATTAATACATAGGGAAGTGAATAAAATGCAAATAAAGAAAATATTACCGATATGTATGTTGCTCTTATTAAGTTGTAGCTTTTATGCAACTGGCAATACACGAGAGCAATTAGAGATATTTGAACTTAATCTTATTGATAATAACGGGCCAAAATTCTATTTTGTATCGGTACTCCGAGGTAGTCATATTGTTATTTATGACAAAGATGGCAATAAAAAACAATCTATTAAACCTATATTTCCTAATATAGAGGATGATTGTAAAAATGATAAACATCAATTACCTCAAAAATATCGACAAAGTTTTTTGACTGCCAGTGGCATATCCGAAACGGATAACTTATTCGTATATAATTATGAATATAATAAATTATATAGTTTTCCCATTAGTAAATTGGAGGTATTTGCAATAGGGGGCGATTGTTTACCTACTGATGAAACATATTATCTATTTGGATTTGCATTAGCGTTGAATCAACTACCTCAAGATTACGATCCTAATGATACAACGTTTGTTTATATTGGAAAGGAAAGTCCTTTTGCTCAAGAGCAACTAACTTTATTAAACTGGCAAAAAATTAGCGATAAAGAGGATAATTATTTAGCACAAGCTCATGGATTACATTACAATTTATGGACATTAGGTAAATCTCCTTGGTACCCAGATTATTACCCTGAATGTGCGGGTTTAGTGGTTAAGAATGATAAGAATAAAATCTTACTTGATGAAGTTTTAACTCCGTTATACAGCTCTCTACCTTTAAATGGCAAAGATAAAGAGCATAAATACAAAAAGCAATGGACGGGAAAATTATTTAAAAATAAACCATTAGTCGTGTTTGGGTGTTTCTCAATAATGGGTTGCCCAGTGATAGACTTCATTGATTCACCTTTTTCTAAATTTGACATAAAGTTACGCTGCATAAATAAAAACAACTGGGTTTTCCAGTGATAGACTTTATTGATTCATCTTTTTCTAAATGTGACATAAAGCTACGCTGCGATTCTCGTTTTTATAGTTGTAAATGATATTAATTAAGAACAACTTTTTTAAGAAATAAGATAAATTATTCTTAAAAATGGAAAAAACGAACAAAATAAAACGGCGAAAAAGACAAACTCATACTTGAGATTTTAAACAATAGATTGTGAGGAGTTATCAACAAGTAAAAACGCGTAATGAATTTGGTTTAGAGTATAAGTTAACGCCACCAACATTATAGCGATGGATAACTTAAAGCACCACTACACGTTCATTTACATTGTCTACATTAAATTATTCAAACTTTAGTGATATTTGGTTTTGATTCGCCGTAATGGTCAGATATTGATGAATTAATACATAGGGAAGTGAATAAAATGCAAATAAAGAAAATAATATCGATATGTATATTGTTCTTACTGAGTTGTAGCTTTTATGCAATTGGCAATACACAAGAGCGATTAGCGATATTTAAACTTAATCTTGTTGATGATAGCGAGCGAAAATTCTATTTTGTATCGGTACTCTGGGGCAGTCATATTGTTATTTATGACGAAGAAGGCTATAAAAAACAATCTATTCAACCAATATTTTCTGATATAGACGATGGTTATAATAACTATAAATATCAATTACCTCAAAAATATCGACAAAATTTTTTGATTGCCAGTGGTATATCTGAAACCGATAACTTATTCGTATATAATTATGAATATAATAAATTGTATAGTTTTCCCATTAGTAAATTAGATATATTTGCATTAAAGGATGATTGTTTTCCTATTGATGAAACATATTATCACTTTGGATTTGAATTAACGTTGAGCCAACTACCTCAAAATTACAATCCTAATGATACAACGTTTGTTTATATTGGCAAGGAAAGTCCTTTTGCTCAACAGCAGCTAACTTTATTAAACTGGCAAAAAATTAGCGATAAAAAGTATGATTATTTAGCCCAAGCACATGGATTACATTACTATTTAAAGCAACCTCCTTTTCACAGCAATTACCCTGTTTGTGGGAGTTTATTAATTAAGAATGAGAAGAATAAAATCTTACGTAATGATGACCATGCTTCAAGTTTGTTATACGGCCGTCTACCTTTAAATGGCAAAGATAAAGATCATGAATACAAAAAGCAATGGACGGGAAAGTTATTCAAAAATAAACCATTAGTCGTGTTTGGGTTTTTCTCAAAGGGGGTGAAAGAGTGCCCAGTAATAGACTTTATTGATTCATCTTTTTCTGGTCATGACATAAATCTAATCTGCTATAGTCCTCCTCATAGGTGTAGTTTTTAAACAACCATTTAAATAACAATAGGATATTTCAGGCGCTGCAATAGCAAAAAATCCGAGTTGAAAGAAATACTACCTAGGCTAAGTGGCGATGAAATTAGAAGTACCACGGCCTGAGTTCAACATAATTTGGTCAGTATGGCTTTGCGCCTGTTTAATTAAGTTATCTTTTAACTCAAATGGACTTAAATTAGCATATTGAACATAATCGATTAGTTTTATGATGATCTTGGATCCTTGTTGCGATAATTTAAACAAAAGCAATAATTAAAGGACATAATATATTTTAATGTGTTTAATGATTTCGGCTAATATCAAGTTGGTAAATTATATTTTTAACGTTCTACATCATGTTGTTATAGCGTTAGTAAGAGTATTAGTCTTGTATTAATCAATCAATTAAATCCACTTTTAATTTTCTGCTGTCGCTTCGCCCTAGATCATCGATTACAGATATTTTGTAAATACCACTTTTGTTAGGAACCCAATTCAGTGTGTTTTCAACTGAACTACTCCCAAGAAAATTTTTATCGACAAACCAATATAATTTCTTAACCTCACCATCAGCAATGGCATCTAACGTAATTTTCTCATTCTCTTTATTACTTAACCTTACTTTGTAAACAACGTTTTTTAATGGTGAAGTAATCCGTGGAGGAGAACCTATATAATTTTGCGTTGTTTCGCAATGCGCACTATTAGGTGGCGTTTTTTTGGGAATTCCTGCTTTAGCAAATACTTTAACTAAGTCTGAAGACCAATATTCATAAACTTCTACATGTGTATCTTTCGGATTGAAAGGAGGACAAGCAACTTTATTGGTTTTATTATCAATCACAACAGGGCGATAAACTGTATCAATATTAATCGGTGATACACCTGGTATAAACCATGTTTTACCCTTTATCTTACACCACTGCGTAACTAAATTCCCACTAGGTAAACAAATATCCACTTGTGTTAAGTTAGGTGGAATTGCGTTTTGATAACCTTTATGATTTGGATAATAAGCTGTTATTGAATCAATAATATTGAAAAATAGGGGAGCTGCAGCATTAGCACCAATAAAAGCATTATTGCTATGTCCATCAAAATTACCCATCCAAACAATAAGAGTATAATTATTAAATCCTCCAGCTGTCCAAGCATCGCGAAATCCCCAAGATGTGCCTGTTTTCCAATATATAGGTGTTAGAGATTGCTGTTTTTTAGCTAAAATATCTTCATTGCGCGTGTTTTTTAATAACATATCTAATGTCATGAAACTCGCTTCAGGACTCAACAGACGCTGAGTTAAATGTGGTTGATTATCGGTATTTCTTGTCATTCTTAACGGTTGCCAAATACCTTGATTAGCTAACATGGCATATAGTGTTGCTAATTCTTGGGCTGTCACTTCACCTCCGCCAAGAACTAAAGCTAAACCATAATGATCTTCTGTGTTCATATCGCGAATATGGGCTTGTTTTAAAAATTGATAAAATGAAGGTTTTTTTAATTTACCAGCAACATATACCGCAGGAATGTTACGACTGTGAATTAGCGCATCTGTAACAGAGATAGGACCTTTAAAATGGTGATCAAAATTCTCAGGGGTATAAAATCCAAAATCTGTTGCGACATCTTTTACTACTGTTCTAGGATGAATAATACTTTGATCCATACCCAAAGCATAGATGAAAGGCTTTAGTGTTGAGCCGGGTGAACGTTTAGCAGCAGTTCCGTTAACTTGCCCTTGAATGCTACGATTAAAATAATCGGCAGATCCAACTAATGCTTTCACCTCCATTGTGTTGTTATCAACTAACAATACAGATGTGTTATAAATCCCTTTTATTTTATTGCGTTCAATAAAGGCGCTGACTTGTTGTTCAATAATTGTTTGTAGTTCTATTTTTAATGTAGTTTTAATAACTTGTTGTTCAGCATTAGTTTTTTGAATTTGTTGCTGAAGTATTTGGTTGGTGAAATGGGGGGCGATAAACGGTAATTGCTCAGGTTGACGCATCATTAGTGGTAAGTCAAATAGCGCAGCTATATTATCTTCGGTTGCATAGTGTTCTTGCCAACGTTCAAATAATCGTTGTCTAGCATTAACTAATGCTTTACCTGCAATGCCTTTTTTCTTGTCTATACGATAAGTAGGTGATTGAGGAAGAACCGTCAATGTTAACGCTTCAGGTAAGTTAACCTTATCAGGCGTTTTATCAAAATAAATTAACGATGCCGCTCCGATACTTTCTATATTGCGACCGAAAGGGGCATAATTAAGATAGGCTTCTAAAATGTCATGTTTAGAGTATTTTAACTCTAATTCAATAGCTCTAAATATTTGCAATAATTTACCAGCTATTGTTTTAGTATTAATTTTCCAATGCATACGTGCCAGTTGCATAGTAATGGTCGATGCGCCTTGTCGATTACCGCCCCCGATATAAGTTGCTCCAAATGCTCTTATCAAACTAAACGGATTAAATCCAAAATGATAATAAAACCACTGATCTTCATGTAATAGAAGGCCATTAATGATGTGTGGAGAAATTTTTTCCAGAGGTGTCCATGTTCGATATCGTTGGTCGTTTGCTAAAGTTATGCGCAATAGTTTGTCGTTTTCATCATACAAAATAGTGGAAAAATTTAGCGATTGGTTTAACGGTGGGTTAGGGGTTAAACGAAAGGCGATGAAGATTAAAGAAAGAATAATAAAGGTAACAATAATATTCCCAATATACCTAGATTTTTTTACCATTTTATTAAGTTACACTAATGATGATATAAAATTAAAAAACTAATGTTAATAATCATGCAATAAATACAAAATAGCAGAGGGAAGGCGTGACCCTCTGCCAGTAACTAATTAACGAGGCTCAATAATAATCTTATTTCCACCTTTAGATACAGCTTGAATATCGCGATCATACATTGCTTCACCATAAGCTGGAGGTACCGCGTACTGGCCAATATTGGTCGCTTTTATCTGATAATTAAATGTTTGTATCTGATCACTTCTAGTCGAACCATAAATAATCACGCGATCTTCTCTAACATCTGTATAGTCTGGATACCAAGTATATTTACCTGTGGCAATTGGTGATATCCACTGTTGTTCAGAATCATAATTATCATTTTCACCCTCATCTTCGTCGCTTTGTTTATCGTTTTCAGTTTCAGCATGATTATTAACCGCTTTTTGTTGAACAACTTCAAAACCACCTGGTAACATATCAACAATTGCAATGTTGGTTAATCCTTCTTCAGATATTGAACGGACTCTAACGGTTACATTGATAGTTTCACCTAATTTCACGGTATCAATTTGCTTACCATCGTTATCTGTAAATTCACGATAAATTTCAAGCCCTCTATTAATTGGTTCTTGTTGCATTGAACGATCAAAGCCTTTCTGCGATATTGAATACCAAGCTGGCAAATCTTTAGCGTTATGGAAGCTAATAGACTCTACCGAATCATTGAATTTTCCGTTGGCTAACAAGTTTTTCAATTTAGCAATAGTGGCAATTTTTTTCTGTTGATCGTTAGACTTTGTTGTTACAGTAAGATCGTTTTCATCTAACTCGTGAGTTTTAATTGCTGAATTATAACTATCTAAAGCCAACATCGTCATCGCAGCTGATTGAGTTGTATAACGTTCCTCATTTAGCATTAACACCATATTCTCAAGAGCTTGCGCAGGGATATCATTAATTTTATTATCAAAATGTTTTGCGATTAAATAGATTTTCCCAGCATCAATGACTAATGGATCATAATAATTGTGACTCCACCATGCTTTATCATAGGCTTTGGACAGATCCTTCCAAATCGGTTTTAAAAGATTATCTGCTTGTTTGTCCATTTTGAGCATTTTGTAGGATGATGCTAAATACAACGCCGTAAGATCAGTAGACCAAGTTTGGTAATTATGATTTAAATCCTCAATGACTGAAGCAATTTGATTAGTTGTAATAATATTTTGTCTAGTTAGCAAATAAATTGCATAAGCTCGCAATCGCAAGTTGTAACGATCAGTTAAACTACTAGCAGCAACTAACTTAACATATTTATTGGCATTTTCTAGTAGATCTTTTGGTATTACTAATCCTGCATCTTTTGCTTCGAGTAGAAAGTGAACCGTATAAAGTGTAATAAATGGATCAACATTATATGTTGAATACCATAAACCAATCGCGCCTTCACTATTTTGGCGGCTTTGTAGTTTTTGCATTACTCCGGTAAATGGTATTGTTTTATCGGTGATTAAATTGAATTCAGGATATTTATTGCCAATCACCAGTGGTAACGCACGACTAACAATCTGTTCAGAACAGAAATATTCATAATTATCTAAATATTCGGTAAGACCTTTAGCTAAGATCATTGGAGAATAAGAGACGCCAGCATTCTGTTCATTAAATTCTGGATACATATGTCTAAACCCAGCAAAGGTTTGTGTTTTACCATCCATTCGACCCATAATTGTTTTTATTCGATAAGGATTTATCGGACGAACAGAAGTACTTACTTGTCTTGTTATCGTCTTATCTTTATAAGTTGCAGTAAAGAGTAAATCACCACTACCTAATTGTTCGGTTGCTTTTAAACGGAAGCTTAAAGTACCTTCTTTCATTGACGCTAAGTTGACGGTTTTAATTGGCTCATCTAAAACTGCTAGATGTGGCGTTGTGGTTAGCTTAACCTTAATTGGGATCTCTTCATTACCGATTTCAGTGATGTTATTTGCAACTAATAAACTTATTTCAAATTCATCGTTTGGCGTGACGAAATAAGGTACATTAGGGTTTAATACAAAGTCATTACGAACTGTAGTCGACGTTTGGGTAACACCCATTGTTTTCTTACCGACTGTCACAGCCATCACTCTAATTTTTCCACTGAAAAATTCAGGTACTTTGTAATTGAGTTGTTTTTCACCATTAACGTCTATAATTCCGGACCAGTAGGTAACAGGCTCATCGGTCTTACGTTTAAATGGATTCAAATGAGCATTAAGTTTATTATCACTATCTTGATCACCTCCTGGTGCAGATAAAGTTAGTAAACGTTTATATTCAGGCAAGATAAGATCTAAAATCTGATCCGTTCTTACTGATAACGCTTTTTTACGTATAAAGTTTTTAATTGGATTTTTTAATTGATAGCCAGCAACTTGTAAGATACCTTCATCAACTGCGAAAACTACGACTCGTTGTTGGCTATTAGTTTTAATTGTGATTGGAATCGTCTCTCCCGGTTTGATTAAATTCGGAGTTTCTAATTTTACCTTCTCCATAAATTTATCATCTGAAACCTTAAATGGAACAACACCATAACTAAGCGGACTCATGAATATTTCTTCTGAATTTGGATCACGAATAAACTGCACATTGATATAGGCATTTCCTTCCACTTCTTCAGGTAAAGTGATTTTTTGTACTGAGCTGGTAGTATCAGTTTTAAACCATTTCCATGCATAAACTTTATCCCTTTCGATAGTGATGATTCCACTTCCGGTATAAGGTGCGGTTATTGCTATTTCTATATCTTGACCCGGTTTATATTGATTAGCATCAATTTTTAACATTAATTCACTATTACGATCTAATGAGCGTGTTACATTTGCTGATCCTGCTACTGTATATTCGGTTTGATAAATTACTTCATTTTGGTTATTTAACAATTGAAGAATATAGTTACCCGGGGTTTTAGTTGGAATTTGATAAACAGTTCCTTTATTATCAATTTCAAAAGGAATTTGTGAAATTACCACATCTTTTTGTTTAGATTCATATTTATAAACACCTGAAGACTGTTCAACTAACACAGAAAGATATTTTTTCTCAAGGGTAACGAGTTTGAGTCCATCTAGTGTAATTTGATCTAGAGTTGGATTTATTGCAATAAGATTAAGTAAACGCATGCTATCCCGTTTAATATAACTTAACTGACCATCAGGTTTTGCCCCAATTAGATAATCAGATGCAGAAATCAAAATTGAATCCATTGCTGCAACACTACGCCCACTATTTGGTTCAAATACATCAGTCAAGAATTTGGCTACATATTGACCTTCAAAGTCTTCAATATGCAAATCAATATCAGCAATTCCTTCTTCATTTGTAAAATTGTCTTCAAGTTCAATTTTGAAATTACTACGGTTATTACCTATGCGATAAAACTGATAATCTTCATATTTTTTAAAACTAAATCTGGTTGGCTGTAAATATAACTTACTTTCAACTCGACGATCTTGGGCTGCGGTTCCAAAGAGATTTTTTGCAGTCACTTTGGCAATTATATCCGATTGATTAATCCACCCTTGTTTGTTTTCAGTTACTATTTGTGCGGTAACTTTAGTTTTATCTGGTTCAAACTCTCGAATAGTCACAGAAGTAGAACCTAGGAAATTTTGATCATCATTCCCCGAATCATTTTCATCATCTTCAATGTATAGATAGACATGCCATTGTCCAGTTGGAGAACTTTCTTCCGTTTTAAATGAAATCTCATTAAAACCATAATCATCAACTTTGATTTTTTTAGTTATTACAAGATTATTTTTAGCATCATAAATGTTGGCAGCTAACTTAATTCCATTCAATGATTTAGTCCAATCATCAGCTTTAATAATCATCCCAATGTGGAATGTATCGCCAGGTCGATAGATTCCTCTATCAGAAAATAGATGCGCATGTAACTCTCCTCGGTCAACTGTTTCATATTGACCATCGACATCAAAACGAGAGTAATTAAGTTTTCTGTCATAATAGCGATAACCTTTAGAAATTGGCAAAAATGACATATCTTTACCTTTTTCAATTAAGAATAACAACGGTTTAATGCCTTTATAGTAATCAGATAATGGTGCGAAATTGACATGACCAGTGTTATCGGTGATTGAAGAAGTAATTTCAATACCATTGGCGCCGAGTATTGAAACTTTAGCACCATTGACAGGTAAACCACTGTTAATAGATTGCACAAAGAGATCATAAGAGCCATCTAGTGATTTTTTATTTATAATGCCTAAATCGGTCACTAATATGAATCGAGAATTGTAATATTCGTAAGGTTCTTCACCTTTTTTTACATTATCTTTTTTGGCATAGAGATTTAATAAAAATACACCGTGATTAGCTTCATTTTCCTTAACATCTTTTTTAAGGTATGGTGTTATATCAAAGTCAGAGTAATGAATAGCTCCTGATTTACCCTTGACATCTTTTGTAATTGAATATTTTTCAACAAAATTATCACTGTTATAATATTCAAAATTCATAAAACTAAAATCGCTTTCATTATCATAGACCAAATGCTGTAATTGGGATGGAATAACACGTTTGAGTTCTAACTTTATTTGATTAACATTACGAGAAACGACGGGAATCTTTTTATCACCTGACAGTGATAATAGGGAACCCGTAGCAGCGAAATTAAGCAATTTACTATATTCACTAATTCGCATCAATTTCTCATATCTATTTTTAAATGTGTAACCACCTTCGGACGTTAAAGATGGATCAACAGTAATAAATATCTGTTGACGTTGATCGCCGTTTATTTCAAAGCTAAATTGATTTTGATAAGTTCTATTATCGTCAGTTTCAATGTATTTAGTTGTTAATCGTTTTGATTTATCTAAGATGGCTTTATCGATAAAATATTTAGTTTTGTATGTGTCATCGGTTTTATCGTAATATTCTTCACTATATTTGGCGTTTGGATCGGGTAACTGCCAGATTGATAATGCTTTTTGTAAATCACTAGCTTTAACATTATAACCTAAATTAATTGTGATAATTTGGCGCATTTCATTATTGGATAGTTCAACAAAGGAAATTTTAGTTGAATTGATATTAAGATTATATTTATTCGGTATATTGATATCTTTCGAACTTTCTAAGGTTGCTGGGGATCCTCCCATTGAAGATGTTATACCCTTTGCAATATTTAATGATAAATAGCGATTCTTATCAGCGAATTCTAATTTATCACTTTTTATATAAGCACGTGTTTTATCTTTATTATAATTAATTGTGAAGTTTACATTTTGGACAAATTCATGAGGTTTATATTTTTGATCAGTATCTTGAAATAGTGATAGTTTTAAATTATTTTCAAAGGTTGTTGGATCGACAGGATGAGTGAATTTTACTTCATAAATACCCAGTTTTTCTTCAGCATCAATAGGATTTTGATAAAATTCACCGCTTATAATTACAAAAGAAAAACCGGTTGTTTTAAATGTAAACATATTATCTTCATTACTTATTAAATTGTTAGGATTAAGTAATTTCGAACCATCCAATTTAACCGTATAGGTTTCACCGATTGGCCATGGTTGTTCTGGTTTAAAATAGATATTTTCATCGTCATGCCAACTCCAAATCCCTTTAATTTCAGGTGAAATTTCAATACCCTCTGTTATTTCCTTGCCAATTTTATCTATCGGAGCGGGCGATCGTCTATGTCCAGTAAATTTGATTTTTAAATAAGATTGATTAGGATCAGTAATCACACCGGATTCTTCAGGCGCATAAAAAGAAATACCATACGTATTAGTAATTACGGGGGCTGGTTCAATAGGTTTTGGTTTATTTAAGTACCAATGGTAGGCATAATTACCACTGAGATAGGCAACAATTGCCAAAATAACAACACAACCAATAATTGAACTATAGTTATTGATTCTTTTAATTGAAGCTTGATAGATATCTTTAGCACGTGGATACCACTTAGGTATCAACCAATTAACTTGACCAATAATCGGGCTTATCAGCCATAATATGGCTCGTAATACAATTAGTAGAAAAAGTGCAAAATAGAGAATCGCTTCTAGACAGATACAGAAGATGCGATACGGTAGACGAAGAATGAAACGTATTATATCCATGATATTCCTTATCATCTCAATTACTATTATCAATAATAGATTTTTAATCGCAATAAAACTAAAACGCAAAATATAGCTAATGTATTGTGTTTTACTTCATTATTTTTGCTGTGAATAAATTAGTATTACTAAAAAACTGTATATATAATTTGGTGAAAGTATAAATGATAAATAAAATTAATTGAATAATTATTGTTCTTTTTTAGCAAAAAACAGCTCAACTTAGTGAAGGATAACCTTCAATGTTTTTTGTTGGTCATGTGGGTCATGAAAATTGCTGAGATAATCCGCTGTTATCCAATCCGTTTTTTTGCTGCTCTTCTAAATTTTTAATAGTTGGAACAATTTTTTTAAAGAATAAGATAAGTTATAATTGAAAAATGGAAAAAACGAAGAAAATAAAACGGCGATAAAGACGAACGCATACCGAAGATTTTAATCAACAGATGGTAATGTTTTATCAACAGGGAAAACACACAATGAATTTGGTTTAGAGTATAAGTTAACGCCACTAGCATTATATCGATGGATAACTTAAAGCACCGCTACACGTTCATCTACATTGTTTTACTCTAGATTAAATTATTCAAACTTTAGTGATAATAGGTTTTGATTCGCCGTAATGGTCAGATATTGATGAACTAATACATAGGGAAGTGAATAAAATGCAAATAAAGAAAATAATACCGATATGTATATTGCTCTTATTAAGTTGTAGCTTTTATGCAATTGGCTATACACGAGAGCGATTAGAGATATTTGAACTTAATCTTGTTGATGATAGCGAGCCAAAATTCTATTTTGTTAAGTTACTCCAAGGTAGTCATATTGTTATTTATGACAAAGATGGCAATAAAAAACAATCTATTCAACCAATATTTCCTGATAATGAGGATGGTTATAAAAAGGATAAATATCAATTACCTCAAAAATATCGACAAAGTTTTTTGACTGCCAGTGGCATATCCGAAACGGATAACTTATTCGTATATAATTATGAATATAATAAATTGTATAGTTTTCCCATTAGTAAATTAGAGGTATTTGCAATAAAGAGCGGTTGTTTACCTACTGATGAAACAAATTATCAATTTGGATTTGCATTAGCGTTGAATCAACTACCTCAAGATTACGATCCTAATGATACAACGTTTGTTTATATTGGAAAGGAAAATCCTTTTGCTCAACAGCAACTAACTTTATTAAACTGGCAAAAAATTAACGATAAAGAGTATGATTATTTAGCTCAATCTCATGGATTACATTACTATTTAGCGACATTAGGGAAAGTGTGGGACCCAGATCATTACCTTGAACGAGATTATTACCCTGAAATTGGGATATTAGTGGTTAAGGATGGCAAGAATTACATCTTATTTAATAGTGACTATCTTTCAAAGACGATATACATCACTCTACCTTTAAATGGCAAAGATAAAGAACATAAATACAAAAAGCAATGGGCGAGAAGATTATTTAAAGATAAAGATCATGAATACAAAAATCAATGGACGGGAAGATTATTTAAAAATAAACCATTAGTTGTGTTTGGCTTTGTCTCAGAATTAAACTGCCCGGTGATAGACTTTATTGATTCATCTTTTCCTAGTTATGACATAAGATTACGTTGCGATCTTCGTTTTTATAGTTGTAAATAATATTGATTAAGAACAACTTTTTTAAGGAATAAGATAAATTATTCTTAAAAATGGCAAAAACGAAGAAGATAAAACGACGATAAAGACGAGCCCATACTGAAGATTTTAAACAACAGATGGTAAAGTTTTATCAACAGGGAAAAACATACAATGAATTTAGTTAAGAGTATAAGTTAACGCCACCAACATTATAGCGATGGATAACTTAAAGCACCACTACACGTTCATTTATATTGTCTACATTAAATTATTCAAACTTTAGTGATATTTGGTTTTAATTCGTCTTAATGGCCAGATATTGATGAATTAATACATAGGGAAGTGAATAAAATGCAAATAAAGAAAATAATACCGATATGTATATTGCTCTTATTAAGTTGTAGCTTTTATGCAATTGGCAATACACGAGAGCGATTAGAGATATTTAAACTTAATCTTGTTGATAATAGTGAGCCAAAATTCTATTTTGTTAAGTTACTCGAAGGCAGTCATATTGTTATTTATGACAAAGATGGCAATAAAAAACAATCTATTCAACCTATATTTCCTGATATAGAGGATGATTATAAAAAAAATAAATATCAATTACCTCAAAAATATCGACAAAGTTTTTTGACTGCAAATGGCATATCCGAAACGGATAACTTATTCGTATATAATTATGAATATAATAAATTGTATAGTTTTCCCATTAGTAAATTAGAGGTATTTGCAATAAAGAGCGACTGTTTACCTACTGATGAAACAAATTATCAATTTGGATTTGCATTAGAGTTGAATCAACTACCTCAAGATTACGATCATAATGATACTTACGAGCCTAATGATACAACATTTGTTTATATTGGAAAGGAAAGTCCTTTTGCTCAACAGCAACTAACTTTATTAAACTGGCAAAAAATTAGCGATAAAGAGTATGATTATTTAGCACAAGCTCATGGATTACATTACTATTTAAGGCAATCTCCCTTTCCCCTCGATTACCCTGAATGTGGAAGTTTAATTATTAAGAATGCGAAAAATAATATCTTATTTAATGATAACTATATAAGAAGGCGTGTAAATTCTATGCCTATAAATGGCAAAGATAAAGATCACGAATACAAAAAACAATGGACGGGAAAATTATTTAAAAATAAACCGTTAGTCGTGTTTGGCTTTTATTCAATGTTCGGGGATGACTGCACAGAGATAGACTTTATTGATTCATCTTTTCCTAGTTATGATATAACACTACGTTGCGACTCTCGTTTTATATATTATAATTGTAAATAATATTAATTAAGAACAACTTTTTTAAGGAATAAGATAAATTATTTTTAAAAATGGCAAAAACGAAAAACTAAAACGATGATAAAGACGAGCCCATACTTGAGATTTTAAATAACAGATGGTAAGGCGTTATCAACAAGTAAAAACGCGTAATGAATTTGGTTTAAAGTATAAGTTAACACCACCAACATTATAGCGATGGATAACTTATTGCACCACTACACGTTCATCTACATTGTTTTACTCTTGATTAAATTATTCAAACTTCAGTGATAATAGGTTTTGATTCGCCTTAATAGCCAGATATTGATGAATTAATACATAGGGAAGTGAATAAAATGCAAATAAAGAAAATAATACTGATATGTATATTGTTCTTATTAAGTTGTGACATTTATGCTGATGAAAACGATAAATTACCACAGCAGCAAAGTCATTCAACGCAGAAATTAGATATATTTACACTTGATTATATTGAATATTTAGAAAATGAATCCGCTTTTTATTTTACCTCGCTATCCGAAAACATTACATTTGACAATTATGATGAAAATGGTGTGGTTATTTTACCTAGAAATCTTCAATTAATTCCAGATACAGTTGGTAACTATAAAAAAGATATATATATTTTAAATAAAGAGTATCGGCAACGATTTATGGAAGCAACTGGGATAGCGGAAACCGATACCTACTATCTTTATGATTATCAGAATAATCAATTAACCACTTACCCTATTAGTGAATTGGAAGTAATCGCAATTATAGATGCGTATAGTATGGATGAAAAACCGTGTAAATTTGAGGATTATTATCAATTTGGCTTCAGATTAACTTCCAATCAATTGTCGAAGGCTCTCGATCCCGATAGTTACCAAACATTAGTTTATATAGGCAAAGAAAATCCTTTTGCTCTGCAACAAATTACAGCATTAGACTGGAAAAAAATAGACAATGAGGATTTTCCGATAATAAGTAAGACAGAGATATTCTCTAAATTTATTCAAGACAGTTTTAACAAAACTTATCAGGCTAAAGCGAATGGATGGAATTATTATGTTCAAGATCATTTTTCTCAGGAAATTGATGTTAATAGTGCTTATTACAGACAGGTAGTTATTAAAGATCAGGGAGAGGCTATTTTATTTAACAGTGAATATGCTTTTAATGATGAGATTATTCCTGCATTTTTAAATGATCAACATCCAGAATTCCAACATAAAGTCCAATGGTCAGGTAGATTATTTAAAAATCAACCTTTAGTAATATTTGGTTTTGAGTGGAAATCATTTGGCTGCCCAGTTATTGATTTTATTGACCGATCTTATAAAAGTTTAATAATAAAGTGCGACAATAGGCATTAAGAAAGTTATTCTAACTAAATGATTTCTTTGTAGCAGTATGATTTATTTTTTAGCCTAATAAAATATATATCTCAATAAAATGAGACATTAATTAACATGATATTATCAATTTGATTAACATTATTATTCACTGATGGCGTAAAGAGAAACCAGTTAAAACTAGTTCCATTTAAATATATTCTTTAATCCCAATAAATATATAGGATAGGGCAGTTGTGAATTAAATGTTTGTAACAGAGAAGATTATTTTTTATTATTAAGAAAAAATAATTGGCCAAATCAGCCTTGTTAGTTCAAAATTAAATCAGCGATTATTGAAAACTAATAATTAACAATAAGTTAAAATTATTGCGATGCCATATGGATGTGAGAAGTATATTTAAGGAAAATGGTGAACTAATAAATGAAAAATAAATTAATTAGCTTTCTGTTTACAATTTTTGCCTTATCATCAATTAGTTTTTGCAGTAGCGCGGAAATGTTAGGTGGAAACAAATTATTAGAATGGGAAGGGGGACATTATAGGGAAGATATTCGAATGTATACACTCACCTCGATAGATTATATTAAAGATGAGCCCGAATTTGACTTTATTTCATTATCTGATGATATTGTTTTATATGATAACAAATACAAAAAAGATATCTATTTAATTCCAAGCACTGAAAAAAAAACTTATAAAAAAGAACAATATTTACTCACGGGTTCATACCGTACTAAATTGCTCAATTTGGCAGGTATATCAGAAGATGATACAGTATTTATCTATGATTACTTAAATAATAAATTAAAATCGGTTCCTGTTTATGGGTTGAATACTTTTGCTGTCGTGAATACTTATTATCATCCTCATGAACCTTATGAATTAGATGCATATATGTTTGGATTTAAATTAAATTCAAACATGTTTGATCAATATGCATCCTATATTGTCTATATAGGTAAGGAAAATCCTTTTCTACAGAAACCCTTAACTCCACTAGTTTGGCATCAAATTGATAGCAAAGACTTTCCTGTTCTTGAAAGTGATGACGAAATTACTTCCCTTATACCTGTATATAATCCAGAAGATTTAATAAAGGGTGATAATTTTATGGCTGAAGCGATCGGTCTACGCTTTTATATACAAAATTATGAAACTCCAAGCAAAAACGAAATCATTATAAGACATTTAATTATCTTAGATTCTGATTCAAATATGATAACAAATGTGGTCCACGGTTATTTTGAAGGAGGAATGCTTTTACCATTAAGCAGTTCAATAGATGACAATAAAGAAATATTTCAATGGGTCGGAAGCATTTTAAAAAATGAACCGCCAGTTATATTTGATTTTAGTAGTGAAGCATTTAGTTGTCGTCCGCTTTTTCAATTTATCCATCC
Organism: Gilliamella sp. LMG 34361; assembly: GCF_984569075.1. Classification (NCBI taxonomy): domain Bacteria; kingdom Pseudomonadati; phylum Pseudomonadota; class Gammaproteobacteria; order Orbales; family Orbaceae; genus Gilliamella; species Gilliamella sp. LMG 34361. The sequence continues at coordinate 2,117,790 of NZ_OZ474903.1, read as the reverse complement.
ATTACATGAATATTTTATACCTAGATGTGATTGTCGACATTAATCTATGAATTGATTGTATCTAAATACAGTGATACTTATTTATCATTTTCCTTGTTAAGGATGATATATTTTTGTTAGCTAACAGAAATCTATCAAGACCAATAAGTATTTAATGCATTGGAATAAAGTAACAAAATAAATTTATCAAATAAAACGAAATGATGATAAGAAAGATGAGGAGCTAACTTGTAGCCATTTTATTTACTAATATCCAATAAACTTATCTAGCTTTTTGGAGTGATTTAGGTTGATTTGGATCGTTCTATATTTATACAAATGACAAAATTGAATTAGAATAAGTAGCGTTAAAAAGTTGCAAATATACTAAAATAACATATGGATAACTAAGATTTTATCCTTAATAGGAAAATGAAGGAATATGAAAGAAATAAAACAATTATCAACTAAAACTCTGTCATCCGAAGAATTAATTACCGCTATCTTTAAGCCATTAAGTGATCAAGATAAATCTTTACCATTACGGATAACACAATATATCTTGTATGGTAATGAAATTGATGTATTAGTCGATTTAGAGAAATTATGTCAAATACCTAATAATGCAAATGCTCTTTATATATTATTGCAAAGACCCTCAGGTATTTATCATCCACGTTCTTATTACCGTATTAATGAGGATTTTCATCCATCATTTAAAGCTCGCATTGATGTGTATAAGTTTTGGACAGATACTTATACACCAGAACAGATAATTCGATTTGCCCGAGTTTTTGCCACTTTATTTGATCATTTAAGTTCTATTGAAATTATAAACGAACAAATACCATCATGGTTTCTCTATCTGTTATATGATGCACTCATTACCACGTTACCTTATAATAATGAAAACGAGAATGAAATTATTGAGCGTGAAAATTGGTCAATAAAACAATTACATCAATTACTTGAATGTGAACAAGCAGGTTTAGGCGAAAAATTACTGTTTGCCATTTTTGACCGTCAAAACATTCCTGTCAATCGTCTTGATTTATTTCAATATTTTACCAGATTGAATGGATTATTTACCTATATTCAAGAACGAATTGAATTATTTAAACAACTCCCCTCACTCGGTTTGTCGTTTTTGGGACAAGTGGAACAACTTAAATACATTCAACGATATCCAGAACTTCAGTTACAATTGGTCGATTTTCTGGCAATGCAGGCATTAAATACTTCAAAACAGGTGAGTCAATTAGCCACAGAAATACTATTTAACTTACCATTGGAGTTGGCTCAACCTCAATTACAGCACTTTTTAACTTCAGGTTCGGTTAAGCAACGAACTAATGCCGTAATATTACTCTCTCGAATCATTTCTGAACCGACAATTTTACAGCAAGCTTTAGCCAACGAAACCAATAAAACAGTTATTGCTACCATTGAAAGTGCTTTATCAAGATTAGAAGGTGCCAATGAAGCCAAACAGCAAGCTGAGCTAGTTATTCCTGATTTTGAATCAATTAGTGACACGCCATTACCAATCACTGCTCGTGATGTTTTACAGCAAAATTTTGACGAGTTCCTTATCGAATGTAAAAGATTGATGCAAAATGAGCTAGAGGAAAACAAAGAAAATAATAGATCAAGGGATTATCATCAAAGCCGTTATAAAGAATTGAAAGCGCTGACACCAAAGTCCCTTGATAGTATATTTGATTATGTGAATGGTAAAATCGATCGCTCAACATTATTCAAAGAAATCAATGAAAAGATTGATTTTCGATTTTTACTAACTAAAAATCGATTATCAAATTTGCCTGAAATTACGTTATTTCACTTAATTCGAATAAGACGATTAACTGATTATCTAAGCATCTCTAATTTATTTTCAAAACTATACGAAAACTATGACTTGGTTAAAAATGCCGATCTTAGACAAATAGCTGATGTGTTGATAAAAGTGAATATCATTCCAGATGTTGAATATACTGTTGCTCTACCGTTTTTAAGCAGTGATGTTTTTCATGATATTCATGAAAATGAACCTCATAAATTATGGGCTTTTTTTGCTGAAAATGAGTTTTTAATTGATGAAGCTTTGGGTTTTGCTCCTATACAAATTGCTCAGAATTGTTATGTCCGTATTGATAGAGTTAATGCCATAAAAATATTACAGCTCTTTCCAACTATTCCTACTAAATATGTTGCTTACCTACTTGAATTAGCTTTAGGCGAAATTAAGCAGATACGTTATGCGGCGCAAAATGCCTTAAAGCGGATCCCCAATATACATAATCAAGTTGAACAAGCCTTATCCTCCGCAAAACAAGAGGTACGTATAGTTGCCGCTAATTGGTTGGCCGAGTTAGGACAAACAAGCTCGATTAAAGCACTAAATGCTGCTTTAAAAAAAGAGAAACGTGAAACAGTACAAGCAGCGATATTAGTTGCGCTCGAAAAAATAGGTGAAGACATTAGTCAACACTTAACGCCGAAAAAGTTATTGGCTGATGCTCAAAAAGGTTTAAAAGGTAAAATACCAACCGATTTTGATTGGTTTGATTTTAGCTTAATACCGACGTTAACTTGGCAAAATGGTAAGACTGTTGAGCCACAAATTATTCAGTGGTGGATCTGCTTAGCGGTCAAATTAAGAGATCCGGCTAATCTACTGTTAACCGTTTATAATCGATTGTTAAGCACCCAAAGTCAGCGACAATTAGGCGAATTTATTTTACAAAGTTTTATTAAACAAGATACGCTAAGTCCATCACTGGAAGAAGCAGAAGCCAAAGCTAGCTCAGAGGCCGATAAACGATTACAAGACTATATTGGATATTATCAGCGCTATCCGCAATATTTTTCTAAATACCAAAATATAACTTATGAGCAGGTTTTTGAAGAAATCAAAAATGAAACATTAGCAACCTATCTTGGCTCAGCCATCAAAGCAAAAGGAATATTAGCATTAACCAGTGGTATTGAAGGCCCTATTGCAGTGTCTCTCTTACGCAGTTTTATGAAAAATCATTATCAACGTCGAGCTCAAATTGAAGCGATGCTTGAACCACTGGCAAACAGTGATGATCCGCTGATCATTCAACTATTATTGTCATTAGCTCGTCGCTATCGGACGGCATCCATTCATGAAAAGGCTAAATACTTGGTAGAAAGTATTGCTGCGCGTTCAGGCTGGAGTACAGAAGAATTGGCAGACCGCACCATATCGACTGCAGGGTTAGATGATAATGGCTTGTTAATTCTTGATTATGGTGAGCGTACCTTTATTGCTAGTTTGGATGATAAATTTAAGTGGCAATTAAAAAATGCTGATGGAGAAAAGATCAAAGCATTACCTGAAGCACGTAAAAACGAAAACCCTGAACTCGTCAAAGAGACCAAAAAACAGTTCAGCAATAGTAAAAAAGAACTTAATCAATTACTCACTATGCAAATAAGCCGTTTTTACGAAGCCATGTGTGCCCAGCGTCAATGGCGAGTGGAAGATTGGCAGAAATATCTGCAACCACATCCGATTGTGGGGCGATTAATTCAACGTTTAGTGTGGTTACAATTGGATAATAACGGTCAGATCGTCAATAGTTTCAGGCCTACTGAAGATGGTAGCTTAATAACCAATCAAGATGACGAAATGTTACTTGATCAAAATCACTTTATTTCCGTTGCGCATTCGGCGTTACTAGCGAGTGATGATATAGTTCAGTGGCAAGCGCACCTTGAAGATTACAAAATAACCCCATTGTTTGATCAGTTTAGTCATGCATTTCCAGAGATAAGCAAATTTAACGATGGCGTTATTGATGATCGTTTAGGTTGGTTAACGGACAGTTTTACCATTCGTGGTATTTTAACCAAATTGAGTTATGAGCGTGATGCTACTGAAGATAGCGGATGTTTTTATGGTTACCATAAATACTTTGGCAGTTTAGGTATTTATATCAATATTGAATTCAGTGGTAGTATGCTGCCTGAAGAAAATATTCCAGCAGTACTTTATAACCTTTATTTCAGTAATAAAAAGGGATTCAAAGATAGAGCAATTGCACTTGATAAACTACCTAAGGTGTTATTAGCCGAAGGTTATGCTGATTATATGGCGGTGGCAAAAGCTTGTAGTGGTTTTGACCCTAATTGGAAAGATAAATTAATATGGTAAAACATGACCAAAACCTGATGGATCAGGTTATTCTTGATTGCTTTGCGGGTTTAAATAAATTAGAACAATCAATATCTGAACGGATTTGTCATTATATTTTATATGGCAAAGATGTCGTGGTTCTTGATGAGCTAAAAGTATTATCAAAAACTTATAAATATGATAACCGGGTTTATAATTTGCTTGGTATGCTAGGTTCTGTCGGTTTTTTAGATGAAAGTAATGAACCACAGCAAAAAGTACGAGCTAAATTTTATCAATTATGGACGAGTCAATATTCACCAGAACAGCTCATCAGGTTTGGTAAAATTTTAGCAGCAGCTTATATTCCGGATACGCCTCAAAGATGGTCTTTTTATGAGAAAACAAGTAGTAGTGTTATCACTCCCAAACTGCCTTTGTGGTTTTTATATCTGTTTATTGACGGTTTGGTCACTACTTTTTTAAACCGCAATTTCGATGCTGAGCAAAATATGGCTGAGCGTGATAATTGGTCCATTGAGCAATTACATCAATTACTCGAAATTGAGCAGAAAGGGTTGGGAGATCAACTTATGTTTGCTTTTTTTGAGCGGCAACATGTACCAGAATATCACTACCGTTATTTTAATACTGTTTTTGCGATTAGAGGGTTGAAATTATATATAACTAACAATTTAGAAAAGTTTAAATCTTTACCAGATCAAGAATTATCCACAATTGGTCAATTACAACAATTGCAATATATTGCTAGTCATAACGATCTTAAAGAACGAGTAGTTGATTTGTTAGTCAAACAATCCACTAGTAGCATCAAAAAAATAAGAGAGTTAGCGACAACGCTATTGCTTAGTATTTCTAAGGAAAGTGCGCAAAATCAATTAATTGCTTCATTCGCACAAGGCACACCAAAGCAACGTTGTCAAAAAATTGCGCTATTAGTTAAATTGTCTGTTGATAAAGAAATATTTGAAAAAATACTAACTGAAGAAACGAATAAAATAGTGGTTAAAAGTATCGAAAGTGCTTTATTTTCTATTAAAGATGATAAGTTAGTTAAGCAGGAAGAGGATGAAATTATCATTCCTCCTTTTATGCCAATTACTGAAGTTGATTTACCTGTTAAAGCGCGCGATATATTGCACCAAAATTATCAAGAGTTGTTAATACAATCGCAAAACAGAGCACAACTAGAAAAACTCGATAATCAAGGATATCATAACCTAGAAAGGAATGAGCAGGAACGTTACGAACAATTAACTACTTTTACTGACAATGATTTAGATATGATTTTTCATTATCTAAACGGTAAAGGGCAGTTAATGCAATCTGATATTAAAAATCAGCTAACTAATGAAATTATTTTACATAAAGGGCGTTTGCAAACAATTCCTGAATTTAATCTGTATCACTTATTACGCGCAGAAAAAATTACTTATACAAACATTGAATCGTACTGTTTAGCTTTAAGTTTTTTAAAACATGAAATATTACTACATACCGATTTACGCTTGATCGCTCAGGTGTTAACTAACATATCCAATATGCCAGATGTCAAACGTATTGTTGCCGCAGCATATTTGATGAATTATTATGATCTAACATTTGAGAGTGACGCAAATTGTGTTTGGCCTTTTTTTGCTGAAAACCTTATCTATCTTGATGAAGCATTAGGATTAATCCCCAGCCTTGAGCCACAAAATAGTAATTATACTTTTGATAAAAAGCGTGGACTAAAAATCTTAACTTTTTTTCCAAAACTTCCAGTTAAATATAATATTTATTTATTAGAGTTAGCATTAGGCGATACCAAAATACCTCGCTTATTGGCCCAACAAGCACTAAGTAAATCGCCTTGTATACATCGTCAAGTTGAAAACGTATTAACTTCCAATAAATATAAACAGCGCATTTTAGCAGCTAACTTATTGGTAACATTAGGCAATAAATCTTCGATTGCAGCTTTAAATACCGCTTTAAATCAAGAAAAACAAGAAGTGGTACAAGCAGCACTATTATCCGCGCTGGAAAGTTTAGGTGAAAATATTGGCCAATATTTAACACCATCTCGATTACTTGATGATGCAAACAAAGGTTTAAAAAGTAAAAAACCAGCGGGTATTGAATGGTTAGTTAATGACACTATCCCTGCTTTAACATGGCAAAATGGTGAGCAGGTTGATCGTAAAATTATCATTTGGTGGATGTGGTTAGCTGTAAAACTAAAAGAGCCGGCCAATCCTTTATTAACTATTTATATTCGTCTATTAAGTGATAAAAGCCAAAAACAGCTTGGTTTATTTATATTGCAAAGTTTTATCCAACAAGATACTTTAACCCCGACCTTAATAGAAGCAGAAAATGAGGCCAAATTAACCGCACCAGCTCGACTACAGTCCTATTTAAATAGTTATAAGAATCATCCTGACTTTTACCCCGAATATCAAAATATCACTCTCCAGCAAGTTATTGAGCGTATCGAAAAAGAGGTGCTAACTCGTTTAATTGGTTCAGCAATTAAATCGAAAGGTTTATTAGCTCTAATAGGTGGAATTGAAGGTCATGTAGCCGTATCGATAATAAAAGCATATATGAAAAATCATTACACTAGACGAGAGCAAATTGAAGCAATGTTAGAAGCGATCGCTGTTAATGATGATTTCATCATAATTCAATTTTTATTAACCATTGCTTACTCGAATCCCAAAAAAACTATTCAAGAAAAAGCAAAATCTTTAATAAACCAAATTGCTGAGCAGAAAAAATGGACAACAGACGATCTTACTGAACGTACTGTTCTAACTGCTGGGCTGGATGATTCTGGCATACTTATGCTTGATTATGGTGCAAGAACTTTTACGGCCAGTATTGATGATAACTTTAAATGGCAATTAAAAAATTTGGAAGGTAACATTATAAAAACCTTACCAGAAGCGCGTAAAGATGAAGATCCAACCGTGATCAAAGAAGTGAAAAAACAGTTTTCACGTAGTAAAAAAGAACTCACACAAATTGTTTCAAGCCAAACTGAACGCTTATATGAAGCCATGTGCACCCAGCGCCGTTGGCAAGTAAGTAATTGGCAACAATATCTATTTGCCCATCCAATTGTCGGGCGGTTGGTGCAAAGATTAGTATGGTTAGCAATTGATGAACAAGGCAAGATTTGCAACAGCTTTAGGCCAACTGTAGATGGTAGTTTGATTAATTTACACGATGAAGAGATCACTTTGAATCAAAATCACTATATCACTCTAGCTCATAATGTGTTGTTACCAGCCAGTCATATAAACCAGTGGCAAGTACATCTTAAAGACTATAAAGTTACGCCATTGTTTGCCCAATTTGCTAACCCTTTACCAAAGAGCCAATGGATTGATGATGGCATAGTGAATAATTATACAGGTTGGTTAACGGATGCGTTTACCATTCGCAATGTCCTTACTAAAAGAGGTTATAAAAATGAATATTTTGAAGATAGTGAATGCTTAGATTGTTATTGTAAATACTATAGTAATCTTAATTTGTATACTATCATTCAATTTAGTGGGCGTTATATTTCTCAAGAAAATAGTTTAGTAGAGCGTTATTATCTCTCTTTTCGTCAAAAAAGGATCTATACCAAACCCAAAATTGATGCTAACGACATCCCAGCGGTGTTATTAGCCGAAAGTTTTGCTGATTATATGGCTGTCGCAAATGCATCATGCAAATTCGAAATTTGATTCAGAACGAAAGAATAAAAGCGATGGTAAATCAGAAACAAGCAATATGATTAATTGTATAACAGTGTTATAGCTAATAACTAGCAATATTAAGCAAAACCGATGATAAAAATAAGCGCTAAGATGGGTAGTTATCACCAAAATCAGCTGGTCAATTTATTTTAAATAACGAAATATTAGTTGTAAATTTTTTGGTGAGGTTCCGTCAGTTTAACGTGCAATTATCTCACTATTAGAAAAACAATTTTTAATACTAATTGGTCAAGCCTATATCTTGTTGTTTTGCTAGATAATACGAATGATATTAAATAAATCTAATTTTATACAGATAATAGGGTACCTAAGCGTGCCAGAAAATCTGATATATAGCATAGTTATTATCAAGTATAAAAAACTTTTTGAAAATAACAAATCGCTATGAAACCCAATTAAAAATGGATATCCCAGATTTAAATCTTAATGGGAGAACAAAGGAATATGAAAACAACTGAACAATTATCAATAAACTCAAATGGTTCTAAACAGTTAATCAATACTATCTTTAAACCATTAAGTGAATTAGACAAATCTTTACCAGAACGGGTCACACAATATATCTTGCATGGTGATGAAATTGATGTGTTGGCCGATTTTGATAAACTATGTCAAAAGTCAGCTAATGTTGATAAAATTTTTGAATTATTGCGAGGACCAGCTGCCTTTTATAGTTCATATAATTATCAAAAGATTCATCCGTTGCAAAAAGCGCGCATTAATTTTTATAAGCTTTGGACGGATGCCTATACACCAGAACAAATCATTCGATTTGCCCGATTTTCTGCTATTTTATTTGATCATTTAAATCATATTAAACGCATAAGCGAACAAATTCCTTCTTGGCTTATGTATTTGTTATATGATGGACTGATTACTACTTTACCTTCTTATAGCGAAAACAAATATAAAATTGATGACCGTGAAAATTGGTCAATCCAACAATTGCATCAATTTCTTGAAATTGAACAAGCAGGATTAGGCGAAAAGTTGCTGTTCGCGATTTTTGACCGTCAAAATATTTTTGAAAGTTCTTTGCGTGATTTTCAATATTTTACTCGGTTAAATGGATTATTGACTTATATTCAAGAACGCATTGAATTATTTAAGCAACTCCCTTCACTCGGTTTAGCGCCTTTAGGACAAGTAGAACAACTTAAATACATTCAACGATATCCAGAACTTAAGCTGCAACTGGTTGATTTTATTGCCATGCAGGCGCTAAATACTGGCAAGCAGGTGAGTCAATTAGCCACACGAATACTATTTAACTTACCACATGAGCTGATTCAACCTCAATTACAACACTTTTTAACTTCAGGCTCGGCTAAAGAGCGTGCTAATGCAACAATATTGCTTTCTCGAATCATTTCTGAACCAACAATTTTACAACAGGCTTTAGCTATTGAAACCAATAAAACAGTTATTGTAGCCCTTGAAAGTGCCTTATCGAGATTAGAAACTGCCAATGCAGCCAAAGCTGATTTAGTTATTCCTAGTTTTGAACCATTAATTGACACGCCATTGCCACTAAATGCTCGTGATGTTTTACAGCAAAATTATGACGAGTTTATGATCGAATGTAAAAAGTCGATGGAAAAAGAAATTGAGGAAAATAAAGAAAATAATAGATCATGGGATTATCATCAAAAACGTTATAAATTGATGAACACGGTAACATCAAAGTCTATTGACTACATATTTGATTATTTGAATGGTAAAATTGATCGTTCAGCATTATTTGCAGAATTAAACGAAAAAATTGATTTACGTTATTTCCTTCCAAAAGATCAATTAGCAAATTTACCCGGATTTTCTTTGTTTCACTTATTCCGAATCAAACGGTTAATCGATCGTCGAGATAATATTTGTTTTTTTGAAGGAATATATCCATATAACGACGTTATTATAAACTTCGATTTAAGACAAATAGCTGATGTTATGGTAAAAATCAAATTTCGGCCTCACGCCGAATTTACAGTTGCTTTGCCGTTTTTAACCAGTGATGTTTTTCATGACGTTTATGCCAATGAACCTCATAAATTATGGGCTTTTTTTGCTGAAAATGAATTTATAATTGATCAAGCATTAGGTTTTACTCATGTACAGATCCCTAAGGCAGCTTATGAGCGTATTGATAAAGTTAGTGCCATAAAAATATTACAATTTTTTCCAACTATTCCAACGAAATATGTCGCTTACCTATTTGACCTAGCTTTAGATAAAAGTAAACGGATACGTTATGCGGCGCAAGATGCCTTAAAGCGGATCCCCAATATATATAATCAAGTTGAAAAAGCCTTATCTTCCTCCAAACAAGAGGTGCGTATTGCCGCTGCAAATTGGCTAGCTGAGTTAGGCCAAAAAAGCTCGATAAATGCATTAAATGGTGCGCTAAAAAAAGAGAAATGCGAAACAGCACAAGCAGCGATATTGGTTGCACTTGAAAAAATTGGTGAAGACATAAGTCAGCACTTAACCCCGCAAAAGTTATTGGCTGATGCCCAGAAAGAGTTAAATGGTAAAATACCAAGCAACCTTAATTGGTTTGATTTTAACTTAATACCAGCTTTGACTTGGCAAAATGGTAAGGCAGTTGATCCACAAATTATTGAGTGGTGGATCCGATTAGCAGCTAAATTAAAAGATCCGGCTAATTGGCTGTTAACTATTTATAATCGATTATTAAGCACCCAAAGTCAACGCCAATTAGGCGAATTTATTTTACGAAGTTTCATCAATCAAGATACCCGAACACCAACATTGGAAGAGGCTGAAGCCAGAGCTAGTTCAGAAGCCGATAAACGATTGCAACAATATATTAGAGGTTATCAGATTTATCCGCAAATTTATTCTAACTATAAGAATGTTACATATGAACAAGTTTTTGATGAAATTAAAAAAGAGACATTAACATCCTATCTTGGCTCAGCGATTAAATCAAAAGGGATATTAGCGTTAACCTGTAGCATTGAAGGCCCTGTTGCTGTATCAATATTAAATAGTTTTATGAAAGATCACTATCTCCGTAGCTCACAAATTGAAGCGATGCTTGAAGCTCAGGCAAACAGCGATGATCCGATGATCATTCAATTATTAGTATCATTAGCACGTCGCTATCGAACGGCGTCCATTCAAGAAAAGGCCAGATATTTAGTAGAGAAGATTGCTCAACGCTGTGGTTGGACAGTAGATGAACTAGCCGATCGCACGACATCAACCGCAGGGTTAGATGATAATGGTTTGTTAATTCTTGATTATGGTGAGCGTACCTTTACTGCTAGTTTAGATGAGCAATTTAAATGGCAATTGACAAATGCTGAGGGAGAAAAAATCAAAGCATTACCTGAAGCACGTAAACACGAAAACCCAGAATTAGTCAAAGAGGCAAAAAAACAGTTTAGTAACAGTAAAAAAGAACTTAGCCAATTACTCAAAATGCAAATTAGCCGTTTTCACGAAACCATGTGTGCTCAGCATCAATGGCGAGTAGAAGATTGGCAAAAATATCTGCAATCTCACCCAATTATAGGACGGTTTATTCAACGTTTAGTGTGGTTGGAATTAGACAGTAATGGTCAAATAGTCAATAGTTTTAGGCCAACAGAAGATGGCTGTTTAATAACTAATCAAGATGAAGAAATCTTACTTGATCAACATAATTTTATTACCGTTGCTCATTCAGTGTTGCTTTCAAGTGAAGATATCTCGCAATGGCAAGCGCATCTTAAAGATTACAAAGTAACTTCATGGTTTGACCAGCTAAGTCATCCATTACCTGATATTAACAAATTTAAAGATGGCGAAATTGATGATCGTTTAGGCTGGTTAACTGACAGTTTTACTCTACGTGGTATTTTAACGAAATTGGGTTATAAGCGAGAAAATCTTGAAGATGGCGAGTGTTTTATGGGCTACCATAAATACTTTGGCAGTTTAGGTATTTATATCAATATTGAATTCAGTGGTAGCACACTACCTGAAGAAAATATTCCAGTTATACTCTATAGCCTTTATTTTAGCAATAAAACGTCTTTCAAAGATAGGGCAATTGCACTAGATAAACTACCTAAAGTGTTATTAGCCGAAGGTTATGCTGATTATATGGCAGTGGCAAAAGCCTGTAGTGGTTTTGATCCTAATTGGAAAGATAAACTAAGATGGTAAAAATGGCCTAAACCTAATGGAACGGGTCATTGTTGATTGCTTTATGTGATTGTCAAAATTAATGTATAAATGAATTGTAATTGAAGTAGTAATACTTATCTATCATTTTTGATATTAAAAGTTTTAAGTAGATAACCTAAATGGATCGTGTATAAATAGTATCTGGCGAATTACAATAAAGCAAAAAAATAAATTTGATAATATAGAACTATAACATGATAACAAATATGAGGTTTTAATGCGTAAGTATTTTTTTGATAACGTTTTAATTAACTTATTAAGCCTTAAAAATTGATTAGTATTAATTTAAACCGTTTTATATTTATACATATGGTAAAATTGAATTAAAATGAGTAGCGAGGAAACGTTACAAATATGTTGCAACTACAAATGGATATCCAAGATTTGATCCTTAAGAGGAAAACAAAGGAATATGAAAAAAATAAAACAATTATCAAGTAAAACTCTTACATCCGAAGAATTAATTACCACTATCTTTAACCCATTAAGTGAACAAAATAAATCTTTACCAACACGGATAACACAATATATCTTAGAGGGCGATGAAGTTGCTGTGTTAGTTGATTTTGATAAATTATGCCAAATACCGAATAATTTTGACAAGATTTATGAATTATTGCAAAGACCAGCAGATTTTTATAGTTTAGATAACTACGACAAAATTCATCCGTCGTTACATGCTCGGATTAATTTTTATAAACTTTGGACTGATGTTTATACACCAGAACAAATCATTCGATTTGCCCGAATTTTAGCAACCTTGTGTGAACATTTACCTTTTATTAAACGCGTAAGCGAGCAAATCCCATCATGGCTTATTTATTTGTTATATGATGGACTGATTACTACCTTACCATTATATGGTGAAAACGAAGACAAAATTGATGACCGTGAAAATTGGTCGGTACAACAATTACATCAATTTCTTGAAGTTGAACAAGCAGGATTAGGCGAGAATTTGCTATTCGCAATTTTTGACCGTCATAATATTCCTGAATATCATTCTAATTACTTTCAATATTTTACTCGGTTGAATGGGTTATTGAATTATATTCAAGATCACCTTGAATTTTTTAAGCAACTTCCCTTAAGCGGTTTGGCGCTTTTGGGACAGCTAGAACAACTTAAATACATTCATAAATACCCTGAACTAAGTCTGCAATTGGTTGATTTTCTGGCAATGCAGGCATTAAATACTTCAAAACAGGTGAGTCAACTTGCTAGAGAAATACTATTAAGCCAACCACTGGAGCTGGTTCAACATCAATTAGAACATTTTTTAACTTTGGGCTCGGTTAAGCAACGTATTAATGCAACAATATTGCTCTCTCGAATTATCTCTGAACCGATAATTTTACAACAGGCTTTAGCTAACGAAACCAATAAAACAGTTATTGCTGCTCTTGAAAATGCTTTATCACGATTGGAAAGTTCTAATGCAGCCAAACTGCAAGCTGATTTAGTTATTCCTGATTTTAAACCTCTTAGTGACACGCTATTGCCAATAAGTGCTCGTGATGTTTTACAGCAAAATTTTGACGATTTCCTTATCGAACGTAAAAAATTGATACAATATTTATTAGAGGAAACCAAAAAAGATAATAATTTATGGGGATTGGATCATTATCAAAACAGTTATAAATCATTGAAAACGGTCACATCAAAATCTCTGGATAATATCTTTGACTATTTGAATGGTAAAATCGAACTCTCAGCATTATTGCAAGAATTCGATAAGAATATTAATTTTGACTTTTTAATTACAAAAAATCGACTAGTAAATTTACCTGAATTTTCTTTATTTCACTTACTTCGCATGACCAAGTTACTGAGCGCTCTAGATAAACATCCTTTTGGATATATATATGATCATTATAAAATTGTTAAAAACTTCGATTTAAGACAGATAGCTGATGTCATGGTAAAACTCAACTATCCACAGGTTGAGTATGAAATTGCCCTGGAGTTTTTAACCAGTGATTTTTATCATGACAATTATGGAAATGAACCACACAAATTATGGGCTTTTTTTGCTGAAAATGAATTTTTAATTGATGAAGCTTTGGGGTTTGTTCCTTCACAAATCACTTGGTCTTTTTATAACTGTAAACACGTTGATAAAGTTAATGCCATAAAAATATTACAGATCTTTCCAACTATTCCTGCTAAATATGTTGCTTACTTATTTGAATTAGCTTTAGGCGAAAGTAAGCAGATACGTTATGCGGCGCAAAACGCCTTAAAGCGGATCCCCAATATACATAATCAAGTTGAACAAGCTTTATCCTCTCCTAAACAAGAAGTGCGTACTGCCGCAGCTAATTGGTTGGCCGAGTTAGGACAAAAAAGCTCAATTAAAGCACTAAATGCTGCGCTAAAAAAAGAGAAACGCGAAACAGTACAAGCAGCGATATTGGTGGCACTAGAAAAAATTGGTGAAGACATTAGTCAGCACTTAACGCCGAAAAAGTTATTGGCTGATGCCCAAAAAGGTTTAAAAGGTAAAATACCCACCGACCTTGATTGGTTTGATTTTAATTTATTACCAACTTTAACTTGGCAAAATGGTGATAAAGTTGATCGACAAATTATTCAGTGGTGGATCTGCTTAGCGGTCAAATTAAAAAATCCGGCTAATCCGCTGTTAACTATTTATAATCGATTGTTAAGCACCCAAAGTCAGCAACAATTAGGCGAATTCATTTTGCAAAGTTTTATCAACCAAGATATCCGAACACCAACTCTAGAAGAAGCTGAAGCCGCAGCCAATTCGCAAACCGAACAATATATTTTAAATTATCAGCGCTATCCGGAGTTTTATTCTTACTATAAAGATATTACTTATGAGCAGGTTTTTGACGAAATTAAAAAAGAAACATTAGCAACTTATCTTGGCTCAGCCATTAAAACAAAAGGAATGTTAGCGTTAACCTGCGGTATTGAGGGCTCTTTTGCAGTATCTCTCTTGCGCAGTTATATGAAAAATCATTATCAACGTCGAGCACAAATTGAAGCAATGCTTGAACCACTGGCAAACAGTGATGATCCGCTGATCATTCAACTATTATTGTCATTAGCTCGTCGCTATCGGATGGCATCAATTCAAGAAAAGGCTAAATACTTGGTAGAAAGTATTGCCCAGCGTACAGGCTGGAGCACAGATGAACTGGCAGACCGCACCATATCGACCGCAGGCTTAGATGATAATGGCTTGTTAATTCTTGATTACGGTGAGCGTACCTTTACTGCTAGTTTAGACGAGCAGTTTAAATGGCAATTGAAAAATGCAGAGGGAGAAAAGATCAAAGTATTACCCGAGGCACGTAAAAGCGAAAATTCAGAACTTGTCAAACAAGCCAAAAAACAATTTAGCAACAGTAAAAAAGAGCTGAGCCAATTGCTTACTATGCAAATTAACCGCTTTTACGAAGCCATGTGTGTTCAGCGTCAATGGAAAGTGAACGATTGGCAAAAATATCTGCAACCACATCCAATTGTGGGACGATTGATTCAGCGTTTAGTGTGGTTACAATTGGATAATAACGGTCAGATCGTCAATAGTTTCAGGCCTACTGAAGATGGTAGCTTAATAACCAATCAAGATGACGAAATCTTACTTGATCAAAATCACTTTATTTCCGTCGCCCATTCGGCGTTACTAGCGAGTGATGATATAGCACAATGGCAAGCGCATATCGAGGATTACAAAATAACCCCATTGTTCGAACAGTTTAGTCATACACTTCCAGAGATAAGCAAATTTAACGATGGCGTTATTGATGATCGTTTAGGCTGGTTAACGGACAGTTTTACCATTCGTGGTGTTTTAACCAAATTAAATTATGAGCGTGACACTGCTGAAGATGGCGGATGTTTTTATGGTTACCATAAGTACTTTGGCAGTTTAGATATTTATATCAATATTGAATTCAGTGGTAGCATGCTACCTGAAGAAAATATTCCAGTAGTACTTTATAACCTTTATTTCAGTAATAAAAAGGGATTCAAAGATAGAGCAATTGCGCTCGATAAACTACCTAAGGTGTTATTAACCGAAGGTTATGCTGATTATATGGCGGTGGCAAAAGCCTGTAGTGGTTTTGATCCTAATTGGAAAGATAAATTAATATAATAAAAAATGGCAAAAATATAATGGACTGGTCATTGTTGATTGCTTTATGTGATTGTCAAAATTAATGTATGAATGAATTGTAATTGAATTAGAAAGACTAGCAATCAAAAGTTACAAATATGTTGTAATAACAAATGGATACTCAAGATTTGATCCTTAATAGGAAAGCAAAGGAATATGAAAAAAATAAAACAATTATCAACTAAAACTTACATATCCGAAGAGTTAATTACCGCTATCTTTAAGCCATTAAGTGAACAGGATAAGTCTTTGCCAACGAGGATCACACAATATATCTTGCATGGTAATGAAATTGATGTATTAGTCGATTTAGAAAAATTATGTCAAATACCTAATAACGCAAATAACCTTTATGAATTATTGCACAGACCCTCCGAGTTTTATTGTCCACGTTCTTATTACCGTATTGGTTACAAATTTCATCCATCATTTAAAGCTCGCATTGATGTTTATAAGTCTTGGACAGATACTTTTACATCAGAACAGATAATTCGATTTGCTCAAGTTTTTGCCACTTTATTTGACCATTTAAGTTTTATTAAACGCATAAGTGAACAACTCCCATCATGGTTTATCTATTTGTTATATGACGGACTCATTAGCACGTTACCATATCCTAATTGGAACGAAAACGGAATTATTGAGCGTGAAAATTGGTCAATACAACAATTACATCAATTTCTTGAAATTGAACAACAAGGATTAGGTGAAAAATTGTTATTTGCGATTTTTGACCGTCAAAATATTACTATTAATCGATTCGATTTATTTCAACATTTCACGAGGTTGAATGGATTATTGACCTATATTCAAGAACGAATTGAATTATTTAAACAACTCCCCTCACACGGCTTGACGCTTTTTGGACAAGTGGAACAACTTAAATACATTCAACGATATCCAGAACTTCAGTTACAATTGATTGATTTTCTAGCAATGCAGGCGTTAAATACTTCAAAACAGGTGAGCCAATTAGCCACAGAAATATTATTTAACTTATCATATGTAGCTCAAGATGCTTTAAGACAGATCCCTAACATACATAACCAAATTGAACAAACTGAACGAGTCTTATCCTCCCCGAAGCAAGAGGTACGTATTGCTGCTGCTAATTGGTTGGCCGAGTTAGGACAAAAAAGCTCGATTAAGGCATTAAATGATGCGTTAAAAAAAGAGAAACGCGAAACAGCACAAGCAGCGATATTAATCGCGCTGGAAAAAATTGGTGAAGACATTAGTCAGCACTTAGCCCCGCAAAAGTTATTAGCTGATGCCCAAAAAGGTTTAAAAGGTAAAATACCAACCGATTTTGATTGGTTTGATTTTAACTTAATACCGACGTTAACTTGGCAAAATGGTAAGACAGTTGAGCCACAAATTATTCAGTGGTGGATCTGTTTAGCGGTTAAATTAAAAGATCCGTCTAATCTACTGTTAACAGTTTATAATCGATTATTAAGCACCCAAAGTCAGCAACGATTAGGCGAATTCATTTTACGAAGTTTCATCAATCAAGATACCCGAGTACCAACGCTAGAAGAGGCTGAAACCAAAGCCAGTACAGAAGCCAATAAACGCTTGCAACAATATATTGGATATTATCAGAACTATCCGCAATATTATCCTAACTATAAGAATATTACTTACGAACAAATCTTTGATGAAGTTAAACAAGAGATATTAGCAACCTACCTAGGATCAGCCATTAAATCAAAAGGAATATTAGCATTAACCTGTGGTATTGAGGGGGCTATTGCAGTGTCTCTCTTACGCAGTTTTATGAAAAATCATTATCAACGTCGAGCACAAATCTTAGCAATGCTTGAACCACTGGCACACAGTGATGATCCACTGATTATACAACTATTATTGTCATTAGCGCGTCGCTATCGGACGGCATCCATTCAAGAAAAGGCTAAATACTTGGTAGAAAGTATTGCCCAGCGTTCAGGCTGGAGTACAGAAGAACTGGCAGACCGCACCATATCGACTGCAGGGTTAGATGATAACGGTTTGTTAATCCTTGATTATGGTGAGCGTACCTTTACTGCTAGTTTGGATGATAAATTTAAATGGCAATTAAAAAATGCTGATGGAGAAAAGATCAAAGCATTACCTGAAGCACGTAAAAACGAAAACCCTGAATTAGTTAAAGAAGCCAAAAAACAGTTCAGCAATAGTAAAAAAGAGCTTAACCAATTGCTTACAATGCAAATTAGCCGCTTTTACGAAGCCATGTGTGCTCAGCGTCAGTGGCGAGTAGAAGATTGGCAGAAATATCTGCAACCACACCCGATTGTGGGACGATTTATTCAACGTTTAGTGTGGTTACAATTGGATAATAACGGTCAAATAGTCAATAGTTTCAGACCAACTGAAGATGGTAGCTTAATAACCAATCAAGATGAAGAAATCTTACTTGATCAAAATCACTTTATTTCCGTCGCCCATTCGGCGTTACTAGCGAGTGATGATATAGCACAATGGCAAGCGCATATCGAGGATTACAAAATAACCCCATTGTTCGAACAGTTTAGTCATACACTTCCAGAGATAAGCAAATTTAACGATGGCGTTATTGATGATCGTTTAGGCTGGTTAACGGACAGTTTTACCATTCGTGGTGTTTTAACCAAATTAAATTATGAGCGTGACACTGCTGAAGATGGCGGATGTTTTTATGGTTACCATAAATACTTTGGCAGTTTAGGTATTTATATCAATATTGAATTCAGTGGTAGCATGCTACCTGAAGAAAATATTCCAGCAGTACTTTATAACCTTTATTTCAGTAATAAAAAGGGATTCAAAGATAGAGCAATTGCGCTCGATAAACTACCTAAGGTGTTATTAGCCGAAGGTTATGCTGATTATATGGCGGTGGCAAAAGCCTGTAGTGGTTTTGATCCTAATTGGAAAGATAAAATAATATAGTAAAAATGGCAAAAATATAATGGACTGGTCATTGTTGATTGCTTTATAGGGTAGATTAACCTGATTTAGAGTATTCAATATTTGAACGAATTTATAGTCTACTTGATTTGCCTAGTTTTGTCGCTCAAAGTAATCATGACAGTAAGAATCGCCATTAATAGCATCACGCCAGTGTTATTAGCTGAAATTTTTGCTGATTATATGTTGGTTGCCGATGTATCAAGTAAATTTGATTTGGATAGAAAGGATTAAAGATGTTAAATCAGAAACAAGAAATACGATTAACTGCACAAGAGCGTTTATCTGGCAAAGTTATTATCAGATATCATTTTATATAAAAATTAAATCGCTATAACAATTAATTATAAATAAATACCCAAGATTTGAACCTTAATGGAAAAACTAAGAAATATGAAAAAAACAGAACAATTATCAACAAATTCACATGTATCTAAACAGTTAATCGCCACTATCTTTAACCCATTAAGTGAACTGGATAAAACTTTGCCAGCGCGGCTCACGCAATATATTTTGCATGATGATGAACTTGCTGTGTTAATTGATTTTGATAAGTTATGCCAAATGCCGAATAACTTTACAAAAATTCATGAATTATTGCAAAGACCAGCGGAATTATATAATTTAAATTTTTATGGCGAAATTCATTCGTCGTTACAAGCTCGCATTAATTTTTATATACTTTGGACAGATGCTTATACGCCTGAACAGATAATTCGATTTGCTCGAGTTTTAGCCACCTTATGTGACCATTCAAGTTTTTTTAAACGTACAAGCGAACAACTCCCATCATGGTTTATCTATTTATTATATGATGGGGTCGTTACCACATTACCTTATTATGATGAAGACGAAAATGAAATTATTGAGCGTAAAAATTGGTCAATACAACAATTACATCAATTTCTTGAAATTGAACAAGCAGGATTAGGCGAGAATTTGCTGTTCGAGATTTTTGGTCGTCATAATGTTCCTGGTGGTAATTATCGCTATGGTTATTACTTTCGACATGTTAATCGGTTGAATGGATTATTGAGTTATATTCAAGATCACCTTGAATTTTTTAAGCAACTCCCCGCACGTGGTTTGGCGTTTAGGGGCCAAATAGGACAACTTGAATACATTCAATTATATCCTGAACTTCAGTTACAATTGGTTGATTTTCTTGCCATACAGGCATTTAATACCTCAAAACAGGTAAGTGAATTAGCTACAGAGATACTACTTAAATTACCACTAGAGCTGGTTCAACCTCAATTACAACACTTTTTAACTTCAGGCTCAGTTAAAGAGCGTGCTAATGCAACAATATTGCTCTCTCGAATCATTTCTGAACCAACAATTTTAGAGCAAGCTTTAACTAACGAAACCAATAAAACAGTTATTGCTACCATTGAAAGTGCATTATCGAGGTTGGAAAGTGCTAATGTAGATAAAGATAATTTAGTTATTCCTAGTTTTGAACCATTAATTGACACGCCATTGCCACTAAATGCTCGTGATGTTTTACAGCAAAATTATGACGAGTTCCTTATCGAATGTGAAAAATCAATGCAAAATGAAATAGAGGGAAATAAAGAAAATAATAGATCATGGACTTATCATCAGAACCGTTATCAAAAGTTGAAAATAGTGACATCAAAGTCTCTGGATAAGATATTTGATTATTTAAATGGTAAAATCGATCGTTCAGCATTATTCAAAGAACTTGATGAAAATACAGATTTGGACTTTTTACTTACTAAAAATCGACTATTAAATTTACCCGAACTTTCTTTATTTCACTTATTTCGAATAAATTACTTAATCAATCGTCAAGATGATACTTATCGTCTTGGAAGAATCTACGATTTTGCTAAAACATTAGATCTGAGACAAATAGCTGATGTAATGTTAAAACTTAATTTCTATCCAAATGTTGAATATACAATTGCTTTACCGTTTTTAACCAGTGATTTTGACCATGATAATTATGAAAATGAACCCCACAAATTATGGGCCTTTTTTGCTGAAAATCAATTTATAATTGATCAAGCATTAGGTTTTGCTCCTCTACAAATCATTCAGGATTCTTATAACCGCATTGAAAAAGTTAATGCCATAAAAATATTACAGCTTTTTCCAACTATTCCAGTTAAATATGTCGCTTACCTATTTGAATTAGCTTTAAGTGAAAGTAATCAGATACGTTATGCGGCGCAAGATGCCTTAAAGCGGATCCCCAATATACATAATCAAGTTGAACAAGTTTTATCCTTCCCTAAACAAGAGATGCGTGTTGTTGCAGCTAATTGGTTGGCCGAGCTGAAACAAAAAAGCTCAATTAAGGCACTAAATGCTGCGTTAAGAAAAGAGAAACGCGAAACAGCACAAACAGCGATATTGGTTGCACTTGAAAAAGTCGGTGAAGATATCAGTCAGTACTTAACCCCGCAAAAGTTATTGGCTGATGCCCAGAAAGGCTTAAATGGTAGAATACCAAGCAACCTTGATTGGTTTGATTTTAACTTAATACCAGCTTTGACTTGGCAAAATGGTAAAACAGTTGAACCACAAATTATTGAGTGGTGGATCCGATTAGCAGCTAAATTAAAAGATCCAGCTAATTGGCTGTTTACTATTTATAATCGATTATTAAGCATCCAAAGTCAACGCCAATTAGGCGAATTTATTTTACGAAGTTTCATCAACCAAGATACCCGAACACCAACATTGGAACAGGCTGAAGCCAGAGCTAGTTCAGAAGCCGATAAACGATTGCAACAATATATTAGAGATTATCAGATTTATCCGCAAATTTATTCTAAGTATAAGAATGTTACATATGAACAAGTTTTTGATGAAATTAAAAAAGAGACATTAACATCTTATCTTGGCTCAGCCATTAAATCAAAAGGAATATTAGCGTTAACTTGTAGCATTGAAGGTCCTGTTGCTGTATCAATATTAAGCAGTTTTATGAAAGATCACTATCTACGTAGCGCACAAATTGAAGCGATGCTTGAAGCACAGGCAAATAGCGATGATCCGATGATCATTCAATTATTAGTATCATTAGCGCGTCGCTATCGAACGGTATCCATTCAAGAAAAGGCCAGATATTTAGTAGAAAAGATTGCTCAACGCTGTGGTTGGACAGTAGATGAACTAGCCGATCGCACGACATCAACCGCAGGGTTAGATGATAATGGCTTGTTAATTCTTGATTATGGTGAACGTACCTTTACTGCTAGTTTAGATGAGCAATTTAAATGGCAATTGACAAATGCTGAGGGAGAAAAAATCAAAGCATTACCTGAAGCACGTAAAAACGAAAACCCAGAATTAGTCCAAGAGGCAAAAAAACAGTTTAGTAACAGTAAAAAAGAACTTAGCCGATTACTCAAAATGCAAATTAGCCGTATTCACGAAGCCATGTGTGCTCAGCGTCAATGGCGAGTGGAAGATTGGC
Source organism: Gilliamella sp. LMG 34361 (assembly GCF_984569075.1). Taxonomy (NCBI): domain Bacteria; kingdom Pseudomonadati; phylum Pseudomonadota; class Gammaproteobacteria; order Orbales; family Orbaceae; genus Gilliamella; species Gilliamella sp. LMG 34361. The sequence goes on along the minus strand of NZ_OZ474903.1, from coordinate 2,095,147 downwards.
AAAAATATCTGCAATCTCACCCAATTATGGGACGGTTTATTCAACGTTTAGTGTGGTTGGAATTAGACAGTAATGGTCAAATAGTCAATAGTTTTAGGCCAACTGAAGATGGGAACTTAATAACCAATCAAGATGAAGAAATCTCACTTGATCAACATCATTTTATTACCGTTGCTCATTCAGTGTTGCTTTCAAGTGAAGATATCTCGCAATGGCAAACGCATCTTAAGGATTACAAAATAACTTCATGGTTTGACCAGCTTAGTCATCCATTACCTGATATTAACAAATTTAAAGATGTCGAAATTGATGATCGTTTAGGCTGGTTAACTGACAGTTTTACTCTACGTGGTATTTTAACGAAATTGGGTTATAAGCGAGAAAATCTTGAAGATGGCGAGTGTTTTATGGGCTACCATAAATACTTTGGCAGTTTAGGTATTTATATCAATATTGAATTCAGTGGTAGCACACTACCTGAAGAAAATATTCCAGTTATACTCTATAGCCTTTATTTTAGCAATAAAACGTCTTTCAAAGATAGGGCAATTGCACTAGATAAACTACCTAAAGTGTTATTAGCCGAAGGTTATGCTGATTATATGGCTGCGGCAAAAGCCTGTAGTGGTTTTGATCCTAATTGGAAAGATAAATTAAGATGGTAAAAATGGCCTAAACCTAATGGAACGGGTCATTGATAATTGCATTATAGGCTAGGTTAGCCTGATTTAGTGTATTCAATATTTGAATGGATTTATAATTACTCACTATGCAAATTAGTCGTTTTTATGAAGTCATGTGTGCCAAGCATCAATGGCGAGTGGAAGATTGGCAACAATATCTGCAATCTCACCCAATTATGGGACGATTTATTCAACGTTTAGTTTGGTTGGAATTAGATAGTAATGGTCAAATAGTCAATAGTTTTAGGCCAACAGAAGATGGCAACTTAATAACCAATCAAGATGAAGAAATCTCACTTGAGCAACATCATTTTATTACCGTTGCTCATTCAGTGTTGCTATCAAGTAAAGATATAGCACAATGGCAATCGCATCTTAAAGATTACAAAGTAATCTCTTGGTTTGACCAGCTTAGTCATCCATTACCGGATATGAACAAATTTAGAAATGATATCATTAATGATCGTCATGGTTGGTCAATGGACAGTTTTACCGTACGTGATATTTTAACCGAATTGGGTTATGAGCGTGAAAGTGCGCAGGGGGGGGGTGAATACTTTTTTTGTTACCACAAATACTATAGCCGTTTAAAAATTTATATCCATATTGATTTCAGTGGTGGTATGGTACCTGAAGAAAATATTTTAGCAGTACTTGATAGACTTTATTTTAGTAAAACACCGGGTTATCAAGATGACGTAGTTAAGCTAGATAACCTGCCTAAAGTGTTATTAGCCGAAAGTTATGCTAATTATATGGCGGTAGCCGACGCATCCAATGGTTTTGACCCTAATTGGCGAAATAAAGTGATATGGGATACATGATCAGAAGTCGAGAGAGAAGGTTATTGTTGATTGCATTGCGGATTTATATGATTTAAAACAGTCAATACCCGAACCGATTTGTCAGTATATATCAAAACTGATTTTAGTCTATAAAGATATTGCCAATTGAAATTGATATATAAGACAGAGTTATGAATTACTATTATTTAATTAAGCATAAACAGCATAATTTTTAGCTAAAATCCCAAGTGTATTAAAAAGATTTATCTTGATAACAATGATAATTAGCTTGATTTAAATAGCCAAATTAAAGTTGAACTTTTAATTATATAACACTATATTTATTGAGTAATTGAAAATAACTTTCAAGGATTTAACTTTTAAGGAGAATAAAGCAATATGAAGAATATAAAAAAATTAATAGTAAGTAAATTATTTTCCAAAGAATTAGTTTCAACTCTTTTTGAACCTATAAAAAAACTTGATAATGAATTACCAGTACGTATCACACAATATATCTTAAAGGGAGAAGATCCAAGTGTGTTGGTAGATTTTGATAAAATGTGTCAATCATCCGATACCGCAGATAAACTTTATGAATTATTAAGTAGACCTTGTGAATTAGATTGTGGACATTATCATAACAATATTTCTTCTTTAGAAAAAACACGCTTTGATTTTTACCGACAATGGACTGAAAACTATACGCTCGAACAGCTAACCCGATATGCTAGAGTTTTAGCCACTTTATGTCAGCATTTACCGTTTATTAAACTCTCTACTAATCAATTACCCGCATGGTTTATCTATTTGTTATATGATGGTTTAATTAGTACATTGCCATATTTTAATAAAGATAATAAGAAATTTGATGAACGCAAAAATTGGAATATCGAACAATTACATCAATTACTTGAATGTGAACAAGCTGGTTTAGGCGAAAAGTTATTGTTTGCCATTTTTGATCGCCAGAATGTACAAATTAGTTATTACAACTACTTTGAATATTTTATGACAATAAATGGCTTATTACCGTATATCGAAAATCATATTGAAATATTTAAACAACTACCGACACAAGGGTTGGCAATTTTAGGGCAATTAGATCAATTAAACTATATTTACCAACACGATGAACTGCGGCTACAGTTGATTGATTTCATTACCATGCAATCGTTGAGTACTTCAAAAAAAGTGAGTCAATTAGCAACAGAAATGCTACTTAGTTTACCAATTACCTCAGTTGCACCTCATCTACAGCACTTTTTAACCTCTGGTTCAGTTGATCAACGTTGTGGTGCAGTAGTATCACTGGCGAGAATGTCTGTCGAACCGACAATTTTACAACAGGCATTAGCTAACGAAACCAATAAAAAGGTGATTACCGCAATCGAAAGCGCTCTATCACGACTCGAAAGCGCTAACAGTGTCAAACAACAAACAAATTTAGTTATTCCTGATTTTCAACCCATTGCTGATACTGAGTTACCAATAAATGCGCGCGATATTTTACAGCAAAATATTGAAGAATATATTTTTAAGTATGAAAAATTAATGCAGAATGAGTTAGAGGAAAACAAAAAAAACAGAACTAATCAGGATTATTATCAAACAAATTATAAATCATTAAAGAAAATTAAATTACATTTTTTGGATGATATAGTTGCTTATCTGAATGGCAAAATCGAATATTCAACACTTCGTACACATTTTGATAGGGATACAAATTTTAAATTTTTACTTACTAAAAATAGGTTACAAAGTTTACCCGAATTTACTTTGTTTCACCTTTTTCGAATATATCGATTAAAATATCGATTCCAATATGACTTGGACGGTGAAAGTAACTCTTATAGCTTGGATGCTAGTTACTTTCTTGAAAGAATATACAAAAAATACGATTTTATAAAAAAACTTGACCTTAGACAAATTGTTGATGTCATAGTCAAGATTGAAAGCAATGAGAATGTCAAATATACTGTTGCTGAGCTATTTTTACATGATGACACCTATCACGATCTTTATATAGATGAACCTCATAAACTTTGGGCATTTTTTGCCGAAAATGAATTTTTGCTTGATGAAGCATTAGGTTTTACCCCTCTATCTAATGACTGGTATAATTCCCGTAATCGTGATAAAAGACATAACGCCGAGTGGTATAGTGTTGATGTAATTAGCGCCATTAAAACATTACAATTTTTCCCTATTATTCCAGTCAAATATGTTACCTATCTATGTGAATTAGCTTTAGAGGGAAGCAAATCGATTTGCTATATTGCCCAAGATGCCTTAAAACTGATCCCTAATATACATAATCAAATTGAACAATCTTTATCGTCCGCAAAACAGAATGTCCGTATTGCCGCAGCTAACTGGTTGGCTGACTTAGGGCAAAAATCTTCTATTGAAGCTTTACATGTAGCCCTGAAAAAAGAAAAACGTGAAGCAGTACAAGCTGCAATCTTAATTGCCCTACAAAAAATAGGTGAAGACATTAGTCAATATTTAACGTCGAAGAAGTTATTGGCCGATGCCCAAAAAGGTTTAAAAGGTAAAAAGCCAGCAGAACTTGATTGGTTTAATTTTGACTTAATGCCATCTCTGACTTGGCAAAATGGTGATGAAGTTAATTCTCAAATTATTGAATGGTGGGTATGGTTAGCGGTTAAATTAAAAGATCCCTCTAATTCCCTGTTAACCATTTATTCTCGTTTGCTTAGTCAATCAAGCCAACAACAATTAGGCGAACTTATTTTGCAAAGTTTTATTAAACAAGACACCCGAACAGCTACCATAGAAGAGGCTGAGGTTAAGGCAAATTTATTAGCTCCCCAACGTTTTCAAGAATATAAAAGGTATTACAAGCGATATCCGGAGTACCATGCTAATTATGCAAATATTACTTATGAACAAGTTTTTGAAGAAATCAAAAATGAAACGCTATCAACCTACTATGGGTCAGCGATTAAAGGAAAAGGTATATTAGCTTTATCCAGTAATGTTGATGGACGTGTAGCTGTTGCACTATTAACCAGTTATATGAAAGATCATTATCGACGTCGAGCACAAATTGAAGCGTTGCTTGAAGCGCTGGGAAACAGCGATGATCCATTGATTACTCAACTCCTACTATCATTAGCTCGTCGTTATCGAACTACATCAATTCAAGAAAAAGCGCGATTATTAGTAGAAAATATAGCCCAACGTAATGGTTGGACTACTGATCAATTAGCCGATCGTACGATATCAACGGCCGGTTTAGATGACGATGGGCTATTAATCCTTGATTATGGTGAGCGTACTTTTATTGCTAGTTTGGATGATAAATTTAAATGGCAATTAAAAAATGCGGATGGCGTTAAAATAAAAGCTTTACCTGAAGCCCGTAAAACCGAAGATGCAGATCTAGTTAAAGAAGCAAAAAATCAGTTTAAAAACAGTAAAAAAGAGCTTAGCCAATTACTTGATATGCAAGTTAGTCGTTTTTATGAAGCAATGTGTACTCAGCGTCAATGGAGCATAGAAGATTGGCAAAAATATTTGCAATCCCATCCTATTGTAGGACGGCTTATTCAACGTTTAGTTTGGTTAGAATTAGATAATAATGGTCAAATAGTAAATAGTTTTAGACCAACTGAAGACGGTAGTTTAATTAACAATCAAGATGATGAAATCGTTTTAGATCCAAATCACTTTATTACACTCGCTCATTGTGCATTAATGTCAAATACTGATATTGCGCTGTGGCAATCGCATATTAAAGATTACAAAATAAATCAGTTGGTTGAACAATTTACCCATAAATTACCGGATATTAGTAAAATGAAAAATGGTGTAATTGATGATCGCTTAGGCTGGATGACTGATAGTTTTACTATACGCGGTATATTAACTAAATTAGGTTATAAACGAGATGTTATAGAAGATGCGGGGTGGTTTGAAGGTTATCATAAATACTTTGCAAGTATTGGAATTTATATCAATATTGAGTTTAGTGGTAGTTTTGTACCTGAAGAAAATATTCCAGCAGTGCTCTATACAGTTTATTTCACTGAAAATTCACGTTATACCGATAAAGTCATTGCTCTCGATAAATTACCGAAAGTGTTACTTGCAGAAGGTTATGCTGATTATATAGCTGTCGCTAATGCCTCAAGCGGATTTGAGCCAAATTGGAAGGAAAAATTAGAATGGTAAATCAGAAACAAGCAATTCGCTTAACAGCAGAAGAGCGTTATGAGCAAGAATTGGCAACATTAAGCAAAGTCGATAAAGACAATAATAAACCACAAGGTTGGCTTTTATCTCCTAAATCAGTTCGTCAATTTATTTTAGGTAACGAAACTTTGGGAATTAGCCGAAAATTTTTTGGTGATGATCCATTAGTTGACCGTGCAATTGTATCACTATTAGGAAAACAAGGTTTAATGCTAGTGGGGCAACCCGGTACAGCAAAATCCATGTTATCAGAATTATTAGCAGCAGCGATAAGTGGTGATTCAAATCTGACCATTCAAGGTACTGCTGGTACTAATGAAGATCATATTCGTTATTCGTGGAATTATGCACTATTACTTGCAGAAGGACCCACTGAACGCGCTTTAATTGGCTCGCCAGTTTATCAAGGTATGTTACAAGGTAAAATTGTTCGTTTTGAAGAGATAACCCGTTGCCAACCAGAAATTCAAGATATGCTGGTTTCAATTATGTCTGAAAAACAAATGATGATCCCTGAAATGGGGCCTAACAGCGTTATCAAAGCTAAACCCGGATTTAATATTATTGGTACAGCAAACTTACAAGATCGTGGTGTGCACGAAATGTCAGCTGCGTTAAAGAGACGTTTTAATTTCGAAACGGTTAATCCTATAACCGATAAAGATTTTGAAATTGAATTAATCCAACGGCAACTTAGTCAAGAATTAGGTGATTTAAAATCACAAATCACTGTACCTATTGATGTTATCGAACTATTGGTGACGACATTTCAAGAGCTTAGACAGGGGCAAACGTCGGGAGGTGCCAAATTAAAAACACCCGATGCAGTAATGTCCACTGCCGAAGCGGTAAATATTGCCTATGCATCAGCATTAGATGCCCATTATCTTGGTAATGGGACATTAACAGGTGAACAAATTGCCAAACAGTTGATTGGCGTTGTTTTGAAAGACAATGCGGATGATATTAAAAGAATCCAATTTTATATGGATAATGTGGTACGAGAGCGGGCTAAAAAATCCGATATATGGCGTAGTTTTTATCAAGTATCAAAAACTTTTTGGAAATAACTCATTGCTATGACAATCAGCCATTCATTATTACCGGAAAGGTTATCAAAAGCGTTACAAAGTCTCAAAGCGCTACAGTTACAGCAGATCTACTTTGCGCCAGTGCGTCATCATAGTCCTGCCTGTAGCTATGCACTAAAACACTTAATTGAAGAAGTCCAGCCAACACACATATTGATCGAAGCGCCATCTAGTTTTAAGACTATTATGGAGCAATTATTACATAGTGACACAAAGCCACCTATCGCCGTACTATGTCAAACCGAAAAAACCATTGATCAACTAATAACAAGTTCCGAGCCAGAAACGGAAGATGATACCGATGATACCGATGATACCGATGATATAACACCTAAATCAATTACCTATTCAGCAACCTATTCAGCATTTTATCCATTTTGTCATTACTCACCAGAGTGGTTAGCAATGCAGATGGCAAAAAAGCAACATGCTAATATACAATTTATTGATTTGCCTTGGAGTTTACAAACGGATCTAAGTATTGATTTGGAGCAAGATCATTCTCTACTTTCTGAAACTTATCTCAAACATAGTCAATATATACAACGTTTAATGCAAAAATTGCACTGCCGTGATCATGATGAAGTTTGGGAACATCTGTTTGAATTAAAAGATTATGATGATATCGCTGATTGGCAATCATTTTTTGTAGATACATTTATTTGGTGTACCATGTCAAGGCTTGATTATACTGAAGAATCGCTAGTTGCCGAAGGATCAGTTCAGCGTGAACAGTATATGTTAACCGCTATTGGTCAGCTAAAAAAATCCAAACCACAAGCCAAAATTGTCGTAGTAACAGGGGGATTTCATACTTTAGCGTTAGTAGAGGGATTATGGCAAAATCAGCTTGTGTTACCCAAAAGATCAGATGTTATACAGTTTAACCGCCAACAAAAAAATAGTGTGAAAGATCAAGCATGGCTAATTCGTTACAGCTTTGATCGTCTTGATGCGTTAAATGGTTATGCTTCGGGTATGCCATCACCCGCTTATTATCAAGCAGCTTGGCAATCGATATTGCATTATGATAATGCGACAAATAAAGATCAATCGGGGCGAGAATATCGCCAACGGCTAACCTTAGATTTACTGTCAGAAATTGCCGATAAATTACGCCAACAATCAAACTATGATAGTTTAACAGGATTTGTCCCGTTAAAATCAGCCATGGAACAAGCAATATTACTTGCTGATTTGCGCGGACATAATGGACCAGGACGATATGATTTACTTGATGCCATTCAATCTTGCTTTATTAAAGAGAGCATTGACAATGCGCGTAGTGAGTTTTGGTTAACAATACGAGATTGCCTATCAGGCAATTTACTGGGCGAAGTGCCAATTGGAGTAGCACAACCTCCACTGGTTAATGATGTCTATTTAACTTTAAAAAAATATCGTTTCAAATTGGATGATACCGATCAAAAACTCACTCATATTGATATTTATCGTAAACCTGAACATCGACAACGTAGTCGTTTTTTACACTTGATGGCTTTTTTAGATATCGGTTTTGCTAGTCGAGTTGATGGTCCTGATTACGTTCATGGTCAACGTTTAAATGTGATGTTTGAAGATTGGCGCTATGCATGGACACCAACGGTGGAAGCGAGATTGATTGAGTTATCACAACAGGGAACTAAGCTGGAACAAATTGCCATAAGTGAAATGCAAAGTGAAATGCAAATGGACGCTATAGAAAATAACATGGAGTCAGCAAGTTTACTTGCGGTTGAGCAGTTGACGCAAGCGGCATTAATGGGGCTAGATGATTGTTTTAACCATTTAGTTGATAATTTTGCAGATTTTATTGAAAGTGATGGTGAATTGAGTTCACTCATTCATTGTGGCCATCGCATGGTTTACTTATGGCAAGGTCAAACTTTTTTACAACTTAAAGCCACATCCATCTTACTTACGTTATTAACTAAAATTGTTAAACAGAGTTTTTTCTTATTGAATAAACTTGAACAACATGAAAATGAACTGCATAATTTAAAAGTATTACTTTCATTTAGAGATTTATTAAATTATCTGCCCGATAAGCTTGATGTTAACCAACTTAAACAGGATTTTTACCATAATTTGTCCCGTTTGCAACTAGAGTTGACTCATGCACCTTTGATTCGTGGTGCTATCGATAGTATGAGTTATTTAGATTCCTATTTAAGCCAAGAGCAATTGGAAGATAATATTAAAATCAACTTTAGTTTAGGTACTCAAAATGAACAAGCAATTAACTATTTTATTGGCATCATGCAATGTACACCTGAATTAGTTATACATTCATCGATTTTATTGGACAGTTTAGATAAATTACTGATAGATTGGTCAGCAGAGCAGTTTATCAAAATCTTACCTGATTTGCGTTTAGCTTTTAGCCAATTAAATCCAAATCAAAATGCCTCCTTGGCAGAAAAAATTGCTAAAAAATATCATATTACTGATGCTGATTTGCATCTTCAACAATATCAATTTAGTGAAAATCAGCTACAAAAAGCACTCTCGCTGGAATTGTCAATTAACGAACACATAAAACAGCAACAACTCACCGATTGGTTCAAACACTAGGTATTGGCATGAATAACGATAAACAAACCAAAGAAGATAGCAAACCAGACGAACAAATTAAGCGTTGGCGTTTAATTTTAGGTCAATACGCTGATGAACATCTCAATCCCAATAATGATTTAAATCCCTATGATCGGCAAATTGATCAAGCCTTAAATTATCTCTATCAAAATGAATATCGCTCTCGAGGTTTATTAACTAAGGACGAAAACGCTTCAAAATCAAAATATGGAGGAAAAGATAACTCGGTTTACAACACTGTAAATTGGTTAAGACAGACACGCAAATTATTTCCTAAAAGTACCTTTGAACGAATGCAAAACCAAGCAATTGAACGATATCAGCTCGAAGGTATTTTAAACGATCCTAATGCCGTAAAAGAGTTACAACCCAATTTCAATTCAGTGAGACTATTAATGAACTTACGTGGTAAGCTCAATAACAGTGTGCAAGAAGAGGTAAAAGCGCTTATCAAAAAAGTAGTGGATGAAATTCTGCAAAAAATTAAGACCAATTTTATTAATGTGTTGACTGGCAAAAAAAATCGATTCCGACGTTCATCAATTAAAAGCAATCAAAACTTTGATTGGCGAGCAACCATTAAAGCTAATTTAAAACATTTTGATCAGGATAAACAACGCATCATTATTGAAAAAGCCATCTTTAACTCTCGCGCTACTCGCCAACTTCCTTGGGATATCATTTTATGTGTTGATCAAAGTGGTTCAATGGATACCTCCATTTTCTACTCGGCTATTTGTGCCAGTATTATTACTCAGTTACCGGCTGTTAACTTACATTTATTGGTTTTTGATACTCAAGTGGTGGATTTAACCCATTTAGCGAGCGATCCAGTTGAAATACTGATGACAGTACAACTCGGTGGTGGTACCAACATTGGCTATGCATTAAATTATGCGGAACAAAAAATAACTAATCCATCGCGTACAATTATGGTTATTGTCAGTGATTTTTATGAAGGGGTGAGCTTAACCAATCTTTATAACACCGTTGCGCGCCTCAACGCTAATCGCGTTAAAATGCTTGGCTTAGCCGCTTTAGATTATGATGCAACTCCGGTTTATGATCTGCAAGTATCCCAACAACTGGCTAATCGAGGGATGCAAATTGCGGCTTTAACACCCGAACATTTTGCTACTTGGCTTGCAGAGGTGATGAAATGAGTTGGTCGCAAATCTACTTAAATTACGATCAAGATGCTTTAGCTCTCTATGCTAATGTTGGCGTCATTCGACGTGCACTTAAAGATATTCAAGCCAATAAAGTCAAATTAATCGAACACCAGCAATCACATCTGTTATTCGAGGTTGATAGCCAACAAGTCAAACTGACACCACAAGGCATCCAAACGGCTAACTGTAGCTGTCCAGCCAGTGAACATTGTAAACACATAATCGCTGCAGTGTTATGGTTACAAGAAAATCCCGTTATTGATCAAGTTGCTGCTAAACCAAATAGTGACACATCTAATCAGCCAATTGAATCCTCTAACCACTATAGTGATCCTTTAGCCGAACTATTAACAATTGATAGTAACCAATTATTTAAAACAGTGGGTAAGGCCAATATAAGATTAGCCTATCAACTTTTATTTGATTGGTTACAAAACGATGCAGTCAGTGTACAAACTCAGGGCGTTCAACTTCGTATTCATGTTCCACAAAGTACTACACCTATTATCTATACAGCGGGTACGGGTTTTGCTGGTATCATTTCTGAATTACCAAATAAGCAAAAACAGGCAGTACATTTAGCGGTTATTGCTTATCTATTTCAACAAAATCAAAAAAACTGGCAATGGCCAGATCAAATTATTACCGAACATCAGCAAAATAATCAGCAAGATCAGCTTAGTGATGATGAAATTCTCTTGATTAAACAGGTGCAGTCACAGATTAACTCATTGATAGAACATGGTTTGTCTCATGTTAGCAAAAGTCAATCTAACCAGCTACAGCTACTTAATATGTCCGCCAGAGCACAAGGGTTACCTATGTTAGCCGCTATGCTTAGGCAAATTTGTCAGTTAATTGAATTACAAGTTAATCGACATTTTTCTATTGAAGAACAAGATATTTTATTACTTTTAGCCCGGTTAACCGCGCATTTGCAAGCACTATTAAATAGCCGTGGTCAACAGCTTATAGATATGCGAGGTAATCAAAAACGTCAATATCAAACCAAAAATCAAACGTTAGATTTATTGCCACTAGGTGGTTATTGGTGGCAAAGCAAAACCGGTGCTCAAGGTGCCACATTCTACTTTTGGCAACCTGAGCATAATCAGTATTACCAAACAACAATAGCCAGACCTAACAATGCCGATATCAATTTCTATCGCGAAGCGATCTGGCAAACTGTTTCTCTATGGCAATCAATACCAAATATGCTGATGAAAAGAGGGTTTACCTTGCATAATCCACGTCTAGCTGATGGTAATAATTTATCTGCTTTGGGTTCTAATGTAACGCTAAAGAAGACCGGTTGGAGTGATCAGGATTATCAAATGTTTCGCACCACTAATGGTTTTCATGATTGGACAAAGTTGTCCGATTATCTACACAAAAATGATATAAATGATTCTTTGTTTGACAATATATTGGCTATTCATATCACCAATTCACAAAAACCAGAATTAGATGAAATTAGACAATGCCTAGTTTGGTGTATTAAAGATAATAAAAATAATCAACTACAATTGAGACTATTTTGGGATGGTATAGATGAGCAGCGTATTAGAATATTAAATTGTTTTTTAAAAACAGAACATAAACCTTTAACTGTATTGGTAAAATGCATAAAAAATGACAATAATTTAGATCTAGAGCCTTTTGCACTTTTTTATCAAGAGTCGCAAACCAAGCAGATTAATTTACTATATTTAGATTTTGATAACGAAAGTTTATTTGTTAGAAATAATACCCCCAAATTTTTCAAAAAATTCAATCAACTATTCGAAAAACTAAAATTATCAAACAAGAAAAAGCTCAATACGCAAATTGCTTACCAACAAGATCCCATTGCAACATATATTATAAAACCAACCCTAACATTACTTGAAGCAATAACCAGTTCTGGTCGGCTAGTATTATCTAATAACGATAAACAAAAAATCGAGACGTTACAATTTCATTGTATCTCACTTGGTTTAACCACGCTAAGCCATACGCTAAATAAACTAACACAAAACCATCCGATAAAGATTGAACATGCTCTACAAACGGCATATCTCTGTTATTTAATGAGCAAAAAACATTATCAATTGCCTATAAAATTAACGGATGAATTATGATTAACTAATTTAATTGGGGGAATGAACTAATTAAAGGCTAATTATATGAAATGATTTGTCTATAAACCAACGAATCAAAATATTAATTAATAGCTGCCTTGCTAAATCTTGTCTATCGTTCATAAATAATTTTATAACGGTATAGACTCCTCAATATTTTTAACAAGATTATTGGTTAATTTTAGAGTTAACAAATCATAAACGGATATATTGGGTTTAATGTCAGTTAAAACATAATATTCGTTCTAAACGCAATAAACGACTGCCACAACGTTATTTAGATCCATTATCAGTACCAAGTCGTCTGGGAGAATGCTGGTCAAAGGATTTTATGAGTGATAGCTCTCAAAACTATCGTCGATTTAGAATCTTTAATGTTATTAATGATTATAATTGTCAGGCTTTAGGCATTGATATAGTAGGGAGTTTATCGGCAGGTAGGGTTGTATCCGTTATTTAAACAGATTAGCCCAATACCATGGTTATCCTAAAAATACGCATTGATAATGGTGCAGAATTTACCTCAAATAGATTTACAAGCTGGGCAAAATCACATGGAATAACCCTAGAATATATTAAATCTGGTAGTCCTTATCAAAACGGCCACATAGAACGATTTAAACAGACATATCGAACGGAGATGTTAGATTTGTATTTATTTAACAATTTCGAACAAGTAAGAAAAATAACGGAAGAGTGGTTAGAAATGTATAACACAGAAAGACTGCATGAAGCATTAAATAATATGACACCAATAGAAACATGAAACCAATAGCATGATTTTCTATCTGGTTTGTGCACTAACAATGGGGGTATTTACAGATTTTATAGATATAACTTTTAATAAAAATATTCAATAAAAAATCTAAAAAAGTAAAATTTTGTTAATCCTTGCTTGTTTATGTTTAGATGACAAATTTTTCATGCCATTTTATTTATTAACAATATTAGTAAGTTATCCATTTGATTGAAATTTAAAGAAATGTAAAGCATATTGAAAAATACGCACAACAGTGTATTTTATATTCATATTTAGATTATTTTTTTAATGTAAATTCATTAAATCGTTTTACTTATAACAATAAATCCTTAGTGAAGAATTACACTAAATAATTATTAATAATCTTAAAATAGTTCAATAAAACAAAATTGTATTTGCTATATACATAAAATATATTGAGGATAACATGGATAAAGGATTAACCAATTTGATTAGTCAGTTGGGCAATGATTTAAGTCATGGTCGAAAGCATGGTTTAGTTAATGGAGCAGGTCACAATCGTTATACGTTAAATATTGATGGTTTATCGGCTGAGGTTTCAGTCTTGCAGGTTGAGGGTAATGAGCAACTTAACCAGCCTTGGCATTATACCATTACCTTTACTAGCTCGAATAAACATCTATCTGTTGCGTCATTTCTTAATCAAAATGCCCATTTAGTTTTTAACCCGGCTATTCCCAACAATTTAAGTGGTTTTGCTAATAAAGGACTTAAGGCACTTAACTCTCTTTCCTCTCTCTCCTCCGTTAATCCTTTAGATGCACTAAAACCGCCTGAGTCATTAAAGCAGCTAGATAAATTTCTACCGTCCCATCCGCTCGATTCACTTAACTCTTTAAGCCAACTCAATCCGCTTAATTTATTAAACTCACTCTTCTCTCAAGGTGGCTCACGCACGCTGTATGGTGTGATAACCCAGTTCAGTCAATTATCAGTCAGTAAAGATGAGGCGCGTTATCAAGTTGTTTTGTCCTCGCGATTGGCCAAACTGGCATTAAGTCATAACTGTGCCATTTTTCAAAATCAAAGCGTTATTAGTGTGGTTGAAGAGGTGTTGCGTGGTCATGGTTATACCGGGATTGATTATCATTTAGCGCTTAAAGAGCAATATCCGGAGCGAGAGTTTATCACCCAGTGGCAGGAGAGTGACCTTGAGTTTATACAAAGGCTGCTTGCTGATGTGGGGGTCTATTTTCGCTTTGAAGCGCATGGTGAACACAATTGTGATGTGATGGTCATCAGTGATTATGAACAAGGCTATCAGCAGGTGGCGGATATTGTCTGCAAACAACCGAGTGGTACACTGGATAACGGCGTTGAAAGTATCTGGGATATGTCGTTACACAGTCAAATGGTGGAAACTTCGGTAAAAGTACAGGAGTATAACTATCGAGATGCATCGGCGAATTTACTGGGTGAAGTTAACAGTCAACTGAAAGATAACACCACTTATGGCACCGATTATCGTTATGATGAACACTATAAAGGGTTAAATAGCAATGGTAACAGCAATAATCCAATTAATAGTGCCCCTCTAAATAATGATGACGATGATGAAAACAGTGACAATATCGATACCGACGACAGTCAAGACAGTAACGACAATAATAACGATAATAGTCGTTCTATTAGCACTAGTTTTGTTAGTGCAAGTAATACGGATAGTATAGGTAATATAGGTAAAGCGAGTAAGAGCGTTGAAAGTGGTGAATGGTATGCCCGTATTCGTCATGAGCGAGCAATAAGCCGTCAAATTCTTATCCGGGGTAAAAGTAACCAAGCCAATTTAGCGCCGGGACAACATATTCGCATCAAAGGCAGTACCATTGCCGGAATAGATGAAGGGATAATGATATTGACGGTGCAAGGTCAGGGAAACCGCAGTGATGCATATGAACTGAGTTTTACCGCCATACCTTACCAGCCATCAAAATCTTACCGCCCGGAGCCAATTCCTTTCCCGACCATTGATGGCACCTTACCGGCACGGGTGACCAGTCCGGATAATGACACGTATGGTTATATTGATACCCAAGGGCGCTATCGGGTTAAATTTAACTTTGACTTAAAAGAGTGGCGAAACGGTAAAGAGAGCTTATGGCTAAGGCTAGCTAAACCGTATGCCGGTAGTACTTATGGTTTTCACTTTCCATTGATTGACGGTACAGAAGTTGCGGTTGCCTTTACTAATGGTAATCCTGACCGACCTTATATCGCGCATGCGATGCATGACAGCACTCACCCTGACCATGTGACCACCATAAACAAACATCGTAATGTGATTCGCACACCGGCGAATAATAAGTTACGGATGGATGATAAGCGCGGACAAGAGCACATCAAGTTAGCCACCGAATATGGTAAATCTCAGCTTAATATCGGGCATTTAGTTGACCAAAACAAAATCCGACGTGGTGAAGGGTTTGAGCTGCGTACTGATGAATGGGGGGCGATTGCTGCCAATAAAGGCTTATACCTAACCAGTCAGACCACGCCTAAGGCACAGGGCAAACAGCTTGATATGCAAGCAGCCATTACTCAGCTGGAAAATGCGCTATCGATTGCCAAAGCCTTACAAAATGCCGCCACCGAATCTGAAGCCCATGGTGCGGATACCGACAGTCAAGAGCAACTTAAAGCGACATTAACCCAGTTATCCCAAAGTGGCATTATAGCTTATGCACAAGAGGGGATAGCTTTAACCAGTCCGGAAAACATCCAACTGTCAACCTCGAACAGTGTATCGGTAGCCAGTGAAAACCAAACTGACATTAATGCATTAAAAAATATCACCATCTCGTCAGGTGAATCCATCGGTCTATTTGCCCATAAATCAGGAATGAAAATCTTTGCCAATCAGGGCGATGTTGAGGTACAGGCACAAAATGCCGACCTGAATATGGCTGCCAAACAAGATATTCAAATAGACAGTGTTGATGGAGAAATGACAATTACCGCCAGTGAAAAAATCACATTAATCTGCGGTGGTTCATATATCAAAATCAGCAGTTCCGGGATTGAGCTGGGCACGGCTGATAATGTTTATATAAAAAGTAATGCATTGCAGAAAATGGGGCCTACTACACAAGATAACGAGAAGCGTAATTTTACCAAAAATGAACTAGAAGTGTCTATAGTACGCTTAATAAACAGTCATTATGTTAATTTTTCGGGATAATTAATAAAGGAATAATAAAATGTCCATAAAAAAAACAACGAAATTCATTTTTCCAGTAGGTGAAAAAGAATTAAGCCAAGATACCTATTATAGGGCATTATCCGAAGCTGATCATGGTTTTTATCCATTTGGAGAAAATGGTTTATGGCATGGCGGCATTCATCTTGATAAAAAAGTGTTAAACAAACTTGGTAATGATGAGCAATTACATTGCATGGCTAACGGTGAAGTCATTGCCTATCGTATAAATGATGTTTACCCTAAAATAACTTATCCAGAAGAAAATTTAATTTTTGCCAAGCTAGAAAAAGTTTCTTATTTTTCCACTGGTTTCACATTAGTCAGACACCTATTACAAATGCCAAAAGCAATTGATGCAAAAGATGAGCCTCCGGCAATAACCTTATACAGTTTGTATATGCATCAGCTCGATTGGTATGGTTATCAGAGAAAAATGAAAGATGAAACAACAAACGTACAATATCCTCACTATTGGGACCTTGAATCAGGAAAAGCTGACGAGAATAAGGGGGATACGGTTTGTGGTAGTGTAATTAGAACCGATGGCAAAGGAACCGAAGTGGTTGGTCTGTTGTTAAAAGGGAGTAAAATTCGTTTAGGTGAAAAACACAGAAAAGCAGGCTGGTATAAAATTGTTTCGATATCAAAAGGGACATTGGTAACCACAACCGAATTTAAACAACAATTAGGTAATATTACCGGTTATGTTTGGCATAAGGACCTATCGCCGCTACCAACCGGAAACACAGCAGATGCCAATCAAGATTATGAAGTTTTAAAAGAAGACAATAACACTGTTGGTAAGTCAAATGTGCAGGTAAAGGGCATAGCGGTATATGAAACTGCTGATGATAAACAAAAATTGACTTATTTACCACTAACGGCAACATTTGAATTAGATGGCCAAGAAAACGGCTACGCTAAAATTCGTAAAATTGAAGGATGTGAAGTTCCAGACCTATTAAAAAAAGAAGATGGCAGTGAAGA
This sequence comes from Gilliamella sp. LMG 34361, assembly GCF_984569075.1. NCBI lineage: Bacteria > Pseudomonadati > Pseudomonadota > Gammaproteobacteria > Orbales > Orbaceae > Gilliamella > Gilliamella sp. LMG 34361. The sequence goes on along the minus strand of NZ_OZ474903.1, from coordinate 2,077,513 downwards.
TGCACCGCATAAAGGTTATGTCAAAGTGACCTCACTGACTTCATTCACGTTTAAACCTGAAAAATTCAATGATATTGTGGTATTAAAATCACCGATTGCGATTTCAAGTGGCGATTTTATCGGTTATATTGGGCATAATCAACGCCAAAAAGACCATATTGAGGCATTAAAAAGCTTACCGATACCAAAGTTAAAACGGCCATCAGATAAAAAATTACCGCCTTTGTTACATGTTGAATTATTTACCTGTGATGATTTACCAACATTTATTACCAAAACACGAGAATTAGCCGATAGTTTACCGGAAAGTGAAAAAAATCTAGTTCTAGTTGAAAAAAAGGCAAGATTGATAAAAGAATCAAAAGCAAATGGTAACTTAAATTCAGGATTAGGGATAAAGTTTATTAGTGATAAAGATAATTATTACGTTAAAATTAATCTGGAATATACTTTAAATTCAAAGGAATACTATGCTGAAAATAATCTAATAACACAACGATATAGATTGATAAATATTGAAGAACTTGCGGGCTCGTTGTCGAATAAGAATGAAGAAATTAATTTAACTGCCGACCAAAGATATTGGTTAAAAAATAGATATAATGACATTTATCCGCAGTTAACCATTTCAGATATTCCAGATAAGGTTGAACTGATTGAAATTGATCACACTAGCTCATCTGTCAAAATACGTTTTTGTGTGGAAACTAAACATTATTGGGTAACGTCAAAAGATGTCTCTCACTTATTTGGACAAATTGGAATATTCAATAACGCTATTCCTTTTTGGAATAATTTTCCATTATCACTTGATAATCTACCTCCTGCAACCAAAGATAACACAGTACATTATCCACGGACGGTGTCATTAAATTCATTAAGTAATGAGAATTTAATCGCTATAGAAGATGAAAGCACGGGTTCAATATGGGTAAATGTGACCGCAGGAAATGAAGAGGGTATGCCAATAAAAGGTTGGGTAAACATCAAAAAAGATGCTCAAGAGCACGTTAAACGAATCAGCCCCTGGTATTGGCAAGGATTTGAGACAGTAATCGAAAAAGCTGCTGTGGGAGAATTTTATACTAAAGTCAACGACAACCGAGCAGCAACATTGGATATTGAAGATTATACCGATGCAATGAAAGAACTGCATAAAATATTGACTCAATCCCTTTTATATTCTGTTCAGCGAAAAAAAGCACTGCCGCCTTTTACTGTTGAATATCTGAAAGACGGTCTTCGCAACAGTTGGACAGCTGAAATGATAGGTCACTTAATAATAAAATATGAAAGTGAATGGTATGCAGACGAAGCGCTAACCAAATGGAATGAAATAGATGATTTATTTGAGGAGGAAAAACAGAAACAAAAAAATTTAATTGAAAAACAGTTAGATGAAAATAACATAACGATACCTTATAAGCGAGATTCTGCCTTAAACATGGTGGATGACGTGCATGAGAAAACCAATTCAATTTGGCAGTTGGAAAAAGAGCAACGTATTAAACCCTCCCTTTGGTGGCGAGAAGTAGCACAATCCCAGCAAGCCCAATCATCAAATAACCAACCCCCACAAACACCGGCACTAAGCAATCTTTCTGCTGATGGTAAAGCATGGTTTATTCATCCAATTACATTGATTAATTTTTCTTTTTCTTTAGAAAAAGACATTGCCACCTATTATATATATTTAGATGGTCAAATAAAAAAATATATCCCCTCATTTATCAGTGAAGAGAATAAAAATAAATACCGTTATATTATTATTGATAATAATGGACTAAAGCATAAAGTTTGTGACTTGCAATATTTCAAAATTAAAGAAAAGTACAGTAAAGTAGTTAATCCAAATACAGCCAAAAATTTTTATACCCCAGGTCACGGAGATACTGCCTCAAATGTAAGTGATGGTGACACTTATTACCGTATCATTTACGCCAATGGAGAAATTGCTGAGTGGGGTAAACATGGTAAATATTTTAACCCCAAACTTGATAATCCATATACTTGGCGTGTATTTGGTGTAAACAATAATGAGGTAGAGTTATTAAAAATGCCCGATACTTTAGATAAACAATTTGACAATTTTAGTATCAAATATGGTTTTAAAGATTCCCAACGTCGTTATGCTAATCCAGGTTTATTTGCTGCAATGTTAGGCAGTATCGCGGTTTATAATAAAAGCGTTACTACTACCGGAAGTGCATTTAAGTGGGGCTCTTGTTTTCCAAGTGTTTTACATATTAATGGTATGAGTATTGATTTCACATATAGATCTTATATATCTAAAGATACCTATCACCCACATACTTCTCAACAATATAAAGATGACCTCGCTTTTTTAAAAGCAATGCTGTTATTTTTTAAGCAAATTCGAGTTGGTCAACATAACCATTTTACTGAGTTTAGGAAATTAGAAAATGTTATTGATGGTGGTCTTTTACACGATCATCATTTTCATGCTGACTATTCACTAACCAAAATTGAAGAGATTAAGGAATAATTTATGAAATATTCATATTATCTAGCATCATTATGTTTATTAATTAGCTCCCACTGTTACAGTCAGCACTATCAAATAGAGGACAAATATCGTGGCGACCCATTTTTTAGAAAAATCAATATAAATAAACTAGAAAAAGATTGCACCTATCCTTTAGATTATTGGCAATTGGATAACACAAAGCAAAAAGAAATAGATAAGCTTTGCCCTTTAAATTATCTTAAATTTGATTTTACAAGTTTGCATAAATTTATTTACCAAGGTCCTCGCGTTATCTATAACGGACAAGATTTCCAATTAACATTGAGTATGCCATTAAATGAATATGATATTGCGCCTGAAACTATCCTTGGGCGTGAAATATCGCTATCAATAGTTAAAGATAATATTGTAAAAGATAAGATTTATTTAGCCAATAATTTTATTGAAATTTCCAATGATGCTGTTGCTTACCAATATTATTATATATCTCCACAGGGCGATATATATACTTTATATTTAGGAGAATCTGATGATGGAATTTTACCTACAATATGGAAGCATTATCAAATCGATACACAAACTATGAAGTTTAAGCTAATTCAAATTGATACTAGATATTTTAAAATTAGCTTATCAGATAGTTTTTTTAAACTAAGCCAACCTAATGATACGGACAACTATAAAGATAAAGAGTTTAAAAAATGTTTAAAAGATGAAACAAGTGAGGGGTGTTTTGGCTCCCAAGTCTATCGTTATTATCTAGATCAATTAAAATCAAAAATGGAGTTATTGACTAAAAAACAAAAAGATAAAAAAAATCGTTTTTCACTATTCAAACAGAAATTAGATAAAAAATGTTTAGCTACTCCGCTTCCGTTTGATGATGATGGGCTTGATCGCTATCTTGATAATCTATATTCATGCGAAATAAAAGGCTTTAAAGTAGAGTTATCACGTGTTGAAAAACAACTCATTCATTAGCGAGGAAGTTGGATTTGAAAGTATGAAATTATAAAAATGATAAAAAAGTTAGATAATTACATAGAAAAAGTTGTGATTTTTAAACGCAACTTTTTCAAAAATAAGGAAAGGATTAACGGTTAACAGATGAAATATTCTTATTATCTGGCATTCATTAATATCTTAAACATTATAAATATTCATCTGAATAAGCATTTGGCATTGGCAAGGATTTGAGACAGTAATCGAAAAAGCTGCTGTGGGAGAATTTTATACTAAAGTCAACGACAACCGAGCAGCGACATTGGATATTGAAGATTATACCGATTCAATGAAGAAGCTGCATAAAATATTGACTCAATCCCTTTTATATTCTGTTCAGCGAAAAAAAGCACTGCCGCCTTTTACTGTTGAATATCTGAAAGACGGTCTTCGCAACAGTTGGACAGCTGAAATGATAGGTCACTTAATAATAAAATATGAAAGTGAATGGTATGCAGACGAAGCGCTAACCAAATGGAATGAAATAGATGATTTATTTGAGGAGGAAAAACAAAAAAATTTAATTGAAAAACAGTTAGATGAAAATAACATAACGATACCTTATAAGCGAGATTATGCCTTAAACATGGTGGATGACGTGCATGAGAAAACCAATTCAATTTGGCAACTAGAAAAAGAGCAGCGTATTAAACCCTCCCTTTGGTGGCGAGAAGTAGCACAATCCCAACCAACCCAATCATCAAACAACGAAATCGCACAAACACCGGCACTAAGCAATCTTTCTGCTGATGGTAAAGCATGGTTTATTCATCCAGTATCAATGCTGGGTAGATTTGTAAATCCAGGTATAGTGACATATCATATTTATCACGATGGAAAAATTGAAAAACACATACCACAGGAAATATCGAAACGTTACGAGCAAAAATATAAGTATGTTTATCATGATCAAAACAGTAATGAACATGAAATATGCATTTGTGATTGGCATACTATTAAAAAGAAGCAAAGTGATAGTTCCGCTAATAATCTAAAAACTAAATCCAATGAGTCTTCTTATTGGACACATAGTCCGATTTTATCAAATAATAAGGTCTCTGATGGAAATACAACTCGCCGAGTTTTTTATGAAAATGGTGATGTTGCCGAGTTTGGTTCTCATGATACTAAAGGAACGATATGGCGATTATTTAGAGCAACTACCGATGATACTGAATTGATTAAAATACCCGATTCGCTAAATAAGCAATTTGACAATTTCAAGATTAAATATAGCTTTAGTGACTCCCAACGTCGTTATGCTAATCCAGGGTTATTTGCTGCAATGTTAGGCAGTATCGCTGTTTATAATAAAAGCGTTACTACTACAGGGAGTGCGTTTAAGTGGGGCTCTTGCTTTCCAAGTATAAATCATATTAATGGTATGAGTATTGATTTTACCTACAAGTCATCTAACGGGAAGAAAAAAGTCATAATAGATGGTAAAGCAACTTGGAAGCGTAAATATCATCCACATACTTCTCAACAATATAAGGATGACGAAGCTTTTTTAAATGCGATGCGGTTATTTTTTGAAATAATTCTAGTTGGTAGTGATGATCACTTTGTTGAATTTAGAAAATTATCAAAAGTAAAAGATGGTAAAAGTTTGCATAATTCTCACTTTCATGCGGAATTTTCACTTTCCAAAATTGAAGAGATTAAGGAATAAAATTATGAAATATTCATATTATCTAGCATTATTATGTTTATTAATTAGCCCCCACTGTTACAGTCAGCACTATCAAATAGAGGATAAATATCGTGGCGACCCATTTTTTAGAAAAATCGATATGAATAAATTAGAAAAAGATTGTACCTATCCTTTAGATTATTGGCAATTGGATAATATAAAGCAACAAGAAGCAGATAAGCTTTGCCCTTTAAATAATCTCAAATTTGATTTTACAAGTTTGCATAAATTTATTTACCAAGGTCCCCGCGTCATCTATAACGGACAAGATTTTCAACTGACATTGAGTATGCCATTAAATGAATATGATATTGCCCCTGAAACTGTCCTTGGGCGTGAAATATCTCTATCAATAGTTAAAGACAATATTGTAGAAGATAAGATTTATTTAGCTAATAATTATATTTATTTTTCTGATGTGGCGGTTGGCTTTCAACGTTATTATATATCTCCAGCGGGAGAAGTATATACATTATATTTAATGGAGGATGATGGAGGTATTAGTCCTAAATTATGGAAACACTATAAAATTGATAATCAAAGAATGAAGTTTGTACTTCAAGATATGCTAGTCAATATTTCAGATGGCCCACAATATCAAATTATTTATCCAAATCAATTCAATATTATTTCGAATAAACCGATTACAAAAATCGATCCCAAAGAAATTAAATCATGTGAAGATGAGTATAACAAAGAAGAATATCATAGTTGCTATATAGATGTTTATAACCATTACAACAATAGATTAAAACAAAAAATCAACTTACTGAATAAAAAGAACAATACAATAAAAAAATCTTATTCAAAATTACAGCAAAAAATAGCTTCAAGTTGTTTAGAATTACCCCCTCCAGTTTCTGGTAATAGGAAAAAGACCGATCCTTATTTATCTAACGTTATGTTTTGTTTGATCCAAAATTATAAACAAGAAATAACCGATATTGAAAAACAACTCGCTCACTAGTCAGTAAGTTGGAGTTGGAAGAATAACATAAAAAAGTTAGATGATTACAGAGAAAAAGTTGTGTTTTTTACACGCAACTTTTTCAAAAATAAGGAAAGGATTAACGGTTAACAGATGAAATATTCTTATTATCTGGCATTCATTAATATCTTAAACATTATAAATATTCATCTGAATAAGCATTTGGCATTGGCAAGGATTTGAGACAGTAATCGAAAAAGCTGCTGTGGGAGAATTTTATACTAAAGTCAACGACAACCGAGCAGCAACATTAGATATTGAAGATTATACCGATTCAATGAAGAAGCTGCATAAAATATTGACTCAATCCCTTTTATATTCTGTTCAGCGAAAAAAAGCACTGCCGCCTTTTACTGTTGAATATCTGAAAGACGGTCTTCGCAACAGTTGGACAGCTGAAATGATAGGTCACTTAATAATAAAATATGAAAGTGAATGGTATGCAGACGAAGCGCTAACCAAATGGAATGAAATAGATAATTTAATTGAGGAGGAAAAACAAAAAAATTTAATTGAAAAACAGTTAGATGAAAATAACATAACGATACCTTATAAGCGAGATTATGCCTTAAGTATGGTGGATGACGTGCATGAAAAAACCAATTCAATTTGGCAGTTGGAAAAAGAGCAACGTATTAAACCCTCCCTTTGGTGGCGAGAAGTCGCACAATCCCAACAAGCCCAATCATCAAACAACCAACCCCCACAAACACCTGAACTAAGCAATCTTTCTGCTGATGGTAAAGCATGGTTTATTCATCCAGTATCAATGCTGGGTGAATTGATAAATCCAGGTATAGTGACATATCATATTTATCACGATGGAAAAATTGAAAAACACATACCACAGGAAATATCGAAAGGCTACGAGCAAAAATATAAGTATGTTTATCATGATGAAAAGAATAATGAACATGAAATATGTATTTGTGATTGGCATACTATTAAAAAAAGAAGCTTTACGAAATATCCGAAAGGAAATTATTCATATCCAAATCATTATACTGTATCAGAGCCTAAAACTGATGTTAATGACGGATATATGGTTGCCAGAGCTAAATACACCAATGGTGATATTCATGAATGGGTAGTTAAAGAAGATAAAATTAGTATTTATCAGAGGCTTACAATGGCTAATGGTGATATTGCAGAATATGGTCATCATGATGATGACGGAGATTGTTGGCGATTATATTCAAAACTGAAGACTGAAGCACAATTAGTCAGAATTCCTGAAACTATAAATTATGAAAATGATGATGTCACTATAAAATGTGAACTAACAGAAACCTATCGAAAATATACTAATCCTGACATTATGGCGGGGTTTATAGGCGCACTAGCCGAGATTAAAGAAAATATTCTAGTCACAGGTAGTGCTTACGAGCAAGGTTCTTGTTTTCCCAGTGCTTTGCATATTAATGGTCAAAGTATTGATACTAAATATATTCGAAAGGTTAATAATTTATCAAACTGGAATAAAGACAGGGCATTTGTACAAGCTCTGTATAAATTTCATTTTACAATATTTAGAATTGGTAGCTCAATGCTGATGAATCCCCTAATGATTTTGGTAAAAATCATTAAGTTAAGGTGGATACACATCTTGTCATATGATCAAATGGTTTCGCGAAAAATCAATAATCAGACAACAAGATGTGCGAACTCGATATTTTACACGACTCTCTTTACCAATTCTGCCCCGAATTACACTTAAAACGACTCAACAGCTTAACGTTGGCTTGCCACGCATTACTTGACTGTAAAACTCTCACTCTTACCGAACTTGGCCGTAACCTGCCAACCAAAGCGAGAACAAAACATAACATCAAACGAATCGACCGATTGTTAGGTAATCGTCACCTCCACAAAGAGCGACTCGCTGTATACCGTTGGCATGCTAGCTTTATCTGTTCGGGCAATACGATGCCCATTGTACTTGTTGACTGGTCTGATATTCGTGAGCAAAAACGACTTATGGTATTGCGAGCTTCAGTCGCACTACACGGTCGTTCTGTTACTCTTTATGAGAAAGCGTTCCCGCTTTCAGAGCAATGTTCAAAGAAAGCTCATGACCAATTTCTAGCCGACCTTGCGAGCATTCTACCGAGTAACACCACACCGCTCATTGTCAGTGATGCTGGCTTTAAAGTGCCATGGTATAAATCCGTTGAGAAGCTGGGTTGGTACTGGTTAAGTCGAGTAAGAGGAAAAGTACAATATGCAGACCTAGGAGCGGAAAACTGGAAACCTATCAGCAACTTACATGATATGTCATCTAGTCACTCAAAGACTTTAGGCTATAAGAGGCTGACTAAAAGCAATCCAATCTCATGCCAAATTCTATTGTATAAATCTCGCTCTAAAGGCCGAAAAAATCAGCGCTCGACACGGACTCATTGTCACCACCCGTCACCTAAAATCTACTCAGCGTCGGCAAAGGAGCCATGGGTTCTAGCAACTAACTTACCTGTTGAAATTCGAACACCCAAACAACTTGTTAATATCTATTCGAAGCGAATGCAGATTGAAGAAACCTTCCGAGACTTGAAAAGTCCTGCCTACGGACTAGGCCTACGCCATAGCCGAACGAGCAGCTCAGAGCGTTTTGATATCATGCTGCTAATCGCCCTGATGCTTCAACTAACATGTTGGCTTGCGGGCGTTCATGCTCAGAAACAAGGTTGGGACAAGCACTTCCAGGCTAACACAGTCAGAAATCGAAACGTACTCTCAACAGTTCGCTTAGGCATGGAAGTTTTGCGGCATTCTGGCTACACAATAACAAGGGAAGACTTACTCGTGGCTGCAACCCTACTAGCTCAAAATTTATTCACACATGGTTACGCTTTGGGGAAATTATGAGGGGATCTCTCAGAGCTCAATGTATAAATCAAATTTTGCAGACCTTAATGGAACAAAGGATGGTTATGGGTTACATAACTCTCATTTACATTCAGAAGCGTTTAACTTTGCTTCAATAAAAAAAGTTACCTATTGAATTGATAAAAATATAACTAACTTTGGTATAGAAGTCGATAAATTAAATTGAGGGATATTATGAAAATAAAATTTTTGCTAAATTTAGTTTTGTTTTTTATTTTGCCAATCAACATTGTCTATGCAACCGAACCACCCGAAAAATGGTATTTTTATAAAGTTTCAAAAAATACTGTCTTGGGCGGAGAGCCAACTTTTGAAAGAGAGCGATTAATATATAGATATTGGCAAACGAAACTAACAATAACCGACAAAGAGGTAGTAATCGACAAAGCTTGCACTATTCCAGAGGGTGCAATGAACGAAATCGTTACACCATTATCGTATTGGAAGTCGCCAGAGCAAGTAGAGAAGTACCAGAAAATTTTTTCAGAAGAAAAAATCCCAATCGAAAACCAAATTCACATAATAAAAAATGACTTAAATGATAAAGGTTCGCCCTGCTCTAAACAGGATTTTACCGCCTTAATAAAAACAGGAAACTTTATGGTATTTATGACCGAACCAGGATATATAATTATTTTTTCAAAAAATTTAGAAAAAGACAGATTATCATCAGCCACGTATAGAGGATTAAATCAACCATTAAATTTGCTAGGTCACTCAATGTTAAGTGATAAAAAAATTGTTAAAAAAATAAATAAAGAGTGTGATTATCCTGCTGATGGTACTTATGAGTATGATAGTTATAACAAATGTCCATTAACAGAGTTAGGTATATATTTTGCTAGTGTAATAAATAAATTAGACGCCGAAAAAGAATATAGTTTTGAGAAAAATAAAGATAAATTCTATTTTACTAGAAATCAAATAAAAGAATTTGAATACGAAATATATTTGAATATTGAAAAAAATAATAAATTAATAGACCGTTTACCCATCTATAAGGAAAATATTTTAGAATCGGCCGCTTTCGCGCAGTATTACTATATTGATAACGAATTGAAAAATGTTTGGTTATTAAATATGGTTGAAAGTGACATATCACAACGAGTTGAAAAGTGGAGACATTATAAAATTGATAATACAGGGCATTTTAAATTATTAGAATCTATATCATGTGAACATCGTAATAGAAAAGGAATAGTGAAATGTCATAATGGTTAGTAGTGTTTTTATTAAATCATATTGTAGCCAGTAAGTTAAATGATTACATAGAAAAAGTTGTGATTTTTAAACGCAACTTTTTCAAAAATAAGGGAAGGATTAATGGTTAACAGATGAAATACTCACATTATCTAGTACCACTTTGTTTACTATTCAGCTCCTACTGTTACAGTCAGCACTATCAAATAGAAGACAAATATCGTGGCGATCCATTATTTAGAAAAATCGACATGAATAAATTAGAAAAAGATTGTACTTATCCACCAAATTATTGGCAATTAAACGAATCAGAACGAAAAGAAATATATAAGTTTTGTCCTTTTAGTAAAAATAATCTTAAATTTGATTTAAAAGAGTTATATAAATTTATTTATAAAGAGCCAGTAATCATCTATAACGGACAGGATTTTCAACTGACATTAAGTATGTCAGAAAATAATAATATTGAATCTGACAGTACTATTTTTGGAGGTGATATATTTTTATCAATAGTTAAAGATAATATTGTAAAAGATAGGATTTATTTGGCTAATAATCATATTTCTTTTCCTGATTATGATTTTCTTGCGGTAGGTTACCAACATTATTTTATATCCCAAGAGGGAGAGGTAAATACATTATATTTGATAGAGGATGAAGAAGGTATTTCTCCAATGTTTTGGAAACACTATAAAATTGATAATCAAAAAATGAAGTTTGTACTTCAAGATATGTTAGTCAATGTTACAGATGGAGTACAATATCAAATCATTTATTCAAATCAATTTAATATTATTTCGAATAAACCAGTCAAAAAAATCGATTCGCAAGAACTTAAAGCATGTGAAGATGAGTATGACAAAGAAGAATATCATCGTTGCTATGTAGATGTTTATAACCATTACAACAATAGATTAAAACAAAAAATTAACTTATTGAATAAAAAGAACAATACAATAAAAAAATCTTATTTAAAATTACAGCAAAAAATGGCTTCAAGTTGTTTAGAATTACCACCTCCAGTTTCTGGTGATAGGGATGAGACCGATCCTTATTTATCTAAAGTTATGTTTTGTTTAATTCAAAATTATAAACAAGAAATAACCGATATTGAAAAACAACTCGCTCACTAATCTGAATATTGGATTTGTAAGTATGTAATTATAAAAATAATAAAAAAAGTCAGATAATTACCGAGAAAAAGTTGTGATTTTTACCCGCAACTTTTTCCAAAATAAGGAATAAAATTATGAAATATTTATATTATCTTGCACCATTATGTTTATTATTTAGCAGCTGCTGTTACAGTCAGTATTATAAGATAGAGGATAAATATCGTGGCGATCCTTTGTATAGAAAAATTGACATGAATAAATTAGAAAAAGATTGCACCTATCCTTTAAATTATTGGCAATTAAGCGGCTCAAAACGAGAAGAAATTGATAAGCTTTGCCCTGTTAAAAAAATTAATCTCAAATTTGATTTTGAAGGATTATATAAATTTATTTATAAAGAGCCAGTAATCATCTAGAACCATTAAAGTATATTCGTGATAATTTTTTTGAGACTTATCTCAAAACCCAAAATAAATGGGATGATGCAAATCTTTTTAGTGTTGAACCAATAGGATTAAACCCTGACAATACAATAATTGATAAAGAGCATACATTTAGTTGGATTCATATGGATGTTAGATCATTTGAAAAAAAATACCTACTAGATGAATATTTTTGTACAAATAGTACCACTTTAAACAAAGAAAAATTAATAACTCTTATAAATGATTTTAAAGGAAATTAATATGTTAAAAGTAATAAATAGGTTTGTTTTTATATTTTTATGCTTCTTTTATTCATTAATAACAAATGCCAGCGAGATTAAGAATAATTCTACTCAATTCTTAGAAAAAGATATTATAGAATGGCAATTAGTTGCAATTGACCATCTTTCTAATAAGTCAATTGAACCTGAAATATTTTATAATCAATTGAAAAAAATAAAAAATATAATAATTAAAAGTTCAAAAGATAAATTAATCATTGATGAAACTAATACAGTAAATATCTATCAGACACCAGATGACTTATTGCCAAATAATCAGCTATTATTAAAGAAAATTTTGAAAAAATTAAATTTAACTTATCAGCAACAAGATTATCAACATTATACAATTAAAACATTGCCAACGCTCTATGATCTAAATCAGTCGGTAGTCGTTATTTCGAATTATCTATTTTTGTTCACTAATAATAAAATAGTTTTAGCATTCAAAATCAAACAAGAAATACAGCATGAATTGGCAAATATTGATAGTAAACTGAATATAACCCATATACCATTAAATAATCGTTATTGGTCTAGCGAAAATGAACTTGGAGTTTTTACTACAATAAGTGATGAATATAATTACTTTTTTAAAGGTACTTTAGAAGAAAGTGATTTAATGCTTTTAAAGATAAAATTTAACAAAAAAATAAAATTGTTATTACTTTTTTCATATAATGAAAATTCATCGAGTAACCTATCACTAATAAGCCTTTCAAATGATTTTGATGTAATCGATCGATTGGAAATTGGTGAAATTTATGAATTAGAGGATGGTGGAATAGTTACAGAGTATTCTATTGATGCAAATTATCTCATTACATTAAATAAAGTCGAACACCGAGATAATAAATCACCCAAATTATTAAGTAAAACTTTCTATAAAATTAGTGATAAAGGAAAGTTCATTAAAGTAAATGAATAGTTAAGTAATAATGAAGTAGAAAATTGATTGATATATCTTTAAAATATATCAATGTTAGTGATATATTTATCAAATATATTCAAAATTTATGGAGGATAGTACTATACTGGCAACAGTAAGTGGTGAAGTATGGTTTATCCATCTGATTACATTGATTAATGCTCAAGTTGGACAGCCGAAATGATAGGTCACTTAATAATAAAATATGAGAGTGAATGGTATGCAGACGTAGCGCTAACCAAATGGAAAGAAATAGATGATTTATTTGAGGAAGAAAAACAGAAACAAAAAAATTTAATTGAAAAACAGTTAGATGAAAATAACATAACGATACCTTATAAGCGAGATTATGCCTTAAGCAGGGTGGATGACGTGCATGAGAAAACCAATTCAATTTGGCAGTTGGAAAAAGAGCAACGTATTAAACCCTCCCTTTGGTGGCGAGAAGTAGCACAATCCCAATTAACCCAATCATCAAACAACCAACCCCCCACAGACACCTATACTAAGCAATCTTTCTGCTGATGGTAAAGCATGGTTTATTCATCCAGTATCAATGTTGGGTGAATTGATAAACTCAGGTATAGTGACATATCATATTTACCACGATGGAAAAATTGAAAAACACATACCACAGGAAATATCGCAAGGTTACGAGCAAAAATATAAGTATGTTTATCATGATGAAAACGCTAATGAACATGAAATATGTATTTGTGATTGGCATACTACTAAGGAAAAAGCAAATGGTGTAACAGTAAGCGCGCCGAATAGAAAAGATCCAAATATTATTGAATATAAAGAAAATTTAAATGAAGGAAATACCCAAAAAAGAGTAAAATTTAAAAATGGAGATATTGCAGAATATGGTAAGCATCCAGAAAAAGACTTGATTTGGCGACGATATACAGCATTGAATAAAAATGTCGAAATAGTTAGGATGCCAGATGAAATCAATTACAATAAAGGTAATGTTAAGGTTAGGTATAGTTTTTCTAATACGAAAAGACGTTATACAGGACCAAGTGCTTTAGCCGGTTTTATTTGTGTTTTAGCAGAAACAGGTTTGCAGTTAACAACTACTGGTAGTTGTTTTGTAGAAGGGTCTTGTTTTCCTAGTTCTGAACATGTAAATGGAAAAAGCGTTGATACTCTTTATTTAAATGATAAAGATGAACAAAAATTTATTAATGCCATGCATAAATTTAATTTTAATGAACAAATAACAGGAAAAGATAAGAAAAAATTTGATAATGCAAGAAAAGAAAAAGATGGTGAACTGCATAATACTCATCTACACATTCAGAATTTAAACTAGATTCTATAAAGGAAATAAAAATATGAAAAATTTTATTTATATCCCAATCATTCTATTAATAACAGTATTTGCTGAATGTAATATTAAAATAGTAGAGGCAAAGACTAAAGGTAATGAAACTATAATAACCAATTCGTTTACTGGAGAAAAATTAATATCAAGTAAACAATTTGTACAATCTGTAAATAGAACTTGTGAAGATGATAACACATGTACTCTTTCGAAGATAAAAAAAAGTTATTATCAGCAATTTCGTGACCTAAACAATGATGAAATAACTATATCGAACCTTAAAAATAATATTGAATTAAAATTAAAAAAAGAAAAAACTCAAAACGAATTTTTAATAACTATCGAATTAATTTCATATAAAAATAATAAAAAAGTGGACTCTATAATATGTTATGAATACAAAAATAATCCAAATGATAGTTTGGCGGTAGAAAAACTGTACTATCTAGAAGATTATAATTTATGGACATTGTATTTTATTTATGATTTAGAATCCACAACAACTGGAAGTTGGATTAAATATAAAATCAATCCCGAAACAGGAAAATTTGAGTTAGCTAATAAATAAGTTAATAATTAACTCTATTCTATTTTTACTTTACATGCAAAGCATAATGGAAAAAATACATATAAATTAAGTTTAATTATCAAAATATACATAATTGATTATTAACAATAAAAAATAATTATGAAATTAAAAAAAATCATTTTAAAAATTACTATTGTGTCAACTCTGTTAATAAGCTACGCCTATGCAACCGAACCACCCGAAACATGGTATTTTTATAAAGTTTCAAAAAGTACTGTTTATGGTGAGACAGATGAAACTAGAGATAAATTATTGCAGAAGAGAGAAGATATAATTGAACAGTTTGCCGATATGATAATAGAGCTGACAGATAGTCATTTAAAAATTAATAATCAATGTTTATCAGAATATTCTATTCATTCGACTAGTTCAAAAAATTATTGGGGATCAAGTCAAAATAACACTTTATATAAAAATCTTTTCATCAAAGAAAGCATACCATTGAAGGAAAAAATAGATGTTATTAACTTTTCTGAATCGAATAAATCATGTTCAGAAATTTTTAACAAATTAATTAAATTTGATGATTATTTAGTGAACATAACAAACGAGGGGTATTTAATATTTTTTTCAAAACAAGCTGATAAAAAGCAGTTGTCAAGTGAATATAAAGGACGTCATCGCCCGCTCAGTTTATTTGGACATCCAATGATTAAGGATAAAAGTATTATCAATCAGATAAATAAAAACTGTAATTTTTTTGCAGATGAAGATAAATCTTTAAAATATGGAGAATGTAATGTAGAAGAATTATCCAGTTTTTATAGTCGTATTTTAGAAAAAATGGAAGATGGTAAAATTAATCTCTATAGAAAAAATGATTATGAATACAATATAACTCTAAGAGATATCCATAAAGAAATTTATTCATATGGTATAGATTTATTAATTGAAAAAAAAGGTGAAATTATAGATAGCCTAATAATTTATGGCTTTAATTCAAATGAGTCAGAAATAACTAGCAAATATTATTATATTGACGAAAAGCTAGAAAATCTGTTTTTGTTAGACGTAGTTAGTTCCGAAAATGCGCTCCTAACAAAAAAAGGAACATATTTTGAAACCAATCAAGTCGATTATTGGAAGCACTATAAAATTGATGAAAATAAACATTTTAAATTAATTGAATCTATAGAATGCAATTATAAATATGATAGCCCTAGTAGTGATTCTCCAACAAGTTGGGGATGTAAATAAAATTTAATCATTGAGAACTACAGAATTTATAAAAATCTAGATTTTGCAATCTAACTTTGGTTACCTTGAAAACCTTTGGCGATTATTTAGATTAACCACCGATGATGCTGAATTAATTAAAATGCCCGATTCTTTAGATAAACAATTTGACAATTTTAATATCAAATATGATTTTAAAGATTCTAAACGTCGTTATGCTAATCCTGGGTTATTTGCTGCAATGTTAGGTAGTATTGCGGTTTATAATAAAAGCATTACTACCATAGGGAGTGCATTTCAATGGGGGAGTTGTTTTCCAAGTATTTTACATATTAATGGTATGAGCATTGATTTCAAATATAAATCTTATATATATACAGATCACTACCCCCACCTACCTCTCAACAATATAAAGATGACCTCGCTTTTTTAAAAGCAATGCTGTTATTTTTTAAGCAAATTCGAGTTGGTCAACATAACCATTTTGCTGAGTTTAGGAAATTAGAAAATGTTATTGATGGTGGTACTTTACACGATCATCATTTTCATGCTGACTTTTCACTAACCAAAATTGAAGAGATTAAGGAATAATTTATGAAATATTCATATTATCTAGCATCATTATATTTATTAATTAGCACCTACAGTCAGCACTATCAAATAGAGGATAAATATCGTGGCGCCCCATTTTTTAGAAAAATCAATATGAATAAATTAGAAAAAGATTATTTGAGATATTTATCAATTTACAAACTAGGAGAACCGACACTTTTAACTGATTCACATTTCGATTTTGAAAAACAGAATGAATTTAATGACGCATTATATAAATTTGGTTGGGCAAGAACTTCGTTAATGTATTCTGAATATTTTACTTATAAAAAGAAATCAAATACATTATTGAATTATACCAAACATATGCACAAAGAGGGTAAAGGTGGATATGCGCACCACCATCATTTACTTATTTGTGGTTTTAATCATGATTTAATAGTAAATATAAGAAATTAAATATAAGTTTTTATATGAGTATTTTAATTATATAGGTATAAAATATGAGCAAGATTAGACAATTTTGTATTTTTTCGGTGGTAATTTTATTAGTCTTTCAAGTTAATGCACAAGATAAATTTAATAATAAAATTCTTTATGAGTTTAAAGAATATTCGTCAAAGGTCTCATCCCCTGAATACACGTTAAAAAACTTTTTCAATGATAATCATGTTGTTTATGATGAAAATAATTCATTAAATTCACTTTTTCAACCCAATACCCCATTGAATAGTATGGTTGATCATAGAAAGCGTTATACAGGTGAAGCTAAATTTTTTAAAGAAATACATCTGGATAAAAATTTAAAAATTTTGCTCTTTGCATATTTAGATCCAGATTATCAAGATTCATATTTAAATTTATTTACAATCGAAATGCAGATTTTTGATAAAAATTATAATTTTATAGACAAAATGATTGTTGTCGATGGGGCTTTAGCAGAATGTTCAATTAATAAAAGAATTCGTTTATATAAAAATAGAAATTTTGAAATTATTGAAAATGAAATATGCTTAGATATAGAAGAAAATGATAGATTATTATCGGAACAAACTAAAGTAACTTATTATTACATTGATAAAAATGGAAAAATAAAGTAACTATCCCCTAAAATAAATAAAGAGTGTGATTTTCCTGCTGATGGTACTTATGAGTATAACAGTTATAACAAATGTCCATTAACAGAATTACATATAAATTTTGCTAGTGTTATAAACAAATTAGAAGACGAAAAAGAATATAATTTTGAAAAAATAAAGATAAATTCTATTTTACTAAAAATCAAATAAAAGAATTTGAATACGAAATATTTTTGAATATTGACAAGAATAATAAACTAATAGACCGTTTACCCATTTATAAGGAAAATATTTTACAATCAGCCGCTCTCTTGCAGTATGACTATATTGATAACGAATTCAAAAATGTTTGGTTATTGAATTTTTATGGGGATGATTCAATTCATCATGTTACAAAATGGAGGCATTATAAAATCGATACTACAGGACATTTTAAATTATTAGAATCTAGATCGTACTAATATAAAAATAGGAAATTTTATAGTAGTGTTTTATTAAATCATATTTTAGCCAGTAAGTTAGATTATTACAGAGAAAAAGTTATGATTTTTAAACGCTACTTTTGCAAAAATAAGGAAAGGATTAACGGTTAACAGATGAAATACTTACATTATCTAGCATCATTATGTTTATTATTTAGCACTTACTGTTACAGTCAGCACTATCAAATAGAAGACAAGTATCGTGGCGCCCCATTTTTTAGAAAAATCGATATGAATAAATTAGAAAAAGATTGTACTTATCTTCCAAATTATTTGCAATTAAGTGACTCAAAACAAGAAAAAATACGGAAGCTTTGCCCTTTAAATAATCTCAAATTTGATTTTAGAGGATTATATAAATTTATTTATAAAAAGCCAGTAATTCTCTATAACGGAAAAGGTTTTCAACTGACTTTAGGTATGTTTAAAGATAATCAAGATAATAATATTGAATCCGGTGCTACTATTTATGGTGGTAATATATTCCTATCAATAGTTAAAAATAATATTGTAAAAGATCAGATTTTTTTAGCTGACAATTATATTTATCTTTTTAACTTTGCGGTTGGTTTTCAACGCTATTTTATATCACCAGAGGGAGAAGTATATACATTATATTTGATAGAGACAGAAGAGGGTATTTTTCCAATGTTATGGAAGCATTATAAAATTGATAATCAAAAAATGAAGTTTGTACTTCAAGATATGCTAGTCAATGTTAAAGATGGGGAACTGTATCAAATTATTTATCCAAATCAATTTAACGTTATTTCGAATCAACCGATTACAAAAATCGATCCCCAAAAACTTAAGTCATGTGAAGATAATTATAATAAAGATGAATATCATCATTGCTATATAGATGTTTATAACCATTACAATAATAGATTAAAACAAAAAATTAACTTATTGAATAAAAAGAATAATACAATAAAAAAATCTTATTTAAAATTACAGAAAAAAATGGCTTCAAGTTGTTTAGAATTACCACCTCCAGTTTCTGGTAATAGGAGAAAGACCGATCCTTATTTATCTAAGGTTATGTTTTGTTTAATTCAAAATTATAAACAAGAAATAACCAATATTGAAAAACAACTCGCTCACTAATCTGAAAGTTGGATTTGGAAGTATGGAATTATAAAAATGACAAATAAATTAGATGATTACCGAGAAAAAGTTGTGATTTTTAAACGCTACTTTTCAAAAATTAAGGAAAGGATTAAGAATTAAGGATTAAGGAATAATTTATGAAATATTCATATTATCTTGCACCATTATGTTTATTATTTAGTAGCTACAGTTAATCCTATTTATGGTTTTGATTATAATTTCATAATAAATATAAAAGGGTAAATTTAAGTTTTTATATGAGTATTTTAATTATATAGATAGAAAATATGAGCACAATTAAACAATTTGCCGGTACGATAGCAGCGAATTTTCACCAGTTAAAAACAAATTTGTATGATTTTCAATTTATTTTCGACGATGATTGGCGACAAGATATGGTCATAAAATTTGCCGAATACAAAGTTAACATCCCTTAAATTATTTGTCACATTATTAAATTGTTTGATAAAAATATAATGTTGTCTTTATTAAAGGTATTTAAAACAATCCTATTGAGCGGTTTTATTATTCAATACACCAATAAGAGAAATTATTTCTGGCAAAATATCTAAGATTAAGGCCAACTGTTGTAAGACTAATAGATCATTATTGCTTTGATCATCATTGATTGATATTGATTCAATATAATTGGCAACCACCTTTTTCAAAGGTTGATATTCAGAATTGATTTTTTGGTCACTTAACATAGTAATTATATAAACTGAAACATCATCAAAAAGTTCCAGAGTATGTGGAGAAATACGTTTATCTCGATGTGCCCCTAAAGTGGATAAATAACTAATCAAGGTGTGATTAAGGGTTAATAATCTAAAACCCTGTTCAATCATGCCTTGTTTAACATGTGGCTCTTTGCTCATTAAGCTGATTAAGGATGATAAATCGGCATTACTATCATGTGCTGCTCGCCGAGCAACGCGGTATTTGGGATCATTAGTTTTTCCTGAGACATATTGACTACCGATAACTGCTAAATAGTGGCTTCCTTCGTAACAAACGCTATCGAGTAGTTTTGTTAAATTTCTAAATTTCCAATCAGGCCAAATAAAACTTACAGCAAACCAAGCAATAAAACAGCCAATTAAGGTAGCTATAATTCGTGAATTGGCAACGGAGATACTACTTTCACCGATCAAACTAAAACTGAAAAATACTAATAAGGTAATAAAAGCAGTGGCATAAGCATATTGTGAGTTTTTAAACAGGAAAAATAACCAACCAGTTATAATAATTAATACTAATTGCGCTTCGATACTTGGGAGCAAATAAGTTAAAGGAATACCAGCAATTATGCCTAATATAGTACCAATTACTCGCAATTTTAAACGATATTTGGTGGTTGAATAGTTTGGTTGGCACACAAATAGGCTGGTTAGAATAATCCAATAACCATGTGAAAGATTGGAAAAGAAAATTATCATATATCCAATAAACAACACTATACTCATACGAATAGCATGGCGAAATAGTGACGATTTAAGCGTCAAATTTTGCTTAAGTCTTGCAAATATATCATTGAGGCCAGTTAGCTGTTCATCGATTAATTGATTATCTTTTTGCGTTTTAGACAGATGTTGTTCAGTATCAATATTGGCTAACAACAAATCAATGGCGAGCAAATTTTGATGTAGATTTTGTAGCGATTTAATTAACAACAAATTGGCATAAGAGTGCCGTTGGTACTGAGCTATTGCTTCTTCCAGATAAGTAAAATAACGAGCAAATAACGGGTTATGATGATAAGTTTGATTTAATTTAATCGACACCGCTAACTTGGCACAGGCTTTAGCTTGTAAATTTAAAATTCGCGCAAAACGAAATAACAGATCACTATGCTTAAAATGTTCACTGAGCGCCTGATAATCACCATGAGACGAGCTTGCTCGCTCATGAATATCCTGAGCAACAAAATAATAACTTAACATCTTTCTGATATAAGCTTGTCCACGAAACCCCTTCAAACGATTAAACAGTGAGCGTTTGGCACTGTTAAACACATTAATCACTTGAGTGTTGCATTCTGCAAGCTCAAGAGTTTGTCGTTTAAAGTCATCTGTCTCATCAGGATCAAACATGGCCGCTTTGGCATCAAGATAAAGTGATAATTTTAGAAAACAATTCGTTAACGTTTGTTGAGTTGTGCGAATTGGTTGCATTATCGACTCAATTAACGAAACAAGGTTATACCAAAGCGCACCCAATAGCAAAAAACAAGGCAGGGTATAGTTATCATCAAACAGATTGTGTCCTAGCATGGTATAAGCTGCAATCAGTAACGAACCAAAAGCAATCACGCCGTAACGTTGCCCAAGTGAACCAAGCATAATAAACATAAATGTCGAACTCACCAGTCCAACAATAAACAGTATTGGGAAATCAAATAGCAACTCGACTGAGAACGTCGCAATCGCAAAACAAACTAAGGTAAGCAAAATATTAATACAGCGACTTAATAATCGAGTATCAATCTCGGTTAATCCTGCAGCAACTACACCTAAAGTAAGAGGTATCACCAATGAAATCGAGCCAAAATACCATGGTACAAGCGTAGAGCCAGTTAAACTAACTAGCATACGAATACTAAATAGCAAATTACTGCTGTAAAAAACTTTGCGTAAGGATAAGATAAAAGAATGCACGTTTTCTAGTGTTTGAAGTGAGTTAACATAATAATGCAAAGCATACTATATTGTCATGATTAACGAAAGTAAATTCAATAATATAAAACACTTTCTAAATAGTGAAGAATGGGGTTTTTGAAGTTTAATAATTCTGTTTTTAAAATCGTTAATTATAATCATCACTAAATTATCTTCCTTACATTGATAATTTTTTTTATTATAAATTTGGTTAAGAACACGCTATATTATGCGTTAGAAAATTATCACGGGATTAAAACATGAAGAGATTAATTAAAGTTGCAACGGTTGTTATGTTGTTGAGTTGTGCTTGGGCAAGTCAGGCTAAAATGCCAGAGTCGATTAAAATTGGTTCGGATACTTCTTATGCACCATTTGATTTTATTGATAAAAATGGTGAAATTACGGGCTTTAATATTGAAATCACGAAAGCACTTTGTGAAAAGGCTAAGATTAAGTGTGAATTTCAAACTACTGATTTTGATGCGCTGATTCCTTCTTTGTTGTCTCGTAAAATCGATATGATTTCGTCTTCATTAATGATGACAGAAAAACGTAAAAAGCAAATTGCTTTTTCGGACGAGATTTTTATCACTAACTCCCGCTTAATCGCTAAAGAGGGGTCTGGATTATTACCTACTGTTGAATCATTGAAAGGTAAGCGTGTTGGTGTTGAGCAAGGAACTTCGCAAGAACATTTTGTTAATGATAAATGGCGCCCAAATGGCGTTGTGATTGTGCCATATCAAAATCAGCTAGAAGTGTTTTCCGATTTAGTGGCAGGGCGCTTAGATGCAGCATTGCAAGATGAAGTCACTGGTAGTTATGCTTTTTTAAAACAACCACAAGGTAAAGGTTTTGCATTTGCAGGTGATATACTTAACGATAAAGGTTATTTTGATGTTGGCGTTGGGTTAGGATTCCGTAAAAAGGATGATGAGTTACGCGAAGCGTTCAATAAAGCTCTTATCGAAATTTTAAATGACGGTACCTATAAAAAAATCAATGATAAATATTTTGATTTCAACGTTTATAGCAATAAAAAATAGGTCATGCAAGGTTATAGTTCATTAATATTAAAAGGTGCACTGGTCACAATTGAGTTGGCGATCAGTTCACTAGTTCTTGCCATGATTTTAGGAGTAATTTGTGCTCTTGGCAAATTATCGCGAAAACCAATTTTGCAACTGTTTTGTCAGGTTTATACCTCATTTATTCGCGGTGTGCCTGATTTGGTTTTGATGATGCTGATCTTTTTTGGTTTGCAGTTTTTGTTAAATAGTATTACTGATTTTTTTGATGTGGATATGATCGAAATCGATCCGTTTGTAGCTGGCATTATTACCTTAGGTTTTATTTATGGGGCCTATTTCACCGAAACCTTTCGCGGTGCTTTTCAATCTGTTCCCAAAACGCTAATCGATGCCGCCACTGCATTAGGCTTAAGTAAACACCAAGTTTTTATCTATGTGCGATTTCCGTTGATGATGCGTTTTGCGCTTCCTGGCGTGGCTAATAACTGGTTAGTAATTTTAAAAGCTACGGCTCTGGTATCTTTATTAGGATTGTTCGATCTGGTTAAAGCAACCAAAACGGCTGGTGAGGCGACTTATCAACCGCTGTTTTTTGCACTGTTAGCTGGTGCGTTTTATCTTTTTTTTACCTCTATATCAAATGTGGTTTTATGGTGGCTTGAGAAGCATTATTCGATCACTAAAACAAAATTATAATTGAGCCTTATTATGTTAGAAATTATTCAAGATTATTGGAAAGCATTGTTATGGACAGATGGTTATCATATTACTGGGCTGGCAATGACACTTTGGATCTTGATTCTGTCAGTGTCACTAGGTGGAATTTTAGCATTAGTTTTGGCAGTTGGGCGCAATGCAAACCAAATTTATATTAAGTGGCCGATTTGCTTATTTACTTATATTTTTCGGGGAACACCACTGTATGTGCAGTTATTGATTATTTATACCGGTATCTATACTTTGTTGAGTAATGAACATCAGTATTTAAGTAATTTTTTTCAAAGCGGATTAAATTGTACTATTTTAGCTTTTACGCTCAATACTTGTGCTTATACTACTGAAGTTTTTGCGGGAGCGATCCGTAATGTGCCAAGTGGTGAAATAGAGGCTGCTAGCGCACTTGGTTTTAATCGTTGGCAACTATATCGCTATATTATTTTGCCAAGAGCTTTTCGAATTGCGTTGCCTGCTTATAGTAATGAAGTGATTTTTATGCTGCATTCTACGGCGTTAGCATTTACGGTGACGGTTCAAGATGTAATGAAGGTTGCGCGTGATATTTATTCCGAAACTTATCAACCTTTTCATGCTTTCGGGATTGCGGCGATGATCTATTTGTGTGTGAGTTTTGTTTTGATTTTGGGGTTTAAACAACTTGAAAAACGTTGCTTAGCTTACATCCGAGTTAATGAAGCAAATGCTACCTAATTAAAAGCTAATTAGAACAAATTGAATAAAAAATAGACAATAATGTTACATTGTCTATTTTTCATTTTAATACTAATCAGTTGATGATTAAATCATCAACGGGAACGCCACCATCATGACTATCATGATCTTTCGCTCCAGGTAGCGCTCGAGTACGGTCAATTGGTAAGTAATTGCCATTAGAAGTTTCGATTTGGCACTCGCTCCAAAAGATAGAATATTTGGTATTAGCGTGCATACTTTCACCGCGGAAGTAACATTTTGCTGCGCTGTATAAGTCGTTTCGACAAATAATTGCAATTAATAGCCAAACGCTAGCAATGCTAATAGAAATCCATTTTAAGTTGTGCCATAAAAAAGACCAAAAACCCTGTTTACGAATACGGCAGTAGACGAAGACTAATAATATAACACCGAGAAATCCTAAAAATTCATATAACCAAAATAACCACATATTGTTATCTCCTAATCAACAATTAGTGGTTATTTTATACTATCTTTAAGATTACATCCACGAACCATTACGAATAATACCAACTGCAATACCTTCAATAGCAAAATTTTGTTGTTCTAAATCGATATCAATGGGCGCAAATTCAGGGTTTTCAGCAACAAGTTTTACATGTCGACCTTTTTGTGATAATCGTTTAACAGTCACTTCATCATCAATGCGCGCAACTACTACTTGGCCATTTTTTACATTTTGGGTTTTGTGTACGGCCAGTAGATCACCATCTAAGATACCAATATCCTTCATTGACATGCCTTGTACTCTTAATAAGAAATCTGCATGTGGTTTAAATAATGTTGGTGACATTTGATAATGAGTTTCAATATGTTCTTGTGCCAAAATTGGTGAGCCAGCAGCAACTTTACCAATAAGTGGGATGCCTTCAAATTCGGATGTTTCTTCTGGCTGTTCAAGTAATAAACGAATTCCTCGCGATGATCCGGCAATCATTTCAATAGCCCCTTTTTTAGCTAACGCTTTCAAATGTTCTTCGGCGGCATTAGCAGATCGAAATCCTAATTTTTGTGCAATTTCAGCCCGAGTAGGTGGCATTCCTGTGGTTTGAATGATTTTTTTAATTAAATTATAAATTTGTTGTTGACGTTCGGTTAAAGGTCTCATGGTCTATTCCTGTTTTTATACACAAACATATGTAATTATATACAGCCATACAAACAAAACAACTGTTTTATCTAATTTTTTGATATTAGATGATAAAAATCTCAAAAAAGTGATATTCTCGTGCTTAATCGCACAAGTGAGATAACATTTTTTCATAAAAATAAATTTCGAGCAATTATATAAAAAAATACTAAAATTTATAATATTAACTTTTTTCGGGAATTGTTAAATTTATTTTAGGGGTAGATTGCTCTATATTTTGTTGTGCGGTTCTATGGTATAATTTTACTAAATAGTCATTTAGTTGGAATTTGATTTTATGTCTTATATTGTTGCACTTAGTGGTGGTATTGCAAGTGGCAAAAGTACTATTGCCCATCTATTTGCTCAATTAGGCGTGCCAATTATTGATGCTGATATTATTGCCCGCCAAGTGGTTGAAGTAGGTACTCCTGCTTTGGCGCAAATTGTTAAACATTTTAGTCAAGAAATCTTGTTAGAAAATGGTGAGTTAGATCGTAGTCAATTAAGAGAGATCATTTTCAATAACGATCATGAACGATTGTGGTTAAATAATTTACTGCATCCAATTATTGCGCAAGAGACACAAAAACAGTTTGCCCAGCAGACCGCTCCTTATGTGATTTGGGTAGTGCCTTTATTAATCGAAAATCATTTACAGGCTGATCGTGTTTTGATGATTGATGTTTCGGTAGCGTTACAATTAAAACGTTTGATAAATCGAGATGGAATTAATGAGTCATTAGCAAAAAGAATGATCGCATCTCAGGCCTCTTTAAGCGAACGTTTGGCTTTTGCAGATGATATTATCATAAATGATGGTGATTTAGCGTCATTAACAGTTCAAGTAGATTGCTTGCATAAGCAGTACCTACATAACTTAAAAGTTAAAAAGCTATGAATAAAATAATTTTTGAACACCCATTGAATGAAAGAATGCGTACTTGGTTACGCATTGAGTTCTTACTTATGCAATTACATTTGCATCGTCATTTTACACAAAAAAATGCTTTACTGTTTTTTCATGCATTATCTGAATTACTCGAAATCCTCGAGCGTAATGATGTTAAAGGCGATTTGATAAAAGAGATCGAAGGCCAAAAACAAAAAATTTTATCTTGGATAGAGCTTGATGGTGTAGATAAAGAGTTACTTGAGGGCATGCTTGAAAAATATGATCTTTTTTTAATAAAATATAATTCAAGTTTACGCATAGGTCAAGCTTTGAAAGATGACCGTTTTATTACGACAATTCGTCAGCGTTTAATGATCCCCGGAGGTTGTTGTAGTTTTGATTTGCCCTCTTTTCATTTATGGCTAAATCAATCGCAAGAAAAGCGTGATATTCAGATTGATAAATGGTTTCAACATATTGCTTTGCTTGATGAACCTTTAAAAACTTGTTTGCAGTTTATTCGCCAATTAGGGGAATTTAATAGCTATGCTTGTACCAATAACTTTTTCCAAGAAACAAATGGTGATGTGAGTTTGATTCGAATTCGTGTTGCTTTGGATAAAAATGTATATCCTCAAGTTTCTGGTCATATATCTCGTTATAATATTCGTTTTTTACCCCTTTATACTGACAATAATAGCAATTTTGATGAAATCGAATTTGAACTTGCATGTTGTTAGTCAAATAAAATTTAAGAGCGTTTAATGAATAAAAATACTGTTGTAAAATGCCCTACCTGCCAAAAAGAGGTTCAATGGTCTGAAAAAAGTCCATATCGTCCATTTTGTAGCAAACGTTGTCAATTAATAGATTTAGGTGATTGGGCAACAGAAGAACATCGTATTGCTGATAAAGAACTTACTGAACAAGATCTTTGGAGTGAGGACGAAATTTCTGATCTGATGAGTAAACATTAATAATGAAGATTTTAGGTATTGAAACCTCGTGCGATGAGACTGGTGTTGCTATTTATGATGATAAGCAAGGTCTAATCGCTAATCAACTCTATTCACAAATTAAATTACATGCTGATTATGGTGGCGTCGTCCCTGAGCTGGCGTCCCGCGATCATATTCGTAAAACTGTGCCGTTAATTAAGGCCGCACTTAAACAAGCGAATTTAACGGCAAATGATATTGATGGCGTGGCTTATACAGCAGGACCTGGGTTAATTGGAGCCTTGATGGTCGGGGCGTCTGTTGGGCGTTCATTAGCTTATGCTTGGAATGTTCCTGCGGTTGCGGTGCACCATATGGAAGGCCATTTATTGGCTCCTATGTTGGAAGATAATCCCCCTGAGTTTCCATTTGTAGCTTTATTGGTGTCAGGTGGTCATACTCAATTAATTAAAGTCACTGATGTTGGTGAATATGCCTTACTTGGCGAATCAATTGATGATGCTGCAGGTGAAGCGTTTGATAAGACAGCAAAATTATTAGGCTTGGATTATCCTGGCGGAGCAAAATTGTCAAAACTCGCGGAACAAGGTGCTGCATCACGTTTTCATTTTCCAAGACCAATGACGGATAGGCCTGGTTTAGATTTTAGTTTTTCTGGCCTTAAAACGGCTGCTGCAAATACTATTCATCAGCAAGAACAAGATCTTGATGAGCAAACCAAAGCTGATATCGCAAGGGCTTTTGAAGATGCATTAGTTGATACTTTGTTAATTAAATCTCGTCGTGCGTTAGATCAAACCGGTTTTAATCGCTTAGTTATTGCAGGTGGTGTTAGCGCCAATAAAACCTTACGTAACAAGCTTGCCAAACTGATGACTGACCGCAAAGGCCAAGTTTATTATCCTCGATTGGAATTTTGTACTGATAATGGTGCGATGATTGCTTATGCAGGTATGATCCATCTTAAAGCATCGCAATTTGCTGAACTGGCAATTGAAGTTAAACCAAGATGGCCATTAAGTGAACTTAATATCAATAATAAGTAAATTATTTAAGTTATATTAAAAAGGTTTTTTTAAATGAAAACATTTATTCCCGGTAAAGATGCTGCACTTGAAGATTCAATTAACTATTTTCAACAACAATTAGACAAATTCGATTTAGCCGTTAAAGAAGCTTCGTGGCTCAATCCTGTACCTAATGTGTGGTCAGTACACATTCAAAATACTAAATGTCCACTTTGTTTTGCTAATGGTAAAGGAGCCAGTAAAAAAGCGGCACTAGCGTCAGCGCTGGGCGAGTATTTTGAACGACTTTCAACCAATTACTTTTTCTCCGATTTTTATTTAGGTGACAAAGCTGCCAATGGTGAATTTGTTCATTATCCATCTGAAAAATGGTTTGCCATACCGCAAGATAACAGCTTACCAAAAGGGCTATTATCGCCAAAGTTAATGAAGTTTTACGATCCGGATCACGAATTAACTGCAACCGATTTAATCGATTTACAATCAAGTAATGGCAAACGTGGAATTTGTGCACTACCATTTGTGCAACAATCCGATGGTAAAACTATTTATGTGCCTGTTAACTTAATTGCTAATTTATATGCTTCTAACGGAATGTCAGCTGGAAACACGGCAAACGAAGCGCGAGTACAAGGTTTGTCTGAAATATTCGAGCGTTATACTAAAAATAAAATTATTGCCGAAGCAACCAGTTTGCCATCTATTCCTAACCAAGTACTCAATCGCTATCCCACTGTGTTAGCGGCAATTGATGCGCTTGAAAAAGAAGGTTTTCCTATTTACTGTTTTGATGCATCTTTAAGCGGTGAATTTCCTGTTATTTGTGTCGTGTTATTTAATCCACAAAATGGTACTTGTTATGCCTCGTTCGGTGCACATCCTAACTTTGGCGTGGCTCTCGAACGAACAGTTACCGAACTGTTACAAGGTCGAAGTCTTAAAGATCTTAACGTATTTTCGCCGCCAAGTTTTGATAATGATGATGTGGCGGATTTGAGTAATTTAGAAACCCATTTTATTGATTCAAGTGGTCTAATTTCGTGGGATTTGTTTAATGAAAAATCAGATTATGAATTTGTAGATTGGGATTTTTCGGGCACGACAGAACAAGAGTTTGCTAACTTAATGGCTATTTTTGATCGTCATCAGACTGAAGTTCTAATCATGGATTACCAACATCTTGGGGTTTATGCGTGTCGCATTTTAGCGGTCGGTATGTCAGAAATCTATCCGCCTGAAGATCTATTAATTGCCAACAATAATATGGCAATTCATTTACGCGAACTAATCTTAACCCTTCCTCATCAAAAACGCACTGCAAAAGAGTTGCTGGCGGTTATTGAACAATTCGATGATGAAGGTTTAGACGATTTTGCTCGAGTTCGTGAATTGTTAGGTATTGCAACGGGTAAAGATAATGCTTGGTTAACCCTGAGAATTGGTGAATTAAAAGCCATGTTAGCGTTAGCCGCCGGTGATTTACCGCAAGCAAAATTGTGGATCGATTGGACGGTAGAGATGAATGAGTCCATCTTTACTAGCGAACGCAATCACGCCTATCGTTGTTTACAAACCTTAGTTGATTTTATTATTGAACGCGGGGAGAACCAATATCGCAATTACCAACAGGCGTTTAATAAAATGTACGGAAAAAACTGTGTTGACGAAATGTGGCAATATGCCACCGCCAAAAAACAATTTTTTGGTCTTACTGATTTAATTAGCCCAGAGCATGATGGCAAAAATCCAATCGATCAATTTGTTATGCATCAAAAACTTTTAGCGGTCTATTATAAATTACAACAAACCATGTAAAAAGGTTGTTTTTTGTTAAAGTAAATCATCGTATTAAGTCGTGATTTTCATCATCAGTAATAAGCTAAAATGGTTATTACTGATGATTTGACGCTGATTTTGATTTGATATTTAGTGATAAAAAGATTATATTTGGGACATCTGTCACATAATTTTAATTTTGTGCTTACCAAACTTAACTATTTCACTTAGTATAAATCCAATCCTTAGTTGGATTATTCTATAGTTAGTTCGTCTAATTATAGATTGTTTTAAGCATAATAAAGCCCTTTGAGGCATCGTTTTTTAATTTAAAGCAATAAGCTAGGTTTACTTATTGCTTTCCATTTTTCTCTACTATTTTCATCGCTAATATAATTAATTAAATCAAGTAGAACAAAGTTAAGTCAAAAATAGCTATTCATTTTCAATTTTTAGTTTTTTTAAATTAATTTATTTATTGAGGCTAAATGATGACAATTCTTACCGTAGGTTTTGCTTGTTTAGATTTAATCTGTTTTACTTCAACTGACTTGGAGCAAAACGATCCTATTGCATCCGATAATATTGTCCGTAGTGGAGGAGGTTCGTGTGCTAATACAGCCTATTTGCTTGCACTTTGGGGAGAGACTATTTATCACATTAGTCATTTAAACAACGATCCTTATGGTAATCAGATTGTTTGTGAACTTACCGATGCTGGAGTGAATACCGGGCAGTTTATCTTTTCTGAAAAAATGGTCACACCATTAGAGGCTATCACTATTGATAAGCAAACCGGATCGCAGACGGTGATATCCCACCGATTAACCACTCCGCCAAAGCTAACCGAGGCTGAAAAAAATAAATTAAATCACTTTATACAAACTCTCAGTGGCTATAAACACGATATTGTTATTTTAGTGGATGGATATGAGGCTGAATTAAGTGAATATATCATCGACCATTTACCTAAAACAAAGGTGATTATGAGCATGGATAATTTGTCTGATTCGAGCCTTTATCTAGTTCAACATGCCGATTATTTGATTGTGACAGAACAATTTGCTTGTGCATTTTTGAAATTAAAATCCTTTAATCATAAAGAAGAGATTAAAAGCGCACTCAAAAAATTACGCAGTTTAACTAGCGGTAAGATCATTATTCGTTTGGACGAAAAAGGTAGTGCATTTCTTGATCATCAGCAAGCCGTTATTATTCCAAGTTTTAAAAGCCAATCGGTTGATAAGATGACCGAAAATGATATTTTTCAAGGTGCGTTTGCTTATGGGATTAGTTATGGTTGGCCATTAGAGAAGACCTTATTGTTTGCTAACTTATCGGTTTGTGCTGCAAATAAGCAAAAAAGAGGACGAAGCGCAATGCCAAACTTGGTTGATATTAATCGGGCGAGTAAAACAGTTACTAAGAATTTTACGCCGTATTTTTAATTAAAAAAAGGAATTAATAGCGTAAATCGTTCTTAATTTAGTGATTTAAAACGCCAAAAACCCCGTTCCTCAACTTTTTTTGAATAAAAAATTGTTTTCCTAGTTTTTTAGGATTAAACGTATTTTAAGTTCATTAGAGCGTTTTAATCTTTAATGATAAAACGACGCGCGATCAAAAAGCGTTCGTGATAACCCTTTTGTAAATTAGGTATTTATAGTTTGGATTAACCTTGTCTAGCAAATTCACCTGCTTGTTTGATTAGTTCATCACTAGGGGTTATGCCAGTGTATAAAACAAACTGTTCAACTGCTTGTAACACTGCAACATCCGCACCGGAAATGATGGTTTTATTTAATTTTTTGGCATATTTTATCAGCGGTGTTTCAACCGGTAGGGCGACTACATCAAATACGATATCTGCTTGGTTAATTAGTGTTTCACCGAACGATAGCTGATCGGCCTCAACTCCGCCTTGCATGCCAATGGGAGTAACGTTTATAATTAATCTTGCTTGTTCTGGGGTGATAGTTGATTCATCTTTAACCCATTTATAATGATAACGATCAGCTAGAGCTTCGCCTTTATGCTGATTTCGTGCACAAACAATCCCCTGTTTAAAACCGGCATCATAAAAAGCGCCAATCACCGCATTTGCCATACCTCCACTACCTTTTAAAACAAATGGTGTATTATTATCAATATGATTGGCCTTAATTAGTTTCTCAACAGCAATATAATCAGTGTTGTAGGCTTTTAAATAATGGTTAGTATTAACAATGGTATTGACTGCTTGAATGGATTGTACGGAAACATCCAATTCATCAATAAATTCAATACAAGCTTGTTTATAAGGCATTGAAATTGCACAACCACGAATCGACAATGCTCTAATACCATAAATCGCATCTTTTAAATTATTGGTGGTAAATGCTTTATAAAGATAATTTAAATCTAATTTTTCATATAAAAAATTATGAAAGCGAGTACCAAAATTACTTGGTCTTGCAGATAGAGACATACAAACGATAGTATCTTTATTGATAATTCTTGCCATTAACCAAAATCCTTGTGATCATATTAATTTACTATTCTAACATTTTTTTGACCGATGTATATTTGATTATGGTTGTAAACAACACTGGCCCTAAAATAACTCAAGAAAAAGCCACAGTAAAGGTAATGATACAGCTCTTTTGTCACCAAAAACACCATAAAAACCAGCTCTGTGATGAATGTAATGATCTATTACAATACGCCATGCAACGCTTAACCATTTGCCGATTCGGTGAATATAAAACCACCTGCGAACTCTGTCCAAAACATTGCTACCGAAAAGACTATAAACAACGAATTAAAGAAGTGATGCGCTATAGCGGCCCAAGAATGATGATTTACCATCCAATAATGGCCATTAAACATCTTAACAAAAATTTAAAGACGATTTTAAAGCGATTTAAAATAACATTTTTCTAAAGATAAAAAAGTTGAGAAAAGAGGTTTTTAAACCCAAACTTTTCAATTAACAACTAATTTAATATTTTATTTAGCATTATTTTAAAAAAGCACAATGTTGCTACTTAATCATTCACTGTTTATTAACTTAATCGTTTTATAAAATGTTGTTGATAGTTTGATAATTCTTTGGGTTTCACCATTTGGTAAACTAATGTAGGTAAATAAGTCATATCATAGTACAAGGCGGTGGTTTTCATTGGCAGATAGATATCTGAAAATTCTACAAACAGTCGTTCATTTTTACTATAGATTTTACTGTATTGAGCGGCAGTGGTTATAACTGATATTTTTTACCTTTCCGTATATCTGGCATCCCCATACCAACCCCATTTAAATAAGCCTTTAGCCTTAGGGTGATGTTAAACCAATGTGTCGGAAATATAAAAACGATACGATCGTGTGTTTGCATTAAATAATTTTCTTCATTGACATTAATTGCCTAGGTATTGAAGCCATAATGACATTCTAAATTACGTATGATAATACCGTGTAATCTTTCGGCTATATGATGTAAAAATTCGATAAAATTAGATTTTTAAAGGTAGAAGTATGGCGCGATAACTAAGTTTTCTTGTATGATGTTTTATCAGCATATTTATTGACACTTCATATTCTACCTTCTATTCCAGATCAACTTAATGATTTTTGAAGATTTATTTTGGCTTTAATTTACAAATTAAATCTAAATTATTGTGATATCAATCAAATAACAGCAACCAGCTTTTTTGCTATTACATCTGTCGAGGTTTGATTAATTTAATCGGCGGTGATCATTTGAATCTGTAGGCATCTACTTATTTTAGAACAGAATGCCAAAACTTCATAAGCTTCAGCAATACCACCTATCAATGAAGTATGAGAATTCACCTGCTAATAGGACATCTCATGATGGCTAATATAAAGCATAAAACCTTGACCCATTTTGACCGCCGTAAAATAACCAAATGGTTTTACTGTGGCTGTATATTGCATCGCCGCAAACTGTTCAGTCAGAGTAGCAATCATATAATCTAAGTTCTATTTAACAATCATAAAACTGAAATTTGGTCATTTTATCTTTATTCTTCATATCAAACGATGATCTTTAAACAAGTTTTATTGGTTTATGAAAGATTGGAAAAATTTTTATGGATATTATATCTTGAGGAAGGCACTTTTTAACATCAAAAAAATGTGAGAACGCGGTTTTTGAGCTGCAATATCTAACCATTATTACCCCTTTTTTGGGATCAAGAATTAAATCATTAAAAATCATAATATTGCAAATGGGATAAAAAAAGGGTTTTTTAAACGAAAATTGCTCTTTGTCTTTTGCTCAACAATGTTTATAGTATGTCTTATGCTGTTTTATGCCGTGTAGGCAGTTTAGAAAATTGATGGATTCAGAAAACTTTATTTTACCAAGTTTTATGCCGTGTAGGCAGTTTAGAAACTGATATACAGTGACATTAAAGGCTCTAATGCGTTTTATGCCGTGTAGACAGTACCCTATTACTTAAATGTTGAGGAGTGGGGGGGTTGGCGTTTTCAATTAATCCGAAGAAACAATATTTTCCTTTAAACTTGAACGCTTTTTGAGTTCACTATATTATATCTGCCTTAATTTCCATTAATCTTGCAGCAAAACGTTAAAGAACCCGAATGTTAATCAACGCCAAAGATATTCTCGAAAAATTAAATCCCCATAATAAAGTGAATTATGATTCGATTTTGCAAGAGGTGATTGCCGATTGGCAGTTAGCGTCGGTGCGGCCTAAATTATTGATTCATAGTTGCTGTGCGCCTTGTAGTACTTATGTACTTGAGTATTTGGCGCAGTATGCTGATATCACGATTTATTTTGCTAATTCAAATATTCATCCTCGTGTGGAGTATGAGTATCGCAGTGTTGTTCAGCAAAAGTTTATTGCCGACTTTAATCAAAAGACAGGTAATAATGTGCAGTTTTTAGAGGCCCCTTATCAACCGGCTGAGTTTATTAAAGAAGTGGAACATTTGCGTGATGCGCCTGAAGGTGGTGAGAGATGCCATCTTTGTTATAAGATGCGCTTAGATTTGGCGGCAATTAAGGCGCAAGAGTTTGGATTTGATTATTTTGCAAGTGCATTAACGCTGAGTCCTAAGAAGAATAGTCAAAAAATCAACCAACTTGGCTTTGAAATTCAAGAGATTTTTTCTGTTAATTATCTACCTTCTGATTTTAAGAAGAATAATGGTTTTAAGCGTTCTATCGAGCTTTGTAAGGAATATGATGTTTATCGTCAATGCTATTGTGGTTGTATTTTTGCGGCAAAAGCTCAAGGTGTCGATTTGAAAAATGTGATCACTATTGCTAAGCAGGGTTTAGATCAGGCCTAGTGCCAAATTGATTTCTTTTATTCATTTTCTATTAGTCAAAAAACCAAAAATGTCATTTTTCAAACAAATTGATTAAAAATTTTAAAGATTTCGCTATAATAATTTCATAAAAGTATAGTAATTATTTATAGATTTTGTGATCCTTTCATAGGTTGAGTCTAAATTTGCAAAATGTGAGTTTGTTTATGCCAAAAATGTACAGGCTTGGATTGGATGTTGGTTCTACAACCGCTAAGTGTGTCGTGCTTGATGAGCAGGATAATTTTGTTTATACCAATTATGTTCGTCATAACACCCATATCGTTCCTACCGTATTATCCCTTTTAGATGAAATTAAACAGCATATTGGTGATGATGCTATGCTGTCGGTTAAGGTGACAGGTTCAGCTGGGATGGGAATTTCTGAGAAGGCAGATATTGCTTTTATTCAGGAAGTGGTTGCCGCTTCGGAGGTTGTGCAACGTAAATATCCTCAAGTGCGCACCTTAATCGATATCGGTGGAGAAGATAGTAAAATGATTTTCTTTTTTCCTGATCGTCCACCAGATATTCGGATGAATGGAAGCTGTGCAGGTGGGACAGGTGCTTTTATCGATCAGATGGCAACCTTATTAAATACGCCGGTACAAGAATTTGATCTGTTGGCAACTAAACATGATAAAGTCTACCCTATTGCTTCGCGCTGTGGTGTGTTTGCCAAAACTGATGTGCAAAATTTAATTAGCCGTAATGTGTCTAAAGCTAATATCGCTTATTCCGTTTTACATGCGGTTTGTATTCAATTGGTTAATACCTTGGCTCGTGGTTATGATATTTTGCCAAAGGTGATGCTAATAGGTGGGCCGTTTTCATTTATTCCAACTTTAGGTCAAGCGGCATTAGATACCTTAAAGTTAAACGAAGATCAGATTGTCACAACTCAATATCCTACCTTATTGTCCGCTTGGGGCGCAGCAATTCATGCTATTGAGCGTAGCGAGCTTTCGCTAACAGATTTTATTGAGAGGTTAAATACGTCAACTAAGATTCAAGTAAATCAGTCTTTTCGCTTAAAACCGTTATTTAATCAGTCGTTGACCTTTGATGATTGGAAACAAAAACGCAAGTATATAGAAATACCTCGCTTAACTTTAAACGCTTATCAAAAACAGAATGCTTTTTTAGGTATCGACAGTGGATCAACCACCACTAAAATTACCTTGGTTAGTGAGGATGATGAGCTACTTTTTACTTATTATGCACCGAATAATGGTCACTCAATTACAGCACTAATTAAGGGTTTAACGGTACTTAAAGATGAGATTGCCGCATCCGGTAAAGAGATTATGATTGCTCGCAGTGGTGTCACTGGTTATGGTGAGGAGTTGTTAAAAGCCGCTTTTGCGATTGATGATGGTTTGGTTGAGACGATGGCACACTTTGCCGCGGCTAAACATATCGATCCTAAAGTGAGTTTTATCATGGATATTGGCGGCCAAGATATGAAGGCTATTTTTATTGCTAATGGCGTGGTAAATCATATTGAGTTGAATGAGGCATGTTCATCGGGTTGTGGTTCATTTATTGAGACTTTCGCAAAATCCCTTAATTCCAATACTATCGATTTTGCCGATGCCGCGTGTAAATCTAATAATCCTTGTGATTTAGGGACGCGCTGTACCGTGTTTATGAACTCTAAAGTAAAACAAGCACTGCGTGAAAATGCCACTATGGGTGATATTTCAGCGGGATTGGCTTTTTCGGTGATTAAAAATGCTATTCATAAAGTGCTGAAATTACATGATATGCGTAAATTGGGCGATCATATTGTGGTGCAAGGCGGGACTTTTAAGAATCCGGCGGTGTTTCGTGCTTTAGAACAGTTAACTGGTGCTCAGATTGCTTGCTCCAATATTCCTGAATTAATGGGAGCTTATGGTGCAGCGTTAGTGGCAAAAAATCACTATCAGCAAAATCAAACCCCTTCACAATTTATTGGTTTAAATAATCTACAAAAAGCTGAAGATAATAAGGCGAAACCTTCCCGCTGTAAGGGTTGTGAGAATAAATGCGATATTATTATTTATCGCTTTGCTAATGGTCAGCGTTATTATTCTGGTAATAAATGTGAACGCTTTTTAAGTAATAATCAATATCAAGATAAAAATGCATTTAATATGTTTGATTATAAAAATGCGTTGTTATTTGAACGAACCAATATTCATAATGCTCAAGCTAAACTTAATGTCGGTATTCCTCGTGTTTTAGGTCAATATGAAAACTTTCCGTTTTGGCATACATTGTTAAAAAGTAGTGGAATTAATGTGACACTTTCGCCATATTCAACCCATGAGATTTATGAGAAAGGGGCGGGGACGGTGATGTCAGATAGTATCTGTTTTCCTGCTAAACTGGTACATGGGCATATTATGGAGCTGATCGAGCAAAAGGTTGATCGTATTTTTATGCCGATGGTGGTGTTTGAATCTGATCAGTTTACTAATGCAGTTAATAGCTATAACTGTCCAATTGTGAGTAGCTATGCTGAGGTGGTGAATAGTGCTATCAATCCTAGTCAAAAATATGACGTGCCACTGGATTATCCAGTAATCAATTTTAGTAATCAAAAATTGTTGAAAAAGGGCTGTATTAATTATTTAACTTCGCTTGGTATTGCAGAAAAGATAGCTAATCAAGCATTTTCTGATGCATTAGCTGCTCAAGCTGAATATAAGAAATCGCTGTAT
The DNA here is from genome assembly GCF_984569075.1 of Gilliamella sp. LMG 34361. Classification (NCBI taxonomy): domain Bacteria; kingdom Pseudomonadati; phylum Pseudomonadota; class Gammaproteobacteria; order Orbales; family Orbaceae; genus Gilliamella; species Gilliamella sp. LMG 34361. Next base: position 2,039,211 of record NZ_OZ474903.1, on the reverse strand, counting down.
AACAAAGCGGTTGAAGTACTAAATAATGCTAAACAAACGGGGCGTTATGTATTTATTTTGGCAGGTCGTCCTTATCATAGTGATAGTTTAATTAATCATAAAACACCAGAGATTTTAAATGCGCTTGGTTGCGATGTAATAACCGAAGATTCAGTGTTAGGTGCGATCAGTCAATTATCGCCCGAACTACAAATTTGCTCACAATGGAGTTATCCAAATCGCTTATATGCAGCAGCTAGTTTTGTTGCTGAACAACCGAAAAATATTCAGTTTGTACAACTTAATTCGTTTGGTTGTGGGCCTGATGCGATTGTCACCGATGAGTGTAAGGCGATTTTAGAGTCAAAAGGTAAGACATGTACAATAATTCGAGTCGATGAGATCACGGCAACTGGTTCGGTGCGGTTGCGTTTACGTTCGATTATTGAGTCAATCCGTATGAATCACCAACAACCGTTAAAAGTTGTTGAGCGTAAAAAGATGGCTATTTTTGCTAAACAAGATAAACAGCGTCGGACTATTTTAGCACCTTATATCTCCGATTTTTATTCACCATTATTACCGCCGATTTTTGCGTTGTCAGGTTATAAACTTGAAACCTTGCCAAAACCAGATAAAAGTTCGGTCGAATGGGGACTTAAATATTGTAATAACGAGATATGCTATCCAGCGACCATTATTGTTGGTGATATTATTAAAGCGCTTAATTCGGGTAAATATCAACGTGATGAAGTGGCTATAGGCATTACTCAAACGGGTGGACAGTGCCGAGCGAGTAGTTATCTTTCTTTGATTAAGAAAGCAATGATTAGTAATGGTTTTGAAGATATTCCCATCGTGTCTCTTAGTCTTGGTAGTATTAAAGAAATTGAACAACCTGGTTTTAAAATTAATTGGTTAAAAGCATTACCAACAACTTTTTTTGCTATGTTATTTACAGATTCAATTTCGAAAATGTTCTATTCGATTGCGCCTAGAACCAAATTTAAACAACAAGCTAACCAAGCGAAAGAGCTTTATATTAGAAAGTTACAACAACTCATCAATCAACATAAAGGCAAAAAAGCGATCTTTGCGTTGTTAAAAGAGGCGGTGGATCATTTTAATCAAATCGAGACGTTAAATAAAGATTGCCCGAAAATTGGGATTGTTGGTGAAATTTATGTTAAATACAACAGTTTCGGTAATCAACATAGTGTGGAGTGGCTAATTGATCAGGGAATTGAACCAGTTATCCCACCCATGATTGAATTTTTTGCCCAAACTTTTGTTAACTATGATTCCAATGTAGATAATAATGTTGTTAATAAAAGTTATGTTGCCTATTTGCTTTATTTTTTTGAGACAGTAGCCCTAAAGTATATCAATAAAACGAATCAAATATTGTCTGGCTTTAAATATTATCAACCATTCCACAATATTCGTGATATGGCAAAAAAAGCAAAGGAAATTTTGAATTTGGCCAATCAATATGGTGAAGGTTGGTTGATTCCTGCGGGTATTATGACCTTTGCTGAGCATGGCATTAATAACGTTATTAGTTTACAGCCATTTGGTTGTATTGCTAATCATGTTGTGTCTAAAGGAGTGGAAAAACGCATGCGCGATCTTAATCCAAAACTGAATCTGCTCTATTTGGATTTTGATGATGGTGCAGGTGAGGTCAATGTACTTAACCGTTTGCATTTTATGGTAAGTTCATTAAAGTATGCTCAACTACAACGAATTGTATAATTACCTATTAAGGGACGATCTGTGTTTTCTATTTATCAATTAAAATCACGCTTTCAAGCATTGCTTCGTCCTTATGTGAATTCGCTTTATAATTCACGAATAACTGCTAATCAAGTCACGTTAGCTGCTTGTGCTGGATCGATATTGATTGCTTTATTAGTTGGCTTTTTTGCCGATCATCAATGGCTATTTTTGTTAATACCCATATGGATGTTTATCCGGATGGCTCTTAATGCTATTGATGGTATGTTAGCCAGAGAATTTCGTCAGAAATCCAATTTAGGTGCCTATTTAAATGAGATTTGTGATGTGATTTCCGATTGTGCTCTGCTGTTAATCTTTACTCAAATAAATCAAGTTAATACCAATTTAATGATATTAGTGATCTTATTATCATTTCTAACCGAATACGCGGGTGTACTCGGTGTGATGATTGGTAGTTCTCGACGTTATGATGGACCTATGGGGAAAAGCGATCGAGCTTTAGCTTTTAGCCTAATTAGTTTAGGCATTGCAACCTATCTATTGCCGCTTGAATGGCTAAATGTTCTATTGTGGCTTATCACCTTTTTGTTACTAATTACTGTGATTAATAGAGTGAGAAAAGGATTGCAAGAAGCGAAAAATAATAAGGAATAATTAATGCGCGAACAGCAGCAAAACACATTTATTAGTCATGATGGCTGTCAATTATTTTATCGTTATTGGCCAGCAGTCGATAGTGATACGAAAACAGCTTCAAAAGCAATTGTACTTTTTCATCGTGGGCATGAACATTCTGGACGAATTGCCCATTTAGCCGAAGAGCTGGAATTACCTGATTTCCATATTTTTGCTTGGGATGCGCGAGGAAATGGTCAATCTGATGGTCAACGTGGTGATGCGGTAAATTTTGCTACTCTGATAAAAGATGCCAACTGTTTTATAGAGCATATCATTAAAGAATATGCGATTGATATGCAAGATATTGCTATTATCGCTCAAAGTGTTGGTGCAGTAATTGCTGCTGGTTGGGTGCATGATTATGTACCGAATATTCGCGCTTTAGTTTTAGGTGCTCCAGCTTTTAGCGTTAAATTATATGTGCCATTAGCGGTGCCGGGACTTAAGTTATTATATAACTTGAAAGGCAATTTCTTTGTAAATAGTTATGTTAAACCAAATTTACTAACCCATGATGGCAGTCGAGCAGATTCTTTTAATAAAGATCCTTTAATTACTAAACCTATTTCGGTGAGATTACTGCTTGATTTGTATGCGGTAGCGGATCGAATTGTTAAAGATGCCAATGCTATCACCGTCCCTACACAGTTGTTAGTTTCTGGTTGTGATTTTGTGGTGCGACGAAAACCACAACAGGCGTTTTATGATAATTTAGGAACCAATCAAAAAGAGTTTCATATCCTCCCAAAATTTTATCATGATACCTTTGGCGAGAAAGATCGTTATATGGCAATTGATAGAGCAAGGCGATTTATTCAAGGTTGTTTTGCTAATCAACCAAATGTGCCAAAATTAACTAATGCCGATCGGGTTGGTTATACTCGATCTGAATCCGATAAGTTAGCTTTACCGCCTTCTGGTTGGCTTAAACCATGGTATTGGAAGTTAGTTAAAGCGACCTTGAAATATGCGAGTAATCTGTCGGATGGAATAAAACTAGGGTTTGAAACCGGTTTTGATTCCGGTAGTACACTTGATTATGTCTATCGAAATGAACCGTCTGGAACCTCTAAACTTGGGCGTTTTTTTGATTATCTCTATTTACAATCTATTGGTTGGCGAGGGATTCGGCAACGAAAAATTCATCTTGAACAACTCTTAAAGCAAGCTATTGAACAGTTACAACAACAATTTACTGAAGTAAATATTGTTGATATAGCCGCAGGGCATGGTCGATATATTTTAGAAACCATTAATCAAATCGCTAATAAACCTAATTCGGTGTTGTTGCGTGATTATAGTGATATTAATATCCGTGATGGCCAAGCACTAATTGCGCAACAAGGTTTAAGCGATATCGTTCGTTTTGAAAAAGGCGATGCTTTTAGTCGTGACGAACTTTCACAATTATCACCTAAACCTAATTTAGCGGTAGTATCAGGATTGTATGAATTATTTGGTGATAATCAACTGTTACAGCAATCTTTAGCTGGCTTGGCTGATGTAATACCACAAGGTGGCTATTTACTTTACACCAATCAACCTTGGCATCCGCAATTAGAATTTATTGCTAGAGCGTTAACTTCACATCGACAAGGGCAACCGTGGATTATGCGACGACGAACTCAACTTGAGATGGATCAGTTAGTTGCCGAAGCAGGATTTAGTAAAGTAACCATGTTGGTCGATCAGTGGGGCATTTTTACGGTATCTGTCGCTCAGAGAAATTCGCATTGATTATGCCAAAACTAATTAACCGTCTAAATGTTTATAAATGTTTGTGGTTAGCCGGTTTATCAGTATTCTTTTTTGCTAGCTATAATTTTGCTAACTGGTTAACTTCGCAACGTCAAGATGTGCCAAGTCTATTTTTTAGTTGGGAATATTCTATTCCACTTTGGTCATGGACGATAATTCCTTATTGGTCTATCGATCTGATGTATGGTCTTGCTATTTTATTGCCAACTTCTTGGCAATCCCTGAAAACTCTTGGTTTACGACTGTTAACCGCGCAAGTGATTTGTATTATTTGCTTCTTAGTTTTTCCGCTTAAGTTCTATTTTGAACGGCCTGCTTTGGATGGCTTTTTTGGTTTACTGTTTGATATTTTAATGGGATTTGATAAGCCGTTTAATCAAGCTCCTTCATTACATATCACGTTATTAGTTATTTTGTGGCAGTTTTATGCGCAATATTTTCGGGGGATTGGGCGTTATCTATTACATTTTTGGTGTTTTTTGATTGCACTTTCGGTTTTAACTACTTGGCAACATCATTTTTTCGATATTCCAACTGGATTATGGGTAGGCTGTTTTTCTATTTGGCTATGGCCAGATAATATGACGACGCCATTAAAACATCGACCATTAACTAAAAATTATACTTGGGCGATGTTCTATTTTTGTTTATGCCTACTGTCACTCACTGTAGCTATTTACTTTTCTGGCTGGGCACTCTGGTTGTTATGGTTGGCTGGTGCCTGGTTATTGATTGCTGCTAATTATTTATTGTTTGGCGCATCTGGTTTGCAAAAACAGCAAAATGGTCATTTTAAGTTAGCCGTTTATCTGCTCTATTTGCCATTTTTTGCTATTATGTGGCTCAATTCACGGTTATGGACAATTAAACATCCAACTGATGATTTGATTATTGATGAAGTCTATTTAGGTCGTATTCCATCCTCAAAATCGCTAAATCAAAATCATTTTATATCGGTTGTCGATCTTTGTGCCGAGTTGCCAATTGGATGTTTTAACGGTAACTATAAGCTTATTCCGGTTTTAGATATGACGCCCTTATCACAACAAGAGTGTCAGCAGGCTGCACAAGCTATCGAATATTATCGGCAGCAGGGTAAATTATTAGTCTGTTGTGCTTTAGGTTATTCGAGGAGTGCAACTGCAGTTATTGCATGGTTATTGTGGACTAAAAGAGCTAACACGCTGCAACAGGCGATAGGAATAGTAAAAGAACAACGGAATTCAATTGTGATTTCTTGCCAGCAACAACTGATTTTATCCAATTGGTTGGCTAACTTTAAAGATGAGACAGTGATATGTTGAGTAGTAATAATATTTCGCAAAATAGTGTAACTAAAGTAGATTTAGTAACGTTTTGTTGTTTTTTATCGTTAAGTAAACATATTGATATTTTTTCGATGCTATTAACCATATTAGCTGCTATTGTCGCTTTGATTCATGTTTCGCTAACATCATTAACTATCTGTTGCCTAATCATTTTTATTCTAGGTTTAATGAGTAAGTATTATGCAATAAGGATAGATTTTGATAGAAAATTGTTTGTATATTTATCTGAGCATGTTGATCATTTGCCAGAAGAGCTGTTAGCTATGGATAAAGCATTAGTCAATTTGCAATTAATCAAATCTCACCAATCATCAAGAACGGTCGCTGAACGGCAAAAAGGGATTTTATCCTTGTTTAAAAAGCAGATAATTCTATTTTTATTACAAAATTGTTTAATCGTTTTTATGGTGATTAATGCTATTATCACAAGTTAATAGATTAGAACTACAGCAATATAAGGAGCGCTGAGATGTCCCATTTCCAACATGATACGCTATTATTATTTTTGGGCATCGGCTTATTTTTGTTAGTGGCAACAATTATTGGTCAATTGTTAAAATATCGTCTTACATCACCTAATAGTGTTATCGATAATTTAAATACTCGCATCAATGCGTGGTGGGTAATGGTTGCCATTATTGGTTTAGCGTTTTGGTTTGGACAACTAGCAGTAATTTTTTTGTTTTTTGTTATTTCTGCTTTAGCATTGCGAGAGTTTCTTATTTTAACTCCTATCAATCGCTCTGACTTTTTTGCCCTAATCTTTGCTTTTGCAGTTGCTTTACCTGTGCAATATATTTTGGTTGCCTTAGCATGGTATGGTCTATTTAGTATCTTTATTCCGGTTTATGCTTTCTTGTTTCTGGCGATATTTGCCACAATAACTGGTTCAACCACTAATTTTTTGGCGAGAATAGCCGATGTGCAATGGGGATTGATGATTACGGTATATAGTATTTCGTGTGTGCCGGCATTATTAGTATTAGATATCGAAAATTACCAAGGGCGTAATCTATTACTCATTGCTTATTTAGTTTTAATCGTTCAGTTATCTGACGTGTTGCAGTACGTATTTGGTAAATTGTTTGGTAAACATAAAATTAGCCCAAATGTATCACCATCAAAGACGATTGAAGGCTTTATTGGTGGCGTTTTATCTGCTAGTTTTATTGGTGCCTGTATGTGTTGGATCACTCCGTTTACTTTTGTACAATCAGGACTTATTTCCTTAATGATCACTTTGTTAGGATTTATGGGTGGTCTAGTTATGTCTGCTATTAAACGTGATCGCGGGGTAAAAGATTGGGGCAAACTAATAGGTGGTCACGGTGGAATACTTGATCGTTTTGATTCTATTTGCTTTGCTGCGCCGATATTTTTTCATATCGTAAGATATTTTTGGCTAATATAGTTTTTAATGTGATGAAAAATATTAGCAAAACTATCATATAATCAAATAATTTCAAAAATTGATGCTAAAAAAGAGCAAAAAAAATGAATTTATGATATAAATACATGCATTGTATTAACGTTAGATATATGTAAGGACTATAATATGTTAAAAGAGCAAATGGTAGTAAAAAATTCAACTGGCTTACATGCCCGCCCAGTAACGACTTTGGTTAAATTAGCTGGCCGTTATAAATCATCAATCGAACTTGTTTATAACGATAAAGCCATTAAATTAAAAAGCATGATGGGGTTACTTGGTGCTGGTGTTAAAGGTGGTTCAACTGTTGAAATCATCTGTGATGGTGAAGATGAACAAGCAGCAATGGATGAAATCCGTGAATTATTTGCTACAGGCTTTGGTGAATAATTTTAAGCGATTTTAATTTAGCTTATTTTATTTACTGAGAAATGAAAATTCCGTCGACCAAGGTCGACGGAATTGTTTTAAAAGGGCATCAACTAAATACTTTTAAGTAGACCTAATAGATTACTAATCTTTGATGATTGAATCCAATTCTGTATGATCAATAGAAGGTAGTGATTTGGTAAAACATCGAGTTAGATAAAGTAAATAACAGAATCCAATTACTAACCAAATTAAACCTACCGTCATCGCTGTCGCTTCAAGACTGGTCCATAGCCATAACGAAAGTGATACACCAATTGCTGGCATTAATCCATATTTTAAAAGCATTGGTACTGTTTTTTTCGTACCACTTAGGTAACTTTTGATTACGCATAGGTTAACGAAGGTAAAGGCTACTAAGGCGCCAAAACTGATCATCGAAACGACTAAGCTTAAATCAAGTACCAAAGAGAGTAGGGAAAAACAGGAAACAAAAATAATTGATAAATAAGGTGTTCGAAAACGTGGATGAATTTTATAGAAGATCTGTTTTGGTAACACACCTTCACGTCCCATCGCATAAAAGATTCGTGACACACTAGTTTGTGCGGTCATTGTAGAGGCAAATACACCTGTCAAATAAGCGGTTTGGAAGAAATTATACATAAAATCATTTCCGTATTTGCCAAGTATATTGGTTAGATGACTTATGCTATCAACTCTACGCATTACATCTAAACTGGCGGTATCTTTATTATCAATAAAATCTGTCCATTGTGGGTAAGCTAAATGCGCACAATATGAGACAATTAAAAATATACAACCAGCAATCAATACGGTGCCGATAATTGCTCTTGGTAAGGTTTTTTTCGCATCATTGGATTCTTCTGCTAATGTTGCTATGGCATCAAAACCTAAGAAGGCAAGACATAATATGGCAGCTCCAGAAAATAAACCACTAAAATCATCGGTTGTGACTGATATTGGTTTTAACATTGTTTCAGGTGTTAAATGAACATTTGCCAATGTTAAAATAATAAACAATACGATGAATAATGCTTGAAAGAAGTTCAAAGTAATATTGGCCCAATTAATTAACTTGATTCCAAGGTAATTTAATACACTTACACCTATAATCGATGCCAATACATATACATAAGCCGGAATACTATCATAGAGTTCATGTAGATAGATCCCTAAAACCAAGTAATTTAATATTGGTAAAAATAGGTAATCAAGAATTTGTGCCCAACCAACTAGGAAACCAGCTTTTCCACCAAAAGTTCGTTGTACATAGGTATAAGCCGAACCAGCAATAGGTAGTTTATTTGCCATTCGGCAATAACTTAATGCTGTGAAAAAGATCATGGCAAGGGTGATGATATAGGCTACAGGTAAGTGTCCATTACTGACAACGGTAACTTCCCCATAAGTGGTAAAGATCCCTAAAGGAACCATATAAGCTAAACCAAATGCAATCAATGCAGGTGTGGTTAAAACTCGTTTCATTTTTATTGCGGACATGATTTAATTTGCTCCTCTGTCCCAAAAAACAATAAAAAACTACTAAGTATAGTTTTGCCTTTTTACCCGCTTAAAGCGGCAGGGAATTCTCCCACATTATTATAATTATGCAAGCTAATTTTTAGTAAAGATTATAAATTTGGACGATCTGTGTGCTTTTTCGAATTAAAAAAATATATGGCGACGGACAGTTAGTATTATTACTTGCTTTGATTGGTAAATTAATTATGCGATCTGATTATTAAAATTATAAACCATTTTATAAACAATTATATTTTTAATTAAAAATCGTGTATAAAGATTATAGAGAAAACAGTGATTAATTAAGAGGATATATTATGGAACCAATCCCCGTTCTACCTGTTGAATTAACTAGTGATGTTCTTTCAAATAAGTTGTTCGTTATTAGTATCTACCGGTTTTATTGGTGCAATGATTTTTGGTGTCCTTATTGGCTATTTTGTTAAATGGTTCAAAACTGTTAAGGTCCATCCGGTTATTGCTTCGGTTATGCCTGTGATGATCATACCAACCGTGACATTATTGGTCATGGCACCTATCTATATTTATGGCCTGTCTTATCCTCTTGATTGGTTCGTAAAAGCGATGGTGGAAACCTTAAAAGGTATGTCAGAAGTTAACGCTGCATTTTTAGGTATTGGAATCGGTGTTCTAGCTGCGCTTGATATGGGGGGACCTTGTAGTAAAGCGGCGACAGCCTTTACGTTAGCTGCTATGGCGGAAGGTGTTTATGGTCCTAATGGTGTGTTTCGTATGTGCTGTGCTATTCCTCCTTTAGGATTAGCAATATCTTCTTTACTGGTATCACGTTCTAAATACACCAAAGAAGAAAAAGAGTTTGGTATTACTGCGTTCTTTTTATCGTTAGCTGGTATTACCGAAGGCGCGATACCATTCGCTGCTAAAGATCCTAAACGAGTTATTCTTGCTATCGTTGTAGGTACTGCCGTTGCGGGTATGCTAGGTATGATTAATGGTATTGATTCTTTAGTTGCATTTGGTGGTTTAGTTGCACTTGGTGGTGTAACCAAAGGTGCAATGTGGTATGTGATTGATATGTTTATCGGAGCGTTTATTATTGCTGCGATTTTACACTTTACTCGAAAACCAGCAGTTGAAGGTGATGTTGTTGTTGATGCTGACTAGTAATAAAAAACTACCCCGATCTATTGGCGGGGTAGTGAATTTGTTTAAGGTTTATTAGGTTTGTTGATAAACCGTTTTGCCACCAACAATTGTGGTTAGTACTTTGACGTTTTGTATATCCGTTGCAGGAATGGTAAATGGATTGCGGTCTAAAATAATCAAATCAGCAAATTTCCCATTTTCGATAGAGCCGATATACTCATCTTGTTTTAACATATAAGCCGCACCAATTGTTGCACATCGTAGGACTTCAATAACAGTCAAATTGCGATCGCTATTCAAGCGTGGATGTTCAGCGTCAATTTGTCGAGTCATTGCGATTTGGAAATCATACCATTCGTTAAGTGGATCAATTGGCCAATCACTACCAAAGGCGCAGTTTACGCCGGCATCAATATATTGACCGTGGGCTTCTAAACCATTATAACGTTCAGCACCAAACAGAGTTTGGTATTGTTCAACCATTGCCGAGCTACAGCCAGCCCATTGGAATGAGAATACCACACTGGCTTTTAATTGTTTATAACGGACAAATTGATGCTTAGCACTGAGTTCATTATGTGCAGTACTAGGGCGAATATCTGCATCTGGCAGTGCTTTTCGCATCTTATCGATCGCGTTGAGAACCACTTCAATCGCACCTTCACCAACGGTATGCATATGGGGATGAAATCCTGCTTTAGAGGATTCTAGTATCAAAGCGTCTAGCATTTCTGTGGAATAATAGAGATCACCAAGGCGATCTTTTTCATTTTCTAATTGATAAGGTTCAAGTAATCGTGCTGTCATTAACGGCGCTTGCATCACACCATCGACAAATAATTTGGTATGCGATACTTTAATTCCCGGTTTTGGTTGCCAGTTTTTGTCGTTATAACGCTTAGCAAACTGCTTTACACGCTCAATTACAGCAGGTATGTCTTCAATAGAACCGACATCACCAGGTGGTAATTCACGAGCACCAAATAACCGTATTGAGAGTTCATCTTGTTGTTGTAATTTTAAAAACGCATTGGCTTGGGTTTCAGTAATACGAGCATCCATTACTGAAGTTACCCCTTGCTTATTTAATTCAGTTTGTGATAATTTAGCAATCTTTACGGCTTGTTCATCGGTAAGTTTAGAAATACTGTCAAATGCACGCATTGCAGGGGCATCTTCTAATATTCCATTTAACTCGCCATCTTTAGTACGTCCAATTTTGCCATCAGGAGGCTCTGGCGTATTACGGTCTAGTCCAAATTTATCTAAAGCAATGCTGTTAGCAACAAGTGTATGACAATCATTCGAAAATAGAATAATTGGGCGCTTGGTATTAAGTTTGTCAAGATCAAAGCGGGTTATGTCGGTCCCAATTGGTAATACCTCTTGACGTAACCAACCTCGAACTTGTAGCCAATTGGTACTATTTTTAGTGGAATCATTATCTAAATATTGTTGTATAATGGCTAAAGTGTCATCAACCGTTAAGCTCTGATAATTTAGGTTACATGATGATAATTGCATGCCGCCCCAAAAAGTATGTAAATGGGCGTCAATAATGCCAGGCATCATGGTTTTTCCTTGTAGATCATTGATTATAGTGCGATTATCAATATATTGAGTGTTATTTATCTCTTGTGTGGTGCCTGTTGCAATAATATAGCCGTTTCGAATTGCAATCGCTTCACAAACTGTATTGTATTTGTCAGCAGTGTATATGTAACCATTAATATAAATAACATCGGCTTTTGCCATTATTTTTGATTCCTTAAATAGAAGTTCAAAGTGAAGCGTGAACGATAGCAGATTTATAAAAAATTTGTCAAATGCAATAATTTTCTTTATTGTGTGCCAAGATTATGCTACAACTAATGTATTTAGTTACAGCGTCACAAGGTGAGCTTATGAAATACCAACAATTAGAAAACCTTGAATGCGGTTGGAAGTGGCACTATTTAGTAAAAAGACATTTAGAAGGTGAACCAATCACTCGTTATATTGAGAAGAGTGCAGCCAAGCAAGCCGTAAATGAACTACTATTATTAGAGCACAAACCGACAGCTGTCGTTGACTGGATTAAGCAGCATTTAAATCCCGATTTAGATAATCGCATGAAGCAAACCATTCGGGCAAGGCGAAAAAGGCATTTTAATGCTGAGCAACAAAATACACGTAAAAAGTCTATTGATTTGGAATTTCTAGTCTGGCAAAGATTAGCTAATTTAGCTAAACGCCGAGGATGTACGTTGTCACAAACAATTACGCAATTAATTGAAGATGCAGAGCAAAAAGAGCAATATGCAAGTAAAGTGTCGACAATTAAAGATGATTTACTGTCATTACTTGACGATAATTTAGACAGTAAATAACTTAAACTACAGGATAAATAGGTTTAATTATGGGAAAATCCCTTGTTATTGTGGAATCACCAGCAAAAGCAAAAACGATTAATAAATACCTTGGCAAAGATTTCGTGGTTAAATCAAGCGTGGGGCATATTCGAGATCTGCCAGTAAGTGGTAGTAGTCACCGCAATGAAAAAAACAGCAAAGATAAAGCTGAGAAGAAAGTAAAACGATCTGAAAAACAGATTTTAGTCGATCGTATGAGTGTTGACCCATATAATGGTTGGGAAGCACATTATGAAATTTTACCAGGCAAAGAACGGGTAGTTGATGAACTTAAAAAGTTAGCCAAAGATGCGGATATGATTTATCTCGCAACCGACTTGGATAGAGAAGGGGAAGCCATCGCGTGGCATCTAAAAGATGTTATTGGCGGTAGTGATGATAAGTATCGTCGCGTTGTGTTTAATGAGATCACTAAAACTGCTATACAAAATGCATTTAAACACCCTGCCATGTTGGATATGGATCGAGTTAATGCTCAGCAAGCCCGACGATTTATGGATCGCGTGGTTGGTTTTATGGTGTCGCCATTACTTTGGAAAAAAGTTGCACGAGGTTTGTCTGCCGGTCGTGTTCAATCAGTTGCGGTACGATTAGTCGTTGAACGAGAACGTGAAATTCATGCCTTTATTCCTGAAGAGTATTGGGAGCTTTATGCTGATTTAAAAACAGCTAATCAAGAAAAATTAACTATGCAAGTTACGCATTATAAAGATGATGCGTTCGAACCAAAAGATCGAGTGGCTATCGATATTGCGTTGACAGAGCTAAATAATAAGCAATATCAAGTTACCAAAATTGAAGAAAAACCGACGAAAAGTAATCCAACCGCACCATTTATTACTTCAACTCTACAACAGGCGGCAAGTACCCGTCTTGGCTTTGGAGTGAAGAAGACAATGATGTTAGCGCAGCGCTTATACGAAGCTGGATATATCACTTATATGCGTACCGACTCAACAAATTTGAGTCAAGATGCATTAAACATGGTTCGAGATTATATTGGCAAAAACTACGGTGATAAATATTTACCTAAATCACCGAATGTTTATACAAGTAAGAAAAATTCACAAGAAGCACATGAAGCTATTCGTCCATCAGATGTTAATATTCAAGCAACAAACCTAAGTGATGTAGAAGTTGATGCTGTTAAGTTGTATCAATTAATTTGGCGTCAATTTGTTGCCTGCCAAATGACTTCAGCTGAATATAACTCTATCACAGTAACTGTTAAAGCGGGTGATTTTACTTTAAAAGCGAAAGGTCGCACTTTACGTTTTGATGGTTGGACAAAAGTACAATCCCAGTTAAGTAAAAATAATGAAGACAAGATGTTACCAGTAGTATCGGTTGAAGATATTTTAGAACTACTCAGTTTAAATCCTGATCAACACTTTACTAAACCTCCTGCCCGTTACAATGAAGCCTCTTTGGTAAAAGAATTGGAAAAGCGAGAAATTGGTCGTCCTTCTACTTATGCAACGATCATTTCAACCATTCAAGACCGTGGATATGTTCGATTAGATAATCGTCGTTTTTATGCGGAAAAAATTGGAGAGATTGTTACTGATAGACTAACTGAAAACTTTAATGATCTTATGAGTTATGATTTTACCGCACGTATGGAGCATGCGCTTGATGAGATTGCGAATAAAAAACAAGAATGGCGCGAAGTTTTAGATCAATTTTTTGAAGATTTTAGTCAGCATCTTGAAATTGCAGAACAAGATCCAGAACATGGTGGAATGCAATTAAATCCGTTAGTTTTAACGCCGGAAATTAAATGTCCTAACTGTGGGCGTGAAATGGGAATTAAAACTGCAGGAACCGGGGTGTTTTTAGCTTGCTCTGGTTATGCTCTGCCACCTAAAGAGCGTTGTAAACAGACAATTAACTTAATTCCTGAACATGAAACATTGAACATTTTGGAAGAAGCGGAAACAGCAGAAACTAATGCATTAAGAGCACTTAAACGTTGTCCAAAATGTCATACAGCGATGGACAGCTATTTGCTGGATAATGAGCGTAAGTTGCACATTTGCGGTAATAACCCAATTTGTGATGGTTCATTAATTGAAAGGGGCACATTTAAAGTAAAAAGTTATGATGGTCCAATTATTGAATGTGAAAAATGTGGTTCAGAAATGCACCTCAAATCAGGCCGTTTTGGGCTTTATATGGGGTGTACTAACCAAGATTGTAAAAACACGCGTAAAATCTTAAAAAATGGTGATGTAGCTCCGCCTAAAGAAGATCCAGTTGATTTACCTGAATTAAAATGTACTAAATCAGATGCGCATTTTGTACTTAGAGATGGCGCTTCAGGTATCTTTTTAGCGGCGCACAATTTTCCTAAATCTAGAGAAACTCGTGCACCTTTAATTGAAGAGTTACAACGCTTTAAATATCGTTTACCGGAAAAGTTCATTTATCTAACCGAAGCACCAAGTCATGATCCAAATGGTAATCCGAGTGTTGTTCGCTTTAGTCGTAAAAGTAAGGAACAATATGTCACTTCTGAAGTGAACGGCAAATCTACCGGTTGGGTGATGCAATATGTTCATGGTAAATGGGTTAATAGTAAAAAATAGGTAAGAACACCTGGTCGTTTATTAATGAATCGGTCAGGTTAAGTAGCCGTTTTAGTATAAAAAAGCCGTTTTGTGCTAAAGTGTGAAAGGAATTACCTTACGATTTCCCTCTTTTTGACTTTTTGAATAGTTTTAAAAAGAGGGAAAGGTATACAGTTAAAGGAGCCTTTGTCATGAAGTTGCAACAACTGCGTTATATTGTTGAGGTCGTCAATAACGATCTAAATGTGTCACTTACCTCTGAAAAACTCTATACCTCTCAGCCTGGGATCAGTAAGCAGATTAAATTATTGGAAGATGAGCTCAATGTACAAATCTTTACCCGTGTAGGTAAACATCTTTCAGAAGTTACGCCAGTTGGTGAGCAAATTATTGCTTTAGCCCGTGAGATTTTAAATAAAGCACAAGATATTAAAATTTTAGCTAAAGAGTTTAGCCAGCCTAATCAAGGTTCATTAACCATTACAACAACCTATACTCAAGCTCGTTATACTTTACCAATTGTTATTCAGCAATTCATGCAACAGTATCCTAGTATAACACTTCATATGGAGCAAGGATCATCGCCGCAATGTCTCTTACAAGCGCAAACAGGGCAGGCTGATTTTGCTATCGTTACTGATTTATCTGAACTCAGCGATGATATGATTGCTATACCTTGCTATCATTGGAACCAAGCGGTGATTGTAATGAAAGATCATCCATTAGCTAAAAGTAGTTTAATTACTATCGACGAATTGTCTAAATATCCTTTAGTCAGTTATGACTTTTCTAATGATGGGTCTGATTTGAATCAAGCTTTTATTAAAGCCAATCAAATTCCTAATATTGTTTTTAGTACCACTGATGCGGAGCTGATTAAGACTTATGTTAAGTTAGGGGTAGGTGTTGGCATTGTCGCAAAAATGGCGGTTAACGAAAGATCTGATAGTGATTTTGTGGTACTTAATGCTGGGCATATATTTCCATATAGTACTACTTATATTGCCTTTGCTCGTTCGCTATTTCTACGCAATTATATGTATGATTTTATTAATCAGTTTTCGGCACATTTAAATAGGCAAACAGTTGATAGACTTATCTTATGTGAAAATAATGTGGCAGTACAGGCTATGTTTAATGGGATCAAGTTACCAGTTCGGTAGTAGGAAAATATTTTGCTTATAAATTTTAAACACCAAGCACAACAGATTATGCTTGGTGACTAATGTTATTTATGTCTAGCTTTTAAAATAGCAATGACATCTTGCATTGACAGATTTTGATCTTGTAGTAAGACCAATAAGTGATAGATTAAATCGGCTGATTCATTTTTTAACTCTTCTTTGTCGTGTACTGTAGCTGCAAGTGCCGTTTCAACACCTTCTTCTCCTACTTTTTGGGCAATACGCTTGGTACCATCATGGTAGAGTTTTGCCGTATAAGATGATTTAGGATCAGCATTTTTACGAGCACCAAGTAATTGTTCTAGATCGTATAAAAAGCCCCATTCAGTTTGGTTATTGTTAAAACAGCTATTTGTTCCAGTATGGCAAGTAGGGCCAATTGGATTAACTAAAATCAGTAGAGTATCATTATCACAATCGGTCGAAATACTTACCACATTTAAAAAGTTACCTGATGTTTCACCTTTGGTCCATAAGCGTTGTTTGGTACGCGAATAGAAGGTTACTTTGCCACTCGTTTGTGTCTGAGTTAATGCCTCTTGATTCATATAGCCAAGCATAAGCACTTCACCAGAAACATAGTGTTGTATGATAACCGGCATTAAATTATCAACTTTTTGCCAATCAAGTTGTTTAGTGTCTATTTGCATTTGGGAATGTTGAGTTAACATAATCGGATTTCTACTCCATGTTGAGCTAAATATTGTTTAAGTTCACCAATATTAATTATTTGTTTGTGAAAGACGGAAGCGGCTAAAGCACCATCAACGTTGGCCTCTTTAAAAGCTTGTAAAAAGTGTTCCATCGTACCTGCGCCGCCAGAGGCAATCAGTGGTACTTGGCAAACTTCTCGAATTGTTTTTAGTTGTTTTAGATCGTAACCATTACGGACACCATCTTGATTCATCATGTTTAGCACTATTTCACCTGCGCCTCGTTTTTGTACTTCTTGCACCCAATCAAGCGTATTCCATTTGGTTGCCACTGTGCGTTTTTCATCGCCGGTAAATTGATAAACATGGTAACTATCGGAATCTTTATCATACCAAGTATCAATCCCCACCACGATACACTGCACTCCATAACAATCCGCTAATTCAGTAATTAAACTCGGATTAGCTAATGCAGGAGAGTTGATTGAAATTTTATCCGCACCAAAAGTTAAGATTTGTCCTGCATCTTCAACCGTTTTTATACCGCCAGCGACACAAAAGGGGATATCTATTACTTCAGCAACTTTTGCCACCCAACTTTTGTCAACTACTCGACCGTCGGATGAGGCCGTAATATCATAGAATACCAATTCGTCGGCCCCTTCTTCGGCATAGCGTTTGGCTAATGGTACAATATCACCAATGATTTCATGATTACGAAATTGTACTCCTTTTACAACTTGTCCATCACGGACATCCAAACAAGGTATTATCCTTTTTGCCAACATGCAATTGCCTCCTGAACTGTAAATTTGCCTTCGAGTAATGCTCGACCGACGATGATACCTGCAACACCGCTCTCTTGTAACGCTTTAACATCGTCCAATTGTCCAATTCCGCCAGAAGCTTGAAAAGCAATAGTTGGGTATTTTTGGCTGATCTCTTGATATAGTTTTACATTAGAGCCACTTAGCGTTCCATCTTTGGAAATATCTGTACATAGTACATGTTTCAAGCCATAGGGTAGATAATCATCAATAACTTGTTCCAAGGTTTGTTTAGAATCTTCTTGCCAACCATGAATAGCGACGTTTTTGTTACCTTGTTGGTCAATACGAACATCTAAGGCTAACACCAAAGATTCAGGGCCATAAGTATCAAACCATTTTTTTACCAAATCAGGCTGTTTAATGGCTGTTGAACCAATAACTACGCGGGTGGCACCTGCTGATAATAATGCTTTAACATCTTCTTCTGTCCGAATTCCACCACCAATTTGTACTGGAACTTGTACACCATTAATCAGGGATTTTATCAATGAGATTTGTCGAGCTTGCGGATCTTTAGCGCCAGTTAAATCAACTAGATGTAATAGTTTCGCACCTTGCTTTTGATAATCTTGTAGACGAGCTAAAGGATCATTACCATAATCTCGTTTTTGGTCATAATCACCTTGATGTAACCGCACAACAGTACCATCAATTAAATCAAGCGCGGGAATGATAATAGGATAAACTGCCATAGTTACATCTCCAAAAAGTTCTTGAGCAATTTTGCACCGGCTGAGCCAGAACGCTCGGGATGAAATTGCACACCGTAAAAGTTGTCTTTTTGCACGGCAGCGGTAAAGCTTTCGCCGTAATTGGTTTCTGCGATAGTTGATGAGCATAATGGTAAGGCGTATCCATGTACAAAGTAAAAGTAAGCACCATCAGGAATATCTCTAAATAGATGATGTCCGGCTTTTGGGTTGACTTGATTCCAGCCCATATGTGGTAGTGGTAATCCACAATCAGGAATTTGTACTACTTTTTCGTGAATAATACCTAAGGTATCGACATGACCTTCATTACTATAATCAGCTAAAAGTTGCATACCGAGGCAGATACCTAATACTGGTTGAGTACAGACTTTGATAAGCTCAATTAAATTACGTTCTTTTAATTTTTGCATTGCAGCAGAAGCTGAACCAACCCCTGGTAAAAATAGTTTGTCAGATTCGAGTACCGTATCAGGATCAAGACTAATAATCGGATTATAGCCTAATCTCTGTATTGCATATTTGACTGAGGAAAGATTAGCACAGCCAGTATCTAGAATGACAATTTTCATCTATAACACTCCTTTTGAGCTAGGTAATCTGTCACTTTCAATTTTAATCGCTTGTTTGAGTGTTCTAGCAAAGGCTTTAAATAAGCTTTCGATACGATGGTGGTCATTATCACCGGTTGTTTCAATGTGCAAGGTAATTGCCATAGTATAACTTAGAGAATAGAAGAAATGTTCAACCATTTGTGTGCTCATATCGCCAACTTTCGGATCACTGAATTGCGCCGAAAACTTGAGGTAAGGTCGACCTGAAATATCCATTGCACATTTTGCTAAACACTCATCCATTGGAATAACTGATGCATAACGAGTGATACCTCGTTTATCGCCAAGTGCTTTTTTTAGTGCTTCGCCTAAGGCAAGACCAGTATCTTCAATAGTGTGGTGATCATCTATATGTAAATCGCCTTCTACTTGAATGTTTAATTTGATACCGCCATGAGTGGCGATTTGGTCAAGCATGTGATCAAAAAAACCAATGCCGGTATTAATTTGACTGCCACCTTGTCTATCTAACCAAACTTCAACTAAAATTTTGGTTTCTTTGGTATTTCGTTCAACTTTAGCATAACGATCTGCTGTGGTTAAACGTTGGGCTATTTCATCCCAATTAAGTGATTCTGGATTATATTGTAATCCTTTTATTTGCATATTTTCAGAAAGTTGCATATCTGTGACCCTGTCACCGATGACGTAACTATTTTGTTTATCTAACTTACCACTGGTTAAATAAGGTAGAACTAAAGTGATTTTCGGCTTACGACATTCACAATTATCTTGAGGAAAATGAGGGCAGATCAGTACATCTTCAAAGTTAACACCTTGTGATTCGAATATTTGCATCATTAAATTATGCGGTCCATCAAAATCAGCTTGCGGATAACTACTGGTTCCTAATCCATCTTGATTGGTAACCATAACTAATTTGTAACCAGCTGCTTGTAGTTTTAGTAGTGCTGGGATCACATTAGGTTCAAATGCAAGTTTTTCAAAACTATCAACTTGATAATCAATAGGGGGTTCAACTATCAATGTTCCATCACGATCGATAAATAAATATTTTTGTAACATACTTGCTCCTATTATATCGCTTTGAGTGCAGTTATTACTGCTTCACATTCTGCTTGTGTACCAATCGAAATTCGCACAAAACCATCTTGGCCAATTGATTTGCTTTGATCACGCAAAATAATGCCTTCATTCCATAATTTGCTAAATACCTCTTTATTACTTTGAAATTTCACGCATAAATAATTTGATTCACTAGGATAAACTTTTTCGACAATTGGTAAAGCAGTAAGTTGTTTAGCAAACTTCTCTTTTTGATTATTTAGATTGATGACATGCAATTTCATCGTTTCGATACCTTCTTTACTCAATGCCTGAGTGGCAATGTCCGCTACTGGGGTAGCGAGAGGGTATGGAGCGATCACTTTTTGTAAAGCATCAATTACTGGTTTATTTGCTAAAGTGAAGCCACAACGTAGTCCTGCTAGCGCAAAAGCTTTCGATAAAGTTCGTAAAATAACTAGGTGAGGATAATTTGCAAGCCAGCTCACAACTGTTGAATTTGGAGAAAACTCAATATAAGCTTCATCAATAATCACTAAAGCGCGATTTTCGGCTAGTTTAAGTAAAGTTTTAATATCATCTTGGTCTATTAAATTACCAGTTGGATTATTAGGTGAACATACATAGATCAATTTAACATTGTCTAGATTTTGTTTAATTCGGTCTAAATCAAGTTGCCAATTAGATTTACTTGGTACGGTTTTGGTTTTTATACCTAGTGTTTCGGCACTGACTTGATACATACCATAAGTTGGTGGGCAATAAAGCACAGTATCGGTTTCTGGCTCACAAAAAGCACGCATTAATAGCTCTATTGCTTCATCGGCACCCCGACTAACAATCACTTGCTCTGGGGTAACACCAGCATATTGCGCATAACGATTAATTACTTGTTCGGGTTGTGCTTCAGGATAGCGGTTTAAGTTTTGTTCAGTTAACTGAAAGTTGGGTGCAACAGGGTATTCATTGGCATTTAGCCATACATCACCATTACCGCCTATACGTCTAGCTGATTGATAAGGCGTCAATTTTTGTACGTTCTTTCTGACTAATTGATTAATGTCCATTTTATTCACCTATTTTTCAGAATCTGAGTTAAGTTTAGCTAAACGAATAGTTACGGCATTTTTGTGGGCGGTAAGTTGCTCAGCTTGAGCCATTAGCTCAACAGCATTACCGATTGCTTTTAACCCTTCAGCAGTCAATTTTTGTACTGTCATACGTTTTTGAAAATCGGCTAAACCAAGGCTCGAGTAAGTAGCGGTATAACCATAAGTAGGTAATACGTGATTAGTACCAGAGGCATAATCTCCAGCAGATTCTGGTGACCAATTCCCTAAGAATATCGAACCAGCACTATTAATTTTATCAACTAATTCATCAGCATTTTGTGTTTGAATAATTAAATGCTCCGGTCCATAGCGATTACTGATATTCACACATTCTTCTAAATCTTTAGTAACAATAAGTCGGCTCTCTTGTAACGCTTTTTCAGCAATTCCTTGACGTGAAAGTTGAGCAAGTTGCTTATCAACTTCGATTGAGACTGCTTGGGCGATCTTCTCATCTGGTGTAAGTAGTACAACCTGTGAATCGGGGCCATGTTCAGCTTGAGAAAGTAAATCAGCCGCAATAAACGCCGGATTAGCGGAACTATCGGCAATGACCAAGACTTCTGACGGGCCGGCTGGCATATCTATTGCTGCGCCATCCAATCGTTGGCTAACTTGGCGTTTCGCCTCGGTAACATAGGCATTACCGGGACCAAATATTTTATCGACTTTAGGAACTGATTGAGTTCCTAATGCCATTGCCGCAATCGCTTGTGCGCCCCCCAATTGATAAATTTCAGTTACACCACAAAGCTCAGCCGCATATAAAATCTCGTCAGCAATTGGTGGAGGTGAACATAAAATCACTTTACGACAACCGGCAATTTTAGCTGGAATGGCTAACATTAATACGGTTGATAGCAACGGAGCCGAACCACCCGGTATATACAGACCTACCGAATCAATTGGTCTAGTAACTGACTGACATTTGATGCCAGGCATCGTTTCCACTGTTATAGTTTGTCTAACTTGTGCTTGGTGAAATTTTTTAATATTACTTACCGCTAATTGCATCGCCTGTTTTAATTCTGGTTTAACACGGCTAGTTGCTGTTTTTATCTCGTCTTTAGTTAATTTGATTTGCTTAATTTGTACTTTATCAAATTTATTACTTAATTCTTTTAGAGCTTCATCGCCATTTTGTTTTACTTGCGTCAAAATATCTTTAACCGCTTGGCTAATAGTATCAGAAGCAGCTATAGCAGGACGAGTTAGTAATTCTGCTTGTTTTTCTTTAGAACATTGTTGCCAATATGATAGTTTCATTTGATTACTCCATCATTTTTTCAATTGGTAATACAAGGATTGAACTTGCACCTAATGCTTTTAGTTTTTCCATGGTTTCCCAGAATAATGATTCAGTACTCACCATATGTAGTGCTACCCGATTTTTTTCGCCAGTTAATGGTAAAATGGTTGGATTTTCTGCACCTGGTAATAATGATACGACTTGATCTAAAACGGCTGTTGGAGCGTGCAGCATAATGTATTTGGATTCACGAGCTTGAATTACCCCTTGAATACGGGTCATCACTTTGTCGATTAATGCTTGTTTCATCGGCGACATTTCACCTTCTCGTTGAATTAAACAAGCTTTCGATTTATAAATAACTTCAATTTCTTGTAGACCATTAGCTTCTAATGTGGCTCCACTAGAGACTAAATCACAAATTACATCAGCAAGGCCAGCTCGTGGTGCAACTTCTACAGAACCATTAAGTAGACAGGTTTTAAAATTGACATTGTATTGTGAAAGGTAACGGCGGAGTAGGTGAGGATATGTGGTTGCAATGCGTAAATTATTTAAACATTCTGGTCCGCTATAAACAAAATCACGAGGAGCAGCAATTGATAAGCGACAGCCACCAAAATCAAGGCGACGTAAGGTTTTATATTGTGGGTTTTCACCTTCGGCTTGTCTATCAAGAACTTCTTCTTCTAACACATTCTCACCGACTATACCTATATCGACAACTCCATCAATAACGAGTCCTGGAATATCGTCATCTCGAACTCGTAAAATATCAATTGGCATATTTTCAGCAAAAGCAATTAAGCGTTGTTCTTGCAAATTGATTTTTATACCACATTGTGCCAATAATTTTTTCGACTCATCGCTTAAACGTCCCGACTTTTGCATTGCTATACGTAAACGTGAATTATCCAACATATTATTCTCCAACTTGTTTAAATAAATTTATAAACCACAAATAAAAAACCCTCGGAAGACTGATCTTCCGAGGGTTCTCTAAATGCTTTCGTGATATCACCGGAAGACCTTTTGTCTTCCAGCACCAATCGCCCGAAGACTATTCAGGAATGATGGTGATGATGATGTTTAGTAACGAAAACACAAAAACAATTCATAAAAAATAAAACCTTTAAATTTAACTGTTGTACAAAATATAATATAAATGACTAACTAGCAACTTAATTTTGTCGATTTATTAAAAAAATATAAAAAATTCAAATTTTTTAATTATCTGTTTTGTCTTAATTCATTCCGTGATCTTGAATTTAACGGTAATATTATTTCATCGTCAGATGTTCATAATAGCTTTATGTCGGCATTGATGCGATTTGCAACAGTAATGGATATTGAATCATTCATTGAAACAAATTAATAAGTTAAAATACTTTTTCTTAATTTTTGAGGATTAATAAAAAATCCTCATTTTTTGACATAAATATTTATCCGTGATAATCATAACTGAAAGGAATTTTGTTATAGCTAGTTTTATAAATTGGATTTTATATGGATCATCCTGCTAATCATATCGATAGTTACATTTTTGTTTGGTTTTTCATGATACCATTTTTTTATGGTATTTATACGTTTTCGTTAATATTTGTTTTTGTCCGGATGCATTGGATTATCAAAGCAATTTTTACAATTCCAATGGTTGTTTGGTTAATATTTTGCTTTATGCATACCAATCTTATTATTTTTCTATTTACATTAACAGGTATGGTTTTTCCAATAATACTTCGACTATGCCAATTACAAGCAAAAAAATCTTATGGTATAAAACGTAAATTCGCTTCAATATTTAGTTATGTATTATTACCATTATTTTGTACTTTCTTTTGGCCAGCCTATTTAATAGCTCCTATAGTTGTAGAATTTGTAGAAAGTAGACCCAGTAGTGAATGTAGAGAAAATGGACGTTTAGTTGAATTGTCTAAAGATACTATTCTGCGAGTTTATCCTAATTCCAAATATTCACCATTTTGGATTAAAAAATTACATGATTCTACTTCTGTAAATATTTCTGAAAAAGATTTTTGTGAGCAGTTTTCCCATACTCAAGCCTATCAAATTGACAAAATCAGTGAAATTAGAATTAATTCAGGGAATTTATGCATTCATCCAACATCTAAAGCAATAATCGCTTATTGCAGTAATATAAAAAATGAACTTTTAAAATTGGATAGTTTAGACATCGAATTTGTGAAAAAAAATAAAGATGAAGTTAGTGGTATTCGGCTTAAATCATTTCAGAAAAGATTAGAAAATATAAAGGAGATAAAGAGAAATAGAAATTCAGAAGATTGGTATGGAGATTGGCTTGAGACAAAACAATTCAATAATGGCATAGAATTACATAGATTTTATAAACATGAAAACACACTAATCATTCCTCAAGTAGATTGGTTGCCACCGCAAACAGAAGCTTTAGAAATTAATTGCTACCGTAAAAGTGTTTTAAGGTGTACTTATAATTATGAGTATAATCAAGATTGGAATGTATCCGTTTTCTATATATTCAATATTGGAGATAGTATCGAAAATGAATATGACGATAATAATATGCCAGTTTATGATCAAACTTTCATTGATATGAATTTAGAAGGTGCGCAAAAAGCTCATCAAATAGTAGAAGATTTTATTGAAGCTCTTAGTGTGAAATGAATTAATATTATACTTTTTAGTCATCATTAATATGAAAAATGGTAATAAGTAAAATTGAACGGAGCGCGATTATAGATTATAGAAAATTTGGTATATTGGAACGAGTATTGACTCTTAAATATTCAATCAAATCTTTTTAAAAAGAGACTTATATTAGCGTTCGAATATTTTAGGTATCAATTCATAGCTTTGCTTCTATACAGATTATGGGGATCTATCTCGACCGTTTGCTACGTTTGCCTGTTGCAGGTCATAAAGAAGTAGGGTGATGGAAATATTTGCGAGGAATTGCATGAAAGAGAGAGAAATAAGAGCAGTATTTGATGAAGAAACAATAACAGTTTATCAAGCATACAGAAAAGAGATAGCTTTATCAGCGATAAAAGCTCAAACATTTGTGCCGCCATTTAAAATAGAGAGAATGACATGGATTAAACCTTCTTTTCTTTGGATGATGTATCGATCAGGATGGGCACAAAAAGAGGGGCAAGAACATATTTTAGCTATTAAATTAAAACGCGAAGGTTTTGAATGGGCTTTAAAACAGGCATGTTTATCCACTTTCAACAATTCTGTTTACTCCAATCATTCAATTTGGCAAGAACAATTAAGCAAAACTCCTGTACGTGTACAATGGGACCCAGAAAAAAATATTCGACTTGAAAATTTGGATTTCAAATCTATACAAATTGGTTTAAAAAATGAAGCGGTTAAAAAGTATGTTGAAGATTGGATTATTCAAATTGACGACATTACTGACTATGTAAAGTCAATTCATCAATTTATTCTTAATAATCAAATAGAAAAAGCAAGCGAAATGCTGCCTATTGAAAAAATTTATCCTTTACCGGATTCAATCAAACGTATAATAAATGCTGATTAAAACTAATCAGTTTTCTAATTATTGGATTTTTTAAGATTAAAATTATGCCATTTTTAATGGCAAGGAATATTTATCATATGATTTAAGTTTGGCTTATATAGGAGTTTGTTGGTTAATAATGAATATTATGTCAACTCATGAAATATACATCAAATATAAGTAAAATTTTAAAAAGTCATTTTTTTGTCCTTGAAATGAGCAAAATAGAATGACTAAATGATAAAAACTTCAATGAAAAACGACCTTGAATATGGATATAGCTAATTGAATCGAGCATTATTTTATAGAAAATTTGGACTACCTGAACAAGTATTGACGCTTGAATATGCAGATAAATCATCCTTAAAAGAAAATTGCGTTAGAGTTCAAATGTTATATGCACCCATCAATGCTTCCGATCTTATTCCAATTACTGGCGCTTATCAGCATCGTATCATACTGCCACAGATTGCTGGTTATGAAGGAGTAGGTAAAGTTATAGAAGCTCCACTATCTTATCAACATCTGATTGGAAAACGCGTTTTACCGCTAAGAGGCGAGGGTACTTGGCAATCTTTGGTTGATTCACCAGCTGAGTATGCTATTCCCGTTCCCGATTATATTGAAAGTAAGATTGCAGCACGAGCATATATTAACCCTGTTGCAGCATGGCTGATGATTAAACAGTTTTTACCCAAAGGAAAACATATTCTTGTTACAGCGGCAGGTAGTGATTGTGCAAAATTGCTATGCAAATTGGCAATAAAATTTGCAGCTTTATCTGTTACAGTTATCTGTCGTTCTGATAATGATGCGCAATATTATAATAAATATGCAATCAAACATATAAAGCAAGATGATAAGCAAACTATCGAATATTTTGCCAGACAAACTGATATTGTTTTTGATGCTGTTGGTGGTGAGCTTGCGGAAACAATTTTGGCGCATATGCCTGATTCAAGTGAATTTGTCTCTTATGGTCTGCTTTCTGGTGCTTTTTTTCAGCCTAAAAAGCGATTACCTAAAGTTCATTGGTTTCATATTCGTTACTATTTAAACCAAATAAGTCAACATCAATGGCTAAAGATGTTCGATGATATATGGCCTATATTAGATGTAACTGATTTAAATGTAGTAAGTTTATTTAAATTTAATGATTGGCAAGAAGCGATAAAAACTTATCGGCAACCCTATAGAAACAATAAACCATTATTAACATTTGATTGAAATATAGATATTATAATATTTTATTAATTAATAGGATTTAAATATTTATGCCATTTACCCAAGTCGCAAATTATTACTACTTAGAACTCGATGTTTGATTGATTTTTTTGATTATTGAATTTAAAAATTTACAATGGTGAAAAATGATAAATAAAATATTTACTTAATATAGACATGTAGATATTATTGTTTAAGTTTTATAGCGTCAATTACTATAAAATGCACAAAATTGGATTTAATTTAAAATAGTTGTCATAAGGAATATAAAATGGGTATATTTTCTCGCTTTTTTGGTAAAAAAACAGAATCAAAACAGATGGATAAATCGATTGTCCCAAATCCTGATATTGAAAATGCCGTTAGCTTAAGTATTGTATTTAGCGGTGAGCTTAATATTAATAACGATGAATTATTAGCAAAACTTAAATCGATTAATCCGACCATAAAAGATATTCGATATGAAATACCGTTCGGACAACTTGAAGAAGATATGTGTATTTTAGTGAGTTGGGGTAAACACGTTATTAGAATAGTTGGTCTCAATGCGCCTTATCCTAAAGCTGTATTAGAAGCATGTGTTACTCCTGCTAGTTATAGTCAAGAAATAAAACAACAAGTTTATGAAAGTGATAGTCATTTATTATTATATTATGTTGGCTATGAACAAGATGTATTAGAGCAGTACTTAGCTTTAACTTGTTTAGCGGCAGGCTTTGAACAATTTAATGCTCTCGCAGTAATTAATGAGGATGCGCATACTTCATTACCAGTTAACTTTATTAGTTCACTAGCTTTGGAAAAAGATGGTTTAAACACTTTAGGGGAATGTTTACCTTTATTGTTTTGTGGTTTTGTTAAATATGAAATAGAAAATATTAAAGGGATTTGGATGCGCACTTATGGTGCTAATAAATTTGGTTTACCTAATTTTGCAGCATTAGCCAATAGTTATGAGGAAAGTGAGTATTATTTTGACATGTTCAGTAACATTTTAAATTATTTGCGACAAAGTCAAGCGACAATGAATCCTGGCGATACCATGGAAATGGGTGATAATCGTATGATGTCATTACGCGCGCCTCAAGATGATGAATATTTCTTAAAAGATCAAGATGATCTTTTAGTAATTGAAATTAATAATTAATTTTAACTATTCAATTTTTAGGAAAGGTAATAAATAATTGGCGCTACCTTTCCTAAATACTTAGCATCTTATTGTTGAGTTATTTGTGGATATTTTTTACCTGCTAAAACACTAAATCGACCAGTTCCTAATAATGCCAAACTAAAAGCCGTTAATGACATAAAAGCTGGATACTCCCAACCACCACCTGGATTAGTAAATGACCAACCATTACTCCAATGTACAATAGTTATTATTGCTAGTTGAAAGAAAGCTATTAGCGCTACTGCACGGGTTAAAATACCGAGTAACAATAGTGCACCACCACCAATTTCAAAAATGATAACGATATAAGAAAAAAAACCGGGAAATCCAAGAGTATGAAAATACTCTGCGGTACCTTCTGGAGTTAGAACAAGTAGTTTGGTAAAACCATGGGCCAAAAACATCATACCTAAAGCAATTCGTAATATAAATGCAGCTACATCAGTTTGATATTCTTTCATTTTGTGTTTCCTATATTAAGTTAGCAAAATAACAATAATGAAACTCATGAAGATTTCTTAAAAAACGTTATTACCTTTTTTAAACATAGGATAGAGCAATAGAGATTGTCTCACAGTTAACAATCAATAGTAAAGTATTAGACAACTATCATCAATTTTTATAACTGAAATTTAAGATGTTTTTTGATATAGATTAATTATTTATCTAAGAATAGAATAAATAGCAGTGCGACAAGTTGTCGCACCGTTATTGCTTACTTATTGTTGGTGTCGAATAGACTTAAATCTTTGCGTCGTCTGCATTAATGCTGTTTCTGTCGGCAAACGTTCCATTGAACTTGCGCCGTAAAAACCATTACAATCAGGACAATTTTGTAATATATATTCTGCATCTTCAGGGGATGAAATAGGTCCTCCATGGCAAAGTATAATGATATCTGGACGAATAGCTTTAGCAGCTTTAGCCCATTGATTAATTAAAGGAACACAATCAGCAAGTTTTAATGCGGTTTGAGCGCCAATGCTGCCACCAGTGGTTAAGCCCATATGTGGAACTAAAATATCAGCTCCAGCTTTGGTCATATCAATGGCATCTTGTTCACTAAATACATATGGGGTAGTTAAAAGATCTTTTTCATTCGCTTTACGAATCATCTCAACTTCTAATGCATAACCCATGCCAGTTTCTTCTAGATTAGCTCTAAAGTTACCATCAATTAAACCAACAGTAGGGAAGTTTTGTACACCTGCAAATCCGGTAGCTTTAATTTGATCTAAAAACTGATCAAATTGGCAAAAAGGGTCGGTGCCATTAACACCAGCTAACACAGGGGTATGTTTTACAACCGGTAAAACTTCTTTTGCCATATCCATAACAATTTCGTTTGCATTGCCATAAGCTAATAAGCCCGCAAGAGAACCTCTTCCTGCCATGCGATAACGACCTGAATTATAGATAACAATTAAATCGATTCCACCAGCTTCTTCACATTTAGCTGACAATCCTGTTCCTGCACCACCACCGATAATAGGTTGTGCATTCGCAATCATATCATGGAATTTTTTAAGCAATTTAGCTCGCTTGCTACTCATAATATTCTCCATTATCTTATTTCATTATCTTATTAAATTCGTTGATCACGAGGTTGCAAAACTCTGGTGAATTAATATGATAAGGAGTTTTTATTAATCTTCGTTTTTCGGTTTGAATAAAATATTTCTCGAATTCGTCAATAAATGCTTTATCTGCTTCTGGTGACCAAAAATCACCATTTTCAATATCAAGTGCAGAAAATCCACCTTCAGGAATAATAAAAACAACATCACCTTGACATTTATTTAGTTTTGCAGCGATCCATTTAGCCATAATTTTATTTTCTTCTGGTGTTGTTCGCATCAAAGTAACTTGTGGATTATGTGGATAAAATAAACGTTCACGGTATTTTTCTGGAATGGTATCAGGACTGCCAAAATTAACCATATCAAGTGCACCACATGAACCAATGTAAGGAACCTGACTTCTAGCAATAGCTTCAAAACGATTATCATCACAAGCTAGTACACCGTCAAATAGATGATCACAAACTTCAGTGGTAGTGATATCGAGTACGCCTTTTAATAAATGACTGTCTGCTAATTTTTCCATTGCTTTGCCTCCACTTCCTGTAGCATGAAAGACAAGACAATCATATATATTATTTAGTTTAGCTGAAAGTGATTGTACGCAAGTAGTGGTAACGCCGAACATAGTTAATCCTACAGCAGGTTTGTCTTCTACTTGTTCTTGTGTTTTAAATAATACGGCTCCAGAAATAAAGTTAGCTGCATTAGCTAGCACTTTCCTTGATATAACATTTACGCCCGCAATATCGGTGACTGAATAAAGCATGGCAATGTCGCTAGCGCCAATATAACCGGAGATATCACCTGATGCCATTGTTGAAACCATTAATTTTGGTATGCCCACTGGTAAAGTTTGCATTGCAGGCGTAATTAAAGCGGTTCCACCTGAGCCACCTAAACCTAATATAGCTTCAACATCATTTTGAGCTATTAAAAATTGCTTAAATGCCTCAGCCATTGCTACGATGGCGTTACCTCTATCTGCTTCAAAAACTGCTTTTTCACCTTTAGGATGATAATTTGCTATATTACTGGCGCTGATGTCTGCTATATGACTAAAATTGTGGGGTTGTTTGGTGGAGATATCGACTATTTTACTGTCAAGATTTCTTTTATCCAATAAATGTTTGATGTAAACAACTTCCTCTCCTTTTGTGTCTAGTGTCGCGACCAAGTAAATCATGTTATGCGATGCCATTCATTTCTCCTTAACAGATAAAATAGAACTCGATACTCTTACTTAACTAGCGATTACTACTTTGTTAATTATATGCTAAAAATGAGACCTAAGTCTCATTTTTTTTAAATTTTTTTAATAATTTTTAGTTAATTAAATAAAGTTGTATAATATACAAACGTTTACATACATTAAAAATAATAATATGAAAATAGATAGTTCATTGAAATTGAATAAGTATATCGGTATTAAAAAACGTACTTATGAGCATCTTATCCAAATTGCAATAGAGGCTTTAGAACAAGGTAATGATATATCTATTACCGAATTATCAAATAAATGTGGTATTTCAAGAGCAACTGCGTATCGTTATTTTCCTACTAAAAGTGATTTGGTATCAGCTGTGGTTGAACAATCACTAGGCCCTATTTTTTTTTGGAAATCAGATAAAGAAAAAGTAGAAGAACGTGTAAATGACTTTTTAGCATTTGCATTTCCACAAATGTTAAAGCACGAGGGCGCCTTGCGAGCTGCATTAAGACTTTCTTTACAACAGTGGGCAACTGAACGTTCAAAAATTTCCGAACAATCAGAGAAACTTGTTCGTGGTAATCGTAAGGAGATTTTATATAACTTACTATTGCCACTTAAAGGAGAATTATCTCAAGAGTTATACGATAAAGTTATATATTCAATCTCTATTATATACGGTTCAGAAATTTTAATGGTGTTGAAGGATATTTGGAACTTTGATAATGAACAAGTAATCACACTTTCACAATGGATAGCTAAAGCCATTATTAACCAAGCCAAAATAGATGCTCAATCAGAACGTTGCGATAAAGTAATTAAAAATAGTTAATTTCAAATAAAATATATAACACAATTGATTATGCTAATCATGTTGTTTTTTTATAATTGTTTTATACTAGTCAAATATTTATCTTTAATTGCACAATAAATGACTTTGTTAGCTAATTTACTTAATAAAATTCTTTTTCCTATAATTAAACCTAAATTTCAAAAACTTGAAGAACAGTTATATAAAAAAACGATTATTATTACAGGAGCAAGCTATGGAATTGGTGAATCACTCTGCAAACTTATTGCTAATATTGATTGCCATCTTATCTTAGTTGCCAGAACAAAAGATAAATTAGAAGAGATTAAAATATCCTTATCTAACCAAAAAGCAACAATTGAATTATATGCAGTTGATCTGCGTGATGTAAAACAATTAAATGAATTTTTAGATTTTATTCAATCCTATCACATTGATATTTTTGTTAATAATGCCGGGATATCGATTTGTCGATCAATTATGCAATCACTTGATCGTAGACATGATTTTGAAAGAACGATCAAACTAAATTATTTAGCGCCAGTTATCTTATGTTTAGCATTGATACCTAAATTGGCACAATCGCACGGACAAATTATCAACATTTCGGCAATAAATGTTTTGTTAGCACCAACGGTAAATTGGGCAGCTTATCAAGCTTCGAAAACAGCGTTTGATCAGTGGTTAAAATGTGCATCACCAGAACTTAAAAATCAGCATATCAATGTTTCAACAGCCTATTTACCATTAGTTAAAACTCGTATGATTTTGCCAACGAAAGCCTACCAATATTTTCCGGCATTAACACCTATTCAAGCCGCAACCATTATTTGTCGTTTATTGCAAACTAAGAAACGACAGTATAAACCATGGTGGATGATTATCGGACAAATAGTATCGGTTTTGTTTTATGGAATTTGGCTTAAGTTAACAACCTACTATATGAAGTATAAGTAATGATTAATATTATTCTAGCACTCGTTAAAACCAAATTATTAACCTTTAAAGGATTATGGTTTTTATTAAAAAGTATACCTACCGTTGGTATGAATTTAATGGCATTACTTTATGTTCGTCATAAATTATCTCCACAACAAATTGCTATTAATGAAAATGGTATCGAAGTTGATTATTTGACGTTCTATAATCAATCCCAACATCTAGCTAAACAATTAGCGATTTACAGCGATATCCATCCAGGTCAAAAAATTGCTGTAATGGCAAACAATCATTCTATTATGATTAAAGCGCTTTTTGCGTTGGCAAGATTGGGGGCAGATGTTTATCTAATTAATACTGAACTATCAAAGGAACAACTTAAAAATATCCATAATAATGTCGATTATTGATTTAATAATTTATGATCCAGAACTATCAGAAATTATCTCTTTACTCGAAATCAGAAAGATAGCGACATTGCATGACAAAGAAGTTTGCATCAGTTCACTATTAGATTGTCCTTTGCTTAATCAAACAGTGAAACTTAAAGTGACTCACTTTTCGAAAATTACAGTACTAACGAGCGGTACTACACAACACTTTAAATTAGCAACGCGCAAAAGCCAAGCGCAAAATTTTATCAGTCCTTTTTATCAATTATTAATTAAACTTAAACTTAGCCAATACAACAAAGTGTATATAGCAACGCCAATATATTATGGCTTTGGGCTGGTAACGTTATGTATCTCAACTTTATTGGGCGCAACGATGTTTATCACCAAGCGTTTTCTAACGCAAATTGCCTGTAATATAATTGCTAAATATCAAATTCAGGTTGTTACACTAGTACCGTTGATGCTTTCTCGAATACTAAATTATTCTGGACATCAACTTAATAGCTTACATTGTATCATTACCGGTGGCGCACCGATCACTGTAACCTTAGTTAACAAAGTCTTAAGTCAATTAGGCAAAGTGTTATTTAATTTATATGGCACGTCTGAAGCTGGAATATGTATGATTGCTACACCCGATGATTTAAGTAAATATCCGACAACAATTGGCAAACCATTAAAAGGATTGAGTATTAAGTTAATTTCAAAAAATAATACAATTCATGAACCAAGCGAACTTTTTATAAAATGTGCATGGTCAATTGCTGGAAAAAATTGGATAGCAACAGGAGATTTAGCTGAAAAAGATAATCAAGGTTATTATTATTTAAAAGGTCGTGTTGATGATATGATAGTTTCAGGTGGCGAAAATGTTTATCCTTTTGAAATCGAAAATCATCTATTAAAACACGAAGACATTAGAGATGTAATGATTATGAGTTTAGATGATGAAGAATTTGGCCAACGATTTATTGCTATTGTTGTTTTAAAATCAAATTCCGTTCAAACTGAATCAACAATTCTTGCTTGGTTAAGACCTAAAGTTGCCCGTTTTCAAATGCCTAAAAAAATATATATTGTTGACGAATTTCCAATAACAAGTATCGGTAAAGTAGACAGAAAAAAATTAAAACAACTTATCGATTAAACTAGTTCTAAATAAATAAAATGAACAAAATTCTCAGCTATTTTTTGAATAGTATTCTATTAAAAAATAAGACAATCTTTACGAACTATTGAAAACTGTTTATCAATTTTCTCAAATAAAAGGAAGATTGAGTTTATCAATACCTCTTTAAGTTAGTATGATTGATTTAGTACAATTATCTTTATTCGGAAATTTCCTTGTGATGAAAAATTTATTTTCTAGATTTTCTAAAACCTATTAAAGCGTCATAACATCAATATTCGTTTTATTTACTAAAAAAATTTATATAATTTCAAATAAAAAGCTATGGTTATAAGAACGCAACAACAAAAAATGAGAATGATTAATTGACTCTTTTTTAGATAGTTTATTATTTTAGTTAATTTTATTAATAAGAAATAATTAACTAAAAAAGACACTACAATGTAAGAAAGTGTCTTTACTTGAAGTTAATAAAATAATTAACTTATAATGATAACAATTGCCTTAATGATATTGAATTGTATTTGGTTCATCGTGAACTAAGAACAAACAGGTATCGCTGGTTAATAGGGCTTGTTGTAAACGTTGTTTATCTTGCTCATTAAGATCGTTAATACAAGCAACTACATAACTACAGGTTTTACTTTGTAATGCTTTTTCAATAGTCGAAACTAAATTTTCATTATTTAAATTAGCTAAATGAACAACTTTTTGTTTATCAAGTCCTGCGGTATTTACCCATGAACGTTTTAGCATCGGGCGATCTGATAACCATAACTGCCATTTTTTTTCTTTATTAAATGAACGTAATAAAAGTTGCTGTTGTTGTAATATTTGTTGAAAAGGTGTTTCAAAATTGATAACCATAAGTTGTGGAGAAGAATGTTCAATAAGCATAATAACCTCAATACTGTTTACTTATACAGTGTATATTAATACAGTAGTTTGCGGTTGTAAATACTATTTATGATCATTTTTTATGTAATTTGAGATAAATATATCTTCACGACCGAAAATATTGGTAGGTTAGCATCCCTAAAAACGTCATTAGAACTGAGCCGATGACATGAATAGCAATGGTTGCTAAACCCCAACCAATACGACCTTCTTGTAAAAAGCTAACAATTTCAGCAGAAAATGTTGAAAAAGTTGATAGCCCACCACAAAAACCTGTAATTATCAGCAATCGCCATTCAGGAGAAAGGTTTGTATGATTAAAAAAGGCAATCGCAAAACCAATAATAAAACCAGCGAATAAATTGGATAATAACGTACCTAAAGGAATTGCAAAAGCAATCACATTTAACTTTAACGATAAAAACCAGCGCAACAAACCACCAGCAACTGAGCCGACCGAAATAGCTAAAATAAGTTTTAACATATTAAATCCTTAAAAATTGGGCGCATTTTTATTAAAAAATTATTTTTTATGGTTGAAGGCAACGAATGATAACTATAACCGAGATAATAAGAAAATGCATATCTTTCGTTGCTGCATCATTTTGGATTTAAAAAATCGATAGCTTATGTCCAATTTTTTTTAACTTTAAGGCAGATAATTAATCAAAGAAAATAGCAATACATTATATAAAACTTTAGGAACATAATTTTATGCAGCGACGTTTTATAAGTTGATTATTTTTTATATTATAGATATTAATGAGGTAATTTATATAATTGATGAAATAATTGACATGAATGAAATATAAAATTAAAAATTGGGGTTAAGCTAAAATAGGATAAAATGATTAAAGTCAGTATGACTTAATAATTTTAATTGAGAAAACAATAACAGGAAAAATCATAATTATGCTACCAAAAACGGATATACCTTTTAACACGCAATATCAGCAAACTGCTTTAGGGCCAATGATTATTTTAAAATCACCTTATGGTATTTCTTTTTCGGATGCCATTAGTTATCAAAATAAACCAATCATTTCTTGCAACTACTATACCGATTCTGATGGTTATAGTTATAAAGTGAGTTATATTATGTTTGACAGTGATTTACAAGATTATACATTCTATATAGAAAATGATGGTATATTGCCAACATTTTTTATTAACCCAGATGGAAAATTGTATACTTCTATTGAGGTTTATCATCCTGATAAAGACGATTTAATCATCATGCTTCCTTGTTTTGAGCGCGATAATATTACTTATCCAAAACCTAAAAAAATGCTACCT
Source organism: Gilliamella sp. LMG 34361 (assembly GCF_984569075.1). Classification (NCBI taxonomy): domain Bacteria; kingdom Pseudomonadati; phylum Pseudomonadota; class Gammaproteobacteria; order Orbales; family Orbaceae; genus Gilliamella; species Gilliamella sp. LMG 34361. The sequence continues at coordinate 2,002,720 of NZ_OZ474903.1, read as the reverse complement.
GTTGATTATATTGGTATTTTCCATAATTTTGCCATGTTTAAGTATGTTAATGTTTTTTCAACCAAACAGTTGGATAAATTGGTTGCGGTTGAATTTAAAGACGGTGAGTTAAAAAAAACCTATACTTCAAAAATTCCTTTACCAAAATATAATGTATTTAGTATAAATAATGACAATCAACAAATTCATATCATTGCGCAAGATGAAGAAAACTATTGGCTACATCGTAAAATCGATGAAAAAGGTAAAGTATTACAATCAAGGAGTATTGATATAACCTGTGATCATTATCCCTCTTGTATTTTAAACTTAAGTTTTGAAGAATCATCATATGTTGTAAGTTATGGCGAAGATGGAATTTTTTATCTAATTACTATTACCTCACAAGGTGAGGCGATACGAGATAAGTTATTTGATATAAATTGTTGTATATATTCAGTATGGGAACCGGTAAAAATTGCCAATGAAATATTTGTGATTTATTTTACCACAGAAAGGGGAAACGGCTGGATAACCTTGCGGAACAATAAAGTGATAGAAGCATTCCAACAACAGCAAGCTGGCAAATTTAATAATTTACTTACTAATGAAAATATCGTATTAGCTAAAGAAAAATTGCTTATTTCTGGTGTGATTTCCTGCCAAAACAATAGTTATACAATTGTGTTTAATGATGATAGTACAACTTTGTTTATTTTAAACAGAACGCTTATTTGAATCTGTTATTTAAGTTGATATCAGGGTTAGGTAAATTTGCTTAATGATAGATAATTACCTAATGATTAAGTAAAATAGAAGCTTATATTCGTTTAATTTAAGGAATAAAGTATGTTTACAGGTATTGTTCAGGGTGTAGGTAAAATTATTGATATCATCGATCAAGATAAATTACGAACTTATCAAGTCAAACTGCCACATCATTTAATCAATAATATTGAAATTGGTGCATCAATAGCGAATGATGGCTGTTGCTTAACCGTAACAGGGATTGAAAATGATTGTGTAACTTTTGATATTATGCAAGAAACATTAGCTTTAACAACTCTCGGCAGTAAAAAGTTAAATGATTTGGTAAATATTGAACGAAGTGCTAAATACGGCGATGAAATTGGTGGTCATGTAATGTCTGGGCATGTCTCATGCCGAGCCACCATTATTGACATCCAGAAAACAGCAACTAACTGTCAAATGACGTTAGCCATGCCAGAAAAATTTATGAAATATGTTTTATACAAAGGTTTTATTGGTATAGATGGCGCAAGTTTAACGGTGGGAGAAGTTAAAGATAATCAATTTAACATTCATCTAATTCCAGAAACATTAGCGATTACCACTTTAGATTGTAAAAAGATTGGTGATGAGGTAAATATTGAAATTGATTCACAAACGCAAGCTATTGTTGATACGGTTGAAAGGGTATTAGCAGCGAAAAAGTAAAGTTAATCAATGACAAATGTTTAAGAGTTAAATAAAAAAATATCATAAAAAAAGCTATAATTGTTCTATTTATTCTTTTTACTATCTTTATTATCGAACCGGCAATGATTAACCATTTTTACCTCGATTTAAAATCTACATGAGAAATCAGTGATAATATTGTTCCAATATTATTTTTTCTCTATGCTGTGTTCGATAGGATGAGTCTATTTATTCTTATTAATTTCATTTCGCTGTTATAACTATTCACAAAAATAGTACATAAAAATTCCGAGTAAAATACTCAAAAAAAATCTAAACAAGCAAAATTTTGTTAATCCTTGCTTGTTTATGTTTAGATGACAAATTTTTCATGCCATTTTATTTATTAACAATATTAGTAAGTTATCCATTTGATTGAAATTTAAAGAAATGTAAAGCATATTGAAAAATACGCACAACAGTGTATTTTATATTCATATTTAGATTATTTTTTTAATGTAAATTCATTAAATCGTTTTACTTATAACAATAAATCCTTAGTGAAGAATTACACTAAATAATTATTAATAATCTTAAAATAGTTCAATAAAACAAAATTGTATTTGCTATATACATAAAATATATTGAGGATAACATGGATAAAGGATTAACCAATTTGATTAGTCAGTTGGACAAAGGTTTAAATCGTGGCTTAAAGCAAGGTGTAGTTGGTGGAGCAGGTCACAATCGTTATACGTTAAATATTGATGGTTTATTGGCTGAGGTTTCAGTCTTGCAGGTTGAGGGTAATGAGCAACTTAACCAACCTTGGCACTATACCATTACCTTCACTTGCTTGAATAAACATCTGTCTGTTGCGTCATTTCTTAATCAAAATGCCCATTTAATTTTTAACCCGGCTATTCCCAACAATTTAAGTGGTTTTGCTAATAAAGGACTTAAGGCACTTAACTCTCTTTCCTCGAAGAATAAATCTGAAATTATTTTACCTAATATTTTTAATTTTATCAGAACTGGTCAATATAATATGAAGTTTTTACTGACTGATAATGATGATAATCCCATGGTATTTACACCCTATAAGATTTTGTATGGCGAAAGTGTTTATGCTACTGGAACAACAGATTCAAATGGTTATACCAGTACGGTTTATTCTGAAACAGCAATACCATTACATGTGGAAATAGATATAGATAGATTAGGAGAAAATAATGTCGGCAGCAGTGATAAATTGGATTAATAAGCAAAAAGAGCGAAAAACAACAACAACATCACAAGGAGATAATAATACCACTTCAATAGGGGTAGCTATGACTGCTTATGTTAATAAAGTTGGGGAAGATGGATGGGTTACAATAATAGTTGAAGGAGAATATAAACCAATTTATAAATACACAAAATTAACTTTATTGAAGCTTAATAAGGATGGTGATAGAGTAATATTTAGAATTGAAGAAGGAGCATTTAAAGGCAAATACGGATCAATGAGAATTGAAGGTGGTGTTAAAGAGCATTTAAGTGATACAGCACCTATTATTAATGCAGCAGCAAAAATAACTCTCAAATATGGTAAGCGAAAAAAAATTGGCAATCTAATATTAGAACAAATCTAAATACAGGAATGCCATTAATCTATGATCAACAACTTGCTACTTTAACTATTGGCAATATTTCTGTAGAAGTAACATTAAATACAGAATGGAATTCTGGAAGAAGAAAACCACTAGATGTGGGCACTTATGAAATAGCACTACCAGATTTCCCTCATCCTCAAAAATATACGCAAGCGTACAAAGTTGGGGGAAAGCCTAATCAAAATGGTACATTGGTAGGTGGTAAAACTGTTAAATATCATACCGTCTGGTTTCCTATTTATCCCTTATCTGAACAGCGCTATCTCCATATAGGTCATGTATCTCATGGTTGTGTAACGATTATTGATTATCATAAATATCCGGAAATACATGATTATTTAATTAAACACAGAGGAAAAGGAAAGAATGGAAATAATATTGTCGCAACTTTGCAAGTTACTAAATAAAATCTTAATACCCTTATTGTTTGTTTTTATTAATAACCAATCATTTGCAAACACTCATTCTTATTGCAATCTGAATTTGGTTGTTAGTTACGATATTGAAGAATGTGCAAATTTTTTTGAAAAAAAAATATCATCACTTTCGTTAGAACAAAAACAGTCTTTTCAAAAGGATTTTGAGAAAATAAAAAAGGATTACCCTTACCCTGAGTTTTTTATTCCTTTATTACGTAATTATCCAACTCCTGAAGTTTTGTTTACTGACATTCAATTGAGTGAGGAAGATGATAAAAAAAAGGAATATAATAAAACGAAGATTTCTTCAGATGAGGTTGGGTCTTTAGTATTTAATGAATATAAAAGAAATTTTCAAATATATAAAATTATTATTATCATGTTAGAGAAAAATAGCAATCCAACATTAAGTGAACAAAATATGCTGCAAGTAAGTAGGCAACGCAGTCAATGTTTAGGTGATATTTTAGATGATTTAAGTAACAACCCTGAAAAATCAGTTGATAAAAAATTTATTATAGATAAATGTTATCAATAGGAAGAATTAAGGAGATATCCGTACAAGTAACATTAAATTCGGATTGGACTCCTGGAAGTGGAAGAACACCATTACCTATAGGGACTTATGAAATTGCAGCCCCGGATGGTTTTCATCCTCCAAAAAATACTAATTTTTATATGGTTAATGGCGAACCGGTTAAAAATTATAAAATTTGGTTTCCTATTTTACCTTTGTCTTCAGAACGTTATATTCATGTTGGTCATGTATCTCATGGTTGCATATCGATTATTGATTATGATAAATACCCGCAAATACATGATTATTTAGTTAAACATAGAGGAAAAGGAAAAAATGGAGATACTATTGTCGCAATTTTACAAGTTATTAAATAAATTTTTTTTAATATTTATCTTTAATTGTATTGCCAGTCAAGCTATGGCTAAAAATATTCATGATTGTGATTTCAATTTTATAACAGATCATCCTATAAAAGAGTGTACGGATTTATATGAAAAGAAAATTTCATCGTTAACGGTAACACAAAAGCAAAATTTTGAAAATCAGTTTAAAAAAATTATAGATAATAAATTGTTATGGGGTGTACCTGAAGACCTTGCTTATCTTTTTAATGATTATCCAACATCAACCGTCTTGTTTACCAAATTACAAATAAGTGAAAAAGTTGCTAAGGCAAATAAAGATGATACTACAAAAGTGAGTTTTGACGATCCTGCATCGCTCGAGTATACAGATTTCAGATTTGTTCTTCAACAATATAAAATTTTATCTTACATGTTAGAAAAGAAAGGAAAATTAGAAACAGAAGAAAAAAACATGTTATCTATTAGTAAACAACGAATCCAGTGTTTAGGTGATATTTTACATGATTTATTTAATAATCCTGAAAAATCAGTTGATAAAAAATTTATTATAGATAAATGTTATCAATAGGAAGAATTAAGGAGATATCCGTACGAGTGACATTAAATTCGGATTGGACTCCTGGAAGTGGAAGAACATCATTACCTGTAGGGACTTATGAAATTGCAGCCCCAGATGGTTTTGTAAGATTAATGGCGAACCGGTTAAAGATTATAAAATACAGAAAGATTTTATACAAAAAAAGAAGAAAAAATTGCGATTCACTTATTGATAAGCAAAACAAGCAATGGGGAGTTTATCAATTAGTAAAGAATTAAGCGAAAAATACAACTTTAGCTGATGTTATGAAATACTCTTATGCGGCTTTGGTGATAAGTAAAATACCATAAACGAAAAAGTAAATGTTATTGATACAAATAGGCAAGTGTTTAAAAAACACTTATTAACCACAAATTTAATTAAACTAAATAAATTATATGAAAAAATTACGATATCACTTAATGTTAATCATTGGATTTTTTTTGACTACTGTTCTTACCGGTTGTTTGTGTTTTAAACCAGAAGTTCGACCAAAAACGTTACCCAATGCCACATTGGGTAATCCCTATTTTGCTAAACTGGAAGTTTTTGGTGGTCACGCTAATCGTCATCACTTTAACTATATTATCCAACCAGAAAAATCAGGCCTTGAATTATCTCCTAAAGGTTTAGGAACAGAACGTGTATCCTACAATCATCTTGAACTAAAAGGAACCCCTAAAGTTGCCGGAACAATCACAATAGAACTTTTTGGAACTACTTACGGAACAAATACATGTGTGGGAAAACGCTATGATAGAGTTTATACCATTAAAGTTGAAGAATAGTATCAGGATTGGTTTAGATTTTATGAAAAAATACGATATCATTTAATGTTAATCATTGGATTTTTTTTGACTACTTTTCTTACCGGTTGTTTGTGTTATAAACCAGAAGTTCGACCAAAAACGTTACCCAATGCCACATTGGGTAATCCCTATTTTGCTAAACTGGAAGTTTTTGGTGGCGTGGCTATAGATAGTCGCTTTGGCTATATTATCCAACCAGAAAAATCAGGCCTTGAATTATCTCCTAGAGGTTTAGGAACAGAATATGTTACCTATAATCATCTTGAACTAAAAGGAACCCCTAAAGTTGCCGGAACAATCACAATAAAACTTTATGGAACTACTTACGGAACAAATACATGTGTGGGAAAACGCTATAATAAAGTTTATACCATTAAAGTTGAGCAATAGTATCAGGATTGGTTTAGATTTTATGAAAAAATTACGATATCACTTAATGTTAATCATTGGATTTTTTTTGACTACTGTTCTTACCGGTTGTTTGTGTTATAAACCAGAAGTTCGACCAAAAACGTTACCCAATGCCATATTAGGTACTCCCTATTATGCTAAAATTGAAGTTTTCGGTGGCTACACTGATCAGGATAACTTTTACTATGATATCCAACCAGAAAAATCAGGCCTTGAATTATCTCCTAGAGGTTTAGGAACAGAACGTGTATCCTACAATCATCTTGAAGTAAAAGGAACCCCTAAAGTTGCCGGAACAATCACAATAAAACTTTATGGAAATACTTACGGAACAAATACATGTGTGGGAAAACCCTATAAGAGAGTTTATACCATTAAAGTTGAGCAATAGTATCAGGATTGGTTTAGATTTTATGAAAAAATTACGATATCACTTAATGTTAATCATTGGATTTTTTTTGACTACTGTTCTAACCGGTTGTATTTGTGATAAAGTAGAAGTTCGACCAAAAACGTTACCCAATGCCACATTGGGTAATCCCTATTACGCTAAAATCAAAGTTGCTGGTGGTCACGCTAATCGCCATGACTTTTACTATGATATCCAACCAGAAAAATCAGGCCTTGAATTATCTCCTAAAGGTTTAGGAACAGAACGTGTATCCTACAATGATCTTGAAGTAAAAGGAACCGCTAAAGTTGCCGGAACAATCACAATAGAACTTTTTGGAACTACTTACGGAACAAATACATGTGTGGGAAAACGCTATGATAGAGTTTATACCATTAAAGTTGAGCAATAGTATCAGGATTGGTTTAGATTATATGAGAAAATTACGATTCATTAATGTTTAGTAAAACACAAATTGACTCTTTAGGAATCCCTAAATTAAAAACAATAGGGGAAAAAAATTGGATACATTACTAAAACAAGCTGAGCGACATAATACTGTGTGTTCGGCGCATCCCCCTGAGCGATATTGTTGGATATTTATGACACCATTGTTATATGATGCATTTACAGCTAGATTAGCATTTAAAATGTTACCTACTATAACTACAGTGTATGTACCAGCTACTTTACTTAAATAATGAATAAGGAATTAATTATGCCAGTACAAATGCGATTAGATTTTATTGATTACACTATTGAAGTTTTTTCCCCAACGTATTGAAAAATAATATTCTAGAGATACGAAATCAGTTAAATGAAGCATTTAAAATTTATCAAAATAACTTTAATTCGGATGCTAACTGGTATTATTTTCGTAATTCAATCAAAGCTGATCCTAAATTATTGGCCTACAATAAAGAGGGTTTGACTGAGTTAGTTTTGAAAAAACTAACATTCGGATTTAATAGAGTTGGAAATGATGGGGATCTTATACTCTCTTTTATAGACATTGATAAAGATCCAGCGATCGAAGGACAAGCATTATTTTACATGGCCTCAAGATATGGAAATAGCCCATTCCTCACATCTCAAATTAAATTTTTATTTACCCACAAAAAAGCAGGAATTTATAATAAAATTATTCAATTTGTTACCGAATTAGCAAAAGTAATTAGTGATTGCTATATTGAAATTAATCTGAAGGATACTTTTCCCATGTAACTATCTCCTAAAATAGTACAGCAAAAAAGTAGAAAATTCTCTATGATAAAAGTAAAGGGGATTTAATTATGAAAAAAATGACTGAACATCAAATAGTAGCTATTTTAAAAGAAGCTGAAGCGGGTATTCCTGTCAAAGAGCTCTGTCGTAAATATGGCATGGGTAATTCAACTTTCTATAAATGGCGGGAAAAATATGGCGGAATGGAAACATCGGATATCAAACGCTTAAAGGAGCTTGAGGCTGAAAACCGTAAGCTTAAGCAGATGTTTGCCGAACTGAGCTTAAAATCCCAGCTTCAGGAAGAAATTATAAAAAAGCTTTAGTGCCCACAAAAGCACGTAAAACGTGGGCACAGCAACTACAACAAAATCATTCTATTAGTATTGCTATGAGTTGTGCCATTGTTGGCTTAAGCCGTTGTGCTTACTATTATCAACCTAAGTTACTGGATGATTCGGTGATTGTTTCGGTGTTGAATGCTATCACAGACCGGCATTTACGCTGGGGCTTTCCTAAATGCTTTAATCGTATCAGAAAGCTCGGCTATAAATGGAATCATAAACGAGTATATCGGGTGTATTGTGAATTAAAGCTTAATCTCAGGGTAAAGCGTAAAAAACGCATTCCTCCACGAACCCCAGAAAGGCTATCAGCAGCCAATAAACAAGGTGAATGTTGGTCAATGGATTTTATGAGTGACAGTAGTTGTAATCAACGTCACTTTAGGACATTCAATGTCATCGATGACTTTAATCGTGAGGCGCTAGGCATTGATATAGCTGTAAGCTTACCAGCAGGGAGAGTTACTTAGATAAATTGGTTGAATATCATGGGTATCCATTAAAAATACGAGTCGATAATGGGCCAGAATTTACAGAAAAAACCTTTATAAACTGGGCTAAATCCCATGATATAGCCATTGATTATATCCAGCCCGGTAGTCCTTATCAAAAATGGCTATATTGAACGATTTAATCGTACCTATCGTACTGAAGTACTCGATTTATATCTTTTTAACAACTTAGCACAAGCAAGGAGAATAACCGAAGAATGGTTAACGATTTATAATACCGAAAGACCGCATGAGGCATTAAATAACATGACACCGATTGAGTACAAAACACTAAAACAAGCAGCATGATTTTCTACTTGAATCTTGTACTAGGTTTGGGGTATTTACACCCAAACAAAATGCACTATTTCCTAAACGTATTGGCACATCAATGATTGTTTATATTCCTAGTCCATTAAATGCTGATGATTATCCTGAAGCTCATAGAATTATCCCAATTAATCGGGATGATAAGCAAGTGGGGACGCTTATTATTTCACTCGATCACATCCCGAATCGCGACAATGTAGAGGATATTAAAATTATTAATCGTTTAGATATTCGTTTACGCGAGGCAGATTTATTGCCAATAAGAAAATAGCATGGCGATATCTAAAAAACAAATAAAGCGAAATAGTGAAAATCCTAAATTTTTTTATTGATATAATTAAAAATCAATATAATGATAATGCTGGATCAAAAACTGTCAGTTGTAAAATATTGCTATATAAAAAGAGAAGATTGTAAAACTATTATGGTGGAGTGATGTTGTTAAAAGTCAAGCCAAACTAAATCCAGATGGCAAAGTATGGTCTATCCATCCGCTGGCAATGTTAGGGATTGTTATATCTAATGATTTGATTGATGTCGAAAATTTTATTGCTATGTATAAATTAGAGCATCATAAACTTATAAAAGCTTCCAAAGATGCTAGCACTGGAAAAGATATAATAGAAGAGCCTAAATATGATCAAGAATCAATAGAAATATTGCGAGGTATACTTAAACAAGTAAATCTATTATTTCGAAAAAACGCACAATATCTCCCCAATCTTTATTATCTATCTTATATGTTAGCAACCGGTATTGGGAAACTACATATAGTAAGGAGTTTGATTCATCTGTAGAGCGCGGTAATAAATCCTATTTTAATCAATATGATCCTGTTTTAGCGAGTAAAGAAGAACAAAAAAATGGAAAAGGATATTGTTAATACAGTAGAGGGCAATGGTTTAAAATATTCTGGTAGATGTTTAGTGTATTTGACTTGAAAAAAATCACAAAGAAGCGAGTGAATATTTAAATGTTGATTTTATCAATCAACCAGAAAGAGCAGCAGAGCTTGATTATGCTCTACCAATTTTGATTTGGGGTTCAATAAATAACTTTTTTTCTAAAAAGAAATTAATAAAGTACATTAATGAAGACAAGATTGATTATAAACTCGCTAGATATGCAATAAATGCTCAAGTTTATGCTGATGTGATAGCTCAAATTGCTAGATGTTTTGAAGCAATACTTACGCAAACATCAAATTTGATTGAAGTGTTTTAATATGAAAAAATTTTTTTATTAATGTTATTGATAACAATCGGCACTGTTTGTCACGCTGAAAGTCTTGTACCAATATAACCTTTATAAGAGTGATTACTATTATAGAATATCTAAATTAATCATTTAATTATCAGGGATAATAAGTATCAGGAGAATCTTTTAAAGGTTTTGTTAAAGATATTAAAGATATTAAAGAAAGTGACTTGGTAAAACCCAATCTATAAACGAAGTTATTGTTATTGGCAAACGATTATTATTAATAGACATCATGGATCTACTAAGGCAAAATTAGTTAGGATATAAAATATGTCTGTAATTTTGATCAAGCCACAAATAGAGAAGATGTAGCTCAACCTTTTATTTGAATTATAAAAACTAAAATAGGTAATACAAATGTATGAAAAAATACTTGAATATGTTGAGTTACAGAAAAAAATAACAACTGAATTTAAAAGATTAAATGCAAATTGTTTAGATTTCAGCTATTTATTAGATTTTCCAAAAAAAGAAAATTTTGTTTAAATAGTGAAGAATGGAGTTTTGTTAAACATGGTTTAGGTTTATACGCATAGCTCCTTTACCTCGTATAATTATCCATCCTCATGTTTTTCCTTTTGCCTACAAAATAGTTGATGCTTGGCGATTACTACAATTCTGGCAATCGCAGACAGGAGATATCTATGATGAACATGTGATAAGAGCTCAATTAGAAACACTATTTTTAGATAAAATGTTAGAAAAAATAAATCTTAATCAATATCAGATCAAAAATTAATATTGTATTAGTTTTGAATCTTTTCTCGATGACGTAAAGTGAATGATTATAATTGTTGTAACAAATAGCGAATCAAAATTAGAGGCTAATATTTAAAATTATGCAAATACCAACTTGAAACAAGTTGATGGTAGAACATACCAAATAATGAAGTTATAGCTTAGTAAAATCCGATAATAGGATGATAGATCATTTATAAATCCCAATTAACCTATAAAGATATAAAAATGCAGAAGATATATTATTTATATCATGTTCGTTATGAAGATACTGATGATGAAGATTTTAGGATAATCAGTATTTATAGTTCACGTAAACAGGCTAAATTAGCTATAGAACGAATGAAAAAAAAACCGGGATTTATCGATTTTCCTAATGGATTTCATGTAAATACCCCATTGTTAGCACACAAACCAAGTAGAAAATTATGCTATTTGTTTCATGTTTCTATATTCAATGTGTGTCATATTATTTAATGCTTCATGCGGTCTTTCTGTGTTATACATTTCTAACCACTCTTCGGTTATTTTTCTTACTTGTTCCAGATTTTTAAATATATACAAATCTAATACCTCCGTTCGATATGTTCGATTAAATCGTTCTATATAGCCGTTTTGATAAGGACTACCTGGTTTAATATAATCTAGGGTTATTCCATGTGATTTTGCCCAGCTTGTAAATCTGTTTGAGGTAAATTCTGCGCCATTATCAACGCGTATTTTTAATGGATAACCGTGATATTGAGCCAGTCTGTCTAAATAACGGGTAATTCTACCTGCCGATAAACTGACCGCAATATCAATGCCTAATGCCTCTCGATTAAAGTCATCAATAACATTAAAGGTTCTAAATCGGCGGTGGTTTTGAGAACTATCACTCATAAAATCCATTGACCAACATTCTCCCAAACGACTTGGTACTAATAATGGCTCTGGATAACGTTCGGGCAATCGTTTATTGCGTTTAGAACGAATATTGAGTTTTAATTGACAATAAACTCGATAAACCCGTTTATGATTCCACGTATATCCCAGTTTCCTGATTCGATGAAAACACTTAGGAAATCCCCAACGTAAATGCTTGTCTGTTATTGACTTAAGTATAATCATAGTGTCATCTGCCGATTTAGGTTGATAGTAGTAAGCACAGCGACTTAAATTCACAATAGTGCAACTCATTTTAATTGTTATACCGTATTGTGACTGTAGTGTTTGTGCCCAACTCTTACGAACTGGCGTCGGCACTATAGCTTTTTTATTATTTCTTGCTGGAGCTGAGAAGTTAAACTTAACTCAGCATACATCTGCTTAAGTTTACGATTTTCAGCTTCCAGCTGTTTTAACCGCTTAATGTCTGATGATTGCATACCGCCATATTTATCTCGCCATTTATAAAAAGTAGAAACGGCCATACCATATTTACGGCAAAGCTCTTTAATAGGAATACCAACTTCAGCTTCTTTCAAAATGGAGACAATTTGGTGTTCCGATAATTTTTTCATATTGAAATTCTCCTTAAAATTCTACTTAAAAATATTATAGAGAATTTTCTACTTTTTTATGTACTATTTTAGGGGATAGTTACATTCAGATTATTCCTAGTGTACTTAATCGAGCGGAATGGTTAGAAGGTTTTGTGACTTGTTAATATCTAATAGATTAAATACTTTAGATAACCATGGAGATGAAAATGCAAAAAGTTTATGAGTTACATCATACTAGAGATAAAGAAACAGCGGATGAAAATGATAAAAAAATTGGTACCTATGATAGTTATCAATTGGCTAAAGATACTATAAACAGAATAAAAGATAAACCGGGTTTTATTGATTATCCAAATGACTTTTACATTGATGAGTATATCATCGATAAAGATTATTGGACTGATGGTTTTAGTGATTAAAATTTTTTTAATGTCATTTAGTTGCTCAATTTTTTAATAGTTTTATTTGTAGATATAAGAATTTAAAAATGCGAAAAGTATATTATTTGTACCATGTTCGTTATGAAGATACTGACGATGAAGATGTTAAAATAATTGGTATTTATAGTTCACGTAGGCAAGCTAAAGTAGCTATAAAAAGAATGATGAAGAAACCAGGATTTATAGATTTTCCTGATGATTTCCAAATTCATGACGATGTCCTAGGTCGAGATAGTTGGGTGGACGGATTTGTTACTGGTTATTAATTGATTTTTTCAGTTAAGGATAAATATGAAAAAAGTCTATTATTTACATCATACTAGAGATAGAGGTACATAAGATGAAGATGATAAAGCAATTGGTACTTATCATAGTTATCAATTAGCAGAAGAAGCCATAAACAGAATAAAAGATAAACCGGGTTTTATTGATTATCCAAATGACTTTTATATTGATGAGTATATCATTGATAAAGATTATTGGACCGATGGCTTTAGTTATGAAAAAGATTTGAAATGATATGTACTAACTTATTAGTTATGGGAACGAAGCAGTTGGTTAAGATTGGCTTTTATACTTTGGATCTGTTTGTATTTTAGGGTTGTAACCAGTGGTACCTAATCGTTTAATAGACTTCCGAGCCTGAGATTAGCCGGTACCTGATTTACGTTTCGACTGTGATTTAGCCTATTCAAATTAACGTTTTTATCCATTTTCACCTTAATGAAAAACGGTTTACTAATAATCAATTATCAATAACCCGATATAGACTCCTCAATTTTTTTATAAAACTAAGCCTCTAAATCAAATCAAAGTATCAATTATTTATAAACGCTTGCAACTAATCAGAAAATTTCATCGTTAAAGACAGATATGATATCACTGTCGGTAATATCACTAACAGCAAAGAGGTGGTGACTGTTTTGAAAATTGAAGATCCGACATCAGCAAACATCGGCCTGATACCGATACTATTTTTTATATTTTGAATTATAACTCTTAAATATATGCAGAAAATAATCATTTTTTCTTCCCTGATATGGTTATCTTTTAAAAGTAATATTTTATTAAAGTGACTAAAAACATTTTTCAATTTTAATAGGTATAATTGAGATGATTTGGTTAAGGAACGTTTATTTCCTCATATAATTCAAAAATGTTAATACAAATTTTCACTAAAAAACTATACACCGAAGTTGATAAATTCAATGTTAGTGTATTCAAGTTTGATTTAGTTTTAGTCGTTATAAAACAGTATCTTATATCTATTAGACGTTTTTTATCAATATAATAAAAATATTCATAAGTAGAATCCATATTAGCCGGGTAGTTTAGGATTGCTATTTGACAAAATTCTGACTGCAAAATTACTCAAAGTGAATTGGTTAGCCTTAGCTAATGCACTGGATAAATTAATACTTTTCTCATGTTTTTTCTACCATTGGTTGTTTAGTTTAAAAACCTATCACTATGTTTTGTTTGATTTCTACCAAGAAAAGGTCACATTTTTTCCAGATTAATCTGGAAAAAAATGTAATCGTCTTATTTATTTAACTATTTATACTTTTAATCATTAAGTTATGAATTTATTGCAACAACAGATCTACAAGGAGTTGAGTAATGGAAAGACAGATCAAATTACTTAAACTGCTTTTTAGCCAATCGGAATTTAAACCAGCTGTTTTTTTTAGTTCAAAATTATCAATTTCAACTAAAACTGTCTATGACGATATTGCAAAATTAAATGAGCAGCTAACTACTGTCCCGAATACGGATATTCAAATTGAAAAGTTACCTCGTAAAGGAGTGATGCTAATAGGTGAAAAAAACGATATTGCACCGATTATTAGCTATTTAGAACAGCAAAATAGTCATAGTTATTTCAATAAAAAATCACGACGGTTAAGTCCTGAATACCGTCGCTTAGATATCATCAAACGCTGTTTGCTTAAAAGCGAAACGTTATCACTTGAACAGTTATCCGATGACTATTTAGTCAGTAAAACATCGTTACACAAAGACATCGAATTTATTAATCGTACTCTTGAACAAGAAAATATCCTATTAAATGTTACTCATAAGGGAATTTATATTGACGGTAATGAAAACCAAATTCAACGCGCGATTAAACACTTTTTATCTTTGTATATCCACAAACAAGATGACCATTATTTAAAGCAATTAATGAAATCTTTTATTGGCGATGACTCATATGAACAAATAACTCAATTATTATTAGACCGATTTGAATCGGTAGTTGCTCAATCTTCTGAACATTATTTATCTTCTTTACTGATTTCTATTGCCATACAACTTAAAAGATTGCGTTTAGGCTTTTCAATTCCTGAAGAAGATGATTTTTTATTTAATCATATCCGATATATGCAATCCTATTTGATTGCCTCGGAATTAGCTAAAACATTAGAAGCCAATTTTCAAGTCGGGTTTTCGACCAATGATATTAAATATCTAAGCAAATTATTTTTTGCTCATCGAATTATTGATGAAAATGCCATTGTTGATGATAGTTTTTATGAGGAAATTATTCGTAGGATCATCAAAAAAATAGGTGATATTGAGAGTGTCGATTTATCGGCTGATAGCAAGTTGTTTCACTCATTATTGTCGCACTTTCCTGCAATGATAACTCGGTTACAAAAGCAGATTCGTATCATTAATCCACTCTTGGATGAAATAAAACAAGAATATTCAAAGTTATTTAGTGTGTTATGGTATGCACTTTCAGACTTAGAACGTAAATTTGATATTCATTTAAATGATCATGAAATCTCATTTTTATTGATTCATTTCCAAATAGCCTTAGATAAAGCCGCTAACGCCAATAACATTGTTATTATTTGCCAATATGGATGTTCATCATCAAATTTAGTCTTAAATAAAGTCCGCAAACTTTTACCATCCAAGGACAATATCGAGGTATATTCTCTTACGAAATTAAACCCGACAATGCTAAATAATGTTGATTTGATTATCACTACCCTAAATATTAACAATATTAATAAACCGATTGTCAAAATATCGTCACTATTAAATAAACAAGATTATCAGAATATTATTCAAGTTTATGCAAACTATGTGCTAAATAAACAATCCGATTTTTCAGATAAAGGTAATTATTACCCATCTACCGCCAAATTTGTCAATGCGGATTTGATTGAATTAAATGTTGATATTCAGCATAAAAGTGACTGCCTTAATTTGCTGATAAGTAAGTTAGAAGATAAAGGCTTAGTGACTAAAAACTATCGTGATTCAGTTTTATATCGAGAAGAAATCGGCGACACTTCAATCGAAAACGGCATTGCTTTACCGCATGGCTCGCCAATGTTTGTCATTAAATCGAGTATCTCAATTATGACCTTAAAACGACCAATAAAATGGGGCATGATTGATGTCAGTATTATTATTATGGTTAGTCTTTCCGAAGATAATATCAATAGCATTAATGACGTTTTTACCGAAATTTATGAAATTGTTTCAAATAAACAAGCAATTTCATCCTTAAAAAATCTTATAAATTTTAAACAACTTAAACAATTTTTGGATAATCAAAGAGGAATCAAGAATGTACTTTGATCAACATTTATGCCTATTTAACATTGAGGCAAAAACCAAAGAAGAGATCTTAACCACAGTTGCTGATGCTGCTCGTGAATTTACCAGTAAAAAACTCAACGGCAAACAAGTTAACATCGGTATGGATGCTGCGTTAACTGTTGGTCATCCTGCGGTAATGGCAACTGCGTTAATTATGGTGCCAGTTTCATTATTATTAGCCTTAATTTTACCGGGTAATAAAGTGCTACCTTTTGGTGATTTAGCTTTCTATGCCTTTGGCATCTGTTTAATGGTACCGTTTTTCAAAGGTAATATTATTCGTTCAATTTTAGGTGGCACCATCTATTTGGTCGTCTGCTTATATATGGCAACATGGCTTGCTCCAGTTATTACTGATGTATTCCATTTGGCTAATTACGATGTGGGTACAGCTGGTATTGTTACTGTGATTTTATGTGGATTATGGCCAGTAACCTTATTCGTACTATTGTTAACCCATCTTGGTTTTATTGGTTTAATTGGTTTAGCGCTAGTTATTCTTTGCTTACTTATCTATATCAACAAAATCAAAAAAATTGAAATGTATTAAAAGGAAATAATCATATGAAGAATTTACTTATCATGTGTGGTGCAGGGCATGCAACTTCAACTATCGCAGTAAGCAAAGTGAATAAATGGCTTAGTGATGAAAAATTAACAGATCAGGTAAAAATCTATCAATCTAAGATTGCTGATGAACTTAATAAGATTGACTCTTATGATGTAGTTGTAAGCACAACTATTGTACCTGATTCAATTAAAGCGAAAGTAATTAATGGATTACCACTACTTACTGGTGTTGGATTAAATGAATTTTTTGCTGAATTGAAAAAGCGTTTAGCTATTTAATCCAAATTAATCTTAAGTATTGATAATGATCGCCTCATTTATTTTGTAAAGCTTAACTACAAATTAGATGGGGCTATAACAAGGAATAAACTATTATGAATATTATTCATCACGCCATTGAAATCAACACGGTTGCAGGTAGGCATTCATACCACGATATTACCGAGCAATTAAAACAGTTCGTAAAGCAATCCAATATCCAAAATGGTCAATTAACTACAGCTACTAGTCATACAACATGTTCGCTTTTTTTTGAAGAATGCATGCACGATACTAATTTTTTTGGTGATGAATTTCTGCAAGTGGATATCAACAATACATTAGAAAAAATTGCTCCACGGATGACCAGCGAAAATCAATATAATTCACCAGGTCCAAAGCATGTTGAATTTGGTTTAAGTCTTAGTGATCCTAATTATCCAGCTGAAAAATGGGTTATGTTCAATACCGATGCTCATATCAAATCATCACTGTTTGGTCATTTTTCAATAGTATTAATTATCAAAGATAGTCAGCCATTATTAGGGCAGTTAGGACGAATTTATTTTGTCGATTGGGATGCACTACGTGAAAGGAAACGTAATGTGAATTTTATGCTGATGGGTCGTTAATAAAAGGAGATAATTATGATACTGTCTCCATCGCTATTTAATTCTGATCTTTATCAGATCAAAGAAACTCTTGTAAATCTGCAAACTTTAGGTATTCGCCAACTACATATTGATGTAATGGATAATCATTATGTACCCAATCTAGGCTTTAATGCTAGCTTTGTTAAAAATCTAAAAGCGCATACTGATTTTATTTTAGATTGCCATCTAATGGTTGAAAGACCCGAATTAGCCATAGTTGATTTTATTGATGCAAAAGCTGATATTATTACCTTTCATTATGAAGCAACGGCGCATCATTCATATATTATTAATAAAATCAAAAATAGTAATATTAAAGTCGGTATAGCCATAAACCCTTGTACTCCAGTTGAAAACCTAAAACTGTTATTACCTCAGGTCGATCAGGTTTTAGTTATGACCGTCAATCCAGGCCAAAAAAATGAAAGTTTTTTACCTTTTACGCTACAAAAAATAGAACAATTAAAAAGTTTAAAGCAAATCGGTAATTACCATTACGATATTCAGGTTGATGGCAATATTAACGATCAAAACATATCTTTATGTGTTACAGCTGGCGCCAACAGTATCGTATCGGGTGGCTTTATCTTTAACAATAATCCGCTCGAAAGCAATATAGAAAGATTAAAAGCGGCAATCAAATAGGGAAATAATAATGGATACTAAAGATGTATTATCAAAAATATTAACTGAAATATCAGCACAAGTAAGCTCTATCAATGAGGAACAACTCAGACAATTTAAAAATGCCATTATTGCTGCACAACATATCTTTCTTGCTGGGACAGGCCGCTCTGGATTAATGATTGGGGCATTTGCTAATCGATTAATGCATTTGGGCTTGAATGTTAGTTTGATAACTGAAATTAGTAAACCAAAAGCAAATGTCGGTGATTTATTAATTTTAGGATCGAGTTCCGGTGAAACCAAAAGCTTAATTGCTTATGCTAATCAAGCAAAAGCACTTGGCGTTAAAATAATATTATTTACTACCAATGGTAACTCTAGCTTAGCTAAGTTAGCGGATAATATTTTGGCAATTCCAATAAAAGTGCTTGAACTAAATCAACCGATGGGCAGTACGTTTGAACAACTATCATTACTCACTTATGACAGCATTATTTACAGTCTAATGACCGAATTGCAACAGACGCCAGAAATAATGAAAAACCGTCATGCTAATATCGAATAGAATACAAACTAAACTTACATCCTTGAGATAAAATTCTACTTATTACAGTAGTTACGATGCTCGATGGGACCGATGAATATTATGTTATTAAATGTGGGTGAAAAAATTTTGAGGAAAGCACTTTTTTGAAGCAAAAAATTTGAGGAGAGGGGTTTTTTAGGTTATAAAATTCCTAATTTTATAAAAAACACCGTTAATCAATCTTAGCGATTTAATTAACGGTGCTGATTTATTTGTCTATGGCTATAAATTTAATCTATCGATTATACTTAATTAGCTGTTTTTAAATAGTGAGCAATTTGTGCAATATCATTTGGAGTCGTTTGACAGCAGCCACCAATCAATTTTGCCCCTAACTTGACCCAAACGGGCAATTGATTATCAAAGGTACAATTATGTTGATGATCTTGGTGCCATTGTTTAGTGGTTGGATCATATTGCTCGCCCGAATTAGGATAAACAATTAAGGGTTTCGCTGTTAGTGCTTGTAATTTGGTTAATGCCAGAGAGACCTTTTCTAAAGCAATGCAATTAATACCGATACTAACTACCTGATCAATCTGATTTAGATAATCAATCACTTCGACAAGTGGAGTTCCATCACTAAGGTGATTGGCATCTTTTAACGTTAACGAAAACCATGCTGTCATTGTGGGATAATGTTGTAGCAATTTAGCTAACGCTGTTATTTCAACAAAATTGGGTAGGGTTTCACAAGCTAAAATATCAACTTTTGCATCTATAAGTGCTTGCATTCTGGCCTGATGAAAATCGATAAATTCATTTTCACTGAGTTGATAATTGCCTGTATATTCTGAACCGTCTGCCAAATAGGCTCCATAAGGCCCCACCGAACCAGCGATAACTAATAACTTATCTGACTTAATTTGATCTAGATATTGTTGTTTGGCTTGTTGAGCTAATGTTACACTTTGTTTAATCAAATTTATTGATTCGGCAAGTGATATATCTTTTTGGGCAAAACCTAATGGTGTCGCTTGATAACTAGCGGTAATAGCACAATCTGCCCCTGCGTTAAAATAATCAAAATGAACTTGTCTAATAAGATCGGGTTGTTCAATTAATACTTTAGCTGACCATAAGCTATCATTAAGATCACAACCACGGCGCTGTAGCTCACTTGCTAAAGCACCGTCAATAATTACGTAGTTATTTTGGTTTAATAACTGCGATATAGGATTTTCTTTTGACATTATCGATTTACTCGTTGTTGATAAGCTCGGGTAATATGATAGGCGATATAGCAAACCACTACAAATGGAATACCACAATAAAGGGCAATCCGTTGTTCAGGATCGAAAGCCAGTCCAATACAAGCAATTAAACATAATATAAACCCTAAAATTGGCACTAATGGATAAAGTGGGGCTTTATATTTTAGTGAGCGTATTTCAGAGGTTGAGAGTTGTTTTCTAAAAAAGTAATGTGAAGCACAAATACTTAACCAAACAGCAACAACGGCAAATCCTGAAATTGCCGTTAAGCCTACAAACACAGTATCTGGCGCAATAACACTGGAAAACAGTGCTAATAAACCACCAATCATACTAACGGCAATAGCGGTAGTTGGAATACCTTTTGGATTTAATTTACCAAAGCATTTTGGCAATGTACCTTGATTAGATAGCGACCATAACATGCGACCAGATGCATATAATCCAGAGTTAGCTGCGGATAAAATGGCAGTTAAGATAACAAAATTCATAATGTCAGCAGCATAAGGTATACCGATACTTTCGAATACTTCGACAAATGGACTTTTAATAACTCCTGCTTGTTCCATTGGTAGTAGGGCAGCTAACACAAAAATGGTACCAACAAAAAAGATAATCAATCGTAGAATAGTGGTTTTAATCGCTAAGGGAATGGTTCTTTCTGGTTGATGGGTTTCGCCAGCGGCTATACCGATAAGTTCTGTTCCTGAAAATGCAAAATTCACTGATACCATGGTCATAACAATCGGAATAATACCATTAGGAAACCAGCCATGTTCAGTAATATTATGCAAAAATGGCGCAGGTAAGTTATTTTTCATTGGAATAAAACCAAAGATAGCCGCACTACCAGCGATGATAAATACAATAATGGTAATCACTTTAATAATGGAAAACCAAAATTCACTTTCAGCAAAAAATTGTGCGGTAATAATATTTAACAAGAAAATGACGAGACAAAAAACTAAGCACCAAATCCAAACTGATACTTGAGGAAACCAGTATTGCATACATAAACCGGCAGCAGTAAAACTTGATCCTAATGCTACAGTCCAGGTTAACCAATAGAGCCAAGCAACCGTATAGCCCGTTGCAGGACTAATAAATTTTGATGCATAAGTATGAAATGCGCCCGTTTCAGGCATCGCGACAGCCAGCTCACCCAGGCAAAGCATAACTAAATAGACAACAATTGCACCAATTAAATAAGCAATAATAGCACCGATAGCACCAGCAGTAGCAATGATATAACCAGTATTAAAAAATAATCCAGTTCCAATAACACCACCTAGTGATAACATGATTAAGTGGCGAGTCTTCATTGATCGTTTAAATTGATTTTCAGGCACAGCAGAAGAGTTAGTGTTCATATAAATATTGACTCATTAAATTGTTTTTAAATGATATTCCGCCTGATGATAGGCGGAATTTTTTAGATTAGAAGTTTAAATTGTTAAGAAATTCTTGTTTGCTAATTTTGTTGCCATTGATAGTTACTTGATCTTTTGATTTTAAGTAATCAAGTTCGCTAAATATGCCAGAGGTATTACCTTTTTTAAAGGTAACTAATGGCGAACGGCTTAGTGCCATTTGTGTAAATAATTGTAAATTATTACTCGCTTTTTGCAGTTGATTATCGGTTATTTGTTCAGACTCATGATGTTCCATTTGCGACGCAAATCTTGCCAGTACAGCAAATGGAGCTTCAAGGTTCATAGAAAATTGGTTAACTTTGTCAATATTTTTATCAAACAATGTCATTTGATTGAGATTGTCTATATCAATTAATGCATTAAAATTAAAATCACCTGAAGCATTGTGCCAATGAACTTTATTGACGTTGATTTTAGTATTAGTGACATTTGGCTGATTAGTTGTATCTAGTAACCAAGAGAATTGGGGAATATTGTCTAAAAATGATTTATCTAATCCTTGAACATTGAGTTCAAAAGAGCCATTCCCCATTTGTTGTTTGCCGAAAGTTAAAGCATCAATTGCTATATCCATATTACCTTCAATGCCTATTGTTTTGTCGGCAAGTTTATAACCCATTACAAAATTTTTAAGCTCAATTGTTGGTGTGTCGATGTCGATACCAGCTTTTAAGTTAACAAATAAATCATCAACACTATTTTGTGCTTCTATAAAGCCATTTTGATAATCAATTTTATTACTATTTTTTAAATTGTTTATTTTAATCTCATTGCCATCGTGTCTCTTATAATTTAAATTATCAATAATAATTGAAAAAGAAGGTATTTCAGAACCTAACTTACCAGACACCTCATAATCGATTCGGCCTAATTCAAGGTTACCTTCAATAAATTGGTAATTAGGCTCTTCATCATTCAAAACAATAGGTTGGGTGGTCATATTAATGGTTAGATTATTAGAATAAGACAGATTGATATGCCCCTTTGCAAATGGTTTGTTACCAGCAAGTTTCCATAAGCTTGGGTTAGATTGTTGTGTACTTTGATACTCGATCCAAGCCATTTGTGGTGAAAAAGTACCTTGTTTTAAGGCTGCTAGTGGGAATGGGCCATGATGAATAATGATATCATCATCGTATAACGTGATAGAAGAGGATGCACTTGCAGATTCAGCGATGATTTTTATATGTGTTTTAGTTGAGAAAATACCTTTTTCATCATTAGAATGAGTGATTTTTATGTCAAATTCATTTTGTAAACTATTAACTTTTTTAGTTAAGTTTTTTAATGAGTTATCTAACTCATCTTCAATTACATTGCCAGTATACCAAGCTATACCAACATAACTAATACCTAATATTGCAATAACGCCAATTGCCAGTGTACTTTTCTTCATGTTTACTCTCTTACCTTCTATTTTCTTTAAATTATTTATAAAATATATTTCATTAAAATATGATTTAGTTATTTAGTTAAATTATGACTAAGCTAGTTTAAAATAGACTAAGCATATCATCTTTGTTAAAAATATCACCATTAACGTTAGCTTGGCCACTGTTGTTAGGGATATCAATATTAGTAAATATTCCTTGTTCCTCACCTTTATTATATTTGAATAGTGGTGAATTATTTAATATCTGTTGGTATAGATTTTTAACGATTTGTTTCGATTCGTTAAGCTTTTGTTCAGTTAGTTCATTATTTTCTGGATGATGAAATTGAGCATAGCTACGGGCTAAGACTTTAAGTGGGGCATCAATATTTAATTTAAAACTATTGATTCTATTTAAATTGTCATCGTCTAACATGGTGTTATCAAAATTGTTGATAGTCGTTATGCCACTAATATTGATATCACCATCAAGATTGTGCCAATTTAGTTGTTTAAGTTCAATTTTACTGTGAATAGGTTGATTATCTGTAGCATCTCCATTTATGAATCCATCACCAAACAGTGCTTTATCTATACCTTGATAATCTATATCTATATTTGCATTACCTAAGTTCTGTTGTCCATATAAGATTGAGTCAACACTGCAAGTGAACGAGCCATTCAGAACGCGAGTATCACTTAAATCGATTTTTTGCTTAATAGATAGTTTGTCTAATTTAGTAGAGGGTAGTTGTTCATCTGATTCAGCCATTAAGCTGAATTTATCAAGATTAGTATTTAAAGTTATATTTTGATTAACGTAATCAATAATCCCATTTGCTTTTAAATTTTCAATTAAAAAGGTATTGTTATCAGGTTTGTCATAGTCATATTCATAATTGAAGTAAATATCTTTTAAATTTGTTTTTAAAGAATCTAAATTCAAATTATAACGAATCATATTTGACTGTTTTTCGCCATCAAGATCAATGTGAAGCTTATCTAATGTAATATATTGAACTGATTTTTTAGTATGAAATCTATCTAAATTTAGTGTTATCGAAGGGATAGCCGAATCAATATTACTAATAAATGTGAAGTTACCATTGCCTAATTCGGATTCGAATTTAATATGATTATCTGTTTCTCTATGATGAATTATTTTCCTGCTGAAAAGTTTTATAATTATATTATTACTATAATCTAAACTAATATAACCAGTAATAAAGGGGCGATTACCATTAGTCTTCCATAATAATGGATTAGATTCTTCGCTAGTTTCATATTCCACCCAAGCCATTTGCGGTGAAAATATGCCTTGTTTTAAGGCTGCGATTGGTAATGGACCATGATGGATTGTGAAATCTTTATCAGCTAGCGTTAAAACATCAGCAAAACTGCCATCTTTGGAAGATAGGGTCATATTAATATGAGTTTTGGTTGAAAATAGCTGTTTTTCATCATTAGAATGGCTGATGTTGATTTTAAACACATTTTGACTATTGTTAAATTGCTCAGCAACTTGCATTAATGATTTATCAATATTGCTTTCAATTAGGTTTCCTGTATGCCAGGCAATACCGACATAACTTAAACCTAATATAGCGATAACGCCAACAGCCAGTGTCGTCTTTTTCATTTTTACTCTTTATATTCTGTTATATTTTTAGCTATTTTTCTTGATGCTCGGCAAAATCAGCTAATAAATTTTTAATATAATCAATGCGATCAACTCGCTGTAAATCAGATTTAAGCAATTTTAATCGATTTGTTCCTTCTAGGCGATAATTTTTTGGCGATTTTTGAATCGTTTCGATTAAATAATCTATCGCAATTTTGTTGTTAGAGCCAAATTCTATAAAGCCGCCTTTTTCACCATATTCGATTTTTGTAATGCCCAATTTACTTGCTTGATAGCGGATTTTAGTCGTTTCTAATAAAAATAGCACTGGATCGGGTAATTGACCAAAACGATCACGCATTTCAACTTGTATATCGGTAAGTTCATCTAGGTTTTCAATACTCGCAATTCGTTTATATAGTGATAATCGGGTATTAACATCAGGAATAAAATCATCTGGAATCAGTGTTGGTAACCGTAATTCAACTTCAGTTTGTTGATTATTAAGTAGTGATTCGAGGGTAGGCTCTTTGCCTTCTTTAAGTGATTTAACCGCATCATCAAGTAATTCAATGTATAAATTAAAACCTATTGTTTCAATTTGACCACTTTGATCACTACCAAGTAACTCACCGGCACCTCGTATTTCAAGATCATGGGTGGCTAAGGCAAATCCAGCACCTAAATCTTCTAAAGTAGCAATAGCGTCAAGACGTTTTTTAGCATCTTTAGTTAATAATTTTGGATGTGGTGTCAATAAATAAGCATAGGCTTGATGATACGAACGCCCAACTCGACCTCGCAATTGATGTAATTGTGCAAGACCAAATTTATCAGCACGATCGATAATAATCGTATTGGCATTAGGAATATCGATTCCTGTTTCGACAATAGTTGTACATACTAATAAATTGAATCGTTGGTGATGAAAATCATTCATAACTCGCTCAAGATCACGTTCATGCATCTGACCATGGCCTATAGCAACACGAGCTTCAGGTACCAATTCCGTTAGTTTTTCTGCCACTTTTTCAATGTCCGACACATCATTGTGTAGATAATAAATCTGACCACCACGGAGAATTTCCCGTAGAATGGCTTCACGAATGACTAAATCATCAGATTCTCGAACAAAGGTTTTTACAGCTAATCGACGTGCAGGTGGTGTGGCAATAATTGATAAATCACGCATACCACTCATTGCCATATTTAGGGTACGCGGAATAGGGGTGGCGGTCAAAGTGAGTATATCGATATTGGCGCGCATTGCTTTGATTCGTTCTTTTTGACGAACACCAAAGCGATGTTCTTCATCAACAATTAATAAGCCTAAATCTTGCCATTTTACATCTTCTTGTAATAATTTATGGGTACCGATGACAATATCGATTTTACCTTCAGCAAGTTCTTGAATAATGGCTTGCTGCTGTTTAGCGGTTTTAAATCGAGACAAACTTTCGATACGGATTGGCCAATTGGCAAATCTATCACAAAAACTCTCATAATGTTGCTGAGCCAGTAATGTGGTCGGAACTAATACGGCGGTCTGTTTATGGTTAATCACAGCTAAAAATGCGGCACGAATAGCCACTTCGGTTTTACCAAAACCAACATCACCACAGACTAATCGATCCATTGCGTAAGGTGAACACATATCACCAATAACTGCACCAATGGCATTTTGTTGGTCGTCAGTTTCTTGATACGGGAAAGCTTGGCAAAACAGTTCATATTGTTCACGATCTTGTTTAAATTCAAAGCCGGGTTTACTTTCTCGTTCAGCATAAATATCAAGTAATTCAGCGGCAACATCTCGTACTTTTTCGGCTGCCTTTTGTCTTGCCTTACTCCAGGTATCCGTACCCAACTTGTTCAGTGGGGCATTATCTTCATCACCGCCAGAATAACGGCTAATTAAATTTAGTGATGAAACCGGTACATAGAGTTTAGTTTCATTCGCATAGAGCAAGATAAGATATTCGGCTGTTATACCACCGGTTTCTAATGTCGTTAAACCTGCATAACGACCAACACCATGCTCTAAATGTACCACTGGTTTGCCAGGTGTTAATTCGGCTAAGCTACGAATTAAACTATCGGTATTGATTGCCTGTTTGCTCTCTTTTTTTCGACGAATAACCCGACGACCTAATAGTTCGTTTTCAGTGATAAAGGCGAAATTTTGTTGCTGATCGATAAAACCTTGTTCGCTGGCACCGATCATTAAAAAGTAGCGATTTTCGATATTGGCTAATTGATCAAGTTGCGAGATGGATGTCGGATGTATTCGCATTCGGCCTAAGATCTCTTGTAAGGCATCTTTACGGCCTTCCGATTCAACAGAAAAGATAATTTTGCCTTGGAAATCTTGGGTAAATTGCTGAAAATGTAAATAAGGTTGTTTTTGCTGAATTTGGATCGCAATCTCTGGCAATAAACTAAAAGGTAAATTAACACTTTTGTTCGAATCACTAATTTCAGTATGTGATATTGTGATTCGAGGGTATTGTTTAAAATGGGCAAAGATCTCATCGGTTTTTGACCAGATTACCGCTGGCGTTAACAATGGTCGCATCGGATCGACTTTGCGACTCTCATAACGTTGCGTGATATCTTGCCAATATTTATTAGCAAATTGTTCAATATTTGCTGTGTTAATGATCAACGTATTCGGTAAAAAGTAAGAAAATAGTGGCGTGAGTGGTTCGTTAAAAAATAGTGCCTGCCAATATTCGATACCTGTAGGTAAAATATTTTTACTGACTTGTTGATAGATACTTTCAGGATCAAGTCTTACCTCAAATTGTTCTCGCCATTGACTACGAAACAGTTCGATGGATGCTTTATCAAATGGAAACTCATGGGCTGGAAGAAGTTGAATTTCATTAATTTCATCGAGTGTTCGCTGGCTTTCAACATCAAAAGTGCGAATACTATCTATTTCGTCATCAAAAAAGTCGATACGATATGGTTTTTCACTGCCCATTGGAAAGATATCAAATAGTGCACCTCGAGTTGCATATTCGCCATGTTCCATGACTTGACTTACTGAACGATAACCGGCATTTTCAAGTTGTAACCGCAGATTCTCACGACTTATGGCTAAGCCGTTCTTCATCATAAATACATGCCC
Source organism: Gilliamella sp. LMG 34361 (assembly GCF_984569075.1). Classification (NCBI taxonomy): domain Bacteria; kingdom Pseudomonadati; phylum Pseudomonadota; class Gammaproteobacteria; order Orbales; family Orbaceae; genus Gilliamella; species Gilliamella sp. LMG 34361. The sequence continues at coordinate 1,974,779 of NZ_OZ474903.1, read as the reverse complement.
ACCTAAGTAGTTTTGTGGACACACTTTTTGCATAAGAGTATTAATTGGAAGGATTAAGGCACCCTTAGTCAAATGACCTAGCTGATAAAGACATGATAGCCGCTCGGAAACAATATCTTGATGCGGTGAAAAACTATCATAAGGTAGTGTTTCCCAATCGGGGAAAAAAATCGATGGGAAAGTTGAAAATTGTTTCAACTCTTCATGAAGACGAGTTGTTTGTTGCATGTCATCGGTAACAATCACCACTAAACCATCGTGCGCAGCAATAGCCTGTGCACAAAATTGGGATAGGGAAGAACCAACAAGTTGACCGACTTGTTTTACTTCACCTGATTTTTTAGGAATGATGTTAGAAATATTGTATTTTTTTGACATGTTAGAATAATAGATAATTGCGACAAAGTTAGCCTAAGATTATAACGTAATTATATGGTTGTTTTCTATAACTGTTTAATCCTGTATGATAAGCAGCTAAAATTTAAAAACTTGATTGTAAACTTCAGGTACTTTATTACTATTATGTCAAAGATATTTCGTCCATTAGTGTTTTATATAGGGTTACGTTATGTATACGGGCAAAAAAACGATGGTTTTGGTCGCTTTGTTTCGTGGCTATCTATGATTGGTATCATGCTTGGTTCCATCGGTTTAATTGTGGTGTTATCGGTAATGAATGGGCTGGAAGATCAGATGCAAAATAGTATCTTAAAGTTTTTTCCACAAGCTCAAATTACTTCGAAAATAGGTAAAATTGATTCTACTATTATTACTTCTTCACAATTTGAAAATATCCAAGGTGTAGAGCGTATTACTCCGATTATTACTGGTGATGTGGTTTTACAAAGCCAACAAAGTATAACTGTTAGTACCTTAATGGGGATCACTGCTGAAGATCACGATCCGATTGAAGATTATGTTTATACGGGTTCCATCAATAACTTACAAGCGGGCAGCTATAATGTAATTTTAGGGCAAACGTTAGCCGATCAGCTTGGCGTGATAGTTGGCGATAAGATTCGTTTGATGGTGACCGATGCCAGTCAGATAACCCCAGTAGGGCGTATTCCTTCGCAACGTTTGTTTACTGTGAGCGGATTGTTTTCAGTTAATCATGATATCAATCAAGCGTTAATTTATATCAATCAAATCGATGCTAAAAATTTATTACGTTATCCAGTAAATAATATTAGTGGCTGGCGATTGTTTTTAGCCCATCCGCTTGAAATATCATCAGTAACAAAAAAACCTTTACCTGATGGATTAGTATTTACCGATTGGCGCGCCAAACGAGGAGAGCTGTTCCAAGCTATTAAGATGGAAAAAAATGTCATGGGATTATTGATTAGTTTAATCGTGATTGTTGCTGCTTTTAATATTATTACTTCACTTAGCTTATTAGTCATGGAAAAACAAGGCGAGGTAGCCATTTTAAAAACGCAAGGCTTGTCGCGTTTTAAGATTATGCTAATTTTTATTATTCAAGGTGCTAGTTCTGGTGTTATTGGTACTTTATTAGGTAGCGCCATTGGCTTGTTACTTGCCACATATTTAAACGAATTGATGTCGGTACTAGGTCTATCCTTTGCGGGCATTGAATTACCTAGTTTGGTTGAGACTTCACAAATTGTATTTATTATTTTCGGATTACTTATGTTATCGCTAATTTCAACTATTTATCCTGCATATCGTGCAGCCAATATCCAACCAGCCGAGGCTTTACGTTATGAATAATTCACAGCCACTTCTTTCAGCTAAAAATCTTTATAAAACCTATAAAGAAGGCAAAATGGTGACCGAGGTATTAAAAGACGTGTCGTTTGATATCTATCCAAAATCACTGCTTGCAATTATCGGTAGTTCAGGCTCTGGTAAAAGTACTTTATTACACCTGCTAGGTGGTTTAGATAAACCGACTTCAGGCGAAATCATGTTCAAATCTCAACAACTTAATCGCTTATCTGAGCAAGAAAAAGCACGTTTACGTAATCAAGAAATAGGTTTTGTTTATCAATTTCACCATTTATTACCTGATTTTACTGCCCTTGAAAATATAGCGATGCCTTTGTTAATTGGTGGCGTTTCATCAAGTGATGCCAAAAAACGTGCAATGGAAATGTTAGAGTCGGTGAATCTGGTTAAACGCGCCAATCATCGTCCTGCTGAATTATCAGGTGGTGAACGTCAACGTGTCGCCATTGGTCGAGCTTTGATTAATAATCCTGCTTTAGTAATGGCTGATGAACCTACGGGTAACTTAGATAAATCAACAGCCGATTCAATTTTTGATTTATTATTAAAACTCAATCGTGAGCACGGTACGGCATTTTTAGTAGTAACACATGATCTTGCTTTAGCAAAAAAACTCGATAAACAATTGATTATGAGTGATGGTAAGTTATCTCATAATAATTCGGTGAATTGAAGGTAAATGGATAATTAACTATGAGTTTATCATTAATCACAGCCATAAAGTTCCGTAAAGGGCGCCGTAAAAGCGGTATGGTTTCGTTGATATCAATCATTTCAACTCTGAGTATCGCTATTGGTATTGCTGCACTAATTATTGGCTTAAGTGCTATGAATGGTTTTGAGCGAGAATTAAATGGTCGTGTCTTATCGGTGGTGCCACATGGTCAAATTTATTCTCACATGGGCAATTTGGATAATTGGCAGCATGTTCAAACTGAATTACAAGAGAATGAACGTATTTTGTCAGCTATACCTTTTGTTAGTTTTACAGGATTGATTGAAAACGGCAGTAAACTTGGTGCAGTTGAAGTGCAAGGGCTTGATCCTGAGCAAGAAAAGAAGATCAGTGCACTACCTAATTATGTACTTAATAATAGATGGCAAGATTTTAAAGCTGATAGTCAGCAGATCATTTTAGGAGCAGGATTAGCTAAATCGTTAGCCGTTAATGAAGGGCAGTGGGTTACCTTACTTATTCCTGTATCAAACAATCCAGAGCAACTTAAGCCTCCTCGTCGTGTTCGTTTGCAAGTACACGGTATTTTAGATTTAAGTGGTTCGTTAAGTAACAATGTTGCGTTAATACCATTAGCAGATTCACAAAAACTACTAAACATTGGTGACAGCGTCACAGGGCTAATGATTAATGTGGATAACGTCTATCAAGCAAGTAACATTATCGCTCAGGCCACGTTAACTCTGGAAGAAAATCTCAATTTCAACAGTTGGGAACATACCTTTGGCTTCATGTATCGTGATATTCAAATGATTAGACAAATTATGTATTTAGCGATGATTGTGGTTATTGGTGTGGCTTGTTTTAATATTGTGTCGACGCTGGTTATTGCGGTAAAAGATAAACAACGTGATATTGCTATTCTAAAAACACTCGGGGCGACTAATCGTCTAATAAAACGCATTTTTATTTGGTATGGTGTGCTTTCTGGATTAATTGGTAGTGTGATTGGTGTATTGCTTGGATCCATTTTGGCATGGCAACTTTCTAATATTATGGCAGCGGTCGAATCAATGATGGGGCATAAATTTTTAAATAGCAATATCTATTTTGTTGATTTTTTACCATCAGAAATTCATCTTTTGGATGTCATCATGGTATTTATTACGGCCATGCTGCTAAGTTTGATTGCCAGTTATTATCCAGCACAAAGAGCTTGTAAAATCGATCCGGCCAGAGTGTTAAGTAGTTATTAATTTACAATTAAACAGAATATAAACAAGGCGCAATATTTGATTTGCGCCTTATTTTTATTAATAATATTGATAGCCACTTATCAATTGATAATGCTGATATTCCCAATATAAAAGTAAAGATGAAACTATTAATATCGTGATAATTAATATTGTGCAGATCTGTTTTTGATTGCGGAATATTTCTAAACAAAAGCTAATTAATCCGCCTAAAATAAGCCCTGTGATTGCTCCACCAATATGCGCCATATTATCAATAGAAGGTAGCAACCCTAAACCAAAGGTCAGTAATAAACTGACTACGATTGATTTGATAGGCATCTCTTGTAAGTCAGTATGATTAATTAAGCTATAAGCAAGTAATGCGGTAATAATCCCTAAAATTGCACCTGATGCGCCACAACTAATGACATTATAATTAATAGTGGCAACATCACTGGCTAAACTACCAAATAATCCTGATAATAGATAAATGCCAATAAATGCTAATGGTGGTAGCAAGCGTTCTAGAATAGTGCCAATACTCCATAATGCTAACATATTCATGGCAAGATGGGTTAAGCTAACATGCATGAAAATACTAGTAAATAAGCGCCAATATTGCCCAGAAAAAGTTAATTGAGCAACATCAGCACCCCAATCAATCAGGAATCTATTTTGACTGAATGTTGAGAATCCCTGCTCATCAAGTAGTCGAGAAATAAAAAAACAGGCAATATTAATCAATATCAAAATACTGGTAATTTTTGCTTGATTATAGATCGACTGAACATTTTTTAGGATAGACATATATTATGGTTTCCTTTTGAAAAACTGACATTAAATTAGATGATTAGTTTAATCAAATCGCTTACCTAAAATAATCAAGTCACGTTTAACACCATCAAGTTCAGCAATTTTAGGCAGTAATGCCCATTGTTGATAATGCATTTTTTCGAATAGCTTAATGCTTGGAATATTATGGCCAAAAACATAGCTCAATATAGCATCAATACCCGCTTGTTTGGCAAATGACTCAATTTCTCGCACGGCAGTTTGGCCGATTTTTTTGCCTCTAAAATCTTGATGAAGGTACAGACTTATCTCAACTGTTTTATCGTAAGCTGGACGACCATAAAAAGATGACAAACTAACCCAGCCACAAGGTTGATTTTGATATTTGATTAACCAAAGCGGACGCTTCTGCGGATTATGCTGTTCAAACCATGCAAAACGGCTTTCAACCGACACCGGCTGCAAGTCTGCCGTTACCTGACGACTGGCAATAGTCGAATTATAAACCTCCACGATAAAAGGTAAATCATCTAAGGTCGCATCTGTATAGGTAATCATAACGATAAAAAAAAGTGGTTAATAGGCTTTCATTGTAATGATTTTACCACTGGCAAGCAATATTTGTTAAAGGCGATTTGATAACCTAAAAGCACATAATCACTGCAATAATTGTTTCCCAAAAAACATTCCTTAATATTTTTTGTTCAATCATTTAAATAAATAATCTGCCTAAAAAAGTAAGGAACGAAGTTTTTGGCGGGAACTAACTTTTTATGATTTAAGTTCTATTTAAATAATCAATTTATTTCATCAAGTTGCATTTGCATCTCACCCGTTAGGGTTTGATTACTTGCTAGCACTTGGATTCCTTTATGCAATGGTGTATTACTGTTGATGGCGTTATTAATATGGCTCACCGGTTCAACAGCAAAAAAGGTATTCATTGGTGCAGAAGGGGTCATGACAACTAAGTAGGCTAATGGTGTTGTAGCAGTTAATGTTAACGATAATTTTTTAGTCGGCCATTGTATTATTGCTTTTCTGTTCCAATTAACGAAGCAATTATCCAGATTTGGATCACCTAATTGTTTCAGTTTATGGTAATTCCAATCATCAGGTATATCGATGATATTTTCTGGTAACATATTATCATTATTGATAACCACTTGTTCTGCATCAAATTGCAATAATACATCATTATGTCGAGGAAAAAAATGGATGCCAACCAAATCCCACTGGTATATCACTACTGTCATTGTTGGTTATATCCATCTTGACTAGTAAGCTATTTTCAAAAATCTCTACTGTTTGCATAACTGAAAGTGAAAATGGCCAACCTTTAATCCCGTCAATATCGGGGCGATGTTGATAACCTAAAATAATTTTATCTTGCAAATGTTCAATGAGTTCCCAAGGTTTTTGCCATGCTATGCCATGAATTGTGTGAGGATGATCAGCAAAATTTTTCGCCAGTTGATAGGATCTACCCGCAAACGAAAATTGACCATTGGCAATTCGATTTGAAAACGGAACAAGGGGATAGTTACAGCCGAAAAGTAATATTTTTTATGATGAATGATATTTAAGTAAAAGCAGGATGATCTTTTATACCACGCCTGCTTTTAATTTGAATTTTCCCCGAAAATGGAAGAAAGCGGTTTTGCCGATTTGATTTTAATTTTTTATACTTTTATTTTTTATGTTTCTGTTTTTTATGCTTCTGTTCTTTATGTTTTAGTTTTGATGGAAATAATTAATTATTGCCTGGTTAATCGCCGTCATTTTTAAGTTTTTACGCCATATAAGATAGATATTTATTTTTAATTTTTTATCTTGATTACTAATCAATTTTTTATAGGTCACGCCATCGACTTTTGCTTGTGCCATAGATTGTGGTAAAAGCATCATTGCATTCCCTAATGCAACTTCGAGTAGCATCGATAAATTATCCGCGAGTTCAGTACGACGTTGTAATGGATGGTTTAAGCTATTAAAAACCTGTTCACATTGGTCGTAAAAAAGTGGATTTGAGTGTTGTTTAAACCAAAATAGTGGTAAATCAAGTACATCATTTAGGTTTACTTTGTCTTGTTTGCTGCATGGATGATTAACGGGTAAAACCAAGGTTAATGGTTCTTGGTAGATTAGCAGTGAGTTTTCGGTAAAATCTCTAGCGTCGGAAACAATTGCAAAATCGATATTGCCTTTTTGTAATTCAAGCTGCAACTCTTTAGATGTGTAGTTGTGTTTATATACTTCAGTTTCATCACCAAACTCAGTTAAAAACGTTTTAAAATAAGGAATATAATCAAAACTTAAGGTTTTAGTTGTGCCTATAAGCACCTTTTCATCATTGTTGGTTGATTTAACTATAGAACAAAGATCATTTAATAATTGTTTTGCTTTTAGTTTAAACATTTCACCTTCGTTGGTTAATACAATGTTATGCGTATTTCTTAAAAATAGTGAGCTTTGCAGGGTTTCTTCCAAATTTTTAATTTGTGTTGAAAGAGGAGGTTGGCTAATACCAAGTTTTTTAGCTGCACCAGTAAAACTGAGCTCGTCACAAACTGCAACAAAATATTGTAATTGCTTAATTGTTGGTAATCTTTTGCTATAGATACCCATAATTTTTAATGTTCCTAATCGCCTTTTGGACAGAGGTCTAGCCGCTTTGTAATTTATAAACCACAATGATTATTAGGATATTATGAATGAGATTGTTATTTTTTGCATTGGTTTATCATGATTTTTCTGCAATACGATTTTCGTATAACAAAATATGTATTTCTAAATAAGCGTTTTATTAGTTAATCTCATTGCAAATTAATCAATCAATACTCTTGAAGCAATGTCTAAAGAAGAATTTATACAGACCAAGTCGACTCTCATTTTATCAGCGCTATTAATCGTGTTACTAGTCGGCTCGGTTTATATCAGCCAACTTATCTTTCAAGAAATATCACAAAGTTATCATATTGATATTTTAGCAGCCAGAAATGTGTTTAGTTTATCCTGCTTTTTTTATGCTATTTCGTTTTTCATTTATGGACCGCTATCGGATAAAGTCTCAACAAAACTATTAGTTCTAATCGGTAGTATTGGGGCGGTATGTTGTCTACTTTTATCGGTGATTATTGATAATTTCAATTTGTATTTAGCCATCATGTCATTAATCGGCTTTTTTGCAGCTGCCGTTCCTGCAGCATTATTCGCTTATACGGCTAAAAATACACCTAATCATAAATTACCCCAAGCAATGGGGATTATGATTTCAGCTTCGATTGTTGGCATTATTTTTAGCCGCAGTATGGTCGCGATGTTGACCGATTTTTGGTCTTGGCAAGTTGCATTTATCATTTATGCTGGCTTGATAATCGTAACCTGTCTCTTTGTTCCTTTCGGTATAAAACAATCTGCAAATCCAAATTCAACTACCAGTGTACTTGGCACTTATTTGGCTGCAATTAAATTATTATTAGATAAAATAGCCGTTATTTTTTTAATAGTTGGATTTTTACTATTTTTTGTTTATTTGGGGTTATCTTCTTTACTCACTTTCTATTTAAAAGGAGCACCTTTTTACCTTTCTTCGACCGTTTTAGGATGGCTTAATTTTGCTGGTCTTAGTGCGGTTATTGGTACTGTCATTACCGGTAAGTTATCGCAAGTTATCAATGAAAAAAATCTTTTAATTATTTGTTTGTTAGCGGTATGTACGTCGGTTGTCATTATCGGATTTAGTTCGTCTTTGTATGTTATTGGAATAGGTATTTTTTGTTTGTTTCTATTTGTTTTTGGTATTCAACCATTAGTTATTGCCATGCTTAATAAAATTGTGCCAATTCATTCTCGAGGTGCTATTTCGTCTTTATATTTACTCGCTTGTTTGGCTGGTGGCAGTATTGGCACATATTTACTCGGTATCGTTTATCAAAATAAAGATTGGGATGGGGCAATAATTGTCTGTATTTTAGGCGCCGTGGTGAATGTTATCCTAGCTTTGGTTGGTATTTTATTCATTAAAAGTAAAGAAAAAAATAGATAGTTCAATAAGTTATAAATAAGGAGAATTAACAATGAAAAAAGGTTTATTGCGTATATCGATATTCATATTTTGCTGTTTTTATGGAGCTTTTTGTATGGCAGATTTAACTAAGATTTCCTCGAGTTTTAGTGCACCAACCGGTATAGCCTTTGATAGTAAGGGAGTAATGTATGTAACCAATTGGTCGGGTAATTCAATCACCAAAGTCAAACCTAATGGTGACAAAGAGACTTTTTATTTAGGGATATCTTCACCAGCTGGCATCGTTATTGATGCAGAAGATAATGTGTATGTTTCATCATATAGTGATGATTATATTTTAAAAATCAACAGTAATGGTAAGTCAGAAAAAATATCAGATGGTTATCATACTCCTACTGGTATTGCTTTTTCTAACCAGGGTCAATTACTCATAACCAATCGCTCAACTGGTGAAATAGTTTCTCTTGATCTTAAAACAAAACAAAAAAATATTATTGCTCGTGGATTAACCACACCAGTTGGGGTTACTCAATTAGCTGATAATAGTTTAGTTGTTTCACAATACAGTGGTCGTTTAACGATGATTAGGCCAAATGGTGATAAGACAGAGTTAGGCGCAGAGTTTAATCGCCCCGGTGTTGGTATTGCTTTAGTTGCATCAAATGTGGTGGCAGTAATTGATAATGGCGCGGGAATGGTTCGTAAAGTTGATGTAACAACCAAAAAGGTATCTACTTTAGTTGAAAATTTATCTGGTGCGGTCGCATTAACTTATCACAATAACCATTATTATATTGGAACATGGGGTGATGGTAGTGTCCATAAATTTAATGAAAATTAAAGACTGGTAGCTCTGGTAATCCGTTTTATTGAAAACTGAGTGAGTTAATAAAAAAATTTGAGGAATGGGGTTTTTTAAGATTTAAATTTTAACCCACTTATTACAGTTATTTACATTATCTAGCATATAGATTAATGAATATTTTCAAAAGTTCATTATTTTGTATAATTCTTGAGCTAAAAACAATTAAAATACTATTTAAGAATGTAAATGAAAGTAAGAATTAAAGAGCTTTATTATGCTTTTAATCCTAATGAGGCTCATTTTTTATTTGAACGTTCTATTACATTTGAATCTCAAACTGCGCTTTATAGCAACCGTTGGAGCAGCATCTTTACCAATAGCAGCGAAACAAATAACAACTAATAATTATGTGTTTGAACGCAATGGGCAGCTTACCTATTATCCAGAATTCAATGAACAAGAAAAGCTTAAATATCAAGACGATCGCCTCATTGAAATTGATTATCGCTACCAGCAGAATTCAAGGTTTGATAAAAAAGGAATCAATATTATTAATATTGTAGATGATTCAGACGTTACTAAGGAAAATAGAGATAGAATTCGAATTGACGAATACCATCGTGAAATTCATTACTATCCTTATCGACAACAGTTTTATTACTATTTTACTCCCGGTGATGAACCGACAGATTTTGAAGGCAGTTGATAACCACATTAAGCACAATGAATTATAGGATATACCATGCAAGATAAATTACAAAAGTTATTAGATGAATATCAGGAAAACTATAACAGATTTACCTATGGTCATTATTTAGATCCCAATAATATCGAGGATGCCATAAAAACCGGCTTGGTGGGGTGTTATTATTTAGACCAAGGTTATCTACCCGAAAAGCGCCAAGCAATAGGTCAGGTTTTGGCACTATATGATAAATATTGGGGTGATAAGCTAAAGTTTGGATATATTGACGGTGAACCAAATAATCTAATTTCTTATACACAAACAACATTACATGAAAAAATTAATCAAATTAATCTAGCAGGAACAGATAATATTTGTTTTTATTGGAGTAATGTTGATAATTTAGAGTTTGTTCCAGAATATTTATGCAATGCCTATTCAAGAGCAGAATGGTATGAGAAGGTACATCAAGAAATAAGTTATGTTCAAATTTATTTACCTATATCGGAACTTAAAGAGTTTGGTGTCGAGCAATTAATAGCGTTAAATCAACAGATCTGCGAAATATTGCAGCCAATGCATGGATTTTTTGGATTAGGTATCCAGCATAGTCATGAGTATTACGATTATCAATATTTAGAGTATGAACTGGCACATCAATTTTTGGGTTTAGACATTTCTAATGTTCAAGCTGATAAGCGCCTTAGAGAAGGTTTTAAATGTATCAACTGGTTAACCATACTAAGTGACCAACTTATAGCCGATAAATTAGGCAGTCTTGAGGCGTTAAAAGAGCGGAATAGTGATAACGAGATCCGTTTTTATCCTTACGCCGGAGGTGTGGTTGTTCGGGCAGGTGAAGTGCCTGAGCTGGGTGATGTAGCAACTAACCCTTATCCTAAACATTATGTCAATGTTAATGCCTTATTAAAACCGGCACGAGCGCCAGAAATTGCCTCATTAGGTTTTGGTTCAATAAACGGTGAAATTCGTTTTAACAATCGAACATCAAAGGAGTGGCAAAGTCGGTTTGATAATGTAGAAGCAACGGATATTACAGTAAGTCATGAACAACAATTAGCGCAGATTATTAATATTGAATCAAAGGTTCGAATTAGCATAAAAACGGGTCAATTATGCCCACATACTGGTCTCTATTCTGCCAATATCAATGGCAAGATCGAGTATCGGGAATTAACCCAAGGTTATAAAGTTGAACCATTTATTGACAGTGATACTCATCAAGTATATAGCGATGTAACTTGGCAATTATTACGTCGAGATGATGGTGGAGATGTGTTTCGTAATTAGCCTAAAATTAAAGTAGTTAATAAAAAATAAATTAAACTTGATTAATCTATGAACATAAAAATCTTTTATAAAATTTAAAAAGAAATTGAAAATAGAGATTGAAGTCATTCAGCCAATGGTAAGGTTTTGCCACAGCAATATGAAGAGCCGTGTTAACTAAACAACATTATAGAGACCAACACTGCCCAATATTTTGGCGAGGATCAAAAGTTAAAAATTCTTTATGAGTAAAATTATATTTAAATAGTTATAAATTTTAGACTTAAGTTTGAGGCTATTACTTATAGATTTAATTCAAAGCTCATATTAGGTTATGAGCAGATTAAAGATACGACTTTATAAGTTTGGTACATTCTTTATTTGGGTAACGTGCTTAGCAATGCTAAAGTGAGGAATAATAAAAGTATTGAACCAAAAATTATAACACCATTATTATTATCTTTATTATTTAATCTACTGAATCTGACGATTGTTGACACAATAACAACGCATATACCGATAAAAATAAAATATAACTCGTTCATATTCATAAAAGTTCACAAAAAATCTTATTCAAAATTACAGCAAAAAATGGCTTCAGATTGCTTAGAATTACCACCTCCAGTTTCTGGTAATAAAGGAGAAACCGCCCATTATTTATCTAACGTTATGTTTTGTTTAATTCAAAATTATAAACAAGAAATAACCAATATTGAAAAACAACTCGCTCACTAGCCAGTAAGTTGGAGTTGGAAGAATAACATAAAAAAGTTAGATGATTACAGAGAAAAAGTTGTGATTTTTACACGCAACTTTTTCAAAAATAAGGAAAGGATTAATGGTTAACAGATGAAATATTCTTATTATCTGGCATTCATTAATATCTTAAACATTATGTTATATTATTAATTAGCTAATTGATGTAATGAATGGTACCTCATCGCTTAATAATATTATTACTTCAATACTTTTTACCATTTTTTCTCTCTATCAAGATATTTTATCAATCCCTCTTTCGTCGAAAATTCACAACGTTCATCGGTTTCAAAATTATCAATACAAGTAATTTTTGATAAACTGTTATCATCCCCTATAAAAAATAACGCCCTCAATATACCATCTTCTTCTATATATAAAGGTAATTCATTAATGCGATAACTGTACAATTTGTTTGGTGTTATAGTATCTTTAAGCAACATATAAATATATTTGTCACCTGTTTTTTTATCAGCATATTCAAAAGCGCTTACTAGCTCCTGATTACCATATTGATATGTATAAAGTTCGTACGCTTTATTCAATTCTTTATTATTATTTGTTAAAAAATACACCTCTAAATTACGCCTTCTGTCTTCAAAAGTATTACTAAGAAACATCGCTGTTCCTTTATGGCCTTTATATTCAACATTAATTGGAGGATGGGCAATATTATTATATTTAGGGAATCGATATTCTTCTGGAATGCTATCTAATTCAAAATATTCATCTGAATAAGCATTTGACATGGTAAAAATTAAACTTAATAACATAAACAGTACTATTTTATATTTCATTGCATCACCTTATTTGAAAGAAACCGAATTAAATGCTTTTGCTTTATTTATTTTCTCAAAATTTGTTCGTCATTCGGCATAAGAATTAGTCACCAAATTGATTTTTTTATTACATTATCAACATTTTCGCCTTTGTTACCCTTATCTGAACATTTTATCTATTGTGCTAACATCACTAAAAACATTGTTACTTATAAATATTAATATAAATATAAATATAAATAGTAGAACTTTCTTCATTACTATAATCCATTTGCGAAAAATTTAGCTTCATCATCTCTTCTTTTCATTAATCCATCTAGCTTTTTCTTTCTCATAATCTTTTCATAGATCTAAATAAATCAGGAATCGTTAAGCTCATTATGTGGTAATTCCTCTATTGCTTTTTATTTTGATAATTTTATACGCAAAAATTGTTAGTAAGGTGTGATTAAAGGCTTATTATTATTTAACTCAATGGCGTAAACATAATCGGAGCTTTTTTTAGCTTTCTCGTTCAATTTATTGCCTAATATGTTGGTGAAGATCAGATATCATAATTACAAAGAAGTATACAATATCAAGATTTTCTACTTGAAATATGTAATCATCATAAAAAAACTAATGTTATTTAATATGTTTCCAAAACAAACCAATAAAAAGCGGTATTGAAATGATAAATATGAGGCTAAGACAGAACTATAAAATATGAATCTCGCAAATTTTTATAAACCTATCGACACTTAAAACTAAATACAGATATTAATATAAAATAAAACGGCATACACTCCTAAATATTTTTACAGCGTAATTTATAATTTACTATAATTATTTTTAATTAATGATATGAGTAAGTTATCTGTCTAAATTAGATTCCAATAATTTTTTAAAAAGGTTACAAAACACGCGAAACAGTTGTTTTATATAATAATCCTTTTCTAAAAATTACCGACAATATAAACCACACACGATCTTAATAACCTAAATGTAAAGAATATTGATCTGACCTAAAAGATCAACTATTTTAGAATAATGAAACCGCTTATCGTTATTTGTTCATAAAGTCACTTAAGGATTAAATAATAATAAATATGGGTGCAAATAATAAGGAATTAACATGTTTACGATAGAAAAAGTGACAGATATGCTAACCTCTGTTGCGAGTGGCAGTCCCAAAAATCAATACACATTAATAATTGATGGAATTGATGCTGGCGCTGGATTATCCGTATTATCAATTGAAGGACAAGCATCATTAAATCAGCCTTGGCGTTACGATATTACCTTTACAACATCTAATAAACAAATGGCTATTGATGCCGTACTCAGTCAAGCCGCATCACTCACCTTTGAAGCCCCGAGTCTTATTTCACAAATTGCTCAAATCAGCTCCCTTGAAAAACCGACCTTACCACACACATTATATGGCGTAATTACTGAGTTTAGTTTGGTCTCTGTCAGTAAAGATGAAGTCCGTTATCGGGTCACCTTACAACCACGTTTGGCTTTATTTGCAAATGACCATTTTAGTGCAATTTACCAAAACCAAAGTGTAGTAAGCGTGGTTGAAGAGGTGCTCAGGCGACATGGTTTTACGGGGATTGATTATCGGCTTGAGCTAAAAGATAGCTACCCAGCACGTGAGTTTATTACGCAATGGCAAGAGAGTGACTTAGCATTTATTCAGCGTTTGCTGGCAGATGTTGGTATTTGGTTTCGCTTTGAAAGCCACAGTGACCACCACTGTGATGTTTTAGTCCTTAGTGACTATGAAGCAGGCTATGAGAATGCGGGACATATTATCCTGAAAGCGCCGAGTGGTATGGTTGATGGCAGAAAAAACAGTGTATGGGACTTACAGTTTAGTAGCTATACCAAGGCAAAAGAAATTATCACACAAGATTACAACTACCGCACTGCAGATAGTAATCAATATTCCCTTGTTAATGCCGATTCCAAAGATAGCACCACTCAAGGCACAGAATACCGCTACGGCGAACACTACAAAAGCAAAGGCGATAATAGCCAAATTGAAAGCGGGCAGTGGTATGCGAACATACGTCATGAAGCACATCTCAGTCAAAAGATGATTATTCAGGGAGAATGTAATGACTACCACTTACTGCCGGGTCAACGAATTATTATTGATAATAGTGGAATAGCGGGTATTAATGAAGGGATTATCATTCTCTCGACCCAGAGTTACGCAGACCGCAGTGATGCTTACCAATGTCACTTTACCGCTATCCCGTACGATGTGTTAAAGCCATATCGACCAATGCCATTACCATGGCCACAAGTTACAGGTACCTTACCGGCGAGAGTCACCAGTCCAGATAATGATACCTATGGGTATATTGATACAATGGGTCGTTACCGAGTTAAGTTTGATTTTGACCTCAAGACATGGAAAAACGGCGAAGAGAGCTTATGGGTAAGGTTGGCTAAACCGTATGCGGGCAGTACTTATGGTTTTCATTTTCCGTTAATTGATGGCACAGGTGTTGCTATTGCTTTTAGCGAAGGTAATCCGGATAGACCATATATAGCGCACGCACTACATGACAGCACCCACCCTGACCATGTGACCACCATCAACAAACATCGTAATGTAATTCGTACTCCAGCTAACAACAAACTGCGGATGGATGATAAACGTGGGCAAGAGCACATTAAGTTAGCCACCGAATACGGTAAAACCCAGCTTAATATTGGGCATTTAGTTGACCAAAACAAAGAGCAGCGCGGTGAAGGATTTGAATTGCACACTGATGAGTGGGGAGCGATTGCTGCTAATAAAGGCTTATACCTAACCAGTCAGACCGAGCCTAAGGCAGAGGGCAAACAACTAGATATGCAAGGTGCCATTGCCCAGCTGGAAAATGCGTTATCGATAGCCAAAGCGCTACAAAATGCAGCAATTGCTTCTGATGCCCATGATGCGAATAGTAAAATATATTGTATCGCAGATGGTGAAGTGATTGCTTATCGTTCTAACGATATTTATCAAAAACTAGACTATGGTGATAAAGTAGGATTTTTCTCAACAGGCTTTGTTCTGGTGCGTCACTTACTTGAAATGGAGCGAGTTGAAGAAGAGACAAATTCAACTAAAACTGAAAAACAAAAACAGCCACCACATCGTCTCTATTTTTATAGCCTTTATATGCATCTGGCAGATAAGGCTTTTTATGAAAAAAATTCTAAAGAGCCGGTACCAGCATTTTGGCAGCAAGATATTTATCAAGTGAAGGATAAATATCTACAATATATTAAAGGGTTAAATTGTCGAAAAGAACCCGACCCTCAAAACAATCTAAATAGATTAGCTGTATTACAAACTGGAACAAAGCTTAAATTAAATCTTGATATTAATCGAGAAGGAAAAAGTGGCAAAATGTGGTATGCAGTTTCGAGTTTAGTGGAGGGCTATTCAACGATACCTCAACTAGAGCCTATACCGTATCAACATGAAACAAAGACTGTGGATATTTTAGGATGGGTTAATACAGGCGACAAGGTAGATGACCCAATATTTGAGGTTAAAGAGAGTGGTGATACTTTACTCGTAAAATCTAAAGGATTACAGGTAAAGGATGAAAATGACAAAATCATCTCAATGCTACCGGTTGGCACCGATATTAAAATTTCAGGTGATACCCAAAATGGTAGTTTAGTTGAATTAATTGAAATTATTGGAAATGGGAAACCAACAATACCCTTGCCAGAAGGGAAAAATAAAGTTTTATTTGATGGACTAAAAAAACATGTCCGCCCCCAAAAATATAATGAAGTTGTGATATTAGATAAACCTTTCCCAATAAAAGCTGGCGATTTGATTGGGCATGTTGGGCATATCAATTTATATAATACTGCAATTACTAAAGAAATTGATAAGGATACTGAAAAACCTATCGATATAGATTTATTACCACTCACTCGTCCTTTGAAAGAAACAGAATTTAGACCAAATTTTCATCTTGAATGTTTTACCTGTGATGACTTGCCTAACTTTATTGCACAAACTCAAGCCGAAGCCAGTAAGATAGCTGATAAAGATAAAACCTTGTTAGCCATATCGGAGCAAGCAAAATTGTTGGTGGCAGCCAAAAAAGCAGATACTAACGTAGGCAAACCTTATAATGATACAAAACTAAAAATCCTAAGTAAAAGACGAAATATTAAATGGTTACAAATCGAAATCACCACCTCCGAAACGGAAAAAAAGACATTATGGATTGAAAACAACAAAGATATAATGTCAGAAAGTGAAATAAGCTTAGATGAAAAAACAGAGGCTTGGACTAGTCACCCTCTGCAATTAAGCGACTTGTCGAGTAGCACCAGTAGTGTTGCTATACCTTTATTATTAAAATTGAGTGATAAACAATTTCAATCAAGAGACAATCAAGCCGAAGACGAACAAGGTAAGGCTTGGTACAGGATTGAGAAGTCAAAAAAAGGGCGAGCAGCAATCAAAGGTTGGGTTGCCATAGATAACCAAAAGGTGAAAAAGTACAGTAGTTGGGATTGGTTTGACTTTAAGCAGATTAAAGAAACGGCATCTCTAAAAGAAATCTATTTAGAGATAGAAAAATCCTTAGCGCGAGATAATGCTGCCCTTGAATCGTACAAACCGATTTTAAAAGAGACTTTAGTGATATTAGATAAGCAATTTCATCCGGATCAAAAAAAATATGCAAAGATTGATACCGAAAGCTTTAATGGACTCGTTATTAAACCGCATTTATCCTCAGCGCTTACGCGATTACTTATTCACTATGAAAGTGAATGGTATAGTGAGATAGATGCAGAGGGTAAAATGCCAAAATGGGAAGAATTAAACAGTGAAATGAATGAAAATAATAAAAATTTATTGGGTTATTTACAAACGGGTGATGAGACAAAATTAAATGCTTATTTAGATAAAACTGGTAAATCAACAGATTTATTTGAGGCGAATAAACACAAAAAAGACAGAGAAACTATTAGTACATTTCCTGCTGATTATAAAGACAATCCAAATAAAAAGCTTAATGACAAGCAAAAGGAAAGTAATAAAAATTTAATCAAACTAGAAAATGATGTAATGAAATGGGTAAAAGAAAAAGAGAAGATTAAAAAACTATTATGGTGGAGTGAGGTTGTTAAAAGTCAAGCCAAACTAAATCGAGATGGCAAAGTATGGTCTATCCATCCGATGGCAATGTTAGAGATAGTTATATCTAATGATTTGATTGATGTCGAAAATTTTATTGCTATGTATAAATTAGAGCATCATAAACTTATAAAAGCCTCCAAAGATACTAAAACTAAAAAAGATATAATAAAGGAGCCTACATATGATCAAGAATCAATAGAGATATTGCGAGAAATACTTAAACGAATAAATCTATTCTTTCGAAAAAACGCCGAATATCCCCCCAACCTTTATTATCTATCTTATATGTTAGCAACGGGTCATTGGGAAACTAACTATGCTAAGGAGTTTGATTCATTTGTAGAGCGTAATAATGGTCATGAGTATGATCCAGTATTAGCAAGTACGGAAGAACAGAAAAAAACGGCAAAGAGTAATGGTAATACAGAAGAGGGCGATGGTTTTAAATATCGTGGTAGAGGTTTGGCACAGATGACTTGGAAACCCAATTACAAAGAAGCGAGTGAATATTTGAATGTTGATTTTATCAATCAACCAGATAAAGCTGCTGAGCTTGATTATGCTGTACCAATTTTAATCTGGGGCTCAATAAATGGCATTTTTTCTAAAAGGAAATTATCAAAGTACATTAATGAAGATAAGATTGATTATAAACTCGCAAGATATGTCATTAATGGCCAAAATTATGCTAATGAGATCGCAGCTAATGCTAAATGCTTTGAGGCAATACTTAGGCAAACATCAAATTTGATTGAGGCGTTTTAATATGAAAAAAATTCTTTTATTACTGTTATTGATAACCATCAGCACGGTTTGTCACGCCAAGGAGCCTTGTACTAATAAAACCTTTGTGGAAAATTATCAATTTAATATTAACTCTCAATCTTATAAATTCACTTCTTACTTATGTGAAGATAAAGATGAAGATGATGACGTTTTTCTTACACCCGGAATTTTAGAAATACATGGCAAAAATTTTAATAAAACATTTAAAAATGTTATTGGAATGGCAGGTTATAGAGCTAGCATGTTTACGCAATGGAATGATAAACATAAACCAGTATTCTATTATGCTATCAGCTCATCAGAATATGATACCGAAGGTTATATGCCAATAATTATTAAAGATAATAATGTAATGGTTAATTGTATATATATGAATAAAAGTTTCAAAAATTCAATGAAATTTAATTATTCTTATTGTGGTGATTTGCAAATTGTCGAAGATGGCTTTGGAGACGTTGAAGTGGGATTTGACAAGCTAATTCGTGATTTTTATTTAGAACTAATATACTATTTTTCAGATTTTGCTAAGAATAAGGAGAGTCTACAATACAAAAAGTTTGATGTTTTTATTGGTAAAATCGATGGTATCAGTTTTTACCGCCGCTATTCATCGATAAAAGATTATGAGTTGAATAAATATACGATTGTTATAGTAAATAAGGAAAAAGAATATCAATTTAAGCCAGAAGATGAAGTTTATCAACGAATAGTTGACCGTTCCGGTTCACAAGCCTTTATTGGTTTGGATATTGTCGATTCCAAAGGAAATATCAAGTTTTATAATAAAAAGGCCTTATTGACATTATTAAATAAATCGACAATAAAAAGGAACATAACATCTTATATACAATATAGTGAAAAAACAAAACTCTACAATAAACCAAGTAATCGCTCAGCAACAGATATGTACCTAGTACAACACGATTCCGTCACAATTTTGGATGAGATTTTGAATAAGAGCAATGGTTTTGTTGATTGGTATAAAATAAGTTATAACAGTGAAAAAAACGGAAAAATAGTTAAATGGATTGAAGGAGATTCGTTTTTCACTATGTGAGAAAGATCTTCAGATTAAAAATGATGATAATCCAATTTAGACCAAATTTTCATCTTGAATGTTTTACCTGTGATGACTTGCCTAACTTTATTGCGCAAACTCAAGCAGAGGCCAGCAATCAAGCTGACGAAGATAAAACATTATTAGGTATATCTAAAACGGAAAAACTACTCAAATCATGGATGGAACCAGATACCGTTGTTGGAACCAAGCGAAATGGTACTGAGATCAAAGTAATAAGTAACGATATCTATGTCAATTGGTTACAAGTAGAAATTCAAACATCTGAAATAGAAAAGAAGATGGTATGGATAAAAAATGATAATGACAATATAGCTAAGAAAGTAGAAGAAATCAGACCTAGTAGCATTTTAACAAAATTGGATGAAAAAAATGAAGCTTGGAGCAAGCATCCATTACAGATAAATGATTTGGCAAATAACAGTGATATTATTGATACCCCATTATTATTAAATATCAATGGTGATAATAAATTCGAAACTAGATATAAACGTGCAATTGATGAGCAGGGTAATTTATGGTTTTTTATTGACAAAGCTTTGGATAATAACAATGCATCTATCCATGGTTGGTTATTAGTACAAGGTGATAATATAAAAAAAACCAGTTGCTGGGAATGGTTTGATTTTAAACAAATTAAAGAAACAGCAACATTAAAAGAAATCTATTTAGATATAAAAAATTCCTTATCCAGAAATGATGCATCTCTTGAATCTTATAAACCGATCGTAAAAGAAACTTTAACGATTTTAGATAAACAATATCATATAGATCAAAAAAAATATGCAAAAATAGAAGTAGAAAGTTTTAATGGTATTATCGAAAAACCACAATTATTTTCGGCGCTTTCACGGTTTTTAATTCACTATGAAAGTGAATGGTATAGTGAGATAGATGCAGATGGTAAAATGCCGAAATGGGAAACATTAAACAGTGAAATGAACGAAAGTAATAAAAATTTATTAGATTATTTACAATCGGGTGATGAAACAAAATTAAATGTTTATTTAAATCAAATTAAACAATCAAAAGATTCTTCGATTGAAGCCAATAAATACAAAAAAGAAAGAGCAACCATTAGTAGCTTTCCTATTGATTATGAAGATGAACCAGAGTTAAAGCTCAATAAAGAACAACTAACCAGTTATAAAAATTTAAAAGACTTAGAACTTGATGTAATAGTTTGGGAAAAAGAAAAAGAGAAGATTAAAAAGCTATTATGGTGGGAGGATGTGGTTAAAGGTTTAGCTATACAGAACCAGTCAAATCAAGTCAATACTACCAATAAAGATTCAACCTCTAAAATGATTACTCAACTAGCAACGCTAAACCCTAATGGAAAAGCGTGGTTTATTCATCCAATCGCATTGATTAATTACTTTACAATGCCATCAGGACTAATAACTTATCATGTTTATCATAATGGTAAAATCGAAAGACATATCCCTATCAACTTAATAGAATATGATAAAGTAAAATACCAATACATCTATCATGATATAAACAATAATCTTCATAAGTTAGGAACATTTGAATATGTTGAAATAAAAAATAATTATTTATCAAGATCAGATAAAAGATATGGCAATACCGAATATATTCATCTTATTGATTTAAGAAAAGTATGTCAAGAATACGAAAAACATGGATTAAAATATCGTTTTAATGTTGACTCAAACCAAGAACGTTATTTTATGAATCGAGATACCTTGGCAAGTTTTTTTGGCGCAATGCTTGAAGTAAATTTTACTGATATCAGTTGTAACGGTTTCAGTACTAAAAAAGGCGAATCAGGTGTGAGTAAAAGTCATAAGAATGGTTATCATGGTGACTTCAAATATTTAAGAAAAGACAAGATACTATATAAAGGTGCAGGCAAAAGTCTTAATATCAAATTTCATCCTGAAGAACTTGATGTTGATAGACAAAATCAGTGGATTGATGCTTTGTATAAATTTGGCTGGACACATATGTTGGGTTGGAGTTATACCTTAAAAGGAAAAAAATACTTTTTGAACCATATTCCAAAAGAAACTACAGATCACGATCATCATTTACATGTTGAATATTATGATATGAAGAAAGTTAAGGAAATCAAAGGATGAAACAGTTAACTTATCCCATTATTATTTGCTTAGTTGTGTTAGCAAATATTAATATTTCAATTGCAGATACTTTTAAAAATGAACTCAAACATTATAAAAAAATAAACTTACCTTATTCCTCTAATGAATTAAAAAAATACTTTTATTGGGGAAAATATGGATTGTATTTGTCTCCTGATATGCCGTTTCCCCTCAGGTTCTCTAACAAGGAATTTTCATATAAACCTAAATTATTTGATTATCTCGCTAAAACGACATTTTATTTTCCTCATTGTTATTTTTATTATAAAAATATTTTATATAAAGGTATTATACAGATGGCGACAGGTGAAAATGATGGAAAAGTTTTTACTTTTCAATTATATAGCTATGATAATCAGGGGAGGGTTATTGATGCAATATTACTTTATAAAGTTGAGAGTGGTGAAATATCATACTGGAATGACTTTATCATCAATCCAAATGGAAAAATTTTGATAACCCAATATCAGCAAGACAACCTTATTGAATCCGATGAAAATCCAAATAAATTTATAATAAATCCAGAAAATAACCAAATCGATACCAAAATTGTAGAATTTCAAATGACTCCTTCTGGTATTTTTAATCCAACAAAGGGGTAGTTTATGAAAAAATCAATATATATAGCAGTGATAATGAATTTGCTTATTTTTAATAGCTATGCTGAGCAATTTGATGTGGCGGATGATTATAAAGGTAAATCTAATATTCCCTCAATAGATATAATTCAATTAGAAAAAGATTGCCGTAAAACAATTGATTTTTGGCAGATGACAAATTCTGAACGAGAAAGGATAAGAGAAAATTGTCCAATTAATCAAATCGCTTTCTACTTTGAAAATTTATATGAAACAATTAACAATAAAAAAAATATTTATAGTTCTGAGAAGCTAGATCTTATTATTGAGAAAACTACCTCTGCCAAAATAATTAACAATTTAAAATACCCCATTAAAGCGCTCAATTTATCCATTTTTAATAAAACAAATTTTATGGATAAAATTACTTTATCGAAGAGTTATTATGATGTAGAAGATTATTATTGGTTAATCAATCAATATTATTATATTAGTGATAGCGGCGATATTTATACATTATCAGTCAAGGATATAGAAGGTAATGTGAAGCCTATATTTTGGAAACATTATCAAATAAACAATGAAAATCTACATTTTAAACTTTTAGATCTGTTGATCGATGATGGATATAAATATGAAATCATTTATCCAGATCATTTTAAAATTCTTGAAGATTCATTAGAAAAATCAAATTATGAAGTTGACAAATTAAAAACATGCTATCAAAAAAAATATTCGACACGTTGTAGTATTGATTCCTATCGTTTTTACCATAATCTTTTGTCTCAAAAAATTGAGACGTTAAAAGAAAAAAATATAAATAATAAACAATCGATAGAAATAATCGATATGCAAATTAATAAAATGTGTTTATCAATATCTGAGCCAAATGATCATTTTGAAGCAGAAAAATTTACTTATAACATAGCAAAATGTTTAACCAGACGATTAAAGAAAGAAATTAGAAAAATCGATCAAATATTAGAGAGCCGATGATCTGGATTTTATATATAAATGTAGTTAATTATTAGTTTCAAGATTTAAATCAACAATTATTAATGATTTTATGTAATAAAGCAATAAAGTGAAATGAATTGTGGATTTTTACAATGGAATTTTTTTATTTTAACAATAGATAATATTTATATTCATAAAGAAGATAAATTATTGAAAATTATGGTTGGAATCATTATTAGTTTGGATTATAAATTCAAAATTACCAACGAGTTCATTATTTTATGTAATATAAAATGATGTAACTGAACTTAAATAGTTAACTCAATAAAAAATAAAGGAAAGAGATAAAGTTTAGTTTATCTGTTTATTTCTAAATAATTTATATCATTAAGGTTTTATTGACTATATACTTAATTAAGTATATCTATTTTTGAGTTAAGCAAATGAAATTTTTCAAAATGGCAATAATAAAAGTTATTAAAAGTAAATTATTTGTTGGATTATTTTTATTGATTTTACTCACACCAACTGCGTTTTCTAAGTCCTTAAGCTATTCATTACCATATGGATGGTCAAAAATAAAAGATATGTCCAATATGCAAGCAATAAATAAATATTGTAAATATGATGTTTTTGTCGATCATACACCACAAGAAACAAAATATTTTGAAAAAAACTGTCCTTTTGAATCTTTATCTGATGTTGCAGAACCTAAAAAAATAGAAATAGACTATTCTGAAGTTGAAAGAATATACCTTTATCAATCAGATAAGTTTACTCTTTTTTTGAAAGAAAAACCTATAACAGATCCTGATTTTAATCCATATTATGAAACTCCTAAGACTATTTTATTTCTTGAAAAAGATGGTCAAGTTGTCGATGAATTAACGGTTAGTTGGAATCATACTGGTGAATTTGGTTTTACAAATGAACTGAGCTACTATATTGATAAAAAATTCAATGTTTTTATTATAAATCATGGTGTTGCTGATGAAGGTTATTTGTTAACTTTATGGGCACATTATAAAATAGACCCCAAAAAATTGAAATTTGAGGCAATAACGGTTAAAACAGACAGTGAACAAATAAATTTTCCAGATAATTTGATTACATTACCCAATCCATATTTTGAAAAAAGCTCAGTTGGACCGTGTTCAGAAAAATATGATTGTAATGATCAATATTCTTATATCTATTACCTTAATGAAGCAAAAAAAAATACAGCTTTGCTGGTTAAAAAATCCAAAGCTCCTAAAAACGCTTTTTCATTATTTAAGAAAAAGTTAGATAGGTCATGTTTAACAATGCCTAGATTTGATGATAATAAAGAAGGTTCCTTACCATACTTTAATGACCTTTATTCGTGTGAGATAGAAGGACTTAAACAAGAATTGATTCGTATTGAAAAAGAATTGGGTAAATAATAAAAAGAAATATATTCATAATAATAAGAGTGAAGCATTTTTTATTTAAAATCAGCTCTTATAATTTAATGAGGAAATATATTTAACTTGTGAAAACATCAGCATTTTTGTGCAGCATATTTATGTCGCTTTTACAGATATATAAAATGATGGGATCTATTATAAAATTTAAAAATTCACCAAAATTCAAAGAAATAATCAATAAAAAATTTTCACTAACAGATAAATCTTTTTTGTGAAAAATTGCTGACACTTATCGATAGCTCATTTTATAGTATTTATAAATGTTAAATTAATTAAGAAACTAGTCATTTACATTATCTAGCCCAATAAGTATCATGAAGAAAAAATGAACAACAATGATTATTCTTGTTATTTGTTAATTATTAAAAAAAGTTCATATCATTAGGATTTCGGCATATTTTATAAATAAAATATATCTTTTTATATTGGGATGAAATATATGGAATTTTTCAAAATGGCAATAATAAAATTTATTAAAAGTAAATTATTTGTTGGATTATATTTATTGATTGTACTCATGCCAACTGCATTCTCTAAACCCTCAAAATCTTTATTACCATTTGGCTGGTCAAAAATAAAAGATATGTCCAATATTAAAGCTATAAATAAAAAATGTTATTTTGATTATTCGCTTGATTATACAGATTTAGATATTGAAAATTCTATAAAAAACTGCCCTCTAACATCTTCTGATTCTACTTCTGACTCAGATACACCTGAAAATATAGAAAAAGAAGAATCTGTGTCAGAGAAAAAAATATATCTTTATCAATCAGAGCAATTTTCCCTATTTTTAGAAGAATTTTCCCTTAACTTAAGAGGAGAACCTATTTCAGATCCTACTAGTTATGATGCTTATGATAAAATTTCCAGATATATTTTATTTCTGGAGAAAGACAATCAAATCGTTGATCATTTAACTGTTAGTTGGTTCGAAATAGGAGATAGTGGTTTTACAGATGGATTGAGTTTTTATATTGATAAAAAATTTAATATTTTTATTATAAATCATGGTGTTACTGACTTAGGTGATTGGTTGGGGTTATGGGCACATTATAAAATAGACCTCAAAAATTTGAAATTTGAGGCAATAAAGGTTAAAACAGAAAGTGAACAAATGAATTTTCCTGATAATTTGATTGTATTTGCCAATTCAAATTACGATAAAAACTCAGTTCAACGGTGTAAACAAGAATTTAATACTGAGTGTAATAACCAAAATACCTATAAATATTATTTTAATGAAGTAAAAAAGAACACAACATTGCTGGTTAAAAAATCCAAAGCTTCTAAAAACGCTTTTTCATTATTTAAGAAAAAGTTAGATAGGTCATGTTTAACAATGCCTAGATTTGATTATATTAAAGGCGGTCCCTTCTCATACTTTAATGATCTTTATTCGTGTGAGATAGAAGGGCTTAAACAAGAACTAATTCGAATTGAAAAAGAATTGGCTAAAAAATAAAAGAAAAAATATATTCATAATAATAAGTGTGAAGCATTTTTTCTTTAAAATCAGTTCTTATAATTTGATCAAGAAATCTATTTAACTTGTGAAAACATCAGCATTTTTGTGGCAGCATATTTATGTCGCCTTTACAGATATATAAAATGATGGGATGTATTATAAAATTTCAAAATTCACTAAAATTCAATGGAATAATTGATAAAAATGTTTCACTAGCAGATAAATCTTTTTTGTGAAAAATTGCTGACGCTTATCGATAGCTCATTTTATAGTATTTATAAATATTAAAACTAATTAATAAATTAGTTTTAATATTTTGCATTTTGTTTTGCCGCAATAGTGAATTCGCATAATTATGAAACTCGTCATAATAGATTAGACAATTCCAATTTGCTTCAATGGCGATTAATTTTGCTTGATTATTCATCTAATTCTTTAACTGATTTTAAATATAGAAAAACCTTTTATAAAAGTTTGAATAAAATGGATATTAAAAATAGATATTAAAAATAAAGGTAAAAGTAAAAACAGTAGTACTTGATTGTAACAAACTGTTTTATCTATAAAATAGTTACTTTACATTTTACCGATTTTTGGTTTCTTTTATTATTTTGATGTTTTTAAATTTCAATCACCACTCTTCCGCGGGTGATATCGCTAATACTCTTTTTAAGGGTTGGTAAATTGTCTTGTGTGATAGCAATAGTCGCTTTGACACCTTCAGCATCAAAATCTTGCTGTTCAATAATTGCATTGAGATCTTTCAAACGGTTTTCAATAATTGGCCATTCATTATAATAACAGTGAAATTGTAATGATATTCTGGCAATAAGTTCGATCAATTCTGCTTGTTGTAAGCAGTGGCTAGCTGAACCCCCATAAGCGCGGATTAATCCGCCGGTACCTAATTTGATACCACCAAAGTAGCGGGTAACCACCACCACCACCTGATCACAATCTTGGCCTTCAATGGCAGATAGAATAGGGCGGCCAGCGGTGCTGGTTGGTTCGCCATCGTCGTTGAAACGATATTGTTGGCCGATTTTCCATGCCCAACAGTTGTGAGTGGCATTGGGGTCACTGATATTATCGATAAATTCAGCAGCTTGTTGAGCATTAATAATGGGTGCCGCGTTGACGATAAAGCGGCTTTTTTTTATCTCTTCGGTTAATTGGCTAGGATTTGCTAATGTATAAGGCATACTTATTCTGGTAAAATCGTTTTATTGCAACTCATAATACTGAGCAAAATTGAAATGTCTATTAATTTAGCACAATTAAAACTTTCACAACAACAATTAGCCGAGCAGGTAAGCTTGGTGGATAATTTTAATCCAACAATAAAACTAATTGGTGGTACAGATGTTGGTTTTGAACAAGATGGTACGGTAACACGTGCAGCGATAGTGACGTTGACTTATCCTGATTTTGTCGTGGTTGAGTATCATATCGCTCGATTAGAAACTAGTTTTCCTTATATTCCGGGTTATTTGTCTTTTCGTGAATATCCTGCCTTGCTCAATGCATGGCAACAGTTAAAGCAAAAGCCCGATTTATTATTGGTTGATGGGCAGGGAGTTGCACATCCAAGACGATTAGGTATCGCTAGCCATCTAGGGCTATTGTTAGATATGCCAACGATTGGCGTTGCAAAAAGCAAGTTATGTGGGCAGTATGAAGTGCAACCTAAACTTGCTGGAAAGGTAACGCCTTTACTCGATAAACAAGAGCAGATAGGTTGGGTATTGCAAAGTAAAAATAACTGTAATCCGTTATTTATTTCCGCAGGACACAAAATTAGCCAAACTAGCGCATTACATTGGGTAAAACAATGTTTACGAGGTTATCGATTACCAGAACCAACTCGCTGGGCTGATGCAATTGCCTCAAATAAACCACTATTTAGAAAGTTTAATCATGCCAAATAATCAATTACCGTTAAAACAAGGTGGATTTACCTTTAAACGTTTTTTTGTTGCCCATGATAAAAGTCCAATGAAGGTGACAACGGATAGTTGTTTGCTAGGGGCATGGACACCCATTAATCTTGATGTACAAAATGTTTTGGATATTGGTACCGGTTGTGGTGTTATTGCCTTGATGTTAGCACAACGTTTAGAGAACCGTTTATGTCAAATCGATGCAATCGATATTGATCCCAAAGCGGTAGCTCAATGTCAGCAAAATAGTTTAAATGCCAATTTTCTAACGATTCGGGCATTAAATATCGATGTTAATCAATTTAGAACAGATGACCACAGCTGTTATGATTTAATTGTTTCTAATCCGCCTTATTTTCAATCAGCCGTTGAATGCCGAAATACCGAACGTCAATTGGCACGTTATACCGAGAGTTTGAATTATCAACAGCTTATAGATGTGGTGAGGCGTTTATTAAAACCAAGTGGACTATTTTGTTTAGTATTACCTTATCATTTTGCTGATCAATTTAAACAATTATGTGAGTTAAATCAGTTATATTTACATTCAGAAATGCTAGTAAAATATACCGCGGATAAAGATTTTTCATTATCGTTGATGGCATTTTCATTCAATCAAAATGATAATTTTCAATGTCAATCATTATGTATGCGGGATGACGATGGGCGTTATTCTCAACAATTCAGGCAGTGGTTAGCTGATTTCTATTTGTTTCGTAAATAACGTCTTATCATTTTGCTAATCAATTCAAACTATTATGTGAGTTAAATCAGTTATATTTACATTCAGAAATGGTAGTAAAATATACCGCGGATAAAGATTTCTGATTATCGTTGATTGCATTTTCATTCAATCAAAATGATAATTTTCAACGTTAATCATTATGTATGCGGGATGACGATGGGCGTTATTCTCAACAATTAAGTCAATGGTTAGCTGATTTTTATTTGTTTCGTAAATAACACCTTTATGCATTATTGCGGAATAATGTAGAAGTAAATTATCGCTATAATAGCAAGTATAACGATAGCAACGGCATAAATTTTGTCATGCAGATAGCTAAAAGAGGAAAGGTGTCGTTGCTTTCTGGCATAAAGGTAGAACAGCAAGCCAACGCTATATAAGATCATTGAAAGTAACAAATAAGATACACCACCAGCATAGATCAACCAAAATCCATAAATTGAACCCAATCCACCAATAAACAGTAGATATTTTTTTTGTTGTCTGATAGCTAGTTTAAATACAAACAGTGCCGATAGTAGGTAAGGGATAAGCACCATTGAGGTTGATAATTGAATTAGGGTGTTGTAACCCGATTGATAAAAATGCGCCAGAATTATCAATATACTAATTAAACCGGTAGTTAACCATAATGCATTGGCTGGTGTGCTGTTTTTATTCAGTTTGCCAAAACAACTAGGCACGGTGTGTTGATTACCTTGGCCGGCAAGAAATAGCATTTCAGCCGCTAACATTAACCAAGATAATAAGCCACCACAGACCGAAACAATCAAACCGATATTAATACATTTCGCTCCCCAACTCCCGACTACATGCTCGATCACTAATGCCATTGAAGGGTTTTTCATTTCGGCAAGTTCCTGTTGAGAGACAATACCTAAAGATAACACCGAAACACAGACTAATAATAGACTGGTAATGGCAAAACCAAAAAAGGTGGCTCGACTTATAGTGATTATGTTTTTAGCACGTGCGGCATAGACGGTTGCACTTTCAATCCCTAAATAGACCCATACGGTGTAAAGCATGGTATTTTTTATTTGGTCAAGGATTGACCCTAATTGTGGTGTCCCCCAAAAGTCCATCTTAAATGTATCCACTTTAAACGCTAACACGACACAAACAATAAATAAACAGATAGGGACTATTTTAGCTAATGTCACTAAACAATTAAGTAAAAAAGCTTGATAGATACCTTTTATAACAAAAAAATGGATAATCCATAGAAAGATAAGTCCGGCAATGACGGCTGGAATAGTTGTACCGTTACCAAAGAAATCAAGACAGTCAAATGATCCTAAGGCACTAAATAGAATGACTAAATAGCTTGTACATGACATCCAAGCGGAGATCCAATATCCCCAAGCCGCATTAAAACCGATATAATCACCGAATCCTTCACGCACATAACCATATAACCCTTCATTGATTTTGTAAAATCGGATTGAAAGATATTGAAAGATTCGGGTAAGCAAGAACATGCCGAATAAGGTTATCACCCAAGCAATTAAAATCGCTCCAGCACCAGATCCTTCGGCCATATTTTGTGGCAGACTAAAAATACCACTACCAACAATACTTCCTACTACCAGTAAAGTGAGAGGAAGTATACCAAGCTTTTTTCTTACTGGTGTATTCATATCATTTTTTTTCTTCTAATGGATTAAATTTTATTTGTTTGGTTAAAATCGCAATGACATACAACTTACACCGCCATCAATTTTACGGTATTCCGAAGTATCAACTTCGATCACTTGATAGCCTAGAGCGGCAATTTTTGCTTTAGTTGTTGGATAACCAGCCGGTATGATGACGCGTTCATTAACCCAGATACAGTTAGCCGCGTAGCTCTCTTCTTCAGGTATTTCAATAATATTGAGATGTTGAAACTCAGGTTTAGTAATAAATTCCCCAGCGGCTAATAGATTATTATGTTCCAAATAGGCGAGGCCAGTTTTTAGGTGTAATACTTTCTCTAAAGTTACTACAGAACCTGATAATCCATATTTTTCTAAGATAGCTATCATTTGTTTAGCACCTTCTTGGTTGGTTCGTGCTGATAAACCAATGTAAAAGTGCTTGTCGACCATCATAATGTCACCAGCTTCGACGGTGCCGGGAGCTTGTATATATTCAACTTTATTCGGATAAAAGCGATTAATTGCCTCAGTAATGAGTGTTGTTTCGGCTCGGCGAGTTTCAGCGCCAGGTCTAGTAATAATGGCACAATGCGGTGTGCAAAGCGCAACATCTTCGACAAAAACAGAATCAGGAAATTCTTCACTGGCAGGCAGAATGGTGATATCTACATCACACTGCTGTAAAGCACGGATATAGTTGTTATGTTGATCTAATGCTTTTTGATAATCCGGTTTACCTAAATTAGCCGAAGTTAGACCATTAATTAACGATTTTGCTGGTGTTCTTGCAATAATATGGCTAAATTTTTTCATTATTAAATCCTTTAAAATAATTATGCATTATTTTTGAATAATAATTCACTTTAAAAACAAAATCAAGCTTAAAATAGATGCTTTATGCATATAAATGCAAGTTTATTTGTCATTGATAATAGTTTGCTAAGGATTTGAGAAAGTTATTCAGATATTAAGACTATTTGTTTTTTTAAAGTATTTAATGAAATGTTATTTGGTTATGTTTTTTTGCTATAAGAAGGGTTTGTAAAATCTACTAACCCTTAAAGTGAATCGTGTTGTTATTGATAAAAGATAGTTTTAAATATCATTAAATCAATTGCATTAATTTATCTTTATAAGATACTTGTGCTGAATCAGTTATATCTATTTTCTCAAATTGTTGATAATTAGTTATCACGATAGGCGTTAAGAGGTTATATCCCTCACTTTTTAAACGATTGAGATCGAATTGAATCAATTTATCACCTTTACACACTTTATCTCCACTATTAACTAAAGACGTGAAATATTTACCTTCCAATTCGACAGTTTCCAAACCGATATGGATAATTAATTCCACCCCCGTATTGGATGTTAAACCGATGGCATGCTTAGTATGAAATAATACGCTAACTTGTCCATCAAATGGTGCATAGACAACATTATCCTCAGGTTCTATAGCCACGCCTTTACCTATAATTTCTTGCGAAAAGGTAGGATCAGGTACTTTATTTATTGAAACTACCTTTCCACAAAGAGGGGAACAAATTGTGATTATTTTAGCATTTTCGGATTCTTTATCTATTTGATCATCAGTTTTCTGGGATTCTTGCAGATCGTATTTAAAAGCTAAACACAAAATAAAACTGCTTATTAAACTCACCATCCCTCCAATGATAATTGCATATAAACTATTTTTATCACCTTGTGCAGAAATATAGGTAGGAAGAGCAAATATATTTGGTGCAGTGAATGCAAAAGTCTTCACTTTTAATAAACTCACAATAATCCCTCCAATTGCACCGCCGATCATTGCTGCATATAAAGGTTTCTTGAGTTTTAACGTTACTCCATATAATCCTGGTTCAGATATACCAAAAAAGGCAGATATTCCGGTGGATAGCGCAATGGATTTATTTTTTTTGGTTTTGTATTTAAAGAAAACAGCAAGTAATGCTCCAGTTTGTGCAAGATTGCTGATTAGTGCAAAAGGGAGCCAGAAATTATCGAATCCATTTGTTTCAATACTTTGAATTGCAGCAGGCATAAATGCATAATGCATACCGGTCATGACTATTAATGGGTTAAAACCAGCTAACAATCCACCAGCTATCGGTCCTGAAACTGAAAATAAACTAATTAATCCTGTTGATAAAAGTTCTCCTATATAAAAACCTAAAGGAGCCAATATAATTAACATTATTGGTACAGTGATAATTAAAACTAATAGTGATTGAAATATAGGAACCAATAATTTGGGGAGTATTTTAGCCACAAATTTATCAATATATCGCATTAGAAATATAGCAAGTATAATAGGTATAATTGATGAACTGTAATCCATATATGGTAATTCTAAACTCATGAAATTAAGAGGCGCTAACTTGTTTAATGAGCCAGAAATCAGAGCTGGAGCCATTAAGACACCAGACAAACAAAGTGCCACATATTCATTAACACTGAATTTTTTGGCACTCGACACAGCTAATAGGAATGGTAAAAAGTAAAATGCTGAATCTCCGATCCATTTAAATACTAGAAAAATACCACTTGTTTCAGGAAATAATTGGCAAGTTGTAATGATTGCAAGCACCACTTTCATCATTCCAGCCCCAATAATAGCGGGAAGAATTGGCGAAAAGATGGAGGTAATGGTTTCAATAACGTTATTGATAATGCTTTTAACCGTTATTTGGGATTTTTCATAATTTGACAAACTTAATTCATCAAGTGGCTTTTCAAGATTATCTTTTAAGAGATTGCTTATTTCTTTTGTTATAACATCAACATTTTTGCCGATTATGATTTGGAACTGAGATGGAGTTTGTTGGATATTAATTACTGCCAATAAACTTGTTAATTTATCTTTCTGAATTAAAGAACTGTCTCTCAAATTGAATCGAATCCGAGTCATACAATTCCATACGCGTAAAATATTATTTTTACCACCTACATAATCAATAATTTTTTGGGCTAGTTCAAGATTATCCATAGGTTTATTCTCCCAAGCATGCACCATTGGTCGCTATTACATTTTTATACCAGTAGAAAGATTGTTTTCTATAACGTTTCTGGCTGCCATTTCCTTTATTATCAATATCAACAAATACAAAACCATAACGTTTTTCCATCTCTTGCGTAGAAGCGCTTACCAGATCGATTGGTCCCCATGCACAAAATCCAAAGATCTCCATGCCATCTTTTAAGCACTCATTCACTGCTATTAAATGTGCTTGTAAATAGGCTATTCTGTAGTCATCATTAACTGTCTCATTAATTAATTTATCATGCATTCCTAGTCCATTTTCAGCAATTAATATTGGTTTTTGATATCTATCCCAATAACATGATAAACAGTTATACAACCCTTTAGGATCTATAGCCCAACCCCATGGGGTTGCATCAATAAATGGGTTTTTCTTTGAAGAAGCGTACGAGGTAGAAAACTCTTTAGATTGGTCAACTGATACCATTTGTGAGAAATAATAAGATATTGCTAAGAAATCTAAAACGTTATTTTGTAATAGGGTTTCTTCCGATTCTAGTATTTCGACGGCTAAATTATTCTCTTCAAAATAACGTCGAATATAACCAGGATATTTACCTCTAAATTGCACATCAGTGTGATAATAATTTAAGCGATTATGTTTTAACGCTAATAATACATTATCAGGATTGGCATTTTCTGGATAAGCTGTTAAGTCAGCTAACATAGAACCAATTTTTACATTGTATTTTTGTTTTGTTGCATATTTTTTCAGTAATGCACTTGCAACCATTTGATTATGTACACCTTGAAATTTAGATAATTCATAATTATCTGTTTTATCAATACAGGTACCAACAGATAAAAATGGTTCAATATGCACAAGATTAATTTGATTGATCGGGATCCAATATTTTACTTTTGCATGATATCTATCTAATAAGGTTTTTCCAAATATTTCATAAAGTTCAATAGTTTTTTTATTTTGCCATCCTCCAAGTTCTTCTGTGATATATAATGGAATTTCATAATGTAAAATAGTTATTATTGGTTCTATGCCATTTTTAATAATTTCATCTATTAAATCATCATAAAATTTTAGACCTAGATCATTAGGATGTGAGGTATCAATTGTAGGGTAAATTCTTGCCCAATTAATTGATATTCGCAATGTCTTAAATCCCATCTCTTTTAAGTATTTAAGATCGTCTTTATAAGTATGATAAAAATCGATGCCATGTCGTTTTGGGTAATAACCTTCTTTATCAAGTTTGGCAAATTCAACTTGTTTGGATGTCATATCGCTCGAATGTAATTTTGAGTTATCTTTATCTGGATTGTATATAAATAAATCTGATAAACCGATACCTTTACCATCTACGTTCCATGCTCCTTCAATTTGATTTGCAGCTATTGCGCCGCCCCATAGAAAATCATTGGGAAATAATGTGTTATTCATAGTTCAACTCCTTAAATTCGAACAAAAAAAATACCTAAAGCACAATGCACAATTGCATCCACTTTAGGTATCGCCTATATTAGTTTCAAGTAACAATCCGTTAAGTTGATTAGTTTAATTTTTGTGTTGCTAAACTCTTATCATGCTTAAGTTCATCCAACAAAAATAGTTGTTGTTGAGCTTAAATATTGAGTCCAAAAAAATACCTAAAGCACGACATAACATTGATATGTCCACTTTAGGTATCGCCTACATTTTTATGTAGTAACAATCCTTATATTAAATTATTTGTAGGTATCGCCCATATTTATCTATGGTCACAATCCTATTGATTGGTTATTCTATATAAATAAACGAAAAGATAAAACCTTTCATCTTCAGATATATTAATATTCTGTTTATTCTTAATATAGCTGACAATTTTTTTTACGCATTCATAACATTGATGATCTTTCTGTTTTAAATCATCAAAAAAAATTGAATCATTTTCCCGTTCATTATATTGATTTTCGTTGAGAATTCTTTCAATAAATGTTTTTAAATGCGATAAGAATCTATCATAGTAGACATTATTTTTATTAAGTTCAACTGAAAAATGAAATTCGACAATCTTTAAAATGTCTTTTACCATTCGTGGAACAGTTTGTACTTCAAATTTGGATGATAATAGATTTTGTTGACCATTAACCAAATGTAAAGTAATAAAAGTTGCTTCATCATCGTCAAAAATAATATTTTTCTTTTCAAAGATTAAATTGACAATTTTTTTGGAAGTTGAATACTCTTTAGGGTAAATTTTTTTAATTTCATTTTTTAATGGGTTTTTAACATTTTCTCCGCGATTATTTCTTAATATGGCATGATAAAGGTGATCAGATAAGGATAGTAGAAAATATTCATTGAACTTATAGCCTAGATCATGCTCTACAAATGCGATAATTTCTTGGGTAAGTTCTAGATATTCTGAGGGTACGTCGGAGAGGGTATTAATTAGTATATTTTGGTTGCTTTCAGTAAGTACAAAGGTTTTTTCAATTTTGTTTTCATCAACAACATCACCTTTGCTTACTCCAAAGCCTAAACCATTTCCCATTACTACAACTTCATGTCCATTTTTATCAACGACAACTGCGTTATTATTAAACTTTTTTAAAATTATCATAACATTCACCCAAGCAATACTCATTTGAGGGATAAGACTTACTCCTATTTATAGTAGCAAATAATAGCTATATAACTAGAGATTTAATAAATT
Organism: Gilliamella sp. LMG 34361; assembly: GCF_984569075.1. Lineage (NCBI taxonomy): Bacteria > Pseudomonadati > Pseudomonadota > Gammaproteobacteria > Orbales > Orbaceae > Gilliamella > Gilliamella sp. LMG 34361. The sequence goes on along the minus strand of NZ_OZ474903.1, from coordinate 1,938,358 downwards.
TATTTATAAACAAATCGAGGAATATGAGTGATGTTAGCGTAAAAGGGGATTGGTGTTTAATTTTTTAGGGCGACAGCTCGCCCTAAAAAATAAGTGTTATTCACCGGCGAAATCGACTAAGGTATAACAATCAATGCCCATTTCGGTTAATTTAGCTTTACCATGTAAATCAGGTAAATTAATGACAAATGCGGCATCCTCAGCAATACCACCTGCTTTTTGGATTAATTTTGCAGTAGCGGCAACAGTGCCTCCGGTTGCAAGTAAATCATCAATAATTAAAACTCTTTCGTTAGGTTTGATCGCATCGCAATGCATTTCTAATGTATCAGTACCATATTCGAGTTGATACTCTTCTCTAAATACGTTACGCGGTAACTTATTCGGTTTTCTTACTGGTACAAAACCAACACCTAAGGCTAAAGCAAGGGGGGCGGCAAAGATAAAACCACGCGCTTCAGTACCTACAACTTTATCGATTTTTTTATCTTTATAATGTTCAATTAAAAGATCGACAGCGGTTCGAAAAGCGATTGGGTTCTCAAGTAAACTGGTGATATCACGAAACAAAATACCTTGCTTAGGGTAGTTGGGGATGGTGATAATACTATTTTTAATAAGTTCAAGTTTTGATTGAGTCATTGTAAATGTTCTCTAACTATTCTCTTTAAGAACGAATAATTTTTTATTATATACCGATGCGCTTTTGGCTGGCAATAAACAAACGGTTAATGCACCGTAAAATCTAGAGATTGATTAGTTTAAGTACGAATAGGGATATTTTTTAGTAATTATTTATCTTATTTTAATTTTGTGTTTTTACAAATTTTTACAATTAAATACATTAATTAGACAGTTTAGTTTGCAATTAGTGAATAATTGAATAAACTTTATACAAGAAGGAAAACACTATGAAATTTATTAAAATATTTGCCATGCTAAGCTTTTCAGTGTGTAGCTTATTTAGCCATGCGCAACCAATTAAACAAATTCAAGTTCGTTCAGAATTGTCTTCACCAATTATTCTAGAAGGTAATCCAGAAGCAAATTACTTAAAAATCTCGTTAACTGGTCAAAAAGTTGATACCAACAAACGGGTACCGCTCAATTTAGCTATTGTTATTGATAGATCAGGTTCAATGGGTGGCGATTGCATTGAAAAAGCGAGAGAAGCAGCTATTTTTGCGGTCAATTTGTTGAATGAAGAGGATACATTATCTATTGTTGCCTATGATAACGAAGCAGAAGTGATTGTTCCAGCAAGCAAAGTAAAAGATAAACAAAAAATCATTCAACTTATTAATAAGAAAGTTATTGCTGGTGGTGGAACGGCCTTATTTGCCGGTTTGAGTAAAGGAATTAAGCAAGTTGAAAATCAGCTTACCAAAGATAAAGTTAATCGTATTATTTTGCTCTCTGATGGTCAAGCTAATGTTGGACCAAGTTCTGTCAATGAGCTATCTGAGTTGGCAATTATTGCAGCGAAAAAGAATATTGCGATCACCACCATGGGGATTGGCTCAGGTTATAATGAATTATTAATGTCATCGATCGCCAGTTATAGTGATGGTAATCATGTATTTGTCAATAACTCATCAGAGCTTGAAAATGTGTTTGTTCACGAGTTTACTGATGTAATGTCCACAGTTGCTCAAGACGTTGTCATTACTATTCAATTGAAAGAGGGTGTTAAACCGGTGCGTCTACTTGGTCGCGATGGGGTGATTAAAGGGAATCAAGTCACGGTTAAAATGAATCAACTGTTTTCAAATCAAGAAAAATATGTATTGCTAGAGGTGCTTCCGGAGGAAGGAAAAGTAGGTCAAAGTAAGACATTAGCTGAAATTGATTTAAAATATGATAATTTATTGGTCAATAAAGCAGAACATGAAACTCAATTGGTTAGCATTGCTTATACTGACAATAAAAAATTAGTTCAAGATTCTATAATTCAAGATGTTTTAGCTGAGTCAGAAATACAGAAAGTGACTCTTGCGAATGAAGAAGCTTTGTCGCTTTACGATAAAGGAATGCATGCGGAAGCAGAAGAAATGCTTATGCAAAATAGTAGTAGACTAGCATCATTTTCAAACATGATGATATCACCTTCATCAAAAGCAAGAATAAATAGTCAAATTGAGAAAAATAATATTATGGTTGATGCAGTTAAAAATCAGGATAGCAATGTTTCCCGTAAAATAATGACTGAGCAACAATTTCAATCCAAAAGTAATGTAATTAAAAAATAGTTATGAAAAAATTAACAACGATTTTATCTTTATTGGTATTAATGGCATTCATCAGCTATTTAGGTTGGCGAAGTGTCGAGCATGAAGTTTTGTTGCGTGAAAATAATCAAACCTTACTCGTGAAAAGCCGTATAAATAATATCAAATTATCGATTGAATCGTTGTTAAATCAGCGTATTTCTTATCTTAATAGTTTGGCATTACAAATTGATAACAACTATGCTAAAGCTGAATATTTATTAGGTACAGAAGCTGATATTAAAAATATTTTTATCATCAACAAAAATAGGATTTTATTTTTAAGTGATTTTGATGATTCTCAATGGCATAAATTAGTTGAATCAATTGCTTTAGATAATTCTGTTTTGCTCCATCAACAAGATCATTCTGAACAATTTGAACCAAGTTCTGGTTGGTATCAAATGTATAACCACTTAATTTATTGGTCAATTAAGTCGGATAATATTATTGGTTTTGAACTTTCCAATATAAAATTTTCATTTGATGTTATCAGTTTATTAGATAAACAAGCTTTTGAGGATAATTTTAGATTATCCGACGGTGATAAACAGATTTATAGCAATGGGGAAATTTTTGATAATGAAATTTCGATTGTCCTTGATTATCCCTTACAAAATTGGCATTTAACTTATTATTATCTCTCGCCAAACTTAGTTAATTTATATCTGCTAGGTGCAGGTGTTATTGGTTTATTCCTTATCGTTCTGCTTGGACTTATTTGCTATGCCTATCGAGAATATAGTCGAACTTTGCGTTTAGCAAAACAGCAGGTGAGTTTTGTTGGACAAGTTTCACATGAATTTAAAACTCCTTTGACCAATATCACGCTATATTCTGAGATGTTATCCGAGTATTTAGAAGATGAACCAGCGCCAATTCCTGATTATCTACATATAATCAGTGCTGAAAGTAAACGACTAACTCGATTGGTGCAAAATGTTTTAACTTTTAATAAGCCAAGTCGTCTAAATATAAAACCAGTAAATTTAACCATACTAATTAGACAGATATATCTAACCTTTAAACCTATTTTAGATGCTAAATCATTACAACTGAACATCATTACTCTTGAAAATGATTGTATTGTCAATACTGATGAAGATTGTGTAATGCAAATTCTCAATAATTTTTTGAGTAATGCCGAGAAATATGCTTTTAATGGTAAGCAGATTGATTTATCTTTAACCAGAAAAGAAAAACAGGTGACAATTACGGTTCGTGATTATGGTGACGGTATTGCTAATCATCTGTTGAAACAGATTTTTGAGCCATTTTATCGAGTCAATTCATCGATAACCGAAGGAGTTTCGGGTACAGGAATAGGTTTGACGATTGCCAAGCAGTTGGCTAATCAGATCCAAGGTGAAATTAAAGTTATCAATCAAAATCCAGGGATGGTATTTTCACTTATATTAATGGAGTAGTAAAATGAAAATCTTAATTGCAGAAAATGACAAGCATATTCTTAATGGTATGTCAGATCTGTTAGAAAAAGAGGGTTATATTATTATTAAAGCCGGTAATGGTAAAGTCGCTCTAGAGTTATTTGAAAAATACCACCCTGATTTTGTTATTTTAGACATTATGATGCCCGAACTTGATGGCTATTCAGTCTGCCGTACAATCCGTAAATTAAATGAAGATGTACCAATTTTATTCTTATCCGCTAAAGATGAAGAGATTGATCGGGTAGTTGGTTTAGAACTTGGTGCTGATGATTATATGAATAAGCCTTTTGGTATTCATGAACTTAGAGCGAGAATTAAGGCTATTGCTAAACGTTATTTAAAATTAAAAAACTCTAATACTTCCCAAGAGGATTATTTTCAATTTGGTGATTTAAATGTTTATCCTACTGAATTGTACGCCAAAAGAAATGATCAGATTATTGAATTAACTTTACGAGAAGTTAAAATTTTAGAATGTTTATACCAAAATAAAAATCAAGTTGTTACTCGAGATATGCTTTTTGATTACGTGTGGGGATATAATTATTTACCTAATAGTCGAACTCTTGATCAACATATTTCAAAATTAAGAAAACAAATAGAAATTAACCCAAGCATACCAACTTTAATAAAAACAGTACATGGAATTGGTTATAGACATTAAATTTGCCATACACTCTATTGAACGGAGTTTTTCAGAATTTTAAGTAATTTCTGAAAAAGAGATGACGTTGTATAAAGCAATTTTCTTCTATAGTTTTTACAATATCATCTAACTGAGCATATTGATTGACTCATAATTATTTTTTGAATAATTATCAGTTTTTACGATTTTTATTTTCATGTTCAATTAACCATTTTTTTCGTTCCAACCCACCGCCGTAACCAATTAGCTCTCCATTCGATCCTATTACTCGATGACAAGGAACAATAATTGCAACTCGATTACAACCATTAGCATTGGCTACAGCTCGAATTGCCTGTGGATTATTAATTCTTTGGGCTTGCTGTTTATAAGTGGTCAATTCTCCATAGGGAATGTGTTTCAAGCAATCCCAAACGGTTTGTTGAAACAGGGTACCTGGTGTATGTAAGGCAATGGTAAAGCTTGTTCTTGTTCCTGCAAAATATTCGGCAATTTCAACCTTAGCTTGTTTGATATGTTTATTTTCGCCAAAAATAATTTTCATTTTAAGTAGGCGTTGTAGTTGTTCAAATTCGGTTTCGAGCATTCTTCGATCTACAAACTCTAATAGACAAATTCCTTGGTTTGTAGCACAGATAAACATTGGACCTAAAGGGGTTGTTAATCTGTCGATTAAGATCACGTCTTGCTTATCGTCTGATGAAGGTGATTTTTTCATGATTTTTTTATAGGTATACCCAAATCCGCTTAAAGAATTGTAACCAGTATCCAACGCAGTGTTAATAACATTTTTTCCTGATTTTAATTCTTGAAAAGCATGGTTAATTCGATACATTCGTTGATAAGCATGGAAAGTAATTCCGTAATGTTTTTTAAACCAACGGTGAATAGTTTCAGGACTTAAGTTATTTTGCTTTAATTGATAATCGGTGATCTTTTCTTTGGGATGATTATTAATCATTGCGATGGCTTTAATTATCTCTTCGGGCGCTTGATTAGCATTTTCGGTTGGTTTGCATATTTTGCAAGGTTGATAACCTGCATCAAGCGCAGATTTGAATGAAGAGAAAAATTCAACATTGGCAAATTTCGGTTTTCTTGCTCGGCAAGTTGCAATACAAAATACCGAAGTGGTTTTGACACCGACATAAAAGATCCCAATATAGCTATGATCTCTTTCAAGTAAAGCTTGGTAATAAGTCTCTTTTTGATTAGGGTTAGTTATTAGCATTTAATTCTGTCTTGTCTAGTAATTTCGAAAATTTATGACCTAAGCTTATTAAAAATGCTATACGTTGTGCAACCGAAAAATTGACAACTATTTTTATTCACTTTCTTACTAAGTTTTTTAGTTGTTTAATAAAAATAAATTGCTAAAATGATTATTATCAATCTAATATTGATACATCACTTGTTATCACTAACGGTTTTTATTATTAAATAGTCATTCCTTCGTTCTGGTAAAGATGAAAAATGGTTAAAATCAAACTTAGCAAAACAAGGTTATAAGAGTTTTGAAGGTCTTTATTGTGTGGAATATTATGATCATCGACTTTTTGTAATACCTAATGATGAAGTAAAATGAGTTTATGTTTTTATAGCTAATCACAGACCATATAAATTTAAATCACTTATATGGTCAATGATTATTGCTTTAAGAAAATTATTTAATTAGTGTACAGTGGTGATGAGTTTAATGATTTAGCAATAAAGCTTTTTACGGAGCAGGATTTAAGTTCGTTCTGTATTGACAACGCATGTTGCTTTGACTCACAACGTGTAAAAACACAAGCACCGGTGCCAGTTAATCTGGTTGGAGCATATCGCGATAATTGCTGAATAAGGTTATCAATTTCTGGGAAACGCTGACGCACTACCGCTTCACAATCATTACTAAAATCATCAATAGAAATTGACATCAGTTGTTCAATGCTACGCTTAGGTGTATTTCGTGGCAAATTTGGATCATTAAACACCGTGACCGTTGAAATTTCTATATTAGGGGAGCTGACTAAATACCAATATTGGGGAATATCAACTTGTTGCAACTGATCACCAATACCTTCTGCAAAAGCAGCATGCCCATAAATAAAAATAGGTACATCGGCACCAATTGTGCTACCTATTTCCATCAAAGTAGTTTGCGACAGATGTAAATCCCATAATTGATTTAACGCAACCAGCACTGTCGCTGCATTTGACGAAGCGCCACCGAGTCCTCCACCCATGGGGATCATTTTATCTATGGCAATATCTGCACCAAGCTTATTATTATTCACATAAGATTTTAAACGCTTAGCGGCTATAATAATTAGATTTTTATCTTCAGGAATATTATCAAATTGGGTTAATAGATTAATTTGCCCATCATCACGAGTCGTAAGGGTCAATTTGTCGCAAATATCAATAAATTGAAACAAAGTTTGTAAATCATGATAATTGTCTGGGCGTCGCCCAGTTATGTATAAAAATAGATTTAATTTAGCTGGTGATAACCATTGATTCATCATTATTATCCGTTATCGTAAGATCCAATTGCTAATTTTCAAACGAATTAATTCATCATCATGAGAAAGTTCAATGATAGCAGGTAAATCAATTTTTTTATTTTTATAGTTATAAGTAGAGTAGCTGCTAATCTTTAGTGACCATTTATTGTTATTTTGCATAAATGAGGTGGAAGATAATCTGCCTGAGCTGTCAATTTTATCAGCTTGACTATCATCAGAAAAACCTTTCAACCAATTATGTAAAGAATTAAGTGGGATATTAACATTGGATATTTTCTTCATTAATAGCTCCACATTAATATCCTGGTAGCGAGCGCCATTGTTATCAATTAATTCGGCGTAATTAGGTTCGGCTTTTAAGGTTAAAATATTTGTGCCAACTGGCGTAGTTAATTTTACGTCATAATAATTTTCAGACTGCTGTGTAATAAGAAAACGACCATAACTTTTAGTTTTCGTTCCTATATGAGCAATACTACCATTAACTTGAAATGAATTAATTTGTGCAAGAACTTGTTTATGGTTTTGCCATTGCTGTTCTACAGATACATTTGTTTGATATTTAGTTGTTTGGCACGCACTAAGTATAAACGGCAGAATGAATACGAACAAATATTTAATTTTAGACATAAATTAACTCTTTAGTTGTGTATGGTCAAAAGTAAGGCGTATTATAGCTGATAATTGGTTGAATAAGAAAAGGTAACTGAAATTAACCTTTATTATTTTTTTTAGGTATAATGAGTTCTTAATAAAAACTTTACAAACTATTATAAAAGAATCAATGCAATGTCTATTACTGTATTAGGTGTCAATCACAAAACAGCTCCCGTTTCTTTAAGAGAAAAACTGGCTTTTTCTACTGAGGTTATTGATAAAGCATTATATAGTTTATATCAGCACCCTTTAATTGCTGGTTGTGCCATCCTATCAACCTGTAATCGAACCGAAATATACTTAAGTTATGATCATGAAAGTGATTTTCTGCGGGTAAGGCAATCGGTTGAAAATTGGTTAGCACAATATCATAGTATTGATTTGGCTTTATTTAAGTCATCTCTTTACTGTTATGATGGTCGGCAAGCAGTTGAACATCTTATGTCGGTAGCTTGTGGCATTGATTCATTAATTATTGGTGAACCGCAAATTTTAGGTCAAGTTAAACAAGCATATAGTTTTTCACAACAAAACAATTGTTTATCAACGGAATTGGAAAAACTTTTTCAATCCATTTTTCATGTAGCTAAAATTGTTCGTACTGAAACGAATATTGGCGCCAATACTGCATCGGTTGCTTATGCTGCTTGCCTAGTGGCGCGTGATGTTTTTACTGATACGTCTGCATTAAGTGTGATGTTAGTTGGAGCTGGTGAAACAATTGAACTAATTTCACGTTATCTCAAACCTCATGGTTTTAAACATGTCATTGTTGCCAATCGAACTCGAGACAAAGCATTAAAATTAGCTTCATCTATTGAGGCTGAAATCATTTCATTACCGGATATAGCTAATCGGCTGAAAGATGTTGATATTGTTATTAGCTCAACTGCTAGCCCATTACCTATCATTGGTAAGGGGATGGTAGAGCGCACTATGCATGAGCGAAATAATAAAAAGATGTTATTTATTGATTTAGCTGTACCTCGAGATGTTGAATCAGAAATTAGCCAATTGGAAGATGTGCATCTATTTACTGTCGATGATCTACAACAAACGGTACAAAATAATCTTGAGCAACGTGTAATCGCAGCCAATGAAGCCAAGTACATAATTCAAGAACAAGCAGAGCAATATATTGATTGGTTAAAAACACGCCATGCGGTAGAGTATGTTAAACAGTACCGTAATAACGCTCAAACTATCAAACGTCAATTAGAATTAAAAGCATTAAATGCGATCAAACAAGGCGCCAATATTGACGATGTTATTTTTGAATTTTCGCATAAATTAACCAATAAACTAATCCACGCACCGACTCAAACACTGCTTGATGCAGCAACACATGATTGTGATGATTGTTTTAAAGTCTTAAGTAAAGGATTAGGCTTAGAAGATAATTAATATTTGATTGAATCTACAAAGGATGATGTAGTTATTGGACCAAATTGAATTTTTTGACATACCAAATCCTTGCCAAAGAGTATGTCAAATGGATAGGCAAGGGTATTGTATAAAATGCTATCGTTCTCGAGACGAAAGATTTAATTGGCGAAATTATTCTAATCATCAAAAACAAGAAGTTTTGCGGTTATGTAAACAACGGGCCATAAGACGTTATTATCAATTTTTACAACAGCAACGACAACAAAATAACCAAATTACCTCTTCTCAAATCGATTTTAATTTTTGATATTTAAACATCTATTTTTTTCATAACTTGTAATTCAGCTCAACTCGGAGTAGCATTTTTAAGCATATTATTCTGGTTTTGTATTAATTACCTTAGCTAATTAATGGGGATAGAAAATATGAAAATGTGTATTGCATGTGGTATGCCCATGACGGCTATTGCTGATTATCCTCTGCATGATATGTCAAAAAACTACTGTAAACATTGTGCTCATAATGATGGAACAATGAAATCATTTGACGAAAAATGGCACGAGGTAACACTTAAGTATGCCAATAATCATAATATTGATTATTCTGTTGCCAAAGAGACCGCTTATACAATTTTAAAAAAATTACCAGCCTGGAAACGCAGATGGTAGTAGAATTTTTAGGCAACCAACTGCATTTAGAATAATATCTGTTGCAGATATTGCAAAGCTTAGTATAATTGCCAACGTTTACTTTTTTACACTTCTAATGCCAGTGTGGCGAAATTGGTAGACGCAGCGGATTCAAAATCCGCCGCCCTTAAAAGCGTGTCGGTTCGAGTCCGACCACTGGCACCAATTCAATAATCAGTAACATTCTTTTAAATCCAACAAAGCACACCCAACCCAGTAATAACAAGCCTTAAAGTCTATTTTATTGCCCATTAAGTATCAGTAAGGTACATTTACAACCAAAATTTTTAGGACTATATTAAGGACTATGCAAACATATTAAAATAATTTCATAGTCCCATAAGAGAAAAGTATGCCTAAAAAAGTAACTCCAATGACGGATACACAAATAAAGAATGCCAAGCCACAAAGTAAGGATTATCCTATTTATGATGGAAATGGTTTGCTTTTACTTATTAAGTCAACAGGAGCAAAAATATGGCAATTCAGATATTACCGCCCTATAACTAATAATAGGACTACTGTAAGCTTCGGAAGTTATCCAGAAGTTTCGCTACAGCAGGCACGAAAACAACGAGATGAAGCACGCGAATTAATTAAACAAGGGATAGATCCACAACATCACAAAGCGGAACAAGAACAACGTAAGCAAGAAGCTTGTAATAATACCTTTTACGCTATGGCTGAGAAATGGTTCAAATTCAAAACAGAACAAGGTTTAGAAGAACAAACGCTCAAAAAGGCTTGGCGTTCATTAGAAAATCATGTTTTCCCTTATATAAAAGATATTCCAATAAACCAAGTAACAGCTATCAAAGCGATTAACGCATTACAGCCATTAAATAACAATAATAAATACGAAACAGTAAAAAGAGTTTGCCGGCGAATTAATGAAATAATGTATTATGCTGTCAATATGGGAATTATCGATAATAACCCTCTAGCCAAAATCACCGACGTATTTAATAGCCCGAAAGTAAAAAATCAGCCAACTATTCCCCCTACTGAGTTACCACAGTTCATGCAAGCTTTAGCTATGGCAAAGATTGAATTGCAAACTAGATGCGTGATTGAATGGCAGTTATTAACATTAACGCGACCAAGTGAAGCCGTAGGGGCTAAGTGGGAAGAAATTAATCTAGATAAAAAATTATGGAGTATTCCTGCCGAACGCATGAAAATGGATAGACCTCACAATATACCCTTATCACCGCAAGCAATAAAAATACTTGAGATAATGAAATCTATTAATCATAAAAGTGAGTTTGTTTTCCCAACAGCAAGACCGCCTTATAACAAGCCAATGAGTAGCCAAACCGCTAACATGGCAATAAAGCGCATGGGATATAAAGATAAGCTTGTTGCGCATGGCTTAAGAGCTTTAGCTAGTACCGCTTTAAACGAACAAGGCTTTAATTATGATGTCATTGAAAGCGCGTTATCGCATGTAGATAAAAACGCAGTAAGGCGAGCCTACAACAAAGCAGAATATGAACATCAAAAGCGTATTATGCTTGACTGGTGGGGTGACTTTGTTGAGCAAGCAAGCCAAGGAAATGTCTCACTATCAGGTAACCGCAATTTAAAGTTAGTTAATCATTAACCATATCACGCTATTCATACCGTGCCCCATATTTGGGTTACAAACTTCAATTCTCCATAATAATCACTCCTCATATCTGAGGGGTGCTTTTTCAAATGTCACCCTTTACTTACCCAGTCATTAGGCTGTTTTTATGCTTACCTCCCCATAATCTTAAACTTTTAATATAAAGTGTTCACTACTATTCACTAACCTAATATTAATTTATATATATCAATATATTATATACTTATTATATATATTTTTTGGTGTTCACTAGTATTCACTACTGTTCACTACTATACACATATTAAAACAATCTTGATCCTGTAATTAACCAATTGAAATATAAATATATTTATATAGCGTTATTTTCTCATTAAAATAAAATAATTATTAATCATAATGTTAAGTTAGGATGATTTTAAGGTTGATCCAGAGATATTATTAGAGGAAAAGAATAAATGCTCTATGGTGATTTCCACCATACAGGGAGATTATGGAAAAGGTAACATTAAAAAAAACTAAAAAAATCGGGTTAGCGTTAAAATGAATGAGGGTGGGCGGTTTTTAGGGCTTAAAGCTGTAGAGATTTATTACCCCCTCCTCTTGGTTGGCTTAGTGAATTTTTGGACACGTTAGAAAACAATCTAATAATTCGCCTTATTGGATTATAATAGCTTTATTATTAGTAAGTTAGGTGGCAATATGGCAGGACGAAAATCGAAGATAAAGGACACGTTAAAACTAGGGCAAGAGTATTTGCATAAACAGGGCTATATTAAAAATGGCGAAATCATTCCCTCTATGGCTGGACTGGCTTTATATGCTAACTGTTCAAGGTCGAGTTTATATAATTATGCGAGTTCAAGCGAAGAATTTAAGGACCTGCTAGAACTTATCAAAGCGCGCCAAGAAGTGGAGTTGATTAATAAAGGTTTAAAAGGTGAGTTTAACGCAAGTATTGCCAAATTGATGCTTGCTAATCATGGTTATTCTGAAAAGCAGACATTAGATCATCAATCTATGGGAAGTAGCATTATAGCCAAATCTAAACCAATGCGCATAGAACTAGTATCGCCACCACCAAAGGATTTAACCGCCTGACAAGCAAAGAGCATAAACTTGTTGCCTGCTCAAGTTTTAGATGCTCAAATTGAGCCACTTCCTATAGAATTTAAATATCCGAAAATCCATTTAATATATAATCCCTAGTACTTATATAGGTATCCATTCAGGTATCCAGTGAAACTACTTTAAATTAATGGATACTAATCTAAGCAAAAGCGGTAATAATTGCTAATGCTTGCTTCCACAGAAAATGGAGACAGTTATCTTTATTATGAAAACATCTTATAATTATAGTCTTTTTTATGGAGTTGAATTTAAAAAAGCCCGATAGGATAGGGTATTATTATTTTGCTGATAAACGTGCTTTATGCTTTGAAGTAGCGCGACGGCTTAAATATTTATTGCTATTTTTTGCAAATGCTCTCATTTATTTACCCTAAAATGTTATTTTAATTCTGTAATTTTAACATAATTAAGTTGTGTTCATATATATTCAGTTATATATTGTTAAGTGCATTTTGATATAGTATAATCTGCACCCCCCCGATATTTTATCGTTCTTTATTATGAGGAGGCAATTACATGGCTACATCATCATTTAGCAAAACGTTTGTTTTGGCTGAGCCTCGTGATATTAATGTATTTCGGGAACTAGAGAAAGCACAAAGTACGATAAAAACTCGCGATAGAGACGATAAAGCAGAATCCCAAAAAGCAGTAAAATTATTTTCTAAAGTTTTAACCCGAAAAAATGCTCACGGTTAATCTAGATGAACTTATTAATGAATATGACGAGGGGGAAATAAAAAGCCTCCTTTGTTGTTTTTCCTGCCCTAGAAATAAGGATTTACAAGATTTTTTATGCAATTCAGCAATAGAATTTAGCAAAAGGAACGTATCAAAAACCTATCTTATTATCAACGAAGATAATCTTGATATTCTCGCCTATTTTTCTTTAGCATTTACATCAATACAATCAAGTGATTTTGAAATATCTAAAACATTAGTATCTAGTATGGATGGCTTTAATAAGCACGCTACAGAAATAAAAGTTCATTTGATTGGTCAAATTGGTAAAAATTTCGCAGTTGAAAATAATCCTATAAATCTTGGGTTAATATTACAAGAAACTTTCACAATAATTAAACAAATCCGCGCTATGGCTGGCGGTAGATTTGCTATATTAGAATGTAATAATAATCCCTCATTGATAGCACTATATAAAAAATGCGGATTTAAAATATTGCCTACCAAAGAAGATGGTGATCATCTTATCACTATGTGTATAAAAATTCCTGATTAGTAGCCTCAATAATTTCATACCTAAAACAATTTAATGCATATAAACACAGTGCTATAACATATCTAAAAGCATATAACTTTATTATTTGTGTCGTAGCTGATTTATTGACAATAAAAATAGATATCCAAACAAGTATCCAGTAAAAAGGTATTTAATAAATGGATACCAATTTAATCATAAAAGGCAGTTATTTTCATAATGAAGATAACTTATAAATCGCTTTCATGGGGTTGAATTTAAAAAACCCATCAAAGAACTTACAACTATCTTGCTACCGTGCGAGCCTGATGCTTTGATGTAGCGCGATGGCTCAAAATTTGCCTACTTTTTACGTTTATTTTAAAACTTTCTAAGTGACTCACGCCATTCATCCTTAGACATTATCACGATCTGCATCCTATTGTTAAAATCCTCTTTAGATATTGAGTTAACGCCGCGCCCAGATTTATCAATCAAAACTAACACAAAAGGCAAGTTAAACTCTATTAGGGACGGGCTACCAACCGATAACCCTTTATTTTTCGTAATAAATTTATTTTTATCAATGTCGAATAAATCAAATTGATAGCCTCGCAAAATAGAGTTATAGCGCAGGGTTATCCTTAAATTCATATCGAATAATGATACTGTTTGCTCTAACACGTCATCTGATGTTGTTTGTATAGTATGCATTTATATATTCCTATTTAAATAATGCTTCGTAATCTATCAAGAACCGCGCGCTTAGCCTCACCCGTGACCTCCTGTGGCTGGACTCTGCCCAGATTGCGAACTTTCGGCTTTTGCATTTTAAAACCATTTGCAATTTGAGTTTCGACGATAAATATTTCACGAAATGTTATAATAAACTCGCCGGCTGTATTTTGTTTTTGAGTCAGTCCTACTGAGGTTATGACCATATTTTTATATTGCCGTGAATTTGTCTGTAACGTAACCGGCTCACCGCTACGTTGTATTGCTAACAGTTTTTCATGGGCATCACTGATGCGGTCTGATGACAGATTATTGAAACTTGGTGTTTGAAATTCGGGGATAAAATCAGCAACGGCATTATTAACTGTTTTTTCGATAGTCTGATAATGTGATTCATAATACTGTCGCAGTTTTTTCTCCGCCTGTTCCGTTATAGTTCTGATTTTCATTGGTAACGGATATTCAGAATCACCAACTCCGAGCAGTTTATCAATTGAAGCCGTTATTGAATCCGTTATTGAATTCTGCTTGGTTTCATAACTAACAACAATGCCATTAACAGTAACCTCTTTAGGATCTAACACTGCATGATCTGCAATATTAGCGCCGTTCTCTATCGGGTTTTCTGTTACTCTTAACTTTGATGTGTGTTGCTCTACAGTGTTGATATCAAGATTAAATGTGAAATTATCACTGATAATTAACCCAAAGTTATTTGATGATTTATTTAATATAGATTGAAAGGTCATTATTCTTTCCTAAAAATTATTTACCCCTCCAATTTTACCATGATTATTTTCATGTATATAGATACAGTGCTATAATGTACCTAACTGTATGTTAATGTATTATTTGCGTCTAGGCTGATCCCCGAACATTCGCAACCCTAGCGAACTGGCGCAAATATCTATTAGGGGCGTGAGGGGCGTATGAATCATTCTAAATTACTGACATTAAAAAGATATGTGACCTTATCAGAGGCTGCTGAACGATTAACTAGATTATTTGGGGAATCAGTTACAGTTATTGATATTTTAGAGTGGGTTTTAGATAAGAAAATAGTTTTATCGGTTAAATTTCCTTATGGAGTAAAAGTAATTGCTTGTAAATACGGGGAGCATAGGCAGCTACAAAGTGATTTCGATAGAATGATATTTGGAATGTTTCATGCTCCCAAAGAGCTTAGAAATGAACATTCAAGAAATACAGAAGAATATAAAAAATTAGAGATGGAATATTTAAAGGATCGATATAAACATCTGCTTTCTAATCTACAAGAAAAATATGAAAATGAACAGCCAGATATATATCAAGAATATTTAAAATATAAAGACAAATTCACATTTGATTTTTATATGGAAGAGCTAGTTTTAGTTACAAAAGGAACTATTGGTAAATCATTTTATTTAGATAAGGATATTTATGATTTTCCTTTGGTAGGAACAGAAAGAGCTTGGATTGAAAATCTTATTTCTTCATTAAAACAGCATACTGTAGTTGAACGATTTGGGATTGATGGTAGCTTTCTTCTCGATGAAGATGGAAATATTTTAAGTCTTAGAGAGCGGTTTGAGAATAGCCCAGAAGATTATCCTGCAGATAATTTACCAGAGGATCATGAGTTGGTTATTACGACCAAGCATTTATTAGAGTTTGAACAGTCTTTAATGGGAAATGATGATAGTATTGACTATAAATATTCACAATTATTACTTGCTTCAATATTGAAAATTTTGAAAGAATCTAGCCCTAAAAAATGGACTCAAGGGGAGTTATCTGATTTGATTTCAGAACAATCACAATTCAAGGGATTAGGAAAAAGGAAAATTGATTCTTTCTTTTCTCAATGTAATAAATTATTAGATAATTCAATAAAATAGGCTACTAATATTTTGCATGCAAAAATTTAATTTTGTGTGCAATGATATATTTTATTAACAGTTATATCCTTTACCTGTCTTTAAACATCAGGAGAATATAACTAATGACCAGTCAAATCCTATCCAAAAAAGAAGTAAAAGCCTTACTTCACTTCAAATCTGACACTAGCCTTTATACGCTAGAACGGAAAGATGAAACCTTTCCCCAAAAAATCAGAATAGGCTTGCGTCGAGTCGGGTATCGTGCTGATGAAATTTACTCTTGGCTTGAATCTCGTAGAGTAGAACGTCGAGAGGTGGCTTAATGGTGATAAAGCAAAACCCTTTATATCGCGAAATGATAAAGGGCTAACACTGGAATAATGACGCTTCCAATGATAGCCAATCTCGCGTTAAGTGTCTAGCTAAAAACACTAAATAACTAATTGATTTTAAAGCAAAGCGAAAAAATTCGTTACGGTCTCCCCTTGCCTAAATTCAGCTAAAAGGGGAATTTTTCGACACGTTAGGAGAGATGAAAAATGAAGGATTTAAGTATTAAAAATAATGATATTGAATTGGTGCAATCCAAAGAGCCACGAATTGATAGCCGTCTAG
Organism: Gilliamella sp. LMG 34361; assembly: GCF_984569075.1. Taxonomy (NCBI): domain Bacteria; kingdom Pseudomonadati; phylum Pseudomonadota; class Gammaproteobacteria; order Orbales; family Orbaceae; genus Gilliamella; species Gilliamella sp. LMG 34361. Next base: position 1,921,626 of record NZ_OZ474903.1, on the reverse strand, counting down.
TGGCTAAAGAAATGGGGATTACTCATAAAAGTTTAATGAATTTAATTCGTTCGAATAAGAATGATTTAAAAGAATTTGGTTCACTGCCTTTTCAAAAGGCATCGAGAAAAAGAGGCGTTGGTGCTGTAACAATTACTTATGTACTACTCAATGAGAACCAATTTGATTTAATTAGTCGAATTGCAAGAGGTAAAAATCATAAACAAATTATTGATTTTAAGGTGCGAGTAACCAAAGCCTTTGCTAATAGCAGAGAGCGCGAAAAGGTAAAACGCGAATACTTACCTTTCTATCACCAGAGCCGTGACGCTTTATCAATGATGCAAGGTGTCAAAAAGTACCATTATATTAATCTCGCCAAAGCTGAAAACAGATTTACAGGGTTATATTCAGGAGAGAGACAAACCGCTAACGAACAACAATTAGGTGCACTAATTATTTTACAGCAAATTGAATCAGCGGTATTTAATGAAATAGATAACCCTACCGAAGCGATAAGGGAAGTTGGACGAAGAATTAATGCATTGTCTGATTTAATCGCCACTAATAAAACGATTAATAATTTAAGGACACGTTAGAGGGCTAAATCATGACTACAAGCTTATATAACAACCTAGCAATACAGATGTATCCCCAAACCTTAAATAATCGCCCAATGAATCGCTACGGCGCAATTTTCCGACACGTTAGGAAAGATTTTATTGATATCACTACGCGCGCGCGTATGAGTCGGAAAACTTATTGCATGGGGTTGAATTTTAAAAGTAGGTTTATTGAGTCCATAAAAAGGAGCCACAAGAAACTTAATTATTATGCTTTAGGTATGATTCCTCGTGATTGTAATTCTTTTCTTAAAACTCTTTTAATCCAAGTAGCTAAGCTAGTATCGCCATCTTTCATAGCTTCTTCTTCTAACTGTTGCCGAAATTCTTCGGTTAATCGCATTTGGTATTGTGGTGATCTTTTTTCTTTTGGTGTTGACATGGTAATTACCCAATATTATTATAATTACACGGTAAAGACCATTATAATGGTCGCGCCCCAAAAAACAATAGCCCAAAGAGTTCACACCTCAATGAGCTATCTAACCACAAACATTAAATGGAGTAATGCTATGGCTAACCGCTATGATAGCGCACACCTACGCGCTGAACAATCTAAACTATTCAAATTTTACGACCTATCAATTATTGATAAAAATCGCTTGCATGAATTTAAGGATTTGAGCTATATTAATTTTGCACTAGCAAAATCTAGTGTCAGGATTGGAACCCTGAACAGTTACTTGGCGACACATGACGCCCAAAGCGTCTTTTTTTGTGTCAATGCTTGCGCACACCTATTTATCAATATTTCTTCTATGGTGGCGTTAGTGGGGCATCCGAAAGGATGGCTGGGTCACCAAGTAACCAGTAGTTCCAACCCTGCTAACGTCACCGCCAACGAGATTGGAACCTCTAGCGGTGATTATGTAAATCATTACTTGGAGGCTGTCATTATGACTACTACCCCTAACCCTATTGTATCCACGCAAAAACTATATAAATTCTATGACCTATTAACCGCTCAAGTTATCCAAACTACAGCTACAACTGAACGAGAAGCACGTAAGAGCTTAGGCAAGCAATCGCTTATCTTTATCGCCAGAATTCGAATAACCCCAATCATTGAACGAGCTAGAACTTGGGGAGGCTACAGCCATGAATAACCATCAATTAGTTTGTAAAGTTGAAGGCACACTTCTTCAAGTTAAAAGTATGGCAAAAATCGCGCTAGATAACGCAAATTACAAATTATCAGGATATGAAGAGCCTTTTATTGACCAATCAGATATGAGTAATTTGTTGTGGGCTATAGTCGATTTAGCAGAGCAAGCCTTTGATGACCTACAGGAATACCACTTATTAGGGGGTAAAGACAATGCGCAATAATCATCGATTGATAAATAATATTGAAACCAAACTAGCACAAGCCCAAAGCATGATTAAGGTGATTCTGGATAACCATAATTATAAAGACGAGGGGCTGAATGAACCTTTTATTGAACATTGCGATATAAGTAATTTACTTTGGACAGCAGGGGACTTAATCGAAGATGCGTATAAGGAGTTATTAAAAATTGATATCAAAGGAGATAAAAACAATGGCTAATATCTCTTTAGATGCGATTAATACTATTAACTCAAAACTCGGTCAGGCAGGCGCGATAACAACGCTTTTAATGGCTGATTGTGATTCAAACACGCCAATTAACGAAGAATTACGCTCCTATGCCCTTGATGCTGTATCAGACTTAATTAACGATTCTAAAAAGCTATTTAGAAGCGAAACCGAGCGCAAGGAGGCAAAGAATGAAAGAGTTTGATTTTGTCCATAACGATGACGGCACTATTACCGCATTAAGGCTTAAAAATGGCAAATATGTAGCACTATTTTCTTTTGACAAGGATGAAATCCCTAACTTACTCGCCGATGTCACCAAGCGACTACCGCCCGAAGTTAGGCGATACATGACACAAATTAAGGGGGTAAATCATGGATAATCAGCAAGAAGTAACAGCAATTCATCATAGTATCGTTGATTCTACCATGGCGATTATCGCAGGTTTATTTTTAATTGAGCAAATTAATAAAAACGGTGCCAAGGTGTTTATTCATGAGGGTATCAAGATTGATATTGACAAAGATTTAATTGTTTTAGGGTTAAAAGTTAGCCTTGAAGAATGTTTGATTGAAGACTTTGGCGAAAGTGAGGGGTTAAACCGCACCTATGGGCTATTAAAAAAGATGTACGCCGAAAGTGACGATAAACCTATGGCACTAACGCAATTCGGGCAAGAATTACTTTCAACATTGTTTATTGATTTAGTCGAAGATATCAAAGCTGAATCTAACGGGACAATCCATTAAGGGAGCGGTAATGAAAATAAATGAAATTACCACCCAAGCGGTAGGTAAATGGGATTATATCTTTCAATCATTAGGTATTGAAGTGGGTAATGGCAAACATTGCCCTTGTCCTGTCTGTGGTGGTAAAGATAGATTTAGATTTGATAACCAAAATGGTAGAGGTACTTACATCTGTAACCAGTGCGGTAGTGGTGATGGCTTAGAGCTTATCAAAAACTATTGTCAATGTGACGCTAAAGAAGCATCAAATAAAGTAGCGGAATGTTTAAATCTGTCTAATCAAAATAACCAAATACGGGAAAATCTCGTATTTAGAAAAATAGATCCCAAACAATTATATAACGATAACATACCAGATAATCCCGTATGTAAAAAGGTCGAGTATTTGCTATCTAAAGCAACATTAGGGCAATCTCAATACCTGACCAAGAAAGGGTTAACCTTTGATTTACCCTTGTTAGATAACGGGCGCATTTTTGTGCCCATGCTGAATTTTCATAATGAATACGCAGGCGGTCAATTTATTGAGCTAGACGGCAGCAAGCACTTAATGAAAAGCTCGAGCAAAAAAGGGGCTTTTATTTTAGCTACCTCAATTTTGAGTAGACCTGCCGAGGTGTGTGCAAATTTGCTCGCACATAATGAAATTATTATCTGTGAGGGTTTGGCTACAGGGATATCGATAGCGGAATTCCGCCAGCAGTCTATTGTTATATCCGCTATTGACGCAGGCAATCTTATTCATGTAGCTAAAGACATTCGTGAGTTAAATCCTACCGCTAAAATCATTATCGCAGGTGATAACGATATTGGTCAAAGCCCTAATACGGGCTTAGCTAAAGCAATAGAAGCAGCTCAAGCGGTAAATGGTTATTACTCCGTTCCTGATACAGATTATAAATGTGATTGGGATGATTATAGGCAACAATTTGGAAGCGATAACGCTTTGGCTCATTTTAATAAAAACCTCATAAAACCAGAGTTATCCACCATGACAAAACATAACATGCAAAACGAGTTATCAAGCATGAACCTATCGCAAATGGCATCAAGCCAACGGGCCGAATTGTTAAATGAGCATTATCACAATAACCTCGCCATTAATTTAACTACTGATGAAATTTATCACTATCAAGATAACGCATGGCAACCTATAAGCGATAAACTATTAATGCGAACACTAGCCGATTTATTCACTCAATCAGGCGAACCTTTTAACCCTATGCGAATTAGCTCAGCGGTTGAATCGCTCAGGTTATCACTGCCGATAATGGGAACACCTCAGAAAGATTTAATCTGCTTTAAAAATGGCGTATATGCGCTAAAAAGCCAAACCTTTAGACCTCACAATAAGCAAGATTGGCTATTAGTCAGTAATGATATTGATTACTACCCTGCCAAAGAAAATGAATCTTTTGATACTCACGCGCCCAACTTCGCTAAATGGCTAAAAAGAGCATCAGGCAATCAAGATAAGGCTAAAAATATCTTAGCTGCGCTATATATGATATTGGCCAATCGCCATGACTGGCAATTATTCTTAGAGGTTACAGGCGCAGGCGGTAGCGGTAAAAGTGTTTTTGCTGAGATTGCGACGATGTTATCAGGCAAGAATAATACTGTCATAGGTACAATGGAATCACTGGAAAAGGCAAGAGATAGGGCTTTAGTAGTTGGTTACTCTCTTATCATTTTACCCGACCAACCGCGTTATATGGGCAGTGGCGCAGGATTAAAAGCAATTACTGGCGGTGATGAAGTCGCAATAGACCCAAAACACAAACAACCCTATTCTTGTAAAATCCCTGCGGTAGTCTTGGTTATCAATAACGAGGCAATGAGATTTAACGAACGAAATGGCGGTATATCACGACGTAGAGTTATCTTTCACTTTGGCGAGGTCATCCCTGAAAAAGAGCGAGATTTAAACTTGGTTAGCAAAATAGAGCAAGAGCTCCCCTCAATTGTGAGGTTGCTATTAAATGAGTTTACCAGTCCAGCAGAAGCCAAAGAAAGACTACACCAGCAACAACAATCAGACGAAGCGACGGCGATTAAACGCGAATCTGACCACTTGGTAGATTTTTGTAGTTATCTTGATGTGCTGGATCATCCCAATGGTATGCTTATGGGTAATTTAGGCATAATACCATTTAACCCTAAAAAATATTTATATCATGCTTATATTGAGTATGTGCGAAATACAGGGCTTAATAATCCATTGTCCTTGAGTGGGTTCGGTTTATCATTAAATTACGCCATAAAAGAAAATAGAAAGGCGTACATTAAAAAACGAACTAATATAGGGGTAAAAACTAATTTAGAAATAAACCCAGATATGTGTAAAGATTGGCTACCTAAAGCCGAAGATCCTAACTAGTAGCTCAAATTGAACCACTAAAATAAGGCCGTCCTAATTGGCGGTTTTTTATTGAGTGAATACCTAAAGTGTATACTTGTGAATAGTAAACATTCAAGTATACACCACTCAAACCCTTTTAGAATAAGGCTTCAATCAGGTAGTGAACACCGTGCATACTTTTTTATAAAATTTTATTTTTATGGGGGGAGGTATAAAAAATCTAAAACATAATTAACGGATACCGCTCACCTAGATAAATTTTTACACCGTCAAAATTCTAAAACCAATTTTTAACCTTTCAATTTGGCAAGATTAAAATACCTAATATTGGGGGTCAGTTTTTATTTTGGGACTATGTTTGGGACTATTTCTTCAATAAATAAAAATCAAAAACCTTTATTGAAAAGGCTTTAACAAGACTATTTCAAGTCCGACCACTGCACCAACAAAATCAATTAGTTAATTGTCATTCTTTTGTAAGTCAAATATCAAAAAATTTTGAATGACGGTAAAATGGTTAGTGATTTTTCTTTTGAAAATTTTTAACCAACCTTAAATTCATCAATCATATTTAATTTCTCATATCAATATTCATTTAATAAATCTATCAATAGTTAGCAGATAAAGATCATTATAATTAAAGATGCTAACCGGTTAGCCAATGATCTCAGTAAAAAGGGGGGATTGATTGGAAAAGTGGCTATTTGGGTGAGGGTACTTTCGAAATAGTAAATCAAACAGGATTATGAAGTGCAATGATATGGGATCAAGGTAATAAGGTTGGTCACTAGGAGAGTTGTTAAAGGAACAGATAAAGTTAGTAATGTTTTAATTCATTATCCTTGGAAAAGCACTAGTTATAAAATGACTCAATAAGAATTTAAAAAGGTATATAATGAGAGCGCAGTTTATATTTTAATCCATGTTAATGATAGTTTTATTCCACCAGGGATAGATCTATATCAGTTTAAGAAATGGCACCCTGAATACTAGAAAAATAGAGCGAATGAATTTAAAAAATAGGTATATTATGAGTACATAACTCGCAAAAGATTTCGGTATTTTTTTTAAAGAAACAATTTTAGAGGCAAAAGAAAATTGGTGATTTTTTTTGATCCTATTATGGGCGCTCTAACGCAGACTCTGCTTAAGCAAAATTGGTTAACAATGATGGAGTATAAGAATGGACCTGATGTAAGCATTCTAACCAAACTAAATAATAAAACTCTATCAATTTGATGAATTAATAAATTCTATTATCCCAAGAGATGGTAAAGATGGTAATAAATAGTGAATTTAGTAAACAGTTATTATTAGAAAGGGAAAGATTTGAAAATCCTCCAGATCATACTGTTAAAGCTACAGGGGTTGGTATAGCTAGGTTTATTATTCGTTGTAATAATAATGCTGATGAAGTGTTAAACTTAGCTAAACGAGTGTTAGTGATAGTAAACTATAATTCAGAGTTAGTTTGGCCTTCTTTTGAATTATGGAAAAAAATACTACCTGATATATTTATTAATCATTGTGCTAAAGAATTAACTGAAGAAGAAGTTAAAAATCAACAAATATATTGGGATAGCTTAAGTTATGAGCAAAAAATAGAAGAAGCTAAAAAAGATAAAGCATGGACTTTATCTAATTGGTTAGCATGGTTAGAGCCCGATTGTAGAGAGTGGTTTTGGTGGAATGCTCATAAATTTGATGGTGAAATTGAAAATACACATTTTTTAATCGAGGTTACAGCTTTAGATGATCCTTTTTCATCAGGTGCATTGAAATGGTTATTTAGAGCTTGTGGTGCAATTGATGTCGTATGTACAGATGATCTTTAGTTTATGCATCTGTCATCAAGTTCTGCGAGACTAGTCGCAGAACTGAACTAACTATTTATCCACTCAGTGATCTAGTTCACAAATTGAACAATTAACTCGTCTTTTTAAGTGGTAACGGTGAATGGTCTGTGTTGGATCAGAATTTACCCAACTAGAGGGTTTTAAAGATAATCAGTGAAGAGTAACATCCTTTGTCATAGTTAACTCTTTTACGCATAATTCACCCAAATTATTACCACTTCATTCATATTCTAATATTAATAAGACGGTATAGACTCCTCAATTATTTTTACAAATAAACCTCAATAAACTAAATCAAAATAACCATTACCTGAAAAATATAATCATCAATTAGAACTGTTACTAGTAATGACAGTTTTTTTACTGACCAGAGCGCAACCAATTTTTTATGACCATAGCAATGAAGCAAGAGTATTAAATAGAAATTTATAACAAAACAGGTGAAACTTTTTATACAAATCAATTATTATCTTGTAAAGTATTGGCAACAACACTTTGCTTATTAATACTAAGGCGGTATCGAAAAGAAAATAGTTATGTAAACTCGTACCTAACGAACAGAAAGATAAACTAAATTGGAATGGTTCAGCATAAGTACAATATATTTAATAGAATATTGAATTTTTTTAAATGATAAGGTAAGTAAATGATGTCAATAAAAATTGGTTTTACAGGTGGCGCACGCATAGTTGAATTGGGTACAGATAGTGATATGAAGCTATTTTTTGACTGTATTTCATATTATGTTCCACCTAAATATTCCAATCAAAATTGGTCACTGATTACTGACCGCTTATATCGACGTTATTTAAAATTAGAAGAGTTAGATGCCACCGTAGCATTAATGAAATTAGTAGAAAAAGAGTTTAAACAGTTGGATAGAGAAGCATTTGATTGGACTAAAATATTATCAGGTCAAGTTAAAAGTAATTTAGACAGAAGCAAATCAACTTTATTCGAAATTTTTGTTAGATATTTTGAAGCATTTTATGAGTGTATTGAATCTGCCATAGTAAATTATGAATGGTTCAAATCCAATTCTAATTATGAATATGAACCTGTAATGATAACAATTTCTACCATCCCTTATTGTGTAAGCTATAGTATGATCCCTTTATCTGTTTTCGATAATTTACAACCTGACGAAAAACCAATTTGGTGGACAGGCAAAATTCCTAAAACCACAACGTAGTTACTTTTTAGCTTACCTCTAATCCCCTTTCCCTCAAAATTTTAAGGAAAGGGGGGATAGATATTATTACTGATTTTAATTTCACATTAATGTTGTTTTATTGAGTTCGTTTAGTATGTCAAAATCCTGATGTCTAAAATTATCTTCAGCGACTTATTATTGCTTTATTAATAGCCTACGGATATTCAAATATCAATAAAATGGTATACGCTCCTCGATTATTTTATGAATACATCTCAATAAACCAAATCAAAATAACCATTATCTAAAAAAATAATCAATCTATTAGAGTAGTTGTTGGTAGTAATGTTCTATCACCAACCAGTAGCCAACCAACCATTTATGACCACAACGATGAAGCTTCGAATATTACCCACGCGGCAACTAGTGACGGTGAGTTAATCATTCGAGACCCAGATAAGCAAACTATCAATGAACTCAGTCATGATACTGAAAATGCCCATAGCAAACTCAAACCAATCTTTAATAAAGAGGATGAGCAGACCAGATTAAACATTGTCACTAGCTTAAAAGAGTTAGGAGAACAGGTTAAAGAGCTCGAACGTACCATTAAAACAAACTATCAGCGCACTATCTCAACTAGCATCAGGCCTTACGGTAGCTGCCGGCCGTGGTAATATTGGCGATGCTAGTGCGGCTATTAGTAGTAGTAAAAATGCGGTTGAGAATAATGCTTTACAAAAGAAAGAGGTATTGGAAAAAAAGGGTATAAAACTACGTTTCGAGCTTCAAGGTGGTTTGACCCCGGTGTTGACTGAAGAGGAAAAAGCTTATTGGCAAGATAGGTTAGATAAAATTGAAGATCTTGATAGATTAGATGACGAAGCTTTTAAAGATGCTTGTTCTGGCGGTAGTAATACTCAATTATGTCAGAGTCAAATTCAAAAATTATTAATGTTCAAAGAAGAATATGAAGAATTTTTTGGTAAAATCCAATATAAGGAATTGCTTCCTGATGATTATAATAAAATAATTAAGTAATTAGATAAGTTTTCTGATGCCGTATTTTTACCTAATTATCCTTAATTACATGAAATCATAAAATCAGAAGAAGGTGAATACTTAAAATTTTATTCATTCATTGAATTGAATAAAGAACAATTCAACCAGTCAGTAAGATTAATTAGGGACTACATAGCAAAACAGAAAAATCCAACAGAGTGGCAAAAAATGGCTCAAATAGTATGGACTGAAATAGTTGAGCCTTATATTATTCATGATAACCGTTATCAACCAGATTAAATAGTTTAAAAACATGACTATTATGGTTATAAAACCAAATGAGCGTTATTTAAAAAGATGATGCAATGCGCAATTGAAATTAGAGATGGCGTTTTAACTATTTCTCCTTCTATTCACGAAAAGCTAGAAAGTTGGGGAAGTGGTTTGCCTAAAAGTGATAATGTAGTTTTGCCTAGCAATAGTTCACCAGAAAAAAATTGGTGCAGGGCTAAGATTAGCATTTAGTCGTTGTCGCTAATTGATAAAACTATATCAATTTGATGAATTAATAAATTCTATTATCCCAAGAAGTGGTAAAGGTGGTAGTAAATAGTGAATATATAAAACAACTATTATTAGAAAGAGAGAGATTTGACAGTCCACCAGATCATACTGTTAAAGCTACAGAGGTTGGTATAGCTAGGTTTATTATTCATTGTAATAATAATGCTGATGAAGTGTTAAACTTAGCTAAACGAGTTTTAGTGATAGTTAACTATAATTCAGAGTTAGTTTGGCCTTCTTTTGAAGAATGGTCAAAAATATTACCTGATACATTTGTTAATCACTGTGCTAGAGAATTAACTGAAGAAGAAGTTAAAAATCAAAAAATATATTGGGATAGCTTAACTTATGAGCAAAAAATAGAAAATGCCAAAAAAGATGAAGCCTGGTCTTTATCTAGTTGGTTAGCATGGTTAGAGCCTGATGCTAGAGAGTGGTTTTGGTGGAATGCTCATAAATTTGATGGTGAAATTGAAAATACATATTTTTTAATTGAGGTTACCGCATTAGATGACCCTTTCGCATCAGGTGCATTGAAATGGCTATTTAAAGCTTGTGGTGCAATTGATGTCATTTTTACAGATGATCTTTAGTTTATTTATCTGTCATCCAGTTCTGTGACACAGTCGCAGAACTGAACTGACTATTTATATACTCAGCAATCTAGTTCGCAAGTTGGACAATTAACTTACCTTTTTTAGTGTTAATGGTGATGGATTGTCCTGTGGTGAATTTAAGTTTGTTTATCCAGTTGCATTTTATGGTGAATTGTGGAGAGGGGATATCATAAAATCATAAAACATGAAGTATGTTTTATTAATTTGAGCTAAAAAATTTTAAAATATCTATATAGAAAGATTCTCTATCAAATGTTCACCTTTTCCATCATAAAGTTCAAATATCAATCAGACGGTATAGACTCCTCAATAATTTTTACAAAACCAAACTCAATAAAGCAACTCAAAATTAGCGGAAGGAGATAAGTTTTAGCTCCAGTTCTATTGGGGGCAGTTGATCCATTAAAAGGTAAGATAGTTACTGTATCAAATGGGGTTGTTCCTGCTAAGATAGCCCCCCTTAATTACAAGCCTATGCTGAAATTAGGGCGATTAGGTATTAAGACTTCATGTGGAAATAGATTAGGTCGTTGTGCTGAATTTAGAGCAGCTAACGAGTTGTTATTAAATAATCCTAATATTAAATTAAAGGATATTCAATTTACTCAAGCTGTACGTCCTCGTAATGGGAAACCCGTGCCTCGTTGTGAAAATTGTACAAACGTATTTGGAGTTGAAAAATAATGAGAATGACTGATGAGTTTATAAGCACTACCGATCTTGACTGGTTTGCTGCATTTTATAATGGCAATCTAGCACACTTTACTTCAGGTGGTACAACCGCGGTACCTGAAAAAGTAGTTGATTCAATTAAGAATTATGAAGAACTATATGATTATTTTTTTGATTTAGAAAAACGATGTGATATTGAAATTATTGAAGATAATTTGCCTGAGTTTCTCGATCAAATATCAACGGCAATTGCCCCAACAACCGCAAGATGTTGTGCTCAGTGAAAGAGTTGGTAGAGTCTTTAATGATAATTACCGCGCTTATGGTACAAGGCGCCTGCAGGCAGAACAGAGAAAGCAAGGCATGATTTTATCTCGACGACGAATTGGTCGAATTATGGCAAAAAATGGCTGGGTTTCAAAATACACCTGTAAAAAATATCGTATTCACGTTGGAAAAAGTAATGAATCGAGTGTGGGGAATGAACTTAATCGAGAATTTGAGATAGGTCAACCACGAAAAATATTGGTGACTGATTTAACTTATGTGAGGGTTAAAGAGCGGTGGCACTACCTTTGTGTGATTGTTGATGTCAGTAATCGAGAGGACGAAGTGCTGGCAAGCATAAAACAGCAGGGTTAGTTATGCAAGCAATCAGTCAAATTCCAATGAATTTACAGTCTATTGAGTTTTTTCACTCAGATAGAGGAAAAGAGTTCGATAATCATCTGATTGATGAGTGTTTAACCGAGTTTAGCATTAAACGTTCATTAAGCCGTAAAGGCTGCCCGTATGATAATGCAGTTGCGGAAGCAACATTTAAAGCGGTGAAAACAGAGTTTGTATCGAATACTATTTTTGATTCACTGGAGCAGCTTAGGTTGGAATTTAATCATTATGTCGATTGGTTTAACTGCAATCGACTTCATTCAACATTAAATTATCAGTCACCGATTGAATACAAAAGAAATCGATGACCTTATCTTTTTGGTACTAAAAAGTGTGGACATACCAGTTAAACAAGGTAATACCGTATTTACCTTTGTTAACGATGCCGACACTTACACATGAACTATCACAAAAGAACACTTATCATCGGGGTTAGTTGAATTAGCGTTATTTTGTACAGAAAACGGTAGAAAATCTGACCCATTTCATTTTATCGAAGATATGATTAATTTTTATAGTAAACCTTGGCATATAACCGACTGGGGGTATAGAGCTATAAAAATATATACCGAACAATCATTATTACAAACCCCAACACGCGTTTATCATTAGGAGGTCATTATATGGCAGCATACTTATCACCAGATAAGAATTTTACTATTACTTGCAACGTAGAGCTAAAAGATTTATTAGAAGCAGCCGACAAAGTAAAAAAAGAACTCAAGGAATTAAGTGATAGTGGAGCGAAAGCATCAAAAGGCATAGACAAACTAGAATCATCAGCAAAAAGCGCAGGCGGAGCGCTTGGTAAACTTACCACTGTTGCTAAAGCTGTATAAGCTGTTTTAGTTTCTAGCCAGATCATTGCGTATGTTCAAAGCTGGAACGAGCTAGAAGACCGTATACAGAATACTGGCGCTACAGCATCAAAAACTAAAGATATTTTAGATCAACTTTTGGCAACTTCTGACCGAAATGGTCGTACAATTGAAGAATCATCAAAGTTATATATTCGTCTTTCTAACTCTATGGGCGAGTTGGCTATACTGCCGCTTATGCCGCGTATGTTGCTGACCCAAACCATCCTATGAAGTTTAAGCGCTCTACCGCTAAAAAGGACTTTTTAAATAAAGGTTTTGAAGATGTTGAGGACCAAATAGTAAACATCTTTAAAAAAGAGCTATTCAGTTAAATTGTAGTGTACACTTGCACACAAATCCTGACAAAGGTTGGCTACCAAGAGCTGAAGATCCAAGTTAAATATCATGGTTTATTATAAACTATACTTAATTTGTGATTTACTCAATGTTATTTGTTAATAATTTTGATATTTCCCATACCCAACCAAATTCAGGATATCGAGGTTCTCCGATAACTTGCTCGGAAGTTGTGTCAATCCAATGCGTTCCATTGAAATAGACCTCATTTAATTTGTTTGAAAGGTCTACTACTGTCTTTGGGTATATTTCTCCATTACCAGAAAGTACTCCTTGAATAATAGAGTGGTTTCCTCCTTTTACAAAACCAATTCTCATTGGCAAGACAAGTGTTACATCATGATTAATATCTTGTTTAAATTTTCCACATTTGCGATTTTCCTTTCCAATTGAACCAAGATTACAAACTAAGCTAGTAGGATGCCAACCTGTAGGTAAAATAATATCAGAGGCTAGTTTAAGTGAGTGATGACTTGCTGAATTTGAATGTTGTGTAGAATTAGCTAAGATTTCGCATACTATGCTATGTGAACAAAGGAAATCCTGGTATAAATCAATCTCTTTTATTGCATGATGTTCATGCGTTAAATAAGCATTTCTAATGTGTTCTGCTTGAATTGGTTTCATTACTATTTTTATCAAATCATATAAGGCTTCATTCTTTGAAAAAAAACATGAGTTTTGATTCACAATCTTATTCGCCTACTCCATCAGATTAATAAATTGCTCCTTTTTTAAAGAAGAAATATTTTTTTTGTTAAAAAAATAGATACTCATGTTAACCTCATTTTCATTTATTAGGTATTTTTATGATTAATATTGCTAATATGATTATAAATGAAATAAGTGAACACTTTAAGTGTACACTTATGAATAGTAAATATTTAAGTATACACCACTCAAACCCTTTTAGAATAAGGCTTCAAGTTGGATAGGCTACACTAATTCGTACAATTTTTTTAAGGGATAAGATAAACTACTCTAAAAAAGGAAATTACGATGAAAATAAAACGACGAGAAAGACGAACCTATACAGATGATTTTAAACAGCAGATGGTAACGCTCTATCAACAAGGTAAAACTCGCAGTGAATTAGTTTTACAGTATGAGTTAACGCCATTAGCATTAGATAGATGGATAACACAATACTCCACAACAGGTTCATTCAAAACTAAAGATAATCGAAGTACTGAAGATAATGAGTTACTCGCCCTGCGCAAGGAGAATAAACGATTATTGATGGAAAACGATATCCTAAAGCAAGCCGCACTGATAATGGCACGAAAATCGCAGTGATACAATCAAATCGACATCGCCATTCATTGGTGTCGATGTTTAGGTGTATCAAGGCATTACTTTTATTATCAGTGCAAAACGCGCCTTGAAAAAAAAGTTTTAAAGTATGCACAAGAGATTCAAGCTATTTTTAATCGTAGTTATCAATCTTATGGTACGAGACGGATACGAAAAGCGTTGTCAAATCAAGGTATAATCGTATCGCGTCGTTATGTGGCTAAAGTCATGAAAGCATTATCATTGAAATCAAAATATACCGTAAAACGGTATAAAAACCGTTCTAAAGAAGTTAATTCCGTTGCGATTGCCAACGTATTACAGCGAAATTTTACTGTAGGTGTAAAAGCAAATGTTATAGTCGCTGATTTGACTTATATAAAAGTTGGACAAAAATGGAATTATCTGTGTGTATTACTCGAACTCTCAGCACGAAAGATAGCCGGATTGGACAACACAAAACAGCCGAGCTTGTTATGCAAGCACTAAGCCAAATTAAAGCACCATTATCCTCAATCGCACTATTTCATTCAGACCGAGGAAAAGAGTTTGATAATCAATTACTCGATAGTTGTTTTGAGGTATTTGGTATCACTCGCTCATTGAGCCATAAAGGATGTCCTTACGATAATGCCGTTGCTGAAGCGACATTTAAGACAATTAAAACGGAATTTGTCAAAAATGAGATATTCACCAATACCAATGAACTACGACAACGTATCTCTGCTTATGCATATTGGTACAACAACAGTCGGCTGCATTCATCATTAGGTTATTTGATGCCGAAGGCATTTAATAAACAGTTACCCCTTAATTTTGTTGTATGAAAAAGTGTGGACATTCCAAGTAAGTAGTGAACACCGTGCATACTTTTTTATTAAATTTTATTTTTATGGGAGGGTATAAAAAATCTAAAACATAATTAACGGATACCGCTCACCTAGATAAATTTTTACACCGTCAAAATTCTAAAACCAATTTTTAACCTTTCAATTCGGCAAGATTGAAATACCTAATTTTTGGGGGCACTTTTTATTTTGGGGGTACGACAAACAAAAGAAACAAACACAATGCTTTATGAAAAAAGATTTAAATAGTGCTTTTCAAGTCCGACCACCCCATATATTTTTACGTCAAATATTAATAAACGCTGAGTGGCGACAAAATAGTGTTCGGTTTTTTTATTAGACTGACTTTATTACTTATCCAAAAGATATTTCACGATAAAGGACTACTAAACAATATGGTTAAACCTGAGGTAGTAAAAACAGTTAATAATAAAGAAAATTATGGATATTTAAATTATAAAATGAATCAGGGCATTGCTACCATATGGGGAAAGTGATGCAGTTTTTGCCTATTTTGAAGATAATAGCCAAAAACTTACAGGTTATATTAAACAATAAATATTAAAAGATGATGGTGTTTTTAATCTTTCTGTTGTAAATGGAGTGAAGAAAGAACAACTGTCATTTAATGAATGTACTTCAAAAATTAAAATTACTATTAATGGCACAAATTATAATTTTAAATCCCTATGTAAAGATATTCTAAAACTGGAATTAAATAAATTAGTTAAGTTTGCAGATCATGTTCGAAAACAATTATCTCTCATTAAAAAGTATAACTTTACATTTACTCCTCCACCAAAAGTGTTGATTTCACTCGGTAATAAAACAGAATTATTTCAAATTGAGAAATATTGTATTTATCATAATAATCATCAAGAATTGCTAATAAAAAGTGTTTCACAACAAAAATATACATTTCTTCCTATTGAGTATTAAATCTAAAGTTGAATTTGAAAATGGAGAGAAAATCGATATCCGAAAATGGTTAGATTTTTTGTGTAAAAACACCGATATCAATTAAAACAATTTTTCTGATGTATGATTAAAATGGTAGTCAATAAGAATTATTAATTCCTAATTTGATATTTGAGATAAGGGCAATATAAAATCAGAATATATTTATACTGCCTCTAGCATATTATCAAACATCTGATTTTATCAATGCGTTAATTTCTTCTCTAACAAGTGGAACAGTTAAACCGACAATAATTTGTATTGATTGACCTTTGTTAACGACATTAATAGCTCCACAATTTTGAAAATATTCAACATTATTGACTAATTCAGGATTTGCGACTTGCACGCGAAGACGAGTTGCACAATTAGTCAAATGGGTAATATTATCTCTTCCTCCTAATCCTTTGAGAAAAGCTATCGCTTTTAGCTTAATAACATCATTTTCATCTTTATCTTCACTAAGCGCTCTCTCTTCATCGTTATTTATATGATTGGATGTTTCAGATTTACTGTTTTTGTAATCTGCTTTGCTAAATAATTTGATATTGTTATCCGAACGTCCTGGTGTCATTAGATTAAATCTGAGAATAAGAAATTTAAATACCAAGAAGTAAATTGCTGTGAAAATTAAACCAATCACTATTTGAATAACATAAGTTGCCCAATGGTTAGCTCCTAATGGTAACCAATTTTGGAAGATAAAATCGATAATACCTAAATAGAAATTTCCTGATACCCCAAAGAGATACATCACAGTTGCCATTGTGGCTGCTAATAGGGCATGAACAAGAAACAGCATTGGTGCAATAAATAAAAAAGTAAACTCAATCGGCTCAGTAATACCGGTCAAAATAGCCGTGACAGTTGCTCCAATTAATAGACCAAAGGTCATTTTTTTATTCTCAGGTTTGGCTGTTGAATAGATAGCCATGGATATGCCTGTACAACCAAATACTTTGCCCATACCGATAAGCATAAATCCACCTTGCGGAAAGAGTTCAGTTAATGGTTTCGTACTATCTGCAAATTCTGAAATGTGTGATATCCAATAATTGACAGTACCTCCATCAGTAACGATTGGACCAAAGTAAATTGGACCGTAGACAAAGTGATGTAATCCAGTTGGGATTAGAATGCGTTCTAGAAATGTAAATAGCCAAACTCCAATAGGACCAGAATTTAAGATAATTACTTGTAGACTTTGTATTCCGCTTTGGATTGGTGGCCAAACAAGAACAGTCAAAATAGCTAAGATCAACATCAAAGGAAAACAAAGAATGACAATAATCGGTGTGCCGGTAAATACATTAGCCCAATCTGGTAAACGTAAATCAAAATAGCGATTGTGTAGCCATACAGTAAAACTAGCAGTTAAAATTGAGCCAACAATTGAGGTATCTAGAGTAAGTACACCACAAATTTCAATCAATCCAGCTTGACCGACCTGATAATTTATTCCTAGTTCTTCACTCCATACGTCAATAATTCCGCCAATAAAATAGTTAAATGTTAAATAGGAAATAAAAGCAGCTAACACTGCTCGACCAGATGCCTTTTTGGCTAAAGCAATTGGTAAACCTAGAGCGAATAACATTGGCATATTTTGGAATACAACCATTGATGCTTTTTGCAGTATACCAAGAATTTTTACATAATATGAACCTTCGGTAGCGAAAGGAAATAAATGGGGATTAAGTAACACAACCGTTAAACCCAATAAAATACCGGCAGCAGGGAATAATAAAACCGGAACAAACATTGCTGCGCCAAAGCGTTGAATTGTATTTCTCATATAGACATTAATCCTTTAAAATGTTGATTAATATTCACTTTAATTTGCTAACAACTTATGCTAACACTAAGGTTGGTTACCAACCCTAGTGCGGTAGGTTGCAGTTAAATTAATTATTTAAAAAATTGCGGTAGATATTGCTTATTTTCGTTTAATATCTCTTCAACGATTATTTTTGCTTTAGGGACATTAACCACGGTTCTGTTAAGGGTTAATGCATTGATAAGTTTTTGTTTCGAACCTTCAAACCAAGCGTCAACGACCAGTTTTTCATAGCCTAATTGAATTTCAATCATGGCTTTTTGGAAGGTTGGAATATTCCCGATGGTAAATGCTTTAGGACCATCGGAAGTGAGCATACAAGGAATTTCAACCATGGCGTCATCTTGAATATTATTAATGGCTCCATTATTAGGCACAATGACCAGATAAATATCGCCTTTGTTGTAGGCTAAGGATGCAGCTACGCGGATCATATAACGACCATGAATATCAGCATGAAGATCTTCACCTTTAATTGAATTGTTTTCGATGATGCGACGGCACATTGCAAATACCTGTTTTTCTCGGCCATTAATCACCTGACGAGCACGAGTATTATTGATATCCTCTTTGCTAACCATTTTTTCCGGGTAGAGATAATATTGTAGATAGGTATTTGGTAGGAATTCTGGATTATCCCTTAACATAATTTCCATATTTTTAAAGGTCGCTTGCCAAGAAGGATCATTGGCAATAACCGAATCAACTGCGGTAATTCCATCTTTTAAGATAATATCTTTTATCTTTTGAGTAAGATCTTCACCTTGTTTATTTTTTATTTTGGTAAACCAACCATAGTGATTAAGACCAAAATATTCCGGTACAAAATCCCAAATTTCACAGCCAAGTAATTTTGCATAACTTACCATGATGGCTGCTGGCATATCACAAATATTTAAAATTCGCTTGTCATCCGGAAATTCCCGATTTAAAGCTTCGGCAACGATAGCAGCAGGGTTAGTGTAATTTAAGATCCAAGCCTCTTTTTGATAGCATCGAATATCACGAATAAGATCTATCATATCTCCAATAGATCGTAAACCATAAGCCATACCACCTGCGCCACAGGTCTCTTGACCGACACATTGATGCGAAAGGGGGATTTGCTCATCACGTTCCCGCATTTTCAAACCACCGGTTCGAATTTGCATAAAAAAGAAATCTGAATTTTCAAAGGCTACTTTTCTGTCTGTGGTATAGATAAATTCTTCAATTTCCGGATAAAGTTCCTTAAACATTATTTCAGTTGCTTTAGCATTTAATTCTTGACGTGGTGCGTCAATATCATAAAAAACAACTCGTCTCAAAGGAAAGTTGTTTTTTTCGGTAACGAGGCTTCTCATAATACCTAAAGTATAAGTGCTACCAGCTCCAACAACGGTTAAATTAATCTTTTTCATATTATTTCCTAATGGTAGTGTTGAATAAAAATATAAGTGACGGTAAATATGTTATCAATAAGTATTAAATAAAATAATACTTATTTAATACAAATGTGAAAAAGATCACAAAATATTTTTGACATTGTTAAGATTAATAAAGTTAACATCATTAGGAACTTTATGTTTTTATGTAATTTAACAAGAAATTCATCATCTGATGATATTTCACAAATTAGATGATAAGATGATACAAATTTATTCTGCTGAGATATTAAATGGCGAAACCACTCTACCGACAAATAGCTGAGACTTTTGAACAAAAAATTTATTCTGGGGAATTAGATTTAGAAGATGTTTTACCTACAGAACAAGCTTTACAAGAATTGTATAAAGTAAGTCGTGTCACTATACGTAAAGCGCTTGAGCAATTGGAAAATCAAGGATTAGTTGAAAGGATTAAAGGTAGTGGAACTTATGTAAAATATCACTCTGCTAAACATGATGCTATTAAATTACAAGGATTTGACGAGAATATTACGGCATTAGGACGAATTGCGGGTACAAAAGTAATACATTTTCAGTTAGAACAAGCCTTACCAACTATTGCGAAACAATTGAAAATAGACGTTGGAACATCAATATTTTCAATAGTAAGAATTAGAACTATTGATAATGAACCCGAAATTTTAGAGCAAAGTTATATGCCGCTCTCACTTTTCCCTGATCTAAGTGTTAAGGTCATGGAGTCATCAAAATATCATTATGTTGAGCAACAGAAAGGATATCAAATTTCTCATAGCAGGCAAGATGTTAAACCAGTCTTAGCAACAGCTATTGTTGCTAAACATTTAAATATAGATACAAATCATCCAATATTACGCCTTCGTTCAATTAGTGAGTTAAAAACTAGTGAAACTTTTGAATATAGTATTCAGTATTTAAGAGGATTTCAATATCGATTCGAATATATAGCACGAAGGGGGTTAGGTTAATTCTTAATTGAAAAATATTAATAACCACTTAAAATTGTTTTAAACAAAAATAAATAAAATACTATTATCTGTAGTAATAAATAGTACTAATTTTTATAATATTTCTACAGTTCCCATAAACTATTTATAGTTTTGTATCTTTTTAAAATAGTCACTTTTTTATTAGTTAAATTTTTCTAAGTTCTCCAAAGTTAACTCGTTTAATCATTAATCAGATAATAGGAGTAAATAATGGCTAAAAATAAAAAGACTAAAAAACACACACTTTTAGTTTTTACACTATATTGCTCTTTGTTTTCTTCATCGTTATTTGCTTTCCAAAAAGGTTCAACAGAGGATTTTTTAGGCCATGAAGTGGGGATTACTTATCATACGTCCGAGCAAGCGGTGAGTAGTAAAGAGTATTTACCTGTTTATCCAGAAGAAGGGACACCTGAATTTGAAGCAGATAAAATAGCTTATTTACATGGTTATAACCTTAAAGGTACAGAGCGTTGGCAACAAGCGATACAGGATGCTGATTTACATATTGCAAATGTGGCTAAAATTTTTTCTCAACCGCTCGGTATCACAATTTCGCCAGAGACTACGCCTACTTTGTATAAAATGTTTGGCGATCTATTAGTCGATTCAGCAGATAATGCTACTAAAACTGCCAAAGAATTTTATATGAGAAAACGTCCATTTGTCTATTTTGGTAATCATTCTTGTCAACCGATTGATGAAGAAGATCGATTACGTCAAAATGGATCTTTCCCATCAGGTCATACCGCTTATGGTTGGACATTAGCATTAGTTTTAGCTCAAATTGCTCCTTCACATGCCGAAGCAATAATAAAACGTGGTTATGAGTTTGGTCAAAGTAGAGTTATTTGTGGTGCTCATTGGCAGACAGATGTTAACGCTGGTCGTATAGTCGGTGCTGTAGAATACTCAAAATTACAAACTATTGCAAAATTTCAAGAAGACCTTCGCAAAGCTACCGAAGAAGTTAATCAACAATATAGTTTATTAAAATAAGTAGTCTATCTCCCCTGAGTGTATAAAGAATCTAGTTTATAATGGGCTTAGGGGAGAGCTATTACGAATTTTAAAAGTTATCTAACTCTATATTTTTCAATAAAATAATGGAACTATTAATTTATACTAGGTAAGACAATCATTCTAGCTATATTTGATTTGCGATTAGTATTTAAAATGTAAAAAATAAATTTATTGATATCTGTACTTGGTTTTTTATTGCCATTGACAGTCATGGCAGTAGAAGTCAATGATGTAACTGGAATGACACCAGTTCAAGTTGCTGCAGTTGTGCAACCAGAATCTACTCAACAAGTTGTTGATATAGTTAAAAAGGCTACCGGACCAATTAGTATCGCTGGTGGTAAATATAGTATGGGAGGACAAACAGCAATCCAGGGGGCGGTGCAAATTGATACTCGCAAATTAAATCATGTCATTGATTTTAAACCTGAACAAAAGTTGCTAACTATCGAGACCGGTGCCACATGGCATCAAGTTCAAGAGCTTATAGACCCTTATGATTTATCTGTAAAAATAATGCAAAGTTATGCTAATTTTAGTATTGGTGGATCATTAAGTGTTAATGTTCATGGCCGTTATATAGGTGAAGGACCTATAATTCTTTCGGTAAAACAATTCAAAATTGTGTTAGCTGATGGCAAAGTAGTAATAGCTAGTCCTGAGCAAAATCAAGATATATTCTATGGTGCTATTGGTGGTTATGGTGGCTTAGGTATAATCACCGAAGTGACTTTACAACTTGCAGATAATGTTAAAGTCAAACGTTTTAGTAAAGCTATGCCAATAGCAAACTATTATGAATATTTCAAACAGAATATACGTTCTGATAGCAAATCAATCTTCCATAACGCTGTAATTTATCCACCAGATTATAAAAGAGTGAGATCGGTCACTTATAAACAGACTGAAGAACCATTAACGATTTTAGAACGATTGAGATCTGATGATAAAAAGAACCAAAATTTGGAAAAACCAATCAAAATTGTATCCTCATCGTCTATTGGTAAAAATTTACGAAAATTATTTGATGATTTTTATTATATAAAAAAACCAGTAATGTGGCGTAATTATGAGGCTAGTTATGATGTCTCGTATTTACAACCGATAGCGACTAAAAATAAAAGCTTTGTTTTGCAAGAATATTTTATACCGGTTGAACAATTTGATCACTTTTATCCAAAATTAGTCACTATTTTGAAAAAAAATAAAGTTAATGTTATTAATATTTCTATTCGTCATGCCAATCAAGATAGTGGTTCATTACTGGCTTGGGCAAAATCGGAAGTATTTGCTTTCGTGATCTATTATCAGCAAGATACTGATGAACTGAGCAAACAACATGTTGGTAATTGGACAAGAGAATTAATAGATGCAGTTCTGGAAAATCACGGCAGCTACTATCTACCTTATCAACTACATGCAATAACAGAACAATTTCAAAGAGCATATCCACAAGCTGAGCAATTTTTTAAACTTAAAGCTCTTTTAGATCCACACAATAAATTCAGTAATATGTTATTGAAACGCTACCATATTCAAACCGTTCAATGACATAGTAGCAAGATAATTAGTTATTTTTTGTTAAATAACTAATTATTTAAGCTGATATTAGATAATATCAATAAAGTTCAATACATTGTTTAATATTAAAAGATTTTATTTTTAAACTTATGTGAGCTTCATTTTAATGTACTATATAACGAATATTAAACAAAAAATTGTTTGTATATTTTAATATTAATTTTCCTGTCATTTTTATCAACCATTTGAAAATAAACTAGTTTTTTAATGCTTCTAATACTAGTCTAAATACATTTGAATGCCCCTTGCGACTTGGATAATAAATATAAAAAGGTTCATATGTAATTGAATATTCAGGTAATAATTCTATAAGTTGTCCTGAAGCTAATTCATTTTTTACATCTGGATAACCAATCCAACTAATACCTAAACCATCAAGAGTCGCTTGTTTTCTTAAATGATTATTGATTGTGAAGTGAGAAACAGGGTGATATTGTATAATATTTCCTTTATCGGAAAACTCCCATATCGATTCCATTCCATATTGGGTTGAAACTTTTTTGCCAATTAATAAATGTTGATCTAAATCATTAATCTGTTTTGGTTTTGTTCTCTGATGCAAATAATTCGGACTAGCCACTAAAGTCATACGCAAAGGGTCTGATATTTTTACTGCTATCATCTCTTTCGCCAAATCATTACCAATTCGACAACCCATATCGAAACCTTGTTTAACAATATCAACTAAGTTATTGTCACATTGAATTTCAATTTTAATTTGTGGGTAGCGTAGTGAAAATTGGCTTAATTTAGGGTATATAAAATTTTCAATAGCAATATTCGATGCATTAATTCTAATGGTACCCGATGGAGTATCAAGGTAATCACCAAGAGCGGCAACTTCTTCATTGATTTGTCGGTATAAAGGGGATATTTGTTTATAAAGTTGTTCTCCTGCCTCTGTTAATGAAAGGCTTCTAGTCGTACGATTAAATAGCCGTAAACTCAAACGTGTTTCTAAGTTTCGCATGCTATGACTTAGTGCAGATGACGAAACACCTAAAGATTTGGCTGCACCAACAAAGCTTTTTGCTTTAGCTATAGTAATAAAATAACTTAGTTCATTATAGTTATACATAGGATATAAATAGACAATTAATGAATTTAATTCATGATACTATAAATGAACAACACGTTTATCTCAATAAAAGTTAACGATAAAATACTCATAACTAAGATTGAATTTTTAACAATTTATTAATTTAATCAATCTATTATTAGCTAGTTAGGAGAGAGAGTATGGATTATATAAAATTAGGTAATTCTGATATTGAAGTCTCACGATTTTGTTTAGGGTGTATGAGTTTTGGCGATCCTGCCAGTAAAATGCATGATTGGACACTTAATCCAGAACAAAGTGAAACAATCATTAAACATGCCTTAGATCTAGGAATTAACTTTATTGATACAGCAAATACATACTCTAGTGGTACTAGTGAAGAATATGTAGGAAGAGCGATTAAACGAAATATAGCTCGAGACAAAGTAATACTGGCTACTAAAGTCTATTTTAATGAAGGGCATTTATCTAAAACAGCAATTGAACGAGAAATTGAAGGATCCCTGAGACGATTAGGTACCGATTATGTTGATTTATATATTATCCATCGTTTCGATTACAGTACACCGATTGAGGAAACCATGGCTGCGTTACACCATTTAGTTCAGAGTGGTAAAGTACGAGCATTAGGTGCTTCTGCGATGTATGGTTATCAATTTTATAATATGCAATTAGTCGCTAAACAAAATGGTTGGACGCCGTTTGTTTCGATGCAGAATCACTATAATTTATTATATCGTGAAGATGAAAGAGAATTGATTCCTGTCTGTAAGCAATTCAATGTTTCATTAACTCCTTATAGCCCTTTAGCTGCAGGTAGACTTTCCCGATTAGAATGGCAGACCAATACTCTACGTAGTAAGACTGATAAAACTGCAGTTGCTAAATACGATAGTACGCAACAAATCGACATGAATATAGTGAAAAGGGTTAATGAAATTGCGCAAAAATATGCAGTAACCATGACGCAAGTTGCTCTGGCATGGCAATTTGCCAAAGGTGTAGCTTCGCCGATCATTGGGGCAACCAAAACGCAATATTTGGATGATGCGGTAGGCGCATTAAAGCTTTCATTAACTAAGGATGATATTGCTTATCTTGAAGAACTTTACTTGCCTCATCGTATTGTCGGCGCACTTTAATTAGGCACAAAGTATAAGATTAAATTTACTGACAAATATCATTGAGATATTTGTCAGTAACAGTCACTAAATTTTTCCTGAATTTAAATATTTTTGCATCTCTTCTTTCGGTACCATTCCACCGCCAGTTGCCCATACTAAATGAGTTGCATTTTGTAATTGCTGAGGAGTGAATTGCATACGTTCTAAATATTCCGAGTTGTTAGTTACAACTACCGGACCTTGCATACCGGCAAGGGCAGACGGTTCAAGTTGAATGTGCTCAGTTTTATCCAGTAGTACTAACAAATCATACATTTCCTGATCCGACAAGGTATAATATCCATCTAACAGGCGTTCCATAGCTCGTCCAACAAATCCAGAAGCACGACCAACAGCCAATCCATCTGCGGCGGTAATATTATCAATTCCGATGTCTTGTACCGAAATTTTGTCGTGTAGACCAGTATAAACCCCTAGTAACATACACGGTGAATGTGTTGGTTCTGCAAAAATGCAGTGTACATTATCACCGAATGCCATTTTTAAACCAAAAGCAACACCGCCAGGTCCACCACCTACACCACATGGTAAATAGACAAAAAGTGGATGATCTTTATCAACTTTAATTCCTTGTTCATTGAATTGTTGCTTTAAGCGTTCACCGGCGACTGAATATCCTAAAAATAGGGTAGTAGAATTTTCATCATCGATAAAGAAACATTTTGGATCAGACTCTGCCGCTTTACGGCCTTGTTGAACCGCAACACCATAATCTTGCTCATACTCAACAACATTAACACCATGATCACGTAATTTCTGTTTTTTCCATTCTCGAGCATCAGCAGACATATGTACGCTAACTTTAAATCCGAGTTTAGCACTCATTATGCCAATTGATAAACCAAGGTTACCTGTTGAACCTACAGCAATACTATACTGACTAAAAAACTGTTTAAATTTATCAGAATATAATTTGCTGTAATCATCTTGTTCTGATAATAGTCCATTTTCAATGGCTAGTTTTTCAGCGTGAGTTAAGACTTCATAAATACCACCTCGAGCTTTAATTGAGCCAGAAATTGGTAAATGACTATCTTTTTTCAAATAAAGCTTACCTGCGATATCAACATTATATCTGGCGTCAAGGGCATTTTTCATATTAGTAATTTCAACTAACTGTGATTCAATAAAACCCTTGGTTATAGCTGTTTCAGGGAAAGCTAATGATAAATATGGTGCGAAACGTTTTAATCGTTCACTCGCTTTTTTTATATCCGTTTGATCTAGTCCAACGTAAGGAAGACCGATTGCTAAAGTAGTGGTATTAGGGTTAAACCAACAGCTTGGTTGAAGTTTAATTAAATTTTCTACTAACGGTTTATCGGCAATAAGTGTTTTTATCTCTATTTGATTCATATTCGCTCCTTGAAAGATATCTAAATAAAATTAGATAATAAAAAAGTACCCATTAATGCAACTACTGAAGCAATGAATGTTGCGGTGGTATAGTATTTCAAAATTTCACTCATTGTCGCTCCACAATATTGCTTAACAAGCCAAAATAATGAATCGGTAACTATTGTACAACCAATAGCACCCGAACCTATAGCCAATGTAATGATTTCAGGACTGATATTAGGATAAAGAGCTAGCATCGGTGATACGATTGCTGTGGCGCCCATCATTGCAACTGTCGCTGAACCTACTGCAGCATGCAAAATTATTGCTACTAACCACGCCAATAAAATTGGATGCATATCTAAATGGGATAAAATACTTGCTAAACTATCGCTCAAGCCACTCGCTTTTAAAATACCATTAAATGCACCGCCAGCACCGATAATTAATAAAATATTGGCAATTGATGAAAAGCAATCTTCAGTTTTATTGAGTAGGTCAGACATTTTCATATCACGTCTTAGACCTAGCATATAATAGGCAACAAATGCTGCTATAAACATAGCGGTAATAGGATTGCCGATAAATTCTAAAACAGTATAAATTGAAGTGTTTTTATCCATGTTCAACTCAGCAGTTGTTTTTATCAGCATGAGAAAAATCGGTAATAATACTGTAAACAATGTTGCACCTAATGAAGGCAGTTCTTCTTCCGTTCTTACTTTTAGATCTGAAAATTGTTCCGGTACAGCTTTAAATGGAATTCTATTTTTGATAATTCTTAAAAAAATAGGACCTCCAGATAATGATGCGATTATTCCAATAATTAATCCATATAAAATAACGCTACCAATATCAGCACCTAAAGCATTAGTGACATATAATGCAGCTGGATGAGGAGGAACAATACAATGAACGGCCATTAATGCTGTACATAATGGAATCGCTAACATTAATAACGAAGTTTTGGTTTTTTTAGCAATTGAAAATGCTAATGGTATTAAAAGTACAACGCCGACCTCAACAAATAACGTTATACCACAAATCATACCAATCAATACCATAATAACATCTGGTGATAAAAAGCGGCATTTTTGTAAGGTAATACCGATGCGTTCAGCTGCACCTGATATTTCCATCATTTTTCCTAGAATGGTACCTAAACCAATTACTGCTGCTAAAAAGCCAAGTGTACCACCAATACCATCTTCGATTGAGGAAATCATTGCCAATGGCTTCATTCCCATTAATGCACCTACGTAAAAACTGGATAATAATAAGGCTAAAAATGGATGAAGTTTAAATTTGATAATACTTATTACAATTAATAAAATACTCGTTATTAAAACACCTAAAACCCAAATCTGTGAATCCATAATGTTTTCCTATTATAATTAAAGTAAAAATTATCTTGTATTAGATTTTATGGAGAGATAACTGACAAATGATTATAAATCATGTTCACATGAATAAGATTCGGTTGAATAAGTGTCAGGCTGTAAGAAAGTAACAATCATTAATTTAATTAATTGTATTTGATTTAACATTTTTAGTTAAATGTTAAGAAAATAGGTAAGGAAGGATGTACAATGTTTGATGATGATCGTTTTATTACCACTAACCGATTGATATCAGGATATCAATTAGCTAAATTCCACACTTTTGAAGCAGTTGCACGATATAATTCCTTTATGCGCGCAGCGGAAGAGTTATGTATTACTCCAAGTGCCGTTAGCCATCAAATTAATAAGCTTGAAGAAGAATTAAATTTTAAGTTATTTAACCGGTTTCATCGCCGTATTGAGTTGACCCCTGATGGTGAAAATTTATTTAATATTTTAAAAAAGTCTTTGTCGATATTAAATAAAGAAATCCTTGAAATAAAGAGTCAGGAATTAATCGGGCCGTTGACCATTTATTCTCGTCCTTCCTTTGCGCAAGGCTGGCTTGTTCCAAGAATATCAGAATTTAACAAGAAACATCCTTATATTATCTTGAATATATTAACAGGTAATGAAATAATCAATTTTGATCGTCATCGTATTGATTTAGCCATTTATTTTGATGATTTAGAGTATAACGACTTGGATGTTTATCATTTAATGAATGAAACGATTGTACCTGTGTGTAGCCCTCAATATGCGGAATATCATCAACTTACTGAAAATATTGAAAATCTAAAAAATTGCTTAATAATACATGATAATCAAGCTTGGGGATATGATACCAACTTCGACGAATGGCAATCTTGGGTGAAGCATTTTAATATTGATCTAGATTTTGAAGCTTTACCTACAATGTTATTTGATCGATCTGATTTAGCTATCCTCGCGGCGATTAATCATTCAGGTATTGCCATGGGAAGAAAACATATTATCAATAAATATGTTGAATCAAAGGAGTTAGTTACTCCCTTTCCAAATATGACGTTAACATGCAAACAACGTTACTATGTTGTTTCTGCTTCCAAGGGAAGAAATCCAAAAGTTAAAGCTTTTGTAAGATGGTTAAAAGAAAATTTGGCTGAGCAGTCGGTTGAAAGTGTTATCTAAAATTTAGTTAAAACTAAAGATTAATTGTATATATCTAATATGAATATAGATATAATTTTTTCGTATTATCCTAATAGTTAATCACTATCTATAATGTTATCTCTAAATAATAGAATCAGTTGTTCAATTAGATTAATTTACTGATTGAAATAGGGAGTGATAATGAAAAAATATATTTGCATAATTATGCTGTTGGGTTTGACTTTAATTGGTTGTGACAATAAATCAGAATCAGCCCAAAAAAGTCAACAAGATAAAAAAGAGATTGTAGTTGGTTTGCCACCAAGTATGCACAATATAATGATGGAAAAAGTTGTTAAGCCCGCTTTAGAACAAAAAGGTTATAAAGTTAAATTGGTAAATTTCAGTTCTCTTAGAGATTCAAATACCGCTTTAGTAGAAGGAAGTATCGATCTTAATGCAGCACAGCATCAAGCTTATCTTGATGTATATAATAAAGAAACTAAAAGTGATCTTGTATCTTTAGTCCACATTCCTTCTATTTCTGCTGCGCTTTTTTCTCAAAAACATCACTCAATAAACGAGATCGCTAATGGTCAGACAATCCTTATTCCAAATGATCCCTCAAACAAGGCCCGTTCATTACAATTATTACAAAGTTTAAATTGGATCACCTTAAAACCTGAAAGCCAAGCTGGTACTTTAGATATAAATGATATCGCCGAAAATAAATATAATTTAAAGTTTAAATCAATATTATCTGAACTAATCCCCAGAGCACTTGATGAAATTGATTATGCCATCATGCCTGGTGGAATAGCATGGTTAAGTAATATTCCTGCTGATGATGTTTTAGTTCAAGAAAAGTTAACTCCAAACCTTGAATTGATGGTTGTAGTTAAGAATGAAAATTTAAATACTAAATGGGCGCACGAAGTTAAACAACTTTATCAATCAGATGAACTTAGAAAATTCATCAATGAAGATCCTGAAGCTAAAGGGCGTTTCATTTGGCCTCAACAATAATTTCAACATTCTACAAATATCTCAATATCTATTGGGATATTTTATGTATATTTTATAAATCTACATAAAACTATCAATATAAAATCAATAGCTCTAAACTGTTCAATAAATCTAATTAAAGGTAAATATCCATTTTTACATCATTAAATAAATGTAAAAATCTTCTCTTCAAAGGAACAAAATATAATAAAAGGCATAAATTCTAATAATTAAATTTATGCCTTCTACTTTAACTATATCCATTTCTTATGATAGAATTTATACACTTTAATATATATTGAATAAATGAATGTGATGAAAAGATTTAAATATTCTATGCTATTAGTCTGTAGTATTTCTTTGGTTGGTTGTTTCGAATCAAGCACCCATGAAGATACTATAAGTCGTCAGATAGATAATCCAACCGACAAGGAAATAAAAATATCAATTGATGGTAATGAGTTAGTTATTCCGGCCAAATCAAGCGTCAATCATACCTTTGAATATGGTAAACATCAGTTAACTTATAATGGTCAATCATTAAACTTCATAGTTAAACCTACGAAATCATATAATGATGGGTTTATCAATCCGACCCAATCTAACTATTATATGTATGAAGCCTATTATTCTACTAAGGGTCAAACAAGAAAAAACGAAATGATCAAAAACGTTAAGACTTTCCAAGTGACTATCAATGGCGAGCCGTGGGATATAGAACTTCCAGTTAAAATTATTAATGATGTATTTATTGAAAGATATTATGGTAAATATGGTGTAGCATGGAGTTATGGTATAAATGATAAATTGCCAGAACAAATAAGCTTTGAAAAAAGTACTTCTTCAGCTCCAATAAGGTATAAATTATTTCGTGAAGCTGATTTCATTGAATATCTAGCTAAAACTGACGAAGAACTCAAAACATTACAATTTCCAAATCAACCAAAAAAATATGCTGATTTAACAAAACATATTGTTCCCAATATCAATATAGCTGATATTAAATGTGATGAGGGACGAGAATTTGTGAAACAACATCTAGCTGATTGGAACAACCTTTTTACCTTAAAGGGAGAAGAGTTTACTAAATTACATAATCAAATAATCTCCACGGATACTTACAAAAAAAGAAATAATAGTGATAACAAATGCACTGAAGAAAACGACCCAAATCATACTTATAGGTTAGCGATTAGAGAAGTTGACTTAGCATTTAGAGATGTCGAACAAGTAAATCTGTTTATTAATGAATAACTGATCATATATTGATTGATAAATAATATATTATATGAGGCACCTAATTGAACAATTAGGTGCTTTTTTGATGAGTAAAAAATATTCTTAGATAAAAACTTTCCGAGTTGACAGAGCATAATTTTCGAATGATTTTATTGATATATCTCACATAAAATAGAAAAAAACTTTTGGTTAAGTATGAAACGATATAGTATTAATCTGATATTAATAATAGAAAGGAATATCTTATGAATAAAACTAAGTTGAAAATTGTCGCATTGATTAGTGGGATTATCCTTAGTACATCTAGCGCTTTAGCCTCACTTGATGATGCTAAACAACTAAAAATCATTAGTTATAATGTTTATAATGGTATGAAGTTAGATGAGAGTGAAGGTAAACAGAAATATATTGATTGGGCAAAAGCACAAGATGCCGATATTATTGCTTGGCAAGAGATGAATTTTTTTACTCGTGAAAAACTTGAAAAATTTGCCGCTAGTTATGGACATAAATATGCGGTACTTTTAAAAGAATCACCGGAAGATGCTGCTTTTTTCCCTGTAGCTATTACCTCTAAATATCCAATAGTTAATGTTAATAAAGTAGTTGATAATTTGTGGCATGGGGCACTCTATGCAGATATCGGAAATTATCATTTTGTCGTTACACATATGAATCCATTTTGGACTGCTAAACGAATTGATGAGATTAATTTAATTATCGATTCAATCAAATATAGTCGTGATCCTAAAGGAAAATGGATAATTGCCGGGGATTTGAACTCATTTTCGCCAGCAGATAAATCTGACTATGATAAAAGTACCCTTTTAGAGGATATTAAAGAAAAGCAAAAGAAAAGACCAATTTTAGAAAATCTGGTTGATGGTAAACTAAGTTATACTGTACAACAAAATCTTCTGGATGCTGGTTTTATTGATGCATTAAAAATTAAACATAAAGAATTTGTGGCAACTGCACCAACTAAATTATTTTATGATCAAGCATCAGTTCCATTACGCTATGATTATATCTATGTTTCACCACCACTTAAAAATAATGTCATTGATGTTCAAGTAATAAAAGATGATTTTACGGATAAATATTCCGATCATTATCCTGTCCAGATGATCATAAAGAATGATTAATATTAATCGAACTTATTTATATAAAAGATATTGATAGATTAAACGGGCAAAAGCCCGTTTTTTTATTGTGTTTATCTATTTTAAAAGGGGAGAAAAATAACCGTTACTTTTAATCCAAACGAGATTAAAAAATTATTTTCTTGCAACAAATACTGCTCGCATTGGCGCAGGATAACCTTCTACTGTTTTGGATAAATCGTTAGGATCTAAAAATTCCGCTAATGAATCGGATTCCATCCATTCTGTTTTGCGTTGTTCATCCAAACTGGTTTTGGATATATCAACCATTTTTATATCTTTAAAACCACATTTATGTAACCAATTTATCATGGTTGGTACTGATGGAATAAAATAGACATTTCGCATTTGAGCATAACGTTCACCAGGCATTAATGCTTGATGTTCGGTTCCCTCAATAACCAATGTTTCGAGTACTAATTCACCACCATCAACTAATTGATCTTTCAATTGATAAAGATGATCAAGCGGTGAGCGACGATGATATAACACTCCCATTGAAAAAACCGTATCAAATGCGTTCAATTTTGGTAATTCCTCAATGCCTAATGGAAGTAAGTGAGCTCGCTGGTCATTGCCTAATAGTTTTCTTATTGCTTCAAATTGGCATAGATAAAGCGCCATAGGGTCAATACCAACAGCAAGTTTAGCTCCTGCACCAATCATACGCCATAAATGATAACCGCTATTGCAGCCAACATCGAGAACTATTTTACCTTCTAAATTATCGATATGATTAATCAATCTTTGCCATTTCCAGTCGGAACGCCATTCAGTATCAATATCAACGCCATAAAGATGAAAAGGGCCTTTACGCCATGGCATCATGGTTTTTAATAATTGTGTGATACGTTGCTGTTCGCCAGAAGATAATGGTTGCTCTGTTTTTGCGGTTACGCTATGTAATAGATCAACTTGAAAAGGGCTAATTGCAGGCAAGTGTTTTATACTATTTATCCATTGACTAAAACGGTTATCTAAATTTTGTTTTTGCCAATTAGCCAATTGTGCTGGTAAAACTTCAAGCCAATTTTTAAGCTTACTTTTTGCGATAATTTGGTAAAAATCACCAAAATCAATCATTCTGTTTTCCTTTATAATTGAATTAAATCTAGAGGTTATTTGATAGCAATAATCGAGCCAAAATTAAAACATTGAAACCAAGTATCAACATGCTCAAATCCTGCTGTCATCAGACGTTGTTTATGGGTAGCAACGGTGTCTGTAAGCATAACATTTTCTAGCATATTACGTTTTTGGCTTATTTCCAGTTCACTATAGCCATTGGCTCTTTTGAAATCATGATGCATATTAAATAATAATTCGTCGACAGTCTCATCACTAAAACTAAACTTTTCCGATAAGACTAATATGCCATTTGGTCGCAAAGCTTGATAAATATTACTTAAAACCCGTTGTCGATTTTCTGGAGTTAAAAATTGCAAGGTAAAATTAAGAACTACCATTGATGCATTTTGCATATTTATATTACAAATATCTTCACATATTACATCGACAGGTGTATTTGATTTATAGGCATCAATATGCTTTTTACATCGTTCTACCATAGGTAATGAATTATCAATAGCAATAATGTGACAATTTTCGTGTTTGATATTACGACGAATAGCGAGCGTGGCAGCACCCAACGAGCAGCCTAAATCATAAATCATAGAGTTAGGTTGTACAAATCGGTCAGCCAGCATACCAATCATTGATATTATATTCGAATAACCGGGTACCGATCGTTGTACCATATCTGGGAAAACTTCGGCAACTTTTTCGTCAAAAGTCCAATCACCTAATTTATCGATCGGGGTTGCAAATAGCTGGTCTTTTTTGGTATCCATAAAAGTTATTGGTACTATAGAATCTAATTCTGTTATCATACCATTTTTTGCGTTCGATTGTTCGAGTAATTATGACTTTTGTTGATTTTACAGCCATTTTCGCAACGATTATTATCAGTATTTCGGTTACTTTTTTATTAGGTAAACGCTGGCAGTTTTGGTTTAACCTTCACTTAACCGGTTATGGTCGAATTATTTATTGGCTGACTATTGGTTTGGCCGGTGCATCATTAATCCTTGCTAGAGTATTAAATGATATTTTAACCTCGGGATTACATTTGTTCCTGTTAACGATTGCCGGTTTGATGATCTGTAGCGTTTTTATAACACTCATTTTTGAAATTGTTTATCGGGTTAGCAAAAAGCAAATTAAGCCTAATCTTTGGCATAAAATCAGTTTTATTATTGCGGTTGTGGCTTTGTTTTGTTTTGGCCATGAAATGGCGATAAATCCTAAAATAGTTGATTATCAGGTTGTAATTAATAAATCAGCCAATGTTGATCATCTAAGAATTGTGCAACTTTCTGACATTCATATTAATGAGCATACCTCTGCAAGTATGATTCAAAACATGATTGACAAGGTAAATAGCTTAAAGGCTGATTTTATCGTGATAACTGGCGATACATTAGATAAACGATTAAAACCTTTCGTTGAAAATGGATTTATTGAACAGTTCCAGCAATTAAAGTCCAAATACGGTAATTATATTATTTTTGGCAATCATGAATATTTAGGTACCCATGATAATAATAATCGTGAAGAAGATATTATTAATGCATTTAAACGAGCGAATTTAAAAGTATTGAAAGATGATATTGTTTATCTTGATGAGGTTGGCATCACATTGATAGGGCGTGATGACTTTTCATCATATAAGTACGATGTTAAGCGCGCCTCATTATCCGATTTAATTATGTTTTCTGATACGGATAGACCAATAATTTTATTAGATCACCAACCTCGAGATATTAAAGATGTTGCAGAACAACAAGTAGATTTAATGTTATCTGGACATACTCATGGTGGTCAAATCTTTCCTATCAATATATTGGTGGCGATGATGTACAAAAATGCTAATGGTATTTATCACGATGCTGATCATCATTTCACCAGTATAGTCAATAGCGGTTACGGATTTGGTGGCCCACCAATTCGATTAATGACTCGCTCTGAAATTGTTGTAATCGATGTATCTTTTGTCAACAAAACTACCATTCAATAGATTATCTTAAATAGGAAGCGTATTTTGAATTATCAATTTATTATTAGTAATGATGAATTATCCAATTATTGTCAAAAGATCAAGAATAGTAGTGCTATAGCATTGGATACTGAATTTGTACGAACTAGGACATTTTATCCTCATTTAGGGCTGTTACAGGTTTTTGATGGTCAACATGCTGCGCTAATTGATCCGCTTAATATTAACGATTGGCAGGAATTCTTAGCGATTTTAACCAATCCTAATATTGAAAAATATTTTCATTCCTGTAGCGAAGATATTGAAGTGTTTCTTCATGCATTTAATTGTGTTCCTTCTCCAGTAATAGATAGCCAAATTTTAGCTTCTTTTTTGGATAATCCCATCAGTAGTGGTTATGCAAGTTTAGTCAATAAATATCTTGGCGTTGAGTTAGATAAAAGTGAAACACGGACTGATTGGTTAAAACGTCCTTTGACTGAAAAACAGTGTGATTATGCTATTAATGATGTTTTATATCTGTTTCCATTAATGGATAATTTAAAATCTCAGCTTACATCGATTGATTATTTAGCGGCTGCTTATCAAGAATGTCGAAATGCAATTGCGCGTAAATGTGAAATATTTGATCCTCAAAAGGCTTACTTAAATATTAAAAATAGCTGGCAATTGAAAGGGGATAGTTTAGGGCAATTAGCTAAACTTGCTTGCTGGCGCTATCAATTTGCTAAAAATCACGACATAGCGTTGAATTTTGTAGTGCACGAAGAGATTTTATGGAAAATTGCGCGTTATCAACCAACCTCCTTAGCAGAACTTGATAAATTGGGTATGAAAGGTAAAGATATTCGTGCATATGGTCAAACAATTTTGGATATATTGCTTCAACCTATACCTATTATTCCGACAATTCAACGTATTAATAGTTATCCAAATTATAAAAACATTGCTGATTTATTGAAACAAATCGCTGAAAAAATAGCATCACAAACAGGGCTTAACAGCGAATTAATACTTTCAAGACGATTAATCAATCAGTATGTAAAATGGCAAAATGATAGGAAAGGTGAAATTCCAGAAATTCTGTCAGGATGGCGTAAACCATTATTTGAACAATATGACCTGCCTAATTGATTAAATCATAATGGAAGAATGACAAAATTTTAGTTAAATGGTGTCAAATTACATTGACACCAATCTCTATATTAAGCTAGTTCACTTAGCATCGATTCAACAATTTTTGATGATTGGGCTGCAGCAAGTTTTAAAAATGATTGAAAATCAACTGCCGATTCATCATCTCCATTATCAGAAATTGCTCTCACCACCACAAAAGGTACTTTAAATAACCAACAAACATGGCCAATAGCGGCAGCTTCCATTTCAACGGCGATTGCATCAGGAAAAGTTTGCTTGATCCGTTCTAAATTGCTTTTACCATTGATAAAGGCATCACCACTGCCAATTGAGCCATCAACAGCATTGACCCCATGTTTCTTTATACATTGTTTAGCTAATGATTGATAATTAACATCAGCAGCAAATGAAACAGGGCAACCTGACATTTGACCTGGTTTATATCCAAAGGCGGTTAAATCAACATCATGATAAAATACATCTTTTGATACAATAATATCACCGATATTCAGTTCCGTTGACAGCCCACCCGCTGAACCGGTATTAATGACTGCATCAACTTGATAATTATTTAATAATAATGTTGTTCCTGATGCTGCAGCAACTTTACCTATGCCTGATTGTAATAATACAATTTCACAATTTGCTATTTTACCAATATGAAAATCACATCCTAAATGACGCTCTAATTGATAATCGGTAATTTTACTCTTTAGTATGGCTACTTCTTCTTCCATAGCAGCGATAATAGCAATTTTCATATGGTCCTCTTGGCTTATTAGCCGTATATTTATTTTAAATGTGCTATCATAATTGCTGTAAGTTAACTTGACAATAAATGAATATAACGGAGATAAAATTTGCGTACGATTTTTATAACGGGGTGTTCAAGCGGTATAGGATTGATTTCAGCTATCGCTCTGAAAAAACGAGGTTATCGTGTCATTGCATCATGCCGCAAAATAGCAGACCAACAAAAATTAATTGAGCAAGGTTTTGAAACCGTTTTATTAGACTTAGACGATGCCGATTCAATTAATCAAGCTGCGCAACAAGTATTAACCTTGTGTGAAGGTAAATTATATGCGTTATTTAACAATGCTGGATTTGGCGTCTATGGCCGTTTAAACACCATCAGTCGATCACAATTAGAATCACAGTTTTCTACTAACTTTTTTGGTGTTCATCAATTAACCCAATTATTATTACCGGCAATGATTGAACAAAATGAAGGTAGAATAATTCAAACTAGCTCAATTGTTGGCATAGTCGCAACACCGGGTAGAGGCGCATATTCTGCCAGCAAATACGCTTTAGAAGCATGGTCTGATGTACTGCGTTTAGAGTTAGCTAACACCAATATTAAAGTTTGTTTAATCGAACCTGGTCCATTGAAAACCTATTTTTCAAATAATGTAAATCAGACCGAAAAAGAAAAAATAGTAAAAAATCCACCCATTGCTAAACGCTTTACGTTAGCTCCTGAAGCGATATTACCATATCTGTATCATGCATTAGAGCATAACAAACCGAAAATACGTTACAGGGTAACAAAAGTAACTAAATTGGCGGCAATAGCTAAACGTTTGCTTCCAGATAGATTAATGGATAAAATTTTACAAAATAAATAATCAGTTAAACTTATTTATAGGATAGATTATGTCAAATCAATTTATTTTTGATGTTAATGAACAGAATATTCAAGAAATTATTGAAAAATCAACTAGTAGCCCTGTGTTATTCTATTTTTGGTCACCAAGAAGTCCTAACTATCAAGAAATGACAGATACGTTAACCAAATTAGCAACACAACATCAAGGACAATTCATTCTTGCTAGCGTAAATTGTGATGAACAACAAATGTTAGCAGCACAATTTGGGCTTAGAGCAATTCCAACCGTTTATATGTTTCAAAATGGTCAACCTGTTGATGGTTTTCAAGGCCCACAAAATGAAGAAACCATCAAAACCTTTTTAGATAAAATTTTACCTAATGAAGATGAATTGAAACTTATTGAAGCGCAACAATTTTTTAATGAAGGCCAATATGCGCAAGCATTACCTTTATTAAAACAAGCTTGGACTGTACTTAAAGATCATTTAGGTAAACCAAGATCAGATATTGCGTTAATGTTAGCGAAAAGCCAAATTGAACAAAAACAACTAGCAGAAGCTAAGGATGTTTTGGCAACTATTCCATTACAAGATCAGGATTCAGCTTACCACGGTTTACAAGCCGAAATTGAGTTACTCGAACAAGCAGCAAATTCACCTGAATTACAGCAATTACAAGCTGAATTAGCTAAACAGCCAGATAATGTTGAGTTAATGATTCAACTTTCATCGCAACTAATGCAAGTTGGTCGGCACGAAGAAGCATTAGAACTGTTGTTTAAACCTTTAACAAAAGATCTGAATGCTGGTGAAGGGCAGGTGAAGAAAACTTTACTAGATCTATTAGCAGCTTTAGGAACCAATAACGCACTTGCTAGTAGCTATCGCCGTAAGCTTTATACGCTATTATATTAAAATGGCTAAAACCAAGAAAGCTTAAAGAATTTTGGACGCTTTTTTATGATTCACTAGATGAACGGGTATAACAACCTAGGAATATATATCACAGTAAAGTTAATGAATCAAAAAATCGCGGCAAATTTGAATTCTAGATAGTTAGATTAAGTTATATAAAATGAAGAGATTCAACAATAGAGCATTGTTGAATCTTTTTTATTTAGTGTTCGATAACGCGAGGAAAGTTTTCATTACTACGAAGGGTTAGAACTTCCACACCATTATCTGTAACTAAGATCGTGTGTTCATATTGGGCTGACAATCCATGATCTTTGGTTTTAACTGTCCAACCATCTTTCATGGTACGAGTACGCCAATCTCCAGTATTTACCATCGGTTCAATAGTAAAAGTCATACCTGGTTTCAGGATCACACCGCCATCATCAGCATCATAATGTAAAACTTGTGGCTCATCATGATATACTTCACCTATACCATGACCACAATATTCACGAACAGAAGAAAAGCCAAATTTATCAACATATTTTTGAATTGCTTTACCGATTTCTTTTAATCTGATCCCCGGTTTAATGATTTTAATGGCTTCGTATAAACTCTCTTGTGTGACTTGACATAGTTTTTCTCCGGCAACAGTTGGTTTTCCTGCAATGTACATTTTTGAGGTATCACCATGAAAACCATCTTTAATTACGGTCACATCAATATTAAGAATATCACCATCTTTTAACTTTTTATCAAAACTTGGAATACCATGACATACTACATCATTAATTGAAATGCAGCTGGTATGCTGAAAACCATGATAACCAATGTTGGCAGGAATAGCCTTTTGCACATTAACAATGTGTTCATAACAGATCTGATCCAGTTCACCAGTGCTAATACCAGGTTTTACATAAGGTTCAATCATTTCTAAAACTTCTGCTGCTAATTTACCAGCAATACGCATTTTTTCGATTTCAGCGGGGGTTTTTAACTTAATAGACATTAATGGGTTCCTATAATTTGTATGGCAATATCCTATCATATACCGCTATTTCGTCAAATCATAGCTATTGATAAATCAAGTATAATGATTAAATTTTAGATTTTTGTTAAAAAATTTTGAGGAAAGGGGTTTTTGGACATAAAAAAAGAAAACTAATACAGCTTAAAACCATTTAATTATATAATAATGTATTATAAAAAAAGGTTTTCATAAAATGCAATGTAGTTATTATCAAGAAAATAAATGTTTGTCTTGTCATAAAATAAATCAACCATATAAATCTCAACTAAATGAAAAGCAAAACCAATTAATTGAAACTTTAGCAAAGTTTAATCCTAAAGAAGTTAAAGATCCATTTGCTAGCCCTGAGCAAGGTTTTCGCAATAAAGCTAAAATGGCGGTGCTAGGCACGGTTGAAAAACCCATATTAGGTATACAAAATGATAATCAGATCATTGATCTGTGTGATTGTCCGCTTTATAGCGTTAATATGCAAAGTATCCTAAAAATGGTTCGTACCTATATTCGTAAACAGGGACTGGTTCCTTATAATATTAATAAGCGAAAAGGGGAGTTAAAATTTGTCATTATTACCGAAAGTGTTATCGATGATAAAAGCCACTTTATGCTACGGTTTGTATTAAAATCACATAAATTTTTCGAGAAGATAAGCAATAGTTTGCACAATTTAATCGATAAGATAAATAATCTACAAGTCGTATCGATTAATATTCAACCTAATCATGCCGCCATATTAGAGGGTAACGAAGAGTTAATTTTAACGGATAATCCTTTTCTAGAATTTAGGTTAAATCACATACCACTTTATATAAAATCAAAAAGCTTCTTTCAAACAAATAGCTATATTGCTGAAAAATTATATAAAACGGCTAGTGATTGGGTGGCGAATTTAGATGTAAATTCTATTTGGGATCTCTTTTGTGGTGTGGGAGGATTTGGTTTGCATTGTGTTCGTCATGCCAATAACGATAATATTCAATTAACAGGAATTGAAATTAGTGCTGATGCTATTGAATGCGCATCAAAATCTGCTAAACAGCTAGGTTATGACAAACTTAATTTTGAATCATTAGATGCTACTA
This sequence comes from Gilliamella sp. LMG 34361, assembly GCF_984569075.1. Classification (NCBI taxonomy): domain Bacteria; kingdom Pseudomonadati; phylum Pseudomonadota; class Gammaproteobacteria; order Orbales; family Orbaceae; genus Gilliamella; species Gilliamella sp. LMG 34361. The sequence continues at coordinate 1,880,353 of NZ_OZ474903.1, read as the reverse complement.
AATATGCAACACATCAAAACCAGATACCTGATTTAGTCTTACTTAATCCACCAAGGCGAGGGGCAGGTAGAGTACTGATCGAATATCTTGAAAATATACAACCTAAGTATATTTTATATTCAAGTTGTAATTTGTCATCATTAGCACAAGATCTACAATTTTTGACTCATTACCAAATGATCAAAGTGCAATTGTTTGATATGTTCCCTCATACATCTCATATGGAAGTGTTAGTTTTGTTAGAAAAAATCTGATAAATCATTACACCAATATAGGCTAGTTTTTATTATGAATACTAATAAATCTAGCCTAACCAATTTTGTGAATCTTTTTGTTCTTACCTTTTATTTTTAGCGTATAAAGATTTCTTATCCTGATTCTATTCAATTTTTATAATTACCTCAGTTGATGAAGACTATGTAGCTAATCAGAAAAGGGAGCAAGTTAATAAATAATATAATTTACTCGTAAAAGCAGAATTTATAAATTAACCATTATTTATTAAATAGATAATGGTTTTATTACTTATAATTTTCTACTAATAATAATTATTTTGTATATAAATAGCTTACTTTTTTCTTTCTATTAGTTAGAAAACGGGCTATCTAAACCATTAAACTATGCTAAAATTGGACCAATTTGAACTGAATTTAGGAAATATAAAATTATGATTCCTGATGTTTCTAAAGCACTCAGTTGGTTAGAAAAGCACTACACTATTTTACAAGGTATTCAACGTGGTCTTGAGCGTGAAACATTACGTATTTTGCCTGATGGATCACTATCTAAAACCCCTTTTCCTCAAAAAATTGGGGCTGCATTAACCCACCCATGGATCACTACCGATTTTGCCGAGTCCTTATTGGAGTTCATCACACCAGTTAATACCAATATCGATTATATGTTAACTTTTTTACGTGATTTACATCGTTATTCTAGTGTGAATATTGCTGATGAATTAATGTGGCCATTAAGTATGCCATGTTTTGTTGCTAAAGAAGACGATATTATCTTAGCTCAGTATGGAACATCTAACGAAGGACGTTTTAAAACTGTTTATCGTGAAGGTTTGAAAAACCGTTATGGCGCTATGATGCAAACTATTTCTGGCGTTCATTATAATTTTTCATTGCCAATGGCATTTTGGCAAGCAAGGGATGGCGTGAAGAACAGTGAAGAAGGGAAAGCGATTATCTCAGAAGGTTATTTTACCTTAATTCGTAACTATTACCGTTTTGGTTGGGTTATTCCTTATTTGTTTGGTGCATCGCCATCAATGTGCTCGTCATTTATTCAAGATCCAGAAAAAGCAAAAGCGTTCATCGAACAAACTAATGGTAACTGTTATTTACCTTATGCTACCTCACTAAGAATGAGTGATATTGGTTATACCAATAATGCCCAGAAACAATTAGGGATCACCTTTAATCATCTAGATACCTATGTTGAGGGTTTAAAACGGGCTACCAAGACAAAATCAGCCGAATTTAGCAAATTAGGCATTAAGGTTGATGGTCATTATCGACAGTTGAATGATAATGTATTACAAATTGAAAATGAATTTTACGCACCAATTCGGCCAAAACGAGTTCCAAGATCAGGGGAATCGCCATCCGATGCTTTACTACGTGGTGGCATAGAATATATAGAAGTTCGAGCTCTTGATGTTAATCCATTTTCACCAATTGGTATTACCGAGGAACAAATTCGATTTATTGACCTATTTTTAATCTGGTGTGCTTTAGCCCCTGCTCCTGAAATGAGTAGTGCAGAGCTTGAATGTGCAAAATTAAATTGGAATAGAGTGATTATTGAAGGCCGTAAACCAGGATTAGAAATTGGATTAGGCTGTGATAGCTATCGACAACCGTTAGCTAAAGTAGGGCATGAACTTTTCAAAGATTTACTTCGAGTCGCCGATGTACTTGATCATCAAGACCACAAACAACAATATCGAAAAGTTTGTGAACGGCTTGATCTGATGTTTGATCAACCGGAATTGACATTATCGGCGAGAACGTTAGCCGCGATTAGTGATTTGGGCACAGCCAAATTTGGTTTAGCTTTAGCTACTCAATATAAAAAACAACTAAGTTCAGAACCTTTATCAGTTCTAACTGAAGATGATTTTAATCAACAACGAATGTTATCAATTGAAAAACAAAAGAAAATAGAACAAAATGACACTATGTCATTTGATGAATATCTAAAAGAAAAAATGAACAGCTAAAATGTTTAAATATCGCGATTATACATTACGATATCAAGGAAAAAGTGATGTTGAATTAATATTACCAAACCATAAAATTATGCATGACAAACCGTTAATCGACCAACAGTCTTTTTCGGTTTTGGTTTGGAATATTTTTAAACAGAAAAGAACAGATTGTATTAATATCCTTGAGCAATATGCTGATCAAACTAAGTTGATATTATTACAAGAAGCTCAAACTACGTCCCAATTATTAAATTTTATTGCTCGGCATAACAAAATTGCCGATCATGTTCCAGCCTATAGTTTAAATGATATTTATGCTGGAGTTATGACAATAACAGACATAAAACCAACGCAAATTTTCTCCTTTAGAGAAAGAGAACCATTCATCCGTGTACCAAAATCAGCATTAATCACTCTTTATCCAATTAAAAATTCAACGCTACAACTATTAGTTGCTAATATTCATGCCATTAATTTTAGTCTAGGGGTGAAAGTTTACCGCCAACAAATCTATATGTTATTAAATTATATTAAGCAACATTATGGACCAGTAATTTTAGCGGGTGATTTTAATGCTTGGAGCCAACAACGATTGAATTTACTTTATCATTTAACTCGTTCGATTAATCTTAAACCAGTAAATTTTGCTATTGATATTAGGAAGACGTTTTTAGGTAGGCCGTTGGATTTTGTTTTTTATCGAGGGTTGCAACTTGATGCGGCCAAGATAATTAGCACAGCCGCATCGGATCATAATCCTTTATTTGTGAATTTTAGTATGAATTTGAATTAGCTAAATTGATAGTTAATACATCACCTTCTTTTACACGTCGATTTTTTAATTTATTCCATTGTAAAAGATCTGTAATTTTTACTCTGTAATTTCTTGCAATGGAATAAAGATTATCACCGGCTTTAACTTGGTAAGTAATTTGTTTTTTGCCATTACTTAAAATTGATTTAGTATCTTTAGCATTTACCCTATTATATTGAACTGTCGTTGATTTAATTTCAAACGGCATATTGTTATGTGGCACGTCTTCTAAAAGTTCAGTTACTTGATTAGTAACTAGATTTTGACTTTTTAACTTTTTGAATAGGTTGTCAGCATGAGAATAGGGAACTAATAGATGGAAAGGGCCATTTACAGTTTGTTTCACATAACCAGCATTATATGTCATTAAATCATTTAAAGATAATCCTGTATATTGTGCTATCTTAGCCAATGAAATATTTTTAGACATATCAATTTTAACTAAAGAATTTTTATAATTACAATCCGGCAACTTTATTCCATAACGTTTATTGTTCTTAACAATATCAATAATGGCTAATATTTTAGGCACATAATGCATTGTTTCTGATGGTAGATCTAACGACCAGTAATCGATTGGTAATCCTTTAGATTTATTTTTATCAATCGCTCGTTGAATTCGTCCTTCACCAGCATTATAGGCTGCTAATGTTACTAACCAGTCTCCATTAAAACGGTTATTCAGATTCTGTAAAAGTGATATTGCAGAACTGGTTGAAGCAATCAAATCACGACGCCCATCGAAGTTATTGCTACTTTTTAAACCATATTCTTTAGCCGTGATTGGCACAAATTGCCATAAACCTGCCGCTTGCGCAGGAGAGGTGGCTAAAGGATCGTAGGCACTCTCAATTAATGGAATTAGAGCTAATTCAACCGGTAGCTTATTTTTACGTAACTGATTAATGATGTAATATACGTACGGTTCAGAGCGTAAGGCTATGTTTTCAAATCCTTGTGGATTACGTAATAAACGTTCTCTTTCGGCACTAACTCGGCTGTTATTCGGTACATTTACGTTAATTTGAGTTAACATGTAATGCCAAGGATTTTGCGTGACTGAAGCGTAATTAATACCACCACTTTTAACGCTAGAATTAACTATTGATTTAGAATTGTATGTTTTTGAGCCAGCGTTGTATCGAGAACCTTGATTCTGACACCCGACTAAAAAAGCACATAACACTGTAAATATTAATAATTTTTTCATTAGATTATAAGTTAGGACATTAATTTAAGCTGAGTATTATACCTAAAAAATGTCCTTTTGGCTCCTAAAAAAAGTAAACATCTCTAACTCATTGTTACAATTAAATTTATTTTGTAAATTTTTTTCCTCACAACGTAAAAATAAGTTGATCTGTTTTTCTTTGGTTAAAATGGAAGGCAAAGTAATTTTCTTTTTGCAAATAAAATCATAATACTCATGGATAACTTGATCCTCAGGAACCAGCATTTGAGCAAAATCTAAATTAGTTAAGGTATATTCATGTCCTGCACAAATAAGGGTATCATCAGGTAACTGCTTTAATTTATTCAGCGAACTTAGCATTTGCTTATAATCACCTTCAAAAATTCTACCACAACCAGCGGAAAACAATGTATCTCCACAAAATAAATATGGCTGACAATAATAAGCTAAATGTCCTAATGTATGTCCCGGTACTGAAATAACCTCATATCGAAAATCACCAATCAATAATTCATTGATGTTTTCGAGATGATTAATCTGCAAATTAATTTCACTTGGCCCATAAGCTTCAATATCGGGATAAGCTGCTTTTAGCTCAGTTACCCCACCAGTGTGATCGATATGGTGATGAGTGAGTAAAATTGCAAGGGGTGATAAGTGATATTTTTTCATATAACTTAGCACTGGAGCAGCCTCACCCGGATCTATAATAACCACCTGTTTATTAGCATTTTCAAGTAACCAAATATAATTATCTTTTAGAGCAGGAATAACATGTAACTGATACATGGTAATTATACCTTCTATTTTATCTGATTAATCGGTTAATGATGCTTCAAAAATAGTATCATGTAAGGTGGGCGATTCAGCTTGCGTTTTGGCAATTTCATCACAGCGTTCGTTCTCAATATGGCCCGCATGACCTTTTACCCATATCCATTCAATGGTATGTAACTTAGCTAATACATCTAAACGTTGCCATAAATCAACATTTTTTACTGGTTGTTTTTTTGCGGTTTTCCAGCCGTTTTTTTTCCAACCATAAATCCAATTCGAAATGCCATTACGCAAATATTGGCTGTCAGAATAAAGCTTAATTTGACAGGGTTCTTTCAGTAATTCTAACGCCACAATGGCAGCAAGCAATTCCATGCGATTATTCGTGGTGTTAAAATAACCTTGAGCTAATACTTTTTCATTTTCTTTGTATTTTAAAATAGCTGCATAACCACCAGGTCCAGGGTTACCCAAACAAGATCCATCAGTGAATATTTCAATATTTTTTTGCATATTTGACATAGTTATAAACTTATTACGTGATTATTTTTCAAGAAATTTTAGCTTAATATAAATATTAATAAGCCATTATTAATGTTGTATCAATCATTGATTAAAACAGTGGAGGTATCAACATCAGTACGTTTTGGTGTTAGACTATACCATTAATTTGTAAAATTCCCAATTATAGATAAAGAAGAGTATATTGTGATAACACATTCAACCCGCCAAATTGTATTAGATACAGAAACTACAGGTATGAATCAAGACGGTAATAATCATTATGAAGGTCATAAGATTATTGAGATTGGTGCAGTTGAGGTATTAAATCGACGATTAACTGGCAATCATTTTCATGTTTACATCAATCCAGAACGTTTAATTGATGAAGAAGCCTTTAAAGTTCATGGTATCAGTGATGAATTTGTTAAAGACAAACCGATTTTTAAAAATATAGCACATGATTTTATTAAATTTATAGATGGTGCTGAATTAGTTATTCATAACGCCTCGTTTGATGTTGGCTTTATGGACTATGAATTTCGCCTTTGTGGGTTAGACTATAAAACCGCCGATCACTGTATTGTTACCGATACATTAGCAATGGCTCGACGTCTTTTCCCGGGTAAACGTAATAACTTAGATGCATTGTGCGAACGTTATCAAATTGATAATTCTCATCGTACTTTACATGGAGCCTTACTGGATGCTGAAATACTTGCTGAAGTTTATTTAGCAATGACCGGGGGGCAAACTACTTTGGCATTTAGTTCGGACGATAATTTATCTTCATCAATGACGAATAATGCTGTAAAAAAAATTGAACGTAATGGGATTCCACTTACAGTAATTAAAGCTAATGAAGCGGAATTATCTGCGCATGATTCAATTATAGAAAAAATTGATAAAAAAAGTGGTAGCGCGCTTTGGAAAGAGCATTAATGATTGTTTTCTATTCAATTGAACATAATTTTTGAAATTTATATTGACGAAAATAATAATAATCTTTAATATCACGCCTACTTTAATCTTCTGCATTAAAGAATCTAAAAAGCGGAGCGGTAGTTCAGTTGGTTAGAATACCTGCCTGTCACGCAGGGGGTCGCGGGTTCGAGCCCCGTCCGTTCCGCCAATTCTTAAAAGTTATACTTAATTTAAGTTTAATTCAAAATCACTCACATAAAACCATCTATATAAAACTTATAATATTTCTTAATTAATCTTAACTATAATTCAATACAATTTATTGTTAAAAATACAGAATAATTTTCGTAACAATAAATTAATTTTGTTATATTCTTTTTGTTACAATTTTAATTTTAAATATAGGTGATATCACGACGAGAACCTAAAGTTGTAACTTTCTCTATTTATGTTATCTTCAATAATTATTTGCATAAGTTAAAGTTATTCGAATTGATTTAGATATGTTAAAAAAATCGCTATTTATTTTTCTAGGTGGGGTTTTCTTTGTATTAGGAACTGTGGGCATTTTTGTTCCTCTTTTGCCAACAGTACCTTTTTATCTGCTTACTGCATATCTATGGTTAAATAGTTCTGATCGCCTGTATAACTATTTTACTCAAACTCGTTATTATCAAACTTATGTGCAAAAAATGCTTATTGAGAAAAAGATTTCAAAAACAGGATTAGTAAAAATGTTAACCATGGTATTTATCATTTTATTAATTCCATTTATTTTATTTGATTCTTTGCATGTTAGGATTATTTTAGCGATAGTCTTCTTTGCACATGTTATTTTTGGCGGTTATTATTTTCTCAAGAAGTGATGATATAGTTTTTGGTAAGAATAAAATTACAGGGCAAATAAGTTACCCTGTAACAATTAATCAGTTATAAAGTGAGTTAACTGATAACTATTTAAGACTTTTTTTAATCTCAATAGCTAATAATGGGTTCCACATTGCTCCTGTAGCACTCATTACCGCATCAGCGCCATTTTGAATAAATTGATGATAATGTTCACTATTACTAACACCACCAACACCAATAATGGCAAATTTTAAATCCATTTGTTTACGATATTTATTAAGTCGACTAACCATATCTAAACCAGCCCAACGGATTGCATCACCACATATACCACCTTCCTTACGGTTTTCGCCTAATGCCGGATGTCCACTTGCATCTACCGGTTTGGCTGAAAGGGTATTAATAGTACTTAATCCGTCAATGATTTTTCCGACTCGAGTTAATAGAGATATAATACGTTCATCATCAGGGAAATAAGCTAATTTTAAAATAAGAGGGCGATCTGGTACCGCATTCTTAATTTCATTCACAATTCGTTCTACTTTATCGACATCAAAACAAAGTAGTTTACTTGCACCTTCGTTTGGACAACTCAAATTAGCTTCTAATATTGGTGCATTAGTTTCTCTTACTAACTTAGCAGCTAAAGCATAATCTTTTTCTATCTCACCATTACCTTGGGTTCCTTGGAAACTACCAATAACACATTGTCCAGCGCCAGCTGCATTTACCGCATCAGCCATATCCGGTTGCCAAATATCAGGTGCACAAGATGGTACACCGAAGGAGTTGGTAATTGATAAAGGTTGATTATAATTTGTATCAGCCAATACTGTGTCTAAGTTAGGTGATAACTTGCCATTAGGATGAACAGATAAAACATTCGGTAATGGATGACATTTGTGAAACTTGGTTCTAACCGTTTTATAAACACATAAGTCAAATCCATAAGCAAAAGCAGCTTTAATATAATTAGCATTTAGTAACGGACCTGCTGGCTGACCAAATGGTAGGTTAACATCGACATTTAAAAATTTTGTTGGTTTAGTTGCGACCTGTTCAGCCTTATCTAATTCAGCAAAAAGTCCAAAAGGGCCTTGAGCATAGTTATCTTCATAACTTATACTTGGATTATAAAAAGGGATCAAAGGTTTCATGCTATCTCCTGTTTATGGCTATTCTTAATGTGGTTTTGATTTAAAATTTGGTATAAACTTGAAAAGTTAAAGTTGTAGACATAAAAAATCCTCCATAAAGGAGGATCAATATTTAAAAGAAAAAGACAATTCAATTTTGTTATTGGTCTGTGTGTTTGAACCACAATCATAATCAAATTCTCTTTTCTAAAATTGCTAAGCATTCTAGCTGAATATAAATAAAGTTCAAGTGCTATATTGATAAAAATATATAAGTAAATGAAATAGTTATAGTGTTTTTTTTTAGACTGTCTGACCTAAAATAGTTGTATAAGCCAACAAATTCGATAAGAAATGAGTAGTCATTTGATTTGATTTTGTAATTTTTGTAATTAAACCACTAAAAACATTTGATATTTTCCTGTCGAAAAAATGATATTTTTTGACTAATGAAACTTATGTAAGTGGAGAAGAGAAATTTGAGATGGTATTATGCACGCCAAAATTTTAATTTTAATATTAAATATTAGGTATAAATAGATGAAAAAAGATATTTTCAAATCAGTAACCTTACCCAATGGAGTGGCATTAAAAAATCGCATTATGATGGCACCTATGACCACTTGCTCAGGGTTTTATGAAGGCTCGGTTACAAGTGATTTAATTGAATATTATCGAGCAAGAGCTGGAGAAATAGGCTCAATTATTGTTGAATGTGGTTTTGTCGATAATAAAGGATTAGCTTTCCCTGGTGCAATCGGTCTTGATAGCGATGATAAAATTGAAGGTCTGGCAAAAATAGCTCAAGCTATTAAAGAAAAAGGTTCAAAAGCGATTATTCAAGTTTATCATGGCGGTAGAATGGTTGAACCTAAACTTATTGGCGGTCAAACTCCAGTTGGTCCAAGTGCTATTGCTGCACCAAGACCGGGAGCAGCTACACCGATAGAATTAACTGCCGATGAAGTTGATCAAATGGTTGATAAGTTTGGTCAAGCAGTACGTCGAGCTATTCAAGCTGGTTTTGATGGCGTGGAAATTCATGGTGCTAATACTTATTTGATTCAACAATTTTATTCACCAAATTCAAATCAACGAAATGATAAATGGGGAGGTAGTCGTGACAATCGAGCTCGATTCCCATTAGCGGTTCTAGATATTACCTATAATATGGTCAAACAGTATGCAAATTCAGACTTTATTGTTGGTTACCGTTTCTCACCAGAAGAAATAGAAGAGCCGGGAATTCGTTTTGATGATTCAATGTATTTACTTGAAAAGCTTGCTGAGAAAGGCTTGGATTATATTCATTTTTCCATGGGGGCAATTTTAAGGCCTTCGATAGTTGATACTCAAGATCCAACACCATTAATTAATAAATATATAGCAATGCGTTCAGAAACTTTAGCTAAAATCCCTGTTGTTGGGGTGGGCAACGTTGTTAATGAAAGTGATGTTAGAGCCGCATTAGATAATGGATTTGACTTTGTCGCAGTTGGCCGAGCGTGTATTGCATATCCAGATTGGACTGATCGCATCATGAAAGGTGAAAAATTAGAATTATTCATCAATAGTGACAAACGAGAAGAACTCAATATCCCAGAGCCTTTGTGGCATTTTTCACTTGTCGAAAGTTTAATTCGTGATGTGAACTTGAATGTTAAAAAGTTTAAACCAGGAAATTATCAAGAAAAAGTTAATGATGAGTCTTATGAATTTGTGATTAATGTTGAGCTTGGTAAAGATTTCATCAAAGATATGCAATTAGTTAATGCCAATAATTTTGATCATGAGGTATTAAATAATTTTTCAGAAATTAAGCATCGCATTATTGAATCAAATAGCCCTCATGTAGATGCGATTTCTGGAGCTACATCACAAAGTGAAGCCTTCAAAAAAGCAGTTACTAAGGCAATGGCTCAATCAAACAAAGAAGCGATTATTGCTGAAGGTGGCGATCCAAATGCTAAAGCCTATGATGTTGTTGTTGTCGGTAGTGGTGGTGCCGGTCTTGCTGCAGCGATTCAAGCCCATGACCTAGGTGCTAGTGTTGTTGTGATTGAAAAAATGTCAGTTATTGGCGGTAATACTAATAAAGCTTCAGCAGGTATGAATGCTGCGGAAACCAAATTCCAAAGACTCAAAGGTATTGTTGATAGTAAAGATCTGTTTTATCAAGAAACCATGATTGGCGGAAAAAACAAAAATAATCCAGAACTATTACGCTATTTTGTTGAGAATGCCCCTGATGCTATTGATTGGTTAGATAATAACGGTATTGAACTCAGCGGTATTACAACTACAGGTGGCATGAGTATTGATCGGACTCATCGTCCAGCGAGTGGTGCTGCAGTCGGCGGTTTTTTGATTAGTGGTTTAGTTAAAAACATTAACCGACGTGGTATTGAAGTAATGCTTGATTGTAATGTAACTGAAATTATTACTGAAAATAATAAAGTTGTTGGTGTTAAGGTGACTGAAGAAGACGGTTCAATACAAACCATAAAAGCTAAAGCAGTTATAATTGCTACCGGCGGTTTTAGTGCTAATCATGAAATGGTTGAAAAATATCGTCCAGATCTTAAAGGATTTGTCACCACCAATCACAAAGGTGCAACTGGCTCTGGTATTATGATTTTAGAAAAATTAGGTGCCGGAACAGTGGATATGAAAGAAATTCAAATTCATCCGACTGTTGAGCAGACTACATCTTACTTAATTTCTGAATCAATTCGTGGTGGTGGTGCTATTTTAGTATCACAAAAAGGTGAACGTTTTGTTAATGAATTAAATACACGTGACAAAGTATCTGCCGAAATCATTAAGTTGCCTGAACATTATTCATATATTTTATTTGATCAACAAATTCGTGATGAAAATAAGTCTGTTGAGGAATATGTATCGCAAGATCTAACTGTGCAAGCTAATTCAATCGATGAGTTAGCGCAAAAACTGTCAATTGATGCGAATACCTTACATAAAACCATTGAACGATATAATCATTTTGTTAATAACAAACAAGATGAAGATTTTGGTCGAACTACTGGTTTACGTCATCCAATTGATAAAGCTCCTTTTTATGCAATCAAAATTGCTCCAGGTATTCATCATACTATGGGTGGGGTAACAATTAATACTGAAACTCAGGTTCTTGATACCGAGAAAAATGTCATCAGTGGGGTATTTGCTGCTGGTGAAGTTGTTGGTGGTGTACATGGCGCCAATCGTATCGGAGGTAATGCCGTAGCCGATATTATCATTTTTGGTATGCAAGCAGGAAAACAAGCGACAGATTATATTCATCAATAACTGAATAGCAATTTTTGAATGCATCATTCACGCTATGAATATACTCAAGCTATGATGGGAACAACGGTATCATTAATGCTTTTTGAACCTAATGAAACCGTTGTGCAACATGTTTTTAATACCATTAATCAGCTTGAAAATAAATTAACGGTTAATAGACCGGTATCGGAAGTTATGTCAATCAATAATGCGGCAGGAAAACATCCGGTTAGAGTTAGTCATGCCGTTTATTCGCTTATTGAGCAAGCTTGGAAAGTCAGTTTAATGCCAGATAGTTGCTTTAATGTTGCTATTGGCCCATTAGTTAAACTTTGGAAGATCGGTTTTTCTGGGCATCAGGTCCCCGATCCCAAGCAAATTGTTGAAAAAAGATCTTTGATTGATCCTAATGATATTGAATTAAATCCTAAATTTTGTTCGGTATTTTTAAAAAAAGCAGACATGGAGATTGATTTGGGGGCAATAGCCAAAGGTTATATTGCCGATGTGATTAAACTTGTTTTGCAACAACACAATGTTTATCAGGCCATAATAAACTTAGGTGGTAATGTGCTAACTACTGGTGATTCACCCATTGATGCAGAAGGTTATTGGCATATTGGGTTAAAAAAACCCTTTTCCTCAATCGAAAATGAGTTAGTGGGTCTTATTAAAGTAAAAAATAAATCCGTAGTTACATCAGGAATTTACGAACGTTACTTTATTGAAAATCAACATGTTTATCATCACATTCTGGATTCTAAAACGGGTTATCCTTTAGACAATGAATTAGAAAGTATAACCATTATTTCGAATACATCCCTTGAGGGAGATATTTATTCAACAATCTTATATGGATTTGGTACTGAAAAGACTAAACAATTATTGAAAAATCAGCAAAATTTATCTGCTATATTTTTATTGAAGGATAAAACAATAAAGATAGTCAATCCTGATAATTTTGCTTTTCAACTGCTCGACCAAGAATATCAAATAAGCTAGATATTGCGAATAAAATAAAGATTTTACAAATTATATCATTTCATTATCAATTTGATTAAATTGATATTTAATTTAAAAGGAAATATTATGAGTACAGTAAAAAAACCGCCAGTTAAATGGCTTCCTCTTATTATTATTGCAGGAATATCGGCAATATTATGGCTTTTTATATCTCCACCAGAAGGTATTAGTGTAGAAGGGTGGCGAACAAGTATTATATTTGTGGCAACTATCGCCTGTATTGTTGCAGAAATCATGCCTATAGGCGCAATTGGTTTATTAGCTATTACGGTATTTGCTGTTCTTAGACCATCAGGAGCGACAACCGCTGCCGAATCAGTCAAAATATCATTAAGTGAATTAAACAGTAGTTTAATTTGGTTGATTGTTATCGCGTTTATGATTGCTAGAGGGTTTATTAAAACTGGTTTAAGTAAACGTATTGCTTATTTTTTAGTTAAAATTTTAGGTAAAAATACCTTAGGTTTAGCTTATGGATTATCAGTAACCGATGTTGCTTTAGCGCCGGCAATTCCAAGTACTACGGCTCGAGCTGGTGGGGTAATCTATCCAATTGCTGAGGCATTAGCGATCAACTTTAATTCAAATCCTAAAGATGAATCAAGAAATCGTATTGGTACTTTTTTAATGCTAACCATAAGTCACGTTAACGACATTACTTCGGCAATGTTTTTAACAGCTTTTACTGGTAATTTATTAGCGGCAAAATTAGTGACTTCATCACTTGGTATCACTTTGGGTTGGGGACAATGGTTTATTGCTGCAATTGTTCCTTGTTTAGTGTCATTTGTTGTTATTCCTTTAGTTATTTATTTTTTAACTAATCCAGAATTGAAAAAAACACCTGAAGCACCAAAATTAGCTGCTGAAGAACTTAAGAAAATGGGTTCAATTACCTTAAAAGAAATCATTATGGGTTCTACAGTCGTTTTATTATTAGCGCTTTGGATTTTTGGTAAAAATATTGGTATCGATTCAACTACAACCGCATTTATTGGTTTAACTATTTTAATTTTAACTGGTGTATTAAGTTGGGATGATATCAAAGGTGAAAAAGCGGCATGGGATACATTAATCTGGTTTGCTGCGTTATTAATGATGGCTGGTCAAGTTAATAAACTTGGTGTAACTAAATGGTTAGGTGATACCATTGGTGCAGCAGTAAAAGGCCATTTAGGTGATAGCAGTTGGATTTTTGTTATCATTATTTTATGCGTAGCTTATGTTTATTTACACTATTTCTTTGCCAGTGGTAATGCACATATTGCGGCTTTATTCCCAGTATTTTTATCTGTTGCTATTGCCTTAGGAGTACCGCAATTAATTGCTATTTTTGCTTTAGTTATTTGTACCAATTATTTTGGTTCTCTTACTCAGTTTGCAAATGCTCGAAATCCATTATTATTTGCTGAAGGATTTGTACCAGTAAAAACTTGGTGGAAAGTAGGCTTTATTTGTAGTGTAGTTAATCTAATTATTGTTTTCACCGTTGGTATTTTATGGTGGAAAATTATTGGATTAGGTTAAAACATCTATAATTTACTATTATCGACAAATAAAAACCGCTTAATAAAAGTGTCCAACTTTATGGGGTCACTTCAAATGGCGGTTTTTTACCTTAATAAATTAAAAAGCTTAAAAAGTGTCAATCGATAATTTCCAGTTATTTACCGCTTTCCAATATTTTTTCTCTTGTTCCAAATCTAATAGAATCAACCTATTATTTTCAACAAACAGCTTATCTATCGCCAGTGTCATTTTGGTAGATTTTTCTTGCGACAAAATTAACTTAAAAGCATTGAGATCTAGATCGGGACTACGTTGATTGTTTATGAGTATCGATAATCTGAGAATTTGTAACATGGCAATAATATGCTTAAATTCAAACAAGCTAAAATAAGGAAATTCTTCTATATTAATCGATTTTCGATGGTAACGAACCAAAGTAGATAACAATAACTGTTGTTCTTCATTAAACCCCGGTAAATTACTATTTTTTAGAATATAACTAGAGTGTTTATGGATCGAAGAAAAGTTAATTTTTAACCCCACCTCATGCAATTGTGCTGCCCAATATAAAATGGATTCAACACTTGGTGGTATGATCATTAAAGATTGCGCTTTCCATTGAGAAAAAAGGTATTTTGCCGTTTTCACAATTTGTTTAGCATGGCGTTCATCAATATTATAGTGCTGCGATAGCGATTCAGCTGTTGTTTGTCTGATATCTCGGTAATTAGGTCCATCAATAAGTTCGTAAAGAACACCTTCACGTAAAGCACTTGGGCTAAACTGTAGTTCTTTTAAACCTAAAGCATTAAAGACACCACTGAAGATAGCTAATCCACTGACAAAAACATTTTTTCTTTCCTCGGATAGAGAAGGAAAATCAATTTCATGAAAATAATTAAATTCTAATACATAACTGATTAAATCATCCAAACGTTTAGGGGTAATAATTCCGTCGCTAACCCCAATATCGAGTAAAATTTTATAAATGCTTTTAATGGTACCGGATGTACCGAAAGCAGCACTAATATTTTGTTTTTTTATTAGGTTGACTAAATTTTCAATTTGTTGCTCGGCAGCTAATTTTGCTTGTTGAAATGATTGATAATCAATTTTCTTTTGCGGAAAAAACTGTTTAGTGTAAGTGACGCATCCCATTGGTCTGCTAGCTACCAGTATAGGTTTTAGATTATTACCTTTACCAATGGCAATTTCAGTAGAGCCACCACCAATATCAACCACGAATTTGCTATCGTTTTCATTGGTGGACTCTGCTGTCATTGTACCGAGATAAATAAGTCTGGCTTCTTCTTGACCAGAAATGATTTCAATAGGGTAAGGTAATACTTTGGCTGCTTCGTTTAAAAATTTAAGTCTATTTTTTGCAATTCGTAAAGTATAAGTAGCGACAATTCTTACATTTTCGGCTGGAAAACCATTTAATCGTTCAGCAAATAACGCTAGACATTCAATGCCACGATTAATACTTGATTCACTTAATTCATTATATTCATTTAATCCAGTAGCAAGATGAATATTCTTTTTATGTTTATATATAATTTGCCTAGCTCCATCTACATTACGAGCTATAATCATATGAAAACTATTAGAGCCTAAATCGACGACAGCATATTCATTAAATTTATTCACGTTAAAACCCTTATACCGATGATTCCATGTGTTTTAAATAGTCATAAATGGCATGTTGTGCTCTTATTTTTTTCTTATTGCCTCGTTGTACATAATTGTTCATATTATCTTTGTCGATGATCCTAGCTTTGACATTATCATTGCATTGCAAGTTAAAGATATCATGTATAGTAGATTTTAAAACTGGATCAAAAATTTTAACACCTACTTCAATTCGATTATCTAAGTTACGAGGCATCCAGTCTGCTGATGAAATATAAGTGTCTTTTTTACCATCGTTTTCAAAAATATATACCCGAGCGTGCTCTAAATATTGATCGACAATACTCGTTACATAGATGTTTTCACTTAAATTAGGGATTTGAGGAACTAACACACAAGTCCCCCTAACAATCATTCTAATATTTACACCTGCACATGAAGCTCGATAAAGTTGGTCAATCATCTCTTTATCGGTGATCGCATTCAATTTTAAATAAATACCAGAAGGTTTCCCTGCTTTGGCATTATTAATTTCACGTTCAATAAACTCATAAAAACGTTGACGAGTATTTTGTGGCGATACCAGTAAGTGATTAAATGAAACAGGTTTAAATGGATTTTCAATGAAATTAAATACTTTAATAACTTCATCGGTAATGGCTGGATCAGAAGTTAATAGTGAAAAATCAGTGTAGACTCGTGCTGTTTTTTCATTAAAGTTACCTGAGCCGATATGTGCATAGCGGACAATTCTATCTTCTTCTCGTCGATCAATTAAAAACAATTTAGCATGGATCTTGAGTTTTGGTTGTGAATAGATAACTTTAATACCACTACGAATTAATCTTTTAGCCCATTTTATATTTGCCTCTTCATCAAAACGAGCCTGTAGTTCAACCACGACAGTAACTTTTTTACCATTATTGGCGGCATTAATTGCTGCGTGTATAAATCGGGAATCTTTCGCCACCCGATAAATATTCATGCGAATATGGGTCACAGCTGGATCGAAAGAGGCTTGACGCATGATCTCAAGTACATGACCAAATGAATAATAAGGATAGTAGAGCAATACATCTCGATCCTTAATTGTCGCAAAGGCATTCCTAAATTTTTTGAATCGATTATAAGCAAGGCTAGGTAAACGTTTATTAAGTAAATTTTTAACGCCTAAATCAGGAAAGTTAACTAAATCTTTAAAATTAGGATAACGTCCGCCTGGCATTGCATCTTGTTCTGTTAATTTTAACTTATTAATCAATAATTCAAATAATGCTTTAGGCATATCTTTTTGATAGGTAAAGCGTACCGGTTGTGCGGTTAAACGTTGTTTTAATCCTTGTGACATTAATTCTAGTAAACTATCTAGTTCACTATTTAATTCATATTCCGCATCACGATTAATATTGATTGAATAAGCATTTAATTCAACAGCATCAAAAAAGACTTTAAAAATATCGTCTAAACAGTAACGTAAAATATTATCTAAAAAGATAATTGATTTGTTTTTGGTTGAAACTTCCGATGGTAATAAAACAAAACGAGGAGCATTGTCGGTAGGCAGCTCCAATAAGGCATAACTAATATTGTCTTTACAAATAATTTCCACTGCCAAATAAGCATGATCATCTTTGAGAAATTGGATCAATTCAGTATGGCTATCAAGAAGAATAGGGGTGATATATTGTCTTAGATTTTGCTTATAGTAATTTTTTATCCAATTTTCTTGATAACTAGTAAGTTGCCTTTCATTTATTAGAAAAATCTGGTTTCTAGCCATTTCTAATAATAGTTCGTTATAGAGCTGATCAAATTGTAATTCAAGTTGAATAACTTTTTGGTTAACTTGTCTTAATAAATGTTTCGCATTTGAGGTGGATTGAGATTGTTCTTGCTCAATAAGAACATATTTTTTTAAGTTTGCAAATTGAACTTTATAAAATTCGTCTAGATTACTGGAGTAAATACCTAAAAAACGGATTCGTTCTATAAGAGGATTACTTTCATCAGCCGCCTCTTGTAGTACACGTTGATTAAAGGATAACCAACTGAGTTCTTTGGGTAAATATACTTTTTCTATAATCATGTCTTATTTGGTCCAGTCCACAAATTGAATATCTAACAGCATAACGCATGTTAAAAAAAAAGCTAGCACATCGCTAGCTTTTTATTATTCATTTAAACAATTTTAAAATGATTAGATACGGTGTACCGAAGTTGTATTAGTAGTACCACTTGGAACCAATGCACCTGATACCATAACAATCGTATCACCTTGTTTAACATTACAAATTTTTACTGCCATTTCTTTACCTAAACGGTAGAAATCGTCAGTTGAGTTAATCGCATCAATTAAAATTGGTTCAACACCTTTAGATAATGCTAATTGATTAACTGTTTTTTGACTTGAAGATAATGCTAAAATACGAGCTGTCGGGAAGTAATGACGAAGTTCACGAGCAGATTTACCACTACGAGTAGCAACAACAATTAATGGCACATTTAAACGTTCAGCAATTTCAACTGCACCACAACAAACTGCTGCAGTAATACGTAATGTTTCTTCTTTGGTTGTTAACTCAAGTTTAGCTGGAATAGTACCATCAGTACGTTTACAGATAGTAGCCATCACATTTACTGCTTCAAATGGATATTTACCTTTAGCACTTTCACCTGATAACATAACTGCATCTGTACCATCAATGATAGCATTAGCAACGTCACCCGCTTCAGCACGAGTAGGGCGTGGATTTTTGATCATTGAATCTAACATTTGCGTTGCAGTAATAACTGGTTTTGATGCTTTGTTACATTTTTTGATCATCATTTTTTGAGCAAAAATAACTTCTTCAACCGCGATTTCTACACCTAAGTCACCACGAGCAACCATGATACCGTCAGATGCTTCTAAAATTTCATCAAAATTATCTAAACCTTCTTGGTTTTCGATTTTAGAGATGATTTTAATTTCTTCACCGCCGTGAGCTTTAAGATGAGCACGGATATCTTCTACGTCATAACGTTTACGGATAAATGATGCTGCAATAAAGTCAACACCTTGCTCGCAACCAAAAATTAAATCATTTTTATCTTTTTCAGCAAGTGCAGGTAATTTAATTGAAACGCCAGGTAAGTTAATACCTTTGTTTTCACCTAAATCACCATTATTTAGTACTTTACAGACAACTTCGTTACCTTTGATTTCAACAACGTCCATAGCGATTAAACCATCATCAACTAAAACACGATTGCCAGGTTTAAGATCTTGAGCAAAACCTTTATAAGTAACTGCAACACGTTCTGAATTACCAACTACGTTCTCATCAGTAGTAAAAGTAAATGTTTGACCAGCAACAAGGGATACATCATTACCACCTTCTAGCTTAATAGTTCGGATTTCTGGACCTTTAGTATCCAACATAATTGCCGCTTTTAAGCCAGTTTCTTGCATTACTTCACGTAAATTTTTGATTCGATTACCATGTTCTTCATAATCACCATGAGAGAAGTTTAAACGCATTACATTCATGCCAGCATTTAATAACTTGGTTAACATCTCTTTTGATTCTGATTTTGGTCCTATGGTACAAACAATTTTTGTCTTTTTCATAATATTATCACTACTTGTTAAGGTTAATGTTTAAATTTCATATATAACTGGGTATATGTCTAAATGCAAAGTATTTACATTGGATTGAAAGGGATATAAGAAGGATCTAGCAACTGAAAAATAGTTACTTAATTTTATTTCAGTGTCTGAAAAATTGACTATTTTCATTAAAATTTAGATCCTCAAAAAACTGGCTTCATTATAGACTTAACTCTATTTTAAATAAAGTTTTTTATCACTAAATCTGTTTTAAGTTTATACAATTAGTATAAGATAACAAATTGGATAATAACGATAGATTTTATAAAAATTTTGAGGAAAGGGGTTTTTTAGTTACATATAATCCTTTAATTGAAAGATAAGTGTGTCTTGGTTATTTTTTAGTACTAATTTAGTGTCAATTAATTGAATATTTGCCCCATCAATAATCAGTTTTTTAATCACATTATCGAGTAAATCTAATTGTTTGTTCTGACATTTATTGTTGGTCATATTAATTATCTGGCCTTTGATCATATTATTTTCAAGTTTAACTTGAGCTGAAAATTCACTACATATTTTTCCAATCATAATCATATTTTCGCCAAATTCTAAATCAACATTTTTGAAAATAGGTAAACTCAAACCATTATTTTCCATCAGGATATAATGGTGATGCATAAGATCCTGTTCATTGATGCTATGTGAAAAAGCGCATCCAGTTGAGTTAAATATTAGCGAAGCAGATAATAATAGTAATAGTGATTTCTTCATTTAATCTCCTATAAATAAGGAATATTTGCTATAATTTATAACAATAATAATTGTGAATAATATACTCAACGCCTTATGGTATCTCAACAATTAAACAAATTGTCGTCAATGACTTTCTTAGATCAACTGAAAATAAGAAAGCTTATTAATAAAAAACAAAATATTGCTGAAATTGAATCAGCAATTGATTTAGCTGTTGAACATTATAATGTTCGATTACAATCTTTACCTGATCATATTGATTTTCCTAGTAATTTACCTGTAGTTGAAAAAAAACAGGCTATTTATGAAGCAATTAAACATCATAAAGTGGTCATAATTGCTGGCGAAACCGGCTCAGGTAAGACGACACAAATTCCCAAAATATGTCTAGAATTAGGGCTAGGTGTTAAAGGCTATATTGGTCATACTCAACCTAGAAGATTAGCCGCTCGTTCGGTAGCCAACCGTATTGCTGAAGAATTGAAAACGGAAATAGGGCAATTAGTCGGCTACAAAGTTAGATTTTCAGATCATGTTAGTGATAGTACATTGGTTAAATTGATGACTGATGGCATTTTATTAACAGAAATTCAACAAGATAAGCTATTGCTGCAATATGATACTATCATTATAGATGAAGCTCATGAACGTAGTTTAAATATTGATTTTATTTTAGGTTATTTAAAACAACTATTACCTAAACGTCCTGATTTAAAAGTTATTATCACTTCGGCAACAATAGATGTTGAACGTTTCTCTAATCATTTTAATCATGCTCCGATAATTGAAGTATCAGGTAGAACCTATCCGGTTGAAGTTAGGTATCGGCCAGTGATTTTTAGTGAGGATTCTGAAAGTGATAAAAACAATGATTTTCAACCAATCATTAATGCTATCGATGAGCTTTCATTGGAAAGTACTGGTGATATACTCATTTTTCTAACCGGAGAACGTGAAATACGTGATCTTGCCGATACATTAAGAAAATTAGAATTGAAACATACTGAAATTCTACCTCTGTACGCAAGACTATCGGCTTCAGAACAAAATCGCATTTTTCAATCACATAATGGACGAAGGATTGTATTAGCAACTAATGTTGCTGAAACGTCGTTAACTGTTCCAGGCATTAAATATGTTATTGACCCCGGCTTAGCCAGAATTAGTCGTTATAGCTATCGTACTAAAGTACAACGATTACCAATTGAACCAATTTCTCAAGCATCGGCAAATCAAAGAAAAGGGCGTTGTGGTAGAACATCAGATGGTATTTGTATTCGACTTTATGATGA
The DNA here is from genome assembly GCF_984569075.1 of Gilliamella sp. LMG 34361. Classification (NCBI taxonomy): domain Bacteria; kingdom Pseudomonadati; phylum Pseudomonadota; class Gammaproteobacteria; order Orbales; family Orbaceae; genus Gilliamella; species Gilliamella sp. LMG 34361. The sequence goes on along the minus strand of NZ_OZ474903.1, from coordinate 1,858,853 downwards.
GCAAGATTTTTTATCAAGACCTGAATTTACTGAACCAGAAATATTACGAACAAATTTAGCTTCAGTTATATTACAAATGACATCATTAGGATTAGGTGATATTGCTGCTTTTCCGTTTGTGGAATCACCTGATTCTAGGTATATTCGTGATGGTATACGGTTATTAGAAGAACTCGGAGCCATTTACACTAAACATCATCATTATCACTTAACTGATATAGGTCGAATTTTATCTCAATTACCTATAGATCCCCGTTTAGCGAGAATGTTAGTTGAAGCAAGACAATTAGGTTGTATAAAAGAAGTGATGATTATTACTGCAGCACTATCAATACAAGATCCTAGAGAGCGTCCATTTGATAAACAGCAAGCTTCTGATGAAAAACATCGACGATTTGCCGATAAAGAATCAGACTTTATTTCTCTCATTAATTTATGGAATTATATTGCTAACCAACAAACAGAATTATCGGGTAACCAATTTAGACGTTTATGTCAAAAAGAATACCTCAATTATCTGCGTATTCGCGAATGGCAAGATGTTTATACGCAAATTAGGCAAACTGTTAAACAACTAGCATTTCCGATTAATAGTCAATTAGCGGATTATCGTTCATTACACATTGCACTATTAAGTGGTTTATTATCGCATGTTGGGATGAAAGAAATCGAAAAACATGAATATATTGGTGCTCGTAATATCAAATTTGCAATTTTCCCTAATTCCGCGATTTTTAAAAATCAACCGAAATGGTGTATAGCTAGTGAATTGGTTGAAACCAGTCGATTATGGGGCAGAACGGCTGCCAAAATTGAAGCTGAGTGGATCGAGTCAATAGCTAAACATTTAGTTAAATACAGTTACAGTGAACCGAGATGGTCTAAAAAACAAGGAACAACCATTGCTAATGAAAAAGTCACTTTATATGGATTACCTATTGTTGCTAGTCGCACAGTTAATTACAGTAAAATTGATCCAATATTAAGTCGTTCTTTATTTATTCGCCATGCGTTAGTGGAAGGTGATTGGCAAACTAACCACAGTTTTTATAAGCAAAATCAAAAATTAATCAATGAAGTTGAGGATCTTGAACATAAGTCTCGACGTCAAGATATTTTGATTGATGATGATGACCTATATAATTTTTATGACCAACGAATTGATAAATCAGTAATTTCTGCAAAGCATTTTGATACATGGTGGAAAACAAAACAAAAAGTTGATCCAGAATTTCTTAATGTTGAAAAAAATATGTTGATCAAACAGTCAGCACAACCGGTGAAAGTGAATGATTATCCAGATTTTTGGTATCAAGACAACTTAAAGCTACCTTTAAGTTATCAGTTTGACCTTGGTAATGAACGTGACGGCGTCACAATCACTATTCCACTAAATATCCTTAATCAGATAAAAAATAGTGGTTTTGATTGGCAAGTTCCTGGTTTTCGCTATGATTTAATTATCTCATTAATCAAGTCATTACCTAAATCATTACGTAAAAGTTTGGTACCCGCACCTAACTATGCTGAAGCTTTTTTGAGTAGAGTCAATTCAACAACATCATCGTTACTTGAAACGTTGCAAAATGAATTTAGAAAAATGACCGGTATTAGGATTGAGCCAACAGATTGGCAACTTGATCAAGTACCTAGTTACTTAAAGATGAATTTCAGTATTGTTGATCATAATCGTGAAATTGCTTTCGGCAAAGATTTAGTTAAACTTCAAGAACAACTTAAAACAGAAGTTCAACAAGCTTTATCATCCTTAACACTAAAAAAATCGATTAAAATAGAAAAGAATAATATTACTGATTGGGATTTTGGTTCTTTACCAGCAATCTATGAAGAAAAACAAAACAATTACACAATTAAAGCTTATCCAGCGATTATTGATAATCAACATTCAGTTAGTATTAAACTTGTTGATTCTTTGGAAGAACAAAAGCGATTAAGTAAGTTAGGTATTCGCCGATTATTAATCCTCAATATTCCATCACCGATAAAATATTTACATGAGAAACTGCCAAACAAATCTAAGCTAGGTTTATATTTCAATTCGTTTGGAACAGTACTCAATCTTATTGATGATTGCATTGCTTGTGGCGTTGATCATTTAATAGAAAAAAACAACCAAATTATTGATAATCAACAACAATATCAACAACTTCTAACTTACACTAAAAGCCATATCAATGAAACTGTTGTTGATATTGCTAAACAAGTAGAATCAATATTAACGTTACACTTTAATATTAATAAAAAATTAAAAGGTCGAGTAGATCTATCCCTTGCTTTTGCTTTATCTGATATAAAACTGCAAGTCAGTGAATTAGTCTATAAAGGGTTTGTTGCACAAACCGGTTATGATAAACTTCCTGATATTTATCGCTATTTATCTGCGATTGAAAAACGCTTAGAGAAGCTTGGTTCGAATATGGCTAAAGATAGACAAGCAATGAATATAATAGAAGAAGTTAAGAATGAATATCAAACTTGGCTAAATAGTTTGCCAGAAAATCAAAAATCATTAAGCAAAGTGATTAACATTAAATGGATGATTGAAGAACTAAGAGTTAATCTTTTTGCACAACAATTAGGAACACCTTATCCAATTTCAGCAAAACGCATAAGACAACAAATAGAGACTAAATCGACAGAGTTATAATTTTAGAATCTATAATCTGATAAGTTATGAGAATAAAAAGAAGGGCGCTTAGGCGCCCATTTTTGATTATCGATAAAGATCAACAAATACCGTAATATTTGGGCCTTTAGTATCATGTGCTACACGAGCAATATGATAATATTTTGCGCCAGCTTCAATCGCACGTTTACCTGCTTGATAAGAAATTTCTTGATCAGTGACATAATAGCCTCTGAATTTTAATGTATCAAACGCAACCATTTTAGCTGCTGTAGCATCATTGAGTTCTTGTATTTTTCTACCGTCAGGTAATGTTACGGTGTAACGAGTTACTCTTTGAGGTTCTGTAGCAACAGTACTTGTTGTTTCAGTATTTGATGATGTTGCAACTTTACCTGCAGTAGTAGTCGTGGAAGTTGTAGCCGTTTTATCTATAACTTTATTATTAAACTTATCGGCATAATATTTTTCATTAAATGCTGAAGGAGAATAATAACCCGGTTTCTCAACCTGCATTGCCGCATCGCCACCTTTAGCTAAAGCTAATTGACCCGCTTCAGAATCATAAGGTATAGCATCTTCAGGTTGTAATTTTCGTTCTGGTGCATCTTTTTTGAATAAATAAGCTGCAATTTGTAAATTACTACCTATTTCTGAACGTGAATCAATATAGAACCCATAAGCCCCTTTAGCTGAAGCTTCTTTAGCAATTGCTTGATTGATGTCATAATCGGTTGGGAAGTAACCACGAATACGAACAATATTAAATGGTTCTAAACGAATAGCTTTTGATTTTGGATACTCATAAACCCCTTCAAACTTACGTAAACTTTCGGCTTGTTCTACAGCTTTAGGTGCATCTGATTTATACAATTTAGCATAAACAATTCGTAAAGTATCATTAGATGGACTAATATTGGTAGTAGTAATATAGAAAGAAGCCGCACCTTCATTATCAGCAGCTTTAGACATAGCCATAAGGTAATCGCTATCGGTATAAAAAGCACCACGAATTGTGATACTTTTGAAAGATTGCATGCTGTTTGCTTGTTCTTCAGTTAATTGCTGAGCAGCAAAAGAACAAAAGGGGATAAACGCAACAGTTGTAGCGATAATTGTTTTCTTTAAACTTGTCATAAAAAAAACCTTATAATAAATTTTTAGTTATTTTAGCACAAATAAATTTAATTTCCTAAATCTATTAAAGCTTCTAAATTATTAATATATATATATTTACCTTTAGCTACTAAAATATTTTGCTCTTGCAATTTTGACAAATTACGGCTGACGGTTTCAATTGTTAATCCTAAATAATTAGCTATTTCGGCTCGGCTCATTGCTAGTTTTATATTTAAGGAAGAATGCCCTCTTTGTTGATATCGAAGGTAAAGAGAATAAATAAAGGTGGCAAGACGTTCGTCGGATTTTTTTTGAGAATAACAAAGAACGAGTTTTTGATAATTATAAATATCAGCACTTAATAATTTAAAAACTAAATCTCTAACATCTTTATTAGTATCAATTAACGTCATTAATTCATCATAATAAAGTTCACATATTAATGTGTTACTCAATGCTTGGATATTATTATTATAAACTTTTGTTGAAATTGCATCTAAACCAACAATATCTCCAGGTAAATAAAAACCATTTATTTGTTCATTATTTTCAGGGGTAGTTACAAATGTTTTAAGTGCACCAGAGTGAACAATAAAGAATTTTTTAAAAGGTGTTTTTGCTTTAATTATTATTTCGTCTTTTGGATAAGATCTTTTGCGTTCTAAAACACTACCTAATGTATTGTTGAGTAACATCGGAATACAGAGTCCGCCGATACTGCATAATTGACATGGAACAGAATAACTATTGGAGCGTAATGTCTTGTAAATACTATGCATAATATCCTAAATAATAATGCTATTGATTTGAGGCGATAAGGTTACCATATTTTGCGATAAAACAAAAATTGACCATTTCTTTTTTCTTATAATAAAAAGAAAATATATTTTAAATTTTAAAATTACTATATTTAGTAACTATGCCAATATTATTTATCAAAAATCAATGTTGGACCTGCTGAATTTAATAAAACGTATTTAATGCATATCTAATGAAATGGCTGTACACGACAGTGCAAGGTGATACATGGCATGATATCTAACGTAGTGAAAAATTGATGCATATATTGATTGCTGCTAATCCTATACATGCTAATACACTCGTTTTTAAAGCTGGTATCTAGCTAGTTACACCCGAAATACCAAAGGTAAAAACGAATGCAATAAGGGCGCCATGGGATGATTGATTTAAAAGATATGTTAAATACTGCATTAAATTTTTTATCTAGTGACTCATGACGAACTGGATTAGTTTTAACATATAATGACAAAGATATTACTGCTGATATATCTAACTATATTGAGTCATTTTCATTTACTGAACGTGCGAGAAATGGTGAGTCAGATGATTTAAATATTACCGTCGAAAATACGACGAGGATTTGGTTAAATGAATGGTTTCCAGAGCGAGGAGCGACATTAACCGCACAAATTATCACGGAAAATTTGAATCAACCAAAACTAGTTAATAAAATGGCAGAACGTCACGGATTTGATGTTTTTTTTGATAGTGATTATGATCCAGTTATCGATAGATTTGACCAAAAAATGAATCTGACCACGAATTTTTAATCAAAATTGCCGAATACATTGGCGTCAATGTTCATCTATCTCACAATAAAATTATTGTCTATCAAGAGCGACTATATGATGCGCAAGAAGTTTAACTGATACTATACCAAAAAATGAAGACGAATTTATTAATCATTCGTTTCGCGTATCGAGCGCAGATATTTATGCTGCGTGTCAGGTAAAATTTTTGGGTAGCAAATCGGAGAAATTGGTTACATATCAATACACGCCAGACGGTAGGTCAGGCGTAATGGGTAAAAACGATTCGAAGAGTGGCGGCGGTATCAAAATTGACCCCAGGGTAGTTGGAGAAGTTAATCACTCATGGTTTGTATCTAGATGGCGGTGAGATTGTTTCAGTTATAAAGACAATACTGCCCGAGTTCAATTTTCAGATATAGATAATATGTGTCATATGATTTGCGAATTTTAGTTAACAACGCAAATAAATCTAACCTTCATTGGTTCACTGGATCAAGTTATGCATTGTGCATTCGAAGACTGCACTATTCTTGACTATGCAAATCAACTAGCACGTTAAAAGAGGACGTAAAAGGGCCCGTTGATGTAAAAAAAGACATCAACGGGCTTATGTTGAAGCTGCAAAAAATGCAATGATCAAATGTCTTAAAATTGATTTAATCTGTGATGTAACTATTATTGCAGGTGGCACAGTTGTTGCTGAAATTTCATCACAAAACATGAAAATCATGGGGAAAATATCATCAATTAGTGATATTAGTACTAGTGCAAATACAGCCAAAGGTGGGTGTCGGGGTCTAATATATGACGTTTCTAATTTAATAGTCTTGGCATTTGATTCGGCATCGGTTCATTTGGTAGTGTTATTTTTAATTTGTTGATTTATCCGTGACGTTAATTGAATACATTGATTCATTTCCAAATAATGCCAAAACTGTACAACGAGAAGATGAAGCTATGCGTGGTGAGACTGGAAAAGGAGACCCTGGGCGATTACCATAATCACCACCTGCATCAAAAGACCGAATAATGACGCCATCACATACACCAGATGGCATAGAATCAGAAGATAATGATGGATAGTTTTATTATTTCAAGCGAACAAAAAGCACTAGGTATTACTATTGGTTCAATAGAAGTTAATGAAATTATTCAAAACGACCGAATGATTCTATCAATAATTAAGGGTTCACTATATTTTGATCGCGATTTTGGTTTAAATCCTGATTTAATCGACATGCCGCAACTGCAGGCTGCATTTAAATATCGTGAGGAAATTACTAATGAGATAGAACGTTATAAGCCACGAGTAAACGTGCTAGAAATTAATTTTACAACAGATAAAAACGATTTAATGAATGGAACATTGTTACCGGTTGTGAAACTTGAGATTAAAAACGGAGTTTTATTATGACAGCATATGATGAATTAAATCGTTTAGATGATGTAAGTTTTACTGATATGGACGCACAATCGATAGAACGACGTATCATTGATAATTATCAAAATCATATATTTGATACTGATGGTTATGACTTAAAGCATCTAGCCAAAGACGATATAAAAAGCCCCAGCGGTAATTTATATAAATATAAATTAAATGGTATATCTGATTATATGATAGTAAACGCACTATCACAGAACGACGCTGACGAGAGGTTCAAAAAAGCACACCACCCCGTGGTCGATATTGTGATTGTTAGCTATTGACCTGCAGTAGATGTCACATCGAGAACATACGCATCATTACATCGAAAATTACTGCAGCAATATTTCAACGATTGTGGAATTGATTTAGAAACAGGTCAAGGCGAAGTGACGGCCGAATCAATGCAAATAGTAATGGATAATTTAGTTAGATCTGGCCGTATACAAATGTTTAATAATGTAAACCGATTTGGTGGATATGCTGGTACCAAAAACAAACCAAAACGCGCTGATACAGTTTTTAATGCTGTTTTGCAAGGCTTAGGTTATAAAGTTGATAAACGAAGATTAACGCGCTCTCAGGGGGCGAGGATATGTATGGTTTATAGATAATGACTCGTGGCGGTTTATATCAAATATAACTGAACAACGTAAAAAAGCAGGAAAAGAGACTCAAGCCAAACGATTGGAAATGATAAAAGAGAATCTACAAGAGCTCTCAGATATAAAATCGAAGATCATCAAGATCGCACTATGTGGAATGATTTAGTCATAACTGTAGACGGGTTACCAATCGATATAAATTGGGTGGGCTATAGACGTATTGCGTGACGACGAACGGGAGTGGTTTGTTAATGAACATCTACCAAATACAGGTGCTAACAAAAACGTTGATAGGTATTTATATAACTGAATATTTAGGATCAATAACACCAAGTGATCTGGGTATATTAAAAAACAGGATCAAATCTGTGTGATGATTGATTATATAAATAGATAATGTAATGGAATATGAATAAGTGGGGTCATGCCCCCACCAGTGATTATTTATGCTCTTTCCATGCTTTATTTATTGCATCACCCATGTTATTTGCGCTTCCAGTCCAAACACAAGCTTTACCTCGATATATGTACTGGACTAACCATGATTTATCTATGAGTTGTTGAGCTGTGAATTGTGGTTGTTCTTCGACGTCTTGAACCTCTTTTACATTTTGAACTATTTCAGTTTTGACCATATCTTTCTCATCAACAACAGGAATATTCGTTTTATCAGTAACTACGATCTCTATGTTATCATTTCTTTTTTTTAGCCGGCCACTATCAGGGTCTTTTTTTAATCCGAGAGCCTCGGCAGCATGATTTAGATATTTTGCGACAGTTGTCGGTTTTGTAGTCAACGCTTTTCTTATGCTATATGTTGTTATAGTTGCGTCAGAGTTTGCAGCAACTTGTTCTTTAACCCAGTTGTGAATTTTTACTGCAGAATCGAATCGTGCTAACCCAGGCATATCATTATCCAATCCCTTTAGAGCTATTAAACGCAGGTTTTCCTGCTCGGCTGGTACATATTCTGAATCAAAACTATCTAATTTAAATTGTTTGTAATGTAATTGTGTTTCATCATCATCATGTCCGAGAATTTCAGCAAAAAACACATCTTCATCAACATTAGACCATCGAGAATCTGATTTAAAATATTTCTCGTAAACTATTCGCGTATATAATGATCGAGTGTCCTTAAATACTCTGCGCTCATCATTAAAAAAATCTTTTGTGAACTGATTTAGATGTCGTGAAAAAACTGAATTTATGACTATTTTATCATTGCGAATTAATCGACCATCTACAACATTATCAGAAATCAATTCATTTATATTTTGTAATGCTGGTAATGAGCGTAACAGTTTTATTTTTTGTATAAATAAATTACTATCAATTAATGTATAGATTTCACGTTCGAAATTTTCATTTTCTGTTCGTTTTTTAACTTGGCCAGAAAACATCACTTTATATTTACCTGTTCTCTTGAATTGCCCTGTTAATATTATTTCTATCATTCGTCTACCAGAGACAGCAGCTAATGCAAATACTAGAGGTGATATTGTTTTACGTTGAACATCATTAAACGTAGTGTCGGAACGCGATAAAATACCATAGATTGCATTTAGATATTTTTGATAATTAATGGTCACAGTGTTTCGTTTTTTATTTTTCAGACTATTATCAGCTTTTATTTTTATGGTAGCTCGTTCATTCTGATCCATGGTTAGATGGTACATTATTTCGTGATTGACTTTAATTTTACTTAAATCATTTAATAAATCTTCACCAATTTTTACATCATCGATTAATGTTCCATTTTTTATTGATTTAGACCATTCTGGATATAATTTTATTAACGTAGTATTTTTTGAATTTGGTTTATATTTATCTATTAAAATCATTCCATTTTTAAACTTTTTTTGCAGTTCTAATAACTGTATTCTAATCTGAGATGGTTCCTCATCTAGCCATTTTTTAAATAGTTCAGCGTATTCATAATTGGCATATTTTTTTACTAATTTATTAAGTTCACTTGTAAAACTATGATGTATTTTGTTATCAAATAGTTTTCGTGTTCGAGATAAATAATTGCTATATGTTTTTAATGTAATGCGATTATTTAATCCTTTTCCTCTAAATTTTCTGCGGTCATTGAATAGAGCATTTTTAAATTTGGTTGCGAGAGCTTTGTATTTTGCCGTTTTCTGACCTTGTGGGATATCTGATTTTTCGAAGGAATCAACATCGTTAATTAATTGATTTATTAATTTATGTAAATGCAATTTTTGATTTTTTTTATTCATAAAAGTATACCTTATATGGGAACATATTTACATCATATCGATAATAAAACAACAAATCAATAAAAAGGGCACATATTTATAAAATGTTTTTATTTTAAAATTCACTTTAAGTATAAATATATTTCCTTAACTGTAATTAAACATGCCCATAAGGTAACATAAATAATAATAAAACGCGCGTTTTATTATTATTTATGTTACCTTATGGGCATGTTTAATTACAGTTAAGGAAATATATTTATACTTAAAGTGAATTTTAAAATAAAAACATTTTATAAATATGTGCCCTTTTTATTGATTTGTTGTTTTATTATCGATATGATGTAAATATGTTCCCATATAAGGTATACTTTTATGAATAAAAAAAATCAAAAATTGCATTTACATAAATTAATAAATCAATTAATTAACGATGTTGATTCCTTCGAAAAATCAGATATCCCACAAGGTCAGAAAACGGCAAAATACAAAGCTCTCGCAACCAAATTTAAAAATGCTCTATTCAATGACCGCAGAAAATTTAGAGGAAAAGGATTAAATAATCGCATTACATTAAAAACATATAGCAATTATTTATCTCGAACACGAAAACTATTTGATAACAAAATACATCATAGTTTTACAAGTGAACTTAATAAATTAGTAAAAAAATATGCCAATTATGAATACGCTGAACTATTTAAAAAATGGCTAGATGAGGAACCATCTCAGATTAGAATACAGTTATTAGAACTGCAAAAAAAGTTTAAAAATGGAATGATTTTAATAGATAAATATAAACCAAATTCAAAAAATACTACGTTAATAAAATTATATCCAGAATGGTCTAAATCAATAAAAAATGGAACATTAATCGATGATGTAAAAATTGGTGAAGATTTATTAAATGATTTAAGTAAAATTAAAGTCAATCACGAAATAATGTACCATCTAACCATGGATCAGAATGAACGAGCTACCATAAAAATAAAAGCTGATAATAGTCTGAAAAATAAAAAACGAAACACTGTGACCATTAATTATCAAAAATATCTAAATGCAATCTATGGTATTTTATCGCGTTCCGACACTACGTTTAATGATGTTCAACGTAAAACAATATCACCTCTAGTATTTGCATTAGCTGCTGTCTCTGGTAGACGAATGATAGAAATAATATTAACAGGGCAATTCAAGAGAACAGGTAAATATAAAGTGATGTTTTCTGGCCAAGTTAAAAAACGAACAGAAAATGAAAATTTCGAACGTGAAATCTATACATTAATTGATAGTAATTTATTTATACAAAAAATAAAACTGTTACGCTCATTACCAGCATTACAAAATATAAATGAATTGATTTCTGATAATGTTGTAGATGGTCGATTAATTCGCAATGATAAAATAGTCATAAATTCAGTTTTTTCACGACATCTAAATCAGTTCACAAAAGATTTTTTTAATGATGAGCGCAGAGTATTTAAGGACACTCGATCATTATATACGCGAATAGTTTACGAGAAATATTTTAAATCAGATTCTCGATGGTCTAATGTTGATGAAGATGTGTTTTTTGCTGAAATTCTCGGACATGATGATGATGAAACACAATTACATTACAAACAATTTAAATTAGATAGTTTTGATTCAGAATATGTACCAGCCGAGCAGGAAAACCTGCGTTTAATAGCTCTAAAGGGATTGGATAATGATATGCCTGGGTTAGCACGATTCGATTCTGCAGTAAAAATTCACAACTGGGTTAAAGAACAAGTTGCTGCAAACTCTGACGCAACTATAACAACATATAGCATAAGAAAAGCGTTGACTACAAAACCGACAACTGTCGCAAAATATCTAAATCATGCTGCCGAGGCTCTCGGATTAAAAAAAGACCCTGATAGTGACCGGCTAAAAAAAAGAAATGATAACATAGAGATCGTAGTTACTGATAAAACGAATATTCCTGTTGTTGATGAGAAAGATATGGTCAAAACTGAAATAGTTCAAAATGTAAAAGAGGTTCAAGACGTCGAAGAACAACCACAATTCACAGCTCAACAACTCATAGATAAATCATGGTTAGTCCAGTACATATATCGAGGTAAAGCTTGTGTTTGGACTGGAAGCGCAAATAACATGGGTGATGCAATAAATAAAGCATGGAAAGAGCATAAATAATCACTGGTGGGGGCATGACCCCACTTATTCATATTCCATTACATTATCTATTTATATAATCAATCATCACACAGATTTGATCCTGTTTTTTAATATACCCAGATCACTTGGTGTTATTGATCCTAAATATTCAGTTATATAAATACCTATCAACGTTTTTGTTAGCACCTGTATTTGGTAGATGTTCATTAACAAACCACTCCCGTTCGTCGTCACGCAATACGTCTATAGCCCACCCAATTTATATCGATTGGTAACCCGTCTACAGTTATGACTAAATCATTCCACATAGTGCGATCTTGATGATCTTCGATTTTATATCTGAGAGCTCTTGTAGATTCTCTTTTATCATTTCCAATCGTTTGGCTTGAGTCTCTTTTCCTGCTTTTTTACGTTGTTCAGTTATATTTGATATAAACCGCCACGAGTCATTATCTATAAACCATACATATCCTCGCCCCCTGAGAGCGCGTTAATCTTCGTTTATCAACTTTATAACCTAAGCCTTGCAAAACAGCATTAAAAACTGTATCAGCGCGTTTTGGTTTGTTTTTGGTACCAGCATATCCACCAAATCGGTTTACATTATTAAACATTTGTATACGGCCAGATCTAACTAAATTATCCATTACTATTTGCATTGATTCGGCCGTCACTTCGCCTTGACCTGTTTCTAAATCAATTCCACAATCGTTGAAATATTGCTGCAGTAATTTTCGATGTAATGATGCGTATGTTCTCGATGTGACATCTACTGCAGGTCAATAGCTAACAATCACAATATCGACCACGGGGTGGTGTGCTTTTTTGAACCTCTCGTCAGCGTCGTTCTGTGATAGTGCGTTTACTATCATATAATCAGATATACCATTTAATTTATATTTATATAAATTACCGCTGGGGCTTTTTATATCGTCTTTGGCTAGATGCTTTAAGTCATAACCATCAGTATCAAATATATGATTTTGATAATTATCAATGATACGTCGTTCTATCGATTGTGCGTCCATATCAGTAAAACTTACATCATCTAAACGATTTAATTCATCATATGCTGTCATAATAAAACTCCGTTTTTAATCTCAAGTTTCACAACCGGTAACAATGTTCCATTCATTAAATCGTTTTTATCTGTTGTGAAATTAATTTCTAGCACGTTTACTCGTGGCTTATAACGTTCTATCTCATTAGTAATTTCCTCACGATATTTAAATGCAGCCTGCATGCAGTTGCGGCATGTCGATTAAATCAGGATTTAAACCAAAATCGCGATCTAAATATAGTGAACCCTTAATTATTGATAGAATCATTCGAACGTTTTGAATAATTTCATTAACTCCTTTTGAACCAATAGTAATACCTGGTGCATTTTGTTCGCTTGAAATAATAAAACTATCCATCATTATCTTCTGATTCTATGCCATCTGGTGTATGTGATGGCGTCATTATTCGGTCTTTTGATGCAGGTGGTGATTTTGGTAATCGCCCAGGGTCTCCTTTTCCAGTCTCACCAAGCATAGCTTCATCTTCTCGTTGTGCAGTTTTGGCATTATTTGGAAATGAATCAATGTACTCAATTAACGTCTCGGATAAATCAACAAATTAAAAATAACACTACCAAATGAACCGATACAGAATCAAATGCCAAGACTATTAAATTGGAAACGTCATATATTAGACCCCAACACCCACCTTTGGCTGTATTTGCACTAGTACTAATATCACTAATTGATGATATTTTCCCATGATTTTCATGTTTTGTGATGAAATTTCAGCAACAACTGTGCCACCTGCAGTAATAGTTACATCACCGATTAAATCAATTTTAAGGCATTTGATCATTGCATTTTTTGCAGCTTCAACATAAGCCCGTTGATGTCTTTTTTTACATCAACGTACCCTTTTACGTCCTCTTTTAACGTGCTAGTTGATTTGCATAGTCAAGAATAGTGCAGTCTTCGAATGCCCAATGCATAACTTGATCCAGTGAACCAATGAAGGTTAGATTTTTTTCGTTATAAAATGAGACAATAATAAAACCGTTACTGTTTCCGGTTGGCATCATGATGAACAACGCATTACAACCAATATCTGAAAGATCTTGATATTTGTTTTTATTTGCGTTGTTAACTAAAATTCGCAAATCATATGACACATATTATCTATATCTGAAAATTGAACTCGGGCAGTATTGTCTTTATAACTGAAACAATCTCACCGCCATCTAGATACAAACCATGAGTGATTAACTTCTCCAACTACCCAGGGGTCAATTTTGATACCGCCGCCACTCTTCGAATCGTTTTTACCCATTACGCCTGACCTACCGTCTGGCGTGTATTGATATGTAACCAATTTCTCCGATTTGCTATCCAAAAATTTTACCTGACACGCAGCATAAATATCTGCGCTCGATACGCGAAACGAATGATTAATAAATTTGTCTTCATTTTTTGGTATAGTATCAGTTAAACTTCTTGCGCATCATATAGTCGCTCTTGATAGACAATAATTTTATTGTGAGATAGATGAACATTGACGCCAATGTATTCGGCAATTTTGATTAAAAATTCGTGGTCAGATTCATTTTTTGGTCAAATCTATCGATAACTGGATCATAATCAATATCAAAAAAAACATCAAATCCGTGACGTTCTGCCATTTTATTAACTAGTTTTGGTTGATTCAAATTTTCCGTGATAATTTGTGCGGTTAATGTCGCTCCTCGCTCTGGAAACCATTCATTTAACCAAATCCTCGTCGTATTTTCGACGGTAATATTTAAATCATCTGACTCACCATTTCTCGCACGTTCAGTAAATGAAAATGACTCAATATAGTTAGATATATCAGCAGTAATATCTTTGTCATTATATGTTAAAACTAATCCAGTTCGTCATGAGTCACTAGATAAAAAATTTAATGCAGTATTTAACATATCTTTTAAATCAATCATCCCATGGCGCCCTTATTGCATTCGTTTTTACCTTTGGTGTTTCGGGTATAACTAGCTAAATACCAGCTTTAAAAACGAGTGTATTAGCATGTATAGGATTAGCAGCAATCAATATATGCATCAATTTTTCACTACGTTAGATATCATGCCATGTATCACCTTGCACTGTCGTGTACAGCCATTTCATTAGAACACTCCTACACATTTTTTTATTATTTTAAATTTCATCGACATTACTATAACAATTTATTGTTATATTCGGATTGAATGTCAGACTAAATGACATAAAAATATTATTTTTTTGAGATGCACTGCACAGCATCTAATCAATAATGTTTTTCCCCTAGTAGTAGTTCTCTAAAAATAGAATAGGATGGTATTATAATTTCAATTAAAGGGGCAAATACTGTTAATATTTGCCGTAGATTTTTTTAAATTACTGTTTTTTAAGCAATATAAGATTGATCACGTAATGCTTCAATACGTTTTTCTAAAGGAGGATGTGATAAGAATAGTTGAGACAACCTAGCTTTCTTTTCACCATTAATACAAAACGCTAAAATTGATGCTTCTTCATTTGGTTCATGACTTAATTTTAACTTTTCTAATGCTGCAATCATTTTAGTAGAACCTACTAATTTAGCGGATCCTGCATCGGCATGAAATTCTCGATAACGAGAAAACCACATGGCAATTAAACTTGCCAAAATACCAAATACAGTCTCAAAAATCATTGCGATAAAATAATATGCGAAAGTTGATAATCCTTCACTTTTGTCTTCTAATGCTTTTGTTATGATTGAAGCAAAAATTCGTGAAATGAAAATAACAAAAGTATTAAGAACACCTTGTAAAAGTGTCATTGTCACCATATCACCATTAGCTACATGACTCATTTCATGTCCAATTACAGCTTCTGCTTCGTCTTGAGTCATGGCGGCCAATAAACCTGAACTAACAGCTACTAAAGAATTATTTTTAGTCGCACCGGTTGCAAATGCATTAATATCTTCTGCTTGATAAATAGCAACTTCCGGTGTTTTTATTTTAAGTTCATTTGCTTGGCGACTAACAATATCCACTAACCATTGTTCTTGGGCGTTGCGAGGATTTGTGATTATTTTCCCACCTACAGAACTTAGAGCCATTCTTTTAGACAAAAGAAGAGAAATAAAAGAGCCACCAAAACCAAAAATTGCTGCAAATATGAGTAATCCTAATGTACTATGAGCATTGACGCCAAAGATACTTAAAATTATACCAAATACAAACATAACAGCTAAGTTAGTTAGGATAAATAATCCAACTCGCATCATAAATAATTCCTCATTACTATTTTTTCTAAAATAAATAATTTTACTTAACAAGATAAATAAAATTTAAAATATGATCGCAAAAATGTTTCATTACTACAACCTCTTTGATATGAAATTTTGAAAGGATAATTTAACTGGCTATTGAATAATCGACTCTATAATTGGAGGCAGTAAACTGATGTAGGATTTAAGTTTTAGTTCTTTGGAGGAGACCCTATCAGCCACATCCCACACACATACTTTTTACTTTGGCTGCTTCCTTCCAGACCTGACCTGATGAGCAAAAAGATGTTGCAAGAGGACCCATAGAGCCTCCGTTGAAGAGGGTAGTATTATGCTTTAATTAGCAATTTATTACAATATTTTTTTATAAAAAATTAACCTTTCTGTCTTGTAATAACAACAGAAAGGCTATACATACAAAGCGAAATTAAAAAACAGTTTAACTATAGTGTTAAATTTTTCTCAATTCGTTCTCTAAATTTAATACCTGGTCTAAATGTGACAACTCGACGAGCAGAGATATCAACACTTTCACCTGTTTTTGGATTACGGCCTGGTCGTGAATTTTTATCACGAACAGTAAAATTGCCAAATCCAGAAAGTTTAACTGGTTCACCTTTTTCTAAAGCAACTCGAATTTCTTCGAAAAAAAGTTCAACTAGGACTTTAGCTTCTTGACGATCAATATCAAATTTATCGGCAAGACGATCTGCAATATCAGCTTTAGTTAATGTCATAATTATTATTCTCTTAATTGGGCATTAAAACGATTTTGTAAAGCAATAATACATTTGCTTACAATGTTTGTTATATCTTCTTCTTCAAGTGTACGTGATTTGTCTTGTAAAATCAAACTGATAGCAAGGCTTTTCTGGTTTTTTTCGATATTTTCGCCTTGATAGACATCAAATAAATTAACTCTTATAAGCTGTTTACCACCAGCACGCTTACACTCAGTAATAATATCTGCTGCTGGTATTGTATTTGACACTACTACAGCTATATCACGTTTGTTAGACGGATATTTAGATAACTCATGAGCAACGGGAACTCTTTTGCCATTAATTTTATCTAAATTTATTTCAAAAACAAGCGTTTTACTATTTAAAGATAATTTTTTTTCAATTTCAGGGTGTAAAACACCAAAATTGCCGATAACTTCGCCATTCAACAGGATTGCAGCGCTTTGCCCTGGATGTAATGCATCAAGTTCCGAACGTTTATATTCAATATCATCAAAACAGCCTAAAAGAATAAATAACTGTTCTAAATCCCCTTTTACATCATAAAAATCGATATTTTGTTTAGGTAATGTCCAATGTTCTTCATATAAACTTCCAGTAACAACACCAGATAACATTAATTCTTGGCGAACACCAAACTCACAGCTTTCATCTGGTATAAATCGTAATCCAGTCTCAAATAATCGCATGCGAGATTGTTGGCGATTTTGGTTGTATAACACTGCATCTAATAAGCCAGACCATAAAGACAAACGCATAACCGACATTTCACTCGAAATTGGGTTTGGTAATGTAATTTGTGGTTGTTGCGGATGTAATGTTTGCTGAATTTTAGGGTCAACAAAACTATAAGTTACGGCTTCTTGATAGCCTTTGTCCACTAGTAGATTTTTTACTCTAGATAAGGAAATTTTATTTTCCGGTTTTGGTTTCATCACCGATTCAATTTTCATATTCACATTAGGAATATTATTATAGCCATAAATCCGGGCAACTTCTTCAACTAGATCTTCTTCAAGTTGTAAATCAAATCGCCAGCTAGGTGATTTAACAGTCCAACTATCATCATTATAGGCAACTTCACAACCTAATCTTACTAGAATATCGGTAATCTTTTGAGTTTCAATATGATAGCCAATAATGCGATCAATTCTGTTTCGACGTAATTTAATTTTTGCTTGAGCAGGAAGCTCATTTTCATTCACAACTTCAGTAATAGGCCCTACTTCACCGCCACAGATATCAACAATCAATTGAGTTGCTCTTTCGATTGCAGCTGATTGTAAATAAGGATCAACACCTCTTTCATAACGATGAGAAGCTTCTGTATGTAAACCGTATTCACGAGCTTTACCAGTTATAGCTAATGGAGAAAAGAACGCTGATTCAAGAAAAATATCTTTCGTTGATGCAGTTACACCTGATTTTTCACCGCCCATAATACCCGCGATTGCTAATACTTTTTGCTGATCAGCTATGACTAATGTTTTTTCATCAAGCTTAACCTCGTTGCCATTAAGTAAGACAAGCTTTTCATCTTTATTGGCATAACGCACAACAATGCCTTTGTCAATCTCAGCTAAGTCAAAAGCGTGCATTGGATGACCGAGTTCTAATAAAACATAGTTAGTAACATCGACAATGGCATCAACAGAACGAATACCGCCTCTACGTAACTTCTCTTTCATCCATAGTGGAGTTGAAGCATCAACTTTAACATTTTTGATAATGCGACCTAAATAACGAGGGGCTGCTTTAGCTGCATCAACCTGAATAGGTAAAGTATCATTTATTGTATGAGTGATATTTTCAACTTTTAGTTCTTTCATTGGGATATTGTTTACAGCAGAAATATCTCTCGCAACACCAATAATACCAAAACAATCGGCACGATTTGGTGTAACACTAATATCAATCATTACATCATCTAAATTTAAGTATTGTCTTATATCTTGTCCTAAAGGGGCGTCCTCTGGTAATTCAATAATTCCATTATGGTCGTCAGAAATGCCTAACTCAGAATAAGAACACAACATCCCTTCCGATGGTTCACCGCGAAGTTTTGCTGCTTTGATTTTAAAATCACCTGGTAATACAGCGCCAATTGTGGCACAAGCTACGGTTAAACCTTGACGACAATTAGGTGCACCGCAAACAATATCCAATAATTCAGGTTTACCAATATCTACTTTGGTTACTCGTAATTTGTCAGCATTAGGATGTTGTTTACATTCAACAACTTTACCCACCACTACACCGGTAAAATCACCAGCAACTTTTTCAATATCATCTACTTCTAAACCAGCCATAGTTAACTGATCTGATAATTTATCGCTACTTATTTCTGGATTGATCCATTCACGTAGCCAACTTTCACTAAATTTCATGTTTTGATCTCCAGAACTAATTAAATTGCTTTAAAAAACGTAAATCATTTTCAAAGAAAGAACGCAAATCTGTGACACCGTAACGTAACATGGTTAATCTTTCGATTCCCATTCCAAATGCAAAACCACAATACTCTTCAGGATCAATACCTACGTTACGTAACACATTTGGATGAACCATACCACAGCCTAACACTTCTAGCCATTTACCATTTTTAGCTTTAATATCAACTTCTGCTGAAGGTTCGGTAAATGGAAAATATGCAGGTCTAAATCTTATTTCCATATTATCTTCAAAGAAGCAGTGAAGAAAATCATGCAATAAACCTTTTAAATGCGTAAAACTAATATCTTTATCTACCAACAACCCTTCCATTTGATGGAACATCGGAGTATGGGTTTGATCATAATCGTTTCGGTAGGTTCTACCTGGAGCAATAATTCGAATTGGTGGTTTTTGATTTTCCATAGTTCGAATTTGAACAGTAGAAGTTTGGGTTCGTAATAAACGTTTTGCATCAAACCAGAATGTATCATGATCAGCACGAGCAGGATGATGTGCAGGAATATTTAAAGCATCGAAGTTATGATAATCATCTTCTATTTCGGGTCCTGTTTCAACAGCAAAGCCTAATTCCCCAAAAAACTCAACCAAACGGTTAATAGTTTTAGTTACTGGATGCAATCCACCTAATTCAAGTGATTTACCAGGAAGAGTAATATCAATGGTTTCATTTGCTAATTTTGCATTAAGAGCCTGACGCTCTAAAAAGTGACGTTTTTGATTTAATAACTCAACAACTTCTTGCTTTGCATCATTAATTTTCTGACCTACGGCTGGCCGTTGATCAGCTGGAACATCACGTAAAGACGCCATTTGCATGGTAAAATAGCCCTTTTTACCAAAATATTCCACTCGAATCTGTTCGATAGTATTAATATCATTAGCACTTTCAATAGCGGATTTGGCATTGCTTACCAGTTCAACTAATTGAGACATACAGTTCTCCTGCTTATTGTTTATTACATAAAAAAAGCCTCTCCTGAGGCTTTTATAATTATTTTTCGTTTCTCATTTGCCTCACAAACGAATAAACTTATCGAAGCTAAAAAAGAAACGAAAAACAACTAAATTCATAATTAATCAACTCTTAAATATCGTTAAAACAATAAAAGCCGAGATAACCCGGCTCTTATAAAGCTATTAAAGTGCAGCTTTTGCTTTTTCAACTAATGCAGCGAATGCATTTTTATCGAATACTGCGATATCTGCAAGGATCTTACGATCGATTTCAATTGAAGCTTTCTTTAAACCATTGATAAAACGGCTGTAAGATAAACCACATTGACGAGCAGCAGCATTGATACGAACAATCCATAATTGACGGAATTGACGTTTACGTTGACGACGGTCACGATACGCATATTGTCCAGCTTTAATTACTGCTTGGAAAGCAACACGATATACGCGTGAACGAGCACCATAATACCCTTTTGCTTGTTTTAAAATTTTCTTGTGACGTGCACGAGCAATAACACCACGTTTAACACGAGCCATAAACTATATCCTCTAAATAATTAATCAATAAATTAAGCGTATGGAACACACGCCACTACTAAACCTAAATCGCCTTTTGACACAGTAGTTAAACCACGTAAATGACGTTTACGTTTAGTTGATTTTTTAGTTAGGATATGGCTCTTGTTAGCTTGCTTATGCTTAAAGCCACCAGATGCTGTTTTTTTAAAGCGCTTTGCTGCGCCTTTTACAGTTTTAATTTTAGGCATTTTATAAATTTCCACTTCGCATTGTTAATAAAAATAAAATAATGGTGTAATTTTTAGCAAACTAAAAATTAGCTTGTTGAACCATTATTTCTTCTTCGGCGCTAACACCATTATCATTTGACGACCTTCAATCTTAGTTGGATAAGATTCAATGATAGCCAAATCAGCCAAGTCTTCTTTAATGCGATCAAGCATTTCAGTACCTAACTGTTGGTGAGCCATTTCACGTCCACGAAAACGCAACGTAACTTTAGCTTTATCGCCATCTTCAAGAAAGCGTATCAGGCTGCGGAGTTTTACCTGATAGTCGCCTTCGTCTGTACCAGGTCGGAATTTAATTTCCTTAACCTGAACAACCTTTTGCTTCTTCTTCTGTTCTTTTGTTGCTTTACTCTTTTCATAGAGGAACTTGCCATAATCCATAATTCGACAAACAGGTGGCTCTGCATTAGGACTTATTTCAACTAAATCTAATGTTGCTTCCTCAGCTTGTTTTAAAGCTTCGTCTAAGCTAACAATGCCGAGCTGTTCACCATCGACGCCGGTTAACCTCACCTCGCGAGCGGTAATCTCATCATTGATTTTGTGCGCGCGTGTTGACTGAATTCGTTTACTGACTTTAATATCTCATTCCTCCAAATTAATTTATCATTAATTCATTTGTTCTAATGAACGACTATGAATTTCATTAAGCAATAATTCTATAACATGTTTCACTTCAAAGCTACCAAGATCTTTACCTTGGCGAGTTCGAACTGAAATTGTTCCTGATTCCATCTCTTTGTCTCCACAAACAAACATATAAGGAACACGTTTTAGAGTATGCTCACGAATTTTAAACCCTATTTTCTCATTTCTCAAGTCCGCTTTTGCTCTAATGCCAACTTTTTGTAATTGCTCGGTTAATTGTTTGGCATATTCGGCTTGATTATCAGTGATATTAATAACCGCTACTTGTAATGGTGCTAACCAAGTTGGGAAGAATCCAGCACAATCTTCGGTCAATATACCCATGAAGCGTTCCATTGAACCAAGTATAGCTCGGTGAATCATAACAGGAACATGGCGTTCATTATCTTCACCAACGTAAGTTGCATCTAATCGTTCTGGTAACATAAAGTCAAGTTGAACTGTACCACATTGCCATGCTCGACCTAAGCAATCATGTAAAGTAAACTCAATTTTTGGACCATAGAATGCCCCTTCACCAGGTAAATATTCAAATTCAATGCCATTTTCTTGCAAACATTCAGCTAAATCTTTTTCTGCTAAATCCCAAGTTTCATCCTTACCAATACGTTTTTCAGGACGAGTCGATAATTTAACCGTGATATCTTTAAAGCCAAATGTACTATAAGTATCATAGACCATTTTGATACAACTATTTACTTCACTTCGAATTTGCCCTTCAGTACAAAAAATATGCGCATCATCTTGTGTAAAACCACGTACACGCATTAAACCGTGCAAAGAACCTGAAGGTTCATTTCGATGACAACTACCAAACTCCGCCATACGTAATGGTAAATCGCGATAAGATTTAAGACCTTGATTAAAAATCTGTACATGGCCTGGACAGTTCATTGGTTTAATGCAGTATTCACGATTTTCTGATGAAGTAACAAACATTAATTCTTTATAGTTACCCCAATGCCCTGTTTTTTCCCAAAGTACACGATCCATCATAAATGGACCTTTTACTTCTTGATAATCATATTCTTTCAGTTTGGTACGAACAAAAACTTCCAATTCACGGAAGATAATCCAACCATCATTATGCCAAAATACCATACCTGGTGCTTCTTCTTGCATATGATAAAGATCAAGTTGTTTACCAATTTTACGATGATCGCGTTTCGCCGCTTCTTCTAAAAATTGTAAATAACTGTCGAGTTGTTTTTTATCTCCCCATGCAGTTCCATAGATGCGTTGTAACATTTTGTTATCACTATTACCACGCCAATAAGCGCCAGCAACTTTTTGTAATTTGAAATGGTGACAAAAACGCATATTAGGAACATGTGGTCCACGACACATATCAATATATTCTTCATGATGATAAAGTGCCGGAGTAGAATCTTTAGGAATGTTTTCATCTAAAATAGCAATTTTATAAGGTTCGTGACGTTCCCAAAAGACTTCTCTTGCACGTTCCCAACTCACTACTTCTTTTTTAACTGGGTAATCTTTTTTGGCCAATTCATGCATGCGTTTTTCTAAAGCATCAAGATCTTCCTGAGTTAAAGAGTGATCTAAATCGACATCATAATAAAAGCCATTATCAATGGTAGGCCCGATAGCCATTTGAGTATTAGGCCATAATTGTTTGATGGCATGTCCTAATAAATGTGCACAAGAATGACGGATAATTTCAAGTCCATCTTCATCTTTAGCGGTAATAATAGATAAGGTTGCGTCATGCTCAATAACATCACACGCATCTTTACGTTCACCATTAACACGGCCTGCGATACAGGCTTTAGCAAGCCCTGCACCAATACTTTGTGCAACTTCTAATACAGTAACAGGTTTATCAAATTGACGTTGACTACCATCAGGAAGAGTAATAATTGGCATAATAAATCCTTATAACAGTGGTGCGCCACACGAAAGCGCACATGCGTACATAAATAAATAGACGGAGTATACTATCACTTATCATGAGGATTTTAAATAGGCTTGAACTTGATTTAAAAATAGATTTATCTCTAGTGATTAAATACATCCTGATTTCATAACGAATAAAAACAGACATTAGCCTATTTTTAATTATTAATAGCCTTTTTAGTGATTATTTTTGATTAGGAATCAATAAAACGATGTTGTAATCGAATATGAAAATAATAGTTATGACCTAGCTATTATTCACTAATTAAAAAGCTAGGTCTCAAAACAGATTATAATTCGGTTAAATATGTTTGCGGTATAATAGGCATCGGGCCGCTTTGAGTACAAACATATGCAGCGATGTGATTGGCTTTACTATTGATTTCTTGTAATTGTTTGCCTTTTAAATATAGCACGCTGCTTATTGCCATAAATGAATCACCAGCACCAACAGTATCAATTGGGGTGATTTTTTCAGCAGGACAATGATTCTGTTCATTTTGGGTAATAAGATGACTACCTTCACTACCACAGGTATAAATTAATAACTCAAGTTGATAATGTTGATTTAGATAATTGAAAAGCGCTTGCGGATCAGCTTTTATCTTCAAAAAATCAGCAACAATTGGTAATTCTTCATCATTTAACTTCAAAATATTGGCATGTTCGATGCAAAGAAGTAAAGTTGCATGATTATAATGATTTTGACGTAAATTAATATCAACAATAATTTTGCTTCGTTGTGATCGATGATTAACAATCTTTTGCAATAATTCGTGATTATGTATATTGCGTTGAATTAAACTGCCGAAATAGATTGCATCTAAATCATCTTGCTGAATAAGTTCTAATAATTGATCTGTTAATTGAATATCATCCCAAGCAACAGGATTAACAATATCATAAGTGGGTTTACCGGCTGAATCTAATTTAACTAATACCGTTCCAGTTGGATAATTTGCAGATATTTGAATTTGTTGTGGGATTTGCAGTTTTTCAATCTGTTCACGTAATTCTCTACCATTGTCGTCATCGCCAATTGCTGAAACTAATATTGCATTTGCTCCAGCTGATTTAGCATGATAACAAAAGTTGGCGGCAGCTCCGCCAATCTTTTTCCCATTAGGTAAACAATCCCATAAAAATTCACCTATTGCAACAATCTTTATGTCATTCATCTTCGATTAACCCTTGTTTGACATCAATATTTTTTTCCATACTATCGGCTTGCTTCTGCCAATCATCAAATTGACCATATGCAGTATAAATCGTTGAACCGGTAGGTAATTCTGGATACTCATTTTCACCATTAGTACCCCAATTAACCCAACCGGAATCTTTACGTTGAACAATTTGATAACGTCCGACAATATTACTCGTATACCAAACCATAGCATAACCTGATTCGGGATTTATTTCAGCCGTTTTATTTGCAGCAAGTGGAAAAATCGTTTGTTCTGGCACACTATTAACATCTACATCTTTAGCAAATAATACTTCTTTGTTTCGAGCGCTATTATGCACAACATGATGAGCTTTACGCAGAATAGTTTTAACGTGTGATTTTATTTCTTCATCACTTAAAATACCTTCTTTAACACAAAATAGGCGCCAGAAGAAATCCCAAGAAACTGCATTAATATTATCACCAATGGACTCTCGATAGAGTCTTGCATTTGGTGGAAGTTGATCTAGTGGTTGCGATAAAATTCGATTAACTTCATCAGCTAGAATATTGGCATAAAGATCACCTTGACGATAAAATGTACCGCCATAGCTAGCAAAACGAGAAAATACCACATTATTTTTACCACTTTCATACTCATCACCAACGGTGATCTTATTTATGACCGGCATACCATCAACAGAAGTTTCAAAATCATCAACATAATAAGTACGCCTAAACCATGGTGATTGATAGAAAAACTCCCAAACAATTGAAAATGATTTATCATGCAAAGCTGGATCTAAGCCATTAGGGATTTTACCATTAAAACGATAACGACAATAAATTGGACCTTCAACTTCTGTTTCACACTCTACGATGGTATGCTCAGGCGGATTAATTAATCCATTGGCAGGAGTAAAAAAGGGTCCATAAAAACCACCTATAGCATTAGAGCAATCTTTAATCAAATTACGACCTTCTGCTTTAGCAGAAAAGTAACGAATACCCCATTTCCCATATGATGTCCCGTCTGCAGTACCACGACATAATTCTAAAATATAATGCCCTGTATCAAGTCGTTTTACACCATCATTTAAAGTTGGCTCTAGTTGTTTTATGCCACTTACATTGCTTATTGACGTTTTTTCATCAAGAAACAAAGTATAATTTTCAACTAACTGCTCTAAATTGGTTACTATAAAGGCGATTGAGCAAGCAGAGATTAATGTATTAGTATCATCATAAACGATATCAAACAATTGATGTGGTATAACTTTTCCTTGCTCATTAACTAGTTTTAATTTAGACGGATCTATTGGCTGTTCTTTGAAAAAAAGACGCGCGATTACCGGTTCATTATATCGAGTAATACCATCTGGGTTATTTAACATCAAAGTACATTTTTTCATTCTATTATCCTATTAATTAAATTGGTTATTATTCATATATTAAAAAACAAATTAGCCTAAATTAGTTTGCTTTCTTGCGTTTTAACATATCGACATAGACGGCTAAAAAGATGATTACGCCTTTTGCAACTAATTGCCAAAATGAATTAACACCTAATAAATTCAAACCATTATTAATAATGCCGATAACAATCACGCCTAAAATAGTGCCACTAATGCGACCTATTCCACCTGACATCGAAATACCTCCAAGCACACAAGCAGCTATGGCATCCATTTCATAACCTTGTGCAACTGATGGTTGTCCTGAATACATTCTTGCTGCAAGCACTATTCCTGCGAAAGCAGCTAAAAAACCAGCAATGGTATATACAATGATTTCAACACGTTTAATGGCTATACCTGATAACCTTGCAGCCTCACGGTTACCTCCGAGAGCATAAATATAGGTACCTAAACGAGTTCGATTAACAACTACCAACATAACAACAATAAATACCAACATATATATAACTGGATATGGAATCATGCCTAAGTAACCAGTACCTATGCTGGTAAAACTCTCATCAAAAATACGAATTGATTGGCCGCCACTATAAATATAACCTACGCCACGAGCGATCATCATCATAGCTAATGTAACGATGAATGGTGGAATACCGGTATAAGCAATAGCAACACCATTTGCCGCACCGCATAAAGTACCGATAAACAAACCTAACAGAATAGCTGGAACAATGCCCATTTCACCAATTGAAATAAATCCAACTGTGAGTGTCCCCGCCATAGCGACAATCGATCCAACAGATAAATCAATTCCTCCCAATATGATAATTAATGTCATTCCTAACGCTAAACACATATTAGTGGATACTTGTCTTAACACTGAGAGCATATTTTCTTGGGAAAGAAATACCGGACTAGCAAAACTTAAAATGATACTAATTAATAGAAGTGCAATTAAAATCCCTATATTATTAGTAATAAAATTTTTGAAACTTCTAATAATGATATTATTGGTTATTGTAGAGTGATGATAGCTCATATCATCTGATTGTTTCATAGATTGGCTAGCCATTTTAAGCTCTCCCTGTTGCTAATTTCATAATTTTTTCCTGTGTTAATTCTGATTGCGATAATTCACCTTGAATTTGTCCATTCGCAACAACACAAACACGATCACACATATTGATAATTTCTGGTAATTCTGAGGAAATCATAATAATAGCCATGCCACTTGCACAAAGTTCATCAATGATTTGATAAATTTCGGCTTTAGCACCAATATCAATTCCTCGAGTAGGTTCATCTAAAATGATGATTTTCGGTTTAGTTGCTAGCCACTTAGCTATCACAACTTTTTGTTGATTTCCGCCACTAAGCTGACCAACAATTTTGTCAGCATCTGGGGTTTTTATATTGAGCTTATTAATATAGTATTGAATGATATCTTTCTGTTTTTGTTGATTAACAAAACAACCATGCATAAATTGTTTCAATACTGTTAATGTTAAATTGAATGCGATACTATTACCTAAAATAAGACCTTGTTTTTTTCTATCTTCAGGAACTAAAGCTATTCCTATATCAATAGCATCTTGCGGCGATTTGAGCTTAACAAGCTGATTGTCAAAATAAATTTCACCACTATCATATTGATCTGCGCCAAAAACTGCTTGCATGATTTCACTCCTACCAGCCCCCATAAGGCCGGCGAAACCTAAAATCTCTCCTTTTTTTAAATGAAAATTAACGTTATTAAATACTCCTTTTTTCGAAAGATTTTTAACTTCTAATAATCGTTCTCCATTTTGTTGATAGTGACGTTGATAATAATTATTTAAATTACGCCCAACCATCAATTTGACTAATTCATCAATATTGGTTTGTTTAGTATTGACGGTATCTATATAACTACCATCCCTAATTACAGTTATTCTGTCAGTGATAGTAAATAACTCATCCATACGATGAGAAATATAAATGATACTTACGTTATGTTCGGTTAGTTTTTTAATCATAATAAAAAGCTGCTCAACTTCTTTATCAGTTAAAGAAGACGTTGGCTCATCCATGATCAAGATACGAACGTTAAATGAAATAGCTTTGACGATTTCGATAAGTTGTTGTTGTGCAATGGTTAACTCATGTACAGGACGCAACACATCAATCGATAATCCCATGCTTTCCATCATTATTTTGGCTTTGGTGATCATTTGACGATGATCTTTAAAACCCATGCGTGTTCTTGGTTCTCGGCCTAAGAAAATATTTTCATATACACTAATATAAGGAACTAAGACAATCTCCTGATGAATAACATTAATTCCTCTTGCTTGTGCATCTTTAATACCATTAATTATCTCAGTTTTACCATTAATCTTAATTTCACCGGCATCTGGTTTATAGATGCCGCCAATAATTTTGATTAAGGTTGATTTGCCAGCGCCATTTTCGCCCAACAATCCATGAACTTCACATTGTTTAAGGTTAAAGTGCATATCTTTTAACGCATGGACACCAGCAAATTTTTTTTCTATATGAGATAGTTGTAATGCAACTTGTTCCATATAAATATCACCTTATTGATTTCAATAGATATAACTTGATTAAAGTCAATGATTACTGCCAGACTTTTACTCCATATTGATCAATCATTTCTTTGGTAATTGGAAAAGTTGGTACTAATATTTCTTTAGCAACGCTTTCACCAGCTAAAACCTTTTTACCAACTTTATAGGTTTCTTTAGCTAATTGAATTGGTGCTTGGGCAACTGTTAACGTTATATCTCCATCGCTAAATGCTTTTTTACCGTCAGGAGAACCATCAACAGTATAGACTTTAACATTTTTAAGTTTATTTGATGCTTTTAATGCAACAACAACACCTAAAGCAGAAGGATCATTTACGGCAAAAAATGCTTGTAAATCAGGATGAGCTTGAATAATATCTTCGGCAATTGGCATGGTGACCTCTAAAGCACATTTGCCATTTTGTTGAGAAAGGACTTCAAATTTACTTCTGTTTTCGCCTAATCCGGCATAAAAGCCATCAGCTCTTAAAACGCTAGCACGGTTGAAAGGACAATCAATAACAGCAATTTTAGCGCCATTAGGATAATCTTTAGCCATTTGTTCACCATTAATTTTACCGGCCAAGAAATTATCTGAAGCCACAGTGCTAACAACTAAATCATCATCACTAATAGGATTATCAATCACCACTACCGGGATCTGTTTTTGTTTTGCAGCCAATAATCCTTGGCGGATACCTTCAGAATCAACGGCGATTAAGTAAATAATATCAACTTTTTGATTAATGACATCTTCCATCATTGAAATTTGCTTAGCTTGATCATATTGAGGATCGACAAGAATGTATTGATCGCCATTTTGTTTGGCGATTTCAGAAAATGTATCAGATATTGCTGTAAAAAATGAATTGTTTAAAGTTGAAGTGATAAAAGCAAACTTTATAGGTTTTTTATCATCAGCATTTACAAGTTGAAAACAACTTGTAAAAAGAAAGAATGTAATTGTTAAAAACGATGCTATGAATTTTTTCATAAACCCACCTCGGATAATCAAATGATTTATAATAATAATTTCCTTAAATACTAAAACTCAAAAATATTTCACAATATATTTTGAGTAAATTCAGTCTAATTATCTGCAACAAGATTAACAATATTAATCTATTTCTTTTTATTATTTATGATATCAAAGTCACTTTTTTTAAGAACTTGTAAAATTTAATTTATCAAGTTTAATGGTTATGTCATACTAGTTATATTCAATTAAAGTTATATAGGTAATATAATGGCAAATAAATGTGAGCAGATTTATCAGGAAATATTATTGCAGATCAAAAGTGGAATTCTAGATTGTAATAGTGCCCTTCCCTCTTCATCTGATTTAAGTTCAATATATAAGACTTCCCGGCCAACAATAAGTAAAGTATTTTCAAGATTAAAAACGGAAGGTTACATTGAAGGTAAACAAGGTGGTAAGTTTTATGTTAGACAACCTAAAGATCAACAAGTAAGCAAATATATTTTTGGAATATTGGCTCCTCGTTTAGAACAAGATGAAAGTAGAATGATTCTTGATAGCTTATATTCTGAGATAGCAAGTTTAGCCAATAATTGCCAGTTTTCTCTTTTATGGGCAGGGATGCTGACCAAAAGTCAGGATATACAATCTATTTTAAATGACGTAGAAAGAGTCATCATTAATTATACAAAAAATAATATTAACGGCATATTTTTCACACCTTTAGAGTTTCACCCTTACGCGAATATCATAAATAAAAGAATAATGGATTATCTGGCACTCTACAATATTCCTTGTATATTGTTAGAGAGAGACTATTGTGTTTTCCCTTCTCGAGGTAAAGCTGACTTAGTTAGTATTGATAACATTGCTGCAGGTTACGTTGTCACAAATTATTTTATTGAAAAGAAAAATACTCAAATAGCATTTGTATCAAAAAGTGATTCAGCTAATACCGTTGCTTTAAGAATAATTGGGTATAAACAAGCATTATATGACGCAGGTATTACAAAAATTGATGATTGGATAATTCAAGTGCCACAAATTGATGAAAAAGTAATTAATCAATTGGCAAAATTGAACATTAAACATGTAGTTTGTGGTAATGACTTTACGGCAATGCAATTAATCTCATTGAATCAAAGAATAAATCCAAACCAAAAATTATTTACGATTAGCTTTGATGATGCTGATTATGCAGGTCATCTTTCAACACCGCTTTCGACATATAAGCAACCTTTGGCTAGTATAGCCCTTACCGCGGTTGAAACCTTAATTCAGCGTGTCAATAACATATCATTACCCACTCGTACTATTTATGTAAATGGAGAGTTAGTTATTCGCGCATCAAGTGAAACTTGATTTTGATCTTAAGAGTATTTAATGTAAATTTCAGCAAATAAAAAAATATGGTAATACTTTTACTAATTAAAAGTTACACTGTCACTATAAATAAACGGCATAATAGTATGTTAATCAAATTATTTGATTAACATACTAAATTTTCAAAAATAACTCCCTACTTTTAAATGGTTTAGAACCAACATAAGGTTTCAGAGCCATTCTGGTAAACCGTTTTGCTGCTTTAAGTGTATCGGCATTATGAAATTGCCTATTACCCAAAGCCAAAACTTGTTCACCAGTGAAACTGGTACTATTTTGTAGCAAACTACTAATAAAACCTTTTTCAGATAAATACTGATAATACATTGATTCAACAATATCGTCACCGGTTGCACTACAGTGAAAAAAGTCAACGTTATAACCCAAATTTTCAAGTAAAGCCAACTCAAATGCTCGCAGAACGTTTTCAGCAGGGACTTGTTGAGCTAATTGTTGTATACTTGTTAAATAGTCATCAAATAATGTAGTGATTTCGGTTTCAGCAACTAATACTCGATGTAATAGTTCATTTAAATAAAAGGCACTATATAGAAAAACAGAAACGAGCGGCAAGGTAAGCGATATCGCTTCTACCTGACGTAAGGTTTTTATTTCACCTTGACCTGAATATTGAACAATTAATGGAGTAAAAGGTTGTAAAACCCCTTTTAATGCTGATCGTTTACGCCTAGCCCCTTTAGCTAAAAGGGATACTTTACCAACATCTTCAACGAATAAATCGACTAATAAACTACTTTCACTATATGTTCTGGTATGCAGTACAAATGCTCTTCGCCAATTTTCCATCTAACACACCTGTAAATAAAATTGCCACTTTTTTTGATTAATAGCAGAGACTGTTTAAAATTTAAGTAATTTTATACAATTTTAACCTGAAATTTTTTAAAAATCCTATATAATAGATAACTATATATGGGATAACTAAAAGAGTCGTTATGGAATTATTTTCAACAATATTATTAATCGTATTAATTGTATCACTTTCCGGTGTCATTATAAAAATGTTACCAATTCAAATCCCATTACCTTTGATGCAAATATTACTTGGCAGTATTCTTGCTGCTTTAGGCGTTTATTTAGAGTTTAATTCAGATTTATTCCTTGTTTTATTTATTCCTCCTTTACTATTTGCCGATGGTCGTAAAACCTCAGTAAAAGACTTTGTACATAATGTACGAGAAATTGTAGGATTAGCACTTGTTCTTGTTGTAATATCTATTGTTGCTTTAGGCTATTTACTTCATTGGATGCTACCAGATATTTCAATGCCAGCTGTGTTTGCCTTAGCGGCAGTATTATCACCTACCGATGCCGTCGCTTTAAGTGGTATTGTTGGTAAAGGACGTATTGAAAAAGAAAAGATGGAAATCATTGAAGGTGAAGCTTTAATGAATGATGCCTCTGGTCTTGTTTCTTTAAAATTTGCACTCGCAATTGCAGCTGGAGTCTTTGAATTCAACTTATTACAAATCAGTATATCTTTCTTTGTAGTTGCTATCGGTGGTTTAGCTGTTGGAGTTATATTCACTTGGTTATACGCTCGTATATTACGTAAAATAAACCAGTTAACCAATAATGACCCGGCAATACAGATTGTATTATTATTCTTACTACCATTTGCAGCTTATATAATTGCTGAAGAATGTCATTGTTCAGGTATTTTAGCCGCGGTAAGTGCAGGTATGACAGTTAACCACTCTGGAATGATGCGCAACGCTCCTTTAACAACGCGATTACAATCTGATAGTGCATGGTCTATGTTAACTTTTGTATTCAATGGATTTGTTTTTGTACTATTAGGTATCCAACTACCAAGTATTTTAAATAATACATTTGCTGAAAACCGAACTGATACATCAATTGAATTATGGCAATTATGTCTAATTGTATTATTCGTTTTTGTCGTATTAATGGGGACAAGATTTGTTTGGCTTTGGGCTATGAAAAAAATGCCGGCAATGTCATTTGGCACAAAACGTCCACTTGCATTTAGTTCATATTCAACACGTGATTTATGGATTTCAACTTTCGCTGGTGTTCGCGGAGCAATTACACTTGCTGGTGTATTGTCTATTCCAATAACTATTGCGGGCCGATATCAACTCGTATTTATAGCCGCAGGTATCATATTGATATCATTAATATCCGCTATCATTATGTTACCTATCTTATTACGAGGTAGCGTAATTTTAGATAATTCCGAACAAGACAACGAAATATTAACTGTAAAAGGGCAAATGGCAGAAGAAGCGATTATTAGTCTTGAAAAAATGCAGGCAAGCTTATTACAAGAAACGTCTGAAGAAGGATTAGATCAAGAAATCATTCACGAAGTAGGTTCCCGCGTTATTGGTTCGTTAAGACGTCGAACTGGACTTAAAGATTTGGAACAAAAAGCACTTGAAGCCGAAAACCTTGAAAGGCGCATGCGTTTGGTCGCGATTGGCGCAGAACGCACAGCATTACTGCAAATGAAAGTCCGTGATGAAGTTAGTGAAGAAATTTTTGAGCATCTAAATACCGATTTAGATATTTATGAGAAAATGATCTCTGGAGATGCCTAAATGATTGGCAACAAACATCAATTTCTTAGCACAATTCATTCACAATTTGTCGAGAAAGCGCCAAAAATGTTGGGGATGACATTACGATGTATCCCCTTCAACTTAAAAAAACGAACTATCGAACAATTATTACAATTACAATTCAAACACTCACTTGAAGATGGAGATCTAGATTTTTTAGAGAATCGTTGGCTCAAAATTCAAGTTACTGACCTTCAATTAATCTGGTTTGTTAGTTTAATTGATAACAAACTAGTAGTTAGTCGCGAAGAAATACCTGATGTAAGCTTCATCGGTAATGCAAATGACTTAATCATGATAGCAACAAGACGACAAGATCCTGATACCTTATTCTTTCAACGTCGACTAATTGTTGAAGGTGATACAGAATTAGGCCTTTACGTAAAAAATTTAATGGATTCAATTGAAATAGAAGCTATGCCAAGGTTCTTAAGGCTAACACTTGAAAAATTAGCTGATATTATCGAAAGCGCACCAAAAGACTAAACAACTATGTTGAAACATTATTAAAAGGGAATGATACATTCTCTTTTATAGTTATTCATTTTCAGCTTTGTTTATTTAAAATAAATGAACAGATTTTTTATTGGATAACTGTCATTTAATAAACTATTATACTTACTAACGTTATAAAAAAACTACAACGTTAATCTTACCTTCCTACCCTATCTCTTGCGCAAATGTTTTATAACATAATTATAATGGAGAGAGTCACTTATGAATAATATAAAAGAAGTACTACTATTTTTTATTTTTCTAACCTTCGCTACCCCAGGATTTTGTAACGAATTCTACAACCGAAATGAAGGTGATTATATTATTGATAATTTTAAATTTAATGATGGTAGCACTATAAAAAACTTAAAAATTCATTATATCACAATCGGCAATCCCAAAGGAAAACCAGTATTAATTTTACATGGCACAAATGGCAATGGAACTTCTATGCTTAATGACAGTTTTGGTCATGTTTTATTTGATAAAGGTATGCCATTAGATGCTGAAAAATATTTTATTATATTACCTGACGCAATTGGAACAGGTAAATCATCAAAACCTTCAGATGGAATGAAAGGCAACTTTCCTCATTATGATTATTCAGACATGGTTAATGCTCAATACCAACTTCTTAAAAAAGGATTAAACATAGATCATCTTGAACTTATTATTGGAAATTCAATGGGAGGCATGAATACTTGGCAATGGTTGACTATGTATCCTAATTACATGACAGCAGCCGTTCCGATGGCTGCAACCCCTGCGCCAATGTCTAGTCGAAATTGGATAATGAGAAAGATGATCATTAATTCAATTAAAGATGATCCTGATTGGAACAATGGTTTTTATAGCCAACAACCAGAAAAGTTCCAAACTATTTATAATTATTACGATATAGCAACTAATGGTGGCGATATTGCTTGGCAAAATAGAGCCTACAATACAGCAAAAACAGAAGAAATATTGTCAAATAAGTTAAAAGAACGTATTAATATAGATGCCAATGATTTTTTATATCAATGGGATGCAGCAAGAAACTTTGATCCAACTCAAGGATTAACTAAGATAAAGGCTTTTATTTTAGTTATTAACTCAGAAGATGATGAAAGAAATCCCCCAAATACAGGTTTAATGGAAAAGGCGTTAAAGGATATCGTTGCAGCAAAATATTATCTGATTCCAGCAAGTAACAAAACCAGTGGTCATAGCACTACAATGAATGCTAAATTATGGATAGAAGAGTTAAAAATATTTCAAAAAGAACTTGAGGTTTATTATTAAGTTAATCGCATAAGTAAATATAAAAGGGAGAAGAGAATATTTTTTATCCTCTCCCCCAAAAAGTTGTCCATTTTTTTGTAATTATTTTTTCATTTAGGAAACCCCAAAAATACCTTAAGGGGGTTAATTTAGACTTAATTCCTTTTACCGTTATTCTATTCTGGTACAATAACCTTCTGATTTTATTTTCAAATATACATGTTCATTTTTATTAGCAATATCTTTTTGGTACTTATCTGAATTATCAATATTATTTGTATCTTCACTATCTCCACAACCAGATAACGCAAAGCCAATCAAGCCAACTAAAATTATTCTTTTCATATTAATCTCGGAATTTTTAAATAATGGTAAGTTATTTAAAAAATCTGGGCAATAAAAAATGCATTACGAGTTGCATGGATTTTGATGATGAGTTTAATTACTAGCTACATGACGGTTAATATCCCGATATCTAAAGGAAAAATCAACCTTTATCTATAATATTAACAATCTTGCGTTGCTTAAATTAAAAGATCAATATATCCCTATTGTTAATTATTGGCTATTTCCCTTACATCTAAAACGAAATTGGAATTAAATATTCTCTTTTTATGATATCCTTAAACTTAAAATTATCGTCTATACTCTCTGGTAATCTTACTAACAATGTTAAGAGTTTTTCGTTAAGTGCTATTTTAGTTTTTTATCTTCTGGAAACAACTAAAAACAAAATTATGTACACCGTTGCAAGTGAAAAAATAAGAAAATATTTAAACTAAAAAGATTGAAATTAGAAAATCAATATCTAATTGATGAATAATAAATAAACAGATGAGATCAGAAAACAATAATGGAAAACAGCACAAATCAACCTACTTTTTACTTTCACGATTATGAAACATTTGGCATAAATCCTGCTTTAGATCGTCCCGCTCAATTTGCTGGTATTCGAACTGACAGTGATTTTAATATTATTGAAGAACCTTTAATCATTTATTGTCAAATAGCTCAAGATTATTTACCTGATCCTGAAGCCGTGCTAATTACGGGAATAACACCCCAAAAAACGAATCAAAGTGGTATTTGCGAAGCTGAATTCACCAAATTAATCCATCAAGAATTTAACCGACCAAATACCTGTATCTTAGGCTACAACAATATTCGTTTTGATGATGAAGTTACTCGCAACATCTTATATCGCAACTTTTATGACCCTTATGCCTATAGTTGGCGCAATGGTAATTCGAGATGGGATCTACTTGATGTCGTACGTGCTTGTTATGCTTTGAGACCGGAAGGAATTAATTGGCCAACAAATGATTCTGGTTTACCTAGTTTTCGCTTAGAAGACCTCACTAAAGCCAACAATATAACACATGAACATGCGCACGATGCTATGTCAGATGTCTATGCCACTATTGCCATGGCAAAGTTAATTAAACAAGCACAACCCAAATTACTCAATTATTTTTTTACTCTACGCAATAAAAATAGAGTTGTCGAACTTATTGATATTGCCAATATGACACCAATCATTCATATTTCAGGCATGTTAGGTAGTCATCGTGGTAACATGGCATTGGTTAGCCCTATTGCTTGGCACCCGATGCAAAAAAATGCTGTGATTGTTTGTGATCTCAGCGGTGATATTGATTCGCTTATAACGCTACCAGTTGAAACTATTCGGGAGAAACTCTACACCAAAACCGAAGATCTTGAAATTGATGAACAGCGGATTCCATTGAAATTAATTCATATTAATAAATGCCCAATAGTCGCACCATTGAGCACTCTTCTACCTGATAATGCTAAACGTTTCAATCTTGATAAACCAAAATGCCTAATCAACCAACAAAAATTGTTAGAAAACCAAAATCTACTACAAAGTAAAATGTATGAACTATTTAGTGTGAACAATGAATATTCTAACAATAATATTGATGTTGATGCGCAAATCTATGCGAACTTTTTAAATGGTCAAGATCTGTTGAAATGTGAGACAATACGATCTACTCCCCCCCATTTATTAGACAGCTTATCTCTAAATTTTGACGATCGACGATTAGCAAAATTATTTTTTCGATATAAAGCAAGAAACTACCCACAAACATTAACTGAACACGAGTTGCGTATTTGGCAAGATCATTGTCGCGACATACTAAATCCGCATAAGATTCAAGATTACTTACAAACCCTTGAACAATTTGCAGAAATTTATATACAACAGCCTGAAAAGTTGAGCTTATTAAAGCAGCTATACCAATATTGTCATTATTTAGTTGGATAATTGAATCTGAGGAGCGTATCATATAATTCTGTTCGGAGTTCTGTGTCATTTTTCAATCAATAACAAACAGCCAAAATTTTAGCTTAAAACATCTAGCATTTAACTTATGAAACACTTTTTAGCCAAACATGCAACAATAAAGCATCGACTCTATTCTTTATATTACACACTATTTAGTTATGGTCGAGGCTTAATTATTTTAACTCTCTGTTTATGGGCAGGTAATATTGTTTCTGCAATATTGCCGATCATGATCCCTGGCAGCATTATTGGTTTATTGATTTTGTTTTTTTTATTAGCTTTTCAATTAATACCAACCTGTTGGATAAAAAATAGCTGTAATCTTTTCATGCGATACATGACTATACTCTTTATTCCAGCGGCAATGGGTATCATGGATAATTATTCGTTACTTTTAGCTAATTGGATACCGATTATCTTTGCTAGTGTTGGTGGTTCGATTATTGTCCTATATTTAACAGCTTATTTAACTGAGCATTTACACAGGCCAGTAGCTAAAGCGTCTGACAATAAGGAAAAACAATCATGATATGGATGCTACCATTAACTATTGTGGTTTTTCTAATCATTCGAAGAATCTCATTTAAAGTAAAAAACCCACTATTTAATCCATTAGTTATTTCGGTAATTGTCTTAATTCCTATTTTATTAATAACTAAAACGAGCTACATTGAATATGTTAACAATGTAAAGATTATTAACGATTTACTTCCTTATTCTGTCGTAGCTTTGGCTTATCCTTTATATGAACTTATTCCACAAATAAAGGCTCGTTGGAAATCCATTATGATGATTACCTTTACTGCCTCTATCGCTTCTATGGTGACAGGTGTATGTATTGCATTATGGTTAGGCGGTAGCAAAGAAATTGCGGCATCAGTATTACCTAAATCTGTCACCACCGCCATTGCAGTCACTATTGCCGGTAATGAAGGTGGTGTTCAATCTATCGCTGCATTATGTGTAATACTTGTTGGAACATTAGGTGGCATTTTTGGTCATCAATTATTAAACTTTGCTAAAATAAAAACGGCTTCAGCAAGAGGATTATCAATCGGTGCGGTATCACATGCTGTTGGTACTGCGCGTTGTATTGAAATTGATTATAATGAAGGTGCTTACAGCTCCCTCTCACTCGTATTATGTGGTATTATGACTTCATTGACAGCACCTTTTTTATTCCCATTAATGATAGTTATTTTTGATTGGTTTTAGCATGACGTTAAAAAAGCTTATTGCTTATTTTATTGCCTTTTTTTTATTATTATTCACTTTAGTGATTAGTCTTGACTATTGGATAAGCTACAAAACAGCACCTTATATTTACCATGACGAAAACAAACTTCCCTATCGAACCATTGGTGTTGTATTAGGTACATCGAAATATGTAAAAAATGGTGGAATCAATGGCTTTTATCGCAACCGAATAGATGGTGCTATTGATCTTTATTGGCAAGGTAAAGTCGATTATCTATTACTAAGTGGTGATAATGCTAAATTAAATTATAATGAACCAATCATGATGCAAAAGGATTTGATTAAGGCTGGTATTCCAAAGGAGTCGATTGTATTAGATTACGCTGGATTTCGAACATTTGATTCTGTTGTTCGTGCCAATAAGGTGTTTAATGCTGATAAATTTACTATTATTACTCAAAAATTTCACTGTGAACGAGCAATTTTTATTGCATTAGCTCAAGGGATCCAAGCTCAATGTTTTGCAGTTCCTGCACCGAAAAGTATGAAATTAGTCCGAGTGAGAGAAATGTTCGCACGAGTTAGTGCTTTTATCGATCTCTACATTCTTAAAAAAGAACCTAAATTTCTTGGTCCTTCCATTCCAATTATTAATAACGAAAATTAATAAAAATTAAGTAATGTTTTAAAAAAAATTGAGGAACGGGGTTTTTGAGCATAAAAATCGGTCTAAAATACAGTTGTCTAATAATTTAGATTGCATTTTTATGCAAAAAAAAGTAATATTTAGTCAATTAAAATTTAAACAATTTATCTAAAACTAATGAATATTGAATTAAGCCATATTAATTGTTTCTATGGTAAACATCAGGCATTAAATGATGTCTCTTTATGTTACCCTTTAGGTGAAACAATTGTTTTACTTGGTCAAAGCGGTGCGGGTAAAAGTTCT
This sequence comes from Gilliamella sp. LMG 34361, assembly GCF_984569075.1. NCBI lineage: Bacteria > Pseudomonadati > Pseudomonadota > Gammaproteobacteria > Orbales > Orbaceae > Gilliamella > Gilliamella sp. LMG 34361. Next base: position 1,818,961 of record NZ_OZ474903.1, on the reverse strand, counting down.
TTGTTGAAAGTATTTAATTTACTTGAAATCCCAGCTTCAGGCGAAATGACAATTGCTGATTCCCATTTCGATTTTTCACAAAAAATAAGTGAATCAACTATTCAAACATTACGCAAAAATGTTGGCATGGTTTTCCAAAATTACAATTTATGGCCACATTTAACCGTTTTAGAGAACCTAATTGAAGCGCCTTGCCAAGTTCTAAAGCTATCAAAAAAAGAAGCAAGTGATAAAGCGATATCAATTTTAATTCGTCTACAAATTGATGAAATGGCTCATCGCTACCCTCTCCATCTTTCTGGAGGCCAACAGCAACGTGTTGCGATTGCTAGAGCATTAATGATGGAGCCGAAAATTTTGCTATTTGATGAACCAACAGCGGCATTAGATCCAGCAATTACATCACAAATTGCCGAGATTATTAATGAACTGTCACAAACCGGAATTACACAAATTATTGTTACTCATGAAGTCGATTTTGCACGTAAAGTTGCTTCACAAGTGATTTACATGGAACAAGGTAAGATTATTGAGCAGGGACAACTTGAGTGTTTTGCTCATCCAAAAACCGAAGAGTTTAAAGCTTATCTATCACACTAACATTAATTAAAACCAGATTGGGTGGAAATATGAAAAAAACATTACTAGCTATTTTACTTGCAGGCTCTGCTTTTGCAGCTCAAGCAGCAGAAACATTAACTATTGGTACCGAAGCAACTTATGCGCCTTTCGAATTTACTAACGATAAAAATGAAATTGTTGGTTTTGATATTGACGTTATGAATAAGCTTTGTGAAGAAATGAAAGTATCTTGCAAAATTGTTAATCAATCATTTGATGGTTTAATTCCTAGCCTTAAAACTCGTCGAATTGATGCGGCAATTGCAGGTATTGATGTTACTCCAGAGCGTCAAAAACAAGTTGCGTTTACTAAAATCTACTATGATGACAGCTCAATTCAATTTATTACTTTGAAAGACTCATTAACCAGTCTCGATCAATTGAAAGGTAAAAAAGTTGGTATTCAAAAAGGTACAACGTATTCAAAATACTTAAATGAAAAGTACCCTGATGTCAAAGCAGTAAGTTATGACAGCTATCAATTCGCTTTTCTAGATTTAAAAGCAAAACGTATTGATGCCATTGTTTCAAGCTCATTTGTTGCTGGAGAATGGTTAGGTAAGGATGCTGAGATTGTTGCTTTGGGTGACAAAATTACCGATCATGAATTCTTCGGTGAAGGCTTAGGTATCGCTTTACGTCAAGGCAATGATCAATTACTTGAACAATTCAACCAAGCAATTGATAAATTAAAAGCAAATGGTGAATTAGATATTATTTATAAAAAATGGTTTAGTAAATAATATTATTTACTAAAATCTGTATATTGAGATCTCGCCGCATACTCTGCGGCGAGTTTATTTTTTTAATTTAATTACGGTTTTTTTATGTCAGACTTTTTTGTACACGGTATCGACTGGTTACTCTCTTCTATGGATGGGTATATTTTGCCGCTAACTAAAGCAACCGCAATAACGTTATCATTAGCTTTTGTATCGTTAATTGTCGGCATGTTTTTTGCGTTCATTTTTACTATTTTAGAATCAGTACCTTTCAAACCTGTTGCATGGTTAATGTCACTATTTAATTTAACTATTCGAGCTTTACCCGAATTATTAATTGTGGTGGCAATCTATACCGGTTTACCGCTGTTATTGATGGCATTAGATGATGGTTTTACCATTCCATTTGGCTTTACATCATTTACCGTAAAAATGAATATTGAAAATACTCAACCAGATCCATTTTTATGCGGTGTTTTTGCTTTATCCTTACTTTATGCCGTTTATGCATCACAAACCTTACGTGGAGCATTTAAAGCGATACCAAGTGGGCAAAAACAAGCAGCTCAAGTATTAGGTCTTAGTAAATCTCGTACTTTTTTCCGCATAATAATGCCGCAAATGTGGCGCCATGCATTACCTGGTTTGAGTAATCAATGGTTAATTTTATTAAAAGATACCGCCCTTGTATCTGCAATAGCGATTGATGATTTAATGATGCAAACCAAAACAATTGTTGCAAGAACCAACCAACCTTTCTTATGGTATTTTATTGCTATGCTTGTTTATTTAGTGATATCAGTTTTAAGTCAACGAGTTATTTCTCGTATTGAAAAACGCTCTACCAAATTTGAACCATCAGCTAATAGTCAGTAAGGTCATTTTATGTCTGATAATTTTATTTACTATCTAAAAATCATTCTTCAAGGTCTACCTGATACTTTAAGTTTAAGTATCGCTGGCATATTATCAGCTGGTTTTTTAGCTATCGTTTTTTCTTGCCTTTTATCTTTAAATTCAAAGTTTTTAACTAAAACGATACGTGGTTATATTGTTATTTTTACTGGTTCACCTTTATTGGTACAACTTTTTTTAATCTATTATGGACCTTCACAATTTGGCGAAATTTTAAGTAAAGTACCCGCTTTTTATGAATTTATTTCATCGCCATGGTTTTGCGCTTATTTAGCATTAACGCTTAATAGTGCAGCTTACACTACTCAAATTTTCTATGGTGCTTTAAAAGCTGTTCCACAAGGACAATGGCAAGCATGTAGTGCATTAGGCATGAATAAAAGACAAACACTCAAAATTGTAATGCCATATGCATTAAAACGTGCACTATCTACTTACTCTAATGAAGTTGTCTTCGTGGTTAAGGGAACCGCACTAGCATCAATGATTCCTGTTATGGATCTCATGGGATATAGTAATACACTAAATGGTGAATACTATGATTTCTCAATTTTTGTTGTTGCTGGGCTCATCTACCTCTTGATAAATGGTATTTTAAGCACCATTATGAGGATAATAGAGAAAAAAGCCCTCACCTTTGAAAATTAATATGAACCAATTTGATTCTGTATCTTTCTTAAAAACCGTCCCACATAAACCAGGTATCTATCAAATGTTTAATGATAAAGATACCATCATTTATGTGGGAAAAGCGAAAGATCTCAATAATCGTTTAAAAAGTTACTTTAATAGTAGTAAAAAAACCATCAAAACCGATCGATTGGTGAGTCATATTCATCGAGTAGAATTTACCATCACCAATACCGAAACCGAAGCTCTTTTGCTTGAACAGACTTATATCAAAAAATATCAACCACGATATAATGTTTTACTTAAAGATGACAAAAGCTATCCGTTTATTAAATTAAGTAAAGAACGCCATCCACAATTATCTTTATACCGCGGAGCAGTTAATCGTAAAAAAGATGAGTTTTTTGGCCCTTACCCGAGTGGCTATGCAGTTAAACAAATTCTTGCATTATTACAAAAAACCTTTCCGATAAGGCAATGTCTTAATAGTACTTATCGTAATCGAACACGTCCTTGTTTGCAGTACCAAATTAAACGCTGTTTAGGTCCTTGTGTACCGGGTTTAGTCAGTGATGAAGATTATAATGAACAAGTTAATTACGTTAGGTTGTTTCTTTCAGGACAATCAGACCAGATTTTGCAAAAAATTACTACAGATATGCAAAAAGCCAGTAGTGAACTTAATTTTGAAAAAGCGGCTGCACTACGTGATCAGTTACAAGCAATTAAACATATTAATGAAAAACAGGCGATTTACAATAATAATGATAATTTAGATGTGATCGGCTTCCACTATGAACTTGGTTTAGCTTGCATTTATGTGCTCTTTATTCGAAATGGTCAAACATTCGGGCATCGTTCTTATTTCCCGAAAGTGCCATCTAATACTGAACTTGAAGAAGTTATTGAGACATTTTTAGGACAATTTTATCTACAAGGTAATCAAAATAGGAATATCCCAAAGAAAATTCTTCTGAATTTTTCGTTGTCCGATAAACAAGCAATGGAAGACACTTTATCAATTGTTGCTGAGCATCAAGTTAAGTTAGTCGATGAGCCTAAAGGTGATAATCTAAAATTGCTAAATATCGCGACAGTTAATGCGCAAACTGAAGTTAAAAATAAATTACTCCAAAACTCAACCATTAAACAAAGATATGATGCATTAAAAGCCTTTTTAGGTATTGATAAAATCAATAGAATGGAATGTTTTGACATCAGCCATTTTATGGGAAAAAACACCATTGCCTCTTGTGTAGTTTTTGATGATAAAGGCCCTGTTAAATCTGAGTTTCGTCGCTATAATATTACAGGTATTACACCGGGTGATGATTATGCAGCAATGGAACAGGTTCTAACTCGCCGTTATAGTAAGAAAGATCTTTCTGAGGATAAAGTGCCTGATATTATCTTTATTGATGGAGGCAAAGGCCAGCTTAATCAAGCATTAAAGGTTTTTGATAATTTAAAAGTAAACTGGGATAAAAATCACCCTATTTTAATTGGCGTCGCCAAAGGTGCTGAACGTAAGGAAGGATTAGAAACGCTCTTTTTTGAAGCACATGGTAAAGGTTATTATTTAGATTATCACTCCCCTGCTCTACTACTAATTCAACAGATCCGTAATGCATCACACGATCATGCAATAGTAGGCCAACGTAAAAAAGGTGTTAAACAGTTAACTGACAGCGCTTTAGAGCATATTGAAGGCGTAGGTGGCAAAAGACGACAAGCATTACTTAAGCATTTTGGTGGGCTTAGAGAGTTAAAAAATGCTAGTATAGATGAAATAGCCCAAGTACAAGGTATTTCAAAATCTTTAGCTGAAAAAATTTATCTAAATTTAAAGCAATAACACATTGAAAAATTAACATTTTTCAGGCAACATAAACAATAAGAAAACCCTGTTTTTTTAATTATCGCTAACCATTTGATTAATAAAACAATATGAGCCAATGTCACATGAAAATTAATTTACCTACATTCTTAACATTATTTCGAGTAATACTTATTCCTTTTTTTGTGTTGGCATTCTATTTATTTCCTCATGAATGGTCTGGCTTTTTTTCGGCATTATTATTCTTAATTGCCGCAGTTACAGATGTTTTTGATGGTTACCTCGCCCGTCGATTAGGTCAAACCACCAAATTTGGCGCCTTTTTAGATCCTGTCGCCGATAAAATAATGGTGACGATCGCATTGGTACTCATCACTCAGTATTATCAAGCGTGGTGGATTTCTATTCCGGCTATCATCATCGTTTCTCGAGAAATCATTATTTCTGCATTAAGAGAGTGGATGGCTGAAATCGGCAAACGCAATAATGTTGCGGTATCTTCAATTGGTAAAATTAAAACCATTGCCCAAATGACAGCGTTAACTTGGTTACTTTGGCGTCCTTGCAATCTGGTTATATATGCAGGTCTGGCTGCCCTACTTATTGCAACTGTCTTAACTTTATTATCTATGTTGCAATATCTTTGGATCGCGCAAAGTGATTTATTAGACGAAGATTAAACATATTTATGAAATATCGCAGATATTATCCGTGTAATCTCTTAATAATCAAGTTAGCTAAATAATTTTGTAAGAATAGACAAAATAGCCTAATTTAACGACTAATCAGTCAAACATTGAGCAATCAGACGATTAATTTGAAATTTTTATTGACTGAAATGATAAGATCGGTAAAATGCACAGCATCCAAAACGCAGTTACCTTTCGGAACTCAGTTTTTAGCCCGGGTGGTGAAATCGGTAGACACAAGGGATTTAAAATCCCTCGGCCTTTTTGGCCGTGCGAGTTCAAGTCTCGCCCCGGGCACCATTTAAAACACTTATCATGCGGGAATAGCTCAGTTGGTAGAGCGCAACCTTGCCAAGGTTGAGGTCGCGAGTTCGAACCTCGTTTCCCGCTCCAATTCATAATGTATAAAACTGTACTAAATATACATCTTAATATTTTTTATTAATATATGTCCGTTAGCACAGCAAAGGAAGTGAATATATCATTATCTTGAACCACGCAAACAAGTTTTATTAGAAAACGCCTTAATAAATTAAGGCTATTTTCCAAATAATACGTTTACTTCGATTCAAAAGCACTCTCGCGTATTCGAATAGTGTTGGTGATTTCACGCCAAATGACCATCAATTGCTCTTCAGTATATCCTTGTGTTTTGTCTTCGGGAACTCTATAGGTCATTTCTACGCGTAATCGTGGCGTTTTATAGGTTGGATCGGTAATATGAATACCTAAAGTAAATATATAGTCTGTATAATTATTATCAACGCCTTGGGGCTCTTCAAAATATTTGCCTTTGACAACCCACTCTTCCAATTTCAAACCATGGCTTTCACGGGTTCCTTTATAGATGGTATGTCCACTACCTTGTGTAAAATAAGCTTCGGGTTTATCAAGTAATGCATAGTCATCGGCAAAATCATTAAATTCAAAATAGAATGAAAAATAGTCATTACTATTATCGTGCCGATAACCATAATTCATATCTTTCCATTCGCGATCCTCCCCCTGCATAAAACTGTTAAACATACAAAAACCTGGTGTGGTTGGGATAGTCAAGTCATCGCGCGGCTTAATCCGGTCAAAAAGTTTACGTAGCTCAATTAATTTTTGAGGGACATTATTCGCATAAGATTCTGGATCTTTTATCCTATCTTTAGCATATAACTCCCCTGAGCCATTACGTGCTTTCATCTCAATTTGTAAGGTCACTTCATCTTGCCAGCGATAACCTTCTAAAACTCTAAGTACATCACGCATTCCTGGTTTTACCATTCGTTCAAAAATAATACCTTGCATTTTATCTGGATTATTTGTCTGTACTTTATATACCTGTTTTAGATATTTGCCATAGATTTGGTCAAGAGGCTTAGTATTTCCAAGATCCTGCTTGCGCAGGGCAATCATCTGTTTAAATGGTGCTAAATACTGCTGTTTGGTAGTAATGGTAATATCACCACTACTTTTGTAATAAAAGATCCCCTCTTTATAAGCTTTAAATTCAACGGGCAGTTCGATTAAATAAGTACCAATACAGCGTGTGGGGGAGTTTGAAATTAACGAAGTCACCGACTGCTGCTCTTTTGATGGTAATGTAATCCTTCGAATATCCTTGTTAAATGCCTGACAACTACTCAATACGGTCAATGCCAAAACTCCAACCATCAAACCGCCATGAAGTGTATTCAATTTAGTAAACCTAATCATTCAGAATTACCTCCTGCATCAAAAAAATTTCTGTCCAACACCAGTACCATGATACGTATCCAGTTTCATAGTCTGATGGGCTTAGGTAGTCTTATATCCGTTTAGACTATACGTTTTAATCGCTCATGAAGATTGCTGCCGTGCATATTCAACCATATCTTTTGGATAATACATAAAACGATGTAATGTACTATCATCAATATTTTTTAAATATGTAACGGCTGCCGCTTCAAAACACCAGTAACCATGAAATGTACAACATTCTCGTGAATCACCTTGTTGTATTAAATGGCTATCAATGTAAACATTACCTGCTTTACGTAATCCATCGTACCAACGGCGTAAATATTCATCTAAGAATTTTAAGGTATCTTTAGGTTTTTCTGCATGAATCGCTTTATAAAGAGGATTTCGAAAGCTGAGTGATCGCGGAGTTTTTTCTTCAGTAATCGGGTAATTAGGAATTTTCATAGCAATCAGACTATCTAATGCTTTTTCTCGATTTTCATAATCTAAATCGACCGCTTTAACAATCGTTTCCAACCAGTCTTGCCGTCCAAATAAAATACATAAACCTAATAAATTTGATAATTTTTCAGTCTGAAAGTACTCGGTTAAAATTGTAATGTCAGCCCTATCACCTGGATGAGCGAGATTATATCGTTTAACGTGATCAACTGTATTCTCGGTATAATTTATTATTTTCTCCATCGTTGGTAATAAATCAGTAATCGGTTTACCTGCTGTATAATCAAGGCATAATTGTTGATAATACAGATCTATCATTGGTTCCAGATAAGGATCTTCAATAGCTTGTATTGTTTTTTTAAACTCCGTTATCTCCCATTCAAATCTTTCTTGAACAAATGGATAAAAATCTTCATCCAATAATTTTTGGCGGCGTTTCTGTTCAAATTCAGACATATTTATTCCATTTACTTGACTTATTTTTATTTATCGGTTTATTTTTACTATTTTGATTTTAATTGAAAACTTCATGTGCTGTAAAGTTTAGTTCGGTTGATGGCTCTATAACCCATAAATTGATAAGTTTTGATGTTTAATAATGACATTTTAAGCACAGCCAAGAATTACATTGACCATCTTTTCCCGCTCCAATTCATAATGTATAAAGCTGTACTAAATATACACCTTAATTTTTTTATTAATATATTGTCCGTTAGCACAGCAAAGGAAGTGAATATATCATTATCTTGAACCACGCAAACAAGTTTTACTAGAAAACGCCTTAATAAATTAAGGCTATTTTCCAAATAATACGTTTACTTCGATTCAAAAGCACTTTCGCGTATTCGAATACTGTTGGTGATTTCACGCCAAATGACCATCAATTGCTCTTCAGTATATCCTTGTGTTTTGTCTTCAGGAATTCTATAGGTCATTTCTATGCGTAATCGTGGCGTTTTATAGGTTGGATTGGTAATATGAATACCTAAAGTAAATATATAGTCTGTATAATTATTATTAACGCCTTGGGGCTCTTCAAAATACTTACCTTTGACAACCCACTCTTCCAATTTCAAACCATGGCTTTCACGGGTTCCTTTATAGATGGTATGTCCGCTACCTTGTGTAAAATAAGCTTCGGGTTTATCAAGTAATGCATAGTCATCGGCAAAATCATTAAATTCAAAATAGAATGAAAAATAGTCATTACTATTATCGTGCCGATAACCATAATTCATATCTTTCCATTCGCGATCCTCCCCCTGCATAAAACTGTTAAACATACAAAAACCTGGCGTGGTTGGGATAGTCAAATCATCGCGCGGCTTAATCCGGTCAAAAAGTTTACGTAGCTCAATTAATTTTTGAGAGACATTATTCGCATAAGATTCTGGATCTTTTATCCTATCTTTAGCATATAATTCCCCAGAGCCATTACGTGCTTTCATCTCAATTTGTAAAGTCACGTCATCTTGCCAACGATAACCTTCTAAAACTCTAAGAACATCATTCAGATCTGGATCTATCATTCGTTCAAAAATAATACCTTGCATTTTATCAGGATTATTTGTCTGTACTTTATATACCTGTTTTAGATATTTGCCATAGATTTGGTCAAGAGGCTTAGTATTTTCTAGATCCTGCTTGCGCAGGGCAATCATCTGTTTAAACGGTGGTAAATACTGCTGTTTGGTAGTAATGGTAATATCACCACTACTTTTGTAATAAAAGATCCCCTCTTTATAAGCTTTAAATTCAACGGGCAGTTCGATTAAATAAGTACCAATACAGCGTGTGGGGGAGTTTGAAATTAACGAAGTCACCGACTGCTGCTCTTTTGATGGTAATGTAATCCTTCGAATATCCTTGTTAAATGCCTGACAACTACTCAATACGGTCAATGCCAAAACTCCAACCATCAAACCGCCATAATATTTATTCAATTTAGAAAACCTAATCATTCAAAATTACCTTCTTCATCATATCGACAATCGCCCTAATGGATGCAGCTTATACGCTAAGCAAAGCCTCACCAAATCGGTTTTTCACCTCATAAGCAGTTAGAATTTTAGTTGACATTTAATCTCTCCACATCTAGCTAAAATAGCTAATTTGTTTAAATTCTACCTGTTTTAAAGATTATAACAATAGTTACTTTATGGTATTAATTTGAAAATCTTAAAAGATAGACTTAACTGAGATATTGTTTTTTACTTTGTATCTGTTATTGTTTCACAGCGTTATAAATTTCGTACGCTTGCTAGTACACCAAATTATATAGCATAAATAATATTCATTAATAACAGCAAGTTATATATATAATCGAGTCTCGTTTCCAACTCCAATTTAACATCCAATAACATAAGTAAAAGTTCGGAAAAAATTTGTTTTACAAAAAATTAGACAGTTCTACTTTCCTATATAAAACAAAATAAACCTGAGTCACCCAATAAAATTTAGCCTAAAAAATATGCTATCTAGATCATGTATTTTTCGAATAATTTGAGTTGATGTGGCATTTATTGATGAATACTTTAGTGATATTGAACAACATCATCTCAGCAACGCCATTCAAGGTATAACGACAGGCTGCCACTCAGGTCTAACGGGTATGCTAATTGGTGGCATATCGGGTTATCTTTACGGTGATGAAATTAAATCGACCTTTATAAAATATAAAAATCAGATTTTAGGTGCTGCGCAAGTTGCGGGAGGCATATTAACCTTAGGCGTTGCTGGCACCATTGAATGGGGAACGTTCGGGGCAGGTACTGATGTTGCCATTGCCTTAGGATTTATTGGTAGTGATAATATTGAAGCGGGCATAAGTCGAATGTTAACCGATAAAGAAGTCACAAAGCTCGGGGAAGATGTGATTGCTTGGTCTGGATTGGTGCCTAAAGGCTATGAAGGCATTACTTATGGATTGGTTGATTTTGCACTAGGTAGTAAAACGCTGTTCCTAAGTAAATTACCGTCAGCTACACGCAATATTGTCTCGATTAAATATCTCACCCCAGCAGGGCAAAAACCTTCGTTAATGAGAGATATCAAAATCTATATTGATAAACTGTCTAATAATACTCAAAAGCAGAGGCATGTGATCATTCCTAAAGCGACAAAAGGACTAAAGATCCCACAAGGACTAACAAAGAAACAATTTACAGATCTCAGCAATTTATTAAAGAGTAGATTAAATCATATAAGCGATGATATTTTTATTCAAGCAAGTCGAGCGGGAGGAACAGCAAAGTCGAGCTCTGACATTGATATTAGAGTGAACAAAGATAAATTTGATGAATTAATTAAACAGTATTTTGGAAAGCTAAATCCAGGTTCAGCAAAAAAACAACAATGTTACATGCTAGTGAAACTGGTAAAATTCAGGCAGGTGAGGCAAAATTAAGTGGTATGCGTAAAGAAATACAAAATATGCTAGATATGGATGTTGACATTTCCATCATATTAAATGGAGGGGAATTCAATAATCCTCCCTATATACCAATAAAATAAGCGAATACATATTATGAATAATTATTATTGTAAAATATTTCTCAATGCTCCTATTACAATTGAGGCGCTATCGCAAAAAATTAGTTCTTTTGGGAATATTAGTTTTGACAAATTTTTATCTGCTGAAAATGATATTTTTACTATTGATATACAATACAATAAAGAATTTAATGAAACCAATGCTCAAGATTTTCCTGATGGATTTTTATTCTATCCCTATTTTATTGAGCTAGATCTTATTGATGAAGCAAAAGAATTGCAATATAAGGCATTCATTGAACAATTATTAACATACTTGTGGACTGAACAATATCAAATAGTAGCATCATGTGACTTTGAAGAAGAACTGCTTCATAAAGGTGGATATAATCAACTCATAAATAGGATTGATTCACCTTTAACTAAGTAGACCGCCATCTAATTGATCTATTGCTATCATAGCTGAATAAATATCAGATTGTAGTAATTTATCCCATATATCTAAGCAGGTATTGATAGCCTCTTTATCCATATCCTCTGTGGCTTCATCATAAAGTCTTTGAAGAACAGCAAGCAGACTTGATTCTTCAAGATCTATTCCTGATGGTTGATTATTTTTATTGTAATTACCCGTAATATTTTCTACTAATTGTAAAATAGGAACACTAAAATTGGATAAATTTCCAGGATATTCTTTCAATGAACCAAATAGCATGTTTAAACATTGCAAAGCCGCCTTTGACGTGATAAATAGGCTGAATAATTTATCCGCGTTAGGTTTTAACCAATAGTTTTCGTGTCTAAGACATATTGCTAGTTTTCTTAGTATTTCATCATTATCATCATTGATTAATAACTGATAGGCATGTTCTATTTTATCTATCTTATCGTTATATTTATCCTCACGAAGAAACTGACTAATAACAGATACGCACCCCTCTTTTAGAATATTATCACCTTGAAGCACCGCGTTAAGTTGTTCCTCAAATAAACCATTAAAAAACCAACGTGCGTATATTTGTATTGCGGCTTGTTTTTTTATTTCATCGTTGGTTGACGCTAGCATTGATAGGGTTAAAGCTATATATTGCTGTTGATGTTTTCCTTCAAAACCTTGATTAAAAAAATGATAAGTATTATTTCCACACGTCATACGTAAATCTTTATGACACAATTCAATAAATTTTTCATGCGCATAATCATTTTGATAATTAAGTAGTGGTGTTAAAAGAAAAAAGGCAGCCATTTTAACGGAAGGGTGTTCATCATTAATTGCACAATCGACTAGTTCAAGGTTTTCCAATGCAAATGTCTGGTTACGCCAAAAAATGTTAGAAATGCCTCGATAAGCTTTGCCTCGAATACTATTAATCGTTGTATCTAGCAATGATTGAGCATCTGCACAATCTGTTGACTTCCCCTTTTGGGGGTCCCAAACAGTTAATTGATTTGATTCAGGATTAGTTGAATATTTTGCGAGGTTTATTAATCTATCAATGATCTGCTTAGACCAGCTATCAGCTCTGCTTGCTAATAAGCTAGCTAACGAATATTCGCAAGCCTCATTATTAAAATGAAGAATCACTTGCTCTATTAATTCCGTAGGACAAGTTTCCCTTTGCTCCTTATAATTATCACTAGCTGGGATGTCATTAGATTCTGCTAAGCCATAGAAGAAAGCATCAATATATTCTGTATGAATGTTCTGAGGGAGTGAAAGCGCTAATTGAGCAAAACGAATTGGCTCGTTTTTTACACGCAACTGCAAATCACGAGCAAATTGCTTAATATCTGCTTCGGAAACAGTATCATTATCTATTTGAGTTAACTTATGGGGGGTAAATGCAGATGCTGGTGTTAATATTAACTTGCGCCATGCTTTATTAGAGAGTTTATTTTTTCCACGTAAGGGCGAGACGACAAACCCTCCAAAACTGTTATCCGCCTGATAGAAATCAGAGTTAGAATATGAACTAAATTTGCGCTCTAGTACTGGAATTAAATTTTTTGATTTACACGATATGCGCTGCTGATCCAAGGTCGGCAATAAAAAATATTGGAGTTCCCCCCAATAACTATAATATAAGTTAACTCTTCTCGCTTTTAATTCTATCTTTATTTGTTCGATATCTATTGAGGATGGGAAAAAATAAATTATTTTCTCCAGTTGCCAAAATAATGCATCTGAACAATGTGGGGAGAATTTAGTAATGAGTTTTCCTGATAAAATCCAAGCAGGTTCAATATACTTATTGCCACAGGCTAAACGTGTTTTAGGAGCAGCCAATAGCCAGTTAATAACCTGATCGGCATGTTGATTTGATAAATTTAATAAAAGTGTTGCAACCAAATGAGTTATTACGGCATTTGATTTTTTCATATAAGGTGCAATCATGCTTAACAATATGTCTGGATCGGCTTCTAGCTGTTGGCCTGCCAACTCAATGAGGGTAAATAGCCCATTTCGAATACTACTTACATCATGATAGTTGCTATGCCGATATCGATAAAACCATTCATGAGTAGCGTATTTATCTTGTTCAGAGTTAAAAACACTGTCTATATATTTTAACAAAAGCTTAATAGTTTCTGTGGGTATCGCTATTGTTAATTGTGTAATTTGTTTGAGTTCATCATCAGTCCAACCATCACGACTAGTTATCTGGTTAATGTTTTTTTTACTTGATGAGTATGGAGATTCACAGATAACGTTTCTATAGTGCTCTAATATTAATTCAATTAAAGATAGTGCTCGTAATGGATGGGTTTTGCTAAGTGCCCCCCAATTGATATAATCTGCCGTACCACCTAAATTGAGTAATCTCTTTCGAAGTTCAAAAATATCATCTGTATCATCTTCAATTTCCCTAGGTAGTGCAGAATATACCCTTTGATTCCATTGTTCTGATTGACCAACGAAGTGAGATAGCTCTTTGATAATTAATTCTGATTCATTTGTCACTATGGATCTGAGTAATCTAATAGCTAGATTAATTAGGTTATCATCGCTACTGTGTAGCCATTTTGAAATATACTGATTTTCAGTTAAGTAATGGATAATAGCACTATTTGAGTAACAACTTATCATTAAGAACTTTTTACAAAGCGCCGGAGACTCAATGATTTTATCAATGAGTGATTTTGCTGGTTTTTTAATATCTTTGATTTCTTTAATTGAGTTTAAAACTAAGTATTTTAGATGGAATCTAATATTATCATTGAATAAGATTGCCTCAACGCAGTTACAAAAGAGATCTTGCCCCGAATCCAATAGTATATTTAGCGCATATTTAAGATGCTCTCTTTTGGCTAAGGTTTGTGTTTCATAAGGACCAATTTCAAATAAGAGTCTTTCTGGGGATTCACTTCCTGCTTTAAAAAGTTTGGTGCCCACTATATAATCAAATAAAGCTTGATGCCGAAAGCTGATTCTTTGGTTTTGTTTACTGAGTACCCCAACAGAAATTAGTGCCTCTAGCTGTTTTTTGGTCCCTATTTGTAGTGCACTTTCAGAAATTGATAATTGTGAGTGATTAATCATCAATGTCACAATGTGATCAATAAAAACGGTTGCCTCTTGCTCTGTTACCTTACAATCGGTAATTTGTTTTAGTCTATCTTCCCAGAACGTCCTTACTAGTTCTAATTTATTATTAAATTGAGGAGCTGTTTGGGTACGTTGTGCAATAGATAAGTAGATACCTAACCATAAAGGAATTTTAAGTATCTCTTTTTTTTCCTTTGCTAAAGAAGAATAAGCTTCATATGGTGAAACTAAAGGGATTATTGTGTTTTCATCTAAAGAAGATAGTGTGATATCTAAACGATCATCGTTAATGCTTTGTAGCCAACTGGATAAGGCAATATCTTCATTTAAGTCAAATTCTCTTGATGCGAGAACAATACAGATATCTTTCCCTTCTTTTTTTAACCTAATAATTTGCCGAACTATTTCTCTGCAAATATCTAATGCATTACTTGAATGTGATGCAGTCCATCTTATGGCATCGAGTTGATCAAGAATAAATACGACTTTTTGTTGTGATGTAAATTTAACTAAACTATGTACAGGAGAATAAGGAAACCCTAAAGACCTTCCAAATTCTTTTGAATTATCTTGAGGATGTCTTCTATCTAATCTAATAGGAACCGAAATTATATTGTTGGCTTTTAAATGGTTATGCAACTCCAAAAGTAAAGCACTTTTTCCTGTTCCTGCCTCGGCTTTAATTAAGGTTACTGCGTTATCTTGAATTGAATTAATAATAGCGTTTAGTTCATTCCGCCGAATTAATGTATTGGAAATGAGAAACGGTTTAATTGACTCTTCAAACTCTGTGGAAAGCTTATCTAGTACAGTCGATATTCTGTGGTCATCGGGTACAATTCTTTGTTCAAAACCGCTTGTTTTTAAATCGGTCAATAACTCTGATAATGTTATTTTCTTCCTTAGTTTCTTAAACTCTACTGGATAATTTTTAAGGAAACTTAATAGTTTTACTGGCTCATCTGAAAATAATGCAGAAGCCTTATCTTCAAGCTCACTTTGGGTATAACGATTAATAATATAGGGGGTAACTTTGAATTTTTGAAGAAAGTAAATGGCTCTTTTTATATCTGATGGGTCAGCAATATTTAATCCTAAATAATTACAAATAGCAGTAAAATCTTTTTCGCGTTGTTGGCTAACCTTAATTTGGTATTCCATAAAATCATTAGGGTTCATGTTGCTATAAAGTGCACTATCGCTGAGATCACTCATTTTTTTACTGGATAAGGGGGATACAAGATGAAACTCGGTAACTATCTGTTTTTCAATATTTCGTTCAATTTGAAATAGCGCATTGCGAAAAATTTTGGATTCATTGAGTTGAGATAATGTCCAATACTCATTATTACCTACACCAACCTTACATTGATGATGCTCTGTATGATCTTGATCGATTCCAATTATTACATCAACACCAACTTCATCATCACCAATAGGTTCGACGACAATCCATGTGATCTTTTCTTCAAGTAGATGGAGTAATTGGCGGGCAACCCAATTAGCTTCATATCTATTACCTAATTTTTCAGCATAGCCACCTGCTTCTAAAGCCATCTTATGTTCCTTATAATACCCTTACTGGTTATGATATATGTTTGAATAGTTTAATCTCAAATTCAGATAGTTCCATTAATGTAACTTAAACACCACTTTTTACCATAATAGCAACAGAAGCAACCCACAATCGTTGCTTCAACAATAATAAAATTTAGATATTTTGCTATAATTATATCCACTGTGTAAATTTACATTTAACAGCCACAATCGACTTCAAGACCGCTTTGAGATTCGTCCCCTTCTGTTGCATAACCATCTCGTTTCCACCAATCAAGACCGCCTATTAATTCTTTTACTTTAAATCCTAGCGTTAAAAGTTTAAGCGCAGCTTTAGTTGAGGCATTACAGCCAATACCGTCACAATAACAAATATAAGTTTTATTTTTATCTAAATGGTCGGTTGTATGAAATGACATATCTTTATGCCATAAATTTACGGCTCCTGGTATATGTTCCTTTTTATATGCTTGAGGAGATCGAGCATCAATGATGGTTATATTTTCTTGCTTTATAATGGACGTATATAAATCTGCTGAATCCAATTCAAAAGATAATTTTGCTTGATAATGACACATTTGCTCGATACTCATAAAAACTCCTTTTAAAATCTAAACGTGAAGAACATTGCCTAAAATATAGGCTAATCGATCAATTATCATATCAATGTTAATTTTATTTTCAATTAGCTGTTTATAACGCAAATATAAACTGTTTTGATTAAATTAAAGTAATTTTGTAGTTCTATGCGTATTTTTTATTATTTTACCTAACAACGATCATTATTCCTTATAAAAACCTAGATAAACGGTAATTTATTGCCACCAAACAATCTAATCATCTTATTGTGTGAATTTGGTAACTTTGATGATTATTAACTCTCCTTTTTAAGGATAAATTAAAATAAAAATGATCTTTTTTTGGTTATGTGGATTTTGTTTTTACGGTTGAATGGTTGCGCTGTTATTTTTTTATGAAGATTTTTATGAAAAATATGGTAAATACGGAATCAGCGGTCGTCATTGGATTGCTAGCCAATGAGATTTTATTTATTTTTCATCCTAAATAAAGACACATATGAATAAACAAACATGATAGTAAGTACGATGAAAGTGATACCCCATAATTTTTGATAGGTGGAAATGTACTTTAAAGGAGAAATATCTATTTCTAACAACGCTAAAGAACATGCTGCTCCAATAATAATTCCTCCATTTTGAAAAAGCCTTAACAAGCCACCAATCATTGATTGTTTATCTTCTTTTTGATCCATTGCTATCTGAATTAATGAACTTTGAAACAGTCCGCCACCTAGTCCGTAGCACAAAGCAGCTATAACATAATTAAAGACTGAAATATTAAAACTAACCAAGAAAAATAAAGCAAAAGCAAACAACATAAGCGGTAAAGCATAAATTAGTATAATTTTATCATAATTTGAATTCATTACTTTTTTTACAAACACACTTAAAATAACGCCAATGGGTGAAGCAGTACAAATTAATCCTATATAATCAATAGTATAACTAGTTTCTCTAATAAATATGATAGGTGATGCTGAAAAAATAATGCCCGCTGTCAATCCAAATATCAAACTACTAATTGAAATGTATCTAATTGACGAGGTTAATAATAATTTAACAGGGAAAAAAGGATTGGAGCATTTTGACTCTATCCTCCAAAAAAATATAAATATGATTAAAGTAGAAATACCAATGAAACTTGTTTCAATCAGCGACAGATTTATATTGTTAGAATAAATAAGAGAAACACAACCGACTAACATTATGAAAAATAGTATCATTCCGTTTAAATCGAAAGTCTTTCTCATTAGTCTTTTTACTGCATTATTTATTTTTAAACAAAAAAAACAACCCACAATACACAAGGGAACATTAATTAGAAACAAGAATTGCCACCCCCATAATTTTAAAATAATACCGCCAAAAGAAGGTCCTAAAATTGGTCCTAAACTTATCGCCAACATTATGAAAGAATTTAATCTTATTTTCTGTTCACTTGATTGTAAACCAGCCAATCCCAAACAATTTGCTTGCAATAATGCGGCACCTATTCCTTGACCACACCTTGATAAAATAAGCTGATTTGCAGATTCAGAAAGCCCAGCAATTAATGAGGTTATCCCAAGAAACAAGAAACCCAGTATTAAGGCCTTTTTTTGCCCCCAAAAGTCACCAAGCCAACCGCTAGGAATGAGAAAAATAATTAAAAATAATAAATATAAAGTAACAGATAATCCGATATATTCCAAAGAAACGTCAAAATTGATAGAAAATGCATTGAGTGCTAAGTTAATAATACCGGTATCTAGGGTTGATAAAAACAATCCTAAGCAACATATAATATAAATAGAAAATATAGGTTTAGAACTATCTGCTACTTTTGTCATTTATAGGCCTCATCTCAATATAATTAAACTATTAGCTGACTTCCTACAGAAGAAAGTGATTTTACCCGTAACCAACCGTCAGAAGTTGCAATAATTGGATATTCATTATGGTATTTAATTGTTCCGGGTGAAGCGATTTCTTGTATTAAGAAAAACTCATCGGCATCAGTAATCCGGATAGTTTTATTGTTTCCTAATGTGACCATAGCACCAGGTAAAGGAGATGCAGCTCGGATTATTTGCAATATATGCTGTGTAGTATCAGACCAGTTAATCTGCAAAAGATCTTCAGTAGGAGCACTATAATAGGTTCTATTTTCAGATGTTTGTGTTGTAGGAACCAAACAATCGTCAAAAGCATCATAAAGAATTTTATCTAATAATTGATAAGCTTTTTGAAAATGGCATTCTCTAATTTGATAAGAATTTTCATTACCATTTAGCGCTATTGCATATTGATCGATGATATCACCGCCATCAATAATATCTGCAACTCTGCAACAGGAGACACCACCTAATCGTTCACTATTCATAGCCATCCAGAAAAAGGGAGCCAATCCTGCATAACGTGGTAAAGGACTTGGATGAAAATTTAGCGCCCCTTTCTTTGCTAAGTTGCATAGCTCAGAATTTAACTTTTTCTGAAAATTGCCAATCACAATTAAATCAGGATCAAATTGTTTAATAACCTTTAGAAAGTCCTGATTTTTTAAATCATCCTGCTCAATATGTTCAACATTGAGTTCTTTAACTATTTCTTTTATATCATAAAGTTGATTATCATATTGGTAATAATTAAATGGCATTAAACTTTCTCGGGTCACTAACATTACAGATGATACTTTTTCATGTTCGTGAATTCTTTTTAAAAACTCTATTCCATAGGGAGAGTTTTTTTCTGTAAATAATATTACCTTCATAATTCAATCCTTTGTTTTTATCTAACAATGTTATCGTTATCCCACCATTTACCATTAAAAAGACGGGCTTCCCATGAAGCGGTGTCAAAAAATGCATATCCTGGTTGTTCTGGCAATGATTTATAATTGGGAATTTTTTCTCCTAAACCAGCCATTTCTATAGTAAGCCTTTCTAGCAGCACTCCTTCAGCTAATGGGGGGCAAGCGGCAAATATAGGCATGCGTTTTAAATCAATAAACCAATGTTTCAACATCTCTCTTGATGGGTAATCTGGAATTTGAGGCATAATTCTCTCCATAAGCCTTAAAATAGCCTCTGGCGTTAATGTGGTATTTTCATCAATACCGTAAACGTCTTCTATATGCATTGATTCTTTAGTATATTTAAATATATAAGTCCCATGGGCAACTGTCGGGACTTTTAGAGCAAATTTAAATTTAGGTGATTTTCTAAAAGCACGATGTAAAGCATATCTATTTTTTACTTCATAAAAATCCATTTGATCTAGAATATAGTCGCATCCTTCAACAAATTCTTCGGCATTTTGAGGAAGAATACCATCCGTGAAAACATCAATATCAACATCAGGCGTTACGTCATTTACTAATTCAGCAACAACTTCTGCTTTGTTCCTCTTCAAATTCGCAGGAGAAGCACCTATCTGTCTATTGATATTCGATACATCGAAAGAGTCAGGATCTGCCAATTTTATTTTTTTATACCTAACCGACCCAAACGGCTAGCTACCATACCGCCAATTCCTCCACACCCTGCTAAACCGACTGTAATATTACTAAGTTTTTGCTGGGTTTGTTTTTGCTCTTCTTCTGTATTACCTAACCAACCTAAACTACGATTGACTCTTTCCCAATAAAACTCTTGGTCAATATCAAAAGTACGATAAAAAATTCTATTTTTTTCATATTTTTTCATGTCTTTCTCTCTTATTTTTTGTTGGTGAAAATATCGGATCAGTTTATTTACTTTTTAAGGGTTATGTTTAAAAATAAATTTAAACAATTTATCTAAAGTATGTATTAATATGCTCTGTTTAAGTTATTTTGAATTGAATAATAATTAACAACATCATTGATCTTTCAGGGAGAATATTAAGAGTGAATAAATTATATTGTGAGGATCTAATACGATTTTCGGATGCAATGTCTGACTTCAATAGAGTGTTAATTATTACGGAATTGATGAATGGCAGAGCTCTTTCAGCCTCATGGCTAGCAAATCGATTAAATTTGTCACCACAAGCTACTCGTTTTCATTTAAAAAAATTAGAAGATGTTGAACTTATCCACCACAGGGCATGTGGTAAACATCGCTACTATGAAATAAAAAATCAAGATACAGCGATGTTTATTGAATCAACTTTTAAAGTTATCCCACCTAAAGAGGATTTATTTTTAACCAATGCTAATACTAAAGAGAAGTTTAAAGAAGCAAGAACATGCTATAAACATTTAGCGGGTTCATGGTCTGTTGCACTTACCCAGTCATTTATTGATAATAAATTTATTGTTATACAAAATAATTTTTTTGTGGTTACTGAGAATGGTAAAAATTTTTTTAATGAACATAAGTTATTAGTTAATATGTTAAATACGGCTTCTATTGGAAAGCGCTGTATAGATTTTTCTGAACATAGAGATCATATTGGCGGACCATTAGGGACTTTATTGCTGCAATCAATGCTACAACAAGAATGGTTCGTACAAAATGATAATAATCGCGAATTAACAATTACGTCAAAAGGTAGAAAAAAACTTAAATCTATTATTAATTGATAAATAGGAGGTTTAAAACTGTTTGATGATAAGCTCGTTTTATATTTGGTCAAAAAATATAGCACTGAATCTAACCAATAATCCGTTGAATATATTTCATCAAATGCGTCGCTTTCCTATAGTGAATAATACAACCACTTAAATTATCTCAAAAACTTTTAGATTGTGTGCATTTTTAAATACAAAACAGTTTTATCTTGTAAAAAATATTCAGGAGTCTATACCGTTATTGTTCTAAATGTTAATTATTTATCCAAATAAATACCCAATCATGCTAATTCTTAGCGTACCCATTAGCAAAGGGCATTCTTTATATCAAATATAGGATAGCTATAATTAATGAATTAAATCGTATGACTATCTTATTGTAGGAACAATTTTATGTGCTTTAAAACTTCATCAGGTGCTTCTGTTGGCGGATGATGAGCGACGCCTTCCAATACAATAAGTCTACCATTAGCTACGTTATCACTGATTTCTTTATTGACTTCAATAGGGGTAGCTTGATCTTTATCACCACAAATAACAAGGGTTGGTACTCGAATTTCTGGTAAATAAGATCGAATATCTTGTCGTTTAATTGTTGCTGCATCAATAGCTAAACACAGACCGACTTCATTATAAGTGTGCATTAGCCGTCTTTCATTAGCAGCCTGCTCTGTATTACTATTTATCCATTCAGATGAGTTGGCAAGTGATTGTATTCGTATAAAAAGTTGCTCTTTCTCGTCAAATGAACCTTTAGCAATAATATGTTTTATTTCTTGCCATCTTGGTAACCTTTCACTATATTCTTTGCGTGCAGAGGTGCCTATTACTATCAGATTAGCGACGAGTGATGAATCTAAAGCAGCAAGTAAAATCGCAATCATCCCTCCCTGACTTTGCCCTATCAATGTAACGGGAGATAGTTTTAATTCACTAATAAATAAAGCAATATCTTGAGCCAATTCCTCCAGCGTCCAACCTTGTTTAGGATAATCACTGTGACCGTGTCCGGGTAAATCAAACGTGATACAACGATAATTCTTTTCTAGTTGTGTAACCAGAGACTCGAAAATAGCTCTATCGGCAAATAATCCATGCATAAAGATTAATGTAGGACCGTTTCCTAGGTCAGAATAAGCATATCGTGTGCCGTTAAGTTTAATTTCTTTTTTAGTAAAATCGTTAGTAAAGTTAAAACTCCGTGATAATAGTAATGAATCTTCGAAAATATGGTATCTAGCAATTTTTCCGTCACGTAAAGTAAAATGGATAGCCATATCGCTGCTAATAAAATGGCCAGTTTTATTTACTGAATAACGAAAATCACCCAATACAATCGCTTCATTTCCGTCAATTAATGTATTGTTAATATTGACTGCAATAGGATTTAATTGCTTTGGAAAAGCTCTCATCCAGTTGGTAATTTGTTGCTTACCTGAAGCAAGACCAATACTAAAAATATTAGCATCGCCATCTACATGCCAGACCACATCTTCCGTCAGTAATGAAAGTGCTTTATCGATATCTCCTTGTGCAATGGCTTTAAAATAGCTTTGTATAATATCTTTGGTGGGTAATGATTTTTGTTTATTTGTCATTAAATGCATCTCCATTAAGATCAGTGAATCTAACGATTTGTCAGAAACTTGATAAATCTATGCTATGCCATTGCAATAAAGATGAAAATGCAAAATAATGCCAGACTACTTTGCAAAAATAGAAAACATGCGTAATTAAGATAATGAAGAATCAATTAAATTGGGATGATTTACGGTATTTTTTACATATTGCGAGAACAAATAATTTAACGCAATCGGCACTGGAGTTAAAAGTCAGTCAGTCTACCATTGCTCGAAGAATTAGTGGTCTAGAAAAAGATATAAAAATTACACTATTTACTCGCCATCAAACTGGATATTTTTTAACTGATCAAGCAAAAGGTATTTTTCAATATGCGCTGGCTGTAGAAGCTAAGATAATGGGATTTGAATCTGCTGTCGATTCAGTAAAAGATGATGTGGCAGGTACCGTGAAATTAGCGACAGCAGAGAACATGGCGATTGAGGTGATTATTCCAGCATTACCAAAACTATATCAAAAATATCCTAATTTACGCTTAGAAATAGTGACTAGTCCCAATACTGTCGGTTTTCTAAAGCATGAAGTTGATATTGCTCTGCGCTCTGTGCGACCAGAACAAGATAATTTATTAGTCAGACGTGTTGGAAAAATGTCATATAGCCTTTTTGCGCATACAAAATATCTGGCTAATTTTAAGAAACCTTACACCAAGCATATAGATCAGTATCAGTTTATAACTTGGGATAGTGTTTATTCTCATCTACCTAGTGCCCGCTGGTTAGCCAAACATATCCCGAATGCTCAATCAATTCTTGCAACAACCAGTATCGCTACTCAGTTAGCTTCAGTAAAAGCTGGGTTAGGTATTGCTGTATTGCCGAATTTATTGACTGCACATGATAAAAAGCTGATTGCTATAAAAGAAGATGTTTTTGCAGATGATCTTTGGATAGTATCTTATGCGGAATTACGCTCATCAAAAAATATAAGAGCAGTTATTGATTTTATTGTTCAGGAACTTAATGAATTTAAATTAATTGATTCATAATAGCGCAGTGCGGGCTCTATGGGGAATTTGGATTATACATTTTTCATTAACTCCATTTATAAATGCAACAGGTCTTAGTTGTGTTTGGATTAACTGCATCCCTACTGTTCAAATAAAGGATATGACGGAGAATTACTATAAAAAGTTAATTATTGCTAACACGCATAGGAGTAACAAACAGCAAACAAAAAAGCACCTGCCCAACATTAGTACCATGATACTTATACCGTTTCATAGTCTGATGGGCTTAGGTGGTTTTATATCAGTAGGCAATGCGCTTCAATCGCTTATGAAGATTGCTGACGAGCATATTCAACCATATCTTTTGGGTAATACATAAAACGATGTAATGTACTATCATCAATATTTTTTAAATATGCAACGGCTGCTGCTTCAAAACACCAGTAGCCATGGAAAGAACAACAATCTCTGGAGTCTCCTTGTTGCAATAAGTGAATATCAATATAAACATTTCCTGCTTTACGTAGCCCATCGTACCAACGACGCAAGTATTCATCTAAGAATTTTAAAGTATCTTTAGGTTTTTCTGCATGAATCGCTTTATAAAGAGGATTACGAAAGCTGAGTGATCGCGGTGTTTTTTCTTCAGTAATCGGATAGTTAGAAATTTTCATGGCAATCAAACTATCTAACGCTTTTTCTCGATTTTCATAATCTAAATCGACCGCTTTAACAATCGTTTCTAACCAGTCTTGCCGTCCAAATAAAATACATAAACCTAATAAATTTGATAACATTTCTGCTTCAAAGTACTCGGTTAAAATTGAAATATATTCCCTTTCATCAGGATGAGCGTGATTATATCGCTCAATACAATCAATTGAATTTTCAGTATAATTTATTACTTTCTCCATCGTCGGCAATAAATCAGCAATCGGTCTACCTGCTGTATAATCAAGACATAATTGTTGATAATAGAGATCTATCAATGATGCTAGTAAAGGATCTTCAGAAGCTTGTGCCTTTTTTTTAAATTTGTTTATCTCCCATTCAAATCTTTCTTGAACAAATGGATAAAAATCTTCATCCAATAATTTTTGGCGACGTTGTTTTTCAAATTCTGACATCTTTATTTCATTTCCTTGGCTTGCTTTAATACCTTTAATTTAGTGAAAAACTACATGTATAGCAAAGTTTTATCCATATTAAAATAGGCTGAAATAGGTGTCCCTGTCAAAGAGCTTTGTCGTCAATATGGTATGGTAGTGTCTACTTTTTATAAATGGCGAGATAGATATGGTGCTAAGGAATCATCGGATATTAAGCGGTTAAAACAAAGGGAAGCTGAAAATCGTAAACTTAAACAGATGTATACTGAATTAAGTTTAACCTCTCAGCTTTTAATATTGAGACAATTTGGTACTCTGATAATTTTTTCATATTGAAATTTTCCTTAAAAATATTATAGAGAATTTTCTACTTTTTTATGTACTATTTAGGTGATAGTTACAATCCTTTTGTGTATTTTTTATTTTTTCAGACAACATTCTGCTTTAGCAGTTTACCCTTGTACCTAATTTTTGAACAACACCTATTCGGCAGTAAACTCATCTTTTCAATACAAGACTTTAAATCACTAAACATAAAATCACTAGCAAATTATAATAGTGTGTTGATCATGTGGTATACAGATTCTTTTGCAAAAGAAGCAATTGAACTGGCGAAAAGGTAGGGATTTAAAATTAAAAAATTAAATTATTTACTTAAGTTAAACTCAATAAAAATCATCATTATAAAATAACTAAAAGCATGAAAAAAATGGGTTGTAGGAATGCTAATAACGTATTTCATTTAATTAGTGATCAACTCAAATTCTGACTTGGTAATTATACTTAGATTAATAGTAAGTTTGCCCCATAAAACGATCTGGTTCGATGCTGTGCAGTATATTCCTAGTTGTGGTAAGCCTAAGGTCAGTGTGAAATGGATTACAAAAGAAAAAGCAAGCATCTTAATTCAAAATCTTAAATTAAATTGGATGAAAGACGTTGGTTTTTTTGTCCTTCCGCAAGTGCTTGTATAAGCAAGATATTCACATTAACGTGGCACAATGTTGATTTTGTTAATCCAATAGCGACCGTAACTAACGAAAATGCAAAATCAGGGAAAGCGAGAGCTTTATTATTAAACAATGATGCTATCAAATTATTGAGAAAATTACGATTTAAAAATAATTGCGAATATGTTTTTTGTTCAACAAATAAACGACTTTACGATATCTATAGAAGAGATTTTGAACGGATTTGTACGTTATCAAAAATAGAAAATTTTCACTTGTCCATGATTAGCTTCACACTTGGACTAGTTGGCATGTTCAAGCGGGTACACCTCTTTATATTCTCAAATATCTTGGCGGATGGGAGACTTTAGAAATAGTGTATAAATACACCCATTTAGATGCCGATCATATGCTCAGTTTTGTTAATAATGTCACATTTGCGGTACTAAAGCCATTGAGTGGCACATTATCGAAAGCAAGTAACGATTAAAAATTTATTCATATCAATCTGTTAATGGTGGCCCCTACTGGACTTGAACCAGTGACCAATCGATTATGAGTTTTTTGGGGTGGGGTTTTAAATCAATAACTTAGTTATTAATCAATAGGTTAGCTATACATATAAAAACATATTAAGCGCTATAAAATCATTTTCGATCGCCAATTTACCGCCATTTTTTATTTAATTTGGTGTTATTTTATTTTGAATAATATGAATCAGTTTTTTTAATTAATCATGTTCTAGTGGATTCAACCTTACTGCATCTTCAAAATGATCGGGGGCAAAGTGGGCGTAGCGCATGGTCATTTTGATGTCGGTGTGGCCTAAGATTTTTTGTAGGACTAATATGTTGCCACCATTCATCATGAAGTGGCTGGCAAAGGTGTGGCGTAATACATGGGTTAGTTGGCGATCAGGTAGTTCGATGCTGGTTCTATCTAGTGCCGAGCGAAAGGCTGAATAGCAGGCGGTAAAAAGCTGGCCATGTTTATTGGGAATTTGTTTAAATAGTTCTTCACTGATAGGAATGGTTCGATTACGTTTACCTTTAGTATTAATATAGGTGATCTTACCATCTTTGACTTGTGTGCTTTTTAAGCTTTCAGCTTCGCTCCATCTGGCGCCGGTTGCTAAACAAATTTTAACAATAATGGTTAAATCGGACGCACTACTCTGCTGACAAGAGTTAAGTAAAGCTTGAATTTGTTCTTTGGTTAGATAAGCCATCTCTTGTTCATCCGTTTTGAATGAACGAACCAGTTCTAAAGGATTTTTATGTTGCCACTCCCCCAATCGAATCAACTCGTTAAACATCGCTTTGAAATAGGTTAATTCAAGGTTCATTGTTCTGGGCGCAACGGTTTTAATGCGGTCGGTGCGATATATCTCACCTTCAATTCGTTTTTGGCGATAGTTGGTAAATTGTTTGGCAGTGAAGTTTGTTGCTAATGGGTTATCCATACATTCACAGGCAAATAGCATGGCTTTTAATCGAGTTTGACCATCTTTTAAGGTTTGACCATGCAACGCGTACCAGCTTTGGATCAATTCCGATAAACGGCGTTTATCTATTTTTTCATTGATCCATGGTTTTTGGTTAGTTTGCTCTTCAAGATAATTTTCATATGCCAGCGCCTCCCCTTTGGTGGCGAAGTTTTTACGGATTCGACGTCCACCAGGGAGGTATTTTTCAAATAACCATTTTCCATTGGGTTGTTTTCTTACTGACATAAATACTATTAATTCTAAATTAAATCAACTGTCCTTTTAATTCACTAAACTCTTGTTCAGTAATAGCTCCCTTATCTTTTAGGCTTGCCAATCGCTCAAGTTTAATAAGAGTTTCATCAGAAATAACCGTTTCTTTAGATTGTTCATCATGCTTAAATTGCCCTTCACCCGTTGCTAACCATTGTAATGATGCACCTGTTTCATCCATACATTTAACAACCAGATCGGAAGGAAAGAGATCACGTCGATAACGGATCGATAAGCTTGCTGCAGAAGTACCTAAATAATTGCTGTACTCTACTTTGGATTTAAATCCATAAGCCTTAATGATTCTATCTAATACTTTGGCACCACCAGAATTAAAATTAATACTCATCTTAAATTAAGCCTAAGTTAATTAAAAAATAAAAATATGATTGACATTAAGCTTAGCTTAATGATAAATTATATTTAGTTTAATTTTACATATAAATACACATAATTACACATAAGCATATTTATGTTAGGAATAATGCACCATGATGACAACAATTTCAATCACTATTTCTTCTCCTTATGTCACTGTTGACGAATTTGCTCGAGTTTCGGGCATGAATCCACGTACCGTTAAAAAATATGTACACGAAGGATTGCTGCCAACGAGAAAGAAAAGGGTCACAGGCAAGCATGACCGTTCGACAACATTAATTAATATGACCGCCCTTACGCTTGAAGGTGCGAAGGCATTTAATCCAGAACTAAATTTGAAGGAGCAATGATATGACTCAAGCTATCTATTTAAGTCAAAAATCAACGACGCAACCGTTAGTCATTTTTATTCAAACAAATAAACATAATCCAAGTGGATGGATTGAAAAAAGTAATGGTAAAACCGTTAAATTATGGCCAGTTAAACATCGCTAAAACTAACTAAAACCAATTGATAACGCCTTTGTCTTTTTCGAAAGACATGGCTCTTTTTTGATTCTAACTACAGTCATGCAAGGAGCACCGATGAATAATATTGAACGAGCTCGTCAACTTGAACATATAAGACATTTATATCAATTAATTCATGGACATCGCAGCTTAGTACGTAGCAATTTTAATCGGCTAAAGTCTGGACAAAAAAGACTGTTATTAGCTGCAGCAGGCATAACACCATTAAGCACAAGTTTAGCGTATTTAGAACGTAATCTGAACTTTGATCAGCTCAACGATAATGAAATAGATAATTTAGAGATAGGACTTCGCCGGTTGCAAGCAATCGTTGATGTTTTTGCCCACTGTGAAACACAAGATTTTAGCAAACAATAATATATATGAGGAAAACTCTATGAACTCAAGCAATATCACTCAATCGAAATTTCAAGATATATCGGGACAAATTAAACATGAAACCGAACAACGACTTTGTGATCTTTATATAAATCGCTTAATGCAAATAGGCGGTCATATTTTAGATCAGGATTTAACCGCTAGTGAAGTAAATGAGCTGCTTAATCAAGAAGCTGAAAAACTCCGCTATCAAAGCTATGAGACGGATGCCTAATGCGAGATATTGTAGACCAAGCGAATGATTTGGCTCAACTTGAACTGGATAATCTATTAGCTAATCGACAAACCTTTGCCGGTGAATCAGCAAAAGACTGTATAGAGTGTGGTGAGCCAATCCCTGAAAAACGTCGACAATTGCTAAAAGGTTGTCAACTATGTGTCAATTGTCAAAGTATAAAAGAACAGTTTGCCAAACGATAATTGCTACTGAGAATCTATGACCAGCCTAACTTTATCCTTGCCTATTATTCCTGCTAAAAATAAACACTCTTTATTATTAGCTATGCGTGATTACTATGAAAATACAGGGCAATATTTACCTACTAAAAAAATAGTAAGAACGCCAATTACTAGATTTGATTGTAGTAAAAAAATGCCACAATCTATCAGCTATAATGAAATGAAATTGTGGCAAGTTGATCAAGAAGATCATCCATTTCGTGCGCAATACTTCACTGATTTACCTGATTTTTTAGCTGGTTATTTTGCTGATAAATATATCAATCTGTTCCAAGCTGAAGGACGAAAAGCTGCCAACAGCTTTTTACGGCAAACCTTAGGCGGCAATATTCAAGCACGATTATCGCAAGTTAAAGCACGTTATCAAGCTGCTAGTCCTAGTGCCTTAGCAATTAATTTTGCTAATGAATTTATCCAATTAGCTACACTAGGTACAAAAAAGTTAGCAAAATTAAGTGTTGAAATAGCCAATTATCTCAATAAACACATCCAAACCTGCCTTGCGGATCAGGACTTTTGCTTGACCGCTAATCAAATTGAAAATAATAGCTTGGAGCAAAAGCTCTATCGTACTGTGTTAAAGGAATTAAGTGGTATTAACATTGCTCCACCCTATTTTAATGATTTTAAAAATCACAAATTAGCCAATGATAATTGTGTTAAAGCATTAGCGAAAATAACTAATTATGAATGGTGGCAACGCAAATTAAAGACTCGTCGAGATTTTGAACATGAACATTTAGCCATTGCGGTCGGTCAAGTACAAAAAAAGGCATCGCCTTATGCTAGTCATAGCTGTCAAATGGAGTGGAAAGAGCAAAAACGTCGCAATCAAAAATACCTTGAAAAAATGATGATTGAAAATCAAGACACTGGCGAACAAATTCCTCTCGATTTGCAAGTTTATAAATCCATTGCTAACCCAGCAATAAGACGGGTGGAACTGATGACGCGCATGCGTGGCTTTGAAGATTTAGCAGATCAGCTAGGTTATCAAGGCGCTTTTATCACTTTGACTGCACCAGCAAAATATCACAGTGTGCATGCGAAAGGCGGTTTTGTTGAAAACTGGCAAGGCAATACTCCACGAGAAACACAAGCCTATTTATGCAAAGTATGGGCACGAATTCGGGCTAAATTAAATCGTGAGAATATTCAATTTTTTGGTTTTCGAGTTGCCGAACCTCATCATGACGGGACTCCTCATTGGCATATTTTAGTCTTTATGCGCAAAGAAGATATCCAAAGAGCTTTTTATACCATGTGGATATATGCCATGGATGAAGATGGTGATGAAAAAGGGGCAGCGATCAATCGCTTTGAGTTTAAAGATATTGATAAACAAAAAGGATCGGCAACAGGTTATATCGCCAAATATATTGCCAAAAATATTGATGGATATGCGCTTGAAAACGAAATTGATACCCAAACAGGTGAAAAATTGCAACAGTCATCTAAAGCCATCACCGCTTGGGCTAGCCGCTGGAAGATTCGCCAATTTCAACAGTTAGGTGGTGCTCCAGTCAGCGTATGGCGAGAGCTGCGTCGGTTGAAAAGTAAAAAAGTAACCGATGCTATTATCGATCCAGTATTAGCTTCAGCCGATATTGGTGATTGGGCGGCTTATACCGCTCATCAAGGCGGACCTTTTGTCAAACGCAAAGACATCAAAGTCCGCCTTGCTTATGAGGATAAAATAAATCAATACGAAGAGATCATCAAAAAAATAAAAGGGGTTTATGCACCAATCCATGGACTCGCTTCTTTTATTTGCACGAGATTAATTAAATGGAAATTAGTTTCCAAAAATAACAGTTTGAAAACTAAAGATGCATCATTATTGCGGGCGGAACGCACGCCTTGGAGTTCTGTCAATAACTGTACTCACATAAATAATTCTAAGCAGCAACGACAGATCATCAAACAACAACTGAAAATTATTGGCTTACCAGATAATGATTTAAATGTGAATCGCCTTTACTTAAGGCAAAGTATCAAGCTAAATGCCCGTCAGCATCTTCTATTAACTGACGCCCTAAACGGCCCTCATCTAATCGTTACTAACCATTGTATTGAGCCCCAAAAGAGACCGCCAAAACGAATTTATAACCATGAATTTTAGTATAGAAAAATAGATGATATACAGTATTTTTATGGTTCAAAAAGTAAAGAAACGTAAATAAAAATTTATAAATATCAATAATATGAATTAATCTATAATTTTTTTTAAGTTTTGAAAAAAGACTTGATCGAAAAACTAATTATTATATACTGAATATAATTACAGTATTAGAGGCGACTAAAATGGATGAATTAGAGAGAATTAAAACAATTGAACGGGCTGAGTTACTTTCACGAATCATAACTGAACATGTTCATTTACGGGAAAATGATAAGGATATCATACTGTTTTGGTTTCGAGATTTACTTGAGCCATTAAAAGAACAAATGGTCACAAAACAGACTGATAAACCAAATGATTCATAATCAATTCGGATAGTTGAAGATAGTTCATCCCCGCTTAACAACAATCATCAACTATCCCTCCTCTATTTTTCTTCTCAACCGTCTAAGGATTTTGAGGATAAGGATTTTCAACCGCCAAATAACCCTTCTTTAAATCATTACCCAATAATTGCCTGGTCATGTAGTCACTGCCGCTAATTAACTTTCCATTCGCATTATTGCTATCCACTTTTTAAAGTGAGTTAACGTTTTAAATCCATAATAAATCAACGGTATTCATTGTCGAACGGCAAACGACAAATTATCATTATAAAATAATTGTAACATAATGATTATTATTGGTTTTTTAAGGTTGTTTTTTAGGTATTTAAGGCCTAATAATTAGGTTTACCAAGCATGGCACTGTATAATTACACAGTGAAAAGTCCGATTAATTCAACAAAATCTTAAGAAAAAAGGACAAAAACATGGTAATAAGAAAACCTATTGTAGAAAATTGGGATAGTACTGATCGCATCTATTTTAGTGAAATTAAAGATGGCGATTTACTGTCAGCCCAAAACATTGCTTTATATAACGATCCTAATAACACTTTAAAAATTGATAAGGAAAGGCTGCTTTGCTTACCATGCTATTTTATATTAGGCAGTGGGCGTTTTGAAGAGGACATGATAGCCTATAAAAGACCATTTAATATCATTTTCCCTTGTTATAAATCTTTTTCTACTGAGCAACTCATATCAATTGGCAAACAATATCAAATTTTTGTACGCTTTAATTCCTATTTAGCATGTGAAAAAACAAAATATTTTCCTCAAAATATAACTCATTGTCTATATGAAGCTTACGGGAATAAAGTTGAGCCATCTTCTCTATTACACCTTCATGAAGGATTTAAGATAAAACCGGCATCCTACCAAGAAAAAAGAAATATTATTTTCAACATTGTTAAAAGAGCAGACAACGAAGAGATTGAATACGCTATTTTTTCAATAAACAACGAAATTTATCCATTAAGAACTGATGCATACCTAGGTAATGAATTTGGTTCGGCTTACCTATCAATTGAGAATATAGCTAGTTTGCCTACACAGTTTAAACATTTTTATGAATAACGGCTTAATTCACTAACCCAAATGGCTATCAAGCTGGCAAAAATTTAAACCATATCTTAGTGGCCATGTCTATTTTGAGAATCAATTATGCCAATTAAAGATCCTGATAATGTAAACTGGTATGCGGTCATTTATTTGTTCATCATCACCGCGCTCGGTTCACTAGCCAATTACTTTTATAACGTTTTAAAAGGCAATAAATTTCGTATTGGTATCCTAATCGCCCAGATGTTAATTTCAGCTTTTGCTGGGGCGCTGGCGATTTTAGCCGCAAGTTATTTTGATTGGCGATTTGAATTAGCAGCAGGAATTGCTGGCCTAGCAGGTTGGTCTGGCGCAACATTAATTAAAACCTTGGAAGAAAAATTAATTAAACATACTAAAGGAGATAAACAACAATGAAATTAACCGAACATTTCTCATTAGAGGAATTTACCTGTTCAACCACCGCAAAACGGTTAAAAATAGAGAATAAAATTCCCGATCACTTGATGGCAAATATTCAATTTACGGCCCAAAAACTCGAATTAGCCAGAGCAGCCTTAGCCCATCCAATTATCATCACATCAGGCTATCGATGCCCAGCTCTAAATTCTCAGGTAGGCGGTTCGCAAACTAGCGCCCATACCAAAGGTTTGGCGGTTGATTTTCACTGTGCTTATGGAACCCCTAAACAAATTTGTCAACGTTTAATCGCTAGCGGCGTTGAATTTGACAAACTTATTCAAGAGTATAATCAATGGGTTCATATACAATTTAGCCCTACCTGTCATCGCCAACAAGTCCTAACAGCAGTTAAACAAAATGGCAAAACTATTTACTTACCAGGATTAGTATGAATAAAACCAACTTTACAATTGCTTTTGCATTTATATTACTTATTTATATCATCTGCGATTTACTGCATGATAAAAAATTAGCACAAAATGAGGTACTTCAATTGTCGCAAAAATTAGGTCAATTGGAACAATCAATTATTAGGAACAATCAACTTATTGCTGACAATGAGCAAAAAAAACAGTTGATGGAGAACCAGTCATTACAAAATCAGGAGCAGATTAGTGATCAACTCAAAGAGAATTATTGCGCTAACCAGTTGGTGCCTATGCCTATTTCTGGTAGCTTGTACAACCGAGCGAAAAATCTTCGTGAGTCAACCAATACCCGCTAATTTACTCAATAATTGTCAGCCAAATTTACCGCCTAAACCAATGACTTTTGGTGATAGCTTAAAATACAATGAACATTTATTGAATGTCATTGAAAAATGTAATGCGGATAAAAAAACTATTCGCGAGATTAATAACGCCGAAAGCAATTAATTTTGGATTAACTGATTGACAATACCTTTTCGTATTGTATCCCAATTTTCCACAATTTTGCTTGATTGCTTAAAAACGATTTAACAACGACCATAATCGTAACTAATTGTTTATAAAGAGTGACCCCCACATCTCGGCGGTTCAAAGGTTTTCAGATCGACAACTTTGTCTACCGCCGAGCCCTATTTTATTGATAAATCGGCGATGTCGCGGTTAACAATAAGTCAATAATCAACTTTGGAGTAATTGAAAAATGATTGTTTATACTATGCAAAATGAAACCATTGATGCATTAGCCTATCGAGTGTTTGGTAAAACGGCAGGCATTGTGGAATTAATTTATCAAAATAATCCAAAATTATGTGAATTCCCGGCAATATTACCGATGGGAACTGAAGTAAATGTCCCTGAAACGGTAGCCGAAAAAAATAAAAATTCCATCAACTTATGGGACTAATTTAATGACAGAACCCACCAGTTTAACTTTTACCGCTGTTTTTAGTGCTTTTTCAGTTTCAATGATTTATCCCAACATTGAAAACGGCATTATTTTAGGTGCACTTTGTGGTTCGATTTTATTAGTCATTAGTGAAGAACGCCTTTGCGTTCTGCGACGCATCATCTTATTTTTTATCTCATTTGCTATGGGATTACTCTTAGCTGAAATGACACTCTATTTATTAATACCCATTTTTCCACTTAGCATACAAAGCAAAATACCGCTTGGTTTAGGCGCTTTAGTTTCCTCAGCAATAAGTGTTAAATTGTTACTTTGGTTGATTAAAAAATTTGATAATCCAACTGAATTATTCAATATCTTCAAGGACAAAAAGCCATGATAACGACTATCAATGCTATTTTTTGTTTAATGATTGCGGTGCGATTATTTACCTTCGACCGCACTAATTGCCGTTACAAAGTTAAATACAGTTGGTTGGCATGGTTAATGATTGTCTCGAGTGTAGCGGTTTGCTTATTTTCATTTTTCAATTTGTTACATCGTGCTTACCTAGCACAGATTGTGATGAATTTAACATTATTACTCTGTTTGTTAAAAAGCAAAGGAAATATCGGTACGCTTTGCCAAAAACCAAAATCAGGTAAAAAGAGAAAATAGTAATGAACATTCACAATATTAAAGGATCTGTATGAAAAAAATTAATCAACTAAAACAATATCTGTTTGCCAAAGATCTGCTAAACGCTAATTTAGCGACAGAAAATCAATTTATCATCAAAAATGGCATTGTTGAGCCTTTTGCAATTGACAATTCAGGATTTCAATATCATTTCACCTTGACAATAAATTTAGCTGGTTATTGCTACCCTTTTAATAATTTAATGGCCAGCATAGTCAATTGGATGCAGGATAATCAACCAGATGCGTTAATTAGTAGTCAATCATGCCAACAAGCAATTAAGTTCAATGTTGAAAATATCGCTGACAATCAATGTGATTTAACCGTTGAATTAAAATTATCAGAACGGATCAAAGCGACAAAAAAACAAGATAAACTGGAATTTGATTCATTAACAGATCACATAATATTGCAAGAACCATTAGAAAAGTATGGCTGTTAATAACTTCAACTTTGCTACCAAATAAAAATGCTGATATTTGTCAGAACGTGTTAAATTTAATGAATAATAGCTGTTTTTAGGGGTTAAAAAACCCCGTTCCTCAACTTTTTTTGATGTCAAAAAGTGCTCTCCTCAAAATTTTTACTGAAGATCTTTAAACCAATAATTGTTTAGTTGATGATTGAAGATTATGACTATTGTTGTAAATTTCTGCTTAAATAATTGACCTAGGTAATATTCAAATAAAACGAAAAGTTCAAAATAGACAAGCTATTATCTGTTCAAAACCGCTTATTGAGGTTTTTATTAACATCTGATTTCAAATGGATAAGATTCAATTTAACTAATCCATTTTACTAATACAAAACCAGCCTTTAGAATTTGCAAAACTAAATAGCCATAATAAGACATTAAAAATAGAACGTGGGAGTTTTTTATTCAGCCCAAACGCAGTTAACATCTCTCACCTTAAGGGAACATTCACCTGAATATAACTCGAATTATATAAAACCCTTATTTAGAGCAAGTGATCTATATTTCCAATAAGTGCGCGCTTTATAAGTCTTTCTAAACTTCTTATTCACCAGTAAATATTCCTGCGCATATAAAGAGCAGTTTAAGAAGCTTATCCTTAACTTTAAATTAATTTATTGATTTCGATTGGATTGTCATTTTTCACACAAATTAGGCGAGAATCAAACTCTATTAAGTGATGAAATAACCCGCTATCTATATCAAAGAGATCATACTTTCCTAACGAAATTCCTACACCCATTTCAATCATTTGATCTTGAGGTGCAATTAGTTTTTGTCCATTTAATAGCAAAAATAAATAGCCTGACAACATACCCGTTCTTTTATTTGCATTAGCAAAATGATGATTTTTTATTAGACTTTCAATTAGCAATGCTGTCAGCTTAAAAACATTTTCTGTTTGAGCAAGATATCTATATTGGCTGGGTCTTGCTTGAGAGGAAGCTAGTAAGTTCTTATCGCGAAAATCAAATAACATTCAAAGTCCAAAAACTAAATTAACAACAGAAACGATACGTAGAATATTTAATTCAGCGTACAAACAACTATATAGTCCCATACATACTGAAGGTGGAAGATATCGAACTTGGTCTGCACACAGCGCTAGAATTGGTGCTGCCATAGATTTAGCTGAACGAGATACAGGGCTAACACAAATAATGCATGAGGGAACATGGAAAAAACCAGAAATGGTTATACGTTATATTCAAAAACTTGAATATGATAAGGGACCTATGCAGAATTTTGATATTGAAATCTAAAAATTTTAACCTATCGACAGCTTTTTACCTATCGACAGCAATGAAAATTTATATTTTAAAAATTTCGCACGAAACTTTTAAGACTTTAGCGTTTTGCTTACTTAATTATCTTGATAAATCTGTTCATTAATCAGATGATAATAGATGATTAAATGAAAATTATTGCATCTATATAGGTAGCTAGCCTATTTCAATAATTAGCATAATAATATGTCATTGTGTGACAATTTTAATTAACCCGTAGAGGTAACTATCCCTCTATTTGGGGTGGTGCCTCTACATTTTTTGGAGGCACTTATAATGAAAAGACTTCGTCTTTTAAAAAGAGTGATCCGGCTTTGCTTAATGCGCTTACCTTTAGAGAATATTGCAGATAATGTTCGAAAAATTGCATTAGTCTTTATTCCTGCCGGCGCGGTTGGCTTAGTGGTGACAGGCGATAAAATAATTGTCTTTGAAGCTTTATCGATGATTAGTGGAGGGGTAATAATTTACATTTTATCCTTATTAATAAAAATTATTTCAGAAACAAAGTCTAAAAGAATAAGACATCAATTGAATAGTTTTATCTGTTCATTTATGATTTTTTTAAGTAAGTTATTTTTTATTTTGGCTATCATTTGTACAGTTTTTTATAGCCTTTGCTGATATTTGGTGACTATTATGAATATTCTTCTAATTGTTTTATTGCTTCTTCTTGCATTTATTTTTTATGTAATTGGATATGCTGGACGTATTCAAAATAATAAATTAGCTCAAAGACGCAAATTAAAAAAAAGAACAGACGGTTTCAAGTAAAACACGCTTGAATTATCTGCATTAATAAGATTAATTTATCAAAATTATTTTTTAAATTTTAACAAGAGGTGCAATGTCTAAAGAAAGCAATTTTAAACTCCATGTTACTTTAGTTGAAGATGCCATTAAAACCCTGTGTGAAGAAATTCATTCTTATTCACCGACATGGTTTATTTTGTCTGAAGTCGAAACTCTCTATAAATCTGATGAAAACTAGAAAAATGATGGAAGTTCCTGAAGGAAAAACCATTTCTGGAGCTTCAATTCGTTTAGGTGTACCTAAAAATGGGGTTCTAGGTGTTGCTGAAGGAGTTGAAACAGCATTGTCAGCATTTCATGCAACAGAAATCCGGACATGGTCTACTGTGAATACAGGGACCATGGAATCATTTATTGTCCCTCAAGATATTCAGATCGAGCCAATCCATACCGTGTTAATTTGGGCGGATAAAGATAAATCAAAAAGAGGAGCAATAGCGGCGGGTATTTTATCAGCAAGGTTGCAATCAGAAGGTGTGCGTACGTATATTCTCACTCCAAACGATCCTATACCGCCAAAGGCAAAAGGAATAGATTGGAACGATGTTTTACTCAAACATGGACGCGCTGGTTTTCCCTGAGCTTCATACCTACGAGAGTTTCTTTCAAGAAATACTTAAGCTATAAAGCATATAAATAAAAAAGCCCTTCGGGGCTTTTTTTGCTGAGTAATTTATGTAATGAATTTTTGATATATTTAATCTTAACCAATTAATAAAAAATAATTTCAACTAATTAAAATATATTTCAGTAGACATTCCAATATAAAGAATATCTCTCTCAACATTTTTTATACTTTTTATATATGGATTTATAGACATACAACCACCTGATTAAATGATATTGTATAAATTAAAAATCCAGCAAATCAGGATTAATACCTAATGCGCTAGCAATTTTAATTCGTGTTGCTTTTCTTAAAGTTTGACTTTTTTCATATTGAGAATATGCAGATTGAGTTATCCCTATTTTTTGGGAAACTTCAATTTGAGATAGTTTTAAATATTCACGCCACGCTTGAGCTGGTGAATAGTTATTATCAAAAACCAGATTAACAACCTCACTAGGTACACCTGTATCAGTGTTAATTTGTTTAGTGTTCGATAATTCTAAATATTGAGCGTATGGTATAACCACAAACTGTGGTTGCCCTTGTTCATTATTAATAAACTGTATGTTATTAGTAAGTGCGTTCATCTCGTTTTTTCACCTCTTCGATAGAAACAATATGAATAATGCCATCAAAATTAAAAAACACTCGATAATTTCCAACTCTTAATCTGTACTGATATTTGTAATTAGTCAGAGATTTTACATTAATGCAATTCGGCATGTTTGATAGTTCATCAATTTTATTACGAATCAAAGCGTTATTTGGAATTTTTCTTAATTGTTTTAATGCTTTTATTTGGTAAATAACTTTATTCATATATTCGTGTTAGTTGATTTCTATATAAGCATTATATAAGAAATATAAGATATTTAAAGAAAAGTATAAGTATTTCATCACAAACCGCCATCTGGCGGTTTTTTATTGCTCCGAATCCTTAAATAACATACCATTACCAAAAAAAGGAGAATAGTATGAAAAGAATTGCGTTGTTTGGATAGGCTACACTCATTATCCGAAATAAAAACAAAGTTATAATGTTACAAATAATTATTTAATTTTTTAAGATATACAGTTACAAGAACTTTTTGATCACTATGGTTATTTTTTACTACTATAAATTTTAATAGTGATGAAGGATGTCCCCATATTTCAGTATCACTTGTTTTATATTTAAGTTTTTTTAAGAAATTAGAAAAAGGAGTTATATCAAATTGTTGTAGTTCTGTATGCTGTAATTGTGTAATTAATGATTTAACAGGATTTTTGGCTTCTCCGAAAATATTTCTTTTTTTATATTGCTCTAATGCATGTTTAGTCAAAATTACATCGCCAAACTTAGTCTTTATCGTGCTATTTTCAATTGCATTACTTTCATCAATGTCACTCGAAATAACTTCAAATTCAGAATCATCTATAGAACTGAAATCAAGCCCAATCAGCGGTTCGGGTAGGTTTGGATGACTTTTCACTATATTTATATTGACACCGGCCATTTCGACACTAAGAAATCTGGCATAAGGGATTAATTCTTTCTTTGTTGATTTTTTATTAACAAGTTTTTTTATGGCTCCGCTAGATACATTTAATTGATAGCCGTTACCACCAACAATATCTCTATTAAATACTCTTTTTATAAATAAAAGATATTTTATTGCTAATAATTCAGATTGAATTTTTACATCAATTATAGGATCACATTTAACTAAAATTACACCGTATTTTGATTGTCCAGTCCACCATGCAACATAGGCAGAATTATCATCATTTTGCTTTATTATTGTGTTTAATTTCATCATTTTTATTTATCCTTTTGATTAACGGTAAGTTATCTGCTAATTAAACAATACCGGTCACGTTTAAATATTAGTGGAGGGGTAATAATTTACATTTTATCCTTATTAATAAAAATTATTTCAGAAACAAAGTCTAAAAGAATAAGACATCAATTGAATAGTTTTATTTGTTCATTTATGATTTTTTTAGGTAAGTTATTTTTTATTTTGGCTATCATTTGTACAGTTTTTTATAGCCTTTGCTGATATTTGGTGACTATTATGAATATTCCTCTAATTGTTTTATTGCTTCT
The DNA here is from genome assembly GCF_984569075.1 of Gilliamella sp. LMG 34361. Taxonomy (NCBI): domain Bacteria; kingdom Pseudomonadati; phylum Pseudomonadota; class Gammaproteobacteria; order Orbales; family Orbaceae; genus Gilliamella; species Gilliamella sp. LMG 34361. The sequence continues at coordinate 1,778,196 of NZ_OZ474903.1, read as the reverse complement.
TCTTGCATTTATTTTTTATGTGACTGGATATGCTGGAGGTATTCAAAATAATAAATTAGCTCAAAGACGCAAATTAAAAAAAAAGAACAGACGGTTTCAAGTAAAACACGCTTGAATTATCTGCATTAAAAAGAAAGGGCTTCATTGCCTTTTCTTTTATTATAAAATTGAAAATATAATTCCATCCAACAATAAACTTTGTAAAGCCTGCTTTCTAGCAGGCTTTTACATTTTTATAAATAAAAGAAAAACCAAACTTTTAAATTGCTATTCTGTAAATAATAGTTATTATTAATAGAGAACAAATAAAGAAGGAGCTAAAAAATGGCATTATTAACTTTCTTTTTATTATTTATAGGTTCAATTCTTCTTTTGGGTGGGTATTGCGGACATTTACAAAACAATAAAATAAAAAAGAAAACAACTCCTAAGAAGTTACAATAAGATTAAATTATCAAAATTATTTTTTAAATTTTAACAAGAGGTGCAATGTCTAAAGAAAGCAATTTTAAACTCCATGTTACTTTAGTTGAAGATGCCATTGAAACCCTGTGTGAAGAAATTCATTCTTATTCACCGACATGGTTTATTTTGTCTGAAGTCGAAACCCTCTATAAATCTGATGAAAAAAATACTCCAGAGAAGATATCTATAAATCATATGAAAGTTGATAAATCAAATATTTCAACTTTATTAAAAAAGTCGTTTGGTAATTTTTACACAGATCAAGTAGATGATGTGTCAACTAAAATAACAAAAAATATCCTGGTTTAGTCGTATTACCACCTGATGCTCGAAATAATATAGTAGCAATAGTTGAACAAATAAATAATCTAAAACTTAAGTGTCAAGATGCATTTCACGCCCTAGCTTCAAATCATCATTCTCGATTCGACATTGCACATAAATTATTCCCAATGCTTATAAATTTTCAAGTTTTCCGTAAAATTCCCTTACCATTGTTATCAGGAGAACTGTACAGTATTAAATTTTATTGGCGAGAAACAATGTTAACCAAGAAATACCAAAAGTGTGACATTCTCAATTATCTATTTAACAAAAATAGCTGCTATTGCAGATCAATCTAAAATTTTTAATAAAAATCTTGAAATCTGGAACAATATAGATGAATTACTCGAATAGGCTCTTTAGGTGTTTGTAACTTTATCAATAACGAATTTATTAAGATTAAATCGTCCATGGGGAGATAATTGATCTCGTCAATAATTTCTCCAATTTGCGATAAAGACATTATCTAAACCTTTGATAGTTCTTTCATGGTTTCTTTATAGTGCGAAAATCTAATAGAAAAAGCATTTAAAATTTGATCGCCATGAGCACAATCTTTACCCAATGCTGGCTTTGCTTCAACCTCTACTTGCCTGTCACGTGGAGGAATGTACAGACGTTCTTCCTTTATTTGTGCGTGACCCATAATTTTCACCTCATGAATTAATATAAAAAAGTCAACAATCACTTTGAATGTTAACTTTAGTTGGATTATAAATACCATAAGGTAAATAATAAAAAAAATTAATAGTTGGTATATATTTAACAATATCTAGATTTATAATATTACATCTTAGCAAATTATTTATTAAACCATAGCACAATTGATCATTTTTAAACTACCTACACGGCAGTGAACAGTTCCCTCAAATTATTCTAGCATAACAACATAAGAACCTGTTGGTTATTGACGAAAGGCACCGTTTTGACGTACAATCTAAATATTGCACAAATAGAGGAATTCATCATGAATACAGCAGTAGAAATAAAAAAAGAGCGGTTAAATCTTCGTATGGCATCAAATGTAAAGGAGAAGATAGAACAAGCGGCTCGTTTTCAAGGGAAAACAGTTAGTAATTTTATATTAACTTGCGTTACAGCTCATGCTGAAGAAATTATTTCAAATAATAAAATAAAAATGTTGAGTGAACAAGATGCAATTAATTTTATTGCAGCTCTCGAAAATCCAACTAAATTAAACGATAAATTATCTGCCGCTTTTAAAAGGCATTCTGAACGGGTTTTAGCCAATGAATAATGATCCAAAATTATCTATACAAAAACTCCAATCACACCATAATAAATCATCATTCAAATCGGGAGAATCGTCTCTCGATAATTATATACAAAAACATGCTAGCCAAGATGTTAAGCGAAACCTATGTAAAGTATATGTTGCCACGAATGGGCTCGACTCTTCTGATATATTAGGCTATTACTCACTCTCTTCACTATCAATTGCGTGTAAAAAACTGCCTCCTGACATTGCGAAGAAATTACCCCGATATCCCATACCTGCAGTTTTATTAGGCAGATTAGCAGTAAGCCAATCTATTCAAAAAAATGGAATAGGAGAATTATTGTTGGTGGATGCAATAAAACGAGTTAAAACTATTGACCAGATTGGGATTTATGCAATGATAGTTGATGCTCTTAATATGAACGTAGTTCCTTTTTACCTAAAATATGGCTTTTTATATTTGGAAGCCAACTCCACACAATTATTTTTACCACTCAAGTCATTTAATAAAAAATGAGCCTAAATCTAAAGTAAATGTCTCAATTTAGTAAAAAAACGCCTTATGCAATAAGACGTTTTTATTATATGGTCATAATTTGTATTTAGATGACAGATTTAGAGTTATTTATCTTCCCAAATGACTTACAAAATAAATCAAAATATTCTTACTTCCGAAGTTCATATAGCCGATCTACTGCATCAAAGATAGCTCCCTCTACATTCAATATAGCCTCAGATATAAAATAAAAACTACCGTTATACCCCATTGTTTGGATTTGCTTCAAGAAACAAACAAAGAAGCATTGCTCAATAATGTTCTATCTCAACATTTTCGAATAGTTTAAGTTAAAACGATTGGCAATTTTCTCATAAAAAGTATCAATATCACCTTCTTCCCACATTTTCATAAGCTAGGACTCAAGTTGTGAGAAATGGAGATTAAATTCAACTTTTTCACAAATCTAATATAAAAGTTCATATTTTCTAATATGATCAATAATATCTTGGTTATTATCATAAAAAAATTGATAAACAAAAAAATCAAATTTATCTAATAAATAAAGTGTTTTAATTTTAGATTTTAGTCGTTCAACCATTGGGTATATAAATACTAAAACCTCAGCTGCGTTATAATTAACGTACTTATCCATATGAACACCAACTCTCTGGTGTAGGTCATCTAGATATTCATTTGAACTTTAAGGTTGTCCCAAAAGTTTAATAACTTCATTAAGTGCCTCAGAATTTTTTTATTAAAATTAATAAAATGTTCTGCAACACAAATTATAGGAGAACATATCCCCCGTAAAAGGGGGACAGTTCTCCCTTCTACGGGTTATTAAACATCTTCTTCAGCATCAGATTCTGATAATGGCGAAAATATCCGCATTGTTTACAATCAATTTTTACTTAAAATTAACTTTGTGGTCGTCTTCTAAACGATTATATCGAGTAAAACATCATTCCAATCTATTGCTTTTGCCCTTGGCGGTATAGGATCATTTGGAGTGAGAATATACACACCTTCTAATTACAACCTTGCAAATAAAATACCCGCCGCTGTTGCTCCTCTTTTTGATTTATCTTTATTCGCCCAAATTAACACGGTTTGGATACCTTGATTTCAAAACCACCTACTCGGTAGTAAACTGTTTAATTAAATGCTTGACTTATCAAACTATTTTCTAATCTACTTACCCGGTAGTAAACAAATTGGTTGCTGGTGCGATTTTGTCGCTTATTTTCTAAACTACCTACTCGGTAGAGACTATAATCATGGTTTTGGCATTGTAATAGTTTTAGATTCTTCTGTAACGGCTTTTGTTTTTGCTATTTTGACAGCCTTTTCAAAATCCTGCCTACCACTTTTCCCGAATTCATCTACTTCATCGTATTTATCTAATTTATTAGGGTTTTTAATATCTAGCTCCCACAGCCCAAGATAGAGTGCCTCATAAAAGTTTTTGGGAGCATCTTCTTCATTTAACTCGTTTATATTATTCATCGTTTTTTCTAAAAAACTCTGAAAATAACTATCGAACGTTACGCAATTTTTCAAAATTGGAAACATGACGTTATCTTTAGTGCCAACACATATTAAATCAAGTTTACTGCCCTTATTAATATTCATTGCGTTATCTTTATTTTTCAATTCTAACGATACATATTCAAATTGATTTTCACCGTTTGCCTTGACAAATGCGTCACCACTTAAATCGTTTTTTACGCTAGATGCTACAGTTTTGATATTAATGATTTGATTATTATATTTTTTTTCATATTCGTATTGATTATTGCTATATTCACTAATTAATTGAGATGCATTTACTCTAGGTATCACGTGACGAATATTTGATTTTCCACCATCTCTAAAAACTGCTATATCTTTTTTTATTATCATCTCAATGAGTCTTTTTGCATTATCATTAGCAAATGAGTTAAAACTAGCTAAAGTTAATATAGTTAAGGCAATTATTTTTTTCATGTTTCGTTTCCATTTATCCTGAATTTTCCAAACTACCTACACGGCAGTGAACTATCTGTAAAAAATATTGAGAAGTCTATACCATTTCTAAACTACCTACACGGCAGTGAACGTTTTTCGCAACAAATAAACTAATTAATAAATTTTCTAAACTACCTACACGGCAGTGAACGCAATGTCAATCCGCTGTAGATTTTCAAACTCTTTCTAAACTACCTACACGGCAGTGAACTGATTATCCGGTGGATATCGGGTATTGCGAATTTTCTAAACTACCTACACGGCAGTGAACGTGCAAGTCCCGTTAATTCCAATGTTGCGACCTTTCTAAACTACCTACACGGCAGTGAACAGTTTCCAATTATGGCTAACAGATTATTTTGATTTCTAAACTACCTACACGGCAGTGAACGCAGAATGACTATTCTGTATTCGCTCTGTGGGTTTCTAAACTACCTACACGGCAGTGAACGTATAGTTTAGTATAATTTATTAAAATTGAATTTTCTAAACTACCTACACGGCAGTGAACTTGATAACCTCGGAAAGAATACCGAAAATAAATTTCTAAACTACCTACACGGCAGTGAACTAGAACAATATATACTATAAACTCTGTTAGCAAAAAGGCAAAGTGCTATATGGCTTTTAAAAACCCTTTTTTAGAGAACTGAATTAATATATTGATTTTACTACCATTTTATATTAGCTAAAAAAAAGGGTTAGCCAGATAGTAATGATCACGTTACTTTAAACAAACCAAAAATCCTCCTTAACTCTTTGAAATTTTGTAACCTCAACCACTACAACCAAGCTTACTTTATTTTAACTTGATAAAATTTCATTATAGTCGTTATGAAAAATTATCATCCCGCCGACTTAGTCGACATTTTACGAAAAATTGAAAACCTGATTCGCCCTGGCGTTATTTATCAAACCAATGGCGACCGGGTGAAAGTCCGTACCGGTGAATTAATTACCGCGTGGTTACCTTGGTTCACTCATCGTGCTGGTAAAAGTCGTACCTGGTGGCGACCATCAGTTGGTGAGCAGGTATTCATTTTAAGCCCTGGTGGTAACTTAACGTTAGGTTGTGTATTACCGAGTATATTCAGTGATGCCAATCCCGCTCCCGCTAAATCTGAAGATGGTTATTTGGTGACATTTCCTGACGGTGCCTCATTTGAATATGAACCAGAAACCAGTCAATTAACCATTAAAGGGATCAAAACCGCCGTCATTGAAGCCAGTGAACAAATTACGGCTAAAGCTGGTAGCAAAATTCAGCTTGATACTCCATTAGTTGAATGTAGCGATCATGTAACATTCAAATCATTCAGTGCTAGCGGTGGCGGCGCCAAAGGTAGTACCGGCACATTAACCGGTAATGTTATTCACACTCAAGGGCAATTATCATCAAACGGTATTGTATTAGATTCTCACACCCACAGCGGCGTTAAAGCTGGTGGTGATTCAACAGGAAAACCGCAATGAGTTACATTGGCATGAACAGCAAATCAGGACGAACAATTACCGATATGGACCATATCAATCAGTCCATTAAAGATATTCTCACCACACCCATTGGTTCGAGAATTGAGCGACGTAATTACGGTTCGTTATTGTTTTTACTTTTAGATAACCCGAATACAGAAGCAACCAAACTACGTGTGATTTCGGCTACGGTATTAGCGCTTACTCAATGGGAACCACGAATAAAACTTGATACGGTCGATGTGTTCCCTGATAAAGAAAAATTAACCTTACAAATAACCGGTTCACGGATAGACAAGCCGAACCAAACCTTTAATAGCGAAATCGAGGTAGCAACATGGCAGCATTAACCGACCTTTCAAAATTACCCTCCCCAAATGTAATTGAATCCTTGGATTTTGAAGAGATCTTCAATCGTCGCAAAGCTAAATTCATTTCACTCTACAGTGAACAAGAACAGGAAGAAGTTGCCAAAACATTACAATTTGAAAGTGAGCCGATTGTCAAACTGTTACAAGAGAGCAGCTATTATGAACTGATTTTACGGCAACGAATCAACGAAGCCTCACAAGCATTAATGATTGCCCATGCTAAAGATCAGGATTTAGATAATTTAGGCGCCAACTTTAATGTTTATCGTCTAACTGTTCAAGCTGCCGACAATAGTGTCGTTCCGGCTATCAAAGAAATTAAAGAAGCTGATAGTGACTTTAGACTACGAATTCAATCAGCCTTTGAAGGGTTATCGGTTGCAGGCCCGCGCGCGGCGTATGAGTTTTTTGCTCGTAGTGCTGATGGACGAGTATTAGACGCCGCAGCAGAAAGCCCTTCCCCCGCCTGCGTCACTCTCGCAATTTTAGCACGGGATAATAATGGTGTTGCCTCGAATGAATTGATTGAAATTGTCAAAAAAGCGGTCAATCAAGATGATCGTCGGCCGATTGCTGACAGGGTGACCGTTAAATCAGTCGAATTAATTGACTATCAAATTAAAGCGAAACTTTACTTATATCCAGGTCCCGAATCAGAACCGATAAAAAAAACCGCCATGGATAATTTACAAGCTTACATTAGCGAAAAACATCGAATTGGCCGAAGGATCAGCCGAAGTGCTATCATCTCAGCGTTACATGTGGTTGGCGTACAACGAGTCGAACTTCAAGAACCGGCACAAGATATTATCATCAACCGAGAGCAAGCGAGTTATTGTTCAAACTATCAAATTGAGGTAGCAGGTTATGGCGAATAAAACGCTACTCCCCCCGACGGCTACCAAACTGGAGAAAAACCTTTCACAAGCGATTGTTTGTGAGCCACCAATACCACTACGCTCACTTTGGGATCCACAAACTTGTCCTTACGAATTACTTCCCTATCTGGCATGGCAATATAGTGTAGACCGTTGGGATGAAAACTGGTCTGAGGAGATCAAACGTAAAGTCATCGCCGAAGCCTTTGAAATCCATAAACTCAAAGGCACCAAAGAGGCAATTCGCCGAGCAGTCGAACCATTTGGTTTCTTAATCAAGATTATCGAGTGGTGGCAAAACAATCAAACGCCTGGCTCTTTTGGGCTGGAAATTGGGGTATTAGATAAAGGCATTACCGAAGAGTCTTATAACGAACTAAGCCGCATCATTGATGATGTCAAACCCGTATCACGTCAACTAACCAGATTGGCTATTCAGCTCGTATCTAAAGGTTCATTAACCATGGGAGCCAGTAGCTATGATGGCAATACTTTAGATATCTACCCTTATATTGCTGAAACCATCCCTACTCAATCTGAAAGCCATTTAGGCGCAACTATTCATTTAATCGATACAATGAGCATAACACCATGAATCAAACCTACTATACAATTATAACTAAACAAGGAGCGGCATTATTAGCCAATGCCACGGCACTTGGCATTCCACTTAAAATAACGCAAATGGCAGTCGGTGATGGCAACGGTAAGATACCGAAACCAAATGCAAGCCAAACTCAATTAGTTCACGAAGTCAGACGTGCTGCTGTCAACACTTTATTCGTTGATCAAGAAAACCCGAATCAAATTATTGCCGAACAGGTCATATCAGAAACCGATGGTGGTTGGTTTATTCATGAGATTGGCTTATTTGATGACAAAGGTAATCTAATCGCCGTAGGTAACTGTCCTGCTACATACAAGCCTAAATTAGTTGAAGGCAGTGGCCGAACGCAAGTAATTAGAATGGTCATTATTGTCGACAACACACAATCTGTCGAATTAAAAATCGACCCGGCTGTCGTCTTAGCTACACGGCAATATGTGGATGGACTAATTACTGCTAAAATGACAGCTCATGAAAAAACAACTAATCACCCAAATGCCACCACAAAATCAAAAGGTTTTGTGCAATTAAATTCAGCCACTAATTCAACAACTGAAAGCCAAGCGGCCACCCCCAAAGCGGTTCATGATGCTTATGAATATGCACGATTTTCTGACCAAAAAGCGCAATCTGCCTATGATCATGCCAGTAATGCTCACAATAGGATTAGCGATACCAATAATAAAGTCTCAAATCTATCAGATAAGTTTGCATTAAACGACTTTGAATCAAGAGTTTATTCTGCCGATAAACGTGTTTACATGTTGGTCAGAAATGATGGTGTAATGGGTATGTACAGTCGCGTAAAAAATGCATTTGTTTGGTATGTGAATCACGACGGCTGGATGGATGGTTATATTACATCAGATAGAATTGGTGGGTTAGATCAATTCGTTAGAGACAGAACCCCACCTGTAGGTGTACCGATGCCATGGCCTCAAGTTCATCCGCCAGCTGGATATTTTGAATGTAACGGCTCAACGTTCGATAAAAATAAATATCCAAAGCTAGCCGCTGCATACCCCTCGGGGAAACTACCAGATTTAAGAGGGGAATTTATTCGAGGATGGGATAACGCAAGAGGAGCCGACCCGTACCGCGTAATATTAGACTGGCAGGGTTGTATGATACAAAGCCACAACCATTCAACAGAGATCGGATATTATCATGAAGATGGTGTAGGCAATCCATGGGGATCAGGTAATAGTAAAAGACATGAAGGAAACTATTTATTCACAACAGCACTAACTGGTGGTAGAGAAACTCGCCCCCGCAATATCGCATTTATGTATATCGTTAAAGCAGAATAATAAAGGAAAGAGAAAAATGAAATACCAATTACAACCAGCATCAGCTGTATTAGATAAAAATGGCCAAGCCATCACCGCCGGTTGGGCAATTATTTATAATGTTGACGCCAAAGGTGAATTTTCACAAGCTACCTATCAATATTTACCTGTTGGCGTGGGTTTGCCGGCCAATGCCTACTTAGAAGCCCCGAAAAACGTGCAAGACAATCAAGCCATCATCCACAATGGCCAACAATGGACCTACCCTAAAGACTTACGTGGCACTACGATCTACTCTACCGAAACAGGCGCGGAAACGACTATGCAAGAGGTTGGTGACATTCCAGAAGGTTATACCACATTAAAACCAAATAGTGAATTTGACAAATGGGATGGTAAAAAATGGCAATTAGATAAAAATAAACAGCACCAATCGCAAATCAACCAAGCGACAACTCAAAAAAATCAACTCATTTCAGAAGCAACATCACAAATCAATTATTTACAAGATGCTGTTGATTCGCAAATCGCCAGCGAACAAGAAATTCAATTACTTGCTGAATGGAAAAAATACCGCGTGTTAGTCAATCGCATTGACGTACAACAAGCACCAAATATCGACTGGCCAAAACAGCCTAAATAGCGTTAATTGATAAACAAAAACCTTGGTCTTGTCACCAAGGTTTTTTTAATAATCTATCATTTCGTCAAACCTCACCTACGCCACTTGTAACCTAGTTTATTACATATCCATTTATTACCTCACTTCTTTAGATTATGTCACTATCGCAAGTAAACCATTTTATGAAATGCAAATCTTATGCAGTTTATAAAATATTCAAAAACTAGACATGACAACCGACACTAATAACGCATTCAATTGCCTTATGAGCGATTCGAATTTTTATTTATAGGATACAAATATGAGTCAAAAATTTTGTACATTAATAACCGAGCATGGTGCCGCCTTACTGGCAAATGCTACTGCTTTAGGTGTTCCGCTCAAATTAACTAAAATGGGGGTTGGTGATGGCAATAGTGATGCAACCACGCCAAATGCTACTCAAACCCGCCTTATTCATGAAGTCTTTAAAGCACAAATCAATACGTTAACTACAGATGCAAATAATCCAAATCAAATTATTGCTGAATTAATCATTCCGGAACATCATGGGGGATGGTTTATTAATGAAATCGGCTTATATGATGAGAACAATACTTTAGTTGCGGTCGGTAACTGCCCTGCTACCTATAAACCTCAATTGCCTGAAGGCTGTGGCCGTACACAAGTCATCCGCATGATTGTCGCCGTAGATAATGCGAGTGTTGTTGAACTAAAAATTGATCCGGCTGTTGTATTAGCCTCGCGTCAATATGTGGATAATCTAATTATTAACAAACTAGCAATCCATGAAAAATCAACCAATCACCCCAATGCAACCACTTCTTCAAAAGGTTTTGTACAACTAAACTCGGCGACCAATTCAACAATTGAAAGCCAAGCGGCCACCCCAAAAGCGGTTCATGATACTTTTGAATATGTTCGATTTACTGACCAAAAAGCGCAGTCTGCCTATGACCATGCAAGCGCCGCGCATAATCGAATTGATCCGATTGTAGATAAGTTTCAACCTTCCGGATTTGAAACACGAACGTATTCCCAAGATAAGCGATTTTACCATCTTGTTCGCGATGACGGACTTGTAGGCATGTATAGTTTAGTGAAAAACGGCTTTTCTTGGTATATCAATCATGATGGCTGGATAGATGGTTATATTACAGCAGATAGAATTGGTGGATTAGATGAATTTGTTAAAGAGCGTCTTTTACCAGTCGGAATTCCACAGCCTTGGCCTAGTGATCATCTCCCTGCCGGTTGGTTTGAATGTAATGGTTCACCATTTAATGTTAATCGTTTTCCTAAATTAGCAGCCGTCTATCCATGGGGAACTTTACCGGATTTGCGCGGGTTATTTATCCGAGGGAAAGATAACGGTCGAGGATTAGACCCTAATCGAGGCATTTTAAGTTATCAAGATGATGCAATTAGAAATATATGGGGCAACGTTTGGCCTATTTCAGAAACATTTGGTCAAAATGGTGGAACCGGTGATGGAGCATTTAGTTTTTTTGATGTACGTGCAAACGGAACGCCAACAAAAGTAGATTGGGGTCCTGCTGGTGGATTTAGTTTTGATGCATCGCGTGTAGTCCCTGTTTCACATGACAACCATCCGCGCAACGTTGCATTTATATACATAGTCAAAGCAGAATAATTAGGAGAACAAATAATGAAATACGAATTACAACCAGCATCAGCCGTATTAGATAAAAATGGATTAACCATCTCAGCCGGTTGGGCAATTATTTATAATGTTGACGCCAAAGGTGAATTTTCACAAGCTACCTATCAATATTTACCTGTTGGCGTGGGTTTGCCGGCCAATGCCTACTTAGAAGCCCCGAAAAACGTGCAAGACAATCAAGCCATCATCCACAATGGCCAACAATGGACCTACCCTAAAGACTTACGTGGCACTACGATCTACTCTACCGAAACTGGCGCGGAAACGACTATGCAAGAGGTTGGTGACATTCCTGAAGGTTATACCACCTTAAAACCAAATAGTGAATTTGACAAATGGGATGGCAAAAAATGGCAATTAGATAAAAATAAACAGCACCAATCGCAAGTCAACCAAGCGACAACCGAAAAAAATCAACTTATCGCGGAAGCAACATCACAAATCAATTATTTACAAGATGCAGTTGATTCGCAAATCGCCAGCGAACCAGAAATTCAATTACTCGCTGAATGGAAAAAATACCGCGTATTATTAAATCGCATTGATGTACAACAAGCACCAAATATCGACTGGCCAAAACAGCCTAAATAACGTTAACTGATAAAAGACCTTGGTTTAACCACCAAGGTTTTTCATTAATAGTTTCACTGTTCAAAAAACCTCTCCTACCCTACTTGTAATTTTTTTTATTACATATCCATTTATTAACTCACTTCCTTAGATTATGTCACTATCGTTAGCAAGCCACTTTATAAATAAAAGTCCTAGGACTGGATAAAGGATTCATAAACTGGCTTCTTAAAACCAAACAAGTAGCTCATTCGATCGCCTTAATGGCGATTCGAATTTTTATTTATAGGAATGAAAATATGAGTCAAAAATACTATACTCTAATTACCCAACAAGGCGCCGCATTACTGGCAAATGCGACCGCATCTGGTATGCCGCTCAAATTAACTAAGATGGGAGTTGGCGATGGTAATGGTAAAGCAACTACACCAAATGCCAGTCAAAACAGATTAGTTCATGAAGTCTATCAAGCACCCATTAACTCATTAACCATTGATGAAAATAATACAAATCAAATTATTGCCGAATTAATCATTCCGGAAAATCAAGGAGGATGGTTTATTCATGAAATTGGCTTATATGATGAGAATAACACCTTAGTTGCGGTGGGTAATTGCCCGGCTACCTACAAACCACAATTATCCGAAGGTAGTGGGCGAATGCAAGTCATTCGTATCATTATCATCGTTGATAACACTGATGCCATTGCCTTGAAAATTGACCCAGCAGTAATATTAGCCACTCGTCAATATGTTGATAATTTAATTACCGCTAGAATGACGGCTCATGAAAGATCAACCAACCATCCAACTGCGACCACTTCATCGAAAGGATTTGTGCAATTAAATTCCGCCACTGATTCAACCATTGAAAACCAAGCAGCAACCCCATTGGCAGTCAAAAAAGTAAATGAAGCTGTCAAAAGAGTGGATGAGAAAGTCACAAAAGTGGATGAGAGAGTCAACATAGTGAATGATATAGCTATGGCGGCAGTTAAACGTTCAGGCGATGATATAACTGGTGAGCTGAAAATAAAAGGTCACCCCGTATTAACTAAATATTCTTATGGAATTGGCTTTTCACATGTTTTAGGCAATGAATCCATAGATGAACCAAAGAACCACTATAGTGGTTTTTTATTCACTCAACAACAATCACAAGGGTGTAAACCATTCGATTATAGCCATGTAATGCGATCATTTGTTGGCGATTCATTTGGTGATATTGCCATTGACGTTTTAAGTAAGCGAGTTAAATACAGAGGTGTTATAACTTATGAACAAAACCCATATTATACTGGCGATTATAGTTGGAATGAATTTATCACCACAGCCAATGTTTCTAATTATATTCCTATCGGTGTGCCTTTGCCATGGCCAAATACTCAACTTCCTGCTGGTTGGTTCGAATGCAATGGTTCAATGTTTAATAAAAATCAATTTCCGAAACTCGCTGCCGCGTATCCATCTGGAATACTACCCGATTTACGGGGTGTATTTATACGAGGACTGGATAGCGGCTCTGGATTAGATCCGAATCGAGGTATTTTGAGTTATCAAGATGATGCAATTAGAAATATTTACGGTGAAATATCTCCAATCTCCGAGTCCTTTGGTACAAATCCAATAGCCACCGGCGCATTTAGATATTTTGAAAAACACACAAATAATACACCGATACATATCGATGTCGGCAGTGTTGGTGGTGTCACATTCGATGCGTCACGAGTTGTCCCTACAGCTAACGAAACCCGTCCCCGTAACGTCGCATATATGTATATTGTTAAAGCAGAATAAACAGGAGAAAAAATAATGAAATATGAATTACAACCAGCATCAGCCGTATTAGATAAAAATGGTTTAACCATCTCAGCCGGTTGGGCAATTATTTATAATGTTGACGCCAAAGGTGAGTTTTCACAAGCTACCTATCAATATTTACCTGTTGGCGTGGGTTTGCCGGCTAACGCTTACTTAGAAGTCCCGAAAAACGTGCAGGACAATCAAGCCATCATCCACAATGGCCAACAATGGACCTACCCTAAAGATTTACGCGGCACTACGATCTACTCTACCGAAACTGGAGTCGAAACGACTATGCAAGAGGTTGGTGACATTCCTGAAGGTTATACCACCTTAAAACCAGGCAGTGAATTTGACAAGTGGGATGGCAAAAAATGGCAATTAGATAAAAATAAACAGCACCAATCGCAAGTCAACCAAGCGACAACCGAAAAAAATCAACTTATCGCGGAAGCAACATCACAAATCAATTATTTACAAGATGCTGTTGATTCGCAAATCGCCAGCGAACAAGAAATTCAATTACTCGCTGAATGGAAGAAATTCCGCGTGCTATTAAATCGTATTGATGTACAACAAGCGCCAAATATTGATTGGCCAGATATGCCAAATAGCTAATTTCAATATTAATGACTGTCATTTACTTAGCTGATTTCCAATAATAAATGACAGTTTTTTGCCTGTTATATCAATCTAATCTGACAAACATTTTCGCTATAAATTGTAACAAATTTCGCTACAAATCCAATCACTAACCACTTTGTATTAAATATGCAAATATTGCCATGTACTTTAACTTTACAATATGTAAACCACAACGGAGAACTTATGGCTAACGATTATCATCACGGCGTCCGAGTCATCGAAATCAATGAAGGTTCACGCTCTATCAGAACAGTATCAACTGCTGTTATTGGTATTGTTTGTACTGGCGATGATGCCGATGCGACGCATTTTCCTCTTAACACCCCTGTTTTAATTACCAATGTCAATAGCGCAATCGGTAAAGCTGGTTCAACAGGTACACTAAAACCAACGCTAGAAGCAATTGCCGATCAGTGTTCACCAGTTATTGTTGCTGTTCGTGTTGAAACAGGTGCAACTGTTGCAGAAACAGAAGCAAATATTATTGGTACCACAACTGAAGACGGCAAATATACTGGTATGAAAGCACTACTTTCAGCACAAACGCAATTGAAAGTAAAACCACGTATTTTAGGTGTGCCTGGTTATGACTCATTACCTGTTGCAACAGCGCTAGTTTCATTAGCACAAAAATTACGTGCCTTTTGTTATGTATCTGCTTACGGCGCTAAAACCAAAGAACAAGCAGTACTTTATCGCGATAAATTAGGTGCGCGTGAAGCAATGGTAATTTGGCCTGATTTTGTCGGTTTCGACGCTACACAAAAACAAAATGTCACTTTAGCTGCAACGGCTAGAGCGTTAGGCCTACGTGCCCAAATCGACCAAAAAGTTGGCTGGCATAAGACATTATCAAATGTCCCTGTCAATGGCGTCACCGGCATTTCAAGCGACGTATTTTGGGATTTGCAAGAAGAAAGCTCAGATTCAAATTACTTAAACGAACACGATGTAACTACCTTAATTTGCAATCAAGGTTATCGCTTCTGGGGATCTCGCACTTGCTCAGCGGATACATTATTTGCATTTGAAAACTACACACGTACCGCTCAAGTATTAGCTGACACTATAGCTGAAGCTCAATTCCAATTAGTTGATGCACCAATGCATGCCTCATTAATTAAAGACTTAATTGAATCAATCAATAACAAATTCCGTGAATTAAAATCTAACGGCTACATTGTTGATGGTAAAGCATGGTTTGATCCTGAAGCTAATACCCCAGACATTCTAAAAGCAGGTAAATTATATATTGATTATGATTACACACCTGTCCCGCCACTTGAAAATCTTATGTTACGCCAACGCATTACCGATAAATATTTGGTTGAGCTGGCTAATTCAGTCGCCACTAACTAAGGAGAACAATTAAATGGCTCTACCTAAAAAACTCAAATACTTCAACGTCTACGTTAACGGAACCTCTTTTGCTGGTGAAGTTGAATCATTCACACCACCAAAACTAACCCGAAAATTTGAAAACTATCGCGGTGCCGGTATGCCTGGCAGTGTGCCAATCGACATGGGATATGAAGATGACGCATTAAATGTTGAATGGACAATCGGTGGCTTAGCTCACGAAGTGCTAAAACAGCATGGCGGCTTACTCAATGGTGTTACATTACGTTTTGCTGGTGCTTACCAAAAAGATGATAGTGAAGATTTTATTAAAGTCGAAATCATCGTTAACGGACGCCATAAAGAACAAGATCGTGGTGAACTCAAACAAGGTGAAAGCAACACAACCAAAATTACTACGCAATGTACTTACTATAAAGAGATCATCAACAACGAAGAAATTACTGAAATCGACCTAATTAACATGATCGACAAAGTAAACGGAGAAGATCGTCTATCAAAAGCACGTAATGCAATTGGATTATAACAATTAATTTAATCCTAATTAATCATTTAAATAAAAAAGCCCGCAAGGGCTTCTTACGAGGGGAAACAAATGACCAGCAGCAAAAAAATCACTTTAAAAAATGGAATTAAATCCGGTAAAACCACCATAACTGAATTTACTATTCGCAAACCAGTAACTGGTGATTTACGTGGTGTTAAATTACTCGAATTTATTGATTTAGATATCGACTCATTAGCAAAAGTATTACCACGCATTACCACACCATCAATTGCTGAACATGAAGTATATACTTTAGATTTAATTGACTTGTCGGAAATCACCAAAGAGGTAATCAATTTTTTGTCCCCGAACTCGAACGATGCCAACAAGGAATCCCCAACCGAGTAGAAGAGGCAATGGCAGATATTGCGCTAATCTTTCATTGGCAACCATCTGCCATGGATGAATTAAACTTATCTGAACTTATGGAGTGGCGAGAGCATGCACGCGTTAGAAACGGTACCAATAATCAACAATAATCAGGGAGTGAATTATTAAAAATAAAAGGTACCGTTTGACGCCATTGATTGTTAAATAATTTAAGAAAACAAATTAGTACTCAATCAATGCGCCCAACATAAACATCATTAATCAAAATCAGAAAATAAAAGTTTATTAATTATGGCCAACGAAAATAACAACAATTCAGAAGATGAAGAAAAAACAAGCTCGCAAAGTGAAAAACTAAAAGAGTTTGGCACAAATCTTGGTAAACCAATATTGAGTTCGGTTGGCTCCTTTATTGAACTTGAACAGGCTATGAATAAAGTCGCTAGGCAAGTTAAAGGGCTATATGACCTACAAGGCAAACCAACTGAACTATTTGACAGTATGAAAGAACAAATTCAATCACTAAGTCAACAAATACCAACTGCCAAAGGAGCATTAGATATTGCTGAACAGGTAGAATCCAATGCCAAATTAGGTCTAACCAAACAAAGTGACCCGCTAAGCGAACAACACAAACAACTACTAAACTTTACTAAAATCTCAGCAATTTCAGCCAATGCCTTTGGCTTACCAGCAAATGAGTTAGCCTCAGATCTGAGTGAAATTGCCAAATTATTTAATATTCCAATAGAAAATATTGAAAACTTAGCCGACACTATTAATTATCTAAGTGATAACACCGATGCTAATGTAGCAGATATCATAAGTTCACTAAAAAGTATGGATGATATTGCTGATAAACTCGATTTCAAACAAGTTATGGCATTAAATTCGGCATTCTTAAACCTAAATATAAAACCAGATGGTGCGATTGCCGCCACCAATGCTATTGTCAACAGTTTATCAAAAGCGACAACGCAATCGGAGCAATTCCAACAAACATTACAATCACTTGGATTTGATGCCACACAAATAGAAAAAAATATGTCAATCGATGCCATTGACACAATACAAAAAGTACTAACAACCATTAAACAACAGAATACTACCCAACAAACAGAAATCCTTAGTCAGTTATTTGGAAGTGAGCAAGCCCAAAACACCGGCAAACTTACCAATAATTTGCCTTTACTCACCCAACAACAATCAGTAATTAATAACCCCAATGCCATGGGTTCTTTACAAATAAAAGCAAATATTGACAGTAAAAGTTTTGCGTCACAATTTGAAATATTAAAAGCCACACTAACTAATATCTCAAGTTCTATGGGTGGATCCATGCAAGGACCAATAGCTAGTGCAATGCCATGGTTAACCGAGCTAACAGCAAGTACTCAGCAATGGGTAAATAACCACCCTACTTTTGTTGCTACCTTTATGGAAATAATTTCAATCTGCTCCATGGCAAGTACAGCATTAGGTACATTAGGCGACATTCCTATTAGAGACTTAATCAATGCATTTAAAAGTTTAGGCACGGTTATCACAACAGTTAGTCAAGCATTTTCACTTAGCACTATCGGCCTCGTTGTTATGGCCATCGCTGCTTCCGCACTGCTAATTCGCAAATTCTGGGAACCAATTAGCGCATTCTTCACGGGTTTCTGGCAAGGGCTCACCAATGAAATACAGCCAGTTATTGATGCTTTCTCATTCTTAGGTCCGATATTTACCGCTATAGGTGATGCAATAGGCGGAGTAATCAACTGGTTTAGTGAATTATTATCACCAATGAAACTCACAGATGAACAGTTTGAAAGCTGTAAATCGGCCGGAACCTCTTTTGGTTCTGTTGTGGGTAGTATCCTTATGGCACCAATCAGACTATTTGAAAGTCTTTCAAAAATAGTCGGTGAAACCTGGGATCTTATTATGTCATTACCTGACAAAATAAAAGATCTACCTGACAAAATAGGACAAATTTTCACTGGTGAAAATGGATTATTCAATAAGTTTTTAAAAATAGGCGCAGATATTATCGACGGAATAATAAACGGTATCAATAATGCTTGGAACAGTTTAAAGGAAAGTATATCTAATCTTGGTAGTAACATTTGCAGTTGGTTCAAATCAAAACTTGGCATTAACTCACCATCGACAGTCTTTAAAGAATTTGGCGTTAACACCATTGAAGGCTATCAAATTGGGGTTGATGAAACGCAAGATACCGCTTTAGACTCAATGAGTAAATTTGCTGATAAAGTTAGTACCAATGCGCCGCAGATTCCAACCAATATCGCGAATAATAAACCAAATACTAATAGCAATTCAGCGATTAACACTATTCAAGGTGGAACATCACAATATTACATTACCATCAATGCCGCACCAGGTATGAATGAAGAAGAAATCGCTAGAGTCATCACTCAAGAACTCGATCGTCGAGAACAACAACAATTATTTCAAATTAGAAGCAGCTTAAGGGATATCTACTAAAATGATGATGTGTTACGGCTTTTTTGTTTTCAGCTTAAAAACATTACCCTACCAAGAAATGACATTAAACAAAAGTTGGAACTGGGCAAGCAATAATAGGGTCAACAAACGCTCAGCACTACAGTTTACCGGCCCAAATAACGAAACCATTACCTTATCGGGTTCAGTATTCAGCGAATTAACCCATGGTAGAGTCAGCCTTGAAGTCTTAGAACGTATGGCTTATTTATCTGTACCACTGCCGCTTATTCAAGGCGATGGAGTACCGCTTGGCTTTTTTGTATTAAATGGTGTCGAAAGAAAATACACCGAGCTCGATCGTCACGGGGCTCCACGAAAAATCAACTTCACCATAAAACTAACTAAAGTTGACATTTCAGACTTCTTTGATGAGGGTATAATCAAAGATATTATTGATATTATTGATATTATTATATAGGTATAACATGGCAAAACCATATTTTAAAATTATCTTATTAGATGATGAGCAGCGAGAAGATATTACCGAAAAATTTGATAATCGTCTTATATCAATGACACTGGTCGATAAAAATGGATTTCAAGCAGACACAATCACTATAGTCATTGACGATTCCGATCAGAAAGTCAATTTACCCAATCGAGGGGCTAAATTGGAAATTACCCTTGGTTGGAAAGCAGATAAGCCAAAAACCACGATTGACGCTCAAGAAGCGAAAATCTTTGAAGCAAATATAAAAAATGTATTTACCATTACGCAAGTTACCCATTCTGGTACACCAGATATCATTACTCTGCAAGGTTCAAGTACCAATCTAAAAGACGGAACCGCCCTAGAACCTCAGGAAAAATCTTATCACAACCTCACCCTAGGTGAGATAATCACCGAGATTGCTATACGCAACAAGTTACCTTATCGCTATGATAAATTGATAGGTTCTAACTTCATACCACATATTGACCAAACAAATGAATCAGATAGCTCATTTCTTACTCGATTAATTAATGACTATGGAGGGGGCGTAACGATTAAAAATGATATGTTAATCGTGTTTAATAAAGGTCAAGGGATGACCGTAAATGGCAAAAAAATCCCAACGGCTAAAATCAAAAGAGCATCTGGAGACAAGCACAGCTTCACATTCATTGATACTCCATATTTAGGTGTAAAAGCCTATTGGTATAATTACAAAAAGCCAACAAAAAAACCATACAAAATTATTTGTAAACAACAAATTGAAAAAAGTAAAGTTCACATTGCAAAGTCAAAACCAAAGAACCTCAACGAAAAAGAAATCAAAGAACTCAAATATGTTTATGCCAATGAAGAGAGTGCAACAGCAGCAGCAAAAAGTGAATTGAAAAAAATTCAACAAGGAATAGCACAATTTAAACTCAAACTTGCTTTAGGCCGTCCCGACCTATTTAGTGAAATGCCGGTTGAAGTAGATGGATTTAAACCAGAAATAAACTCAACAAATTGGACTATCGCATCATGTACACATTCATTAAGTAAAAGTAGTGGATTTACTACTGAATTAGAATTACAAATAAAACCTGAAGAAGAAAGTTACGAAAATATCTTAAAATAGTGCCCACAAAGCACAGCAAACCAACTTAAGTTAAGTTTAATTTTGTTTTAAATACTTAGCAAATGATGACTCTTACCAAGAGTCATCCATTAAACCCCAAAAAAACAGATAAAATCAATAGATAACCAAGTTATCGCTTAGCTAAACTTCATCACCAATTAACAAAAGACATGGCAAAAAAATAAAAATAGAAAAACACTAGACTTAAACTTAAATTAATGTAAAATTAACTAAAGTTTAATTCAAAGGGGTTAGTCACATGAAATGTCCACATTGCCGAAACAAAACATTTATTCGATCTAGTGAAGAAATTAGCAATTTAACTCGCAAACAGTATTACCAATGTTCCAACATATATTGTGGACATACTTTTACTGCAATGCAATCAATCGCTGAAACGATTGTACCAAGCGCAATCCCAGACCCAAAAGTCAACATCCCAATATCGCCCTACAGCCGACACGCCAAAAAAGCCTAAACCATCACCAGATTGCACCAAACAGCAATCTGGTGCCCTCTCCCAATCAAAACATCTACTAACGACACAACGACTATTATCATAAACAGATAGCCTTCATGGTGGCAACCGCCCGTGATTGCAGAGGAACAACCTAATTTACTAAACGGAAATACTTAACCATCATACTATTAACTATTAACTATTAACTATTAACTATTAACTATTAACTATTAACTATTAACTATTAACTATTAACTATCAAGATTAAAAAGTTAAACCGAAAAAAATCAACCGCCATTTTATCGCCACAACCAAAAATAACACATAAAAGAAAACATTATTAAGATAGATAACTGATTGAATTTAAAGATGTTCGGTGGTGGCCCCTACTGGACTTGAACCAGTGACCAATCGATTATGAGTCGACTGCTCTGACCAACTGAGCTAAGGGGCCATGTTTTGATGTGCTACTGACTTAGTAGGCTTGCGATTATAATAGAGTTAAATTTAATTTGCTACAATTAATTAACTAAATAGGTTGATTTGATTAATTATTAAGCTAACATCTATCAAAATATCATCATTTTTAATAAGCGATATTTTTTAATTGATTAACCTGATACAATGCTGTTAACAATTATTACAAATGCACCTTATATTGGTTGGGGAAATATTATGTCTATCAAAATTCTTGTTATTAGTGCAGCTTTATCAACTGCGCTGTTTTTAAATGGTTGTAGTAGCTCTAATTATCAAGCCACTTCAGCTGGTCGACAAGTTCAGTTTATTGATACCAAACCTGCATCTACTTGCCAATTTATTGGTAAAGCTGAAGGTCGTCGTGGTACTTTCTTTTCTGGTTTAAGGACCCATAGTGAGTTGATTCGTGATGCGGCAACAGATCTGATGAATAAAGCTGCAGCAATGGGTGGGAATGTGATTTATAACGCACAAGATGCATCTTTACAGTATGTTTCAGACATTGCTCCGACCGATGCCGTAATGACTGGTGAAGTTTATAGTTGTAAATAAGAAATTAGCAAATAAAAAAGGGATACTATCCCTTTTTTATTAAAATTTGCCAATATTATTAGCTATTTTGTTTTTCAAATTGTTTCATAAATTCAATTAAGTATTTTACGCCATCAATATCCATCGCATTGTAAATAGATGCCCTCATTCCGCCAGCTATTCGATGACCTTTGATACCAATAATATTTGCTTGAGTTGCCTCACTAACGAACTTTTTATCAAGTTCTTCGTTTGGTGACAAGAAGGTGACGTTCATAATTGAACGATTAGAAATCGCCACAGTATTACGATAAAAATTGGATTGATCAATAAATTGGTAAAGTAATTGAGCTTTGTCTAGATTTCGTTGTTGCATGGCAGTTAATCCACCCAAGTTTTTAATCCATTTAAAGACTAAGCCTGACATGTACCAAGCAAAGGTAGGCGGTGTATTAAACATTGAGTCGTGATCCAGTAATATTTTATAGTCTAATACTGACGGTAATACTTTTTGAGCATGGCCAATTAGATCCTCTCGAACGATAACAATTGTGATTCCTGACGGACCAATATTTTTCTGTGCACCTGCATAAATAATGCCATAACGACTAACATCAATCGGTTGAGACAAAATACAAGAAGATAGATCAGCTACAACTATCTTGTCCCCAAAGTTTGGTTGTTCATATATTTCTATTCCATCGATAGTTTCATTAGGACAATAATGGACATAAGCACTTTTATCACCCAATTGCCATTCAGACATTGGTTTGATTGAGGTAATTCCTTCATTTTTAACAACCACATTTTGCTCTATTACATTACAGTATTTGGATGCTTCGTTAGCTGCACATTGACTCCAATAGCCACTGTTAATGTAATCAGCATTTATTTTATTGCCTAGTATATTTAATGGTACTGCTGCAAATTGTGCCCTAGCCCCACCTTGGCAAAATAATATCTTATAATTCTCTGGAACATTTAAAATATCTCGAAGATCGTTAGTTGCTTCAATCGCACATGCATCAAAGTCTATACCACGATGACTTAATTCCATCACTGATGCACCTGTGTTGTGCCAATTTAATAATTCAGCTTGTACTTGTTTTAAAACATCAGCAGGAAGTTTGGCAGGACCTGCACTAAAGTTATAACTTTTATTCATTGCAATTCACTTTCATCCATCAAAAAAAGAAAATCTATTTTTACACTCTATTCACCGATATACAATCAAATTTTTTATCAAAAAAAGTTGAGGAGCGGGGTTTTTGAAGCATAAAAATGCCGACAAAAATCGGCATTTAGAATGAAAAGTAGGATTAATTATAGAGAAAGTTGTTGTTTGGCGTTTTCAATTGCAGATTTGACTTGGATAGGTGATACCCCACCTTTTGCAGATCGTTTAGCTAAGCAAGATTCAAGTGATAAAATTGGATAAACATCATCCTCAATAACATCACTAAATATTTTTAATTCTTCAAGTGTTAGCTCTTCTAACGCTTTATGCTTAGCCATCGCACCAACCACAGCTTCACCAACAATGTGATGAGCTTGCCTAAACGGAATACCTTTAGCAACCAGATAGTCAGCAAGTTCTGTTGCGTTTGAATAACCTTGTTTAGCGGCATCTTGGCAATTTTGGTAATTGATTTTAATATCTTCAAGCACTAAAGTAGCTATATCTAAACACTCATGCCAAGTATCAAGTGCATCAAATAGGTGTTCTTTATCTTCTTGTAGATCCTTATTGTAGGCAAGCGGTAAACCTTTAAAGGTTATCATGGCACCAGTTAACGCTCCGACTACTCGCCCTACTTTACCTCGAATAAGTTCTAATGCATCTGGGTTCTTTTTCTGTGGCATTAATGATGATCCCGATGTAACTCGGTCGGAGAGTTCAACGAAATCTGCTTCGCCGCTATTAAAGATAATTAAATCCTCAGCAAACCGAGATAAATGAACCATACCTATAGAGGCATTATTGAGTAACTCAAGCACATGATCTCTGTCAGACACAGAATCTAAACTATTATTTGTTGCTTTTGAAAAACCTAACCAGTTAGCTAGTTGATCGCGATCCATTGGATAAGCTGTGCCGGCTAAGGCGCCACACCCTAAAGGACTGACATTCAAGCGTTTAAGCGTATCTTGCAAACGACTTTCATCACGCGTTAACATTTCATAATATGCCAAGCACCAATGCGCAAAAGTGACCGGTTGTGCTCGTTGTAAATGTGTATAGCCTGGCATAACCACATCTTGATAATGCTCTGCGGTAAGCACTAAGCGTTTTCTTAATTGATCGATGGCGGAAATAAGATGAGCGATTTCAATTTTACACCATAATTTAAGATCGGTGGTTGATTGGTCATTACGACTACGACCAGTGTGTAATTTTTTACCTAAATCGCCAATTTTTTCGATGAGCTTTTGTTCTACCCAACTGTGAATATCTTCCGCATTACTTTGTAAAATTTGCTGCGGGGCTTGTCGTACTGAATCTAATAATTGGTTTAAGGCTTTTTCTAGTTTTTTTTGTTCATCATAAGATAAAACGTCAACGGTAACCAATGCTTTAGACCATGCTATTGAACCAATGATATCTTGCTCTGCAAGCCGATAGTCAAAGCGCAAAGAATCATTAAAATGCTTAAATCGTTGATCCGCTGCTTGGCTAAAACGCCCACCCCATAATGCCATAATTACCTCAAACTTTTTTATTAATCAATTATAAGTTATTTCAACTTTGTCGTGTTTTTAATATTATTAATGATAGATTAAACTACTATATTACTTTAAAAAATATATACAGACCAAAGTCTGTATATATTGTGTTTTTCTTAAGTTAAAAAGTAATTAGAACTTACTTTTTAGCTTTTGCCTTTGTAGCAACTTTGGTCGCTACTTTTTCTTTAGCATCAGCTTTTGCTACTTTTTTAACTGTTTTACTAGTTTTTTTAGCTGGTTGTTTCTGCTTACCTTCATTTAATGCTCGAATACGTGAAGATAGAGAGAATAGACGAATAAAACCACCGGCATGACTGTGATCGTAAACCTCATCTTCACCAAACGTTGCAAACTCTTCGCTATATAAGCTATTTGGTGATTTCTTCTGTACTGCAGTTGCATTACCTTTATAAAGTTTAACTACAACTTCACCTGTCATATCTTCTGCTAACACTTCTGCAGCGGCTTGAAGAGAACGGCGATATGGTGCAAACCAGCGACCATCATAAACAACATAAGCCATTTCTAAACCAAGTTGTTCACGCCATTTGAAGCTATCACGATCTAAGATCAGTTGTTCTAAACCACGTAACGCTGTCATCATGATAGTTCCACCAGGGGTTTCGTAACAACCACGAGATTTAATGCCGACTAAACGGTTTTCAATAATATCTACTCGACCTACACCGTGTTTAGCACCAATTTTATTGAGTGTTGCTACACAATTATATGGAGATAGTTTTTTACCATTAACAGAAACAACTTCACCTTTTTCTATACCAATAGTAACAAACTCTGGTTTATTTGGTGCATCTTCGGGTGACACAGTCCATGCCCAGCAATCTGCATTAGCCTGATTCCAAGTACTTTCAAGCACACCACCTTCGGTAGAAATATGCCAGGCATTTTCATCACGGCTATAGATTTTCTCAACTGTTGCAGTCGTTGGAATTTTTCGTACTTTTAAGTAATCAATTAAAGCTTCACGTGAACGTAAATCCCATTCACGCCAAGGTGCAATAACTTTAAGTTGCGGAGCTAGAGCGGTATAGGTTGTTTCAAAACGAACTTGGTCATTACCTTTACCTGTTGCACCGTGGCAAAGGGTATCGGCGCCAACTTCTAATGCATATTCAACTTGCGCTTTCGCAATAATTGGGCGAGCCATTGAAGTTCCAAGATAGTAAGTTCCTTCATATAACGCACCAGTTTTTAAAACAGGGTAAACATAATCTTTAACAAATTCTTCTCGTAAATCGACAACTTTACACGCTACTGCGCCAGATGCTTTGGCTTTTTTCTCGACATCTTTTAGTTCTTTCGGATCTTGACCAACATTAGCAACTAGTGCATAAACTTCACAACCTCCATAATTCTCTTTTAACCAAGGAATAATAGCTGATGTATCTAATCCACCCGAATAGGCTAAAACCACCTTTTTTGTTGCACTTTTTTTCATGTTATACCCTTTCTTAATTTACTGACGAAAAAAATAAATGATTTAAAGATTAAATTAAGTATATTTAATAACAAATACACTCACTTAATATACTCACTGATTTATATTTAAGCAATGATTCTTGTACCTGTTGTTCCTGATTTTCCATTAAATAATTCAATGAGTTTATCTGATTGTTTCCAACTAGCTATATCTATTGGTCTTCCGAGCGTTTTTGCTGCTTCAAATGCCGAATTGACTTTGACTATCATGCCATCAGTGATAATACCTTCGGCAATGAGATGATCAGCCTCAGCTTGTGTTAATGATTCAATTCGTTGTTTATTTGCATCTAAAACTCCCGAAACATCAGACAACAAAATTAAATCAGCATTTAACGTTTTTGCCAGTGCAACAGCAGCATGATCGGCATTAACATTCATCATCTTGCCTTCATCAGTTATACCAATTGAACTAACAATAGGTAAATAACCATTATTAAGTAGCAAATTGATTAAAGTTGGATCACCTACTTCAGCTTCTCCCACATAGCCTAACTCTTCAGAGATTTGCTTAACTTTGACACTATCACCATCAGCTAAACAAAGGCCGATACTTGAAATTTCTAGTTTTTTCGCTTCCGATAATATTGTAGTGTTAGCACTTCCCGCAAGACTACCAACAATAACATCAATTTGATCTGCCGGGGTAACTCGTAAACCATTACGTCGAACCACCGGTAATGAAAGTCGATCCATTAATGCGTCAACAACACTACCACCACCATGAACAATAATTAAAGGGCGTTCAAAATTCTTTTTAAATTCGCTAATAACTATGAATAATTTACTTAACGCATCTTTATTATCGAGTAATACACCGCCAAACTTAATAATCAAAGGTTTCATTTTTATTTCCTATTCACTTAACGATATGTCATCTTTAATAAAATTAGTTGTTTATAATAAGGCTGTAGTTTCATCAAAGCCAAATCGAATATTCATACACTGTACCGCTTGCGCTGCTGCGCCTTTTAATAAATTATCTTCGACCGAAATTAAGATTAAATGTTGCCCTTTAAGCACAAAACCAATATCACAATAAGGTAGACCAATTACTGATTTTAAAGCAGGCCAATCCCTTTGATAAATTCTTATTAACGGCTTATCTTGATAATATTTGTTTAATGCGTTAAGAATATCATCCGATGTTACGCCTTCTTTCACCAAGCAAGTAATAGTGGCATGAATACCTTGCTTAAAACAACCTAGATGAGGCGTAAAGATAACTTCTTGCCCTAAATGTGTTGCAATTTCAGGTTGATGACGATGAGTAAACAATCCATAAGCATGCAAACTGACTTCACAAAATATATTATTGATTGAAGGTTTCCGGCCTGCACCACTTACACCACTGACTGCATTGATGACAGGCCATTGCCTTTGGTCTAGTAAATCTTCTTCAATTAATGGTTTTAAAGGCAGTTGTGATGCTGTTGGGTAACAGCCAGGAACAGCAACCAATTCTGCTTGTTTTATTGCCGCGAAATTCCATTCAGCTAATCCATATACTGCTTTATCAAGCCATTTTTTGTGTTGATGTTCAAAACCGTAAAATTGAGGATAAAAAGATGAGGAATTAACCCGGAACGCACCTGACAAGTCAAATACTGTACAACCTTTTTCTAAGAAATAAGGTGCGATATCGTGACTAACAGAGTGTTCTGTTGCTAAAAAAACAATATCAATATTATTAACGAGAGATGAATAATTTGCGGTCGCAATTAGTGGTAAATCAACCACGCCTTTTAATTGCGGATATAAATCATAATCCGAAAGCAGTTTTCCACCATCCAAACTATTTTCTGAAACCGTTAATGCCACTAATTCAATATTAGGATGCTTTGTTAAATAATACGCTAGTTTTGCACCTGCATAACCACTCGCTCCAACAATTATTGCTTTTAACATACCTTTCCTTTTCTATCATCCAGATTTTTTTTAGGATGTATACTAGGCTATCTAAAAAAAAAAGCAAGCAAAAATTGCATTTTTATTCACTTTTTATGAATTATTTTTCAATAAAAAAGGTGAGCACCAATAAATGATTAAGTGTTGGCGGGGTTATTCCTCCTAAGAATTGATTTAGTAGGAGGAATAATAATGATTACTTCAAACAACTAGCAGATTTTAAAATGGCAATCAATAATTCCCAATAACGGTACACACTTTGAATATTGACCTTTTCATCAGGTGAATGCGGTGACACAATTGTTGGACCAATTGAAATCATATCCATATTTGGATAAGCCTGCTTGAATAATCCACATTCTAAACCAGCATGGATCACCATGATCTTAGCCTGTTTTGAGAAAATTTCTTGATACTTGTCTTTAGCCAATTGTAATAAGCGAGAGTTTAAATTTGGTTCCCAACCTGAATAACCACCGCTAATTTCATAATTGGCACTCACTAATTGACTTAACGATATTAAGGTTGAAACAACAGCATCTTTTGCACTATCAACTTGTGAACGGATTAAAAAATTCACGCTTAATTGGTTGTCACTAATAGTGACAATACCTAAATTTAAAGATGTTTCTACCACACCGTGAATCTGAGTGCTCATACTTACCACACCATTAGGTGCAGTATTTAACATATTGATGATTCTATTTTGTTGTTCAATGGCGATAACCCGTTTAACTTTATCTGTTTTAACTTCTTTCAAAGTTAATTCGATATCGGGTTCGACCTGTCCAAACTCATTTTGTAATACAGTTTGATATTGTTTAACAATCTCTTCTAACTTTGGCAAATCTTGTTTACTTAATGTTAATTCAGCGAAGGCTTCTCTTGGAATTGCATTCCGTAATGAACCACCTCTAATATCAGCTAATCTAAATGAGAGATCTTGTGCATATTGAGCTAGCAACCTTGCCATTAATTTTATAGCATTACCACGACCAAGATGAATATCACAACCAGAATGTCCACCTTTCAGACCTTTTAAAGCAAGCTCAATATAACAATCGTGAATTTCAGGCATTACCGCGTAACTAATTGCAAAATTAATTGAGAAGTCTATGCCGCCTGCACAACCGGTAAATATTTCGCCTTCATCTTCAGAGTCAGTATTGATAAGATATTGGCTTTTTAACCAGTTTGGTTGAAGACCAAAAGCACCATGCATACCTGTTTCTTCCGAAGTAGTGACTAATACCTCAAGAGGACCGTGTTCCACGGACGGATCGATTAATGCTGCCAGTGCAGATGCAAGACCAACTCCGTTATCAGCGCCTAATGTTGTTCCTTTTGCTTTAACCCATTCACCGTCCACATATGCTTCAATAGGATCGGTTAGAAAATCATGTTGGGTACCTTCATTTTTTTGAGGAACCATATCCATGTGTGCTTGTAAAACGATAGATGGACAATTTTCCATACCTTTAGTTGCGGCTTTGCTTAATAATATATTTCCAGCTTTATCAAGCTGATAATTGATATGATGAGTTGCAGCAAAATCGACTATATATTTAGTTATCATTTGTTCATGATGAGAAGGATGGGGAATTTTACAAATATCATTAAAAATCTGCCAAACAAATTTTGGATTTAAGGTCGATAGCATATTTTATCCTCAATATTAGGTAGGTAATAAATTAATGAGTGGTTTTTTTTATTTGTTCACTCTATAATAAGGTGCAATTTTACATCTATTTTAAGTCCATTAATATTAATTTATTAAATTCGTTTATTCGATTAAAATTGCAGGTTACACATGTCAATAGAACAAACTTTAACAGAAGAAGAAATCAAAGCCAAAAAACAGCATAAAGCAGAGATCATCGCTGAAAAGAAGAAATTTAACGTTACTTGGGAAATGCTGCAAGCTTATGGTCGTCAACTCTCTGAAAGATTATTACCCGCCAATCAATGGAAAGGCATCATTGCAGTTAGTCGTGGTGGCTTAGTACCAGCAGCTATTTTAGCTCGTGAACTTAGCATCCGTTATGTTGATACTGTCTGTATTTCAAGCTATGACCACGATCATCAACGTGAAAAACTAATCTTAAAAGAAGCAAAAGGTGATGGGGAAGGCTTTATTGTTGTTGACGATTTAGTCGATACCGGAAGCACCGCGCACACAATTCGTGAAATGTATCCAAAGGCTCATTTTGTGACTATTTTCGCTAAACCCGCTGGCAAACCATTAGTTGATGATTATGTTGTCGATATTGCTCAAGACACTTGGATTGAACAACCGTGGGATACTGGTGTAATGTTTGTTAAACCACTTAGTGATCATTAATAATTATTCAATTTAACAAGGTTGCTATGACTGAAAACCTTTCCGAAAAGATATTCAAACCACAATATGATTATCCTGAAACATCATCGCTAATTAATCGATTAGATAGTAGTGATGGTAGCAGTATTAGTCCATTTGATGGTGAAGTTGATTCAAAATGGTACCGAATCATTAACCCTATTTTATGGTACTGGCGCGGTCTTCCTAAGTTAGAAATCGAAGCGGTTTTATCAAGAATCGCTATTTCAACTAAGCGCCATACTAATGATAAATGGTTGGATTCAGTTATTGGTTATCAATCTGGCAACTGGATATATGAGTTTTTAAATCAAGCTGCAATGTGGCAAGCTAAAGCCGATGCTATAGACCAATCTAACTTATCTGAAGAATCAAAAAATAACTTACACAAAAATTATTTAATTGCGAGTGAATACGCTAGTATCGCGAGTTATCCTCATTTTAAAAATGATGAACTTGCCATGTACGCACAAACTTGTGCATATCAAGCTTATATGAAAGCACTTGAGTATTCACCTTATACGACAAAACAAATTGAATTTAAAGTTGAAAATCGTAGTGTCAAAACTATCTTACATCTACCCCAAAATTGTGATGGCGTATGCCCAGTCGTCTTAGTGTGTAATGCATTAGGTAATCTACAAATCGATTATTATCGTTATTTTAATGAGTATCTTGCTCCACATGGTTTTGCTATGTTAACTGTCGATTTACCAACGGTCGGATTTAGTCGAAATTTTGTATTAAGCCAAAATAGTAGCCAAATTCATCAAGCCATTATCGAACAATTAGCAACAGTACCATGGGTAGATAGTAATCGCTTGATAGTTGCGGGATTTCGTTTCGGTTCGCATATTGCAACTCGCCTTGCCTATTTAATGCCCAATAAAATAAAGGGACTTTTCAACTTCACTCCCTTTGTACATCAAATATTTGTGGATAAAACTTTACAACAAAATTTACCTAGCTGTTATAAAGACATGTTGGCTTGTCGATTGGGTTTAACATCTGTATCAAATCAACAATTAGCGGCAGAGTTGAATTATTTTTCGCTTAAAAATCAGGGATTATTAACTCGTTCCTGCCCTGTACCTATTATGAATATTATCTTTGAAAATGATAAATTGAGTAATATAACTGAAGCGAAATTAATTCAATCTTCAAAACAAAGTAAAATTGTGACTATTGCTAAAACACCGTTACAAAAAAGCTTACAAAACGCTTTAACGCAATCAGTTAAATGGATGGAATCTATTTTGTAATAAATGATTTAAATAAGAGTATTGCTATGAAGAATAAAAAACAACTAACGGTCGTTGTTAAGCTAGGTACTAGCGTTTTAACCGGTGGTACTAAACAGTTAGATCGTGCTCGAATAGTAGAGCTGATTCGACAATGCTCTTATCTACATCAAAATGGTCACAAAATTATTATCGTTACATCGGGCGCTATCGCTGCCGGCCGAGAATATCTAAACTTCCCTAACCTTCCTAATACCGTTGCATCAAAACAGTTACTTGCCTCGGTTGGTCAAAGCAAACTTATCCAACTTTGGGAACAGTTATTCTCTATATATAAAATTTATATCGGTCAAATGTTATTAACACGGGCAGATTTAGAAGATCGTGAACGTTTTTTAAATGCACAAGATGTCCTAAAAGCGATGTTAGATAATAATATTATTCCTATTATCAATGAAAATGATGCAGTTGCCACTGCGGAAATTAAAGTTGGTGATAATGACAATCTATCAGCACTTGCCGCGATTTTAGCTGAAGCCGATAAACTCTTACTACTAACCGATATAGAAGGATTATATACAGCCGATCCAAGAACCGATCACGATGCAAAATTGATAGAAGAAGTTTCTCAAATTGATGATAGTTTACGTAGCATTGCTGGTGATAGTATATCTGGTCTGGGAACAGGTGGTATGAGTACCAAAATTCAAGCAGC
The DNA here is from genome assembly GCF_984569075.1 of Gilliamella sp. LMG 34361. Lineage (NCBI taxonomy): Bacteria > Pseudomonadati > Pseudomonadota > Gammaproteobacteria > Orbales > Orbaceae > Gilliamella > Gilliamella sp. LMG 34361. Next base: position 1,745,496 of record NZ_OZ474903.1, on the reverse strand, counting down.
TGAAGTAGCGGGTAGCGCAGGTATAGAAGTAATAATTGCTGCCGGGAGCAAAGAAAATGTGATTATTGATGCCGTCAATAATCAATCTGTGGGCACTCGTTTTTTACCACAAAAAACACCTTTAGAGCATCGCAAACATTGGCTATATGGTGCACCAAATGCCGGAAAAATTATCCTTGATGATGGCGCTATTAATGCTATTTTAAATAATGGTAGTTCGCTTTTGCCAAAAGGAATTGTCGCGGTTGAAAAAGATTTCTCACGTGGAGAAGTAATTGATATTTGTGATAAGTCTGGACGACGAATTGCACGAGGTGTAAGTCGTTATAATAGTGATGCATTAAAACAAATTGCCGGCCATCATTCACAACAAATTAGTCAAATTATTGGTTATGAATATGGAGCTGTTGCTGTACATCGAAATGATATGATTATTAAATAATAAATTAAGGATAATAAGGATAAAAAATGAAATTACAAACACCAAAAATAATATATGCTCGCCGTTTCGTGATATTCCGTCTCATTTTTTTAATTGCTATGACAATCTTTCTTTATGAAATTGCTCCAGAATTGTGGTTTAATTTTATTGTTTTTTTTATTGTAATAATCATATTGATTGTTAGGTATTTTATGGCATATGTCACAATAGGTGAAAATTTTATTATATGCAGGCCAAGAATGATAAATAGTGATATAACCATACCATTTGATTTAATAAAATCGATAAAATATGAACCAAAAAAAATTTTTATAAACTACATTAATGAGAAAAGTAGCAAGGAATTAACTTTAAAAATATCTTTAGAAATCTTAGAGGCTGACTCTAAAAAAGAACTTTTAGATATTTTAAAAACAGTTTTGAAAGATAAAACTCTATAAATTAATAATTTTAAAGGAAATGAATAATATATTTATTAATTAGAATTTTTCAAAATACAATTTAGAGATAACAACGATGTTGCAACAAATGGGAAAAGATGCAAAGTTTGCATCATATCAATTAGCACAATCCCCCACCCGTATCAAAAATCAAGCTTTAATTAATATTGCTGATTTATTAGAACTGAACGCTAATAAAATTCTTAAGGCAAATCAGAAAGATATGGCTATAGCAAAAGATCAAGGCTTAAGTGATGCAATACTGGATCGTCTGCTATTAACATCTGAACGATTATCATCTATTGCCAATGATGTTCGAAATATTGTCTCTTTGAAAGATCCGATTGGCCAAGTTATCGATGGTTCAACTTTAGCTAGTGGATTGAAGCTACAACGTCGCAGAGTCCCTTTGGGGGTGATTGGCGTTATCTATGAAGCTCGTCCGAATGTGACTATTGATATTGCGGCTCTTTGCTTAAAAACCGGCAATGCAGCGATACTGCGTGGTGGTAAAGAGACGGTTAATACCAATGCCGCTATTATAGCTATCATTCAACAAGCTTTAAAACAAGTCGGTTTACCTGAAACTGCAATTCAATCCATCAATAATCCTGATCGCAAATATATAACTGAATTACTCAAGCTTGATAACTATGTTGATATGATTATTCCTCGAGGTGGCGCAGCATTACACAAACTTTGTCGAGAACATTCAACCATACCTGTTATTACTGGTGGTATTGGTGTTTGCCATATTTTTGTCGATGAAAGTGCTGATTTTGATAAAGCGCTATCAATAATACTTAATGCAAAAACTCAGCGACCAAGTACCTGTAATACTGTTGAAACATTACTTGTTCATACTGAAATTGCCAATACTTTTTTACCAAAACTTAGTCAAATCATGGCCGATAATCAGGTGATATTGCATGCCGATCCCGATGCTTATAAGATTTTGAATGCTGGGGTGGCAAATGTTTTTGCCGTTGAGGATGATGAACTAAGACAAGAGTGGCTTTCCAGAGATCTGAATATTGTCATTGTTGATTCATTGGAATTGGCGGTGGAACATATTCGCGAATATGGTAGTGGTCATTCAGAAGCCATTTTAACGCGAAGCCTTATAAATGCAGAACAATTCGTTAACTTAGTCGATGCTGCTGCAGTTTATGTTAATGCATCGACCCGATTCACCGATGGTGCACAATTCGGTTTAGGTGCTGAAGTTGCAGTTAGTACGCAAAAATTACATGCTAGAGGACCAATGGGCCTTGAAGCCTTAACAACGTATAAATGGATTGGTTATGGCGAAGATTTAATTCGTCAGTAATGATAACAACTAACTGTTCATAACCCTGAACAGTTAGTTATATAGTTATTAGTTATATAAGTTAAATAGATTAATCAAAATTACGCATTAAAAGCGCATAATTTAAATCAATATCTTCGGCGATTGGAATATAAACAATGTGACCATCACCAAGTCCTGCCGGAACCGGTTGACCTTTTTTATTTTCCATTCGTTCAATAATAAAGGTCATATTACCTTTAGGGGTCATCATTTCAACACTATCCCCTACTGAAAATTTATTTTTGACAATAATTTCAGCTAAGCCATTTAGACGTTGACCACTAAACTCACCAACAAATTGTTGTCTATCAGATACAGAATGACTGTGCACATAATTTTGCATATCTTCATGTTTATGGCGACGTAAAAAGCCTTCGGTATATCCTCGATGAGCCAAAGAATCAAGTTCAGCCAATAAGCGTGGATCAAATGGTTTACCTTCATTGGCGGCATCAATAGCTTGACGATAGACTTGTGCAGTTCGAGCACAGTAATAAAACGATTTGGTTCGACCTTCAATTTTTAATGAATGTACGCCAATCTTTGTCAGATCTTCGACTAATTCAACTGCTCTTAAATCTTTTGAATTCATGATATAAGTACCATGTTCATCTTCAAAAGCTTGCATATATTCGCCAGGACGACCAGACTCTTCTAACATAAAGACCTGATTGGTTGTTGAGCCAATACCTAATGTCGGTTCAATTTGTTGTACAGGAATCGGCTCGCATTTATGGACTATCTGCCCTACTTCGTCCTCTTTGCCCTCATATACTTTATATTCCCAACGACAAGCATTAGTACAAGTACCTTGATTTGAGTCACGTTTATTAATATAACCCGATAATAAACAACGCCCCGAATAAGCCATACAAAGCGCACCATGAATAAAAACTTCAAGTTCCATTTCCGGCACTTTTTCTCGAATTTCTTTGATTTCATCGATGGATAACTCTCGTGACAACACAACACGCGTTAATCCCATCTTATGCCAAAATTTTACCGTCGCCCAGTTAACCGCGTTGGATTGCACAGATAAGTGAATTTCCATTTCCGGAAAATGTTCACGAACCAACATGATTAAACCCGGATCAGACATGATAAATGCATCTGGTTTCATGTTAACAATTGGTTCTAAATCACGAATAAAGGTTTTCAATTTTGAATTATGTGGGGCAATATTAACTACCACATAAAACTTTTTACCTTGAGCATGGGCTTCGTTGATGCCAATAGCGAGATTTTCATGATTAAATTCATTATTGCGCACTCGCAAACTGTAGCGTGGTTGCCCTGCATAAACTGCATCAGCACCATAAGCAAACGCGTAACGCATATTTTTAAGTGAACCAGCTGGTGAAAGTAATTCTGGTTTTGGATATAACATTGTCATTAAAAAATGCCTCTGATTTCAAGTCAGTATTACCTTATAAGGTAATAGGTTAAGCAAAATAGGTGGGCATTTTACGCTTTAGCTATAGGATTGGCAAATTAAATGTCGCGGCAATGAAAAACAGCAAAAAATATAGCATGACCAGAAAAATATAAAATGAATTTTTCAATTTTAAATTATAACAAATATTAATAAACTAATTTAGACGCTCATCATCTTGCCCAATTAACAGCAAATACTCTTGCCATCGATATTCTCTTATTGGCATTGGGTTAGCATTCTCAAAATATAAAACTAACGCAGGCTTTATACCGTTCCAATTATCTACAAATTCATATCGAACAAGAAATCCCTCTTTTATCAAATTTTTGGCTTTAGCATGATAATTAAAGTATTTCATTATTCATATTATCCTAATTATTAGAAAAAAATTATAAAAAGTTAAAATTCAATTAATTCTATTGTTAAATGATGATCGGTAATTTTAATTAAAATTCCAACTAATAAAGCAAAAAAAGAAATTAATGTAAAAATGATAAAGGATCATTGTATGCTATGTATTTAACGATAGTTTAGGAAAAACTCTAAACTAAAGCTGATATTTCTGCTGCCATATCATCGACAACCAAAATTTTTATCTAGGAAACAATATAGATAACTTATTAAGTTTGATGGAGGCGCGTCCCGGAGTCGAACCGAGGTAGACGGATTTGCAATCCGCAGCATGGCCACTCTGCCAACGCGCCAGTGGTCTATCTGAATAGGTTGCAAATATTAACATTGACTTACCGTATCGTCAAGGTTAAATAGGTTATAAACACAGCAGTCGTAAAGATTATTTCAATTATTCTAAATTTAGAACATTAATAAAACAGTTAAAATCGTGCATATAAAAATCAATTATTACAAAAAATTGATGAAAGAAGTTTTTATCTAAAAATCAATTTTTTCCTCTTTGTTATTCTTCTCTTTTATAAATTATAACTAAATCCTCCATACAAATAATTTGGAATATCCTATTTAGGGGTTTGAGGGCCAATGAAACGAAAACGTACGTTAAGGAGATAATTAATTGTTTAAATTTAAAGTTCTTAGTTCGCCGTTCATAATATCCTCCGATAGCGCGAACGTATAATGGCCCAGCATATTGATATGCCCATGCATCAGTGGGGATAACCGAGTGATATCCTCTTCCCCGGTTTCTTCTCCCTTACTGCGTATCAAGCTCAGTGCTTCCTGCATATAAAGCGTGTTCCACAGCACCATTGCTTAGTAATCAAGCAGACCATCGAGTTGATCTTCCTACCCTTCACGATAGCGCTTTCTGATCTCACCTCGCTGCCCGTTCGCTCGCGCCACAGCATGGCGGCTTTCCCCCGGTTGTGCTATGTCAGGATCCGTCTACGATAATCTTCATCATCAATATAATTAAGAAGGTACGGCCTCTTGTTGACGCGTCCAACTTACATGATCGCTTGTGCCAGCCCTGATGGGCGTGAGCTTTTCAGCAGGTGGCAAAATTAAACATCAGACCGGGCGCTCGTTACTAAGCCATGCCCGGGTGTACTGCAGGCGCTCCATGCGGAAAGATTATGGAAAAATGAAAAATTCATGCTAGCCGTAAAATTCCTTAATTAACGCAGTATGCTCTCTGAAGGTGGTGACCCGTTCGACATAGCGGGGAAGACTTCCGGATGACAGATATTAAGTTGTGTAGCGACAAACTGCTGAATGCCCGGCAGAACCCGGGTTAAATTTGTTAAAAAGGTTTCCAGAAAACGAGCTGAAGTGAGCTAAAGCGCTATACCCAGCCGATTATGCTTCACGCGTCGCTGATTGATGAAAGTAAGAGCCCGCTCATCAAGATGAAAATAGCGTGCTAGCTGGACGTCGTTGGGTTCAGCCGCATAGTGTCCGTAATTCTGATCCTACTCTCTGGTCAGAAAATCAATGGGCATATGAGCCTTCCTGCCTAACGGTTATTTATTAACAATCCCTTAACCGTTCGAAATGCAATAAATTATCGGACATCGTAAAACGGCTACATTTATATGTCTATTAAATCGCAAATTTGTAATAATAGACACAAGTTGTCCGATATTCGATTTAAGGTACATTTTTATGTGACTTTTTGGTTACGCTCGTGTTTCAACCAGTCAGCAATCTCTTGATCTTCAGGTCAGAGCGCTCAAAGACGCAGGAGTGAAAGCAAACCAATATTGCACGCTCAATCGTTTACAAAGTATTAAATGAGTCAGCTCGTATTTAATTTTTATAAATTACAAAAAGTCATACATGATTAAATATATATGTTCATTTTCAATTATGATTGTCGTTTTCATTATTTTTTTACTTACCCGATTATCTGATTTCGATCTTTCTGGGTACGGAAAAAACATACTGTATCTTTTAAGCATAATAACGATGTTCGGGTGGGAACATTGATTCTGCCTCCCGATGAGGTATCTCCTGCATTTGTGCTTTTAGTTCATGGAGACAGACCTAAGAACCGTTGGTCAGAAGGTGGATATATTCCATTGGTTAAATTCCTTGTCTCACAAGGAATTGTTGTTTTTTCATAGGATAAACTTGGTGTAGGTAATAGTACACCACGCTGTATCAGGAAATTGCCGGGAACAACTCACGGATTTTCACGCAGCGAATGGTTTGATTATCAGCTTTCCTCTCAGTGGCCTTTTTGGAAACTACGCATATTCACCCGGGGCACTCAGAACTGTCTCATCATGGATCCTGAACCAGGACTGTGTGGACTGAACTGCATTCTTATTATGTGCCGAAAACCAAACAAAGAAGCGGAAAAAAGAGTTTTTTCGCCTAATTTCATAAAGCCCGGTACGTTCATAAACGTCTTCTTGCACCGTTATTTTCTGCAATAACATCCAGAGAAGGTAATAAAATCTTTTTTTGTTAAAAATTAAATATATTTCTTGATAAATAGTCATATTTTGTATGAAAATAGCCAAGTTTTAAATAATGTATATTCAAGGAAAGGAAAAATGTTCAAAAAATTACTAGCTATTTCGTTATTTAGTTTTGTTTTGATTGGTTGTGGTAACAATGATACTAAACTAGATTTTTCATCTAAAGAAGCTTACGTAGAATCTATTTCAAAAGTAGGTGAAAAATTGAATGATGCTGATAAAGTTGCTTTTGGTCGTGCAATGTATAATGTTAATATGGCAGCTAATTCGAATGAAGCAAATGGTGGAGACGATGATAAAGTGTTTGCTGAACTTAAACACAAGCTTGATGGGAAAACAGCGCATGAAATCATCAGTGAATTTAATAAATAATTTTATTTAATTTGATAAAGAGCCCGCTTTAGCGGGTTTTCTATCAAAAAGTCCAATTATATTTTATCTTTTTTATCCTCATATTTATTCTTCGTCTCATTGATATTCACCATTATTAACAATGAAAATCATTTATTATGAATAATTAACTTAATTAATAACAGATATTATAAAATTTTTTTAATTTCTTGCACAAATTTTATATACTTGTTTCGTTAAAAATAGTATTTTGAGGTTTTCAATGATTGAATTAAAACTCAGAGAAATAAAAAAAGATTTATCAACTAAAGAGTTTAAAGTATCGGAGTATATTATTGCAAATACTCAAGCACTAAAAAATATGAGTATACAAACTCTAGCAAGAATCAATCATGTTAGTACAAGTACTATCCTGCGATTATGTAACAAGTTGGGTTATAAAGGCTTCAGTGATTTTAAAGTCGATCTTATCGGATCAATTCCTCAAAAGCTTAATACTGAAATTCTTCAGGATGATATTAATTTAAATGATCCTCTTGAAGATGTTAATAATAAAGTACAAGCTATGGAAAAATCTTCAATCGATGAAACCCACTCTATCGTTAATATTCATGCATTAAATAGTGCCATTGATTTAATTATTAATTGTCAAAAAATAGTTATATTTGGTGTAGGCAGTAGTGGTTTAGTTGGTAAAGAACTGGAATATCAACTTATCAAAATAAAAAAAGATGTCAATTGTCACTTTGATGCTCACGTTACTCGTAGTCTTATTAGCACATTAGATAAGAATGATCTTGTCATTATTATTTCACATTCTGGAGAAACACCTGATTGTATTGAATTATTAAAACTAGCTGGTCACTCTTTGGTTCCTTCTCTTGCTATCACTAAAATGGGACAAAGTCAGGTTTCATCCTTAGCCACCCTTGTGTTACATACTACATCTATGGAACATGCTTCAAGATTAATACCAATACGATCTAAAATCTCTCAAATATCTGTAGTAAATATGCTATTAACTAACTTATTTATTCGCCAATATGATGAACGTTTACTATTCCAAATCCAAAATAGAGAAAAACGTAAATATCCAGCCAAAACAACAAAATAAACACAAAAAAGGAAAACACAAGTACTCTAGCTCTAACTCATTAGTTATAACCATCATCTTTCTTTGCATAAATTTGATCTCGTTCACAAAATCATAAAAATTTCTTAAAAAATAGATGACTATTTGCCTCCGTAGATGTAACTTTGTTACTAAATAAATAAAAAAATTTAGTAATAAAATTACAAAACAAGGAAATTTCTATGCCACAACCTCTACCCATCATTCTAGCTAGTCATGGCCCATTTGCTCAAGGCGCTTTAGAGTGTGCACAAATGCTTATGGGAGAACAAGACAATGTTCATGTTATATCAGTTTTAATTGATAGTAATATCGATAATCTACGTCAAGAAATGCAAAGTAGTTACAAAAAACTAAATCAAGGTAATGGCGTAATTATATTGGTGGATATTATGGGGGGAACGCCCTGCAATCTAGCCACCGAACTACTCATATCACATGACGATGTATTGTTATTTTGTGGTTTTAATATTCCAGTATTACTTGAAGTTTTAAATAATCGTGAAGGGACATTAAATGATGCCAAATTGGCTATTGAGGAAACTTTTCCCGAAAGCTGTAAAGATGTTCGGCAGATTCTAAATGTTCAACAAGAACAATCTAATGAGTTGTAAGGAGAAGACAAAATGCCAATAAATGTAGCAAGAATTGATGATCGCTTGATTCATGGACAAGTTATTACTACTTGGGTAAAAAACTATGACATAGAACAAGTATTAGTTATTAATGATAAAGTGGCTGGTGATAAAGTTCAGCAATCGGTACTCACTATGTCGGCACCGCCTGGTCTAAAAGTTTTAGTATTTGGGGTACAACAATTTATCGAAATTCTAAAAAAGACCCCTATCAAAAAAAGAACCATGTTACTTTTCACGAATAGTATTGATGTGAATGCTTTAGTTGAAGGTGGACTATCGCTAGAAAAAGTGAATGTAGGCGGCATGCGAATGCAAGATGGCCGACATCAATTATCAAGAGCGGTTTCGGTAACACCAGAAGAGGAACAAGCATTCAAAAATCTTATTGCTAAGAATATTCCAGTTGAGGTGCAGATGGTTCCTAAAGATCCAATAGTCGATCTGAAATCACTACTTAACTAAATAATCTTTCGAAATATTTATTTTTAATTTGGAGGTTAACATATGTTAACACAAGCTATTCTTGTCGCCATTTGGGCGGGAATTTGTTCTTTGGATGATGTTGGTCCGCAGATGTTACGTCGCCCATTATTAACAGGTACCATTGCAGGTATTATTATGGGCGATATGGTTCAAGGGTTAGCAATTAGTGCAACACTTGAATTAATGTGGATGGGTATTGGTAATGTAGGGGCATATTCAGCACCAGACATTGTTGCCGGTGCCATTATCGGGGTTTCACTAGGTATCACCACTGGCGGAGGTATTGCTACTGGTATTGCGTTAGGCGTGCCTGTGTCATTGTTATGTCAACAATTACTCATTATATGGCGTTCATTCGCATGTTTTTTAAATCCTTGGGCAGAACGTTCTGTTTTAAATGGTAATTATAAAGCGCTGGCTAAAGTTCACTTTTTCTCAACACCAGTTTGGTTTTTAATTCGTGCAGTCCCTTGTTTTATTGCAATTTATTTTGGTAGTGATTTAGTTAAAACTATTTTAGATGCGATTCCAAAAAGCATCATTGATGGTATGGGCGTTGCTTCCAAATTAATTCCAGCAGTAGGTATTTGTATTTTATTACTGATGTTACTCAAGGGCAGAATGTGGTTCTTTTTCCTATTAGGTTTCATGCTAACTACCTATTTAAAATTACCAATTATACCTGTGACATTTATCGCTCTAGCTTTCGCTGTCCTATATGACATGGCGTCAACTAATAGCAGAAACGATAATAATAATGAATCATCCGACAACCAAACATCAATGAGTAGCAACACTGAAGAGGAATATGATCTATGAGTACTCTACATAAAATTACCAAAAAAGATCTGAATCGTATCTTTTGGAACTTACAAACAATGTCATTTTCATATAACTATGAAAAAATGCAAATGATAGGATTTGCTCATTGTATGACCCCTGTATTAGATCGGCTTTATAAAGATGCAGATAAAGAAACTCGTATCCGAGCAATGAAACGCCATTTAGAGTTTTTCAATACACAAATTAATGCTGGCGCTTTAATTTTGGGCGTCACCGCCGCAATGGAAGAGAAAACCAGTGAAGAAGAAAAAGATGCGGTAGTCTCTGTTAAAGCTGGCTTAATGGGACCTTTTGCAGGTTTAGGTGATAGTTTACTTAAATTCACTTGGATGCCGATTTGCGGCAGTATTGGCGCAGCATTTGCGTTGCAAGGAAATATCATTGGCCCTATATTAATGTTTTTAATTTATAACCTTGTTAATGTGTTAAGCAAATATTTCTTTATTCATTATGGTTATAACAAGGGTGTAGATTTAATTGAGCAATCAAAAAATTCAAACATTATTCAAAGAATAAGTAACTTGGCTAATGTTGTTGGTGTGATGGTCTTGGGTTCGCTCATTGCATCAACGGTCAAAGTTGCTACACCACTAACAATAAATGTTGGCGAACAATCAATTAAAGTTCAAGAAATGTTCGATAAAGTCATGCCAAATTTTTTAACCTTACTTTTTGCATTAGCCACATTCTTCATCGTTAGGAAGTTTCAAGGAAAATACACAGTTAGCTTAATACTGGCGGTAATGGTGATTGGCGTAATATTTTCAATGTATGGTATTTTAAAGTAAGGAATAAATATGGTAGTTAAAATTAAAACAGCTTCATTAAATCGAAATAAGCAAGGTCAATTAACTGTCTCATTTGAAAACAATTCGAATCATCGTGTAGATTTATACTGGACAGAAGAAGCAAATGTTAATACAACAAATAAAACATTAATCAGTGAAGATATAAAATCGCCGTTTAGTTTTGAAGATCCTTTACAAGCGAAACGTCGTATTTATCTGATTTTACAAATTGGTAATGATTTCTCATATTTAGTTGCTGAACGAACTTTACCAATTACAGGTCTAAATAATTTCCGTGATTTTGGTGGTTATATTGGTGCAAATGGGAAACGGGTAAAATGGGGATTATTATACCGTTCTAATCATCTTCATGGTTTAAAACCAGATGCACAACAATATATTAAAACATTAAACATCCAAACAATTATAGATTATCGTTGTGAAAATGAAATTAAAACTAGTCCAAATTCTTCAATTGGTGAAAAGCAAACCTTTAATTTTGATGCTTCAGCACAAACAGCAGAACTTGCAGCTCAATTTGCAGCCGAGCCAAGCAATGAAGATCAAGCTTTAATTGAGAGTGTGTTAAGAGATATTCCGAAAGAATTAGTCAATGGCGAAGGCACCCAAGTTCTTGAACAATATCGTAACTTTGTCTTGAGTGAAAAGTCAAAAAATGCTTATCGACAAATGCTAAGAGTGGTATTAGATGGCCACAATAGTCCAAGTATTCAACACTGTCGTGGTGGTAAAGATAGGACTGGCTATGGCGTATTACTTATTCAGATAATGTTAGGTGTATCTGAGTCAGATATTATTTATGATTATATGCTAACTCATGATAACCGTTTAGAGCGCAATAAAATCAAAATGGAAGCTTATCGAAAAATAACTGATAATGAGGATGTTTTAGGGTATCTGCTAAGTCTAATTGATACTCGTGAAAGTTTCGTATTAGAAATACTCAATACGATGAAAAAAGTTGCTGGAACACCAAGCAATTACATTAAACAAGAACTTGGTTTCACCGTTCAAGATTTCGAAAAAATGCGGGCTATTTATTTAGAATCCTAACTTAATACCCTTAATCAAAAAGCGTAATGACCCATTACGCTTTTTTTAGAACCACTTTAGTCTTTAGCCAAAGGCAAATTTTTAATCATAAATGCACTGAATCGTGATTAATTAATCTTGATTTTGTTATAAACCTTCCAGCAATTACTTAGTTAGTTTTCCGGATAACTATATATCCAAGTAACATCTGAATAATTGGCAAAAGCGCTCGGAAATAGATAATGACCACGCAATAAAGGAAAATTAGCATATTTCCATTCTGGGTTAAAATCAGATTTATATTTGATAATAACGTCATACAATAACGTTGTGCAATATAGATGATCTTCCTCACGAGAAGCAAGTTTAAACTCTTCTCCTTGTTTAGTTAACAACTCGGCAATAATTTGTAACTTTTGCTCATCTGTTAAAAAGTTTGGTCGCGCTATGGCATATTTCTCAGCCAACTCTGGAGCAGTAAAATCAGCCAAACTTGAAATAATAACTTGATTTGGAATATTCTCATCATCAGTTGTCGTGGCATGAATAACTTTTATTTCCGGTTCAATCGCGACAACCATGCCTATATGAGAAAATATACCACCATCAAGTTTTTTAACGATAAAACTATCTGTCTGAACACCACTACGAAAAATCCAATCACCAACATTAATTAATGAAGTCTTTTCCATATGGGAATTATCTGAATTTGCTAATTCTTGAGCATAAACTGGATTTTTGATAAAGAGGAAAAAAATAAAAATATAAAAGGAAAATTTCATAAAATTTAAATTGGTGATCTATAACCTAAAAAGGATAGAATCACCTCTTTAGGTTATCAAATAATTATAAGAATTATTTTATATTAATTAACCATTTACCATCAACTTTGATTAATGATAATGCTGAATTATTCTTAGTTCCATCTTTAAAAATAACGGTTGTCTTGATAGTAGCTTGAGTTTTATCATTATTATATTCAGGCGAAGATAATTCGACTCGATCAAAACCGCCATTTTGTTTTGCCGTGGCAATAGCTTGATCGATAGCAACTTTCATTTTACTTTTCATTAATACTTTAATATCTACACCATTAGTTTTTAAATCATCAGGAATATATAAAGCATCAAGAATACCATCAATATCGCCACTATAAGAATCTTTAATAAATTTCTCTGCAACCACTTCAGGTGTATTATCATCTGAAGAACAGGCTGTAACAACTAATGCTAATAAAAACACACTTAAAAATTTAACTAATAATTTCATATTTTATTTCCTTTTTTGATTTTTTATCCAATAAATTGGTATGCTGATTGAACAACAAAAAAGAGTAAAAGCGACTTTACCCTTTTTTATATTTAGACGACTAGTAATATATTATATTTAAAACTAAAAACCTACTTCAATAAACCAATTTCCATCAACTTTGGTTAATTTAAGATCTTCATTTTTATTGGTATTATCTTTGAAGATTACATTTATATCAATAATAGCACGACTTTTATCATCATTTAGATATTTAGTTGGTTGATATTCAACTTTAGCAATACCACCGTGTTGCTCAGCATAAGCTTTGGCTCTTATTGTTGCATCTTGCAATTTACCCTTAATCATCGTGCTCGCATCCGAAGATTTTCCTTCATCTGGAATATAAATCATTTTTATTATTGCATCAGCATCACCACTATACATGACTGATACATACTTTTCTGCGACTTTTTCTGGTGAACTTTCACCTGATGAACATGCGATAGCGAATAAAGTTAAAAAGATGATACTTACATACTGAGTTAATCGTTTCATTGTTTTTCCTAAATAATTTACTAAATTTAACTATTATTAATACTTGAAAATGTTAACAATATTTTGAAAGTATGGTGATAAGTACTCTGCAGATATTGTTTAATATTTAGATATGCGGCTTAAGGTTATAGTAACTAAATCAATAATGCAATAAAATTTGTTTTGCACATAAAAAATCAAATACCACTAATAAATTTAAATTAATTATCAATAAAGTCATTAACTTTATCTAAAATTTTTTAATACTGTTAACCACTCTTCGCTTAAATTTGCATGGATAGTTAATGGTTCATGGGTGACTGGGTGCATCATTTTGATAGTGCTAGCATGTAACATAAGACGTTTAATATCGAAATAATGATTAAAAGCACGATTTTGATGGAGATCACCATGTTTACTATCACCAATAATTGGATGGAAAATATGTTTTAAATGGCGACGTAATTGATGTTTTCGACCGGTCTGCGGTTTTAACTCAACAAAACTGTACCTAGCTGTTTGATATTTGCCTACGGCAATAGGTAATTCTATTTTACTAATGCCTTTATAAAAGGTTATTGCTTCTTGAGCAGGTTTATCTTTGTTGGCAAATTTATCAGCAATTTTATCTAACTCTTCAACTAATGGATAGTCAATGGTAGCTTCACCATCAATATAACCTCGCACAATAGCATGATAAGTTTTTTCGATCTGTTTTTCCGCAAACTGTTGTGACAATAAACGAGCAATATCGCTAGATAAGGCAAAAACTAATACACCAGAGGTTGGTCGATCTAAACGGTGGATAGGATAAACATGTTGTCCAATTTGATCACGCAACGTTTGCATTACAACGACAGTTTCATTTTTATCTAGCCAACTGCGATGGACTAACCACCCTTCTGGCTTGTTGACTGCAACTAAATCATTGTCTTTATAGAGAACTTCAAAAACCATCTTAAAATTATTATCTCTAATTATAAAAATATTTTTTCAAGTTCAGTGGCAATACTCGGGCTGTTATTATCACCAATTGCATAATTCGCCTTCTCTTTGACTTGCTCTTCCGCATTACCCATTGCGATACCTAATCCAGCAAGAGTTAACATACTGATATCATTATAACTATCACCAAACGCAACGATTTCGCTTAACTTGATGTGTTCATAGTTAGCCCAATGTTTTAATCCATTCCCTTTAGTATTACCTTTTACTGCCACATCAGCACGATTTGACCATGACCATTCACAAGAAAACTCGCCTAACGCATCAACGGCATTTGAAAATTGCTTTAATGCAGAAATATCATGACTACTAGTCGCAAATTTAAAAATTATATTAGCCCGTTCTATAAGTTTTTTGAAATCATCGACTTTTTTAACTTCTGGTTGTAAAAATTCAGGTAATGATTTTACCCATTGAAAAAAACCGTCTAAATGATCATCAAGAACTTCATACGTCATAAACTGATCAGTATAAATTAAGGTATGAATGCCATATTGGTTGACTAAATCCAACAGTGCTCTTGCTTGTTGCTTGGTCATTGGTTTTGCAGCAAAGTTCTGCTGCTTTTCAAAATCGTATAGATAAGTTCCGTTACAACAAATTGCAGGGGTTGATAACTTTAATTGATGGTAGTACGGATAAATAGCGGTATGATGACGACCTGAAACCAAAATCACTTTTATTCCTTTATCTCTAATTTTTTTTATCATATCGACTGTTTCAGGAAGGACTAAACGATTACTAGTAAGTAATGTACCATCCATATCAAATGCAACTGCTTTATATTTCATAAGTTCTCTCTTTCTATTTCTTATCAATGCATACTAATATTTAATAAATAAATTGTTTTGAATTATTAGCTAACAATCAAAACTAAAAATCTATCTTTTGGCGACCAACAAATGAATGCGACAAAGTTGTACCATCAACCATTTCAAGCTCTCCCCCCACAGGTACACCGTGTGCTATACGAGTTGCAACAATATTAAATTCATTGCAAATTTGAGCAATATAATTAGCAGTGGCATCACCTTCAACAGTGGGATTGGTTGCTAAAATAACTTCACTAATTGATTCTGACTCTAGTCTGTTTTTTAATAAATCCAACCCAATATCACTCGGACCAATACCATCAAGTGGTGATAGATGACCAAGTAAAACGAAATAACGACCACTATACTGCCCAGTTTGTTCAATAGCAAAAATATCTGCTGGCGATTCAACCACACAAAGTTGGTCACTACTTTGTCGACGAACATTTGCACAAATATTGCAGATAGTTTGTTCAGTAAAAGTTCGACACGCTCTACAATGACCAATGTGATTCATAGCCTCATTTAATTGTTGAGCTAAATGGAGACCAGCTTGACGATTGCGTTGTAATAGATGATAAGCCATTCGTTGTGCTGACTTTGGACCAACCCCTGGTAAACAGCGAAGTGCACTAATAAGTGAATCTAGTAACGGACTGATTTGCATGAATTAACCACATAGTTAAAATGATTAAATAATAATAATACCTTGTTTCATTTGTCTATAAAACAAAAAAACGCTATAACCTCAATTTAAACTTGATTATTATAATTTTTTAATTTTAATCATTGCAATTATTAATGATTGAAATATTAAAATATATCAAGATGAATATTTAATTAGTTTGTTTTTTTACTGCGACGACAAAAACTTTTTGGCTCGTCACCTTTCACCAATCGCATAATATTACTACTATGACGAACAATAATTAGGCATGAAAGCATTGTCACAGGTAATGTCAATTCTGGTTTAAATAACCATACATATAAAGGCGCAAAAAGAAAACCTACTATTGCTGCAACGGAAGAATAACCCGTTATAATTAACACTAAAAACCACGTCAAAAGAAAACAAGCAGTAAAATCAAGCCCAATAGGTGCCATCATGCCTAACGCAGTTGCTACACCTTTTCCGCCGCGAAAATGAAAAAAACACGGAAAAATGTGCCCAAGACAAGCCGAAATACCAATAATACCTAAAAAGAAAGGTGATATTCCAAGCCGATATGCGATATAGACAGGAATAACACCTTTTAACATATCAAAGATTAAAACAAAAACAGCGGGTAATCGCCCATTAATCCTTAATACATTAGTTGCGCCAGGATTATGTGAACCACATAAAGAAGGATTGTGTAGCTTCATCAAATGGCAAATAATCATAGCACCTGAAAGTGAACCACAGAGATAAGCAATAATGATCATTAATATAATTTGTAATGTCAAAATGCCTCTCCTATGGTTAATTTGTTTATGATACAAGTATTTATTATTTTTCCAATAATGGTTTTAAATATTGTCCAGTATAGGATTTTTTCGATTTTGCAACATCTTCAGGTGTACCTTCTGCAATGATTTCACCACCACCATTACCACCTTCAGGACCTAGATCGACAATCCAATCAGCAGTTTTGACAACATCTAAATTGTGTTCAATCACTACGATAGTATTGCCCTTGTCTCTTAAAGAGTGTAATTGAGCAAGTAATTGTTTTACATCGGCAAAATGTAAACCTGTAGTTGGTTCATCAAGTATATAAAGTGTGCTACCAGTATCGCGCTTAGATAATTCTTTTGCAAGTTTTACCCGTTGTGCTTCACCACCAGATAAAGTAGTTGCTGACTGACCAATGGTAATATAAGCAAGACCAACATCAATTAAAGTCTGTAATTTACGTGAAATCATAGGTACTGCATCAAAGAACTCTCGCCCTTCTTCAACCGTCATATTTAAGATTTCATTAATCGATTTACCTTTATATTTAATCTCTAATGTTTCACGATTATATCTTGCACCATGACACTGATCACAAGGTACATAGATATCGGGTAAAAAGTGCATTTCGACTTTTATTAAACCATCACCTTGACAAGCTTCACAGCGTCCACCTTTGACATTAAAACTAAACCTTCCTGGATTATAACCTCGTGCTCTAGCTTCTGGCACACCGGCATAAAGTTCACGAATCGAAGTAAAAAAGCCTGTGTATGTAGCAGGGTTTGAACGTGGTGTTCGACCTATAGGGCTCTGATCAATTGCGATAACTTTATCAAAATAATTTAATCCTTTGATTGCTTCATAAGGCGCAATGTCACTTTTTTCCGCACCATTAAGTTCATTTTGGGCTAAAGGATACAAAGTATCATTAATCAAAGTTGATTTACCCGAACCAGAGACACCAGTAATACAGGTAAATAAGCCAACTGGGATATTCAAAGTAACATTTTTAAGATTATTTCCCGTCGCACCAATTACTGATAACATTTTTTTCTTATCGATTTTGGTTCGCTCATCAGGAATTTCAATTTTTTCTTCACCAGAAAGGTATTTACCCGTTAATGAATTTTTACATTGCATAATCTGTTGTGGCGTACCTTGTGCAACAACTTCACCACCATGAACACCTGCGCCAGGACCGATATCAATAACATAATCAGCAGCCATAATCGCTTCTTCATCATGTTCAACGACAATAACGGTATTACCTAAATCGCGTAAGTGAGTCAATGTATCAATTAAGCGACTATTATCACGTTGATGTAAACCAATCGACGGTTCGTCAAGAACATACATCACACCAACAAGCCCTGCACCAATTTGGCTAGCCAGCCGGATACGTTGCGCTTCACCACCCGATAAGGTTTCAGCAGAACGAGATAAAGTTAAATAATTTAAACCGACATTAATCAAAAATTGCAGCCGATCATTAATTTCTTTTAAAATCTTTTCAGCTATTTGCGCCCGTTGTCCGGTCAATGTTAACTTATCAAAAAAGTCCTTCGCTTGTTGGGTACTTAAATTACTAATAGTTGGTAAATTAGTATCGTTAATAAATACATGTCGAGCTGTTTTACATAACCTTGAGCCTTCACAACATGGGCAAGGTCGATGGCTAATATATTTAGCTAACTCTTCACGAATAGTTTGCGAATCGGTTTCTTTATAGCGACGAGAAAGATTATTGATAATACCTTCAAAAGCATGTTTACGCTTTACAACATCACCACGATCATTAGTGTAAACAAATTGTATTTCGTCACCACCTGAACCATTTAATAAAATATTTTTTACTTTTTCAGGTAATTTTTGATATGGTTGATCGATATCAAATTTATAGTGTTCAGCTAACGATTTTAACATCTGAAAGTAATAGAAATTACGTCTATCCCAACCTTTAATCGCGCCTGCAGCTAAAGAAACTTCTGGCATTTGTACAACACGTTTTGGATCAAAATATTGTTGTACCCCTAAACCATCACATTCAGGACAAGCACCAGCAGGATTGTTAAATGAAAACAATCTTGGTTCAAGTTCAGAAATACTATAGCCACATATTGGACAAGCAAAATTGGCAGAGAATAGATGTTCTTCGGCTTTGGGATCATCCAAATTCGCGACTTTAACAATACCATTGGTAATTGAAAGTACCGTTTCAATTGATTCAGCTAAGCGTAGTTTCAAATCATCACGAATACGAAAACGATCCACCACCACTTCAATAGTATGTTTTTTCTGTAGTTCAAGTGTCGGAGGATCGGAAAGATCATAAACATCACCATCAACCCGAACGCGAATATAACCGCTAGCAGCAAGTTGTTCGAATAATTTCACAAACTCACCCTTACGCTCAGTAACCACCGGCGCAAGTAACATATAACGATTTTCTGAAGGTAATGCCATAATACTGTCAACCATTTGCGAAACCGTTTGCGCAGCTAATGGTAAATTATGATTTGGACAACGTGGCTCACCAATTCGAGCAAATAACAGACGTAAATAGTCATAAATTTCGGTGATTGTGCCGACTGTTGATCGCGGATTATGTGATGTTGATTTTTGCTCAATTGAAATAGCTGGCGATAAGCCTTCAATATGATCAACATCAGGTTTTTCCATTAGTGATAAAAATTGACGAGCATAAGCTGATAACGACTCAACATATCGTCTTTGACCTTCAGCATATAAGGTATCAAACGCTAGTGATGATTTACCAGAACCAGACAGACCTGTAATTACCACCAATTTATCTCTTGGGATAACTACATTGATATTTTTTAAGTTGTGTGTTCTTGCACCACGAATATCGATATCTTTAATTGACATAGATCTCTTCTTATATGAGTGTTTAGATAAATTGACAAAAAATTAACTGTATATTATACCAGTATGGAGTGATTAAATATACAACTATATAGCTCAATAGGGTCGGTTATTAGAATTTCAATAATATAAACCAAATTTGTTCATTAAATAATAAAAATAAAGCATTTTTTACTCATTCAAAAACCCCGTTCCTCAAAATTTTTCTAAATAGATCTTAGTACTAAAAAATATATTCCTATAACTTAAAATTATTTGTTTACAAAATATAGCTATTTTACAATAAAAAAATAATCGTGTTTTAAAGTGTGAGGATTAGTTTTGAATAATGATGTATTACAAGCTTTAAATTTATTAAAATCAAAAAAATGGATTGATTTAACCCATACATTTGATCACAATTCACCACATTTTTTTATGTTTAATCCAGCCGAAATCAAAACGCTGTTTGATCATAATGATGGCTTTTTGGCACAAAACTTTAGTTTTGCTGGGCAATATGGCACTCACTTAGATGCGCCTATTCATTTTGTGCCTAACACTCGCTATTTGCATGAATTACAATTACAAGAACTAGTATTACCGTTAATTGTTATCGACCAATCGCAACGAGCACAACAAGATCCTAATTTCTCTTTTTCAGTAGCAGACGTATTAAGCTTTGAAAAGCAACATGGACAAATTGAAGCGGGTAGCTTTGTTGCATTACGAACAGATTGGAGTAAAAAATGGCCATCACAAACGGCAATGGAAAACAAAGATGCTGATGGGAATAATCAAATTCCGGGATGGGGACTTGATGCACTGAAATTTTTATTTGAGGAACGAAAAATTAAAGCTATTGGTCATGAAACTTTTGATACTGATTCGGCCAAAGCATATAGAGAAAATAATGCTTTAAAAGGCGAATACTATGTTTTAGAGCAAGATACTTATCAAGTTGAGTTAATGACCAATTTAGATCAACTGCCTGCTAAAGGAGCGGTTATCTTTAATATTGTAGCCAAACCTAATAATGCATCTGGTTTTCCGGTTCGTTCTTTTGCAATATTACCTTAATCTATTCATCATGCCCTACTATCTATTTTGGTTAGATATTAAGGGATAATGTTTCGGCAAATATTGATTTGCAATAAAAAACGGTCATCATGACCGTTTTATTTATTAATTCTCAATTAATTTCGGTGTAGCGTCCAAAGGGATTATAGCACCACGATACTGAATCACAGTTCCGGCAACTAAATGACCTTGACTGGCTGATTGTGAAGGAGTTTTACCGCTTAAACGAGCAGCTAAATAACCAGCACTAAATGAATCACCGGCAGCTGTTGTATCGATAACATCTTCTTTAGCAATTTTGTTAGCTGGAACGTCAAAACGACCTTCCAATGAATCAATGATACAACTATCACTACCACGTTTTATTACAATTTCTGAAACACCAAAGTTTTTAGTACGCTCGATAACTTGTTCATAAGGTAATTTACCCCATAATAGATCTTCATCATCTAAAGTTAAAAAGGCAATATCAGTGTATGACAAAATATCAGAATAAACGCTACGAGCTAAATCTAAGCTACTCCATAAACGAGGACGGAAATTATTATCAAAAATAACTTTACCACCATTCGCCTTAACTTGTTTTAATAACGCTAATAATTTAACGATACTTTCTGCATCTAAAATTGCGATACTAATACCGCTTAAATAAACATAATCACATCTAGCGATTTGCTCAGTAACTTGGGCTGTTTCAGCTGTTTTTAACCAAAATTTAGCTGCCGCATCATTACGCCAATAATAAAAAGAGCGCTCACCTTGATCATCAGTCACAATCGAGTAAAGCCCTGGCATTTTATTAGACATTCTTTGTACTAAATCAGTTGAAACATGCTCTTTTTGCCAGCTATCAAGCATCTCTTGACTAAAAGGATCAGTTCCTAAACCAGTTACATAGTGAATCGAAAAATCTTTATTTTTTAATAAACGAGATAAATAAACTGACGTATTTAGAGTATCCCCTCCAAAGCTACGAGTTGTTGAATCTTGTTTTATCGAAAGTTCAATCATACATTCGCCAATAACAGCGATTTTTGTTGTCATAGTGCTACCTAAAATCCTTACTTCTATTTATAAATAATCTAATGCGATTTTTACCACAACTTTCCGAACTGTTGCAATCTTATTGTCAACAGCACAAAGCGGTTTGTGTACTTCATTCGGTAAAAATACAATAAAATCGTCTTTCTGTAAAACTAACATAGTTTCTTCGTTAGGTGTTTTGATAAAAGCAATATCATTTTCTGCTATTTTATCATCTAAAACCTGCGTATGCGGAGGCAGAGTAGAAATAGCCATCCCTTCTTGACCATCTAAAACAATCTGTACATCGATATACTTCTTATGATACTCAGGATTGGCTTCATGAATATATCTTAATGAATTATCCGACACGACAAAGAACATATTATCGCCATCAATATCATAGCGACTAGCTGGTGTATTGCTATTAACGTTGTCTTTTACATATTCAATTGATTGTTTAATCTTGGTAGGCAAATATGGAATTAAATCCAAATGATTAATATTACCTAAAATCATACTTAACGGTCCTTAACAGATAAATTGATGCAATAACTATTTTTATACTCTTCTATCTATAACTTTGGAAGCATAAAATCTTTAGGCAAGAGTATATACTCAAGCGATATTTTTTTGTAGATCATTTGTTAATAACTATTGCTACTTTTTATGACTTTTTTGACATGTTATAATTAGAAGAATAAGGAAAAGGAACAAATGAAAACATTTATTATAAATTTAGAAAGACAACCATTAAAAAAAGCTAATATTGAAAAAATATGTCAAAGTTTAGATCTAGATTACCAATTTATTAAAGCTATTGATGGTTATCAATTATCTGATGATTACATTCGGAGCATTTCCAGCGATTATCCTAACAATTATCTAACTAAAGGTGAAATTGGCTGTGCACTAAGTCATATAAGTGTTTATAAAGAAATTATCGATAATAACCTGCCATATGCCTTAATTCTAGAAGATGATTCTGTATTAAAAACAGAAGTACCCAAATTTTTGAAAAGTTTTGAAGAGAAAAATTTCAAACACGGAATTTATCTACTTACTGCTGATTTTTATTATCTGATGAATAAAAAAGTTAAGATTGGCGATTTTGAATTATATGAAATCACTAAAGCAGTGAGAGCAAATGGATATATAATCACAAATGACGCAGCAAGAAAATTAATCAACTTTTTATATCCTATTCGATATGAAGCAGATATTTTTAAAGTATTTAGATTATGTGCCGGCATAAAGATATACGGTTTAATACCCCATTTGATCGAGGTAACTAAAGATTATAATTTAAACTCTTCGATTGATGCTGATAGAGCTTTATTAATTAAACAACGTTCAAAATACAGAAAAGCTATCTTTAAAAAAGATGTCAAAAAAAGACTAATATTTTACTTGCTTTGGAAAATAATATTAAAGAAATTCGAAAAAACTAAATATTATGTTGATTAAATTTCTTCAATGAAAAACCCGCTAGGCGGGTTAAGATTTTTAGATTAATAATTAATAAAAAAATAGATCAAATTATTTCTCTTTAGCAATTTTATCCAATGCCAATGGTAAAAATTCATCTAATTGTTTTTCTACTTTAATATAAGCAGATAATGGTAATTTGTATGGGTCAGAAAGATCTTCATTTTTACCTGTGGCAAATTCAGATAATGTAAATACTTTATCTTTCGATTCTGGGAATAAACCTAAAATTTTATCTTTATGTTTTTGCGTCATTGTCAGTAAATATTCTGATTTATCGATATCTTCTTTAACTAATTGTGTTGCTTTATGTGACGATATATCAATATTTCTATCTTTTAATACTTTAACTGTACCTTCTTCTGGAGTTAATTCATTTGGTTCAACATTAACACCTCGTGATTGAACCTCAATATTGAGATTATGTTTGTTGACATAATCCTTAGCTAATGCTTCGGCCATAGGGCTACGGCCGGTGTTACCAGTACAAACAAAAGTAACAACGTGGTCGAGAGCAAAACAAGAAGCACTAAACAATGCCAATAAACCAACTAAATATTTTTTTAAATTAAACATATTGTTACCTTAATAATTAACCAAATAATAGATTTTATAATAACAAAAATAATGTTAAATCCTAATTAATTTTACTTCAATGCTTATTGGCTTATATCATTCTATTTACTTCATTATTTGGAAAATCTTTAATCTACAAAAATAAATAAAGATAACCACTGTCTAGTGATATAATGGGATTATTAAAAGAAAACTACCCATAATTTTTATCAATATCGTTGTAATTAAAATGATAAACAATACCCCTACTCTGCGAAGGATTAGCTTCCCCAATATCTATTAAGTTTAGGTTATATTCCCACTTTAATTTTAGCATTTGA
Organism: Gilliamella sp. LMG 34361; assembly: GCF_984569075.1. Lineage (NCBI taxonomy): Bacteria > Pseudomonadati > Pseudomonadota > Gammaproteobacteria > Orbales > Orbaceae > Gilliamella > Gilliamella sp. LMG 34361. The sequence continues at coordinate 1,721,251 of NZ_OZ474903.1, read as the reverse complement.
CGATTGAAAGCCTATTTAAACAATCTTAATTTTACTTATTTTAATTATTTTCCTTTAACAAAGTTATTAAATGACTACGACTTTGCTGTAAAAGTTCAATTTGTTCATCAAGTTTTAAAAGTGTTTCATTCAAGCCTTTTTTAAACTCTTTACAAGGAGAAAATTTGTTACTTTGATATTGCCAACAAGGAAGGATCTTGCGAATCACTTTTAATGTTAATCCGACACTACTTAACTTATAAATTAACTTAACTCGCTCTATGTCATCTATTTCAAACTGACGATAACCTGAAACAGTACGTTTTGGAGACAACAATCCTGCCTCTTCATAATATCTAAGCATCCTTATACTAATCTGACTAATTTTGGATAATTCACCAATTTTCATAACACCTCCTATTGACTCTAACAGCACTGTCATACTTTACCATATAGTTTTATTTATTAAAGGAGATATTAAATGATCAAATTAATTACGTTAGTTAAACGCAAAAAGACATTAAGTTATCAAGAATTTGATGACTATTGGCGTAACCATCATGCAACTTTGGTTAATTCACAAAAAGAAGCGCTAGGAATTCTTCATTATGTCCAAAGTGTACCATTACAAGATAAAAAACCGGGAAATGCTATGCGTAATAGCAGAGGTGCACCTATTTTTGATTTTGATGGAATGGCTGAAATTTACTGGCAAAGTAAAGAAAAAATGCTAAGTATCAGAACTTCACCTGAAGCCAAAAGAGCCATCCAATTATTATTAGAAGATGAAAATCAGTTTGTCGATCACTCACAATCGCTAATCTGGTATGCAACAGAACGAACGATTATTTAAATGCACATGCTTTACTATAATTCATTGTTATCATTTTAAATTCTAATAATTTTATTCTAAGTAAAAAAGCCATTCTGAAATGAATGGCTTTTATATAGATTAACAGAAATTAATAACTATAATATCTTTACTCTCACTCTATAGTCGCCGCAGGTGGTTTTCCGTTTATGTCGTATACTACTCGTGATATGCCATATACTGAATCACGGTACCAGCAACTAAGTGACCTTGGCTTGCTGATTGTGAAGGATTCTGATCACTTAAACGCGCAACTAAATAACCGGCACTAAATGAATCTCCTGCCGCAGTAATATCAATGACATATTCTTTGGCAATTTTGTTAACGGGTACATCATAACGTCCATCCAAAGAGTCAATAATGCAACTGTCCCTGCCACGTTTAATCACAATTTTGTTAACACCAAATTTCTTAGTGCGCTCAATAATTTGTTCATAAAGTAATTTACCCCATAATAAGTCTTCATCATCAAGAGTTAAAAATGCAATATCAGTAAAAGATAAAATGTCAGAATAGACGCTACGTCCTAAATCTAAGCTACTCCATAAAAGTGGACGGAAGTTATTATCAAAAATCACTTTACCGCCATTGGCTTTAACTTGTTTTAATAAATCTAATAATTTAATAATACTTTCTGCATCTAAAATCGCGATACTAATGCCACTTAAATAGACATAATAACATTTAGCAATTTGCTCAGTAACTTGGACTGTTTCAGTTGTTTTTAACCAAAATTTAGCTGCCGCATTATTACGCCAATAATAAAAAGAACGTTCACATTGATCATCAGTCACAATCGAATAAAGACTTGGCATTTTATCAGACATTCGTTGTACTAAATCAGTTGAAATATGCTCTTTTTGCCAACTATCAAGCATCTCTTGACTAAAAGGATCAGTTCCTAAACCAGCTACATAGTGAATCGAAAGATCTTTATTTTTCATCAACGTTTTTCGATAACAACAAATTTGCTAAATAATACTGAGCAACCTTATCTCCATTTTCTGCTTTAATAATTAAATTATTTTCGTTATCGATATCAGCCTTTACAAAATTTATTGCACACAAAATGCAAGTTAACACCCTACCATTCTTATCATAAGTTGTAATAATCTTATAATTTTTGCCAAACTCATCAGGATGATAATAATTCGTGCGAACAGTCATACCCAATAAATTATATTCATACCAATTATCTACAGAAATACCTGTCGCATTATAATGCCCTTGGCAACCTTGTTGTTTTATTTGCCCATTAGGATAATAAATAAAGCGTAAAGAGTAACAAAAAGGACCACTATGATTAGCGGCTGACCATACCGCATTAATATCAATATGTTCTTTTTTATTATTGGCAACAACATTATTAACCAGAAATAGTGGAATGAGCGATAAAAAAATTATTCTTTTCCTTATGTAATATCCTTATAATCTTCCTTATAAAATATTTTAATATTTTGGGATACAACTATCATCTGGCGGTATTAAATTACTAACTTTAAATAGCTAATTTTATTTGATACCCGTTCATGTCCATTTATCGAGAATGCATTTATCCACACTGAGATGATTAGTCAGCTGACGGATGGATAGGTAACCATTTTATAAAACATAATCAATAGATTATTATTTAACTTAAATAATAGCTTTTATTAAAAATAATCATAATAAACAATCTGTTATTTACGATATCGATATCAAATTTGTACTATATAATATAACTGTTAATCCAATTTGTTAGCAATTAATACTATTAACTTTGTAAATACTTTTGATATCAAAATGGAAACAATTAGTGAAAATCTCCTTAGCGATTTAGTCTAAAAAACTTTTCTAATATTACTTTTTTCTGGAAGTAATAATGCTTTTTTAACAAGATAATATTCACCTTCAGGAGCATTAATTAAATCCCAGCTTAAATTATTACCTTGAATTGTTATAACCGCTAAACCATTTATACCGCCAAAAGTACTATTAAAATGAACTTCAATTTTATTGTCACTTAAGGTAGAAGAAAAAAGAATAGGACAATCAATTTTTTTACCATATTGGATAATTGAACATACTTCGCCATTAACTTTGTCATTATCCTCAAATTTTAACTCTATTAAGAAAATACTATAGGGTGTTTCATTACTATCTGTATAGATTTCTTCAGTCCAACTTCCTTCTTTAGGTAAAGCATGTAAATAATTAAAATTAAACAATAAAATAACAAATATTTTGAATATACAATTAAAGAACTTTTTCATTACTATAACCCCTTTTCGAAAAATTTAGCTTCATCTTCTCTTCTTTTCACTAATCCATCTAGATTTTTACCTACAATAATACTTTTATAGAGTTAAATAACTCAGAAATATCTTTGAACTCTTTACATGGTAATTATCCTAATAATATTATCATCATCATAGCGGCTTAATATTATCTCGAAACGATCTCCACCATCCTCATCAGAAGTTGGAATTTTTGTGATTAATTTATTATTTTGATAAAGTTCAATAATATCTCTTTAATTTTCAGAATAAAATTTGGCGTGGTTAGTGACATTATAATAGATATTAAATGTCTTTTTCTCAGCGTATGAATTTCTAAAAAAAATCATCAAAAAAGTAGTTAATATTAATTTCATTATTATTTTTGACTTTAATTAAGGTATTTATCAATTTTTCTGGTTAAATATTTGCATAGCTTATTTATTTTAAAATTCACTATGTAAATAATATTTTTTTAATATTCATCATTCAAACAATTCTATATAATATTATTTTTATCGACGAAACAATATTTATCAATCAATTGTGGTTTTGAGAACTGTTACTTATTAAAGCCATTGAGCAAGATTCCTTTAATAGATTTGATACTAATAATATTACAGGATTTCTCTGTTCTCATCACTCAAATAATAACCAAAGCGGAAATCAATTTCTGGGTACCATAATAATACAATTTAAACGCTTTTGGATTATCAATTGTGAATACCCTATTGTTAGTGTAGATAAACCAAAAAGAAAATCATGCTATTTGTTTCATATTTCTATATTCAATTGATGTCATATTATTTAATGCTTCATACGGTCTTTATGTGTTATATATCTCTAACTCCTCTTTGGTTATTTTTCTTACTTATTCCAAATTTTCAAATAAATACAAATCTAACACCTCCTTTCAATATGTCCGGTTAAATCGTTCTATATAGCCGTTTTGATAAGAATTACCAGGTTTAATATAATCTAGGGTTATTCCATGTGATTTTGCCCAGCTTGTTAATCTATTTGAGGTAAATTCCGCACCATTATCAACCCGTATTTTTAATGGATAACCATGGTATTGGACTAATCTGTCTGACTTAAGTAACGAAATAATCATACCGTCATCTGCCGATTTAAGTAGTAAGCACAGCAACTTAAATTCACAATAGTGCAACTCATTTTAATTGTTATACTGTATTGTGACTATAGTGCTTGTGCCCAACTCTCACGAAGGTCGGCACTATAGCTTTTTTATTATTTCTTGTTGAAGCTGAGGGGTTAAATTTAATTAAACGTACATCTGTATGAATTTATGATTACAACTTGTGTTGGCAAGCGCTGTATAGATTTTACTGAACATCGGGATCATATTGGTGGCACCTTAGGGACTTTAATACTGCAATCAATGCTACAACAAGGATGGTTTAAACAAGAAGATAATAAACGTGAATTAACAATTACCTCAAAAGGAAGAAAAAATTTAAATTTCTTATTAATTGATAAATAGGAAACTTGCAATAAATATTAATTAGTAAAACCGTTAAAAAAATCCTCGATGTTATACTAAAATCCTGATTAACATCAGCTTAAAAATCGTTGTTAGAGTAAATAGAAGTGATAATTTTAGCAACTGACACTCTACTCTAGCTCTATTAATCTTCGCAAGTTTCCATCTTAACCATAAACTACTCAATCAATAGCCTGTTTCGATAATGAACTGAAGATAGTTTTAAATATTTATCAATAAACGGCACCCATAAAATCTTAAAGGAAATTGGCAAAAGCATGAGTGAATTAAGGCTTAATTTATCCAACTCAGTTCTGTTATTGCGTAAAATAAAAATCAAAGCAACAGACAAAAAACTTATGCCAATAAACTGCGTGCAATATAAACTAAAAAATAAAAAAGTACCCATCGCTATTTGGTAAGGGTAGATTAACCGTGAAGTAATACATACGGTATGTACAAACTGATCCTAATACAATCCCAAAATGGGTAATAGACCATAGATTAACCACCTGAAATGATATCCGTCATAACGGTACCTAATGATTATTAGGAAATGTAATTATTTTCTTTGTACCAAGTGACAACATCTCTAAACGTTTCATCTAACGGTCTAAATTTACAGCCTAATTCCTTTGCGCTCTTTTCATGACTAAAATGTGTGCGCTTGTATTCATTTCCGATCAACTTCACGGACGAATAACTTAATAAAATAGGTTTACGTGTAAATACGTGATAAATTTCCTGCCCCATTGCAATACCCTTTAATAACCATAAAGGGATACGCTTAGTTGGCATTTTTACACCAGTGCTTTTTTCAAGTAATTTAAAAATATCCTTCATTTCCATATAACGCCCTGCTGCAAGGTACTTTTCACCACTTCTACCTTTTTCTAAAGAAGCAATATGATGTTCTGCAACATCCCTAGCATCAACGACTGAAAAACTTGCAGGTAATATACCTGGCATTTTTCCAGCAACATAATCTAATACTAATTGCCCAGATGAAGTTGGGCCCATATCAAAAGGACCGTACATCCAACCAGGTAATACAATGGTTATAAACATATCAGGATGATTACTTAAAAACTCTTTAACTTTTTCTTCTGCTAAAATTTTGCTTTTATAATAATTATCACTACCTTCTATAGGGCGTCGCATGGTTTCATTAATTAATTCCCCTTTTTTACCACATAAAGTTGCAATGGATGAGGTATATACTGCCTTACGGATTCCTGCTGCATAGGCAGCTTTTAATATTTGTTCTGTACCCTTTACGTTCGTATTAATAAGTTCATCCCAATGCTTACCACCATTATAATTATCTCTAAAAAAAGCCGCACAATGAAATAATGCATCACATCCTTTTAAATGCGAACTGAAGCCTTTTATATTTAATATATCGCCCTCAATTATCTCAACCAAAGGACTATGAAATTGCTTTTTAGCTTTTTCTACCGACCTTGCCAACACTTTTACTTTAATGTTGCGATCAATCAAAATTCTTACAATACTACTGCCTAATAATCCTGTTGCACCTGTTACAAACACTACGTTCATTGCTAAAATCCTCCATTAAATAGCCCTATTTTGGCATAAAATACCGTACGGTATTTGGATACCTTTTGGTATTTCAACAAACATATGTTATTCTCAACTTTTATAATTGGCAATATTTTTTAGTCATAAATTTATCGTTTTTAAAACGTTTTTTAAAATACGTAAATATTTGGAATCTGTGAAGTAACTAAGTACATAAAGTATGCAAAGGAAAACGAGAACACAACAACAGCAAGAAACCAAAGAAATGTTATTTGCAGCTGCAATAGAACAAATTATGAAATTTGGTTTTGACAAAACAAGTATCAACTCGATAAGTGAAGGAGCAGGTTTCTCAAAAGGTGCTTTCTTCTCAAATTTTAAAAATAAATACGATTTGTTACTACAACTCACAGACAAACTTAAATCAGAAGAAAGATTCAACTTAAAATCAGCGCTTGCTATTAATAATGAAAATAACACCATCTCGATAAATGGATTAAACAGCTATGTTGATCAAATAAAAAACAATACTATTTGTGTTATTTTAGACATAGAAATGCAGCTTATTGCTAGCAGAGATCAAAACTTCAAACAGTACTACGACCAACTGCAACGAGAAAACAATGAATCGCTAGGTGAAATCATATGTTCTGTTTTCAAATCAGAAGGAGTACAACCCTCTTTACCCAATGAATCTTTGGCTCAAATATTTATAGCCCTCACGGAGGGACTCATCTTACAAAATGCTAGCAATCCTGGTGAGCAGATTAAGCATGTACTTTACGCACTAATCGAAAAAGAAAAAAATCCTATTCAAACACTTTAATATAGATACTAAAAGGGTAACAATATTCCGTTGATATTTCTCTAAAGGCTCACTTAGGGACGTTTCGGGTACCTGAGTTGGTGAGCAATGAAGAGAGTATGTACAATATGATTGTTGTACTTACTGACCATGCCCCAACATGCTCCCCATAACAACTTACCGGTTATGTACCGTTTTATGAGCTCCAGACTGTTTACACTTCGTAACTCGCTATGGGTAACAGCACATTAATGCCACAGATGAGTTTAATTTTGCTGAAGATGCCAAAACTCTTTATAAATTCCATCTTGTTGCAATAACTGCTGGTGAGTACCACTTTCCACAATTTCGCCTTTATCAATTACTACAATTTGCTCAGCACCGATGATAGTAGAAAGTCGATGAGCGATAACTAATACTGTTTTCCCTTGCACTAGCTTATTAATCACCTTTTGCACTGCCAGTTCATTCTCAGTATCGAGAGCGGCAGTTGGCTCATCGAGGATAAGAATAGGTGCATTTTTCAAAATGGCTCTGGCAATAGAGATACGCTGCCTCTCCCCACCAGAGAGACTTTTGCCAATATCATTGAGTTGTGTTTGATAACCGTCGCGGAAATTCTGGATAAATTCGTGGCAATTTGCCTGTTTACAAACTTCGATGACCTCCTCGTCACTAGCGGATAATTTTGCCATTCTAATATTATTAATTATGGTGTCTTGGAACAAATAAACATCCTGAAATACTACAGAGACTAGACTCATTAACTGACTCTGAGACATATCTCGAATATCAATACCACCGATTTTAATACTGCCTGACTTAACATCAGCAAACCGAAGAATAAGCTTGGTTATTGTAGTCTTACCGCAACCACTGGCACCAACCAAAGCGGTTAATGCTTTTTCTGGGATCTGAATGGATATATCTTTAAGAACATATTTGTCTTGCCCTCGGTACGAAAAGTTAACTCGTTCAAATTCAATATTATAGTTCTCAGGCATAATCTCTACCCTTTTTTCAGGTAATGACGGTGCATTCAACAGTTCCTGCAATTTTTCGTACCCTATAACTAATGATTCAAGCATTGATGACATTTGTACAAAATAGTTTAATACATCCGTGGAACGAGCAACGATTAATAACACGCTGGCTAATAAGAGGTAAGAAATGGTTGCAGCATTCACCAAATACGCACCTAACGAGATGATAAGGATCAAACCAACTTGAATTACAATGGTGATAATTAAGTTAGGTTTTTCGCCTTTTTTCGTGCCAATACGCAGTATATTTGCCACATCTGTTGTTACCTTAATAAATTCTGTCATCTTCTCTTCGGTTTGGCCTGTCGATTTCAATACATCAAGTCCTTGTACAAACTCGACAGCTTCCCCTTTTAATTTGGCATTAGCTTCTGCCAGAATGCTAAAACCTCTGCGATAGGCCTTCCTACGCCACAGGTAGAGTGGAATTGCCATTGGAAAGACCAAAAGCATCATCAAAGAAAGTTGCCAACTGTAAAATAACAAGGCTATTGCAGCTGATAGTGGTATAACCACGCCGGTAATGATGATATTGAGTAGCATAAATGTAAATACTGCCGCTTCATTGACACTTTGCATCATAAGGTAATTTATTTCCCCAGATCTAAACTGACTTAAATAATCTAAGGAAATATGTCTTAGCTTGTTACCTAATTTTTCCCTTAGCTCGGTAACTGCCAACGTCGAATAACCATCCGCATCATAGCGTTCACAAAGCACCTTAAAAATAAAACTACCTATCAATAGAACAACGACAATAATTAAATGAGTAACTGTTGCAGTAACACTTTTGGCTTCTAGTGCTGCAAATAAGGGATATAGTAAAACCAACGAAACGCCAAACAGACATGAGGAGATCACAGTATAAATCAGACTGCGGATCAATATTTTCTTTTGCTTACCAGCCGCATTGATTAAGCCAATATACGTTTTCAGCAATGATTTTGTTGTGCGTGTGTCTGTATTAATATACTCTTTCATCACTTTTCTCCATCAGCCAAATTAATGACTGGAATCGACCAATCTTTTGCTTTGTTATACTCTTGCCATAACAATTTATAATCACTAGAATTTTCGATTAAATCATTATGTGTCCCATGAGTTTTAATCATCCCTTTATCCAATAATATTATTTGGTCGGCATTGACAATCGTCGATAAGCGATGGGTTACCATAATGACAGTTTTATTTCTATCAATTAAACGGTTAAAGGCTTTTAACAACAAGGCCTCATTTCGGGCATCAGAAAAAGCCGTCGGTTCATCTAAAATAACGATCGGTCGATTTTGTAAAAAAACTCGGGCAATGGTGATCCTCTGTTTTTGACCACCGGATAATAACTGCCCTCTTTCTCCTGCCAGAGTGTTATATTGTTGAGGAAGTGTCAAAATGAAGTCGTGAATTTCAGCTTTTTTGGCGGCTTCAATAACATCTTCATCAGAGATATCGTCTAACCCATAGCGTATGTTATCTGCGATCGAACATGAGAATAAAAAGTTATCCTGAAAAACAAATGAGATTCTCGACATAAGTTCAGCGTATTCAATCTCTTTTATATTAACTCCACCTAAAGTTATCGTTCCAGAGGTTGCATCAAGAAAGCGTGGAATGAGATTGGTTAGCGTCGTCTTGCCAGAACCAGATGTACCAATAAGAGCAGTAAATGAATTTTCAGGAATTTTAATATTGATATTGGATAAAACAGTGTCAGAATTCTGGTAAGAAAACCCAACGTTTTTGAAAATTATCTCATTATTATCAGGTAATAGCGGGTTGGAAGGCGCCGCTAAAATTGGTAGATTTTCAACTTCAAATATCCTTTCTATTGCTGCCTTTGACTTTTGTAATATCTGAAATAGACTCATCACTGGATGAACACTTTCTGCAATACCGATCGCCAACAATAAAAAACAGAACGTCGTGATAAATGAGATTTGGTCATTTAGTTGGGCTAAACTCAATCCAACAACTAATATGATACTCATCGGCATAGCGGAGAAAAGGCTGCGAGCAATTTTTGTAGACAATCGCATAGATTGCAACCAATGAAAGACCACCTGGCTATAGTTTTCCAGTGCTTTTTGATATTGACCGAATGCTCCCTCCCCGGCATCAAATGTTCTTACCGCACTCATTCCCTGAATATATTCAATGATTTTACTGTTGATTTGAATAGTTGCATTATTATAGCTTTCCTTTAAAAGCTTAGCTTTTTTCATGATAAAACTCAGCAGTAGAAAAGTAACTAAAGTGATGGCAAATACAATGCTTGCAAAGACCCAATTAAAGATAAATAAAACCAGTAAGGTAAAAATTGGTGTAACGAATGCCTCGGCTTTTAAGGGCGGAGCATCAGCCACAAAAGCATGTAATTCTTTAATATCATCAATTAATGTTTTGACAAGATTTCCGTTGCCCATGTTTCTAACCGTTTCAATAGGTAATTGATTGATCTTTTTGATAAGCCTGGTTCGTAATATTTTTTCTAGTTCAAATGCCGCATAGTGAGACTTATCGTGAGCATAAGTTCTCAGCGTATAAAAAAGAATACTCAGAACAAGTAGAGAGACAATCGGCAATCCCGGGAAGACGCTAGCATCCAACATCAATTGGTGTAAAACCCAGATCAACGTTAACCAGATACTCAGTTTAAGCACCTGAGCAATTGATGCCAAAAATATTGAATGAGATACTTTATTCTTTACTGGCAGAAATATATCCGTGTGATTCATAATTAAGTGTATCCTTAGCCTATATCTATCATGTAATAAGAAACAATCTCTAGGTTATCGCAACTAAACATATTAACCTCGAATGCCTTTGCTTTCTCTTGCAATAAGTTAACCTTTTTACTACTGAAAATTTTTTCTTTGCTTAAGTTTTTTGCTTTGCTAAGCGAACTATACTGGCAAAGTAGGCATAACGGTCCCATTAATAGAATCTAGTCAGTTATATCAATACAGGAGAAATCCAGTATTATTTGAGTTGTTCATATAATTTAACCTTAAATCACATTGATAATTATACAGCGACTATCGTTGTTAAAATCTCAGCTCTGTAGAAATCCCCACCATACGTGGCTGTTGATAAGTTGTATACCCACCATCAATAATTTTAGTTTTTTTATCAGAGTTAAATGCATTTTCGGTATAGAGCTTTATATTGCCATGTTTGAAGTTATAGGTTATATACGCGTTTGCCTGTGAGTATCCGTTAGTTTTTGAATCTTTACTATTCGATACGGATGAGTAATAAGAGTCGGTGTAATTTAAGTTAGCTCCAATTTCAAAGCCCGCAGGCAATGTATAATAACTACCTATATTGAATGTATAACCGGGAGAACGGCTGAGTTTATTATTTTTATAATTTGGATTCCCTGAAAATTCTTTAATTTTAGTTTTCAGCAACCCTACGCCCGCAAAAAGATTTAAATCATTTGTTGCTTGCCAATTAAGATTAAACTCTACACCATAAGTCACTGCTTTATCGGCATTATCAATTACTGGGCTACCAAAAATATTATAATAAGGAAGCTGTAAATTTTTATAGTCATTATAAAATAGATTGGTACTAAGTTTTAGTCGCTTGTTTGGTGAAATCCAACGATGATACAACTCATAACTCCACACATATTCAGTATCGTATTCATATGTTGCAAAAGGTGGAATAAATGAGATTCCGGCACCTCCTGGGTTATAACCGCGTGCTACCTTGACACCTATGCGATGAGCGTCATTAAAAAGATAGGCTACGTCAAGTTTAGGCAGGAATTCCTTTTCTTTACTTTTGTAGTTCACAACAAAGAGTTTTCCTCCGTTACGTTTATGATCCTCTTGTTCATAGCGAGCAGACATATTTACTTCAATATATGCTAGAGGGTTAAACGTTACTTCGCCATATATCGCCTTCGTTTCAGTTTTATCGTGATAATTGTTTTTCTTAATTAATAACACCGATTCATCTTGAGGAGAGTTGTAGTAAAACAAACCGACTAAACCGCGATAATCTCCAGAATTGAATCTCAATATTGGCTCAACCTGAACTTCATGACCTTCAACCCGAGCTGGTCCTCCGGAGGAAAGCGCATAACGATCCTGAATATAGTTTGAATAAATAACTTTATTTTCAAATTCTAAAGCATCATTTATTTGATAACCAATATCCCAAATATTACTCGCTGAACGTACTTGGAATACTGCCCGGTAAGTTTCAGACTTATTACGTGGCTTGAACTCGCCCTGTGGCGCTCGTGAATCGATATGGGAAAACGTATAACGACTATAAAAATCAGGGAGAGTTGATGGTAACCAATAAAGCTTTGCTCTAACTGTAGTTGCTTTAAATTTACGCGAGTTACCTGCCGGATAATAATCAGCAAGATGCTCAGATGACTGTCGCTCTTGTCGATCCATACTCAGGCGTAATAATAATTCATCTTTAACTACAGGCCCAGAAAGCATCGCTGCGTACTGGCGACGGTTTTGATTACCATAATCAAACTTTACTGCACTTTCGTATTCATTGACCGGGTCGTTACTTTGCATAACCACCGATCCGGCAATAGCATTACGCCCCTGCGCATAGCTTTGCGGACCGCGATACACTTCAATCTGCTTCATATCCCATAATGATTTATTACCATAAGCCAATTCATTATAGTTTGAAGTACGACCATCGATTGAAACGTTAAAGCGAGGGCGCGCACCGGTGAAAAATGCCATAGAACCAGGCGAGTTCGAACCTTCAATACCGCGGATTGTGGGTAATTCGTTTCCTAGTCCTGTATCTATGATATTAGGTGTTTCCTTTAATACCTGATTTAAAGAGTAAAGATCTGGACGACGCTCTAGTTCTTTACTGGTAATAATGTTAACACTTGAACCGGTTTCAACCTCGCTGCGGTCAACTCTTTCGCCGACGACAATGATTATATCTTCAGGTTGTAGTGTTTCTGTCTTATTGCTGATCTCATTTGCCATACTAACTGCACTGTAGCCACTAATCATGCACAAACTAAATAAACTTAATTTAGACTTAAAACTTTTCATATACAAACCCTGTTACAATGTTATTCACATATTGCGCATATTAATGACCAGCTAGTATCAAATCCAAAATTTCGATTTTTGGTTTGTTAGTGTGTTCGTTTTATTGAGTAAAACAAAACAACCGTATATTCCAATCAGTCGAAAATAAGTGTGAAACGCTTGCTGAAGTATTTTAGTCAATTCTAAATTATCACCAACTTCCCAAACAGCATCCTCAAAGGTTTGATTTGTCGCTTTTTATTCAATAATATTCTGTTAAATAGCCATTTTTTTACTTTTTTTAAAATTTTATTTATCTGTATACAGATAAAACTGACCATTAATGATATTGATAATCATTATCAACAGTGATCTTTTATCATATTGAAAACTTATTGTCAAACCTATCAAACATTTGTTTTTTCATCATGAGAAATTCATTTAATTTATTGATATTAAATGAATTAAGGAAAATAACATTTGTATTGAGCCATTTTTTAAACAATATGCTTAACCTTTATTACCAAAGGTTAATAAGATGTTTTTTTGTGCAAATTTAGATTATTAATTGAAATATTAAATATTTTGATTTTGATCACTTATTTACATATTTCATAGCCATATTTAAATCAGTTGATGCAAGACGTTTATCATGAGGCTGGCATATCAGAGGTCAGTAATCAAATATAGATGCAGATATTAAATATATTATATAAAGAATAAAGGTACTACGAAGAATAATTAGTCAAAGGCTAGGAAAAAACATTCTGAATACATCGAATTAGTAGAAATCCTTAAAAGTCCCTTAAGAACATCTAATGAATTCTAAAAGTTAAGCAGTCAATCAATTTACTTACTTAGTAATATATGTAAAAGCAAGTAAATTGATATAATGATAATAAGTCATTTTATAGTAAAGATTTTCAACTATTATAAACACTTATTTTAACTTTATAAGTTAACAATAGTGTAAATGTGAATAGTATTCATTACATACCAATCTGTACTATTTTTTCTAAAAAAGTGAGTTTGTGTGTATTATTTGAATTTATTTTTGGTTTATTATTTTTAATAAAAAACTGCTTAAAACTAATTTTTCCAAATATCTTTGGCTAAACGAAACGCAGCCCAAGCTTTAGGCCAACCAACGTAAAATGCTACATGAGTTAAAACTTCTGCTATTTCTTGCTTCGTGATGCCGTTATTTTTTGCGGTCTGTAAATGAAATTGTAAAGAACTATCTAAGATACCACTGGCAAGTAATGCCGTAACTGTGACTAAACTTCTGTCTCTTGCTGAAAGCTCTTTTTCTCGAGACCAAACTTCACCAAATAATACATCATCATTAAGCTCAGCAAACTTAGGTGCAAATTCGCCAAGTACATCTCTTCCCGCTGTTACTTTGTTCATAATTTTTCCTTCTATTTTGTGTTATGAAAAAATCAATTTAAAAATCTAACAAATTTAGAGATTTCAATATAGTATAGTTCTCTTTTAATCATAATGGATAATTATATTAATAAAGAAATAACTTAAAAAAACTATTATTATCAATAAATCTTTTCAGTTAATTACAGTTTGTTTATTTTCTTTTTAGTCTTTAATCGCCTATTTTTCCTATTCTACCTAAATATCAATATCTAATTTATTGAATATATTATGGATTAATTAAATTATATTCTTGCTACCTATAGTTAGAATTTTCATCTTTTTTTATCAAGCCAAAATATTAACAATTATCTTCATTTGCAAGAAAATTAAAAATAATGACGGGCCATATTCTAATTTCCATAAAAATAGACAGATAAAACACAAGAACTCAAACTAAATTATTCCCCGACCAATTTGATTGCAAATTTAATTAGCAAAATTATTCACTAGCCGCCATTTATAGTGAATAAAAATCACTTATTTAACAATATTACCTAATACGAATTAATTAAATAATATTCTGAATATCATTAAATATTTAATGAGTATCAAATATATTTTCCTTAAAAATTAATTTATTAAATAAAAAAAAATAAAATTTAAACAAATTTAAAACCGATACGGTTTTTTTAACCTGATCTGGGGAGAACTTTTTTAGTAAAACCTTTACTTTATAAATGATAATTATTCTTATTTAAATTTATCTATTGTTATGAATTAAATGGAATGTCAAAGAGTGTTTATACCTTTATAGAGCATATCAGAATGCTTTTTATATGTAGTTTTAGGAAAAAATATATGAGATACAAATTAGCTTTTATTGATAGAGTAACTAATCTCCCCATATCTTCGAAAAAAATTATTATTAATTCACCGTGGTTAATGGCCGGTATTTTCTGTTTATCGTTCAATGCTATGGCAGATACAGTTGAAAAAAAAGACGATAGTGATCAAGTAGAACAATTAATAGTTACCGCTAGGCATGTAAAAGAGTCTGCCAAGGATATTCCGTTTACGGTTAATATTGTTGACGATAAAAAACTGGTTGACCGACGGGAAACAACTTTAGAAAAAGCTTTAAACGATACCGTTGGTGTGCAAGTAATTAGTAATATGGGAGCGGCGAAATCGATACGGATGCGTGGCGTAGGTTCGGTATTACCAATGAGTGGCGATGACAGTTCGGTTAGTATTAACGTCGATGGGATGCCACAGTCAAGAAGTAATACGACCTTAAATTTACTTGATGTTCAGCGTGTCGAAGTACTAAAAGGTCCACAAGGAACACTATTTGGTAGAAATAGTGAGGCTGGCGCCATCAATGTTATTTCAAAAAAACCAACTCGTTATTTTGAATCAACTTTTAGAACCGAATTTGGACAAGACCATCAAATATTAACAGAAGGTGTCATCAGCGGTCCTTTAACCGATCAGTTAAGTGGCCGTTTTGCTGTGCGTTATGATGAAGCAGATAGTATTTTAGAAAATGTTAATGATCATAAACCAGTGAGTATTCTTAGAAATAAAATCGCTAGAGGTTCATTGTTATGGGAAGCTTCAGAACTCACATCTATCTCATTTATTACTGAATTAGAAGATGCAATGGGTATGGATGATATGTATGTTATGCGTCCTTACGGTCACCATCCAAAAATTAACATTCCTAATAGCAGCGATAAGAATGATAAAAATATTTATCGTTTCAATTTTAAAGTGGAACATGAGTTGGATAATAGCTTATTGAGTTCTATTACCGGTTATTCGTATAGTAAAAATGACAAAAGATCACCAATTTATGAAGGTAGGTTGTACCACCATTTGAGCGGTATGTCACCACCATCTAATTGGTCTTATTTAACCAAAGAAAATCTTTTCAATCAAGAATTTAGAGTTTCATCTAAACCTGAAGCACCAATATTTTGGGTAGCAGGTATAAACTACTATACCAATGATCGTCATAGAAATACTTATGATGTTATGGATGTGTTTTATCCAAGTAATGCATTGAATGCTAACATTAGAAGACAATTTGAAACAGATAATGTCGGTGTGTTCGGTGAAGTCACCTACCCTATTACAGAAAAACTCAAATTAACAGCCGGTCTTCGTCAATCTTACGAAAAGAAGAATTATCATGCAAAATGGCTAGCTAACTCAATTTATGCTGAAAATAATAAAAATAAACCAACCTTGGCTTTTGATAAGCAAAAAATAACCGATAATTTTACCACTGGCCGACTAGGTTTGAACTTTTTACTTAATGATTATGCAACCTTATATGGTCTTTATTCACGAGGATATAAAACTGGTGGTTTTAATGATGAAGGTACCGATTTCGCTACTTCAGGTCATTCGGATCAAGCTTATAAATCAGCGTATGTAAACGCTTATGAAATTGGATTAAAGACTGAAAATAATACTGTAGGATTAAATACGGCATTATTTTATAACGATACTAAACGTGAACATTTAATGGCTTACAATCCAGCAACATTTGTCTCTGTGGTTGAAAATTATGATATTCAAAGTTATGGTGTGGAACTAGATGGTTTTTGGAAAGCGCCAGGGAACTTAGACTTTATCGGCGGCATAGGTTACACTAATGCAAAAATAGTCGGTACGCCTAACAAAAGTTTAGCTCATGTGAAAAAACATAACCAAGTACCGGATACCTCTCATTGGAATGCTAACTTAACCATTCTGCACTCTATACCGCTTAATCTAGCGTCAGGAATATCATTGGAAACGCAAATCACCGATCGCTATATTGGTTCTCGCCAAGCTGATGTGCAAAATAAATTTGGCTTAAAAGCTTATAACAAACTTGACGCTCGTATTGCCGTTAAAACTGAAAATGCTGAATTTTATGTATGGGGTGATAATCTATTAAATAAATCTTATGATTTATGGGGATATCATATTCCGGCGCTGTCTCATGATGGTCCAGATGCAACAATTGGTTCACCGGGTAGAGGTCGAACTTTAGGTGTTGGATTTATTTATAACTATTAACAATAATTTATTTGAAGAGAATAGACTTTAAATAAGTTAGATAATAGCTTAACCATAAACAATGTCGTCACTATTCAAGAAGATTAGAAGAATATTGGCGGCGTATCTCTTTAGGTAATACCCCAAACTGTTTTCTAAATGCTGAACTAAAATGACTAATATTGCTATAACCCATCATAATTGCCGTTTCAGTAATACTATATTCGGTTAATAACTGTTTAGCTTTATACATCCGTTCTGTCAAAAAATAAGCATAAATACTTTTCCCAAAAATCTGCTTGAAACCTTTTTTTAACTTACTCTGATTAAGACCTACTTGTTTAGCTAACCAACTAATAGTGGGAGGATTGGTTAAATCACTTACTAAATAGTTACGAGCATCATTAAATTGTTTATACTCCCATTGGGTAAATTCTTGATGCCCTAAATAATTATCAAAAGACTTAAAATACCAATTTAAGTATTTTAATACGTGAGCATATAACAATAGACGATTGGTGATTTTACAATCAGTGTTTTGCATTAAATAAAATAGTTGTCGAGCACAAGATAGTACATTTTTGTTTTGTTGTATCTGATAATGCTGCAAAAAGAAATTAACTTTTTCATTTAAATAAGAAAATTGAAAATCCATATCTCCAATCAAAACATCCAGTAATTCGGGCATTATCATAACCTCAATATTGCAAAAATCCTTGGAATGTTGTAAATGAAAAGTCTCACCATCAGCAAAGCCGAAAGTCAAATCCCCTTTATGGGTAACAAGTTTCCTATCTTTAACTTGCAAACTCAACTTACCTTGTAACTGACAATTAAAACATAAACATTTATCACTACTAGGAAATGCTTTACTGATATCGATGGCATTTAGATCATCGGCACTATTCACACATACCGCTAAACCATGTTGTAACTCAATGAATGAACTGTTTTTTTTATTATTGGGTAATTTATCCAAATGCATATATCCTCCAAACAAATAAACGATAACAAATATCATTTGCGTTTACAACAAAATAAAGCTACCATTTATCAGCTAATACTCTTTGGAGCATAGAATCTATAATATATTTATTTATAGAAGCTTATAAAACACCTCATGGAATATAAAACCATCTCCGCAGATAAACAAAAAAACTATTTTTTATTTATTATTGCACAGCTCTATATTGTACAAGGAATTCCCGTCGGATTAGCTTTTGACGCCTACCCTATCCTCTTACGTGATTCAGGTGTTTCATTAGCTGTTATAGCAATGATTCCGCTAGCTGGTTTACCATGGGTCGTTAAATTTTTATGGGCCCCTATTGTTGAAAATCACTGGATAGCTAAAATTGGCTATCGGAAAAGCTGGTTACTGCCAATGCAATGTTTATTAGCAATACTTATAACCATCATCGCCTTCACCCCTTTTACATCAGAAACGACCACTTATCTTCTTTTAGTTATTATTTTATCTTGTATCGTTTCTGCAACACTCGATATTGCAACTGATGGGCTGGCAGCTGATTTATCACAAAACAATACGATTAGCCAGATAAATAGTATTCAAGTTATGGGCAATATAACTGGTATGCTTATTGGTGGGGCTGGAGTAACAGTTTGTTATGATTATTTAGGAAAAACCTATAGTATCTTACTGTTGGTTGTGATTATTTTTGTATCGATTATACAACTCACTATATGGACAGAGCCTAATTTAGCCCACAATTCACAATCCAATTCACGAGCAAGAATCCACAATTTTTTTAAACGAAAAAATGCTTACCATATGCTATTGCTTGCGATCATGATACCTTTTGCTGGTTCGGTAATTTTAACCACAACTAAATTTATTTTACTGGATCATGGGTTCTCTGTGAGTGATGTTGGTATCTATACCGGTATTGGTGGTTATTTAACTATGCTTTTAGGTTGTGCCATTGCAGCCTATTTATTAAAAACTAAACACCCTTATCAAACGCTTAAACTTGGTTTTTGTTTATTATTTTTCCTAATTCTGTTTTGGTGTTTACTTTACTATATGCCTGATTATATTAATCCTATGACGACTACCATTATGATGACTATTTTAGGTATTGGTATAGGAACGATTAATGTTAGTATTTATACCATCACGATGATTTTTGCCAAGCAAGGAAAACAAACCGCTACAGATTATGCTATTTTTCAGAGCAGCTTATTATTCTCTGAAATAATCGGTTCTTCAATTTCAATGACAATTGCAGATTATTTTAATTATTTAATTGCCTTTTTATTGGCTCTAATAAGTATTATTGTTATTAACCTAATGATTAGAAATAAATAATAGTGTTCATTGTTTGATTACTTTATTTTGTGGATGCGTGAAATACTAGCAATAAATGAAAATAAGGCAATAAAACTGGCACAACTAAAAGCATAAAAAACAAATCGTTTAAAATCTATTCCTTTATCACCTTCTAATGAAATTATTATTACCATAACAATAGCAGCACCAATTGACTGACCAGTTGTTCTGGCTGTAGACAACATTCCTGAGGCAATAACAGTTCGATTATGTTTAACATTAATAAACATTTCTCTATTATTTGGCGGAATAAACAGACCGTAGCCAACTCCACAAATAGCGACTCGCCATAGTATATTAATTGTAGATACAGTTTCAGATAAAAAAGCTAATGAACTTAACCCAAAACAAAAAAGCACTGCACCAATTGAAGATATTTTAGTTGGATTAAAACGATTAGAAAGTATTCCAGCTAGTGGTGCACAGCAGGCTACAGCTACAGGCCATGGAGTAAACATAAATGCGGATTCAAGTACTGAGTAACCATAAGTATGTTGTAATATAAATGGTAAACTGACCAATGCTATCCCTTGAGCGATAAAAATTAAAATTGAAGAAATTACAGCAAAACTGTATATCCTCGAATGAAATATATCTAAAGGCAATAATGGATATTTTGTATGCTGTTGAGCTTTAATGAATATGATAAATAAAATTATCGCAACAAAAATACAAGATATAAGGGTTTTATTATCCCAATGTCCTATTTGATCAACCGCAATTACGGTTAACCCTAATGCAGTTGCCGAGCTTATAGCGCCTAACCAATCAAATCCTTTTTCTTTTTCGCTATCTTTGCCTAAAAAAACAAAAGAAAGTGTTATAGCGAGGATACCTAGCGGAATGTTGATATAAAAGAGCCAAGGCCAAGTTAAATATGAAATAATAAAGCCTCCCAATGCAGGCCCAATGGCGGTACCTACTGCAAAGACCATTGCATTTAATCCTAATATTGTTCCTAACATATTTGCCGGTAAAATAGTTCGATACAAACCTAACCCAACACTTATCATCATTGCATAACTTATTCCTTGCATCATCCGCATAACAACAAGAATTGAGAAGTTGGGCGAAAGACCACAACCCAAAGATGAGAGCGTAAACAACAACATGCCTAATTTAAAAAAAAGTTTTTCTCCAACCCTTGAAGATAATGATGCACAAATTAGCATAGTTGCAGCACTAGCGATCTGATAACTATTAACAATCCAAATACTTGATGACACCTCAATATCTAATACATTAACAATAGAAGGTAATGCAATATTCACAATTGAACCATCTAGTGCCGACATCCCGACGCCGATTAAAATTGCTGCTGTAGCAAAATAACGTCTTGAACTACCAAATTCTTGTGTATGGTTGTTTATCATATTAATTTATCTTTTTAATAAGTATTTATATTGAATTGCCGTATTATCACTAGCCTATTTGGATACACAACATTAACAAACGATATGCGTTGTTTAGAAGATCTAAAATCATGTTCAGTCATTTGATTGTGTAACCATTTTGCTATAAAGTAATTAAATGAATTTATTGCTAAAAATTATATTTATTACAATACAAGAAAACCAATGAATAAAACCGAATACCTTATCGAAAAGATAGATGCCTTAATCATATCCAATTTTAGATAATTGATTCGGTAATAGTGTTGGCTCTAAACTGAAAATGCAGTACATATTAGTTTGACTACAATATGATTCTTAAATCGAACATTGTTATTTAAATATAATTATTTGAAAATTATTCACAAATCCAAAAACTATCTATTAGTCCCTATATCAAATTGATTTATAACATAAGGTGTTAAATGAAAATAAGTGAACTTCAAGCGTTCGTAACAGTTGTAGAAACAGGTAATATAACCTTAGCTGCTGAGCGTTTGAATCGTGTCCAATCGAGTATTTCTCATAGAATACAAAGTCTTGAAAACAATCTTGATACCCTTTTGTTGGACAGAAAAACTGGAGGATGCATTCCAACTAAACAAGGATTGATATTGTATGAATATGCACTCAAAATTTTAAAGTTAGCGGACGATTGCAAAAAAAATATCGCCAATAGCAAAGAAAATTATGCAAATATAAATGTTGGAATAATTGAATGCCTACCACCTTATATCATTACGTCCTTAATTAATTTAGGGCAAGAACTCGGATTAAATATTAATATTACAATCGGCAATACTCTGAGTTTACTCAATGCTTATGATAAAAATGAATTTGATGTTGTAATTATTGGTTCTGGCTTTTCAAACGAAAAACATACAACTAAAATACTACTTGCATCTGAACTCGTTATAGCAACAGATAAAAGTCACCCAACAATTACCAATATTGCTAATCTTGATGGCAAAACTTTTTTGGTCAGTAGTAAACAATGCGCAACATCAAAACGAAACTTCGAAATGTTATTTAATGCCTGTAATATTAAACCAGAACGAGTAATTGAATGTGGATCTTATCCTGTACTTTTTTCAAATATAGCATTAGGAAAAGGAATCGCATTAGTATTACGTTGTTCAATTAGTAATGAGATAAAAAACAAAATTAAACTACATAAGCTAGACAAACAATTTAATGAGTTCAAAATCGAATTGGTCCATCACACAAACTATTCTTATTTTGACATCAACAAATTGATTAATATGATTACTTCAGTTTTTCAAGATCCTCGATTAAGCTATATAGGCTATTGATAATAACTTTTGTTTAAGAAATATGATAAAGATATAACTTGCAATGGATATGAATTTATAAAATAACGCTAATTCACATTACAGTTAATATAAAAGTACTTAACCTATTAATTCAATGAAAAAATCATTTTTGATAAATAACCATACTTAATCAATCATCTATAACTATTTCATATCCTGTTCGATTTTTTTTGATATAACCGAAACCTTTGGATCCAAAATGCATACCACCAACAAGCATGTTATCGCGACAAACCATTTTTAGCACTTGGGAACGTGTTTCTGTTGCTAATTTCGGATCATAATCAAAAGCAATAGAGACATTTGGTTTTAATAATTGAATATATGGGAAATGGACAATATCCCCCCAAATTAATAAACTTTGCTTACTACCAACAATTTTATAACCCGTATGTCCTGGTGTATGGCCTGGTAGAGGAATAGCAAATATATTAGGAAATACCTGATTTTTATTAATGAAACTCAATCTATCTTGATACTGTTTGCAAACATTGCGAGCTAAAATAATATTATTTTTTACACGTTCTGAAGCAGCTATAAAAGATTTTTCATCTTGCAAATAATTATACTCATCTTCACTAATCAATAAATTAGCATTTCGAAAAACAACCTCCCCATTTGAAGTAAGCAAACCGCCAATATGATCTGGATGAGCATGAGTTAATAGGATAGCATCGATATCTGTAGCTTTAAGACCTAGTTTAGTTAAATTATTAACTAATTCTCCTCCCCACCCTTTTACTCCACCAGCACCAGCATCAATTAGAATATTCATTCCTTGTTTTTGAACTAAAAATGTATTGATATGCACGGCATTTAGTTTTTTTTGATGAGCATTTCGCTGGATTCTTTCACATTCTGCAACATCAATATTTACCAGTAAATCAAAGTTAACCTCCAAATAACCATCACTAATTGCTGTAACTAAAATATTTCCTAGTTCTTTGTTTGAAAATTCGTTATTCATAGTTAGTAACCTTTAATTTTTAGCAAATATATAGTCGACGTCATACATAAAACAACGAATTCTGGCTTTAACAGCCATTTTTTCTTCAATTAATAAATCAACCTGATGTAAATAGGTTTTCATCACCTCTTCACTACGAAAAATTTCTTTTCTTAATTTGGCTTCAAAATAGATCGGTCTTCCATAACCGATATCAGTTGTTAAATAAGCTATGAGTATATTATCATCTTTGGCTTTCAACACTTTTTGGGTTAACTGTTTTAAACAAATTGAAAATTCAGAAAAAGCTTCATTTTCAATCTTATGGTTTTCTGAAGTATAAATTGTAATACTTGGCATTTAATCCTCTCCATTATCAACTTAACTGAATTTATTAACCTAACCAAATAAGTACTATCATCTTTTAAAGCGTAGCAATATTATTAAAAGATTATATATTTTATGCTAATGGATAATTTCGATGTCCTCATCGAAATGGTTAATAGACAAATTAGATTAGAGCATGATTTTTATTTATAAATAGGCATAGAACTGGAGGCTAACAATTTTAGTTTAGGATTAAACATTTCTTTTTAGACTAAAGTATCTTGTTAATGAAAAAGGACGCTTCACCACTGACATGGGTAATAAATGACTTAGCGATTTTTTGGGTTTATCAAATAACGCTAAGGTCCAACCGCCTTCGATCATAAATTCAAAAGAAAGCCTTTTTTCTGAAACAATCACTAAATCACTGAAAAAAACCTGTATAATACTTTTGGTATATCATTGCTTTATCAATTATTCGATTTTGTTGTAAATCGAATAAATAAATAGCTAAAATTTCTTCAAATGGACAATCAAAAGTAACAAATAACAAAATATTATTATCAGCTGTTAACAGAGCTGCCTCTAAGCAAGTTCCATCTATATGAACTTTACTGTCATGGCCATCAATAATGATTGTATTGTTATGGATTTGTATATTGGTTAATTTTTTAATCATAAAGCAGCTACTTTTATTTGCCCCTAACTAACATTAGTTCAACATTTATAAAAAAATAATAATGCAGATAATAAAGCTAAATATATATTTAATATCATAATAATATAAGTAAGATAAGTAAGATAAGTAAGATAATCTGTTTTATATTATTTTATAGAAACATCATTATAAACAATTGATTATAATGCTAACAATAAGGATTATCGCTGATTTAGTAATGAGCAATAGATCATAAATTTAAGTTTTATTAGAAAAAGTATTTCATCATCTGCTTTTGCAGAAATTATTAATACATAATTTTTTAAAGAGGTAAATAAATTGGCTAAAGTAAATACTTCACTGTTAAAAAGACGATTGGATATTGCCGAAATAGTTAGAAAACAAGGTGAAGTTAAAGTTGATGAATTATCTGAATTATTAAATGTATCGGCTGTCACAATACGACAAGATTTAAATTATTTAGAACAACAAGGTTATCTTAAGCGATCCTTCGGCGGTGCTATATATTTACAGCCAAAAGATAGTTTTGATAAATCTCATCAAGAATCAAACAATGAAGCCAATAACTCTTACTCAGATATTAGTTTGATTATGCGATGTTTATCATTCATTAATGATGGTGATACAATATGTTTATTAAATGGCAGGATAACTAGCAAACTCATACCATATTTATATAATAAGAAAAATCTCACTTTGTTTGTAAATGATTTAAGTTTTGCTATGTTAGCAAAAGATTATATTCAAGGAGAAATAGTATTAATTGGAGGAGTTTTTAATCAAAAATATACCAATTTTGATAAAAAAGATGTGCAAACGATCTTAACTAAATATGAATTATCTACTGTTATATTTGAAATAGAGGCAATCAAAATCGATGATGAAATTGCCATATCTAATGGTCAATTGATGGAAGGATATCAATTATTATTAAACAACGCTAATTGTCGCATCGCGCTTCTCCCCAGTCGAATTGAAGAAAATGATACTTTTGGATTCGCTTCACTTCAACAAATTGATGTAATCATTCTTTCTAACTCAACAATGGCAGAATATCATCAGCAGATAACTAATTGTTCATTTAAACAATCTAGTGTTAATAAAGATAGCGTTATCTATCAAAACTCAATGAAAAACTAAAATTAATTTAGAATTCCTGCAAATAAATATGATATCAGTTATGCTTATTTGACTAGCTGAGCGTTAGTAGTAGTTAAGTAATTTATTTCAATAATATATTTACTAAAAATATCATTAATACAAGGAGTTTATTATTGATTTCTTAGAAACAGTAATACCTTGAATACTTTGATATAAACTATTATTTAGTTAGATTTTTTTATTTGGTATTGTAAGCTAATTTTAGTTAAGATTCGCCCTAAAATTAGTGACAATGTCACTTAAATAAATGGGAATTTTGATAGCTACTTTCAATATTATTGATTGCTGAAGGCGTAAAACAATATATAAAAATTATTGATTATTATTAATATAATATACTGTTTTCTATTGAAAAGTTAATTAAAAAGCCCCTTATTAGGGGCTTAATCATGATTGAAATAAACTATTTTTGTAGGAATTTTTCAAGCTGCTCTAATGTTGACGTACCTTGCATTGGTCCTTGTTTTGTCACCGCCAATGCACCGCAAGCATTAGCATAAGTTAAGGCTTTTTTGGCTGTAAAACCTTTATGAATTAAAGCAACATATGCGCCACCAAAGCAATCCCCGGCTCCAGTCGGATCTATTTCGGTAACTAAATGAGGTTGCACATCAAAAGATTCACTTGCTGAATAATAACTCGCTCCTTTATCACCTTTTTTTATAACAATAGACGATATACCATTATTTAAAAAATAATCGATTGCTTGTTTCTCATTATCCGTATCGGCTAATAATGTGACTTCACTTTCGCTTGGTAGGTAAATATCGGTTTGTTGTAATATTGCTAACAGCGCCTCTTTCACGCCAGGCAGATTTAACATTTCCTTGCGGATATTAGGATCAAAGGAAATAATACCCTTATTTTGTTTAACTATTGCTATAGCCTTTTTAGCGGTATCAAGAATTTGTTTAGAAAACAATGAAGATCCCATTATATGAAGATGATCACAATCTTGTAAAATCTTTTGACTAACCATGTCTTCATTAATCAGAGCACAAGCAGCATTTTTTATATTAAAAATAAAATCTCGACTACCATCCTCATGATAAGTTACAAATGCGCTTCCGGTAGTTTGGTCATCCATAACTTTAATATTAGAGATATCAACACCATCATCAGCAAGTTTTTTTATGTTTAACTCACCAAAGCCATCATTACCAACACAACTTATCATCGCTGCTGGTTCATCTAATTTAGCCACTTGATCGATAAAAATTGCTGGAGCACCACTGGCAAATGGGCCCTTCCATAGTCCATCATGAGTAAATAATTGCCCTTTTTGGTTAGCCATAATTTCGACAACAATTTCACCTAGTGTAAATACTTTTTTCATATTAATTCAACTCCACTTAAACTCTGTTTTTCTTATTACGAACATCAATATATACAGCTAATAGAATGACTAATCCTTTAACAACTAGTTGATAAAAATAAGGAATGTTCATCAAGTTCATGCCGTTATTAATAACACCGATGATTAGAGCGCCTATCATTGTTCCAATAATTGTGCCGTGACCGCCATTTAAGCTTGTTCCACCTAAAACAGCTGAAGCAATAGCATCTAATTCATATCCTTGCGCGGTACTTGGTTGACCTGAATAGAGTCTTGATGCTAACAATAACCCACTGATCCCTGCCATTAATGCAGTTATCATGAATACTTGTATTTTTAATTTTTTAACATTAATTCCTGAATAAACGGCAGCTTCTTTGTTGCCACCAGTAATATAAATTTTTCGACCAAATGTTGTTTTAGATAAGATAAAATGATTGACTAATAACAATATTAATAGCACCCATATTGGATTAGGTATTGAAAAAATATCACCATTACCTAATTCAAGAAATACATCATCCATAATCATCTCGGGTTTACCATCGGTAATGATATAAGCAATTCCGCGGAAAATTCCCATGGTTGCCACAGTAACAATAAACGAAGGAATACCAGCAAGAGCCGTTAAACTACCATTTATAAAACCAACAGCAATTGAAAGTAGCAAGGCTATAGATATAGCAAGATAAAATGGTAATCCCCAAAGTAAAGCAAGTGCCGCTAATGTACCTGTTAACGCTATAGTTGAACCAACTGATAAATCGATATCACCAAGTAACAATACATATGTCATACCAAATGCAGTAATCGCAATAATTGATACTTGCAAGACGATATTCATAATGTTGGTACTCGTTAAAAAGTTACTATTCATAAATGAAAACAGAATGAATAAAGCAATTAGCCCGATAACAATTCCCCCATATTGACGGAATACTTTAAAAAAAGATTCTTTAAAATTACTATTATTCATCGAGGTATTTTCTTTAGTATTCATGCAGATGCTCCTGTTGCTATATTCATTACTTCTGGTTGAGTTAACCCTTCAGTATTAAATTCCTTTACAATTTTTTTATTACGCATAACAAATAGACGATCACTGATAGACATCACCTCGGGTAGTTCTGATGAGATCATAATGATTGCAGTACCTTTTGATGATAGTTCTCTTATTAATTTATAAATTTCCAATTTGGCACCAATATCTATTCCCCGAGTTGGTTCGTCTAAAATCAAAATTTTAGGTGGCTTCACTAACCATTTGGCAATAACGATTTTTTGTTGGTTACCACCACTTAAACTACCGGTTACTTGGAATGGATTATTGGTTTTAATAGCCATCTTTTTTATATATTTAGTCGAATTTAATAATTCTTTTCTATTATTGATGATAAAAGATGGCTCATATTGAAAGGCAATATGATTAATATTTGAATGAACATCATGCATCAAAACCAAGCCTTCTTCTTTACGATTTTCGGTAACGAAAGCAAGGCCATGTTCAATGGCTTGAGTTGGTGAATTAATATTGACTTTTTTACCTGAAATAAAAATCTCACCTTGGTATTTAGTTACCCCAAACAACGCTTTCATCACTTCTGACCTACCGGCACCAACTAAACCAAAAAAGCCAACTACTTCACCAGAATGCACCTTAAAGCTAATATTCTTGAATTCTCTAGAATGATCTAAGTTTCTAACTTCTAATAAAGGTGGATCATCTTGAATTTGATGGGGTAATTTTGGTGGATAAATATTTTGTACTTCACGACCAACCATTTCAGCAATCAACTCATCGATGGTGGTTTCGTTTTTTTGATGGGTGGCAATATACTCGCCATCACGCATAACAGAAATATCATCAGAGATACGCATGATCTCATCCATCCGGTGCGAAATATATATAATTGCAACACCTTTCTGTTTAAGCTTCTCTATTATATTGAAGAGTAGTTCTGCTTCATTATCACTTAATGATGAAGTCGGTTCATCCATGATTAATACTTTTGCGTCATAACTAAGTGCTTTAGCAATTTCAACCAATTGCCGTTGCGCCATAGACATGGTTCCAACGATTTGTGCTGGATTCAATTTGATACCATACTCAGCAAATAATGCATTACAATTTTTAATCATTTGATTATCAGAGATAATGCCGTATTTATTTGGTTCATTATTGGCATAAATATTCTGAGCAATCGTTAGGTTATTACTTAAACTCAATTCTTGGAAAACAATAGCAATCCCTATCTTTCTTGATTCTGTTGGATTCTTTATAGTAATAACATTGCCTTGATAGGTAATTGTTCCACTACTTGGCGGATAAATTCCGGCGAGAATTTTCATTAATGTAGATTTTCCTGCGCCATTTTCGCCCAATAGCGTATGAACTCTACCTTGGTAGATGTCTAAACTAACATTTTTCAAAGCTTGAATCGGACCAAAATTTTTGGCAATAGAATCCACAGATAAAATGATATTATTCATTAGTTGATTCCTTGTGGAAGGGATAGATATTACCCTATCCCTTATTGTGAATTATTCTTTTCCTGTGTATACACCAGGGGTGACTGGGATTACTTCATCGACTTTTTTACCATTTAAATAGTCAATTGCAGTAGCTACAGCGATTTCTCCTAATTTATTTGGATATTGTTGAATTACAGCTACGAATGTCTTTTCTTTATCTACAGCTTTTCTTGCTTCATCCATACCATCAAAGCCAATGATTTTTATATCATTATTTTTAACAGATTTCGCCGCGATAACCGCTGATAATGCAGCATCATCACCGAAACCAAAAATTCCATTTAAGTCTGGGTATGCTTGTAACATATTTTGTGCAACAACAAGCGCTTCTGCACGGGTAATTCCGGTTTGAATAGACACTATCTTGACGTCTGGAGTTTTAGACAATCCTTCTTTAAATCCATTAACACGATCAACAACTGATTGCACCATAGGATAATCAATAACACCAACCGTTCCTTTACCGTTTAATAATTTCCCCATTAACTCACCGGCAGTAACACCACCAGCATAATTGTTGGTCGCAATATGACTAACTACTTTGACGCCAACGGCAGGAACATCAACGGTAATAACTGGAATATTCGCCTTTTCAGCTTTCATAATCGCAGCTTGTACACCTTTTGAATCAACCGGTGATAAAATAATTAAATCCACTTTTTTAATAATAAAATCTTCAATGTCTGAAATTTGCTTATTAAGATCTTGGCTAGCAATGGATAGTGATAAATCAACATTTTCCTGTTGAGCTTTTTGTTTTATAGCATCTGCTAATGAGATATAAAAAGGATGTTGTTGGGTTAATAATGAAACACCTATATGAAATTGCTTAGCATGTGCGCCGAAAGTGAAAAAAAATAGAAAACACACAAAAAAGAGTTTAGATATTTTTTTCATAGAAAGAGCTCCTTAATTTTAAGCATGATAATTAACTTTATAGGAAAGAATAAATCATCCAATTTTTTATTCCTAAAAATCATGCAACTATCAAAATACAATACAAAGAAAAATATTCTTAAAAAGATTTGAAACCATAATTTTTCTCTATTTACTGCAATATTCGTAACTTTACGCTACGTATTATTAGTATAGTTTTTGAAACAAATTTTATTGTGACGAAGCTCTCAAATTTTCAAAATAAAAGCAAAAATATCGAATTATATTTTCATTTAAAAAGTTAATTATTATTTGTAGAAGATTTCAAAGTAAGCTAGCAACATCAATATTGACTACGACAAACTCAATTCGAAACAGACAAATTAACCTAGTTAGACCGATTTAATCGTCAAAACTTAGTTTATTTGGATAAAAAAATAATAAGTAAAACTACTTTCATTTTTAAAGATAAATAATGTTATGATTAATTTGTAAAAATCAAAGATAAAAAATAAGGTTGTTTACATGGAAATAAACATGACGCAATTTGATATTAAAATTCATCTTCCCAGAAAGCAGCAAATTGTATTTACCGATCTTAATCAACAACTACATGACATATTAAATATTTATCAACACTGTATAGATGACAATGCCCATTGGTATCCAGATCGAAGTACAGCCAAAGGTAAGCCCAAAGCTTTAATTTATAGTCCTGAAGGATTTACCGAATATGGATTAAAAAAACTATCACGTGCTTGTAAACAAATCGACACAAGAGGCAGTGTTTTATTTCTTTTTGCCGATAGTCAAAAATTATCTAATTGTAATCTGATGTCCTATTCCGGAAACAAAGCTATCGGAGGTTTTCAGGCGGGTAAATCTTCCGTTGGTTTCTCTTTTGATTTACCTGAAAGTAAACAAATTATTGATAAAATGGCATCGTTTATAACTGGATTAGCACAAAAATTTAGCCATAACTTTATTACTATGAATAGTAGAGAAATTCCTAGTTCAATTTATATCTTTCCGCCACGTATAAACTTATCTTTAATGGCTTACATACCTAGTCCATTACAACATAAAGATTATCCAGAAGATCAATTAATACCAATTATAAAAGAGAATAACCATGTTGGTACTGTCATTGTTTTATTTGATCATTTTCCTAATAGACAAAATATTAATGATGATATTAAAACTATGAATAATGTGGAATTGAAATTGCGTGAAGCAGATCTTTTACCTATGAAAAACGATTTATAATCTATAACATTAATATAAAAATTTGAGAATTAAAATGGTTGAAATGATAAACAATAAATCTACTTTGTTAGATGCAACTAAAATTCTAGTTAACACAGCGGCGATTATAGCTGTAATAAAATATGACCCTGATGTCAATCTATCACGAAGTGAAATTGAAGCCAAGAAAGCGATTAAAAATGGGCCGCAAACAATTAAAAGCAACTCAAGATTAACGGCAGAACAAAAGGCAAAAATAACTCAAGATGCCGCTGATAAATTAGCCGAAGTACTATTTTTAAACAGAACAATTTATCATGTTGATGAAAATAGTTATATCAATGAATTAATTACCAATATGCAAAGTGAGCATATTTCATTACCTAATGAAAACTCAACGCAATTATTTCAGCGATTATTGGCGGCTTATCATTATTTAGTTGATTTAAAATTTACAGAAATTAAGGTCATTGAAACCTATTTATATGCCTACGCATCTGACCCAACGTTTAAAGATAACCCTATAGTTAAGGCATGGATCGAAAAAACGGATCAACCAGCCCAACAACAATTTCAAGATATGATTTATGTAGCTCGTAAATTCGATTTTATTGAAAATTATCTTAACGAATAATAAAACATATAAAACAAAGCCCTTCTTTATAAGGGCTTTTATGAGTCTTGAATAAAAAAACAATTAATCAATATCGCAAACAACGATATCTTAATTATCAGAATCGATAAGAAAAACTGGCTTTAACATTACGTGCCATACCATAAGTATTTTCACCTAGATAGAGTCTGTAATCCTTGTTAAATAAATTATCTACAGATATTTTAACTTCTGCTTTTGGTAAAAAGGTTGGTTGCCAACTAGCAAATAAGTTATGTAATGAATACCCTGATGAAGGTCCTAATGAATAAGCACCAAGATCCGGTAAACCATCATGATTTCTATCTTCATGCCCGGTTCGATCCTGTTTTCTGACAAATTGAGCATTCCATCCGGCTCTTATATTCCATTCTGGTATTTTAAATCCGGCAGTTAACGTGGCTGTACGAGGAGCAATAGTCGCTACATAGGTTTTGTTATGCATCCAAGGTGCTTGAGGTGCGGTATCTCGTTCCCCTTTCTGTATAGAATATGTCGCACTTGAAAACCAATATTTACTATCATAATATGCTTCAAGTTCAAAGCCTTTCACAATTAATTTACCCGGAAGATTTCGATAATTAGATTGGCCTAAAGGACATGGTTTATTTGGCCCACAAATCGATCCATTAAAGCCACGAGTAACAAATATTTCATTAGTGACACGTTGCCTAAATAGCGTACTACGAACCTGTATTTTATCGTTTTCCAATATTAAATTATTAAAATCTAAAATATTACCAATTCGAATTGATAAATCGCGTTCTTTATCTAAATTACGGCTCGTCGCACTAATCTTACCACTTCCGCCATTTTTAGGCGTAAATTGCACTTCATAAGTTTGATCTATGGTTGGTGCTTGCCATGCGTAACTGATGTCACCAAAAAAGCCAATATTATTGGTTGTTTGCCAATAAGTACCAAATCGTGGCGTCCAACCACTATATGTCACCGGAGAATAATCATGCCCAAAACGTGGATCAGGATCATTATAAGCGGATGCATAATTTTTTGTGCCATGATTTCTTACATAATCATATCGTAGGCTAGGCGTTAAAACAAAATTGCTAACCGAAATTTCATCTTGTACATAAAAACTGTAAGTTTGTTGTTTACCAGATGGCATATATGCTGGTTGAAAATAACCATGATGATAGTTTGTTTTTTTTTCATAACCCTTATAATACATTAATGTATTACGATCATGTAAATGAGCTTGTGTGCCAATTTTTAATGCGTTCTTCACATCACCAATATTAATTAAACTTACATTTTCCAATTCAATCGTTTTATCGGTATAACTGACCCAACTTTCATTACCCATGGTTCCTAACGAAGAAACCGGATTATATTTAGCTGGACGCTTATCATGTTGTTTAGTTTTAGAGTAGGTAGTATGTAGTGTTAAATCAATGAGCGGATTATAAGTTGGTTGGTAATTCCATTTAAATTGGGCTGAATCATCTGTTTGGTATCTTTTTACCAATTTTCTTAACCATGCTGCTTTATAACCATATTTTTTTATCTGTGCTGCTGTAGGTGGAGTCATTTTTTCGACATATTTTGCCGCCCACGGTTGCCAGGAATCACGTTTAGAGTGAATACCAGATAACGTAAAAGTGTGCTCTTCATTAGGTCTAATATTCAACTTACCCATGTAGCTATCCATATCATCCTCAGAAAAAACAAACCTTGATCCATCTGGCCGTTTAAAATTACCGCTATTTCGCTTGGTATAGTAAACTAAACCATCAAAGAAATTATTCTTAGTACGACCATAGACAGCGCCTGTTTCCATATTTTGATGATTATTGGAATGAAAACTATATTTAAGCAATCCTCCCACATATTTATCTGGATCAAGTAAATCAATGGCATCTTTCGTTTCCATTTTAACCACACCACCAAATCCACCATTGCCAAATTTGACATCATGTGGACCTTTATTAACTTCAACTTGTTTCAATAATTCTGGTTCCACAAAAACCGAACCTTGTTGATATTTTTGGAAACCTTTTTGAGCACCATCAACGATTATTTTGACATCTTCAACTTTACCAAATCCCCAAATATTTAATGTTTGTCCACCCGGCCTTACCGAACCAGCAGAACTTACACCTGGTAAGGTATTAAGTAATTCGGCGACATTATCTGCTTGCTTTTGTTCAATTAAGCCTGAAGAAAGTGTAGAACGACCAGCAATCACACTATTGATTTTTTTTAATTCATCTTGCGATGGGGAACGAGCAATAACGGTCATGATATCATCAATATCTTCATTAACCGTTTTGCTTTTATTATTTTTTTGTTGCGCTGTTATATTGTTAGACAATTTATTCTCTTCAGACTGTGGTGCAGCTTGAAGAGAAAAACTTATAAAGAGCATTATGGTACTCACCTTCTTATAATCCATATTTCATTCCTTTATAAAATACATTTTTAAATTGAATTAACCACACAAATAATAATGATAATGATTATCATTACCATATGAGAGGGATGGCAAGTATATTGGGTTTAACAAAAAATAAACAGCAAAATATAAAATTTATTTAATTTCCAATATTATTTTTAATAAAAAAAGCCATCATGATAGATGGCTTTATTTTTCGTTAAATAAAAGGAACGATTAATATCGATTAACTGATCCAAATAATTTCATTCGTTCTGTTATTTTTTCTGCTACCGGACTTAATCCATGATTAATCACTTTACGAGGGTCATTAATGTCATGATCTTTTTGTTCAGCAAATAATTTTCCAACAGCAACACACCACGTATACATATTTTCAGTATTAACATTAATTTTTGCTGTCCCTAAAGAAATCGCATGTAACATATCTTCATCACAAATTCCTGTTCCACCATGAAGCACTAATGGTATTTTTATTAAATTAGAAATATGCTGCATTTCATTAAATCCTAATTTAGCTTTTCCTTTATATAGACCGTGAGTAGAGCCCAATGCTGCAGCTAAACAATCAACATTAGTTTCTTTTACCATGGTTAAACATTGATGTGGATCTGCATAAATTACTTGAGAATTAACTATTCCATCTTCACTTCCTGCAATAGTCCCTAATTCAGCTTCTACCGAAACCCCTCTTTTGTGCGCATAATCTACTATACGTTTGGTAATTTCGAGATTTTCTTCAAATGGTAAATGCGAACCATCAAACATGACTGAACTGAATCCTGCATTAATTGCGGCAAAACAAGATTCATAACTTTGGCCATGATCCAAATGTAAAGCAATAGGTACATCAATATCTAGATAATCCATTGCATTTTTGACAATAGCATGGATAGTATTAAAGCCCAACATATGCTTAATTGTACCGCCTGATACACCAAGAATTGCTGGCGATCGATTCGCTTTTGCTGTTTTTAAAACTGTAGCTACCCATTCCAAATTATTGATATTAAATTGTCCTACAGCATAATGTTCATGATAAGCATTATTTAGCATATCTTTCATTGAAACTAACATAACCCACCTCTTAATCCTTTATTTATTAATTAGTTATTTAAAATATTCAGTCAAATTTCTTTCAAATCTACGTTGCGCTTTATTGACTTCAGATAAATTAGGCATTGCTTTACGAACACCTTTACGTTCAATCGAAATTGCTGCGGTTAAACTTGCAAATGAAATAATCTCTTCAATGTTCCAACCATAACTTACCCCATAGGAAAATGCCCCATGAAATATGTCTCCAGCACCTGTCGTATCAATTGATTGACAAAGAAAGCTTGGGCTAACTTTAACTTTTTTATCTTCCATATAAGCACATCCCTTTTCGCCTAATGTTATAAAAGCCGAACCTCTAGCTATTGATGTTAGTTTTTTCAATGCACTCTCTAATGACTTTTTATTTGTAAATTCATCTACATGAGCATAAGCAAGTGCAAAATTTTCACTTGCAACTAGATAATCCGTATATTTGGCTAAATAGAGATTACTATCTCGTAACGATCCAGCATCCATGACAACTTTGACATTAGGTAATTGTTTAATGACATATTCACTTAATTCTGGTTCATGACCATCGATGAGAATAACTAAATCACGCTTATTTTCTTGTAAATATCGAATAAACTGATTTAATTTATTTTTTTCGGTAGTCGTTATTGATGGTGGAGTATTTAATTTTCGCGTAATAATAGTTCGCGAGCCATTTTCTTTATTGACGGTAATAGCAGCAAGTGGCGTAATCATCTCATCTGAAAAAATAATTTGGTCAGTTTTCACGCCAATTTGTTTAAATTCAGAGACAATTTTGTTACCGTATATATCATCATGCAAATGTCCTAAGTGGTAAATATCTTCTCCCCATAGCCCCAATAAATAAGCCGCATTTGCACACGGACCACCACCGCTTTCAATAAAATCATAAGCAAATGATTTACTGTTCTCTTTTGGATAACTAGTTGTAAAATAGAACTGATCATAACAAGCTAGTCCAATTGTCAGTATTGCCATAATTAATCCTTAATTATTCATTTAACTATAAAAATTGTTTTTACTAAGATTCATTAATTGCAAATAATGAGTAACTCATGGTTGAGAATAAAATTACTCGACCATGAAGTTTCAAATTATGCTTGGTCTACATTTCTGGAATCACCAACAACTTTGATAGATTTGAAGAAGAATGGCGCACAAAGAACTATGATTAAAATTAAGCAGATAACATAAATCGCAGTTTGACCGAAAATATTAAATAGTTTACCAATGATGATCCCCCAAACTGCAAAATCAAAATCAGCAAAAGTTGAGTTTTGGAAACCTAAATCGCCTAATGTAGGTAATAATAATGCAGGCAAGAACGCTAATAATATTCCACCAATAAAAGATGCGATAATACAACCTCGTTTGCCACCTAATTTATCCGCAAATACACCTGAGGTACCACCACAGAAGAAATGAGGCACCATACCTGGAATAATTAATGCCATCCCCATTCCACCTAAAATAAACATACCAATTAATCCACCGATAAATGAACAAATAAAACCAACGACAACAGCGGTAGGACTAAAGGTAAAAAATACAGCACAATCAACTGCCGGTATTGAATTAGGAATTAGTTTTTGACTTATACCTTGGAAGGCAGGAACAAGATCACCAAGAATTAATCTAACACCGTTATAAACAATGGCCACACCAACCGCGAATTGTAAACCACTCAGAATAGAAAAGATGATTGGGCTTTGTTCGGTAATAGTAGCCATATATTCACTTCCGGCAACTAAGCTACAAAACATATATATGATTACCATTACGATACCCGTTGTTACAGTTGTATCTCGTAAAAACCCCCATTTTTCAGATATTTCGGTATCGGCAAAGGAATTATTTTTATCTCCGACTCTTTTAGCAATAAACGCAGATAAATAATAACCAATCGAACCAAAATGCCCCATGGCAATCCCGCCATCATCTGTAACTTGTTTTGTGTAATTTTGACCAATTGCAGGTGAAATCGCTGACCATGAACCTAATAAAAAACCACCAATAATAATGAGTTCCCAACCATCAAATTTAGCTGCGCGTAGAACGGCTGAAAATAAGCAGGCAAGAAAGAATGAATGGTGACCAGTTAAAAATATATATTTATATTTAGTAAACCGAGCAATAATTAAATTTATAATAAAGCCCAGCAACAAAATACTCATGGTTTCAACGCCTAAAACTTTTTGTGCTACCGATACTATTGCTTCATTATTAGGAATAACACCACGAATACCAAATCCAGCTTCAATAATGCTACCCAATGGATTTAAGTTGCTAATAATTACACCTGCACCAGCACTTAACATTAAGTAACCTAAAATTGGTTTTAAAGTTCCTGTCAAAAGTTTATTTAATGGAGAGCGCAAACAAACTAGTCCTACAAAAGCAATAATTCCCATTAAAAAAGCTGGTTGACTAAAAATCTCCGTTAAAAATGAAAGTAATAATTGCATAAGAATATCTCCTTTGAAAAAACATCAAATTTCAGCTAATTGCTGTAATTTTTCACTAATGTCTTCCTCAATTTGCTTTTTATTGACATAACTACGAATAATGACAACTTTTGATTGATCAGAAAATTGTTTAGCTAAATCTTTAATGGTCACATATAGATCTGCTTTTTCACCTTCGGCATTAGCAAAATCTATTGACGCCACATCAGCCTTGATATTCAAAGTAGCACAGATATTCTTTACGTGATTAGCCGCCATTAATGAACTACCAATACCATTTCCACATACTGTCCGAATTTTTAACATTGCTAATCTCCTTTTTTCGATTTTTGCCTAACATTGAGTTTTTACTAAAAAACTAAAATATAAATTTCTTACAAATTTCTTATTTATTAAGCTATTTGCTGATTTTTATATTAAATAATGAAAATTTACCGATTCGTGATACATATCACACTGTTTGATACGGCGAGTGATTCAAGTCACAAAATAATAATAAAATCGAAGCAAAAATAAGTTGCTGAAAGGACAATATAAAAGATTAACACCATGATTATTTTAAATAAATCAAAAATTCATTTAAACTAATAGAAAAGTGATAAATTGAATTATTCAATGTTAAGACGCTTATTTTTGTGATCTAGTTCAAAAAAGACACCATCAAAAGCACAAAAAAACAGCGATTTTTATATAAAATACAAATAGCTGGATCGTAAATAGAAATGACAAATAAATTTTTACTTAATATTTGAAGTTAAAAAAATTAAAAAGAACGAAAAAAGCGCCATTAAGGCGCTTATAAGTTATCGAATCAATCATTAAAACATCGTATTATTATTTTCTGCCTGCTCTGGTACATTTTGGATCACATCCCAATGTTCCACTATTTTTCCATCTTTAACTCGGAATATATCAACTACCGCTTTACCAAGATCATCATTATTGATTTTAGAATGGACATGTAACCATACAATATCGCCTTCTACTGATGAACGGATTATAGTAGCACTTGATTGCGGATTTTGTTTAAAGAAGCCTTCGAAATACTTAATCGCAGGAGCTCTACCATTAGCGACATAGGGATTATGTTGTTTATAATCTTCAGCCAGCGTTTTAGTTGCCTCAGCCACTTGATGCTTATTAAAGAAGTTATTATAAAAATTGATAACCAGTGTACGATTTTCTTCCTCTTGAGCGAGATTTCTTTGCTTTAGATCTTTTGCAACGGCAATACCAGTAAAACTCAACAAACAAATACCAATAACAAAGCTTTTTTTAATTACATTCATACCAACTCCAATTTCTATTTTAATTTAGATAAACTCTATCTATAATGCGTTATTAGTCTATAATATAGACTGCTTGAATAGTAACAATAAAAATCAAATAAAACAATAAGTAACATAAATATGACTAGGTCAGCTCAATGTGACTTAATCTGTTTAGGCAAACGAGATAACGATAATTATGACAATGACTAAAACGACAAAAAGTGAACTATTTGAATTTGACCATCCATGTCCTATTCGTGATGTTCTCGATAGAATTGGCGATCAATGGAGTCTGTTAATTCTAAAATCATTAGAACATAATGCGATGCGATTTAATTCTTTACATAGAGAAATTGGCGATATATCACGACAAATGCTGTCACGGACATTAAAAAGACTAGAAAAAGATGGTTATATCACTCGAACCGTTTATGCACAAGTCCCAGCTCGTGTAGAGTACGCTCTAGCTGAACTTGGTATATCATTTCTTAAACCAATGAATACATTAATACAGTGGGCCGATGAGAATCATCAAGCGATTTGTCGAGCGAGAAAACGGCAAAATTAGTCATTATTAGAATAGTTATTTTTGAAAAGATAAAAACAAAGCTAACCAAATATATTGGTTAGCTAGTGATTAAATTACTGACAAACAAAGTTTTCAGGATTATTAGTATCCCCTTTACCTTGATAAATCGTTTTTTGTGGATATTGGCATAAAGGACGTTGTAGGGTGACTTGGCCATTTTCAACTTTTTGGGCAATTAATCTGTTTGGCGCTTGTTTTTTCTCAACCCAATTAACGAGCGACTCAAAACCATTAATTTTATCTGGGCCATCGCCACCATTACAATGGTCAACACCAGGAGCGAGGTAGAGTTTTGCAAAATCATCGACTGAATCTTTACCGCCCATAATCTTCAATACATTATTATAATATTGAATTGTTCCTTTCGGTGCGATCAGGCGATCATTCAAACCATGCCAAATAATCATTTTGCCACCCAATTTTTTAAATTGGCTCAAATCGGCATTATCAGTTCCCATTATTGGACGGAATAACTCTACTGATTCATTAAAATAGTTATCAAAACCGCTGTAACCTAATGTTTTCCAGTCAAAATTAGGATCTTGTTTAATCCAATACTTTAAATAATCCTCTGGAATAGGAAAAGGCCCTTTATTACTAGCTAAAACATCAAGTGGTGCAGTCGGTTCAATGCTAAACCATAAAGATTTGCCATTTTGATCTGTTGGTCCTTGCCAAATTTTTCTTAATGTGCGAACTTCGTCCTGATCAAGTCCTGCTTTATTTAGCAATTCATCACTGATTTCTACTGCTGCTGGATCACTAACTAGGCCATCTTTAATACCATCTTTTTCATCAGCCAGTTCAATAATCGCTTTTCTAACTTTTTCCAGTTTATCACTATCGATCGGTTTACCTAGCTCTTGTTGCATAACAATTTGAGGCCATATTTCTG
The DNA here is from genome assembly GCF_984569075.1 of Gilliamella sp. LMG 34361. NCBI lineage: Bacteria > Pseudomonadati > Pseudomonadota > Gammaproteobacteria > Orbales > Orbaceae > Gilliamella > Gilliamella sp. LMG 34361. The sequence continues at coordinate 1,680,248 of NZ_OZ474903.1, read as the reverse complement.
CTGGTACAAATTTATCCCAATGGATTGCTGGTGCTGCAATATACAAACCATCATAATCAGCCGGATACCTTTGTGCTTCCATTAGCCCTTGTCTTCCACCAGTTGAACAACCATTCCAATATGCATAATTAGCAGCTTGACCATAATATGAGGCGATGACTTGTTTGGTTTTTACAGTCATCTCATGTACACTGCGATAAGCAAAATCAGTTACCGAATCGGCCTGTAATTTGCCATCTTTAAAGACAAATTTGCCTTCAACTAAATTACCGGTATGTCCAGTATCTGTAGCAGCTGCAACATAACCATTTTTAGCAGCTACGGCTAATTTATCAAATGGTATAAATCCTGCATATCCACCGCCACCTATTGCTTGTAATCGTTGATTCCAATTAGTCGGCAACCAAACTTCGACATTAATAGCCGGTTCAATGGATAATTCGACGCGACAAATCTGCGGTAAATCGACAATTTCTTTAGCTTTAGCGCCTCTTAAAGTATCAGCCAATTTAGAACTTGGTGAAAAACGATCGGCAATTAATTCGCTACTTACTACTTTAGCATTCTCTAATTTCAAATTTGCCAATGCGTGACAACGCTCTTCGACATTAGCTTTCGCGGAAGTCGCATAAGCAGAAGATGCTAAACAACTTAACACCGATAAAAACAATAAACTGTATTTCATCATATCCTCATTCCTATCCTCAAAAAATATAATTTATAAAATTAGTTATCATTAATATTAGTCATTAGCCGTATAAATAACAACATTAATCATGATTATTTTTATTAGTGAATATCACTTATCGATAGTAATTTAATACCTAAGATTATTTATAGGCATTAACTTAAATTAAAACAATAATTAAACAAAATTATCCGCCGTTATAGAACCGACGGATTTATTTTTTCAGTCTTTTCTCTGCTGAAACTTTTCACCGTAAAAGACCAATTGGCTGTTGCCTCTCAATATAGAATAGTGAAATTGTTGACGGATATTTTTTTGCTGCTGAGTTTGTTCAGCTGCATATTGAGCTAATTTATGTGCCAATAACAATTTAGCTAACCGTTTATTTGCATGTTGACTACGTTCGGTTTGTACTTTAACACTAATTCCTGTTGCTAAATGTGTCGCTCGTACCGCTGATTCAGTTTTATTAACATGTTGACCACCTGCTCCAGATGATTTCATAGTGGTAAATTCAATGGTATTGTCATTTAACTCCATAGGGTTTGCTAAACAAGTTACGCCCAAAAACCAATTTTTTCGCTTATGGTTTGGGCGATAAGGACTTTGACAGATCCATTGTATTGTACCTAACCAACGTTGAATTAATTGGTCACATTCAACACCTTCGATCGATAGTAATACTGATCGAAAAGTATTGGGTTTATCACCCAATACGCTTTCGATAATTTCAGTGATTAGTGACTGTTGCTCAGCTTCTTTTAAAAATTGCGTTACCGCTTTAGCAACTGCTAAACTACACTCATCGGGCCCTCTAGCAGAAGAGAAAAACAACAAAGCCACTAGTGACCTCCTTGTGTTTTATAGTTCAATATTGGGGTCAATTGTGCAATGACAGTAACAATATTAGCTCGCTGCATTGATTCAATTACACTATCAATTGATTTATAAGCTTGCGGCGCTTCTTCAAAAATAAGGCTACTATCTTCACAAATAACACGACTACCTAGTTTAGTCCGTTTGAGTTCTTGCATTGAATAGCGATTATCCAACTTACCTTTACAGTCAGCTCGACGCCATTTACGCCCAGCACCATGTGCTAATGACATAAGTAGATCATCTCGTTGAATCGGTTTGACAAGATAGCTGTAATCGCCTCGTGAACCAGGCACAATCACCAGTTCATCCATTGCCGACGATGCACCTTTTCGGTGTAACCAATAGCTCTGTTTATCTATGGTGACTTTTTGTAAAAAATTGTGACAAACATTAAGTACTTCATGGCCTTGAGTATTCAAATTTGTCATTAATCTTTCCGCCACAACTTGACGATTTAATCTTGCAAAAGCAACCGCATTATCATGTTTTTCAATATAACTTAATGCATCATCACTATCATCTGCTAAGCCTTGATAACCAAAGCGTGATAATTGATTTTGCAAAATAGCATGTCCTAAACCTCTTGAGCCACTATGCACTAATAAAAACAGTTTTTTGGCATTAAGTTGGTATTGATTAAATAATGTTGCATCAAAAATCTTACTGACTTTTTGAATTTCAGCAAAATGATTACCGCCACCAATAGTACCTAAATTATATTTGTGACGAGTATCAGGCAAATCAATATTCCCTATTTGCTTTTCTAGCTTATCAATACTCAATTTGGCAAGGTTAATGTCAGTTTGCCAAAATCCCATGCCACAGCCGATATCGCTACCAATTAATGCCGGATAAATTATTTCACGACTTAAATATGCTGCGCCTATTGGGTAGCCTTTGCCGGGATGAAGATCGGGCATCCCCATTACTTTAACCATATTAGGTAAATTAGCTGTTGTCAGTAATTGTTGTATTGCTAAACCTTCGATCCAGGTATTTTTAGATGCTATTAACCACGTTTTATCTGATAGCACCTGTATAGAATTGTCCATATATCAATCCATTTAAATAAATATTATTTTTTTCAATACTGTTTAAAGACAAATTTTTAAATGAACCGATTAAATAAAACGCATACGCAACTTAACATTAATCGTTAAGAAATGTTTAATTTTATCCAGTGACAATATGATCACTATCAATACGATTTATCAAAAATTGGTTTTACTTGAACGGTATCAAGTTATCTTTAAACAATGGGTATAAATTAATTGGCAGGGTAAGATCAGCTAAGTGAATTGAAGTAAGGATAGAAAAAGTTACTTAATTATTGGCGGATCAGCCTGCAACGGTTTGTTAAACAAATCATAATAAAATCTCCTTTGCTATTTATAATGGCGCGTATGCTAATTAAATTTTAGTCAGTTGTAAAGTAACAAATTATCTTTTTTTAATCATCTATTTTTATTTTTTTACACTCGTTTTTATTGAATTAAGTATTTTATACTGTATATTTATACATATAATTTTTTTAATACGAATCACCCGGCACGATTCGTTTTTATTAATTTTTCGGAGTCTTTTCTTGAATAAATATTGTGTTGTCCTTGGGCAAGCTAATAGTTCGCTCACTGCTTATTTACCTTTAGTTGATACACCAGTAAGAGCTGGATTTCCATCTCCTGCTGATGATTATTTAGAAACAAAACTGGATCTAACTAGTCATTTAGTGAAGCATCCTAGTGCAACTTACTATATTAAAGCGATTGGTGACTCGATGATTGATTATGGCATTTATAGTGGTGATCTCCTTGTTGTCGACCGTTCTTTACAACCGAAAATAGATGATATTGTTGTTGCTGCTGTGGACGGTGAATTAACCTGTAAATGTTTAAGTTTTATTAATGGTGAACATCATTTATTGTCTGGCAATAAACTTTACCCACCAATTTCATTAGCTGGCAAAGACGTGCATATTTGGGGAGTGGTAATACATACCATTCATTCCCTACGTAAGCGAGGACTCTGATGATTGGCTTAATTGATTGTAATAATTTTTACGCATCTTGTGAGCGGGTATTTAATCCAAAATTAGAAGGAAAACCAATTGGTATTCTTTCAAATAATGATGGTTGTGTAATAGCACGCTCTAATGAACTCAAACCGTTAGTTGCTATGGGCATGCCGGCCTACCAAATTCCCCCTCATATTCAAAAAAAAATTACCTTATTAAGCTCTAATTATGAACTTTATGGTGATATGAGTCAGCGAGTATTTGATACTGTTCGCCATTATACTGCGGATATCGAACTCTATTCGATCGATGAAGCTTTCATTCATCTAAACGGATTTAGCCATGCTTTAAATCATTGTCAAAATTTAAAAGTAATAGTAAAACGTGATACAGGTATCCCTGTCAGTATCGGGATTGCCGCAACTCGCACCCTAGCAAAATTAGCTAATCATATCGCCAAAAAACACCCTATTCATCAAGGTGTTTATTGTTTTCCGACGGCTCAGGAAGAAAAAATAACTATCTTAAAGCAATTCTCAGTTGCAGATATATGGGGCGTTGGTTGGCGAATTGCGCAAAGATTAAAAGAACTAGGTATTCATACCGCTTGGGATTTACACCAAACAAATTTAAAACAAATTAGACAGTCTTTTTCAGTTGTCCTTGAGCGTACCGTACTTGAGCTACGTGGTATAAATTGTATTGAATTAGATGATCTACATACCGCTAAAAAAAATATTATGACATCACGTAGTTTTGGTCATTTAACCAATGATCTATTTGATATACAAGAAGCAATTCGAGTACATGCAAGTCGTGGTGCAGAGAAACTGAGAAAGCAAAAATCAGTTGTCAATGCCGTATTGATCTTTTTAAAAACCAACCGATTTCGACCAGAATTACCTCAATATAATCCGTCAGTTGTGGTGCCATTATTATCGGCGAGCGATGATTCAAGAGTTATTATTCATGCGGCCCAAAAAGGATTACGATCCATTTATAAACCGGGTTTTTTATTTATGAAATCAGGTGTGATGTTACTTGATTTAAAAACTAAAGATAATTATTGTCAATCGGATTTATTTACTGCTGAAACATCAGCAAGTGAAAAACACAAAAGTGAACAATTAATGAAAACCATGGATTACATTAATCAGAAAATGGGAAAAAACACTATTCACTTAGGTGGTATCAGACAAACTGCAGCATGGCAAATCAAGCGAGAGCGACTTAGCCAACGATATACGACTCGTTGGGATGAGTTACCTTTGGTAAAATAGATAACGGATTAACCGCTAAGATAATAATTTAATCAATTGATTGAATTGAATTACCTTGTTCATTTCTTACATCAACATATACTTTCCATTTTCTATGATTACTAGAAATAGATTTTTCACAAGAAATTGAAAGCCCATATCTGTGAGGAAGATTTTTTAAGCCTAAGTGTATTTTATGCCACTTTACCTTTAATGGTAAAAGGCATCTAGGTGCGTAATATTTTCTACTTACTTCAATTGTATGTAAATTAGTATGATGTTCTTGATTATAGGTGGCTATAAATTCAGCCGCCTTATTATCAATTTCATTGTAAATCACAACATGAGCCTGTGCAAAAGGAATAGTAATAACAGTTAAAATTGCAATGATATATTTTAATAAACGAATTTTTTTCATAAAAAACCTCAATAATTCAAATTTTTAAGTACAAATAAAGTTAATTTTTGCACTTTTATTATTCATAAAATTAAGAACCCATATTAACAATTGAGCTACGAAAGCGTTTCAGTGCAATAAGGAAAAACACACTACCGATTCCTAATAACCACGCATACGAGGTCCAAACCACACTTAAACCAGCCCCTCGATATAAAATTGCTTGCCCTAATTCGACAAAATGGGTGGTAGGTGCAAATAACATAATATTTTGCACCACTTCAGGCATACTTTCTCTTGGCGTACTACCACCAGAAAGCATCTGTAACGGTAGAAGAATCAAAATAAATAGCATCGCAAATTGTGCGGTTGATTTAGCCACCGTCGCCATAAAGATACCGAGTGACGTTGTCACGAATAAATGCAAAGCAGCACCAATTAAAAATAAGGTAATCGAGCCCTCAATTGGCACATTTAACCAACCATGAACAACGACTAACAGTGCACCCCAAGTCGAAACAAGTACCACCAGCCCCATAGACCAAACTTTAGAAATCATGATTTGAAATGGTGTCACAGGCATTGACAGCAAGTGATCAATAGTACCATGCTCACGCTCTTTCATTAACGCCGCACCGGTTAAAATAATCGACAACGTGGTAACAATATTGATAATCTCCATGACAGAACCAAACCAAGAACGGGTTAAATTAGGGTTAAAGGCCGCATGAACCTCAATATTAACTGGCAAACTGGTTGGTTTATCAATTTGATTAAAGTATTTAGTTATTTCGCTGGTGACAATTTGCGTAATATAACCATTACCTACAAAAGCCTGCCCCATTCGGGTTGCATCAATATTCAGTTGAATTTCTGGACTTTGGTTATTTAACACATCACGTTGAAAATTAGGTGGTATATTTAATGCAAAAGTATAACTATCAGTATCCATTCCGCGATCAACTTCATCCATTGAATTTAATTTAACTGGCTTATTAAACATTGGTGGATAAAGCGCTGCGATAATTTGCCTTGATAAAGGCGAATCATCTTCATCAACCACTGCAATTGAAGCATGATGAAGTGAATCTGAAGTTGCGGTAGCGGCGGTATAAATATCCAGCGTAAAGCAGTAGGCGATTAACAATAACATGATTGGATCACGAATCAATCCCCATAACTCTTTAATACCTAAGCGATAAATATTAATAAAACTTTGCATAATATCTATCCTTCTTGTTTTTTGAGGAGGAATATACTTGCGCCAAGTATAATCGGAATAGTAATCAGTAAGGTAAATATTGAGTTATGTAAATCAAAAAATCCTAATGCCTTATTGAAAACACCACGGGCAATAATAAGCATATGGGTTGTTGGATAAACTTCACCAATATATCGCCCACTCCCTTCTAATGATGCTACAGGATTGAGTAACCCCGAAAATTGTATCGCCGGTAACATAGTACCAACACAGGTTAAAAAGATAACCGCAATTTGGCTACGTGTTACTGTCGATGCAAGTAAACCAAAACCAGTAGCAATAATACAATAAGCTAATCCGGCTAAACATAAAGTTAGCAAACTGCCTTTTATCGGTACACCAAATATCGTAACCGCCATAAGTAGCAGCAATAAAAAGCTAAGCATCGAAATAACAATATAAGGAACCTGTTTACCTAATAAAAACTCAGTTCGAGTAACAGGCGTTACATATAAGTTAATTATTGATCCCATCTCTTTTTCACGCACTACGGATAATGCGGCTAACATTGACGGAATCATTAAGAGTAAAATAGGAATGACCGCTGGCACCATCGCTTGCAAACTTTTAATATCCGGATTATAACGATAGCGGGTTTCAATATTTGCCAATGAGCTAGATGCGGTGCCGGTAGTGGTTTTGATTTTGTCACTTAACCACGCAAGGTGCATACCTTGTACATATCCTTTAATCGTGTCGGCACGTAATGGCATGGCGCCATCAATCCAGATACCGATATTAACTGGATCACCACGTTGAATATCACGGCCAAAATTAGGGGGAATTTCAATCGCCAACGCTATCTCATTACTTCTCATCCTATGATCCATATCATCATAATCTGTGATTGGCGGTTTCTCGATAAAATAACGCTTGGAGCCAGATAGATTAGTAATATAGTTTTGACTGGTGATCGTTTGATCACGATCTAAAACTGCAAAATTTAAATCCTCAACATCCATCGTGATACCATAGCCCATCACCAACATTAATATCGCTGAACCTAACAGTGCCAATAAAGCGCGCAATGGATCGCGGGATAACTCAAGTGTTTCACGCCACAAACAACCAATCAAACGAGTTAGACTGAACCCTTGTAGATGATGTGCATTGACTTTAACTTGCTCATTATCATTAGTTACGGCTTTAGGCATTTCGCTAGCTTTTTCATCATTGTTTGTATCATCAGCACCAGCATCAACTAAATATCGAATAAAAGCCTCTTCAAGGGTTTTCGCATCTTTAGAATGAATAATATTATCTGGCGTATCGCTGGCTAAAACCTTACCAGCATGCATTAACGAAATCCTATCACAACGTGCCGCTTCATTCATAAAATGGGTGGTGATAAATACGGTAACTTTATCTTTTCGTGATAGTTCAATAATTAAACGCCAAAAGTCATCACGAGCAATCGGATCGACACCGGAAGTAGGTTCATCAAGAATAAGTATTTCAGGGTTGTGAACCACAGCGACCGATAACGAAAGTCTTTGCTTAACGCCTAACGGTAGACTATCTGGCAAACTTTTCAATTCATTTTCCAGACCAAAACGCTTAACTAACTCCTCAACTCTTGCCGGTATTTTACTTTCTTCAATACCAAATAAACGAGCATGTAACACAAGGTTTTGCTCAACCGTCAATTCACTATAAAGTGAGAACGCCTGCGACATATAACCTAAATGGCGTCTTACATTAATATCACTGGCATCAACTGGTTTACCAAATAACCACGCTTCACCTGATGAAATAGGTAATAGACCGGTTAACATCTTCATGGTGGTTGATTTACCGCAACCATTTGATCCTAAAAAGCCAAAAATCTCGCCTTGCTTTATAGAGAAATTAACATGATCAACCGCAATAAAATCGCCAAATTGCTTAGTTAATCCTTTGGCTTCGATTGCTACTTTTAAATCTTGATTTAAATCTAATGGTGGGATTTCAACGGCCTGATAACCTTCTCTAGCATCTTCAGGCATTAATTGAATAAAAGCATCATCTAAATTATCTTTCGCTGTTTTGGTTAACAGTGCTTGTGGTGTACCAGTTTCAAGGATCTTACCGCCATACATTGCCACTAACCAATCAAAGTTTTGTGCCTCATCCATATACGCGGTAGCAACAATGACACTCATTTGTGGACGTTGCTCACGGATTTTATTAATGAGTTGCCAAAATTGTGCACGAGAGAGCGGATCAACGCCGGTTGTTGGTTCATCAAGAATCAGTAAATCGGGGTCATGAATTAAAGCCGAACATAAACTTACCTTTTGTTTCATTCCGCCAGAAAGACGACCCGCAGGCCGAGATAGAAAAGGATATAAACCAGTGCTTTTAGTTAACTCATCAATACGTCGCCGTCTTTCGGCGGCATCATTACCAAATAGACGGGCAAAAAATTGTAAATTTTCTTCGACTGACAGTGTAGGATAAAGGTTTTTACCTAATCCTTGTGGCATATAAGCAATACGGGTACATACGTTTTGACGATGTGATTTATCTTTCATATCCCCATCTAAAACGTAAACTAATCCCTCTTGGATAACATGCGCGCCGGCGATCAAAGACAATAGGCTCGATTTACCCACCCCATCGGGACCGATCAATCCCACCATACATCTTGGTGGGATGGCAATACTGACATCATTGAGTGCACAAGTTTTTTTATAATGTAATGTTACATTACTGACATTGACAACTGCATCTTCAATGGTTTTACCTTCAGCAAGTAACGTCAAATCCTTTACATCCGATTCTGACATATGCTATCTCCAATTATTTTGTTTGGCATTTTGCAACATCAGATAAACCTGAAGGCCACTCCGTATTAGGATCAAGTCTAACCCATGCAACGCCAGGGAGACCGGTTTTAACATAAGTAATATAACATCTTAACAATTCTGGACTTAATTGTGCTTTAACTCTAAACATCAACTTTTGACGTTCATCTTTGGTTTCAACTGTTTTAGGCGTAAATTGTGCCACACTTGATACAAACGAAATTTTGGCTGAAATAGCTTTATTTGGTAAAGCATCCAACACTAATCTAACTTCATCGCCAATCCCAACCTTGCCGGCAACTGTCTCTGGTAAAAAGAAAGTCAAATAAACATCTGACAGATTAACCAGATTTAACACTTTACCACCAGAAGGTAACACTTCACCTGGTTGGGCTATACGATATTGAATACGGCCATCAACAGGAGCGGTTAAGGTACTATCATTAATATCAGCTTGAATTTGATTAATATTCGCTAACGCTACATTTATCGCTGATTTAGCACTTTCTACGCCAGCTTGAGCAGCTTCAATCGCTGCATCAGCAGCGGTAACTTGTGATTTAGCTGAATCTAATGCGGCTTTGGCACTATTTACTTTAGCCGTATCATCATCAAATTGTTGTACTGAAATCGCCCCTTTTTGATAAAGTGCAGCAGTACGTTGTAAATGCTTATTGGCTATATCTAAGTCACTTTCTCTTTGTGTAACACCAGCTAAAGCAGCAACTTTATCACTCATTTTTAAAGCTACTTGTGCTTTTGATGTCGCTTCATTACTCATAGCTTGTCGATGTTGAGCTTGGGCTTCATTTAATTGCGCTTGTAACGTATCAGTTTGCATAATGACTAGCGGTTGGCCTGCAGTGACAAAATCGCCCTCTTCAACATTAATCTTTTCAATTCTACCGGCTAATTTGGTAGAGATATTGATTTCAGTCGCTTCAATACGTCCGTTGCCACTAGTAAAATCGGCACCATAGCCATCAGGTTTAAATTGCTGCCACAAAATAAAACCAATAACAACAACCACAACTGCAATAACAATCCATTTTTTGTTTATCTGTTTCATGAATAACACCTTATTCTAAAGTGACAAATCTATAATAAACCTTAACGAAAAATTTAACCGTTGAAATCGATTTATTTTCAATATGATCATCATAACAAATGTCTTTTATAAATAACATCAGCTCGCAATACAAACGCAGTAAAAGCTAAAAAATGTAATTTATAATATTAAATATGCCTAGTGTGTATAATGAATGATTAAGATAAATAACTTATTAATTTAATATATCTTATTGATTTAATAAATAGAATGGCGCTAATAGAAAAAATCAAACTTCAAATCAACATAAAATTAATTTGGAGCTATTTTATAAATGTTAAACGATTATTTTGAAAAAGATCATAAATCCGGTCTAAACCGTCTTAATTCTTTTAATGGAATATCACCTTGAACTGAACATTGAATCATGACTTTGCCACTAAACCTATCATATTCAAGAAACAATAAATTTTCAGCAGTGCCTCTTACTGGAGAGTCATTGGTTAATACATGTTTATTGTCAGACCAAACACCATCTTTATAAAATAACGCATTGGCAACATCAAGCGTACCATCAGCCGATATTTGCCAATCAACCCATGGTAACGCACTTTTAATCTCTTCAAAGGTATTATCGGTGTTAAATCCCCAAAAATAGTACTTCAGATGTTCATTGTAAATATATTGGGACTGATCAAAACTTTCGATTTTTAAACCATTAAAGATAATGGGTGGATCAAATGTAAGTCTACTTTTTTTAGGATTATTATTTGATTTAGTGACAAATTTGCTATAACCATTTGGTAAATTTACGATTGGAAAATAATTACGATATATTTTTTTATTTAAATCCGAAAAAAAAGTCTTATCACATTGGGTAAAGCTTTTTAATAAATGACTAAAATCATCATCAAATGATGGATTTTGGGCATTTGCGAAAAATGGCATGAGTAAACCAATAAAACATAATGATTTAATCTTCACTGTCTATTTCCTTATTAGTGATTGATAATAATTTTTTACTTTGAGTAGCTTTAAAATAAGTTATTATATCAATAATGACAAATAATATTTAGCCTATCTTTAACTATAATAGTAGCGAAATATTCAAAGATAAAACAATTAGTTGCTAATCAATAACCGTCTAACAAAATAGCAACAAACTATTGCTAGCTGTGCTGTAAGGAAATATAGTAATTAAATATATTTTTCCCAGCGGACTTATTTAATAAAGGTGATTTTATGGCTCTTCCTTCTTTTTTGACAATTTATAATGAATTAATATCCACGCCAACTATCAGTAATGTAACCAATGAAAAATTAGATTATTCCAATAAACCACTAATTGATAAATTAGCGCAATGGTTTGCTGATTTAGGCTTTACAATTGACATTCAACCTGTACCAAATACTCGTAATAAATTTAACATGTTAGCCACCTATTCCAATAGTGACAATAAAACTCAAGGCGGCCTATTATTAAGTGGTCATAGTGATACAGTGCCATTTGATGATGGGCAATGGACAAAAGATCCATTCAAGTTAACTGAAGAAAATAATAAGCTCTATGGGCTAGGCACTGCAGATATGAAAGGATTTTTTGCATTTATATTAGATGCATTGCGTGATATCGATCTTAAAACATTAACCAAACCAATTTATGTATTAGCGACCGCAGACGAAGAGACATCAATGGCTGGCGCTTCATTTTTTGCCCAACAAACGCAACTACAACCAGACTGCACGATTATCGGCGAACCTACCTCATTGATTCCTATTCGTGCTCATAAAGGATTTATATCTAATTCAATTAAAGTTATTGGTAAGTCAGGCCATTCAAGTGATCCAGACAAAGGTATTAATGCTATCGAAATCATGCATTTAGTGATTGAAAGATTACTTATTTTGAAACAAAAATTCAAAGAACAATATCATAATGATGGCTTTAGCGTACCTTATCCAACCATGAATCTTGGTGTTATTCATGGTGGTGATGCAGCTAATCGTATTTGTGGCTGTTGTGAATTGATTATTGATATTCGGGTTTTACCAGATAACGATATTGACTCACTTTATAATGCCCTTTGTGAAGCATTACAACCCGTTATGGATCAATATCCTAATCGAGTTTCCATCGAATATGAGGTATCACCAATACCGGGCTATGAATGTAAAAAAGATCATCCAGCATTAAATCATATCGAAAAACTGGTTGGTCACACCGCGCAAACCGTTAACTACAGTACTGAAGCACCATATTTAAATCAAATCGCCCCAACCATCGTTTTAGGACCAGGCTCTATTGAGCAAGCTCATCAACCTGATGAATTTATTTCAATGGATTTTTTAAAACCGACCAAATTAACCATTGAAAATTTAATTAAAGATTTTTGTTTATAAAAAGTTCATTCGCCGGCAATGTCGGCGAATCAGCTTAATGCTATTAAAGCACAATAATTCATTATTTTTATATTAAGACGGTATAGACTTCTCAATATTTTTTACAAAAACTTACTTTTTCATCCTACATTTATCACTTAATAAAATTTATTTATAAAGTTATCTAACCACTACAATCATAAATAAAAATTTTCTGTAAATAGTGATACTAAATGATATTAATGAATCATTTTCATTTTAAGACGGTATAGACTCCTCAATATTTTTTACAAATATGGTCATCTTGTTTTAGTGAAAATATACAAGAAAAGTCATGTTTTAGTTATAGTTTTAGCTTTGATTAGACTAGTAATAGCCGACAATGTCGGCGTAATTGATTAAACTTGAAAAGTGGCAAAATCAGTAGCAATTTCAGTATTAGCAAAGATGCTCCTGGCTTCATTAACCAGTTTTTGATTATCTTGAATACTATATCTAGGGCTAATATGCGTTATGATTAACCTTTTAGCATTAGCTTGCTTAGCTATATTGGCAGCGTGTATTGTCGTTGAGTGCCCACGTTCAATGGCTTTTGCCTCAAGAGCTTGCTCTTGAGTGGCCTCATGCACTAATAAATCGACGTTTTCAGCTAAATCAATGGATGCTTGACAAGGGATGGTATCACCCAAAATAGCTACTTTTTTGCCTCGTTTAATATCGCCCTTATAATCCTTACCATTAATCGTTCTTCCATCTTCTAAAGTAACGGTTAAACCTTCTTTTAAATGAGCATAATGTGAACCTATTTGGATGTTATCTTTTTTTAATTTATCAATATCCAGCGTTGCAGGAAGATCCTTTTCAACAATACGATAACCAAAACAAGGGACTCGATGTTGTAATAATTTGGCGTCGACGCGAAATTTATTATCTTCAAACACTAAGCTATCTTGTTCAAGTTCAATAATATTTAAAGGGTAAGTAAGCCATGAAGAACTAATTTCAATCACTGTTTGAATAAATTGTTTAATACCTTTAGGTCCAACTAACGTTAATGCCGATTGCTTTTGCATTAAAGAACGGGTAGTCAACACACCGGGTAAACCAAACAGATGATCACCATGTAAATGCGTCAAAAATATCATCTCCAATTTAGCCAGACTAAATTTAGCCTTTTGCATTTGCATTTGAGTCGCTTCACCGCAATCAAAAAGCCATAACCGCCCTCTTTCTTGCCGAAGATCAAGCATAATACTACTTACATTGCGTTCAGCTGTTGGTGACCCAGCACTCGTTCCTAAAAATGTTAGTTTCATAAAAAATTATACGTTTTTGCGCTCAATGGTTTGTTCACCCCAAAAGAGCTTGTCTGCTTTAGTTTTGGAAAAGGCAAGTTTTAAGACTTCATCGCTACCCTCTTCCCAAATTTGTTCTGCTAATTTTTCATCATCATTAGCGAGTTCAAAAATAGCCTCGGCAATTTCAATAGAGGTTTCACGAATATTTGCCCAAGATCGAATATCATGTATTTCTTTTTTGGTACTATTCATATTTATTCTCCTTATTTGCTAAGATTACAGGTAAAATAAACCCTATTCGCACAAAACACAATAGGTAACACTCTTTATGCTAACTATCATCTCTCCAGCCAAAACCCTTGACTATCAAAGTCCATTAATCTCTACAACCCATACCCTACCCGAATGTTTAGAGGCAACAAAACAACTTATTACTGTTTGTAAAAAGCTAACTAGCGATGATTTAGCTAAATTAATGTCTATCAGCCCCAAACTTGCGGCAGTCAATTATGAAAGATTTCAAAATTGGCATCCTGATTTTAATTTACAAAATGCCAGACAAGCGATCCTAGCGTTTAAAGGCGATGTATACGAAGGTCTACATGTTGAAGATTTTACTGCTAGTGACTTGCAATTTGCGCAATCGCATTTACGTATTCTGTCTGGATTGTATGGATTATTAAGGCCACTTGATTTAATTCAACCTTACCGTTTAGAAATGGGTATCCGGTTAAAAAATGGTGACAATACTAATCTTTACCAATTTTGGGGAGAAAGCTTAACCGATAAACTCAATGAAGAGTTAGCAAAATCATCTCAACCAACTTTAATTAATTTAGCCTCTAATGAATACTTTAAAGCGATACAAGTTAAACACCTAAATGGCAAAATTATTCAACCGATATTTTTAGATAAAACCAAAGATGACTATAAAGTGATCAGCTTTTACGCCAAAAAAGCGCGCGGATTAATGAGCCGATTTATTATAAAAAATAGCATTAATAATTGTAATGATA
Organism: Gilliamella sp. LMG 34361; assembly: GCF_984569075.1. NCBI lineage: Bacteria > Pseudomonadati > Pseudomonadota > Gammaproteobacteria > Orbales > Orbaceae > Gilliamella > Gilliamella sp. LMG 34361. The sequence continues at coordinate 1,665,223 of NZ_OZ474903.1, read as the reverse complement.
TTAAAAGTTTTAATTTAGATGGCTATCAATTTGATTCTAATCGCTCAACTGAATTAGAATGGTACTTCACCAGAAAACATGTATAGAAAGATATATTAAGATGGAATTTTTAATCACATTATGGCAGCAGTTTTTAACGACCTTACCTTTATTTATCTTAATTTTGTTAGGTTATATTGCTGTAAAAATGGGCCGTTGGCAAAAAACGGTAACCGATAGTGTAACTAAATTCACTTTTTATATTGCTTTCCCTATTATGCTCTTTCAAATTATGAGCCACTTTTCTGAACATTCAGAAATCGATATTAATCTATTATTAGTATTTTTTGGTGGCTCATTTATTGTTTTTGCCTTGAGTTGCTTTATTGCGGTTAAATTTTTTAAACTTAATGGTTCTGAAAGTACCATGTTTGCTATGGGTGGAATTTACACAAATACGGTATTTGTTGGTATTCCAATTATCAATATGTTATTGGGTGAAAAAGCGATTCCCATAGTCGCCATTATAGTAATATTTAATGCTTTAATTTTATGGACTTTAGCAACAGTATCCATTGAATTTGTGCAAATGGGTAAACTATCAAGCAAAGGGTTTATTAAAGCCTTTAAAAATGTATCGAAAAATCCAATCATCATCGGCATATTTGTCGGTATAGCGGTTAATTACATCGGTATACCTTTACCTATATTTATCGAAAAATCGACCAAAATGGTCAGTGATATGACCGCACCGCTATCATTAATCGTATTAGGTATGGGGCTGGCTGAATATAAAATTCGTAATGATCTCCATATTACTATAGCAATCTGTATTATCAAGCTATTTGTGTTACCAATTGCGACTTATATTTTAGGTAAATTGTTAGGATTACCTCTTTTAGAACTACAAGTTATCGTATTATTAAGTTCCGTATCGATTGCGATAAATTGCTATATGATGGCAAGACAGTTTGAGGTTTTACAAGGACCTATCGCATCTAGCTTATTGATATCAACGGCGTTGTCATCGATAACAACACCGTTAATTCTATCAATAATGTTACAGTTACCTTTTGCTTAAGATTAACTTATTTCACCGCAAAATTTTTGAATTTGTGGTGTAAAATCAAGGCAAAAACAATAACTGCACTACCAATAGTGAATCGACCCCAATCTATTGATTGGTGCCAAATAACAACATTAACTAAAATACCAGCCGGAATAACCAAATTATTCATAATTGCCAATGTACCAGAATCGACTTTAGTCGCGCCTAAATTCCATAAGAAATAACATAATCCTGAAGCCACAATACCTAACCAAATAATAATCCCCCACTGTAATTGAGTGGTAGGCAGTTTGTCAGCATTACCAAATAATAACCAACCAATAGTTGCTACAACTATTGCCCCAAAATAGACCCAGGCAAAAGCTTGATGTTGCGGTAATGGATAGAGTTCCATAATACGTTTATAACCGACTTGTCCTAAAGCAAAGACGACATTGGCACCCTGAATTAATAAAAAGCCAATGATAAAATCACGACTGATGTGGTCATAACGGATAATTGCCGCACCAATTACCGCTATAATGGCCGTTAATAAATAATTAAGTCTTAGTCGATGCCCTTGTAGTAAATCATAAATAATAGTGACATAAATTGGTGTTGAAATGGTAAATAATAAAACCTCTGGTACCGAAATATATTGGAATGAGTTGTAATAAAAGAAGTACATAATTCCTAATTGGCATGCACCTACTCCCATCAAAAGCAACATCTGCTTTACAGAGACATTTTTAAAACGTAAAAAAGGGATAAAGGTAATAAAAGCCAACAAAACGCGCATGACAACCGCAAACCAAGTATCAACTTGACCACTTAAATAAACCGCAATAAAACTAAATGAAAACGACCAAACAATGGTGACAAAAATAAGGTAATACATCGCAAATTTGTACCGAAAATAAAAAGTCAGGCATGGTAACAATTCGTTTTAACAATGTAAACAATAATTAAAACCAAATGTTTACCAATGGTAAAAAATTTTGCCGAACAAACCTTTTTAAGTACAAAATTAACAACTAAACTGCTAAAAAGGTCATTATTATGGCATAATGTGAGCTAAATCACATTTTTGCCAGTTACTTTAAATCTCATAAAGAGCTTTATGGTTTAGTTGCAAATCAATTCGAGAGTAATTATTAGTGTTAACAACAAGCAATATCACAATGCAATTCGGCAGTAAGCCACTATTTGAAAATATTTCCGTCAAATTTGGTAATGGTAATCGTTATGGATTAATTGGCGCCAATGGGAGTGGTAAATCAACTTTTATGAAAATTATTGGTGGCGATTTAGTGCCAACTTCAGGCAATGTATCGCTTGATCCACATGAAAGATTGGGTAAATTACGCCAAGATCAATTTGCTTTCGAGGAGTTTACTGTTCTCGATACTGTAATTATGGGACATACAGAATTATGGCAAATCAAGCAAGAACGTGATCGCATTTACTCGTTAGCAGAAATGAGTGAGGAAGACGGTTTTAAAGTCGCTGATTTAGAGACCCAATATGCCGAAATGGATGGTTATAGTGCGGAGGCCAGAGCTGGTGAATTATTGCTTGGAGTTGGTATTCCTATTGAACAACATTATGGCCTAATGAGCGAAATTGCTCCAGGTTGGAAACTACGGGTATTATTAGCCCAAGCGCTATTTTCAAATCCGGATATTTTATTACTCGACGAACCAACCAATAACTTAGATATTGATACTATCCGTTGGTTGGAAGATACCTTAAATGAACGTGAAAGCACGATGATCATCATTTCGCATGATCGCCATTTCCTTAATATGGTCTGTACCCATATGGCCGATATGGATTATGGTGAACTTCGTATTTATCCTGGCAATTATGATGATTATATGACTGCTGCTACTCAAGCAAGAGAACGTTTATTAGCTGATAATGCAAAAAAGAAAGCTCAAATAAGTGAATTACAATCCTTCGTCAGTCGCTTTAGTGCTAATGCTGCTAAATCAAAACAAGCAACGTCACGAGCGAGACAAATTGAAAAAATAAAATTGGAAGAAGTCAAAGCATCCAGCCGACAAAATCCATTTATTCGCTTTGAGCAAGATAAAAAACTGTTTCGTAATGCACTAGTGGTGGAAAATCTCACTAAAGGTTTCGATAATGGTCCTTTATTTAAAAATCTTAATCTCATGGTCGAAGTTGGCGAAAAAGTAGCAATTTTAGGGACTAACGGTATCGGTAAAACTACCCTACTTAAAACCTTGATGAATGAATTAACACCAGAACAAGGTGATATTAAATGGTCAGAAAATGCCAATATTGGTTATTATGCGCAAGATCATGAATATGAGTTTGAACAGGACTTAACTGTATTTGAATGGATGAGTCAATGGAAACAACCTAATGATGATGAACAAGCGGTACGAAGTATTTTAGGTCGATTATTGTTCTCACAAGATGATATTAAAAAGCAAGTTAAAGTTCTATCTGGTGGTGAAAAAGGCCGTATGCTGTTTGGCAAATTGATGATGCAACGACCAAATATCATTGTCATGGATGAACCTACCAATCACCTTGATATGGAATCGATCGAATCATTAAATATGGCATTAGAGCTTTATCAAGGAACGTTATTTTTTGTATCGCATGACCGCGAATTTGTCAGCTCACTGGCTAGCCGTATTATTGAAATCACGCCAGAAAAAGTGATTGATTATACCGGAAACTATGAAGATTACTTGCGAAGTCAAGGCATCGAATAAAGGTGCATAAAAAGCAATAAAAATAGCCACATAAGTGGCCATTTTTTTATTGGCTGGTTATAAAAAATTAAAAATCTAATTCATCCCACCAAATATCGATTAAAGCGCTGGTTTTAACATTTTTTAAACCATGACTCTCAAGCCATTTAGTGACATTGTCACGATCCTCTTCAGTACAGTTACCTAATTTTTGGGTACAAATAATCCCCTTCCAAGTCAAATAACCACTTCCTTCGTAGGCCAAACCATTAGCTTGTATTGCTTCAACGATAAATTGATCGACAACGTTATCGATAGTTTCTTCATTGGTACCTTCGGCAAATGACCAGCTTACAGTAAAACCTAACTCTTTAAATTCTTCAATATGTAATTTTTTTCTTAAACGACGACTGCGATTAACCTTAGCCATAATAATATCCTTCTACTTTTTAATAATTTAGTTAGTTTTAGAATGTGTATGATGGCTTGATTGCTTCATACTATTCTGATGATTTTTAGAAGTTCGAGATTTATCAGCACTTCTTCTTTTTGTCGGAGCTCGTCTGGCTGGCGCTTTTTTGACTGGCTCCGCTTTAATTCGAGGATCGACTTCAAATCCTTGAGTAAAAATTTCTGGAATCGGCTTTCTAAGTAATTTCTCAATTGATTTTAATTGAGGAAGTTCATCAATACAAACCAGCGATATAGCTTGACCTTGATTTTGCGCTCGCCCTGTTCGACCAATTCGATGAACATAATCTTCTGCTACTTGTGGCAGCTCATAATTAATAACATAAGGTAATAACTCAATATCCAATCCTCTGGCGGCAATATCTGTAGCAACTAATGCTCGTATTTGTCCCGACTTAAAATCAGCTAACGCTTTCGTTCTGGCGCCCTGACTCTTATTACCATGAATTGCCGACGCTTTAATGCCATCTTTTGTTAATTGTTCTGCTAAGTGATTAGCGCCATACTTGGTTCGAGTAAAAATTAACACCTGTTGCCATTGATTTTTGCCAATTAAATAAGAGAGCAATTCACGCTTACGGCGCTTATCCACCCGATGCACATATTGGGTAATTTGCTCAGATGCACTATTGGTTTTCGCCACAGCAATCGATTCAGGCGAATTTAAGATGGTATTAGCTAATCCTTTTATCTCGTCAGAAAAGGTGGCAGAAAAAAGTAAATTTTGGCGTTTTTTCGGTAATTTAGCAATCACGCGGCGGATATCATGGATAAAGCCCATATCTAACATACGATCGGCCTCATCTAGAACTAAAATTTTTACCGGCGAAAGATCGACAGCATTTTGGTGCACTAAATCTAATAATCGTCCTGGAGTGGCAATTAAAATATCCACCCCACCGCGAAGTTTCATCATTTGAGAATTAATACTAACACCACCAAATACTACTAATGAACGAATAGATAAATAACGGCTATAATCACGAATATTTTCACCGATTTGCGCTGCTAGCTCACGTGTTGGTGCTAAAATTAAGGCATATAAAGGGCGTTTACCTTTCCTTGGTTCTGAGTTAGCTGAATTTTTTAATTGCATTTGATGCAATTTTTGCAATATGGGTAAACCAAAACCAGCAGTTTTACCGGTACCGGTTTGGGCACTAGCCATTAAATCTTTACCTGACAGTATTACGGGAATAGCTTGTTGTTGGATAGGAGTGGGATCGGTATAGTGTTGTTCTTCAATAGCTTTTAAAATCTTGGCATCTAAGCCAAGAGAGTCAAATGACATGTAATGATTCCTAAATAATCGAAAAAATGAATAATCGTAAACATTATAAAGCAATTTGATAATAATTGTCTGATTATTTTATCTTTTCATTGCTAGTTATTTAATATATGCTACCATTTTAGTAAATAACCCTATAAAGTTTAGAGTTATTCATCGCTTAAAATTTATTCATAGTGTTTTGCTTATATTTTAAGCGATTTGCGTAGTCAATATTGATTATCATTATCATTTATTGTATTGTTGCTACCCCAAAATATAATTATTTTATGGAATAGGTATGTCTTTTAACTTTCCTCATTTAAAAAAATTACTTATCGTCTTGGTCTTAAGTTGCTTTAGCCTTAATTGTTTAGCCAAAGATGATATTACTTTCGCAAATTTTCGTGATATTCGTGATTTAAATCCACATTTATATTCAGGTGAAATGTGGGCACAAAATATGTTGTATGAATCATTAGTTCACTATAATGAAGATGGAACTTTTTCTCCATGGCTGGCAGAAAGCTGGACTATCACTAACGAAGGTAAAACTTACACCTTCAAATTAAGAAAAGATGTCACATTCAGTGATGGAGCAAAATTTGATGCGCACAGTGCCAAACTGAATTGGGATGCCGTGTTATCTAACAAAGTTCGTCATACTTGGTTAGAAATGGTGCGTTTAATAACTGAAGTCAAAGCGGTAGATGATTATACTCTTGAGGTTAATCTTTCTGAGCCTTACTACCCGTTCATGATTGAAATTGCCGTCACTCGCCCTATGCGATTTATTTCCCCAAATTCTATGATTGATGGTGAAACTAAAAATGGCGTGAAATCTTATATTGGTACCGGCCCATATGTTTTAGGTGATCATAAGAAAGATCAGTATGCAGTATTTAATGCCAATCCAACTTATTGGGGTACTAAACCGTTACTGAAAAAAGTGACTATGAAAGTAATCGCAGATAATCAAAGTCGACTAATGGCTCTTGAAAAAGGTGAAATCGATCTGATTTATGGTAAAAATATGGTTGATGCGGATTCATTTGAGCGTTTTTCTAGCATGGATAAGTTTCAAACCTTAATGTCAAAACCGGTTTCCAGTCGAATTGTTTTAATGAATACGACGAGAAGCCAATTGAGTGATGTTAATGTCCGCCAAGCTATTGAACATATTATCAGTAAGAAAGATATCTCAGAAGGTATATTCAATAATAGCGAAGCTCCAGCGGATACGTTGATGGCAACCAATATTCCTTATGCCAACATTGGTTTAAAACCATATGTATACGATACAAAATTAGCTGAAACACTACTGGATAAAGCTGGCTGGCAAAAAGTTAAAGGTGAAGATTATCGCCAAAAAGATGGTAAAACGTTTGAGATCACTCTTTATTATGATAGTAATACTGCCTCTCAAAAAACTATTGCACAATATATGCAAGACGAATTTGAGCAAGTGGGATTAAAGCTTAATATTCATGGTGAAGAAGAGCAAGGTTATCGTGATCGCCAAAAAGCGGGTGATTTTGATATGGTATTCGATATTTCTTGGGGAACACCATATGATCCGCAATCATTTTTGTCAGGAATGAAATTACCGGTTTATGGTGATTATATGGCGCAACAAGGCTTGAAAGAAAAACCACAAATTGATGCGAGTATTAGTAAAGCATTAATTTCAACTGATGAAAAAGAGCGACAAGATCTATTCCGTTATGTGCTAGAAACCTTGCATAATGAAGCGGTTTATATTCCGCTGACTTATGAGCGTAATCGTGCGATTGCGGTTAAATCTCTAAAAGGAATTGAGTTCGCCCCTTCTCAATTTGATATTCCATTTGAGAAAATGCATTTTTAATAAACTAATATTATTGACCAATAATGTTAAATTATATTATTAAACGTTTAACCATGATGATACCGATATTATTCGGTATCTCTTTTATCGCTTTTTTTCTTATTAATTTAGCTCCATCCGATCCTGCAGAAGTTGCATTACGCTTAAACGAAATCATGCCAACACCAGATGCTATTGAAAGTATGCGTCAAGAATTGGGATTGAATAAACCTTTTTTAGAACGCTATTTTATTTGGCTATATGATGTTTTACATCTTGATTTTGGTCGTTCATTTATTCATCGAGATAGACTCGTTTGGGATGAGATGATCCGCAGTTTAATTCCAACATTAATTTTAGCGATGTCGGCATTTACATTAACACTTATCATCAGTTTAATTTTAGGTGTTTTATGTGCCATCTTTGCCAACTCAGCGTTTGATCATATTGTTCGAATTATTATCTTCTTGGGTACTGCAATGCCTAGTTATTGGTTAGGTTTACTCTTTATTTGGCTATTTGCCAATTATTTAGATTTACTGCCAACCAACGGTTACGGAACATGGCAAAATCTCATTTTACCTACCTTAACCTTATCATTTGTCTATATCTCAACTTATATTCGTTTTATCCGTAATAATATGTTGGAAAATATGCATAATTATTCGGTGTTTTATGCTCGTAGCCGTGGTTTAAAAGAAACAACGATAATTGTTAAACATGTGTTAGTTAATTCTCTACATACTACTATCACGGCTTTAGGTATGACTATTCCGCAATTAATAGCTGGATCTTTTGTCGTCGAATATATCTTTTCGTGGCCAGGACTTGGGCGTTTATGTATAGCAGCTATCATGAACCGTGATTATCCGGTCATTCAAGCTTATATTCTTATCATGGCTATTCTATTTGTAGTTTGTAATTTTATTGTTGATATCATTCATCAATGGTTAGATCCACGATTACGAGATAATGGTGGTGCCGTATGAATATAACTAAACAACTAATTAACAATAAAACAGCTTTAATCTGTTTAATCATCATCACAACAATTGTTATATTAGGTATTTTAGCACCTTATATCGCACCGTATGATCCCAATAAAGTTCGTATTGTGCGTAAATATGCCGCCATGTCTAGTCAACATTGGCTTGGTTGTGATCATCTTGGTCGCGATATTTTATCGCGTTTGCTTTATGGTATCCGTTCTACGCTGTTTTTATCCTTACTTACCATGATCATCACTATCGTAGTTGGTAGTCTGATTGGCCTTATCTCAGGTTATCAACGAGGCAAACTTGATGAATGCATCATGCGCCTTTGTGACATTATGCTGTCATTTCCTAGTCAAGTTATGATTTTAGCGATTGTTGGTGTGTTAGGTGTAGGTATTGAAAACGTCATTATCGCCAATATTGTGGTTAAATGGGCATGGTATAGCCGTATGATTCGTAGTTCAGTCATAAAATATAGCCGAAAAAATTATATCCTTTTTTCACGTGCAATTGGCGCACCACATTCGTTTATTATTTGCCGTCATTTATTACCTAATGTTATTTCAGAGCTGGTAATATTAGCAACCTTAGATACCGGTTGGGTGATCTTAAATATCTCAGCACTATCCTTTATTGGATTAGGTGTTCAAGCACCTACTGCCGAGTGGGGGTTAATGTTAAGTGAAGCGAAAAATGTCATGACTCAACATCCGATGCAGATGGTCTTTCCTGGTATTGCAATTTTAATTGTCGTTGCAGCATTTAATATGTTAGGTGATTGTTTAAGAGATATTTTAGATCCTAAGGACCAAAAGCATGAGTAGCTCGCTATTAGAAGTCAATAAACTTACGGTTACTCTCGACAATGGTAACAAGCTATTAGATGATGTCTCATTTACAATTAATCGTCATTCATGTTTAGGTATTGTTGGTGAAAGTGGCAGTGGCAAAAGTTTAACATGTAAAGCCATTATCGGATTGTTAGAGCCCTATTTTAATGTGTCAGGTCAAATATTATTTAGGCCACACCAAGCTAAACTAACCTTAGCTAATAATGGTGATCTATTACAACAGAATAAACAGACCTTAAAGCAGATACGTGGTAAGGTAATTTCGATAATATTACAACATCCTATGAGTGCCTTCGATCCGCTATATTGTATTGGCAAGCAAGTAGTTGAAACACTGCAAGCACATCAAGATATTAACAAAAAGCAAGCCATGACAAAAGCGTTAGAAATGATTGAAAATATTGGCCTTAATAATCCACAAGAGATCTATAAAAAATATCCTCATCAATTAAGTGGTGGCATGTTACAGAGAATAATGATTGGTTTGGCATTAATGCTTGAACCAGAACTCATCATTGCTGATGAACCCACTACAGCACTTGATTCAATTAGCCAATTTCATATTTTAAAAATGTTTACCGAAATAAAACAGAACTCGAAAACAACCGTGATTTTTATCTCTCATGATTTAGGTGTGATTCATCATATTGCTGATGATATTATTGTGATGAATAAAGGGAAGATTGTGGAATCAGGTAGTCGTGAACAAATTTTTTACCATCCTCAACATGACTATACTCGTTACTTGATAGACACACGTAAACAGTTATTAAATAAGTTCAATGCTATTATTGGTTTCAATAATCCAAATTTGATCACGGAGACAACTTAATGCCACCGTTATTACAAGTTGAAAATGTAAAAAAATCTTTTTTACAACCGAATCAAAATCTGTTTAGCCGAAATAAGAATACCGTCATCAATGGCGTTTCATTCGAACTAAAACAAGGTGAATGTCTTGGCATTATTGGCGAAAGTGGTAGTGGTAAAAGCACATTAGGTAAACTGATTTTAGGTTTAGAAAAACCTGATAGTGGTAACATCTATTTTAATGGTCAGGATATAGCTAAACGGGCTTGGAAAAAGTCAGCAATGCGTAAAGATATCAGTGCGGTATTTCAAGATTATAATGCCTCAGTCAATCCGTATTTTACTGCCGCCCAGATTATTGCTGAACCGATTGACATCTATGAAAAACTAGCCAAAAATGACCGTAAGCTGCGTATTAACGCTTTATTAGAACAAGTCGGTTTAGACAGCTCTTTTTATAATCGTTTTGCTCACCAAATGAGTGGTGGTCAATTACAGCGTGTTTGCATTGCCAGAGCAATTGCCTGTTCTACGCAATTTATCTTATTTGATGAAGCTGTGAGTTCATTAGATATCTCAGTACAAACCCAAATATTGTCACTACTTGCCGATTTACAAAAGCAATTAAATCTTACCAGTATTTTTATCACCCATGACCTAACGACCATTACTTATCTTTGTAACAAAGTGGCATTTTTTTATAAAGGTGAGATCATTGAATATATTGATAGTATAGACAAACTTAATCAAGTCAAAAACCCTTACTCTATCCAACTTCTCGAATCAGTTTTAGGTTTTTAAAAAATGGCAAACGCATCAATATCAAATCAACAGTATCAGTTTATTGATTATCTTAAATTAGTGATTCCCTTTGTACTGTCAACTATCACCACTCCCCTGCTTGGCGTAGTTGATACTGCTTTAGTTGGTCATTTACCTAATCCTGCTTTTATTGCTGGCATTGCCATAGGAACAGTAATATTCAATACCATTTACTGGTTATTTGGCTTTTTAAGAGTCAGTACCACAGGTTTCGCAGCTCAAGCCTTGGATAACGCATTATTACTAAAATCTTCGCTTATTCGCCCCCTATTTATTGCGATTTTTTTAGGTTTGGTATTTATTATTTTTCAAAAGTTCATTTTTTCTGCTTCAATGCAGATCATTAATCCTAATCAAGAAGTTCAACACTATGCTGATAGCTATTTTTCCGTATTAATTTGGGGAGCTCCTTTTGTGCTTATCAATTATGTGTTAGTTGGTTGGTTAATGGGTATCTCTAAAGTGAAAGCAGTATTATTTTTGCAAGTTTTCATCAATGTACTTAATATCATAATGGCGATGCTTTTTGTCTGGTGGTTTCGTTGGGACATCAAAGGAGTCGCATTCGCAACGTTAATCGCCCAAATAAGTTGTTCTTTAATCGGGATTTTGTTCATCTATCGATATCTACCGAAAACGCATCAAAAAACCGACTTAAAAGCTATTTTGTCATGGCAATCATTAAAAGGGGTCATTTTAGTCAATACCAATCTAATGATAAGGACTATCTGTTTATTAATCGTCACCAATCATTTTATTTCGATTGGCTCAACATTCGATACCGAAGTATTAGCCGCTAATGCCGTCTTATTTCAGATCCATTATATGATGGCATATCTGTTTGATGGTTTTGCTAATGCATCAAGTGTATTTAGTGGTCGCGCGAAGGGTAATCAAAATATGGATCTCTATAACCAAACTCTACGCTGGTCATTGCAAGCCTGTTTTATTTGCCCAATTATAATAATTGCTATTTGGTTGGCGTTTGACACCTCAATTATCAAGCTACTTACTAATCAAACGGAAATTATAAATCTAACTCTGCAATATCAATCATGGTTAATTATATTCCCTATCGTTTCCGCGGGTGGATTGATCTATTATGGTGTTTTTTCCGGTATTAGTTACACTTCATCCATCCGTGATTCAATGTTATTAGCGTTATTGCTTTGGTTGATAGCACAATATTTTGCAGTGCCAGTTTGGGGAAATCATGGATTATGGCTGGCTTACAGTTTATTTAGTTTTGGCCGAACAATATTTTTAGTTATTTGGATTAAAAAATCGCGCAGCTATATTACTGCTTAATGGCGCATTATCGCAGGTTTTTAATCAGATAATCGCCCTAGTAGCAAGTATTTTAGTACAAATTTGAAACTATCTTTTTCGATTAAACAGGCGTAAAATTTGCCTTCATTGTTCTAATTACAGTCAATATTGTGCCTAGTTATTCTGCTATCAAAAAAAGAATTCAACTTTATCATAAAATACGTAGTTTTCAGGATAAAGCCCCTCTAATCGTACTAATAGTTGCCGGTGTTATCGGCACTATCACAGGTATTGTTGGCGTATTATTTCAATATGCAGTGAATTGGGTTATCTCACTGCGTAAAACATTATTATTTGATCTAATCGACAATGAAATAATTAATTATCTGTTAATCTTTGCTATCACAGGAACAATGGGCGGGTTAGCTTACTATTTAGTCAAACGTTTTGCTCCTGAATCTGGCGGTTCAGGTATACCAGAAATTGAAGGTGCATTACTTGATTTACGCCCTGTTCGTTGGCGATCTGTCCTACCGGTTAAATTTATTGGTGGTATCGGTGCTTTGGGCTCTGGTATGGTGCTAGGTCGTGAAGGCCCTACTGTTCAACTTGGTGGTAATATTGGTGCCATGGTATCCGATCTGCTCAAAGTTAAAAATAAAGCTTATCGGCATACTTTTTTAGCAACCGGAGCCGCCGCAGGCATTACTGCAGCATTCAATGCGCCTTTAGCAGGCATACTGTTTATTATTGAAGAGATGCGCCCACAGTTTCGCTACAATTTGACCTCAATAAAAGCCATTTTTGTTGGCGTGATTATGGCCAGTATCATGTATCAATTTTTATATAATCAGGAATCAGTCTTTCAGATCGGCCACTTTAATGCTGTTCCTATTGAATCTTTATGGCTCTATCTCTTGTTAGGGACTTTTTTTGGCGTTATTGGTGTTTTATCAAATAAGTGCATATTGACCTTACAAGAGCGATTCAAACAATTTTATCAATTTAATCAATACTACTTTGTTATCACTGGATTTTGTTTGGCAGGGTTATTTGGAGTTATAAGCTTCATCCTCCCTGAAATAACTGGTAGTGGTTTTGATTTTATTCCCGATGCCGTTTCTGGCAATTACGCTATCAATACATTGATGATTATTTTATGTTTACGCTTTATCACTACCGTTTTATGCTTTAGTTCCGGTGCGCCAGGGGGCATATTTGCCCCTACCTTAGCCTTAGGGACAACGGTTGGGATCGCTTTTGGGGTGATTGCGCAACAAATTTACCCAAATTATCATATTGAACTTGGTGCTTGCGCTATTATTGGTATGGGTGGTTTATTTGCCGCTACTGTAAGGGCACCGCTAACGGGTATCGTTTTAGTGATGGAAATGTCTGATAATTATCAGCTTATTTTACCGATGATTATTACCTGTTTAGGTGCGACACTCATAGCGCAAGCGTTGGGTGGAATGCCATTATATACGTCTATTTTGGAAAAAATATTATTAAGAAACAAACTTCAACTAGATAACGCTGCTCAACTAACGGCAAGTAATTCTTAATAAATTATAACCTAATCAATCTAGCAGTTTTGGATGGAAAAAAATAAGAAGAAAAATTTAATTAAGTCGTTAACTTAGTAATGAATCAAAATTAATACCTCAATGTTTCGATTCATTACTAAAATTCACCTAATAGCGAATAAACTAATATTTACCTAATCTAACTCACAGATTTCTTTGATTGATAAAGTGGTAGGAATATTACGATCATCAGAAAATTGAAAACGGAAAATAAAACGAATGTCATAAGTTTTTAATACATTTACGACATCAGGTTTATCACAAAATTGACTATTAAGCCCTAATCTAATATTCTCCATAAAATCATTCAAAGGAGTATTTTGGCTATCTGAAGGCATTTTATATTCGAAAACCACATTATTAATATTCGCGGTAATATTGGTAACTTCATAACCGGCCTCGACTTGAATAGGAAATTTACCTTTTTCTCCTAACAATGAGCGTTTTGCACTATCTGCTAATGCTTTAGTAACCTTTACTCCCGTATTTTTATCGGCTGTAGCTGCATTTACGGTCGTAAACATAAAAAGGCTTGAAAGTAACACTGTCAATTTAATAACTTTTTTCATCATTTTTCCTTACTCTATACCTTATAACTCTATTTCTAATCAAAACTATTGATAAATAATTATATTTTTATTGTTATCTTAAATATTTTAATTTATTTAATGGTCTAAATAATAATGATTAATAAAAATATCTGCTATCTTACACAATATTTCTGATAAAAAAAGCCAACTTAACAATTTATTGTAAAAATTTAAATGAAATTAAACAAATATTAATCATTTCAACTTTGACTATTTTTATCACTAATGCCAATTACTCAGCAAAAATTTTTCCTGAATTTAATAATCTTTAAACCAAAATTTAACTAGATATGGGGATTTTTAAGCTTTAATTTTGAGATTCCTAAATATATAGGTTATATAGGATAAGTTGAATTTTTTGACAAAATTTATTTACTAAATTTATCTATTGATAGTAAACATAATTGCAAATAAAATCTTGAAAATTAAGTGCTTTACCTTGTCATGGTAAGGCACTTTATAGGTTATTGTGGGGTTAATGACATGATAACTGTTTCAAAAGGTTCAAGCGTTAACATTGCTGTTTTCGAAATAGTTGTTGGTTTCTTTGCATGTAACTTACTAGCATAATCAATTTTAATTTGAAAACGATCAGTTGCATTATTTGGTAATTCTAAATCATTTTGTAAATCTAGATAGTAAACTTGCTGTTTATCAGATGGATTACGTAAAGTGATGATTGCTTTATCTTTACTCCAACCGGCCCAACCATATACACCTAATTTTGTCGGATCTTTACCTATCCAATGGCTATCGAATAAAACATCTTTATTAGTTCTTGCCCATTTTGCGGCTGTAGCTAGCGTATCCCAATTTTGGGTCGTTAATAATTCAGGTGTAATATACATCTCTTGCAATTGAGTACCTGTTGCAAAGTAGCTCCATACCTGATCGGCAAAATCTGTTTCACTTTCTTTATCAAGATTTTTCGCCTGTTTTGCATAGACAATACCATGCAACATTAAGGAGTTAAGCGGGAATAGCGGGCCTTTTAAAACAATAGAACGATAAGTTTCGGCATCACGATAAGTTAACCACTGTTGCACTTTGCTACCAGGTCCATAGTAGTTAACATCATCCCCTCCTCGCCATATTGAATCGGCATAGAATAACCATGATGGCGTTGCTTGAGTACCGGTGGTTAAATTGATGTAGAGATTTGGGTTAGCACTGCGCATATCTTCAATTAAATGAATAGCAGCATCAAAATCACTAGTAAATTGACTACCAGCAATAACCTTATCAGCATTACCCGTTCCATCAAGTTTAAACATGGTTATGTTTTGATTATTAATCAATTCGAGGATTCGTTTATGGAAGTTAGTATAATAATTTGGCCCTGACAAGGCTAATTTACCGTCCATAGTTTCATAACCAAATTCAGGCGCATTAGCAACACGTTTATCACGTGGTTTATTATAACCGCCCCATGGTGATAACCAAATACCGAGTGCCGTTTGATATTTATCAGAAGCTGTTTTCAAATTATTAAATTCATTAGGGAAATTGGCACTAAATCCCCAGTTCCCTTTTAGATTATCCCAACCATCGTCAAATAAATATCCATCCAATTTTACCTGACGTTTTTTTACCAACTCTTCACCATATTGATCAATTCTCAATAAAGCTTCTTTTTCTGTATAAGGATTAAAAAATCCTATATCAAGCCATGAATTATAGTGTAAATAAGGACTATATGGACGTTGACGAACACTATCAATGAACTGGTTAATGTTACGTCTTAACTGACCTTTTTCATAAGTACCAATGTAAGTTTTATAACTTAAAGTATGTTCAGCTTGTAATGGAATAGCTTGTGGAATTTTTTGTGATACACCACCTTCATAAGCAACCGTATTGGTTAATGGATTTTCTGGAATGATAAAAAAAGTATCACTAATAATCGGTGAACTTACCACTGAACCATACACAAATGGTGCCTGTGAACGGAATGGCATTAATGATACTGATGACATTGAAAGTGCTTTATTTTTAGGCGTGATTCTTAATTCATAACTCGCAAAATGTTTATCATCATTTAGATTAACGACAGTTTCAATCGACATATCATGACCAGTGTAATTTAATGTCATGCCTGTATCTTGTTGTTGCACTTTATCCAGTGAAAAATCTTTATCGGTTAACTTATCTCCGGATGCCAAAACAATTTCAAACAACGTTTCAATTTTTACCGAATCATTAGTCACTGGATTGATAATATTTAGTGATGTAATACTATTTTGACTGTCATCCTTAGCTAATTTAACTTGAGCATTTTTTCCTGATAATTGATAATCTTTGGCCCAAGCTGCGCCTGTTGGTAAACACAATGCTGATAATATGCCTAACACAACCAATTTTTTCATGTTTTTTTTCATTATTACCTCCTAAAGGATAAACAATTTTATTTCCATAAGTACATATTAGACTTAGTATAGGCATCAAATAGTAATGAAATTGTGATCTTCTTGGCAGTTTATTCGAATGGCTAAATTGCCAAAAAATGACTAAATTTGCTTTGTAGTGAAAGATATATATTTGGCTAAAATTAATTACCTCTAATTTTTTGTTACCATAAATCAAGTTGTTTCTCAATTAGCCATAGGTAATAACGAAAGGTAGTGTTAGCAATGGATGAAATATTGTTTTTATTTTTCGATATGATAAAGATCACAATTTTAAAATAAACTTATTGGCAAAATCCAAAAAATTCGAAAATAGAATTTAATGATGGTTCCTAATTAGCAAAAAGGTAACACTAAGTGTTACCTTTCAAAGTTACAACATAAAACTAGTACTATTTTTTAGTATGATGAGGATCTTTAACTGAATCACCTTGACCACTCACCACATACCAACCATTCTTACTATGCGGTTTTTTATTATGATCAGGACAAGGGGGTAACGATTTTTTACTTTGGTTTGAATATACATAGCCACAATCAGCACATTTATAAGTGCCAGCTGAAACATCACTACCGTATGCAGCAAATTTTTGTACCATTATAAGCTCCTCCAGTAAAATGTTAAAAATAATAAGCCGATTTGCTTATTACAGTTATATATAAACGCTGATTGAAACAAAAATCAAGTCAAGATTGAATAAACTCTCAGTATCTTCGCTAAAAGAGCTTTAAAATATAAAAAATTTAGATTTTTAAATTTAAATACTCGATAAAATGAGCAACGTAATTCTGTCTTATCTCAAATTGATAATAATGACGTATTAAAAGCAATTAACAAATAACAAATAAGAAAAAGTACTCAATCATCTTAAAATAACTGACGAACACTTAATAAAATGCAGCTAATTTTTTAAAAGGCTTTCTTAATATATTTTACTTTATGAGTAAGAATCATTGGATTGTTTAACAAGAAAAAAACAACATAAACATCTTAAAATTTTAATCAAAACTAAAATAATGTAACCTAAAAAGCAACCGAGCGTAGGAATAAACGTCGCAAGGATGAATCCTAAATCATTGTAACCATAATTAAAATATCTAATATAAAAATTTAAAATACCAAACCAGCCAAAAGAAAAAACTAATCCACAAAATAATCCTAAAAAAGAAGTTAATACATGAGTCTGAGGGATAATAAATAATTTTATTAATTGTATTAGGAAAAAAATAATTTCAAAAAGTATTGTTATACAAAATATTATCTGAAGGGCATATGCAGCTACATGACTAATATAGAATTTGCTTTTTAATGAAAAAATATTATAAGTAATTATAAATGCCAAATAAGTAATCCAAAAAAGAGAGATCCATAATTTATCCTTAGATAAATATTTAATAATTTTTGGCATAATTAATCCTTACAAATTTAAGTTAACGTCGCTGTTAACCGATAAAAATCTCATCCAATTAAATATGATTACACGCTAATAAAATTAATATTTAACTTCTTTATAATCAATTATTCATCTTGCTTTAGGTTGCTAAATAATATACTTAAGCACTATCTAGAAACGACAGTTAATCAAGGAAAAATGTTATTTAGACCTTTCAACAAATAAAAAACAACATAAAAAATATAACATTCTGATAACTATTAAAATAATATAACACATAAAACTATCAATCGCAGGCAAAAAAGCCCAAACGAGAAACCCTAAACCATCCCATCCCCCACTATTATATTGGTCGAAATAAACATATAAAATAAATAGCCAAACAAAAGAAAATGTTAACCCCCAAAATTAATCCTAAATAAGGGGTTAACAAATGTGGACTTTTAACAACAAATTGTTTTATCAGCATTGAGAGAGAGAAAGAAAATAATTTCAACAGTAACCGCTATAGCAAATAAAACATCAACAAGTGGCGATTTTATAAAACTACATAATTATGTTATGTCCATACTAAAATAGAATATGAAGAAGAGACCGATCAATACAGAATCTTTAAGCAAATATTTAATAACGTTTAATACATCTAATCCTTGAAAATATCATTAAACTTCCCTGTTAATCTGTTGGAGAATTGTTTAATAATAATGTTTTTTTAAGGATTTAGTTTAGTTTAATATTGTTAAAAAAGTAATTTAGGTATGGTGAAATTGATATCTATATTTTTAAAAATTACTATTACTGATATTGTGCAAACAAAATAACTTCAAGCACATTTTTAATTGCTTTTGTTCAGGATTAAGCTGCAAGATAGATACTTGCAACTCTTTGAATTGGCAAAAATTATTCTAACTAATAAGTATGAAAATATTGCTGAATTAACTCAGGATCTTTAGTTTTAGTTAATGCTGTCATGAGTAAAATTCGGGCCTTTTCTGTATTAAGAGAATCTGAAACCAATCCAGGTAGTTGTTTATTTACAGGAACTATACCACTACCTGTTCGTGATGAACGCACAACGATAATACCAGCATCTTCGGCTTTTTTTATTCCTTTTTCACTTCTAACCGATGTGGAGCCTGCACCTGATCCAGCATATACAATGCCATCAACATGATTTTCGATCGCAGCATCAAACAAATACTCTGGATCATCCTGATAACCATATAAAATAATCACTTTGGGTAACTCTTTAACAGCGCTAAGATCAAAAATAGAATTTAATGTATGAAGTTTATCAATCTTTGTTTCAAAATGTGGTTTTGCAGCTATGAAAACGCCTAAATATCCCTGTTCTGCGGCTTTAAAGGTATCTGTAGTTGTGCCATTAGTCTTTGTTATAAATCGGGCTGAGCCTATTCTATCATTAAGTACAACCATAACACCTCGCCCTTTAGCTTCTCGAGTAGATGCCAATGTCACAGCTTCTAATAGATTCATTGGCCCATCGGCACTGATAGCGGTCGCGGGACGCATAGCAGCAGTCAATACAACGGGTTTATTACTTTTTACCGTTAAATGAAGAAAATAGGCTGTTTCTTCAAGCGTGTCTGTACCATGGGTAATTACAACACCATCGACATCATCTTTTGCTAATAATTCATTTACACGTTTTGATAATTTTAAAATAATATCGCTGGTCATATCGTTGCTACCGATATTAGCTACTTGCTCACCATCGATCTGAGCGATATCTTTTAATTCAGGAACAGCATCAATTAATGTTTGAACACCTAATTCCCCGGCTTTATAACTAACAGTATCGGTATTGCTTGCAGCAGAACCGGCTATTGTTCCACCGGTTGCCAAAATAACAACATGAGGAAGTTTTGTCTCGCCAAAACAAAATGTACTCATTAAGAATAGAGTTGTGAAAAGTATTATTTTATATTTCATCTTTTTTCCTTATAGATAGTAAATAAATATCCTTTTATTTACCATGCAAAATCCAGACCAATTTAAATAAAATTAAATTGTCGCTAAAAATATCTCAATAAATAATTTGAATTATTAAAATACGAAGTAAATATAACAAGGGCATGCTTTATCTATTATTAAAATGAATGCACCTAAATGATGCAATTTGCTCTTAATGATTCCACTTTAAAAATATTATAGAGAATGTCCTACTTTTTTATGTACTATTTTAGGTGATAGTTACAGTTGATCTACACCTAAAAACTAATTCATTTTTACCATTATTCTTTACTATAAAAAATTCAATGATTCTACTGGGAGATTAAGGATTGAAAGAAACAAAAAAGCTAGTAATACAATTAGTATTACCAACTTTTTAATTATTGATTTATATTAATAATAGAAAGGGAGCTTTACTCCCACTCAATAGTCGCTGGCGGTTTTCCGCTGATATCATAAACCACTCGTGATATGCCATTTACTTCGTTGATGATACGGTTTGATACTCTTCCTAAAAAGTCGTATGGAAGATGCGCCCAGTGGGCAGTCATAAAGTCGATGGTTTCTACGGCACGCAGTGAGACAACCCAATCATAGCGGCGTCCATCACCCATGACGCCAACCGAGCGTACTGGTAAAAATACGGTAAATGCTTGGCTAACTTTGTGATACAAATCAGCTTTGTAGAGTTCTTCGATAAAAATCGCATCGGCTTGTCTTAATAAATCACAGTACTCTTTTTTCACTTCACCTAATACGCGTACACCTAAACCAGGTCCAGGGAATGGATGACGATAAAGCATATCGTAAGGTAAACCAAGTTCCAAACCAACTTTACGCACTTCGTCTTTAAATAACTCCCGTAATGGTTCAACTAAGCCCATTTCCATATCTTCAGGTAATCCACCCACATTGTGATGTGATTTAATGACATGTGCTTTACCTGTATCAGCGGCCGCGGATTCAATAACATCGGGATAAATAGTCCCTTGAGCAAGCCATTTTACATCTTTCAGTTTTGCGGCTTCTTCATCGAAAACTGCAACAAATTCACGACCAATGATTTTACGTTTAGCTTCTGGATCGGCTTCGCCTTCTAGTGCGGTCATAAAACGATCTTCAGCATTAACTGCGATAATATTTAATCCAAATTTATCACCAAACATCTCCATCACTTGCTGTGCTTCATTTAAACGTAATAAACCATGATCCACAAAAACGCAGGTTAGCTGATCGCCGATGGCTTGATGTAATAATAGTGCAGTAACCGAAGAATCAACACCACCAGATAGACCTAACAATACTTTATCTTGACCAACTTTCTCTTTAATACGTGCCACTGCATCAGTAATAATTGAAGAAGGTGTCCATAATTTTTCACACCGACAAATATCAATTACAAAACGTTTTAGTAACTCTAATCCTTTAATAGTATGCGTTACCTCTGGATGAAACTGTACACCATAAAACTGTTTTTCATCATTTGCCATAATGGCAAATGGACATGTTTCTGTTTGGCCTATTACGGTAAACGAGTCTGGTAGTGAAGTGACTTTGTCACCATGACTCATCCAAACATCGAGTTGATTAACACCAGCATCATTTGTGCTATCTAAAATACCTTCAGTTAATTTGGATTTTGCAACAATATCAACTTTAGCATAACCAAACTCACGTTGATTAGATGCAGTAACTTGCCCGCCTTGACCTATTTGGATTGCCATAGTTTGCATACCGTAGCAGATACCTAACACAGGCACGCCAGCTTTAAATACATATTCAGGTGCTCTAGGACTATTTTGCTCGGTAGTACTTTCCGGACCACCTGAAAGAATAATACCTTTAGGATTAAACTGTTTAATTTTCTCTTCCGAAACATCCCACGGCCACAGTTCACAATACACACCGATTTCACGAACTCTTCGAGCAATTAATTGCGTTACTTGTGAACCAAAATCCAAAATTAATATTCGCTGCTGGTGGATGTCTTTATTCATCAATTTTAATTCCTAAAATGTGGGCTAATATAAAAATTGGAAACTATTGTATCATCTAATCATTATGCTTAAATAGCAAATCAGTATTTTTTCATATTTTCCAGTTATAAAAAATAGCTGCTTGTAACTCAAATGATTGCTGTAACGATGGACTAACTATTACCTTGATTAATTGAACTCAATTATGAAGTAAAAGTAACAAGACAGATGATTTAACTATAAAAGTTTTATTAAAAGAAGCTTAGGTCATTCGAGGAGATATTATTATTGAATACTTCCCCCCCCAAGATAAAGGTATATTACGACCTTTTGTATCTGGATAAAGATATCAATTATAAGTACTTGTTGTGGTAAAGTTTCAATCAGATAGTGATTGAGTTACAACATAAGTTAAAAAATCCCCATGTTAGATCAAAAATTAACCAGTTTAATTACCCATATTTTAAGCCATATAGTACTAGTAGCAAAGAGAGAGTACAGATCTAAGATTGATATAATAATTGCATTTCTAGCAATAAAATTACTGATATTAAGAGCATTATAAATATCGTTTCTATTTAATTTATACTAGTTAATGTAAACATTTAAAATTAATTAGAAACTGTTAGTAGATTATTACAAAATGCAATCTGAACCATTTTTGAAAAATGGTTCAACCAAGGTTACTAGAGACATTAATCATTATTTCCATCATATAGACTCAAAAAATTATAAATTTGTCATGTAAATAAACTTAACTGATTTAAGCAAATATTGGTGTTAATGACATGTCGATATCGACAAAAATCTGCACTACAATTATAAAATCTGTTATTTTACCCATGAAAAATGAATTTGAAGCAAAAAAACCCCTTTCCTCAACTTTTTTTAACTTATTTTTTTATTCGCTTTTTTAAAACATAATTTCATTTTTGTCAGATAAAAGCGCTATAATAACCCCAATTTTTATATGAAAATTTAGGTCATAAATTGGATTTTTTAAGTCGATTGAAGAATCTTCAACTTTATAAAAAGCGACGTTCTAATAATGTGCTGTTTTGGCGCGAAATATATCCTTTAGCAATGCCAATTTTGATTGAGAATTTGTCAGTCATTTTAATGGGTATTTTTAGTACGTTTTTAGTAAGTTGGATTGGTAAGGCCGAAATGGCGGCAGTTGGTTTAGCGGAAAGCTTCAATATGATTGTAATGTCATTTTTTATGGCCGTTGCGCTAGGAACGTCGGTCGTTGTGGCATTTAGTTTGGGGCGACATAATCGTAAAAAAGCCGTAGTGGCAGCAAGACAGTCCATTACGTTATTAGTGATAATTTCGATTTTACTGTTTTTGTTTGTCGAGTTTTCCGGATATTGGATTGTCGAAATTATTGCTGGTAAAGCTGATCTTGAAGTTAAGGAACTAACTCTCACCTTTCTAAGATTAACCGTTTTAGGTTACCCAGCCCTTGCGTTTATTCTAGTTGGCTGTGGTGCCCTGCGTGGCGCTGGCAATACTAAGTTACCGATGTATTTAAACATCATTATGAATATTTTGAACCTGTCGATTAGTTATGTGCTAATTTATGGCGCTTTTGGTTGGCATGGTTTTGGATTTATTGGGGCCGGCATTGGCTTAACAACATCTCGTTACTGTGGGATGTTTTTTATTTTATTGGTATTAACCATTAAGCCAAGTCGAGCGTTATTTATTCCTCTCCGTAGTTATTTTCATTCGTTTAATGGTAAAATTTTGATTGATATTTTAAGTATCGGAATCCCTGCTAGTGTGGAATCGGTAATGTTTAATATCGGAAAATTACTAACGCAAACCTTTGTTGCAGGTATGGGAACATCAACGATTGCCGCGAATTTTATTGCATTTTCAATTGCTGGGTTACTTAATTTACCCGGTGGTACCCTCGGCGCAACCTCGACAATTATAGTTGGTAAGCGTATTGGTATGGGTCAAATCTATCAACCAACTAGGCAACTTAAGTTTATCTTTCATTTAACTAGCTTATTACTCTGCTTTTTAGCGTTTGTATCGATTCCGTTTGCAGGGCTCTTAAGTTCACTTTATACCAATGATCATGAAGTTATCGAGATTTCCAAACATTTGCTTTGGTTTAATGCGTTGTTTACCCCTTTTTGGGCTTCATCCTTTGTTTTACCATATGGCTTTAAAGGCGCTAAAGATGCCAGTTATACCATGTGGGTCGCCATAGGGAGTATGTGGATGTGTCGTATTGTGGTTGGTTATATTTTCGGAGTCTATTTTGGCTATGGGGTAATTGGAGTTTGGTTTGGTATGTTCTTAGATTGGATCGTTCGAAGCTTCTTCTTTTATCATCGACTTATTAGCGGTAAATGGCTATGGCGTCATCAAAAGCGAATTTGAGTTAAATTGATTAATGGACTCTTAATCAATTGCTCAATAAACCTATAATTATTACATCTGTAAATCCTTACAACACCGTATCATTGCTAATATTATGGTGCTAGAATATCCTCGATATCTTTTAGTACCTCATTCCTTTATTGCTTCATATTAAAAACGGCATGTTAATTAACCGCACATGTTGCAAACAGTTTATATAAGTATAATAAGGAGACAAAAATGAGAGTATCATCAATTGTTATGCTACTCACCTTTGGATTAACTAGCTCTGCCGCTTTGGCACATAGTGCCAACCAAATTATTATCCGCGGCGGTCCTGCTTATGTTCATCCTCAAGATAAAAGTAATCATGTCAAAATTGGCGGCGCAAAAAGTGATCTTAAAGCCAAAGCTGATAATGACACGCAGCTTGGACTTAATTTTCAATATATGATTACCGATAATCTCGCTGTTGAATTATTAGGTGCAACACCTTTTAGCCATCAAGTGAAACTTAGTGGGGGCAACGCTACTGGATTAGCTGGTGCTCATTTAGGCAAGATTAAACATTTACCACCAACATTGAGTGCACTTTGGTATCCATTTGATAGTAGTTGTGAGTTTCAACCTTATGTTGGACTTGGCATAAATTACACCTTCTTTTTTGATGAAAAAGTGAGTGGTAAAGCTAAAAAAACAGGTTTTCATGGTTTTGATTTGGACAGTTCTTGGGGCTGGGCAGCGCAAGTGGGAACTGATTATTCAATAGATGAAAATTGGTTAATTAATGCGCAAATCGGTTATATCGATATTCAAACTAAAGCTAGAACGCATTTAGGTAATACTAAAGTTACGGCAAAATATGATCTTGATCCATGGGTAGTAATGTTAGGTGTCGGTTACAAGTTTTAATCATTCAAAAAACCTCTCAATGAAGTGCCCCCATAAAGTTGGACACTTTTATTAAGCGGCTTATAAGGCCTGATTTTGATATTCAACCGGCGTCAGGCCTTTTTATTATGATCTTTAAAGACTTTTTATGGCTGCATACTGCTCTTGCAACTTGGCTTTATCAGCAATATAGCCTTGTTGTTTTTCTTTCTCTTTGGCAACGACTGCTGCGGGAGCTTTATCGACAAAGCTAGCATTAGATAATTTATTATCAATACGCGCAATTTCGCCATCAATGCGAGCGATCTCTTTTTCTAGTCTAGCTAGCTCATCTTCTTTATTAATAAGCCCAGCCATTGGGATAAGAAGTTCAGCGCCATCAACCAATTTAGTGACTGATAATGGCCCTGCTTCACCTTCATCTAACAAGACTATTTCTGATAATCTTGCTAATGATTCGATAAAGGTGACATTGTCACTAATTACGCGATGAACCGCTGGTGATGCTTTTCTAATCAATAACTGTAATGGTTTGCTTGGTGCGATATTCATTTCAGCACGGATATTACGAACCGCAATGACAGCGTCTTTAATCCAATTGATATCGGCAACTGCTTTATCATCAACTAATTGGCTATCAAATGCTGGCATTGGTTGTAACATAATGGTATCCGCTTTGATTGCCATTAATGGTTTGACACTTTGCCAAATAGCTTCAGTAATAAATGGAATGATTGGATGCGCCAAACGTAATAAGGCTTCAAGTACCGTGACTAAGGTATGACGAGCAGCACGTTGCTGATTCTGTTCACCATTTGCCAATACTGATTTAGTTAACTCTAAATACCAGTCACAGAACTGATTCCAAGTGAATTCATATAAGATATTAGCAGCTAAATCAAAACGGTAAGTATCGAATGCTTCTCGATAGGTTTTCACAGTTTGGTTAAATTCCGCTAAGATCCATTTATCCGCTAATGAATAATCTAACTCCCCACCTTTAAAACCACAATCGTGATCTTGGGTATTCATCAATACATAACGGCTAGCATTCCATAGTTTATTACAGAAGTTACGATAACCTTCTAAGCGTTTTAAATCCCAATTGATATCACGACCAGTTGATGCCAGCGCCGCTAAAGTAAAACGTAAGGCATCAGTACCATGCGCTTCAATACCATTTGGGAACTGTTTTTCGGTACGTTTGGCAATCTTTTCCGCTAATTGTGGCTGCATCATATTACCAGTACGTTTTTCTAATAAATCGGCAAGTGAAATACCATCAATCATATCTAAAGGATCGATAACATTACCTTTAGATTTCGACATTTTTTGCCCTTCTTCATCGCGAATTAGCCCGGTCACATATACCGTTTTAAATGGTACTTGTGGTTTACCATGTTCATCTTTAATGAAATGCATGGTCATCATAATCATTCGAGCAACCCAGAAGAAGATAATATCAAAACCAGTCACTAGCACATTTGTTGGATGGAAAGTAGCTAAATCATCAGTGTTTTCTGGCCAACCTAAAGTTGAAAATGTCCATAATGCTGATGAGAACCATGTATCAAGAACATCGTCATCTTGAGACAATTCGATGTCTGCTGCCAGATTATTATCACGGCGAACTTCAGCCTCATCACGACCAACATAGACGTTGCCTTGATTATCATACCAAGCTGGAATTCGGTGTCCCCACCATAATTGTCGCGAAATACACCAATCTTGAATATCATTCATCCATGAAAAATACATATTTTCATACTGTTTAGGCACGAATTGGATATCACCATTTTTTACCGCCGCAATAGCTGGTTCCGCTAATACTTTAGCTCTTACATACCATTGATCGGTTAACATAGGTTCGATTACCACACCACCACGATCGCCATAAGGGATAGTTAAGTCATGCGGTTCGATTTTTTCTAAAATACCTTGAGCTTCACACTGCGCAACAACTAATTTACGCGCCGCAAAGCGTTCTAAATTTTGGAATTGTGCCGGAATATCGGTTGCGTGTGCAGTACTTGGCTCACCATTAGTATCAAACACTTCTGCTTGTGCACGAATATCACCATCAAAAGTTAAGATGTTAATCATTGGTAATTGATGACGACGTCCTACTTCATAATCATTAAAGTCATGCGCAGGAGTAATTTTTACACAGCCAGTACCTTTTGTCATATCCGCATGTTCATCGCCAACAATCGGAATTCGACGATTAACAAATGGTAATATGACAAATTTACCGATTAGATCTTTATAACGAGGATCTTCTGGATTAACGGCCACACCGGTATCACCAAATAGTGTTTCAGGGCGAGTTGTTGCGACAACTAGATAATCTTTGCCTTCTGCAGTTTTAACACCATCTGCTAATGGATAGCGTAAATGCCACATTGAACCTTTTACTTCACGATTCTCTACTTCAAGATCAGAAATTGCGGTACGTAATTTTGGATCCCAGTTAACTAAGCGTTTACCACGATAAATTAAGTCTTCTTGATAAAGTCTTACAAAAACTTCTTTAACCGCATTTGAAAGACCTTCATCCATAGTAAAGCGTTCGCGATCCCAATCAACCGAATCACCTAAACGTCGCATCTGTTTAGTGATGCTACCACCTGATTCAGCTTTCCATTGCCAAATTTTTTCAATAAACGCCTCACGACCATAATCATGGCGAGTTTTGTTTTCTTCAGCAGCAATTTTACGTTCTACCACCATTTGCGTTGCAATACCGGCATGGTCACTACCTGATTGCCAAAGCGTGTTATTACCTTGCATACGATGATAACGAATTAGCGCATCCATAATAGTTTGTTGGAAAGCATGTCCCATATGCAAACTACCAGTTACATTTGGTGGTGGAATAGCAATACAATAACTTGGTTGAGATTTGTCACCATTAGGCTTAAAGTAACCACTTTCTTCCCAATGTTGATAGATAGGTTGTTCGATTTCTTGTGGATTATAAGTCGTATTTTTCATAATAAAGGCATCAATCCTAATTCAAGGCATAAAAATGTGGTTATTCTACCGTAAAATGATATAACAATAAATTGTTAGACGAATAAAGTGTTTGATCAAATCAAATTTAAATCAGATAACAATAAAATTAGTATAAAAAAACCACTTGTTGGCAAGTGGTCTTAACGTTATGAACGATTAGAATGGTAAAGACTAATGATGATAGATAAAGTTATCAATCAATCTGGTTTTACCAATATAAACCGCCAAAGCACATAAACTATCTTGATTTAAACGATCAACCGCAGTTAATGTTGCATAATCAACAAATTCAATATAATCAATTTTAGCTAACGGCTGTGCATTTATAATATTCTGCATCGCGGTTAAGATGGTTTGTACTGATTTTTCACCGGCTTGAATCAGTTGCTGGGCACACTCGATTGATTGATACAAACAGATAGCAGCTAAGCGTTCTTGTTGCGATAAATAGCTATTGCGAGAACTTTTAGCTAGTCCATCACTTTCACGCACAATTGGGCAACCGATAATTTCGATGTCAACATTAAGATCGCTTACCATACGTTGAATAACCGCTAGTTGTTGAGCGTCTTTTTGACCAAAATAGGCTCGATCTGGTTGCGTGATATTAAATAACTTAGTAACCACAGTACAAACGCCTTTAAAATGACCGGGGCGCTTTTTGCCGCAAAGAGCATCAGTTAGGCCATTAACATTCACATAGCTATTAAAATTGGCATCATACATTTCACTGGCTGATGGACAAAAAATCAGATCAACACCCATTTGTTGGCAGGCGTTTTTGTCGCGCTCTAAGTCACGTGGATAACTGGCTAAGTCTTCTTTCGGGCCAAACTGCATTGGATTGACAAAAATGGTAACAATCACTTTTTGATTATCTTGTTTAGCCGCAGCCATTAAGCTCTGATGACCTTCATGCAGATACCCCATGGTTGGCACTAATCCAATGGTTGCACCGTTTTTACGCCACGATTTAACTTGCTGACGAACTTCATCAATTGTTGTTACAACTTTCACAATTATTATCCTTTCTGGCTATTTTGAAAATTCAGATTTGAGTTGAGTCATAATCTCACCGTCAATGGCAAACTCATGCATTGATGCTGGGTATTGTTGCTGTTTTACCTCTTGGCAATAATCGGCAAATGCTTGCTTCATTTGATCACCGATTGGCGCAAAAGATTTAACAAATTTAGATGATACGCCATCATACATTGACAACATATCTTGATAAACTAACACTTGACCATCACAACCATGACCAGCACCAATACCGATCGTTGGTATGCTAACAAGTTCAGTGATAAATTTAGCTAAATCAGCAGGTACACATTCGAGTAAAATAGCTGCAGCACCAGCTTGTTCAACCGCTAATGCATCCAAAATTATATCTTTAGCCGCTTGGTAATCTCTACCTTGTACTTTGTAACCGCCTAATGCTAATACTGATTGTGGCATCAAACCAATATGGGCAATAACCGGAATTGATGCTTGAGTGATCATCTTAATATGTTCACAAAATGCTCGCCCACCTTCTAGTTTTACAACCTGTGCATTGCCTTCTTGAATCAAGCGACCAGCATTATGTACAGCATCATAAACAGAAGCATGGTAAGACATAAACGGTAAATCTGTCACAACTAATGCGTTTTTAGCGCCCTTTGCCACTGCTTTAGAGTGATGGATCATATCTTCCATGGTGACAGAAACCGTGCTTTCATAGCCTAGCATCACCATTCCTAATGAATCACCAACTAATAAACAATCTACACCGCTATCGTCCATCAGTTTTGCCGTTGTGTAGTCATAAGCAGTTAACATGGTGATCTTTTGTTGATTTTGTTTGCGTTGTTGTAAAGTTAGAATTGTATTTTTCAAGGTAACAGCTCCAGTTCTAATTGATGATAGTCCCTATTAGGATGTTTTTGCCGACTAAGATTAACTAATATTGTCGATAATTGTTGGTATAAAGGTTTTATATCAGCAGGTAAGTTGAGTAAATGTT
This sequence comes from Gilliamella sp. LMG 34361, assembly GCF_984569075.1. NCBI lineage: Bacteria > Pseudomonadati > Pseudomonadota > Gammaproteobacteria > Orbales > Orbaceae > Gilliamella > Gilliamella sp. LMG 34361. The sequence goes on along the minus strand of NZ_OZ474903.1, from coordinate 1,634,924 downwards.
GTTTTATAGTATTTGCATCATTGCGTTCAACCGGACCTGTTAATGCATTTATAGTACCAACATTACAAATATTTTTGGCATTCGCTAAAAATAGATCATGCCACGCTTGTTGGCAAAAATGGGGATCTAAACCACACTGTGCCAACATATCACTGCCAACTTGCGCTAAGGCGATGACATGATTACTTAGCATAACACAAGCAGCATGATAAAGCGCTTTATGTTCTGCCGATAATATTGCTATCGCATTTACCAAAGGTGACAACATCGGTTGTAATTTAGCTAATGTTAGGGGATTATTGGCTTCTAAAGTGAATGATATCTTAGCCATCTCCTTGTAGCAGGTAAAACGATCATAAATTGCCGATAAAGGATGTAGCGAAAAGGCCAAAGGATGAACAATATGGTCGATAGTAAATAACTGTGATGTCAGCAAACCACTGCAATGACCAATTAATTTATTCTCAATCGGCAATCGACTAACCACTTGCCAAACTGAGCTAATTTGACTATCCGGCACAGTCAAAAATAGACAATCACAAACCTCAACTAAGCTAGATAAAGTTAAATATGCTTTGCTATTCGTAAAATCACTTGCTGCTTGTGCTTGATGTGCATCACGGCTATAAAAACCAACGACTGGCAAACCACATTGGCTGAAATATTTAGCCAAAGTACAACCCACTTTACCTGCACCGATAAAACCAATATTCATCATTAATAACAAAATTTAAGTAAAGTGGCATTATAGCCTAATTTGATATAGATTCAATTTTTAACCAGAAAGACTAAGCTATATAGGATTAAAAGCAATTCTCTCCTCTTCTCAATTTTTGAGGGAGTAATTTGCTTTAAGGATTTTTTAAATAGAAGAATTTAATTTGTTGTCAGTTTATTTATCACTAGGCAATCAATTTTAAACCGCTATATAAGTAGTGTACTTCATGATTTTACCTATTCCGCCACTTATATATTTCTAAACTACCATTGTGGTAGTGAATGCGTTGTAGTGTAGTTCCATTGTAAACTATTGGGACGACTAACATTGAGCAATGATTCTGGAAGAAATCGACATCGTATAGTTTGAGAAGTTTCCTACTCAGTCGCTAATTTAATGTCAAACGGTAAAAATCTGTTCTTCAGAACATTAGCAAACCAATTCATGAATATTTGCGCTTCAAATTTAGAAGAAAAAGTAAAGCTAATACTGTTAGTCGTTGATTAATTTTGTACGACTTTTTTAAAATATATTTTTCCGCTTCTGCTTTCAACTGTAGTAAATTGGGCGGGCGGTTGGCGAGAATAGGTGCTAAGTTGCACCGTTTTTTGTGGGAGCGGATAATTTTCATCTTTTCTCCAAACAATAAAAAACCGCCTCGTGGCGGTTTGTGATAGTTTTGTATTTTATTCTGGTGTGTATGGGAATACTGAATTGCTTATAGAAAAACTAAAACCTTAACTTAATAAGCTTAATTATTCCCATAGTATTTTTCTAAAATCTCATACAACCGAATAACTTTTTTCATTCTATTAATCTTTTGGGAATCTATAGCCTTATCGCTATTTTTATTTTCACCATAAAATCGTATTAAAGTGTCATCTGTATCAGTAAGGTTTTTTATATAATCCGCATAATTATTATCTGATATAAAATTATAATATTCTTTTACTTCATAGTTAACTTCATGTTTAAAATCAATATTACTTTTTATGAATTTTTTATCATTTTGATAAATTACAAATTTATTAGAAAAAAGCCAATCATCTCCTGTGTACAAAACCCGTGTTATTAAAAGTAATTCTTTTCCATCTATGATTTTTACAAACATAGAAATAGGTGGTGAATTTACATCCATTGTTAAGAAAAATGTGTTTTCGATTTTATCATATGATAGCAATATATCGCCTTTATTTAATATATTCAAAAATTCATCTTTATCATTTTGATCTGTAATTTTTAATAATAACGTCTGTACATCTTTTAAACCATTTCCAAAATATTTAGCACCATTAGATAGAGTTACGCTAAATATTTTATCTCCTTCAGTTTGAACCTTATCAACTTTTATTGTATTAGATAATTTTATATTAGAAATTTCTGAAATTTTGCCTTTAAGATTTTTATATACTTCATATTTTGTTATAAATTTATTTAAAGAATGCTCCGCATTTTTGTCCTCACTAGAGTATCGCCAAGCATAAAAAGATTCTCCATTCTGTAAAACTAATTTGTAATAGGTTTGATAGTCCCCTTTTATTTCTTTTTGAATGTAACAACGCATTCCTTTATATTTATCATAAGGTAATTTAACTGATGTTTTTTGTTTTGGGCTTTTATTTAATTCCATATAACCATTATTTACAATTGCATTAGCATTGTTTTCATCAAAAATATATTCTTCTTTGCCGTCTGGGTTGTAATTTTGAATCTTTGCATTTGCAAAATTAATGCTAGTTATAAAAACTATTAAAATAGCGAACAAATTTTTCATACCATCTCCTTTTTTAGGTAATGGTATGTTATTTAAGGATTAAGGGCAATAAAAAACCGCCTCTAGGCGGTTTGTATGAGTTTTTAACTACCTACACGGTAGTGAACCTTCATTTATCAATTTACTACAAAATGAATTATTTCTAAACTACCTACACGGTAGTGAACGATGATGTTTTGAAATATTAAATCGGTCTCTTTTTCTAAACTACCTACACGGTAGTGAACTAAATTTCCAAAACCTGACCTATATCTTGGTATTTCTAAACTACCTACACGGTAGTGAACAAAACTGCAAAAAAATTTTGACTTGCTTTGTTTTTCTAAACTACCTACACGGTAGTGAACTTTCAGGACTGCTGGCAGTTCACTGCCGTGTATTTCTAAACTACCTACACGGTAGTGAACTTGTAAATTTACTCTTAATATCTGACACAAAGTTTCTAAACTACCTACACGGTAGTGAACGAGATAAGGGTAGTGACGGTAAAAAGCGGCATTTTCTAAACTACCTACACGGTAGTGAACACTGCTGCGCAACGTCAAGGTAACACTATAACTTTCTAAACTACCTACACGGTAGTGAACTTACGAACTTGTGTTTTTAAACTTTCCAAGTTTTTCTAAACTACCTACACGGTAGTGAACCCAATCTCGAAATAGTCATTTAACCAATCAACTTTCTAAACTACCTACACGGTAGTGAACCATTTAACACTCATTTTTAAAAGAAGAGCAGGTTTCTAAACTACCTACACGGTAGTGAACAATATAACCCGAATAACCCGATCCATCGGATTTTTCTAAACTACCTACACGGTAGTGAACTCTCATTCTATTAATAACTATGACAATCGGCATTTCTAAACTACCTACACGGTAGTGAACTCAATCAATTTACCGTCTGATATCTGATTTATTTTCTAAACTACCTACACGGTAGTGAACTAGAATCCAATATACTATAAATGTTGTTGGCAAAAAGGCAAAGTCCATTTTTACCAATAAAAACCCTTTTTTTGAGCCATTTTTCAACATATTGATTTTTAAATACTTTATTTTAAGTTAAAAAAAAGGGTCAGCAATAAGTAGGAATTTAAGTTTCAAAAAACCCGTTCCTCAAATTTTTTTGGTTGTTTGAGTTTCGGACGTTTTGTTGTTTTGTGGTTGTTTCTATACGGTGATTACGTCCGAGTTAAGAGGGTTGGCGCGAACCCTCTTTACAATCTCCCGCGGCGACCACGCAAGTGGTCACGATGTGACTGCCTTCTGCCTTCGTTCGCTTTTAACGCACCGGCTGTGATTTGTTCCTGACAAAACACAGCCTTGCCAAACATCCCTGTTTGCCATGCTAACCTCACTCAGTTGTCAGCACATTGCCAATGTCGCTAAATGAGAAGCATCAAACTGATTGATAAAAATATACTTTAATTATTGGAACTAGCTGATGTTATAACTAACGTTAGCGATTTATTGGATGGATTTTGGCTTTAAAAACCCCTTTCCTCAAAATTTTTTAGTTCTTTATTTTTTAGTTCTTTGAGTTTCGGACGTTTTGTTGTTTTGTGGTTGTTTCTATACGGCGATTACGTCCGAGTTAAGAGGGTTGGCAGGCCTCTTCTTTCTAGATTGCAAAAAACTTATTTAATTGAGTTTTTATTAAAAACAGAATGGTAATGCCGTAATAGGTAATTTTGAAAATAATCGCAGTATTTATCCTGAATTTACTTTAAAAACTAGCTTTATCATATTTCGATAAACTAATTGGTTAAAGTCAATTTTTGATACTTGGGTCATCGACATGTAATTGGAATAGTTTTGAGATTAAAACCTGCTTCTTTATAAGCTTTATATCTTTCCCTTGCTAACGATTTTTGTTGTTCGTCGACAGGAACAAAATCGATAATATCACGATAAACACCGGCAAATTCGGGAAATTGTTGTTGTAGGTTAATTAATAAATGTCGTGCACCACTACTGCGCTTTTGTGGCCAGCAGATTTCAACTGGCGATCCACCTTTTAATCCTTCACCAGCAAGGTTATGTGGAACAAAATCATCGGTATCAAGTTGCCATAAATATTCATCAATTCGCTCAGCTTGCGCTTGATCTTGGCAAGCAACCAGCACACGCTGTTTGCTGTGCCATGCTTCGACAATTTTTTCGCAGGCTAATTTTTCTTGAAATAATACCCCAGCATCATTAGCTGGGGTTGAGTTTTCTAGTAAATAGAAAATCACTTTTTTCATGATGTTTATCTACTTATTTTTGATCAAGTAAGTATTGAATTAACATCGCAACTGGTCGGCCAGTTGCACCTTTGTTGGCACCTGATTTCCAAGCTGTACCAGCTATATCAAGATGTGCCCATTGATATTTTTCAGTAAAGCGTGATAAGAAACAAGCAGCAGTAATTGTACCGCCATCTCGACCACCAGCATTAACAATATCAGCGCAAGTCGATTTGATTTGTTCTTGGAAATCACTATCTATTGGTAAAGACCATGCTTTATCACCGGCTTTATTTGATGAGTTAACAAGTTGTTCCACCAATTGTGGATTGTTACCCATTACACCTGTGTAATGATGACCAAGAGCCACAATACAAGCGCCGGTTAATGTCGCAATATCAATGACAGTTTTTGGTTTAAAGCGTTCAACATAGGTTAAGGTATCACATAATACTAAACGGCCTTCAGCATCAGTGTTAATTACTTCAACAGTAATACCTGACATGGTCGTTAAAATATCACCTGGGCGATAAGCATTACCATCAGGCATATTTTCACAGCCAGCCATTACACCGACGACATTGATTGGTAATTTGAGCTCGGCTACTGCTTGCATTACGCCAAACACGGTTGCTGCACCACACATATCATACTTCATTTCGTCCATACCAGCAGAAGGTTTAATAGATATACCGCCTGAATCAAAGGTTAATCCTTTACCAACTAAGACATAAGGCTGGGCCTTTTTATCTTTAGCGCCATGGTATTCAATCACCGTCATAATTGATTCATTAGCAGATCCTCGCCCTACAGCTAAATAAGCATTCATGTTGAGTTTTGCTAATTCTTTTTCGCCAAAACAGGTGACTTTTAAATTAGTATGTTGTTGACCTAAACTTTTACCCTGTTCAGCTAAGTATTTAGCATTACAGACATTCGATGGCATGTTAGCTATATTTTTCGTGCTACTAATAGCTTTGGCAATAATTTGCCCTTGCGATAATTGGCCTTCAACTTGACTGACTGTCTTTTTGTCGCCATAAAGTAGTGTCAATTTTTGTAGGCTCGGTTGTTCCGATTTTGTTGATTTGAACTCATCAAAACAATAAGTTAATTCACTAACAATTTGTGGTAATTGCTTAGCTATTTCACCACTTATTGCTGAATTTAAGGTCAAAAGATCCCAACATATGTGGTTAACTTTTTTGCTAGCAAGCTCTTTAATTGTAGCTTGAATCACTTTTTTAGCGGCATTTATATCAAAACTTTTCGCTTCACCACATCCTACAACTAATATTTTTTGTTTGGTAGAATTTGCCGACGAATATAAAAATGTGGTTTTACCTAACTCACCACTAATATCACCTGATTTTATCAATTGGCTAATCAAACCATTATTTACGTTATCTATCTCTTTGATTAAATTAGATTGTGTTTTGCCTGATTGGACAGTAATAACTAAACATTCTTCTTTTTGTTTAGTTATAACAAGGCTATTTTTGATTGCGTATTGCATAGAGTTCTCTTGTAAGATATTGAATGTGAATAGTAACATTTTATCGGTTCATTAAACGATAGCAACAAAAAGATAACGAAACAACGCAAATCAGATTATAATAGTGCGATTTGATAAGACGAATAGATAGGTAAAAAAGTGATAATTCGCCGATATTTAATTAAAGAGACAATGAAAACACAAGGCGCAATACTGTTTATTTTATTGCTGATTTTCTTTTCTCAGAAATTAATCAGAATTTTATCCAACGCAATTGATGGCAGTATTCCTCGTGATTTGATTATGCCGCTTTTGGTGTTGGGTGTATCGAATATGGCTGATCTTATTTTGCCATTAAGTCTGTTTTTAGGCGTGCTTGTTACATTCGGTCGACTTTATTCGGACAGTGAAATGGTGGCAATGCATGCTTGTGGGGTTAAAAGAAGAATTAATTATCAGGTGGTTGTGTTTCTTTGTTTGATAACCTGTATATTAACCGCTCTAAATTGCCTCTGGTTTGGACCTTGGTCCAGCGTAAAACAAGATCAATTAGTTGAAAATGCCAAGATTAATCCAAGTTTAGCTGGCTTATTAGCCGGACAATTTCAACAAACTCCCGATGGCAATTCGGTAATTTATATTGGTAATGTAGAACATAATAAGTTGGATAGTGTATTCATCGCGCAGATCAATTCTAAAAACACTCAGCGCCCTTCTATCATCATTGCCAATAAAGGGAAAACCGAAGAAGATAAAGACGGTAACCAAATCATCACGCTTGAAGATGCAAACCGTTATGAAGGTACGGCGCAATTGAAAGATTTTCGAATTTCCAATTTCCATAATTATTTAGGTATTATTAAGCCGAAAGAGTTAGATACCAATGTTGATGATGATAAAGTTGATGTTCAGCAATTAGGATTACTTGAGCTCTACGAAAACCCAAGCGCTAAGGCTAAAGCTGAGTTTTACTGGCGCTTGACGTTGATTATTTCGGTTCCTTTAATGGCTTTCTTAGTGATTCCATTGAGTGTTTCTAACCCAAGACAAGGTCGGCTTGCACAAATTTTGCCAGCATTGCTGCTTTATTTGGTCTATTTTTTACTTTCAAGTTCAGTTAAAGCCAATGCTGGTAAAGGTCGATTAGATCCGGCTTTATGGTTTTATCTGATTAATATGGGTTATTTAGCGCTGGCTTTGATATTGAACTGTTGGGATAACTTATTTATGCGTAAACTCCGTTTAAAATTTATTGCGTCTTAAGGGGAGAACGATGTTTTCGATTTTAGATCGTTATATTGGTAAGACTATTTTAAATACCATTGGCATTTGCTTATTTTTATTAATTAGTTTGTCAGGAATCATTCGGTTCATCGACCAACTTAGAAAAATAAAAGTTGATTATGATGCACTGTCAGTTGGTTTTTATTCCTTGTTGATGGTTCCTAAAGATTTAGAGGTATTCTTCCCTATGGCGGCACTTTTAGGTGGTTTAATCGGTTTGGGAATTTTGGCTTCACGTAGTGAACTTATCGTGATGGAAACGTCAGGCTTTAGCCGTTTTAAAATCGCTTTAGCCGTGATGAAAACCGCTTTACCGTTAGTGCTTATCACAATGGCAATTGGTGAATGGGTCGCGCCAATCAGCGAACAAACCGCTCGCAATATGCGTTCTGAGAAACTTTACGGCAATTCCTTATTAGCTCAGCAAGGTAGTTTGTGGGCGAAAGATGGTAATGATTATATTTATATTGATCATGTTAATAACGATAGTTCTATCTCAAATATTAATATTTACAGTGTCGATAAAAATAAGTTGCTATCAATTACACATGCCAATAGTGGCGTGTTTGAAAACGGAGCTTGGACGTTGTCACAAATCGAGATGAATGATTTGACCAATCCTCAACAAGTAACTGGCACAAATTCGCTTACCATGCAGTGGAAGACTAATATTACACCGGATAAGTTGAGTATTGTGGCTTTTGATCCCGAGTCTTTGTCAGCGTCAGGACTTTATCAATATTCACAATACCTGAAAAATTCAGGCCAAGATACCAAATATTATGATTTATTATTTTGGAAGAAGTTGATTAAACCTATTTCGGTTGCCGTAATGCTATTGTTAGCTTTGTCTTTCATTTTTGGCCCATTACGTAGCGTGTCCATGGGTGTTAGGGTGATTATCGGTATTAGTTTTGGTTTCATTTTTTACATTGCTGACAATCTTTTTGCGCAAGCCAGTATTGTGATGGGCATTTACCCTATTGTAGGATCTATGTTAACTAGCATGGTGTTTTTGCTAATCAGTTATATTTTATTTAAAAGAAAAAACTAGATTATCAGCAATAGTTTCAAGTTCCACGTAAAATATTGGCATATATATGCCAATATATCCTCTATTTTAATCTAAATTTCCGTTTAGGCTCAATTATAGATCTTGCTAGTTCGCATCCTTTAATTAAAGGATGCGAAGGTTCAAATTACTCAAATAGTTTTAAATATTCGCTATAGCCTTTTGCTTCAAGTTCTTCTTTGGGTATAAATTTTAGCGCAGCAGAATTAATACAATAACGTAATCCACCTAACGCTGCAGGGCCATCAGTGAATACATGACCAAGATGGGAGTCAGCCTCTGATGAACGCACTTCTATCCGGTTCATGCCGTGACTGTTATCTTCTTTTTTTATAATTTGTTGCTGATTAATCGGTTTAGAAAAACTGGGCCAACCACAGCCAGAATCAAACTTATCTAATGACGTGAATAGAGGTTCCCCTGAGACGATATCGACATAGATACCTTCCCGATGGTTGGCATTGTATTGGTTGTCAAATGGGGGCTCAGTGCCATTTTGTTGAGTAACATGATATTGCATAGGTGTTAATGCTGCTATAGCCTTATCTTTCAGTGATTTATTCATGATTTATCTGCCTCACGTTACGTTATAGATGCTATTAATATTAGTAATTTTAAATTTATGTTAATCGTTACTGCCCAACATTGATTGCAGTACTTTATCTTTAAGCCAAAAATAATGATACAACGCTCCTAATATATGAATAATAACCATTATTGCTAAAGCGTAAGCACTGATTAGATGCATTGAATGAAACATTTGATGTAGGTTATTTGACATATCAATAGCAGGAATCGATATTAACCCAAAAACATTAAGATCTCTCCCACTCATTAAATACCCCGATAAAGGCACAATAAATAGTAACAGATAGATAAATCCTTGAGTAGATTTTGACAATATCCGTTGCAGTTTTTGCTCTTTAGGTAAAACATCTGGTACACCTTGGTCTCGAATTACTATTATTCGCCATATCATTAATAGCAAAACAACAACGCCCAAAGATTTATGCAATAAATAAACAATTGGCATACCGCCTAAAATATTCGACATTGTCACTTTAGCTAAAAGCAGTAAAGTGACAATCACGATTAACAAGGTGGATGACCAATGGATCCATTTTTGTTTACTGCTATACTGCGGATAACTTTGCATTACTTACTCACTTTTTGTTGCTGGCTTATCTTGCCAATTGTCAGCAATAAAATTGGCTCGTCCAGATAAGCGATAATAACGGTTATAATGTTCGGGTTGTTTTTTATAGTAATCTTGATGATAATCTTCTGCCGGATAGAACGTTGTTGCTGGCTCTATAGCAACATTAATGGGATGATTAAATCGTTTACTTTCTTCTAATGCTTGTTTAGATGCGATTGCTTGCTGCTGTTGAAATTTATTATGATAAAAAATCACAGGTCGATAAGAATCTCCCCGATCAGCAAATTGTCCTTGAGAATCAGTCGGATCAATCTGCTGCCAAAAAATATCGAGTAATTTTTTAAAGCTGATCACTGTTGGATCAAAGGTAATTTGCACCGCTTCAGTGTGGCCAGTGTTGCCTTGGCAAACTTGTTGATAAGTGGGATTTACCGTGTGGCCTCCCGTATACCCAGAAATCACACTAATCACTCCTTCATATTTGTCGAAAGGTTTTACCATACACCAAAAACAACCACCGGCAAATGTTGCTTGTTCATATTGTTGCATAAAAACCTCCAATTAAATGATTTTAATAGAAATGATCTTTATTTTAAAACACAACACTTACTTTTGCTTGCTAGCTATGCGGTTATATTACTTGAAACTGGTCAAATAATCACCATATTATTAATCGAATATAATTGTTTAGGAGGTGAAATAATGGCTAGTGGCTGGGCATCTGATGATGCAGTTAACCAACAAATTGAAAGCACAATTATTGATGCTATTGAACTTGCCAGACGCCAACTAAAACACGATAAGCCCAGTGCCGAGTTTTGTGTTGAATGTGGTGATGCTATTGCAAAAGCAAGACAACTTGCTCTACCGGGCGTCCAATACTGTTTGGCGTGTCAGCAAGAGGTGGATAAGCAATTGACAAAATCCGCCATGTTATATAATCGACGAGGCAGTAAAGATAGCCAACTTCGATAATAAGTTTCCAATAAGAGGGGCACAGAGTTTCGCCCCTCTCCTTTTATGTTGCATTTTTAGTTATTATTTTTTACTCTCGGATTTTGACTTCCGAACGTCATCGTAAGGGTAAACCAATAATTTATCGTCAAACCATTCAGCACAAAAGATCTCGTTGATATCTTTATAACCTTGTTTTTTAATTTCATGCTTAAGCCAAGTTTCACTTTTATGTAATTGTTCAAGATTATCCTGACTAATTGCCCCATTTTCAATCACCAATACCGCGATATCTTTGTCGCCTTTTTTGATAATGGTTAAAGAGCCATTTAATTCGTACCAAACTTGTTTTAATTCACTAAATGCACAAATACCTTGAATATTAACCAATGTTTCGAAATCTCTAACCGGTAGATTCGCTTTAATAAAATTTTCAGAGAGTAGATGACCATTTTTAACCAGTTGTATCGGTTCACCGTCGATGGCATCGCGTAATTTTGAGTTTTTAGATTTGATGAATCGAACTAAAATAAGCAGTCCCGCCCAAATCGCTACGGCTCCAGCTGATTCCCACGCTGAAACATTAGCATTGAGTAACGTTCCCCCTACCAACGCACCAATAACCATACTACCAACTTGATCTAATTGCGACATCGGCGCTATTTGGCTTTTACCAGATAATTTGACATAAATAAGTAAAATAATAAGTGCAACTAAAAATTTTGGTGCCATTTCGAGTAAATACATTCCTACCTCCAAGTGTCAATCCAATTTAAACGACCAATGTTTTTGGCGTAATTGGATAAATAATAGTTAACAAGATGTGTCAGGAACTAAATTTTTATTTATTTGAAATTAACGACTAATTGTTTTTTAATAGAGAGATATATGTGAGAGCAGTGCTATTCTACTCTAAAAAGGAATTTAAAAAAATGATACTTGCAATAGATGTTTACTATTTAGATGATAAAGCGAAAACGGTCGGTATTTTGTTTGAGCAATTTACTGATAGTATTAAGGAGATAAAATCCGTTATCACTGATTACCAATCAAATGTTGCCCCATATCAATCAGGCCAGTTCTATCAACGTGAATTACCTTGTATATTAGCGTTATTGTCTCAGGTCAATCTCAATACAATTGATGCGATTATTGTTGACGGTTATGTCCATTTAAATGACGGTAAGCTTGGTTTAGGTGGTCATCTATATCAAGCCCTTGATAAAAAGATACCGATTATTGGTGTTGCTAAAAAGTCCTTTGCTGATAATAGCCAATATGTGATAGAAGTGACACGCGGTCAAAGTAATAAGCCGTTATATGTCACGTCATTAGGAATAGAGTTAACTAAAGCCGCACAGGACATTAAATCTATGGCAGGCAAACATCGCATGCCAGATTTACTTACCTACTTAGATCAACAAACTAAGTTGTTTAAATTTGAGTAGCCTTCTCTTGACTAACAATAGATTAAGACTCTTTTTTACTACTGAACAGTGCCAACCAATAAATTGGCCAATGAGTTTTGTTGAAAAGATTATTAATTATATAAGCAATAGCAACTAATATTACTGCGCCAGACAACACCGGAAATAAAAGAAAAGTAAAATCATAATCTATTTTATCCGCTGTTAGTAAAATAACTAATGGGTTAGCCCCCGCTGGTGGATGCACAGAACGAAAATATTGCATTGTGACAATTGCAACCCCCACGGCTGACGCAGCAACAATCATATCGTTACCGAATAGTTTAAGAAAAACTAGCCCAATAAAGGCTGATATCAAATGACCAAAGATAACATTTCTTGGTTGCGCTAATGGAGACTGAGATACAGCAAACAATATCACACAACTAGCCCCAAATGGCGCCATGATATAAGTGTATCGAGTAAACTGAGTTAGGCCAATAAGAAACAATATACTAACAAAACCGCCTATCAAGCTTTGCAATAATTCAATATTTTTAGGCTTTATCGGTAACTTTTCCTTGCTGAAAAAAAATGATTTCATTATTCTTTTATCCTATTAAATGAGTAAAATATATGTACAACACCAAAAATGAACAACTCTGTACACATTCATGTTAGTACAGATCTGTTCATATATCAAGCTCTTTGGATCAAAAATGAAAAAAACACCTAAATTAATAGCGGATACCGCCGAACAACTCTTTTATCAAAAAGGGTTTGCTAATGTCGGAGTTGATGAGATACGAGACCAATCAGGTTGCTCTAAAACAACGCTATATAAACATTTTGGTAATAAAGATAACTTAATTTTTGAGGTTTTGAAGATAAGGAATTTACGTTTTCAACAAGAACTCATCACTGCAATTAAAGACCTCGATCATTCTGATGCAATTATTCAAATATTCAAATGGCATTTAGCTTGGTTTAATCAAGAAGACTTTAATGGATGTTTATTTGTTAGAGCAAAAGAGGAAATTCAAGGTGATCAGGCAATACAACAGTTAGTGATTGAACATAAGGAATTTATTCGAAAACTCATCAGTGAACAATTAGCGCAAAAACCACAACATATAACTAACCAACTAATGGTTATATTAGAAGGATTACTTAATATCAGTGTTGTCTATAAAGATGATAAAACACTCTATGATAAAATGATCAAAGATAGCTTTGCCTTGATTACTAATCTGCTTTCAATTTAATAAGTAGGTTGTCATGGATATCTATTAATAATAAATATGGATAATGAACCAGAATTTGCTGAAATAATATCAAAAATTAAGTCAAATCATATGAAATAATCTGTTTTTATAAATTAGTATTGATAAAATCCTAAAACGTTTTTGATGAACTGAGTGTCGTTATTTCAAATTTATATTTTTCAGCTTTAAATTGATAAAAAGATTATCGTAATCAAAAAAATAAGATTTAGTAAAAAAATTAGCAATAATTCAAATTAGATATCCTAAAAATCTAAAAACGCATAGCATATCCATAATTATTGAACAATATTAGTTTATTTCTGATTCTACTTGATTTTCAAGCTCTTGCTGAAAAGCATGAGCAATTTGTAATGAAATTCCTTCCATCATCGACATCTCCACCACTATCATCACATTTTTATAAATCCACACAAAATTTCCGCTCAAATATGTAGATTTAGCCGAAAAGGTTCCAAGATTATCCATCTTTTCAAACAAAGGCATGGGAAATGAACTACGAGATTCGAGATACTCAAGTAGTTCTTGTTCTGTTCGTAAATAGGCTTGTTTTATATTTTTCGACTCATTTATCGTAACAAATATTTCGGTTTCTCCCAGTATGTTATTATTATCATCAGTTAAAATAATCTTATAATGGTGAATAATAGCATCATTTCGGTTTTCAATTACTTCTGGTTCTGTTCCGAGAATTCCAATTAGTACTGGTTTTAATCGCCTAGAGCCCTCAAATTCGAGCTTTAAATGTACATCAGTTTTAGCCAATGCCTTTTTTAATAATTGCATTACTTGTTCTTGGCGAAAAGAGTAGTTAGCCAACTTATTTCCTTGCTCAAATGGAGTTATAAACTGTAAATACTCATCGACTTCAATATAATGCTTAATGTTCCAATCTTCATAATTTGGATTTATTTTTTCAAAACCTGTTGTAACAATTTCTTTTAATATTTTCTTTTTATTTTCTTTCTCAACATCACGACCAATATTGGCAACTACAATAGATGAGAATACAATTGCAATTGATAATATAAATATTTTTAATAAATTAATATAAGTCATCCGTTTCAGTTTTATCCTTCTAGTTAAATACCAATAGCACATTCTTTAATGTTCCCAACATAACATTTTGAATATCTTAGTTAAAGTTTGTAACTTTTTTAATCTTAATACTAAAAATAATGAGTGACAAAATGATTTGATGAACAACTATCGATTTTGATTTGTAAAAAATCTAGACGACTTAGAAAGTCGTGTATAATTATCTATAATTTAATATTTAAATAAAATACAAATAACCTCAAAATATTACTTAATTTAAAGTAAAGCTATATACTAATTTATCGCTATAAAAGTTGTTTATATTTAATAAACTAATTGTAATTAATTGTTAATTATAAATTTTTCATACTCTTCTTTAAAATCAATAAGATCAACAATTCTGTATTTTCTATTTTCATGATTATATAACAACGCCCACCAAAACGAATTCGAATTGTTATTTTGTATTTGTCGTATTTCACCATTTTTTTGTTTATAAAAAAAAGTTGTATCATCATGCTTAATTAAATAGGGTTGATGTATGTCTGATAAATAATCGTAAATTAACGATCTATAATAATTGACATCATCGGCCATAACATAAAAATCGTCTCCGTCTCCCATGGAATTTTTTAAATGTTCTATAGTGTTTTCGCTTGGACTAATCAAAATGACCATATCTTTATCTAAAATGAATTTTGGTTCTGTTGGTAATAATTTATTTTGTTCGGCAATGCTAATTTCAAAAGGCAAAATTATTAAAAATAAAAACATAGATATAACTTTTTTCATTTTACTGTAAACCTTATTATTAATTAGATTATTTATGTATTAACACTTTTAATAACTAATCATGATTTAATTCAAATGTTTTATAGGTTATTTGTAGCTAAAATATATATTAATTAGACCTTGTATAATAACAATGCAATTAGAAGCAAAAATGTTATTTTTTTACCTTAATTTTTTTATTTCAACTTCAAAGCTATTTAACTTAAGTATATTATAAATAATAGTTTAGAATTTTTTATTATTTTTTTTCGATTATTGATTATATTGAAAATATGTAAATCAAAAATTTTATTTGAGTATCAAACACTCGATTTAGGTTATACGTTTATTAATAATGATCCTGATGGTCCGCGTCTAAGAGTTTATGCCACTGATACATCAAAATTTGAGTGAGGTTTACTATTAGATTACATAGGAGGGAACTCATTACTGGTTCCCTTTTAATGATTATTCTATTGAAGAATAAATAAGCTAGAAGCTTTTATAGTCACATAGCTTACTTAGATAATATAGTTAGATAACTTAACTAGATAGCATAGTTAACATCTACACCACGAATATTATGTGCTCGACTTCTTTCTATAGATTGAATAGCAGCGATAACATCACGACCTTCTCGCATTCCATCAATTAATTTTCTTGCTTGTTTGCAATCACCAATTTGTTGGAATTGATAATGGTTTTTATCGGCATGTTGTCGGAATTGTTCAGTAAATTCTGACACAGGGGTTAAACCTAAGCAGACAAATCCATAGTCGAAATCGAGTTCTTCAATTTGACCATTTCGAGAAACAATAAAGCGGTCTTCTTTAACTTCTTGTAATGTAGTTTCTAACATTACGTTGACGTGATTATCATCAATCATTCTCATCATTGATAAACGGCCAATCATATCTAAGTCTTTTGCTAATGCCGTCTGCATTTCAACAATAGTGGTACTTTTGGCTTTATTTTCAGAGAAATATTCAACCACATCTAAACCAACAGCCCCTCCTCCGATGACGACAATTTTTTTATCAGGAATATCAGTAAAGTATTCAAAATTGTCCATAAGATCAAAAATTGAGAAGACGTTGCGTTTCTCTTTTGCTAATTGTTCATGTAATCCTTTGATAGGAGGCAATAGAGCCTTAGCACCTGTGGCTGCAACAACCAGATCAGGGTGATGACTAGCCACCATTTCTGGCGTTGCTTTGGTATTTAAATGGATTGTGACATTATCTAATTTGTTAATACGGTTGATCAAAAATTTTGGAAGATCCGCTATACGACGTTTATAAGGAAAACGAGAAATAATGGATGATAAGCCACCAAGAAATGATTTTTCTTCATATAGGGTTACGTTACAACCAACTTCAGCTGCGGTGGCAGCAGCTTCAAGCCCAGCAGTCCCGCCCCCTATAACCACAACATTAAGTGGTGCGGTTATTTGATAACGTTTATAATCTTCATAACTGATAATATCAGGATTTACTGTACAGCGTATTGGTTTAGATTTGGCAATTCGATGATCAGCACATCCGATATTACATGAAATACAACGTCTTAAGGTATCAATTTCGTTATTTTTAACTTTTTCAACCCAATAAGGTTCGGCAATTAAACCTCGTCCCATTACAACAAAATCGGCAACGCCGTTTGCTATGGTATCAGCAATAATTTTTGGATCACGGAAATTTCCTGAAGCAATGGTTGGTTTGTTGAATTTGTCTTTTACCGCTTTAGCCATGTATGATCGCCAACCATCAGGTAAGTTCATTTGGTCAATTTGCATAAATAAGGTATCGTTTTGAGCCGCTGATACGTCAAAAATATCAACACCTTCATTTAAGTATTCTAAAATTTCTAGCGTATCTTCTAGGGTATTACCACCGTCAATAAAGTCATCAGCACTAAAACGTAACATGATTAGAAAATTTGGACCAACATGTTTACGAATTTCATCAATGACCATACGAACAATTCTGGCACGATTTTCTATGCTACCACCAAATTCATCAGTACGTTTGTTAAATAATGGCGATAAGAATTGACTCAATAAGTAGGAATGCCCTGCATGAATTTCTACAGCATCAAAACCAGCTCGTTGTACTCTTGATGCTGCTAAACCATATTGTTTTACGACGTAGTATATTTCATCCACTGACATTGGCCTAGGGGCATTACCCCCAGTTTTAGATGGAATATTTGATGCTGAAATAGGCTGCAAACCATTTAGTCGACCAAAATAAGCAGATGCACCAGCATGATTAATTTGTACTGCAACGGTTGCTCCGTGTTTATGCATCCGTTCAGTAAATCGAAACAATCCCGGTATATACTGATCATTATCAATGCGCAGTTGTGTCGTACCATTAGTGCCATATGGATAATCAATACACACGTTTTCAAGAATAATTAATCCAGTACCACCCTTAGCTCGTTGTTCATAATACTGTATATGGTCATCAACAAATTCACCACTTAGGGTTGCAAAGTTAGTACCAATCGGCGGCATTACAATTCGATTTTTAATCGTGGTTCGTTTAATTGTGATTGGTTGAAAAATTGAAGAGAAATCGCTCATGTTACTCCCTCATATCATCACACAACTATAAAGTTGTGCTTACTTTTAATTTTAAATTGATATTCGATTAACTCTATTATACACAATTTATCAATAAATATATTTTTTATTTTCTTATTTATTCATTTATTTTTTCTATAAATTTTTATTTTTTAGATTTAATTTATAAATATTATAAATCAATATATTAAATAAATTTAACAATATAAATACAGTATTAAATTAGCTTTATTTATTACTTTATTATAAATAATTAAATTTTAAATTCGAAAAATAATAACTATCAATAAATTAATTATTAAATTGATTTTAAATGGAATTATCATTTATTTATTATTTAAATTTTGAATGTTTATTATATTTTCAATTCATTTTTTAAATAAAAAATACCACATCTAAGTGGTATTTTGGTTGAAGTGCGATCTGATTTTAATCTAGAAACAGACTTATTGATCGATTTTAGCTTTTATTTGTTTTACGTGAATTAATTGCAAACTGACGACGTCCGCCTGGTCTTGGAACTAAGTCACCCAACATAATCTCATAACCACCGTCAACAACTAATTCAGTACCATTAGAATAATCTGAACGTTTACTGGCTAAATATAAAACAGCATTAGCGATATCAATTGTTTCACCAATACGACGACTTGCAATCATTCGCGTACGCCCTTCTTCTACTTCTTTATCTTCATAGAATTTTTTCGATAATGGTGTTTTAACAAAACAAGGGCAAACAGCGTTACTACGTATACCAAATTGTCCCCATTCAGCGGCAATTTGCTTTGACAGCATTGAAATAGCAGCTTTTGTTGGGCTATATGCACCGCTGTAAGTTTCTGGTGTATGCGAAGCAACAGTTGAGATATGTACTATTCGACCTGATTTTTGTTCGATCATCATACGACCAAAACGTTGAGACATTAGGAAGTAACCTGTCATATTGACATCAATGGTCAGTTGCCATTCATCAAGGGGTAAATCTTCTAATGGACAGAATTTTAAAATTGCCGCAGTATTAACCAATACATCACAGCGACCGAATTGTTTTTTAACCAAGGTAACAGCATCATCGACACTATTTTCATCAGTCGTATTACAAGCTAGGCCAATCGCTTTAATACCGTATTGTTTAGCTAATTCAGTAGCATAATCTTGGCATTTATTTCCATCAAGATCAATTAGTACCAAATTTGCTTTTTGTTTAGCAAATTCTCGGCAAATTTCAGCGCCCATGCCACCAACCGCCCCCGTGATAACGCAAATATCACCTTCTAAACCTAACCAATTGTTATTCATATAAACTCCTAATATTATCTTTATATTAACCGTCGATTAAAACGATTAATCATTTCAACTTAACGGCTTAAATATTAGACTTTCTTAAATTTAACTTTATTTAAATTGAGTTATTTATTAGAAAGTCATAATTTTTAAGCTAAACTTCGATGCAATATCTCTAAAATGTTTCTTAGCTCTTTTACATCAAGCTGACCTGGTGCAGATGCATTTTTTGCTGCACCGAATGTGAGGTCAGAACCAAAAGTTTCCCCTGCAACTCGACTAATTGCCCCTTTTCCTGCCATTGACATAGTGATTAGGGGTTTATGTGCATATTTATCTTTCATTTCAGCAGTTGCAGCAAGTAAATTAATGACATCCTCACTTGAACGTGGCATTACGGCAATTTTTGGAATATCTACACCAAGATCTTGCATTTTGCGTAATCTTGTGACAATTTCATCTTTTGGCGGAGTTTTGTTAAAATCATGATTTGAAGCAATAACTAAAATATTATTTTGATGAGCTAACTCAACAATTTCTTTAACATATTTATCGCCAGTGAAAACTTCAATATCGACAAGGTCAATCAATCCACTTTGAAGCATCTGTTTATTGAGGTTGATATAAAACTCGACCGAAGCTGGATAAACACCACCTTCATTAGCCGTACGAAATGTGAATAAAATTGGTTTGTGACCAATGATTGAATGTATTTTATTTGCTGTTTGTTTTACTTTTTCGAAATCATCAACATTTTGAAAATGATCTACTCGCCATTCGACTATATCAAAGTCAATTTGAGTTAAAAATTCAGCTTCATTTATTAATTCTTGTTCTGTTTTACCTACAATTGGAACGATAATTTTAGGCGCTCCAACACCAATATCTAAACCTTTTACTGTAATCTTTGTCATCTGATCACCAATTTATTTTCTTTTCATCCTCTTAATCAAAATTATTAAAAGGATAATTTACGCTGATATTATTATTTATAGCAATTTTAATAAGTTAACTAAGTTTTTTAGTCATTAAAACCCATTTTTTCTTTAACATAATCAATTGGGGCATCTTGTCCTGTCCAAATTTTAATTTGTGCATGACCTTGCCATAACATCATTCCAATACCGTTTAATATTTTACAACCTTGTGCTTCAGCTATTTCAAGTAATTTAGTTTTACGCGGACTGTAAATACAATCGGTTACAACAAGATCTTTTCTTAACATACTAGGATCGGTGATTAAACTTTGTCCTTCTAAAGGCTTCATACCAACACCTGTTGCATTACATAATACTGTACTTTCAGTGATTTCTTGACGCAATTTGGCTTTATCTGCTAGGTCATAGACTGTTGCTTTACAATTTGTTTTATCATTGATTCGTTTAGCTATTTCTACAATTTTATCAAAGCATTCGTCTTGTTGATTGAAAATAGAAATCTCTTTAACACCATCTAGAGCGGCTTGTACGGCAATAGCACTTGCAGCGCCACCACCACCAAGTAATGTCATTTTTTTTCCAATAATATCAACATCCGCTTCTTTTAATGAACGCATGTATCCCATACCATCGGTGTTATACCCTGTAAGTACACCATCATCATTAGAAATGGTGTTACAAGCGCCAATAAGCTCAACAGCTGGCGTTAATTTATCTAAATATTGACATACAAGTTGCTTATTTGGCATTGATACTGCACTACCACGTAAACCTAGTGCTCGTAAACCTTTTATAGCATCAGGTAATTTTTCTTGTGTCACTTCAAAAGCTAAATAGACATAAGGAACGTCTAGTTTAGAATAGATAATATTTTGCATTTTCGGTGATAAGCTATGTCGAATTGGATATGCCATTAATCCAATTAACAAAAAGTGACCATCAATATTTGCTCTCATACTTCTCTCCAATTTTTAATCATTAAGTTCAGCTACTTGTTTAAGTAATTGTTTTGTATCTTCTAAATACATTTTTGCTCGTTCAATTGGAGAATGACTCAATGCAAACTGATCATTACAACATTCAATTGAAATTGGCATTTCTGGTAAAGCTTTCAATAATGAAACTAAATCAATTCCACCACGTCCCGGTGATAATCGATAATTTCTTGCTTGGTAAAGTAATCCTTCGGTATCTTTAGGTTTTTCTTTAGTTCCATCGCATAATTGCATATAACGCCAGCAATCCTTAGGTACATTTTTCAAGTCTTCCAGTGTATTAGCGCCTCGATCAAAATGTAGTGGATCAATAATCATACCTTGGTTATTTTGGTTCGCGGCTTTAAGTAGTTCTACACCAGAATTGACGGTAGGAATATCAGTCCAAGGCATCGGTTCAATATTGATTGCGATACCTAATGGTGCCGCAATTTCACATAACCGCGCAAAATTATCGGCTAAACGATTTTTATCAGGATCATTACCTGCTAGTAATACTTGACTAGCACCTAAACGGGCTCCCGTTTCTAATACAGGTAAAAAATTGATGACACGTGTATCTGGTTTAAGTCGGAAAATTTCAATATCTAAAACTTTGATACCAGTCTCTTTTAATCGCCTCTCTACTTCTCTGATTAATGGAGTGTCACCAACAGTTGCGTAAACAGGCTCAGTAGGTGTAGCTGGAATAAGTCTTAAACCAACATGGGTATAACCAGCTTCAGCTGCCACAATGACTTGGTTTGCTGGAGATACATCTAATACCGTCAAGGCAGCAAGCCCAATAGGACGTTCAATTGCCATACAATTCTCCTGAAATTTTAAAAATATTATCTGAAATTATAAAAATAAGTTACTAATAATGTAAAACAATAAAATAATTTTATCTATAGATTTTGTGATTTTAATTTATTTTTTTAATAAATTTATTCATAATACATAAAATAGTCACTAAAATTATTTAGTAATGATTATTAAAATAAGCAACAAAAATAAATATATTATTATGATTTATAATTAAAAATAACCAAATATAGATGAATTATTAATTGTTTAACTAAAAAGTAAATTATCAGTAACCTAAAAAATGTGATCAAGAAAATTAGCCGATTTTAATAATTGGAAATACAAAATTAAATTATTTAACAAAGGATGCACTATGAAAAATAAATATATCCCTACTTCCATATGCTTATACATGAACTATTTTGTTCATGGTATGGGGGCAATCATTCTCGCCCAAAATATGAATTATTTGGCTAATCAATTCAATACTGATAGTGAGGGGATTGCTTATGTAATCTCAGGTTTGGGAATTGGACGCTTAATAGTTTTGTTTGTTATGGGGGCATTATCTGATAAATTTGGTCGTAAACCTTTCGTATTTTTAGGAGGTCTATTTTATATAGGATTTTTGCTTGGCATTTTGGTTAGTCCAAATCTAGAAGTTGCATTTATATTTGCTGTTTTAGGTGGTATTGCTAACTCAACACTGGATGCTGGTACTTATCCTGCATTAATGGAATCATTTCCTAAGGCAACAGGTACAGCTTCAATTTTAACCAAAGCGGCTATTGCTGGTGGACAATTTGTATTACCGATTGTGATGACGATGATTATCGTTTCTAATGCTTATTATGGTTGGTCATTCCTTTTCTGCGTTGCTATTTTAGCCCTTAATGCTTTAGCTGTATTAAAAATGCCTTTCCCAAATCATAAACAACCGCTAGCTGAAGAAATTGCAAAAGAATCCGTAGAACAAGAGACAAAACCATTACCAGAATTAAAACAAAAAGCTAACTTTTGGATTGAAGGTGTTTGTTTTATCATTATTGGTTATACATCAACCGCGACATTTTATTTAGTATCAATATGGTTACCTAAATTCTCTGAATCGGTTGCAATGATGAGTCCTTCTGCATCAGCTCAAACTATTAGTTATTATGCTATTGGGACATTAGCCAGTGTTATTTTAACCTCAATATTAGTTAAAAGCTGGATTCGTCCTGTTTATGTTGTGTTTGTTTATCCTTGTTTATCAGCAATTATGCTGTTCGTTTTATTCTTATTCCCTTCACCAATGTTATGTATGGCGGGTGGTTTTATCTTAGGATTTACAGCTGCTGGTGGTGTTCTTCAATTAGCTTTAACAACAATGTCAGAATTTTATCCGGAAGGTAAAGGTAAAGTTCTTGGTATTTTCTTCACCTCGTCTAGTTTAGCAACTTTCTCTATACCTGTTATAACTGGAATTATTTCAAAAACCAGTATCGCTAATATCATTTTATTAGATGCATTTATTGCTGTATTAGGGTCAGTTTTAGCATTGGTAATTATTGCTAGATATCATAAAATTTTTGAACTACCGAATCGTAGATAAGATTGTGTTATTAATTACAAGCAACAATCATTAACTAACAAAAAGCCACAAGTATGCTCAATCAGACTTGTGGTTAATCATTCAACACCCTTCCGTAGGTAATCTCTTAATAAAATATTATAAATATAGGTATCGATAAACGATTTGTATCGATAGCATAACAATACCAAATATCAAAGATAATAAACCAACGTATTGGATCGGAATGGCAAAAAAGTGTGTTTAGTATCTTTCACTTTGATGTAATTAGTACCACTAGAAATTATAGAAGGTGCAATAAATTCTTTTTTTATAATTTAGTTTAAGTCCTAGAAAGTATATATATATCCCATATATTATCCACAAGATAGGCATAAAAAAATAGGAACCAATTTTCGCATGTGAACCATAAATATGGCTGAAATTAGGATAGATAAAATCAATAATTATCGCAAGGATTACTGACAAAACAAGATAGCTACCTATTAAAATCCAACTTGATTTTGTTTTGGTAATAACCATAAAGTTAATAATGCTGATGCCGATTAATTTGCAGTAACACTATTATGAATGGTAAAGCACCTTATTGTACATAAGATGCTTTTTAAAATTACGACGCAAATAGCTATTAAATTTTCTTCATATCAATAACTTTTTTGAAACGTGAATAAACAATTAAACCTAATATTACACTTGTTGATGCGATGACAAAATCAACTAAGATGGCGTAACTAACATTTGTTACTGCTAATTCGGGTACTACTAACGGGATAACAATAAATGATAAGCCACTTAGAGTATACATGGTTCCAACTGCTAACCCTTTATTATTAGGAAATAATTGTTGCATAACAACCAAGGTAAGTTGTAATACGCCTCCGGCTGCTGTCAACCCCATGCCAATTGCCGCTATTAAGCTCATTGTAGGATTAAGATTAAAGAGGAACATTAATAAAATTAATGCTGATAGTAATGGCAGAATAATAATACAATAAATTGGTTTTATGAATTTTTTAACAATATAAGCAGTAGTAAACACGGAAATTATTGATGCAATACTATAATAGCTAATCAATTGTTTAGAGGCGATTGGATCCATTCCAATACCTTTTTCGGCAATCGCTGGTAACCACTGTAAAATGATGATAAAAGTAGCTGTAGTGGTAAAGCCCATAATAATTAATAAAAATCCTTCAAACAAAATATTTGGCTTGCCAATAAAATAGTCACTATGACCTTCATTGCCACAGATAACCGTATTTTTAGAAGGAAATTTTCTTGGTGTTAAAAATAAGAAATTTATAACAATACAAGCGACAAAACCAAGGAAAGCATAACCATACCATAAATCATAAGCATGGAATAGAGTAACAATAAATGGTAAGACTAATGTACCCATTGAGATAAATGCTTTAATTAAAACACTCGCTGTACCTGCGGAACGCGGAAAGCATTCGGTTAATGCTGGCATTGAACCTGTATCTAAAAATGAGTTCCCTGCCCCAATAAACATAGCCAAAAAGAATGCAACATCTATATTATGACAAAAAAGCATCCCAATAAAAAAGATTATGTAACAACACATACCCATAAGGATAAATGGTTTACGTCCAAATTTGTCAGAGAGTATTCCACCAATAAACATTAACAATATTTTACCTACACCTATTCCTGAAGCAACATAACCTACACCAACTATATCAGTGTTAAGTTGCGCTGAAATTTCGACAGAAAATTGCATAATTACGATTAAAGCGATACTTTGAATAATGTAATTAGCATAGATAGACCCTGCTATCGAACAGGAGTTGCTCTTATAGTTATTCATTAGTTAATACTCCATTATTAATTTAAAAAATTTATAAATCTAATTAAGTTAATATTAGCCGTAAACGAGTTTTAAGGAAAGGAAAAATAGAAATTGTATTATTAATTATTTTTTATATATAATGGATTGTAATAAATAATAATATTTGAATTAAGCAAATAGAGAAGAATATCTTAATGGCGATAAACAAATAATATTAAAATCACAAATTTTTTAGTCGATATTGAGCACTTCTAAAAACTGCCCTAATATTTGCATCTCCAGACAATCTACATTTATTACATGACTTGCACAATCCATATAAAGATGATGACGCTCTTCAAGTATTTTTTCCATCTCATCAACAATTGATAATCCTGTTAATGAAGGGCGTTGTGCCATATTGGGATCTTTCATTAATCGTTCAGCAAGAATCTTTGCTGGAGCAGATAAGAAGAATACAATACCCATTTTTTGCATATGTAAGCGATTTTGGTCAGCTAGAATCATTCCACCACCTGTTGCAATAACTCGACACGGCTGTGTGACATCTATTAAAACTTGGCTTTCTTGTTTTCTAAAACCTTCCCATCCTTCTTTTTCAACTATTTCAGCAACTGTCCTTTTGGTGGTTTCATATAAGTAAACATCAGTATCAATAAATGAGTAATTTAATTTTTCAGCAAGTAAACGCCCCATTGTTGTTTTTCCTGACGCTCGCGCTCCAACAAGAAAGATTGTTTTATTCATTTTTATAATCTCACATCAATAACATAATACACTTATATGTTATTCATAATATACACAATTGCAACAGATATTTACACATAATTAAAAACTTTTATAAATCATAAATATATCAAAAAGTTAAGCATTAAATATGTGTAAATATTTTTTTACATTAAAAGCGGTATTATTAATTATTGTTTACGATACATTTGAAATAAAAAGTAATCTTAGCTTTCAATATCTAAAAAAAAGAAATTAACTAGATTAACTAGTTATTTAGTTATAAGAAATGATTTATAGGATAGGATATTTTAGTAATAAGAGAGAAAAGAATATGTAATCTATTATTAATAAATAGAATATCACTATTAATATTATTCTAAAAAATAATTCTTTATAGATTACACATCTAAAATTTTAAAAACCATTTTTCTGATAAACATTATCAGGATTTGGCCCAGTTCTAAAATCTTCATTTAAACTATCAATTTGCTGCATTTCGTTGTCGGTTAATTCAAAATCAAAAATTTGCATATTTTCAGCGATACGTAAAGGATTAACCGATTTAGGAATGACAATGAGATCTTTTTGAACATGCCAACGTAAAGTTACTTGTGAAGATGATTTTTGATATTTTTGGCCAATATCTATCAATAATGGATCTTCAACAACACGACCTCGAGCTAGCGGACTCCAAGCCTCGATCGCAATTTGTTCTTTATTTAAGTATTCGATTAACTCTTTTTGTACTAAATAAGGATGAATCTCAATTTGGTTAATCATTGGCTTGATATTTGCTTGAGTTTTTAACAATTCAAAATGAGATTGATGAAAGTTACAAACACCAATTGCCCGAGCCATTTTTGTTTCATAAATTTTTTCTAGCGCTTTCCAAGTATCGAAAAAATGATTTTTTAATGGCCAATGGACTAAGAACAGGTCTAGATAGTCTGTTCGTAAATCTTTTAAAGATTGTTCAACAGATTGCAACGTTTGCTCATAACCTTGATTGAGATTACTTACTTTAGTCGTTAAAAATAGTTCTTTTCTTTCAACACCTGAATTAGCAAAAGCTT
The DNA here is from genome assembly GCF_984569075.1 of Gilliamella sp. LMG 34361. Lineage (NCBI taxonomy): Bacteria > Pseudomonadati > Pseudomonadota > Gammaproteobacteria > Orbales > Orbaceae > Gilliamella > Gilliamella sp. LMG 34361. The sequence continues at coordinate 1,607,965 of NZ_OZ474903.1, read as the reverse complement.
CGCCAAGTATTTTTTCGTTATTATATAGCTGCGCGGTATCAAATGAACGATAACCATCGTTTAAGGCAGTCATAATAGCTTTATTAGCTTCTTGCTGAGAAGCAATTTTAAAAGTACCAAAACCTAGTTGTTCAATTGATACTGAATTGCTTAAACTAATTTTATTAATTGAAGATGTCATTTTTTTCTCATTAAGTTATTCTGGCTATAGGAATTAAATAATTTCTAAACAAGATATATTTAATTTATCTATATAAAAAACCATATTTATCAAGTAATCAAATAGATAATAGCACAAAATTAATTATTAAAAAAACTATCACCACAATATTGGGTTAAAAATCGATAAAATTTTTGCGCTACCGGCATCAGTGGTCTATTTTTAACCGTTGCCACATAAATTTCACGTTTTTGGCGATTTTTATTCATTGGTATTAAAGAGACGTTAGCTTGCTCTGGAACAGGCACTTTAATCATCATCCCTATACCATAATTAATGGAGACTAAACCAATCATTGCATTTTCACTTTCAACATGACTAATCACATTGGTCAACTTAACCCCTGACTCACTAATGATATTATCTAAATAACCTTTCATTCCACTGCGTTCGGTGTATAAAATCACCGGTTCATTAGCTATATCTTTTAAATCCAGTTTTTTGCGTTTTGATAATGGGTGGTCATTTGAGATAATAAAGACAATTTCTTGTTTAGCTAAACGAGTGAATTCTATTTCTGGATCATCATACAAATAGGAACATAACCCGATATCATAACGTTTACTTTTAAGTTCTTGCACAATGTTAGCACTTAAATCTTCATAAAAAGAAAATGAAATATTTTTATATTCCGGTAATCCTGTAAACGCTTTAATGATTTTTGGTACATATCCCATACATAATGAATATACAAAAGCTAATCGGATATGCCCATGCGATATGCTAGTTAATTCTTTTATAAATTGTTCACCTTCATTTAACGATTGTAATGCTTGGTTAACATAGAGCAGATACTGTTCCCCTTCTTTGGTCAACTCTACATTACGCCCCTTCTTCTGAAATAACTTAATACCAACCTCTTTCTCTAATTCAGCAATAGCATGACTAAGACTTGGTTGACTAATAGAAAAATATTCGGAAGTGTAAGTATAGTGTTGATTTTTAGCGAGTATCTGAAAGTATTTAAGTTGTTTTATATTCATGAATGCATTACTCTAATCAATGATTTGTTTATATTATAAGATGGTTAACACTAAAATGGAAAGTTTCAAGATTTTCTTAAATTGAATTGCTTGCCTGTTTAACAAGTTGATGTTCAAACGATTAAGGTATTTCTTATGAGAGAAAAGAATCAATAAAGCAGTAATTAAATTTACTAAAAATGATGAGAACAAACGTCAATTATAGAGGCAATTGATAAGCTTAAAAGCTATATCAAATCATTCGAAATATTATTTTTTTAAATTAACCATATACGATTTGACAATACGTTAACCATAGTTCTGAAAAATGACAACTAAGACTTAGGGAAAAAACTAAAAAGTGCAGATATAATTTAGTGTTGAAAACAGATAGGATTGTTTCATTGCGTATAATATTTTTACTTAGTTAAAATCCTTTAAATTATAACTGAACGAATATTTAAAGAGCGGGGTTTAACCGCCCTAGTTGGATCTGAAATCTAAAATTGAAGCTTGATTTTAATATAATTTTAAAATATTAAATTGACATCACTAATTAACGACTACTGAGTAGTAAAAACAGAATATATTATTGGTTTTACAAATGACGTTAAAATCACATAACTAATTTGTTAGTCATAATAATAGATTCAGTTATTTTCTTTTTTAACCATTGAGTTCAATTAAGCGCAATAAATTATCGAATTCAGCGCTAATTTGACATTGATCTTTTGTCGCAATCAGCTTTAAACCATCATCAAAAGTCACTTGATAATCTTTTGCTAGTAAATAATGTTTTAATCCAAAATAATGATTCATTTCATAAGTTGAAATGAATTGTTGAAAAACAGAAAGAATTTGCAAATGAGTGCTGTTTTTTTGATAAGTTTGCTCAATATGTTCATCAGAAAAGGTTAACATAAGTGAGCCTTCACCATAGTCAGCGATATAATAATCACTAGCATTAAATATACCACTAGCAATGAGCCCCATTATATGTAAATCTCCTTGGCCGGCGTTAAGATTACAATGTGTAAATAATTCAATACCGTTATCTTCACCATATTTTTTTAGTTCGAGAGCCTGTTGAATAATGCTTTCAGGCAAATCTGATTTATCATTAGCCCATGCTCAAAGCCAAGTTTTAGTCGAATACGAATACGTTCCTAATAACTGAAAAGATAAATATAAATCATCTCCAAAAACGATCTGTTGTTTTTCCATGTCAATTTGCCAAGGTTTATTGTCAACAATATCGTCTAAAACAATTTGCTTTTCAAAAGCAACTCCACCAAATTGTTCAATAAGTGCTTGAAGTGGATGTAGTGGTTTGTGTTCTTCATCTTGTCTAATTTTTTCTCAAATAATTTTTTCAGAAATTTCATATATCATCCTTTTCAAATTAAAATGTAACAGTTTTTCATAGACTTTATTTTCATAAATTCATCTGTAAAATTTTTTAAGAGAAGTTGTCAATTTCGAATTCAGAGATTAAATAAGTAAAAGAGCCAAAATTCTTTGTATCATGGTCGATTTACAGTTATATGGGATCAATTATTAAGCAAATGAGTTATACTTTCAAGGCGGCATTCTTATTTATAATTATATAGTTGAGAATAGATATTTGGCTTTATTATCATTTTACATTTAGCTATATCGAATTTATCGTGATAAAAAAGGTATTTCTTTCACATATTAAAACACCAAGATTGATATATTAATTTTTCAAAAATTTATTCCGAACAAATTTAGACGTCTAAACATTATGATGACTCTATTTATATTGACGAATTATTTTATAAAATTAGATGAAGACGTGTATAGCTTTAGCAAACTGATTATCAAAATGTTTAAACAAAATAGTGTTATTATTTATGTTAAAAACGTCAATATCAGTACTAATTTAAAGTCAAGACTATTCGGACAAGATCCTATAGATACTCCTATAGAAACTTATCCCAGATTTGCAGTTTTTTCGAATGATGACTTTGTATTAGGATTTTAAGAACCAATGAAAAAAGCTTAACTTGAAAATTTAGCTTAACCGCAAATGTTTGACTTTGGTTATATATTCGTCATCAATAAGCCTGATGGTCATCGTTTGATAAAACGGATATATAAAAAATTAAGTCTTAAAATATATAAATTTGGAGCGGGAAACGAGGTTCGAACTCGCGACCTCAACCTTGGCAAGGTTGCGCTCTACCAACTGAGCTATTCCCGCATGAGAAGTGTTTTAAATGGTGCCCGGGGCGAGACTTGAACTCGCACGGCCAAAAAGGCCGAGGGATTTTAAATCCCTTGTGTCTACCGATTTCACCACCCGGGCTCAAAACTTAGTTCCGAAAGGTAACTGCGTTTTGGATGCTGTGCATTTTACCGATCTTAATTTTTACGTCAATAGAAAATTTAAAATAATTGTCTAATTGCTCAATGTTTGTCACATTTAAGGGAATTTTTAATTAATTCCCTTAAAATTCGGTTTTGATATGAATAATAATGAAAATTTAGATTGATGACTTAGAATTTATTAGATGCTGAAAGATGATCCACAACCACAGGTCGTTGTTGCATTAGGGTTATCAACTACGAAGCGTGAACCTTGTAATCCTTCAACATAATCTATTGTGCCCCCTACAAGATACTGTAGGCTCATCGGGTCTATAAGAAGTGAAACACCATTTTTTTCGATCTCAAGGTCATCTTCATTTACTTTTTCGTCAAATGTGAAACCATACTGGAATCCACTACAACCACCGCCTGTTATATAGACTCTTAATTTTAGATTTGGATTTTCTTCTTCCGTTATTAGGTTTTTTACTTTATTTGCAGCAGCATCAGTAAAGTTAATTGGTAACGCATCGCTCATTTTATTCTCCTACTATAAGTACTTTTATATTATATACTCTTGAAAAAAGAAAATACAAAATGAAAACATTAATTAGTTAAATTTGTAATGGCTTGCTTGAATTTAAGTTAATTTTATGAATAAATACGACAACTATTTCTTTAAAAAGATGATAACTATGCTTAAAACATTTAAATCAAAAAAGCTTTACCGCGAAGCATTAACTTTTATGCCCGGAGGGGTTAATTCTCCCGTACGAGCTTTTAATGGCGTTGGTGGTACGCCGTTATTTATTGAGAAAGCTGATGGTGCATATATCTATGATGTTGATGAAAAAGCATACATTGATTATGTTGGTTCTTGGGGACCAATGATTTTAGGACATAATGACCCTGATGTAGCAGAGGCTGTGATTAATGCTGTTCGTAAAGGTTTAAGCTATGGAGCACCAACCGAAATTGAAACCAAAATGGCTAACCTCGTTACCCAATTGATGCCATCTATAGAGATGTTACGCATGGTAAATTCAGGTACTGAGGCAACCATGAGTGCAATACGCCTTGCCCGCGGCTATACCGGTCGTGACAAAATAATCAAATTTGAAGGCTGTTATCATGGACATGCGGATTATTTATTAGTTAAAGCGGGTTCTGGAGCACTTACTTTTGGTCACCCGACTTCTCCTGGGGTACCGCAAGATTTTGTTAAACATACCTTAGTCTGTGATTATAACGATTTAGAATCGGTAAAAAAACAATTTGAGCAGTTTCCCGATGAGATAGCCGCGATTATTATTGAGCCCGTCGCAGGCAATATGAATTGTGTTCCCGCTAAAAAGTCATTCTTACAAGGATTAAGAAGTTTATGTGATAATTATGGTGCTTTATTAATTATTGATGAGGTAATGACTGGCTTTAGGGTCGCGTTAGGCGGAGCTCAAGAGTATTATGATATTATTCCAGATTTGACTTGTTTAGGTAAGATTATCGGCGGTGGTATGCCGGTCGGAGCTTTTGGTGGTCGAGCAGAAATCATGCAACAATTAGCACCAATTGGACCAATTTATCAAGCAGGAACGCTTTCTGGTAATCCTGTTGCTATGGCAGCTGGTTATGCTGCATTGACAAAATTGACAGATGTTGGTATTTACCAAGAATTAGAAGAAAAAACCGTCACATTAGTTAATGGCCTATTTTCAGAGGCAAAGCGATTTAATGTTCCTTTTGTAGTTAATCATGCTGGTGGAATGTTTGGATTCTTCTTTACAACTGCTCTAGAAGTGAGCAGTTATAAGGATGTAATGAATTGTGATATTGAATTATTCAAAAAATTCTATCATCATATGTTAGCCGAGGGGATTTACTTCGCACCTTCAGCTTTCGAAGCAGGTTTCATGTCACTTATGCACACAGATAAAGAAATCAATCATACAATTGATGCAGCAAGTCGTTTTTTTAAAAACATAAGTTAAATTGGTAAAATATAGTAAATTAAACCCATAGCAATTAAAATTTTAACTATTAACATAGGTAATAAATTTATGGTTAATCCACTAAAAGAAGGTGAAAAAGCACCTCAATTTTCTCTACCTGACCAAGATGGCGAACAAATTAGTTCAAAAGATTTTGAAGGTCAGCGAATTTTGCTCTATTTCTATCCTAAAGCGATGACACCTGGTTGCACAGTACAAGCTTGCAATTTACGTGACAGTGCTGATGATTTTGAGAAATATAATGTAGTTGTTATTGGTATTAGTACGGATAAACCTGAAAAATTATCACGTTTCGTCGATAAAGAATTGCTAAATTTTACCCTGCTTTCAGATGAAGACCATAAAACCTCTGATGCTTTTGGTGTTTGGGGTGAAAAAGAGTTTATGGGAAAAACTTATGACGGTATTCATCGTATAAGTTTTCTGATTGGTAAAGATGGTAAAATCGAAAAAGTCTTTGATGATTTTAAAACCACCAATCATCACACTATGGTTTTAGAATATCTTAAAACCCATAGTTAATCCCTTAATTAAAGCAGATTATTGAACTAATCTGCTTTTTTTTCATTTTTTATACTATTTATCTCTTCAAGATTCGGCCAAGCATTAATAATCGCTTTCACTAATGTTGCTAGAGGAATAGCAAAAAACACACCCCAAAATCCCCATAATCCGCCAAAAATGATCACAGCAACAATAATAACTAATGGATGGAGATTGAGTTTTTCAGAGAAAAGATAAGGAACCAATAGGTTACCATCTAATGCCTGAATAAGAATATAAAAGAACATTAGATACCCAAATTGAGCAGTAAAACCCCATTGAAAAAGTGCAATTAATATTATAGGTATACTTGAAATAATAATGCCGATATAAGGAATAAGTACTGAAAGACCAACTAATACCGCTAATAAAAGTCCATAATCTAAGCCAAAATACCAAAAAGGAATATATACACAAACAGTTAAAATAATAATATGCACAACATTACCTACTATGTAATTAGATATTTGTTGATCCATTTCTGTAGCAACTTTATTTAATATTGTTCTATTTTTTGGTAATACCTTTGAGCAATATCCCCATATTTTCGATTTATCTTTCAATAAAAAAAACATAATAATTGGGACTAATACCGTGTTTATCGCAACAGAAACTATACTAAATAGTGAGCTAATTGAAAACTGCAATAATGAGTTACCTGTTTGCATAACTTTACTAGTTATACCTTGAAGCATTGAATCAAATAAACCAACATCAATCAGCTCAGGATAATGTTCTGGTAAAGACATTATAAATTTATTAACAAAATTCAACATATTTGGAATATTGGTTATTAAGCTAACACCCTGTTGCCAAATCAAAGGTAACAAAATCATAATTCCAGTTAAACCAACAAACATAAACAGCAGTAATACGATAACAACAGCTAATGTGTGAGGAACTTTTTTTCGTTGTAAATAATTGACCGGTCTATCAAGCAGGTATGATAAAACAATGGCAATTAAGATGGGCAGCAAAATTTTGTTGAAGAAATAGATGATAAAAAACAGGACTATGATAACAATCATTAGCGATACCACATGTGGATCACTAAAGCGTTTTTTGTACCATTCAATAAACAATTTTAACATCTATAACTCCTTTTTGTAGTTTATTTGTTTCTAATCTAGCTTATTTTTTTAAACCGCCCAAAATCCCTCGGGTAATTTGTCTTCCAATTTGATTAACTACCTGTCTGGTTGCACTTTTAGCAATAGTTTGAACTATACCGTCATTTTGGCCACCTTTTGAAAGTGCTTTACCAAAAAAAAGTGAACTTAAAAAGTCCATAATACCACCATGTTCTTCTTTATTAGACTGATTTTGTTCTGAATTAGCTTCTGTTGAACTTTGATTATTTTCTGTATTGATAGTAAAACCTTGTTTAAGTTTTTCGTACGCTGATTCACGATCAATGGTTTTTGAATATTTATCATAAAAGCGAGATTGATGAATGAGAGTTAACTGTTTTTCGATATCCATTGGTCCCATTTTAGATCCTGGTGCAATAATCATTCCGCGCTGAACAATGTTTGGTCGCCCTTTCTCATCTAAAAATGAAATGAGTGCCTCACCAACGCCAAGTTCCATGATAGCTTTTTCAGTATCAAAATTTGGGTTAGCTCGCATAGTTTGGGCAGCAACTTTAACCGCTTTTTGATCTTTAGGCGTAAATGCACGTAACGCATGTTGTACGCGATTACCTAATTGTCCTAGGATGGTTTCAGGTATATCGGTAGGACTTTGGGTAGCAAAATAGATACCTATCCCTTTAGAACGAATAAGACGAACAACTTGCTCAATTTTAGCTAACAAAGCAGGAGAGATATCATTAAAAAGTAAATGTGCTTCGTCAAAAAAGAATACGAGCTTAGGTTTATCAAGATCACCTACTTCTGGTAAATGTTCAAATAATTCAGATAATAACCATAATAAAAATACTGAATATAATTTTGGTGAATTATATAATTTATTAGCGGATAAAATGTTGATAACCCCACGACCTTCTGCATTAATTTGCATCAAATCATGGATATCAAACATTGGTTCACCTAAAAAAAGCTCAGCGCCTTGCTGTTCTAAAGTAAGTAATCCTCGTTGAATAGCCCCTATGGTTGATGAACTGATGTTGCCATATTGAGTAGTAAATTTTTTAGCATTATCCCCAATAAATTGAATAAAAGTTCTTAAATCTTTAAAATCAAGTAATAATAATCCATTATCATCAGCAATTTTAAAAACTAACTGTAGAACGCCTGATTGAATGTCATTTAGATTTAATAGTCTTCCTAATAATATCGGACCAATATCGGAAACAGTACTGCGAATTGGAATACCTTTTTCGCCAAACACATCCCATAATGCCAAAGGTGATGACGTAGACAACCAATCGGTTACCCCAATATTTTCTAATCGTGATTGTAATTTTTCCGATAATACTCCTTTTTCGCCAAGGCCGGTTAGATCACCTTTTACATCAGCAAGAAATACTGGTACACCAATTTGTGAAAATTTTTCCGCCATCTTTTGTAGGGTTACGGTTTTACCAGTGCCAGTTGCACCGGTAATTAAACCATGGCGATTAGCCAACGATGCAAGGACGTATAAATCATTACCTTCACTTTTTGCAATAACAATCTTTTCACTCATAGACATCTCCTATTCAAAAATTGCTATTAAAACAATTAAGAATATTGTAAGCTGAATTAGCAATAACTGCTATTATTTTAACTAATCTTGTAAGGGGGCTGTATGTTTCCAGAATATCGTGACTTAATTTCTAAATTTAAAAAATCAGATTTGCGTTTCCAAAAATTATTTGATGAACATAATGATCTTGATCAAAAAATTAAAAACATCGAATCGGGTATTGCTGTTGATACCTCAGAAAGTATTGAGAATCTAAAAAAACAAAAACTAAAATTAAAAGATCAACTTTATGAGATTTTGAAAAAAGCTTCGGCGTAATTTATCAAATTAAGCGTTGTCGATCTTGATTATATGAGAAAAAACCCCAAGTTATGGGGTTTAATTTTATTACAATTTTACACAAATCATTAGGCAAATCGTTATTTATTCACTTTTTCTTGTGCTTTTTTCAACTTACGGTTTTTGATTAGTGTAATTAAATTTTTATGTGGGGTTTTCATTTTTTACTCCTCTTGTTGTTATATAAATGCGCCTTAAATTGATATTTAAAGCGTTTTGTTGCTATATAAATATTATCATCCGTGATGTTTTCAATAATGTTTAATTAAACACTATAACACATTAGTTAAATATTTATATTCTTTTAGTTAATGATGTAAGCATTACTTACATCAAGTTTATTATTTTAGAACCATTGTCCAAAGCGTTTGATGTAAATCTTTTTCATTATTTGGGCAACAACACAGTAACTCAATAATGTTGCAACCAACCATGGGAAATAGGACCAAGGTAAAGGTTGAAGACCAATTAAGCTGCCAATTGGTGAGAATGGAATATAAATTCCTACCGCCATTATTAGCATTGTCATAACAATCACTGGGAATGCTGCTGTGCTTTGAATAAATGGAATTTTTTGTGTTCTTAGCATATGTACCACTAAGGTTTGGGATAACAATCCTTCGATAAACCAACCTGAATGGAACAGCGATTCAGCTGCTACACTATTAGCGCCAAAGACAAACCACATTAATGCATAAGTTGTTATGTCAAAAATGGAAGAGGTTGGGCCGATCCAGATCATAAAGCGTCCAATATTTGGTGCATCCCATTTACGTGGTTTTTGTAAAAACTCTTCATCCATTTTATCCCAAGGTAATGATAGTTGTGAAATATCATATAATAAATTTTGGATAAGCAGATGAATCGCAAGCATTGGTAAAAACGGTAAAAACGCGCTTGCCACTAATACAGAGAAGATATTACCGAAATTAGAACTTGCCGTCATATTAAGGTATTTCATGATATTACCAAAGGTTTCACGACCACATATTACCCCCTCTTCTAATACCATTAAGCTTTTTTCCAGCAAAATAATATCGGCTGATTCTTTAGCAATATCCGTTGCGGTATCCACCGAAATACCAACATCGGCATCGCGTAACGCTGGAGCATCATTAATACCATCGCCTAAAAAACCAACTGTATGACCGTTATCTTGTAATAATCGAATTATGCGAGATTTTTGTAACGGAGTTAACTTAGCAAAAATAGTACGTTGTTCAATTTCTACTTTTAGCTCTGCATCATCCATTGTTTCAATTTCAGTACCTAATAAAGGAATATCAGGCTCTAAGCCAACTTCACGACACACTTTAATAGTGATAATTTCGTTGTCACCAGTTAAAACTTTAACCGCAACACCATGTTCACTTAATGCTGAAATAGCCTCATAAGCACTCTCTTTTGGTGGATCTAAGAAGGTTAAGAAACCACGAATAGCCAACGCTTTCTCATCTTGGACATTGTATTGCGTTTTAGTTTGTTCTGCTGAAATCTCTTTGACACCAACAGCTAATACTCTAAAACCGTCTTTATTATAATTATGAGCCAGTTCAATTAATGCTTGTTTGCGATTTTCATCCAACGGTAAATATTCACCATTTTCATAAACGAAATCCGAAATAGATAGCATTTCTTCAACTGCACCTTTACAGATCATTAAGTGATTATCATCATTGCCTTGCACAACTACAGATAAACGACGACGAACAAAATCAAACGGTAATTCATCTATCTTACGATAAAGACCAACGCCGACTTTTTTAACACTGGTTTTTTCTTCAGCAAAACGGATGATTGCTTTATCCATCAAGTTTTTCATTCCGCTTTGATAGTAACTATTGAGCCACGCTAGTTGTAACACAGCTGGATCAACTTGGCCGTTAATGTCTAAGTGATGTTCTAAAATAATTTTATCTTGGGTTAAGGTACCGGTTTTATCAGTACATAAAATATCCATTGCACCAAAATTTTGTATCGCATTTAACCGTTTAACCACCACTTTGCGTTTTGCCATTCCTACCGCACCTTTTGCAAGGTTGGCACTAACAATCATTGGTAACATTTCAGGCGTTAAACCAACCGCTACAGCTAATGCAAATAAAACAGCTTCGCCCCAATCACCTTTAGTAAAACCATTTATTAGTAATACAATCGGAACCATTACTAACATGAAGCGAATCAATAACCAACTCACGCTATTTACGCCGCGATCAAAGGAGGTTTCAGCTCTGGAGCCCACAATGGATTTTGCTAACGAACCAAAATGTGTATCTGCACCAGTTGCTACAACAATCGCTTTTGCCGTTCCACTGACTACATTGGTACCCATAAAACAGATGTTATTTACATCAAGAACATTATCTTTATCAATATCGGCCGGATTGATCTCTTCAGTTGTTTTTTGCGATACCGCACCTAAAGTATCGTATTTCTCAACTGGAATTGATTCACCGGTTAATACTGCTTGGCTAACAAATAGATCTCTTGATTCGATTAAACGAATATCCGCTGGAATCATATCGCCAGCAGATAACAATACAATATCACCGGGGACAATATCACTTAGAGGCACTTCGATATGTTCAGCTGGCATATTTTTATTTGGCCGACGTAGAACTGTAGCTGTGGTTCGAATCATCGATTTGAGTGCCTCAGCAGCTCTATTTGAGCGAAACTCCTGCCAAAAACGGAGTAAGCCACTTAATGTTACCATGGTTAAAATGATAATAATGCCTGTTAGATCAGTCTCTTCACCACTTTGTAGTGGTAACCAATAGTCAGTCACAAAACTAACTATAGCTAATGTCAACAAGACAAAAATAAATGGATTTTTGAATGCTAGTAACAACTGAACAAAAGCCGAAGGAACTTTTTCCCGAGCTACTTCATTTTTACCATATTGTTCCAATCTTGATTTGGCATTTTCTTGGGTTAAACCAGAAAGGCTTGATTGAAATTTAGATAAAATGTTATCTAGACTGTTTTGAGCTTCCTCAAGTGCTTTTATAGTTAAAGTATTTTCTGTCTTTACTTTAAATTTGTTTTTAATCATAGTTGGTACCTATCTATATTTTTTAGACAAAAGAAACCTATTCCTTAGTTAAACATAACAAGGCATTAATAAGTTTTAATTGACCAAAATTTAAATGCAAAGCAATAACTAGCCATTAAAGCTAATGCTTGGCACGAAATAAAATTATTGAAAAATAAATTTAATTAAGAATTAGATACAACTAGGTGGCTCTAAATGTTTATCAGTAAGATACAATACTCGTAAAAGTACTTTATGAGCACAATGATGTTTTGAGTTTGTGTGATAGCGTGTAGAAAATTGCATATCGTTCACCGTTACCGTTTTTATCAATTTCGGCTCGTGAACTGAAAAAATTACTATTTAGACAGGTTCATTAACCGATAATGATGTGTTTGAATTTATCTCCCCACATTTTGGGGTGACCCGATTGAGTGTCCATATTTCTCCTGTAAATTGAACTCATCACTTTGTATTTCAACTTTTCTTAACCCTCATTTTTAACACCTTTTATCGTTAAAAAAATAAGAAAAGCTCAAAGGCGAGCACGTTATACCCCTTTGACCTTAAGAAGTCAACTGATTACTTAAAAATAGTATTGCAATTGCTTAAAAACGCCACTACCAGTATAACTTTTTGTAGAATTAATACCCGTTTTACATAATATCAGTTACAATTATTTAATTGTTAAAAACACTGGTTAATTAGAATGAATATTTCACAACTTTTGCAAGATAATTGGTTTAATTTATTTATTATCTTTACTCTTTCAATTATTGGCTTTATTTATAAAAAAAATATACCAAATAATTACTTTGATAATATTATTAAATATACCGATATTTTAGAAAAAATCGCACAACCAAGTTACCAAAAAGATTATTTAAACAATATCAAAAAAAAGCTTATTTGGGACAAAATCTGCTTTTATAAGACAGGTAATGTGAATAAAGAAAAAATTGCTATTTCAGTGGTTAATGCTGATATTCATAATATTATTGAATTAACTCAATTAGATCAATTAACCCAATATTTTGGCATTAAAAAAAATAGTATTATTTTACTTAAACCCTTCTTAATTAAAGAAGTGATTCTAACAGCTGCTGCGGGGCTATTTACCTTTATTATGGTAATGAATAATCTTCATACTATTTTTAAATCAGCATGGATCGTTAATGTTATTATCTCTATTTTGACAATTTTTATTCTAGTTATCATTGGCACTCAATTCGCTAAGGGACCATTGAAACGATTAAATACTTATCGCTTAATTTTAAAGGATAGACTTTTTTTAGTTAGAGCAAATATGGTATTTGCCAAAATACTTGATGAAAATAGAGAAATAGATGCAACCTCACAAGAAATTGATAGTGAAGATTATAATGATAAGAAAAAATAACTATTTATAATTTATAATCTATTTTTAGAGAGGGCAATAAATAATCAATCTACTATTTATTGCACTATAAAGTATATTAGGATTATGATTGAATTTTCAATCTTGAATTTTTTAACTGATCAACCAATAAAAATAAAGATGAATTTAATTGATACATAAATTGTTGGTAACTAAATTGCTTTTTACTAATTTCCTCAAGTTGTAACTCCCAATGAGCAGTCATATCCGGCATTGAAACACTTTCTGGTAATGATAATATCAAATTTTGACCAATCTTTGTTGAACGAATTGATTTACCTTGTCGAATCAAGAATTGCCGTTTAAATAACAGTTCAATGATACCCGCTCTAGTTGCCTCGGTACCTAATCCATCTGTTTCGCGTAATATTTTTTTTATGTTAGGATCTTTAACAAATCTTGCTATACCGGTCATAGCCGACAATAAGGACGCATCAGTAAAATACTTGGGAGGCTGAGTTTCTTTGCTAAATAACTCGGTATCAATACATTGAACAAATTCGCCTTTTTTTACTAACTTAGTTAATAAACCATTATTCTCACTATTATCAACATCGTTTTCTATTTGATAATTTTTACTTCTGAATAGAACCTTCCAACCTTCATCCAGCATTTGATTAGTTTTTGAAATAAATTTACCGCCACTGATATCAACATCAATTTGTAATTCAGCATACTTATAAGCTGGATAAAATTGTGCTAAATATTGGGTAGCAATCACCTGATATACAGCTTGCTCGTTATTGGATAAACTTTCCGTTTTCACTTTACGCAAAGTTGGAATAATAGCGTGATGCGCTTCTACTTTTTTATCATTCCAAACTTTAGAACGTAAAGCAAAATCAGCATTATTAATTGCAGTTTGCAGCTCGGGACAATTGTTTTCAATAGCAGATTTTACACCATTAATTTGTTTTAAATGATCTTTAGGCAGAAAACGACAATCAGAACGGGGATAAGTAATTAGCTTATGTTTTTCATATAACGATTGGCAAATATCAAGCACCTCTTGCGCACTTAAACCATTTCTTTTAGCCATTTCTATTTGCAACGCAGATAAATTAAATGGCATGGGTGGCGCTAGTTCTTTCTTTTTGTTACTAACTTTATCAATGATACCTGTCTGATCTTTAATGCGTCGACAAACATTTTCCGCTAAGCCTTTAACTAATACTCGGCCCTCTTCGTCCTGATAAGGTGCACATGCTTCGCTTGGTTGCCATTTTGCTTTAAAAGTTTCGTTATCTTTAGTGTGCAAAATAGCATACACTTCATAAAATGGTTTAGGAACAAATTTTGCTATCTCTAAATCACGCCTAACAACTAGGCCCAAAATGGGGGTTTGTACCCGTCCAATTGAGAGTACACCACGATAACCACTACGTTGCCCCATAAGCGTACAAACACGGCTCATATTCATTCCATATAGCCAATCAGCTCGAGCTCTAGCCAGAGCTGATGTGGATAAAGGGATAAAATCTTGATTACTTCGTAATTGTTCCAATGATTTTTCAACTGCGCTGGCATTCAAATCGCTAATTAAACAACGTTGAATAGCTTTGCGTTTTTCTGATGATAATTGACAGTAATTTAGTACTTCATCAACCAACAATTGACCTTCTCTATCAGGGTCACCTGCATGTACAATTTGAGCAGCCGATTTAATTAATTCCACTAAAGTATTAAATTGTTTTTCAGTACTTTTTTTAGGTATTATTATCCATTTTTCAGGCACAATAGGTAAATCATTTAAAATCCATTTTTTATAACGTTCATCATATACTTCTGGTGTTGCTTGTTCTAATAAATGCCCAATACACCAACTAACGACGTCACCGTTACTGGCTTTGATAAACCCATTTCCTTTGTGATGAGGTTTCGGCAATACATCAGCAATAGCTCTAGCTAAGCTAGGTTTTTCGGCAATAAATAAACGATATGAATGATTAAGTTGCATGGTAGTTATTGATTAAAAAATGCGAATATTACAATAATATAATGAGTTAATCTTCTGTTTATCAATAAATGTATAAATTATTCATTAATAATCCTTAACAATCTAGAAAAATAAATCACTCTATTACCACCATTTCTTTAGCTTAAGCCAGACTACTGAAATTATACTAATCACAATCAATAGTAATATTAAACCAACAAAAGACCATTCTTTTTCATTGAAAGGAATACCTGCTAAATTAACACCAAGTAAGCTAGTAATAAAAGTTATTGGAGTAAAGATAATGGTGAACAGTGACATTAAATAAATTCGTTTATTAGTGGATTCAGCCAGAATACTATTAATTTGTTCCATAACTGAACCGATCCTAATTAAGCAGCTATCAATTTCAGAGACATAGTGATTTTGTTGATTTGAAATATCATGTAATCGCTGACGATCATTTTCATCAATCCAAGATATTCTTTCCGTCGATATTTTGACAAAAATATCACGTTGCGGTGATAGTAAACGCCTTAATATGAAGAGTTGTTTACGAACTCGACCGATTTCTTTATGTGAAAAAATTCGTTGATTGAGTAATAAATCTTCCAACTTAATAATTTTATTATGCACACTGTCAAAAGATAAATTGACCTGATCACAAATTAATTCTGAGAGTTGAATTAGCCAATCAGCGACATCTACCGGACCAATTCCTTTTTCTAAATTTTCTTTTAGTTTGATGATAGCATCAATTTTTTGGTGTCTAGTCGAAATAATGAAATTATCCGTAATATAAAAACGGAAAGTGACAATCGGATCCGGTAACTCATTTGGTGTAAAGTTAACCCCTTTAAGCACCACTAAAATACCGGAATCACAACGAATTTCTTTGGGAAATTGATTCGGTTTGATTAACTCATTTTTGACAAGATCTGGAATAAGATTGGTTTGATTAATCCAATTAATGGTTTCACTGTTGGCAAAATCAAGATGTATCCAATAAGGTTGTTTGACTGAAACTTCCGTTTGTTCACTCAAAGGATTAGCTTTACCTTTGCCATCCAATTGACAACTAAAAACAGGTTGTGCTGCAAGTAGCTCTGAAACCAAAATAGAATTATTGCTATTTTCATTACTCATCATCAGCCCCATTGGTTAAGTTTGTTTAATTATATACTGATTTTGAGCAAAAATGCAGCGCATCAATGATTTTCTTGTTTTAATCTTTAAGGGTTCAAATAAATTTGCGGTATCGATGTATGATGTGGATGATTAAAAATACCGATTTCAACACCATACCATCGATGGATATTTTCAACCGTTAGTACCTCGGTTGGCGACCCTTGTTCAACAATTTTTCCTTGGTTAACCAGAATTATTTTGTCAGCATATAAAGCAGCTAAATTCAGATCATGTAATATACAACACACAGCCAATTGCTGCTTAACTGCTAATTGCTTTAATAAGCGTAAAGTATGTTGTTGATGGTAGAGATCAAGCGCTGAGGTAGGTTCATCTAAAAACAGTAATTTTTCATTCGGTTCAGGCTGCCATAATTGGGCTAAAACTCTAGCCAATTGAACTCTTTGCTGTTCGCCACCGGATAAACCTCGATAATCTCGGTCGGCAAATTGCAAACAATCGGTTTGAACCATCACTTCATGAATTGATTGATCAAAATGTATTTTCCCATAAGGTGCTCGCCCCATTGCAATCACTTCTTTTACTTTAAATGGAAAAGTAAGTTGGCTTTGTTGCAGCATTACGGTTCTTATTTTTGCCAATTGCTTTTGTGGCCACTGTGATACTGGACGACCTTGTAAATAACACTCACCTGATAGCGGTTTTTGATAACCAGTTAATAGACGTAATAAGGTCGACTTACCAGCGCCATTAGGACCGATGATAATAACAATTTCGCCGGCATTTATTGATAAAGATACATCATTAATGAGCATGCGACTGCCATAACCAAAGGTTAAATTTTTAGCGGTTAACACAATAAATCTCCATGCGTTATTTATGTCTCAGAATAAGCCAAAGAAAATACGGGCCACCAATTAAACTGGTTAAAAGGCCAACAGGGATTTCCGTTGGCGCGACCAATGTTCTCGCTAAAGTATCCGCTAATAAGAGCAAACATGCGCCACCAAGTGCCGAACCAGGTATTAACCATTTATGATTAGCACCGATTTGTAAACGAATCATATGAGGAACAACTAAACCAACAAAAGCAATAATGCCACTCACCGCCACTGAGGTACCAATTAACACGGCACAAAGTAATAAGAGATAACGTTTAATACGTTCAACATTGATACCTAAGTAATGGGCATCTTCATCGCCAAGTTGTAATATGTTGAGCTGATGAGCCAGTTTGATGACGCCAAATAGTGCAGGAAAAATTAAAGAAATAGATACGAATACCAGATCCCAAGAACCTTTACCTAAGTGCCCCATTGACCATAACGAAAGTTGACGTAATTGTGACTCATCACTGATGTAACTAAGTCCGCCCATTACTGCGCCAATGATGGCATTAATCGCCACGCCTAACAGAATCATTTTCGCAAGGTTGCATTGCTCATTAAGACTATAAAGATAGATCAAAACACAAATAAATAAACTACCGGCAAATGCCGCTACCATTTTGCCATAAAGCATCATAATCGGCGGAAAAACAGCAGGAAATAAGATTGTTATACCCACCATAAGGCTTGCGCCACTGCTAATACCTAATAAACCAGGATCGGCTAAAGGATTTCTGAATAATCCCTGCATAACGGCGCCAGCACTCGCTAATGCCATGCCAACCACTACCGCGAGTATAATTCTAGGTAATCGGATATTGCACCAAATATTCCATAGAGGATCATCAAATGACATACTCATTAATTGAGTAAAGGATAATTTTAATGCTCCCGAGTTTGCTGAATAGATTATTAAGATTAACAATAAAGCGAATAATCCCAATAACAATATTTGTGGACTAGATTTGCGCACCGATTAACCTCATAAATTTAATTAATAATTTACCGTAAGGCTTGGGTCAACAACGCTATATGCACGATTATCAAATTGTTGATTTGCAATTTTATCCATGATTATTTTGGCTAATTCTTTACGATATACGAAACCGTGAACTTCTTGAGCAAAATAGCATTGACCGTTATTGGTTAGTTCGCCATCGCGTAAACCGCCGGGTCTTAAGATCACATAATTCAAGGTACTCGTTTGTAACCAAACTTCAGCCAAAGATTTTTCGCGCACCGCATTACCAAATGCTTGTTTAGCTCGTAAGGATAAGGTTGACCATGAATCACCACAACCAAGTGAGGTCACCAATACCATTTGTTTGATTCCTACTTGTTCTGCACAATCAATGATATTACGTTGCGCAATATAATTGCCGGTTTCGCCACCCAAAGTTGAAATAATGGTTGCTTCACAACCAGCTTGCTTACCAATTTCCTTTACTAATTCAACGTCGGTTGCATCACCTACATAGGTTTCAATATTTTGTTGAGCTAATTGTTTAGCAAAATCAGCATCGCGGACTAAAGCAATACAACGCCACTTTGGGTGGCATTGTTTGATTAATTGCGATAGTTGATAACCAGTTCCTAACTTGGCGCTAACACCAAAAATGATTACTGTTTTCATGTTATTATTCATCAAATTAATTAATTTTTTTTGCTAACGCTCTAAATTTTTCTAGCTGATCGGCTTTTAATTGATGTTTTTCATCACGGCCAACGAAAATTTTAAACATGGACTGACCTAAATGGTTGAGGAAAATCATTGAAGCAGTCGACATTTTCATAAATTTTCTTTCGATAAATGCAATATATTGACAATGTTCTGCTTTGATATGACCGCTTAACCCTTTTTGGTGACGTAAATTAAAGTATTTTTGGCTATGCGTTCCCGGTGGTAATTCACCTGAAATTTCAGCAATAACGTCACCAGTATGAACTAAAAATAACACATCTCCCCAAGTGGTTACTTCTTGCCAAATTTCATCAAAATGGCTGCCATCAACAATTTTAGCATCTGGTATTGCTTGGATTACTTGTGTTAGTGTAACTTTATGATCTTGAGCGATTTTTTCTAACAGTTCTTCTGGATTAGATTGCATATAAGCTGCTAGGTTATCTAAAAGGGTTTGTTTATCTGCCATAATAATTTCCTTTAATTTTTTGTTTTTACTTGGGTGTTTTGCATATGTGGATGAGATTTAGGCATACCATTACCTTGTTGCATAGCTTGTCTAGCTTGAGACATCTTCTGTTGTAATTCAATATGTTCTGGATTATTAAGTTGCAATAATAATTGTTGCAATGCTTGTACAATATTACTTGACCAAAAACGCCCTGATAAAGTTAATCGTAAACAACGATCTTCATTTTGCAGTAAACCGACTTGATGCCATTGTTTGATAAGTGGATCAAAGAGTTCAGCTTGATTGGTTAGTTGCGTTAAATCTATTCGCCCTTTTTCTATACCGGTTTGTAATTTATGCAACCAGTCACCCAATAACGGTTTTCCGGTTAACATCATTAACGGTTTTTTACCTTTATCTAATAAGGCATAATATTGATTCAGATCACGATGGATCATATATGATTGTCCGTTTAGCTTTCCACCGGCGCAAGAACCAAATCCAAAAAAGTGTGAGCCTTGTTTTATCAAAAAATTATATAAATTTCGTTCGCGACTCGTTTTTGCCCAATGAGCATTAGTTAAATGGGTCCAACCTTGTTTAGCTAAATATTCAGCACCTTGATGGTAAAAATTGCACTTATCAGTAACCGATGGGATCGCGATTCGATTATTCTCCACCCCTTTAGCTAATGGGGTTGTCGGCAAGAGATTTAAAGAATAAAGATCAACCCCATCAAGTGGCAATTGATCAGCAATTTCTAAATCTCTTTGCCAAGTAGCCGGTGTCTGGTTAGGTAAGCCAAACATCAAATCACAAACTAGAGCAACACTATCTCGAGAAGCAATATTTTCGAAACGTTGAATAATCTCTTTTTCTGATGACTGACGTCCTAATTTTTGTCTTATTTGAGTATTAAATGTTTGTATACCTATCGAAAAACGATTAGCCCCTGACTCAATATAGCTATCAATTTTTTCATCATCAAAATCAGAAATTCGCCCTTCTACGGTAATCTCACAATCAGGCGCTAAAGGGGCATGTTGTTTAAAATAACTAATTACTCGTGCTAATTGTCCAGACGCCAATGCAGAAGGTGTTCCACCACCAAAATAAATAGCGTGAATTGGTGCCGATTGCATAGCCTTATTATTGATTTCGAGGGATATTTCTTGTAATAAGTAATCAATATAAGTTTTGGTATCAAATTTTTTTAATGGGTTTTGATAAAATCCACAAAATTGACAATGAATATCACAAAAAGGAATATGTATGTAGATCAGTCGTTTTTTTCCAGACAAATCTGAATTTTGCAGGATACTCCATTGCTGCTCTAGTTCTTGCGGTGGTACTGGTAGGCTTGCTTGTAATGGCATCACTGCCCAACGATCTTTAAAAGGTAAAACTGAATTTGAAGCGTAAAACGCACTTACATCAAATGATTTCATAACATCCATTCATAAAAATAATCTCGGTGAATTAAATAATAATTATTATCATTTATCAATATTTTTTTAATTTTTTTGCTGTTTATTTATCTTGAACTAAATATTTATTTAATAACTGTTCAATTTCCATCCTAAACTTGTGTGTGTTTTATGATAAATATTATTCAATAACTCTACTTTTTATGATTGATAATGATAATCATTTTCATTATATTATTCTATCTGATTTAAAATTGTGGTCGATAAATCAAGTGATAAATAAAAATTTCATAAACAAAATGCGGTTATTTTTGTTGCTCTTTAGCCTAAATAGCCTAATCAATTTGAGCTCAGCAAATGAAAGAATTGTTGTTGCAGGTGGTGCTTTGACAGAAATCGTTTTTGCCCTTGGTGCTGGAGAAGATATCGTAGGGGTGGATAGTACCAGTCGATTTCCAAAACAAGTTACCCAATTACCACAAATTGGTAATTTAAAATTATTAAATATTGAATCGGTTTTATCCCTTACGCCCTCCTTAGTTATTAGTTTTGATGATGCGGAAATCGCTAACGTGCTGAAACAAATTTCCCAAGCAAAAGTCGACGTTTTAACACTGAAACGTGTACCAAGTACAGTAGATTTGCTGTATGAAAATATCAGTAAAATTGCCGCTAAATTAAATAGACCAAAGGAAGGACAAGAATTGATTAAGCGAATCCAAACTAATCTTTCGCAAATTCAAAACAGAATTGCTACTCGTCGGCAAAAAACCAAAGTTTTATGCATCATGAATATGGGAGGAAACATTTTCATAGCAGGAAAAAACACCACTATCGATACATTAATTACCATCGCCGGTGGTGAGAATCTGGCGACACATAATAGTGTTAGAACTTATACTACTGAATCACTAATTGCTATAAATCCTGAAGTTATTATTTTAACTACCCATTCAATCGAAGAGCTAGGTGGCTTTGACAAAATCAATACCATTCCAGGTATTACCGAAACAGATGCATATAAAAACCATGGCATTGTCATTATCGATGATAGCTATTTATTTGGAATTGGACCGAGAGTTTTTGAGGTAGTAAGTAAACTGTTTAACGGCTTTTACCCTGAATAAAACTTCATTAAGTAATTTCTCTATTTTAATAATATTTTTATCAATTGAAGCAAGAGATGAGCATTTTTTAATAAATTATGTTTAAAAGGACTAACATGATAAATTTTAACTATTTAAAAAAAACTAGCTCATTAATAATAGGCTTAGCATTAGCGTTACCCGCGCTCGCTACTGACCAAACTAAGGATGAAAAAAATGTTGATACTATGACAGTATTAGCTCAGGAAACCAACAAAAAGCCAGGAACAATGACTGAAATTTCCGAGCAAGATATTCGTCGTGATGGTGGTGATAATTTTGGTAGCATTATGCGTTACCAACCGCTCATTTCCGCATC
This sequence comes from Gilliamella sp. LMG 34361, assembly GCF_984569075.1. Lineage (NCBI taxonomy): Bacteria > Pseudomonadati > Pseudomonadota > Gammaproteobacteria > Orbales > Orbaceae > Gilliamella > Gilliamella sp. LMG 34361. The sequence goes on along the minus strand of NZ_OZ474903.1, from coordinate 1,585,466 downwards.
AGGGAGTATTTCTGGTTCGGGTAGCGGAAAAAGTAGTTGGGACCGAGGTGGATTTACTGGTTACAACATTCGTGGTTTAAATGCCAACCGAGTATCAATTGATATTAACGGTATGCCCTTACCTATTGCTCAGGGCAGAGTTAATGGTGTTGGTCGTGCTGGTTTTGGCTCTTATGGAATCGGCCGAGATTATATTGATACCTACATGTATAATAAAGTTGATATCCAATCGGGAGCCACACCCGTAAGCAACGCCAATAATGCTTTAGGTGGCTCAGTTTCATTCCAAACTAAAACCGCAAATTATTACCTCTATCCAGGCAAAACAAATTATTTTGGTTTCCAAAATAACTATGATAGTTCAGACAGAAGTTATCACCAAGGTATAACGATGGCGGCAGGTGATGATTATCTAAATGGTATTGTGGTTTTAAGTCGTCGTGATGGTCAACAGACTCGTAATCATGGAGATTCATTAAATACTTATCCTGAAAATTGGCACTCTAACTCGATTTTAGCTGGCTTTGGCTGGCAAATGACCGAAGAACATTTAATCAATACCACCGTCGATTACCATAATAAAACCAAAAATTCACATTATGATACTTGGGATAAATATGGTAAAAAAATTGAGTCATTTGATCAGCAAAGAAGCAAAAACAATCGCTTCAATCTGGCATTCAAAGATCAATGGAAACCGACTAATATCAGTTGGATGGACAGTTTAACCACCCAAATAAATTATCAACGAACCAATGTATATGATAGTACTGACCTTCGCCACAAAACTAGAGGTAATTTTAACACTCAAACTAACTATAATACTAAAACTTATAACTTTATCACTACTTTAGTGAAAAACTATGAAAACCAAAGATTTAGTGCAGGTTTAAATGGCAAGTGGAGTGAGGATGAAGCCCCATTTTTTACCTCAGTTGAATCAGAAGATATTAATATTCTGCCTGATGGTCCATATAGTAAACCACAAGCCGATAGCAAAAGTTATCAATTAGGCGGTTTCTTGGAAGATCGCTTCAGCTTTAGTATTAATGATAGTAATAATTTCTATTTAGTGCCAGGAGTAAGAGCCGTCTACCAAAACACTAAGCCCCGTAACCTTGATAATATGTCAGTAACCAATATTGATAGTCATCGATTAGCTAAACAATATAAAAGTAATAGTGATTTCAAAATATTACCTTCACTGGCATTTATGTATGATATCAATCCTGATTTTACAGCTTATTTACAGTACAAACGTGCGGCCCAGATGCCTAATCAGAATCAACTATATGGTTCTTATTTAGCCCATAGTAGTATAGCTTTACTTGTTGGTGACGCAAACCTTAAAACCGAAACCAGTGATAATTTTGAATTAGGTTTGAAAGGACAGCCAATTGCTGGTGTCACTCTTTCATCTTCAGCTTTTTACAATAAATATAAAAATTTCATTGCTTATACTCGTTATAAAAAAGATTTTTTTGGCATGGGTAACCGAATTGTTTATCAAGCTGAAAACCGGGATAAAGCATATATTTATGGTGCAGAATTAAGCAGTGAATTCAATATTGGTAAATGGATTGAACAGGCTAACGGCTTGAGTGCTAGATTGGCAATCGGTTATAACCAAGGTAAATCAAAATCAAGCTACTTAGCTGATAAATACGTTGAAATGGATTCCATTGCTCCTATGAAGAGTGTTGTTGGTATAGCATGGGATGATGCAAATAAATTTTATGGGGTAGCGCTTACTGCCACACTGCAAAAAGGAAAAAAAGCCAAAGCAACTTCTCGCGAAACTTATAGCAATCAAGGTAAACCAATCCCTAATTCCAAAGACGATTATTTTCGAATAGCTGGCCATGGCATTGTTGATTTAACCGGTTATATCAATATCAGCAACAATATGAAATTAAGTGGAGGAATCTATAATCTTACTGATCAAAAATATTGGGATTATCTCAGTAATAATAAATTGTATAGTACCGCCGATCATAACTATCTAAACATGTTTACCGCGCCGGGTCGAACATTCCAGTTAGGTTTGGATATAGATTATTAATTCAAAACACCAACAATAACATCTCCAACTTTGGAGGTGTTTGTTTAAAGTTTATTTTTCGAGTTAAAAAAGGATTTAAGATTCGTTATAAATAGCCATCATTTAATAGATTAATCCCTAATGTTAACCATAAAGCTAATTATTGAGATATAAATTGCGACTATTTTTATAAAATAACTGTATATTATTTTGCCAATATATTGATTATAAATTTATTATTTATTTGAAAAAAAGTTTCTTTAGCTTCTTATATTTATCTAGATTGCATCAAATTATTATCAAATAAACCTGTATTTTATGTTGATAATGGTTCTCATTTTCACTATATTACGCAATCTAAATGGAAAACCATGGTAGGTAAATTAACTCATGAAGAAGTTTGTAAAAAAGATTAGCCTATTTTTGCTAATTTTTAGTATCAATAGTCTTATCAACCTTAGTTCAGCAAACCAACGAATTGTTATTGCTGGTGGATCTTTGACTGAAATTGTCTTTGCATTAGGCGCTGGTGATGATGTTGTCGGCGTTGATAAAACCAGTAGTTACCCTGAAAAAGTTAAGCAATTGCCACAGATCGGCTATTGGAAATTATTAAATATTGAAGGCGTATTATCACTTAAACCAACCTTATTTATAACTTTAAATGATGTAGAGCCTGATAATGTTATCGAAAAAGTGTCTGAATCTAAAGTAGATGTATTAGCCTTACAGCGTGTGCCTGGTACTATTGAACTGTTATATGAAAATATTGGTAAAATTGCCTCTAAATTGAATAAACAAAAAGAAGGTGAATTATTAATCAATAGAATTAAAACCAATCTTGCCGATATTCAAACTAAAATCGCAACTCACCCGCAAAAAACGAAAGTTCTATCACTAATGAGTATGGGTGGCACCAATTCGGTAGCCGGCAAAAACACCACCATTGATGCACTAATTGCTATTGCTGGCGGTGAGAATCTAGCAAAACATAATAGTTTCAAAAGCTATACTGCTGAATCAATCATTGCTATTAACCCAGAAGTTATCATCCTAAATAAATATTCGATTGATCAACTTGGTGGATTAGACAAAATTAATACTATTCCAGGTATTACTGAAACAAGTGCATTTAAAAATAATCGTATCACTATTATTGATGATAGTTACTTATTTGGAATTGGTCCACGAGTTGATGAAGCAACAAAATTGCTATTCCAAAGCTTTTACCCAGACTAATGTAGTCGAATAATTTTAATAATATTTTTATTTATTGAAGCAATAAATGCATAGATTTGTTATTAAGCAATATAAGTATGAAAGGACCTAAAGGTGAATTTTAAAAAATTAAAAAAGACAAGTTCATTAGCAATAGGCTTAACATTAGCGTTACCCGCTCTCGCTACTGATAAGCATAATGATGAAAAAGATATTGACACTATTACAGTAACCGCTCATGAAGCCACCAAAAAACCGGGAATGAATACCGAAATTTCCGAGCAAGATATTCGTCGTGATGGTGGGACTAATTTTGGTAGCATTATGCGTTATCAAACATTAATTTCGGCACCCGGTAATATTTCTGGCTCAGGAAGTGGCAAAAGTAGTTGGGACCGTAGTGGCTTTACTGGTTACAATATTCGTGGTTTAGATGCGAACCGTGTATCTATCGACATTGATGGTATGCCTTTACCTATCGCTCAAGGTCGGGTTAACTCGGTTGGTCGTGCTGGATTTGGATCTTATGGAATTGGTCGCGATTATATTGATACTTATATGTACAATAAAGTGGATATCGAATCTGGTGCAACCTCAGTAAGTAATGCCAATAATGCTTTAGGTGGTTCGGTTTCCTTCCAAACTAAAACCGCTAGCTACTACCTTTATCCAGGTAAAACAACCTACTTTGGTTTCCAAAATAACTATGATAGTTCAGACAGAAGTTATCATCAAGGTTTGACCATGGCTGGAGGTGATGATTATCTAAATGGGATTGTGGTGTTAAGTCGCCGAGATGGACAACAAACACGTAATCATGCTGATTCTATTAATAGTTACCCAGAAAATTGGCACTCCAACTCAATTTTAGCTGGTTTTGGTTGGCAAATGACAGACGAACATTTAATCAATACTACTGTCGATTACAATAGTAAAACCAAAAATTCTCACTATGATTCATGGGATAGATACGGTAAAAAAATCGAATCATATGATCATCAAAGAAGCAAAAATAATCGTTTCAATTTGGCATTCAAAGATCAATGGAAACCGACTAATATCAGTTGGATAGATAGCTTAACAACTCAGTTAAACTATCAACGTACCAATGTATTTGACGATACTGATCTTCGTCATACTACTAGAGGCAATTTTAATACCCAAACTAATTACAATACTAAAGCTTATAACTTTATTACTACTTTAGTAAAAAATTATGAAAACCAAAGATTTAGTGCTGGTTTAAATGGTAAATGGAGTGAAGATGAATCGCCATTCTTCTCATCAGCTAAGTCACAACATGCCATAGTATTTCCTGATGGTGACTATAGTAAACCACAAGCCGATAGCCGTAGTTATCAGCTAGGCGGATTTTTTGAAGATCGTATAAGCCTTAATTTTAATGATAGTCATAATTTTTATTTAGTTCCCGGTGTTAGAGCAGTTTATCAAAATACTAAACCTCGTAACCTCGAAAATATGTCATTAACCAAACTAAGTAGCGATCAATTAGATAAACAGTATAAAGGTAATAGCGATTTTAAAGTGTTACCTTCAATGTCATTTATGTATGATATAAACCCTGACTTCACCGCTTATTTACAATATAAGCGTGGAGCTCAGATGCCTAATCAGAACCAACTATATGGTTCTTACTTAGCACACAACAACATGTATGTATTAGTTGGGGATTCGAATCTAAAAACTGAAACAAGTGATAATTTTGAATTAGGTTTAAAAGGCCACCCGGTTTCTGGTGTGACCCTCTCATCTTCAGCGTTTTACAACAAATATAAAAACTTTATTGCCTATACCCGCTATAGGAAAAATTTTGTTGGAATTGGTAATCGTTTAGTTTATCAATCTGAAAACCGCGACAAAGCCTACATCTATGGTGCTGAATTAAGCAGTGAATTCAATATTGGTAATTGGGTTGAATCAGCTAACGGCTTAAGCGCTAGATTTGCAATTGGTTATAACCAAGGTAAATCTAAGTCAAGCTATTTAGGTGATAAATATGTGGAAATGGATTCGATCGCGCCGATGAAAACTACTGTAGGTTTAGCATGGGATGATCCAAATAGAGTTTATGGCGTAGCTATTACTACAACACTACAAAAAGGCAAAAAAACCGAAGCGACATCTCGTGAAACTTATAACAACGAAGGTAATCCAATTCCAGATTCTAAAGACGATTATTTTAGAATTGCTGGTCATGGTATTGTTGATTTAACTGGTTATATCAATATTACTAAAAATGTAAAATTAAATGGTGGGATCTACAATCTTACTGATCAAAAATATTGGGATTATCTAAGTAATAATAAATTATATTGTACATCAGATCATAAATACCTAGATATGTTTACTGCACCTGGCCGTATATTCCAACTAGGTTTAGATATTGATTTTTAAAATCAAATAATGGCAATAAACAAATAACCCGCTTTTTAGCGGGTTATTTGTTTATCATGGTTTATCATAACTTACATGACGATTGATTAATTTTATTTTTTTGAATAATAGGAGAATATAGCAAAATCAGTTTAATCTTTTTAACTATGCTTTAATTTTAATCAACAATAAACCATTTAATTATTATAATCTTGGTTATGTTATGCTCTTTTTTATCCAACTGAAAATCTAGATGCAAAAATAAAGAAGAGAAACATGAAGAGATAACAACATATAGGAACAATTATAAAAAATATCCCAGTAATTCTTAAAAATTTATGAGATGAGAATAAAAGAAATATACCAACAACTAAAACAGCGAAATAAACCCACCAATAAATAATCAAAGTAAGTAAAAACACTCCCCATCCATTTAACGCCATATTTAATTCCTTTTTAAATTGTTTTATCTCTGTATGTCATAGATTCTATCATTGTTAGGAAAATTTAAAAGCATATTCAAAATAGATATTGCAAATAAATCACTATATAAAACAGATCGAAAATTATAATTGTCTTACTCTAAATTAATATCAAAATAGCTAATTCGCCAAAAGAAAATAAATAATAATAAAGCATTAAAGATAATACAAAAAACCTTTATTAAAACCCCAAATTGAAGTGACCCCCAATAGTTGGACAACCAATTACTGGGGGGCTTTTTATGTCAAAATATAATCGAGATTTAAAAATTATCATAGCTAATGAATTCTTATCAGGAGAATCATCGGAAATTCTTTCAAAAAAATATGCGATATCTGCTCGTCAGATTCGATATTGGTCCCAAGTGGTTGCGATTCATGGGGGTAACGCCTTTCAACCAACACCTCATTTACGTCATGCCGAAGCAAGATTACAAGCACTAAAATTAATGTGGACAAATAATTGGTCTCTCGGGCACACTAGTGCTATGCTTAATTTAAGTTCCCCCGGGCTTCTATTTGTTTGGCTTGATAGATATCATAAAAAAGGCTTCCGAGGGCTTGAATATCGTTCCAGAGGAAGACCATGTATGAAGCAAACCCGTATTGAACCAGTGATGATGAAAAAACAATTGAAGCATTAAAAGAGGAAATTGCTTATCTACGAGCAGAAAATGCTGTTCTAAAAAAGTTAGAAGAGCTGAAGCAAGCAAAACGTCAACAAAAAAACGTTAGTTGTTTTAGTTCTTAAATATCAGTATTCTTTAAAACATTTGCTATCAGCACTGGCAAAAAGTGTTTTTTATTAAATAGGTTGAAAACCCCGTCTGCTTATGAAAATGAGTTAAAACGTATTGAATCGATTTACCATGAACATAAAGGGCGTTATGGTTATCGCCGAATTCATTTAGCGTTGATAAATGAAGGAATTAAGCTCAATCATAAAACAGTACAACGATTAATGGGTCAACTTAATCTCAAATCGACAGTTAGACCTAAAAAATATCGTTCTTATCGTGGAGAGGCAGGTAAAACAGCCGCTAATTATCTTAAAAGAGATTTTGAATCATCGAGACCGAATGAAAAATGGGTAACGGATGTCACAGAATTTAAGGTAAATGAACAGAAAATTTACCTATCCCCCATTATTGATTTATATAATCAAGAAGTAATAGCTTATAAAGTAGCTAAAAATGCACGTTTGACCTTGGTGACAGATATGCTTCAAAAAGGGATATCACGATTAAAACAGTATGAAAAACCGTTACTACATAGTGACCAAGGCTGGCAATATAGAAATTGCCATTATCAGAAGCTACTAGCTAATAATGGCATCATATGTCCAGAAAAGGAAATTGTTTAGATAATGCGGTAGCTGAAAACTTTTTTGGTCTATTAAAATCAGAAATGTATCATGGACAATGCTTTGAAGATGCAGATGAATTGATTGAAAAAATAGAAGAATATATAGAATATTACAACACCATACGGATTAAGGCCAAATTAAAAGGCCTGACTCCGGTTGAATATCGAAATCAGGCCTTACGAGCCGCTTAATCAAAGTGTCCAACTTTATGGGGTCACTTCATTTTGCGGGTTATTTATTTTTTATCTCTTTCTACAAATAACTTTTAAAATATTTAAATTATTATTAAATATTAAGTAAATTTATCATCAGAAATTTTTAACAAAAAATATTACATGTGATATTAACATGTAATAAAAACATGTTAATATAAGTTCCATAATAATTTAAAAAATAACTAAATTTTCATGAAAAAAAGTAAAGAAACGAAAAGTTCAGCATTTTATCAACAGCAATACCGACAACGCTTGAGAGAACAAGGCTTGATAAAAAAAGAAGTTTGGATTTTACCTAAAAATACTGATCAGTTACTTGAAATTGAAAAAGTATTTCGCCAACCAGCTATAGCGAATAAATCTTTTTTTTACCATGTGAAGGAAAACAATGAAATGAAAAATAGAGATGTCTGGAAAATTAATGATCTTTTCCAAGAATTAAATCAAACAGAGTTAGTCAAACAAGGTTTCGCTAGCGTTGAAATGATCGATGGTATTGATGCCTGTTTACATATCATTATGCATGATTATGGCGATTTACCACTTTTTTTAAGTGTTTCAAATCAACAAATAATCGTTGAAGCACTCCTTTGGCCAGTTTCACTAATTAAAAATCCTTCATCATTTAATGAAGAAATTTTATGTGCTAGAAAACTATTTGCTTTATCAACTATAGCAATTGAAAAAACTGGCGATGGTGAAGTTAATTACATTATGTATGGTGCCCTGAGTTCATCATCAACCTTAAACAATATTGTTTATGAGCTTGAAACTTTATCTGACAATGTGATCAAAGCGACTGAAGCTTATGAACATTTTTTCAATATTGAATAAATAAAGTAAAAATCCTAAAAGGAGTTAATTATGGTTATCTTCAAAAAATTGGTAACAGCATTACGCGGTGGAATAAATGAAGTTGGTGAATCAATCGTTGATTCTCAAGCATTACGCATATTAGATCAAGAAATTCGAGATGCTGATGAAGAATTAAAACAAGCGAAAGAATCATTGGCCAGTATCTTAGCAGAACAAAAATTAGCTGAAAAACAAGTTGCATCAACACAAGCTCAAATAACTGAATATGAAGCATATGCAATTAAAGCACTGGAAAATAACAATGAAGAATTAGCTTTGGAAGTTGCTGAAAAACTTTCAGTCCTTGAAAATCAACATGCTAATAATAAAAAACAGGCTGATTATTTTACCGATAGTGTTAAAAATTTGCGACAAACTATCTCACAATCTGAAATTAATATTCGCAATTTAAAGCAACAAGTTGATATCGTTAAAGCGACGGAAAGTGTCCAAAAAGCGCAATCCGCTGTCGCACATCGATATGGTGGTTCAACAGCTAAATTACATACCGCACTTGATTCATTAGACAGGATCAAAAAACGCCAAGAGAAAACAGCAGCTACTTTTGAAGCAAAAAAAGAATTAGCAGGAACTGAAAATGCTGACTCACTTGATAGCAAATTAGAAGCGGCAGGTATTAAAGTTGGCAGCCAAAATGCGGCTTCAATTTTAGCTAGATTAAAAGAAAAACAGACAAATTAATTTTTTCGCTTTTTGATATTTTTAAGTTAAAATATCAAAAAACAAGTATAAAATAATTAATTAGTTAAAACATCGTTGTCGAGATGAAGGGAATATAATGGAACTATTTTTGGGAATATTTTTTTCTTTTCCCGTGATTATCTTTAGTGCATTGTTAACAATCTGTATCTTATATTGGTTTGTTACTGCATTAGGGTTATTAAGTATTGACTGTCTGGATTTTGATATTAGTTTCAGTGATACCTATAGTGATATTCCACCGACTGGATTCGGTGGTTTATTAATGAAATTTGGCTTCAATGAAGTACCAATGACACTCATTATTACATTAATTTCTTTAATTGGATGGTCAATTTCTTATTTCGCATTTCGTCTATTAATCCTACCATTGTATGATCATACCTTATTTTATTATTTAGCTGGCATAGTACTATTAATCATCGCATTCATCTTAGCCGTCTACTTGACTGCCTTTATTATTAAACCAATTCGACCACTATTTAAAAAGATGTTGATTACCCATAATCATAAATCATTATTAGGAGAAGTTATCGAAATCCGTTCAAGTACCGTAACCAAAACTAAGGGACAAGCTATCTGTGAAGATGGCGGTGCTGGTCTTATTTTGGAAGTAAGATGTGATGAATCTTATCAATTTAATCGCGGTGATAAAGCTGTCATCCTCAACTATGATGAAAACACTAATTGTTATGAGATAATTAGCCTAAAAGATTTTAATGGACAATAAAAGTTAATTTGGAGAAGAAAAAAATATGTTTACAAACAATGATACTATAATATACTTTTTGGTAATTGTTGGAAGTTTATTCCTATTAATTGTTGGATTCTTCGTATTATTTAAAGCGTTTTACATAAAAGTTCCCCAAGGTACAGCGCTTATCGTTAATGACATGACGTCAAAACCTAAAGTCCATTTTACTGGTGCGCTAGTTTATCCAATCATCTACAAAAAAGAGTTCATGAAAATTTCGTTGATCACTTTTGATGTTGAACGAAGAGGTAAAGATGGTTTAATTTGTCAAGACAACCTTCGTGCTGATATTTGTGTCGCTTTCTATTTGCGCGTTAATGAAACTACCGAAGATGTTCTTAAAGTTGCCAAATCAATCGGTGTTGATCGCGCATCAGATCAGCAAGCAGTTAGTACATTATTTAGTGCTAAATTTTCAGAAGCATTAAAAACCGTAGGAAAGCAATTTGAACTGGCAAAACTATTTGAAGATCGATTGAATTTCCGTGAACGAATCATTGATGTAATTGGCAAAGACCTTAACGGTTATGCTCTTGAAGATGTTGCTATCGATTATTTAGAACAAACCCCAATTAAATCGCTTGATCCGGATAATATTTTTGATGCTGAAGGTATCAACAAAATTACAGCCATCACTGCTGTCCATAAAGATGAAACTAATAAACGTGAACGTGACTTAGAGTTGGCACTTAAAAAAAAAGATACGGAAACAATCGAAGCCAAACTTGAACTTGAAAGACAACAAGCTGACGCTGAAGCTCGTCAAAAACGTGAAATTGAAACAATTCGAGCTAGAGAAGCAGCTGAAACATTGAAAGTCCAAGAAGAAGAACGTTTAAAAGCGGAACAAGCTAGAATTCAAACTCAACAAGAAATTGAAGTAAGAGAGGAAAATCGCTTACGTGAAGTTGAGGTTGCCCAAAATAATCGCCTAAGAGCAATCGCGATTGAAGAAGAACGGGTAACTCGCGCTCGTTCACTTGAAATTGTAGCGCGTGAACGTGAAGTAGAGCTACAACGAATTGAAAAAGACAAAGTGCTAGAAGAAGAAAAGAAGCAGATAGCCAATGTTATTCGTGAACGTATAGCGGTTGAAAAAACAGTTGCAGTTGAAGAAGAACACATTAAAGAAGTACGTGAAGTTTCCAAAGCCGATCGAGAAAAACAGACTACGATTATTGAAGCAGAAGCTAGAGCAGAACAAGAGCTAGTTAAACAAGTAAAACAAGCTGAAGCAGATGAACAATCATCAAAGCACCGTGCAATTGAAATTAGCACTATGGCACAAGCTGAACTAGAAGCCGCGGCAAAACAAGCCGAAGCGAAAAAACAACTGGCACAAGGTATCGAAGCCGAAGAAGCAGCAGTTGGTCTTGCTGAAGCCAAAGTTCGTAAAGCAGCTGCTGAAGCAGAAGAAAAAGAAGGTTTAGTTAAGGCCAATATTACCGCTGAAACATTATTAGCTGAAGCCAAAGGTAATCAAGAAATAGGTTTAGCAGAAGCCAAAGTAATTGAAGCTAAAGCCATTGCTATTGAAAAAGAAGGTTTAGTTAAAGCCAATATTACCGCTGAAACATTATTAGCAGAAGCAAGAGGTAATCAAGAAAAAGGTTTTGCAGAAGCCAAAGTAATTGAAGCCAAAGCCAATGCTATTGAAAAACAAGGTTTAACTGAAGCAAAAGTACTGGAAGAAAAACTTTCTGCTCAAGCTCGTGGTGATGAACGAATTGCCTTTGCTAAAGCAACGTCAACCAAAGAGCAAGGCCTTGCTGAAGCATTAGTCATTCGTGAAAAATTAACTGCCGAAGCTAATGGGTTAGTTGAGAAGTTCCAAGCAATGGGTAGCATGAATGAACAATCACAAAATCATGAAGAGTTCCGCTTAGCACTTGAAAAAGGCTTTGAACAAGCTATGGCTGCGATTGCGGCTAACAAAGAAATCGCTAGAGAACAAGCTGATGTTCTTGCTGCGGCATTCAGTAAGGCAAATATTGAAATTGTCGGTGGTAATGATAACTTCTTCAATAGCTTCTCGAAAGCTATCAGCGTTGGTAAAGCGATTGAAGGAACCGTTAACCAAAGTCCAGTACTGCAATCAGCATTACAATCAGTACTAGCTCGCTTATCGGGAGACAAAAAAATCAATATAAAAGAGACTTTGCAAAACACTGATTTAAAAGCGTTAGCACAACAATTTTTGTCATCCAATAATGAGAATGAGTAAGTTACTATCTCGATAGTTCTTTATTCATCGGCCAATCGGTTTTAGGTGGGATTAAATACCTACCTAAAACATTAAGTATTTGAGTATCATTTCAACGAGTAAAACATGTCAGAAATCCAAGACCAGCAACAAACATCAATTGATAAAGCCGTCGCGGAAGGCGGAGCTTATGAAATTCTTCATAAACGTTTAACCTCTTTAGGACAAGAACTGAATCAAAAGACGGAAGCACTGAATCAAGAAAGGCTATCTGAGTTTGGTAAAAGTGACATGTCCATCATTAGTCGTATTCGGATTAGAACTGAAAATAATTGTGTCGCACGGGATATTGTTCGTTTTGGTGACTGGTTATTATTTGGTTATAAGGTCTATTTAGGATTAAAAAAAGGAACCAAAATAGAGGACGTATTTTCCCTTTATCAATTAGTAGAACGTGATGGCTCTTATGAGGCTGATCTAGTTGATTTGTCTAATACTTTCTTAAATATAGATCGATTTATCCAAGATTTTAATGAGCTGTATACTTATTATAAAAATGCTCAACTACTCCAGCTTGTTGAACGTGATGGAAAACTACTGGCTAGTTTTCAAATTGGTGAGCGAATCAGTGATATCCGAGTTTTTAGATGGTCCATATCAAGTGACAAAAAAACCATTGAATATATCGATAACCGAGGTGAACGAGATATCGCATTACCACCTCCTTATGATTTTGAATGGATCGAAACAAGCCGTGAAAATATTGTTAATGGTCGATTTCCACATGTTAATGTTCTTGATACGGTATTTGTTGAAACCATTGGTGGTGATTTAACCATAAAATGTGAAAATAACACCAATGATGGCTTAGGCATTTATCGAGAGGAAGTTGTTGATCAGAATCAATCAATTAATGATGCGAAAATAGAATATGCTAAAGTAGGGTCATTAATCCTATTAAAAGTCCTACCTTACCGTGAAGATAATTGGCGTTATCTTGTTTATAACACCTTAACTCAACAAGTCCATCGTATAGACTTTATTGGACAGGCATGTATTCAACTTCCTGAAGATCACGGGATTATATTTCCTGGTGGATATTACTTGCAAAATGGTGATTATAAAACTTTTGACCATTCGATGTCAGGCATGCGTTTTCGACGTATTCGCCGTTCACCAAATGGCGAAGATGTGTTATATATTTTCTATGATCCGACTAATGGTCGATTAGCATTATTTAATTATAATATGATCGAACGAAAACTGGATAATCCGATATTAGGACATGGATATGCGGTTTTTGAAGATGGTCGAATGGTGGTCTTTGAAGGTGAAAATGATGAACCGACTCGGGTACATCCAATGCAGGTTTGGCAAACACCTTTTTATAGTGATGAATTTGCCGCACAGCAACCAACTAATAACAGCTTCCTTGGCAAAATAGGTAATGCTGAACTGGTTCGCGGAATTTCAGATCTTTACTTTATTTCGCGTGAAATCGATAACCAAACTGTCTCTTCACAGCTATATAGCAAACTTAGTGAAGATACCAAACGACTTTTCGATAATTACTTTTGGCTCAATGACGATAAACATTTAGCCTTCTCCCCTATTCTGCGTAATATTATTCAAACTAGTGAATTGGTTATTGATGAATATGAAAAGGTCGAAAATATTCGTCGTCAATCTGAAAGCGCGATGCGTGAGGCGCTCTCTAATCAGAAAGATTTATTAACCAAACTTTATCCTGATAGTTGGCAAGAAACCCAAGAATTTGTTGATGCATTAAATGCAATAAAAATGCAACTAGGCAGTTTAGTCACGTTAAGAACTTATCGTTATATCGATTTAGATCAAATCGATAAAATGGAAAATGAACTAAAAACTAGACAGAGTGAGGTTTCATTAGCCACGGCTGAATTTTTAGGAAGTGATAAAGCGCTAGAACCATTCATTGTTAAAATTGACAATATTGAGCAGCAGCTTAGCAAAGCAGATACGGTAGCGAAATTACTCAACTCGGTAGAAATTACAGAAACCATGTCTGCTGATTTGGATATGCTTTCACAATTAATCGCAACCCTAAAATTTGATGATGTTACTTTACAAACCAGAATCATCGAATCCATTGCCGAAGTCTATGCAAAACTCAACCAAACAAAGGCTAAGATCCAACAAAAACGAAAAAATTTAGCCAATGTTGAAATGGTTGCACAATTTGGCGCCCAATTTAAATTATTTGGTCAAAGCATTGCCAATGCCCTAAGTATGGCAACCACGCCAGAAAAATGTGATGATGAGCTATCTCGTCTTTTACTACAACTAGAAGAGCTTGAGAACCAATTTAGTGAAAGTGAGGAATTTCTTAATGATATTCTAACTAAACGTGAAGAAATTCTAGAATCATTCGAAACACATAAACAAGCGTTATTAGAGGATAGAACCAGACGGACGGATGCCCTACTAACCGCTGCACAACGTATTTTAGACAGCATCCCAAGAAGAACCGCTAAATTTGCCGATCAAAATGAACTTAACGCTTTCTTTGTTGCTGACCCATTGGCGCAAAAAATCCGTGAAATTGTCGAAAAATTAAGAGCACTTTTTGATAATGTTAAAGCCGATGATATTGAGTCCAAATTTAAAAGTGCCCAAGATCAAGCCATACGATCCTTACGAGATAAATCGGAAATATTTGAATCTGGTGGAAATGTCATTAAACTAGGTCCACGACATAAATTTAGTGTTAATACCCAAGAGCTTGATTTAACCATAGTACCTAAAGATCAGCATCTGTTTATGCAATTAACCGGAACTGAGTTTCAAGAAAAAATTATCGATGAGCAATTAGAAGCCTATAAGCCTTTTTGGACGATTTCTTTAGAATCAGAATCGCCATCGGTATACCGTGCAGAGTATCTCGCCTATTCGATCATTACTGCTGCTTTACAAAAAGAGGGTGGATTAACTTATGTCGATTTAGCTAATCAGTTAAATCAACCTGAAGTGCTTAATAAAACAGTGCGTGATTTTGCCACAATGCGCTATCGTGAAGGTTATGAAAAAGGGATTCATGACCACGATGCGGCAAAAATTCTAACAAAATTGATTCCTCTTGGTGAAACAGCTGGTTTACTACGCTACAATCCGTTAGCACGAAGCTTAGCCATTATTTATTGGCACTATAACCAAAAAAATGATATTGCCAAATTTTGGCCAGAACGCGCGAAAACTTGTATGGATATCCAAAAGCTATTCGGTCATGATGAAGGTGTGATTAATCTTCGAGCAGAAATCACTCACGAATTGACGGAATTTTTCAATATTAATCCAATTGCTCATCAGCCATTCCATATTAAACAAGCGTCTGAATATCTTTGCTATGTATTGGCTCAAATACCACAACAATTTATTTTCAGTAAATATAGCAAACAATTATTTGATGGATTAAAAAATCAACTTGAACAATCTAATATGTGGGGTGATTTTTATCAATCGCAAAATAATCTTAATGAAAGATTAGCAGAACGTTGGAATCTAATCGAAAGTTGGCTTAAAGGGCTTTGTACATTACCTCAATATAGGAAACTAAACAATTATATTGCTGAAGCAATAATTTTAAATATATTGGATAATGCAGATAGCCTAACAATCAGTGAAGTTGAGCTTGAAGTATCGATTACCGATTTACTCGGTGAACACCCAACAATTAATCAAGGCGTGTTAAATATTAATTTAGATGACTTCTTTAGCCGTATGCGTCATCAATATAAAGTGGTCATTCCACAATTCCAACACTACCAAAGTTTACGTCAAGAAATATTAGTAAACCAACGTGAAGCACTCCATCTTGATGAATTCAAAGCTAAACCACTCAGCTCATTTGTTCGTAATAAACTGATAAATCAAGTTTATTTACCAATCATTGGTGACAATCTAGCCAAACAAATTGGTAGTGTAGGAGAAACGCGTCGCAGTGATTTAATGGGATTATTACTCCTCATTTCACCACCTGGCTATGGTAAAACCACATTAATGGAATATGTTGCTAATCGTTTAGGTTTAATTTTTATGAAAATTAACGGGCCGGCATTAGGTCACAGTGTATTGTCGTTTGATCCTGAACAAGCACCAAATGCAACCGCTCGTCAGGAGTTAGAAAAACTCAATTTAGCACTGGAAATGAGCAATAACGTTATGCTCTACATTGATGATATTCAACATACCAATCCAGAATTTTTACAGAAATTCATCTCATTATGTGATGGTTCTCGCCGTATTGAAGGGGTTTGGAAAGGTAAAACCAAAACCTATGACCTTAGAGGTAAAAAATTCTGTGTAATAATGGCCGGTAACCCTTACACAGAATCTGGTGAAGTGTTCAAAATACCTGACATGCTAGCCAACCGGGCTGATATCTATAATTTAGGTGAAGTACTCGGCGGTATGGATGAAGTATTTGCAACCAGTTATATTGAAAACTGCTTAACCTCTAATGCAACATTATCACCACTAGCCTTACGTGATTTAAATGATCTCTATCAATTTATTGATCATGCGCAAGGCAAACCACTTAATACCAATGAGATGAGTTATAGCTATAGCCAAGCGGAAATAAGTGAAATTGTCGCAGTAATTCGTCATTTATTAAAAATTCGTGAAGTGGTATTTAGCGTTAATCAGCAATATATTGCAAGCGCAGCTCAATCCGACAAATATCGAACTGAACCTGCGTTTAGACTACAAGGAAGCTATCGAAATATGAATAAACTTGCTGAGAAAGTGTCATCCGTCATGAATGATGCAGAGCTCAATCAAATTATTGATGATCACTACCTCGGTGAGGCACAACTACTCACCAATGGTGCAGAAGAGAACTTACTGAAACTGGCTGAAATTCGTGGAGTAATGACGGAAGATGAGACTAAACGCTGGCAACAAATAAAAAGTGACTTTATGCGCAATAAAAGTTTAGGTGGCGATGATGCGAATACCGGCTCGCAAATTGTCACCCAACTTGCCGATTTAGTGCAAAGTGTGCAAGCGTTGAAATTACAGTAGAGGGCGATTAATCAGTGTCTTTATATAGGTTATAAATATAATTTTAGGTTTGATTTTGAATGTTTTTACTCATTGTGTTGAGGAAATTGCTAGGGAAATAAACGACAAAAACTTTATAAAATAATAAACCTGTGATATCAAATTAAAAGGTCTACACTTTTTCATACAATAAAATTAAAGATACCTGTTTATTCACTGTCATCGGTATTATAAATAACCTAAGTTGAAAAACGTCGCTCAATTGACTTATACAGGTGAATATCTCATTTTTGATAAATTAAGTTTTAATTGTCTTAAATGTCGCTTAAACAACTGCATTATTGTAAGGATATTCTTTATGGCTCAATCAGCAACCAATTGATTATAAAAAATTTTTCCTCGATCTGAATGAAATAGTACGATTTAGGATAATGGTGCTTTAATTTGGCTTAGCTGGCATAACAAGCTAAGCTGTTTTATGTTGCCTTACTAAATCCGACTATTTTTCATGCCGAGAGTTCTAGTAATAATACACACTGATAATTCTATTTTTACCTCACTTTTATACAAGTCAAATCAGCGACAATAACATTCGCTTTTACACCGACAGTAAAATTTCACTGTAAAACATGGTAATCGCAACGGAATTAACTTCTTTAGAACGGTTTTTATTCCGTTTACGGTATATTTTGCTTTCATAATAATGATCTCATGACTTGTGCCATAGCACGACGCAATACGGTTATACCTTGATTTTACAACATGTTTTGTACTGAATGCCTTGATATAGCTAAACACCGACACAATCAACTTAAGAAGGCGATGTTGAATAGAAGGCTATTTTGATCCAAATTAAAAATGCATCAACACATTTTTAATCTTGGATGAAACATAAAAAGCACTCATCGAGTGCTTGTTGTGAAAAACGGTGATTTAAGGTGTTTTTTGAAATAATTTAATTATTCTGTTAGCTGCTTTAATTGACTACAAACACTTTATGATGCCCTTCATAAGCTAGTTGGTAATACTTTTTAGCTAAAGATTTATTTTGCTTAACACCATCGCCTTTATCATACATAAGCGCTAAATTGTATTGGGCGTCAGGATCACCATGCTCCGCCGCTTTTGTAAACCAATATACCGCCTTTTGCTTATCTTGTTCTAAGCCATTACCTTCATAATACATAAACGCTAAATTATTTTGGGCGATAGCAATATCTTGTTCTGCCGCTTTTGTATACCAATAAAATGCCTTTTGCTTATCTTGTTTTATGCCGTCACCTTTATCATACATAACTGCTAAATTATATTGTGCATAGGGGTAACCTTGCTCAGCAGCTTTTGTACACCAATATACTGCTTTAACTTTATCTTGTTCTATGTCATCACCTTTACCATATATAATCGCTAAATTATATTGGGCCATAGCAATATCTTGTTCTGCCGATTTTGTAAACCAATATACTGCTTTATCTTTATCTTGCGCTGTGCCTTCACCTTGATAATACATAATTGCTAAATTATATTGGGCTTTAGATAATCCTTGTTTTGCTGCTTTTGAAAACCAATAAAACGCTTTTTGCTTATCTTGTTCTATGCCATCACCTTCATCATACATAATCCCTAAATTATATTGAGTTTCAGCATAACCCTGCTCCGCGGCTTTTGTAAACCAATAAAACGCTTTTTGCTTATCTTGCTCTATGCCATCACCTTTATTATACATAACCCCTAAATTGTGTTGTGCTTCTGAATCACCTTGTTCTGCTTTTTCCTTACAAGAAGTAAATAATATGTTTAATAATACTTTTTTCATGATTTTCCTTATATTATATTAATATTAACAACGAAAACTTACTTATAATTTTTAAATGTTAGTTTAGGGATATTAACTATCGATGTATTTATAAAATTTATACAGAATTATTAATAGAATTTTTATAAAAAATCCAAGGAAACTATAACGAGTTTTTCAGAAAAAATCATTAATAGAATGGCTATTTTGAGCCAAATTAAAAATGCATCAACGCATTATTGTTCTGTGGGAAAAAAAGAAAAAGCACTCATTGAGTGCTTGTTGTTAAAAATGGTGATTTAAGGTGTTTTTTGGAATAATTTAATTATTCTGTTAGTTGCTTTAATTTACTACAAGCCTTTTCAAGATGCCCTTCACAAGCTAGTTGGTAATACTTTTTAGCTAAGGATCTATTTTGCTCAATACCATCACCTTTATCATGCATAACCGCTAAACGATATTGTGCTTGAGCATCACCTTGTTCCGCCGATTTTGTATACCAATATGCAGCTTTAATTTTATCCCTCTGTGTACCTTCACCTTCATAATACATAAACGCTAAATTGTATTGGGCATCAGCAAATCCTTGTTCTGCCGATTTTGTATACCAATAAAACGCCTTTTGGTTATCTAGCTCTGTGCCTTCTCCTAAATAATACATAACCGCTAAATTGTGTTGTGCCTCAGCTAATCCTTGTTCTGTGGCTTTTGTATACCAATAAAACGCCTTTCGCTTATCTAGCTCTATGCCTTCTCCTTTATAATACATATTCCCTAAATAATATTGGGCAACAGCATCACCTTGTTCTGCCGATTTTGTAAACCAATAAAACGCCTTTTGGTTATCCTGCTCTATACGTGTTCCTTCATAATACATAATCGCTAAAGTATATTGAGCGTTCGCTAATCCTTGTTCTGCCGCTTTTGTATACCAATAAAACGCCTTTTGGTTATCTAGATCTGTGCTTTCTCCTAAATAATACATAACCGCTAAATTATGTTGTGCATCAGCAAATCCTTGTTCTGCCGATTTTGTATACCAATAAAACGTCTTTTGTTTATCCTGCTCTATACCTGCTCCTTTATAATACATAATCGCTAAATTGTATTGGGCGTTAGCAAATCCTTGTTCTGCCGATTTTGTATACCAATAAAACGCTTTTTGTTTATCCTGTTTTGTACCATAACCTTTATCATACATAACCGCTAAATTATGTTGTCCCTCGGCAAATCCTTGTTCAGCCGATTTTGTATACCAATAAAACGCCTTTTGCTTATCTTGTTCTATGCCTTCTCCTTCACCATACATATTTCCTAAATTGTTTTGGTCGCTAGCATCACCTTGTTCTGCCGATTTTGTTAACCAATAAAACGCCTTTTGTTTATCCTGCTCTGTACCTGCTCCTTTATAATACATAACCGCTAAATTATGTTGTGCTTCAGCAAATCCTTGTTCTGCCGATTTTGTACACCAATAAAACGCTTTTTGCTTATCTAACTCTATGCCTTCTCCTTTATCATACATAACGCCTAAATTGTTTTGTGCAATGGAGTTACCTTGCTCTGCGGCTTTTGTATACCAATATATTGCTTTTTGCTTATCTTGTTCTATGCCATCACCATTATCATACATAAACCCTAAACTGGTTTGGGCGACTGCATCATCTTGTTCTGCCGATTTTGTATACCAATAAAACGCTTTTTGTTTATCCTGCTTTGTACCGTAACCTTCATCATACATATACGCTAAATAATATTGGGCTTCAGCATTACCTTGTTCAGCCACTTTTTTACAGGGAGTAAAGGCTTTTTTATAATTTTCCTTATGCCAATATTTACTGCATTGATTTGCATACCCAGCAAAAGAAAATAAGAGTGATAATATGACTAATAATCCTTTTTTCATGATTTTCCTTATATTATATTTATATTAATAACGAAGATTTATTTATACATTTTAAATACTATTTTAGGAATACTAACTATCAATATATTTATAAAATTTATACAAAATTATTAATAGGATTTTTATAAAAAATCTAAGAAAACTATAACGAGTTTTTCCGAAAAAATCATTAATAGAATGGCTATTTTGAACCAAATTAAAAATGCATCAACGCATTTTTTATCCTAGGGAGAAAACAGAAAAAGCACTTGTTGAGTGCTTTTTTGTGAAAAATGGTGATTTAACGTTTTTTTTGAAATATGTGGATAAGATTACACTAATTCGTGTAATTTTTTTTAAAGGATAAGATAAACTACTCTAAAAAGGAAAATACAATCAAGATAAAACGACGAGAAAGACGAACCTATACTCATGATTTTAAACATGCAGATGATAACGCCTTATCAACTTATTAATCAATAAATATAATCCATTACCGTCGGATAGCGTGTAATCATCTTCTTTAGGCTTGGAAGATTTGATTAGAGTATCATTAAGTGGTTTTACTGTCTTTCCCATGTTATACGTTTTTAAGTTATATGTGAGCATATAACATAAAAGTTTGAATTTAGATAAGCTGTAAATTAAGGATTAGGCTAGTATTCACTAGGTTTTTTGAACTTTTTTTAATTTTCTTGAGCTTGTTAATGGCGTCCCCTACAGGATTCGAACCTGTGACCTACGGCTTAGAAGGCCGTTGCTCTATCCAGCTGAGCTAAGGAGACAAAGATTGGATTTATTAAATAAACGTTGTGTATTATATAAAGCTATTTTGATCCGTCAATGCTTTTTAATGGTTTATTCATCTATATAGATAAAATATCGTCAATTTAACAAGATAATCAAGTTGAGATAAAAGTTCATAAACTTAAATGCAACATTAATTAATAAAATGTGAAATTATTTTTTTTACCTCACAAAAACCCTATTCTTCAACTTTTTTGAATTTTGGATTAAATTGGATTTAGGTGAAATAATAAAAATTAGAATGAATTTGATATTTATATCTTTGATAGTCTTTTTTTAGGATAAATTTAATTCTTTTTATCACCTCAAAAACCCCGTTCCTCAATTTTTTTGAATTTTGGATTAAATTGGATTAAATTGGATTTAGGTGAAATAATAAAAATTAGAATGAATTTGATATTTATATCTTTGATAGTCTTTTTTTAGGATAAATTTAATTCTTTTCATCACCTCAAAAACCCCGTTCCTCAATTTTTTTGAATTATGGATTAGTCTTGTAATTTAATCACCACTTGATGGTTTTTGATATGCCGATAAGTTATTTGGCGTTAGCGATTTGCGCTTTTAGCATAGCTAAGCGGCTTTGGCCTTGTTGCATTTTTTTCTCGGGTGATAATTCATTACGTTGATCTTGCCAAGCTAAATCATCTTGTGGTAGTTCGAGTAAAAAGCGACTTGGTTCAACATAAACGGTTTCACCAAATTGTTTCCTTTGGCGGCTAAATGAAAAGGTTAACTCTTGTTGAGCCCGAGTGATACCGACATAAGCAAGTCGTCGCTCCTCTTCAATGTTATCTTCATCGATACTTGTTTGATGCGGCAATAACCCCTCCGACATGCCAACCAGATAAACATACGGAAATTCAAGACCTTTTGAAGCATGTAAGGTCATTAGTTGCACCTGATCGAGCTCTTCTTCTGTTTTATTTCGTTCTAACATATCACGTAACGTAAATCTGGCTACAGCCTGTTCTAGCGTCAATGCTTCATCGATTTCATCACCCTGTAACATTTCTTGTAACCAAGTTACTAATTGTTCAACGTTTCGCATTCGCATCTGCCCCGCGGTGGGTGATGTTGACGTTTCATAGATCCAACTTTCATAGTGCATACCATGTAGTAGTTCATGTATAGTGTCGATTGGTTCAGTGTGTGATTTTTTAATAAGAGAATCGAACCAGTGAATAAAAGTATGCAATGTTTCTAAACGTTTGCCAGAGAGTAACTCCGTTAACCCTATATCATGGCTTGCATGATATAGGCTCACTCCACGCTGATTTGCCCATTCACCTAATTTTTGGATAGTTGCCGGCCCTATTTCACGTTTTGGTGTATTGATAATGCGGATGAACGCGTTATCATCATCTGGATTGGTTAATAAACGGAGATAGGCTATTAGATCTTTAATTTCAATGCGCGCAAAAAATGATGTTCCTCCGGAAATTCGATAAGGAATTCGATATTGCATAAGCAGTTTTTCAATTAAGCGAGATTGGTGATTTCCGCGATATAAAATAGCATATTGACCATATTGGCTATTATTGGCAAAGCGGTGGCCGATTAGGTCGTTAACCACCTTTTCAGCTTCGTGCTCTTCGTTATCGGCAGAGATCACTTTTAAATGTTCACCATAATCCAACTCTGAAAACAATTTTTTTTCAAAGATATGCGGGTTGTTTTCAATTAAAATATTGGCAACTTTTAGTATTCTTCCTGATGAACGATAATTTTGTTCCAGTTTAATCACTTCTAGTTTCGGAAAGTCCTGTTTTAGTAAGATTAAATTTTGGGGACGGGCACCTCGCCAGGAGTAAATTGACTGATCATCATCACCAACCACCGTAAATTTAGCTCGGCTTCCCACCAACAATTTAATAAATTCATATTGACTGGTATTGGTATCTTGATATTCATCCACGAGTAGATAGCGAATACGGTTTTGCCATTTTTCTCTAACTTCTTCATTGGTTTTTAATAACAAGGTGGGTAATAAAATCAGA
The DNA here is from genome assembly GCF_984569075.1 of Gilliamella sp. LMG 34361. Lineage (NCBI taxonomy): Bacteria > Pseudomonadati > Pseudomonadota > Gammaproteobacteria > Orbales > Orbaceae > Gilliamella > Gilliamella sp. LMG 34361. Next base: position 1,561,691 of record NZ_OZ474903.1, on the reverse strand, counting down.
TCATCAAAATCTAAAATACTACAAGCTTTAAGTTGTTTTTCGTAAAGTTGATAACAGTGAGCAAATAATTTTTCTTTATTGGTTTGTGCTTGAGCCATCGCTATGGTTGAATCAATAATATCATTCTTCCAATTTGATATGGTAGCGCGTAATTGATTAATAAGGTCTTTGTCACCTTCAAACCATTGTTGAGTGAGTTCCTTAAGCAGAGCAAATTGATCATGATCATCAAATAGTGAAAAATTAGATTTTATTCCCAGATGTTTATATTCGCGACGAACAATGTCTAAACCTAACGTATGAAAAGTTGAAATTTTCAGCCCTCTGGCCTCTTGTTTGCTTAACGAATGGGCAATACGTTCTTTCATTTCTCGCGCAGCTTTATTAGTAAAAGTCACGGCAACAATATGACGAGGTAAATACTCTTTAACTCGAATGAGGTAAGCAATTTTATTAATGATTACCCGAGTTTTGCCCGAACCCGCACCAGCCAATACCAGACAAGGCCCCGAAACATACTCCACTGCTTGTTGTTGGCTTGAATTTAAACGCACAGAAAATGAACCCTAAGTAAAATTGTTCGCTAGTATATACTGATTTATCCATCATGTTCAATCAGAGCTATGAGCATTAAAAATAAAAACTCGATCTTTATTGAATGAAAGTCAACGCTTGTTCAACAACTTCAATTCCTGCCCCTGATTTATGTGCATTTTCACTAAGGTAACGTCGCCACTGTTTTGCCCCTTTTCTACCATTAAAAATGCCTAGGGTATGTCGCATAATATGATTAAGCTGTCCGCCTTGACTAAGTTGCGTTTCAATATAAGGATAAAGTGCTTGTATTGCCGCAATCGAATCAATAATTGGCGTATCATCGCCAAAGATTTGCTGATCAATTTGGGTTAAGAGCATCGGATTTTGGTAAGCTTCTCGCCCTACCATCACTCCATCAACATAATTTAAATGCTGTTTGATCTCTTCAATGGTTTTAATGCCACCATTTATGGCAATAGTTAACTGCGGATAATCATGCTTTAGTTGATAAACTCGTTCATAATCAAGAGGTGGCACTTCTCGATTCTCTTTGGGACTGAGTCCGGAAAGCCATGCTTTGCGAGCATGCACAATAAATGTTGTGGTATATGGCATAACTTTTTCAATAAATTCACATAAAAATGCATAACTATCTTGGTTGTCAATACCAATGCGAGTTTTTACCGTCACAGGTATATTGACCTCTTGTCGCATAGCTTCAACACAATTTGCCACTAAATCAGCTTTAGCCATTAAACAAGCACCAAACATACCATTTTGAACACGATCCGACGGACACCCCACATTAAGATTAATCTCAGCATATCCTCGCTGCTCAGCTAAATTTGCGCATTTAGCCAATGCGATGGGATCACTGCCACCTAATTGTAAACTCAACGGCTGTTCCTGACTATTAAAAGCAAGATAATCGCCTTTACCATACAAAATTGCGCCGGTAGTGACCATTTCGGTATAGAGTAAGGTTTGTTTGGTCAATATACGATGAAAATAACGACAATGTTTGTCAGTCCAATCGAGCATGGGAGCAATAGAAAAGCGGTTTAATGTGGATTTTTTATACAAGCTTACCTCGGTATAGATAAATAAAGCGCTATTTTAACTTCCATTTTTTTATTGTACAACAGTTTATAATATAAGGCAGAATATGCATTTAGTTTAGTTGCGGTCTTTGTGATAAAAAGACTTTATTCAATCTATTAAAAATTTGTTGAATATTGAAAATATATATTAATTGGTTTTATATAAATAGTTCTTTTTTCTTATTATGCATTTTAATTACATTGGTAATCATCCCTTATGTAGGTTACGACAGTCGACCTAGTTTTAAACATTGACTTAAATGATAAAGAAGAAAGACCTCGCAAAATTGCGAGGTCTTTTTGAGGATTTTATTCTGATTGCGACTCTTCAGGTGTTTTAGATGGTTGTGAATTAATTGATTCGCTATCATCAGATTTGATATTGATTGGATCTGAAATACCTTGTTGGTTCATCTCTTCTAGTGATAATGAGCCTTCTAAAGATGAAGTCTTGATATCAGTAACAACACCCATTTCGTTAAAATAAATAGCATAATTAATTTGGCTTACTTTGCCATGTTGTGGCTGTTGACGGAAAACATAGTACCAAACATTACCACCAAAAGCGGAAGTTAACATTGGCGAACCCATGATAAATACAACCTGATCTTTGGTTTGACCAACTTGTAATAATTCTATTGCTTCTGGCGATACATAGTTACCTTGATTAATATCAGGTCTATAAACTAAGCGGTCAGCAAGAGAACAACCAGTCAGCGATATACTAGTCATAATTGCAAGCAGAATAAGTTTACGAAACGGCATCTAAATTAATCCATTCAAATATATAATAATGCTTATTATCGCTGATATTTCAACTAAGCGCTAGATAAAGTAGCAAAAATATTGAGAATCATGTGATAAAAAGTATAATTATATTGATGAGAATTAACAGCTATTAATATTTTACTACTTATCTCTAATGTTAATGCTCTATAATGAAAAGCTATTCTCAACAAATGACAGGTAAAAAATGAAATTAGATACGATAGAGCAAAAAGCAAGTTATGCAATTGGTCTTCAAATTGGCCAACAATTAAAAGAATCAGGCTTACGTAATTTAGAGCTAAATGCATTAAAACTCGCTATGGAAGATGTATTAAATGGTAATCAACCGGCTTTACCTTTACAGGAACTACATGATGCACTTCGCCATGTTCATGAAGAAGCGGCTAAAGAAAAAGCAAAACAAGCTGAAAAAATTGCCCAAACCGGTAAAGACTTTTTAGCTGAGAATCTCAAAAAAAATGGCATTAAATCGACAGAATCTGGTTTGCAATATGAAGTCATTAAACAAGGTAACGGTGTACTTCCTAAGGCAACCGACCGTGTTCAAGTTCATTATACTGGACAGTTAATTGATGGTACGGTGTTCGATAGTTCTGTTGAACGTGGGCAACCAGCTGAATTCCCTGTTAATGGTGTGATTCGTGGTTGGGTCGAAGCATTGCAATTAATGCCTGAAGGTTCAAAGTGGCGTTTATATATTCCTCAAGAATTAGCCTATGGTTCACAAGGAGCTGGAGCGTCTATCCCGCCTTATAGCGCACTGATTTTCGATGTGGAATTATTAAAAGTTCTATAAGTATACATGGACGCATTAGCGTCCATTTTTATTTCATTCAATGATTATTTATTTTCGGTAAAAAACAAGAGCAAAAAGCTGCCATTAAGAGTAGGACACTAGCTGCACCAAAGGCAATATAATGAGTATGCCAATTGTCATATGCCCATCCACCTAACCACGAACCAATCATCGCCCCAATTTGATGTCCAAGATATGTTAATCCAGAAAGCAACCCTACAATTTTAACACCATAAATATCAGCACTAATAGCACTTGATAATGATAAAGCCCCAGCCCAAACTAATCCGCCAAGTAATGCGATGGTATAGAGTTGCCACCTAGTTGAGACAATTACTAATGCGATAAAACCAAGTCCTCGAACTAAATAGATCATTGCTAATACTAATTTTCGTTGTACCATATCCGAAATAAAACCTAGCACCAATGTACTGAAAATTGCCACTAATCCGATTAAACCTATTCCAGAAGAACTAGTAATGGAATCAAAACCGTGATCGACTAACATAGGTACACCATGTGTACCAAGTAAATTCATGCTAAACCCACAAGTAAATAATCCAAAACTAAGCAACCAGAAAGGACGTGTTTTTAACACCTGATTTAAGGTTATATCGTTTTTAAAATTTTGACGACCGTCTGGTTTAGTTACCTCAATATGATTATCCTTCATGATAAAAATAGCTATAGGTAATGCTAAGAGCATAAAAAACAGAGAAAATCCGACTAAAGTAAATTGCCAGCCATATAGCGGAATAAAATAAGCAAATACAGGTAACATTACTGCAATGCCAGCCATACTCCCGCTAGAAAGAATAAATAGTGCAAGGCCTCTATGTTTGGTAAACCAACGAACAACAATAGGGGTAAAACTGACTGAACCGACAAATGAGGTGCCAAAAGATAAAGCTATTCCAAAAGAAAAGAAAAAGTTCCAATAGTCTTTTACATTAGCAGACCAAACAGTTGAGATAATAATAATAATTGAACCTAATAGTAATACAAATCGTGTACTATATTTACTCACTAAATATCCCGCTATCGGCATGGCTATACCAGAAAAAAGCATACCTATAGCAATAATACTTGATAAAGCACTTCGACTAAAATGTAGATCATTAGCAATAGGTAGAAAAAACACGCCCATACTCATGCGCAGCCCACTAGAAAGTAAGGTTAAAACTGCCGCGGCAATTACAATATTCCAACCAAAAAACCATCGACTATGCACTTTAATTTCCTATTAGCCTTAATATAAACAATTTGAAAAGTATATCACTTTGTTTAAGTATATAACTTAAAAGATTTCCGCTATAATAATTATTAATAAATATCCAATGGAAAGTTAAGGAAAGTTATATGTCTACAAATATGATTCGTATCGCTATTGCTGGAGCTGGTGGAAAAATGGGGAGACAACTCATTCAATCCGTATCGCAAATTGAAGGTGTTACTTTAGGTGCTGCTTTTGAAAGAGAAGGATCATCATTAATTGGTAGTGATGCTGGTGAACTTGCTGGAATTGGAGCCTGTGGAGTAAAAGTGGCTGATGATTTACAACAGGCGAAAGACAATTTTGATGTCCTAATCGATTTTACTCGTCCAGAAGGCACTTTTGCTCATTTAAATTTTTGCATTGAAAATAAAAAAATGATGATTATCGGTACTACCGGTTTTGATGAAACCGGCAAACAAACTATTGCAACTGCCGCTAAGCAAATTGGTATCGTATTTGCCGCAAATTTTAGTGTTGGCGTGAATTTAGTACTTAAGTTACTTGAAAAAGCGACTAAAATTATGGGTAATTACACCGATATCGAAATTATAGAAGCCCATCATCGTCATAAAGTTGATGCACCTTCTGGAACTGCACTAGCTATGGGTGAAGCGATTGCCGATACTCTAGGTTGTAATTTAAATGATCGCGCTGTTTATTGTCGGGAAGGACATACAGGTGAAAGGCCAAAAGGAGCTATTGGGTTTGCAACCATTCGTGCTGGTGATATCGTTGGTGATCATACCGCTGTATTTGCTGACATTGGCGAAAGAGTCGAAATCAGCCATAAAGCTTCTAGCCGAATGACATTTGCAAATGGAGCAGTGCGGGCAGCATTATGGCTTGCCAAGCAACCAGTAGGACTTTATGATATGCGTGATGTGCTAAATTTGAACAACCTATAGTATTGACTATGTCGGATGAAATTTGGATGCGTCATGCATTAAAATTGGCCAAACACGCAGAGTCACTAGGTGAGATCCCTGTTGGAGCAGTCATTGTTGATGAAAATAACCGAATCATTGGCGAAGGTTTTAATCAATCAATAATTAATCATAATCCAACTGCTCATGCGGAAATTATGGCAATTGAACAAGCCGGTCAATTCATACAAAATTACCGATTAGTTAATACAACTTTGTATGTTACCCTTGAACCTTGCATTATGTGTGCCGGTGCAATAATTCATAGCCGCATCCAACGCGTTGTCTATGGTGCAAGGGATTATAAAACCGGTGCTGCCGGTTCTTATATTGACATTCTTACAAGACCAGGAATCAATCATTATGCCCAAATCACCAGTGCTGTGTTGGCTGATGAGTGTAGTTTAATGTTAAGCACTTTTTTTCAGAAACGTCGTCAACAAAAAAAGCAGAAAAAACAAACTATTCTTAAAACAATTAAAGATCAATTTAATATTTAAATACAATGCTTTAAATCATTTCTTATTTAATTAATAAAAAGTTAGTTTTGTTATTCTTTTTACCTGTGAAAATTGCTAAAATCTTGTCTGATTTTTTTAAAAGTACACTGAGCATTATTAATGAAAAAACACACTTTAGAAACCATGATATCGGCAGAAGATATCCAAACACGAGTAAATAAATTAGGTCAACAAATTAGCCAAGATTATGCACATAGTCAAAATGAACTTATATTAATTGGTTTATTAAGAGGTTCGTTTATTTTTATGGCTGATTTAAGCCGCGCAATTACCGTCGGTCATGAAGTCGATTTTATGACAGCGTCAAGTTATGGTAACGCAGTGGTAAGTAATCGAGATGTCAAAATATTAAAAGATTTAGATGAAGATATCCGTGATAAAGATGTGTTAATAGTCGAAGATATTATTGATACAGGTAATACACTTAGTAAAGTGATGGCGATATTAAAATTACGTCATCCTCGTAGTATTGAAATTTGTACATTATTAGATAAACCATCGCGTCGTGAAGTAATAGTACCAGTTAAATATATCGGATTTTCTATTCCTGATGAGTTTGTGGTTGGCTATGGAATTGATTACGCACAACATTACCGCCATTTACCTTATATTGGACATGTAAAATTACTTGAATCTTAAACATTATCGAGGTGTATGTGTCACGATTTTCTCGCTCATTATGCTTACTTTTAATGGTAACAGCTGCATCGACTTATGCAAATATGAAGTTATCAATAAAAGGGTTATCAGGAGAACTTGCAGAAAATGTCGACGCTCGCCTTTCTTTGATTTCGCCAGATAAAATTAATACTACCCCAAACTTTAAACATTATTTTGAAAGTGAAACCCAAAAAGCACTTCGTGCTTTAGGCTATTACTCACCTACTTTTGAATATGATCAAACCGATCCTAAAGTTTTAGTTGTAAAGATCTTACCTGGTCAACCTGTTAAAATCAAACAATTAAATATCAATCTTTATGGTGAGGGTAAACAGGATAAAGATTTTCAAGAACTATTAATAACACAGCTACCCAAAATTGACGATGTGCTAAATCATGGTACTTATGAGAATTTTAAAAAAGGTTTACAAAATATAGCGTTAAAAAAAGGGTATTTTGACGCAGATATGCCTACACATCAATTGGCCGTTGCTCAATTTGAGCATCAAGCTTTTTGGAATATTGACTTTGATACAGGTAAACGTTATAAGTTTAGTGTAGTGAAATTTCCAAATGCAAAAATCCGTCAGGATTATCTCCAAAATATTGTGCCGTTTAAAGAAGGTGACAAATATTCCGCTGAAGATTTATCATTATTAAACCGACGTCTTAGTTCAACCAATTGGTTTAATTCTGTAGTGGTTACCCCAGATTTTCCTCATCTTACAGAGGATAAAGCATTACCCATCGAAGTCGTAACAACGCCTCGTAAAAAAAACGCTATGGACTTAGGTTTGGGGTTTTCTACCGATAATGGGGTGCATGGTAAAATTGGCTGGAGCAAACCTTGGATTAATAGTCGCGGCCAGAGTTTTCAAAGTAGTCTTTCTCTCTCATCGCCGGAACAAATTATTACCATGAGTTATAAAATACCATTAAAAAAAGCTCCTATTGAACAGTATTACACCATCCAAAGCGGTTATAAAAAAATCGATAACAACGATACTGATTCACGGTCCTATACTTTAGGTGTACTTCGTAATTGGGATAACTTTGACGGTTGGCAAACCGCGCTAGGTTTTAATGTATTACGCGATGACTTTACGCAAGGTGACGACAGTTTCAAAACTTTCTTATATTATCCTTCACTTAGTATCACCCGTATACGTAATGACGGTAACTTATTACCTATGTGGGGTGATTCTCAACGTTATTCGGTTGAAGGCGCGGCTCGAGCTTTAGGATCAGATATTAATTTAGTGCGTTTTCAAACTCAACAAACTTGGATTCGTTCAATTAGCCATTCACATCGTTTTATAGCTCGAGGTACTTTCGGCATTATTCAAGCAAGTAATTTTGAACGGGTTCCGCCCTCTTTTAGATTTTTTGCTGGTGGTGATCGCAGTATTCGAGGATATAGCTATCAATCTATATCGCCAAAAGATAAAAAAGGCAAATTAAAAGGGGCTTCAAAGCTGATAACTGGTTCGGCTGAATATCAATATAATGTTACTGGTTCTTGGTGGGGAGCAGCATTTATTGATACCGGTGAAGCGATAGATAAAGTCGATAAGACTAAATTTTATACTGGTGCCGGTTTAGGTATTCGTTGGGCTTCACCAGTTGGTCCAATTAAATTCGATCTAGCAACACCTCTTGACCGAAAAGATAAAGGCTCTATACATCTATATATTGGTTTGGGAAGCGAATTATAATATGGCAAAAAATCCAAATAGTGTAAAAAAGGCTAAAAAAATTAAGCGAATACGAAAATGGAAAAAACGTAGCATTGCTGTGTTATCTATTTTTGTTTTTCTTATTACATTTATTATTTTGATGATCTATACCAGCCTGGGTGTAAAACTAACAACTTATGTACTCAACAAATTTTTACCCGAATTGAAAATAGAACAAGTAGATGGTACTTTTCATAATTTACATGTTCAAGGGCTTTCACTTGAACTACCTGGCGTCAATGTTAAAGTAAAAGATGCAAAATTTAAATTGACTGGTTCATGTTTAATCCAGACTAAAGTTTGTGTTAAACAATTTAATGCCGATGGTGTAAGCGTTATCATTAATACCGATCAACTTAAACGTTCTACCGAAAAAACAATTCCTGAAAAACGAAATACAATCAAGTCACCACTACCAATTGATCTCAAGAAAACCCATATTACTAATGTCACCGTAAAAGTCAATGATATGCAATTTAGCATGTCAGATTTCAAAGGTAAAGCTAGATGGGTTAATGAAAAGATTTATGTATATCCGTCGGTTGCAATGGATCTCCATGCAATATTTGCTGATTATAATAACAATACGAATAAATCTACTTCATCAAATGATGGTATAGCGTTAAATCAAAAAATTAACCAAATATTTAATCAACCATTAATTAAGTCACTACCACAAGTTAGTATTCCGTTAGATTTTGATGTTACTAGTTTGACAGGAAACAATTGGTTATTACATATTGGTGGGCAAGATTATCACTTTAATCAGATCAGTATCAAAACAGATATGATTAATAATCATATTATAGTAAAACAAGTTGAAACTGATACTATAACACCCTACGGCAGTGGCCATGCTTCAGTATCAGGTCTGATTACCTTAGGGGATGATTGGCCTATTTTTGCTCTAGTAAAAGCGGATACTGAAAATAATCATCTTAACGGACAGTTTTCAGGTAAATTACTAGGCCAGCTCTCAACTTATACAAATATTAACGGATTAAATCAAATTAATGTTGATGGACACATTAATTTGATTGAAAAATATTTACCATTAATGGTAAAAGTGGATGGAAAACATATTCAATGGCCAATTGAAGGAAAACCACAATATCAATTTGATAATTTCGATATCACTTTAGATGGAAGCGTTGAAAAATACAATATGTCAGCCAAAGGGACTATTAAAGGTGAAAGTTTACCTGATACGAGCCTTGACATTATTGGTGATGGAACTAACCAATCAGCATCCTTTAAGCATGCAAATATCAATTTACCTCAGGGTGAAATTAATATTTCTGGCCAATTAGATTGGCAAAAAGCACTTAAATGGGATACTAGTGTTAAACTCAATAAGGTTGATCTCACCAAAGAGTTACCTAACCATCCTATTCGTTTAACAGGACAATTAAAAACTACTGGAACAATCGATGATGATTCATGGCTAGTGAATATTCCAGATATGCAATTAAAAGGCAATATTAAACAGGCAAACTTTTCAGCGAATGGCAATCTATTTATCGATTCTAACCATGCTCTGTCAGCCAATAATCTTGCAATTGTTTGGGGCAAAAACCAGATTGATATTAATGGCTCTACGGATAAAGGCAATTTAAATGCCAAATTTAATTTAAATGCTCTATCATTATTATTAGATAACCTCAATGGTGCTGTCATAGGTAATATTAAAATGACAGGAAATAGCACTTCACCGATTATTGATACAAATTTAGATATTAATGGATTAAATTATGAAACTATTTCGGTAGCCAAAGCCAACCTTTCTGGTAAGGTTCAATATAACAATCAACTCAGTGGACAAATAAAGTTAGTCGGTCAAAATATTGATATTGCAACTCAAAGTATAAAAAAAGCAAATATCGAACTTTCCGGTAATGAAGCTCATCACAATTTAACCGTCAACTTTGATGGAGATCCTATTTCCATGGTAACGTCATTAACAGGAGAACTTGATAAAGAACATACTAAATGGACCGCAAGTATACCGCGTAGTTTACTAACGTTAGGTGATCATACGCGTTGGCAGTTAGCAAAACCTATCAGTCTTTCTTATGAAATAAGTAACGTAATCCCAACTATTGGAGCTCATTGTTGGCGTAATAATAATTCAAGTATTTGTTTAGATAAATCATTCTCTATTGCACCGAATAACGAAACATCAATTACCTTAAAAGATATTGATCTAGCTAGGTTATCCATTCCAAATGATGGTGAAACTAAAATTGATGGTTTTATAAATGGTAAAGCAACTATTAAATTTAATGACACTAGCAAAATTCCATACATTAAAGCAAATATAACTAGCAATAAAGTTTATGTAAAACAGATGATCACTAATCAAACCTTACCAATTCCGTTTGATTTATTTAATATCAATGCAGAATTTAATGAACAACAAGCTAAGTTAGATTGGCGTTTTAGTTTAAATAAATTAGGTAAAATAACTGGTGATGTATTAATTAAAGATCCTACCGCGAAAAAAGAGTTAAGTGGTCAACTCAACATTGATAACTTAGCATTAGCAATCATTAATCCATTATTAAATAAAGACGAGTACGCCAAGGGAGCCATCAATGGTAATATTAAATTTTCTGGTTCATTAATGGACCCCATCTTGAATGGTGCTATTAATTTAAGACACAGTGATATTAAAACTTATCAACTACCAATTGATCTGAAATCTGCGATGGTCGATATAAAATTTAATGGCAAATCATCAACCTTAAAAGGCGTATTAGCTACTAAATCAGGAAATATTAATATTAATGGCCAAGCGAGTTGGAATAACTTTGAAAAGTGGCAAGCTAATATAAATGTCAATGGTGCAGCTATGGAGGTTACTGTACCTCCAATGATTGTCATGTCAGTTATTCCAGATATTAAGATAGAAGCAACTCAAGATGAACTAACCGTACTTGGTAAAGTTTCGATTCCAAAAGGAAAAATTACCGTTGATTCACTTCCTTCTTCAAGTATTGATGTTTCACCAGATGAAGTAATGTTGGATAGGAATTATAAACAAATTCAAGTGCAAAAATTTGGTATGAAAATTAATAGTCACATTGAAATTAATATTGGTGATAAAGTAACAGTAGATGCATTTGGTTTAAACGCATCATTAAAAGGAAAATTAATCGCAACACAAACTAATAAAGGATTAGATTTACATGGTGAAATTCTAATTCCTAATGGTCGATTCCATGCCTATGGCCAAGACTTAATCATCAATAAAGGCGTTATCACTTTCTCAGGTCCAACCGATCAAGCCATATTAGACATTGAAGCAATACGAAATCCTGATTCTATGGATAATAGCAATATAACCGCCGGAATTCGCGTCAAAGGATCAACACAAGATCCGAAGATTGAAATTTTCTCTGATCCAGCCATGTCGCAGCAAGAAGCCCTTTCTTATTTGATTCGTGGACAAGGGCTTGATAGTTCCGACCAGAGTGATAATGATATGATGACCGCGTTTTTAATTGGAGTTGGAACAGCAAAAACCGGAAAATATATTGGTGATATCGGCGATGCTTTTGGAATTAAGAACCTCACTTTAGATACTCAAGGTGCAGGCAATAATTCAAAAGTAGTAGTGAGTGGTTATATTTTGCCGAATCTACAATTAAAATATGGTGTTGGCATTTTCGACTCATTAGCAACCTTTACCTTGCGATATAGATTGTTACCTAATTTATATGTGGAAGCAGCCTCTGGTTTAGCTCAAACATTAGATCTTATTTATCAATTTGAATTTAATTAATTTTGATATACGATTTAGTTCGCCATATTGGCGGACTAAATTAAGATTTACTGCCAATAAGCATTTCTCGTTTTAACCCAAATCCTTTACGCTTTTTAATATTGAAACCAGCATTAATTAAATTACGTCGAACAAAACCTGCCGCTGTAAACGTAGCAAAAGAACCGCCTTTACTGGTTAAATCATAGCACTGTTTAAATAATGATTCTGACCACATATCTGGATTTTTGGCTGGCGAAAAACCATCAAAAAACCATGCATCAATAAAACTATTTTGTTGAACTAAGAAATCGGCAAAGCAGCTTATATCGTCATAGCATATCAACAAATTCGCTTCTTCTAAGCTATCAACATCAGATCTTTTTAAAGAGTCTTGTAATTGCTTAGCTAGAGGCCATAATGCATCATTGTGATTAATGACTTTATTATGAATTTTTGACATCTCGCTGGCAGATAGAGGATATTTTTCAACACTAAAAAAATTTAATTTTTTCAAATTACTATTTGGATTTTTTTGTCTAAATTGTTTAAACGTTTGCCAAGTAATTAAAAAACTTAAACCTGAACCAAAACCAGTTTCACCAATAGTAAACGTCTCTTGCTGATGTTGTAAAAATCTATCATATAAACAATTCCCTTCAATAAAAACATAACGAGTTTCATCTACTGCACCGTCAGTATTAAAATAAACATCATCAAAGTAACGGGAAATTGGAATTTGATTATCATTCCAAATGATAGTTGATTCGTGCATAAACATCCTTTAAAGCGATATTTAACAAACTGTATATTCATATAGATTACGTATATAATACGCTAAGTTAACTTGTGAGGTAAATTATGGTTTTTCTTTTTCGTTTAATCTTTGTGTTATTTATTGGCATTATAACTTGTGTACTAGGGGTTATATTTTGCTTATTCAATCCTCGCAATCCCAAAAATGTGGCTAGATTTGCTCATCTTTTTAGTTTTTTCTTTAAACCATTATTAGGGGTAAAAGTTGATACTCGTAAATATCCTGGAATTGAAGAGTTAGGTAGCTGTGTATTTATCGCCAATCACCAAAACAATTATGATATGGTGGTAGCTGCTGATATTGTACAACCAAAAACCGTTACGGTGGGTAAAAAAAGCCTTGCTTTTATTCCCTTTTTTGGACAACTTTATTACCTCACTGGCAATATTTTGATTGATCGTAATAATAAATCAAAAGCTCGAGATACCATTAACCTAGTTGTTAACGAAATAAAAAAACGTGGAATATCAATATGGATGTTCCCCGAAGGTACCCGAAGTCGTGGGCGAGGATTATTACCATTTAAAACTGGTGCTTTTAAAGCTGCTATTGCCGCTGGCGTTCCTATTGTGCCGATTTGCGTATCAGATACCAATAATATAAAACTTAACCGCCTTAATAATGGCCATATGATCGTTGAAATGCTTCCGCCAATTGAAACTAAGAATCTACGTAAAGAAGATGCTAGAACATTAATGGAAGAGTGCTATCAACTGATGTCAGAAAAAATTGCCCAAATTAATTTAGAAGCGACTAAATTAAATAAAAAATTATTAAAATAATAATTATCTACTATGACTAAAATCGATCGTAATTTTGATGATATCAGCCATAAATTCGCTAAAAATATTTATGGCACAAACAAAGGCAAGATTCGCGAAGCTATCGTTTGGCAAGAGCTAGAAAATATATTAGCTAGCTATCCAACAAATAAACCATTAACTATTTTAGATGCAGGCGGTGGACAAGGTCAGATTGCTTGTCGATTAGCAAAATTAGGTCATAATATTACTGTTTGTGATATTTCTGAGCAAATGCTCGAATTAGCAAAAAAGCAAGCCGATCAAGAAAATCTAAGCTTAAATTTTATTCATTGCCCTATTCAAGATCTGAATCAATTTATTGAAACACAATTTGATATTGTGATTTGTCATGCCGTTTTAGAATGGGTAGCTGATCCAATCCAAATAATACAGTCGCTAAGACAATACCTTAAGCAAGATGGTTATTTGTCATTAATGTTCTATAATTATCACGGCCTATTATTTAAAACAGTGACTTTAGGTAATTTTGGATATACTCAAGCCGGTCTTAATAAACGTAAAAAGAAAACCTTATCTCCCGATTATCCTCGTGATCCAAATCAAGTATATCAATGGTTGAACCAACAAAATTTTGAGATCACCAATAAAACAGGAATTAGGATATTCCATGACTATTTAACCAATAAGTCAAAAGCCGAAACACATTTTGAACAATTATTAGAAATTGAAAAACAGTTTTGCCAAACTGAACCCTATCTCAGTTTGGCAAGGTATATTTTAGTTACCGCAAAAATTAATAATAACTAATTTATAGAAAAGATTAGGGGAAGCATATTCCTTTACACTACCCCTATTTTCTTAGAAGAAAATGGCATTAACAATTAATAATGTCACTGTTCCTGCGGCCCATAATACCGTTGAAGTAATACTCCAAACTTTAATTTGTTCTTTAACTTCTGTTACCCCTAATGAACGATTAACTACCCAAAAATAAGCATCATTGAAGTGAGAAAACATAAAAGAACCAATTGAGCACCCTAACCCGGCCATAATTGGATTTACACCTAAGGTGCCAATCATTGGTGCAGTAATACTCGCTGCGGTAATCATAGCAACTACACCAGAACCTTGAATTAAGCGAATCAAAGTTGAAATCGTCAATGGTAACAAAATACCAGGCACACCAATTTTAACAATATATTCAGCAATAATTTGACCTGTTCCTGAGTCACGTAACACCATTCCTAAAGCGCCACCACCGCCAATAACAAGCAATATAATACCAGCAGAGCGAATTGAATTTTCCATTTGATGCACAACATCTTTTCTAGGAAATGAGTTAGTTAATGCCATGATTGCAATTAATAATCCAATGCCTACAGCTACAATTGGGTGTCCAATTGTTTTTAACATAATGGCAATAGAATTATCCCATTTCATTTCATTTACTAAAGTGGCGGTTAATATCAAAATAATCGGAGTCACAATTGGTGCAAACGATGCTAATGCACTTGGTAAGTTTTGATCATCCTCTAAATTTTGCGAAGTAACAGTCAAACGTTCACGGGTAAAGTTCTCACCATCCTCAGTTGGAATTTGATAAATACTACGACCAACATGGCGAGTATAAATAAATCCAGCAATAGTAATAGGTATAGCCACAACCATTGCCCATAGCATATATTCACCAAGGCCAATACCAAATTGTGAAACTACACCAAATGGTCCTACCGCTGGTGGAATCATACTGTGGCTAATAACAAGCCCCATAGCCAATGTTGAACCAAGTCCGACCACAGATTTACCTGTACTACGTGAAATTGCTTTCACTAATGGTAATAGAACGATAAATGCTGAATCACAAAATACAGCTAAACTCACTAATAAACCGATAATGACTAATGCTAACTCTTCCCTGCCTTTTCCTAAAAGGTTAATAAAAACTTGAGCCATTTTTTGTGCTGCACCACTCATCTGCAAAACTGACCCCATCATAACGCCAAAACCAATAACGATCCCTATGTTACCGAGCGTATTACCAAAGCCTTTACTAATCGTTGCGATCATAAATTCACCAGGCATACCGCCCAGTGAGCCAGTAATTAAAGCGGATATAATCAATGCAGGAAATGCCTGAATTCTTGTCTTTAAAATCATAAATAGTAACAAAGTAATTGCAACGAGTAAGCCGGCAACCATTCGCCAGCTGCTCTTCTCAATACTATGTAAACTTCCTAGATAAAAAACAATTAATCCGACAACCACTAAAATAATGCCATTTAATAAGACATAAGGATAAAGTGATTTATTATTATTTTCTTTTTTAGACATATGCAAACCCTCCTTCGATAATGACATAATCATTACCGAAAAATAAATTGTTATAAGTAATAATAGCTACTTATTAACGTTTGAAATTCGGTGCGTATAGCGCAGCTAAACGTATAGCCTCAATCAAACTCACTGGATTAGCGATTCCTTTTCCGGCAATATCATTTGCTGTCCCATGGTCAACAGATGTACGAAGAATCGGCATTCCATTAGTGATAGAAATGGTACGATGAAAATCCACCATTTTCGTTGCAATATGACCTTGGTCATGATACGGAGATAAAACAGCATCATAGCCGCCACCCATAGCAAAATGGAAAACACTATCAGCCGGTTTAGGACCATTAATTTCAATCCCTTGTTTACGGGCCATTTCAATACCGGGTAATAGAACATCATCATCCTCATGACCAAAAAGGCCATGCTCTCCGCAATGTGGATTAATACCGGCAACCGTCATTCTAGGTTTATTGATCCCCAATTTAACCAATGCATCATTACAACGAATAGCATAATCACAGACTCTTTCTGGCGTTAATGATTCAATGGCTTTGACTAGTGCTAAATGACGAGTTAAGAAAAACACCCTCAAATCTCGAACTTGAAACATAGTAAGCGGGTCTTGACTACCGGTAAGATCTGCTAATATCTCGGTATGACCAATATAGTTAACATTACCAGCTTTAAGGGATTCTTTATTGATAGGTGTTGTTGCAATGGCATCAAGTTTTTTTTCCATAGCAAGCTCAGTGATAACTTTAATATAATTGAATGCCGCTTGACCACATTGTCCTTCAATTTGGCCAATTTTAAACGTTTCATAATTTAATTCGCCACACTGAATAAGATTCAATACATTAGGTTTATCTTGTATTTGAGTTAGATCGGTAATTTCATTAATTTGTAAGTTTACTTTTGAAAACTTACACGCATCAGCTAACACCTTTTTATCGCCAGTTACCAGTACACATCCATATTCATAGGTTTCTGGTGCTGCAATACTTTTCACGACAATTTCAGGACCTATACCAGCAGGATCTCCCATAGGGACTCCGATTAAACAACGACGTTTCATTTATTACTCCTTTAAAATTACTCAAAATTTGCTCAACTTATGTTGTTTTATCTAAGTTGAACTAGTTATAAGGTATTAATGCTTCAAACTTTCATGTGATGAAATCTTGGTACTCAAATAATCGATACAATGGACTAACGTATTATCGTTACCGACAAATCCACCTTTCGTTACTATCGAATAACCATCACATTTCCCACCGACAAGGTGTCCATAAACCGTTAATGGTTCAACTTCATCTTTAAGTAAGAAACCACTACTTCCTAATCGATTTACAACATTTACCGTGACATCTCCACCACTGGTATAAATACCTCTAATAATAGATTCAGGGTGGAATAAGACTTGAGCAGTTATTTCGGCAATAGCTTGATTCAAGGTATTACTAATTTCACTCATACTCATATTATTGTTAGTAGCTAACTTAGCTAAATCACAAACATGCTCTGGCATTTCAACGGTATCAATGCCGATCACATCAAATTGATCAACCTTTTCCAGTAATTTATCTACAATTGGTTTAGCTTTCTTGATGTCTTTAGAAATTTCTATCAATTCATCAACCAATATCGTTTCTAACCAAACTTTTCGGTCATATTTCAATTTTCTTATTTGTCTTTGAGTAAGATCAGACACACTGCCTATTGCGACAAACACTTTGTTGGCCATCTTTCGTTCTGATGAATAACGTAGATCAGCAAACTGGGCAGTAAATGGCCCCGGATCAACACAAAAAACAGGCAAATTAACATTATTCGCTGCTTGCGCTATCACACTAATGTCAGTATCCGTAGTAGCATCAAATATGACAATACGACCACCTTGTTGATATATTTGTTTTAAACGCTGCTCAATTCTATCTTTACCTTCTAAAACATCCTTAAGAGCAATATGTGAGACTGGATATCGAGATTGGCAACGAAATAATTCTAAAATTGAAGACTCCGTCATCGGATTTTTAGGATCATTACGCATTGCTGTATTCTGTAATGGCACACCATTAACTAATAAAGATCCGCCAACACAAATTCGATCACTAGACGGATACACAGGAACAACTAAAGCCATTAGATTAGGATCATTGTCAATAACCGCATCAACTTCTGCTCCTAGATTACCTCGCAACGTTGAGTCTATACGTTTACTAATTAAAGGTTGATATTTACTAAACTGGCTTATGCAATCGACAACCCGTGAATACGCTTCTTTATAAGGTATTGAACGTGAATCAGTTGCAAACGAAATCACATCAAATTTAGAAAGATCTTCATTAAATTTTTCTAAACATGTAATTGCATTAAACCCTTTTTTGCTTAATAAAGCACAGGTAGCATTAGCACCTGTCAAATCATCAGCTACAACGGCAACTTTCATATTTTTGCTTCCTCTCAAAAATTAAGCTCACTAAATGAACTTTTTATACATCTACCAAAATTAACTAGCTATTAGTTACATCAGTTAATAAATATATTTAATGTCCTGTTTTATTAATTGTTTTTCAAAATTACTAGGAAATTGCTTTTCAGTTATAAGATAATTAAATCGATTTAAATCACAGATTTTAAAACGACATCTAAGCCCCAATTTACTGCTATCAACCAAAAGGACGGATTGAATAGATCTGGATAATGCCATCCATTTACAGTCAGCTTTAATCTGTGTTGTAGTCAATGCACCATCTTCTAGATTAAAACCATCTGCGCCAATAAAAGCTAAATCAATAACCTGTTCTGAAAGATACTTCATGGCTTGAGTGTTATAAGCTGAGGCATTTGTAGTTTGTATTTCACCAGGACAAATAATCGTATTCACTTCTGGCCGAGAAGATAACTCCAAGGCCACATGTAAATCTAAAGTAATTACTGTAATTGGAACATTGATATTCAAGGCAAATTCACGCATCGTCGTTCCTGCATCAATAAAAATTACCATCCCTGGTTGTAATAAACTTACCGCTATTTTCCCTACTCTTTTCTTCCCTTCAGAAAATCGATTCTGTTTGATGTCATAAAGGGGGGTACCATTTAAAAAACTTCTTTTTATTTCACCTCCATACGATACTTTTATTAATCCTTTTTCTTGTAAAAGTTTTAAGTCCCGTCTGATGCTCATATGAGAAACGGAAAATAAATTAGATAGTAAATTGATGTTGGCAACATCATATTCATCTAAGTACTCTAAAATTCTTTTATATCTTGGTAGTTCTTGTTTCATAGCGAGTTTCCCAATTAAGTTGGCGTCATTGTAGTAATAAAATAATCAACAAAATGTTAATCTTTTAACACTTTCACAACCAGGTTTAACAAATGTGATCTGAATCAAACTTTCACTTTTTCTTAGTTAGTTTTTTGTGAATCAATAAAATTATCTTCAGTTTTATGCATACAATTTCTATATCTACTAATGCAAGCTCCATCAGAGTTAATTTAATTTATAAATAAGGATAATTTGGATATGGCAACAAAATCAGAAGGTTTTCAAGTTTGCAAAAATGAAACGTTACAACTAGCCAAACAAGTTCTAAAACAAGAGGCTACAGCAATAGAAGAAATTGTTAACTCAATTAATGAAACTTTTTTCCATGCTGTAGAATTAATTTTGCATACCAAAGGAAGAGTTATCGTGACAGGAATGGGAAAACCTGGTTATATTGCTCGTAAACTTTCAGCTACATTTATGAGCACAGGTACTCCATCTTTTTATCTACATCCAGCCGAAGCTATTCACGGTGATTTAGGTTGCATTACTAAAGATGACACCATTATTGCCCTCTCAAACAGTGGAGAAACAGCCGAAATTGTGAATATTTTACCGACAATAAAACAAATTAATATTCCGTTAATCTCAATTTGTGGTAATCCATTATCAACCTTAGCTCTCTTTGCCACCTACAATTTAGATGCCCATGTAGACCAAGAAGCATGCCCTCTCAATTTAGCACCAACAATAAGTACAACGGTTGAATTAGCCTTAAGTGATGCACTAGCAATATCAGTGATGCATGCAAAGAAATTTAGCTCACAAGATTTTGCTTTTTATCATCCAGGCGGAAATCTAGGCCAAATACGTTTAATGACAGTGCAACAGTTAGTTGAAAAACATAGTAGAAATGTTGCTATTACTGCAGAAAAATCTATTTCTGACGCTATTTTTGCTATGACGAATTCGGGGATAGGAGCTGTTGCGATAGTTGATAACAACAATGTATTACTTGGCATAATTACCGATGGGGATATTCGTAGACAATTACAATATCACTCTAATCTGTTAGATATTCAAGTTTCTGAGTTAATGATAACCACACCAATAACTATTGAACATAGCCAATATGTATCTGAGGCTTTACATAAAATGGAACAACATAAACCTAGACCAATAACCGTTTTACCTGTGATTGGTAATAAAAAACAATTTATTGGCATGATTCATATCACAGATATATATCACTAAATCAAATTTGATGATCATCAAGTAACAACAAACAAAATTAAGATAACTAAAAGAGCACTCGAAAATTTGCCAATAAATCGTTATTATAGTGCCATTAATTTTATTAGTTAAAGGTGTCATTATGATAGTTGTTACTGGCGGTGCAGGTTTTATTGGAAGTAATATTGTAAAAAATTTAAATGATTTAGGCCGAAAAGATATTTTAGTAGTAGACGATTTAACCGATGGTACTAAATTTGCCAACTTAGCAGATTTAGATATTGCTGATTATATGGATAAAGATGAGTTTATTTCAGCAATAGTCTCCGGTGAAAATCTCGACATTGAAGTTATTTTTCATCAAGGAGCTTGTTCGTCTACTACTGAATGGGATGGCAAATTTATGATGGAAAATAATTACAACTATTCAAAAGATTTGCTGCATTATTGTTTAGATTTTGATATTCCTTTTTTATACGCTTCTTCCGCCGCAACTTATGGAGGACGTAGTGACAATTTTATTGAAGATAGAGTTTATGAAAAACCTTTGAATGTATATGGTTATTCAAAATTTTTATTCGACCAGTACGTACGAGAAATTTTACCTAATGCAAGTTCACAAATTTGTGGTTTTCGTTATTTCAATGTCTATGGACCTCGTGAAAACCATAAAGGTAGCATGGCTAGCGTTGCTTACCACTTGAATGAACAAATAATTAAAGGAGAAAAGCCTAAATTATTTGCTGGCAGTGATAATTTTAAACGTGATTTCATTTACGTTGGCGATGTGGTTGAAGTTAATTTATGGTTCTGGAAAAACAAAGTTTCTGGCATTTTTAATTGTGGAACTGGTCGTGCTGAATCATTCCAATCGGTCGCTGATGCAGTATTAGACTATCATCACAAAGGCGAAATCGATTATATTCCATTCCCTGAACACTTAAAAGGACGCTATCAAAGCTTTACTCAAGCTGATCTGACTAAATTCAGAAAAACAGGTTGTCCAATTGAGTTTAAAACAGTGTCTCAAGGAACAACTGAATATATGCAATGGTTAAACCGACAATAAAGGAACCGCAATGAAAACGTTGATTATTGGTCCTTCATGGGTTGGTGACATGATGATGTCACAAAGCTTATATCGCACATTAAAACAGTTAGATCCATCTATTGAAATTGATGTGATGGCACCAACTTGGTGCCGTGCTTTATTAGATAAAATGCCTGAAGTAAATCAATCAATTGCTATGCCTATTAGTCATGGTGAGTTTGCTTTAAGCAAACGTTATCAGTTAGGAAAGGAATTACGCAATAATCAATACGACCAAGCAATCATCTTACCTAACTCATTTAAATCGGCACTTATTCCTTTTTTTGCTAAAATTGCTAAACGTACAGGTTGGAAAGGTGAGATGCGTTATGGCTTACTAAATGATTTACGAGTGCTGGATAAACAAGCCTTTCCATTAATGGTAGAACGCTATGTCGCTCTCGCCTACCCTAAACAAGATATTCATTCAGCTAAAGATCTGCCTCAACCAATTTTGTGGCCAAAGCTTAGTGTTGAAAAAGATGAAGTAGATCAAGCATTAACAACGTTTAATATTCCTAGTGACGTGCCTTTAATCGGTTTCTGTCCTGGTGCTGAATTTGGTCCAGCCAAACGTTGGCCTGATTATCACTATGCCGCGTTAGCTGATTTAATCGTAAAACAGCATGCTAAAATTATTATCTTTGGTTCAGAAAAAGATAAGCCGGTTGGCGAACAAATTATTGCCAACATGGTACATGGTGATCAATGTATCATTCTGGCTGGTAAAACAAAATTAGACCAGGCAATCAATGTGATTTCTGCATGTAAGGCCATAGTCACAAATGATTCTGGGTTAATGCATGTTGCAGCAGCGCTTGATAAACCTTTAGTGGCACTTTATGGGCCAAGTAGTCCTGATTTTACCCCGCCACTATCCGATAAAGCTGAAGTGATCCGTTTAATCACTGGCTATCATCGCGTTCGTAAAGGTGATGCAGAACAAGGATATCATCAAAGCCTTATTGATATAAAACCAGATTTAGTATTTGAAACATTAATGAAACTTATTGTTCGCTGCGAAAAGAGCCGTTAATTATGCGCGTGTTAATTGTTAAAACTTCATCTATGGGTGATGTATTGCATACTTTACCTGCTTTAACTGATGCAGCTAACTGCATACCTGATATAACATTTGATTGGGTTGTTGAAGAAAACTTTTGTCAAATTCCCAGTTGGCATTTTGCAGTAAATGACGTCATTCCGGTTGCAATTAGACGTTGGCGAAAAAACTGGTTCGCTAAGAATATCCGTCAAGAACGCCATCAATTTATAGAACACTTACAGCGTCAACAGTATGATTGCATTATTGATGCTCAAGGGCTAATTAAAAGTGCATTTTTAATCACTCGTAAAGCGAAAGGTATCAAACATGGTTTGGATCGCCAAAGCATAAAAGAACCAATTGCAAGTTGGTTTTATGACGTAAAACATCATGTTCCTAAACAGATGCATGCCATTGAACGTGTCCGTATGTTATTTGCTAAAAGCCTTAGCTACTCACAACCAGATTCGATTGGTGACTATGCTATTGCTGATCATTTTTTAACATCATTACCACCTGATAACCAAAAATATTTAATTTTCCTACATGCAACTACCCGTGATGAAAAACATTGGACTGAATCGGCATGGCGTAATTTGATTGAGCTAATTGAACCTACTGGTCTAAAAGTTAAACTTCCATGGGGAGCTCCACATGAACAAGAACGTGCATTACGTTTAGCTCAAGGGTTCAAACATGTTGAAGTATTACCTAAATTATCTCTTAATGAAATTGCAACGGTTATTGCCGGTGCCAAAGCTGTAGTATCCGTCGATACTGGATTAAGCCATTTAACAGCAGCATTAGATAGACCTAATATTACTTTATTTGGAAAAACTGATCCAAAACTAATCGGTGGATATGGTAAAAATCAGCATAGCATTATGTCAACAGATAAAATGATGCAATCAATATCTGCTAATGAAGTTTATCAACAATTAGCTGAATTTATTTAAAATTGCATCTAAGTTTTAATAATAATCAATAGGATAAAAAAATGAACAAATATAATGAGCTAATACGTGAACGATATGCACAAATTGGCAGTAATGATTTAGGATATATTGATGATGCGTTAGGCGCCGTAATGACAGTGCTTAACGAAATTGTTGGAAATCAGCAAGTACCGCTGGATTTAAGAGAAAAAGCTGCATATGCGGCAGCTAATCTCTTAATAAGTGATTATGACATTAAATAGCTGTCGGAAGATTAATAATAAATCGAGTTGAGATATCATCTGATTCAACATAAATCTGACCTTTATGTGTATCGATAATCGATTTTACAATAGCTAAACCAATTCCTGTCCCTGAACTATCTTTATTATTTCGATGACGCGATTCATCAACTCGATAAAAACGGTCAAAAAGATGAGGTAAATGACGACTTTCTATCTTATTACCAGGATTAGATATAATAATCTGAATTCGTTTTTGTGTTAATTGACTCAATTTAATTTTAATTGACTGATTTTCGGGTGTATAACGAATCGCATTGGATATTATATTGCTTATTGCCCGACCTAACATCATTTTATCGCCCTGAATATGAGAACAATTACCTTCAAGCTCAAAGGTAATATTTTTCTCATCAGTTAAAGGTTCGAAATATTCGCACATAAAACCAATCATTGAGTGTAGATCAATATCAATTAGATTTGGAACAAGTTGATGATTATCAGCCTGCGCTAAAAAAAGCATATCCGAAATCATTTGTGACATCTTTTCATACTCTTCTAAATTAGAGTAAAGGATTTCTCGATACTCTTCTGTAGAACGGGCATTATTTAACACAATTTGGGTTTGTGTTGTTAAGTTAGTGATTGGCGTTCGCATTTCATGAGCAATATCTGCGGTAAAATTACGTTGTCGCTCAAAGACATCTTCCATTCGATGGAGCATATTATTAAAAGCTTTAACTAAACTCACATATTTTACAGGAACAGAAGCTGTTGAAATGCGATAATTTAAACTTTTCATATTAATTCGTTCAATTTTTTTAATTAATCGATTAATTGGCTTTTGTGTATAATAAATGGAGATTAACGATCCGATCAATGCTAACACACAGGAAATAGCAATAAGTAATCCTAAACCATTTCTTAATCGATTGATAAACTCAAGTTGCAAATCGCGCGCGACAGCAACAATCGTAGTATATTGACGATTTTCATCCAACAAAACTCTAGATGCACCGATACGATAAGATGACTTATCAATATTCCAAATTGCTGTACTATTTTCGGTAATTAATCGTTCAAAATCTTCTTGAGATAACGCAATAGATAAATTAGGACCGCGGGTGCGATACACTATTTTTCCTTTATCATCAATAATATAAACAAATAGATGATGATGACCTGTGAGAATAAGTAAAAGGTTTTGAAAAAATTCATCTCGATTTTCATCGGGTGAATAATAAGTAAGTTCACGTTCAATTGAGGTAATAACAGAATTCAATTCCGAAACATTTTGTTGAATTGAAATTTTTTCAAACGTATGTTCAATAAGATAGCTAAAACAATAAAGTAGCCCGCAGGTTAGCAGGCATACAATAAGTGGTATACGAAACGATATGATGTTACTCTGCTTCATCCAATACATCTAATTTATATCCCATTCCTCGGACTGTATGAATCAATTTCGGCTCAAAATCAGCATCAATCTTGTTCCTCAATCGCCTAATTGCCACATCAATAACATTAGTATCGCTGTCAAAATTCATATCCCATACTTGTGAAGCAATAAGTGATCTTGGTAATACTTCGCCGGGATAACGTAAAAAATATTCAAGTAATAAGAACTCTTTATTAGTTAAATCAATTCTTTTATCACCTCGCATTACTGTTCGTTTAGGTAAATCCATAACTAAATCGGCAATGCTTAATTGATAATTATTAACTTGTGGAACATTTCGTCTTAATAAGGATTTAATTCTTGCTAACAATTCAGCAAAAGAAAAAGGTTTGACGATATAATCATCAGCACCTAAATTAAGTCCTTTCACTTTATCTTCAACACTTCCCATTGCAGTAAGCAAAATAATTTGAGTATCTTTACCTGCTTCACGCAAAGACTGGACAATCTTCCAACCAACAATATCTGGTAACATTACATCAAGAATAATTAAATCATACTCTTCAGTCATTGCCCGGTGATAACCATCGAGACCATTATCAGTAAGATCTACAATAAATCCTGATTCAACTAAACCTTGGCGAAGATATTCACCTGTTTTTTGTTCATCTTCAACAACTAACAATTTCATATTGAATATTCCTTAATGTTTTATCAGGTTATCGAAATTGCATAATGCAGTTATAGGATATATTAGAAAGTCAAATGACATCATGACACATCAGTGACCATTTTGTAATTTCATAGTCATTAATCCGTCTGTTTAGGTTTGTTATAGTAGCACCACAATGATTCATGAGGCTAGACAGTATTGTTTCATTGTTTTATTTCCTTTCATCCATTCCTTGCAATTTAATGCAGCCCTAGTCCATCTAGGGTTTTTTTTTGCCTTTTAAACAATAAAATATGAAATAATTTGGATAAAACGGTTAATTAAGTTTAAAACTGGTTTTATTTTAGCAAAATTAACCGTTGTTGAGTATTGATATTATTTTTTACAGAGAACAACACCAGTTTCAACATGATCTGTATAAGGAAATTGGTCAAACATTGCAAAATGTTCAATATAATGCGTTTTAGTCAATTGTTGCAAATTATCTTTTAAAGTGTGTGGATTACATGAAATATAGACAATTCGCTCATAACTTTGAATGATATTAATCGTATTATCATCTAATCCCGCTCGAGGTGGATCAACTAACACTGTTCGACAATGATAATCATCTAAATTGATACCCTTTAATCGATTAAATTCACGCTCTTTCTTAATTGCGCTGGTAAACTCCTCAGCAGATAATCGTACAATGATCAGGTTATCAATATTATTGATTTTGATATTATGTTGTGCTGAATATACAGATGCTTTTGCAATTTCTGTCGCTAAGACCTTTCTAAAGTTTTGAGCCAACGCAATTGAAAAATTGCCGTTTCCACAATAAAATTCTAGCAAATCACCCTCGGACTTTTTAGTGACTGAAATAGCCCATTCCAACATTTTTATATTAATAGCCGCATTAGGCTGTGTAAAACTGTTTTCTATTTGTCGATAATTAAAAATCTTATCGAATATTGGTAAAGTCTCATCAACATAATCAACATTGACAGCTATTTTTTGATTACTAGCTCGACCAACCAAATTTGTTTTAATACCTAATTCAGCTAATTGTTGCTTTAATTTCTGAGCTTCAATTATCCATTGTTCATCTAATTTTTTATGATACAAAAGTGTAATTAATAACTGCCCACTAAGCGTTGATAAATAATCAATTTGAAAAAGTTGATGACGTAATTTATCGTTATATTGTATTAACGGTAAAATTGCCTGCATTGCACTATTAATTAATTTTGAAGCAATGGGAAAACTATCAATTCTTACTCTTTTCTTCGTTCTTTTATCATACATGATATGATAAAGCTCATCACCATGATGCCAAATTCTAAATTCAACACGCATTCGATAATGACTAATTGGTGAAGGGTAAGTCACTAATTCAGGCAAGGCAAATTCCGATAGTATAGTTTTTAGATTGATTATTTTTTTATTTAATTGTTGCTGGTATTTATCGTTAGAAAAAGATTCTGTCATATTTATAATTCGATCATCACTTTATATAAAAAGTGAGCAGTATTCGCTATTTTATAAAAGACTTAATTCTACCACAATCCATAACCTATGATAAGCTTGAACATAATAAGCGGTTTATTGAATAAACGTTTACCCTCACAACGATTTTTATTTTTGTTGAATTCTAGATCAGTTGAGTTAGGATATAGATTGTAGTTATAGCGATTGCCGTTATAATGTGGAGCAAAATAATAGATTAGAAGAGCACTATGACAACGCAAACTTTTACTGATTTAGATGATATTTTAATTGTAAATCTGCAAGCGCAAGACATTCATGAACCTACAGCAATACAAGCACAAACTATCCCGGTAGCATTAGACGGCAAAGATGTTTTAGGCTCAGCCCCGACCGGAACCGGTAAAACGTTAGCATTTCTCATTCCTGCCGTTCAGCATTTACTTGATTTTCCGCGTCGAAAACCAGGGCCACCAAGAATTTTAATCTTAACACCCACTCGTGAATTAGCTATGCAAGTAGCAGAACAAGCAAAATTACTTACCGAGTCAACACACCTAAACATAGCAACGATCACAGGAGGTGTTGCTTACATGAATCATGCCGAAGTTTTCAGTAAAAATCAAGATATCGTCATTGCGACGACCGGTCGTTTGTTACAATACATAAAAGAAGAAAACTTCGATTGTCGTGCTGTTGAAATGCTAATTTTAGATGAAGCAGATCGCATGTTAGATATGGGATTTGCTCAAGATGTTGAAACCATTTCTGCTGAAACTCGTTGGCGAAAACAAACTTTACTGTTTTCAGCAACTTTAGAAGGTGAAGGTTTACACAATTTTGCAAACCGCATTCTTAACGAACCGGTTGAAATTAATGCCGACCCTTCCCGAAAAGAACGAAAGAAGATTTTACAATTTTATTATCGTGCCGATGATCTGGACCACAAAGTCGCATTATTAGCTCACTTGTTGAAACAAGGAGAAGTAAAAAAAGCCATTGTCTTTGTGCGTAAACGTGAACGTGTGCATGAATTGGTATCTTTACTCCATCAAGCTGGCATTCATAGTTGTTATTTAGAAGGTGAAATGGTTCAAGCCAAACGTAATGAAGCCATTAAACGAATGAATAATAACAGCGTTAACGTACTGGTCGCCACTGATGTTGCTGCTAGAGGAATTGATATTGATGATATTACCCATGTCATTAATTTTGATGCGCCTAAAACCGCCGATGTATATTTACACCGAATTGGGCGCACCGCCAGAGCAGGAAAAAAAGGCACCGCCATTATGCTCGTTGAAGCTCACGATAATGAGTTGTTACAGAAAATTGAACGTTATATTCGTGAACCAATCAAATTAAGAACCATTGATGAACTTCGTCCAAAAACCAAAGCACCAAAACCGGTGACTAAAAAGAAACCTTCACAAAAAGCTAAGCTAAAAAATGTAGCTAAAAAACGAGAAGAGACCAAAAAGAAAAAAGTAAAACAACGTTATCGTGATACTAAAAATAAAGGAAAACCCAATAAAACGATAATTAAAACCGAATAATAGTTTAATTATGATAGATTAAACTTATGAAATCAATCGCTGATAACAACTTGGCGTATTGTCACAGATTGCTATAATGTAATTTATTAAAGCATTAATACAAGTTATACAAGGAGACATTTTATGACATTAGTAACTCGTAAAGCACCAGATTTTACTTCAGCAGCGGTGCTGGGTTCTGGTGAAATTGTAAATAATTTTAATTTAGCTGAGCATATCAAAGGTAAATATGCTGTAATATTTTTCTGGCCTATGGACTTTACATTTGTATGTCCATCTGAAATTATTGCATTTGATCACCGCCTAGAAGAGTTCAAAAAACGCGGTGTCGAAGTAATTGGTGTCTCTATGGATTCTGAATATGTTCACAATGCATGGCGTAATACTCCACAAGATAAAGGCGGTATTGGTGAAGTAAAATTCCCAATCGTAGCTGATATTAAACACAGTATTATGCAAGATTACGGTGTTGAGCATCCTGAAGCAGGCGTCGCGCTGCGTGCTTCTTTCTTTATTGATAAATCAGGTGTGGTTCGTCATGAAACCATTAATGATTTACCTATTGGCCGTAATATTGATGAAATGCTTCGCATCGTTGATGCCTTCCAATTCCATGAGGAACACGGTGAAGTTTGTCCAGCACAATGGACAAAAGGAAAGCAAGGTATGCAAGCAAACCCAAATGGTGTTGCTAGCTACTTAAAACAACATGCAAACGAAATATAGCCATTTTTTGATAATGGTATTTTTTACTTATCTTTCTTCTGACTTTAACCGGAGCTCGTCTCCGGTTTTTTATTTAAAAACTACCTAACTGATTTATATAAATGAAAATTTAGTTAGTTAGACCTTTAATGACCAGAAACATTAGAGAAAAGATTGATTATTACAACTCCAAAAATAATAAATCCCATGCCAATTAATGCAGCAAGATCTAATGACTGCTTTAAAAAAACCCATGCGATTAGACTTATGATAATAATCCCTATTCCTGACCAAATTGCATAAGCTATACCAACTGGTATAGTTTTCAAGGCTAGCGATAAAATATAGAAAGAGGCACTATAACCGATTATGGTGATAATCGAAAAAACCAAGTTGGTAAAACCATTAGATAGTTTTAAGGAAGATGTTGCAATGACCTCACAGATAATTGCCCCCAAAAGTAGTAGATATGCGTTCATATGATTACTCTTTAATAAGTTAAAATTTTAATCAATAGGATATAGACTCGTTGTGGTACATTTTTATAGAGTATTGCGATATTAAAATGCGTTAAATAGATTATGATTTATGGAATATTACAACGGTTAATGGTGGTTAAGGTACCAACTAATAAATGATTAGTTTAAATGCCCATATATAAAATATAACCAACATCGGCTATTGCTGTTTATTATACCTAAAAATAAGTAATTTGCAGTCTCTTTTATTAATGTTGGGTGATTAACATCAACAAATTAGCTGTTTTTTTCGACAGCAGCTTTATCAAATTTGAATACTCTATTAATTTTAATGTTCATCTATTTTAATATCAAATAATATAAATTGCTAAAAAGTAATAAAATCTTTCATATAGTGCTAGTGTAGTTATGGTTATAATTTATAACATTTCTTAAAAATCCCTAATATTTCATTGATTAGTTATATAACTGTCCAAGATTAAATCTATAGATAACGCTGTACTTATTGTTAAAATTCATAATATCGTAACTCGATCATTTCTTATTAAGGTAAACGTTTTTAATATTTGGACATAGTAAAAAAGGAACATTAAAAAAATCAACAAGTGATTTATCAACAGCAACTATAATGAAAGATATCTTCTCGTCAACTCTAATAGGAGCTTTTAGTGAACTGGTTAATATTATAACAATTGATTTTTTGCAGTAACTAAAAATGATATAGTAAACAAAGTTTAAAATGTCTAAAACAGTTATAACGTGTAGGACTTTAGCTTTTGCTAAGCTGGATTTTATTGTCTTTTTTATATAGATATCGGTTCTTTATCATTAAAATAATGCAGAATAAAATATTTTTCACCAGAAGAAAAATATCTTGAAAGCTTGTTAGAAAAAAACAAATCAACACCATCAATTGAAATACATGGCATAACAATATTAGTATTGATTAAAAAAATATTTTCTTTGTCTGATTTAACCTGGACTTGTATTTCATTCAAGGTTAGTTGTTTATTAATCAAGGTATCTGCATCAGAATTTGCTGAAACAATTTGATTATGGTTTATGATAAAATTAACTGCATTTCCGTCATAAGAACAGTTGAATGTCGGTCTTTTACTTAACCAATACTGAATCTCTTGACAGATAAAATGTATTTCGTTTCTACCTAGTTAAGTAGGTTTAGGAAATGAAAGAGTTTCATCTTTTATCCAGCCATCTAGAGTAGATCTATCACAACCTAACGCTTCAGCAAGCAGATAAATGCTAATAGTATCTGATGATTTAATATAGCTCGATAATGTTTTCATTAAAATACCACTGACAAAAACACAATTAATTTAATAGATACACTATATTATTATCCTAGATAAAAACATAGCGACTGATGACATTTCGACAAGTTTTAGCCAACATACGCTGGCTATCATCTACCCAGAATCATTGGATTATAATCAGAATATTTCCACTACGATAAAATCTATTACTTACTATCAAGTGCCACTGCAACAGATTATTAAGCATGCAGTTATTGTTTATATTACATCTATTAAGATGGTGTTGAGGTGTAACGCAACATATCATTAATTAAAAATGTACTAAACACCTGATGAGCTAGATGATAATGAACATGGTAAAACAATTAAATTATAAACACTTTCTGTGATTAAGTTTGTAGGTTGAAACGGTATTTGTTTAATAGAGAGCTTCATTGGCGAAATAAATTCAAAAACTTGAATAACCAGTTCTTTAGTTAAATTTAGTGGTGACTTATAGCAAAAATTCAGTTCAACAAAAATAATGATAATAGTTTTGATAAGTTCTAAACCGTCACCGCTACCACATAGATTGCAGGAATAAGTACCGTAACCATTTTTATTATCAAACCAGAATCTATCTTTGGTGGTAAAGATAGAGCTAGGGTAATGTTTACCATTACCCACCTCAATACCTAATTAACTAAAGATTGATTCCCATTTGCCTATCGCTTCGGCTGTAATTTCGTTTATTTTCATTACTTTCACCTTAATGGACTGTCGCGTTAGATTCAGCTTTGATATCTTCAGCTAAATCAATAAACAATGATGAAAGCAATTCTTGCCCGAATAGAGTTAATGAAATAGGTTTATCTGCGCTTTCTGTGTACATGTCTTTTAACATTCCATAAGTGCGATTTAATCCCTTACTTTCACCAAAATCCTCAATTAAGCATTGCTTAAGATTGATATTTAAACCTAAGACTATTAAATCTTTATTAATATCAATCTTGATACCCTCATGAATAAATACCTGACTATCATTTTTGTTAATCTGCTCAATTAAAAACAAACCTGCTACTATCGCCATAGTTGAATCAACGATGATATGGTGAATTGCGGTTATTTTTTGATTATTATTCATTATCGTTAACTTCCTTAATCATTAAGTTTATCGTCAAGTAAATTAATTTGATTGGAAGCAAAGCAAGCAACGTTTTTTAATTGTGCTAACAAGTAACCAATATCGCGTATATCGTCTTTAAATTGTTGTTCCTCATATTCTTCACATTCAGAAGCCCAAAATAACAAATTACCAATAGCACCGATTCCCCATAAAATTGATTGTCTAAGTTCCTCTAAGTGTGCTTTTGCGTGTAATAAGTTTTGTGGTTGGATATCAGCCTGATATAAATTCAAGACGGATAAAAGGTTAGGTAGGTCATATTGCCCTTTTTTAGGGCATAGGGTATCATTACTATTAGCCATAATCATTACCTCGATTAATGTTATTGTGGTTAGATCCCTCGATAGTGTTCCACCACTTTGAGGGATTGATTTTTTGGTCGTTACCATTATAATGGTCGTTACCATGTAATTATAATAATATAGGGTAAGTACCATGTCAACACCAAAAGAAAAAAGATCACCACAATACCAAATGCGGTTAACTGAAGAATTCAGGCAACAACTAGAAGAAGAAGCTGCAAAAGATGGCGATACAAATTTAGCAACTTGGATAAAGAGAGTTTTAAGAAAAGAATTGCAATCAAGAGGAATCACTCCAAAAGCATAACTAAAATTCTTTCAAACGCTTCCAAATCTACCCATGTTTTTAACCCTGCGTTATTATAAGAACGTGCTTTAAACGCGTTACGCTTTGGCAAAAGTTCAATGCTTTTGATTAGTTCTATTGACATTGATATTACCTTAATTAATTGATTTTAGTGATTGAATATGGGGAACTGTTACAAGTTGCCTTTTTTATTAAATCAATTCTGGTTGATATTTTTTCCATAGTGCTTGCTCTTCTGCTATCAAATTAGCTTTCCATTTTTTACAAGCTTCTAAATTACGTCCTCTTTTGCTTGATTCAATAAGATATTCTTTTTCACGTTTAGCATGATCATTCAAGAAAGCCCAAGGCACACCATAAGTACCAGTTTTGCGAATTGTTGGAATAACTTCACCAAATACCCAGTTACTAAATCGATAAGCAAATGTTCCTTGTTGAGTCGCTTTTCTACTTCGTGAAATGAGTTTATAAAATCCTGATTCTGAAACTATGGTATAATTTGGATTATCTCTATTTCCGTAACTTAAAGTTACAGTATTGCGTTCATACTCATTTAATGACATTAATGCTTTTCTTGAGTTTGTAATTTCCAATGATTTTGCAATATCAAAAGCTATAAACCAAGGTTCACCCAAATAAGTAATAATTCGTACTTTGATACCATCAAATTTTATGATGCTTACTTCATCTTGTTTAACTATTATCTTAGTAGCTCCCATTAGCAAACCCTCGGCGTTTAATCGGTTGATTTATCCTTTCAACTACTGGCGGATTATCGATCCAGTGAAGTTATTCCACTAATGACCAACCGCATGAATTAGCACCTAAAGATTTTCTTAATGGATATTTACCCTCTTTCTCAAGTTGCCATGCTGTTGAACGGGCGATACTAGTAATTTTGTATCTCTCATTTTCACGAACAAGGCGATCATATTGGATACCATATTTATCCCTAATGACTTTGTGTTGTTCAGGTGTGATTGAATATGACATTGAAAGCCTCCTACTGTACTCGGTTGCTTTCTAAGTAGGTTTTAACCTCAGCCATATCGTAAACGACGCGACGTTTACCTACTTTCAAACCTTTTGGAAAGTTTGGATAATAGCGTAATGTATTCTTAGCACAGCCTAAGATTAACGCCAGTTCGTCAAGAAAATAGTATTTTGGAGTGTTTAATTGCATTGTTTACCTCAATAAGTTTGTTTGTGTTTAACTAAAGAGGTAATTATTGAGATTTTTATCGGAAATGCTCCGCACGCGGAATCATAGTTTGGCTTGCGGAACAAATTTTATTGATTTAGTTAGCTAACTTTTTATTTACCTTTAGGTTTACTAGGTTTTACGTCTGGTCTATTTCCTGGTGTATCCTTGTTATCTCGTTGACGTTGATCTGGTTTACCTGTTGATGGAACAATTCGTTTTGGACCTGGTTTAAGAGCCATATAGTTCTCCTTAAAGTTTAAGAGGAAAAATCCTCTACATAAATATATATTATGCTAGACAAGTTATCAAGAAAGGGGGGCAATTTTCAATAATTCACTCATTATTGAGACTCAGCCTTAGTAAAATAGAATGCTATATCATGATTTATATTTTTTGTTTAACATTGACCACATTGATTCTAGGCGTCTTTTTACTCATACCTTTTAATGTATTATCTAATTCTTGACTAATTGTCTCTTGCTTCCATTGACGAGCTTTAGAGCATAAAAGTTCTTTTAATAAAAAAAGAATATTTTGAAATATTTTCAATAGTAAAACTATCATCTTGTATTTGTTGGGTGAATATATCCAATTCTTCTTTAGTTATAACGACATCATTTATAGAAAATTCAAATTGAACAGGTAAGAGAACACGAGGTAAAACCTTCTCAAAATTATTTGGAAAACTATCATTTTCTATTCTATTGTTTGAGGCATTAGAAAAATATTAGTTTTTACTGTTTGTCCATTTTTTAACTTATCAATATCACCATAAGATATTCTTAAATAACTACTGATAAATTCCAATAATAAGTCAATTCTTTGAAAATTTTCATTTTCCATTTTAATGAATCTAATATTGTAGATATCAATTTCACTATAGTTAGTAAAGTTATTGCTATTTCTTTATTGAGTTTATCTTTTATCCATTCAGCTATTTAATTCGTTGAATCAAAATCATATTCTTCAGTAACAAAAGAACAACCCAATTACTTCTTGCTTACCTAAATCAATTGGATGCGATACAGGATAAAAAAGCCCAATTTCACCGATTAAAGCATAATGAAGCTAGTCATCTAGATCAATATGTTCTTTATCTGGAATATAGGAATTAATTTTCTTAACTGCTTTATCTAATGAATAATGTTGTCTTTCTGGTAATGCCATTGTTCCCCTAAACAATCACTTATGAAATGATTACGCCAGTCCGTTAGCGTTACGGATATTCGGGGATCAGCCTAAGCGTAATCTTTTCATTATACCATTACCGTATAAAAAGCTATTATTCGAATAACCACATTTTTGGATTTAGCCAGCCAAAGGAAAGGATCTCATTGGGAAATCAGCACGGATTTGAAATCCGACCTGCTAGCATAATTCTATGTTATTACTTTCTTTTAATAACACTTTAAAAATACATATAAATAAATTATATAATTATTATTAGTATTGTTAGTGTTATCAAAATATATATAAAGTATTTATTAAATAATAGTCAATAAAAAAACAGTCTAGTTGACTGTTTTAAATATGTATTTATGGCAAAACTAACCATTAACCGTTTTTAAAGCATTACTCCCTGATAAAGACTCATTCCCTTGGCTTGACTGACTTGATTTGAGTATCATTTAGAGGTTTTATAATCTTGGCCATGTTATACGAATTTAAGTTATATTTGAGCGTATAACATAATATATAACATAAAAGTTTGAATTTCACTAAATCTACTTGAACTTAGATAAACAGTAAATTAGTTAAAAAACTTGTTATATAAAGGTTTTTTGAACGTTATTGAATTTTGATGAATTGAGGAATGGTGGGTTGTGAGGGGATCGAACCCGCGACCAATTGATTAAGAGTCAACTGCTCTACCGACTGAGCTAACAACCCATTTGAAAGTGGCATTATTTTATATAACTTTATAGACTAATGCAACATCTTCTTGTTTGAAATTAATATAATAACTAAATTCAACACACTTTTCTTTCTACATAGTAACATGCAACCCGATGATACCAATAACAATAACACTTAAACCAAATATTCGAGTAAAATTTTTCGGTTCTTTAAAAATAAACATATTAGTCAATACTGCGCCAGAAGTTCCAAGTCCTACCCAGACAGGGTAAACAATACTTAAATCCAGATATTGGAGTGAAAAATAAAACAGTGTGAACGAAACCAAAAAACCACCCCAATATAACATCAATCGAAACCAGCTTTTTTGCTGCGAATAAAGCTTAAGACCAATAGCACCAACAACTTCGAAAATTGCAGCTGTTAAAATAAATAACCATCCCATATCTTGATCCAAATTTTAGTTAATTAACTATCGGCTCGTTTAAGTTGCACAACACCAATAATAATTAATGCAACAAAAAATATTTCAATAAGTTTGATTTCTTTACCAAATATAACCATATCAATAACTAATGAACCAATCGCTCCAACACCAGAAAATATTGCATACACAGTGCCAGTAGGAATTGTCTTACATGCATTAGTTAAAAACGTAAAATCAATAACAATCACAAGGATAACAATAATCCAATGCCACCATTGATTTGCAGTAGTAAAACCAAATACCCAACACAATTCAAAAAAGCAGGTGAGAACAACAAATGCCCACTCTTTATTCCTGCTGTCCATAATGACCTCATTACTTTTTTATTTTCAATTTCTATTGCTTAATTTTGTCTTTTCATTAATCTGCTTAATGAAAACAAAAGACGGTTCGCAAACTAGCTTGTTTGCCACCAAAAGATTATGATATTTATGCAGAGAAACAATTCAACCTTATATAAAATATCGATAATTTCTAAATTATCTTAATAATATTTCATTAATATTTCATTAATATTTCTTTCCATATATTAATAATTTTATAATGACAACTAAAAAATGGCAAGCCCGAGTTGATGATAATTGCATGCTTTTAAATAACTTTCTCAAAAAATCATTAAAAATAGAAATAAATATAGTACTTTTAACTCATATTTCTTACCCAACATGATCAGCTTTTATTGGGTTGATTCTGCCTTTAATACCAACGATAGTTTAGCTTTATTATTAATATGAATTAATAAATATAGACAATTTGAATTGTAAAAAATTTGCTGAAAGGGGTTTTTTTTCAATTAAATCAATATAGAATACTTCGCTTAGTGCTTTAATTCTTTTCGAAAGCAAAATAATTCAAGTACTTTAAACACAACTTATTTAATACTTTTATTAAAGAATAAGTCAGATAAATCAAAAGGAATAGACAATGTCAAAAAAATCGGACGATGAATTTAAAGTCGGCATAAAAGCTTATGTATCACTTATTGTGGCCATACTGTTTTTTTCCGGACTATTTTTTAATGTAGATGGAAAAGCTTGGTTAGGGGCATTTGATTTTACCAGTTTAAGTGGTAAGTTTGGCACAATGCTCCATCCAGAGAAAAATACCTTCGTTGGTGAGGGTGGAGTTAGCGCCAGAGCCGGCTTTATTTTCGCTCTGTCATTAATCCCAACTGTTATGCTTGCATTAGGAGTCTTAGAAATCTTTACCCATTATGGTACCATCCGTGCTGCTCATAAATTATTAACTCCACTACTTAAACCTATCCTAGGCGTTCCGGGTAAAACGGGTTTAGCATTAATTACTGATTTACAAAGTACCGATGCTGGAGCAGTATTAACCAAGGAACTATATGATGAGAAACAGATCACTAAAAAAGATCTAGTAATCATTAGTGCATGGCAATACTCAGGTGCTGGGTTAATAAATAACTATTTTTCGATTGGTTCAGCACTATTCGCTTCAATGTCTGTCGCAATATTTACGCCACTTGTCATTATGATCGTATTGAAATTTGTCGGTGCAATTTTAGTCCGCCTTGTATTAAATTCAGTTTACAAAAAGGATTTTATCAATGAGTAATTCAAGCAATCAAAAACAGACTAACAACCCTTTAGATATTTTTGTCATTGGTGCACGTAAGGGCTTTAATATTGCCATTAACAATTTAATGCCTAACATCATTATGGCATTTGTTATTACCGAAATATTAAAAAGACTTGGCTTAATGCAATTAATTGGTGAAAAATTTGCACCGATCATGGGACTATTTGGTTTACCGGGTGAAGCAATTACCGTTTTATTGACAGCTTGGTTATCAGCCTCGGCTGGAACTGGGGTTGCAGTAAATTTAATTAGTACTGGCACTCTTAGTGGTACGGATATCACAATTTTAGCACCAGCTATTTTCTTAATGGGTTCACAATTACAATATATGGGGCGCCTACTAGGAGTTGCTGATGTGCCTAAAAAATATTGGCCACTATTAATGGTTAATAGTATTGTTAATGCGTTAATAGCTATGATCATTATGCGATTTATTGTGTGATAAAGGAGATATCTATGTCGAACGTACTTGAACACTACCACTATTTGCATCAAATTCCTGAACTTGGGTTTGAAGAAGTTAAAACATCAAACTATATAGCCACTAAACTAGAAGAAGCCGGTTATAACGTCACGCGTAATATTAATAATACCACCGGAATTGTGGCTGAATATGATAGTGGTAAATCAGGCCCCGTACTGGCATTACGCGCTGATATGGACGCTTTAGGACATATTATTGATGGTCAACATTGTGCCAGACACACCTGTGGTCACGATGGCCATTCATCAATGTTATTGACCGCAGCCCAAGAGCTTATTAAAGAAGGGAATATCAAAAAAGGCAAACTAAAGTTGATCTTCCAACCTGCTGAAGAGTTAGGTTCTGGTGCATTAGCTATGATTGGGGGCGGTGCAATTGATGATGTTGATATGATCATCGGTTTACATGTTCGTCCTAAAGATGAATGCCCTAAAGGTTTTGCTTCTGCCGCTATGTTCTATTCCGCTTCAACCACAATTGAAGTAAATATTCATGGTATACCAGCTCATGGGGCAAGACCTCATTTAGGCGTTAACGCTTTAGATGCGGCAACTATGGCGATTCAAGCAGTAAATACCATTCATCTAGCTCCTAGTTTAACATATAGCGTCAAAGCAACACGTTGTATATGTGATGCAGGCGTAACCAATGCTATTCCGTCCGAGGCTTATGTTTGTTGGGATTTACGCGCACCCACCAACCTAGCTATGGATGAATTAAAAGCCAAAACGCTTAAAGCGATTGAATTAAGTGTAGCATCTATCGGTGCTAAAGCTGATATCAAAGTATCGAAGGAAATCCCTGCTGCAGAAATTGATGATGAAGTTACGCAAATTATTGCTGAATCTATTATCGATGTACTTGGCAAAGAGGGATTGAAAGAACCAATTTTCACACCAGGTGGCGAAGACTTCTTTAATTATCCACGTGAAAGAGATGTAAAATCTGGTTTTTGGGGATTAGGTGTCGATTTAACACCCGGTCTTCATCATCCTGATATGACTTTTGATACATCAGCATTAGAAAATGGTGTAAAAATTACTAAAACTTGTGCTTTAAAGGTTTTAGGTTAAGCGAATAAATCCGCCGATTACTTCGGTGGATCATTGTAAATAATACTTTAAAATGAGATGTTAGTATTAATAAATAGCGTTCTACCTGATTCGTTATATGTTGCAGCACCAGCACCTCGAACACTGATTACACCGTTTTGAGGATTTTTTAAAGAAGAAGAGTTACCCTTTCTGAACAGACGTTTATCAAATAAATTATCAACACCAACTGTGAACGTAAAATTCTTGTTAAATTGATATTGCCCACTTAAATTTAAAAGCGCATAAGGACTGAGTTGATTGGTTGAACTATCTGTAAGTTTTTCGCCCAAATAATCATATTTTCTCGGTCGTTGTTTGCCATACCAAGTAACAGCAGTTAATAATGAAAATTTGTCGGTTGCTTGCCAATCTATTGAGGAGTTTAAGGTATATTTCGGGATGATTGACAAATAATCACCGTTTTTTTTATTTTTTGACTGCAACATCCAAGTTAAGTTATTACGAAAATTAACGGTTGATGTAACAGGAATAGTTATACTACCTTCGAATCCTTCAATTACCGATTTAGGTACATTTTGCCACTGAAAAAT
Organism: Gilliamella sp. LMG 34361; assembly: GCF_984569075.1. Classification (NCBI taxonomy): domain Bacteria; kingdom Pseudomonadati; phylum Pseudomonadota; class Gammaproteobacteria; order Orbales; family Orbaceae; genus Gilliamella; species Gilliamella sp. LMG 34361. Next base: position 1,521,250 of record NZ_OZ474903.1, on the reverse strand, counting down.
ATTCGAATTTTTAAACTTATTTTGGCCACCTTCTGCTTGCCCAATAGGGCTAGTACCAGAATCGATTTTATTATGATAATCATTACGGAAATAAGTTAAGCCTGCAATTAAACCTGCATTATTATGAAACTCTAAACCAATTTCTTTATTTATACTTGTTTCAGCTTTTAAGTTTTTGTTACCTATTAAGTAACAACTACCACCCGCGCCATAACAGCCCTGTCCACGACTATAAAGCAGATAATTAGGGTTAGTTTGATATAAATTAGGTGCTTTATAGGCTCTAGCAATACCCAGTTTTAAACTAAAATAGTCACCTATTTCCTGAAATAAATTTAACCCTGGACTCCAGTTACTACCTGACTCGCTTTGATGATTATAGCGTATCGTTGGCGTCAACATGGTAGTTTGGGTGAGTTCGATGTTATCCTCAACAAACACGCCCCAAAGATTAGCTGAAGCGTTTTCACTGCGATCTTTATTTTTAATCCATGGTATACTGCCACCTTCTGTAATAGTTTGTGTATTGGAAGTGGGATCTTTCATCTTTTGATGATTATATTCACCACCAATAGTCATGGTTTGTGGAACCACAATGGTTAACGGAAAACTAGTTTCATTATGTAAAGTAAAATTATTGTATGTAATCGTTGAAAAATTATCATCTTTAAAGCGGCCTTCAGTACCGCCAGCTAAACCTTCATTCAAACGACTATTATGTGTTTTTTCAAGTTGGATATAAGACATGGTATTCACGCCATTGTCCCAATAACCACGATGAGTAACTGAGTAATTTTGACGATTCATTCTATTAGTTTCGTCATTATAAAATCGACTAACCAATTTATCAGGATTATTATTTTGGGTATCCCCAGCGTAAATATTACCTTGTCGACTAACACTTGTTTCAAATTCTAGTGACTGTTTATCAGTGATATCCCAACGAAGTATGCCATTGATATCTTTATTACGCACCCCTTCACGCCCGGCACTAACCGAAGATGGATTAATTTGATGTTTTTTGTTGATATCCCAATCGTCAGCCTCAGTTTTGTTGAGATTACCATATAAACGCATACTTAAATTATCCGTTAAGCCACCAGTTAATAAAAAATTGGTCCTTTTGGTTGCCCCTTCTTCTCTATGTGAAGGTAGATTTAAATAGCTATTCCACGAAATATGCCACTCTTTAGTCGGCTGTTTTGTGATAATATTCACGACACCACCAGCAGCACCATCACCATAACGAGCGGCGGCTGGACCACGCAAAACATCAATCCTTTCGATAATTTCAGCAGGTACCCAATTGGTATCACCGCGAGTATCTCTTTCACCCCGCCAGCCATAGCGAACTGACATACGGCTTTTTACTGGTCGTCCATCAACTAAAATTAAGGTGTTTTCTGGTCCCATTCCGCGAATATCGATTTGTCGATTATTACCTCGTTGACCACTAGTAGAGTTACCGGTCAAACTGACACCAGGCATGGTGCGAATGATTTCTGAAATATCATTTTTAGGTGGCATTTTACTTAATTCTTTTTGGGTAATCATTGAAACACCTAAAGCTTGTTTGCTCTGCTCAGAGGCGGTGACGACCATAACCTCATCGGCATCGTTATCATTATGAACTGATGAATCACCATTATCTGCATAGGTATTGTGACAAATAAAACTGATGAGTGTTGCTAATAAGTAAGTCGATTTATATTTGGTATTCATATATTATCCCTGATATTTTATTAATAATGATTATCATTATTAATTAAGTCGAAGTAATATAAATGAAATTCATTTATATTCAAGTTAATTAGGGATATTTGGGATTAAATAAATTTTTATTTAACTTTGAAATTTAATTGAATGCTATCTTGTAGCGCAATAATAGCCGCTGTTTTGTGCGATTGTTCAGGATAGACTTTATAACTTATGGTGAGCTGATTAAGTTTAGCTTGTTTTAATCGAGTAAATAACTGTTTTGCATAATCGACCATTTTTCGATTCTGGCGGTGTTTTAATAGCAGTTTTCGCTGCTGTTCGGGTAATGTCTGCTCAACAGGCAGTAAAGATTGTTCGGCACCGCCCACAGAGATCAACAAATTAATGGGTTTATTTAGAGCATGTCGCTGATTAATTAAATAATTTGCTAATACACTAAACATATAACCATCACTAAACCACAGAGAAGGGCTGGATATCACATAAGTATTAAAAACCACTGGTTTAGTTAAAAAAATGTATAAATTAAATAATCCACCATAGGAATGGCCAAAAATGGCTTGCTGGTTAGGATTAATAACATAGCGCTTTTCTATTTCCGGTTTAAGCTCTTGGGTTAAAAAATCATAAAAGGCGTCAGCACCACCATAGCTACCTGATAAATTAATTTGCCTATTAGGTAAAACTTCAAAAACATAATTCTCAGGTTTGGGGAGAAAATCAAGATCACGACGGGTTTGATTAAAATAATCAATGGCGACAATTATACCTTCTTGAATAACACAACGTTCACAAGCCTGATTGGTAATTATCTCATTAGTTGTTAAAAAGTAGCTGTCACCATCAAGTAAATAAATAATTGGCCAACCACCGTCAGGAGTCGGTTTATTAGGGGTATAAATCGTTACTTTATAATCGCCATTTGATTTTGAATGAAATATTTCAGTTTTGGTGTTTGGAACAATCACATTTTCTGACAGGTTAGATTTTGACTGACAACCAGTTAGGACAAAAATCATTAGAATATACAAAAAGCTTAGTCGTAACATAAAATACGCCAGAATCTCGATTATCAAAGAAGTATAAGATATGCTAAATAAGAGCAATTTACCAATAATAAACTAAATAAAACTGAAATTACTGTCGAATAATTAATCCGACAGCTAATAGTCGGTTTGAATTATTTTGATTTAAGATAAGCCACTATATCTTCAATGGTGACTACCGGTAGCTGATGCTGTTTTGCAAACGCAACAACTTGTGGCGCTCTTGCCATTGATCCATCATCATTCGTTAATTCACAAATCACTGCTGCTGGTTTATAACCCGCTAATGCCACTAAATCCACAGAGGCTTCGGTGTGTCCCCGACGGTTTAATACCCCACCCTCTTTGGCAATTAATGGAAAGACATGTCCAGGATGATGCAAATCACTTGGTTTAGCGTTGTCGGCGACCGCAGCTTTTACTGTAGTGACCCTATCCGCCGCTGACACACCGGTGGTAACACCTTTTGCTGCTTCAATAGTAATGGTAAAAGCGGTATGGTTTTTACTCGTGTTATTGGCAACCATCATTGGTAGTTCCAATTTATCACAATAGGATTGCGGCATACATAAACAAACGATACCACTACCATATCGAATAGTTAGTGCCATTTGCTCGGTTGTGATTGTTTCGGCTGCCCAAATAATATCCCCTTCGTTTTCACGATCTTCATCATCCAAAACTAACACCCCAGATCCAGCTTTGATTGACGCGATTGCTTTGTTTACTCGCTCAATTGGGGTTCCGAATTCATTTAAATTAAACTGATTCATGGTAGATACCTATCCTGTTTTATTAAACTAAATATATTTATTTTTAATTAACTAAATTAGATTTATTAAGCATTAAATATATTAAATACCAGAATCAGGGCAAGTGCTTGACCATAGTGATTTTGCTATAGCGCAAATATAGAAAAGATAAGCTACTCTCTTTCATCCAGACTTTAACTGTCGGCTTTGGAATCTCACCAAATCTGCTGTCCTTAATAAAATAGAATTTTACTAAGCGCTCGTGGGCTATACCACCGGTGGGGAATTACGCCCCGCCCTGAGAATTTTGTCAGTAACCTGACTGCGCACACTATAATATAAAACGGCTAAAAAAACACGTATATTTTATAAGGATAAAAAAATTGCCGCAACAAGCGGCAATAATTAATAGATATAGATTATCGCATGCGAATCTCTCTTAAATGCCGTTTTTCGGCGTTACGCATCCAAAGCCATGAAATAAAGCCGATAATACCAACAATTAGTAAAATAATGGTCGCTAAGGCATTAACTTGTGGATCGACACCTAAACGAACTTTAGAAAATACCAGTTTTGGTAATGTCATTGCCCCCGGTCCGGTAACAAAATTAGCAATAACCACATCATCAAGTGATAAAGTAAATGCCAATAACCAACCAGAAACCAGTGCTGGTGCAATCATTGGTAAAGTAATTATGAAAAATACCTTTAATGGATTAGCACCGAGATCTAAAGCCGCTTCTTCGATTGACTTGTCTAACTCTCGTAATCTTGCGCTAATAACAACCGTTACATAAGCGGTACAGAATGTTGCATGCGCCATCCAAATAGTCATTGCACCGCGTTCTTTTGGCCAACCAAGCACTTGTCCCATTCCGACAAATAGCAATAATAAGGCTAAACCAGTAATGACATCAGGCATAACTAACGGTGCAGTAGTCATAAACGAGAACAGGTTAGAGCCACGGAATCGTCTAAACCGAATGATAGTAAAAGCAGCTAAAGTACCCAGTACAATCGCTAATGAGGCTGCACCTGCCGCGATAGTCAAACTCAATCCTACTGCTTTGAGTAAAGTGTCATTATGTATTAACTCAACATACCATTTGGTTGAAAATTCTGCCCAAACTGTTACCAGCCTTGAACTATTGAACGAATAAACAATCAGAATAATCATAGGGATATATAAAAAAGAAAATACTACTAAGAGAATCAATCCTTTTAAACATCTCACTAATAACGCGATTGTTACAATGGTTGTTAAGATAAGGCTAAATAGCAAGCATCCGACATACAAGCTAGCACTAGATAATAGCGCAAATCCTGATGCAGAGATCAAAACCGATAGCACTATTGAACCGAATAATGCAGCAATAAAAACAATCAATGCTGATCGCATGACTAATGGTAAATTATTCATTTATTTACCTCCCATTTCTCGGTTCTGGAACTTATTAAAGTAGTAGATAGGCACAATTAATATCAATAACATTACTGTTGCCACTGCTGACGCGGCTGGCCAATCGTGATTATTGAAGAATTCAGTCCATAACTGTGTACCAATCATTAGACCATCGGATGGTCCTAATAATTCTGGGATAACATATTCACCTACCGCCGGAATGAATACCAACATTCCTCCGGCAATAACGCCATTTTTGGTTAACGGTACAATAATCTTGAAGAAGGTTTTAATTGGTTTACAACCAAGATCTAACGCCGCTTCAATCAACGTTGTGTCTACTTTACTTAATGAGGTATAAATTGGTAATACCACAAATGGTAAATAAGAATAGACAATACCGATATAAACCGCCAGATAGGTTTTCATTATGATTAATGGCTGATCTATAACCCCTAACCACATTAAGAAATTATTTAATAGACCATTAGGATTTAAAATTCCAATCCAAGCATAAACCCGAATTAGAAACGAAGTCCATGATGGCAAAATGATTAATAACAATAAAATATTTCTGGTTGACGGTTTACATTGTGAAATAGCCCAAGCCAAAGGGTAACCGATCAAAATACATAGCAATGTGGAAATTGCAGCAACTTTTAATGATTGTAAATACGAGTCTAGATAAATAGTATCTTCGAGTAAATTAAAATAATTACCAAAGTTTAAAACAATATTAACTAGGCCATCTTCATAACTTAGCAGTTCAGTATAAGGTGGTACGGCTATCGCCACTTCGGAAAAACTGATTCGAAATACAATCAAAAACGGTAATAAAAATAGCAACAACATCCAACAATATGGAATAGCTATTACTAATAGACGGCCATAGAGTGTCATCAAATCAGAATCATCACGTTGTAGTCGCATCTTGCGATAAGCATAATAGATCGCCACTAAACCTAATCCAGCAGGTATATATAAAATACTGCCGGCTATAATCAACCGATAAGCAAATTTAGATGGTTTATAATGTGCCAAATATGCGCCAACACATGATACTAATAAACTTAATACCATTGACGTAAATAACGCATCTAAAAACAGATTGTCAAATGCATTGATGGTTACAAAACGTAAATAAACACCAAGTAACACTAAGGCATTTAACAACAAACCCCATAAAATGGATCGCATCAATATATCCTCTTGTGTTTATTCGGTTAGCACAACGCAGCTATCAATTTCCCAACTTAAGTTGACAATATCCCCCCAAGTTGGCATTCCTTTACGATAACGGTGTTCGTTTTGTAGTTGAGCAATAATAATCTGTCCACTTTGTAATTTAACATGGTAAATCGACAGATCACCTAAATAAGCAATTTCAACCACTTCACCCGTTGCAACATTATAGCCATCGGCTGGAATTTCATCACAAAGTTTAATTTTTTCCGGTCTTAATGCGACTTGAATTGGCACACCTTCAACCGCCGGTGAATCGTAATCGACTTTTAATGGGTGTTTAATCATCGGACAACTGATAATTAATCCATCTTCTAAGGTCTCTTGTAAAATACCGTCAAAAACATTTACAGAACCAATAAACTCTGCACTATAACGGCTATTTGGATGTTCATAGATCTCTTCAGGCTCACCTATCTGCACAAACTGACCTTTATTCATAATCGCAATACGGCCTGCCATAGTCATCGCTTCTTCCTGATCATGGGTAACCATTACACAGGTTGCACCAACTTGTTCTAAGATGCTGACGACTTCAAGTTGCATTCGATCACGAAGTTGTTTATCCAATGCGCCCATTGGTTCATCTAACAGTAGTAATTTTGGTCTTTTCGCTAAACTTCGAGCTAAAGCAACGCGTTGTCTTTGACCACCTGATAGTTGATGAGGTTTACGTTTGCCAAACTGTTCCATATGCACAAGCGCCAACATCTCTTCAACACGGTGTTTAATTTCATTTTTATCTAATTTATCTTGTTTTAACCCAAAAGCAATATTTTGCTCAACCGTCATGTGAGGAAAAAGAGCATACGATTGAAACATCATATTAATAGGACGATTGTAAGGTGGTACTTGTGATAAATCTTTACCATCTAAAATAATTTGTCCAGAAGTCGGTTGTTCAAAACCGGCAAGCATCCGCAATAATGTTGATTTACCACTACCCGAAGCGCCTAATAAGGCAAAAATCTCTCCGGTATAAATGGTTAAATTGACATCATCAACGGCATAATAATCATCATTAAAAACTTTAGTTAAATTTTTGATCTCCAATAATGGAGTTATCATCTTTTTTTTAGGCTGTACCTGATTTGTTGTTTTATCGTTCACGCTTTTTTCCTCATAACAACAAGCCAAAAAAAACGAGACGGAAAGATTTAAAACCCTCCCGTCTAGAATGTATAAGTCAATTAGTTGACATTTTCAAACGGTTATTTACCCGTTTTCAATTTTGTCCATGTACGAGTGATCACTCGCTCAAGTTTGGGTTCTTTCACCGTTAAAGTGAATAATTTTTCCATCACTTCTGGTTTTGGATAAACCGCTGGATCATTTCTCACTTCAGGTTTCACAAACTTATCGTTAGCAACTTTATTTGGACTAGCAAAGTTAACATCATTGGTCACCTGAGCGGCAATTTCTGGTTTCAAAATAAAGTTTAAAAACTCGTGTGCTTCATCAGGATTAGCTGCATCTTTTGGAATTGCAAGGGTATCAAAGAAAACCAGTGCACCTTCTTTCGGGATGTTGTAATTAATATGAACACCATTATTAGCTTCGTTAGCTCTGTCGCGAGCTTGTAAAATATCGCCTGCCCAACCTAAAATTACACAAATATCGCCATTTGCTAAGTCAGTAATATATTGAGATGAATGGAAATAACGAATATTTGGTCTGACGTTTGCCAACACACCATAAGCAGCTTCTGTATAATCTTTAGCATCAGTGCTGTTTGGATCTTTACCTAAATATTGAAGAGCACTAGCAAAGATTTCAGTTGGAGCATCTAAGAATGCCACACCACAATCTTTAAGTTTTTCCATATTTTCAGGTTTAAAAACTAAATCCCAACTATCAACTGGGGCATTTTCACCAAGACGTTCTTTAACTTTATCAATGTTATAACCAATACCTGTAGTCATCCATACATATGGGATTGCATACTTATTATCGGGATCATGGTTAGCCATTAACTTCATTAAATTAGGATCAAGGTTGTTCCAATTAGGTAATTTACTTTTATCTAATGGTAGATAGATATCAGCTTTGATCTGTCTAGCTAAAAAACTGTCTGAAGGAGAAACCACATCGAAACCTGAATGACCGGCCATTAGTTTACCTTCAAGCGCTTCATTGGAATCATACACATCATAAACTAGTTTGATACCAGTTGATTTTTCAAAATCAGAGATTGTACTATTACCAATTTGACCTGCCCAGTTGTAAAAATGCACAACACGGTCTTTAGCTACAGCAGTTTGAGATAATGCTAGTGATACACCAGCGATGATTGAAAGAATTGTTTTACGTTGAGTAAACATGCTCACCACTTCTCCTCTAGTTAGGGATATTACATGTTAGACACAAGCCCATTGTTAAATACAACGGACCCCCAAATTTTACCATTATTATTGAATCTAATAATATGGTGAAACCGAGGTAATCAGGCAATCACAAGTCATTAATATAATTAATGAACATGTAGAGCTAACCTTGCATTACGAGGGATAAAATACCTTTTTTTTTTCAGATGTCTACTTAAAAAATCAAATATTCTAAGATTAAGGGTTGAGTGAATAGATTTTAATCAATCAACCCATAGTTAGCTAGTTATTAACAATTAATTTACTTTTTTTATTCGGCGTTGGCTTGCAGAACTTTTAAATCAGGTTGCCAAATTCGATATTTAACGGTCACATCATTTGGTACATAAAATACCAATGGCAATTGACTGTTATAATTTAATAAACCTAAATTATGATTGATGGTCACAAATTGATTTTTGCTGGCACTGTCAGGGCAAGCCATCATAGTTGAAATATTACCTTTGACTTCATCAACTTCGTAATAAGAATATCCCCAACCTTTAAGTTCCTTTTCTTTAATTACTCCTGCTAAATGATTCACATTACAATCAACGTTCATATTTTTACCAACAAATATTTCTACTTTAGCATTAGTTTCATCTTTTAAAGTTGGAAGATGAATCACATAACGAGTAGCGCCTATTTTAGCATCAGGATATGGCGCGATTTGATTTAATTTTTGCACGACTTGTGGTGTTTTTTGCGTATTTGCGCAAGCAGATAACGCAATCCCCATCAAGGCTAATAGCATTAATTTTTTCATTTTATGTCTCCAAGAAAATTGTCTATTTGATACGACATCGTATGCTTTTTAAAACATAATGCGTATAATAACATTATCTAGATTAAAAAATATGAGGTAAAAATGCCAGCAGAAAAAAAAACTGATGACTTACTAAAGTTGATTCTAAACCTATTATTGATAGGTTTACTGATAATAGTAACTTATCGGGTGATTGAAGTATTTTTGTTTGGCTTTTTTTGGGCTGTGATGGTCGTTATTGCAACTTGGCCGTTAATGATAAAAATCCAACAAAAACTTTTTAATAAACGTTGGTTGTCACTCTTAGTGATGGCATTAATCCTAGCATTTGTTTGTGTTATTCCTTTTATTCTTATCATTAGTAGTGTGGCTCAAAATGGGCATTACCTTATCGAATGGGTTAGAACACTGTCTCATAGAGAATTACCTACCTTTGACTGGCTAATAAATATTCCAATGTTTGGTGAAGAACTTCATCAAAAATGGCTTGAAATTATCAAAACTGATGGTTCAGAATTAATATCAGATATTCAACCCTATATTGGTATAATGATTGGCTGGCTTTTAGAACAAGTAACTAATATTGGTGTTTTCATTTTTCACGCTGGTGTCATGATTATTTTTAGCCTACTACTGTTCCTTAAAGGTGAAAGCATCACTAAATATGTCTATCTTTTAGCTAATCGTTTATCTAAACAATACGGAACAACTACTGTTACCTTAGCAGGTCAATCAATACGTGCGGTTGCATTAGGAGTAGTTGTCACTGCTATTACATTAGCTTTAATTGGTGGATTAAGCTTTATCATAACTAAAATGCCTTTTCCTGGCATACTAACTTTAGTTTTATTCATCTGTTGTGTTGCACAAATTGGACCGGTTATAGTAATGATTGGCTGTATCATTTGGCAATTTTGGGATGGGCATATGGTTTCGGGTATTGTATTAATTGTAGTTGCCATCATATTAACAACACTAGATAGCGTAATGCGAGCATATTTAATTAAAAAAGGTGCAGATCTACCTTTCTTACTTATTCTATTTGGAGTAATTGGAGGTATTCTGGCTTTTGGTATTATGGGATTATTTATTGGTCCGGTTGTACTGGCATTAAGCTATAAAATTATTCAAACTTGGGTTAATGAACAATCTTAAAAATAGCATCAATAATTTGAATAAAAACAGATTGATTTGACTATAGACAAACCGATGATAATCAGGAGTGTTATTTTCTGACATAATTTATGATATTCTACACTTTGTGTCAGTTTTAATGATATTTAAATCATGCGAATACCATTTATAAAATATAACCATCAAAAACATCTAAATGAAATAGCAAAACTTCAGCAAAAAGCTGAACAATACCAAATTGTATACGATCCAAAATCTTATAGAATTGCATTGTTTGAACATATCAAAAAAGCTCAACAGCGCATCTATATTGTTGCACTTTATTTAGAAAAAGATGAAGCAGGCCGTGAAGTACTTGACGCGCTTTATCAAGCAAAAACAGAACGACCAAATTTAGATATCAAGATTTTTGTTGATTGGCATCGCGCTCAACGTGGACGAATTGGTGAAGATAAAACTCAAACGAACGCAAGATATTACTATGATCTAAAACAACAACATCCAAATATTGATATACCTATTTATGGTGTACCAGTCAATCGCCGAGAAGTACTCGGTGTACTACATTTAAAAGGCTTAATTATTGATGATACCGTAATTTATAGTGGTGCAAGTATAAACAACGTATATTTACACAAACTTGATAAATACCGTTATGACAGATATCACTTTATAACCAATAAAGCGCTATCCGACACCATGGTTAGTTACGTAAATAATAACTTTTTGACACTTGAAGGCGTGCAACGTTTAGATGTTAAAGAACATAAAACACGTAAACAAATCAAACCAGAAATTAAAACATTACGTCAACATCTTACCGATGCCAATTACCAGTATAGAGCAGAAACTGACAACGATACACTATCCGTATCACCAATAGTAGGGCTTGGGCGTAATAATCAACTCAATAAGATTATCCACCATTTAATAAATATTACTGAACAAAAAATCACATTTTGTACACCTTATTTTAATCTACCAAATATATTAGTGCGTGATATTATTCGCCTACTAAGAAAAGATAAACAAGTTGAAATTATTATTGGTGATAAAGTTGCTAACGACTTTTATATTCCTGAAGATCAACCTTTTAATATCTCGGGTGGATTACCTTATTTGTATGAAATCAACTTAAGACGTTTTGTGGAACGGCTACAAACTTATATAGATAAAGAACAGTTAATCATTCGATTATGGAAAGATGGGGATCAAACCTATCACTTAAAAGGGATTTGGGTCGATGATGAATGGATGATGATTACTGGTAATAACCTTAATCCTCGAGCTTGGCGTCTAGATCTGGAAAATGCGATATTAGTCCACGATCCAAAACATAAATTGCAAAAACAGATTAACCAAGAACTTGTTACAATCCGTGAAAAAACGACCTTAGTCACGCATTTCCAACAAATTCAAGCTAGCCAATTCTATCCAAAACAAGTACATAAATTAATTAAACGTTTAAGCCGAATTCGGGTTGATAGGATTATTAAACGTTTATTGTAATAATCAGTTTAAAACACAAATAAATAAGCTATTTGTAATGGGTTCACAAATAGCTTATATTTTAATTAAATTTTATTTTGTTGTAAGCTAAGCACTGTTCTGGCATTTGAAGCACTGGTAGCAATAATATCAATTACACCAGAACGAAGCGCACCTAAAATTGCTGTCGCCTTAGTATTTTCAGATGCAATGGCAATAACACAAGGAATATTACGTAATTCATCAATACTTAAACCAATTACCCGATCATTCATGGTTGTGTCAACAGGATTGCCATTAATATCAAAGAAACCATACCCCGCTATATCACCAACTACACCTTGATTCAAAGTTGCAAAAGTAACTTCCTGTGGCGTAAACCAGCCTAACTGCACCATGTAACAGTTTTCATTCATATCGCCAATACCCACTAAAGCAATATCAGCTTTTGAAGCGCGTTCTATCGTATCTTTAATAACTCTATTTTGCATAAACGCACGTTTTAGTTCTCGATTTTCAACATAAGCTGGTGCATATAAAGTTTCACTACTTGCACTGAATTTTCGTGCTAGACTTCGACTAATATGATCGGCGTCAATGATTTCTCCGACTCGCTGAGTACCGCCAATACCACAAATAAATTTGCACTGTTTTTCAGGAAAAACACCGACATGGCTAGCAATAGCGGCGACATTACGTCCTTGCCCAACCGCTACTGTCATACCATTTTTTAAGGTGCTTGATAAATAGTTAGATACCAATGCAGCAACTTGTCGTCGTTGCTCATCTTCATCTTGATGATCTAAAGCAATCAATGCACGTTTGATACCAAAATTATTAACAAATTGCTGTTCAATACGCGAACTAAAAACTGGATGATATTTGACATTAATTTCAACAATGCCTTCTGCTCTCGCTTTTTTTAGCAGGCGACCTACTTTAATACGTGAAATACCAAATCGTTGGGCAATCTCTTCTTGAGTTTGTTCATATTCATAGTATGCAACGGCAATTTCAGTAAGTAGTTCTGACTCTTGTTTATCTTCAAATATATCCATTAGGCTTGCCTTTTATTATTACCTTAAATTTTCTGATTAATAACAGATAATATATTACAAAAACCTTTAGCTTGCCATGCACTACGACCAATAAATAATCCATCAATGTTCGGTTTGTTAATTAATAATGTTGAATTTTCTAGATTTACACTACCCCCATAAAGTAAAATTACTTGATTAGCAGTATCTATATCATAAATTTCAATCAATGCTGAACGTAATTTAGCATGGATATACTCAGCTTCATCAGGGGTTGCTGGTACCCCTTGTTCACCAATTGCCCATATTGGTTCATAAGCAATAATTGTCTTAATCACCTGATTTTTATCAATACCCGATAAAGCAATCTTCATTTGTTTAACCACAGTTTCGACAGATACACCCCAGGATTTTTCTTGAGCACTATCACCTATACAAATTAATGGGGTTAAATTATAGTTTAAAGCAGCATGGACTTTTTTATTCACAGAACTATCTGTCTCCGCAAAATATTCTCGCCGTTCGGAATGCCCTATTTCAACTATGGTGGCACCAGTATCGGCAACCATATTGGGTGAAATTTCACCAGTGAAAGGCCCCGATTGAGAATAATGCATATTTTGCACACCAGTTAAACAGTTAATCTTGTGATTATTGATATAATCAGTGACTTCCCGTACACAAGTAAATGGAGGAATAACAAATGGTTGAATGTGACTTTTCAGATTTTTCGGATAAAAGGTATTAAACTGTTCACAAAAAAGTAACGCTTCAGCTAAAGTTTTATTCATCTTCCAACTTGTACCAATATAGATTTTTTTCATATTCAACCTTCTATTATCAACTAAATATTATTTAAAACTCGTTAATTTAAATAAATAGCAAAGCGATTAATTAGGATATCGTTTTGAGTTGTTTTAAAAATACATTCATAATCATCCAAGCCGATTCAGAGCCGGGATCTCGATGACCAACTGCACGTTCACCTAAGCGTAACGCTCGACCTTTTTTGGCCATTAGCGGAATAGTTTTATCTGAACCTAACTTCATTTCATTTACACAATTTTCTAAAGTATTTATAGGATCATCACCTTCTTGATAATCTTTTAATATTGCAAGACCAGGAATTAAAGCATCGAGCATCGTTTTATCATTTAATTCAGCTTTTCCTCTCATTTGAACAGCTTCAACGCCATCTTGGTACATTTGACAAAATTCTTTAAATGTCACTTCTTGTTTTCCAATTATATGCGTCGCCATTTTCATGAAAAAACTTCCATATAATGGCCCTGATGCTCCTCCAACTTTACTTAAGAGAATCATACCTACTTTTTTCATTAATTCGGCTATATCAGTTACTGATTCAGAGAGTTGAGGTAACTGTTTTTCAACCTCACGAAAACCGATGGTCAAATTGATTCCATGATCACCATCGCCGATATCTGAGTCCAACTTACTTAAGTGGTCACGATTTTCTTCAGCCATTGCAGCCAATTTTTTTAAAGTCTCAATAAAATATGATTTATTTAGCATCAGGGCACGCATCTCAATTCTCCTTGTATTTAATAATCAACTTTAAAATAAGGGGCATCACAAGGATGATCCAACAGTTGTTTAAGCTCTTCATCCAGTTTTATAACTGAAATAGACATACCAACCATATCCATTGACGTAACATAATTACCAACTAATGATTTATAAATTTTGATGCCTTTTTCTGCTAATAAAAGATGAGCTTTTCGATAACAAATATATTGATCCATCAACGCTAGACCACCGAGTCCATTGATGAGCAACTCAATTTCATCACCCGATGTTAGTTTAGAATCAGCTAAAATATGATCGATTAATTGGCTAACCACAATATCTGCCTTTTCTAGTTTAGTTCTTTCGATCCCTGGTTCGCCATGAATACCCATACCAACTTCCATATCACCATCATGCATTTCAAAAATTGGTTCTCCTGTAACCGGAAGTGTTGATGAAGATAATGCCACCCCTATTGAATAGGTATTAGTATTGGCTTTTTGGGTAAGTGCCTTCACTTTATCTAAATCATAACCTTTCGCAGCGGCACTACCGGCAACTTTAAAAACAAATACATTTCCAGCAACACCGCGGCGATCTTTAATATTTTCTGATGAATAAATATCATCTGTTGTAGTTACTGTTTCAACGCGAATACCATCTTCAGCAGCAAGTTCTGCGCCCATATCAAAGTTCATTACATCGCCTGCATAATTTCCATAAACAAAAAGGCATCCCTTACCCGCATCGACTGCTTTTACGGCTTCATAACAATATTCTGGTGATGGCGAGGTATTTACATTCCCTACGGCCGCAGCATCAGCAAAATCTTTACCAACATAGCCTAAAAAAGCTGGTTCATGACCTGAGCCACCACCAACGATAATTCTTACTCTTGGTTCTGAGCTCATTTTTTTACTCACAATTACTCGATTACAATCTTTATTGAGCTCCACATAATCACTGTGTGCTAAACAGTAACCTTCTAACAGCTCTTCAACCACATCATAACCATCATTAATTAATCTTTTCATTGTGTTACTCCTTACTATCCTTCAAATCTTTATCTTTTACTTAAGAAACAAGAAAAAGTGACAAAACATATCCACCTACAATACCTGCGCTAACCGCAGCAACGATATTTTTAACTGATTTACGCTTACTGCCACCGGTTAATGCTGAAGCAACCCAAACACCAACACCTGCGGCTAACCCCTGATCTACCCAAACAGTACCACTTTGAGTAATCATAGGTGTTGCTATACCATGATTGATACACCATACTGTACCGACAATAAATGCCGCGGCCATCCACCCACCGATTGGCCCCCAATTATCAACCATTCGTCCCCAAGCCATTCGAATAACAAATGGGAAAATAAAACCACCGATTAACGTTGCAATAGCTAATTGTATTGTCATAATCATTCACTCCTTAATCCTAGATTGAACTCTTTTTTTGAAAAATTTTAATTCTTTTAGCGCGTAAAATTTTCTCTTTGGCTTCTTTTAATTTTTCAAAATCAGAACGTCTAAGTCCTGGCTCTCTAGGATTTTCATTAACAAACTCTTTTTTCTTGGCCATGTCTTTTTCAATAAATGCTGCAGTGATTCCACCTAAAGCAGCGCCACAACCAACTAATAAAATTGTCGGTAAAGAGGTTGAAAAAGCATCACCTCCCTGAATAAAGGTATCTCTCATAATTCCGCAGACAGCAATCGCTAATCCCATATCAACGAAAGCAGCATCATCTTCGTTACCGGTTAAATTAATGTAATGATTCATATACCACATTGGCCCAATAATGATTACCGCCGCAAGATAACCACCAAAAATGCCATAAGTGCCTAATTGTGACCAAACAGCCATTACTATCATGCCCGCGATACAATAACCAACAAAACTTCGAAAAAATTTCATATCCATTCTCTCTCTAAATATTTTGTAACTCAGCTAAAATACCTTCTACATCGTTATCAACCATAGCTTGAATTGATGCAACAAAAGCACCTTCAACTAATGGTGCATCCACTAATGTGACTTTACTTTTTAATTCTTCATCTTCAATAAGATCAATTGCGGTTTCTGTACTTAAAATTGCACTACCAATATCTGCAAAAATAAGAATATTTTTATGTTGGTTTGATTTTTTGATAATGTTATAAATCGCGACAGAGTCTGTTCCTAAACGACCATCTTGTGTACCTCCAGCTGAAAAGATTTTCACATCCCCTGTTGAATCAACCATTTCCTCAATCATCTCTTTTAACCCATCGGTTATCTTCTTGCTATGAGACACTAATATAATACTGATCATAAAACCTCCGAACAAATGTTTCATTATTTATCTTTTGTTCAATTATAGTCAATAAATTTACTCCGAAAATGGTTTTATGATAATTTTGTGACTAAGATCTAAATATTTATCGTTGAATACTTATTTTGTTTTGATCAAGTCGGGATGAATAAAATGTTATATAAGTATAAGAAAATTGATTAATTGAAATAACAATAGAAAAATATAAATGAATAAGCGGATTTAAAAAGAGTATGCAATGATCATAAGAACAACAAAAAAACAAAAGATTAAACAGTTGTACAAATCATACTGTTATTAAATTAGAATTTCTTAATTTTTGAGTCTCAAAAACCCCGTTCCTCAATTTTTTTGCATAATAAAAAAATTTGAAACTGATTAATTAATCTTTCAGGATAAATATCATATAATTTCTATAAAAATTATATGGATATGTGATCAGTTATTATATTTTAAACGTCTAAACAATTAACTGGATGTGATATATATCTTGTTATTTAAAATTATATTTTCTAAATAAAGCTGTAAATTTTTTTAATTTGGAAATATTCAAAGATAAAAATTGTGTTTTAGAAAGGTTCAAATAAAATAGATTCTGATTTATCATACAATTTTATAAGAATCATATTTATTATTGTTAATAATAATTTTGAAAAATAGCTTTGTAAGCTATAGTCTCATCAAGTAGCTAAAATACAAGATACCTGATGAGTTTTAAATATTAGAAATTAATTTCTGTACCAACAAAGTAACGACGACCTTCTAATGTTTTACCGAAGTCATCGTTAGAAACATCTCTATCAAATAAGTTATAAACGCCACCATAAATTTTAGCATTTTGATTTATTTGGAAAGATGCACCCACATCCCAGAAAGTATAACCTGGATATTCAATTTTTTTGCCACTACGATCCGTAGTTGTTTCCACGCCGTAATAGGCAACTTTAGTCCATAAATCCAATTGTTGGGTTAGATTCCAATCAAGCTGGGTATTGAATTTTTGCTTAGGTGTACGATTTAAAGGTTTACCTTTATTTTTACCAGTTTTTTGTTCTGTCTTAGTCCAAGAATAGTTAGAGCTTAGCAAGAAATCAGTAAATAATGGGGTTTTAAATGATAGCTCTAAACCTTTAAGATCAGCTTTATCTACATTTTCACGACCTTGAACAAAGTCAAATTTTTCTCGATAACCATTGATTTGGCAATTTCTTGATCCAGCACTGCCACGGCAAATATAATAAGATTGGATTTTATCCTTATATTTGGTATAAAAAGCTGTTGCAGAAGCATCAATACCATATTCATTAGTATAACCAACACCAATTTCAAATGAATTCGTTTTTTCAGGTTTTAGATCAGGATTACCCATTATCATTCCCTTATTACCAGTTCCAGATCCACCTGTAACTTGTCCCCAATCTGAGACAACTTGACGTAGTTGCGGTGTAGCAAATCCAGTTGAATAACCACCTTTTAAAGTAAAGTTCTCATCAATATTCCAGACACTATAAACTCTTGGATTCCAGTTTCTACCATAATTTTCATCTTTGTTATAACGCAAACCAGCCGTTATACTCCAGTTATCAAAAATACTTATTTCATCCTCAGCAAATAATGCATAACTCCAACGATCAATTTTTGTTAGAGTTTTGTTTAACTGATTACCTTTATCATGAAGTTCTTGATAAGTATATGCTCCACCAGCAGTTAACATATTAATCGAGAAAGGAATTGTCATACGTGAGTCAACGTTAGTATTACGAATTTTCATTTTTCTTTCTGGATTATTATTACCTTCATGAGAAATAAAGGATGTCGTTGATACATCGCCAAATAAACCATTATGCGTTAAAGCAAAAGAGTTGCGGCGGTTATCTCTATTGAAATCACCGCGATTAACTGGTCTTGTTTTACCACCTGAAGCATTACTGTTTTGTAAAGAGCGGCCAAAATCAAGATCAAATGTCTGAGTATCTGTAGCATTAAGTGATAATTTACCATTCAAGCTGCGTAATTTCTGTCCAGAATGACCATTTAAAAACTCATCTTCATGACGATTTGTGTATTGGCCATATAATTGAATACCGAGAATATCGTCAATAATTGGTCCCATCGTTGAAAAACTACCTACATAGGTATTTTTCTCATCAGAACGATAAGGCACAATTGATTCAACCCTTAAACCACCGTGCCATTTGTTGGACACTTTTTTAGTAATGATATTAACTACCCCACCCATAGCATCTGAACCATATAGAGAAGACATAGGTCCACGGACAACCTCTATACGCTCAATAATGGTTAATGGAGGTAACCAGCCTTGCTCGAAACCAGAATTATCACTATTTGGTCTAGTTTCACGAGTACTAACTTTTTTTCCATCAATTAATAATAATGTATATTTAGCATCCATACCACGAATACTAATATCGGTCGAATCGCCGCCACCAGTTATTGTGACACCAGGAATGTCTTTCAGAGCATCGGTAACATCACGATAAGGTTTTTTGCTAATTTCTTCCGGCGTGATCACCGAAATTGTTGCTGGAGCTTCCTTAATTTGTTGAGAAAATCCTGATGCTGTCACCACCATAGTATCAGTATTTTTATCATCAGCTGCCATGGCTAAACCAGATAATGATAATAAAATACTTGTATTTAAGACATGTGTAACCAACTTAAACTTTGTACTCATTGATATAACCCTATTAATTATATTGATATTTTGCAAAGCAACCCGCAGGCAACAATATATCATATGAGAATAATTATCAATATCTTTACTGAAAATTATTTATTACTAGACAATTATAATACCTTAAACAATAATAGTTATCATTTGCATCAAACATATAGGAACTAATTATGAATACCAAAAAAAAACTATTATTGAGTACTTTAGCAGCATTAATGTTAGGTTTGACTGGTTGTCAATCATCAATTACAGTAAATCCAGACAATAAACAATCAGTTGTTGTGCCAAAATCACCTAATAAAATTGTGGTGATGAATTATGGTGCTTTAGATACTTTAGATGCATTAGGTAAAGGTTCGATTGTTATAGGAACACCTCTTTCTGTTCTTCCTTCTTATCTTGAACAATACAAGAGTACAAGAATCACCGATACAGGTAACATGAAAGAACCAAACATTGATGCAATCAAACAAGCTAAGCCACAACTTATCATCATTGATGGTCGTCAAGCGAGTCGAACTGAACAATTATCTAAAATTGCACCGGTAATTAATTTAAGTGTTGATGCAAAAAATTACCTTGAATCAACCAAAAACCATATCAATGTTTTAGCAAATATTACAGGTACAGAAGAAAAAGCTAGAAATTTAATTCAATCACTTGATGTAAAAGTTACTAATGCTCAAGCTGTTGCTAAAGCAAGTCATAAAAAAGCAATTGTAGCTATTCATAATGACGGTAAAATGATTCTAATTAATGGAAGTTCAAGCGCAGCATTAATTCATGATGTGTTAAAAGTAAAACGTGCTGTACCATTAGCCCCAAAACCCACAAATGGTAAACCGAAACCAACCTTTATTGATAACAGTTATATCAGTAGAGTTAAACCAGATATTATTTATGTAGTTGATAGAAGTAAAGCCATCGGTCAATCAGCAATGAAAAATAGTTACTTTAATCCAACATTGTTAGCTAAAAGCAAAACTGAAGTTATCTATTTAACACCAGATCTTTGGTATTTATCAGGTGGCGGCGCTGAAAGTCTAGATAGACAAATAGATGAAGTAATAAATGCATTAAAATAACCTCTTTTATCCTAAATTAACTTCCTATTAAATTCAAGCCTTTATTCATATAAAGGCTTCTTTAATTTGATTAAATCGATATTAACTACAACTGACTAAAAATTTTTATTTCGATCAATTTAAATGTGTTAAAATGCTCATCCATTGTCTTAATCTAAATTGATAGACCGTTAGATTCTCGATAAATACCTCAATAAATTTTGAAATTACTAAAATTACTATGAATATGTCATTCCCTACTATTGGATTTGTGAGCCTTGGTTGTCCTAAAAATCTAGTTGACTCTGAGCGAATTTTAACTGAACTGCGTACTCAAGGTTATCAAGTTGTACCGAATTATGACAATGCTGATTTAGTTATTGTTAATACTTGTGGCTTTATTGATAGTGCGGTGCAAGAATCATTAGAAGCCATCGGTGAAGCGCTAACCGAAAATGGTAAAGTGATTGTGACCGGTTGTCTTGGTGCGAAAAAGGATCAAATTCGAAATGTTCATCCTAAAGTCCTTGAGATATCAGGACCACATAGTTACGAAGTAGTACTTGAACATGTTAATAAATATGCACCTAAACCTAACTATAATCCATTTACTAGCCTAGTGCCACAACAAGGGGTTAAATTAACCCCGAAACATTATGCTTATTTAAAAATATCTGAAGGTTGTAACCACAGTTGTACATTTTGTATCATCCCTTCTTTACGAGGAGAAATGGTTAGTCGCCCTATCGGTAATGTACTTGATGAGGCAAAACGTTTGGTTGATAGTGGTGTGAAAGAGCTTTTGGTTATTGCTCAAGATACTTCTGCTTATGGTATAGATATAAACAATCGCACCAACTTTTGGAATGGTATGCCGTTAAAAACTGATATTCATACCCTTTGTGAACAGTTATCTACTCTTGGAATATGGGTACGACTACATTATATGTATCCTTATCCTAGTGTCGACAATTTGATTCCATTAATGGCTGATGGAAAAATCTTACCTTATTTAGATGTTCCATTACAGCATGCCAGCCCTACCGTTTTAAAATCAATGAAACGTCCTGGTTCAATTGAAAGAACTTTGGAACGAATTCATCATTGGCGTGAAATTTGCCCGGAAATTACTTTGCGTTCAACCTTTATTGTTGGTTATCCGGGCGAAACTGAGCAAGATTTTGAGTTATTACTCGACTTTTTAGAAAAAGCGCAATTAGATCGCGTAGGTTGCTTCCCTTATAGTCCTATTGAAGGTGCAGCGGCAAATCAATTAGCAGATCAGATACCAGAAGCGATAAAACAAGAACGCTTCCATCGTTTTATGCAATTACAACAAACGATTTCGACCCAAAAACTACAAAATAAAATTGGTAAAACATTATCTGTTTTGATTGATGAAGTGGATAAAGAAGGTGCTATCGGACGAAGCATGGCCGACGCGCCAGAAATAGATGGTGTTGTCTACTTGAATGAAGAGGAAAATGTTAAAGTCGGCGATATTGTTCAAGTCAACATTGAACATTCAGATGAATATGATTTATGGGGTACTGTAATACAGTAAATATTTCCAATGAAGCTACATTATCGATATGAAATAAAAAACCTAATCACGTTAGCTATACCGGTCATGATTGCCCAAATATCACAAACAGCAATCACGTTTGTCGATACCATTATGGCGGGTAATTACAGCAAAACTGCTCTTTCGGGGGTAGCCATTGCTGTATCAATTTGGTTGCCTACTGTTTTGTTTGGTCAAGGATTATTAACGGTTTTAACCCCTATAATCTCTAACTTAAATGGTGCGGCCAAACGTGAACAAGTAGCCGAACAGACTCGTCAAGGGGTGGTGATTGCATTAATTTTATCCATCATTATGATGCTAGTTTTGTACAATTCCGACAAAATAATTAGTCTAAGAAGCTCAACTGATCATCCTATCGATCCAGAAATGGTTGATGTAGCCGTTTCATTCTTACGCGCAATTATGTGGGGAGTACCTGCCTTCTTATTATTTTTGGTTTATCGTAATCAATGCGAAGGTTTATCTAATACCAAACCGGCTATGGTTATTATATTCATTGCATTACTAGCCAATATTCCGATTAACTATGTGCTAATTTATGGCAAATTAGGATTGCCAGCTTTTGGTGGTGTGGGATGTGGTATAACCGCAGCAATAATTTTCTGGCTGATGTTTGGCTTAATCCGAATATATACTTTAACTGCAGCTAGTCAGCGCGATATTCGTAAAACACCAGTAACAAAACTCATTGATTTCGCTATCATCAAGAAAATAGTTGTGCTAGGTACCCCTCTTGCATTAGCCTATTTTTTTGAAATGAGCTTGTTTGCAGTGGTCGCGTTACTTATTGCGCCACTTGGCCAAATAACCGTCGCTGCACACCAAATTATCTTTACAATTAGCAGTTTAACTTTTGCCATACCATTATCGTTAGGTGTTGCAACCAGTATCCGTGTCGGTTACTTATTAGGTAAAAATGAGCCGATATTAGCCAAACAAACTGCTTATATAAGCTTAGCAATATCGTTTATGATAGCCGTCGTAATCGCATTAACTTTGGTCATTTTCAGATCACCAATTATTACCATCTTTACCCATGAGATTGATGTTATAGCTATTTGCCTACAACTTATTATTTTACTTGCCATCTATCAAGCATCAGATTATTTGCAAGTCGTAGCAAGTAATGTATTACGTGGTTATAAAGATACTAAAAGCATCTTTTTTATTACCCTAATTTCTTATTGGGGAGTGGGATTACCGGTTGGATATATCTTAGGATTAACCGATCTTGTTATGAAGCCAATTGGCGCAGCTGGTTTTTGGATAGGAATTATATTAGGACTAGCTGTAGCCGCCTTCTTACTTATTACTAGAATGGTCTACATTCAAAAACTACCGCAAGATATGATATTAAAAATAGCCTCAAGATAATAAAAGGTCAAAAGGCTTCGCCAAACTTATTGGCATTATAAGTTTGGCGATTATCTTATTTAAGAAACATTAATATTTAACTTATATTTTTTAATATAATTAAAATTATAAATGTTAAATATCTCTAATAATTACAATTCAAAACAAATATCATCACCAACATTTAATTCGGGAAAAGCAGCTGGTTCAACTTCTATTGCACCAGGCAAAATGCCATCATCATTTTGTTTAAAATAGATAGAAATATGCCCTAATTCTTCAAAGTTTTTATTTGCTTCGCTACCAACTTGTTTAATGATATATTTATGTTTACCTAACATAAATTCTTTACCCTCAACCAATGTTTGATTAGGTTTTTTACAAAATTCATGTATCACACAAATTTCACGTAAATCAGGTGTTGCCATTGGACCAAATAAAATAATCACTTTTTCTTCTTTGAATTCTGAAACAATAGAACCAATTTCAGTAATGGTACTCTTTGCCATAATTAATCCTTTTAATATTTAATACATTCCAAAACTCATTACCCATGCAACAACCACAGCTAATATTCCGGTTAGCATACGGCTATATAGTACTGCTGGTACGCCAAACTGAACGGTTTTAGGTTTGGCTTCTCCTAAAGACAAGCCAACCGGAATAAAGTCACATCCAGCCTGCGCATTAATCGCAAATAACGCAGGTAGTGCATAAGCAACAGGTATTGCACCAATTGCAATTTGTGAACCAATCAAGACCCCAATAACTTGAGCAATAACCGCTCCTGGTCCAAGGATTGGGGATAGAAATGGTAAGCTACAAATGAACGCAATTACCATCATCCCCCATATTGAACCAGCTAAAGGTGACAAGGTGGTAGCGATAATATGACCGATACCGGTGTAATTAATAATACCTATAAGCATGCTGATAAATGCCATAAAAGGAATAATATTTTTAATTAACATATCCGTCGAATCACGACCAGCTTGATAAAAGATTCCCATTGCTTTACCAATACCTCGGGATAATTTAATCAATAAGCCTTCTTTTTGATTTTGACGATATTCACTCTTTATTTGTGCGTATTTTTCTTTGAATTTTTCGCGATCCAAAACTGGATCTTCAGCCGTTTGTGTTTGCTGTTGTTCATTCTGCGCAGATGCTGTTGATTGTTCATTATGATCTTCTAATAGTTTTATGTTTTGCGGTTTAACGCCTGAAACAAAAACATATTCAGTAATATGTTTTGCTAAAGGACCCGTTGGTGCTGATGGAATAACATCAATAGTAGGAATTTTTTTCATTGGATAAACACCAATTCTAGCTGTTCCACCACAATCAATAATTGCGCACAGAATTTCATTTTCGGGAATGGCATTTTTAAAACCATCTACCGCTTCACCGCCGGAGAGTTCAGCAATTTTTTGCGCAACTGGATGAATACCACCGCCAGTCACAGACAGTATCTTATGTTTTTCTGCCGTTGGGGTTAAAGAAAAACCTGCTCCCCAGCCACCTTGGCCTCTCTCGATAAAAATTGTTTTATACATAACATCACTCTCCTACAGTTTTTCTTTACGTATCAAGAATCTGGTGATCATTTCAGTGATAACACCACGCATTAAAATAATGATAATGCCCGCCAAAAAGTAGCGTACTGAAAGACTTGAAATGTTATAACCAGCATCCATCACACCATTGGCAATTCCTAGAAATACAAATAACTCACCGGCATTGGCATAAGGGAACAAACCGGTAACAGGGTGCAAAAATGAGACTACCGAATCATAAAAAGCCGGTTTTTGTTCTTCTTTAACAAAACGACCAAAAGTATAAGCCATTGGGTTAGTCAACATTAAAACAGATAGTATTGGCATTAAACTGTAACGCAGTAACCTATTTTTAGCAGAAAATTGGATAGCTTTGGTGACTCGTTGTTCACCAATAAAAGCGATTAAAGAATAAGTAAATGTTAATAACACAATCAATAGCGGCACGATGCCAGTCATAAATCCGACAAAAACTTGTCCGCCAGCCTGAAATAACCCAATAAAATGGGTTCCAAACCACTCAATATAGTCCATTATTATCTCCTTTGAATTAGTTTTTAATGTGTTGATAAGTTAAATCACCCAGAAATTTGGTTTGCCATTTTTATCATTGCTCTTTCTTCCAGCGAGAGTTTTCTCGTTTGACTTTCTTCCTTTAAGTTAATCAAAATTTGTGACAGATGATGTCCATAGAATCTTGGTAACGGTTTAAATTTGGCAAAGACTGATTTTCCTTTCAAAAGTTGGCATTCTTTAACCATTTGGTTTTCATCGATTACCATAACTACAATCGCAGTTGCGCCTAACCATTTACGCTCAATAGATGAATAAAGTCGATGATGTTTAGAATGCAAATATTGTTGTGTGATGTTGTACATATATCTCTGATAATAGTTAATTTGCATTAAACTCAATATAGACTGCGAGACCAAAATAACACTGGCGATAATGACAATATTCATGTTTTTACCTCCGATAACAACAATTTAACTCATTGCGTTAACCACTGCTGACTCCTATCATTCAGCAGTGGTTATATTTTTAACCGAAGACTTCATCTTGAAGTTTGCGTAATTGCCAAACTGTGGTTGTTTCATCTAAAACAACATCATCTTCAGTTAAAAACTTACCATTTGGTATATCTCGTTTAGCAACGACATTACCGCTGATAAGCCCAATAGGAATATTTTGGTTTTTCCGCATATCCGCATGAGTTTCAATTACCCCTCGAACACAAAAACCACCGATGCCATCGAGTTTTTCACCACACTTAATATTCTTTTTAGCAACAGCAACCGTTTCAGAGACAGGAGCTCCGCAAGGAACAATAGCGGTATCGTGATTTAAAATGGCCTTAGCAATGATTAGCGGTGTTTCAAGACTAGCTAAGTGGAAAGGACGATATAAAATATGATGATCTCTATCACCTTTTTTCATTAAGTAATTTAATTCATTACTCACATTAGGATTTTGTCCTTTAACAATGACAAAAATACCCGGCGCTAAACCATCAACATATTCAACCACGCCAAATTTATTAAGAACGCCGCCATTTTCTTTAAGGTTTAAATCTTGAAGGACCGAATCCAAGTCACCTTTAACACCATGCATGCCCACGACATCTGGGATAAATCCCATAGCATTAGAAAGTAAATTCATTTCTGCCATTGTTTTTGTACCATCTTGGAATGCGGCTAACATGTGAGATGACATATGCTTTGAATCAGCTTCAGCTTGAGCTGTATCAGGGTTTGCTTCGATTTTTAATTTATTATTTTTACCTTTACCAACGACTAAAACTTCCATGCCCATTGATTTAGCAAATTCATACATCTCAAGTGTTGCTGCTGGCTCATCGCCATCGGAACCGCTATAGATTAGATCGGCAGCACTAAATAGTTTGTGCATCAAAGGACCTATTGTGATATCAATTTCAACATTAAGCAGAACTAGATGCTTTTTGGCTAATAATGTTTCTAAGGCAATTTTTGCCCCTACTTCCGGTACTCCTGTAGCATCGACGATAATTTCAACCGCTTTTGCTTGAATAACTTCTTTAAAGTTTTTAGAAACCAAAATATCATTTTTTTTATTTGCACTCGCTTTATAGTCTTTTGCGGCTTGCTGTGCAGCTGTTAAATTGATATCACTAATTCCTGTTACACACATTCCCGGAATGGTGGCTATTTGCGCTATCATTCCTGTTCCCATTTGACCGGCACCGATAACCCCTACTCTAATTGGGTTGTCATTTTTTTCCCTTTGTAACAATTGTTTATAGATGGTAATTTTTGTTTTCTCCTTATGAAAATCAATATTAAATAGATTTAATATCTATTTATCATAAAGATAACATAACAAACTTTAACCACAATTAATAAAATATCATTATGTGACTTTTGTCACATTAAATAACATTTGTCTGTTACGTTTAAATTTTGGCTATAAAAAAGCCTCTTTATAAAAATAAAGAGGCTTACTAACTAAAATTTAAATATTAAATTCGTTAAAGAGTGGTATTTAAAATATATTCAGCCATTTTGTCAGTCATCACGACAATATCAATAATGTTAGAATTTAAAGCCGCCACCACCGCTTTTTCTTTATTTTCACCTGATACGATGGCAACCACGGTTGGAATTTCACGTAAATCAGTTAAACTTAAACCTATAATTCTCTGATTCATCGGGCTGTTAGCTTCTTCGCCGTCAGAAGTATAAAAGCGTGAATTACAATCGCCGACGACATCGTAATAACGAAACTCCTCAAGATCTTTGCTATTAATATAGCCAATCTCTTGCATAGTACTGTTATGATAAGGATTAGCAATACCGACGATGGCCATATCAACAGTTTTACCTTCATTAAGAACTTCATTTATATATTTATTTTTAGATAAATCTAATTTCATGGTTTGATCTTCCACTAACGCCGGTGCATAAAGATATTTACAGGTACACTGCATTTTTTTCTTAAGATCATAACAAATTTGATTAGAGTGCAAGTCAACTTCTTCTGTCCCCATACCACCAATTAAGGGGACAATAACTAGCTCTTTATGCGTAATATAAGGAAATTCATTAACAAATTTTCTAATTGTTTTTCCCCATGAAATACCTAATTTATTAACTTTCAAAATTCGTTTATTCAGTGCATAAGCAGCCTTTTTGGCTAACCAATTAGAGGATTCTTCATAAGACAGATCATGGGTTGCAACAACAATCGCTTCTTCGAGTTTAAATTTAGATTCAAGTTTTTGCTCTAATTCAACGGTATATGCAGTTTCATCTTTAATAAAAATCTCAACAATACCTAAATCTTTAGCATCCTGTAATTTTTTAGAAATTATTGACCTTGAAATACCTATCTTTTGAGCTATTTGAGCTTGAGTCCAACCATACTGGTAATACCAAGTCGCAATTTTGACTAAATCTCGCTTTTCTTCCCATCTCATAAATCACTCCTGCCGATTTTTTGTAATTAACAATAGTTAATCAATATAACAAATGTTTTACCCATAGTAACATAAATCGAGAAAATCCAAATGTTAGGTTAATTGATAATTACTGACATTATTAAGAATAACACAATGATATTTAATAATTATGAAGGAAAATGTGATGCACATAATTGTTTATCAATGAATTAATATTAATGCTTTGAGGATAGTAAAATGATGTTTAAAAAAGCCACAAATAAAAAAGTGGCTTTTTATATATAAGTCGATGTTTATTTCAACAAACTTTTCGCCTGTTCCACAACATTCTTAACAGTAAAGCCAAACTTAGCAAACAGTTGTTCTGCTGGGCCTGATTCACCGAAGCTTGTCATACCGATAATTTTACCGTTTAGACCAACATATTTATACCAGAAGTCACTAATGCCTGCTTCAATAGCTAAACGAGCCGTTACTGATGATGGTAATACTGATTCTTTATAGGCTTGATCTTGTTTATCAAATGCATCGGTTGATGGCATTGAAACCACTCTCACTTTTCTACCTGCTGCAGTTAGTTCATGATATGCAGCAACGGCAAGTTCAACTTCTGAACCGGTAGCAATAAGGATAAGTTCAGGTGTACCACTACAATCATTTAAGATATAACCACCACGATAAACATTGGCTAATTGCTGTTCAGTACGTTCTTGTTGTTTAAGATTTTGTCTTGAGAAGATAAGTGCGGTAGGACCATCTTTACGTTCAACCGCGTATTGCCAAGCAATAGCTGATTCAACTTGGTCACAAGGACGCCACGTACTTACATTTGGTGTCACACGTAAGCTTGCCATTTGTTCTACTGGTTGATGCGTTGGGCCATCTTCACCTAAACCAATTGAGTCATGGGTATAGACAAATAAAGAACGAATCTTCATTAACGCTGCCATACGGACTGCATTACGCGCATATTCCATAAACATCAAGAAAGTGGCGCCATAAGGAATAAAGCCACCATGTAGAGCAATACCATTCATAATAGCTGACATACCAAACTCACGTACACCATAGTGGATATAGTTACCAGCTGGATTTGCTAAAATTTCTTTAGAGCCTGACCACATGGTTAAATTACTTGGTGCTAAGTCAGCAGAACCACCTAAGAATTCAGTTAACACTGGCGCAAAAGCTTCAATCGCGTTTTGTGAGGCTTTACGAGTAGCAATAGTTGCCGGATTAGCTTGTAATTTATTAACAAAATCTTTAGCTGTTTGTTGCCAATTGCTTGGTAGATCACCATTAATACGGCGTTTAAATTCTTTGGCTAAATCTGGATAAGCTTTAGCATACGCATCAAAACGAGCATTCCATTCGTCTTCACGTTGTTTACCTTTAGCTCTTGCATCCCACGCGTCATAATACTCTTTTGGAATGTCAAACGCAGGATAAGACCAATCTAATGCTTTACGAGTTGCTTCAATTTCAGCATCACCAAGTGGCGCACCATGGCAATCATGACTTCCTGCTTTGTTTGGAGAACCAAAGCCGATAACTGTTTTACACATTAATAATGATGGTTTATCAGTCACTGCTTGTGCTTGTTCAACCGCTTGAGCTAATGCTTTCGCATCGTGTCCATCAATACCACGAATCACATGCCAACCATATGCTTCAAAACGTTTAGCAGTATCATCGGTAAACCAACCTTCGACTTCACCATCAATTGAAATACCATTATCATCATAAAAAGCAATCAGTTTGCCTAATTTAAGGGTACCGGCTAATGAACAAACTTCATGAGAAATGCCTTCCATCATACAACCATCACCCATAAATACGTAAGTATGGTGATCAACAATAGTATGGCCGGATTTATTAAATTGAGCAGCTAAAGTTCTTTCGGCAATTGCCATACCGACTGCATTAGCAATACCTTGGCCAAGTGGGCCTGTGGTAGTTTCAATACCAGGAAGATGACCGAATTCAGGGTGACCTGCGGTTTTAGAATTTAATTGACGAAAATTCTTTAAGTCATCAATCGTCACGTTATAGCCAGTCAAATGTAACAAGCTATAAATTAACATTGATGCATGACCATTAGATAAAATAAATCGATCGCGATCAGCCCAATTTGGATTGGTCGGGTTATGTTTTAAAAATCCACGCCAAAGCACCTCAGCCATATCTGCCATCCCCATCGGCGCACCTGGATGGCCTGATTTCGCTTTTTGCACGCCATCCATACTCAATGCTCTTATTGCATTTGCTAGTTCGCGGTGGGATAGTGTGGTTGCATTCATGATAATAATCTCCAAAAAATAAATTAATAATTCATTGATAGTCTGCAATTAGCAGACGAATAAAAACAGGTCAAATTAAAAAGGGGAACCATCTCCCCTTTTATTGATAATTTAAAGCAATGCGCCAATCATATCTTCAAGTTTGCCCTGATCGACTGCAAAGGCTCGAATACCTTCGGCTAGTTTTTCTACTGCCATTGCATCACTATTGTGTTGCCATCTAAACTCAGCTTCCGTCATCAATGCTGGACGCTCAACCACAGATTGGTTTGGATTTAATTTACGTTCAACTGACGAATTTGATTGTTGCATTTGTGCTAATAGATTAGGTGAAATAGTTAAACGGTCACAACCAGACAACGCTAAAATTTGGTCAACCTTACGGAAACTTGCGCCCATCACAATGGTTTTATAACCATGCTGCTTATAATAGTTATAAATATTACGAACTGAAACTACTCCCGGATCTTGATCTGCCACATACGGTTCAATTGGTTTCTTGGCCTGATACCAATCATAAATACGACCAACAAATGGCGAAATGAGAAACGCATTTACTTCAGCACATGCTCGCGCTTGAGCAAATGAAAACAATAAAGTTAAATTACAGTTAATACCTTCTTTCTCTAATACCTCTGCGGCTTTAATTCCTTCCCAAGTTGAAGCGATTTTAATTAAAATGCGCGATTTATCAATTCCTTTTTGTTTATATAGTTCAATAATTCTACGCGCTTTTTCAATACAACCTTGTATATCAAATGACAATCTAGCATCGACTTCGGTTGAAATACGACCAGGAACGGTTTTTAGAATTTCAGCACCGATATTCACTGCAACTTGATCACAGGCATTAACTAATTGTTGTTCTTTACTGCCACCAAGTTTCTTCGCAGTTTCAACAGCTGAATCAATTAAATTACGATATTGAGGAAGTTGAGCAGCTTTTAAAACAAGGGATGGATTAGTTGTTGCATCTTCTGGGGAAAACTGTTTAATCGAATCGATATCACCAGTATCGGCAACCACAACAGTTAATTTTTTAAATTCATCTAATTGACTCATACTTCTAATTCCTCTACTACATGTTTTTCAAACACAGTTATAATAACATTTATTAAACAATAAAACGACAGGATAAAGTCGTTTCAATTAAGGTTATATTTAGCAAAAATAGCATAAAAACAAAGTTAAATTAACGATCAGCAAACTTAAACAAGCTAAATTTGAAAGTAAAACATAGATCACCCATTACTTACTATATAAATTATCGTAATAATTAATACGATCTACTTTTTCGGTAGATCGACCACCTTCAAATTCTGATTCCAGCCACGCTTGAACCAGTTTTTTAGCCAATTCAACACCAATGACTCTTGCGCCCATCGTCATAATGTGAGCATCATTACTTTTTCTTGCTCGTTCTGCTGAAAATACATCATGGCATTGCGCTGCACGTATGCCAGGTACCTTATTTGCGGCGATTGCCATACCAATACCCGTACCGCAAACTAAGATACCCCTATCATGTTTTTTATCTTTAATCGCATAAGCAACTGCATTTGCCACATCAGGATATAACGAATTAACCGCTTGCTTATCACTACTATAATCAAACGTTTCAATACCTTGTTGTTTTAAATATGCCACAATACTATCTCTAAATTCAAATGCAGCATCATCTGCACCAATTGCTATAGGTTTCATATTTTCTCCTTCATCATCTCCCACAAGTGAACATAAGTTCATATTAATATCATTTGTTATTTTTCGGGTATAAATAAATTCATTTTTGTGACATAGATCTCGAAAAAAATAGTCAATGAAAAAATATATTGAACTTTTTACTGTTTAAAAAAGTAAACTAGGCAGAAACGGTGGCAAGAAATTTGATAAAAAGCGACGGAGTTTTATCAAAGGTTAAACATAAATACATTTGATACCCTAAAGTAATTTAACCCAGCCAACTTATTATTTAAGACGATAAAAAAGATAAATTACTGAATCCAAACGTAATTCGGATAAGCAGGTAAATTGCAACAAATACATGCCGAACACTGCTTACCGGCACAAGTTAATAAATCACTATCAACTACTTTAATCACACCTTTATTCACCCAAAAATTAAGCATCGGTTCAGCAGCGCTTTCAGCTAAACGAAAGTGACGACCCACATCTTGTAAATTGGCTCGCCCTTTTAACTGAACATAATCACGAATTGACGTTATTAACATATTAATTAAGGTATCTCACTACTCACAACAAGCTGATTGATTATATGACTTAGGTTTAGGAAGATGATATTGATTAAAGCATGGCAAACGTCCTAGTTTACGTAAAACAATAAACATCAGAATAACAAATAGTCCTATACCTGTTAACCAAAA
Source organism: Gilliamella sp. LMG 34361 (assembly GCF_984569075.1). Lineage (NCBI taxonomy): Bacteria > Pseudomonadati > Pseudomonadota > Gammaproteobacteria > Orbales > Orbaceae > Gilliamella > Gilliamella sp. LMG 34361. Next base: position 1,488,079 of record NZ_OZ474903.1, on the reverse strand, counting down.
TGGTGCAGATGGCGATTGACCTAATAGACTAAATTGATAATAAACTGTTGCACATAACCAACCCATAATAAATGTCCAAACTGCCACAAACATCATCCATTTTAGGCCTGCTTCACGATAAATTGTGCCTAATGCTGCTGCGCAAGGAGTATAGAGCAAAATAAAAATAAGATAAGCAATAGCAGAAGTTGGAGTAACAAATGAACTGCTTATTTTAGATATCGTACTTAAATCAACGGACGATTCATTTTGCTCACATTTTGCATCTTGATTGACGCTAGATAATCCAAGAGGATCACCAATTGAGCTGACTAAATCAATAAGATGATCAGGAATAGTGGCAAATGCTGACTTAATCCCGTCATAAAATGAAAAATTTTCCTTCTCATGATAATCCATCGAATAGAGCGAATTTAACGTTGCAACAACGGATTCTTTAGCAAAAATGCCAGTAAATATACCAACAGTCGCAGGCCAATTTTGTTTATCGATTCCCATTGGAGTAAATGCAGGAGTAACTTTCTTACCGATAATTGACAACACCGAATCATTGGAATTTTCATGACTAAAAGAACCTTCAACACTCCATGAGTTTAATACACTCAGTACTGTCACCATCACTACAATTGCCTTCCCTGCTCGTAAAACAAAGCTCTTCAAACGTTGACTAGTTATTCGCAACATACTACGTAAAGTGGGAATACGATAGATTGGCATTTCCATAATAAATGGTGTTAACTCGCCTTTTAGTAAAGTATTTTTCAGAACAAATCCAGTCAACATCGCAACAAAAATACCTAGCAAATACAACATGAAAACGACAGCTGAAGCATAATTAGGAAAAAATATCACAGCAAATAACGCATAAACCGGTAAACGTGCACTGCATGACATAAAAGGAATTAAACAAATAGATAAAATGCGATCACGTGGACAATCTAATGTTCTTGTTCCCATAATTGCAGGTACACCACACCCAAATCCCATTAACATTGGCACAAAAGCTTTACCGGGTAGGCCGATACATCGCATAAAGCGATCAACAATCATTGCTGCACGAGCTAAATAACCAGAATCTTCCAAAAAAGACAAAACAAAAAACATCGCCGCAATCACAGGAATAAATGTCGACACTGTCGTGATACCATTCCCTAGTCCGTCAGCTAAAATGACCGTCAACCATGTCGGTGCATGTAACATATTTAAAAGATAAGCAAAACCATCAACAAAAATGGTGCTAAATATGCCATCAAAAAAATCAACAAAAACCGTACCAAAATTAATCGCAACTAAAAACATGGCATACATTGCCAATAAAAATAATGGAATACCGGTTATTCGTCCTAAAGCCAATTTATCTAATTTCTCAGTGATATTAATACTCGCCTCTCGCGGTTTATCGATCACCATTTTGCAAACAACGTCAATCGTATCGTAACGCGCACTAGCAAGAGCGACATCTATTTGATTATCGAAATTGATCGATAACAAACGACGACAAGTATCTAGCTTTTCGTTTTCGACTAAATCTAATGAAGAATCAGCACCATTAAGCAATGCTTCTATCAATTGCCAACGATTGAATTGATGAATCGCACTTGTCGCAGGTAACTCAGTTAAGTAACGATTAAAAATGGCTTGTGAATCCCAACTTAAGGTATCAATTGTTGGTGTAGCGGCTTTTAAATCCTGAGTGCTAATTTCGATTTGCTGATAAAACTGAGTTAATCCCATCTTTTGTGTCGATGAAATCGCCACAACCGGACAACCTAATACTTTAGCTAATCTGGTAATATTTAACTTCTCACCCATAGCTTGCAATGCGTCAACCATATTAAGCACAATTATCATCGGTACTTGCATATCAATTAACTGAAAAGTTAAATACAAACTACGTTGCAAATTAGTGGCATCAATAACATTAACTATCAGGCTATTCTTATCAGTTAACAAAAACTGACGTGTAATAAATTCATCTTGTGCGACGCCTGTGGGATCTGGCTCGATCGAATAAGTCCCCGGCAAATCCACAATATCATAATGTTGATTTTGATAATCAAACGTACCAGACTTGTGCTCTACCGTCACCCCTGGCCAATTACCAACACGCTGTTTTGAACCCGTTAATAAATTAAATAAGGTGGTTTTACCACAGTTGGGGTTACCAATTAAGGCAATTTTCATGCAGCTACCTCGACTTCAATGGCAGCAGCCTCATGACGGCGCAAACAAAGCAAAAAACCACGAAGGTTTATTTCAATTGGATCACCCAGTGGTGCGATTCGCATAACAGTTAACTTACATCCGGGCGTCAACCCCATGGCTAAAAGCTTACGACGAAAAGGTAACGAGTCAGGTAACAAACGTTTAACAACAGCCTCACGTCGCAAAGAAAGGTGATCTAGCGTAAATATAGACATCATACTTCCAATCAAATACAGTTGTATTTCAACAAATGGCGACATTTTAAAAGATAATCATTCGCATTTTTAGTAACTAACTGCGAACAAATCGCAAAAAACATCTAAAATAAGCGAAAATTATCGAATTTATAAAAATTAGATATATTTCTAATTAACATATAATTTGTTCGAGATTTCAGAAATTATTCCTTTATAAATTTTTTTGATCCTTTACATAGTTTGCTTATTTTTATGGCTTTCTTCGATTATTTATTGGGAAATATTACCTTCAAAAACCCTTTTCTTCAATTTTTTGAAATAAATATCTATTGATTATTCTATTTGTTATAAAACATTAACTACGCCAATTAACAAAGAATAATTAATTATTTATTAACCAACTTTTGAATATCATCCTAATGTTTATGAACTTAACCTATTTAGTTTCAAAGCTAATAAATATTGTGCTTAATAATTAATGACGCCATCTTAAATATTCAGCATATTTTTAAAATAATGAAAATCTTTAAAATAATGAAAATCCAAAATATATTTATCCATGGTAAGTTATAAACCATCTGCTTTTTAACTTGTGACGGTGTAGGAGAGATATTACCTTTTTGAGACCGATTATTATTTAGGATATTTAAGAAACGAAATTTTTAACTGTTTTTGTTAAAGTCAGTTTATCCGAAGATCTAAAGCTGACTGAATATCTATTTAACTGCTTCATTATTTGAATAACATCATTACATATTAATTTTAATAAACATTAGTAAAGTAAAAACCCTCGTTCAAGGGTTTTTAAATCATCGTTTAATCTTTCTTTATTTCAAATCGTTTATCGAAATCTTCATAAACTAATGTACTTCCATGTTTTGTAGCTGCCGAAACTGAAACATCTGAAAGTTTGAATGTTTGTGATTGACCTGCAATAAGTTGATACCATGAATAAGGTAGATAATTCTTATCATCAGCTAAAACGCCATGTACAACTATATCCTGATTTTTATCTAAATCATTTTTGATATTGATGCTAATAGATGGTTTGAAAGTTGAAAAAGAACTCTTTTCTTGTTGCTTGATTTTATCTCTTAAGTTTTCCGAAACTGATATAATCATTCCTCCACCAAATTCACCATTTCTTATCTGAATATCACCGCTTGAACTTCTACCACCAACGGTGATAGGAATCTCAAATAATGCTTTTGAGTCCATTTTTTCTTTATAACATTCAATATATTTTGATTCAGGGAACATATTAGCAATAGCTTCTTTAGCTTCTTCTACATCGGATGACTCTTTTCTTGAATCTCCATAAGAATTACATGCAGTAACTTCAACAATCAATTTTGATTGAACAGTTTTCGCAGTTTCGCTGTTGACATCACTTAAATTAATGGTCGGAGCAAGTTCAACTTTACAACCGGATAGTAAAGCAAGTGAGATTAAAGAGATGAGTACTTTTTTCATGTATTACTTCCTTTAATTAAATATAATTAGATATTAATTTATAATACTTTACACGAAAATAGACATAATCAAAAAGGAAAATAACCATTTTTTTTTGATGCAATTAATAAATTTGTTTTTCAAAGTTTATCAGCAAAGGTGAACAATGATTAAACTTGCAATAAATGGTACTAATTGGATAACTGAAAAGTTTATCGATGCCACATTGAAGTCCAACCAATATCAACTAGTTGCAGTATAATACCCTTAATCCTGAGTTTTCAAATAACTCTTTAATGGATATTGCGGTATACCCACTTAATTTTGGACTGAGGTTGTGGGGAAAACCAAATCAGTTTTATGCTACATCAAGTTTATTAGAATAGGGTGTGGATGCGCATGGTAGCGTGTTATGTAAATATAGAGATTTTGATATGATCATTTGGCATTCAAAGGTATCAAATTCTTACATTCCCAGCGAAATTCAAGGCGAAAATGGCGCATTGGTAATCGATCATCTTTCTGTTTGTGAGCAAGTCATCTATTACCCTTGCCAAGGTGAGAAACAATTTATTAATATAAAACACAATCAGATGTATTACCAGGCGCTTGAGTTTGCTAAGCTTTATCAACAACAAAAAATTGATAATAAAGGTTTAGAGCATACTTTAATCTCGTGATACATGTTAACTGAAATAAGGAAGCAAATCGGCGTACAATATCTCGCTGATGATTTTTAAGGAAAAATGAGATGAAAAAATTTACACTACTTTTAAGCGTCAGCCTGTTATTCAGTTTTTATTCCTATGCTGAGCCCAATGGCAACCCGGTGCAATATGATCAGCGTCAGCATTTCGAGAACTTTAACGATTTTTATCAGAGTTTGCCTCTTTTAACTATACCTTTTGACACCCATAATCTTGATAAAGGACAATATGTTGATAGCAAATTTTTTCACTTTGATAAGGGTGACTATCGTTACTATGACAAGCCATCCAATAACGAACAATTTTATTTTACTTTGCAGGATTTAACCGCTGTTGGTCGTTTTGAAATAGATAACACTCGGTTTGTTCTTTATCATTTTACTTTTGATAGTGAAGGCGAAGGCTTTCTTGAGGATTTATATATACTTAATGCATTTAATCAAGATGGTGAGTATTTAGACGAACTGATACTTTCGGCACATACCGGTCATGAAGATCATATATTTGACTATTCTACTTTAGTTTTCGACAATTTATTTAATGTGCATATCGCAGATCATTATGCGCTAATTTATATGATTGATGTGGTCGATAATGTTTACCATGCAGAATCCAACGCAAATATAACTTATCAATTTAGTGATAACCAATTTCAACGCAAGCAACAACACCCTAATTGTACAGAATTTAATCTAAACGGCTATTTAGCTAAACTCACTAAACAACAATTTGCCTATGCTGAAGATATTGTCGCATTTGACGATTATTTAACTTGTTACCCTATTTTTGAAAATCTAAAGATTTATAAAAAATTAGCATCTTATCTTGAAAACTCTCATCGCAACTTTTTAAGTTCGTATGAATTTAAAAAATTGAATAATGTACTTAAAACCATTAAACAAGATTAACAGTGACAAAGTATGAGAAAGGAGCTTAAAAAAACCCCTTTCCTCAATTTTTTTGCGTTTTCTAAAACGTTTATAAATTAATATGTTCAATATACCCTTTCACAATATTAACACTGTTAGTAAATAATTCTTTTTCGTTATCACTAAAATCAAGTTCAATGACTTTTTTAATACCATGTTGATCGAGGATCGCTGGGACACCAATGGCAACATTCCTATAACCATATTCACCATCTAATACACAGCTCAATGCTAATGCTCGGTGGCTATTTGTGAAGATATGCTGGCATATTTCAGTAATGGTGCTGGCAATGCCGTATTCAGTGCAGTGTTTGTATTTGGCAATTTCAAAGCCTTTGTTTTTGGCTTTTAGTCCGATGTCATTAAAATCAATTCTTTTATTTTCTAAATCGTTGAGGTTGATACCATAAACTGATGAGTGAGACCAAACTGGGAATTGCGAATCACCATGCTCGCCAACAATAAATGCATCAATACTTTGTGGGCCAATGTCCATTTGTTCACCTAATAATCGACGCAGGCGAACAGTATCGAGCCAAACGCCAGTGCCAATGACCCGATGACGAGGTAAACCAGATAATTTCCAGACTTGATATGTGATGGCATCACATGGGTTTGTGGCAATCAGGAATATTCCTTTAAATCCATTGTTCATCATGCTAGGAACAATACTAGCCATGATCTTAGAGGTACCAGCTAGTTCTTCGGCCCTACTTTTTTGCGCTAGTCCCGAAGTAACAGTAATAATAGCAATATCAATATCAGCACAGTCCGTTGATTCGCGCAAGCTAACCTTTATCATGTTTTGTCGATAGGCTGCGGCATCAAGTAAATCTTGCGCATGACCATAAGCTAGATCTTTATTAAGGTCGACTAATGCGATCTCTTCACAAAAACCACGATTTACCAATGTATAAGCTGTAGTTGAACCAACATTACCTACCCCAATAACCATCACTTTACGTAGTTTCATAATTAATCCTACCTATTTAAGTTGTCAAATTATAGATATTTCTAACAATGTCATTGATTATCTCTCATCATATACCTTTATCCAACGTAAATAACAATTGCCTAACTGTTCATATAAGTATCTATATAAATTTTCTAACAATCATTAATTATAATAATGTTGGCGAATACTTTTTGAGCGGTTAGTGTTTATATGTTAGACTTTTTTATTAATTAAGGAAAGAAGGAACAAATCAATGAAGAAAAGAGTACTTATAGGACTATCCCTAGCTACCCCCCTAGCAGTTAATGCTCTGAATTTACAAGGCAGCCAAACTTTCACTGATGAAATCAATATTCCAACAACACATAGTTTTGAAACTTTTGAGAATAAGATTACATCTGGCATAAATATAACTTCTGGAAGTAATACTATTTTTGAAAAAAACGTATCACTTAACCTCTCTAGAGATCAATTATCGGAAGATGATAATTTTCTTATTAGCGGAATTAAAGGATCAATATCACCGACTATAACGGCACCATCAACTACCATCTTTGAACAAGATCTCAATATCAAGATGAAAGGTGAAGATGTGTACGCAATATATTTAGCTGATAAAAATAGTACCGTAATAATTAATGGGAAAGCAAACTTGAGCGTTGATAGTAGATATTCTGATGATGATGAGACTATTTTCGTAACGGGCGGAAAACTTGTATTTAATGGTGAAACGCATATAGATAATAATTTTGATGCTATCTACTTAGCTGGAGAAGGAACAAATATAATATTTAATGGTGACTCATACATAAATGGTAACATTGAATCTTATGGAGATGCATTATTAGAAATCAAAAATAAATCCATAATAAAAGGCGATATATGGGCTGATTTTGGTGGAAAGATAATTCTTGATTTAGCTGCCGGATCTAAAATTGTTGGCAATGCCATAGCATTTGATCCCTCTGATGATATTGATTATTCTAATCAAGATACCACAGGAATCATAAAGATGAATCTGGCCAAAGGCTCTTCTTGGGAAATTATAGGCGATTACTCTTATATTACTGAACTATCAGGTCAAGGAAATATAACCTTCACTAGTTTTACAAGAAGTAATAACTTTGGTGAGCTAGTAATTGAGAATTTAAAAGGGGCTTCGACGTTTAATTTACGCACTGATATTGCCACCCAACAAAGTGATAAAATTATTATCTCAAAATCATCTGACACTAATCGAACTGTCTCAGCAGAAGGCATCCATACGATAAACTTAATCAATAATGGTTCTGCACAAACTACTGGTAATGAAAAGTTAACTTTAGTTGAAGTCGATGACAGTGCAACAAACACCGCTGAATTTAAAACTAATCATGATGTTGAGCTTGGTGGTTATCAATATAGTTTAAATAAAGATGGGAAAGATTATGTGCTAACTGCTAAGCCAATTACTTCATCAGCTATGGCCAGTGCTGGATTTCTAAATGCCAATTATTTAATGAACTATGTTGAAACTCAAACCCTTTTAAAACGTTTAGGTGATATGCGCACTAGTGGTGAATTTGGGGATGTTTGGTTACGAGGTTTTACTGGTAAGTTAGATTCGTTTTCTGGCGGTAAATTAAGCAAATTTGATATGAGTTACCATGGTTTCCAATTTGGTGCAGATAAACAGCTATCTGAAAATTCACCTTTGGTTATTGGGGCTTTTGTCGGGCAAACTTATGGCAATCCTGATTATAAAAATGGTGATGGGTCATTACGTTCATTTAACACCGGGATATATGCAACTTATTTAGATAACAGTGGTTTTTATATTGACAGTGTAGTCAAATATGATCGGCAAAAAAATCACTTTAAAGTTAAAGATACCGCTAATAATCGCATTCAAGGTACAGGACACTCTAATGGACTTGGCTTATCAATGGAATTAGGTCAAAAATTCAAAATTAATGATTTTTATGTTGAACCACAAACACAGTTATCATATAGTCATCAAAATGGTAACACGATTAATGCATCTAATGGGCTTAATGTTAAATTAGGCAACTACAATTCACTAATTGGCCGAGCATCAGCACTTTTGGGCTATGAATTTAATTCAGATCAAAATAGTATCAATATTTATGCTAAAACCGGTATCGTTAGAGAGTTTGATGGCGATACCTACTATAAACTAAATAACCATAAAGAAAGCCACTCATTCAAAGGTAATTGGTGGAATAATGGTGTTGGCATAAATGCTAATTTCAACCAAAAACATAATATCTATTTGGATTTAGAAAGTTCTCCGGGTAATAAATTTGATTTATTACAGGTTAATGGTGGCTACCGCTATTCTTTCTAATTTATGATTTTATTTAAATCTATTATATCAATCACACGCATATTAATTAAGCGTGTGATTTTTCAATAATCAGTAAATTAAATACTCAAGTGACTTTTAATCTAATATGATTTAAAAAATTAACATAAAAATTTTTTTAATAATTATTCAGCAACCATAATTACTAATATTAGTGACACCTTTCAATATGCTAGGCTGTTTTAGAGTATATAAAAAAGGAAATAGAAAAGGAAAAGGAAAGAGATGAAAAAGAAGAAATTAATTACATTATTATCACTAGCAATGCCATTAACGGTTAACGCTTTAAAATTACAAGGCACACAAACTTTTACTGATGAAGTCAATATTCCAATTACTCATGATTTTGAACGCTCTGGAACTGAAGTTATATCTGGTATAAGTATAACTCCTGGCAGTAACACCATTTTCAAAAAAAATGTCACAATAAATATATCAAGAGACGATATTCATAATATCGAAAGTGGTGTAAACATTGATGGTATTCGATCTTTGAATGATATAGGTCCTCAGTCATCTACCGTTTTTGATGGTGACCTCAACATTAGTGTAAAAGGGGAAAACATTGATGCTATTGCTTTATTCGATAAAAATTCAACAGTTGTTATTAATGGGAGAACAACCTTAACTGTTGATGATCCTGATGATTCCGAGGCTATTGTGGTATCAAAAGGAAATTTAATATTAAATGGTGAGTCATTTATTAACGGTGATATTTATTCTATTGATAATGGAACAGTTAAAATAAATAATAAATCGATAATAAATGGTGATATATTCACAAATTTTGGTGGTACAGTTATTTTAGACCTAGCTGCTGGCTCTAAAATTATCGGTGAGGTTTCAGCATTTGGTGATCCTGATGATCCCGACTACCCTGGTCAAGATACCACCGGAATTATAAAAATGAATCTCGCCAAAGGCTCTTCTTGGGAACTTGAGGGTTACGATTCTTATTTAACTGAACTATCAGGTCAAGGAAATATAACCTTCACTAGTTTTACAAGAAGTAATAACTTTGGTGAGCTAGTAATTGAGAATTTAAAAGGTGCTTCGACGTTTAATTTACGCACCGATATTGCCACTCAACAAAGTGATAAAATTATTATCTCAAAATCATCTGACACTAATCGAACTGTCTCAGCTGAAGGCACCCATACGATAAACTTAATCAATAATGGTTCTGCACAAACTACTGGTAATGAAAAGTTAACTCTAGTTGAAATCGATGACAGTGCGACAAACACCGCTGAATTTAAAACTAATCATGATGTTGAGCTTGGTGGTTATCAATATAGTTTAAATAAAGATGGGAAAGATTATGTGCTAACTGCTAAGCCGATTACTTCATCTGCTATGGCTAGTGCTGGTTTTCTTAATGCTAATTATTTAATGAATTATGTTGAAACTCAAACCCTTTTAAAACGCTTAGGTGATATGCGCACTAGTGGTAAATTTGGGGATGTTTGGTTACGAGGTTTTACTGGTAAATTAGATTCGTTTTCTGGCGGTAAATTAAGCAAATTTGATATGAGTTACCATGGTTTTCAATTTGGGGCTGATAAACAACTATCTGAAAGCTCACCATTTGTTATTGGGGCTTTTGTCGGGCAAACTTATGGCAATCCTGATTATAAAAATGGTGATGGGTCATTACGTTCATTTAACACTGGGATATATGCAACTTATTTAGATAACAGTGGTTTTTATATTGACAGTGTAGTCAAATATGATCGGCAAAAAAATAACTTTAAAGTTAAAGATACCGCTAATAATCGCATTCAAGGTACAGGGCATTCTAATGGGCTTGGCTTATCAATGGAATTAGGTCAAAAATTTAAAATTAATGATTTTTATGTCGAACCACAAACACAGTTATCATATAGTCATCAAAATGGTAACACGATTAATGCATCTAATGGGCTTAATGTTAAATTAGGCAACTACAATTCATTACTTGGTCGAGCATCTGCTCTATTTGGCTATGAATATAAATTAGATAAAAATAGCATTAATTTCTATGCTAAAACCGGTATCGTTAGAGAGTTTGATGGCGATACCTACTATAAACTAAATAACCATAAAGAAAGCTACTCATTCAAAGGTAATTGGTGGAATAATGGTGTTGGCATAAATGCTAATTTCAACCAAAAACATAATATCTATTTGGATTTAGAAAGTTCTCCGGGTAATAAATTTGATTTATTACAGGTTAATGGTGGCTACCGCTATTCTTTCTAATTTATGATTTTATTTAAATCTATTATATCAATCACACGCATATTAATTAAGCGTGTGATTTTTCAGTAATCAGTAAATTAAACACTCAAGTGACTTTTAATCTAATATGATTTAAAAAATTAACATAAAATTTTTTTAATAATTATTATTCAGCAATCATAATTACTAATATTAGTGACACCTTTCAATATGCTAGGCTGTTTTAAAGTATAAAAAAGGAAATAGAAAAGAAAAAGGAAAAGAGATGAAAAAAAAGAAATTAATTATATTATTATCCCTAGCAATGCCATTAACGGTTAACGCTTTAAAATTACAAGGCACACAAATTTTTACTGAAGAAGTAAATATTCCTGTAACGCATGATATAGAAAAAAATGGAGATTCTGTATATTCAAATATAGAAATCGAACCAGGGAGTAATACAGTATTTGAAAAAAATGTCACAATAAACATGTCAAGAGATGGTTTTTCATCAGTCAATGATGGAATAACAATTGATGGTCTTCGAGCTTTTATGACCAATGGGGTTTCTTCATCTACTGTTTTTAATGGCGATCTCAATATTAACATGAAAGGGGAGTATTTTGATGCTATTGGTTTACACGATGCTAATGCAACGGTTATTATTAACGGAAAAACAACCTTAACCGTTGATGCTCATAACGAAAGTGGAGCAATTACCATATTAGGATCAAACTTAACATTAAATGGTGAATCAAATATTAGTGGCGATATTTTTGTTACTAATAATGGAACCTTAAAAATAAATAATAAATCGATAATAAAAGGCGATATATTCACAGAATTTGGTGGTACAGTTATATTAGACCTAGCTGATGGTTCTAAAATTGTCGGTGAGGTTTCAGCATTTGGTGATCCAGATGATCCCGACTACCCTGGTCAAGATACCACCGGAATTATAAAAATGAATCTCGCCAAAGGTTCTTCTTGGGAACTTGAGGGTTACGATTCTTATTTAACTGAACTATCAGGTCAAGGAAATATAACCTTCACTAGTTTTACAAGAAGTAATAACTTTGGTGAGCTAGTAATTGAGAATTTAAAAGGTGCTTCGACGTTTAATTTACGCACCGATATTGCCACCCAACAAAGTGATAAAATTATTATCTCAAAATCATCTGACACTAATCGAACTGTCTCAGCTGAAGGCACCCATACGATAAACTTAATCAATAATGGTTCTGCACAAACTACTGGTAATGAAAAGTTAACTCTAGTTGAAATCGATGACAGTGCGACAAACACCGCTGAATTTAAAACTAATCATGATGTTGAGCTTGGTGGTTATCAATATAGTTTAAATAAAGATGGGAAAGATTATGTGCTAACTGCTAAGCCGATTACTTCATCTGCTATGGCTAGTGCTGGTTTTCTTAATGCTAATTATTTAATGAATTATGTTGAAACTCAAACCCTTTTAAAACGTTTAGGTGATATGCGCACTAGTGGTAAGTTTGGGGATGTTTGGTTGCGAGGTTTTACTGGTAAATTAGATTCATTTTCTGGCGGTAAATTAAGCAAATTTGATATGAGTTACCATGGTTTTCAATTTGGTGCAGATAAACAACTATCTGAAAGCTCACCATTTGTTATTGGGGCTTTTGTCGGGCAAACTTATGGTAATCCGGATTATCGTAATGGTGATGGTTCATTACGTTCATTTAACACCGGGATATATGCAACTTATTTAGATAACAATGGTTTTTATATTGACAGTGTAGTCAAATATGATCGGCAAAAAAATCACTTTAAAGTTAAAGATACCGCTAATAATCGCATTCAAGGTACAGGGCATTCTAATGGGCTTGGCTTATCAATGGAATTAGGTCAAAAATTCAAAATTAATGATTTTTATGTCGAACCACAAACACAGTTATCATATAGTCATCAAAATGGTAACACGATTAATGCATCTAATGGGCTTAATGTTAAATTAGGCAACTACAATTCATTACTTGGTCGAGCATCTGCTCTATTTGGCTATGAATATAAATTAGATAAAAATAGCATTAATTTCTATGCTAAAACCGGTATCGTTAGAGAGTTTGATGGCGATACCTACTATAAACTAAATAACCATAAAGAAAGCCACTCATTTAAAGGTAATTGGTGGAATAATGGTGTTGGCATAAATGCTAATTTCAACCAAAAACATAATATCTATTTGGATTTAGAAAGTTCTCCGGGTAATAAATTTGATTTATTACAGGTTAATGGTGGCTACCGCTATTCTTTCTAATTTATGATTTTATTTAAATCTATTATATCAATCACACGCATATTAATTAAGCGTGTGATTTTTCAATAATCAGTAAATTAAATACTCAAGTGACTTTTAATCTAATATGATTTAAAAAATTAACATAAAAATTTTTTTAATAATTATTCAGCAACCATAATTACTAATATTAGTGACACCTTTCAATATGCTAGGCTGTTTTAGAGTATATAAAAAAGGAAATAGAAAAGGAAAAGGAAAGAGATGAAAAAGAAGAAATTAATTACATTATTATCACTAGCAATGCCATTAACGGTTAACGCTTTAAAATTACAAGGCACACAAACTTTTACTGATGAAGTCAATATTCCGGAAACACATAATTTCGAGATTTTTAGAGATCATGTTACATCGGGAATAAATATAACTTCTGGAAGTAATACTGTTTTTGAAAAAGATGTTAGCATAATTATGTCCAGAGATGATTTACGTAATCTTGATGATAATTTAAACATTTCAGGTATTATCGCATTTTCACCGTGGTCTCCAATAGGAGAATCATTTGTTGTATTTAATGGAGATCTTAACATTAAAATGAACGGCGAGAAAATGAATGCTATTTCTTTATTAGATACAAATGTCAACTTGACTGTTAATGGAAAAGCAAATTTAAAATCTAAAAGTAGCGAAGACGATGAGACTATTTTTATTATGGGAGGAAGTAGTATCACATTTAATGATGAAACACATATAGATAGTGATATTGATGCTATTCTTCTATCAGGAACTGGTTCAAATGTGATATTAAATGGTGAATCTTATATCAATGGTAATCTTATTATTAATAGCGGTGCATTATTAGAAATCAAAAATAAATCCATTATAAAAGGCGATATATGGACTGAGTATGGTGGTAAGGTAATTCTAGATTTAGCTGCTGGCTCTAAAATTGTCGGTGAGGTTTCAGCATTTGGTGATCCAGATGATCCCGACTACCCTGGTCAAGATACCACCGGAATTATAAAAATGAATCTCGCCAAAGGTTCTTCTTGGGAACTTGAGGGTTACGATTCTTATTTAACTGAACTATCAGGTCAAGGAAATATAACCTTCACTAGTTTTACAAGAAGTAATAACTTTGGTGAGCTAGTAATTGAGAATTTAAAAGGTGCTTCGACGTTTAATTTACGCACCGATATTGCCACCCAACAAAGTGATAAAATTATTATCTCAAAATCATCTGACACTAATCGAACTGTCTCAGCTGAAGGCACCCATACGATAAACTTAATCAATAATGGTTCTGCACAAACTACTGGTAATGAAAAGTTAACTTTAGTTGAAGTCGATGACAGTGCAACAAATACCGCTGAATTTAAAACTAATCATGATGTTGAGCTTGGTGGTTATCAATATAGTTTAAATAAAGATGGGAAAGATTATGTGCTAACTGCTAAGCCGATTACTACATCTGCTATGGCTAGTGCTGGTTTTCTTAATGCTAATTATTTAATGAATTATGTTGAAACTCAAACCCTTTTAAAACGTTTAGGTGATATGCGCACTAGTGGTAAGTTTGGGGATGTTTGGTTACGAGGTTTTACTGGTAAATTAGATTCGTTTTCTGGCGGTAAATTAAGCAAATTTGATATGAGTTACCATGGTTTTCAATTTGGGGCAGATAAACAACTATCTGAAAGCTCACCATTTGTTATTGGGGCTTTTGTCGGGCAAACTTATGGCAATCCGGATTATCGTAATGGTGATGGTTCATTACGTTCATTTAACACCGGGATATATGCAACTTATTTAGATAACAGTGGTTTTTATATTGACAGTGTAGTCAAATATGATCGGCAAAAAAATAACTTTAAAGTTAAAGATACCGCTAATAATCGCATTCAAGGTACAGGGCATTCTAATGGGCTTGGCTTATCAATGGAATTAGGTCAAAAATTCAAAATTAATGATTTTTATGTCGAACCACAAACACAATTCTCTTACAGTCATCAAAATGGTAATTCAATTAATGCATCGAATGGACTTAAAGTTAAATTAGGTAATTACAATTCACTAATTGGCCGAGCATCAGCACTTTTGGGCTATGAATTTAATTCAGATCAAAATAGTATCAATATTTATGCTAAAACCGGTATCGTTAGAGAGTTTGATGGCGATACCTACTATAAACTAAATAACCATAAAGAAAGCCACTCATTCAAAGGTAATTGGTGGAATAATGGTGTTGGCATAAATGCTAATTTCAACCAAAAACATAATATCTATTTGGATTTAGAAAGTTCTCCGGGTAATAAATTTGATTTATTACAGGTTAATGGTGGCTACCGCTATTCTTTCTAATACATGAGTTTATTTAAATCTGTTATTTCAATCACACGCTATTAATTAAGCGTGTGACTTTTTCAATTATCATTAAGTTTAACACTACATTAACTATCATTCTAATAGATTTATCTATCTACGCTTTTTTGTATCTTTATTAACATTAATAGAATTAGTTATAAAAAATAATTTGACTTTCATTAATTAAATGATAATAATTCTCATTAACATTTAAAATGTAATTTTAAATTTTTAATTACTGTGGAGTGATCTAGAAAGGGATTTCATCATTTCTGATCGTTTTAACTATGGTTTATTTTCTGTTCCCGATTAAGTTCAGGCAGATAGTATACAATAAGGATCCATCAATGAAATTCAATTTTTTTAAAAGCCGTAAAACGTTATTAAATGCGATTTTAACTTCGCTATTGATTTTGACCGGGTTAGCTAATTCAGCATCGGCTGATGAGAAAAAATTTAAAGTGGTTACCACATTTACTGTTATTCAAGATATTGCTCAAAATGTAGCTGGTGATGCAGCAGTTGTTGAATCAATTACTAAAGTAGGCGCTGAAATTCATGAGTACGATCCTACTCCACAAGATATTACTAAAGCTCTTTCTGCTGATTTAGTGCTTTGGAATGGTTTAAACTTGGAACTTTGGTTTAAACGTTTTTTTGAGGATATTAAGGATGTCCCTTCAGTTGTAGTCACAGAAGGAATTGATCCAATGCCAATTCAAGAAGGTAGTTATAAAGGTAATCCCAATCCACATGCATGGATGTCACCAACCCTTGCTTTGACTTATGTTGAAAATATTCGTGCCGCTTTGGTTAAATATGATCCGAAAAATGCTGAGATTTATAATAAGAATGCCGCACAATATGTGGCGAAAATTAAAGCACTTGATGCTCCACTACGTGAGCGTTTAGCGAAGATCCCCGAATCACAACGTTGGTTAGTCACTAGTGAGGGGGCATTTAGTTATTTAGCCCGTGATTATAATCTTAAAGAAGCATATCTATGGCCAATTAATGCCGAGCAACAAGGTACACCTAAGCAAGTTAAAAATCTTATTGATTTAGTCCGAACTAATAATATCCCTGTGTTATTTAGTGAGAGTACCATTTCTGATAAACCCGCAAAGCAAGTTAGTAAAGAAACTGGTGCTAAATATGGTGGTGTACTTTATGTCGATTCACTCTCTACCAAAGATGGCCCTGTTCCAACTTATATCGATTTACTAAAAGTAACGGTTGAAACAATCGCTAAAGGATTCGAAAAATAATGACGCAAATTTGCTTAAATGTTGATGATATTACTGTGACTTATAATAATGGTCACACTGCGATTCATGATGCTAGTTTTCGGTTAAATGGTGGCACAATTTGTGCACTAGTTGGCGTTAATGGTAGTGGAAAATCGACACTATTTAAAAGCATTATGGGAATGATAAAACCAACTAAAGGTCAGGTGACATTTAATAATATTTCGGTAAAACAGGCATTGAAGCAAAATATTATTGCCTATGTTCCACAAACTGAGGAAGTCGATTGGGATTTTCCGGTTTTGGTATCGGATGTGGTGATGATGGGACGCTATGGTCATATGTCTTTTTTGCGAATACCAAGCAAAGAGGACAAAAGACAAGTCGATTTGGCGCTAGAACGGGTCAATATGTTGGATTTTAAACACCGCCAGATTGGTCAACTTTCTGGCGGTCAAAAAAAGCGTGTATTTTTAGCACGAGCTTTGGCTCAACAAGGTAAGGTTTTGTTGTTAGATGAGCCATTTACCGGCGTCGATGTTAAAACAGAAAATGCCATTATCGATCTGCTTAAAGATCTACGAGATGAAGGTCATTTGATTTTAGTTTCCACCCATAATTTAGGTAGTGTGCCTGAATTTTGTGATCAAGTGGTATTAATTAACCAAACAGTGTTAGCTTTTGGCGAAACCCAAACCACCTTTACACCACAAAATCTAATGACAACGTTTGGTGGTGCACTACGTTATTTAAGTTTATCTGGCGAACAATTGCACCAAGATGAAGATCCTCGCAAGATGTCAATTTTAACCGATGATGAGCGTGCCGCAGTATTTTATGGTGAAGGCAGTGATAATTCTGCTCATCAGGATTTACTTGTCGAACCAACGGTTATTGAAACTAAAGGGCAACACTAATGGAACTACTTCTTGAACCATTTACCTATGGCTTTATGTTAAAAGCCATTTGGGTAAGTAGTATTGTTGGTGCCGCATGTGCATTTTTATCGGCATTTTTAATGTTAAAAGGTTGGTCACTAATGGGCGATGCCCTTTCGCACTCTGTCGTGCCGGGTGTGGCTGGCGCTTATGCACTTGGTTTGCCTTATTCGGTCGGCGCTTTTTTTACTGGATTGTTAGCTGCCTTGTCAATAACGATTGTACGAGCTTTTACTCGCTTAAAAGAAGATGCCATTATTGGGTTTATCTTTTCAACCTTTTTTGCTATTGGACTTTTAATTATTTCCCTAAACCCAACCTCCATTAATGCTCAAACCATTATTTTCGGTAACATTTTGGGAATTGATGATAGTGATATGTGGCAAGTGCAAATCATTATTTTGGTTTCGTTTATTTTGCTTCTCTTTTTCTGGAAAGATCTGTTAGTGGTATTTTTTGATGAAACCCATGCACGCTCCATCGGCTTAAGACCACTAGCGTTAAAGATCCTATTTTTTACCATTCTAAGTGCCTGTACTGTGGCAGCATTACAAACCGTCGGGGCAATCTTAGTTATTGCGATGGTGGTAACCCCAGGCGCAACCGCTTACCTACTTACCGATAGGTTTTCACGGTTGTTAATTATTTCGGTAATCATTGGCGCGCTAACCAGTGCCATTGGCGCTTGGATCAGTTACTTTTTAAATGGCGAAACCGGTGGCGTGATAGTGACACTACAAACATTAGTCTTTTTAACCGCTTTCTTATTTGCACCTAAACAAGGTTTGCTTTCGAACCGGCGCCGAATTAGACAAGCAAAACAAGGGGGAGCAGTATGACCGTATTATGGGAACTTATCTATCATCCCTTAACCATTCCTTTTGTTCAACGGGCTATTTTGGCCGCTTTAGCTACCGGGATTGTTTGTGCACTACTGTCGTGCTTTTTAGTATTGAAAGGCTGGTCATTGATGGGTGATGCTATTTCTCACGCCGTATTACCAGGAATTGTACTCGCTTATTTGGCAGGTATCCCACTGATAATAGGTGCGTTTACTTCCGGATTATTTTGTTCCGTCGCTACCGGATACATTAAGGAAAATAGTCGAATAAAAGAGGATACCGTAATGGGAATTGTCTTTTCTGGGATGTTTGCCTTTGGTTTGGTACTATTTTCTAAAGTTGAAACATCGCAGCATTTGAATCATATTTTATTTGGTAGCGTATTAGGAACAAGTTATCAAGAATTAATACAAATCATCGCCATTGCGAGCATTGTTTCGATTTTAGTTATTATTAAACGCCGCGATATGATGTTGTACTGTTTTGATGCTGTGCAAGCGAAAGTTGTTGGTTTACCAGTTAAATTATTACATTATGGCTTATTGGGTATTTTAGCATTAACCATTGTTGGCTCACTAAAAGCTGCGGGTGTTATCTTGGTTATTGCAATGCTTATCGCCCCAGGTATTACTGCATTTTTATTAACCAAACGTTTTGAGAAGATGTTAATGATTGCGGTGATTGTATCAGCATTTTCGACGGTAACCGGTACATTAATTAGTTTTCATTTAGATGCCTCAACTAGTGCTTGTATTGTAATATTGCAGGCATTTATCTTTGTTATGGCTCAGTTTTATCGAGTCTATATTAATCATAAAGTAAGACATTAATTGCGCTAGTGTAAATGTTGTGCGTTATTCTACATTTACACTAGTTATTATGACTTAATTATTCATCATCCAAATATTTACCTGCATCAGCGTAATTATCAAACCTTGAGAAGTGGCCTTGGAATTTTAAGCGTACTTTTCCTATTGGACCATTACGCTGTTTACCTAAAATGATTTCGGCAATACCTTTATGTTCCGACGCTTCGTTATAAACTTCATCACGATAGATAAACATAATCACGTCAGCATCTTGTTCAATAGATCCTGATTCACGTAAGTCTGAGTTAACCGGCCGTTTATCGGCACGTTGCTCTAAGCTACGGTTAAGCTGCGATAGGGCAACGACTGGAATTTGTAACTCTTTTGCTAAGGCTTTTAATGAACGTGAAATTTCCGCAATCTCAAGTGTTCGATTCTCTGATATATTTGGCACACGCATTAGCTGTAAGTAATCGACCATGATCATACTTAAACCTTTATGTTCACGGTAGATACGTCTTGCCCGTGAACGTAGCTCCATAGGTGTTAATCCAGATGAGTCATCGATATAGATATTTTTTTTCTCAAGCAGTAAGCCCATAGTGCTCGATATTCTAGCCCAATCATCATCTTGTAATTGACCAGTACGAATACGAGTTTGGTCAACGCGAGACAACGACGCTAACATACGCATCATAATCTGTTCAGATGGCATCTCTAGACTAAAAATAAGAACTGGTTTTTCTTGCATCATGGCGGCGTTTTCGCAGAGATTCATCGCAAAGGTGGTTTTACCCATTGATGGACGAGCCGCAATGATAATTAAATCTGAACGTTGTAAACCTGCTGTTTTCTTGTCTAGGTCAAGGAAGCCTGTCGATACGCCAGTCACCCCATCATGTGGGCGCTGGAATAGTTCTTCAATTTTTGCTACTGTAGCTTCAAGCACGTCGGTAATATTTTTAGGCCCTTCACCTTGCTTAGTTCGACTTTCGGCAATTTGGAAGATTTTACTTTCGGCTAAGTCTAAAATTTCAGTACTATCTCGGCCTTCGGTTGAGTAACAGTTGTCAGCTATTTCATTTGAAGCACTAATCAGTTCTCGCAATATCGCCTGTTGGCGAATAATGTCGGTATAGGCCACTACGTTAATTGCACTAGGGGTGTTTTTTGATAGCTCAGCTAAATAAGCAAATCCGCCCACATCAACTAGTAGGTCTTTACTTTCTAAGCTTTCGGAAAGTGTGATCAAATCAATCGGGGTACTACGACTGACAAGAGTATGCATTTCTGAAAAGATAAGTTGATGATGACGAGAATAAAAATCACGGTCAGTAATCATTTCGGCAACAACATCCCAACGCTGATTATCTAACATTAAACTGCCAAGTACAGCTTGCTCGGCCTCAATAGAGTGAGGCGGCAATTTGATATTTTGTACTTTTGACTTTTTTGCGTCTTGATTTTTCAGTTCTTTATTTGAATCATCAGTATTCATTGCATTCATCTTTTTATTTAAATTAATTTAATCGTTAGCTAATTGGCTTACTGTATAAATAATGGTCCTAGAGCACAACTAGGGATTTGATATTCTAATGGATAGTCCACCTGAACTAAATATAAACCTTCTGGTTTTGCCGTTGCGGCTGCTTGAGTACGATCTTTAGCTTTTAATAGCTCATCGATCCACTGCGGAGGTTGATTGCCAGCACCAACCTCTAGCAAACTCCCGACAATATTACGCACCATATGGTGAACAAAGGCATTGGCTTTAATATCGACAATAACATATTCGCCCTGTCTTGTAACGGCAATATGATGAATATTACGCCAAGGTGTCCGTGATTGACACTGCGCTGCTCTAAACGATGAAAAATCATTTTCACCTAATAAATATTGTGCCGCTTGATGCATGAGTATTTCATTCAATGGTAGATAATAGTGTGATACCCCTTTAGCTAAAATCGCCGGACGAAAACGATGGTTATAAATCACATATCGATAACGCCGAGCTGTTGCACTAAATCTAGCATGAAAACTGTCATCCACACTTTTCGACCAGCGTACAGCAATATTGTCAGGTAGATGCGAGTTCACTCCCATTGTCCACGCGCCTTGAGCGCGCTGAGCTGTGGTTTCGAAATGAATTACTTGCCCAGTAGCATGGACGCCGGCATCGGTTCTTCCGGCGCAAAAAACCGTTATGGTTTCATTGGCGATAACTGATAAAGCGGACTCTAATCTTTGTTGGATTGAGTCAACGAGCTGTTGTCGTTGCCAACCAAAATAGCCACTGCCATCATACTCGATACCTAACGCAATCTTAGAGGTAGTCATTAATCAGGATCTCAAGCGTCTCGATTAACATTAGTCCTCCTAAATAACGGATATTATCCGCCACTGACCAAAATTGAATTTGCTCATAGTTGCCATAGCTGTGTCGTAAATTAGCCAGCTTAATGGTTAAGTTATTTTCAGAGTTTACTTCAGTAACTGGGGTTGGTAAATCTTCACTTTTTACTTCTACCCCAAATTCACTAAAACGAGCCATGTCTAATTCAATAGGTAAGCTACTAGAAACATTCACCGCTTGAGCCAATCCATAAAATACCGGCACAATAACTGATTCAATAGAGATTGGTAAATCATAATTACTTAACACTTTACGAATTTGGTTAATTTGAGAATGTTCACCTAAACTTTGATGGTTAGACTCGTGGGAAATCGGTAATAAGTTGAAAGCAAGTTGATTGTCAAACAGTTCGTTATCAACTGGCATACCATTAAGTAACCGAGCACTTTGACCGGCAAGCTCATCAACCCCTGGTTTGCCATATAGTGATGAAGGAATAAAGCTGCTCACATGTAGATTAGTCAGTAACTGAATATCGGTTAATGACGCAACACAGCGCAAAAGTTGAGATACAGTTGGACTGGCGACTGCAATGATGTTTTCATTGCGATATTCAGTCAATACACTATTATTTACTCTAGGCACAATTAATGGAATATGATCTTGATCAGCAAAAAAGCCACTAGCATCGATAACTATACAACCTGCTTGTGCGGCTGTTTGAGCATATTTTTCGCTGATTTTACTGTCGGCAACAAAAAAGGCATAATGGCATTGACTCCAGTCCATTTGCTCACTATCAATCACAGTCAAATTTTTACCCGCAAAGCGCACAACTTCGCCAGCGCTATTGTCGCTACCGACTAAATAGAGATTTTCAATTTCAATAGTTTTTGAGTTATTTAATAACTCAATTAACGCAGAACCCACTTGTCCTGTCGCACCAACAATGGCGATATTCCATGTAGACATATGATAAACCCGAATTAAAAAATTTAGTGGCAATTATACCACTTTATTATTAAAGATTTTGGAAAAAAGATATTTTCTAAAATTTGGAATTTTGCTCGAAAAATTGAATTTTTGTTAATTACAACCTCAATAATCCTCGCTAAAGTAACTTTATTGATTTTTCAATTATATTTATGATTATGACAAAAACTTCATTATCAATCATTGCTAAAAAAGCGAAGGTGTCAATCGCTTCAGTATCTAGAGTATTAAGAACGCCAAACTTAACTTCACCACAAACTCAGTTTCTTGTTTATCAAGCTATCAAGGCTTTAAATGTTGATATGTCGAAAAATCTAAAAGACTATCAACCCGTTCATAAAAGCAATAAAATATTAATTATTGATAATCAGCTTATCTCTAAAAGCCTAATCAATTTTGGTATTGAGCAAGTTTTACATGAAGCTGGATTGGAATTATTTTATTGGCAATTTCCTTATCATGTTAACAACGATATTTATTATTTAATCCAATATATTAAGCAAAATTGTTTTATTGGCATTATTATTATCAATCAAGCGCCCTATTTAAGCCAGTTGTATAATTATAAAAAATCATTACCACCTATAGTATTTGTTAATCATTTTAAAAATAACTTTTCATGTGTTCATTTCGATCATCTGACAATCGGTTTTCAAACCACTCAATATCTGATTGATAAGGGGCATAATAAGATCGCCATTTTTATTAATAGCGATAAAAATACCAGCTCCTCACTTTTTTTACAGGGCTATCAACTAGCTTTGCAACGAATTAATATGCCCGTTGATGTTGATTATGTTATTCAAGGTTGCCTAACCTATGAACATGGACGAGATGCCGTTAAGACATTACTGCAAAGCAACAAACCACCAACAGCAATTATTTTTGAGGATTTGAGTAGCCTCTCTTGTTTTGATTCAAACAGCAATCATGCACAAAATTATTTATCAAACTATCGCTCACTTTTTGGTGCATTAAACCAAGCAAAAGAGAGCCAATCACAACAATTACATCCACTTTCGATTACTTATATAAGCCATTGTAATGAACTTCAATATAATGAGTTAGATCGGCTTAGTAGAGTCAATAAACCTTTATACCAAATGGGTTGTAAATCAGCACAGTTGTTATGTGATATTCTTAAACAAGATATAGCATCATTACCACAATGTCATATTATCGATACCGAAACTTTTTTTATTAACTAACCGCTTATTTTTATATTAGATAACCTATTAGTTAGGAGACTGAAATCAATCTTTTTGGCGATAATTTATTAAAAATTTGAGTACCTGCACCTATAAATTGTTGCTCTTTATAAATTCTCACTAAGGTTTCAACGGTCACATTGCTTTCGACAGTAACGGTTCTACCTAATAAGATATCTTTGCCTTGGCTTTCACTCAATACCACTTTTCCGTTCGCTTGTAATGGGCTATCAACAGGCATAAGTAATGGTTCTTTTTCGCCGATATTTTGTAACTCATCTAGGCTAATCATTTTATCGATGGGATAATTTGATACTTGCAAGCGCCTTAAATAGATCACATGTGCACCACAGCCAAGTAATTCACCTAAATCATCAATGATAGTACGGATATAGGTTCCCTTTGAGCAATGGACCTCTAAAGTTAATTCATGCTTAGCTAAATCGTATTGGATAAACTGATTTTCATAAACGGTAATCGGTCTTGCTTCGCGCTCTATAACAATGCCTTGGCGGGCATATTCATAAAGTGGTTTACCTTGATATTTTAAAGCTGAAAACATAGTTGGCACTTGTAAAATATCACCTCGAAAATGAGTTAAGACCTCATCGATTTGTGACTGAGTGATATTGACAGGTTTAGTGCAAATTACTTGACCATCAGCATCAGATGTATCAGTTCGTTGACCCAATTTAGCGATCACGCGATAACGTTTGTCAGAATCTAATAAGTACTGTGAAAACTTGGTTGCTTCACCAAAACAAATAGGCAACATTCCGGTTGCTAATGGATCGAGCGCACCAGTATGACCTGCTTTTTTGGCGTTAAACAATCTTTTCACTTTTTGTAAGGCATCATTTGATGTCATGCCTTGAGGTTTGTCTAATAACAAAACGCCGTGAACATCACGGCGAGTTTTTTTTATATTCATCATCAATATTTAATCTGAAACGGATCACACTTCTCAATATTTTTTACAAAAATTGAGTGCTTTTAATTATTAATCTTTATGACGTTCGTTGTCTTGTTTAATCACATCAGAGACTAAACTAGACATCTGCATACCTTTGACAAGCGATTCATCATAAAAGAATTTAATTTCAGGAATAATTCGCAAACGCATTGCTTTACCAATTAGTGTACGAATATACCCTTTTGCATCATTTAAGACATTCAATCCTTGCTCGATAACTTGCGGATCATCATCATTTAAAAATGTTACAAACACTTTTGCGTAAGAGAGATCACGAGAGATATCTACACCCGAAACGGTTACCATGCCTAAACGTGGATCTTTGATTTCGCGCTGTAAAATAATCGCAATCTCTTTTTGTAACTCATGCCCGACGCGAGATGATCGATTAAATGCTTTTGCCATATCTATTTTCCTTAAAATATGCTTAAGCAAGGCTTAAAAAACCTTGCTTATAACATGTTAACTTATTAATTAACGAATTAATTAAATAGTACGCTTGATTTCGACAGTTTCAAAAACTTCGATAGAGTCGCCAACGCGAACATCATTGTAGTTACGAACACCAATACCACACTCCATGCCGTTACGAACTTCGTTAACGTCATCTTTGAAGCGACGTAATGATTCAAGTTCACCTTCATAGATAACCACGTTATCACGTAATACACGAATTGGGTTATGACGTTTAACCACGCCTTCGGTTACCATACACCCAGCGATTGCACCAAATTTAGGTGATTTAAATACATCACGCACTTCAGCAAGACCAATAATTTCTTGCTTGTATTCTGGAGCAAGCATACCACTCATGGCCTGTTTTACTTCATCAATTAGGTCATAAATAACCGAATAGTAACGGAGATCTAAGTTTTCTGTTTCGACAACTTTACGCGCTGACGCATCGGCACGAACGTTAAAACCTAAAATGATTGCGTTAGATGCGGCTGCAAGTGAAGCATCGGTTTCAGTAATACCACCAACACCTGAACCAATGATTTTAACTTTAACTTCATCTGTTGATAGTTTAAGTAATGAATCACAAATCGCTTCAACCGAACCTTGTACGTCAGCTTTAAGAACGATATTAAGTTCAGATACGTCACCTTCCGTCATGTTAGTAAACATGTTTTCCAGTTTCGCTTTTTGTTGACGGGCAAGTTTAACATCACGGAATTTACCTTGACGATATAAAGCAACCTCACGGGCTTTCTTTTCATCGCGAACAACAGTGGCCTCATCACCTGCTGACGGTACGCCAGAAAGACCTAAAATCTCAACAGGAATTGAAGGACCAGCTTCGGTCACTTCTTTACCTAATTCGTTACGCATAGCACGAATACGGCCATATTCAAATCCACACAGTACGATATCACCTTTACGTAAGGTACCTGATTGAACCAGTACAGTCGCAATAGGACCACGACCTTTATCAAGGAAGGATTCGATAACTACTCCACTCGCCATACCTGATTCATAAGCAGTAAGTTCAAGGACTTCAGCTTGTAATAGAATTGCTTCAAGTAGTTGGTCAATCCCGGTACCCGCTTTAGCTGAAACATGAACAAACTGAGTATCACCACCCCAATCTTCTGACATTACGCCATATTGAGCAAGTTCACCTTTAACACGTTCTGGATCGGCTTCTGGTTTATCAATTTTGTTTACCGCAACAACAATTGGCACATTTGCGGCTTTCGCATGTTGAATCGCTTCGATAGTTTGTGGCATCACCCCATCATCAGCAGCAACCACTAATACCACGATATCGGTGGCTTTAGCACCACGAGCACGCATTGAGGTAAACGCGGCATGCCCCGGAGTATCTAAGAAAGTGATTTCACCGCTAGCAGTTTTAACGTGGTAAGCACCGATATGTTGAGTAATACCACCTGCTTCGCCTGACGCCACTTTTGCTTTACGAATATAGTCAAGTAATGAGGTTTTACCATGGTCAACGTGTCCCATGATAGTCACAACTGGCGCACGAGATACTTTTTCCGCACCGGTATCACGGTCGCTCATTAATGATTCTTCAAGTTCGTTTTCACGACGAAGTACCACTTTGTGTCCCATTTCTTCAGCAACAAGTTGCGCTGTTTCTTGATCGATAACCTGATTGATGGTTGCCATGGCCCCCATTTTCATCATGGTTTTAATTACTTCTGAACCTTTTACTGCCATTTTGTTAGCTAGTTCAGCAACCGTGATGGTTTCACCAATAACCACATCGCGATTGATAGCTTGAACTGGTTTAGTGAAGCTTTGTTGTAAAGAACTTTTGCCTTTCTTCTTGTGATTACCACGAGTAACGGCTCGTGCTTCCTCACGCTCTGCTTTACCTTCTGATAACTTACTTGATTTCTTCTGTTTAGTTTGTTTATTACCGCGTCCACGACCACGACCGCCTTCCACTTCACGATCGGTATCATCTTCAGCAGCACGCGCGTATTTAGAAGTAGTGACGTGATAATCGTCATCGTCACTGTTATCTGTCTCTTCGCTGTCACTATATTGCTCTGCAAGTTTACGCGCTTCTTCCGCCATACGTTTAGCTTCTTCTTCAAGTTTACGACGGTTTTCTTCTTCCGCTTTACGCTTGATTTCGTTAGCTTCAGCTTCTAAGCGTGCTTTTTCTTCTTGTGCTTTTTTCACTTTTGGATCAACAGTTTGCTCTTGAGCAACTTTAGCCTTTTGTTCTTGATTGCGTTTTTCAGCTTCGGCTTCTTCGCGTTTCTTTTGCTCTAGGGCCTCTTGTTTAGCTTTTTCTTCGGCCTCTTTACGTGCTTTTAATTCAGCTTCTTCTCTCGCTTTTTGTTCCGCTTCAAGACGCGCTTTTTCTAATTCAGCTGGATCTTGCTTAACGATAGTACGTTTTTTACGAACTTCAACTTTAATTTCTTTACTTTTACCACCACCGCTAGACACATTTAGTGTTGAATGTGTTTTACGTTGCAAAGTTAATTTTGTTGGACCTTGCTGAGGTTTTAAATGCGCAAGCAAAGCTTCTTTTTCCTTTTGTGTCACAGTGTCAGATGCGTTTTTTTTCATACCCGCATCAGCAAACTGTTGCAAAAGTGTTTGCACTGGTGTCTTTATTTCTTGAGCCAGTGTTTCGATTGATACTTTGGTCATGTATTACTTTCCCTCAATTTATTCATTTGCAAACCAACAAATATTACGGGCAGCCATAATAAAATCGCCAGCTTGTGTGCTTGTTAAACCTTCAATATCTGCAAGATCATCTGTACCTTGTTCAGCTAAATCTTCTAAAGTGACGATATCTTGTTGTGCTAATTGATAGGCTAATTCTTGTGTCATACCTGGTAGATCTAACAGATCTTGTGCAGGTCGTTTATCACCGCTATGAGCAAGAGCAATAGTTGTTAATGCATCTTTTGCTCGATTTCTTAATGCATTTACCAGTTCTTCATCAAGCTCTTCAACTTCAAGTAACTCATCAACGGGTACATACGCAAGCTCTTCTAATGAAGTAAAGCCTTCTTCAACTAAAAGCTGGGCAAGATCTTCTTCAATGTCTAAATGTTTCATTAGGTTATTGATTGCTGCAAAAGATTCTGCTTGATGTTTTTCTTGTAAATCTTCAGTACTCATTACGTTTAACGTCCAACCAGTAAGTTGCGATGCTAAGCGGATATTTTGGCCATTACGACCGATAGCTTGCGGTAGGGTTTCTGCATTAACAGCAACATCCATTGTGTGTTTATCTTCATCAACCACAATAGATACTACATCAGCTGGTGCCATGGCATTAATAACATATTGCGCCGGGTTATCGTCCCATAAAACAATATCAATACGTTCACCGCCAAACTCATTGGAAACCGCTTGAACGCGAGCGCCACGCATACCAACACACGCGCCAACTGGGTCGATACGGCGATCGTTACTGCTAACGGCAATTTTAGCACGAGAACCCGGATCACGAGCAACACCCTTGATATCGATCATCTCTTCACCGATTTCTGGCACTTCAATGCGAAATAGTTCTTCCATCATTTCAGGATTTGAACGGCTAACACAGAGTTGTGCTGGTTTATTATCTTGTTCAACAAGATATAAAATGCCACGTACACGGTCACCAATACGGAAGTTTTCTCGTGGTAACATATCATGGCGAGACATCATCGCATCAGCATTATTACCTAAATCAAGAATAACACTATCACGATTGGTCTTTTTAATAATACCCGTTACGATATCACCAATTCGGTTTCTAAACATGTCAATCACCATAGCACGCTCAGCTTCGCGTACTTTTTGGACGATAACTTGTTTAGCGGTTTGCGTTGTGATGCGATCAAAAGCGACTGACTCAATTTGTTCTTCAACATAGTCACCAACTTTTACATCTGGATCTTCAAACTGTGCTGCTTCCAGTGTGATTTCTTTAGTAGGTTGAGTCACTTCATTAACCACTAACCAACGACGAAACGTATCATAATCACCTGTTTTGTGGTCAATTTTTACGACAACATCAATATCAACAGTATGTTTCTTTTTAGTGGCCGTTGCTAACGCAGTTTCTAGTGCTTCGAAAATTTTGTCACGTGTCAGTGCTTTTTCATTAGATACTGCTTCAACAACAGCTAAAATTTCTTTATTCATCCTTTTACACCCGTACTCTATTTAAGGTTAAAATTAGGTACAATGTTTGCCTTTTGGATATTGCTAAGGGCAAACACTTCATCACTACCATCGACGATTAAAGTAATCATTTCATTATCGATGGCTTTAATCTGTCCTTTCCACTTGCGACGATTGGCAAGAGGAATACGCAAACTGATTGTGACTTCTTCACCAACAAAACGTTGATAATGTTCAAGCGTAAACAACGGCCGATCCATACCCGGTGACGAAACCTCAAGATTGTAAGCATCTTTAATAGGGTCTTCTACATCAAGTACCGCACTAATTTGTCGACTAACATCAGCACAATCATCAACGGTAATACCATTTTCACTATCAATATATACGCGCAAAACTGGGTAACGACCTCGAATGTATTCAATCCCAACTAGCTCAAAACCAAGTGCATTAACAGGCTCTTGGATGATATTGGTTAATTGCTGTTCTAAATTAGCCAAACAAACCTCCACTGCAGAAAATAAAAAAGGGCATAAAGCCCAACATTTCTTTTAAACTCACGTTTAAATAATAATGTATAAAAAAACCCCGACAAGCGAGGCTACATTTAAAACATAATATAATGAAGCCACTTGATTTGAACTTTCAGACAATAAAAATGGGATAGATTAATATGAATGAAAATTTAAGTGGTTGCGGGGGCTGGATTTGAACCAACGACCTTCGGGTTATGAGCCCGACGAGCTACCAAGCTGCTCCACCCCGCGATAGATGGCTGAAGATTATACTATGTTTTGTAAAATATGCAACTCAAAATCCTACTAGATTTATCAAAATCGTTTAAAGTCATTGAAAACTAAGCAGCTATAATTGTGTGTCGCAACTAATTACAATTAATCTCAAGTTATGATTAATATAAGTACAATTATTGTTTTTTCAAGTAATAAATTCCGCTGAATAATCAGCGGATAGTTTTACTGTTATTATTTTTGCGTTGCAGCTTTCATCGTTTTAACGAAACTCGCTAGTTCGCTCAACATTTTGGTTGGATTATTAAGGTTATTTTCAATAATTTTGACCGTTGCTGAACCGGCAATTGCGCCAGCGGCACCCGATTTAATCGCTTCACTGACCTGAGCCGGTTCTGAAATACCAAATCCTTGAATTGCTGGTGGAGCCTTAAATTCAGTTAATTTTTCGAGTAAATGTGTGAGCGGTTTATTAGCTCGATTTTCTATACCAGTTACCCCCGCTCGCGATACTAAGTAAGTATAACCCTCACCATGTTTAGCAATATTTTTGATCACATCATCGTCAGCATTAGGTGGGCAGATGAATATTGGCGCAATACCATGTTGTTCGGCAGCACCGGTAAATTCTTCCGCATACTCAACAGGTAAATCGGCAATTAACACTGAATCCACTCCAGCTTTGGCGCATTTATCATAAAAGTTATCAATACCATTTTTAAATACTAAATTGGCATAGATTAATAATCCAATAGGAATATCTGGATTACTAGTTCGAATGTTAGTTAAGATTTCGAAGCATTTCTCAACGGTTATACCACCATTAAAAGCACGAATATTAGCATTTTGAATTGTTGGACCATCCGCCATTGGGTCAGAAAAAGGAATGCCTAATTCTAACGCATCAGCCCCAGCGTCGATCATCGTTTGAATAATTTGGTATGAAAGCTGAGGATTAGGATCGCCAACTGGAACAAAAGGAACAAATGCACCACGTTTTTCGACTGTTAAACGGTCAAACAGTTTTTGATAACGACTCATTCTATTTCTCCTTTTGCTTTTAATACATCATAAACCGTAAAGATATCTTTATCACCACGACCAGATAGATTGACAATTAATAGTTGTTCTTTGTTTGGATTTTCTTTAATCATTTTCAGTGCATATGCTAATGCATGTGATGATTCTAAAGCTGGGATGATCCCTTCATGACGTGATAAAGCTTGAAATGCTTCAAGGGCTTCGTCATCAGTTACTGAGACATATTCTGCTCGACCAATACTATCTAAATAAGCATGTTGTGGGCCAACTGCTGGAAAGTCAAGGCCAGCTGAAATCGAATAAGATTCTTCAATTTGCCCCTCATCGGTTTGCATCATTGGTGTTTTCATACCAAAGTAAATGCCTAGTTTACCATGTTTAAGTGATGCACCATGTTCACCACTTTCAATGCCATGCCCACCTGGCTCAACACCAATTAATCTGACTGATTTATCCTCTATAAAATTAGCAAACATACCAATTGCGTTTGAACCACCGCCAACACAGGCGATGACGGCATCAGGTAATCGTCCTTCTTTTTCCATGATTTGTTGTTTTGCTTCACGGCTAATCATTTGTTGGAATTCACGCACTATAGTCGGAAATGGGTGCGGACCAGCAGCTGTTCCTAACATATAATGCGCGGTTTCATAACTACCAGACCAATCGCGCAATGCTTCGTTACAAGCATCTTTTAACGTTGCTGACCCCGTTTCAACTGGGATAACAGTAGCACCCATAAGTCGCATTCTAAATACATTTGGTGCTTGGCGTTGAACATCTTTTGCTCCCATATAGATGCGGCATTTTAAACCTAATAATGCACAAGCTAACGCCGAAGCAACACCGTGCTGACCGGCACCGGTTTCGGCAATAATTTCGGTTTTACCCATTCTTTTAGCCAGTAGCGCTTGGCCTAATACTTGGTTTGTTTTATGCGCACCGCCGTGAACTAAATCTTCTCGTTTTAAATAAAGTTTGGTTTTGGTACCAGCAGTGAGATTTTTACATAGGGTTAAGGCTGTTGGACGACCTGCGTAGTTAACCAAAAGATCATTAAACTCTTTTTGGAAACTCGGGTCGTGTATCGCCGATATAAAAGCATCCTCAAGTTGTTCAAGCACTGGCATTAAAATTTGCGGTACATATTGACCGCCAAATTTGCCAAAATAAGGATTTAATTTAGACATAACCATTCCTTCAATATAATTAGTTAAATTTGTTCAAATACTGCTGTAATTTTTTGTTTATCTTTAATTCCGGGTGAAACTTCAACGCCCGAGTTAATGTCAACACCTATGACATCGATAGCGAGTGCTTCACTAACATTTTGCGGATTGATACCACCAGCTAAAATGACGTTACTTAAATCTTTGCCACGTAATAGCGACCAATTAAAACTTTTACCTGTTCCACCGGCGCCATTATCAAATATATAACGAGAGACTAATGGATTATCATGGTTCGGAATACTATCGCCGATACTTAATGCTTTCCAGATTTGACAGGCTGCTGGCAATTGTTGGCGAAGTGTTTGAATATAATTATCATCCTCATGACCATGCAACTGCACCGCATAAAGTGAGAGTTGTTTAGCTATATCACAAACATCCTCAATATCACTATTTTTAAATACACCGACCCAATTGAGCGGAGCTGCTGCGATAACACTACGTGCCTTAGTTGCTGTGATATATCTTGGTGAATTTGCCACAAAAATTAATCCACCATAAACCGCTCCCGCTTGATAAACGGTGATAGCATCCTGTGCTCTGGTTAAACCACAGACTTTATTTTCTCCTAGCATCACCTTACGAATAGCTAGATTTAGATTTGACTCAGACATTAACGCGCTACCAATCAAAAAACCGTTAGCATAATGGCTAAGATCTTTAACTTGATTATGAGTGTAAATACCCGATTCACTGATAATAATTCGATCAGCAGGGATAGATTTAGATAATGTTTTTACTCGATTTAAATCTACTGACAGGTCACGAAGATTACGATTATTAATACCAATAACTTTGGCGCCAAGATGAATGGCTCGCTCAACTTCTTGTTCCGTACTGGCTTCAGTCAAAACCCCCATATTAAGTTGATGAGCAATTTGGCTAAGATGGCGATACTCATTATCATTTACCACCGATAACATTAATAAGATAGCATCTGCCTGATAATATCGCGCTAAGTAAATTTGATATTCATCGATAATAAAATCTTTGCAAAGTACCGGTTGAGTAACTTCATTACGCACCATTGGTAAAAATTCAAACCGACCTTGAAAATATTTTTCATCGGTTAAAACTGAAATTGCCGAGGCATAATCTTTATAAACTTTAGCAATCGTTGCCGGATCAAAATCTTCACGAATTAAACCTTTTGATGGCGATGCTTTTTTACACTCTAAGATAAATACCGTCTTCGGTTGTGTTAACGCTTGGTAAAAATCACGATCACTCGGTACAACTTTGCTTTTAAAGTTAGCCAGTGGATTTTTAGCTTGCTGTTCAGCCAGCCATAGTTGTTTATCTGCAATAATCTTTTTTAACACTGTTGCCATTTCAACATTTTCGGTTAATGCTGCAATTGCCATTTTATTCTCCACTTATTATCTTGCTGCTAACTTCTGTAATAGCTCATAGGCTTTGCCACTATGCATCAATTCAATTGCGCGTTGGGCATTTAGTTTTAAATCTGACTCACCAAATAGACTGATCAACATCGCCACATTTGCGGCAATCGCTGCTTCATGGGCGGGTTTACCCTGTCCTTGTAAAATCGCTAGCAATAAATCGCGATTCATTTCCGGCGTACCACCTTCAATATCTTTTAAGGTGTATTGTTGTAAACCAAAATCTTGTGGTGTCAGGGTGAAATAACGAATTTCGCCATTTTTCACTTCAGCAACTTGGGTTTCGCCATGAATCGCGACTTCATCCATGCCTGCACCATGTACCACATAAGCATGGGTATAGTTCAACATTTTTAATGTTTCTGCAATCGGTTTTATCAAATCAGGGTGATAAACACCGAGTAAAATACGTTTTGGTCGAGATGGATTAATCAATGGCCCAAGAACATTAAAAATTGTTCGTGTTTTTAATTGTTGACGAACTGGTGCAGCATGACGGAAGCCTGAATGATACTGCTGAGCGAACAAGAAGCACACCCCTAATTCATCAAGCGCTTTTCTCGATGCTTCCGCTGACATATTTAGTTTAATACCTAACGCGGATAACACATCTGATGATCCTGATTTGCTTGATACACCACGATTACCATGTTTAGCCACTTTATATCCTAAGGCCGCAGTAACAAAGGCACTGGCTGTTGAGATATTGATACTGTTAGTACCATCACCACCGGTACCGACAATGTCGGTAAAATCATAATCAGGCACTTCAAAAGCATCGGCATTTTCAAGTAAGGCTTGCGCCGCACCAGCAATTTCATCAGGTTTTTCACCACGAACTTTCATACTAATAATTGCAGTTGCCAGAACTGTTGGTTCAATTTTACCTTGAATTATGAGATTAAACAGTATTTTACTCTCTTCTTGGGATAATACTTGTCCTAGATACAATTTATTTAAAATCGGTTGGATATTATATTCTTGCTTATCAACAATTGCCTCTTGTTTTGCTTGCGGTTGTTTTTGAACTGGATTAAGTGCCCATTCAATGGTTTGCTCTAATAATTTTACCCCTTGAATGGTTAAAATCGATTCAGGATGAAATTGAAAACCACAAACCCGATCTTCATCATTACGTACCGCCATAACGATATTATTACACATAGCATTAACGGTAAGTGTGTTTGGTATATTTTCAGCTTTTAATGAATGATAGCGTGCTACCGGTAATGGATTTGGTAAACCTTTAAACATCGCTTGACAATCATGTTCAATTAATGAGGCTTTACCATGCAAGATATCACCAGCCGGCACAATCATACCGCCATAAGATTCGACAATCGCTTGATGTCCAAGACAGATACCAATGATCGGTAATTTTCCTTTTAAACGTTTGAGTAGTTCCGGCATTGAACCTGCTTCACTTGGTGCTCCCGGTCCTGGGGATAACATTAAAATAGGATTTTGCATTTGTGATAATTTTTCAATGATCACATCGGCTGGAATAGTGTTGCGATAAATTGTCACATTATGTTGATTATGCCGTAACTGATCAACCAAGTTATAAGTAAACGAATCAACATTATCAATAAATAAGATATTAGCCATTAGAATACACCTTCTACATTATGTGCTGCCATAATCGCGCGAACAACAGCACGTGCTTTGTTACGTGATTCGTCCGATTCTGCTTGAGGTTCTGAATCTAAAACCACCCCACATCCAGCTTGTACGGTTGCTATACCATCTTCCACATAGGCACTGCGGATGACAATACAGGTATCAAGATCACCATTAGCAGTAAAATACCCAACAGCCCCACCATAACTACCTCGTTTTATCTTTTCCGATTCAGCAATTAACTGCATTGCTCTAACTTTTGGCGCACCAGTTAATGTCCCCATATTCATGGTAGCTTGATAAGCATGCAAGGCATCAAGATCCTGCCTTAGCTGACCAACAATTCGCGAAACCAAATGCATAACATAGGAATAACGATCCACTTTTAATAACTCTTTAGTGTATCGGCTTCCCGGCTGACAAATTCGAGCTAAATCATTGCGGGCTAAATCAACCAGCATTAAATGTTCTGCTAGTTCTTTTTTATCGGTACGCATTTCTAGCTCTAATCTACTATCTAAATCATAATCAATTTCGCCATTGGCACTTAAACCACGAGGACGAGTACCTGCAATCGGATAAATTTCCACTTGATTATTGGCTTTGTTATATTTAAGTGCACTTTCGGGGGAAGCACCAAACAGAACAAAATCTACATCTTGCATATAAAACATATAAGGGCTTGGATTGTTATTTTTTAATACTTGATAAGCGGATAATGGCGCTGGACAAGGTAATGAAAAACGTCTTGATGGAACAGCTTGAAAGATCTCACCTTGTTGAATCGCATCTTGCATTTTCTTAACCATGGTATTGAAATCATCATCACTCTTGTTACAAGAGACATTTATATTAGCCAATGATTGCGTTTTAATTGGGTTCAATGGTTGATTGAGCTTATTTTGTAATTCAGCCAATCTCCGATTTAAACGATTAACTTCATCAGGACAAGAAGTAAACGCGGTTGCTTTTAATAATGAGACGCGATCTTTGTGATTAATTTCCAATAACGTTTCGGCCAGATAAAATCGAAAATCTTGACAACGTTGTTCGGTTGGTAAAATCGGTAAATGCTCAAAACCCGTCACCAAATCATAGGCAAATAATCCACCAACAAAAACAGCATCAGTACTGGCATCTTGAGGAATATTGACGATATTTAATAAGGTTCTTAAGGCATCAAATATCGATAGGGACTTTAAGCGAGAATCTTCATCTTGCAAACTGTCAATCGGTGGAAAAACTAATTTGAGATTATTTTCATCTAATTGGATTTTGCTAACGTTATCGGGAAAAGCTTGTTGCAATAAAGGGAGTAATTTTTGACCGTTACTTGTTAACGCTTGAAAAATCACTTCGTTATTCAGTGCCGAAATCGTCAAAGCACTATCAACGATCATCACGCTTTTTATGCCCTGTTTATTATCAATTTCGGCCGATTCAAGCAACAATGTTGCCGTTTTGTTATCACAAAGTTGATAAAATACCTGAGTCGGATCCTGATAATAACCAATGGTTTTGATTATCTGTGTTAATGTAGGCTTATTCATTGTTGACTCTCTTTTTATAAATTATTTTTTATCTTTTTTAAACTAAAAAACCCGCTCTGAGCGGGTATTATGAACATAAGACATCATCACATCACCCGCAAAAAGTGACGTGCCACCAACCCAAAACGGTAGTTTGTTGACAATAAGTTAATAAAGGTTGCTGATTTATCATTATTATATCTGCTTAAAAAACATGTTGTACTATTAAACTAGTTCATTAGTGTGTTGTCAAGTGAATATTTTATGTTCGATAAATAAAATCTAGCTGTATTTTTACCTAATTTATATAATTCAAACGATTCCATTAGGATCTTATTTTTTATGCACTTAAACAGAGGAATAACAAAAAGTTATTTTAATTTCATATAGTTAAAAAAATTATAGTTTGTCAAATAACCTAATACCGACTAAAATAGCCCACACCTTAAAACTGTTAATAAAAATTAGAGATTTTGATTTATGCCAATATTTTATATTTTAATCATTGTAATTGTTTTACTGGCTGTTGTAACTGTTTTTAAAGCTATCACCATTGTTCCGCAAGGATACCAATATACCATCGAGCGTTTTGGTAAATACACTCATACGCTTGAGCCTGGTTTGAACATTATTATTCCTTTTATGGATGGTGTTGGTCGTAAAATTAATATGATGGAACAAGTTCTTGATATCCCATCTCAAGAAGTTATTTCTAAAGATAACGCAAATGTACAAATTGATGCGGTTTGCTTTATTCAAGTACAAGAAGCAGCAAGAGCGGCTTACCAAGTTAATCAACTTGAACGAGCCGTAATTAATCTTATGATGACAAACATCCGTACAGTACTTGGTAGTATGGAGCTTGATGAGATGCTATCACAACGTGATCATATCAACTCTAAACTGCTTAGCATTGTTGATGATGCGACTAGTCCTTGGGGAATTAAAATTACCCGTATCGAAATTCGTGACGTTCGTCCGCCAGCAGAACTGATCGCAGCCATGAATGCGCAGATGAAAGCTGAACGTAATAAACGTGCTGAAATTCTTGAAGCGGAAGGTATTCGTCAAGCCGCTATTTTACGTTCTGAAGGTGAAAAACAGTCAGAAATATTAAAAGCAGAAGGTGAAAAACAAGCAGCATTTTTACAAGCAGAAGCGCGTGAACGTGCTGCCGAAGCGGAAGCTAAAGCAACACAAATGGTTTCGGACGCTATTGCAGCTGGTAATATTAATGCGATCAACTACTTTGTTGCTCAAAAATATACTGAAGCGTTACAACAAATCGGTGCTTCAGATAACAGTAAAGTCGTGATGATGCCTCTTGATGCTTCTAGCCTAATGGGTAGCATTGGTGGTATTACTGAATTAATTAAAAATTCTAAGTAAACTGTTTAAATGAATCAAATCTTCCTACCTAAATTAGTTAGAAAGATAAAATATTTTAATAAATAATAGGTAACAACCAATGACTGATTTTTTAACGGTTATTTATGACAATCCTCACTGGGTTTTTATTGCTTTAGGCGGCATTTTGCTGATTATTGAGCTATTAGGAACCGGTGGATATGGGCTTTGGAGTGGAATTGCAGCGATTATTGTTGGTTTAATTGCTTGGGTTGTACCTTTATCTTGGCCTATTTTATGGATTTTGTTTGCTATTTTTACTTTAATATCTGCTTACCTTTGGTGGGTATGGTTAAAAAAACATGGTAAAGACAAAACAGGTAAAGGTGAAATAAATCAACCTCAACAAGAATTAATCGGTATTAAAACCATCGTTACCGATGCTATTGTTAATGGTTCTGGTCGCATAAAAATCAAAGATGGCACATGGTCAGCAAAATGTAACCAAGATTTAGAAGCTGGGCAACATGTTGAAGTCATTGCTGTTGAGGGCCTAGTTCTCAAAGTAAAAGCACTCAACAAATAATTCAATAGATAAATTAAATACGAGTCATTGACTCGTATTTTTTTGTTCATCATAAAATAGTTATATAAATATCATTCAATAAAACGATAGTAAAATTAAGCCATATAACTCCTTACTATGGATTAGAGCGGATACCGATCACTTTCCAATTATGATTTGACTCATCGGTAATTTTACCTTTCTTCACGTCAGTAATGTATTTAATGGTCATGTTACGAATTGTACCTTCTTCATCACCTAATACAGTCCGAGAATTCCAAATTGGCTCTACTCTTCGTCCTTCTAATGGACCTCCTTTTTTTACCAGCATTTCATAACGATAAGCATTCATACCAAGTTTAATTTTCATATCATCAGTAATTGCTTTACCATTTAATAATGTTAAGTTTTTGATACGGTGCTCAACTGGTTCGCTAAGGTCAATAACATATTTGACACCTCCAAACATATCATAAGTCATATATTTAGATGCACCGCGCACAGAGTCATATTGATAAGTTTTGTCAGTCGATTTAACTTGAGCAAAATAAGCAGCAGACCACTCCATATAATCTTTGAGATCCTTTCCTGTTACCTCAAAAATTGAAGTCTCACCTGCGGTATATTGATAGTTGTTGGCAATATCTTTGCGAGCTATTGCCCCTTTATTTAAGATGGCTTTTTTATTATCAACTAAAACTGAAGTCACATCGGCACCACTATAATAAAGCTGCACCGTATTGAGTAAATTTGTTAAACCACTTTCTTCCAAATAAACCGCCGGTATACCATTAATTATCTGTTGTGGAACAAGATCGCTATCAGTTTCACCAATAACTTGATTAGCAATTTCCCTAAGTTGCTGATGATAAGGAGAATAGATTTTTACGATTTCAGGATCAGCTCGATAATCTTTTACTGGTAGCGTTTGAGACTTTTTAAATTTTAATCTCCTTTTATCACCTTCAACATCAAATTTAAGATCGACTACAGATACAACCGTACCATAGCGATGCGGTTCAGTAATAACAACGTTATTAATTACTTTTTCACTAATATTTTGATGATTATGCCCTGCGATAATTGCGTCTAGTTCAGGTAATTGATTTGCAACATCAGCAACGCCGGTACCCGCTTTATTATTTTCATTATCTAGCCCCATGTGGGTAACTAATATGATAGCATCAACAGATTGCTGTTTAAGATTTGCGATCTGTTTTCTAATTTCAGGTATTGGCTGCGTAAATTCCATTTGATTTACATAGCCGGTCTTACTCTCATATTCAGGAACAAATGGCGTAGTCGCACCAATAAAGCCTATTTTTACGCCCTCCTTTTCAATAATCGTTGTGGCTGGTAGATAAGGCTTACCTGATTTTTTATAAAATATATTAGCCGCCAAGGATTTTCCTTTGAATTCGGACGTAATTTTATCCACAATTGACATACCAAAATTAAATTCATGATTACCTAAAACCATAATGTCG
The DNA here is from genome assembly GCF_984569075.1 of Gilliamella sp. LMG 34361. Taxonomy (NCBI): domain Bacteria; kingdom Pseudomonadati; phylum Pseudomonadota; class Gammaproteobacteria; order Orbales; family Orbaceae; genus Gilliamella; species Gilliamella sp. LMG 34361. The sequence goes on along the minus strand of NZ_OZ474903.1, from coordinate 1,447,481 downwards.
TAATTCATAACATTTAGTGCTGCAATGGCAGGATGATTTGTCTCATTATGGAATCTTTCAATTTGATTATCTTGAATAATATCGCCTGCATCAACCATAATTACGTTGGTATGTTGTGATCGATACTCCTTTAAGAATGAAGATATTTGAGCATAAGATCCTGACAAATCTTCCTTATCAGTCCCATAATTCCAAGGTAACATTCGACCATGCACATCAGATGTTGCCAAGATCGAGACCTCAACTTCTTTAGCCTGCGTTTGAAATACACTAGCTAACATGAACAAACCACTAAATAAAATTCCTTTTCTGATTATCAACATCTCTATCCCCTATCACCATTGTTTAAAGTAATATTCTAATATTAAAACAATCTTGCTTTTATAATTTAATTATGATTATAAACAAGATTCAATTTTTCGCAGTAAAATCAATAATTTTTAATAATAAACGGAAGGTATAAATATGATAGTTGATAAATAAGCAAAAAATGATAACCAAATCTTCTGGTTATATGAGTAATATGGATTAAAAATAACAAAACCGTCGACTAAAGTCGACGGTGAATATTTATTTATCAAGTAAAGTAAATGTTTGTTTTTCTTTGGTTGTAGAGTCGGCGCCGACAAACACATTAAACTTACCAGGCTCGGCAACATATTGCATTTTGTCGTTCCAGAATTTTAACATGTCATATTTGATAACAAATTTTACTTGGCCTTTTTCGTGCGGTTTGAGTGAGATTGTTTCAAATCCAACTAACTCTTTTACTGGACGACTAATTGAGGCAGTGACGTCTTGCAAATATAACTGAACAACTTGTGTCCCTTCTTTGTCGCCAATATTTTCCACATTGGCAATAACTTCAATTTCGCCATTTGGTGACATTTCGGTTTTTGATAATGAAAAATCAATTGCAAAATTGGTATAACTCAAACCATAACCGAATGGAAATAACGGTTCGTTCGGGCTGTCAAAATAAGAGGTGGTATATTTACCCATATTGATCGTGCCATGAGGTCGCCCTGTATTTAAATGACCATAATAAACTGGAATTTGACCTACATTATCAGGGAAAGACATCGGTAATTTACCTGATGGATTATAATCACCAAATAGAACATCAGCAACAGCATTACCACCCTCAGTACCTAAGAACCAAGTTTCAAGCATAGCATCAGCTTGTTGATATTCTTCTTTTACTGTAAGTGGACGCCCATTCATTAATGCGATAATCAGTGGTTTGCCGGTGGCTTTTAATGCCTTAATTAACCGTTTTTGGCTAACTTGCAAATTAAGATCGGTTCGACTTGATGATTCATGTGCCATACCTTCTGCTTCACCCACAAATAGGACAACAACATCCGATTTTTTAGCTTGAGCAACGGCTTCGGCAATCATCTTTTCAGGAGGTCTTTTATCAAATTTAGTGATCTCCTTATATAAATTTAAGAATTTATAAAGATTAGGATCATCCGAGATATTTGCTCCCCAAGCGTAGCTAACTAGTTTTGGATTATTTACCGCATTTTTAATTCCTTCTAACGGTGTTACTGCTAAATTAGCACGGCCAGCACCCGACCAACTACCTAAAATATCGCGTTTTGAATCAGCTAGTGGTCCGATCACGGCAATTTTTTTATTTTTACTTAATGGTAAAATATTATTTTTATTTTTTAACAATACAATACTACGACGAGCGACATCTCTTGCTTCGGCTCGATGTAAGCGATCGTTGGCGAACATGGTTTCAATATCAAAATTAGGATCTAAATTACGATGAGGGTTTTTAAATAATCCCATATCATATTTAAGCTCTAACACTCGGCGACAAGCTTGATTAAGTTGATCTTCTGAAATTGCACCTTCATTGACTAATTCTGGTAAAAATTGCAAAAAGTACTCATCGTTCATACTAATATCAATACCAGCTTGGATTGCAATTCGAACTGCATCTTTAGCATCTTTTGCTACGCCATGATTAATCAACTCACGAATAGCACCGTGATCACTCACAACTACACCATCAAAATGCCATTGGTCACGCAATACCTCAGTTAATAACCAATGGTTAGCAGTAGCTGGAATACCATTTACACTAACAAGTGCAACCATAACAGCTCGGCTACCGGCATCAACGGCTGCTTTATACGGCAATAGATATTCTTGGAACATTTTTCGTTCACTCATATCAGTGCTGTTATATTCACGACCCGCTTCAACCGCACCATAAAGCGCAAAGTGCTTAACGGTTGTCACTAATGATTTTTTATCTTCAAGGGACTGTTTTTGCATCTTTTCAACAAAAATCCGCCCTGCTTCCGATGTTAAATAAGGATCTTCACCAAAGCCTTCCGATACTCGTCCCCATCTTGGATCACGAGTAATATCGACCATTGGCGCCCATGTCACATTGAGTCCATCGGAAGTTGCTTCATCAGACGAGACATCAGCTACTTTACCAATCGCATCACGATCCCATGTTGCAGCAATGCCTAAATTAATAGGAAATACCGTGCGATGACCGTGAACAATATCAAAACCAAAATAAACAGGAATTTTATTTGCTGACTTTAGTGCTCTTTCCTGCATCCTTGAAAGATCTGGCTCAACTACGGTATTAAAAATACCACCGATTTCGCCCGCTTCAATTTGATCAAGAACTTTATCTAATGTTAGATCACCACCCACACTAATTAATCGCAGTTGTCCCACTTTTTCTTCAATCGACATTTTTGACATCAAATTATCAATAAACGCTTTCTTTTCTTCTTTATTGGGATTTTGTGCAAATGAAGGACATGAAAAAATAAAAAAAACGAAAAATAAAACCAATTTTTTCATCATAATAACTATTTTTATATTTAAGAGGATAGACAAGTGGATAGCATAACGTATTTAATTAAAAAAATCCCGTTATTTAGAAATAACACCTCAAAATATAAAGACAAAAGCATTTATTCTTAAAAAATAGACCTCAAAAAGTGCGTTCCTCAACTTTTTTCAGATTTTTGGCAAGATAGATAAAAAAATGCCGACCAATGTCTTTAAAACCATGTCGGCAAAAATAATGAATTGAAAATGGTTAGTCGCGAAAATTAGTAAATTGGAAGGGTTGCCCTAATTCACCGTTTTTCACTAATGCCATGGTCGCTTGTAAATCATCACGCGACTTACCAGTAACGCGAACCTGCTCACCTTGTACTTGAGCTTGCACTTTGATTTTACTGTCTTTAACAAGCTTAACTATTTTTTTAGCTAACTCTTTATCGATGCCTTGCTTTAGTTTGACAGTAATACTATAAAACTTACCGCTATGTTCCATTTCTTCTGGAATTTCTAGCGCACCACCATCAATACCACGTTTAGCAAGCTTATCACGTAAAATATCCAATAGCTGCTGGACTTGGAAATCAGATTGGCTAGTTGCTTTGATGGTTTCATTTTTTTCATTGAGCTCAAAAGATGCTTCGACATTTTTGAAGTCCCAACGAGTTGCCAGTTCACGAGTCGCATTGTCGACACCGTTTTTAACCTCTGGCATTTGAATCTCTGATACAATATCAAAAGAAGGCATAAATTTTCCTCTTCGAATCGTTATAAATATGACTTATTCTATACAACTTTTTAAGTTGCCACCATAATATCTACGGCGGCTTTATAATTAAGATTAATCGATAGTACGAAGTAATTCGTTAATGCCAACTTTACCTAAAGTTTTCGCATCTACCTTTTTAACAATTACTGCACAATAAAGGCTATATTTACCATCTTTAGTTGGTAAGTTACCTGACACCACAACCGAACCTGCAGGCACACGACCGTAATGAACTTCACCGGTTGCACGATCATAAATTTTAGTACTTTGACCAATAAATACACCCATTGAGATCACACTACCTTCTTCGACAATCACACCTTCAACGATTTCACTACGCGCACCAATAAAGCAGTTATCCTCAATAATAGTTGGGTTTGCTTGTAATGGTTCTAAAACACCTCCGATACCAACGCCACCAGATAAATGAACATTTTTACCAATTTGTGCACATGAACCAACGGTTACCCAAGTGTCAACCATCGTACCTTCATCAACATAAGCACCGATATTCACGTAAGATGGCATTAACACTGTATTACGAGCGACGTAAGCGCCTTTGCGCGCAATCGCAGATGGAACAACACGGAAGCCCTCTTGTTGGAAGCGTGCTTGATCATAATCGGCAAATTTTAATGGTACTTTGTCATAATAATTAGTCGCGCCACCATCAATAAGCTGGTTTTCATTAATCCGGAAAGAGAGCAACACCGCTTTTTTTAACCATTGATGAGTCACCCAATCACCATTAATCTTTTCCGCGACACGCATTTTACCGCTATCTAATAAAGCGATACATTGATTAATTGCATCACGTGTTACTGTATCAACATTTGAAGGAGTAATTTCAGCACGACGTTCAAATGCTGCCTCAATAATAGTTTGTAATTGTTGCATTTCTCGTTTCCTTTAACTTTAAGTCCGTTAGCAAATTTAATAAGGCAAACAGTATAATATAATATGCAGTTATTTTTAAGTGGTTTATCGTATCATTGAAATTTTCAAAAAAGATAAATAATTTGGAATATCTTTCACAAAATCTGAACAAAATTTAATAAAGTTATTTTATTTGAAGATAAAGTTAAACCCTCATTAAATTTCACAGCAAAAAATAATGCAAAACAGTGGGTTTTCTTTGATAGAACTTTTATTTGTTATCTGTATTGGTGCTATTTTGGCTTCAATCGGCGTTCAACATTGGCAAGAGTTACAACTACGTAATGAACTCACCGCCACCACTAAACAATTAGCCTACTTCTTGGAAGAAGTTCAAACCAAAGCTTATAACGCCAACGAGAACATTCACGTATATTATTTTTTGTCACCTTGGTGTCTAAGCATTAGTAAAGACGAAAAACCACCCACCTGTCAAGAAGGCTCGTCGTATTTTATTAAACCCAATAATTCCGTTGAGTTAAGTGATTTAGCAAATAAAAAGGTTATCTCCTTTTGGGGCAGAAAAAACATGGCACAAACGGGGACATTTGAATTACATAACGCCATTGGCACCACGCAAATTATCATTTCATATCGTGGACGAATTCGATTTTGTAAAAAAAATAGTTATTTGCCAGGATTACCACGATGTTGAAACAAAATGGCTTTTCGCTATTTGAAATGCTGTTAAGCATTACCTTTTCTAGCTTAATTTTTATTGGCATCACGGTATTTTACAGTAAATTACAATCTATCTTGCTCGAGCAAAACCTTAATATTCATTTACAGAAGAATATTCATCAAGGAGTTGTTAGTATCGCTAAAGATTTAAAACGCGCTGGATTTATCGCGAATAAACCAGAAAAAATGAATCAACAACCTATTGAAATCAACCCAGCAAAAAACTGCTATATATTCCGTTATGATAGTGAGATCCGTAATGATTGGGTTTATGATCGATTCAATCCAACTAAATCCGATATCTTCGTTTATCGATTTTATAACAATAATTTGGAATATAAGGTCGGAACAATCAATTGTGAAGGTAGCAATTGGGAAAAGATATTCGATCCTCATGATATTAAAATAACCCAATTTTCAATTAAAAAACAAAATAACCATTTTGAAATAGACATTAGTGCTCAATTAAAGAAAAACAAAAAAATCAAATATCAAACGGTAACCATTATCAAAAATGAAAATCCATTCTAATGAAACTAGAAAACCGAACGCTGGCTTTAGCACTCTGTTGATGGTAATCATCTTAACTATCGTCGGACTAACATTATTAACTGGTTTTCAGGCGACGATTGATTCGTTAAAAAAGAGTTATTTGATTGAAATCCAACACTACCGCCAGTTTAATCAAGCAAGCTCAAGTTTAAATTGGGCAACCAAGCAAATTTGGCAACTACCGACTGATGAGTGGCAATGCTTATCTGATGCTAAATATCAATTAAAAGCGTGTATAAAAAAATCACGATTAAAAGTAGATAACTATACCCTAGTACGCACACAAACTGATGAGTATTATCTTTATATGTTAACCCATTTTGAAAATAACCAACTCAGCGTTGAAAAGGGTCATTGGTTAGATTATTGTCCTGAAAAAAAGATAGTAGATTGTGAATAATAAAGTTGTAAATAGTGAAAATATAGCTGGTTTTAGTCTAGTTGAAGTTATGTTGTCTTGCTTGATGTTTGCCATCATTATGCTGAGTTTTATTGGTTATTTAACCGCAATTATTAGTCAGCACCACTATTTCCAAAAACAATTCAAAGCGGAGCAAATCGCGTTTGCTTTACTTGATAGTTATCCTCACTTTGTACATCAAATCATACCAAATGATTGGCAATATCAAATTCATAGCCAATCTTATAATACATCGTGTCAGATGGTTTTTATCAGCATTACCCCACCTCATCATAAAACGATTAAACAGCAACGTTTATTATGTGATTAATATCCATAGCGACACCTTATCTGTTTGGCATAAAACGTTTTATATTACCAATCGTTGTAACGTTAGTATTTGAAGATTTAATAAGTAGCATAATTTAGGCGCTTAAAGCAAGGGCTATTGCATCGCCGATACTTAACTTATCCATTATGACACAAAATAGCGATGGCTGATTTTCTAAAGTTAAAGTCGTAATTGAAGATGTTATTTTATTTAATGATAAGTATCAATTCATTTTAAATAACCAACAAAAATCACTATTACAAATCGATTAAACCTTAAGGTTACTAATGTTCAATTGATTAACCATGTATACAAAAGTTGTAAAACTTGTTGCGTCCTTTCAGCATGAACATTATGACTAGCGCCTTCTATTACATCTATTTGAGTATTTGGGAATTGGCTAAATATAGCTGGATAATCTTTATCATTTATATAGTTAGAATTTCCACCACGAATAAATAAAGTCGCTATGTCACAAGGTGAAATGGTGTGCCAATCACAAATATGGTCATATTGATTGATAATCACATCGGCATTAAACAGCCAATGTCCATGTTTAAATGATTTAAGCAAAAATAAAATAGTTGGGGTAGTTAAGCCATGTTCTTGCATAACATCTACAATCTGTTTTTTATCAATTAATTTTTGATTGATACATTGCGCTAACGCTTTAATAACTGGTATATTCATTGTTTCATTATACTTAACTGGCGCGATATCAATAGCACAGATTTTAGAAACAGGGATCAGTTGGCTTAATTGCAACGCAACTTTTCCACCCATTGAATGGCCAATCAAGACGATATTTTTTAATTGTAAATCATGACATAACTCGGCAACATCCTCGGCCATCACTTGATAATTCATCACGTTTGACCATGGTGATTGACCATGGTTACGCAAATCAACCTGAATTGTTTGATAATTATTAGACAGATCTTTCGCTAGCATATTTAAATTATCTAAGCTACCAAATAGGCCATGTATCAGTAAAATTGGTTGATTATCACCCTGTATTTTATAATTTAATTTCATTATGCCACTCTATAATCTATTGTCATTTAGACTGTTGCATCATCATTCTTACACAATTCAATAACTCTAAATTGCATAACTATGATAGAATTTAGAACAAATTTTTCAATTAATATTAAGAACTATGTTTCAAAATAACCCATTACTCGCCAAACTAAAACAAGAATTAAACGAACAAAAACCCCGTGTTGAAGGTATCGTCCGAGCTCATGAAAAAGGTTTTGGTTTTTTAGATGTTGATAATAAGACCAATTATTTTATTTCTATTTCTAAAATGAAACAGCTTTGTCATGGTGATAAAGTTTCTGGAACTATCATAACTAACAATGATAAAGAGTCATTTGAACCAGAAATATTAATTGAAAGTAGCTTACGTAAATTTATTGGTAAAATCGGCTTCTTAGATCGTGCGATGGCTATTTATCCGGAAAATATGCCGACAAATTTTGCTATACGTTGTAAAGTTAATCCGCAAGTTGAGCAAAAATTAAAAGAAGGTGATTGGGTTGTTGCTACTTTGCAATCACATCCATTAGAAAAAGATAAGAATCATTTTTCTGCTGAGGTAACAAAATTTATCGCCAGTTCTGACTCGAATTACCAACTATGGCTTAAAACCTTAGCTCGTTATGATTTAGAAGATGAAGCACCTCAAGCTGAATCCTTCATAATTTCAGTAAATGAACAAGAAAATCGAGAAGATTTAACTAATGTTCAATTTTTTACGATTGATAGTGAAAATACTGAAGATATGGACGATGCGATCACCATTTCACAAAATGAAATGGGTAACTATAACCTAATGATCGCCATTGCCGATCCTACTGCATATATTGGGCAAGATAGTGAAATCGACAATATTGCTAAAATTCGTAACTTTACCACCTATCTACCAGACTTTAATATTCCAATGTTACCTAAACAGTTGGCGGAAGATCTGTGTTCATTAAAAGCCAATCAAAAAAGACCAACCATCGTTTGTAAAATTAACATTGATAATAACGGTCAATTTGCTAATGATGATATTAGTTTTATACCTGCGTGGATTGAATCAAAAGCTAAACTTTCTTACAACAATGTTTCTGATTTCTTAGCTGGTCGAAGTGACTTAAATAACAATAATGCAACGATTAAAGAACAGCTTAAATTGCTATCAGAATTGGCAAAAGCACGTATAAATTGGCGACAAAAAAATGCGTTAGTATTCAAAGCAAATAATGATTATCGATTCATTCTTGATGATAATCGCCAAGTAAAAACAATCATTAAAGAATCACGCGGTATCGCTAATAACATCGTTGAAGAAGTGATGATTATTGCTAATTTAGCACTAACCATGTATTTGAAAGAAAAAGTAGGTACTGGTGTGTTTAATATCCATTCAGGATTTGACACTAAATACATTGAACAAATCTTAAAAATATTAGCCGATAATGGCATCACCGATTTTGATAAAGAATCACTTATCTCATTTGAAGGATATATCAAATTACGTCGATTAATCGAGGATAATGACTTTTTATCTACAAGATTACGAAAATTCCAAACGCCTGCTGATTTTTCATTAACGCCAGAACCTCATTTTGGCTTAGGGTTCAAAGCTTATGCAACATGGACATCACCAATTCGTAAATATGGTGACATGATAAACCATCGTTTACTTAAAGCCTCGCTTAAGGCGCAAGTATTAACGCCGCCAGCCAACGAGCAATTAGATGGCATGGCAGATAGACGCAAAAAGTTACGTTTGGCCGAGCGCGATATTGCTGACAACCTTTATAGCCAATATTTATTAGATAAAATAGGACAAACATTTACTGCTGAAATAGTGGATATCAATCGTGGTGGTGCACGAGTGCGTTTAACTGATATTGGTGCACTTGGCTTTTTACCGCTATCAATGATTCATTCCGTCCGTGATGAAATAGCTCCTGATCCGGAAGAAGGAATAATTAAAATCAAAGATGAAACTGCATACAAACTTGCTGATCTCATCACTATAGCAATTCATAACGTTAGAATGGAAAACCAATCGATAATAGTAAAATTGATTGCATCTAACGCATAAACTCTTTAGCCAGTTTAATCAATTTATAACTGTCAATTTTTAACCCTGATCATCAGCAGGGTTAAAAAAATTAATGATATTTTTAACATTTAAACCCTTTTTTTTATTGATAATATCTGCTATCTTTCACCGCTTAAAAAAATAAAAAACAAAGTTAGTTTAAACCGCTACTTGGAGAGGAAAAATGATATCAATTCACGGCCATGAAGTACTTGATATGATGGATGGAAATGATTACACCGAATCATCTTTACTTGATGCTATCCATAAAAAATTTGGTATAGAGGCCCGATTTCATACTTGCTCTAACTCCAATATGAATGCCGAGCAGCTTATTGCCTTTTTAAAGGCAAAAGGAAAATTTAAGCCTGCTTTAGCTGATGGTTCACAATTTACTGTCGATGTTCGAAAAATATGTCGACATTAATATAAACGTACAAAAGAATAATTAATGCGTTTTTTATTAAATAAATGTAATCATCTAGTGTTTTTAAAAGAATAAGAGTATATAATTTCGCGCTATGACTTCACTAAAAAGTGTTAAGTTGCTCATCCTGAAATTACAACTCAAGAATATGTTCATGGAATTTGATATATGAAAATAAGTAATATCCTTACATGCGCCATTGTCTCTATTCTTGCCGCAGGCTGTGTAAAAAACAATATGTCTTCAACTGATGGCAAAATTGAAGTCGATCAGTTAACGATTTTAAAACAACAATCGGAACAAAATAACCAATTTGTTGTAAATGCCAAAAAACAATTACTCCAACTTGTTGGAGACAATCACTTCGACAGCTATATAACTAAACACGGTATCTTAAACTGTAAAGATGACAGCAATCAGTCTTCCTGTGTGTTAAATTTTTATCTTAACGAATACTACAAGTTAAAATATGATATTCAACTCAAAAAAGTTATCGAGGAAAATCAAGCCGAACATAAAATTGAGTTGAAAAAAATTAACCCGACTGAAGGTAATGTTAAAAACTACTGTCAATGGTCAGCAGATTTTGTTGAAGCCGTTTACACTAATGATATCGATAATATAACTATACGATATCAGCCTTTGTTTAAGATGTCAGTGCAAGATTTGGCCACTTTAAAAGCAAAAATCCTTAAAGATAATTACTCTCACTTTTTGATTGATGAAAATCCAAGTATCCTTCAAGAAATGAGAACTGACTTTATGGAAAAATGTTTAAGCAGCCCTAAAGACAATATTATCAATTACATCAATATTTTTAGATAATACTCAAGTGAGTCTTTTTATGTCCAATTTATTTCCTATTAGTCGATTTAGTAAAACATTAACTTGCAAAATTGTGTGCATTGCATCGCTATCTTGTTTGAGTTTTTCTTCATGGGCTTTTACCTTTAACGATGTCGTAACAAAAGCAGAAAAACTATCAAAAAAAGCTTACGTCCAACCATCAAAAAATATTCCTAGCGAATTGTCATCACTACAATTTGCCGATTATCAAAAAATTTATTTTAAACATGACAAAGCATATTGGAATGATCGCAAAAGCCGTTTCAAACTTGAATTTTATCATGAAGGCATGTATTTCGACGTACCAGTCAAAATTAATGAAATTGTCAATAATCAAGTTAATGAAATCAAATTTAATCCAGATTACTTCGATTTAAGTCCAGTTCACTTAGAAAACTTAGATACTAAAAAACTTGGCTTTGCTGGATTCAAAGTACATTATCCAATTAATAACCCAACTAAAACCGATGACGAAATATTTACCGCACTAGGTGGTAGCTACTTCCGCGCGGTTGGCAAAGATCAGCGTTATGGTCTTTCCGCACGTGGACTTGCGATTGATACGGGCGAAATGTCTGGCGAAGAGTTTCCACGATTTAAAGAGTATTGGATTGAACGCCCTGAACCTAATCAAAAACACTTAGTGATTTATGCGCTACTTGACTCTAAAAGTGTAACTGGGGCTTATAAAATTACATTGGTCCCAAGTATTGATACTACCGTAACTGTGGAAGCGAAGGTATTCTTCCGTGATTCAGTCAAAAAACTGGGCGTCGCTCCACTTACTAGTATGTTCTTATATGGCCCTAACCAGCCTTCGCCATTGTTAAACTATCGTCCAGCAATGCATGATTCAAATGGACTGTCTATCGTGACAAAAAATGAGTGGATTTGGCGCCCTCTAAACAACCCTAAACGCTTATCTTTTTCATCATACAGCATGGAAAGTCCTAAAGCATTTGGCTTAATACAACGAGATAAAGGTTTTGATGACTATCAAGATCTCGACGATCATTACGAATTACGTCCAAGTGTATGGGTTGAAATATTGAATGATTGGCACAAAGGCCGGGTAGAACTGGTTGAAATCCCGACAGCGGACGAAACCAACGATAATATCGTTACCTTTTGGGTGCCAGAAAAACAATATAAAGCCGGTGATGTATTAGATGTTAAATATCGATTACATTATTCACTCAACGAACAACAACGCTACCCAAAAAATGAAGCAAGAGCTGAAACCACACGCTTATCGTTAGGTGATATCAAACAAGCCAACTTGATTCGTAAACTTGATGGTTCTAATGCATATGTAATTGATTTTGTTGGTCCAAACTTATCTGAGCAAAAACCAGTTAAAATTATTTCAAGTATTAACAACGGTTCCATTGTTAGCTGTGATTCACAATACAATTCAGTAACAAAAGGTTGGCGAGTGATTGTGCGATTCAATGTTGAAGATAATAAAAAACCTACTGACATTCGTCTTCAATTAGCATCAGCAACCACAGGTGAGATCTTGTCGGAAACTTGGAGCGGACAATTTCCTGCTCAATGATTATAATGAGCAAATAATATGAAAAAAGATTATTTCGAAAACCTGTCTGACGTCGAAAATTGGCGTCAGGAATCGGAAGATATGCCGAGCGATGATGTCGAATTTTTAAAATATCGACTCAATCAAATTGGTAAAACTGATCATTTTAATGATGAAAGAAAACAACAACCAACTTACCCTAAAGTTGAGCGTGTTTCGGTTCAACCACAAATTTGGAATGAACGCTATAGTCCCGAATCCAAGCACGGTCTTAATATCATCGCACTACTTCGTCGTTTAATTATGTTTGTACTTATTGCCGTACAAACTTATTATGGAACGACTTACTTATCAACATTATTACCTTATCAAAGCTGGCAAAAAATTAATTTTATGGCAAATTGGAATATTAATCCGCAACTTGCCATTTATAGTATTATTCCTTATATTATACAAGGCTTTATCATTGTCTTATTTGCTATCTTATTTTGTTGGATCTCAATTGGATTTTGGACCGCCGTTATGGGACTAATTTTGGCCGTGCTCAAAAAGGATCGCTACACAATTACTATCCCGAATGATCCAGCTAACCATATTGACGCCAAACACCGCACGGCATTAGTCATGCCAATTTGTAATGAAGATGTTTCTCGCGTATTTGCAGGATTAGAAGCAACCTACGAATCGCTAGTTGAAACAGGGCATGCACAGTATTGTGATTTTTATATTCTTAGTGATACTAACGAACCTGATCTTTATGTCAATGAATTAAAAGCGTGGGCTGAATTTAACGCGAAAAAAGCCGATAACGGTTGTAATATCTTTTACCGCCACCGTAAACGCCGAGTAAAACGTAAAAGCGGTAATATTGATGACTTTTGCCGTCGTTGGGGACATCAATATGAATACATGATGATCCTTGATGCCGATAGTATTATGACAGGTGATTGTATCTTAAAAATGATTGCCATGATGGAGACGAATCCAAAAGCGGGGATTTTACAATCACCACCTAAATCAGTCAGAATGACAACTTTATATGGTCGTATCCAACAATTTGCCAATCAAATATACAGCGATATTTTTTGTTCAGGTACTCACTTCTGGCAATTAAGTGAAGCTCAATATTGGGGCCACAATGCTATGATTCGCTTAAAACCATTTATCAAGCATTGTATTTTATCTCCTTTACAAAAACGTAAAGGTCCCATTCATATACTCTCACACGATTTGGTTGAAGCAACCTTAATGCGTCGTGCTGGTTATGGCGTATGGATTGCGTATGATATGAATGGTAGTTATGAAGAGCTACCAGGAAATATGATCGAAGATCTTAAACGTGATAATCGCTGGTGTATGGGTAATTTGATTAATCTTCGATTAATCTTTAAAAGCGGAATTACCTTAACTCACCGCGTGATGTTTTTAACCAGTGGAATGGCTTACATTTCATCATTATTGTGGTTGATCTTCTTGGTCTTCTCAACACTCTTATTATTGGTGTTCAATATTTCTGAGCCACAATACTTCTTCCAACCTAACCAATTCTATCCAACATGGCCAAGGTGGGACGAACAATTAGCTATTCAATTACTATCAACCACAATGGTATTACTTTTTGCTCCTAAACTATTTAGTTACGGCATTATTATCGCTCGAACTGGTGCAAAAGATGTGGGTGGAATATTCAAATTGACTTTATCAATTCTGATCGAAATGGTATGGTCAATGATTCTTGCACCAATCCGAATGATCTTCCACAGCAAATTTGTGGTTAAAGCGTGGCTTGGCAGTAAAATTCAATGGAAGTCACCAGCAAGAAATGATGATGCTTTAACTTGGGGTGAATCATTTTACTTCTGTTGGCCATTATCGCTATTAGGTATTGTCTGGTTGTGTGTGATTATTTGGTTAAATCCACAATTCACCTATTGGTATATAGCAATATTAATCCCATTAACAATTTCACCGCTAGTCATTCGTGTCTCTGGCTTATCAAGCATTGGTATGAAAGCCAAAAAAGCGGGATTATTTTTAACACCTGAAGAAACCCATCCGTCACGCGCAGTAAAACTAACGGGCGACTATTTAGTTCGAACCGAAGCAGCTTTTGTTGAACATGGTTTTGTGATGGCACTTGTCGATCCTATTTATAATGCATTAGCGTGTGCATTATCGACTTCGCGTCATTTACCTAACTCAAAAAATCAGCAATTGCGCAAGCAACTTATTGAGCATTATCGACAAGTAGATCTAGAAAAAATCAGTAAAGAACAACAATTAGCGATCTTAGAAGATCCAATTATTCTTTCTGCACTTCATCGTCACATCTGGAATCAGCAAGAAAAGTACGACAATTTGTTCACATTGTGGCAAAATGGACGTCAGCAATAAGAAATAGGGCTTAATGCCCTATTTCTTCTTTTAGTAATTAATCGAAATCCATGGATATTTTTATGACTTGGCAACCTACTGCATCTATTAATAATTTACTTAAACGCGCTAAAATTATTTCTCAAGTAAGACAGTTTTTCGCTGATCGCTGTATATTAGAAGTCGAAACGCCAACCTTAAGCCAATATGCAGTAACAGATGTGCATCTTAGTTCATTTCATACTTTATTTTTAAAACCTGGTGAAACTGATGAGCATCAGGGGCAAAAAATGTCAATCATTACCAGTCCTGAATATCATATGAAGCGTTTATTAGCTGCTGGTAGTGGTCCTATTTACCAGATCTGTAAGTGCTTTCGTAATCATGAAGAAGTGAGCCGTTATCATAACCCAGAATTTACAATGCTTGAATGGTATCGTATCCAATTCGATATGATGCAAATGATCAACGAAGTTGATGATTTACTGCAAAACATCTTAGATTGTGAACCAGTAGAACGTATCTCTTACCAAAAGGCGTTTCAACGTCATCTTAACATTGACCCATTAGAAGCTGATCATGCAACCTTAGTTGAGGCGATCAAACAACTTAATATCGAACTTAATACCGACGATTATGATCGCGACACCTTATTACAATGCCTATTTAGTTTTGGAGTCGAACCACATATTGGGCAAGAAAGACCCATTGCTGTTTATAACTTTCCTGCCTCACAAGCGGCTTTAGCGGCGATTAGTTCTGAAGATCATCGTGTAGCAAGCCGTTTTGAATTTTATTACAAAGGTGTAGAGCTAGCTAATGGATTTAAAGAGCTAACCAATCCACAAGAACAAAAGATGCGTTTTGAACAGAATAATATCGATCGCGCAAATCAAAACTTGCCTCCACAAAATATCGATATAGAGCTAATCGCAGCAATGGAATCTGGTTTGCCTGATTGTGCGGGTGTTGCCGTTGGACTTGATCGTCTAATCATGTTAGCACTTGATGCCATGAATTTAGATGATGTGATTTCATTTACTTTTGATAGGGCTTAATGATGTTAGGAAGTCTAGGCTTAAGTGAATGGTCAGCTATAATTATTGCCACTATCGCTTTTGTTTTATTAATTGCCTTACTAAAAGTACAATTTAAAGCAAATAACATGCATACCTTGTTTGATTTACAACTCAATCAAAAAAGACAAGAAAATCGGACTTTAATAGCACAAATTACCCAGTTAGAACAAGAATTAAATCAATACCAACAACAAAATGTTGCCCAAAGTATCAAAATTAGTGAACTAAAAACTCGTTTAGAAGAAACCATCAATGCCGCTCATGAAAAACAGACCGTTCTAGAACAAAGCGAGCAACGATTAACCACCCAGTTTGAAAATTTAGCTAATCGAATTTTTGAACACAGTGGCAAAAAAATTGAGCAACGAAATAAACTGAGTTTAGAATTTTTACTTTCACCTCTTAAACAACAATTAGAAGGCTTTAAAAAGCAAGTTCAAGACAGCTTTGGACAAGAAGCCAAAGAACGCCATACCCTAACCCACGAAATTCGCAACTTACAACAGCTCAACGAGCTAATGACAAAAGAAGCCACCAATTTAACCAATGCCTTAAAAGGCAATAACAAAATACAAGGTAATTGGGGTGAGTTCATTCTTAGTCAAATTTTGGATAATTCCGGATTACGTCAAGGTTATGAATATCACAGCCAAGTCAATCTCACTAATGAAGATAATCGCCGTTTGCAACCCGATGTTATTGTTCACTTACCACAAAGTAGAGATGTGGTCATCGACTCTAAAGTTACCTTAGTTGCTTATGAACGTTATTTTAATAGTGATAATGAAGAGACCAAAAGCAGAGCCATTTCAGACCATCTAATTGCAGTGCGTAATCACTTAAAGCAACTTAGTCAAAAAGACTACCATAAACTAAATGGCATTCGGTCATTAGATTACGTTTTAATGTTTATTCCTGTCGAACCAGCATTTTTATCCGCCATCGATCAAGACCCGTCATTAATTAATGATGCATTAAAAAGTAACATCATGATTGTTAGTCCAACCACATTACAAGTTGCCTTACGAACCATACATAATTTATGGCGTATTGAATACCAAAATCGTAATGCCGAACTTATCGCTGATAGAGCCAGCAAACTATATGATAAAGTACGCGGTTTTGTCGAAGATATGGAAAATCTAGGTAACTGTTTGAACAAAGCTCAACAAACTTATCAAAACTCAATGAACAAACTTTCGAAAGGGCGTGGTAACGTCATTAGTCAAATAGAACGATTTAGAGAATTAGGGGTTGAAGTAAAAAAACCGATTAACCCTGATATCGCACAACTATCAGTTGATGAACTTGAAAGTGAAAATGAAAAAGGCGAACAAAAACCTGCTGCTATTAAAATTAGTAATCGTTAATTCACCATCATAAAAAATACGTGTATACTCATTTAACACAAGAAGGAGTATGATATGTCAAAAAATAATGAAGTCAGTTTCGAAGAAACCCTCAAACAACTTGAAGCAATTGTCACTCAACTTGAAAATGGTGATTTGCCATTAGATGAAGCGCTAAATGAATTCGAAAAAGGTATCAAATTAGCTCGTTCTGGTCAAAAACAACTCAATGAAGCTGAACAACGCATCCAAATTTTGTTGTCTGAGAATAGTGATGCACAATTATCTGAATTTTCTATTGATAATAATGAATAGCCTAAAACCATTACAAGAACGCATCGATAACTATTTAACAACATATATTTCGCAGTTTGCACCTTCTACTTTGCAGCAGGCGATGAGTTACAGCCTGCTTGCTGGTGGCAAGCGGATACGCCCTATTCTGGTCTATTTAACCGGACAAATGTTCAACTGTTCTTTAACTAAGCTTGATTCAATTGCCGCAGCCATCGAATCAATGCATACCTATTCATTAATTCATGATGATTTACCAGCAATGGATAATGACAACCTTAGACGCGGAAAACCAACCTGCCATATACGATTTGGCCAAGCAGAAGCTATCCTCGCTGGTGATGCCTTACAATCATTAGCTTTTAGCTTGTTATGCGAAAATAAACATATTGATAACCAAAGTAAAATCAATATGATTACCGAACTGGCAAGTGCAAGTGGCCTTGCTGGAATGTGTTTGGGCCAATCACTTGACTTACAAGCAGAACACCAAAAAGTTACGCTTAAACATTTACAAAATATCCATAACTATAAAACTGGTGCCTTAATTCTAGCTGCTGTTCGACTCGGTGCCTATGCCAGTGGTGACAAGGCTAAACCTTATTATCAACTATTAGACAACTATGCCCAAGCGATTGGACTAGCATTTCAGATCCAAGATGATATTTTAGATGTCACTGGTGAACAAGAACTGATGGGTAAACCAAAAGGTTCCGATATTGCGCTGGAAAAAAGCACTTATCCAGCATTGATTGGATTACAAAATGCAATTGAGATGACGCACAAGTTATCTCAACAAGCTATCGATAGTCTGATGCAAATACCTTATAATAGCCAACCATTACAAGACCTTGCTGGTTTTATTATTAATCGAAATAGTTAACTAAATAACTAGATGATAAAAATGAATTTAGACAAATTTCCCCTATTAAAGCAAATCAATTCACCTGCAGATCTTAGGCGCTACCCGCTCGCGCAATTGCCAGCAATTAGTCGGGAATTACGCCATTTTTTATTAGACAGTGTCAGTCAATCTAGCGGTCATTTAGCGTCTGGCCTTGGGGTAGTCGAATTAACGGTAGCGTTACATTACGTCTATCAAACACCATTGGACAAAATTATATGGGACGTAGGTCACCAAGCTTACCCACATAAAATTCTAACTGGTCGACGCGATCAGATGCTAACTATTCGCCAAAAAGGGGGATTACACCCTTTTCCTCACCGTAATGAAAGCGAATATGACGTCTTAACCACTGGACACTCATCAACCTCAATCAGCGCTGCGCTTGGCATAGCCCTTGCTGAACAAAAAAGACAATCAGGTCAAAAGGTCGCCGCCATCATTGGTGATGGCGCATTAACCGCAGGCATGGCCTTTGAAGCAATGAACCATGCCGGGCACATTAAGCCTGATATGTTGGTTATCGTAAATGACAACGATATGTCCATTTCTGAAAACACTGGTGCGCTTAATCAACATCTAGCACAAATATTATCAAGTAAAGCCTATACCTCACTTCGTGAAAGTGGCAAAAAAGTGCTTTCAAATATTCCACCGTTAAAAGAGTTATTCAAAAAAACTGAAGAGCATCTTAAGGGACTTGTCACCCCAGCTATTTTATTCGAAGAATTAGGCTTCAACTACATAGGTCCAATTGATGGACATGATGTTGAAACATTAGTTACTACTCTACAAAAAGTTCGACAACTAAAAGGGCCACAATTACTGCATGTCATCACCCAAAAAGGAAAAGGTTACGCTCCAGCTGAGCAAAACCCAACCTTATGGCATGGCGTACCTAAATTTAATCCCAATGAAGGAATATTACCAAGCACAAATAAAATCGCTCCAACTTATTCCCAAATATTTGGTGATTGGTTGTGTGAAATAGCTGAGCACGACAAACGCCTAATGGCAATCACGCCAGCCATGAGTGAAGGTTCTGGTATGACCGAATTTGCTCACCGATTTCCTGACCAATTTTTTGATGTCGCCATTGCTGAACAGCATGCGGTTACATTAGCCGCAGGCTTTGCTATTAGCGAATTAAAACCGGTGGTTGCCATCTACTCGACTTTCTTACAACGTGCGTATGATCAGGTAATTCATGATATAGCTATCCAAAACTTACCGGTTCTATTTGCTATCGACCGTGCAGGCATTGTCGGGGCAGACGGGGAAACCCACCAAGGTGCGTTCGATTTAAGCTTCTTACGCTGTATTCCAAACTTAGTTATCATGACCCCAAGTGACGAAAACGAATGCCGTCAAATGCTCTATACCGGTTATTTACATAACGGACCAATAGCAGTTCGCTATCCTCGAGGTGAAGGCTGTGGCGCACACTTAACGCCACTAAAAGCCATACCACTAGGACAGTCCAAACTCTGTCGTGAAGGTAAAAATATTGTTTTACTTAATTTTGGCACATTATTGCCTGAATCTTTACAAGTAGCTGAGCAAATAAATGCTACAGTGATTGACATGCGTTTTGTAAAACCGCTCGATGAAAAAGTCCTTTTGCACATTAGCCAAAGCCATAATATACTTGTCACCATCGAAGAAAATAGCGTCAAAGGTGGAGCAGGAAGCGCCGTCAATGAATTTTTGTTATCGAAAAAAATAAAATGTGATATTTTAAATATCGGATTGCCAGATATGTTTATCCCTCAAGGCTCACAGCAAGAAATGCGCGATGAGGTTGGATTAAACGCTAAACACATAATTGATAAAATTAACAAATTTATAAAACTGTAGGTTAAATATGGAAACTCAAGCTGTCACTATTCAGATTTTTGGGCGAACGTTAAAGTTTAATTGCCCAGTCGAGGAAGTTGACGCACTTACAAATGCGGCAAAAGATTTAGATGCTCGCTTAACAAATTTACGCGAAAAATCACCTCAGGTTGGTACTGATCAATTGATCATGACGGCCGCACTAAATATCTCTTACGAGCTAACGAAAGAAAAAGAAAAAAGCGACGAATTTGCAAATAGATTAAAAATGCTACAGCAGTTACTTGATTCCGCCTTAAATACCAACAATTAGTCAGATAAAATGTAAATAAACAACAAAGACTATTGTATGATTTTTTAAATTTTGTATTATATTATTTATCTCTGAGATGTTCGCGATATGGGTTAGTCCCCTGAGCCGATAATCTTTAATTTAGAATGGTGTGATTTTTAATTGGTGAGTATGCCTAATTAATTTAGGAAACCTAAAAATTAAAACATGCTATTCACCTTGAACCTCGGGTTCAAGGGTTACGCCCGTAACGGCATCTTGGAGTCTTTCTTCCCTATCATTTTCAAAACAAAACTAATGGATATTCGGCAAATAATACGTCAAAAAAGACGTGAATTATCACAAACACAACGCAATAATGCGCAAGCTATCATCTATCAAAAAATCAAAAACCACCCAGCTGTAAACCAAGCACAGCATATTGCAATATTCTTATCATTTGATGGTGAAGTCGACACTAAACCAATTATTGAATATCTATGGCAACAAAACAAATCCGTCTATTTACCTGTACCAATTGGTGAACACCAACTACTCTTTTTAAATTACACATCAAATATACCACTAATAAAAAATAAATTTGGCATTTTAGAACCTGCAATAGATGAAACTAATAGCATAGCGATAGAACAACTTGATATCATCTTCACCCCACTGGTAGCTTTTGATGAACGCGGTTATCGAATTGGAATGGGCGGAGGCTATTATGATCGAACATTAGCTCACTACCAAAAGCAGCAAATTTTACCGATTGGATTAGCCTTTGCTTGCCAAAAAGTCCTAAAGTTAGACAACCAACCTTGGGACATCAAGTTACCTGAAATTATTTACGCTTAATGAATAAAATTAATCTATACACCTTATTTCATTAGACAATAATCCTTTTCAATTTATCCAATAAATCGGCATAGTTCACTTTGCCAAAGTCATCTACATTCACTTCAAACAAAATTCCTAAGGCAAACTTATCATATTGTCTATCATGGCAAATTTGATAAAACTGTTGTTTAGTTATCAAATCATCGGCTACATTACGATCGGTTAATTGATCACCATAATGATAGTGCGTCATAATATGCGACAAATGACGGTCTAAAGAGCGATCACGCTTATATCGGCGCTGCCACAAAATATCAAAATTAGCTACTAAACGAATCGTTATTATCTGATAGTGGTAGCGATTAGCAAAATCATTTAATTGATTTTTTTGCTTATTACTAAATGGATATTCAGAAATAATGATCTTCTTGCCAGCATCCATGTACAGCTGCAATACACTATAATAAAAATGCCAAACTTTTTGCTCAAGAGAATTTTTCTCAGCGAGAGAATTAAAACCTACTGAATCAGCATACATCTCTTTTGCTTCGTCAGGTGTTAACAGCAAACTATTAGTGAATTGTTGCTGTAATAAATTGATCAGATAAGTCTTTCCCGTACAAGGACAACCAGCAAGTAAAATCAGATATTTTTTCATATAAGATCACCAATACGATTATTCACATTAAGAAACAAACTCATTTTATGTTTAACAATATTCTTAACAGCTTGATTTGCTGGAATCACATTATGCCTTAGTGACTGATTAACTTCTGTTTGAGCAAACTGATCTTTAGCAACTTGTGTCCAATTAACTAATAACTCTGTACCGACATTGAATTTACGAATGCCGTTGTTAATCAGCTCAGGGTAATCTTCCTCCTTCACACCGGTACCACCATGAATAACCAATGGAATATCAACCATTGCATGAATTTCTTTAAGTAACGGAATGTTGACTTCAGTTTTCGATTTAAACTGACCGTGATTAGTCCCGATTGCTACCGCTAAAGCATCAATTCCTGTGGCCTGTACAAAGACCAAAGCATCACTAGGTCTAGTGTAAACTTTATCGTTAACTTCAACGTGAATGCCCTCCTCGGTGCCACCTATAGTACCAAGCTCGCCTTCTACCGACACACCTCGAGCATGGGCATATTCAACCACAGATCGAGTTTTTAGTATATTCTCTTTAAACGGTAAGGATGAGCCGTCAAACATAACCGAGGTAAATCCACTATCAATCGCCTGTTTGATATCATCAAAATTTTTAGCATGATCAAGGTGCAAAACCGCATCGACAATTTCTTCATCAGCGATGGCTTTTATGGTATTGACCAAGACTTTAAAACCAATATAACGAGCGGTATCAACACTTGTTTGGATAATAATCGGTGCGCCAACCTCTTTCGCCGCTCGAAGCATATCGGGTAGCATTTCTAAATTATGTGTATTAAATGCGCCAACAGTAAAATTAAGTTTAGTCGCTAATTCGGTTACCGATTTAAGTGTAGTGTACATAACGTTTTCCTCTAATTTCGTTCAATAGTTGCTAATTTGGCAATATTGCGCATTTCATCCATTTTATTCATCCAAAAATCGATATCGGCAATAGAGCCTGATTTAGCTGCCTTGGCACGTTTATGGTTATACAAACTCATTAGGATTTTATATCCTTCACCAATTGATCTCTTTTGTTGCATGCTGGTTTCTAAATACTCTATAGCCAAATCAACACGCCTTAACTGGTTATACAGTATTCCTATTTGTTCATTACAACTGGCCAATAATTGAACATCATCGGTATGGGTAAGCTGTTGTTTGAGTTCATTAATCTGATGTTCAATTTGAGCAATCTCATCAGCTGTAAGCTCTCTTGGAGTTGATGCTTCTATTTGAACAGATGGTTTATTCTTTTTAAAAAAGTTAAACATGGTCACCTCTTAATTAAAAATTCTTCAATAATGGGCTCAAAATCCAAGCATAAAGCAAGGCCACCGTAACGGTATCCACATCAGTTGCCGTAGCATTAACAAATCCCATTTGATTAAAGATAGTTACTAACAACGCGGGTAATAGCGTGATAAATATCCCATGGGCAATTCCACCAATTAAAGCTCCGCGACGTCCACCCACAGCATTACCAAAGATCCCAGCAGTACCACCTGCAAAAAAGTTAGTCAGCATACCAGGAAGAATCATTGCTAAGCCAAAGAAAGGTAAAGTTAACATCGCAATAACCGTACCAATAGTTGTGGTAATAAAACCAAGAATAACGGCATTAGGGCTATAGGGGAAAAACACAGGGCAATCAAGTGCAGGTATCGCATTAGGAACAATCTTCATGGCGATCCCTCTAAAAGCTGGCACGATTTCACCCAGTAATAACCTAACCCCAGCTAATAACACATAAATGCCAACCACAAATATGATTGCTTGAGTAAATGCATAAATGAGATAGTTTTGACCGCCAGATAGTGTCGAAGCATATTCTTCACCAGCAAAAAGTACGGTGATGATATATAAAGGAATCATCACCACCATAACTGACAAATAAGTATCTTGTAAAAACTCAAACGATTTTGGTAATTTCATATCTTCGATTGAGCGTTTATTTTCTCCTTTTTCACCAACAACATAAGCAACACCCGCCTCAAACAAATAACCAATAGTACAAAAATGCCCAAGTGCAATATCATTTGAACCAGTAACTTTACGAATAATAGGTTGTGCGATAGCGGGCATAAAGACCGCGAAAAGTGCGCCAATAAATCCACCTACTAAAATCAAGCTCACCCCCGAAAGACCAGCAAAATTACCGAACACGGTTGTCATAGTTGCCATCCAAAGAATCGCCTGACCAGTTAAAAAGATATACTTAAAGCGAGTAAAACGGGCAATTAAAATATTAAAAATAAATATCATCAAAAAGGTTAAGGCAATATCTCTACCCAAACCTAATTGATTCATAGCTTGACCATTGATAGCTTCAATGGAAGGAATAATCCCTTGCATATCAAAACCAGCAGTAAAAATTTGGCCAAAATAGGTCAAACTACCAACGATAATACTTGAACCTGCATTAAGTACCTGAAAACCAAGTAAGGTTTTAAGTGTTCCTGATATAGTTTGCCCTACCGATTTTTTTTGCAGAATAAGTCCAAGCATTGCAATCAAGCTAATCGTGATAGATGCTTGGGTTAAAATATTATCAATAATGAAGTTAATTACATTCATAATGCTCTCCTATTTGCTTATTAAAGCAACCCTTTCTTTTGTAAGACAGGACTTAGCTTTTCATCTATTTCAGACTTCGAAACGATATTTTTGAGATATACAATCGAGGTATTGTCACTGATATTAAATTTGGCAAATTGTGAGCGAAAATTTTCTGCGGTAATAATAATATCGGCATTCATCGACGCAGCAGAAGAAATATCAGTATGATCTAATTTTGCATCAATACCTTTAGCTTTTAGCACATCTTCAGTTGCCATTTGGGCTGCAAAACTACTACCAAGACCTGCACCACAAACAAATAAAATAGATAACTGACTCATTGGGGATCCTCCTATAGCTTATTGTGTTAAAGCTGGGGTTGGTTCATTAAATAAAATCGCTTTAAATTGCGAAACACAATTACACATTAATAAGCGTTCAAGCTTACATTCATCATTAATCAGTTCGATTAAACTTCGCATAATATTGAGGTGAGAAAAGGAATCGATAGCCGCCAAACAAAATATGATCTTAACTGGCCCCATATCTTGATTACCAAAATCGACAGGATCACGCATGGTCATCACGCTAAGTCCTAGTTGATTGACACCATCTTCAGGACGCGCATGCGCCAAAGCCAAATTTTTCCCGATAACGATATACGGTCCATATTGTTCAAGCGAACTAATCATGGCATCGACATAATTTTTTGAAATATAGTTTTTATGCAAAAGAGGTTGAGCAACAAAAGTGATAGCTTGTTGCCAATTAGAGCAAGCTTGTTGCAATATAATGTCATCATCGGTAAGAATATCTTTCAACATAGGCTGGATTTTCCTTTTATTGATTTTAAGATTATTAATAGCCAAACACTTCTCCAACTGGTTATAAATGGGCGCCGATACCAAACCGCCGCTCTCTTCAATTAAATTAACTAAGGAATAAAATAGATCAGTGGCGTTAGTGCAGTGATTAACAATACGTTGGTGATCACGATGTTTAGCTAAAAAGTCAGTAATAATAGGGTGATTTTTTTCTTTTAATATTGGTTCTAACACTAAAACAGGATGTTCAAAATGTGATAATGGAAAAGTCGAAAAAATCAAATCAAAATCAAGTTGCTTCAATAAATGCTGATCGTTACGACCCAAAATAGCTAAAATCTCAATATTAAAAAATTCTTTAAGTGATTGGGCTAAAAGATTAGACGTCGCAATACCATGATCGCAAATGACCACCGCTTTAAAATAGTAACTTCGCTCTTGATTAATCTCGCTGGCAAAAGCTGAAAAATGAATAGTTAAAAAAGCGACTTCATCTTCAGACACCTTATTACTTAGGGTAGTCTCAAGATTTTGTATAAATAGTGAAATAGCCGAATAAATAGCACCATAATTCTGTTTAATATTATCCAATAACGGATTAATAATGTGGATATTATTGCTCACCCGGGCAATTAAACCTGCTAAATGCTTACATAAATTTTCATATAACTGCTCTTGCTTGATGGAAAACGGTATATGAGTCTTTTCCTCAACATAATTGACCAATTTAATCGCTAACAATTGCGCATTTAACCAATCGATAGAATTATTAATATCCTTCGTATTAAAGGTTTCTAACATATAAATAATATATTGCTGTTCTTGACGACTAATTTGTAAAGAAGCATGTTGACAAACCAACCGAATAAATTTGGTAATATTGCCAGTATCATTATGATTAAAATCGGATCGAATCTTAGTGAGATGGTGATGTTGTTGATTACGGATGACCCAAATTGCAGTAAAAATAACAATTTGCTGTTTATAAATTTCATCATGAACTTGACTCATTGTTTGATCTGCCAGTTCAAACAATTTATTAATCAACGTTTGCGGAATATAATTAAATAACAGCTGTTGAATTAAACTTAGCTCATTTAACGGTTTTTTATAATCAAGATTACTTGCATATTGGTTAATCACCTCATACATCATTAAACGAATTGAACGTTCTAATCCAACTAATTGCATACCTAACTTAGGCTGACTAACCAATTCAATATCATATTTTTTTAAACGTAATTTAAGCTTACGAATATCTTCGTCTAACACACTTTTAGAAACGTAATAGATATTCTCTTTATGGCTTAAAATGGTTGGTATAACTGAAAAAGCAATCGACAATAGTAAATCAAATTGACGTTCTTCTTTACTTAAAATGGGGGAAACCGGTAATGCTTGTAAAGCAGTTTGAACTAACTGTTTTTGCTCATTAGTGCCATTGATGACAAAACCTTTATTACGAATTGAGGAAATAAGCGGCAACTGTTTTTTTTCAAGAAAATCGTTAATTTCTTGAATTTCATTTCTCATTGTACGAGCACTTATTTGAAACTCTTCCGACAATGCATCAATAGTTAATGGATAATCAACCGATATGAATTTTTTAAATACTTCAATTGTTCGTGTTCGCATATAACCATTCACCTTTTTACTTCATAAATTCAGTATAAGTGAGTGATAGTGACAGACCTAGTTGGTATTTTTGCAAAAAATCATTGCAAAAATTAATTATTGATTAAGTAATTAAATACGAGGTACCGTTTTATTATAGAAAAATGAGGGAACTATTCAGGCGGGATAAAAATTAAAAGTGGCGAATTATTCTCTGTAAATGAATCATAAAAATGACTCATTTACAGTTAAATTAACTTTAATAAAAGTTATTAGCGAGCTGATTTTTTCTTTTTCAAAATCGCCGCCATCAACGGGCGATGGCAATGATAAATCATCTCAGGTTTGAGCATAATCAACTCAGCCAAAGGGGTTGTCCAATCGGGAATTTCTGTGTTTTCTGGATGTTTAGGATCGATGGGATTATCAACATCAAATAACTCAGTATTGGCAAATAAAGCCTCTTTTTTGGCCACATCAACATCATCACTATCGCCAAGCATTTTACAATTAACTAATAGCTCTTGGGCAAATTGTTCTGGCCAATCTTCGGTAAAATGTTTTAACTTAGCAAAACCTGAAATATGCCTTAACATATCGCGGAACAACAATAAATAGACCATTTGAACGTTGCGACCTGACAAATTAGCCAACTGTTCATCAGACAACGTATTATTGATAATACTTGGTCCCCATTTAAAAAATAGTGTATCTTTATATACTTTAATAATCCGTTTAAGTGGAGCATATTTCGATTTAACTAAGCTATCAATCTCACGAGATAATTGCATAGTCGGGTAACCGACATGATTACGACCATTCAAATCTCGCTCTGAAAGCGCTGGGGCTCTCTGTTCTTTCGTATTTGATAATAATTTTTTCAAAAATCCTAACATGCTATAGCTCTAACTATCTATTTCTTTGTCTAACAATTTCAAATAAGCAAACACCAGTGGCAACCGACACATTAAGCGAAGAGACAATTCCTGCCATCGGTATACTCACCAACTCATCGCAATGCTCTTTGGTTAATCGACGCATACCTTCACCTTCTGCGCCCATCACCAAAGCCAGTGGTAATGGTTTCGAACTTTTATAAAAATCGGTTTGATAAAGTGTATTTGTCGCTTCACCAGCGGTACCCACAATCCAGACTTGATATTCATCTTGCAACATTCGCATAGTACGAGCAAGATTGGTTACCCTAACTACTGGCACACTCTCAGCGGCACCACATGCGACTTTCTGCGCTGTCGAATTAAGTGGTGCAGAGCGATCCTTTGGCACAATAATAAAATTGACACCAGCAGCATCAGCGGTACGAATGCAGGCACCTAAATTATGTGGGTCGGTCACACCATCTAAAATTAAGATAACCGGATTGGGATGTTGTTCCATCAATAATGGTATATCATTTTCTTGATAACCACGGCTTGGTTTCACCATCGCTAATATACCTTGATGAACACCATTTTTTGATTTTTCATCTAGATATTGTCTATTGGTTACTTTCACTGTTAAACCTAACTGTTCTAATTCTTGAACAAGTGCTGTCAAGCGTTTATCTTCTCGACCTTTAGCGATAAAAACTTCAATAATTCTTTCTGGCGCACGCGTTAACAATGCTTCAATGGCGTGGATACCGTATACTGTTTCACTCATCTATAAATTACTCTTTTTTCTCTTATTACTTGATATTGATGTCGATGCTGATTTAGATTTAGTCTTAGATGCCGCTTTAGATTTTGCTTTAGCTTTTGTGCGCTTTTTACTTTTTACTTTAGCTTCTGCTTTATTTGCTACTTTAGCGTTCGCTTTTTTCTTTTTGCTATCTGTTTGAATTTTAGCTTTGCGTTTTACTGGTAAATCAGCAGCAAAACTTATATCAGCTTTATTAGCTTTATCTCTTGCCGTCTTACCTTGGCGTTGTGGCTTATTATTACTGCCGACCAAAGAAAAATCAATTTTACGCTCTTCTGGGTTAACATTATCGACTTTTACTTGAACTTTATCACCTAAACGATAACTAAAGCGAGTATTCTCACCAATTAGACGATTACGGGATGCGTCATAAATATAATAATCATTTTCTAGCGACGAAACATGCACTAAACCATCAATAAACAGATCATCTAACCGGACAAAAAAGCCGAAATTAACCACACTCGAAATAGTACCATTGAATACCTCACCAACATGATCTTGCATATAGTCACATTTTAGCCAATCAACCACATCACGCACGGCTTCATCCGCACGACGTTCAGTCATTGAGCAGTGTTCACCAAAATAAAGCATTTCGCTAGTGGTATAACGATGTCCACCAGTTTTACTGGTTTTATGTTGTTCATTAGCCAGTACCCATTTAATGGCACGATGTAATAACAAATCCGGATAACGACGAATTGGCGAGGTAAAATGGGCATATTCGTCAAGCGCTAGGCCAAAATGACCACGATTTTCGGGATCATAAATTGCTTGCTTCATTGAGCGTAAAATTACAGTCTGTAACATCTCATGATCGGGTCTTGCTTCAACATCAACCATTAATTTGGCAATATCTTTAGGTGTTGGATTTGCACCACCGCCAAGTGATAAACCGAGTTCACTTAAAATACTGCGTAAATTGTTCATGCGATCTTCATCCGGTCTATCATGCACGCGAAATAAAGACGGAATCTCAGCATTAATCACCAATTTTGCTGCTGCAACATTGGCTAAAATCATACACTCTTCAATAATTTTATGTGCTTCATTACGCTGCACTAATTCAATACTCTCAATACGTTTATCTGCATTAAAAATGAATTTTGGCTCTTCTGACTCAAAACCAATTGCGCCACGAGCAACTCGGGCATTATCTAACACTTTGTAAAGCCCATAAAGATTTTCAAGATGGGGAACCAACTCACGATAATGTTCACGCAGCTCTTTATCGCCCTCCAAAATTTTGGCTACTTTGGTATAAGTTAATCGGGCATGTGAATTCATAACCGCTTCATAAAATTGATAACCGGTCAAACGCCCTTTATTCGATACCGTCATTTCACACACCAAACACAGACGATCCACTTGCGGATTGAGTGAGCAAAGACCATTGGATAACACTTCCGGCAACATCGGGATCACCCGCGATGGGAAATAAACGGAAGTCCCTCGCAAACAAGCCTCTTTATCTAACCCTTTAGTTGGTCGCACATAATAACTCACATCAGCTATCGCCACCCATAAACGGTAACCACCGCCGCGATTCTTTTGGCAATAGACCGCATCATCAAAGTCTCGCGCATCTTCACCATCAATGGTGACTAGCGGCAACTCGCGTAGATCTTTACGGCCTTTTTTGGCGCTTTCTGGTACTTGCTCACTAAATTTGCTGGCCTCTTTTTCAACCACTTTAGGAAATTCATAAGGGATTTCATGATTACGTAATGAAATATCGATAGCTAAATTGGTTCCCATAATTTCGCCAAGTACTTCCTTAATCACGCCGACCGCTTTTTGATGTCGCTCAGGACGTTGTTGTAATTCAACTACCACAACCGACCCCATTCTTACGGTGCGATTTGGTTTACCTGCGATTAAAATATCAAAGTTCAATCGACTGTCATCCGGCACCACAAAGCCAACGCCTTGCTCAATAAAATAACGACCAACAATTTGATTAGTGCGGGGTTCTAAAATCCGCACCACGCGCGCTTCGGTCTTACCTCGGTATTGGCTACCAATTGGTTGTGCTAATATAACATCGCCCTGTAAAACCTTTTTCATCTGCTCATGTGACAAGAAATAGTCTTCCGGCTTACCTTCAACTCGCAGAAAACCATAGCCATCACGATGAGCAATCACACTACCCTTAACCATATCGAATTTTTCTGGCAAGGCATAGCATTTACGCCGGGTATACACTACCTGACCATCACGTTCCATTGCCCGCAATCTGCGATGTAAAGCCTCTTTCTGCTCATCAGATTTGATTGATACGGCATTAGCTATTTTCTCTAAGCTGGCTGGTTTTGCTTCTTGGGTTAGATAATCCAAAATCAGTTCACGGCTTGCGATCGGCGAGTCATACTTTTGCGCCTCACGATCGTAAAATGGATCTTTTATCATATGGAGCGTCCTGTGATCGAATGTTGAGTTTAGGATAACATAGAGTTGCATAACTTAAAATCGACATCCAACCGATTATTAGCGAAATATAAGTTATTTTAACTACAGTATAATTTTAAAGTTATGATTTCTTAAATTAAATAATTAACATTAGATTACATAATTATTAATTACGTATTCAAAAAAAGATCGGTTTACCACATGAAATCTATTATTTTTTTAACTGTCTTTGTTTGGTTAAGTAGCTCTTTATCATCAACTATGGCTTCCGATAAACTCAAATCGATTAATCTGCAGCAACAAAATCAAGCATCAGATCCGTTTAGAAATCAAACAAAAATATCTAATACCACAATTGAGAAGATTAAACCCTTAATTAAAAATTGGCTCGATTATTATCATTTAGATATAGCAAATTTTTATACTGGAAATACAAGTTCTTGGCCATTTGATAAAAATGATCAGGGCATTTATACCCAAAGGTTTGATTATGCTAGTGATGATGTTTACATACCGCAAATGTATGACTATTCACCAAATAAACAAAAATATATCAGTTTTTTAGCTATTTATCATGAAACGCAATCTGATAAATATATTTTTTATGGCAACGAGGATTGCCAAGAAATCTATTTAATCGATCATAAAAATAAAACTAAAAGAATCGTGCTTTTTTTGGTATAAGCCAATTTTTAGAAGCCATTTTTTGGCTAGATGAAGATCATTTTATTGCTGTTGGCTATCAAGAAGGTGAATCTAACGACAGGTATTTTATGTATATATTTAGTCCAGATGATAAAATGGTTGATTATTATTTTGACGCAAAATCAGAGAAACTTAAATCAGATTATTTTTTTCAAAATCTAAACAAAAGAGGTGTAATAATTGATAATTAATATCGGCAATTTTTAATTGTCGTTCTTATAAAAATACATAATATTATCAGAATATTATAAATTAAAAATCGAATTAAATAAACTCATTGAACAAAGCATATTAGAAACTAAGTGTTTATTCAAAAACCCCGTTCCTCAACTTTTTTTAATGCATAATTTTTAGCTCCGCGCCGTTTAGGACATTTAATTCTTGGGTGTTTTTTTCATTTCGAAGGCAATTTCTGAGTTAGAGGTATTAACGATACCTTTAACAATTACTCTATCAGTTCAGATACTTGGCCCCTTATGGCCATCCCGTTTTGCTCAAATGTTCAATTTTTTAGAAAAATTTATTTGTCTCTCCTCACAGTAATCAGTACGAGACTTTCTTTTTCCATAGTTCAACTTTAACTTATCGCCTATTATTTGTTAAACATAAAAAAATAGCTTTACCAAATATATAAAGTATGATCTCAGTTGTCAGCATATGCAAAGGTACAATACTTCGCAAGCTACATTTAGCTTAAACGTAGTGGATTTTTTAAGTAGAAGAAGAAAAAGGGGCTGTGATAAAAAAATATTTTTACATTATACAAAATTGATAATGATAATAGCTTGATGATTTATTGAATTAAATAAAATCACCAATACTTTTAGTTTATTAATTAATTTGCGTTCATGTTTTCCCCATACATTTTACCAAACATTAGTAATGAAAACTATCTGTAGGTGTATAGTGTTAATATCACTTTTCAAATAGAATAGACATTAAGCCAATTCATTAGTTGATTTACCTTATATTTTAATTATTGGCATAGCCATTTTGATGCTTTTGTTAAAATAGATTAATTTACCATAGATAGGATTTGAATAAGAAACAGCGCTAAAAGATATTTAACTTACATCATCCTTAACTGATTTCGCCACTTATAAATGATAAGATTTGTTGAACAGATATAAATGAGAGGTTATCAAAAAACCTCTCATAAATTAGAAGATAAATTAACTATTTACCAGTATTTTGTTCTTGTGCGGATTGAATAGCGGTTAATGCAATAGTATAAACAATATCGTCAACTAAAGCGCCGCGAGATAGATCGTTAACAGGCTTACGCATACCTTGTAACATAGGCCCAATTGAAACAAGATCAGCTGAACGTTGTACGGCTTTGTAAGTAGTATTACCAGTATTTAAATCCGGGAAAATAAATACTGTCGCTTTACCTGCAACTTTAGAATTTGGTGCTTTAGATTTAGCCACATCAGGCATAACTGCTGCATCATATTGTAACGGTCCATCAATCATTAAATCTGGGCGTTTTTCTTGAGCAATGCGAGTTGCTTCTTTCACTTTTTCAACATCCGCGCCTTGACCTGAACTGCCTGTTGAATAAGAGATCATCGCAACACGTGGTTCAATTCCAAAGGCAATAGCTGTATCTGCTGATTGAATTGCGATTTCAGCAAGTTCTTGGGCGTTCGGATCTGGATTAATTGCACAGTCACCATAGATATAAACTTGGTCTGGCATCAACATAAAGAACACTGATGACACAAGTGAACTGCCTGGTGCTGTTTTGATTAATTGTAGTGGAGGACGAATAGTATTAGCCGTGGTATGGACTGCACCAGAGACTAAACCATCAACTTCATTTGCTTCTAGCATCATTGTACCAAGTACCACATTATCCGCTAATTGTTCGCGCGCAATAACTTCGGTCATACCTTTATTTTTACGTAATTCAACTAAACGCGGTACATATTTATCACGAATGCGATCTGGATCGACAATTTCAACACCCGCACCTAAAGTAACACCTTGAGAAGCCGCTACTTTGCGTACTTCATCTGGATTTCCAATTAACACACATTTAGCAATTTGACGATCGGCACAAATCGCAGCAGCTTTAATTGTTCTAGGTTCATCACCTTCAGGTAACACCACTACTTTTTTCGCATTACGTGCAAGTTCAGTTAATTGATAACGGAATGCTGGTGGTGATAAGCGACGAGCTGAACTAACTACTTCGTTCAATGATTTTATCCAATTCGCATCAATATGATCGGCAACAAAGTTTTGGGTATTATCCATTCTCTCTTTATCATCGACCGGAATTTCTAAATTGAATTGTTGTAAGTTAATTGAAGTTTGGAAGGTATTAGTTTTAACAGTAAATACAGGTAAACCGGTATCAAAAGCTGGTTGACATAATTTATAGATTTTTTCATCAATATCATAACCACCCGTTAATAGAACACCACCAATAGCAACACCATTCATTGCAGCTAAACAAATAGTGACTAAAACATCAGCACGATCGGCAGAGGTCACTAATAACGCGTTTGGTTGAAGGTGATTAATGATATTGGGAACGCTACGAGAGCAGAAAGAAACATGTTTGATTCGACGATTTTTGATGCCACCTTCATTAATAATTTTAGCTTCTAAATGGTTAGCAATGTCAAAAGTTCGACAAGCACTTAAATCGATATTCCAAGGAATGCAGCCAAGTACCGGTAATGGACTATGCTCACTTAAATCCTTAATTGTAATTTTCTTACCATCAAATTTAGGCGTATGATAAATTTCAACCACATCTGGACGTGCAAGATTTTGCTCTTCAACTGGTGCGTTCACTTTATTAACAATTACACCAATAATTTTATCATTTTTGATGCCACCAAAATTAGAACGAGCAATTTCAATACGATCTTTTAACTGTTCTGGGTTATCTTTACCCATATTGACAACAAAAATAATTTCTGCACCTAAGGTTTTCGCGATATTATTATTTAATTCATTAGCAAATGGATAATCAATGGTCGGTACGATCCCTTCAACTAAAACAACATCAGCACCTTTAGTATTTTCTGCGTAAAGCGCAACGATTTCTTCCATCAACACATCTTGTTGATTTAAACCTAATAAGTTTTCAACATGACTCATTTTTAAAGGTTTTAAAGTAGGAATCGATGTATTATTACTAACTAAAGTCGTTGTATTATCAGGTGCATCCCCTCCTGATCTTGGTTGAGCAACTGGTTTAAATACATTCAAGTTAATACCTTGACGTTCCATTGCTCGAATAACACCAAGACTTACACCTGTTAATCCAACATTGGTACCAGTTGGAATAAGCATAATGGTACGAGACATAATAAGTTTCCTCTTAATTCTTTGTTAAATCCAAAAACAAACCGCCTTATCGGCGGTTTCAAAATCCTTAAGCTGTTAAGCGTGCAGCATCTTGTGCAATGACAAGTTCTTCGTTAGTTGGAATAACCATTGCGATAGCTGAACCATCTTTAGTGATGACACCGCCGTTACCAAAACGTGCCGCTAAATTGCGTTCTTGATCAAGCTCAAAACCAAGTATGCTTAATTTTTCTAAAGTTTTGCGACGAATTACTTCAGCATTTTCACCAATACCACCAGTAAACACGATAGCATCTAAACGGCCATCTAATAACATTGCATAACCACCGATGTATTTTACTAAACGATGAACAAATACTTCTAAAGCATTTTTCGCATTTTCATCTTTATCTGCATTATCTGTTACATAACGACAATCGCTACTTACACCGGTTAAGCCTAATAAACCTGATTTTTTATTTAATAGATTATTAATATCAGCAACTGACATATTTAAATTGTCATGTAAGAAGAACATAATAGCTGGATCGATATCACCACTACGAGTGCCCATAACAAGGCCTTCAAGTGGCGTTAAGCCCATAGAAGTTTCAACGCATTTACCGTTCTTCACAGCAGTAATTGAAGCTCCATTACCCAAATGACAGGTGATCACATTGGTTTGATCAACAGGTTTATTTAATAATTTTGCTGCTTCACGACTTACATAATAATGGCTAGTACCATGAGCACCATAACGACGAACGCCGTGTTTAGTATATAATTCGTTAGGAATTGCATATAAATAGGCTTCTTTTGGCATTGTAGTATGGAAAGCGGTATCAAACACGGCAACATTTTTATTTTTTAAATTTGGAAATGCAGCAAAAGCCTCACGAATACCAATTAAATGAGCTGGATTATGTAAAGGAGCAAAAGCTGATGCTTCTTCAATACCTTTTAAAACTGAATCATCAATCACAACTGATTGGGTATACTTTTCACCGCCATGAACAATACGGTGCCCAATTGATTTAATACTGTCTAATAATTCTGGTTTTTGTGGAAAAATACTATTAACGATAAATCTAATCGCTTCGCTATGCGCAGCGCCAGGACCCAAAGAAGCTTCTTGCTTTTCACCATCTAATTTCCATTTGATACGGGCATCAGGAAGGTGAAAACATTCAGCTAAGCCAGATAAAAATTCATCGCCATTTTCAGGGTTTATGATAGCGAATTTTAAAGATGAACTTCCACAATTCAGAACAAGAGCATTATTACTTGATGACATAGTAATTCCTATAAATTAAATAAAAAGATTTATACCAATCAAACTTGGTAACTCTACACATAATTAAATAATCAATGTGTTATACAAGGCGACTTCTGATATCTTGAATTTTGATATAAAATAAAGAGAGCCCCCAATTTGAATAGTACTATTTTAAGACAATAAAATGTGAATGTCGAGGAATCCAAACCAGATGAACTTAGTTAAAATTTTTAAGGCAGGACAAAGATATATAGATATTTGCCCAAAAGACAGGGCGCTATACTATTCATTTCCGGAATTAAAAGTGATTAACTACATCAAAATGACAAAAAAAATTTTACCGCCCATCATCATCGGCTTAATTCTTTGGCAATATTATTTACCTGCACAATTAGCGGTTACACTCATTACTATTTTATTTGCCTTAAGCTTACCTATTCAAGGGATCTTATGGTTAGGCTATCGCTCTCAATCACCATTACCTCTCAACTTAGTTGATAGTTATAATCGTATCAAATCACAACTAATTGAAAAGAAGGTATTAAGTCCAAATAGGAATCCTAATGAAAAATTAACCTTTGAATCGTTAATGAAACTTTTAAACTTATCTAAAATTCATTTAGATAATTACTTTGGACAAGATGACAACAACTGATATATCCATGCAAAAATTTTTGGAAAAATTAAAAAATCAAATCAATGAACTTGAACAGCAAATCAGCCTATCTGATCAACAATTTTATCAAGAACATTATTTTGATGA
The DNA here is from genome assembly GCF_984569075.1 of Gilliamella sp. LMG 34361. Classification (NCBI taxonomy): domain Bacteria; kingdom Pseudomonadati; phylum Pseudomonadota; class Gammaproteobacteria; order Orbales; family Orbaceae; genus Gilliamella; species Gilliamella sp. LMG 34361. Next base: position 1,410,304 of record NZ_OZ474903.1, on the reverse strand, counting down.
GCATCTATTTTACACCAGCAAAATTGAAACCAACAATCAATTCTATCTTGACAAAATAAAACAAACCTACCGAGCGCTTAATGATGCAGCGCTCTCATATAAACACTCACAAATCGAATTTTTGTCTGAAAAGTTAATTGACCAAATCACTGCACTTACTCGTGAACTTGCTACTCGGCATTTACGTAAACGTACCACTGAGCATATTATTCACGAAACATTAGCTGAAAAACACTCTAGACATTTAGATTATCTGCGACGACTACAAGAAATGAAATACGAATTTGAACTTTCAACAGAATCGATAGATCACACTAAAATAGCCACCTTAGATAATCGCATATCCCGCTGTGAACAAGCTATAAAAAAGATTGAGTTAGACATAGAAAATTGTATACTTGATTAACTTAAAACGTTACCATAACGCTAATTATTAGTTTCAATTATTCAATCAGATAGATAAGTAATCGATTTTAATTTGATTATCGCTTCAAAATTACCTATGTTGTAATAGAAGCATAATAAAATAATACAAATATTTATATTCTCGTCATAAATTATGGGTTATCTATATTAACCTAATGGTCATTAAAAGACATAACATGAGACGGTGTAAATTCAAATTTTTAAATATGACCAATTTACTTAATAAGAAATCCATATTAAATGAAAAACCTTGATTTATTATTACTGGAAAATAGAATTTATCAACTCGCAAGTTTTTCAAATTAGCTATGTATCACCATTGATATCAGTAATTTTTCTCATTATTTTTTTGCTTATTACCAAATTGCATATTGTTATAATTATTAATTAGTTCCATCTTTCATCGTTACATTTATAATTGATATTACTTATTAGCACTAACAAAATGATGCTATTTGTCATTAAGCAATAAAAGGATCCAAGCATGAGTAAGATATTTGATGATAATTCACAAACTATTGGCCACACACCTCTAGTTCGATTAAAACATTTTGGTAAAGGTAACATATTAGCCAAAGTCGAATCTCGTAATCCTAGCTTCAGCATAAAATGTCGTATTGCATCAAATATGATTTGGGATGCCGAAAAAAGAGGTTTGCTCACCTCTGATGTTGAACTTATTGAACCAACCAGTGGTAATACGGGTATTGCATTAGCTGCTGTGGCTGCTGCTCGTGGTTACAAATTAACCTTAACCATGCCTGAGAGCATGAGTATTGAACGTCGCAAACTTCTAAAAGCGTTAGGTGCTAACCTAGTATTAACTGAAACGGCCAAAGGGATGAAAGGCGCAATCGAAAAAGCTGAGGAGATCGTCGCCAGCAATCCAAAACACAATATCATGCTTCAACAATTCAGTAATCCCGCCAATCCGGAAATACACGAAAAAACCACAGGACCAGAAATCTGGCTTGATACTGATGGGCAAGTCGACATCTTCGTTGCTGGCGTAGGGACCGGTGGAACATTTACTGGCGTAACAAAATACATCAAAAATACTCAAGGTAAAAACATTACTGCTGTCGCGGTTGAACCATCTACTTCTCCTGTTATCACTCAGGCACTGTCCGGTGAACCTATCAAACCAGGACCACATAAAATACAAGGTATTGGAGCCGGATTTATTCCTGATAACTTGGATTTAAGCTTGATTGATTTGGTCGAAAGAGTCTCTAACGAAGAAGCCATCGAAACCGCACGTATAATAATGGAAAAAGAAGGCATTTTAGCGGGAATTTCATCCGGTGCGGCAGTATTTGCCGCAGATCGCTTAGCGCGATTACCAGAAAATGCCAATAAAACCATCGTGGTTATCTTACCATCTTCAGGTGAACGTTATCTTAGTACTGATTTATTTAGTGGTATTTTTACTGAAAAAGAACTTGGTTAATTTATACTACACAAGCAAAACACCGCCAATCGGCGGTGTTTTATTAAATATTCTGTCATTAAAACTGAATGTCAATTAGTGCAGTTAATCATCTTGAACAATACCAAAGTGTCGATAAGCATGCGGTGTTGCAATTCGTCCCCTTGGCGTTCTTTGAATATAGCCCTGTTGAATCAAAAAAGGCTCCAACACATCTTCAATAGTTTCACGTTCTTCGCCTATTGCAGCTGCAATATTATCCAATCCAACTGGCCCCCCCATAAATTTTTCGATAATAGCTAGTAGTAACTTACGATCCATATAATCAAAGCCCGCATTATCAACATCTAACATATCTAAAGCTTGAGTGGCAATACGTTCATCAATAACGCCTTTAGATTTCACATCAGCATAATCTCTAACCCGTCGTAATAAACGATTAGCAATTCGAGGGGTACCTCGAGAACGTTTAGCAATTAAGTAAGCTCCTTCTTTAGAAAGATCCATTCCTAAAAATTTTGCACTACGACTTACGATATATTCCAAATCCTCAACCCGATAAAACTCAAGGCGTTGCACAATTCCAAAACGATCACGTAATGGCGATGTTAATGAACCAGCTCGTGTGGTTGCGCCAATGAGCGTAAACGGTGGTAAATCGATTTTGATTGAGCGTGCAGCAGGACCTTCACCAATCATAATATCTAGCTGATAATCTTCCATGGCAGGATACAAGATTTCTTCAACAACGGGGGATAAACGATGGATTTCATCAATAAACAATACATCATTTGGCTCTAAATTGGTTAACATTGCCGCCAAATCACCTGCTTTTTCTAACACCGGACCAGAAGTTGTGCGCAAATTTACATTCATTTCATTAGCGACAATATTGGCCAATGTTGTTTTACCTAAGCCTGGTGGACCAAAAATTAGAACATGATCAAGTGCATCACTGCGTTGCTTAGCTGCTTGAATAAATATTTTCATCTGCTCACGCACTTGAGGTTGACCAATATATTCATCCAAATATTTAGGACGAATAGCTCGATCTAGCGACTCTTCTTCTTTTTGAGCCTGTGGTGCAATTAAACGATCCGCTTCAATCATCATCGATCCTTACTTTCTTTATAATGCTGACTTTAATGCTTCACGTATTAGCATTTCACAATCCATGTCTGGCTTCATAACTTTACTAATAATACGACTCGCTTCTTGTGGTTTATAACCAAGAGCAATAAGTGCAGAAACCGCTTCACCTTCAATTTGATTTGTTGATTTTTTAACGCTGCCGGTCTCTAGAGTTGCGTTCACATTTACTAACTCTTCATTGAATCTTTTGACACGATCTTTCATCTCAACAATCAATCGTTCAGCCGTTTTGGTACCAACGCCTGGTAATTTAACTAGGGTTTTAATCTCACTTTGTTCAACCGCACTAATAAATTGACCAGCGGACATTCCAGATAAAATCGCTAACGCTAATTTTGGCCCAACACCATTAACTTTAATTAACTCACGAAACAACTCTCGCTCTTGTTCATGATTAAAACCATATAATACTTGAGCATCTTCTCGGACGGCAAAATGAGTTAACACAATCACTTCTTTACCATTATCAGGTAACTCATAAAAACAGGTCATTGGCATAAAAACTTCATAGCCAACACCACCAACTTCAATCAATACTTTTGGAGGTTGTTTTTCAATAATGATTCCACGTAAACGACCTATCACAATATATCCTTAATAAATTAATGGGAATTAATAAACAACTGTAGTTTACCTGATAGGAGAAAATTAATAAAGATAAACTGTATAAATAGACAGGCAATTAATAAAAAACGTGCCGACACAAGTCGGCAATGCGAATCTGAAAATGTAGAGTTAATTATTCATATTAGAATGGCATTTTAAAACCGGGTGGTAACTGCATGCCTCCAGTAACTTGAGCCATACGCTCTTTTTGAGCTTCTTCCAAACGACGAGTGGCATCATTGTAAGCAGCAGCGATCAAATCTTCTAACATCTCTTTATCATCTTCGGTCAATAAAGAGGGATCTATTTCGACTCGTTTACAACTATGTGCACCATTAACTGTAACCTTAACGATGCCCGCGCCAGACTCACCGGTAACCTCTAATTTAGCAATCTCTTCCTGAGCTTGCTGCATTTTCGCTTGCATTTGTTGAGCTTGTTTCATCAAATTGCCCAAACCACCTTTTCCACCTGGAAACATAATAATTCCTCTTTAAAAACAATTAGTCTGTAATTATACAGGACGAATACTCAATTCATCAATCTTAGCATCAAAATATTGACAAATCGTGTCAACTTTAGGATCTTCATAAATTGTCTGTTTAGCTTGCTCAAGCTTTTGTTGATATAAATCTTCTCGCAATTCTAAAGGTGTTCTAATATTGTTACTATCATCAATTTCAATCTCTAATTTAAGTGGCTTTCGACGATAAGTCGACATCGCGGTTTGCAGCTTAGTACAATTTTCGGATGATTTAGTTAGATGCCTAACAGCCGAACGGGTATGCAAAACAACCCGATTATCATCAACTATTTCAGGATACGAATTAATCGCAATTTGTTTAATTAACGGCGCAATTTCCAATTTTTCAATTTCAGCACTCCAAGCATCTTTTTCAACCATTTCTTCAATCAATTTTTTGGTCATCTCTGGCGTTTTATCAACTTTAAGGGACTCCCTAACTGACTTAGCATCAATGACTGTCTCATTTTTAGATTCAATCAGCCCTGTCGACTGCCATTGATAATTTTCTGCAGTAATTTCCTTTTCATCTTCGACCGCATCAACCGCTACTGCATTAACCTCTGATTTGGCAACCTGCTTGTTTAATATCGAGTTAACAATATTGCTTGATGGTTGATTGATACCAACCTGTTCAGGCTTTTTTGGATTTTGTTCCCCTTTCATTAACTGCATTCGCATCTCTAGGATATTTTTAGTGATGGATGAAGCATCATCAGGCAGCGACATGGTAGGATTAGATACAGGTGGTACATCATTATTATTTTGATCGACTTGTTTATTAACATTATTATTGACTGATAATTGTGGTAGAGTCGCTGATTCAACTGACGAACAAGTTGCGTCTTTTATTGCAGAAATCGGCGACGTTATCGCAGAGGCTTCTAATGCTGGTGTAGACTTAACTTTTGACGGACTAGACTTTGGGGCAGTCGGTTTCCCCCCTGCAGGCGCTTTAACTGTAGAAGCAGTAGTCAAATATTCATCTTTAGGCATAAAAGCTAACGCACGTAAAAAGCTCATCTCAACGCCCATCTTTTTATCCGGCACAAACGCAAGTTCTTTGCGACCCATTAATAAAATTTGATAGAATAATTGCACATCATTTGGAGCCATATATTGTGCTAAAAAACGCAACTGCTCCTCACTATCTGTATAATCGCCTAAAGCGGTTGGTACCACCTGCAATAATGCAATTTGGTGTAACAACGCGATACTTTCCGCTAATAAGTTATCCCAATCAGCTCCTTGCATTGCCGCCGCTTCAATTTGTTGCATTAATGAATTACCATCCCCTTGATAGAGTGCGTTAACTAATGCAAAAGGGATTGCCTTATCTAGGGTGCCAAGCATAGATGCGACTGAAACCGTATCAACTTTACCATTACCAAGTGCAATAGCCTGATCGGTCAAACTTAATGCATCTCGCATACTACCATTAGCGGCTTTTGCTAACAACTGAATGGCTTTTGGCTCACCCTCAATTTGCTCTAATTGCAAAATATGATTTAACTGACCACCAATTAATGACCTATCAAGCACATTCAAATGCAAATGTAAACATCGAGACAAAATAGTGATAGGTAATTTTTGAGGATCGGTGGTCGCCAACAAAAATTTAACGTGTTCCGGTGGCTCTTCTAAGGTTTTTAATAATGCATTAAAACTGTTACGAGACAACATATGCACTTCATCAATCAAATAAACCTTAAAACGCCCTTTGGTTGGCAAATATTGAATATTATCTAGAATTTCACGTGTGTCTTCGACTTTAGTCCGTGAAGCAGCATCGATTTCTAACAAATCAACGAAACGACCTTGCTCAATATCGCGACAATTATCACAAACACCACAAGGTGTTGCCGTAATACCACTATCACAGTTTAAGCCTTTAGCTAACAAACGAGCGATTGACGTCTTTCCTACACCTCGAGTACCAGAAAATAGATAAGCATGATGCACTCGACCAAGAGATAGGGCATTAGATAAAATCTTCAAAACATGTTGTTGCCCCACCACCTCACAAAATGATTTTGGTCGCCATTTACGCGCTAAAACTTGATAACTCATAATCACCATTACTTATTACTATTAAGTTTTACTAATGATACCATAAACAGTTAAATTAGTCTTTAAGATGCCAATAATCGAGTTAATAATAAACAACATCTTGTTAATTAAAAATATTTTGAAAAACAACTCTTATTATAAAAAAACACGAGTTTGACAAACCATGTGATAATTAACTTCATCAACTTGGGATTTTTCGTTCAAAAACCCCGTTCCTCAACTTTTTTAATTAATAAACCGATTAAAAAATCATAACTCACGGCCTTATATGTCTTTAATCATAAAATTATTAATTTCATCTAAAAATAGATCACCGTATTTCTCCAATTTAATTTTACCGACACCCGATACATTAATCAGTTGATTCTTACTTTCTGGCATGGTTTGCACCATTTCAAGCAAAGTAGCATCACTAAATACAATATAAGGAGGGATATCGTCCATATCGGCAATCTGTTTACGTAATCGCTTAAGATTATTAAATAAGATCCGTTCTTCGTAGGATAAAATAGTGGTTAAATTAATTGCCCGAGCATAACGATTTAAGCGGCTCTTTTTAACAATTTCTAATCGTGGTTTTGTTAATTTTAACTTCATCGTGCCTTTTAATATTGCTCGTGCATTTTCAGTCAACTGCAAAGTAGTAAACGTAGAAATATTTTGTCGCAAATACCCTAAAAAAACTAACTGTCTAATCACACTATGCCAGTAATCAGAAGAGTGCTGTTTACCAATCCCATAGACCGACAATTTATCATGACCATTATCTTTAATTTGCGAACGCCCTGAACCACGTAGAATATCGATAATATATTGAGCACCATAACGCTGCTCAACTCGATATACACAAGACAAAATCTTTTGCGCATCAATCAATGCATCATATTGCTCAGGTGGATAAAGACAAATATCGCAGTTATTACAAGGCTCCATACGTTGTTCACCAAAATAATTTAACAACACAATGCGCCGACAAGTCAAACATTGCGCAAACGATTCCATGGCTTGAATTTTATGAAGTTCTACTTGCTTCTGATCATTATCATACTTTTCGGCGATCTGACGTTGATACCAATTTAAATCTTTGCTGTTAAATAACAACATAGCTTCTGCGGGTACACCATCACGACCAGCACGACCGGTTTCTTGATAATAGGCTTCAATTGAACGCGGGCAATCAGCATGAACAACAAACCGCACATTAGGCTTATTGATCCCCATACCAAAAGCAACTGTTGCCACAATAATTTGGGTATTATCCTTTAAAAAACTCTCCTGGGCGCTTTGCCGCTCATTTGTAGACAATCCGGCATGATAAGCAATAGCCGAAAAACCTCGTGCAACAAGCCTTGTTGTCATATCTTCAACTTTAGAGCGGCTAGAACAATAAACAATACCACTATTACCTTTTTGCGTCTCAATAAATGATACTACTTGTTCAGTAAGATTAAATTTTTCCACCACAGTATAACGAATATTCGGCCGGTCAAAACTGCGAACGACAACCAACGGATTGACTAAATTAAGCTGGTTAAGAATATCTTGTTGCGTCATCTTATCGGCAGTGGCGGTAAGAGCGATGATTGGTACTTTGGAAAAGCGCCTTGATAATTGATTCAATTGACGATAATCAGGTCTAAAATCATGCCCCCATTGTGAAATACAATGCGCTTCATCAATTGCAATTAAAGATGGGGGATGCTGTTCAAGCAGAGCTCCAAACGATGACAATGCTAACCGCTCAGGTGAAATATACAACAACTTAATCGAGTGGCTTAAATACTGTTCAATAACATTTTTCTGTTCAATTCCTGTTTGAGTCGCATTTAAAAACGCAGCAGGAATACCATTCACTAATAACTGATCGACCTGATCTTTCATTAAAGAAATAAGAGGAGAAATCACCAAAGCCGTACCAGGCAAAACTACCGCCGGAATTTGGTAACAGAGGGACTTACCACCACCGGTCGGAATAATAGTTAAAACATCACGCCCGTCAATCACTGATTCAATAATTTCTTTTTGTTGATTCCTAAATGATTTATAGCCAAAAACATTATGCAGAACATCTTCAATCTGATCTTTAAATGACATAATACCCTGAACCAGTAATAACTTAACGAAAACGTGGAGTATAGCTAATTTAAAACTAACAAACCACAGTGAATTTACATCTACTTACAAATTATAATAAAAATAGAATCCAGCTCTAATAAACACATGAATTAGTGAAAATAGAATTATAAAAATGTGACTAATATTCGAATTTTCAATAATGATTTTGTTTATTTTATCATCAATTCAGCTCGACAGATTAAAAAAACAGCTATTTTTAATTATTTTACTTGAAACAAAACTATTTGCCCGCTAATATTTGCGTGTTTTCAAAATATACGCCCGTAGCTCAGTTGGTTAGAGCATCACCTTGACATGGTGGGGGTCAGTGGTTCGAGTCCACCCGGGCGTACCAATTTAAAATCTTATTCTACAAGCCTTACAAGAAATTGCAATTTTCTTAAAAAAACTGTTGGGGTAAGGCCTCCGGCAATAAGTTTGTATTTTTAATATCAAAATATCTAATTTTTGCGATCCACTTCACAATATTAATATCACAAATTCACATAAAAATATTTTAGTTTATGATATATAAAACTAACTATTTTTAATCTCATGATAAAATACACCGGTTCATATTAGAATGAATTTCCCCTTTAAATAATATGAATAAAAAAGAAACCTTTAATTTCGAGAGCTGATTATATAATTAGCAAAAATAATTAACCAAAAATACTCAAAATGATCAAAAAGCAGAATATGGACGGGTAAAAAAGAAATTTAATGAGAATTTATATTACCAAAAATGTCTAATAATTGCTTCAATATTAATAATTATATTGAATTGATTAACACATTAAATTTCCTTGCAGGATTAAGTTATAACAATTAATAAAGCAATTATTAGACAAAATGAAAAAAGTTAGAAAAACAAATACCGTAAAAAATACCATTGATTGATGCAAAAAGCGATAATAAATCAAGAATCTATTTATAATTATATTATGTTTCTGTATGTGAAATATAATTACAAATAGATAGTAAATTACAGCTTCTGATATTGTGCTGATAAATTAAAAAACCTATTATAGCTATTATCATTAATAACACCAATTACTCCTCCATTTATAGGATATTTTTTTATTACTGTTTCATTTCCAGAATTAATGACTATTTGAGTTTCTGATCCGGATTGATAAGAATAAATGTTAAACGTTTCAGCGCCCTTAAGTTGAGTATTTTCAAGTGTTAAAGATTCATTAATCATTGTACCAACTTTCAATATGTCCCCATCGCGATAAATACAAATCGCATCATTAAATACAGAATCGTAATTTAATAAAATACCTGTTTTATCACTTAACGGTTCGTTAACAGAAATATACCCTGCATACAATCTACTATCTGCAAACCAATTAGGTAATTTAGAAAAAGGAAAACCATCAAAAACGTTACTACCTATCGTATTGATATTTTCATTATCAACAAACGGAGCATGACTGGATGTTTTTTTTGCTAAACGAATATTATCAAATTTAATTCCATGGGTTGAATAATCGCCAAAAATCAAAATTGGGCATGTTATTTCTGATGGTGAACCGTCGTAAATAATTTCAATCCGGTTTAACCCATATTCAAGTTTACACACATATGTGGTAAGTGGCTTGCTTACGTTTAATACACCAGAGGCAAGCCTTTTTCTTTTACACAAATATCTTAAATTGTCACGTGTTGAATCACCAAAACTCTTTCCTGTATTTGAAAACACTGAAATATTGTGATATCTATTTTTGTTTGTAAATTTAAAAGTACCACTTTCCAACACTGTAAGTGTAGTATTAGCTTTTTCACAAAAAACTAATACGTTGAGGGTTACATTAGAGCCGGCGCCAATCGATGCAACAGCATCATAACCAAATTGATTTAATCCAATACTTCCTGAGGATTTTACAAAGTTAAATTGAATATGTTTATTTGATAACGTTACGCAATCCCAAAATTTTGGAGCAGTGCTTGATAACAATTTTTCTCCTGGGCAAAATGAAGGTATATATGAATTTTTAAATATTTCATAAGAGAACGCATCACCCATTACGGCTTGCCCAAATTCTTGAGGATGTGTCGTATCAAAAGAACCATCCGATTTTATATAAAACAAGCTATTATCTGTAATGCTTTTTGATGCTTTTTTAAATAAATATTCAGATAAATCGTAATATTCAACTTTAGGATAGTTTTCAAAAATCGTAGATTTAAGGGATTGTTCGAAAGCGCTTCTTAGCTCATTATTTTGATTTACTGTCACACAACCTACCGCGCAACCATACCCCCATGCTTTCCTTATAAGCGCATCGAATGAATCTAAATATTGATTAAAATCCTTAGGTACATCATTCCATCCCATTGCGATAAGCAAGCAGTCAGGCGCTGTATTTCCGTATGCTGAATTTTGAAAAAAACCATAATCAAAATTTCTATAAGCCCAACCATCGATTAGTTTCATACTATTTAACGAAATATTGAATAGATTTAAAAATGCATAAGGTGACCATCTGGAGGCAATATATTTAGCCGATTGTTCAAAATGAGCAGCCCAGCTATGACTACCACCGGCATACGAATGATTGTAGTTAGTTGAAGATAAATTGTAATCTGGAGCCCCAGAATTCGGATTTTCTCTCCACGATTGTTTACCCCAAGCGCCGTCAGATATTGAATCCCCAACCACGCCTACCGAACATGGTGATACGCCTTTTCTACTAGCCGCTTGATGAATAATATTTTTAACACCAAAATTTGAGCCATTTATTGCTTTATCAATATTAAAAACGTGTTCATAACCCCAAGGATCTTTAGTTAATAAATTTCCTTGCCCTACAAATTTCCTTACATCATCCGTTGGTAATAAATTGCATCTTACTGAAATACCTTTAGGCACAAAGATTTTTTTACTTTGTGAATAGCAAACATTTCTAGAATCTAAACTTAGATCAGAAACAATGTCATTAATTAAAACATAATCTTTATTAGTAGCATCCTTTGGACTTATCGGATACCCAACATTTCTAATGCTTTGATTTTCTTCGCCATAATGCTTCACGCTTTGAGGGTTATTCGATACGTTATTACCAGTAATAGTTGACGTCCACTTTTTTGTATTGTCAGCGCTTACTTTCGTTGTATCAGTAGGTGATTTCGCATTAGTTTCAGAACTGGCCGTACTCTGATGATTAGTTAAATTTTCACTCATATACTCATCCTTAAAATAAAATTTCAAATCACCAATAAGGTAATTGAAAAGGTTAATTGTTGTAATGCTTAGTTTGTGCGAATTTTATTCAGTGCAGTGCACTGAATTTGCCTTTCATAGAATGGCTCGCGAAAGATAATGACACAAAATAAAAAAGTGAGTTAATGAATAGATATGTAATAAAAAAGATTACAAATGGCGCAGTTAATGTTATTTCAATAATATAAAATATTAATAAAAACCTTGACGATGAAGTGACCCCCAATAGTTGGACAACCAATTACTGGGGGTCTTTTTATGTCAAAATATAATCGAGATTTAAAAATTATCATAGCTAATGAATTCTTATCAGGAGAATCATCGGAAATTCTATCTAAAAAATAGGCGATATCTGCTCGTCAGATTCGATATTGGTCCCAAGTGGTTGCGATTCATGGTGGTAACGCCTTTCAACCCATTTACGTGATGCCGAAGCAAGATTACAAGCACTAAAATTAATGTGGACAAATAATTGGTCTCTCGGGCACACTAGTGCTATGCTTAATTTAAGTTCCCCCGGGCTTCTATTTGTTTGGCTTGATAGATATCATAAAAAAGGCTTCCGAGGGCTTGAATATCGTTCCAGAGGAAGACCCTGTATGAAGCAAACCCGTATTGAACCAGTGATGATGAAAAAACAATTGAAGCATTAAAAGAAGAAATTGCTTATTTACGAGCAGAAAATGCTGTTCTAAAAAAGTTAGAAGAGCTGAAGCAAGCAAAACGACAACAAACATTAACCAATTAAATTAATACAGAATTTTAATAAATACCTATTTAAATAAAAAAGTACTACTCAAAATTTTAAGAGATTTTTTAGTGTTTTGATTTTTAATGGTTTTATTTGTTGTTCAAAAAGGGGGGAAATAAGTGAAATTTATGTTCCAAAAATCCGGTTTCTTAATTTTTTTGGCGAAATTTCTAAAATTAAAAAAAGGGATTATATTTAATCCCTTTTAAACTTCTATTTATTAACCTGCTCGATAGTTAGGTGGCTCTTTGGTGATAAGAACATCATGAACATGACTCTCTTTCATACCCGCACCAGTTATACGATAAAACTTCGATTTAGTGCGAAGTTCATCGATAGTTCCACAGCCGGTTAATCCCATACATGAACGTAAGCCACCCATTTGTTGATGGATAATTTCTTTTAATAAGCCTTTATATGCAATTCGACCTTCAATCCCTTCTGGTACCAGTTTATCAGCAGCATTATCAGTTTGAAAGTAGCGATCAGATGATCCTTTTGCCATTGCCCCTAACGATCCCATACCACGATAAGATTTATAGGCACGACCTTGGAATAATTCGATTTCGCCCGGTGCTTCTTCTGTTCCTGCGAACATTGAGCCAACCATGACGCAAGATGCTCCCGCCGCGATAGCTTTAGCAATATCGCCAGAGAAACGAATCCCACCATCAGCAATAACAGGAATATTGTGTTGTTCAGCCACTTCAACAGCATCCATAATTGCACTAATTTGTGGTACCCCTACTCCTGTTACAATGCGAGTAGTACAAATAGAGCCCGGTCCTATACCTACTTTTACCGCATTTACACCTGCATCGATTAGTGCTTTAGCACCTTCGCCGGTGGCAACATTACCACCAATAATTTGTAGGTTCGGGTAAGCTTGTCTTGCTTGACGAATACGTTCAAGTACGCCTTCGGAATGGCCGTGTGATGAATCGATAAGTAAAACATCTACCCCTGCTTCAACCAAGGCTGCAATACGCTCTTCGTTACCAGCACCTGCACCCACTGCTGCACCAACACGTAAACGGCCTTTTTCATCTTTACATGCATTCGGTTTTTGTTCCGCTTTATTATAATCTTTAACGGTTATCATGCCTTTGAGGTGGAATCTATCATCAACCACTAAAACCTTTTCAACACGATGTTCATGCATTTTTTTAAGCACACTTTCTCGTGATTCACCTTCTTTAACGGTGACTAAACGTTCTTTCGGTGTCATTACCGCTGTCACTGAAAGCGATAAATCAGTTGCAAATCGGACATCACGAGCGGTGATAATTCCGACTAATTCTTGTGATTGCGTCACAACTGGGAATCCTGCAAAGCCATATTCTTTAGCAAGTTCAATTACTTGCTTTATAGTCGCTGTTGGTAAAACTGATACTGGATCTTGCACAATACCACTTTCGTGTTTTTTAACGCGTTTTACATGCTCAGCTTGAACTTCAATTGGCATATTTTTGTGGATAAAACCAATCCCACCTTCTTGAGCTAAAGCAATAGCAAGCTCGGCTTCAGTAACGGTATCCATTGCAGCAGATAGCATTGGAATGTTTAATTTGATGGTCTGTGTAAGTTGAGTTGTAATATCAGCAGTATTTGGTAAAACAGTTGAATGGGCTGGAACTAATAAAACATCATCAAACGTGAGGGCTTCTTTAACTATACGAGACATGACAATATTCACCATTGAGTTGGATTGTTGATAAAATATTGCCGATGTATTCTACTCACATTCGATATAAAAGACCAGTAGAATTTTATATTTATATTTCAGCAGATAAACATAGCGCAAACTAATCTCTGTTACTCGCCATCGCTTTTTTGTGCCATTAAGATGTAATTGACATCAACGTTTTTACCTAAGCGAAATTGATTACCGAGCAAATGATACTCCATACCAATTATCCCTTTGACATCCAAATTAGCCTGTTCAACCCAAGTCATTAATTCAGAAGGACGAATAAAACGATTAAAATCATGCGTACCTTTCGGCACTAAGCGTGCAATATATTCCGCACCATAAATCAACATTAATTTTGCTTTATGATTGCGGTTAATGGTCGATAAATAGAGTTGTCCATTAGGCTTAAGTAATTTTGCACAAGCATGAATAATTGAAAACGGATCGGGAACATGTTCTAACATTTCCATACAGGTAATAACATCATAGTGCGCTGGGAATTGATCAGCATGCTGCTCTACGGTTTGATTCTGGTAGTTTATTTTTAAACCATTTTGCTCGGCATGTAATTTTGCCACTGCTAATGATTCTTCAGCAAGATCAATTGCAGTTACATTAGCCGCGAGTTTAGCAAGACTCTCTGCCAAAATCCCCCCGCCACAGCCAACATCTAATACATGTTTTCCATTTAGATCACCAGACTGTTGTTTTATATAATCCACGCGTAATGGATTAATAATATGCAATGGTTTGCATTGACCATTGGGATCCCACCATTGCGAAGCAAGTTTTGCAAACTTATCTATTTCGTTCAAATCGATATTTTGTGTCATGACTATTCTTTTTAGAGACGTAAATATTTTATGTAATATATGCGATGAGCTGATGATTAGCAATATTAAACGATTTTAACTCGCAATGCGGGCTTATAGTTTATCATTAGTAGCGACGTCATCAGCTAATTCGAAATTCATATCGACGATTGCGTCAAGATCTTCTGTGGCTATACCGATAACATAATGTCTACCTGCTATAGTTTCTAATTTAAGCGAATCGGTTTTTTGATTATATTTTTTTAGACTATTTGAGCAAATATCGGTTAAGGAATATAGTTAGTAGTATGAGAAATCTGTCAATGTTTTAATTTTTTGAATTAAATTTTTCAATGATGAATAACTGATCATAAATGAACTCCATCATACTCGCCATACAATAAAAAACCTCATTAGAGGTTTTGATTTAGAAATTAAATTGTTGAATACCGAATTAGTCTAGTTTTGTACAGTGCGTTAACATTTTTTCCTTTACATTATTTTTCGGGTCAGCAAACGTCTTTGATGTCTCCGTAGTAAATTTAAACTCATCGTCTTATATATTCGAGTTTGTTATAACCAGTTATTTTCATGACATTTAATATACTACTAAAATTTCCATTTAATTTTTTGAAATTCAATTTCATTTTTGTTTCACCATCTGGCATCTCTACAAATAGAGTATCGTTTTCCTTTATATATACAACTAACGATTTTCCTCTATTAACTGGTGTCGAATAATCCTGAAATAAACCATTTTTCCAATCTGCTTCTTGTTGGATTAACGTACATTCCCAAGACCCTACAAGCATATCTTCTGTGACTTTCTTCTCGCTACAGCCAAATAAAGCTACTCCGACTAAAAAAATTGAAATTATCCTTTTCATACTATCTCTTTTAATTTTTTTATAATGGTATGTTATTAAAGAAATTTGAGCAATAAAAAAACCATTACGCGGTTTGTGTGAATTTTTATTTAGCTACCTATACGGCAGTGAACTGTGTTAAGCACGGGCGCGACGAGCTTGGATGTTTCTAAACTACCTACACGGCAGTGAATTCACTGGTTTAGATGATTTTTTCCTCAGTCTATTTCTAAACTACCTACACGGCAGTGAACTTCATATTGTACCAAAAACAGAGGGCGCAAAATTTCTAAACTACCTACACGGCAGTGAACCTAGAATCCAATATACTATAAATGCAGTTGGCAAAAAGACAAAGCGCAATTTTACTATTAAAAACCCTTTTTTTAAGTGATTTTTTAATATATTGATTTTCAATCATTTTATTTTAAGTTAAAAAAAGGGTTAGCAATAAGTAGAAATTTAAGTTTCAAAAACCCCGTTCCTCAAATTTTTGGTTGTTTTAGTTTCGGACGTTTTGTTGTTTGGTGGCTAATTCTATACGGCGATAACGTCCAAGTTAAGAGGGTTGGCACGAACCCTCTTTACAATCTCCCGCGGCGACCACGCAAGTGGTCACTGCGTGACTGCCTTCCGCCTTCGTTCGCTTTTAACGCACCGGTTGTGATTTGTTCCTGACAAAGCACAACCTTGGCAAACATCCCTGTTTGCCATGCTAACCTCTCTCAGTTGTCAGCACGTTGCTAATGTCGCTAAATTAAATACACCAAACTTATTTGCCAAAATAAACTTTTATTATTGGAACTAGCTGATGTTATAACTAACGTTAGCGATTTATTGGAGCGATTTTTAGGTTTCAAAAACCCCGTTCCGCAAATTTTTTTAGTTCTTTGAGTTTCGGACGTTTGCTGTTTTGTGGTTATTTCTATACGGTGAATACGTCCAAGTTAAGAGGGTTGGCGCGAACCCTCTTTACAATCTCCCGCGGCGACCACGCAACTGGTCACTACGTGACTGCCTTCCGCCTGCGTTCGGTCTTAACGCACCGGCTGTGATTTATTCCTGACAAAACACAGCCTTGCCAAACATCCCTGTTTGTCATGCTAACCTCACTCTGTTGTCAGCACGTTGCGAATGTCGCTAAATTAAATACACCAAACTTATTTGCCAAAATAAACTTTTATTATTGGAACTAGCTGATGTTATAACTAACGTTAGCGATTTATTGGCAGGATTTTGGCTTTAAAAACCCCGTTCCTCAATTTTTTTATAGCTC
Source organism: Gilliamella sp. LMG 34361 (assembly GCF_984569075.1). Classification (NCBI taxonomy): domain Bacteria; kingdom Pseudomonadati; phylum Pseudomonadota; class Gammaproteobacteria; order Orbales; family Orbaceae; genus Gilliamella; species Gilliamella sp. LMG 34361. The sequence goes on along the minus strand of NZ_OZ474903.1, from coordinate 1,393,356 downwards.
TTTTTTTACAGTAAATCACTTCAAAACACGATTAAACCTAACTTTAACGATTTAATTTTTTTATTGGCTATCGTTATTAATGATAATGTCTTCTTGTTTATAGACTTATTTCATGGCATGATTTAGCGCTTTATTTATCTAATAAAAAATAGTTCAGCTCCGGCTGATGCTAAAAATTAAATATTTAATCAAAAAACTCTAGGGAAAATATATTCATGAGTACAGGTACTATGAAGAAAAGTCACTCACAGTGGAGCTCACGCATGGGATTTATGCTTGCAGCTGCTGGTTCTGCTGTGGGTTTAGGTAATATATGGAAATTTCCATATATGGCTGGTGAAATGGGTGGTTCAGCATTTGTTCTGACCTATTTACTATTTATGTTTGTCATTGGCTTGCCAATTTTAGTTTTAGAATGGTTAATCGGCCGTCGCGGACAAAAAAACCCAATACATACCATGGAAGATGTTGCGGCATCAGAAGGTCGTTCAAAATCATGGCGCTGGGTTGGTATCATCGGCGTACTTGGCTCGTTTTTAATTCTCTCATTTTATAGTGTAATTGGTGGCTGGGCGACAGATTATATCTTTTTAGCTATCAATGGTACATTTAATGGTGTTGATGGCGAAGCCACTGGGCAAATCTTCAGTAGCTTCCTTGGCAATACAACCAGCTTATTGATTTGGCATACCGTATTTATGGCAGCAAATACCATCATCGTTGCAATGGGCGTAGGTGCTGGTTTAGAGCGTGCTTGTAAAGTAATGATGCCTGGTTTAGGTGTTTTATTATTAGTCTTAGTCGCTTATGCGGCGATCGTAAGTGGTTCATCATTTGGCAAAGCGTTTGATTTCTTATTTACACCAAACTGGTCTGCATTAAATGGTACGGCAATTTTAGCAGCTTTAGGCCATGCGTTCTTTAGCTTGTCATTAGGTATGGGAATTATGATGGCTTATGGTTCTTACCTTGGTAAAGATGTGAACTTACTGTCTACTGCTCGTACGGTGGTTATTTTAGACGTAATCGTTGCGATGTTATCAGGTATGGCGATCTTCCCATTAGTATTTGCTAATGGATTAGAAGCAGGGTCAGGACCTGGTCTTATCTTTGTTACGTTACCGATCGCCTTTGGTAATATGGCTGCTGGCTCAATTTTAGGTTGTTTATTCTTTATCTTCCTAACTTTTGCAGCGTTAACCTCGTCAATTTCGCTACTTGAGCCAACTGTAGAGCTTTTAGAAGAAAAAACTCCCATGGGTCGTAAAACCGCAACTGTTGTCAGTAGTGTATTAATTTGGGCTTTAGGTATCGCTTGTATTTTATCATTCAATGAATGGGCTGATGTTAAACTATTCGATAAAGGTATTTTTGATCTACTTGATTATCTAACCAGTAAGATAATGTTACCTGTGACAGGATTAGGTACAGTTATCTTTGGTGCTTGGATGATGAATCAAAAAGTTATTCGTAAAGAGCTTAACTTAAGCAAATTCTGGTTTGGCGTGTGGACGGTGTTAACTCGCGTTGTTATTCCAGTTGCTGTTATTCTAATTTTAGTTTGTGGATTCTTACCAGAAACTCGATAATTTAATAACCATCGATAGCCCTGATAACTTTCAGGGCTTTTTTACATGATGAACTAAAAAATCAACAATCAATTGTTTATCATCATCTCCTCTCTTGAAATTCTTTTTTTTATTCCCATATACAATCAAAACATTATGTAATCAATTAAAACGTACAGCACTTGATCATGGTTTTATTTTCAATTGCTAAATATAGTAGAGGAACTAGTAAATGAGTAAGCAAGGTACTGAAACTCGTGGATTTCAATCCGAAGTTAAACAAATTCTACATTTAATGATTCACTCTTTATATTCTAATAAAGAGATCTTTCTAAGAGAGCTGATTTCAAATGCTTCTGATGCGGCCGACAAACTTCGTTTCAAAGCACTTGAAAACGCAAATTTATATGCGGGTGACGCTGAACTTGGTGTTCGTATTTCAACCAACAAAGAAGCTGGCACATTAACCATCGCTGATAATGGCATTGGAATGACGCGTGACGAAGTCATTGAAAATCTAGGTACGATTGCCAAATCAGGTACTAAAGCCTTTTTAGAATCAATTGGTAGTGATCAGGCTAAAGATAGTCAGCTAATTGGTCAATTTGGGGTTGGATTCTATTCTGCTTTTATCGTTGCCGATAAAGTAACAGTCAAAACTCGTGCTGCGACAGCTAATGCCGATGAAGCCGTGATGTGGGAATCAGCTGGTGAAGGTGAATACACTATTTCGGATGCGGAAAAAGAAACGCGCGGTACTGAAATCACCTTGCATTTAAAAGAAGATGAAAAAGAGTTTTTAGATGATTGGCGTTTACGTTCAATTATTAGCAAATATTCAGATCACATCTCATTACCAGTTGAAGTTCAAACTACTGACGAAGAAAGCAAAGAAGTTAAGTGGGAAAAAGTCAACAAAGCACAAGCACTTTGGACACGTAGCAAGTCGGAGGTAAGTGACGATGAATATAAAGAGTTCTATAAACATATTTCACACGATTTTGCCGATCCACTAAGCTGGAGTCACAACCGTGTAGAAGGCAAACAAGAGTACACCAGCTTGCTATATATCCCATCTAAAGCACCATGGGATATGTGGAATCGTGACAATAAACACGGTTTAAAACTCTATGTACAACGTGTGTTTATTATGGACGATGCTGAACAATTTATGCCTAATTATTTACGTTTTGTCAAAGGTTTAATTGATTCAAATGATTTACCATTAAATGTATCGCGCGAAATTTTACAAGATAACAAAGTCACGCAAAACCTTCGTAACGCATGTACCAAACGTGTTTTACAAATGCTAGATAAACTTGCTAAAGATGATAAAGAACAATATCAACAATTTTGGAGTGAATTTGGTTTAGTTTTAAAAGAAGGTACTGGCGAAGACTATGCTAATCGCGAAGCGATTATGAAATTATTACGCTTTACAACCACACAAGGCGATAGTGATGCACAAACGGTATCGTTAGACGATTACATAAGCCGAATGCAAGAAGGTCAGGAGAAGATCTACTACATCACAGCTGATAGCTACGGCGCCGCGAAAAATAGCCCTCACCTTGAGTTATTCCGCAAAAAAGGTATTGAGGTATTATTGCTTTCTGATCGTATTGACGAGTGGATGATGAGCAATCTAACTGAATTTGAAGGTAAACAGTTCCAATCTATCAGCAAATCTGATGAATCAATCGAGAAGTTAGCTGATCAAAATAGTGATGAGCAAAAACAAGTTGAAAAAGAACTTGAACCATTTATCGAACGTGTTAAAAAAGTACTAGGTGATAAAGTTAAAGAAGTTAAGTTAACCCATCGCTTAACTGATACGCCGGCGATAGTAACCACTGCTGCTGATGAAATGTCGACTCAAATGGCAAAATTATTTGCCGCAGCGGGACAAAAAGCGCCAGAAATCAAATATACGTTTGAAATTAATCCTGATCATCAACTGGTAAAACGTGTAGCTGACACTCAAGACGAAGCCGCATTTGGTGATTGGGTTGAGTTACTATTAGATCAAGCATTATTGGCTGAAAAAGGTTCATTAACTGATCCAAGCAAATTTATTCAAACTATGAATAAACTGCTTGCGCAATAATAAATTAAGTTATTCAATCAAACCCGATATGGCTTGCCTATCGGGTTTTTGTTTGTTTTTTGACAGGTGTTTTTGAAAATGATCAGTTTATTTTTTTCAAAATTATGAAGTTAGTCACACTTCTTTATATTGCTGCTTTCCATTTTCATTTGGCGATAGATAATAACTTAATCTTAAAATCTAGACAGAATCTAATGAAAGTTCATAAAATATTAAATAATAATGTTGTAGTGACTTTAGATGCCAAAGGGAAGGAATTGATTGTTACCGGCCGTGGAATAGGCTTTAAAAAACGGGAAGGTGACAAAGTCGATCCTAAACTTATCGAAAAACAGTTTTCTTTGCATAATCAAGAAATACTACCAAAATTTGCTGAACTACTTTCTGAGATCCCGATTGAAGTTCATACCACATCCGATATTATTATCAATCATGCCAAACAATATTTAGGCAGTAAATTGCAAGATAGTATCTATATTTCATTGACTGATCATATCTATTTTGCCATTGAAAGGCATAAGCAAGGATTTGATATTCCCAATAACTTCATTTGGGAGATAAAAAAATTCTATCCTAAAGAGTACGAAATCGGTCTATATGCCTTAGAAGTGATAAAAAAACGCCTAGGTGTCCAGCTTCATGAAGATGAAGCTGGCTTTATTACATTTCATATTGTAAATGCTGAACTTAACGACACCATGCCCAATATCGTCAATATGACCAAAATCATGCGCGAAATTTTAAATATCGTAAAATATCATTTTCGATTTGAATATGACGAAAACAGCCTTTCTTATCAAAGATTTGTTACACATTTGAAGTTTTTTGCTCATCGCATTTTAAGTCAAGGTAAACCCGTGCAACAAGATACCACCTTGTACGAAATCATCCGTGAAAAGTATCAACAAGCCTATCTTTGCACTAAACAGATAGATTTACATTTAATTCAGCAGTATCAACACCCATTATCTGACGATGAAAGTTTATATCTGACAATTCATATTGAAAGACTAAGAGCTGAATTAAAAAAATAATTATGTGATATATGTCACAAATTAACTAACAAATAGTCAACAAGTTAATTTATTTTATGTTAATTTAATACCGAATCTTTGGATTGTTATTGCATTTGTTAATTATAACGATGCAAGCAAAACCTAAATCCCGAATCTATTGGGATTTAGGTTTTTTTTTGCGCTTAAATAAGGATAAGCTATGAAAAATAAACAACTTGCCGAATCAATAATTGAGCACGTAGGTGGTAAAAATAACATCAATAGTCTAGTGCACTGCGCTACTAGACTACGATTTGTATTAAAAGATGAATCAAAAGCAGACGCAGAAACAATAAAAAAACAAACAGGTGTCATCACTGTTGTTCAAAGTGGTGGACAATTTCAAGTGGTGATAGGTAATAGCGTTGCTGACGTATTTAATGCGATTATGGATATTACTAATCTTAATGAAAAATCGACAAACGATGCTCCTCCTGCGACACCTAAAGGGATAGTTTCAAAACTGATTGATTTAGTTTCAAGTATCTTTATCCCTGCACTGGTGGTACTTGTTGCTGGCGGTATTTTTAAAGGAGTAGTGGCAATATTACAAGTCATGGAACTTGTTCAAGCCGGCTCACCAACATTTAATTTCTTAAATGCGATTGCTGACGCACCATTTTATTATTTACCTATTATTTTAGGCTTTTCAGCGGTTAAAAAATTCGGTGGTAACCCTTATGTAGGTATGGCATTAGGTGGCGCATTAGTTCATCCTAGTGTAGTTGGTATGCTAGGCAATGCTTTTGAATTACAGACGGAATTTTTCAGCATTCCAATTAAATTAATCCCTTACCCTTCTTCGGTTTTTCCGATAATTTTAGCTGCATGGTTTTATTCATTATTAGAACGCAACTTTAACAAGATTATGCATGACTCGTTCAAAAAGTTTATTGCACCTTTATTTGGTCTGATAATTACCGTTCCATTAACCTTTGCTGTCATTGGTCCTCTTGTATCATTCCTAAGTGATACTGTTGCTAGCGGTATCATCTATGTTTATCAACTTAATTCTGTCATTGCTTCTATGATTTTAGCTGCTCTTTGGCAAGTCATGGTGGTGTTTGGTATCCATTGGGGATTAGTACCATTTGCAATGAATAATATCTCAGTTTATCAAGAAGATTTTATGATACCAATTTTATTCCCAGCAGTATTTGCTCAAGTAGGCGCAGTATTGGCGGTTATGTTACGCAGTAAAGATGCGCAAGTTAAAACATTAGCAAGTTCATCAGTATTATCAGGAATTTTTGGAGTAACTGAACCAGCTATTTATGGTATTAACTTACCATTGAAACGGCCATTTATTATCGGCTGTATTTCCGCAATGATTGGTGGCGGTATTGTTGGTTATTACCATTCGGTTATCTATTCATTCAGCTTTATTAGTATCTTCTCATTTTTACAACTAATCCCACCTACAGGCATTAATGAGAAATTTTATGCAGTAGTATTTGGTTCGCTTATTTCATTTATAGTAGCTACATTAGTGACTTATCTATTTGGTATTCCAAAAGACAAAAAACAAACTAATGAAAACAAAACTGAGAATTGTGACTCAAACAACAATCAAACAAATATTAGCGAACAACTAAAAACAATCACTATTTCAAGCCCAATGACCGGTAAACTCATTGATTTAAAAGAAGTGAATGACGCAACTTTTGCTAGCGGCTTAATGGGTAAAGGTGCGGCAATTATACCTACCATTGGCGAAGCCGTTGCACCAGAAGATGGTGAAGTTGTATCACTATTTAGAACCAAACATGCTATTGGATTCCAAACTGAGTCGGGCGCAGAAATCCTCATCCACATCGGTATCGACACTGTTAAATTAGATGGTCAACATTTTGAAGCCCATGTTGAAGCTGGTCAAAAAGTGAAAAAAGGCGATCGACTTGTTAGCTTTGATATTGAAGCCATTAAACAAGCAGGTTTTGAAGTCAGCACCCCAATTATTATTACTAACAGTGATGACTATCTTGATGTGGAGTGCATATTTAAACAAGATGATGTTCAACAAGGTGACGCACTATTATTAGCGTTAAATGCAAATAAGGAGTAAAACATGGCAAATACTTTTCCAACTGATTTTTTATGGGGTGGCGCTATTGCCGCCAACCAAGTTGAAGGTGCGTATCGTGAAGATGGCAAAGGCCTATCGACATCTGACTGCACGCCTAATGGTCTATTTGGTGACATCGTCGATCGTAATAAAGTCGACATTACTGGCATTAAAGATCGAGCTATCGACTTTTATCACCGCTACCCAGAAGATGTTGCCCTGTTTGCAGAAATGGGATTCACCTGTTTAAGAACATCTATTGCTTGGACTCGAATCTTCCCAAATGGAGATGAAGAACAACCAAATGAAAAAGGACTCGCTTTTTATGACAAACTATTCGACGAAATGTTAAAACACAACATTACGCCACTTGTCACCTTATCACATTACGAAATGCCCTACTACCTTGTCACCCAATACGGCGGCTGGGGAAATCGTAAAGTCATCGAATTTTTTACCCGTTATGCTAAAACCGTATTTGAACGCTACAAAAACAAAGTGAAATATTGGTTAACCTTTAATGAAATTAATATGTCACTGCACGAACCTTTCACCGGTGTTGGTTTAGATCGTAACAGCAATAAAGCGGATATTTACCAAGCGATTCACCATCAATTAGTCGCAAGTAGTCGCGCGGTAAAATTGTGTCATCAAATTATTCCTAATGCCAAAATTGGTAACATGTTACTCGGTGCTATCGCCTACCCGCTTACCCCTAAACCAGAAGATGTTTGGGCAACACATTGCGAAAATCATGGTTGGTTATTCTTTGGTGATGTACAAGCTCGAGGTTACTATCCAACCTACATGAATCGTTATTTTAAAGAGAACAACATCGAGTTAACGATAACCGATCAAGACCGTGAAGATCTAAAAGAAACCATCGACTTTATCTCGTTTAGTTACTATATGAGTTGTTGTGGAACGGCTGATGATTCACTTCGTCAAAAAGGGAATATTCTTGATATGGTACCAAATCCTCATCTAAAAGCGTCTGAATGGGGCTGGCAGATCGATCCAATTGGCATTCGTTACCTATTAAATCTACTTTATGAACGTTTTCAAAAACCACTGTTTATTGTTGAAAACGGCTTAGGTGCCAAAGATAAACTCGAAGCTGATGGCACCATTAATGATGATTATCGTATTAATTATATGAACGATCATCTAGTACAAATTCGTGAAGCGATTAATGATGGTGTTGAAGTGATGGGATACACCAGCTGGGGACCAATTGACCTCATTAGTGCCTCAAAAGCGGAAGTTACTAAACGTTATGGTTTCATCTATGTGGATTTAAACCAAGACGGTTCAGGTACATTAAAACGTTATAAAAAGAAAAGCTACTATTGGTATCAGTCTGTTATTTCATCCAAAGGGGCAACATTAAAATAATCATGATGATGTAGGTAAGGTTTACCCTACCTTACCTGCGGCTGTATTTGTCATAACAATAACGCCATACGAGGCTAAAGATGAAAAATAAAACAATCAAAGCAGCACTAACCACCAGTCTACTGGTAATACTATCAACAGGATGTAGCAATCAGCCAAACAATACTTATGATAGTGATGATGCAATCACTATTTATTTTGCTAGACACGGTAAAACCTTATTTAATACCTATGATCTAGTACAAGGCTGGGCAGATTCCCCATTAACCGACAAAGGGATCGAAGTTGCGCGTTATTTAGGCGAAGGATTTAAAGATAAGCACATTCAATTTGATGCTTATTACACCAGTGATGCTGGTCGTCAACGCGAAACCATGCAAGTATTGTTAGAACAAAAAGGCGTTAAAGATTACAAAATCCAAGAGCTAAAAGGTTTACGTGAAGTCTTTTATGGCGGATTTGAAGGTGGAACCAATGCGAAAATGGTAACCGCTTCAATGAAGTTACTTGGCTACAAATCAGTTGATACCTTCTATAAAAGTTATGTACAAGGGCAAATCCCTGTGGCGAACCTAACTAATGCTATTGCGAAAAGTGACCTTAAACACGAAGCGGAGAATTTTACGCAAGTCAAAGAGCGCACTCAAAATGCACTAAACACCATAGTAAAAACTGCACAAGATAAGCACCAAAAAAATATATTGGCGATCTCATCGGGCATGTCAATGCAAGCGATGATTTCTGATTTAACTGATAATCCTAATAAAAATAAACCATTATCCAATGCCACTGTGGTCAAAATTGTTTACCAAAACGGTAAATATAGCGTGGTTGAAATTGGCAATATGGACTATGTAAATCAAGGAAAACTATCACTAAATAAATAATAAATATAAAACATTAATAAACATAATTGACAATAGAATTAGTCAAATAGGATTGTTACTGCTTTTGCAGGCAAAACCTAAATACTAGTTCAAGCGGATATGGCTTGAGTGGTATTTAGGTTTTTTTTGGAAGAAATTTTAAAAAGATAGGAAATAATAATGAAAACAAAGTACCTCTCGTTAGCACTACTCAATATCATGTGCTTTTCCGCTGTTGCGGCTGAATCAAATTCAGTGAATAATGAAAATGGCTTTTTTGATAATACCTTTTTCAAAAACACTAAATTTGAATTTTCAACACGAAATCATTGGAAGTATTTAAAAGAAAATGCATCTCAGCCTAAAGAGGTTCATAGTGCATGGGGTCAAGCATTTACGTTTAATTATAAATCTGGTTATTTGTTAGATACCCTCGGATTCGATTTCACTTACGACAACGTTATTAAACTTGGAGCCAGTGACTACTTTGCAACACGTAACTTACTTTATAACACAGGTAAAAAACCAAATAAACATAATGCCCATGGATTTAACAAATTTACCCAACGTTATGCTAAAGTCAAACTCGGCAATTCTAAAGACCTCAACTTTAATGGTAAAGTCGGTTGGCATAGTTTAAAAGATATGGGTGTCATGAGTTCGTCACAACATTTAACTCGCTATAGTTATTTAGGGTATAGTGGCGTATTAAAATACGCAAACTTTGCGTTATCATTAGCCTATATCGACAGCGCCTTACCACGAGAATCATCGCAAAAAGTACACTTTTACAGCATAGATAGAAAGCACGAAATCGATAATATCAAAACTGCAGGTATTGCTTATAACGATAAAGCACTAAAACTCGATTACTCTTACGGCGTGGCTAAGGACTACATCAAACGTCATGCTATCGAATTCGCTTATAAACCGATGGATAAACTCACCTTCGGCTCACAAATTTACGGTAGTACTGCCCTTAAAAATCATGACAAAATGAAAGCTAACGTGCGTGATTTTGATGATTCAGCATGGCATTACGCAACTGACGTCGAATGGAAAGAGACCAATTGGAGTGCCAAATTTGGTATCGCCTATACAGATGCTAATCGCAAAGACGCTATCGGTTTTTATGGTCGGCATTTAGGTAAAAATAACCGTGGCCGTTATAACGGTATGGCCGCAGCCGGTGCTGACTACATGCGTGATGGCGAAATCGTATTATCAAGCGTATTGAGTTATGATTTCTTTAAAGATAACACTTCTGGCTTATATCTAAACTACGGTGAATTTAACTATAAACATGAAACGTTAAAAAATGGTGAAATTAACGTATTTAACATTTTTAAACCAACTAGTGGCACATTTAAAAATCTTTCAATTTTGTCAAAATTTGGTTATGGTTGGTCTTATAAAACCATAAGCAGTAAAGACATTACCCCTAAATTAAGAGACGGTAAAGCTCAACGTTCACCAACATTATCAGCAGAAACCGTTATTGATTATCGATTCAACTTGTTATAAAAGGACGAAACTATGAAAAAACTCATTAAACTTATTGGCTTAACCGCTATTCTTGCTGCTTCAATTGCTCAATCATTTGCAGCCGATGTAAATATTTATTTTACTCGTCACGGTAAAACCATGTTCAATAACGTACATCGGGCTCAAGGATGGTCAGACACCCCGCTAACTAAACCTGGTATTGAAGTTGCTGAACAACTTGGTCGTGGCTTAAAAGGTATCGATTTTATTTCGGTATACTCAAGTGATTCAGGTCGTGCAAGACAAACTGCTCGAATCGTTCTTGAATCTAAAGGCGACACAAAATTAAACATCAACGAAATGGAAGGATTGCGTGAAACCTGTTTTGGTGATTTTGAAGGTGATCTAGATCCAAACATGTGGAACCCTGCAGCACAACACCTAGGTTATGAATCTGACAAAGCTCTAATGGCAGATTTAGCTAAAGGTAAAGTCACTCTTAAAAAAATGATGGATGCCATCAAAGCGGTAGAAAAATCAGGTGAGGCTGAAGACTATAACGCCGTTAAAACCCGTATGCAAGCATCATTAAAAGCAATTGCAAAATCAGCTCAAGAACAAGGTGGTGGTAATGTATTAGTTGTTTCTCACGGTATGGCAATTATGGCAATGGTGGAAGAAATGATGGACAAACCAATCACCGGCGGGCTTGGTAACGCAAGCGTCACTAAAATTCGTTACACTGATGATGGTAAATTCATTGTTGAATCATTAGGTGACATGAGTTATGTTGAAAAAGGTAAGGCTGCCAAATAACACCAAAAAAGACTCACTTAGGTGAGTCTTTTTGTCTAAATATACCCATATTCACCGTATAAAAACCCATTATAATAAAGCTGTCGATAACCGCCGGAATAAGGATTTTTTCATGTTTTATATCAGCCACTATTCCTCACCAATGGGGCAAATCACGCTTGCAAGTGAGCATAATAAGTTAATTGGTGTCTGGATTGAAGGTCAAAAATATTTTGGCCAAATGCTAGGCGCCAACAAAAAAGAAATGGCCAATTTAGCGATTTTTAACCAAACTAAAAAATGGTTAGATGATTACTTTATTGGCAAGAAACCTACCATCACACAACTCGCATTAGCGCCACAAGGAAGCGAATTTAGGCTAATGGTTTGGGACATATTGGTAAAAATTCCTTATGGTAAAGTGATCACCTATGGTGATATAGCCAAACAAATCGGTACTAAAATAAATAAACCCCACATGTCCAGCCAAGCAGTGGGTGGAGCTGTAGGGCATAATCCACTATCTATCATTATTCCTTGTCATCGTGTAGTAGGCGCAAATGGTAACTTAACCGGTTATGCGGGAGGGATTGACAAAAAGATCTGGTTGCTAGAACATGAGCAAGTTGATATGCGAGATTTTTTTGTGCCCAAAAATAACAGTGCGATTTAAGAGTAATTGACATTTTGGAGAATTGTTTTTCAAAAACCACGCTCCTCAAAAAATAAATCTACCCTTAATTTGCGCGCCTAGTTCATATGTTACAAATACGCTTTTTAACGCCAACTTCATTAGTGCCATTGCTTTAGCAAAGCATTTATTCCTTAACATCGTAGCGTTATTTTTCATATGCCTATCTCTACAGCCCTAGGACTAAGAAATAAGTACTAAGGATAGACGCAAAGCCCGAGGTGGCTAGAACTAGTGCTGTAGGACGGATAACCAATAATCGAATCGACTATAAACTGATTACGATTAAATACATCACCCGTCCAATATTCAGGCCAACCAGTATGACCACTCCCCGGTCTGCGAAAGCCGGCCTCATTGTATTTGACCATATGTCCCCATTCCGTAAAGAACCCTGCCCCAATGTGACGCTGAAAATAATGATTAGATGACAGAGGTTTCGCACTGACAGCACCTCGACAGTTCGGACGATTAGCATGCTGACAATTCGCATTAGTTAAATCCATAACCGCAGGCATACGATATCCAATTTTTGTACACCATGATGATGTACTTGAATAAGAGTATTCACTAGTACCACGGTTGACAAACCATTGCTTTAACACAAAACCATATTTTAACTCGATATCATTATTGTCACTATCTTTACCTTTACCAACTAACTCAAATACCTGAGGCAAAGATAGCTTATCTAAACGAGTTGGATTATCAGAAATCTGTTGCGAAGGGTCTTCAACAGCAGGACCTGTTAGCGTGACATGAACACTTTTATTTGTTGAGTTGGTCATCGTCACCTTAATACCAGCATTAGGTGAAACTACCTCCCACTCTAAAGGCTCAGCAACACCGGCTATCTGTAAATCAAAATACATATTATTAGCACCAGTAGTTGGGAAATTTTTCTCATAATCTAATGGACTAAATGACTGCGGAAGAAACCCATCAAACATGTCCCACATTGAAGAAGGACCGGCAAAATCTTCATCACGTTCAGGGTGAACTTTAGCAAAACAAATCACTGGTGAGGATATCTTAGGACTAATATAATAAGTGACATGACCCGATCTAAAACGACTTATATTAGGCACACCATAAAATGTTGTTAAATAGCCTCCATGAACACTTGATAAGGTTAATTCATAAGGCGCTTTACAGATATTAAGTACTTCATTACGCCCAACAAATTGTTCATTTTTATCAATGATGGATAAGTGCAAATTGCCTGAAGATCTGATTCGATCAGGATCTTGACCATCACCATCACCATCATCATCATTCCAATAATGATAAGGTGCGCGAACAAGATGATTTAATATGATATCATCAGTATCAATTGGCATCAACATACCAATATCAGCAAAACTCTGACCCACATTTGGTAAAATGATCGGATTTGTCTCACTTGAAGTATTTGTTGCGGAAGTATATTTATCCCCATTAGATAAAGTTATCACGAGTAAATCGTCACCATCTGTTATACGGGTGCGACCTCCATCGAAGGTAAAATAGGGCGCATTACCATTGATAACATTCACCGTTTTTGATGTTAATGCATGGCTGGAAAAAGGAATTGTCAAAAAAGCCATTAACACTAAAACGATGATCTGTCGAGATAAAAAGGATCGATATAAGGATCGCGATAAGATTCTTGGGATTTCACGCAATCTCGATAAAAAACAAACGTTCGTGAAAAATGAACGGTAAGCACTTAATTTTGGCGAAGCTAAATTATAGGTTAGCCAAATTTCTTGTTTAAAATTACAATACATTTTGACTACCTTGTCAGTTAAATTTTTGATTTATTTGATTTTTATATTAACTGTTTAGCCGTTATTTATATACACTAAACAGCGCAAAAGTATAATGACTGAAAAAACACGATGCAACACTTTTTTCACGGTTAATTGTTAACTTTTGTTAAGGAATACTAGTTCTCGCCACAAATACGTTTTTTAACGCCAACTTCATTAGCGCCATTGTCTTAGCAAAGCATTTATTCCTTAACATCGTAACGTTATTTTTCATATGCCTATCTCTACAGCCCTAGGACTAAGAAATAAGTACTAAGGATAGACGCAAAGCCCGAGGTAGCTAGAACTAGTGCTGTAGGACGGATAACCAATAATCGAATCGACTATAAACTGATGATTACGATTAAATACATCACCCGTCCAATATTCATGCCAACCAGTAAGACCACTCCCCGGTCTGCGAAAGCCGGCCTCATTGTATTTGATCATTTCCCCCCATTCCGTAAAGAACCCTGCCCCAATGTGACGCTGAAAATAATGATTAGATGACAGAGGTTTCGCACTGACAGCACCTCGACAGTCCGGACGATTAGAATGCTGACAATTCGCATTAGTTAAATCCATAACCGCAGGCATACGATATCCAATTTTTGTACACCATGATGATGTACTTGAATAAGAGTATTCACTAGTACCACGGTTGACAAACCATTGCTTTAACACAAAACCATATTTTAACTCGATATCATTATTGTCACTATCTTTACCTTTACCAACTAACTCAAATACCTGAGGCAGAGATAGCTTATCTAAACGAGTTGGATTATCAGAAATCTGTTGCGAAGGGTCTTCAACAGCAGGACCTGTTAGCGTGACATGAACACTTTTATTTGTTGAGTTGGTCATCGTCACCTTAATACCAGCATTAGGTGAAACTACCTCCCACTCTAAAGGCTCAGCAACACCGGCTATCTGTAAATCAAAATACATATTATTAGCACCAGTAGTTGGGAAATTTTTCTCATAATCTGATGGACTAAATGACTGCGGAAGAAACCCATCAAACATGTCCCACATTGAAGAAGGACCGGCAAAATCTTCATCACGTTCAGGGTGAACTTTAGCAAAACAAATCACTGGTGAGGATATCTTAGGACTAATATAATAAGTGACATGACCCGGTCTAAAACGACTTAAATTAGGCACACCATAAAATGTTGTTAAATCGCCTCCAGTAGAAGCTGATAAGGTTAATTCATAAGGCGCTTTACAGATGTTAAGTACTTCATTACGCCCAACAAATTGTTCATTTTTATCAACGATGGATAAGTGCAAATTGCCTGAAGATCTGATTCGATCAGGATCTTGGCCATCACCATCACCATCATCATCATTCCAATAATGATAAGGTGCACGAACAAGATAATCTAATAAGATATCATCAGTATCAATTGGCATCAACATACCAATATCGGCAAAACTCTGACCCACATTTGGTAAAATGATCGGATTTGTCTCACTTGAAGTATTTGTTGCGGAAGTATATTTATCCCCATTAGATAAAGTTATCACGAGTAAATCGTCACCATCTGTTATACGGGTGCGACCTCCATCGAAGGTAAAATAGGGCGCATTACCATTGATAACATTCACCGTTTTTGATGTTAATGCATGGCTGGAAAAAGGAATTGTCAAAAAAGCCATTAACACTAAAACGATGATCTGTCGAGATAAAAAGGATCGATATAAGGATCGCGATAAGATTCTTGGGATTTCACGCAATCTCGATAAAAAACAAACGTTCGTGAAAAATGAACGGTAAGCACTTAATTTTGGCGAAGCTAAATTATAGGTTAGCCAAATTTCTTGTTTAAAATTACAATACATTTTGACTACCTTGTCGATTAAATTTTTGATTTATTTGATTTTTATATTAACTGTTTAGCCGTTATTTATATACACTAAACAGCGCAAAAGTATAATGACTGAAAAAACACGATGCAACACTTTTTTCACGGTTAATTGTTAACTTTTGTTAAGGAATACTGATAGATGGAAAACAGGATCGGTTATTTGTTGTTTATAAAAAAATGACACCTTTACCTTACCTATAAAAAATCACCATTTTCAACGTTAGAAATTTAGAGATTAGACTTTTGATTTTGACAATTTTGTGATCGTTTTTAGAAGAGATTTTGCACTTCAAAAACCTCGTTCCTCAACTTTTTTAAGTCAATATTCTAGCTTTTAATTCCCAATAAATTTGTTATTCTCTTGTTTTCAGTAAGTTGTTTTGGTGCTGCGTTAAAGATGATGTTGCCATTTTCGATAACAAGGCAACGTGAAAAATGGTTGAGTGAGTTATCTAAGTAGTGCGATACCATCATTAGCGTGAGATTAAATTCAGTACAGATTTGGTTGACAAGTGCTAGCATTTCAAAACGTAATGCTTGATCTAGCGCGGAAAAAGGCTCGTCTAATAATAATATTGGGCGATGTTGTATAAGGCAGCGTGCTAATGCCACTCGTTGGCGTTGCCCGCCTGATAGTTGTTCGGGATAGCGCTGGTTAAAGCCTTCAAGCCCAACACGAACAAGCATGTCACCAATGGTGGTTTGTTCGGTTTGACTGAGTTTTAATGCAGGTTTTATGCCTAAGGCAATATTTTGTTCAACCGTGAGATGGCTAAAAAGGTTGTTGTGTTGAAATAGCATTGATACTGGGCGTTTGCCCGGTAAGGTTGTGGTGACGTTTTGATGATTTAGGATGATTTGTCCTGAGTTAGGAAAGATAAATCCTGCAATTAAGCTCAGTAAAGTGCTTTTGCCTGCACCACTTGGACCAACAATAATAACCCGCTCTTTAGCGGCAATATTTAACGCAAAGTGCATATTGAAGTTGTCATATTGATATTCAATTTTTTGAAGTTCGATCATAATCCATCACAACCAATAAACTAAAGGATAAAAGTAATAAAATCGCAGCTGTCACTACGCTTTCTTGATAATGATAATGCGATATCTGTTGATATAAATAATAAGGTAAGGTGATAACTGATTGCCCACCAAATAATGCTATTACCCCAAAATCACCCAATGATAATATGGCGGCAAAAGCAAAACTCATTAACATAAGGTTCTTTAACCCCTTGAAATCAACCAAATAAAAATGCATCAACCCATTTATATTGAGAGATTGGCTTAGTTGCCAATAGCGCGCTGTGATGTCATACATTGGCATGGCTAGATTTTTGAGGATGAAAGGCAATGCCATTAATCCATTGCATAACATGATTAATAAACAGATGAAAGCCGTATTGTTACTATAACCAAAAAGTAATAGAAATAATCCTGACGCCAATACCATGCTCGGTATAGCCAAGATAAGTGAAGCAATTAGCATAAGTCGATTACTTAATTGTCGTTGTCGATTTATTAGTAGTCGACTATTTGTCCATAGCAATAATAAGCCTAGTAACATGGCAATCATAGCCGAACCAGTGGCAATAATGATTGAAGAAAGTAAGGCTTGTTGCAACATTGATGTTAGCAATGAAATTCTAAAAAAATAGATGCCTTGAAAGAGTATACAAAACAGCGGTAAGAGTATAAATAACTCCCCTATTACGATAATTATTACACTAATAACTTTTAGCCAATTTACTGTCGGTAATCGATAGTTGGCGTGACTAAATTTGACACTGAGCGTGCTTTGCGTTTTGTTTATTTTTTGCATTAAACCGATAAAAGTCACACAGCAAACCAACTGTAAACACGCAAGTAATGCTGCTTGTAGAAGATCAAAATCCCGCACAGCTTGATATATTGCAACTTCAAGCGTGGTATATTTTGGACCACCACCGAGAGCAAGCACAATGGCAAAACTCGAAAAACAGAGCATAAAAATAAGTGCAGTCATGGGTAGTATTTGTCTACGAAGTAATGGCCATTCGAGTAATTTGAAATACGTGAATGTTGAGAAGTTAAGTTGCGCAGCTAGCTGTTTTTGTTCAATAGGAACGCTGTTTAGTGTTTTGTAAAATAATGCACAAGCATAAGGAAAATTCAAGAATATATGCGCCAATAAAATACCTTGCAATCCATAAATATGAAATGGGAACGGGATATGTAGTAGTTGACAAACATATGCTAGTAAACCTTGTTGGCCATATACTGATAATAATCCTGTCACTACCACCAAGGCAGGCAAAATAAAGGTCATCGGCATCATTTTTATTAATAATCGTTTACCTTTAAAATCAATTAAGGATAGCGCTTTAGCCATTAAAATGGCTGATAAAAGTGAGAGTATTGTCGATAATATAGCTTGATAAAAGGTGATCCAAACAATATGCAGAACGTAGCTATCAAGATAGATCGTAACATTTCCTGATTGTAAGGCAAATCGCCAAATAGCGATAAGTGCCGAGCTTAATACAATGAGTATTAAGCTGGCAGCACTGATTCCTGGTAAAAACGATTTGAATTTTAACATTGGCGATACTGGCCTATTTGCTGATTGCCGTTTGCCATTCACGAATCCATGCTTTTTGATGTTTTTCGATCTCTTCTGGCTTAAATTCTAACGATTTGTTTACTGAATTGATTTGCGCAAAAGCATTAGGTAAATCAGTTTTGATAATTGGATACATTACGTTTTTTTCAGCAAATTGACGTTGCACTTCTGGTGTGAGTAAGTAACGTAAGAATTGGTGAGCTAGGTCAATTTCTTGGCTGTATTTGATGATGCCAGCCACTTCAACTTGGCGATAGTGACCTTCATCAAAAATAGCTGCTTCGTAATGGTGATTGTTTTCATTAATAATATGCGCCACAGGTGAAGTGCTGTAGCTAAGCACAAAATCGGCCTCACCCTTTAAGAACATACCATAAGCTTCGCTCCAACCTTTAGTGACAGTCACAGTGTTTTTAGCAATTTGTTGCCAAGCATCTGCTGCTTTGTCACCATACACTTTTTTCATCCAAAATAGTAAACCAAGTCCTGGTGTGCTGGTTCTTGGATCTTGATAGATGATTTTCCAATCGGCTTGATTATCTACCAGTTCATGTAATGAGTGCGGAGGATTTTTGACTTTGTCTTTGTTGTAGATAAAGGCAAAATAACCAAAATCATAAGGCATAAAACTATCGTCCCACCAGTTGGTATTGAGGTTGTCTGGTTTAGCGATTTGATGTGGAATAAGGATATTTGCTTGTTTTGCTTGTTCTAATAAGTTGTTATCTAGTCCTAAAATAACATCAGCATTAGTTTTGTCACCTTCAAGACGAATACGGTTTAAAACTGATACGCCATCACCTAATGTGACAACTTCAAGCTGGCAGTTACACTGCGCTTCAAACCCTTTTTTAATAGCTTCTCCAGGCCCCCATTGTGACATAAATGAGTTATAGCTATATACCGTTAAGGTGGGTAGTTCGGCGCTAACTAATTGGCTAAATAGTGAAAAAGAAATAATAATAGATAGTAAAAGGTTTTTACGAAACATTTTGCCTCCAAAGTTATAAGTAAAAGACAAAAGGTTTGAGCAGATATATTAACTCAAATCCCTCCGCTGGCATTATCCAGTTCAGGTTCGACGAGTTATGTCAGTCTGACACTCTCAGCCCTTTAGGGCACCCCGTTGAGAACAATAGGTAGTTTAGAGTGGGCGAGTAGAATTGTAAACAGTCGATCTGTTGATAGCGAGATAATTGTGCGATGTAGATATCAGCCGATCAGTGACAATTGTTGCGTTTGTCGGTATGATATGCCCCATTTATTTCTTATCGATTAGGTATAGTGTGAATATTCAACAATTATTAACGCAACGTGTTTCACAAGCAATGATTATGGCCGGTGCCGATAAAAACTGTGACGCTTTAATCAAGCAATCAGCTAAGGTTCAATTTGGTGACTACCAAGCTAATGGCATCATGTCTACCGCTAAAAAATTGGCTATGCCGCCACGAGCATTAGCTGAAAAGGTTTTGCAACATCTGGATATTGATGACATTGCCGATAAAGTGGAAATTGCTGGCCCCGGTTTTATCAATATCTTTTTAAAAGATAGTTGGATTGCCGAACAGAACGAAGTGGCGTTAAGTAACGATAAATTGAATATCACTTTACCCGCCAAACCACAAACTATTGTGGTTGATTATTCTGCGCCGAACGTTGCAAAAGAGATGCACGTTGGCCATTTACGCTCTACCATCATTGGAGATGCGAGTGTACGAGTATTAAGCTTCCTTGGTCATAATGTTGTTCGAGCTAACCATGTTGGCGATTGGGGTACTCAATTTGGAATGTTAATTGCTTATCTTGAAAAAATGCAAAATGAACATGCCAACGATATGGAACTGTCAGATTTAGAATCGTTCTATCGTGCCGCTAAAAAACATTACGATGAAGATGAAGTCTTTGCCGAAAAAGCCCGTAATTATGTGGTTAAACTTCAAGGTGGTGATGAGTATTGCCGCGATATGTGGCGAAAATTAGTTGATATAACCATGACACAAAATATTGCCACCTATAAACGCCTTAATGTGACATTATCGCTTGAAGATACTATGGGTGAAAGCATTTATAACAGCATGCTACCAGGAATTGTTGCCGATCTAAAACAGAAAAAGTTAGCTGTTGAGAGTGACGGTGCAATTGTGGTGTTTTTGGATGAGTATAAAAATAAAGAAGGCGAACCTATGGGCGTTATCATCCAAAAACGTGATGGCGGCTATCTCTATGCAACAACTGATATTGCCTGTGTCAAATATCGTTACGAGACCTTACATGCTGAGCGTATTTTATATTATACCGATTCACGCCAACACCAACATTTAGAACAAGTTTGGGCGATTGTCCATAAAGCGAAATATGTGCCAGAATCATTAAAGCTTGAGCACCATATGTTTGGTATGATGTTAGGTAAAGATGGTAAACCATTTAAGACACGTTCAGGCGATACGGTAAAATTAAATGATCTGCTGGATGAAGCAACAGAGCGTGCAGAGGCGTTAATTAAAAGTAAGAATCCTGATCTTTCAGCTCAAGAATTGGCGCAAGTGGTTGATGCAGTGGCAATTGGCGCTGTGAAATATGCCGATTTATCCAAAAATCGTACTACCGATTATGTTTTTGATTGGGATAATATGTTGTCATTTGAGGGCAATACGGCGCCTTATTTGCAATATGCCTATACTCGCGTGCTTTCTGTATTTAGAAAGTCAAATATTAGTGAAGATAGCTTAAGTGGTAATATCTATCTCGAAACGGATAAAGAACGAGCATTAGCGATACGATTAATTCAATTTGATGAAACGATTTCAAACGTTGCCGCTGAAGGGACGCCACATATACTTTGTGCATATTTGTATGATATTGCGACCTTATTTTCCAGCTTCTATGAGCACTGTCCTATTTTAGCGGCTGAAAATGAGGAGTTGAAACTTAGTCGTTTAAAACTAGCCTCTTTAACCGCGAAAACCCTTAAAACGGGCTTAGATATGCTTGGCATTAAAACCGTTGAGAAGATGTAATATAATACACCACCGATATTATTGAGTATTGGTGGTGTATCTTTATTAGATAAAAGGGTTGAAAAGTTGTTCTTTGAATAAACTTGCTTTAAATCCTTCAATATCATCCTAAGCCCCCCCTCTATCCTTTCATTAAAAAATGAAGTTGCTGCCAATCCCGTTTTTTCAACTATGAAATTCACACATTTATTAGTTTTAATTCAGCATAATTGGCAAAAAAATGAATTTAAAACAAACAAAATATTGAAGTGGTATAGACTCCTCAATTATTTTTACAGGTGATTTTTAATCTCATTTTTGCGACTCTGGTTAGTTATTATTAAATAACTAGTTAGCTAGGTTTAAGTTATCTCATTAAAAAAAGTTGGCTATTTGCGATGAGTTTTATGGCTAAAAATCTCAAAAATAATACTTTAACTATTTCATTTGTTTAAATATTTTTTAAATTAAAGTGCTTGATCTTATTAGTAAAATCATTAGAATTCTCAGCAATTTATTGAAACTTAAAGTTAAATATTCTATGACAAATTGTAATTTTGTAATCCTAAACAATAATGAGTGTAAATTATATTGATCCTCCTATTTGGGGGATTTTTTTTGTCGATTTAAATCTTAATAGTAACTAAATTGTAGAGGCACATTATGACCGATAATAAAACCATGTTATCAACCAGTCGAGATCAAAGCTTAAAAGCATATTTATTGAATAAAATTAAGCAAAACGGTGGTTGGGTTAATTCACATATGCATGCCGATCGTGCTTTTACAATCACTGTTGATAGCTTTGATGTCTATCAAAAACAGACATTAATTGAAAAATGGGATACGCTTGATAAAGTGAAAGCAGCAATGACGGAAGATGATTATTACCGGCATTTTAGCATGGCGGTTGAGCGTATGATTGAACAAGGTGTAACTGCCATGGGGTCGTTTGTCGATATCGACCCGATTGCTGAAGAGCGAGCAATTCGAGGAGCGCTGCGAGCGCGTGAAACCTATAAAAGTGATATTATCATTAAATTAGTCAACCAAACCCTCAAAGGGGTAATTGATAACGAAGCACGTTATTGGTTTGATAAAGGTGCAGATTTAGTCGATATTATTGGTGGTTTGCCTCGTCGTGATGAACGTGACCATGGTGAAGGAATGGGGCTTAAACATTTAGATGTATTAATGCAAACCGGTAAATCATTAGACAAGATGGTGCATGTTCACGTTGATCAATTTAATTCATCTGACGAGATTGAAACTGAACAGCTAACCGATAAAACTATTGAGCATGGAATGCATGGTCGCGTGGTGGCTATTCATAGTATTTCAATTACCGCTCATAGTTTGGAATATCGTCAAAAACTCTACCAAAAAATGAAAGAAGCTAAAATGATGGTAATTGCTTGCCCATTTGCTTGGATCGATAGTCCACGCCGTGAAGAACATGGCCCAACCCGCAATTCATTAACGCCAGTCGATGAACTTGCTGCCGCCGGGATACCTGTAGCAATTGGGACTGATAACGTCAGTGATTATATGTTACCTTTTTCAACCGGTAATATGTGGGAAGAACTTAAATTATTGGTGACTGGCTGTCGTTATACGGATCTAGATAATGTAGTAAATGTTGCAACCAAAAATGGACGAATGGTATTAGGACTGGAAAAATAAATCGTCTTTTATAAATAAAAATCTCACCCAAAATAATAAAAACATGGTGAGATTTTTCGCAAAACTATCTCATTTGCAAAAGCATCTTTCTCTATTTTTAAGTAACCAGTATGCTGGTTATCAAACGATGGGATTTTTCATTATTAACTGTTCGCTAAAACATATATTAATATGCCCGTTTTTTTTTCGATTTAATATTTGGCATCACAACACAACCGTAATTATCCTAAATTAAAATCAATTTTACATTGCAATAATTTTTAAAACTAAACTTTTATCGATCCGATTTTTTCTAACAATGCGACCTATAGCTATGTTTTTATGCTCTGGATAAGAATATGGATAAAAAAAAAGCTAAGCTTTATCAATTATTAACCATTTTTTTTACAGAAATTAATCAGATTTATTCGGTCAACTCATTGACAACAGCCTGTTTTAACGTATCTTAGTTATAAAAATGCACATGGTTTTATGTAAAAAGTAAACATAAGAGGCAAGTATGGATAGGATAAACTCCTTAATAAATGGAATTGCTTCATTAGCAAATAGTAGCCAACTTAATCAATATAGCCTGTCAATTGATCATCTTGATGAACTTACCACTCTCTCAATTTACTCCATTATTGGCAAAGAGTCATTGAATGAACCCTGGCATTACGAAATAACATTCACCAGTACCAATAAACAAATCGATATTAACTCAATACTTAATCAACCCGCCTCACTTACCTTTCATGCACCAAATCCCATAAAACAACTTGTTCACCTCAGTTCATTGACCCCTCTGGCACAAAATAGAACAATATATGGGGTTATTACTGAATTTAGCTTAATATCAGTTAGTAAAGACGAAGCTCGTTATCAAGTCATATTAAATTCACGCTTAGCACTACTAGCCAATGAACATCGATGTGCTATCTATCAAAATAAAAGCGTGACTGATGTTGTCGAAGAGGTTTTACGTTCCCATGGATTTACCGGTATTGGATATCGCTTGGAACTGAAAAATGCCTATCCTGCTCGTGAATTTATTACTCAATGGCAAGAGAGTGACCTTGCTTTTATTCAGCGGATTTTGGCTGATGTTGGGATATGGTTTCGTTTTGAAACACATCAACAACACGCTTGTGATGTCATGGTTATTAGTGATTATGAACAAGGATTTGATAATACCGGGCATTTGCCTTTCAAACCGCCAAGTGGCATGAATGATGTTCAAGAAAACAGTATTTGGAATATCCAATTTAGCAGTAAAACCAAACCACAACAAGTTTCAGTTAATGATTATAATTATCGCACCGCAAAAAGTAATCTAAAATCTCATATCAATACGCAAATTAAGGACACCACTACTTATGGCAATGATTACCGCTATGGTGAACACTATAAGCAAAAAGGGAGTCGAAACGCAATAGAAAGTGGCGATTGGTATGCGCAAATCCGTCATGAATATTACATCAGTGATAAAATCATTATCCGTGGTGAGTGTAATGATTATCAATTAATGCCAGGACAAATAATTACCATTGATGAAAGTCCTATTAGTCATATTCAAAAAGGAATTATAATCCTATCGGCCCAGAGTTATGCAGACCGCAGTGAATCTTACAAAACCCATTTTACCGCGATACCATTTGAAGAATTAAAACCTTATCGCCCTGCTCCTATTGCTTGGCCAAAAGTGAGTGGCACCTTGCCAGCTAGAGTGACCAGTCCAGATAATGATACCTATGGTTATATTGACACCCAAGGACGTTATCGAGTTAAATTCGATTTTGATTTAACCGAATGGAAGAAAGGTGAAGAAAGCTTATGGGTTAGACTCGCTAAACCTTATGCTGGTAATACGTATGGGTTCCACTTCCCGCTTATAGATGGTACGGAAGTAGCGATCGGTTTTACTGCGGGCAATCCAGATAGACCTTACATTGCTCATGCAATGCATGACAGTAGCAATCCTGATCACGTTTCGACCAAAAACAAACACCGTAATGTTATCCGAACACCTGCTAATAATAAGCTGCGCATGGATGATAAGCGTGAGCAAGAACACATTAAATTAGCCACCGAATACGGTAAAACTCAGCTTAACATTGGGCATTTAGTAAATAATAAAAAGCAACGGCGTGGCAAAGGGTTTGAACTAAGAACAGACGAGTTTGGAGCAATAAGAGCCAGTAAAGGTGTCTATCTTACGACAATAAGCCAAGAAAAAGCGACTGGTGAACAGCTTGATATGGAAGGTACCATTAAACAGATTGAAAAATCTATTGATATATCTCAAGCTTTGATCGGTTGCGGCAAAGTGAGTGGCGCTGAACTAGCCGAAATAACCGAACAGCAAGCATTATTCGATGCCAGTAATCAATTACAGGAATCAACCGTTGTTATTCATGGTGAGCAAGGAATTTCGCAAATTTCTCCCAGAAGCATTCAACATGCTGCAAATGAAAATATTATTGCTACCGCAGGTAACAATGCCAGCATCAATATTTTTAAAAAACTCTCTATGGCAGCAGGGGAAATGATATCTCTTTTTGCTCATAAGTTAGGAATAAAACTTATTGCTGCTTCAGGACGAATTCAAATTCAAGCCCAATCCGATGAAATGGAATTAACTGCCCAAAAAAATATGTTTATCACTAGCTGTGCCGGTAAAATTACCATTAACGCCCAAAATGAACTACTGCTGCTTAGTGGTGGCGGCGGAATTCGTATCAAAAATGGCACTATCGAAATGATAGCACCAACCAGCATATTACAAAAAACGGCAGTATTATCTTACACTGGCCCTGAAAGTATAAAAGAAGCGGTACCATCATTTGACAAAGGCAGCCTTGCTCGAAAATTCAAATTACACTTTAATGATTCACCCTCACAGGTGCTAAAAAATCAACCATATCGTATCCACTTTAATGACGGAAGCTCACAAGATGGTATAACCGATGAGAATGGCGAAACAGAGATCATTCCAATGACAGAATTAGAACAGATAAAAATAGAAATATTAAAAAAGGAATAAGTTATGCCTGATTTTGATAGCTTAAAAGGAAACAATATCTCGGCTAGTACTATAGGACTGCCTTCTGAATCGGGAGCCATGCTAACAAGTAATATAGAAGCATCACGCCCACTCCCCTGTATTGTCATATTAATCCATGGCGTAAATGATGTTGGCGAAGCTTTTGAAAATCAAGATAAAATGATTTGCGAAGGTTTAAATCGTCGCTTAGGGCGTAAAGATTTAAAGCCTAACAAGTGGCAATGGGCGCAAACAAGTGCTGATGATTTTTCACCACGAATACAGATGTTGTCAGAATGGCAAGAAATCGGTGGGCAAATAAAACCACCGTTAAAACCGAAAACAGTTAAACATAAAAGTTATTCACCTATTATTCCCTTTACTTGGGGATACAGACCAGTTGATGAAGAGACCTATAAACAAGAACAACTCGACTACTATAAAAGATTGCAGGATAACAATATTAAAGATCCTGAATTACCGTACGATAGCTATTGGATGGATCGTGACTACCACCTAAAAACCGAAAATATAGAGCTTAATAAACTCAATTGCGACAAATTTGGTAACTGGATCGATTACCTGTATCGACGTAATGGAGGGCCTTTTGCCAATGCAACCACCTGCATACCGGATATGTATGGCCCAGGGATGGCGGGTTTTTTAGGCATTGCCGGTGAGGCAGTTACACCAAATGGCGCAAGAAGCTATAAAAATCCACATCGGATCTATTATGTTTTTGCCGCTTATCGTTTAGCGAAGTTAATCAAAAAAATTAGAAAAGATACCGAAAAGCAAGATATTCCAATTAATATAGTTGCCCATAGTCAAGGAACCATTATTACCATGTTAGCCAATTTGATGTTAGCCAATGATAATGAAGAACCACTACCGGCTGATTGCGTGATTTTGGCACACTCCCCCTATGCTTTTGAACCAACCTATGCGGAAATACTCTCCAAAAATCTCGCTATGGGTGTTCAATCACAATATGGGCGTGAGCAGACATTTATTAATTTTGTTGAGCAAATATATAATTTACAGGGTGATCGAAGGCGAAAATTTTTTGATTTTGATAAATTAATTGAAACCGGTGTAATTAATACTGTAGTTGATGATAATGAAGTTTATACCCAAGCTGATGGAACTCAAAAACAGTATGATAGGCTTGGCAAAGATTATGAGCTGTTTTATCGCGATAATTTTGGCAAAGTCTATCAATACTTTAGTCCCAATGATCATGTGGTGTCGTTATGGAATGTTCAGGGTATGGGGTGGCAAGGTATTCCGGATAATATTTTTAAACAGTGTAAACATCAAAACCTTAAACAACGAATTTTTAGTCATGGCCATATTGTTGGTAATAACACTAAAAATAAAAAAGTAGAAATTCCAATGATTCTTATTGAAGTACAAGAAAAAGATTACCCAAGTTATATTAGTGTGACGGATTATCAACAACGGGTTGAAACTGAAGAGTATGAAGGAGAAGAAATTGAATTAACGGTTGTGCTACTTCCCGAACAGTTAACCAAATTAATACAGGAACCTTTATTTAAAGGGCGTGATGGAGTTTTTAGTTATGGTTATTATGTTAGTGAAGGTCAATCAATCTATGTACGTTATATCCCATCTAACGCAGAAATTAAACGTGATTATCCAGAACTTATTTATCAAAACATTAGTTCGGCTCAATTAGAGTCAGATTGTGAAAATTATCAAATAGATAAATATTCAAAGGAATATCCAGAACTACCAATATCTATTTTTAACAATCAAGCATTGAGAGAATGTAATACATTAGCAACCGGTGACATAAGAACTGCACCTTATATATTGACCACCAGATTGATTAATGGTGAACCGGTTCCGGAAACCATGATCTACACAGTAGATAAACCTGGTGGCAAAACAAAGTTAAGCCGAGCTATCCATTATAATGATATTTATAATAGGGATAACCAATTTATTGAAAAATTAGAAATACAATCACGTCCCGAAATCATTGATCGGCCTGATTATATTCCTGAAAAAAAAATAAAGAAATTAGATGAAAACGATACTTCATCGACTTTTATCACTGATGAGCTCCAATTACAAAAATTGCTCGACGAGCATCCTGAATGGGATAGAGGAATTGAGTACGCAAGTTACGTAGTTGGTAAGGAAGATAAAATATTCGTGATGTACCGTAAACCGCAACAAGAAGTTGAGACCGAAGTAGGTAAAAAAGTAGATGAAGAAGAGGATACCAGTTCCCACCATTCGGGAATAACCAATAGTTTGGAAGCACCTGCTAAAATCATGGCTTATGATTTAGCAATTGGCGCGGTTGAAAATATCAGTGCCACACAGCAAACATTATTAAACCGTTGGCGGGTGTTGGCTGACTGGCGCCACCCTGAAAATACCGATCCCGAAACCTTTCAATATGTTCATAAGGGTATACTGCCTAAAGAGATAAAAAGTGCCATGAACTACCCATACAAATTTATGCCAGAAGGTGAAAAATTAGTTGTCAATAATTTTTATCACAGCAAGCCAAATAAGAAAGACAAACACATAGAAGAAGAATTAGAAAAACCTAAATACCAAAAATTAACCAAACCACCTCAATGGATGTTGCCTGATCCTGACTTAAAAGGAGTCACTGATGTTGATTAGTTACTTACTACTGAGTTTACTATTATTTCTATTTACTTTTGTTAAACGTTGGCATCTTTTTTGTTGGTTAAGTTACAGCATTTTTTTACTCTGTTTTTTGGCAATTATTCCTTTACCGGGTGAAGATAAAGTAAAATATACCGCCCCTACCCAAGTTGTATTTCGTTTTGATGACCACCGCTTTATCCAACTTACTGGCTATGGTTGCCGAGGGCGAATGTACTATATTGATGAGCAAAAGCATATCTATTATGAATTAGCTCGGCACTCTGCAGAAGTATTAACCGAACCCTTTGCCCATATACCGGAAGATTATATCTTTGTCCCTTTAAATGACTATTCTGCTATATATTTTTCCCTAGATGGTGGACGCTCTTTCAGTAACATTCATATTGAGACGTATGAGGGTATGGGAAGTTATCAACCTACTTATCATACCGTAGAAAACATTGTGGTTATAAATAATCAATTTTTCTTAAAAGATAAAAATCGAGGTATTTACCGGTCACCCAAACCTTACGGTACGCGTCCGGTCGTAATTTCAGCTACCAGCGAGAAACTTTTTGAAGACAGTATAAGATATATGGGACTTCGCTGGGCGGATCAACCTAAAACTATGCCAGTCATGCCGGCCAATTATTCTGGCTGGCAGCGATGGCAGTGTGATCCTAGTTTAAAACAACCGATAACCGTCTATAACCGTTATGCGCCACTGATTAAATTACAAACCCAACTACGCCAGCTATTAGGCGTTTCAGAGGAGGCAACGCATGTACAAGAAACTAATTAAACTGCTCATCTGTTGCATTATCATTCCTGCTGGTTTATGGGCTTTTATTATCAAGTTTGGGGCAAATTTACCGGAAAAATATGAAGAAATAACGGGGCTGGATATTCCCATGCCAGAACCAAGAGAAGGTTACGAAATTATTTATCCAGATGCTATTAAAACAAGTAATCCTAATTATACAGCTTCGTTTTACTATTTAAGTGAAAAACGTCAGGTTATTTACCGTTTTGATGCAGAGCGTTATTTAGAGCTGCAAGGGGAAAACTGTGAAGGATTGATTTGGTACCATGACCAAGCCAAAGATATTCATACGCGTATCAATAAAGTCTTTTTTACTCACGATAGGCTACCAAAATTTAACTATTACAACCCGGGTAAGGACTATATTGCCATTCCAACCGATGATATGTCTGCGGTGCCGTTTTCAATTGATGGTGGTAAAACTTTTTATGTTGGCAAGGTGACCGATTTCGCAGCTTATCCCAGTGAGCAAGTAGAGCGTTTTATTGGCGTAGATCAGAGCCCATTAACCCTGCAATTTAAGGATGTTGATGAATATATGAGAGGGTTTATTAATACTATTACCGTTTCTGGCAATACTGGCTATTTTATTCTAAAAGATAATGTAGTATTTGGCGATACTGTTTTTTGGCAAATGTTTAGATACACTCAACAAACTTTTCATTCATTAAATGGTGTTATAAACACCAAAACAAATATTAATTTATACCTTGATGGTGAACACCTAGCAGAGGTCCAACTATTTGGGCGATACTGGGAAATTTATTATAAACCCGCTTATATAGAGCGGATAACTAATGCACGCCATATTAAACTGGAACCATATCAAGGTTGGGACAAAATTCGTTGTGAAATTGGCGCTGAAAAATAATTTTAAAATTAACAAAGCGACAAAAGTGGCAGGTTAACAGGTGATGTATTGGCTAGATTAACTGAATTGGACTGCAACAAAATGACAATATTACGTCATTTGCTATAGAAGGAATATTGATTGTTGATTATAAAATTGCTCGATGAGCATCCTGAATGGGATAGAGGAATAGTGTACGCAAGATACGAAGTTGGTGAGAAAGATAAAATATTCGTTGAGTACCGTAAACCGCAACAACAAATTGAGGCCGAAGTGGGTAAAGAAGTAGACGAAAAAGAGGATACCAGTTCTCACCATTCGGGAATAACCAATAGTTTGGAAGCGCCGGCTAAAATCATGGCTTATGATTTAGCAATTGGGGCGATTGAAAATATCAGTGCCACACAGCAAACCTTATTAAACAGTTGGCGGGTGCTGGCTGACTGGCGCCACCCTGAAAATACCGATCCTGAAACTTTTCAATATGTTCATAAGGGTATACTGCCTGAGAAGTTAAAAAAAGCCATGAACTACCCTAGCAAACATATGCCGAAAGATGATGGTATGGTAGTGAATGATTTTTACCACGATGCATTGACCGATCAATCTGTTCAAAAAGTTAAAGAGTTAGAGCTGGCTAAAGAAAAATACCAAAAATTAACCGAAAAACCACAATGGATGTTGCCTGATCCTGACTTAAAAGGAGTTACTGATGTTGATTAGTTACTTACTAATGAGTTTACTATTATTTCTATTTACTTTTGTTAAACGTTGGCATCTTTTTTGTTGGTTAAGTTACAGCGTTTTTTTGCTCTGTTTTTGGGCAATTATTCCTTTACCGGGTGAAGATAAAGTAAAATATACCGCCCCTACCCAAGTTGTATTTCGTTTTGATGACCACCGCTTTATCCAACTTACTGGCTATGGTTGCCGAGGGCGAATGTACTATGTTGATGAGCAAAAGCAGATCTATTATGAATTGGCTCGGCACTCTGCAGAAGTATTAACCGAACCCTTTGCCCATATGCCAGAAGATTATATCTTTGTCCCTTTAAGTGATTATTCTGCTATAGATGTTTCCCTAGATGGCGGACGCTCTTTCCGTACCATTGATATTGAGACGTATGAGGGTATGGGAAGTTATCGACCTACTTATCATACCGTAGAAAACATTGTGGTTATGAATAATCAATTTTTCTTAAAAGATAACAGCCGAGGTATTTACCGTTCACCCAAACCTTACGGTACACGTCCAGTCGTAATTTCAGCTATCAGTGAGAAACTTTTTGAAGACAGTATAAGATATATGGGACTTCGCTGGGCGGATCTACCTAAAACTATGCCGGTCATGCCGGCCAATTATTCTGGCTGGCAGCGATGGCAGTGTGATCCTAGCTTAAAACAACCGATAACCGTCTATAACCGTTATGCGCCGCTGATTAAATTACAAACCCAACTACGCCAGCTATTAGGCGTTTCAGAGGAGGCAACGCATGTACAAGAAACTAATTAAACTGCTGATCTGTTGCATTCTTATTCCTGCTGGTTTGTGGGTTTTTATTATCAAGTTTGGTGCAAATTTACCGGAAAAATATGAAGAAATAACGGGGCTGGATATTCCCATGCCAGAGCCAAGGCAGGGTTACGAAATTATTTACCCTGATGTGATTCGGACTAATGACCGCCATGATACAGGCTCATTTTACTATTTAAGTGAAAAACGTCAGATTATCTATCGTTTTGATGCAGAGCGTTATTTAGAGTTGCAAGGGGAAAACTGTGAAGGCTTGATTTGGTACCACGACCAAGCCCAAAATATCCATACACGTATCAATAAAGTCTTTTTTACCTACGATAAACTACCAAAATTTAACTATTACAACCCGGGTAAGGACTATATTGGCATTCCAACCGATGATATGTCGGCGGTACCGTTTTCAATTGATGGTGGTAAGACTTTTTATATTGGCGATGTAACAGATTTCGCAGCTTATCCCAGTGAGCAAGTTGAGCGTTTTATTGGCGTAGATGATAATCAATTAACCCTGCAATTTAAGGATGTTGATGAATATATGAGAGGGTTTATTAATACTATTAGCGTTTCTGGCAATACCGGCTATTTTATTCTAAAAAATGATGTAGTGTTTGGCGATACTGTCTTTTGGCCAATGTTTAAATATCCTCAACAGACTTTTCATTCATTAAGTGGTGTTATCAACACCAAAGCAAATATTAATTTATACCTTAAAGGTAAAAACATGAAAGGAGTTCAACGATTTGGGCGATATTGGGAAATTTATTATAAACCCGCTTATATAGAGCGGATAATTAATGCGCGCCATATTAAGCTGGAACCATATCAAGGTTGGGACAAAATTCGTTGTGAAATTGGTGCTGAAAAATAATTTTAATATTAACAAACCGACAAAAGTGGCAGGTTAACAGGTGACGGTATGGTAGTGAATCATTTTTACCACGATGCATTGATCGATGAAGCAGTTAAACAAGCTAAAGAGTTAGAGCTGGCTAAAGAAAAATACCAAAAATTAACCGAAAAACCACAATGGGTATTCCCTGATCCTGACTTAAAAGGAGTTACTGATGCTGATTAGTTACTTACTAGTTAGTTTACTATTATTTCTATTTACTTTTGTTAAACGTTGGCATCTTTTTTGTTGGATAAGTTACAGCGTTTTTTTACTCTGTTTTTTGGCAATTATTCCTTTACCGGGTGAAGATAAAATAAAATATACCGCCCCTACCCAAGTTGTATTTCGTTTTGATGACCACCGCTTTATCCAACTTACTGGCTATGGTTGCCAAGGGCGAATGTACTATGTTGATGAGCAAAAGCAGATCTATTACGAATTGGCGCGGCACTCTGCAAAAGTTTTAACCGAACCCTTTGCCCATATGCCGGAAGATTATATCTTTGTCCCTTTAAGTGATTATTCTGCTATAGATGTTTCCCTAGATGGCGGACGCTCTTTCCGTACCATTCATATTGAGACGATTGAGGGTATGGGAAGTTATCGACCTACTTATCATACCGTAGAAAACATTGTGGTTAGGAATAATCAATTTTTCTTAAAAGATAACAGCCGAGGTATTTACCGGTCACCCAAACCTTACGGTACACGTCCGGTCGTAATTTCAGCTACTAGTGAGAAATTTTTTGAAGGCAATACAAGATATATAGGACTTCGCTGGGCGGATCTACCTAAAACTATGCCGGCTATGCCGGCTAATTATTCTGGCTGGCAACGATGGCAGTGTGATCCTAGTTTAAAACAACCGATAACCGTCTATAACCGTTATGCGCCGCTGATTAAATTACAAACCCAACTACGCCAGCTATTAGGCGTTTTAGAGGAGGCAACGCATGTACAAGAAACTAATTAAACTGCTGATCTGTTGCATTCTTATTCCTGCTGGTTTATGGGCTTTTATTATCAAGTTTGGGGCAGATTTACCGGAAAGATATCAAGAAACAACCGGGCTAGATATTCCCATGCCAGAGCCAAGGCAGGGTTACGAAATTATTTACCCTGATGTGATTCGGACTAATGACCGCCATGATACAGGCTCATTTTACTATTTAAGTGAAAAACGTCAGGTTATCTATCGTTTTGATGCAGAGCGTTATTTAGAGCTACAAGGGGAAAACTGTGAAGGATTGATTTGGTACCATGACCAAGCCAAAAATATTCATACGCGCATCAATAAAGTCTTTTTTACCCACGATAAGTTACCAAAATTTAACTATTACAACCCGGGTAAGGACTATATTGCCATTCCAACCGATGATATGTCGGCGGTACCGTTTTCAATCGATGGTGGTAAAACTTTTTATATTGGCAAGGTGACCGATTTTGCAGCTTATCCAAGCGAGCAAGTTGAGCGTTTTATTGGGGTAGATGATAGTCCACTTACTCTTGAGTTTTTAGATTCAGATATTAAAAAAGGCTTAGGTTATTTTAAAAATGAAATTACTATCTCTGGCAATACCGGTTATTTTATCCTAAAAAATGATGTAGTGTTTGGCGATACTGTCTTTTGGCCAATGTTTAAATATCCTCAACAGACTTTTCATTCATTAAGTGGTGTTATCAACACCAAAGCAAATATTAATTTATACCTTAAAGGTAAAAATATGATCGAAATCCAACGATTTGGTTCATATTGGCAAATTTATTATAACCCCGCTTATATAGAGCGCATAACTAATGCACGCCATATTAAACCGGAACCATATCAAGGTTGGGACAAAATTCGTTGTGAAATTGGTGCTGAAAAATAATTTTAAAATTAACAAACCGACAAAAGTGGCAGGTTAACAGGTGATGTATTGGCTAGATTAACTGAATTGGACTGCAACAAAATGACAATATTACGTCATTTGCTATAGAAGGAATATTGATTGTTGATTATAAAATTGCTCGACGAGCATCCTGAATGGGATAGAGGAATAGGATTCGCAAAATACGATGTTATTCAAAAAGATAAAATATTCGTGATGTATCGTAACCCACAACAACAAATTGAGGTCGATATAGGTAAAATAGTCGACGAAGATGAGGATACCAGTTCTCACCATTCGGGAATAACCAATAGTTTGGAAGCACCTGCTAAAATCATGGCTTATGATTTAGCAATTGGCGCGGTTGAAAATATCAGTGCCACACAGCAAACATTATTAAACCGTTGGCGGGTGTTGGCTGACTGGCGCCACCCTGAAAATACCGATCCCGAAAACTTTCAATATGTTCATAAAGGCATCCTGCCTAAAGATTTAAAAAAAGCCATGAACTACCCAAATAAACATATGCCAAAAGATGAAAAATTAGTTGTCAATAATTTTTATCACAGCAAGCCAAATAAGAAAGACAAACACATAGAAGAAGAATTAGAAAAACCTAAATACCAAAAATTAACCGAACCACCTCAATGGATGCTTCCTGATCCTGACTTAAAAGGAGTCACTGATGTTGATTAGTTACTTACTAGTTAGTTTACTATTATTTCTATTTACTTTTGTTAAACGTTGGCATCTTTTTTGTTGGTTAAGTTACAGCGTTTTTTTGCTCTGTTTTTTTGCAATTATTCCTTTACCGGGTGAAGATAAAGTTAAATATACCGCCCCTACCCAAGTTGTATTTCGTTTTGATGACCACCGCTTTATCCAACTTACTGGCTATGGTTGCCAAGGACGAATGTACTATATTGATGAGCAAAAGCAGATCTATTACGAACTGGCTCGGCACTCTGGAGATGTATTAACCGAACCCTTTGCTCATATGCCAGAAGATTATATCTTTGTCCCTTTAAGTGACTATTCGGCTATAGATGTTTCCTTAGATGGCGGACGCTCTTTCAGTACCATTCATATTGAGACGTATGAGGGTATGGGAAGTTATCAACCTACTTATCATACCGTAGAAAACATTGTGGTTATGAATAATCAATTTTTCTTAAAAGATAACAGCCGAGGTATTTACCGTTCACCCAAACCTTACGGTACGCGTCCGGTCGTAATTTCAGCTATCAGCGAGAAACTTTTTGAAGACAGTATAAGATATATGGGACTTCGCTGGGCGGATCAACCTAAAACTATGCCAGTCATGCCGGCCAATTATTCTGGCTGGCAGCGATGGCAGTGTGATCCTAGTTTAAAACAACCGATAACCGTCTATAACCGTTATGCGCCGCTGATTAAATTACAAACCCAACTACGCCAGCTATTCGGCGTTTCAGAGGAGGCAACGCATGTACAAGAAACTAATTAAACTGCTCATCTGTTGCATTATCATTCCTGCTGGTTTATGGGCTTTTATTATCAAGTTTGGGGC
This sequence comes from Gilliamella sp. LMG 34361, assembly GCF_984569075.1. Taxonomy (NCBI): domain Bacteria; kingdom Pseudomonadati; phylum Pseudomonadota; class Gammaproteobacteria; order Orbales; family Orbaceae; genus Gilliamella; species Gilliamella sp. LMG 34361. Next base: position 1,357,185 of record NZ_OZ474903.1, on the reverse strand, counting down.
AAATTTACCGGAAAGATATGAAAAAATAACGGGGCTAGATATTCCCATGCCAGAGCCAAGGCAAGGTTACGAAATTATTTATCCTGATGCGATTCGGACTAATGACCCCTATGATACAGGCTCGTTTTACTATTTAAGTGAAAAACGTCAGGTTATTTACCGTTTTGATGCAGAGCGTTATTTAGAGCTACAAGGAGAAAACTGTGAAGGCTTGATCTGGTACCATGACCAAGCTAAAAATATTCATACGCGCATCAATAAAGTCTTTTTTACTCACGATAAACTACCAAAATTTAACTATTACAACCCGGGTAAGGACTATATTGGCATTCCAACCGATGATATGTCTGCGGTACCGTTTTCAATCGATGGCGGTAAAACTTTTTATATTGGCGATGTAACGGATTTCGCAGCTTATCCCAGTGAGCAAGTGGAGCGTTTTATTGGCGTAGATGATAGCCCATTAACCCTGCAATTTACCGATGTTAAAAAATCGACAATGGAAGGCTTTATTAATTCTATTACTGTTTCTGGCAATACCGGCTATTTTATTCTAAAAGATAATGTAGTGTTTGGCGATACTGTCTTTTGGTCAATGTTTAAATATCCTCAACAGACTTTTCATTCATTAAGTGGTGTTATCAACACCAAAGCAAATATTAATTTATACCTTAAAGGTAAAAACATGAAAGGAGTTCAACGATTTGGGCGATATTGGGAAATTTATTATAAACCCGCTTATATAGAGCGGATAACTAATGCCCGCCATATTAAACTGGAACCATATCAAGGTTGGGACAAAATTCGTTGTGAAATTGGTGCTGAAAAATAATTTTAATATTAACAAACCGACAAAAGTGGCAGGTTAACAGGTGATGGTATGGTAGTGAATGATTTTTACCACGATGCATTGATCGATGAAGCAGTTCAAAAAGCTAAAGAGTTAAAGCTGGCTAAAGAAAAATACCAAAAATTAACCGAAAAACCACAATGGGTGTTGCCTGATCCTGACTTAAAAGGAGTTACTGATGTTGATTAGTTACTTACTACTGAGTTTACTATTATTTCTATTTACTTTTGTTAAACGTTGGCATCTTTTTTGTTGGTTAAGTTACAGCGTTTTTTTGCTCTGTTTTTTGGCAATTATTCCTTTACCGGGTGAAGATAAAGTAAAATATACTGCCCCTACCCAAGTTGTATTTCGTTTTGATGACCACCGCTTTATCCAACTTACTGGCTATGGTTGCCAAGGGCGAATGTACTTTGTTGATGAGCAAAAGCAGATCTATTATGAATTGGCTCGGCACTCTGGAGAAGTATTAACCGAACCCTTTGCCCATATGCCGGAAGATTATATCTTTGTCCCTTTAAGTGATTATTCTGCTATAGATGTTTCCCTAGATGGCGGACGCTCTTTCCGTACCATTCATATTGAGACGTATGAGGGTATGGGAAGTTATCGACCTACTTATCATACCGTAGAAAACATTGTGGTTATGAATAATCAATTTTTCTTAAAAGATAACAGCCGAGGTATTTATCGGTCACCCAAACCTTACGGTACACGTCCGGTCGTAATTTCAGCTACCAGCGAGAAACTTTTTGAAGACAGTATAAGATATATGGGACTTCGCTGGGCGGATCAACCTAAAACTATGCCGGCTATGCCGGCTAATTATTCTGGCTGGCAACGATGGCAGTGTGATCCTAGTTTAAAACAACCGATAACCGTCTATAACCGTTATGCGCCGCTGATTAAATTACAAACCCAACTACGCCAGCTATTAGGCGTTTCAGAGGAGGCAACGCATGTACAAGAAACTAATTAAACTGCTGATCTGTTGCATACTTATTCCTGCTGGTTTATGGGCTTTTATTATCAAGTTTGGGGCAGATTTACCGGAAAGATATCAAGAAACAACCGGGCTAGATATTCCCATGCCAGAGCCAAGGCAGGGTTATGAAATTATTTACCCTGATGTGATTCGAACTAATGACCGCCATGATACAGGCTCATTTTACTATTTAAGTGAAAAACGTCAAGTTATCTATCGTTTTGATGCAGAGCGTTATTTAGAGCTACAAGGGGAAAACTGTGAAGGATTGATCTGGTACCACGACCAAGCCAAAAATATACATACGCGTATCAATAAAGTCTTCTTTACTCACGATAAGCTACCAAAATTTAACTATTACAACCCGGGTAAGGACTATATTGCCATTCCAACCGATGATATGTCGGCGGTACCGTTTTCAATCGATGGTGGTAGAACTTTTTATATTGGCAAGGTGACCGATTTTGCAGCTTATCCCAGTGAGCAAGTAGAGCGTTTTATTGGCGTAGATGATAGCCCATTAACTCTGCAATTTAATGATGTTGATGAATATATGAGAGGATTTATTAATACCATTACCATTTCTGGCAATACCGGCTATTTTATTCTAAAAAATGATGTAGTGTTTGGCGATACTGTCTTTTGGCAAATGTTTAAATACCCTCAACAGACTTTTCATTCATTAAATGGTGTTATAAACACCAAAGCAAATATTAATGTATACCTTGATGGTGAACACCTAGAAGAAGTCCAACTATTTGGGCGATATTGGGAAATTTATTATAAACCCGCTTATATAGAGCGCCTAACTAATGCACGCCATATTAAACTGGAACCATATCAAGGTTGGGACAAAATTCGTTGTGAAATTGGTGCTGAAAAATAATTTTAATATTAACAAACCGACAAAAGTGGCAGGTTAACAGGTGACGGTATGGTAGTGAATCATTTTTACCACGATGCATTGATCGATGAAGCAGTTAAACAAGCTAAAGAGTTAGAGCTGGCTAAAGAAAAATACCAAAAATTAACCGAAAAACCACAATGGATGTTGCCTGATCCTGACTTAAAAGGAGTTACTGATGTTGATTAGTTACTTACTACTGAGTTTACTATTATTTCTATTTGCTTTTGTTAAACGTTGGCATCTTTTTTGTTGGTTAAGTTACAGCGTTTTTTTGCTCTGTTTTTTGGCAATTATTCCTTTACCGGGTGAAGATAAAGTAAAATATACTGCCCCTACCCAAGTTGTATTTCGTTTTGATGACCACCGCTTTATCCAACTTACTGGCTATGGTTGCCAAGGGCGAATGTACTTTGTTGATGAGCAAAAGCAGATCTATTATGAATTGGCTCGGCACTCTGGAGAAGTATTAACCGAACCCTTTGCCCATATGCCGGAAGATTATATCTTTGTCCCTTTAAGTGATTATTCTGCTATAGATGTTTCCCTAGATGGCGGACGCTCTTTCCGTACCATTCATATTGAGACGTATGAGGGTATGGGAAGTTATCGACCTACTTATCATACCGTAGAAAACATTGTGGTTATGAATAATCAATTTTTCTTAAAAGATAACAGCCGAGGTATTTACCGGTCACCCAAACCTTACGGTACACGTCCTGTCGTAATTTCAGCTACCAGCGAGAAACTTTTTGAAGACAGTATAAGATATATGGGACTTCGCTGGGCGGATCAACCTAAAACTATGCCGGCTATGCCGGCCAATTATTCTGGCTGGCAGCGATGGCAGTGTGATCCTAGTTTAAAACAACCGATAACCGTCTATAACCGTTATGCGCCACTGATTAAATTACAAACCCAACTACGCCAGCTATTAGGCGTTTCAGAGGAGGCAACGCATGTACAAGAAACTAATTAAACTGCTCATCTGTTGCATTATCATTCCTGCTGGTTTATGGGCTTTTATTATCAAGTTTGGGGCAAATTTACCGGAAAAATATGAAGAAATAACGGGGCTGGATATTCCCATGCCAGAACCAAGGCAAGGTTACGAAATTATTTATCCAGATGCTATTAAAACAAGTAATCCTAATTATACAGCTTCGTTTTACTATTTAAGTGAAAAACGTCAGGTTATTTACCGTTTTGATGCAGAGCGTTATTTAGAGCTGCAAGGGGAAAACTGTGAAGGATTGATTTGGTACCATGACCAAGCCAAAGATATTCATACGCGTATCAATAAAGTCTTTTTTACTCACGATAGGCTACCAAAATTTAACTATTACAACCCGGGTAAGGACTATATTGCCATTCCAACCGATGATATGTCTGCGGTGCCGTTTTCAATTGATGGTGGTAAAACTTTTTATGTTGGCAAGGTGACCGATTTCGCAGCTTATCCCAGTGAGCAAGTAGAGCGTTTTATTGGCGTAGATCAGAGCCCATTAACCCTGCAATTTAAGGATGTTGATGAATATATGAGAGGGTTTATTAATACTATTACCGTTTCTGGCAATACTGGCTATTTTATTCTAAAAGATAATGTAGTATTTGGCGATACTGTTTTTTGGCAAATGTTTAGATACACTCAACAAACTTTTCATTCATTAAATGGTGTTATAAACACCAAAACAAATATTAATTTATACCTTGATGGTGAACACCTAGCAGAGGTCCAACTATTTGGGCGATACTGGGAAATTTATTATAAACCCGCTTATATAGAGCGGATAACTAATGCACGCCATATTAAACTGGAACCATATCAAGGTTGGGACAAAATTCGTTGTGAAATTGGCGCTGAAAAATAATTTTAATATTAACAAACCGATAAAAGTGGCAGGTTAACTATTGTTGATGTAATAGCAAGAATAGAGTGAATAACTAGTTCACGTAATCTCAAACTTGCACTATATCAAGATTGAGGCAAATTCGTCATAAAATTAGGGCTAAAGAAAGTAAATAAAATATAAGTAAGGAATTTATTTATGAAAGGTGTAATACGATTAGGTGATCCACATTCGCATGGTGGAAATGTTATTAGTGCTTCTGGAGCCGATTTTGATGGTAAACCTGTTGCTTTAGTGGGTGATAGTGTATCTTGCCCGAAAAAAGGACATGGTATAAATCCCATTATTGAAGGACATCCGACTTGGCTAATGCATGAACGCCAAGTTGTAATCGAAGGATGTCAAGCCGCATGTGGCTGTGTATTAATATCAACACTAACACAAGTGGGGTGTGACTAATGAAATGGCAGTTACCAAATATTGAAGAAAAAACCATACCGAATAATTTTTCAAAATGGATTTATTTATTGATTTTTGTGATTAGTTTTTTATCTTATATCTGTTTTATTTTTATTGTTCATAATGATAACTATGCCGTATTTTCTCAATTTAATCTAATCATCATTTTTTTTATTATTATGTCAATATTATTTGGATTGTGTGTGATGGGCTTTTTATACAGCTTCTTTTTTTATGAAAAAGTTGATGCGTTAATATTTAATCGTTGTCTAAAAAATATGCGCATAAATTGGCAAATTTGGTGTCAAAATTCAATTAATTTAATTGATTACCATTATATTACAGGTATTGATAATGTCTCTTTAAAAATAATGAGATTTGAGGGACACTCTCCAACAAATCCAGATAAAGTAATACCCATTTCAATTATAAGAGAAGATGACAGTTCTCCATTATTCTATTTGTTTGATAAGATTTTATTACCAATGAAATCTAAATTAGATATTCTTCCAAGTGTGACCATTCTTTTAAACACTAACCAAAACCAAGAAGTTATAAACAATGCGTTAATGAGTTATAGCCAACTCAATGAACTAAATATTCATCATTCTAATATTACCTTTTCCAACATAATACCCTCCATAGATAAGATTAATGATTGGATTGATGATAATTCAACACAAAATATACTATTAATTAATCTATTATTTGATACTGAAACTCAATTACAGGTGACTGAATATTGTTGTGCACTATTGTTTTCAAATGACGAAAAAGTATTAAGTCAATCTTCTTTGAAAATAAATTTATTCCGCTCCCTTAATACAAATTTAACTAATTTCAATAGAGATTTAGAGTATATTTTGGCTTCAGAACAAGTGCCAAGAGAAAAGATCAACCAAGCATGGACATTACATTTACCATCTCCTGCTTTAAACAGTTTTAAAGCTACATTATTTGATCCAAATGGCGGAATAAAACTTGAACCGAGTAAATTTTATCAATTGGAGATAAATTTAGGTAAGTTAGATTATAGTCATGCATGGCTTGCATTATCACTCGCTGCAGAAGGTATAGTAAAAGAGCAAAAAGGGCAAATTATTGCTACGCAAAATAAAGATTCAATTAATATTATGCAATTATCCGATGAAACGGCATATATACCGATAAAAGAAGATAACATAAAAGGTTACTATCCAACCATAACTTGTTTAAGTTGCTTATTACTCTTGTTTTGCATCTGTTTAACAATGATGTTTCCAATTGAAAAAATCGATTCTGAATTATTGATGCAAATAGGCGTTTTATCTTTTATAGCAGGACTTTTTATCATTGCGGTAATTACTGTAAGTACCCTTTATCAAACGTCTTCAAAGGAGGATGATTTCATTGAAATGTGGTTTGAAGAACAAGATGAAATAGCTAATAGTATTTAATTTAGAATATTATATTTATATAGGAGCAAGTTCCATCGCTCCTATTCTTACTTTCACCAAAATTAGTTTAAATGTAAACCTTCATGAAAAAAGATAATCATTGCTTTTATAATTTTCTTTAATCACTTCTATTCAAACTTTGAAGTATCAGTTGCACAAACTCTAAGGCGATGACCGTCTGGATCATTGCCAACACATGTATATCCAAAATCAAGCATTTGAGGTTCAAGTTCTATTTTGACGTTCAACTTTTTCCATAATGAATAAATTTCGTCTACCTTATCTTTTGTTACATCACTAAAAGAGAGCTCAAAACCGCCATAATAATTCGGTGCTGTAGGAGTGATTTGATCGGCTTGTTGTAATCCTAAAATAAAATCGTCTTTCAATAAAAAAACGGCAAATCCTGGATAGGTTTCAATAGGATTTTGTTCAAGTATTTTTGTGTAAAAATCGGTACTAATATTGATGTTTTTAACATAAATAATAAAGCTATTTGGTTTAAACATTTTGGTCACCTTTTTGTAGTAGATATTAAAAAATTAATATATTTAACTTATATTATCTATATTATGATGAGGTAACCCTGACAACTGTATGTCATATTAAAAATTTAAAATCAATTATTTCAAAAATTAAAATATGAAAATTAACCGTATAATTACAATTATTATGATACTACTTCAAAAAGATAGAATAAGCGCTAAAGTTTTATCGGAAAAATTAGATGTATCATTGCGAACCATTTATCGAGATATACAAGTTATTGAACGTGCGGGAATTCCGATCATCACATATGCAGGAAGTCAGGGCGGGATCAGTATTTTAAAAGATTATAAAATCAGTAAAGGGCTATTTACTAAAAACGATGTGACTGTTCTTTTAAAAGGTCTGAACTTATTATCTTCTCCAATTTTAAGTGACAATGAAAAATCCCTTACTCACGAAAAAATTAAAAGTTTTTTATCTCAGCAAGAACTTAATGATTTAGGTAATGATCTAAGCCAACTTGCTGTGGATTTATCTCCTTGGTTTTTAAAACAAAACAATAATAATAAAATAACCATTATTAAAGTGGCGTTGAGTCAACAATTACTTTTATCGTTTGATTATGTAAAAATTAAAAATGATACGATTTCTCGATTAATTGAGCCTTACCAACTACTATTTAAAGAAAAAGAGTGGTACTTAAAAGGTTATTGTTTAAATAGAAATGATTTTCGCATATTCAAATTATCTAAAATGTCTAACGTCCATAAAACAGACATTAATTTTACTAAAAGATCGTATCCCGACATGGTTTCTTTATTTAAACGAGATATGAAAAAAAAGGTCTTTAAAATAAAATTATTAATTGATGGCTCTATCTTAGAACGTATTTTAGATTATTGTGATGAGAAAGATATAAATTCATTTAATGATAATAAATACCTAGTCAACTTTGATTTTATTGAGGATGATTATAGTTACGGTATATTAATGAGTTTTGGACATAAATGCCTGTGCTTAGAGCCAGAACACGTCCGTTACGAAATAATCCAACGAGCAGAAAAACTCTGGCGATTATATAACGAAGAAGAAATTTGAATTAACTCCAACTTCGTTTATACCGATATGTCAATTAATTTAGAGTCTTTTGTTGCCATATCAACTTAATTTAAAATTATGCGCTATATTAACGATACTTAATATTGGTCAAATATGTTATTCCAATCAATATGATTTGAATCAAAAATATCTACACCTTTTTGACGAATTCGTTCAATCCACTCTTCTGCTTGGCATTGACCAATATCAAAATGTTTGATTGCGGTTTTCATCATCACATCGTGTTCATTAGCAATGGTTGTAGGCATCAATGCACAATCATCCGTATTGATACACACCGAGATAGGCCCCGTTCTGATACCAAACAGATTAAACCTTTCACCATTTTGCAGCCATTTACCATTTGGTGGGTGCCAACGAAATAAAGGATGTTCATGATAATGGCTGATTCGACCAATATAAAGATTGGATGTCGGACAAGCTTCAAGGATAATTCCTTGCTTACTGTACTGTTCAATCAATAAATCTTGAATTGCTGTATAGAGTTTTAGTTCTTCTTTCGAGATTGAATCTATTAGCGGTTCATTAATAAATTGAGGAGTTATATTGCTGTCTATTTGTAAATCAACTGAAATAGTTTTAAACCGTCTTTTGTTGTCTGATGGATAGTTTGAATAAAGATAGTTTAACCATAATTTTTTAGCTTTACTCTCAGGATGATTCATTAAAAATTCATAATCAGGTAAACGTGCTTTTCGCTTAATTTCACTTATACCTTGATTATTATTTAATCGACGAGGGCAATTTCGACGAAGTAGCCAAGCTTGGTATAACTCATTAATTGAATAGTGTTCATCATTATATAAGTAGTTAGACCAATGCTTAATTTTGTATTCCAGAATCGGGAAAGATGATTGAATTTCAGGTAGGATTCCACAAAGTTTTTGTGCTTGATAGTAACACCAAACTAAATTATCTAGATGTTCACCAACCGTCAAATAGGCTCGTTTTTGTTGCTTTGCCCATTGCTCAATATCTATTCCTAAAGCTAAAGCATGTCCAATACGATCCCCTTCATCAAACTGACAAAAATTAACCGCCTCATCAATAGCTCTTAAACCTGATAGAACATGACTAAAGTCTTCGCCGGCATGAACAGTTAAAAATGGTTTTTTGAAAGGTAAATATAAAGGACTATTTACTTGATAACATGCTGATCGTAGTACTCGAAGAGTTGGCGCAAATATCTCAATTGGTAATTGATTTTCATTACCTGCAATATCATATCCACGGATTAACTTTCTAAAATCAACTTTGGCTTTTTTAGGGGAAAGTCCAGTTTCAATATTAATTTCTGCTTTTTGATATTCAACTGAATTCATCAGATCATGTAGTTTATTTACCTGTAAATTCAATTTATCACGAAAATCCTTTAATAACCTATCTTTAGTATTTTTTTTGTCAGGAAAACCACGCGTAAAATGAACCACAAAATGATGATTTTCAGGTTTGCTCAATTGGAAGAAATGATTTGAAAGTCTTTTTAAGTATTCAAGCGATAAACTGAGTTTATCACCTTCTTTTTTTATTAAAGCATTAGGGGATATTCTATACTCTCTTTTAATATTACTTGCTGTGTCATGACTTACCGCGAAATCCTCAAATTTATAACCACCTTTATAGATTTTTTCAGGTTTTCTTAGCGAAAATCCAAAAAAACTCACAAACTGACTAAGTCCAACTCCCGATACTGTCATATAGTTTCTTAAAATATGACTACTTTTAATAAAAATCGATAAAATTTTTCTATAATCGCTATTTTGGTTATTATCAGCATGAATTAAAAAACCTAGGCATAATAATAACCAACCATTTTTCGAACATTGCTTTGGGTCATTTGCTATCACAATAATTTCTTGTATAGATGTAACATGGGTATTATTGTAAAAACTAATAACTGAAGCTTTTTCAGATATAATAGTTTTTAAATTTATTATGTTAAAATTGACGAATTCCTTTTTACTCTTGGAATTTTTTATTCCAGTATTAAAAAATATCTGTCGTAACAATAATATACTGCATGCTCTCACTAACAATGGTAAATGTTGTTTATTTAATGTATTACTTTCATATAAAGTAAACTCAGCGCGACTAGGCCACTTAATATATTCAGGCTCTTTTTCTAAATAAAGCGCAAAACTTTGCATTGAAAGTGATGAGGTTCCATGCCCATTTAAATGGACATGATTATCTGCATAAACTTTATTGCCGAGGGGTTTTACCAATGCAATCGGACATTGATCTGATAAAATATTGGCAATGGCATGGTTCGGTTGCAATATTCTATTTTCTATACGTTTTTTATAAGCTGAAGCAATTATCCAATTAGGATCAATTAATGACACTAGTGCTAACCACAAATCCAATAGCGGTTTTTTTACTTCAAAACTGACACCTGTCCACTCTAGAAAATAGTCTGCCAATTTATCCAAACAACTTATAGGATCTATAGCTTTATCATGGTTAAGCCACTCCTCAATAGCATAATCGATATCATCAGAACGCAAGCGATGACGATAATAAGGCTGATAATCATGTATTGCCTGCTTTAAAATTGTATGCAGTTTTTCGTTTAATTTTTCACCTTGTTGTAAATTTATTTCTGAATTTAATAACCGATCCGAAGTTAAAATTACAGCAGGTACAATCCATTTTAAATCAAAAGTGAACATTAGTTATTTCTTTTATTTTTTTCAGATTGAATTTTGTTATAAATTAATTTAAAAAGCCGTACAAATCCTTTTGTCGATTTTTCATTTAAAATCCTTTCTTCGTTTTCTTTATAAGGTTCATACTGCTCATCTGATTGTAATTCAATAAGATATTTTTCCAACTCCTTGATATCTTGTTTTTCAATCCATATATTTATATTTGAGTCGTTAAAGGTCTTAGAATTTTGAACAGAAAGGATTGTTTGTTTGATACTTTTAAACGGAGTTGGGTTTGAATCTGATTTGCTTGTTTTGCTATTAGATTTATTTCTTTTGATTATTTTATTTGCGTTACTTATTTTAAATTTCGGATTAATTGTGTTTTTGTCTTTATCTTCATTTTTGCCAAAAAGAGGATGATTCCATATAGCTGATAATAGTAGTGCTCTAATGCCGCCTTTTTCTTCAGGTTGTTTAGTATCGAAATCAACTATCCCTTTTATATTTTTTGTTAATATTCGGTCAGAACTTTTAAATTTTGATTTATCTCTAATCGTATTTACCGCGGCATTTAATGCAGGGTTAGCATGAATAATTATTCCATCTTGCATAAAACTTGCGAAAGCATTAATCACTAAATATTCAAAACGTTTTACAATATCGGAAAGATGTTCATCTTCATTTAATTTGAAATTTTTTTTACGTATGATATGTAATTGAGTAAAAACCTTATTAAATACTGCATGCAATAAGGGAATCAAATTCTTATTTTGTAATTCTTTTAACTTTTCTTCATACTCTTCACACCAATGGACTATCTGATTAGCAAATTCATTAATGCTATTGCTGTTGTTATTATTATTTTCATTACTAGTCTTTCCGTTTGTTCTTAAGTCTTCTCCATCAGACATATCCTCATCATCTACAAATTTAGTTGGGTTCATGGCATGAATTGAATAAAAAGGAGGAGAATTTAGGATAACCTTCAATTTGTTATCCCAGTAGATTTCTTTCTTATCAAAATTAACATCTAATATAGAAGTAACATGCAATATAGATAAAATCAATATTTCAAAAGCACGGCTAAAATAGATATTATGAATTTGCTGACTCAATTTTCCATAATAATCACAATGTGTATAAATTAATTTTAAAATATTATTTTCGTCAGTTTCTATGGTTTTATTGTTTAAAAAAAGATTTCCAACCAAAAACTCTAAAGGAGGCATGCTTCGCATAACTAAACTATTTTCGTTAAATACGCTGTTCAAAATTTTATTATTTTCTTCTCCTTTGCCAGATAGCTCTTTAATCGCCTCTGACTGTTCATTAAAAAAGTTCTTTTTATTGCCGGAAAATTTTATGTCAATCTGTTGCTTTGGGCTAAAAGCTAATAATTGTTCAATTCTAAATACTCCTACAACATTGTGATTTATTACCTGTTGATAACTAACAGAGTTACTATAAGCAACACCATCTTGTTTTTGTTCCGCCCAAGATTGAAAAGTAGACCATAAATACTCCTCTGATTTATCTTTAAATATAGAAGGTGGTAATGATCTTATAAGCTGAGAGACTTCTCGAGCATTTTGTGGCTTGGGCCATTTTGTACTGCTAGCTTCCCCATTACATAGATAGTAGAAATAACCCTGAAGATTTTTCTCGTATTTAAAAAATGTTATGCCACTATCCTGTACTCTTTCAATAATTTTTAATTTAGGTAAAAGATCATCAATAGGTAGTAAAGGTAACCGTTGGTGATTTGGGAACACTTTGGTTAGATAAGCCTCAGCTAATGATTGAGCTGTTTCACGTCCATGTTTTAATGTATCAGTGTCAATAAATTCTTTGGGTGCAGCTAATTTCTGAAAATGGACATTCATCATATGAGAATATAAGTGAAGAGAACCACTGATAATAGTGATAATATAAGGACAGCTAAGTAATCGACGGACGTCATCCAATACTTCAAAAGCTTTATCTAAAGACATATCCACATCATCGATTGGAATCACAATTGCTTTACAATGTAATATCTCAATACATTTTTCGACAAAATTATGAAAGCTATGTTGAATTTGTACACCAGAGCTATACTTAAGTATTTTATCTATTCCGGTGTAATCATTAAATTCTTTTGTTTTTCCTAGAGCATTGGCAAGTTCTTGCAGAGAGGAATAAAAATCATTACGTTGGCATTGATCCGTTGAATATGATTGTAATCTTTTTTCGACCGCATTATATAATTGAGCAACAATAACATTAGCAAACTCATCATGATTGCAAAGTAAGGTGGGATCGATAATTTCTAAAAAGAAAATATCGTCTATTTCTCTATTGTCATATCTTTTTTGCCAAAAATTTTCTACATTACGTAAAAATACGGTTTTACCAGCCCCACGTTCACCACTGATGCAGATTGCGTTATGTGCAGCATAAATTGCGTTTTTACCTTTATTTTTAATACGATTTTGTTTATAAGCTTTAGCTTCATCACTGGTTTTTATTAACATTTCTACCAGTTTTGCTTTGGCTGCTTGCTGCCAAAGTTCCTCGTTTGTAAAAGAATCTAGATATTCATTGGTTGTTAGATTTAGAATTATATCATTTGCCATAAGTTGCTCTATCCATATTTTTATTTTACTTAACGTAATGTATGGGAAGCTATTTTAGCTTAATTTGATAGTTTTTTAATCAGATATTTTGTTTCTTTACAAAAATATCTTTAACAGCGATTAACAATTTATTGCATTAACTTTAAATAAGAAACAATATTGAAGTTAAATTTAGATCAGATTTTTCTCAAATTTTTTTCCATTATGCAGCCTTCTTATTGGCAAAAGACTCTAGATATTTTTTGAAGGATGTTGTTTATTATTGGCTACAATAATATTTGCTAATCAGAAATTCATTTGGCATTTTTGCTTTAGATTGTCATTAGATTATTTATAATGAATATTATTAAATCAGAAGAATTAAAACAGTAAATTGAAGAGATTTTATTTTTAACTATTTGTTTGATATGGTTAACTGGTTTTAGGTGAAGATGAATCATAGTAAACTTTAACAATTTCCTTTTTTGGTAAGTTTCAGCTAATGCTCTAGCATCGCGATATTTGCCATATGGTTGGTAAACATTTGCTGCTTTGATAAAGTATTCCGCTACTTCTAGAAATTCATATCGCTTGGTGGCATTTTCTAAAATGTATTGAGCTTGTTGATAAGCAGCTGCAGATTGTTTCGTGCGATATTTTTCGTCATTTTCAATCGCTCGTTTATCTCTACATTTATCAGGTTGATATCGGCATAATTTGGAGAACCAACAAAGATGATATAATAAGCAGAAAAAGTCGATCTTATATCAGGACAATAATTCGTAGGCATCGCAATAAACTGATATTACCCCTTTGTCTTTATAGGTGTTCGATAAAGAAGCAGCATCTTTATAACGTCCAAAATAACTATATACGTTTGCAGCTTGCCTATAATTTTTGCCAACTATACGAAAATCTATGCGTTTGCTAGCGCTTTTTACCAGCATTTTTACCTCTTGATAGGCCGCTTCGGCCATTAAAGTAGCGTATTTTTACCATTATCATAAGCGCGTTTATCACTGTCTTTATATTTACCTCGTGGTTGATATACTGATGGTGCTTGACTAAATGTCTCAGCCGCAACTTTGTATTCTTTCTGTTTTTCTAAATAACTCAGCTTTTTTATGATAACTATCAGCATCATTAAAAATTGTCCATTATAGGTAAGAAAGATCTTTGGCAATATCGTCTAATCTTGAGTTTAGCTCGGATAATAAATCTCTTTTGGCTTGAGTATATAAATCATCTTTCGATTTTAAGCGACCATCACTGTGATTATGAAATTTGGCAGGTACATTACCACTATAAATATAGTCATGTTTAACTGAGGTTTCTTCAATTTTAAATGATTTGCTATAACTATAGATACCGTGAACCTCAATGCTAGCCGTTAGGGTTAATTTGTTACTATGAGTTACTGTTTGTAAATTATATCGTTGCTCTTTGTAAGTTTTGATTTGAGTTGTCTGACCGTTTTTATCTTTTGCTTCAATATATTTATCAAAGACTTGCTCAGTCTTAGTTTCATTGGTTACTGATTTATCTAGATCGACAAAATCACTTTTAAAGTCAATTCGGATATCTATCTCTGCACCACTCGAGTAATTGGCAAATTGAATATAATTTGCACTTAATTTATCTCTTATTTCATCGGTGAAACTTGAACCATAGTAATAAACTTTAATTATGCCTTTTTTAGCATAAGTATCAGCTAATGAACTCGCGTCAAAATATTGCCCATATGGCCGATATATAGATGCTGCTTGCGCATAATACTTGGCAACTTCTCGATATTCATAACGCTTTGTCGCATTCATTGCCAGTTGTTTAGCTTGTTGATAAGCCTCTTGAGCCTGCTGGGTAGCATATTTTTTGTCATTATCTTTCGCAAGTTTGTCACTATCTTTATATTTACCTAGTGGTTTGTATATCGATGAAGCCTGACTAAAGGCTTGAGCAGCAGCTTTATAATTTCCCTGTTGTTCGAATTGTTTACCTTGGTCATAGTAATTTTTGGCTGCCATTTGCATATATTTAGTATTGGCATTTTTATATAAAGTGGCGGCATTTTTATAATTGTCGTATGACAAACTATTTTTATATAATTCGGCTTTTGTTCGATAACTTTCACTGTCAGTGCCAGTGATGTAATTACCATAATCATAATACTCTTTAGCAAGAGTTTGCTTTAATTGCCTAGTGTCATATTTGTCATTGAAAAAACTGATGTGCTCAGAATAAAAGCGATGACTTAATATCTCTTTCATAGTTAATAAATGCTTATATGCATCTATTTTTTGTGGATAATCATATTGATGGAAGTAATTTAGATCTTTTTCGTAAAACTGCATTACACTACTAACAATAGTTTGTAGGCGCTTAGCGTCCTGTTGATCAAACTTTGCTGGCCCTTTTTCATCCAAACTGGCAGCTAAAAGATTGATACTTTCTATATAGCGACCTTCCTTAAATGCATCTTCGGCTGTTCGCGTATGGCATGCCGTTAATAAAAATATACAAAAAATAGCAATAATCGTGCGCATAAACTTCCTTTCTTTACTTCTTTTTTTCTACTAGTTATTTCAAGTATTTCATATCCATTTTTTTGATATGTTTATATAAAAATGGCTATTTTTATCAGTTTATTAAAAAACTGTTGATTGAGTTTATGCTAAACTTTTAGCTAATTATTAACTTTTATTGCTACTTTTTTTACGTTTTGTTATTAATTATTAACAATAAATGCTATTAGTGGTTTTGGTAAATGTTTAAAATTAATTGGCGGGATGATGTTACCCTTAAATAAAATAATCATTTTTATTTAAGGGTTAACAAAATTTTATATTCGTGTTGGTTTTTTATTCGCTTTTTGACGAGTAGTTCGACTAGACTGATTGAGTTTAATACGCTTTGGTCTAACAATACGTTTGTCAAACGATGATTTTGTTGTAAAACTTTTCATTTCAGCTGGTAAGCCAACTAACTCACGTAGGTAATTAACAGAATCAATACCTAATTCCATCCATGTGCCACGAGATAAGCCTTTCGGTAAAGTAATATTACCGTAACGAATACGTAGCAAGCGGCTAACTTGAACATCAATTGCTTCCCACATCCGACGGACTTCTCGATTGCGACCTTCAGTAATAACGACATTAAACCATTGATTTAGTCCATCACCACCTTGTGGTTTTATGGAGTTAAATGCAGCGGGACCATCTTCAAGCTGAACGCCTTTGCGAAGTTGGTTAAGTTGTTGATCGGTAATATTACCAAATACTCGAACTGCATACTCACGTTCAATTTCATGCCTTGGATGCATAAGGCGATTGGCTAGTTCGCCATCCGTTGTGAATAGCAATAAACCCGATGTATTTATATCAAGTCGACCAATGTTGATCCAGCGGGCATTTTTTAAGCGAGGTAATCGCTCAAACACTGTTGCTCGCCCTTGCGGATCATTTCGAGAACAGATTTCGCCTTCAGGTTTATAATAAGCTAGAACACGACAAACCTCTTTTTCTTTACTTCTTAACTGAACTAAATGACCATTGATACGAATTTTTGGACTAGCATTGACATCTACGCGATCACCTAAAGTCGCGATTTTGCCATCAACACTAATTTTTCCGGCCACTATCATAGCTTCAATTTCACGACGTGAACCATTACCTAAATTGGCTAATACTTTTTGTAATTTTTCAGTATTATCTGGTTGTGAACTTTTACGATTCTGGGTTAATTTGGTATTTTTTTTACGAGCGATATCACTTTCTTGCTCAATTAGTTTATCTGCTCCACGTTGTTTTTTGGAAAATGCAGATCTATTTTGTTTCATATAATCCTCACTGTTACCTTCTCAGGTATCATTTATTAACTCAATAACTCATTGATATATTATTAATTTGTTTACTCGAATGGTCTGATATCACCACTACCTTGACGAATAATATCTGGATAATCGTTAGTTAAATCAATTACTGTTGTTGGCTGTTCACTAATATAACCACCATGAACGATAGCATCTAGTTGGTGACCAATTTTATCTTCAATTTCTTCGGGATCAGACTGAGCTTCATTTTCATTAGGTAAAATAAGCGTAGTTGTCATTAAAGGTTGTCCTAATAATTCAAGAAGCGCTAAATCAATTTTATTATCAGGAATACGCAGTCCAATCGTTTTGCGTTTTTCATTCATCAAACGTCGTGGTACTTCCTTGCTCGCTTGTAAGATAAAAACATATTTACCTGGGGTATTATTTTTTAATAATCGAAAAGTAGTGTTATCAACAAAAGCATAAGAAGAAAGCTCAGATAAATCACGGCACATTAAGGTAAAGTTATGGTGTTTATCCAGATTACGGATTTGACAAATACGATCCAAACCATATTTATTATCAAGTAAACAACCTAGCGAATAACCTGAATCAGTAGGAAATGCAATGACGCCACCATCATTTAATATTTTGACGACTTGATCTAATAACCTTGTTTGTGGGTTATCAGGATGAATATAAAAAGTTTGGCTCATAATATTCTTCTTTATTGATAGCAGGTTAAAAAAATGTGAGGAAAGGGCTTTTTCATCACGGTTTATAGCGCTAATTGATACTATTTTAGTTTAATATATTTATTATATCCAGTTATGCCAAATAGGTGTAACACTACCAGGCAATGGCGTAGTTTTACCAAGATCAAGGTAATTAAGCAAATCGTGGAAATCCGAACCTTGTGATGCAAGTAATTCAAATTCATTAGCCAATTTTGCTAATCGTTGTAAATCATCTTGAGTTTGGCGGCTCTGAGAAACTTCAATACCATCACCACCATATGATTTAAATTCACTAATTAATAATTTTAGTTTAGTTAAGGTCAAATCATAGCGTGTCGGGTGTGCTAAAACCGCTTGTCCACCTGCTGCATGTATCGCATTAACCGCATCAGCAATACTACACCATTTGGCAGGAACGTAGGCATAACCACTTTTACCCAGATATTTTTTAAATGCACGTTTAATATCTTTAACATAATTATTAGCGACTAAAAAGCGGGCAAAATGAGCTCGAGATACAATATCACCTTTAGAAAATTGTTGGGCTTGCTCATAAGCATTGTCTATACTCACTTTAGCTAATTTTTCACTAATACTGATTGCTCTATCAATACGACTTTGTTCTTGTGCAGTTAATAATTCAAGCAAGTGAGAATTTTCAATGTCGATATTCAAACCAACAATATGAATTTCATTATTCTTCCACATTGTTGACACTTCAACACCATAGATTAATTTAACTGACAAATTATCTCGTTCTATGGTCGCTTTCGCTTCTAGCAAGCCCTTGATAGTATCGTGATCGGTAATCGCTAGCATATTGATTTGATTATCAACAGCTCTTTTGACCAGTTCACTTGGCGTTAAAATTCCATCTGATGCAGTTGTGTGCGAATGTAAGTCAACGATCACTTTTTTCTCGAAAATTATTTTTAAACGTGTAATATACCACACAATTTGCACGACAACTAAAAGGTATATTATGAAAGATCAAATTGAGCTTGCTCAGCAAGACACACTAGCTATTATTCAAGAACTTTTAGAAGATGGAAGTGATCCTCATGCGCTATATATTATTGAACATCATATTTCATCACAAGACTTTGATAAATCAGAAAAAATGGCAGTTGAAGCCTATAAATTAGGTTACGAAGGAACCGATCCTGATGAGGTCTTTGATGATACTGGCAATGTTGTTATTGGTTTTGATATTATCACTGAAAGTCCATTAAATGCTGAGTTAATTAATGCTCAAGTTGCCGAAATTATAACTCTAGCAAACCAATTTGGTGTTAATTATGATGGCTGGGGAACCTATTTTGAAGATGGTAGTGATGACCAATTCGATGAAGATGACGTTAGCGAGACCATTCATTAATAAATTATCAGCGGTTAATTATGACTATTCTTATCCGCCACCAGACGGATAAGAATAGTGTTAACATTTAATTTAATTGTTCAACACGACTAGTTCGTTTATGATCAGCCGTTACTGTACGAAGCGAAACCGAAGCGTTGTTATTTATCGCTACCGGGCCATTGTAAGCCTGCCAATTTTCGCCTTTATCGGTTGAATATTCGATAGTTAAGCCAGGAAAAACAACATTAGCAATTAATTTGCCATCTTCAATCTTCGCTCCAGGAACAGGAAGGCGATAGTTAATTGAAGCAAGATCTAATTTAGCTAATTCTCGTTGGCCAATTAAATTAGCAAATTGATTCCAATCATTTAGCAGTTTTTGCTGATCAACATATTGTGTTTTACCTTTTTCAAATTCGCGATCTTTTTGATAATTAGTTTCCCAATCAGCTTTATGCCATGCACGCTCGGCAACACTCAATAGTCGAGGATAAGCCATGTAGGCCAATTTATCGTCGGTGCGAATATTTTCCGTCCAGATCTGTGCTGATAAACCATAGGCGCCCGGCCAATTCATAGTACCTTTAGCCGCAAATGCATCACCATTACGATCGAATGAGGTTTCCGCATTTTGTGGCAAATTATCCGGTGCAAAACTGAATATTTTGCGTTCATCATTAAAGCGTGAAGCCCAATAGTAACCACTTTCTTTTGGATTAACTTCATAAGGCATATCTAAATAGACATAATCAGGATTTGAAACTATCACTTTGTAGCCTTTATTGGCAAACTCATTGACTGAATCGTATCCTCCCCAATATAAGTTATCCCAAAAATTGACCACCACTTCATCGGTAGCAAAAGCTTTGGCGTTGGAAGCAAATTTTACGCCATCTTGCCAAGCTTGCATGCGATTAATACCATTATTTTTGATGATTTTACTTACTTCAATAGCAAAATAACTTGGCAAATGCTCGATATTTTCTACAACACCTTTACTAACAAAAGTTTGGCACGCTTGTGATTTTGCCCATGGATGATCTTCGACACTTTGATCGATTAAACCTTTACCCGCCTCTTTTTGCGCGGCATGAATATCTTGGTAACCGTTGCCGAAGTGAATATTTTTAGCCTCATCACCACCAAAATGCCATGTTGAAATCGGTTGTCCAGCTTCAACGTGCATTTTGGCTATTTCGCTAATTACTTTATCAGCAAATTTTTTCGAAGAATCTAAACATGGATTTAGATAACTTTGGCGATTGTAGAATTGCACCGTAGTAGTATTCGAAGTATCAGTAGGATCAAGTAATCGATATTCATTCGCAGCTTCGGTTTTTCCTTGCTTCATTAAGCGTTGATATCTCACTTCCATTGACATGATAGCAGCTCTGGCATGGGCTGGCATGTCGATTTCTGGAATAACTTCAATAAATCGCGCATTGGCATATTTAACGATTTCGATATAATCTGCGCGAGTAAAGTAACCACTGCCATTATTATCACTATTTGGCCCAGATCCAAGTTGTGGTAATAGACACTGTTTTTCAGTTAAATCATGACAACGTTTACTACCAAAATCAGTGAGTTCTGGTAAGCCGGGGATCTCAATTCGCCAACCTTCATCATCACTTAAATGAAAATGAAATTTATTCATTTTATATTTCGACATCATATCAAGTAACTGTAATACCGCTTTTTTGCTTTTGAAATTTCGACCGGTATCTAGCATCATACCTCGATAATCAAAACGAGGGGCATCTTCAACTGAAAGCGTGTTAATAATTTGCGGTTTACTAACTGTTATTGACGATAATATCGATTCTACAGCATAAAAAATTCCACTTTCATCAAATGCCACGATAGTTGCACCTTGTGGGGTTATATCTAGCTTATAACTGCCATTTACACCTTTTTCAAATGCAGTTTTATCAATTGATGCATTGACTTTAAACCCTTGCTTTGTCACAGCAATATTTAATTGTTTGAAGTGATTTTCTAACACTAATTGGCTTGTTTTTGCTAAGCCATTAAGTATGAGATTAACACCACTTTTATTTAGGGTAATAGATTCTTTACCAACCGTTAATTTAACTGGTGTTGGTAAAATTTGACCTTTTAATAAATCAGCATCAATTTTTTTAATGTCATTATTACGTTGATAACGGCTTTTAGGTGTCATTAAAATATTATGATCGTTTGGAGATATCTTCCATTGATCGCCTAATGGTGCAACAAAAGATGATAAATTATCAGAATCAGTATTTGTATTTTCAATGACTTTTGGTTTAGCTGCCGTTGAAGTCACATACCAGCGAGGCATAACATCACTCTCACTAATTTGCCAATATTCACCAATTATGGGAATCGTAACAGCAGAATTAGCGGGAATATTAGTAAATTTGTCGGTTGGTTCAAGTTTATGTAGATCACCGGTTACATGAGTAATTTTATACTGATCATTATTTACCGCTAAAATCATACGAATATTATGGAAGTAAATAGCCCAATCTTTACTGGTTATTGCTGGACCGTTGTTTTTAAGCGTTAGGGTCACTTTGTTACAAGAAGCCCAATCTGCGCCCAATGCTGCACAATCTACCCCATCATTAACGGCATTATTATCGACTATTTGATAATTTAAACGCAGTTGTGAACTCATCGTATCAACTATTTGTTGTGAAGCATTAACTGATTGACTGGCTCCTAGAGTTAATAATGATGTGATCGAAGTAGCAAGTATAGCTGATTTAAACTTTTTCATATCGGTTACCTATTTTTGTTTAGCATTAAATACAGTGAATGGAATTGTGACAATAAATTTAATATCACGTTCATCTTGAAAAATGTTGCCATATCCACCACCCCAGCTGTTGATATGATTTTCATGGTTGTTATATTTAGTGTAGTGTAATTGGAATGAAGTATCTTTAGCCCATGTATCTTGAATTGTATAACCTAAATCAAAATTATAAGCCGATTCTACTAAACGATTTTTTTGATTTTTTGCTTTTGAATCTGGTTTGGCATCCCAACCATAAGCATAAGATGCACCGGTTTTCCAACCAGTCAAATAATGATTTAGATGGCCTAAATCATATGTCACCTCAAAAAATGCGGCTTTTTCGCCATTGGCATTAAAGTCAGAACGAGAATTCCACCAAACATCTAATCGTCCATTAGATGATGCATAATCAGGCGTCATACGTTGTAAGAAAAACCCTTGTTCACCTTCTGCTTTTACAGACACACCTTCAAGTCGTAAACCAACAGGACCAACTTGGTAACCTAAAGTCGCTGCTTGCAACCACGCTAAACCATCATAAACATTGGCACCTTTATGAGATTGGTCTTTAGCGCCATAAAACTGATAACTCATTGTTAATGAATTATTTAACACGTCTGTTTTATAAGAAGCTTTCGCAAAAAATTGATTCATATAATTCTGAGCTTGGCCAAAGGCGCTTTCGAATACAAGATCATTCTTAAAATCATATTTCATACCGGCTGAGTGTAAAAAATCGATTTTTTTGCCTTTTCCCCAGCGTTTGAATTCATAGAGGCGTTTATACCAAGGCGCTTTGTATTTATCTGTCCACATATAGGACATGGATAAAGCACCAGCAGCATCAAAATCAAGTACGGTGCCAACTTCTGCTCCACGATAAGTACCTGGTAATAAACTCCAATGTGGTGCTAATAATGTTTGACCAGACGGTTGTATATACCCAGCCTTGATCCAAAAGAGTTCATCAATTTTAAAGTTAAGTTGAGCTTTATAAAAACTCAATCCACTGACATCTTTTTTCCAATCTTCATTCCAACGAGTATTAGCACCACTAAAACCAATCTCATTTGGATGCCCGTTACCGCCATTACTGACTTCCCAAGCGCCATAACCACCTAATTCAATACCAAGTCGATCGGCAATATAACCTGACCTAAAGTCTAAATTGGTATTAAATGATGAATGTCTGAGGTTTTTTTGGTATTTATGTTCGTCAAGGTTTTTTCTTTCCCGATCACGATTCCAGAAAAATATGTTTCCAGTTAATGATGCATCATCGACAAAATTACTGACATACTCAGCTTGTGCTGGGCATATACTGGTTAAAACAGTTATAGATAAAAAAAGTTTGCTAAAAAGACTTAAACGAAAGGGTAATAATTTTTTATGATTCATAGTTGCTTCCCTAAGATTAGGCAGTGTAAATAACCGTTAAATTGCCTAAAATCTAATTGATTTTTATAATCCAAACTGAATTTACTACTTTGGATTGCTATCTAAATAACATTTACGGAACATATTTAAGGTGGAAAGAGGATAAATATGCATTTTTATAATGCATAAACATATTTTAGTTCGCAAATTAAATAATCTAAATTCGTGATCTAAATCACCAAAAAAGTGAAAATTTAGTTTTTTTTTGTGAAATTCAGCGCACTTTTTTTACTAAACAAATTAATTGATAGCTATTTTTTAATTTTTGAATGATGAAATTTAGGAAGGAATTAGCAAGAAGATAATAATGTAAAAAGCACAGAATAAAAAAGACAATAAAAAAGAGAAATGGATTACATTTCTCTTAATAATTAATAAGTTAAACTAAAATTAGTTTTCAGTATCAAGCTCTTCAAAGCTTTTGACGAGTTCATCGATGGCTTTCATCTGTTTTAAGAATGGTTCAAGTTTAGCTAATGGCAATGCGGATGGACCATCACATTTTGCATGACTTGGTTCAGGATGTGATTCTAAAAATAATCCAGCAATACCAACCGCCATACCTGAACGTGCTAATTCAGTAACTTGACCACGACGACCGCCTGAAGCAGCTCCCATAGGATCGCGACATTGTAATGCGTGAGTTACATCAAAAATCACTGGTGAGCCATTGCTGACTTTTTTCATTACGTTAAAGCCAAGCATATCAACCACTAGGTTGTCATAACCAAAGCAGCTACCACGATCACAAAGAATGACTTGGTCATTACCTGCCTCTTCGAATTTTTCAACAATATTCCCCATTTGACCTGGGCTTACAAATTGTGGTTTTTTGACATTGATTACTGCGCCAGTTTTCGCCATTGCTACAACTAAATCAGTTTGTCTTGCTAAAAAAGCTGGTAATTGAATAACATCAACCACATCAGCAACTGGTTGGCACTGCGCTTCGGTATGCACGTCAGTGATGATTTTTATACCGAACTGTTGCTTTAATTCTTGGAAGATTTTCATTCCTTCCTCTAAACCCGGTCCGCGATAAGAGTGAACCGATGAACGATTAGCTTTGTCAAAAGACGCTTTAAAAATATAAGGAATATTTAGTTTATCGGTAACCGTGACATAATGTTCACAAATCTTCATAGCTAAATCACGTGATTCAAGCACGTTCATGCCACCAAATAAGACAAACGGTAAATCATTAGCAACTGTGATATTACCGACTTTTACTTTTTTTTGTTTAATCATAAACTTATTCCTAGTTAAGGTTTAAACCAACGACCAAGGGTGACTCTATCATTGCCACTATAATCGGTGATGGTTTCGACTAATTGAAATCCGTGTTGTTTAAAAATCGTTTGGACTGCTAAGCCTTGTTTCCAACCGTGTTCGATAAGCAACCAGCCATATTGGTTTAAATGTTTGGTTGCACCTTGGACAATAACTTTAATATCGGCAAGACCATTATCTTCAGCAACTAAAGCGCTGCGCGGTTCATAACGAACGTCACCTTGTGATAGATGAATATCAGTTGGATCGATATAAGGCGGGTTACTGGTAATCATTGAAAATTTCCGATTTTTAATCGGTTTATACCAATCACCTTGTAAGAAGTAAACGTTATTGACGCCGATTTGATTGGCGTTTTGTTGGGCTAATATCAAGGCATCTTTATTCTTTTCAATTGCCGTAAATAAGCAATCCGGACGCTCAGTTGCCATGGCTATCGCAATCGCCCCCGTTCCTGTACCCAAATCTAATACTTCACAAGGTACTTTAGGCAAATATTCTAAACCAAGCTCGACAAGTTTTTCGGTATCAGGTCGTGGTATCAAAGTCGAATTGGAGACATTAAATTTTAATGACCAAAATTCTTTTTCACCTGTAATATAGGCAATTGGCTCACCTTCTCGACGTCTTTTTAAATTGCTATCTAGAGCAATGAGTTCATCATCAGTTAATAATGTTTCACTAAAAGCCATTAAAAAGGTACGCGTTTTATGCGTGACGAAACTTAATAAAATTTCGGCGTCACGCTTTGGGCTTTCGCTTTCGGTTAAGGTCTGCGATGCAAATTTAAGCCATTCTAAATAAGTCATTCATCCTGTTCCGATAAGGCTGCAAGCTGATCTGCTTGGTATTCTTGTACAATTGGTTCGATTAACATATCTAATTTACCTTCCATCACTTCATCTAAGCGATAAATAGTAAGATTGATACGATGATCAGTCACTCGCCCTTGTGGATAGTTATAAGTTCGGATACGGTCTGAACGATCACCTGAACCTAATAAGTTACGTCTGGTTGACGCTTCCTCTTGTTGGCGTTTACGCATTTCTGCGTCTTGAATACGGGCAGCCAATACCGACATCGCCTTAGCTTTATTTTTGTGCTGTGAACGTTCATCCTGACATTCAACTACAATTCCAGTTGGAAGATGGGTAATACGAATTGCTGAATCAGTAGTATTAACATGCTGACCACCTGCCCCTGATGATCGATAAGTATCAATTTTCAAATCTGCAGGATTGATTTCTGGCATTTCAGCTTCTGGAATTTCTGGTAAAACAGCAACAGTACAGGCCGATGTGTGAATTCGTCCTTGTGATTCAGTCTCTGGTACACGCTGAACTCGGTGGCCACCAGATTCAAATTTTAACTGTCCATATACACCATCACCACTCACTAGCATGATAACTTCTTTGTATCCGCCATGTTCTCCATCATTTGAACTCATGATTTCGACACGCCAATTACGAGATTCAGCATAGCGAGTATACATTCTGGCTAAATCACCGGCAAAGATGGCCGCCTCATCACCACCTGTTCCAGCACGAACCTCAACAAAACAGTTGTAGTCATCATTTGGATCTTTTGGTAATAAAAGAACCTGTAACTGTTTTTCTTGCTGTTCAACTTGACTCAATGCTTGATTTAATTCTTCTTGAGCCATTTCACTCATTTCAGGATCAGCAAGCATCATTTTGGCAGTTTCAATATCTTCTTGTGTTTGCTGCCAATTAGCAAAGCACTTAACCACATCGGTTAACTGTGCATATTCTTTTGAAAGGGCACGAAATCGGTTTTGATCGGCAATAACCGCTGCATCAGATAGTAATGCTTGAACCTCTTCATAACGCTCTTGCAACGTTTCCAATTTACTGATAATCGAAGGTTTCATAACTCTATATACTTGAAAATGATTAAATGAATTTGCTCGGCATTATATACTCAATTGCCTTTAAAATACAGTTTCTACTTACCTATAATGAAGCAAAATAAAATAGTTAATAACAACATATGGGTGATAAATGATTAATCGATTCAACAAAAAATGTTACATATGTCACAAATTTTGATTATAGTCGTTTTAAAATCCTGCAACTGCATATAACATCGCGTATAAACGATGTCATCACGAATCTACAACTCTTTCATTAAAACTGTACCACCATATTTACTTTATATATTGTTATCGCATACATAAAAACTGTTGTTAAATATTATTCTAGGAGTTAATTTTATGAAGAAGATGTTTATATGTAGTCTGATTGGGTTAAGTTCAATGGCGAATGCAGCCATTGAGTGGGATACTCCACAAGGACAGTTAAAATTATACGGAGATGTCGAATTTAATGTGGATGCCGCTAGTAGTAAACAGCAACTTAGTTCATTAAGAGAGACTGCTGATAAAAAAAATAAACCTTCTGACAAAGATCGTTGGGATATAAATGGGCGTATATTACTTGGTTTAGACGGCTATCGTGAAATTAACGACAAAAATTTTGCTGGATTTGTCGTGCAACCATTAGCTGATTTAGGTGGTGACATGAATCTTGATGATGCAGCATTTTATTTTGGCCAGAAAAAAGAGTGGAATATTAAAATTGGGCGTTATGAAGCTTATGATATGTTCCCGCTTGGACAAGATACCTTTATTGAATATTCAGGTAATACGGCTAATGATTTGTATTAAGATGGCTTTGGCTATATTTATATGATGAAAGAAGGCCGAGGTCGTAGTAAAAATGGTGGTAGCATCCAACTAAATAAACCCCTATTTAATAATACTAATTTTGAGTTAAATACGTTAATCAATAATGGCGAAAAAATGTTTAATAAATCGACTTATCATGGTTATGAAATTGATAAGAAGAAAAATGTTGTTTATTTACGTCCAGTGTTATCTTGGAAAAATGAAAGCGTTTCAACCGCTATTGCTGCCGAAACAAATGTAGTAAAGAACGCTTATGGCTATCATGACGCTAACGGTAAGTTCCACGATCAGTCGCAAAGAACCGGTTATGGTGCAACTTTTTCATGGAACAGTGAGGGTGATTGGGACGCAGCCAATAAAGGACTAAGAGTCAATACCAGCTTTGCTTATATGAATGCTAAAGATGAAAAAGATATGACAATTGGTGCCGATATGGTTTGGGAAAAAATGGGCTTAGGCTACTATTTTGCTAATAACGATATCAAAAAATTTAATCCCGATAATCGAGTTAAAGATGGTCATATAAACAGTAAAGGTAAATATAAAATTCATACGGTTAATGCATCATATCTAATTGATAATGTTATGGATATGGATAATTTTAACATCTACCTAGGTACTTATTGGTCATTACTTGATAGAAATAAATCACACGGTGATAACACCGATGACCGTTATGGTGCTCGTGTAAGGTTTAAATACTTCTTTTAATTAGTTTAAATAATTTACTGATTAAGCCAGTTTAATATGTATATCTTAAATTGGCTGTTTTTATCAAGAATGGTAAGTTATCATTTCGATGAGTTTTATATTATTATACTCAGGAAATATTACTAATAATTTTTGAAGGATGCAAATATGAGCCAAACTATATGGAAACTAGACAATACTACTAAACACTATGATTGGGGTAGTATTGATGGTATAACTAATTTATTTGGTATTCCAAACCCTACACCAGAGCCAATGGCCGAAATTTGGATGGGAACGCATCCAATGGGATGTTCTATAGCGATTGACAATAAACATGGTAAAGTTAGACTAGATAAGTTAATCCAAGATAATCCACTGCAAATGTTAGGCAATAAAACCTGTCAAAATTTTGGTTCACTTCCTTTTTTATTTAAAATTCTTTCCGCTAAAAAAGCCTTATCTATTCAAGTTCATCCGACTATTGAAAACGCAAAAGTTGGTTTTGAAAAAGAGAACCAATTGGGTATAGCGATTGATGCACCAAATCGAAATTATAAAGATCCTAATCATAAACCCGAACTTATTTATGCATTAACGTCATTCAAAGCCATGCGTTCATTTCGCTCAATTGATGAAATTATCACGCTTTTTGATCAGATAGCGATTCCTGATTTAATTTACCCAATATCACAATTAAAAAATAATCGTCATTCTGAACTATTAAAACATTTTTTTGAATACTTATTATCTCTTCCAACAAAAACATCGTTAGTTAAACAGCTACTAATGAAAATTTGTACATTTAATGAAGAACCCTATTTAACCATTAAAACACTAGCTAACGATTATCCTGATGATATTGGTTTATTTATGCCGTTGCTTTTAAATGTCATTGAACTCAAACCAGGGCAAGCTATGTTTTTATGCGCCCGAACTCCACATGCTTATCTGTCTGGCACTGGGCTTGAAATTATGGCGAATTCTGACAATGTTTTAAGAGCTGGCCTTACAAATAAATATATTGATAGTATAGAATTAATTAACAATACTGATTTTGACAGCATACCTTTGAATCAACTATTAACTAAACCTATTGTGAATGGTAATAAAATTGATTTTCCGATACCAGTCAATGACTTTAAGTTTGAAATTATAAAAAGTGATGAAAACCTGCATAATGAAAGAGTAGATAGTGCACAAATTCTGTTATGTCTTGATGGAAAAATTAGTTTATCAACTAAATCACAGTCATTAACTTTACAAAAAGGAGAATCCGCTTTTATCTCTTATCAAACTAAGATTTATCATTATCAAGGTAGAGGTGTATTAGCTAAAGCATTTAATTAATTCCTTGGTAACAAAATAGAGATAATTAAGGCTTGATATATTCTAAAACAATCTCGATAATATTTTTCATTATTATAGGGATTGATTTAATTGGATTGTCAATTTTGAAATTTTAATTAAAATTCTAGATAAAGTTTTCAAGCAAATTGATTGATGAAAAAATATAGCCATCAAAATCAATAGATGTTTTATCAGATAAATTCATTAAAATATTTTTTTCGTTTTCAATATGTTGCCACATGGCTTTATAAGCCCCCACACTGTCACGACGACATAATGCAGCTAAGATTTGCTGATGATCAGCATACCATTTTAGACGATAGCCTTTAGTATTAGTATGTTCAGTAAGTTGCTGCCAATTAAATGAGTTCTGTTTGTGTTCCCATAAATTATTAAGCGAATTGACTAACATCTGATTTTGGGTTGCTTGAGCGATATTGAGATGGAAGTTGAAATCATTATTGTTATTGAATTCATTATTCATGGTCGCATGCAATTCTTGCTCTAAAATTTTCTTTAGGCTTTCTATATTAGCTATGGTTATCATCTGAGAAGCAAAAGAAGCAATATTAGTCTCGATAAGTTGACTAGCCTGTAGTAGTTCGAAAGGACCGAGTATTCGACTATAATTTGAATCAGGTTTATTAATAACATAAATACCAGAACTTTGCTTAATCGAAACAAAACCTTTTACTTCTAATGCGATTAACGCTTCACGAACAATAGTACGACTTACTCCACAGGCATCGGCAATAGTTCTTTCTGGTGGTAATTTAGAGCCTAATGGATATTCATCCATTCTAATTTTATCCAATAATAGTTCTGCAATTTCTTGATATTGTTTTTTAGAGTATTGATTCGATATATTATTGTCCGTTAACATTCACCCGTTCCTACTAAAATACAAACATTAAATTTTAATATTTTAATGTTTGTATTAATTAATATTATTATACTTCGGTCATTTGTAAAATTTGATCTAAAACTTTACCTGCATTCATTGTACCATAAGCAACTGGATCAATAATGTCAATTGGTATACCATATTTTTCCGTTTGTTTTTTGTTCTCATCTAAGGCAAATCTCATTTGAGGTCCTAATAATACCGCGATAATTTTATCACTATCACTGTTAAGATGTTGATATAATAGTTGCTCACTTATTGCTATAAAATCAAAATTTAACGAGCGTTCGAGTGCTTCTTTTCTTATTTTATTGACTAATAATGAGGTTGACATACCACCTGCACAGGCAAAAATAACTTGTTTCATCTCTTACTCCTTATTTATCTTCATCATCTAGATTTACCGTTAGTTGTCTTGTTTTAACTAACTCTTTGAACCATAACGCTGATTTCTTCAACCTTCTGTTTCTATTTTGTTCAAGATCAATTTCTATTAATCCATAACGAT
The DNA here is from genome assembly GCF_984569075.1 of Gilliamella sp. LMG 34361. Lineage (NCBI taxonomy): Bacteria > Pseudomonadati > Pseudomonadota > Gammaproteobacteria > Orbales > Orbaceae > Gilliamella > Gilliamella sp. LMG 34361. The sequence goes on along the minus strand of NZ_OZ474903.1, from coordinate 1,326,266 downwards.
TTTTGAAGGCATTCATTGGTGAAACATTATCTGTAAATGCCCATAACATATAACCACCACAATTAGCCCCATCATTGATGGCTTTAAGTGTCCAATAGATATGCTTCGAAATAAAATCAATTCGATAATCGTCTTGAATTATTCCTTGATTATTTTTAAATCGCTTTTCATCTTCAATACCCATGCCATTTTCACAGATAAACCATGATTTATTGTCATATTGTTGTTTCACTCGCATTGCGAAATCATAAACAATTTTAGGATAAATTTCCCAACCTCTTGATTTATTCATTTTTCTTCCAGGTAATGCAAAGGATTCGTAATAAAAAGCGGGATGAAATGGTGCATCTTTGTGCCATTGTGTTGTAGGAGCTTTGACTCGATGAGGAAAATATAAATTAATAGCGACTTCATCAACTGTAAATTTTTTAATGATTTCAAGTTCTTGTTCGGTATAATCCCATTGAACTTGATGTTTAGCCAATAAATCAATAAGTTCTTGAGGATATTGACCATTAAAAGCCGGGTCAAGAAAAACGCGATTATAAAAAAGATCATACATTTTTGCTGCTTGCTTATCTTCTTTAGAGGAAGAGCGTGGATATGTCACTTCTGGATTTAAGATAGTGCCAATGCTTCCTTGATAATGTTTGCGACGAAATAGCTCAACAACTTTGGCTGTAGCTAAATTTTTATGGTGGTTCCACTGCATCCATTTATTGGTATTTTGTTCATAAGGCCAGCGTTCAGCATCAAGATAGACTCGTGTTTGAATAACAATTGGTTCATTAAAGACAAACCACCGTTTAACAATGGAGTGATAACGTTCAAAAACTTTTTCTGCGAATTTAACAAATAGTTCAACTACATGTTTCGAATTCCAACCACCGTATTTATTAAATAGTTCGGCAGGAACTTCGTAATGTTCTAAACAGATCATTGGAACAATACCGTTTTCGACTATTTTTGTTAAAAAATCGTCATAATATTTAGCATAATCTTCATCAACAATTGCATTTTCATAGTCAGTTAAAAAGCGCGACCAGTTAATTGATGTTCGATAGTGTGTAAGTCCTATCGTTTTCATTAGATCTACTTCTTCTTGATAACGATTAATTAAATCAGTAGCAATTGCAGGACCATAACCTTCATGCCATACATCACGATCATTTTTATACCAAATATCTAAATATGAATCTTGATTCTCCTTCTTACCACACCAACCTTCAGTTTGCCATGCCGATGTTGAAGCGCCTAAAATAAAGTTTTTAGGGATATCCATTGTTAATTTACTCATTATTGTACTCCTTGAATATTGATTCAATTTAGGATTGAATTTCAGAACGTTTAGCCGCTATTTTTAGGAAAGGTAAATAGATGAAAATAGCAACAATAATACAAAATATCTGTGTAACGACAGCACCTAAGGATCCGGCTGTTGATAAGTAAGCACTAATTATTGGTGGCGTAGTCCACGGCACCATAACTACTGCTTTACCTGCAAAACCAATACTTGTTGCAATATAACCTATTGTGCCAGTAATTAACGGTGTAATAATAAATGGAATAGCTAAAATCGGATTTAACATTATTGGTAAACCAAAAATTACAGGTTCATTGATATTGAAGATACCAGGACCTAATGATAATTTCGCTATTTCTCTCATTTCTTTGCGTTTTATTGCAATAAAAATAGCAATCAACAATCCAATCGTACAACCTGAACCACCTATACTCATGTAAACATCCCAAAACGGCATAGTAATAATATTGGTTGGCTCAATACCTTGTTCGAAATCACTCATGTTAACCATGATTGCACCGAGTAGTAAGGGTTCGCGAATTGGTTTTATCATTTGATTACCATGAATCCCTATAACCCAAAATATTTGTGCGACAAACATTAATACCAATAATCCTGGCAGACTTTGCATGATAGATTCAAGCGGCTGTTGCACAACCATATAGATAGCATCATACAAATACATTCCGGTTAATTTGTAAAATACAAAACCAAAAGCGGCTACCACTGAAGTAGTAATTATTGCTGGAATAAGCGCTGAAAATGAAGCAGAGACATTTGATGGAACACTATCTGGCATTTTTACTCTTAGCTTATCTACTTTCAATAATTTAGAGTATATCTCTACCGATAGAATAGCGATAAACATACCAAGAAAAAGGCTTTTAGTATCAGTAAACTGCCGTGCTAATACATTAGTTACTTGAAATTTTTGGCCTTCAACTACAACTTCTGTAAATGTTGGTTGTACTGAAATAAAACATATAATAGCCAACAATCCAGGAAACAAAGTTTTATTACCATTTATGCGTCCTAATTCAATCGCGATTAAAAACACAGCGCCAATGGTTAAAAAATTCAATGTTGCATAATTTAAATTGCCAGCAATGGGCTTTAGTACCGCTAAAAAAGATAAATAATCAAAATAAGCTAATCCGTTTTGTTTATCAAAAACAATATTCGACATTAGCACAGCAAAAGCGCCGACGATTATCACAGGCATTAAAGTAATAAATGCTGCTTTAATTGCCATTATATATCTTAAACTATTAAATTTATTGGCAAATTTACCTAGTTTATCAATAATTTGATTTACTCTAGACATATTTACAATCTCCAATTAGAGGGATGGATGAGATTCACTGACAATCAAAAAATAATACTTAAAAGTAAGGGAATCTGTGATCACTCTCACAACCTGTCAAATTGGAATCCCATTAATTTCTAAAAATGTGATAAATATCATTTATTGGCATACCAAATTAAAAAATAAATGGCTAAATCATAAATTAATTATTTTTAATGAAGGGTAATTATCAAATTTTGGTATGACAATTTGGACAATGTATTAAATAACATTGATTGATGACTGGTTAATAATAGTTCTAATAATTAATATTGATTCAACAATATCGCTACTATGCTGCTAAATTATGAGCGATAAAAAGCAATACGATTTTTTGTTTGTCTAAATCAATACTTACTTTATCCTTAATTAACATCCGCAGAGGGTATAGACTTCTCAATTATTTTTACAAAAAACCGGATGAGCTTTATATAATTGGATGATGAAAAGATGGCAGTGCAAGATAACGCCTTATTATTTGCATTGGCGTAAAAAAATATATTCTTAGACTAAATTTCAATTCAATAATGCACTATTTATCCTCAATAAACATCCACAGACGGTATAGACTTCTCAATTATTTTTACAAAAATAAATAAGACTTTTATGGTCAGATGATTAAGCCATGACCTTATTGGATAACCGCTTATTATTTGTAACGGCGTTAAAAAGATGTATTGCTATGGCAAATTTTTACTCAATAATGCTTTATTTACCCTCAATATATAGCCCCTGATGGTTATAGACTTCTCCAGTATTTTGATAGTCTGGTTGACAGATAGCAATTTTATTGATTACCATTTTAGATGGTTTGTTACTCTTAATAATTATAAAAAAATGCCACTAGTTAACTAACGGCATTAAGTTGAAAATAAAGATTAAACAAGATAATACTTACTTCTTAATTGCCTTTGGATTAGGCAAATCGGTTACCGTGCCTTCATAAATTTCTGAGGCAAGTCCAATTGATTCATGTAAGGTTGGATGAGCATGGATAGTTAATGCAATATCTTCTGCATCACAACCCATTTCAACGGCAAGAGTAATTTCACCAAGTAGTTCACCACCATTGGCTCCAACTACAGCCCCACCAAGAAGACGATTGTCAGATTTATTGAAGATGAGTTTAGTCATCCCTTGTGAACAATCAGATGCAATTGCTCGACCTGATGCCGCCCATGGGAATATAGCTACCTCATAATCGATACCTTTTGCCTTGGCTTCTTTTTCAGTCAACCCTACCCAGGCAACTTCCGGTTCGGTATAAGCTATTGATGGTATGGTTTTCGGATCGAAGTAATGGTTTTTACCAGCTATCACTTCGGCGGCAACATGACCTTCATGTACTCCTTTATGAGCCAGCATAGGTTGCCCGACAATATCGCCAATGGCATAAATATGAGGTACATTAGTTCGCATTTGCTTATCTACTTCAATAAAACCGCGGTCGGTCACATTAACCCCCGCTTTTTCAGCGCTGATAAGTTTGCCATTTGGGGCTCGCCCTATTGCCACCAGCACTGCATCGTAAGTATACGTTTCGATAGTTCCATCTTTCTTTTCCATGGTGACGTAGATGGCATCATGTTTAGCTTCAACACTACTCACTTTAGTTTCTAAACGTAAAGTGAACTTTTGTTGGATTTGTTTGCTAAAGACTTTTACCACATCTTTATCGGCAGCGGGGATCACCTGATCTAGCATTTCAACGACATCCACTTGTGAACCCAATGCGTGATATACCGTCCCCATTTCGAGGCCGATAATACCGCCCCCCATTAACAGTAGTTTTTTAGGGATAGTAGTTAATGCTAGCGCATCTGTCGAATCCCATATACGCGGATCGTCATGAGGAATAAATGGTAAGGTTATTGGCCTTGAACCAGCTGCAATTATCGCATTATCAAAGATAATTTTGGTTATGCCTTTTGCCGATGTCACCTCCATTGTGTGACTTCCAGTAAATTGCGCTTCACCTTGTATCACATTGACTTTACGCATTTTAGCCATGCCAGCAAGCCCGTTGGTAAGCTGGTTGATTACCTTTTCTTTCCAATCACGAACTTTGTCGAGTTCCAGTTTTGGTGTACCAAAATGGATCCCATGCTCAGTGAGAGATTTTGCTTCATCCATCACTTTAGCCACATGAAGTAATGCCTTAGAGGGAATGCACCCCACATTGAGGCAAACACCGCCTAAGGTAGAATACCTTTCGACTAATGTTACCTCTAACCCAAGATCGGCAGCGCGAAAGGCAGCGGAATATCCCGCAGGGCCGGCACCTAATACAACGAGTTGTGTTTTAACTTCTTGACTCATAATCAATTTCCTCCACTACATCACTAGTCGACGTAAGTCGGATAGAACATTAACAATATGGCTTAAAAAGCGTGCACCATCTGCACCATCAATCACACGATGATCAAAGGATAATGACAAAGGTAGCATTAAGCGCGGTGTAAATTCTTTACCATTCCAAACTGGCTTCATACTTGAACGAGACACACCGAGAATACCCACTTCTGGTGCATTAACAATTGGTGTAAATGAAGTTGTGCCGATACCTCCAAGGCTCGAAATAGTGAAACAACCACCTTGCATATCACTACCGGTGAGTTTACCGTCACGCGCTTTTTTGGAGATTGTCGCTAATTCTTGCGAAAGTTCAACAATTCCTTTTTTATTCACATCTTTAAATACTGGCACAACTAAGCCATTTGGCGTGTCAACTGCTACGCCAATGTTGATATATTTTTTGACGATAAGGGTTTGTGCATCTTCTGATAGCGAGCTATTAAAACGCGGATAAGCAGTTAACGCACTAGCTACGGCCTTCATAATAAACACTAGCGGAGTAATTTTGAGATCGAGTTTTTTCTTTTCTGCCTCAGCATTTTGCTGCTTACGAAAAGCTTCTAGTTCAGTGATATCAGTCTCATCAAACTCAGTAACATGTGGAATCATTACCCAGTTACGATGTAAGTTGGCACCAGATACTTTTTGGATCTTGGTTAATGGTAAGGATTCAACTTCACCAAACTTACTAAAATCGACTTTCGGCCAAGGTAATAAACCTGGTAATGCTCCACCAGTTCCACCATTTTCGGATTGTTTTACCGCATTTTTTACGTAATTTTGGATATCTTCACGTAATACACGATGTTTAGGGCCAGTTGGTTGTACTTTGGCAAGATTAATGCCAAACTCGCGCGCTAATCGACGGATTGAAGGTGTGGCATGGGCATAAGCATCATTTTCTACAAATTCATTAGTAGCTGACACTGGTGTCGAAGCGTTACTATTGTTGCTATTATTATTGGCTATCGGAGCCGGAGCAACCGTTTTTTCAGCCACCATAGGAGCTGAATCGGCTTTCGTCGGCGCACTGCTAGCCGCTGTCTCAAACTCCATTATTTTAGATCCAGTTTTGACTTTGTCGCCAATTTTTACAACAATGTTTTTTACCGTACCGGCGATCGTTGCCGGTACTTCCATCGAGGCTTTGTCACCTTCAACCGTAATAAGTGAATCATTAACCGAAACTGAATCACCGACTTTAACTAAAATTTCGGTCACTTCGACTTCATCACCACCTATGTCTGGGACATTAACATCGACAATTTGTCCACTGTTCGACGCGGATGCAGAAACTGGAGGAGGAACTGGCGTTGAAGCAGTTGGTGTTTGATCTGTTGACGCACTTGAACCGATCTCGTCAAATTGCATAATACTCACACCGGTTGTCACTTTATCGCCAATTTTTACGATGATCGACTTTACAATCCCAGCTTGTGGTGCGGGTATTTCCATCGACGCTTTATCACCTTCGACGGTCAATAACGATTGATCTACATCCACTTTGTCGCCGACTTTAACCAGAATTTCAGTTACTTCAACTTCATCACTTCCGATATCGGGTAATTTTATTTCAATACTCATTATTTTTACCTCTTATGCAATACGTGGATTAAGTTTGTCTGCATTGATTTCGAACTTTTTAATCGCGTCTTCAACAATACTTGCTTGAATATCACCACGTTTAGCTAGTTCTCCTAATGCGGCAATCACCACATAAGATGCATCGACTTCAAAATGATGACGTAAATTTTCCCGACTATCACTACGACCAAATCCATCAGTGCCTAGCACCCGGTAGCTTTCTGCTGGTACAAATCCACGAATTTGTTCGGCATAAAGTTTCATATAATCAGTTGAAGCAACAGCAGGGTTGTTATTCATTATTTGAGCAACATAAGGCACTTTAGCAGGTTCGCTTGGATGTAACATGTTGTAACGTTCACAATCTTGACCATCTCGAGCAAGCAAAGTAAATGAAGTGACACTATAAACGTCTGAACTGACACCATAGTTTTTAGCCAAAATATCCGCCGCTTCACGAACATGTCGTAGCATTGAACCCGAGCCTAATAATTGTACAGTTGGTTTCCCTTGTTGCCCCTCTACGGTATCAAGTTTATAGATACCACGACAAATCCCCTCTTGCGCACCTTCTGGCATTGCAGGTTGGGCATAGTTTTCATTAAGTGTTGTAATGTAATAGTAAACATTTTCTTGTTCACCATACATACGACGTAAGCCATCTTGCATAATAACCGCCACCTCATAAGCATAAGCTGGATCGTATGATAAGCAGTTAGGAATGGTTAACGCTTGAATATGGCTATGGCCATCTTGATGTTGTAAACCTTCACCATTTAACGTCGTCCGGCCTGATGTTCCTCCAATCATAAAGCCTCGTGCTTGCTGATCGCCCGCCGCCCACATTAAATCACCAACACGTTGGAAGCCAAACATGGAGTAATAAATGTAGAAAGGAATCATAGGGAAATCATTATTACTGTAGGATGTCGCCACCGCTAGCCATGATGCCGTTGCACCACATTCGTTGATACCTTCTTGCAGAATTTGTCCTTTCTCGTCTTCACGATAGTAAGCAACCTGTTCTTTATCTTGTGGAGTATACTGTTGACCATGTGGGTTATAAATACCAATTTGGCGAAATAGACCTTCCATACCAAAAGTACGCGCTTCATCAGCCAGAATTGGCACTAATCGTGGCGCTAAATCCTTATCCTTTAACATGATGTTAAGCGCCCGCACAAAAGCGATAGTGGTTGAAATTTCTTTGGATTGGGCTTCAAGCAATGGGGCAAATTCGCTTAACGGAGGAATCGAAACCGTTCCTGAGAATTTGGTTAATCTTGAAGGTACATAACCATGTAACGCTTGGCGACGTTCATGAATATATTTATATTCTGGTGTATGTTCTTCAAATTTGATGTAAGGCAATTTTTCAAGTGCTTCATCAGTCACCGGAATATTAAAGAAGTCACGAACATGACGAACACCATCGATATTCATTTTTTTGACTTGGTGCGCTATGTTTTTCGCTTCAGCAGCTTCACCCATACCATAACCTTTAATGGTGTGAGCTAAAATAACAGTTGGTCGACCTTTGGTCTCTTTTGCTCTGGCAAAGGCAGCAAACATTTTTTCAGGGTCTTGACCACCACGATTAAGTCTAAAAATTTCAGCATCAGACATATCTTTGACTAATTCAGCGGTTTCCGGATATTTACCGAAGAAATGTTCACGAACATAAGCACCGTCTTTGGATTTGAAGGTTTGATAATCGCCATCAAGGGTTTCATTCATTAAACGAATTAATTTACCCGATTTATCTTTTTGCAATAAATGATCCCAGCGATCCCCCCAGAGCACTTTTATTACATTCCAACCAGCACCGGCAAATACCCCTTCAAGTTCATTAACTATTTTGCCATTACCGGTTACCGGGCCATCAAGGCGTTGTAAATTACAGTTGATAACAAAGACTAAATTATCAAGTTTTTCACGTGTTGCAACGGTGATTGCACCTTTTGCTTCTGGCTCATCCATTTCACCATCACCTAAGAAAGCATAAACGGTTTGTTCGCTAGTATCTTTCAAACCACGATGGTTCAAATATTTTAAAAAGCGAGCTTGGAAGATAGCGCTGATAGGACCTAATCCCATTGAAACGGTTGGGAATTGCCAAAATTCCGGCATTAATTTAGGATGAGGATAAGATGATAAGCCTTTACCATGAACTTCTTGTCTAAAGTTATCAAGTTGTTCTTCGGTTAAGCGACCTTCAATAAAAGCACGAGAGTAAATACCCGGTGAAATATGACCTTGGAAGTAGATTAAATCACCGCCATCTTTTTCATTGCGAGCACGAAAAAAATGATTGAAACAAACTTCATAAAATGTCGCTGCCGATTGAAATGATGCCATGTGACCGCCAAGTTCTAAATCTTTTTTAGAAGCGCGTAGCACCATCATAATTGCATTCCAGCGAACAATAGAACGGATTCGTCTTTCAATTTCCCAATTACCAGGATAAGCAGGTTGTTCGTCAACTGGGATAGTGTTTATATAATTACTGGTTGAAGAACCAAAAAGTAAAGGAACACCGCCATCGCGGGCTTTATTAACAATTTGCTCAATTATATACTGCGCACGTTCGACGCCTTCCTCTCGAATAATAGAATCTAAACTTTCCAGCCAATCTTTCGTTTCGACTGGATCGATATCATTCATTTGCATGTCCGACATATAAAAACCTCTTTTTTATTTAAAAAATGCAGTTTTTGCTATCCTTAGCTATAACAGACGCCATAACTAAAATTACAAGCTCCAACTTTTGCATTACGGATGCTTTATTGATATCAGTCTGCCATTTTCCATTAAAAAGTAAAGCAAACCACTGTCTGGAAAAGAATGTTAATTCCTATTAAATTAATCAACTATTTCAATTATTAATTTAAATATAAAGATAATTATTTGATATAAGTCAAATTTAGTTCGTGAGATTGGAAAGAATATTACCTTATGAGTTATACCTTGAATACTTAGCGATTGTCAAGTTATAGTAAAATCTGCTATATAGTTGTTAATTTGTTGATAAATTAACACTGATAAGTACATGCCAAATAAAAACGTAATTATTAAACAATTGAGAACCATGCCTTATTTGCAAGTTTATCAAGCTATGCATGATTTTACTAAGCAGCGTAATAACCAAACGCTTGATGAGATTTGGTTAGTTGAACACTCACCGGTTTTTACCCAAGGCAAAGTTGGTAAACCAGAACATTTGCTCATTAAAACTGATATCCCTGTTGTGCAAACTGATAGAGGTGGACAAATTACTTATCATGCGCCCGGACAGCAAATTATGTATATCTTATTTGATTTAAAAAGGCGTAAAATGAGTATTCGTGATGTCGTCAATTATTTAGAAAATAGTGTTATTCAAACATTGAAACACTACGAAATTACTGCATATTCAAAGCAAGACGCCCCTGGCGTTTATATTAATCAACAAAAGATCTGCTCTCTTGGATTACATATTAAGCATGGCTGCACCTTACATGGATTAGCCCTTAATATTGATATGGATCTGACACCTTTTAATTATATCAATCCTTGTGGCTATGCTGGGTTACAAATGACGCAAATGAAACATTATATTGCAGAAATTGATCGCCAAGAGATTAACCAATTATTAACTGACCATTTTATTAATCAGTTACCAAACTATTAAAATGTTAACTATGCAAAATACTCAAAACCTAACCCGCAGTTCAAAATATCGTGATGCAGACAAAACACGTCTTATTCCTTCTATTACCTTAGAAGATAGTGCACCATTAAAAAAACCAGAATGGATGAGAATCAAGTTGTCGGCAAATACTGATAATATTGCACATATCAAAAATACTATACGTAAACATGGTTTACATTCGGTTTGTGAAGAAGCGTCATGTCCTAACTTGGCTGAGTGTTTTAATCATGGTACTGCAACTTTTATGATATTAGGTGATATCTGTACGCGTCGATGCCCTTTCTGTGATGTTGCCCACGGCCGCCCTTTACCGCCAGACCGTGCTGAACCTAATAAACTTGCGCAAACCATTCAAGAGATGAAGTTGCGTTATGTTGTGATCACCTCTGTTGATCGCGATGATTTGAAAGATGGCGGAGCCAGTCATTTTGCCTCGTGTACCCAAGAGATTCGATCATTGAGCCCAAATATCAAAGTTGAAACTTTAACCCCCGATTTTCGGGGATGTATTGATGAAGCCGTTGCGGTTTTAAGTGAAAATCCACCAGATGTATTTAATCATAATTTAGAAAATATTCCTCGTTTGTATAAAAAAATACGCCCTGGAGCGAGTTATAAGGGATCGTTAAGATTGCTTGAGGCATTTAAACAAAAACACCCAGAAATTCCAACAAAATCCGGATTAATGGTCGGATTAGGTGAAACCAATGAAGAACTTATTCAGGTTTTGAGAGATTTGCGTAGTCATGGCGTAACTATGTTAACTTTAGGTCAGTATTTACAGCCAAGTAAGTATCATTTACCAGTAGAGCGTTATGTTTCGCCAAAAGAATTTGATGAGCTAAAGCAGACTGCTTTGGCAATGGGGTTTACCCACGCTGCTTGTGGGCCATTTGTGCGTTCATCTTATCATGCCGATCTACAAGCGATGGGAAAAGAGGTGAAGTAATCTTCACCTTTTTAACGCAATGTTTAATTATCTACCACGATAAAGCGACGATTTTCAGTAACAATTTGTAAAAAGATAGGTAAGCTAATTTTTTCGTCTTTTAATTGTTTACCATTTAAATCATAAATTTTAGATCGTCCATATGCATCAATCACAACCGTTTTATCACCATAAAGTGCCGCTACCTGATTTTCACTACCCGCTAGAATCCATTCGCGACCTTGTTGGTCAAATAAATTCTGACCTTGGCTATACTGTTTTGCAGGGGTAGTGACATTGAATGCATATTGCATTAATGTTCTTAAAATGTCTGTTTGTGAAGTTATATTATTAATTTGTTTGGCTTCTTTACCCGGCCATGAAATAATTAATGGCACTTTTAAGGCATCTCGATTAAAACTGACTTCATCATTTCGTAAGGCGACTTTTTTGGCTTCATCAATTTTTAAATCGTTAGAACCGGTAATAATGATTATGGTGTTTTCATAAACATTAGATAATATTAAGTAAGCAATTAAAGACTCTAAATATTGATCAAGTTTTTTTGCTTCTGCCTCTAATTCAGCTATTGGCATTTTTTTGTTTTTAGTCCCAAGCGAATATTGGATAACAGAGAATAACGGAGCATGGTTTTCGAGTTTATTTTGTTCATCATGCCATGCTACCCAATTATCAGTTGTTTGTTTATTGGACTGTTTTTTACCATCAGGTGTGGTGAAATTAGACAGTAATGCATAGCGATAAAGCGGCTGAGAAAAACCATCAGCAGAAAATAGACCAACGTTATAATGCTGTTTAGTTACGGTTTCAAATAATACCGATGGTTTATGCCCTGCAAGAATACTATTATAATAATTAGGATCAAGTCCATAAAATAACGAGAAGTTATTTAAGTAGGCTTGATTACTCGCGCCATAGTGGTTAGTAAACTGTATATTCTGACCAGCAAATCCTTTAAGCCAAGGCATTTGATTAACTAATAATTGATTATTCCAACCGTCAATATCAATAATTAAAATATTGGGTTTATCTGGCTTTTCATTGAATGAAATTCGATCGAGTGGGTATTCTATTGCAATCGCAAATGGATTACCCTCTTGAATGGCTCGATTACGGTAACCATTCTCTTCAATAAAGCCATAACGCTCAAGAAAATGACGTGCAGTTAACGGATATGAAAGCGGTAAACTTGACCTTTGCATAGTAATTGGACGATAGAAGTTCGCATCAGCCCAAATATGAATTAAATGCGATGAGACAAAACATAGAATAAAAGCAATTACTACTGGCCTTGCAAAATGTTTACGTTTACTTAAGCTGCGTAGTTTTTTCCAGCTCCAAATAGCGAACAATATCTCAATTAAAAGAATAAATGGAATTAAAATATATGCACTATTTAAAAAAGAGGTTTTATCCCCAGTAAATAGTTGCCATATGGATAAATTAAGATGCATTCTAAAATGCGAAAACACTTCAACATCAATAAGTAGTAAGCTAATGCCAACTGTTGCAACAATTGTTGCAATGATCCTTTGCCAACGTGAAGAGTGAATAAAAAAGCTCAACGGGAAAAGTACAATCAAGTAAACAATGAATGTGAGAAAGCTGAAATGCCCAATCCCACTAATAATCGCATAAAAGCGCCCCATGAATGTTTGGGGCCAGTCAGCAATAAGCAAATATTGACTTCCAAGTACAATAACAACTAAAACATTAAAAAGTGTAAACCAATGACCCCAACTAATTATCTGCGAGGTTTTATCGTCTTTAATATGATTATTTTTAAGTTTGAGCATATTTAATTGTTGTTAGTCGTAATAACCTAGAGAAAATTAACTAAAATTTACCTTACAGTTTAACTGATTTTTAAAATTCTTTCTGTAATTTTTTTATTTGTTAGCACTTAGATTTAGGTTATTTGTTGGCGTTGTAATCGATACTTGTTATAATTTAATCCAATAATATAGCTAATAGAAAAGATATTAACTTTGGCAATCAAACAACTCAACTCTCAAGAAGTCCAACCTGACGTAAATTACATTGTAAATAATAGTGACATTAAAACAAATTTATACAGTGATGGATTAACCAATTTACTATCGTGGCAACCGCGCGTTGCTGCTGCGGTGTCATTGTTATGCAAAGATAACAATGCGCATTATCGTTCTCGCTTTATGCTGTTAAAAGGCTCAGAAAGTGAGCTTTTTTTCGACTTATTGCAGCAGTCTGTAAAAATAAATCTGGCAAGTTCCGATTTAGGTTATAGCTATTATTTTAGCGACAATAAAATCACATTAACCAAAGCTAAAAGCAAACAAGACAATTTTGCAGTTCAAGATAGTTGTTTATCGGCAACAATAGTAGACATGGAAAAACTATTTGGTTGTGTTAGACAGCCTGAAAATAGCTCAATTAAGTTACAAGCAGGTTTAGTTCATCATGCCAATGGTGGTGTTTTAATTTTAGGATTACGCTCGCTACTTGCTCAACCTATAATTTGGGCTAAGTTAAAACAGATGGTTTTGTCAAGAACCTTTGAATGGTTTTCGGCTGATGATTCACATCCGTTACCATTATCCATTCCAAGCATACCATTAGATTTACGCATCATTTTGGTAGGTGACAGACAATCTTTAGCTGAACTACAGGATTTTGAGCCTGAGTTTTATTCATCCTCTATTTACGCTGAATTTGAAAATGAAATGCATATAACCGAATCTTCGCGAATCAATGATTGGATGAATTATTTACAATTTATTAGTAAGCGAATGGCTTTACCCCAAATCGATCATTCTGCTTTTGCTAAAATCTATAAATATGCAACAAGATATACTGGTGATCAGTATTATTTACCACTTAGCATTGAGTGGGTACAATCGTTACTGTTAAATTCATCATATTTTCTACAAAATGAGAATATTGATGCATTGGCGGTTGGCAAAGCGTTAGAACAAAAAGCATGGCGAGAAAATTATTTAACCGAACGGTTTCATGATGAGTTTTTTACCAATCAAATTTTGATTGATACCAAGTCGCAAGTTGTTGGACAGATAAATGGCTTATCGGTTATTGAGTACCCTGGCTATCCAAAGGCGATTGGTGAGCCAACACGATTAAGCTGTCTTGTCCATTTTGGAGATGGTGAATTAATTGATATTGAACGTAAAACCGATCTTGCCGGTAATATTCATTCTAAAGGAATGATGATTATGCAAGCATTTATAATGTCGGAATTTGCAATTAACCATCAACTGCCATTTTCCACCTCTTTAGTATTTGAACAATCTTATAGTGAAATTGATGGCGATAGCGCTTCATTAGCCGGGCTTTGTGCGCTAATTAGTGCTTTATCTAATCAACCTATTGATCAACAATTAGCTGTTACAGGTTCCGTCGACCAATTTGGTCATGTTCAATCTATTGGCGGCGTAAATGAGAAAATTGAAGGCTTTTTTGCTGTTTGCCAACACCAAGGTTTAACTGGTCAACAAGGTGTCATTATTCCTGCTAGCAATCAACGTCATCTGAGCCTAAGCGATGAAGTCATTGATGCTATTAACGATGATAAATTCTCGATTTGGACTGTTGAACATGTCGCCGATGCACTCTATTTATTAACCGGAATTGCTTATAAAGATGAAAATAATATTAGTCTTTATAAATTAATTCATGCCCGAATGCAATCAATGTTAATCCAAGATAGAAAACCAGATGGTTGGCTCAGTCGCTGGAAAAAAATTGCAAAAAGTAACAATACACAATAAACTTGAGTCCAAAATTTCATTAATGCAATTTATAAAATAATTATTTAAAACGTCAGAGCTTATAATAATTATTTTATAAGCAATTATGTAATGACAACAAAATAAAAGGTTTTTTTATGACATTTGAACGTAAATCTTCGTATGATAAAGCAGATCTGATCAAATCAGGTAACAGTGAATTATTTGGTCACGATGGGCCACCATTACCGTCTGATTTGATGCTTATGATGGACCGCGTGATCGAAATGAATGAAGACGGCGGTAATTTTGGTAAAGGCTATGTTGAAGCTGAATTAGATATTAATCCTGATTTATGGTTTTTTAAATGTCATTTCAAAAACGATCCAGTAATGCCAGGTTGTCTTGGCCTAGATGCGTTATGGCAGTTAGTTGGATTTTATTTAGGCTGGATCGGCGGGAAGGGTAAAGGTCGAGCACTCGGGGTTGGAGAATTAAAATTAAAGGGTCAAATATTACCAAATAATAAAAAAGTTACTTATAAAATTAATTTCAAACGTGTTATTAATCGTAAACTAATCATGGGGATCGGTGATGGTGAAGTTTATGTAGATGGTAAGTTAATTTACGAAGCAACTGATCTTAAAGTTGGTTTATTTAAAGACACTTCTGAATTTTAATTCATTAATCTCTTAACCCCCTTGCTTAATATCAGTTAATGACTGATGATTTAGCAGGGGGTATTTATTTTTTATTTTTTATTTTTTATTTTTTATTTTTTATTTTACTATTTTAAGAATCATCCATAATGCGTTTTTTTAAAAATTTTTTTCTAGCAATTGTTCTTTTTTTTATTGTAATTAGCCAAGTTCAAGCTGACTTTAATGGTAAGGTTGTTAAAGTCATTGATGGCGATACCGTTGATATTTTAACACCGAAAAAACAAAAAGTTCGCGTTCGCTTGTTAGATATTGATGCACCAGAAAGTCGACAAGCATATGGTAATGCTGCAAGAAAATACTTAGCATCGTTAATAGCCGGTAAAAATGTTTTTGTTAAAGAAAATAAAAAAGATATTTATCAACGTACATTAGGTACAATTTTTCTAAATCAAATCAATATTAATGCTAAAATGGTTGAAAGCGGCTTTGCTTGGGCTTATCGCTATAAAGGTGTTGCAAATAATAAAAACATGGTCAAACTTGAATCAAAAGCTAAACAAAACAAAAAAGGATTATGGAAAGATAAACATCCTATAGCTCCTTGGGATTTTCGTTATCGCAACAAAAAATAGCTTTTAAACAAATCATGATTTGTTAGCTGATAATGTCACTTCAAAGTTTTTTAATATTTCTGTTGCTTATTTATAACGCTCTTCTTGAATGTCAGCAGGCATTGCAGAGATTTGTTGTTTAACTAATTCTAATTTGCCTCAAAGCTTCAAATCATTATGTTCTAAATCTCAGTACATATTAAAAATTATAGGTATAGTCTCTTAAATGAATTAAGATCACTTGCTCATAGGGTTATGGAGGATATACTTACTCTAATAGGGTAACAAAAGTGACATTGAAAATAAGCAAAGTATCCTTTATGATATTTAATAAAGGAGATGAAACGATGAAAAAAACACTAGTTCTTATCACAGCTTGTTTAGCTTTATTTTCTTGTAAAGATCAAAAAGAAGAAGAACAAGAAAAAAAGCTAATAGCACTTTCTAACAACTACAACATCCTATTATGGCCTGAGATAATCCCTAACAGCATCCCAATTAAAAAGCAAAAAATAATCTACAGTGATAATATAAATAATCTAAAAGCAAATATAACTATAGAAGCTAATTCAGATGGTTTTGTTACAAAAGTATATATTGATGAAGATGAAATCAATAAAGAAGTTGACTATACTAATGCTAATTATAAGTCAAACAATGATAAAAAAACAATTGAAAATGGACGATTAAAATTTGATGAAAATAACAATATTATAGAGATATTGAATGATCAAAATGAAATGATCACGAATGCTAAATTCGATGACGATGGCAGAATGACAAACTTAGACGATAATGAATCCAACTTTAGACTGATTCAACAGTTCAGCTATAGAGATGATAATAAATTAGAATTTTACTCGGAACGATCATTCAATGAAACAGAACCTCAAGGAACTACATCAGAACACT
This sequence comes from Gilliamella sp. LMG 34361, assembly GCF_984569075.1. NCBI lineage: Bacteria > Pseudomonadati > Pseudomonadota > Gammaproteobacteria > Orbales > Orbaceae > Gilliamella > Gilliamella sp. LMG 34361. Next base: position 1,309,132 of record NZ_OZ474903.1, on the reverse strand, counting down.
ATTTTTTTTATAACGATCAAAATCAGTTGACACAATCTAAAATTAAAAGCCATCTTTTGCTTACTAAAACTAACTTCACTTTTGGCGAAGATGTAGAAACTTGTTTTTATTCAAAATATAACCAAAATGGCGACTGGACTGAATCCTATTGCACTAATCAAAACAATAAGAGAATATCAACTACTACGCGAACTTTAGAATATTAATTTATTTAAAATAGGCTTGGGAGCAAGGCTCATTTACAGCCTATTTTTTGGGACTTAAAAAACCCGCTACCCTATTACGTTAAAAACCCCGTTCCTCAACTTTTTTGCTGGAAATGACTGCCTACTTGGCAGTAAACGTTTTGATCGTTAACAAGGTAGAGGAAGCGGGGTTTCTAAAGTACATACTCGGCAGTAAACTAGAACACTATATACACAATTAACATTGCTTGGAAACCGATTTCCGGTTTATCCCTGTGTATGCAGGGAACTCACTTTTGAATTTTTGTCATGAAATAAATCCCCCAATATATCCCTGTACACACGGGGAACATTATAAAAGTTCTCTAATCAGGGTCTAAGTTAAGGATTAAATTAAATTAATTTAATAAAAATTATTTTATCCTTGGGAAAACAATAATCTCTTTCTTTTTAATATCTATTAGATTAGTTTTATTTGAATGCGTTGTAAAATCTGAAGCTATCATAAATTGATATTTATCATTACTAATTTTTTCCTACTTTTTATTACACTAATCTTTTTTATGACACTAAATGTCCCATCTTCTTTTAAAAACTCATGCGTAGGGTTATCGTATATTTTATCTATATCATATAATCGTAATTTCCCATTATTCAAAACTGTATATAACTTATCGTCAACTATGTTAAAAGTCGTAATATATTCGTTTTTATCTATAACGTTCCCAGAGCTTTCTTCTCGTCCGCTATCCATCCTTTCGAAAGACTGCCAATTACATCTCCAGTCACCAACAAGATATTCTTTTGTCACCTTATCATCACCACAGCCAAATAATAATAGACAGCCCAAGCTTATTAATATCTTATTAATACCATCTCCTTTTTTGATAATGATATGTTATTTATAGAATTTGGCAATAAAAAACCGCATTAAGGCGGTTTGCTCAATTGATTATAGAAATTTGCTTTAATTATTTTGCAGGGCAACTTTTTTGCAATTTTTTATAAGATTTTGCAAAACCAGCTAGAGAGAAAATAAAATCCTTAGTTTTTTTATAATTAGCTCTAATGATTAACTTTTTCCCGTTTTTTATCAAATTGCTAACTTCATTAATATCAGAAAATTCATATCCTAGCTCTTCCTTAGTCCAATTCATTTCCATGGGAGGATTTTTATCCACTCTTAATATGACTTTTGTTGAATCGCCTCTCTCACTTTCTTTTGGTAAATCATCTACAACAAATGATGTGAGACTAACTGATTTGCAATTAAATACTAACGCAGCACTATCACTATCCGATTTTGTCCTATCAAGTATGAATATTCTAGCTGATTTCTCATCAGTAATAGGATCTTCTTCAGTATCAACTATCCAGTCACCAATTTTCACTGAATTACAAAAAACAAAAAAGGGGACAAACAATAAGCAAAACATAATTTTCTTCATATCATTTCCTTAATCTTTATATTTTCCTGCAATGGTATGTTACTTATAGAATTTTTGCAATAAAAAACCGCCATTAAGCACTTTGCATGAATTTGATAACTATCCATCCACTCGACAATAAACAACCCGAACGATTATATAATTATAATTTACTGTTTAATAACCACCCACAAGGCAGTAAACCAGATCTAATCGATCTTTGGCATGGTGTGCATTTTTTACTTAAAAAACCTTTTTTAATTAATTTATATCTACTTGATTCTTAGTGATTTTATTTTTAGTTAAAAAAACGGTTGGCATTAGGATGATATTGGCTTGAAAAACCTCGTTCCTCAACTTTTTTGAAAATTTGTTTAAAAAAGATTTCTTTTTATTTTTTTGAGCGTACAATCAAAATCATCCACAAAAATAGGTAACGTTATGTTATATAATAACAAATCCACACAAACTCACCACGATAATCACGAACATTGTCATGGCGATTGTCATAATATTGCTCATAACCATACAAACAATACACATCATTCTAATGAAACAAGTCAGACTGCTTGTTGTGATGGGCATGATCACGGTTCATCACAAAAATGTGAAACTGAAGATCCCCCCGAAGACCCAGAGCGGAGTAGCCAAGGCGTTAAGTTAACTTGGAAAATTCAAGGTATGGATTGCGCCCATTGCGCAAACAAAATCGAAAATGGTGTTAAGACACTACCTAATATTAATCAAACCAAAATCATATTTTCAACCGAAAAGTTAATCGTTTTTGTTCCTAAGCATGATGATGCAGTAATCAAAATGATTGAAGATAAGGTTACTGAATTAGGCTATACGCCGATTTTTGAGTCGAGCCCGGCTCATCACCATGAACATTCGCATAGTTTTGATAAAAAGGCATTTATTCCATTAGCGGTTTTAGGTGCATTGATTGTGATTAGTTATCTCATTTTGTTGGTGAATAAAACCGCAGGTGAATATGCGTTTATTGTGACAGCTGTAGTTGGGATTATCCCAATTTTGAAAGAGGCCATTGTTTTAACCCGTAGTGGTACGCCGTTTGCGATTGAAACACTAATGAGTATTTCGGCAATGGGTGCACTGTTTATTGGCGCAGCCGAGGAAGCGACCATGGTGATCTTTCTGTTTATGATAGGTGAGATGCTGGAAGGCTTTGCGACCAGTAAGGCGAAAAAAGGTATTTCATCACTGGCAGAGTTAATGCCCGATGAGACGGTGATTATTATTGATGGTAAAAGGAAGACGGTTGCCAGTCATACCTTAAAACCAGATGATATTATCGAAATTTCATCCGGAGGGAGATTACCGGCTGATGTTATTTTGGTTAGCGAACAAGCTAGCATTGATGAAAGTGCGCTAACCGGTGAGTCCATTCCGGTTAATTACTTAAGTGGCGATAAAATTTTAGCCGGGTCGTTAGTAGTCGATAATACCATTCAACTTAAGGTGATTTCAGAATCGGGGCAAAATGCTGTCGATCGTATTTTACAGCTGATTGAAGATGCCGAGGATCGTAAAGCGCCAATAGAGCGGTTTATCGATAAGTTTAGCCGTTATTATACGCCGGCGATTACATTATTTGCGTTTTTAGTGATCCTAATTCCACCATTGTTGACCGGCGCTGATTGGTATACTTGGATATATCGAGGGTTGACGTTGTTGTTAATTGGTTGTCCTTGTGCGTTAGTGATATCAACACCAGCGGTGATTACCTCAGCTTTGTCTAGCGCGGCTAAATATGGGGTATTAATTAAGGGCGGTGCGGCACTTGAGCATATTGGCTCGATTAAGATGGTAGCGTTTGATAAGACAGGAACGTTAACCGAAGGTAAACCTCAAGTAACTGACGTGATTAATCGACATTGTTCAAACGAGGAGCTACTAGCTATTGTTGCGGCGGTTGAAAGCGGATCTCACCATCCTTTAGCTAAAGCATTAGTCGATTATGTTAAGCAACAGCCGATCGAGTTTGCCGAAGCAAATAATCGTAAAGCAATTGCTGGTGTTGGGATACAAGGTGAATTAAATCAGCAAACCTATTTTGTTGTGTCACCAAATAAGATCGAGACAGTGTCAACTGCGCTTAATGCCGAGGATGCTCATACGATTACTCAGCTTGAAGATAGTGGTAAGACGGTTGTAGTCGTTACCACCAGTCAACAGTTGCTAGGGATTATTGCTTTGCAAGATGTACTGCGTAGTGATGCTTTACCGGCTATCACTGAACTTAAGCAACTTGGTTTGCAAACCTTAATGTTAACTGGCGATAATCAACGCGCCGCAAAAGCAATTGCTGGGCAATTAGATATTGATTACCGTGCTGAGTTGTTACCAGTAGATAAGTTAGCTAAAATCGAGGAGATTGGTCGTCATACTTCTATTGCGATGGTTGGTGATGGAATTAATGATTCGCCTGCCATGAAAGCCGCCACCGTCGGGATTGCAATGGGCAGTGGAACGGATGTCGCATTAGAAACAGCGGATGCTGCGCTGACTAAAAATAGCTTATTAAGTTTACCAATGTTGATTCGCTTAACTCGCTTTGCTAATCGAAATATTAAGCAAAATATTACGATTGCCTTGGGAATTAAGTTGATATTTTTAATCACTAGTTTATTTGGCGTGACAGGGCTTTGGTTAGCAGTGTTGGCTGATTCAGGAACCACGGCAATTGTTACTGCTAATGCGTTAAGGTTATTAAGAATTAAGAATTAAGCAATTATTCATTCTGACCCCATTTATGCTAAAATGGGGTCAATTATGACAATCAGCATTTATTCATCACTTCTTAATGAAATTTCACCGCCGATATATGCGTTTATTTTGCCATTTTGTTCTAAAAGTAATCCACCCTGCTCATTAATGCCTTTAGCAATTCCTCGGATGACAGTATCACCAATTAATAATTTAACTGGACGATTAACAAAATTGTCGAGTCGTTGCCAGTCACTAAGAAATGGGGTAAGTCCATGTTTTTCGAAGTCACGAAGTTTGTTTTTTAGGTTTTTTGCCACTTTTGCCACCAGCAAATTGCGGTCAACTTTACCCAAATTAGCCCATTTTTGATTGACGATATTGGGATCGGGATTGCTCATCATTAAGTTGATACCCACACCAATAACAACATGCGCACAGTCACCAGTCTTACCAGCGAGTTCGACCAATATACCCGCAAGCTTTTGGTCATTAAGATAGAGGTCATTTGGCCATTTCACTTTGATGTCTTGACCCGAAATTTGTCGTAATGTATCGGCTATGACAATACCCACAACTAAGCTTAATCCCATTGCCGCCGCAATACCTTGATCAAGTCGCCAATACATGGAAAAGTACAGGTTACTACCAAATGGCGAAAACCATTGTCGCCCTCGTCTACCTCGCGCTTTTGATTGAAACTCGGCAACACAACTGTCACCAGTTTGTAATGTTTCAATATTATCTAATAGATATTGGTTAGTTGAGTCAATGATCGGCAGCACTTCTACATGACTATCGGCACCATAATCGTTGTCGATTTTGGCCTTATCGAGTAAGTCTATTGGTGATGCTAAGCAATAACCTTTACCTTGTACAGAGGATAAGGTGATACCCCAATTTCGTAGTACTTTGATATATTTGTTGATACCAGCTCGGGTAATACCAAATTGATTGGCAAGTTCTTCACCTGAGTGGAACTGTCCATCAGCTAATATATTAATTAATTTCAATGGATTTTGGTTACTGCGCATTCAACCCTCATTTTTTGAACAATAATAAAACAACAAAATAGAGTGAAATTATAGCAAAACTGATAAATAAATAACTATTACTTAATGTATCCATTATAAGGGCTATCACCGCTGGAGCAACTAAACTACCGAGTGTATTGGTTAATAACATGGCTTGATTCATCGATACAATTTCTTGTTTGCGAACACACGAACAAGCCCACGCCATGGAGATGGGATAGATGGTATAAATGGTCGCGCCGAGCAACATAATGGCTAATACACCATAGACGTTAAATATCAGCAAGCCACAGGCAATCATCATGAAGATTGATTCAACAAGCAATACAATACGACGACCAAACCTATCTGCACACCAGTTTGCCGGCATTTGGGCAATCACACCAGAGAGGATCAGTAATACCATCCAATTGGCGACTTGGTTATCGTTGTAGCCTAGATGTGAATAGTAGGCTGGCATTAACGAATACAGTGAACCAATTAACATACCTGCTATCGCACAACCAATTAAACCGACTCGAGAAGGTTTATACATTATCATTGGCATAATGTTGAAACTACTTTTTTTCTTCTTCGGCAATTTGTAATGAGTTAGCAATATAAATAGGATGGCAAGCCCCATCAGTATTGCAATCACTAAGCCAAAATAGAGTACATTTTGCGGAAAATACTGGAGCAGAGCTTGCCCTAACACGGTGCCTAAGTAGTAGGTAGTGAGATAGACCGCCAACATTTTGCCGCGAGTGCGCACTGTACCAGTAACTAAGATGCAACTTTCAATCACAACCCAAGTAACCGCACAGGCTATTCCAATGAAAAATCGCCATATCGCCCAACTGTAAAAATCCATTGAGAAACTTAAACCAATAGTCGCAATCGCAAAAATAATACAACTGTAGGTGTAAGTAAATCTGGCGTTAAACCGGCTAATAAACCAATTTGCCATGATGGTACCTACTAAGTTACCAGTAAAGTAGCTCGAGCCAACTAAGCCTATTTGCCCAAGCGAAAACTCTTCACGAACTAGCCAAAGTGGCACTTGAGTATTAAGTGCCGATAAGGCAATGGTAACAAATAATAAACTCGTTAATAAAATAGGAAATGAATACGAATGTTTCATAAGTTTGTATGTAATTTTGTTGTATATAAAACGTATTTATAGAAATTTATCTACGTCAATTTCACCTGTCGCTCCCATAAATCGAATTTCAGGCGATAGGTGCACCGAGAACTTTTGCAATACTGCATTGATGATATAACGCGCTAATGCAACGACATCTTGCGCTGTCGCATTATCTTTATTGACTAAAACCAGAGCTTGTTGTTGATGCACTGCTGCACCACCAATTTGATAACCTTTTAGACCACACTGATCAATTAACCAACCGGCAGCTAATTTTATTTGATCATCCCTTTGTGGATATATAGGCATTGTTGGGTATTTTTCAAGTAGTTTATCAGCAAGTTTTTTATCAACTACTGGATTTTTGAAAAAGCTTCCACCATTGCCTAAAACGCTAGGATCAGGCAGTTTACTTCGACGGATTTCGCATACTTTATCGAAGATCATTTTCGGCGTAACGGTTTTTGGATCAAAATTTCGTAATTCACCATAAGTTAGCACTGGATCCCACTGTTTTGGTAATTTGAGACCAACATAAACAACGGCATAACCATCAGCATATTTTTGTTTGAAGATGCTTTCACGATAGCCATATTGGCCGTCAGTAACGCTGACAATTTTACCGGTTGCAAATTCCAGTAATTCGACATAATCTGCCACTTTTTGAAATTCAACCCCATATGCGCCAATATTTTGGATTGGCGCAGAACCAACACAACCGGGGATTAAAGCCAAGTTTTCAAGACCTGGAATATTTTGATTGATGGTGTTGGCAACTAGATCATGCCAATATTCACCCGCCCCCACTTTTAAATGCCAGTGTGTTGGGGTTTCAGTTATAGTTAACCCTTTAATTCGGTTAACGATAATTGTGCCAGCAAAATTTTCGGTAAATAGCGTGTTACTGCCTTGTCCAATAATCATAAGATTATTAGAGTAGTTTTTCCAAACTTGCATTAGTTGTTCAACGGTTTCGACTGTTTCGACTCGGTTAGCGTAAACATCTAAAGCAAATGTATTAGGAATTTTTTGGTTCATTAATGACTACCTTTTATAAAACTACTTTTAAATTCAATTAAATCGATCTTACTGGCGTTTTTTCGAGCGCATTTAAAAGTAGCAAATTAATAGCCTTATCAATTTTTGATAAGGCACTTTATTCAATTGTCGCTTATTAATTTGCTATATTAGCACAATGCAAAACGATCTTTTATGCATTAAATTATTTTTTACTAATCGTCACTATTTATTTGTTAATAAAAATGTCAAAAGTTTAGGCAAATAGTCTACAAATAAAGTACTATCTCTTTTTTGTTTTTTTTTATCATGTATTATAGCTGCGATCTTTTTTATAAATTTAGTTATAATCTATTTTACTCAAGCTTATGATAGACGTTATTATTATTTTATAAAATTCGAAAAATAAGTTATCGATCACGGTTTTAAATAACTTTATGATTTATGATTTTAGCTGTACTTAGTTGAGATTTAGAGGAAATTATGAAAAGAGTTTTTATTATGATCCTCGATTCCTTTGGGATCGGCGGTGCTGAAGATGCAAAAAAATATGGCGATGAAGGTTCGGATACCTTAGGTCATATTGCCGAGGCTTGCGCTTTAGGTAAAGCAAATCATGGACGTCAAGGACCATTGAAATTACCTAATTTAGGAAAGTTAGGTTTGATCGAAGCCGCTTATGAATCTACTGGTTCATATCCTAAAGAAATGGCTACCGAAGGTGAAGTTATTGGCGCTTATGGTTATGCCAGTGAGATTTCATCAGGTAAAGATACCCCATCTGGTCACTGGGAAATCGCCGGCGTACCGGTATTATTCGATTGGGGTTACTTTACCAATACTACTAACAGCTTTCCTCAAGAATTATTAGATAAGATTGTTAAACGTGCTAATTTACCGGGCTATTTGGGTAATTGCCATTCATCGGGTACCGTGATTCTTGATGAACTTGGCCTTGAGCATATGTCGAGCGGTAAACCTATTTTTTATACCTCTGCTGATTCTGTTTTTCAAATTGCCTGCCATGAAGAGACTTTCGGTCTAGATAAGCTGTATGAAGTTTGCGAAATCGCGCGTGATGAGCTTAATAAAGGTGATTATAATATCGGTCGCGTTATTGCTCGTCCATTTTTAGGTAATAAACCGGGTGAATTTGTCCGTACTGGTAACCGTCATGATTTAGCTGTTGAGCCACCTGCACCAACAATGATTAAAAAACTGGTTGATGAAAAACACGGTAGCGTTGTGTCAATTGGTAAAATTGCCGATATTTACGCCCAAGTAGGTATTACTAAAAAAGTTAAAGCAACAGGTATTGAGGCGTTATTCAATGCCTCATTAGAAGAAATCAAACAAGCGAAAGATAATACTATTGTTTTTACTAATTTTGTAGATTTTGATTCATCATATGGTCATCGACGTGACGTTGCTGGTTACGCTGCTGCTTTAGAATATTTTGATAGTCGCTTGCCTGAGATGTTAGCCCTTATTAAACCAGGTGATCTTTTAATTATCAGCGCCGATCATGGCTGTGATCCAACTTGGTCTGGTACAGATCATACTCGTGAGCATATTCCAGTTTTAGTTTATGGCGATAGCGTTCCAGCTGGATCATTAGGCCATCGTAAAACATTTGCTGATATTGGGCAAAGTGTTGCCGATTATTTTGATTTGTCACCTATGGATTATGGCGAATCATTTATTCGCAAATAGTGATTTTAGTACATTTTTTTAGTTATAAATCAGGAGATTTAAATGTCTACCCCACATATTAATGCCACCGATGATGCTTTTGCTCAAACCGTTTTGATGCCCGGCGATCCATTACGAGCTAAGTTTATTGCCGAAACTTTTTTAGATAATGCTAAAGAAGTAACTAATGTTAGAGGAATGCTAGGTTTTACCGGTGACTATAAAGGAAAGAAAATATCTGTTATGGGGCATGGTATGGGCATTCCATCTTGTTCTATATACACAACCGAACTGATTAAATTTTATGGTGTTAAAAACATCATTCGTATCGGTTCATGTGGCGCCATCAGCCCCGATGTCAATCTTGGTGATGTGGTTATTGGCATGGGTGCCTGCACTGATTCAAAAGTCAATCGGTTACGTTTTAAAGATCATGATTTTGCCGCCATTGCTGATTTCGGTTTAATTTGTAATGCTGTTAATGCAGCGAAACAATTAAATGTGAATGTTAAAGTGGGTAATCTTTTTTCTGCTGATCTATTTTATAGCGTCGAGCCTGATCTTTTCGATATTATGGAAAAATACAATATTCTAGGTGTCGAAATGGAAGCCGCTGGTATTTATGGTGTGGCTGCTGAATATGGCGCGAAAGCGTTGGCGATTTGTACAGTATCAGATCATATTCGAAAAGGTGAAGCGATGTCTTCTAAGGAGCGTCAGCTTGGCTTTAAAGAGATGATTACTGTTGCTTTAGAGTCGGTATTACTTAATTCGAATTAAATTAATGGCAGAATTTCTGCCATTTTTTTTGGTTAAAAAACTATAAAATTCCACATTGGCTGTTATTAAACTACTTTAACAGTGAATATGTTTATCGTTATAACTAGCGTTTTGATAGTCATAGCATTTTTATTTATTCATTAATTTTTATCTAATAGGTTAAAAAAGAGCTCATTTAATAAGGAATCGAAATGAATATTAAGTTTAAACTTAAAGTTATATTTTTCTTGCAATTTTTTATCTGGGGTAGCTGGCTTATAACTTTAGGCTCTTACATGATGGAGACCTTGCATTTTAGTGGCATGACTGTAGGTTCAGTTTATGGGACTATGGGGATAGCTTCTTTATTTATGCCTGGCTTACTAGGTGTTGTGGCAGATAGATGGATTCCTGCTAATCGATTATTTATGCTTTGTCACTTATTTGGAGCTATAACGCTATTTATTGCTGCATCTGTTACAACACCATTTATGATGATTGTGATAATTTTGCTTCATTGTCTAGCATTCATGCCGACTATCGCAATTTCTAACTCAATTTCTTACTCCTGTTTAGAATCAGAAGGGCTTGAAGTTATATCACAATTCCCTGGTATCAGAATTTTTGGCACTATCGGTTTTATTGTTGCTATGTGGCTAGTTAGCTTCTTAAAAGTTGGATTAAGCAATGTACAACTTTATATTGCGGCTGGCGGTTCAATTTTACTCAGTCTATACTCGTTAACATTACCATTAATTGTGATAGCTAAAGATGAGTCAAAAAGAAAATCTCTTGCGAGCTCTTTAGGTTTAGATGCATTCGTATTATTTAAACAGCCAAGAATTGCTATCTTTTTTATCTTTGCAGTATTCCTTGGTGGTATTTTGCAAATTACCAATACCTTTGGTAATCCATTTTTACTCTCATTTAAAAATATTCCAGAGTACGCTGACAGTTTAGTTGTGCAATACCCTTCTGTGTTACTCTCTATTTCACAAATGTCAGAAGTTGTATTTATTTTATTTGTACCATTTTTTATGAAAAGATTTGGTATTAAATATGTCATGCTAATCAGTATGCTGGCTTGGGTTGCTCGTTTTGGACTATTTGCTTTTGGCGATCCATCACCTGTAGGTTTCATACTACTTCTTCTATCCATGATCGTTTATGGTTGTGCGTTTGACTTCTATAATATTTCGGGTTCTATGTATGTTGATAAAACAGTTTCACCTGATATCCGCAACAGTGCACAAGGTTTATTCATGATTATGACGAACGGTTTAGGGGCTTATTTAGGCTCAACCATCAGTGGTATTGTTGTGGATTATTACACCGTCAATGATGTTATCGACTGGCGCACAATTTGGTTAATTTTTGCAGGTTATTCATTAGTGCTTGCGATTATTTTTGTTTTAATTTTCCAGAATGATTCTCTCAGTGATAAAGCTAAAAAAGTTAATACCTCACTTGAGGCAAGTTAAAGGTCTAGCCATATTTTTGAAACTTAACCATTATGTTAATATGGCGTAGATAAACCAAATTAACTAATTAGGCAATAATCAAGTAACAGCTAAGTTGTTACTTAATTATTGCCAATCAATCTAATCGATAAGTCACACAAAATGTATGGAAAATAAGTGTCTTATCAAGGTAGAATAAAATGCTTGTAAAATTTGTTTCAATAGTCTTGCTAATTGATGAATACTTTACAAGTACCCTATAAGCATATATTTAAACAAATTAGAACTCGATGAATAAGCAAATGATTCCAAAAGTTATACTTCATGAGCATATAGAAGGCAGTATTACTCCCTTTATGGCGAAAAAGCTAGCTGATAAAAATCATTTAACTTTTCCTGATTCATTATGCTATCGACTAGGTGAATATGATGCGACCGAGTATAAAAATGGTCGATATAACTATGATGAATCCGATTTTGTTTCATTTATCCAAACTTATGATACTGTCTCTAATTTTGTTAAACAGCCTGACGATTATTACCTAATTACCTACGATTTTTTAAGCAGAAATGCTAAACAAGGGTTGATTTACTGTGAGCTGTTCCTGTCGCCTTATCATATTTGCGCAACCGAAAAAAAAGGTAAAATTAATTGGGATCAAAATCGATTTCAACAAACGCTTGCGCAAATGGATAAAGCGATTATTGATATTCAGAAAGAACATGATATTACAGTAAGATACCATGTCATTGGCGTACGCCATCTTGGCGCTGATGTGGTATATGATACACTTCGATTTATTGAGAATAACCCTCACCCATTTATCACCGGATTTAATATTGCTGGTAATGAAAAAGCGGGGCATTTTGATGATTTTGAAAAGGCTCATCAACTCGCATCTAAATTAAACCTAAAAAAATCTTACCATGCTGGTGAAATTGATTGCTCAGATAGTATTATTCAAGCGCTTAAGCATGGCGCTAATCGAATTGGACATGGTATAGCTGCGATTGAAGATGATAAGTTGATTAATCAATTAGTTGATAACAAAATCACTTTAGAAATTGCACTTACAAGTAACCGTATTTTAGTCACTAATTTACATGGCGATATTCATAATCACCCAATTCGACAACTTTATGATAAAGGGATAAGAATCACCCTTAATACCGATGATGCTGGGATTTTTGGAACCGATATTGAAAAAGAGTATCAGCTAGCCAAGCAAGCTTTTCATTTTTCACGATTAGAATTATTTGATATTACACTTTGTGGCATTGATGCTGCATTTATTGAACCCAAGGAAAAATCACGTTTATTAAACCATGTTTTGGCTTTTTTTACCATCGATGATAGGCAATGTTTGCAACAAGCAATCAACGATGAGCTGTATCACCCAGCTATTATTGAACGATTAAAACACTACCAAATTTTATTATCACAACATGTTAATGATTAACTGTATCAGAAAAATAGGAGATTGATATGAATAAAACCCGATTAACATTAAGCCTGCTGACCCTATTAATTTCTGGAACACTTCAAGCAGCAACGGTAGATTTAAGGATTATTGAAACTACCGATTTGCATGGTAATATGATGAATTATGATTATTTTAAAGATAAATCAATTGACACCTTTGGTTTAGCTAAAACAGCCAACTTAATTCATCAAGCACGAAAAGAAGTTAAAAATAGCGTATTAGTTGATAATGGTGATTTAATTCAAGGTAGTCCAATGGCTGATTATGCACTAAATAAAGGTTTAAACAAAGGTGATATTCATCCGGTTTATAAAGCGCTTAATACGCTCGATTATGTTGTTGGTAATATTGGTAATCATGAATTTAATTTTGGCTTAGATTTTTTACAAAAAAGTCAGGCTGGGGCAAATTTTCCTTATGTTAATGCCAACGTTTATGATGCGAAAACCAATAAGCCTTTCTTTAGGCAATATATCATTTTAGATAAACAGGTAATAGATAGAGACGGTAAGTCGCATACTATCAAAATCGGTTATATTGGTTTTGTACCACCACAAATTATGCAATGGGATAAGCTTAATTTGGAAGGTAAAGTGATCGTTAAAGATATTACTGAGACTGCCAAAAAATTAGTTCCTGAAATGAAAAAACAAGGGGCAAATATCATTGTTGCAATTCCACATTCCGGTGTTTCTGCCGAACCTTATAAGGCGTTAGCCGAAAATTCGGTTTATTATTTAAGCCAAGTTAAAGATATCAATGCGATTATGTTTGGTCATTCACATGGCGTATTCCCAAGTGAGGATTTTAAATCATTGCCTAATACCGATATTAATACCGGAAATATTAACCATGTGCCAGCAGTAATGCCTGGGCAATGGGGTAGCCATTTAGGCGTGGTCGATTTAGTTGTTGAAGGTAATAAGACTAATTGGCAAGTCGTGTCAGGTAAATCAGAAGCTCGCCCTATCTTTGATGTAAAAAACAAAAAAGCGTTGGTTGATGCCGATCAAAACATTGTTAAAGTGTTAAAAGATGATCATGAAGGTACGCGCGAGTTTGTCGGTAAACCAATTGGTAAGGTATCAACCGATATCAATAGTTATTTAGCCTTAGTCGAAGATACCTCCGCTTTACAGATTATTAGCGATGCCCAAATTGATTATGTAAAACAGTTTGTTCAAGGTGATCCTGATCTAGATGGATTACCCATTTTGTCAGCGATTGCACCATTTAAAGCTGGCGGTCGTAAAAATGATCCTACTGCATATGTGGATGTGAAAAAAGGTGATTTAACCTTTAGAAATGCAGCTGATATCTATCTTTATCCTAACATTTTATCTGCCGTTAAGATTACCGGAAAAGAGGTCAAAGAGTGGCTTGAATGTTCGGCTGGTGTTTATAATCAAATTGATATCAATTCGGCACAACCACAATATTTGATTAATTGGGATCAATTTAGGACTTATAATTTCGATACTATTGATGGAGTAAATTATCAAATTGATATCACTAAGCCAGCACGATACGATGGTAGTTGTCAATTAATTAACCCTGAATCAGAACGTATTGTAAATTTAACCTATCAACAAAAACCAATTGATCCAAATCAAGCATTTTTAATTGCTACCAATAACTATCGTGCTTATACCGGCGCATTTCCTGGTACCGGTGGTAAAAATGTTAAATTTAATTCACCTGATGATTTAAGAGTTATTCTTTCAGCTTACATAACTAATCACACTAAAAAGCATGGACAAGTTAATGTAACTGTTGATAATAACTGGCGAATTGCGCCAATTACCAGCCAAACTAATTTGGATATTCGTTTTGAATCTTCACCAACTGATGAAGCTAAAACCTATATTGAAACACATTCATTATACCGAACTAAGTTTGTTGAAAAAGATAAGTTAGGTTTTGGTGTGTATCAACTAAATTTACAAGCACCTACAAATTCACAAAATCAATAATATATTGATCGCAACAAGGATTATCATTATGAAAATTGAAAAACTAATTGAACTCGCTAAAACAGCACGCTCAAAGGCTTATGTGCCCTATTCTAAATTTCAAGTAGGTGCGGTATTAATCACCGAAGATGATGAAGCCATTTTAGGGTGCAATATTGAAAATGCCTCTTATGGTCTTGCTAACTGTGCTGAACGAACTGCAATTTTTAAGGCGGTA
Source organism: Gilliamella sp. LMG 34361 (assembly GCF_984569075.1). Classification (NCBI taxonomy): domain Bacteria; kingdom Pseudomonadati; phylum Pseudomonadota; class Gammaproteobacteria; order Orbales; family Orbaceae; genus Gilliamella; species Gilliamella sp. LMG 34361. Next base: position 1,294,031 of record NZ_OZ474903.1, on the reverse strand, counting down.
TCAGAAGGTAAAACGAAATTCAAAAAATTAGTTGTAATTGGTGATACCGAGGGACCTATCTCACCTTGTGGCGCTTGTCGTCAAGTTATTAGTGAGTTTTGTGCTAAAGATATGCCAGTTATTTTAACCAACATGCACGGCAAAATTCAAGAAACTACCGTGGGTGAATTGCTACCATGGTCATTTTCGCCAAGCGATTTAGATTAATTGTGAGCAATACAATTTCAACTATTTAGAACATAGACAAAAAATAATAAAGCGATTGATGATAAAATTAACTATGATCATCATCAATCCAAATTCTGGATGAGAAGAATATAATCCTAATTTGATTTATTGATATTAAGAGAGATGTGTAATGAGATTTGTAGATATTATTGAAAAAAAACGTGATGGGCATGCATTAACTACCGAAGAAATTCAATTTTTTATTACCAATTATACTAATGGTACGATTCCTGACTATCAAGTCAGTGCTTTGCTTATGGCAATTTATTATCAAGGTATGACGTCAAAAGAGTGTGCTGATTTAACTAGTGCGATGATGTATTCAGGCGATACCGTTGATCTTTCATCAATTAAAGGTATTAAAGTCGATAAACATTCAACCGGTGGGGTGGGTGATACAACGACTTTAGTGCTAGCACCATTAGTTGCAGCTTTAGATGTTCCAGTTGCTAAAATGTCAGGTCGAGGATTAGGCCATACTGGCGGAACAACAGATAAATTTGAAACTGTTCCGGGCTTTAAAATCGAATTAGGTAAGCAAGAATTTATCGATCAAGTTAACCAAAAAGGTGTTGCGGTTATTGGTCAATCAGGCAACTTAACCCCTGCTGATAAAAAACTGTATTCATTACGTGATGTAACCGGTACGGTTAACTCTATTCCACTTATTGCTAGCTCAATTATGAGTAAAAAACTGGCTGCTGGCGCTGATGCTATTGTGTTGGATGTTAAAACCGGTGATGGCGCTTTAATGAAAAGCATGGAAGACTCAGAAAAATTAGCGCATGAAATGGTAAATATTGGTAACCAAATTGGCCGACGAACCATGGCGATTATCTCAGACATGTCACAACCGTTAGGTTATGCCATTGGTAATGCCTTAGAAGTTAAAGAAGCCATTGATACATTAAATGGTCATGGCCCTGCTGACTTAACCGAACTCGTTTTAACGCTTGGTAGTCAAATGGTAGTGTTAGCCAATAAAGCTAAGACATTAGATGAAGCCAGAGAAAAACTACAAGAAGTGATTAAAAATGGTAAAGCAATTGATAAATTCAAAACGTTAATTGAAGCTCAAGGTGGCGATAGTTCAGTGGTTGATCACCCTGAAAAATTAGCCAATGCCCCTTATCAAATCGACCTACCTGCAAAAAAATCAGGTTATGTCTCACGTATTATTGCTGACCAAATTGGTATTGCCGCGATGCAATTAGGAGCAGGACGAGCAACTAAAGAAGATGTTATTGATCCTGCTGTTGGTATTGTTTTACATAAAAAAGTAGGTGATAAAGTTGATGAGGGCGAAGCGTTATTAACTATTCACGCAAATAGTGATCAGATTGATGCAATTAAACAAAAATTGTATGACAATATTACAATTAGTGATAGTGCTAAACAACCACAATTGATTTTCAAAGTTATTACGGAATAACTATAATAAATAAGGATTTAGGAGACGCCATGTATCGAGTTAAATTAAAACTGTCACTACTTATTGCTTTAGGTCTGTTTTCAGTCAATTCATTTGCAGCAGTTGCAACCAAGCAGTCTACTGCACCTAGTTGGGAAAAAAATAAATCCTACTCTTTTACTATTTTACATACAAACGATCATCATGGCCGTTTTTGGCAAAATGATATTGGTGAATATGGGTTAGCCGCACAAAAAACAGTTGTTGACCAAATAAGAAAAGAAGTAGCAGAAAAAGGCGGAAAATTACTTCTGCTTTCTGGCGGTGACATTAATACTGGTGTTCCTGAATCCGATGTGTTACAAGCAAAGCCCGATTTTGTCGGTATGAACGAGATTGGCTATGATGCAATGGCAGTAGGTAACCACGAATTTGATCATCCGTTAGCAATTATTCGTGAACAACAAAAATGGGCTCATTTCCCATTTTTATCAGCAAATACTTACTTCAAAAATACCGATAATCGTGTTTTTGATGCCTATAAAATATTTGATTTAAATGGCATTAAGGTAGCTGTTTTTGGTTTAACTACTGATGATACTATTTTCCTTGCTTCACCTAAAAATACTGATGGAGTTGAATTTCGTAAAACGCTACCTGAAGCTGAAAAAGTCATTAGTCAAATTAAAAGCAATGAACGGCCAGATATGATTATTGCTGTAACGCATATGGGGCATTATGAAAATGGTGAGCATGGTTCAATGGCGCCAGGTGATGTTGCACTAGCGCGTGGATTAAAACCAGGCGAGTTGAATATGATTGTGGGTGGTCACTCTCAAAATCCAGTATGTATGGCTAGCCCTAACAAACGTATTACCGAATATGTCCCGGGAACACCTTGTGCTCCAGATCAACAAAATGGTACGTGGATTGTTCAAGCTCATGAATGGGGAAAATATGTTGGTCGTGCTGACTTCGTATTCTTAAACGGTAAAATTACCCTCAAAAATTATCAGTTAATTCCAATTAATTTGAAAAAAGAAGTTGATAACGGTAACGATACCAAGCGTCTTGAATATTACACCAGTGAAATCGAACAGGATAAAAAACTGTTGGAAACACTAAAACCTTATCAAGAACAAGGTAAACAACAATTACTCATTAAAAGTGGTGAGTTAACCGGCCGTTTAGAGGGCGACCGTAACGTAGTTAGATATCAACAAAGTAATATGGGGCAATTATTACTTAGTGCCTTTATTGAAAAGACGAATGCCGATATTGGTATTATGTCTGGTGGTATGATTCGTGACTCACTTATAGAAGGCGATATTACTTATCGAGATATTTTGAAAGTTGAACCATTTGGTAATAGTGTTGTTTACTTTGAATTAACCGGCAGAGAATTAATTGATTATCTTAAGGTTGCATTAGGTAAAAAACCGGGTTCGGGTGGTTATACTCATTTAAAAAATATTAGCCTAACTAAAACTGGCGATACTATCAGCGACATTAGAATTAATAATGCGCCAATTGATTTACAAAAATCATATCGAATTGCAACATTAGACTTTTTAGCAGCTGGTGGAGATGGTTACCCTATCGTCAACAACTCACCAACTTATGTCGATACAGGTTATCGAGATGCGGACGCAGTAAAACAATATTTTGAAGCGCATTCACCAATTAATGCAGCCGATTATCAACCGTCTAATTTTATTTTAGAAAAATAATTTCACGTTTTAAAACAGAAATATAAAAACTAATGGCACTGATAATCATAATTCTCAGTGCTAATAACTAGATGATTAGTCATAAAGATTTAATCTTTGCTTTCAGCATATAGGTAATATAGAGGTATTTATGAACATGACAGAATTTCAAAAAAATTGTTACGATATAGTGACCGATGCCAATTTGTCACCCAAACAAAAAGCGAACCTTCTCGCATTAGCCGCAGAAAATAATTTACCCTATGTTGATTTAGATAGTGAAACGCAAAATGCGCTCAATGAACGGATAATCTGTGATATGTACGAAGGACATGCGCCGTATAAACCTCGTTATGTATTACCTGATTATGCAAAATTTCTTAAACAAGGATCTGAATACTTAGAACTTGAACCAGCAAAAACCTTTGATGATGCACTAAATATGCTCACCATTGCTTATCATCACGTACCTTCGGTCACTGGTATGCCAGTTTATTTAGGCTGTTTAGATCAAGTGTTACTTCCTTATGTTGGAGATTTGACAGAAGAAGAACTTTATCCACGATTAAAACGTTTTTGGATTATGCTCGATCGCAATCTTCCTGATGCATTTATGCATGCCAATATTGGGCCTACCGATAATGTGATCTGTCGGGTTATTTTACGTGTTGATCGCGAACTTAAACAGGTTGCCCCTAATTTAACTTTTATTTATGATGAAGATATCACACCTGAATCTTTACTAAATACCGCAATTGAAAATATTTGTGAAACAGCAAAACCACATATTGCTAATAATATGATGATTAAAAAAGATTTTGATGAAAAAGGTTATGGTGTTGTGAGTTGTTATAACTCTCTTCCTGTTGCTGGTGGTGGTAGCACTTTATCAAGAATCAATTTAAAAGAAGTTGCATTAAAAAGTAACAACATTACCGATTTTTTACAAAATACCTTGCCTTATTATTGCCAATTGCAATTGAATTTAATCAAAGCAAGATCAGAATTTCTTTATGAAAAATCGAATTTCTTTGCAAATAGCTTTTTAGTTAAAGAGGGATTAATTGACGCAACCCGATTCGCGCCAATGTTCGGTATTTATGCCATGGCTGAAGCAGTCAATATTCTACAAGAAAAATCCAACTTAGCCGGGCGTTATGGCGTCGATGAAGATGCTAATCAACTGGCCACCACTATTTCTCAACAATTAGCCGACTTTATTGATAACCATAAAATTAAGCATGCTTGGAAAGGTAAAGCAATGTTACATGCTCAATCAGGTATTAGCTCTGATAGAGGCGCAACCCCAGGTTTACGCATCCCTTATGGACATGAACCCGATCCAGTAACCCATATTATGGCATTATTCAAACACCATAAATATTATACTTCTGGCATTAGTGATATTTTAACCATTGATGAAACGATTAAAAATAACCCATTAGCCTTAGTACAAATTTGCAAAGCAGCCTTTAAATTTGGTTTCCGTGAATTTACCGCTAATATCAGTGGCAATGATCTGGTACGTGTAACCGGCTATATGGTGAGATTATCAGATATCAAAAAATATAAACAACAAGGATCGCGAATTAATACCACATGTTTAGGTAGTGAAGCGGCTGAAGATACTGAAAATAACAGTTACCTTTGCCGAACGCCTCGAGTAATTAGTCATGAACAAGTCATGGGCAATCGTTAATAAACTGTTACCCTTTTCTTGTGTTGATGGACCGGGAAACCGGTTAGTCATTTTTTTACAAGGCTGTAATTTTAAATGCTTAAATTGCCATAATCCTTACACTATTTCACACTGTAAGGATTGTGGTGATTGCGTTACTACCTGTCCACATCAAGCGTTAACATTTATCAATAACAAAGTGATTTGGCGATCTTCAAATTGCCAGCAATGTGATACCTGTATTAATACCTGTAGTTATCAATCCACACCAATGACCTATAACTACAATGTTGAAGATATTCTACTCGAAATTCGTAAATACTTACCTTTTCTAAATGGCATTACAATTAGCGGTGGTGAGGCAACATTACAATTACCTTTTATTGAAAAATTATTTCAAGCAATAAAACAAGCAGATGATTTAAAACACCTGACTTGTTTTATTGATAGTAATGGTTACTTAGCAAAAACTGGCTGGCAAAAAGTTGAAAGAGTAATGGATGGTGCGATGATCGATCTGAAAGCTTGGGATACTCAAGTGCATAAAAAACTTACTGGTCGGGATAATGATCGCGTCAAACAGACCATTGAATATCTTGCCCAAATAGAAAAACTGCATGAAGTCCGGTTTTTAGTAATTCCTAAGCACACTGACTTGCAAAATAACGCTAAACAACTCGCAGATTTTTTAATAACACTCGATCCTCAAATTAAAGTCAGAATCAATGCCTTCCACAATCACGGTGTACATGGCATAGCCAAAACATGGCCATCGGCAACACAAACGCAAATTGAAACATTTTCTGCTGAATTACGATATTACGGGTTACAGAATATTACCTTACCAAATGTATATTTATAATATTTTGAAAAAAGATCATAAACAAAGCGACTAGTGGCAATGATTACCTAGCTTAAAAGATCTATTAGCTTAAAAAAATGATGTTTTTCATTTATCTATAATATTAATAATATATTAACGTAATAATTTTATTTGAGTAAAACTGATCATAAAGAAGTTTCATTACAAAATATTAGCAATTTTGTAATGAAACATAAAATATCGCAAAATTATTAGTACCTAACACACATAGTATAAGCAGAATCTGGCTCTACAATAACATTACCTTCAACAGAACCAACACTATAACGCCTTGTCCAACCATTGTTATCTTTTAATTGCGACAATTCGTAAGTGAAATAAAAGTCATAAGCAACAAAGTGTTTTAAAGAATCCGTTATATCTGCCATCATATCTTTTCCTGAATTATCGATACCATTAGGCGCATATGGATACAGTTTTCCCCACTCGGATATTAATCCTTCACCAATTGCTCTTTTATAACCGTTTTGAGGTATATACCAATTTTCATTATTTGTTACACCGGTAGCTAAAAATGAATTGGTTAATTCGGCTCTAGATGGTAGTCGGTCTTTATTAGCAGTGCACAACCTTTCAGCGGTATTATAATCTACCCAATTTAACTGTTGTTGGTATATATACATCCAATGATTTAATGAAAAACGATAATAAAACTGAGCGTTAGTCTGATTATTCGTTACCAATATTATAAATTGATCATCTTTTGCAGGAGCATTGTCAGTAAATTTAAATTCACTTTTTGAATCTGGATTTGAACTCCTTGCAGTACTTATTAAAGCACCATTAGGATTTTTAACTAATGTATAAGTATAATTAGATATTGCATTGACGGGTACAATTCTAAATCTAGCTTCAGGAAATGCAGTAGAAGGGAAATGATGACCAGTTGAATCAGTAGCTGAAGCTATAAATCCTGAATGTAAAACAAATTGATCTGGATTGTAAGCATCTGTACGATTGATAGTATCTGCACCGCCCGACAACCAATTATCCGTTTCGCTCCAACCACCTTTTGCAAGTATGGCTAATACCCCTGGTCTAATATAACAAATACCATCGTTAGCTTTTACGGTAAATGTTTTTGAAACTTCTTTAGGCTGAGATTCAGCGGGAGTACCATACTGAGTTTTAGCAGAAATACTAAAAGTAAGCTTTAGTGTTGAATCACCTTTATAGCCTTCTGATTTACAAATATTACCACCTAATGATGCTGTTGAATCAGGAGCAATTAAATTATTATTTTTATCACGCCATTCAGCGGTTACACTCTCCACTTTAAAATTATTGCTACTTCCCAAATAATCACCATCAACATCAATAATATCATCATTATTCATAGCTGAAAAATCAACATCAAATGAAAACATACTTGGTGAAGTATCAAATGCAACAGAAAGTTCATTAGATGTTCCAGGATTAATAATGAGCGGATCACTATTGGGGACGTTTAATTTTAATTGAATGCCATTTAGTACTTTTGACTCTCCTGACATCTGTATTTCAGGAGCATTTCCATGAATATACATTTGAGTGGTCACGGATAATGACAAAATTGCTAACGTGTTATTTGAAGAAAACAATAACACTGATAAGAATAAAACCTGTTTTAATATTAGTATTAAAGACAATCTTTTAGTAACACCTTCACAATTGTTCATCGCTACTCCTCTATACATAAACTTCTCCGCCAATTCGAATAAGATTATTGATTTGAAGCATTGTTGAATTAACAATTTTCATAAAAAAATAAAAAATTGCTACCCGTTAACATCAGTGCAAAGACGACAAAAATTCGTAGTACTGAAAATCATCCAAGGTACAGTTTGAACAGAATTACTTGAGACTTAAATCGTAACATCCTAAATTCTAAAAACATTAAAATAAGAACATCAGATAAATATTTTGAAAAGTTAAAAAGATAAGACTAAAAATACTAAATACAAATTGATTTACAATCCATATTAGTTTAATTATATATTAATTATCCTTAAGAAGGAAACTTAAAAAGGATATTATTTTTTATTTTAATAATAGGAATAGCCAATCGACAATATTGGTCTTAATTTTGCAATTTACGCTTTTTTATTAAAAAAAGGGGTAAAACCCCCCTTTCGTATAAATATTAATTTATTTATTTTTTTTAAATGCTGCGGCAAATGCGTTACCCATCGCACTATTAGCTTTTGTTGTAGCTAGCTGATGTTTATTATTAGAGGACATATTTGCGGATTTATTATCCACTTTTGCCAAGGTCGAGTCATCTAAACGCATTGATAAAGCGATACGTTTTCGAGCAATATCAACTTCTATCACTTTCACTTTCACAATGTCGCCAGCTTTTACTACAGTTCTTGGGTCATCAACAAATTTATTGGACAATGCTGAAATATGAACTAAACCATCTTGATGTACACCAATATCCACAAAAGCGCCAAAATTAGTTACATTGGTTACTACACCTTCCATGATCATGCCAATTTTTAAATCTTCCATTGTTTCAATATTATCGGCAAATTGGGCGGTTTTAAATTCGGGCCTTGGATCACGTCCTGGTTTATCCAGTTCTTTGATAATATCCGTTACAGTCGGGACACCAAAATGATCATCAACGTAATCAATCGCTTTTAAGGATTTTAGATAATTTGAATCGCCTAGAATATCTTTTAAGGATTTATGATTTTTAGTTAAAATTCGTTCAACAACTGGATATGCTTCTGGATGAACAGCCGATGCATCAAGTGGGTTAGTACCTTCCATAATTCTTAAAAAACCGGCACATTGTTCAAAGGCTTTAGGTCCTAATCGTGGTACTTTTAATAATTGTTTTCTATCAGCAAATTTACCATTTTCGTTACGCCAATCGACAATATTTTGGGCAATCACTTTATTAAGTCCAGCAATGCGAGCAAGTAACATCATAGAAGCAGTATTTAAGTTAACCCCTACCGCATTTACCCCATCTTCAACTACAGCATCAAGTTTTTTTGCGAGTTGAGTTTGACTTACATCATGTTGATATTGACCTACACCTATCGATTTTGGATCAATTTTAACTAATTCAGCTAATGGGTCTTGTAAACGACGCGCAATAGAAACCGCTCCACGGATTGATACATCTAGATCTGGAAATTCTTGTGCCGCAAGTTCTGAGGCAGAATAAACTGACGCCCCGGCTTCACTAACGATCACTTTTTGTCCTTTTACTTCAGGGTATTTTTTCTGGACATCAAGATAAAAACGTTCAGTCTCACGTGAAGCTGTACCATTACCGATCGCAACAAGTTCCACTTGATATTTTATACAAAGTGCTGCAACAACCATTGCGGCTTTATCCGCCTGACCAGTATGAGGATAGATAGTTTCTGTCGCGACTAATTTTCCTGTTGCATCTACAACGGCAATTTTAACACCAGTTCGCAAACCAGGATCCATACCCATGGTGACCTTCATTCCGGCTGGTGCCGCCATTAACATATCGTGTAGATTAGCGGCAAAAACATTAATAGCTTCTTCTTCGGCTCGTTCTCGCAATGTGGTCATTAGTTCAGTTTCCATGTGCATTAGGATTTTAATGCGCCATGTCCAGTTGATCACTGCTTTTCGCCACTTATCAGCTGGCTGATCGTTAAAGTGCACGCCTAAATGTTCAGTAATAATCTGCTCGCAATAACTCTCTTTAGGTGCTTCTTCAAACTGTGGATCAGCATTTAATGATAGTTGTAAAAATCCTTCATTTCGACCACGGAACATCGCTAAAGCTCGATGTGATGGGACTTTGGAAATAAGTTCACTTTGGGCAAAATAATCTCTAAATTTAGCCCCTTCTTCCTCTTTACCGGTAATAACTTGAGAAACAAGGTGGGCATTGTTCCAAAGGTAATGACGAACTTTAGCCAGTAAAGCGGCGTCTTGGGCAAAACGCTCCATTAGAATATAACGCGCACCATCTAATGCTGATTTAGTATCAGAAATGCCTTTCTCTGGATTAACATATTTTTCCGCTTCTGCTTCTGGATTGAGTTCTGAGCGTTGCCATAAATCATCAGCAAGTGGTTCAAGACCCGCTTCGATTGCAATTTGTCCGCGTGTACGACGTTTTGGTTTATAAGGGAGATAGAGATCTTCTAATTCGGTTTTACTAAGTGTTTGAGTGATTTTTTGACTTAATTCGGAAGTTAATTTTCCTTGTTCTTCAATTGATTTTAAAATCGTCTGTTTTCGATCCTCTAGTTCTCGCAGATAACTTAAACGGCTATCTAAGGTACGTAATTGGGTATCATCCAATCCGCCGGTTACCTCTTTACGATAGCGAGCAATAAAGGGGACAGTACTACCATCATCTAATAATTGTATGGCAGCTAAAACTTGTTCTGGTTTTACGGTTAATTCACCCGCTATAATATGGCTAATTTGATTATTTATCATGGTATCTCTGTATATCTTGTCGATTAACGGAATTTAAATTCATCATGCAAAAAGCTAATTATATAACAAGAGAAGGCTACTTGGCACTCGATCGTGAACTGAAATATTTATGGAAAGAAGAAAGACCAAGAGTAACCCAAGCGGTTTCTGATGCGGCCGCACTTGGCGATCGTAGTGAGAATGCCGAATATATCTATGGAAAAAGACGACTACGAGAAATTGATAGACGTGTACGATTCTTGACTAAACGCTTAGAGATCTTAAAAATTGTCGATCCTGATCCGCGTCAAGAAGGCAAAGTGTTTTTTGGCGCTTGGGTTAAATTAGAAGATGATTCAGGAAAATTGCATATTTATCGAATCGTCGGTACTGATGAATTCGATCCGAAGAAAAATTGGATATCCATCAATAGCCCTGTTGCCAGAGCTTTGATCGGTCATAAGATTGATGATGAAATATCAGTTATCACGCCAAACGGTAAAACGTTTTATTATATAGTTGATATTAGTTACCAAGAACCTATTTAGATGTTTTTTTATGATTATTTAAATAATAAACATTCAAAATCGTCTACATTATCAACATTGATTAAATTATCAAGTCGATCGTCTTCATCTAGCCATTCGATAAGCTTAGACATCGCATCAATATGCTTATTATTGTCTGATGCCGCCAACATAATCAGCAATGATATTTTTTCGCCGTCAGGAAAAACAACCGGATGAGTGCATTTTAGTAAAGAAAATTTTGTGTCATCACAAATCACACCATTTTCACAACGAGCATGAGGTAAAGCAAACCCATCTGCAATAATAAAGTAAGCACCGATTTCATTAACATTATCAATTATGGATGTGATATATCTTTGTTCAATAATATTGTTTTCGATTAATGAATTTCCAACTATTTGAATCGCACTTTTCCAATCCAAATTTTCTTTATTAAACTGCCAATGTTGCTCAAAAATAGGATGTAACTGTTTAGACATATTTTAACCTTTATTCTTGTATTACTTATTAATAATTTCTTAACTTTATTGATTATGGTTACAAGCTTTCACTTGTAACCATTATTCATTTTAAGATATAGCCTGCAAAAATTGGTCACAAATATTTTGACCACTAATGCCATATTTATCTTTTAATTGACTACTTTTTCCTGATTCGGTAAACGTATCAGATACACCAATTCTTATTAGCGGTTTTAAAATACCATTTTGCATACTTTGCTCGGCAATTAATCCACCAACTCCGCCATTAATGCTATGATTTTCAACTGTTATGAGAACATTAGCATGTTGACATAAGGATTTAAATTTTTCTTGATTAAATGGTTTAATACACGCTAAATGCACAAGCTTACCTTTATGACCAAGTGAGGTTAATTTTTGATAACCGTCATTAGCTTGTTCATAACTTGCCCCTTCGAAGATGATGGCAAAATCATTTCCTTCATCAATAACTGCTTCAATATCATTGACTCGAGGAACGATTGTTTTATCCCGAACTGGCATTGGTTCACGTGCAACTCTAATGTAAACAGGACCTTTGATTTTAGCCGCTTGTTCAAAAGCTTGGTAAACTTCATCCGCATCAGCAGGCGATAAAACGGTTAGATTAGGTAAAACTCTTGTTAAGGCAATATCTTCTAATGCATGATGAGAAGCGCCATCAAATCCACCATCAACACCTGGGTGAGTTCCAACTATTTTAATATTGGCATTTGCGTAACAAGATTGTCGCAGCTGTGTCCATACCGTTCCGGTTGCAAAAATAGCAAAATCGATAAAGAACGGAATTAATCCTTCGAATGATTGCCCTGCGGCAAAACTTAATGATGAAGCCTCAGCAATACCCATTTCAAAAAAACGTTCTGGGTAATTTTTTGCAAACTGATCTGCACGAGTTGAACTAGCTAAATCACAATCAATAACAGTAATCGGGAAGTTGTTTTTTGCTAATTGAATTAACGCTTTACCAATTGCATCTCGAGGTGCTTTCATTTCTGTCATTGTAAATCCTCCATAGCTTGTTTAAATTCGGCATCAGTCGGTGTTTTAGAATGCCAATCACCATTATTTTCCATAAAACTAACTCCTTTCCCTTTAATAGTGTGCGCTAAAATAGCAATTGGTTTTCCTTTATAATGACGAGTCAAAGCAAAACCATCAACAACTTGTTGCATATCATTACCGTCAGTTAATTCAATTACGTGCCAACCAAAAACTCGTAATTTGTCAGCCAATGGCTCTAATCTACATACTGAATTCACCTCGTCATGAGACGATAATTTGTTGTAATCAATAACCGCAATTAAATTATCCATTTGCATATGAGCTGCTTGTTGTAGTGCTTCCCAAATTTGTCCTTCATGCATTTCACCATCACCAATGATTGCATAGACTTTATTATCATCATTATTGAGTTTTTTGGCGGCAGCCATTCCCAATGCAATTGACAAACCTTGGCCTAATAAACCTGTATTTGCGTCAAGTTGTGGGACAGTTTTGATATTAGGATGCCCTTGCAGACGAGAATTTAAATTACGAAAAGTACTCATTTCTTCATCTTTGATAAAGCCTAATTGATTAAGTAATGCGTACTGAATGGCTACTGCATGCCCTTTACTCATAACAAGACGAGCTCTAGGGCTTTGGTTGAAATTAATTTCATTTTGATAAAGATAGGTCATAATATCAGTTATGGATAATGCCCCACCTGGGTGACCTGCTCCAGAACGGTATATCATAGAGACAACATCACGTCTTGCTTGCTTAGCTGATATTTTTAACTGTTCAATATTCATTATTTCCTCACTTGTTTTATTCGATAATCAAGCTCAACATTTGATAAGCACTTTAAGTTTGCCATCAAGATTTCCCGATATAGCCTGTTGAAAGGCTTTATCGGCATCTTCTAATGGAAATACTTTTTCATAAATAATTTGGGATAAGTCGGTTTGAATTTCTTTTCGACTTAATAATTTTGCCGTATTAATAAGGTCTTGCGGTGTATACATATGACTGGAAATAATCGTTATTTCTGATGATTGTAATCCATGAAGATTTACGCTATTTCCTTTAGCATATTGCGCAATTAGCACTAAATATTCTGGTTTTCTTTGTGATTCAATAATTTCATCAAGAACATTTCGAACCCCTGAGCATTCAAAAATGATTGGTCTAATTTTTGAATTTAAAATATCGACTTCACTGATACTATTTTTTACCGAGAAACCAAGTTCATTAAGTAATTTAATTCGGGTCTGATTTGTTTCAATGATAATTGGTTTTAGATTATGAACATGTTTTAAAACCAAGCCAGTCACTACACCAATTGTGCCACCACCAGTAATGATGACCGGATAATTATTTAAATTTATATTTTCTAGAAGTTTAACTGCATGGTAACCAACCGCTAAAGGTTCAAATGTTGCGGCTATTTTAAGATCGATGTTATTGTCTAATTTGACTAAATGATCAAGATCTATAGTTATGTATTGAGCTAAGGTTCCATCTAATCTAAATCCCATTACTCGGCGATTTACACGACAGATATTAGGATGTCCATTAACACAGTTAACACATTCCCCACAGCCAAAAAGTGGATTAATTGCCACATGATCACCCATTGAAAATCCTTTACTATTAGGGCTTACTTTGGTAATAACTCCAACCGCCTCATGACCTTGAATAAAGTTTGTTGGCGGCTTCAATGAAGGGTGCATTCCCAGATAGAAATGAGTATCTGAACCACAGATACCACCATATTCAATTTTAACGACAGCGTTCCCATCATTAAGTGAAGGTTCAGGAAGTTCAATGATGTCTGTTTTTTTTATATCAGTTATTTTTACTGCTTTCATGTTTTGTCTCTTTGTTAAGAAAGTTATAAAATTCTTATTTCAATTAAACCGTGCAATATTAAGATAGCGCTTCTTTTATCTTGCTGATTAATTCGTCTAATTTAGGATCACCAATGTAATTTTTAATGCTTATTATTGGTTGCTTTACCTTATTATTTGCTCTTTCAACTAAACGTTCTTGAATAACAACAAGATCAGCTTCTTGTGGTACATTTTCGATAGAAAAATGCTTAACAATAATGTCTTTATCAACACCATTTTCTTTAAGTAGTTTTTTAAATCTTGATGCACCTAGAGCGCTTGAGCCAGCACCGGCATCACAAGCAAAAGCAATGAATTTAATATTTTTTAGATCAAGTTCTTGTCCATAAGATTGCTTTGATAATTGAATGTCAGCTTTAGCTTTTAAATAAGCTTTGTTGCTACCTTCCAATTTAGTATCAATGACCTCTTGTTTTGAATTAGAAAAATCTTCGTCTTTTTCAGTGATGGGACTAATTTTAAGTAACAAACTACAGCCGATAAATGAAACTATCGCCGCAGCAGCTATACCACATATTGTTGCTAGGTGTTTGCCAGGCGGTGTGAGTGCTAAAAAAGCAAAAATTGATCCTGGTGTCGCACCTGCAACTAATCCAGCATTCATAAGTGAAAAAACAATTATCCCTGCCGCTGAACCCAGCATAAGCGGGAAAATCATCAGTGGACGCATATAAACGTATGGGAAATACATTTCATGAATGCCACCAAAGAAATGAATAATAGTAGCTGCTGGTGCAGATTTTTTACTCATACCTTTACCAAAAAAACAGAAAGCTAATAGTAGACCTAATCCTGGACCAGGGCTTGCAAATACCATAAAGTAAACTGATGATCCGTTAACTAAAGCATCTTTCATTCCTAACTGATAAAATATTGCCTGATCAATAGCATTATTGAGGAAAAGTACCCTAGTCGGTTCAATTAGTAAGGCGAGAGAAGCTAAGTAGCCAGTTTGCAATAATCCATCTATTGCTGCGGCAATAATATTGGTGATAGATAACATGAATGGGCCAATAAGGTAATAGCCTAAAATAGCTAATCCCATTCCTAAAAAACCTAATGCAAAATTCTGAATGATGTTCTCAAAGCCATTAGGTAAACGATTTTCTAATAATTTATCAAGCTGCTTACTGCAATAGCCGCCCAAAGGTCCCATTGCCATTGCGCCTAATAACATAGGTATATCTGAACCGACTACAATCCCCATGGTACCGACAGTACCAATTATTGCGCCGCGTTTTCCGCCAACCATGTCACCACCCGTATAACCTACCAGCATGGGTAACATATAAGTAATCATAGGGCTAACTAAACTGCCTAGTTGTTCGTTGGGCAACCAACCAGCTGGAATAAAAAGAGCGGTAATAAATCCCCAAGCCATGAAAGCGCCAATATTTGGTATAACCATAGCCGTGAGAAATCCACCAAAACTTTGAATTTTAGCTCTAAATGATATTTTCTTATCCATAGTAAAATTCCTTATAATTTAAAATACATACACATATTAAATATGACTAGTCATATAAATACAAAAACAAATGATATTTTATTAAAAAATAATGTATATATATTTATATTCAAAATGTTAAGTTAATCACACTTTAATTTATAAGTTTTTTATGAATATACATATTTTTAACAAACTTACTATGATGTTTAATTTAAAGTCAACATATTGCTATCTGTGGTTATTTGAATGAAAATGGTGTGTAAGAAGAAAATTGAGGAATTAAAATGAGTGGCAACATAACAACTAAACAATTAAAAGTTATCAATTACATTACTAAACTAATAGAAGAAAATAACCTATCTACCGGTGAAAAAATTGATACCGAAGTTAATATTGCCAAGATTTTAGATGTAACTCGTACTACCGTCAGGGAAGCTACAAGACATTTATTAGAAGAAGGATTAGTTTACCGCGTAAGAAACTCGGGATTACATGTTGGTTCATTCGAACGAAACATTAATTTAACGGGTAAATTTAATGTTATTTCTCATTTCGATTATCAAGCTAAAAAACAAGGTTATAAAGGATATAGAAAAGTACTTTCAGCAAGTATAGTGCCTGTTCCGAGTGAAGAGGTGGCCAATTTACTTAAATTAAAGCGAAGAGATTTCGTTTATAAAATTGTTAGATTAATGTTCTTTGATAATATTCCAGTATCAATCGAATTTACGTTAATACCGACTCATTTATTTAATCAGTTTGAATTTAGTCAATTAGAGATATCAAAATTTGGTTATATTGAAGAGATCACTGGCAAAAAAGTAAAAAAACGCATCCAAAACATTATGGCAGTAAATGTCGATGATGAAAAGATTGAAGAGTCATTAAAGATATTAAAAAACAAGGCACTACTAAAACTTGAAGAAGTCACTTATCTTGAGGATGATACCCCTTGTGAACATAATACTTCTTTTATAAAAGCAGAATACCATCCTATACAAAATATTATTGAGCGACGATTATAACGTTGCCCATTAGTGAATTTGTTACGCTTAAATATATAAATTATGAATAATTAAATATATAATTTTGTCAAACTCATTCAATATTTGCCTATATGATTGCCGTTAAACAACTCCTAATCTACCCAATTAAATCAATGCAGGGAATTGCTTTGATGCATGCCAAGAGTATTGATGGTGGTTTTGAATATGACCGTATTTTAATGATAAGTGAACCTGATGGAACATTTATTACAGCAAGGCAATATCCAGACCTTTTAAAACTCAAAACAGCAATAATTGATAATCAAATTCAGGTTTCGTTACCTATTAATGAATCAATAATGATTAATCTTGATGAGTTCTCATTGAGTAACGAAGCAACCGAAGTTTGGGGAAATCACTTTACGTCACATATTGCACCAATTAAAGTTAATCAATTTTTTAGCCAATTTTTGCAAAAAGACGTACAACTACGATGGATCGGTAAACAACTGAATCGAAGAACTAAACGCCATCCTAATGTACCAGTTAGCTTTGCAGATGGTTATCCTTATTTATTATTAAATCTAGCTTCATTCAATTACCTTGAACAGCGATGTCCAGAAAAATTAGATATTCAACAATTCCGTGGCAATATTATTATTGAGGGTGCGCTTCCTTTTGCTGAAGATGGCTGGAAATCCATCAAAATAGGCAACGTTATTTTTGATATTATTAAACCTTGTACTCGTTGTGTATTAACCACATTCAATGTCAACTCAGCCATAGCATTACCCAATAATGAACCGTTAAGAACTTTAGGTTATTTTAGGTCTGATCTAGATGGTAAAATCGATTTTGGTATGAATATGATTGCTCGAAATCATGGCAATGTGTCTATTGGAGATAAAATTGAGGTACTTGAACGCCAACCAGCTAAAAATTACTTAACGAACTTTCCTAAAGAAACAATAAAAGGCTATCAACCTTGTACAATTACATTCGAAGATAAAGAAATCGTCGGCAATAATCAGAAAACGATTTTAGAACAGCTTGAACAACATCATATCTCACTTCCTAATTCCTGTCGGGCTGGCGTATGTGGCCGTTGTGCGGTGTTATTAAAAAAAGGCAATGTAACACCATTAACTCAATCAGCGGTTAGTCAAGATAGACATATTCTTACCTGTAGTTGTATCCCAAAAGGTGATATCACTATCGAATTGGCAAAATAAACAATTAAAATAACTTCATTAACTTTAAAAATTAAAACTTTTTTCAGTTTTGGAATTATGAATTTGTGAGATATCTATGATTCGTTCAATTTTTTACATATTGAACGCTTTTGATTTATAAAAAACTATTTAAGCGGATTATTGGCTTTTTATATCGCGCCTCAAATCAACACTTTTTTGTTTTTATTCATGCTAATTCTAAATTGTATTCAAAACTGAGTTAAGTTTATTCAATTTTTTGTGAAAATAATTGAGGAGTCTATACCATCAAAATAAATTTTGATTAAAAAACTAATGAGTTATAAAACAGGTTGTCAAAAATGAGTAAAAGCCATATAGCTATACTCTTTTCAAGCCGCTGATTAAACGATTGATGAGCTAATGGGATAACAAATGCGGTAAAAGAAGCGTAAAAAAACAACACAATTAATAACAGCGGAGATTTACGATATTACACTACTGGTAACTCTTATTAATTTGAATAGTATTCATTATGGTAAATGCATATTTTCAATTTGAATCAGCCATTTTATTGTCAAATTTTATAATCGAAAACTTAAGTTTAATAACCGATGGTAGGCTAATATAATGCTGAAAAAGTGAATATTAGATGGCTCATCATCAACAAAACCTTTTCTAGTTTTAAGCTCATTAAACAATACCTATTCTAGAAATTACGATTTGATTGTTAAGATAAAACATGGCTGCTAACTGTATTAATTGTGGATTTGACATCTTAAATCAAACGAGTAATACGGCATTTTTTCAAGTTCTTTTCTGATTAAATTTAAATAAATATTAAGAAATAGCCTTTAATTCTGTATGTTTATCATCTAAAGTCATCTTTTTTTCTGTTTTTATAAATTGTTTAGCTAACGCTAATCTATCATTCATCACTTTAATCGCTTCTGAAAAATAGAAGGTTTTGTTCATAGCAACGAATGTTGGTTGGGCAACAATGCAAAGCGAGGCGTTTTCACCAGCTTCTACTACCAATAAATAAACTCTTTGTCCTGTTTCTTGTAAGTTCACTTCCACAATATCAGCAACTTTTGGATTATAAAGCATAGGTTGCTGAGTAAAATACCAGCTCTTAGGCATTTGTGGTTTTAAAAAATTTGAAGCTACAATTGCATTAATTGATAATTCAATTTTTTGCCAGTCACTCAAAGCTAAAGATTGACAACTTTCAAAAAATAGATAGTAAGCCGTTGCGTCATCCACAGAGAACGAAAACTCATTAAATACATCTGGTATTAATATTTTGCTTGCATAATTACAACGAAATAACATTTCTGGTGAAATTTCAAGCATTAAGCTATCATATTCATCATCAAAATACCAACGCCAGCTATCAGCTGGTCGAAAAGCCATTTTCATTGATATTTTATCCTTACAAATTGTAATTAAAATTAAATAAAATATATCATAAATAATATACAAAATAAATAAAGGTTAATATAACTATATTTTAATTATTTAATTTTTAAAGATTTTACGGGAATTTATGCCGATTTCGATTGTTCTAAAATAGACAATTTTTTAATCGCAAATCCTTTTAGATACTATTCAAATTTCGATGTAATATTTAATAATCATGAAGCTTGTTGGTAAGGTATTTTTAGGCATAAAAAAGGTGCCTATTAGCACCTTTTTCACAACCTATGATCAATTAACTTGCAACATTGATTCTTTTCATATCAGTCATATAACTCCGAAGTTTGCGTCCAACGATCTCAATTGGATGATGACGAATAGCTTCATTAACATCACGTAATTGCGCATTATCAACACTTCCTTCAGGGATTGCTTTGCCTAAATCACCTGCTTGTAACATTGGCATAAATTTCTCTTTTAATAATGGTACAGCAGCATTAGCAAATAAATAGTTACCATATTCAGCAGTATCAGAAATAACCACGTTCATTTCATACAAACGTTTACGAGCAATGGTATTTGCAATAAGTGGTAACTCATGTAATGATTCATAATAAGCTGATTCAGGTAGAATGCCAGATTCAAGCATAGTTTCAAAGGCAAGTTCAACACCAGCTTTAACCATTGCTACCATAACAACACCTTGATCAAAATAAGCTTGTTCGTCGATTTTACCTTGATATTCAGCCGCTTTTTCGAATGCTGTCTCCCCTGTCTCTTTACGCCATTTTAATAAATTAACATCGTCGTTAGCCCAATCTTTCATCATAGTTGATGAAAATTCGCCAGAAATGATATCATCCATATGTTTACGATAAAGATCGGTCATGATCACTTTCAATTCCTTCGCTAATGCGTTAGCGCGTAATTTAGCTGGATTTGATAAACGATCCATCATTAGAGTAATACCACCTTGTTTTAATGCTTCAGTGATCGTTTCCCAACCGAATTGTAATAGTTTACATGCATATGCAGGATCAACGCCATCAGCAACAAGTTTATCAAAGCAAAGTAATGATCCGGTTTGTAACATACCACATAGTATTGTTTGTTCACCCATAAGATCAGATTTAACTTCAGCAACAAAAGAAGATTGTAAAACGCCAGCTCGATGACCACCTGTTGCAGCTGCCCATGCTTTAGCGATAGCTAAACCTTCACCTTTAGGATCATTTTCAGGATGGACGGCAATCAAAGTTGGTACACCAAATCCACGTTTATATTCTTCACGAACTTCTGTTCCTGGGCATTTTGGCGCAACCATAACAACAGTAATATCTGGACGGATTTTTTCACCAACTTCAACGATATTAAAACCATGTGAATAACCTAATGCCGCACCTTTTTTCATTAATGGTTGTACAGCTTGTACTACAGCAGAATGTTGTTTATCAGGTGTAAGGTTGATAACCAAATCAGCGGTAGGAATTAATTCTTCATAAGTCCCTACTTTAAAACCGTTTTCAGTAGCTTTTTTCCATGATGCTCTTTTTTCTACAATAGCTTCTTTACGTAGTGCGTAAGCAATATCTAAACCAGAATCACGCATATTTAACCCTTGGTTAAGGCCTTGAGCACCACAACCTACGATGACAATTTTTTTGCCTTTTAAAAAATTAGCTTCTGATGCAAATTCATCACGCGCCATAAAACGACACTGGCCTAGCTGTTCTAATTTTTCGCGTAAATTTAGTGTATTAAAATAGTTGGACATTATTCTCTCCATGAGTTGAATTATAAATAATCAAGTTTTTAGCACTATAACGTAAAATTATAATTGCGAAAATTGATATATATAAAATACTATATTGCATAAATTGCAATATACTTGCTAAGTTAAACACTTTCTTTTACTCTAAGCCACCCCAAATTAATTAACCATTTATTTAATATGGATACTCGTTACAAGCAGGCTAATAAAGAAGCAAAGCTATCATTATTACTCACTCTCATCTACTTCGCTGCATGGGTAATCAGTGCTTATACCGTAAAAGATCAAACTGGATTTATGGGTTTACCATTATGGTTTGAACTCTCATGTATAATGGTGCCGTTTGGTTTTATCTTGTTATGTTATATTGTGGTAAAAAAACAATTCAAAAATATTCCATTAGAATAGGTCTCTAAAACGTGCAACTAGATATTATTCTTCCGCTTATTATTTATCTTATGTTTGTATTTGCGTTATCGATTTATGCATATACAAAAAGAAAAAAAGTAAACCAATTTACTGACTATTTTATTGGTAATCGTACCATGGGCGGTTTTTTATTGGCGATGACTTTAGCTGCGACTTATATTAGTGCCAGTTCATTTATTGGCGGGCCGGGTGCCGCTTATAAATATGGCCTCGGTTGGGTGCTTTTATCCATGATCCAAGTTCCTACTGTACTACTTTCACTTGGTATTTTAGGAAAAAAATTCGCTATTTTAGCGCGTAAATATAATGCTATTACGCTAAGTGATATGCTCTATTCTCACTATAAAAGTAAAATGATTGTATGGTTTGCAAGTATTGCTCTAATTACTGCTTTTATCGGTGCGATGACAGTACAATTTGTAGGTGGAGCCCGTTTATTAGAGTCGTCTGTCGGTATTCCCTATGACGATGGATTGATTATCTTTGGATTTGGTACTGTTATATATACGGCTTTTGGTGGATTTCGAGCTAGTATTTTAAATGATGCCTTCCAAGGCTTAGTTATGATTATAGGCGCTATTTTACTTTTAGTTGCCATTATTTACGCTGGTGGCGGGATTACAAATATAATTGATCGTTTATATACAATTGATCCGGCCTTATTGACACCACAAGGTCCTAACAACTTTATGGACTTCCCCTTTATGGCTTCATTCTGGGTTTTAGTCTGCTTTGGCGTTGTTGGTTTACCACATACAGCTGTTCGTTGTATGGCGTATAAAGACAGTAAAGCCGTGCACCAAGGGATTTTTATTGGAACTGCAGTTGTGACAATCATTATGTTGACCATGCATTTATCTGGTGCGCTTGGCCGCGCCATAGTCAGCGATTTAACTATTCCAGATCAAATTGTACCGACATTAATTATAAAAGTTATGCCGCCTTTAGCTGCTGGGATCTTTTTGGCTGCACCTCTCTCAGCAATAATGTCAACGATCAATGCCCAATTACTCCAAGTATCATCCGTTATTATTAAAGATCTATTCCTAACGATGAGACCAAATAGCAAATTTAGCGATAAAATGCTAACGCGATTATCGGTTACCATTACCTATTTCTTCGGTGGATTATTAATTTTAGCCGCATGGAAGCCACCCGAAATGATTATATGGCTTAACCTATTAGCATTTGGTGGGCTTGAAGCAGTATTTTTATGGCCATTAGTACTAGGGTTATATTGGAAAAAAGCGAATGCTACAGGAGCACTTTGTTCAATGTTTACTGGGGCAATAAGTTATACAACTCTTGCAATTTATAACATTAAAATCTATTCTTTGCATCCAATCATACCGTCTTTACTGATCGGATTAGTTGTATTTATCATTGCCAATCTATTTGGCCAAACAGGAAAAAACTATGCCTTGGATTCAACTCAGAATTAACACGACCAATGATTTAGCCGAACAAATCAGCGAACAGCTAGAAGAATCAGGTGCGGTATCGGTCACTTTTCAAGACACTTATGACACCCCTGTGTTTGAACCTCTGCCGGGTGAAACCAAACTTTGGGGAAATACTGACGTTGTAGGGCTTTATGATGCTCAAATAGATGTTGATGAATTAAAAGCAATATTACATCTTGATCAATATTCTCATAAAATAGAACAGTTAGAGGATAAAGATTGGGAAAGAGAATGGATGGATAACTTTCATCCAATGCAATTTGGTAAAAGATTGTGGATATGTCCTAGTTGGCGAGACATTCCGGATCCTAATGCGGTCAACGTGATGTTAGATCCAGGCCTAGCATTTGGAACTGGAACGCACCCTACTACAGCGTTATGCTTAACATGGCTCGATGGCCTTGATCTAAACAATAAGATTGTTATTGACTATGGTTGTGGTTCAGGTATTTTAGCCATCGCAGCATTAAAATTAGGGGCTATGCGAGTAATTGGCATCGACATTGATCCTCAAGCGATCCAAGCAAGCCTCGACAATGCTGAACGAAATAATGTTAGTGAGAAAATTGAATTATATTTAGCAAAAGATCTTCCTGATAATTTACAAGCTGATGTTGTAGTCGCTAACATATTAGCCGGCCCTTTAAAGGATCTTGCTCCTCAGATTAGTAAATTAGTTAAAACTGACGGAAAATTAGGATTATCTGGTATTTTAGCTAATCAATCTCAAAGTGTATGCAAAGCATATCAAGCTCAATTTGAACTTGATCCTGTTATTGAACAAGAAGAGTGGTGCCGGATCACTGGTAAAAAAAAATAAAAATTTAACATTACCCCCTTTTAACTTCGAGGAAAAATGCGTAATATAGCCGACCTTAATTTGCTTAGCATCGGCAAAGTTACATTAAAAAACAATTTAATTGCTGCGCCGATGGCAGGAATAAGCGATAAGCCATTTAGAAATTTATGTCATCGCTTCGGCGCAGGCATGACTGTTTCTGAAATGTTTTTAGCGAATTGTGATGTATGGCATACAGATAAATCAACGTTAAGAATGATTTCAACTAATGATGTTGGTATACGTGCAGTTCAAATTGTTGGCTCAGATCCAGATGAAATGGCTAGAGCAGCTGAATTTAATGTTAAACATGGTGCTCAATTAATTGATATTAATATGGGATGCCCTGCTAAAAAAGTGAATAAAAAATTAGCTGGTTCTGCATTAATGCAGTATCCAGATTTGATAAAAACTATTTTGCAAAAAGTTGTTGGTTCAGTTGATGTGCCAGTAACACTAAAAACTCGGACTGGATGGGATAAAAATAATAGAAATTGCATTGAAATCGCACAAATTGCGCAGGATTGTGGCATAAAGGCTATTACTATTCATGGGCGAAGTCGTGCATGCTTATTCAATGGAAAAGTCGAATATGATTCCATTAAAGCAGTGAAGGAAAAGGTAACTATTCCTGTTATTGCCAATGGTGATATTTGTACCCCAGAACAAGCAAAAGATGTTTTCAAATATACGCAAGCTGATGGTATAATGATCGGCCGAGCGGCACAAGGGCGACCTTGGATATTTGAAGAAATTGCATTCTATTTAGCACACGGACAGTTAAAAAAAAATAAAACAGTTGATGAAGTCGAACAAATAGTGTTAACCCACCTTGAAGATCTTTATCAATTTTATGGAGAATATAAAGGATTACGGATTGCCAGAAAGCATGTAAATTGGTATACCAAGAATTATGCTGATAGTGATCAATTCAGGCGCTTATTTAGTGTACTTAGCAATACAAGTGAGCAAGTAAAAACACTAAAAGCATTTTTTAGTCAAATTAGAAACAAATAAAAGAGTTAAAAATACTATGTCAGAACAACGCGTTACAGCTGCAGCACTTAAATTTACAACTGTAAACTCTCAAGACCAAATAACACAAAAGCCTTTGCGAGATTCAGTAAAGCAAGCTTTAAAAAACTATTTATCACAATTAAATGGTGAAGATCCGACAGATCTATACGAATTAGTGTTAGCTGAAGTTGAACACCCATTCCTTGATATGGTTATGCAATATACTCGCGGCAATCAAACTCGAGCAGCAAATATGCTTGGTATCAACCGTGGTACTCTTCGCAAAAAATTAAAACAATATGGAATGAGTTAGTCTTAGCCTAAAACTATATTTCTGTATAATTTCAAAGCGCCAATTTTAGTTTTAAGAGGGCGCTTTTTTACCTTTTTATTAAATTGATTTAAGCTGAAAATCGTTTAACTAATGTAGGAGTCAACGTTAGCATATGCGGTAACTCTGTTGGATTTTGAATACGATTTAATAACGTTTTAACCGCTAGTTGTCCTAATTCTTCCTTAGGTTGATGAATAGTTGTTAACGAAGGCGTCATGTATTGCGCGATTTCAATATCATCATAACCAATAATAGCTATATCCTTCCCTGCTTCAAGGCCATTTTGATATAACCTCTGATAAGCACCAATCGCCATGGCATCATTAAAACAAAATACCGCTTGTGGAGGTATAGGTAAGTCTAATAATTGCTGCATGGCAACACCCCCTGATGAAAACTGAAAATCTCCATGTGCTTCATAACCAGCAAGAATAGCTATATTAGCCGCTTGCAAAGCATTTCTATAGCCTTGTAAACGTAATTGAGCTTGTGTATTGTTTGATGGTCCAGTAATACAAGCAATCCTTTTATAATTTTGTTCGATCAGATAATTTGTCGCTAAGGTCGCCCCATACAAAGAATTATCCTTTATGGTGTCACATATACCACTAAATGGTGTCCAGTCCATCATGACCATGGCAAGTTTAGGGTACTTAGCGAAAATTTGTTGTGGAATTGACTGAGTTTCAGTACACATTGCTAGTAAACCATCAACACGTTTTTGTAATAAATGTTCTATATTATCTAACATTCGTTGATGGTCCCCTTCGGTATGGCACAATATTAAATTATAACCAAGTTCATAGCAGCTACGTTCAACGCCGAGTACAACTTCAGAAAAAAAAGGATTATTACTCGTTGTTACTATCATACCAATAGTAAATGTTCTATTACTTTTCAAACTCCGAGCAATTGCTGATGGCGTATAATTTAGTTGTTCAATAGCTAATTCCACTTTTTCACGAACCGTAGGACTAACATAACGATCATTATTAATAACATGCGATACCGTTGATGTTGATACCTTCGCAAAATTAGCGATATCCTTCATAGTTGCCAAGTTAAATCTACCTTCAATTTATTGATTAACAAACGCGTCTACTTCATTTCTAAACGGTACTGCAGTTTGAGCTCCCGATTTAGTGACCGACAATGCTCCAGCTGCATGGGCATATTTAACCGCTTGTTCCAATGTTTTACCTTCTAATAATGCGGTAACAAGCATGCCATTAAAGGTATCACCAGCGCCAATAGTATCGATGGCTTTAACTTTAAACCCAGCGATGATTGAACCTCGCTGCGAAGAACTTACCCATGCACCTTTGCTCCCTAAAGTAATAATAACGGTTTCGATACCCTTTTTATGCAACATCATCGCCGCTTGCTCAGCATCTTTTTCAGTTAAGACTTTAATACCAGTTAGGTACTCAGCTTCAGTTTCATTAGGAGTAATAATATCAATATGTTTAAGTAGATCATCTGATAATTTTTGAGCGGGTGCTGGATTTAATATTACCAGAGTATTATTTTGTTTAGCTAATTTTGCAGCTTGCTCAATTGTTGCCAAAGGTGTTTCAAGTTGCATTAAAATGGCATCTGCATTGATAATATCGTCTTTAAATTTAAGTAAATACTCTGACGTAACTTGGGCATTTGCTCCAGCATGAATAGCAATTTGGTTTTCACCTTGAGCATTAACTAAAATCAAAGCTACTCCAGTATTTTGACCATCAATACAAGTTACTGAACAGGTATTAATATTATCATTTTTAAGCTGCTGTTTAATTTTTTTACCTAGTTCATCATTTCCTACAGCTGCAATAAACTGAATATTCGCGCCTAATCGACCAGCTGCAACAGCCTGATTTGCGCCCTTACCACCAAAAGAAATTTTATAGCTAGATCCTGATAATGTTTCACCGGGTTTAGGGAACATTGGAACAGTTAAAATATGATCAACATTAACACTACCTAATACAATCAATTTTTTGCGTTTCATTTATTTAATTCCTAATTAAATAGGACGCTTTATGCGTCCTAAAATAATCTATTTGCTAATTAATTTTAACTCTACAGGGATATTAGTACTGACTTTTTCACCTTTTATGACTTTATCAGCAATTTCAATCCCAATTGCACCAATTTTATCGGGTTGTTGAGCAACGGTTGCGGCTAATTTACCACGTTCCACAGATTTAATACCATCATCGGTGCCATCAAACCCAACAACGATAACGTCAGTACGACCAGACGTTTGAATCGCTCGCATTGCACCTAATGCCATTTCATCATTTTCAGCAAAAACAGCCTGAACAGCAGGATAAGCAGTCAATAGGTTTTGCATAACATTCATACCTTTAGCTCTATCAAAATCGGCAGGTTGTGCAGTTAAAATAGTAAAATTATTTTCTTGTTGTGATTTATTAAATCCCTCACCTCTTTCACGTGAAGCTGAAGTACCGATAATTCCTTGTAATTGAATAACTTTAGCTTGATTTCCTAGCTTACTAACAATGAAATCACCTGCCATTTTACCACCAGCGACATTATCCGATGCAATGTGGCTAACTACCTCACCTTTAACAGAACCACGGTCAAGTGTTATAACAGGAATATTTGCTTTGTTAGCTGCTAAAACAGCGTTACCAACAGCTTCTGAATCCGTAGGATTAATTAAAATAATCTTAGTACCTTTAACAATTGTATCTTCAACATTTGCCAATTCTTTGGCAGGATTATTTTGTGAATCTAACACTACTAAATCGTAACCGAGTTCATTAGCTTTTTTTACGGCCCCTTCTTTTAAAGTAACAAAAAATGGATTGTTTAGAGTTGATATTACTAAAGCAATATTCTCTTTTGCCGAAGCTTGAAACACAAATAAAAAACTTATTAATATAACAATGTACTTATTTAATCTCATAACCTTCTCCTAGTTACTTTTTATTGAAAAAATTACTTATTAGTTTTTTTATCAACTAAAACCGCAAGTAATATAACTCCACCTTTGACAATCATTTGATAATAAGCATCGACCCCTAACATATTTAAACCATTATTCAAAAAACCTAGAATTAATGCACCAATAAGGGTTCCGATAATTTTACCGCGCCCACCTGACATGCTCGTGCCACCAAGAACAACAGCAGCAATTGCATCCATCTCATAACCTGTTCCAGCTGTGGGCTGAGCTGAGGACAATCTTGAAACTTCAATTGTACTTGCAACTGCACACAGTAAACCACTCATCGCATAAACAATAATTTTAACCTTATCGACATTGATACCTGATAGTTGTGTTGCTGATTCATTACCACCAAGTGCATAAATATATCGACCTAAACGCGTATATTTCAACAAATACCAAGCCGCGGCAAACACAATAATCATAATAATAATTGGCACAGGAATACCGAATACTCGACCAAATGCGATCCATTCAAACATTTCCGAATTATCGTTAGTTCCTGTAGAAATTGGACTTCCTTTGGTATATACCTGTGTTGCACCACGTAGGATTAACATCATTACTAATGTTGCAATAAAAGCTTGAAGCTTACCTTTCGCAATAATGACACCTGAAAAAGCACCTAATAATGCACTTAAAATTAAAGCAGCGCATATAGCAATAAACGGTGAAATATCCGCGCCAATCATCGATGCCGTAATTGCTCCTGCTAATGCAAATATTGAGCCAACAGCCAGATCTATACCAGAAGTCAAAATCACTAAGGTCATTCCAACTGCGATAATTGCATTGATTGAAGTTTGCTGCAAAATATTGAAAATGTTATTTAACGTAAAGAAGTTATCACTTAAACATGAAACGATTAAGATTAATACAAGTAATGTTATTAATGACTTTTGCTCAACTAATACATGTTTGAGCGTTTTGTTTTGCAGCATTAGATTTCTCCTGTATTTTTTCCTACGGCAGCAGCCATAAGTTTTTCTTGTGTTGCTTCATTAATAGTAAAATCTCCGGTTACTCTTCCCTCATAAATAACCAAAATGCGATCACTCATGCCAAGAACTTCGGGCATGTCCGATGATACCAAGATGACACTTAATCCTTGTTGTTTAAATTGATTGATGAGTTGATAAATCTCTTTCTTAGCACCGACATCAACACCCCGGGTCGGTTCATCAAGAATTAATACGCTTGGACGAGTCATTAATCCTTTAGCTATAGCGACTTTTTGCTGATTACCACCAGATAATAAGCCTATTGTTTGATTAATTGTTGGGGTTTTAATATTGAATAATCTAACAAAGTCATCAACTTCTTTTCGTTCATCTTTTAATTTCAAATAGTTAAATTGATTAACAAAATAACCAAGTGCATTGAGTGTCATATTATCTTTAACCGACATACCTAAAATTAATCCATCTCTTTTACGATCTTCAGAGATATAAACAATGCCGCTTTTTAATCCATCTTTTGGCGAACGCGTTTTAATCGGTTTACCATTTAAAATTATAGTTCCTGATTTAGCGGGATTTGCTCCATAAATCATCTTCATCAGTTCGGTTCTTCCTGCGCCCATTAGGCCAGAGATACCTAATATTTCACCTGCATGAAGGGAAAAACTAATATCGTTTACGCCATTACCCATAAGGTTATTAACCTGTAAAGTGACATTTCCTCGTTCCATCTCTATGCGCGGATATTGTTCGTCAAGCTTACGACCTACCATCATTTCGATTAAACTATCTTCACTTAGTTCCGAAATTTTCTTTTCACCGACAAATTGACCATCACGTAATACCGTTACTTCATCGCAAATTTCAAAGATCTCTTTTAAACGATGAGAAATATAGACAATGCCACAGTTTTGTTTTTTAAGTTTGTTAATGACTTCAAATAACGAGGCAGTTTCGGTATCGGTAAGGGCATCGGTTGGTTCATCCATAATGATAACTTTAGAGTTAAAGCTAAGTACTTTGGCAATTTCGACCATTTGCTGCTCACCTATCGACAAATCACTAATCAATCTTCGACTGTTATAATCCAAATGTAGTTGTGCTAATAATTTATCAGCTTCAGCATAAGTCTTTTTCCAATTTATACAGCCAAATTTATTACTAAATTCCCGACCTAAAAATATATTTTCAGCGATAGTTAATTGCGGAATTAAATTCAATTCTTGATGAATAATGCCAATACCCGCCATTTGTGAAGATTTTGGCCCATTAAAATTAACTTTATTGCCAAGATAAATAATTTCACCAGCATCTTTCTTATATATCCCAGTGAGTACCTTCATTAACGTCGATTTACCCGCACCATTTTCGCCAATCAAGGCCATCACTTGACCAGCTTTAACAGTCAGATTAGCCCCTGAAAGTGCTTTAACACCAGGAAAGGATTTATGTATATTAGTAAGCTGTAATAAAGTATCGCTCATAACCATCTCATTGTTTTAAATTAATTTTTAAAAAATTACACCAGACTGTAGAACAATATTCGCGTATGGTGAACATTCACCGGTTCTAATTACCGCTTTACATTTGTTGGTTTGAATTTTTAGCATTTCATGAGTGATATAGGTGATATCAATTTTATTTTTTTGAAATTTCTCTATTTGTTGAATTTGTTCTAATATTTTTTTGTGTATTTCAGGATTATACTCAAAGATCTCTTTGGCCAAAATGACTTTTTCAATTTGCATAGATTCAGATACAGATTCAAAAACTTGTAAAAATGATGGCAAACCAAAAGTAAGCGCCAGATCTATTCTTTTAACATTTTCAGGGATTGGCAAACCAGCATCACCTATAGCGATTTGATCGGTATGTCCCATTTTGGATAAAATTTGAATTATTTCAGAGTTGAACAACCTACTTTTATACATAATTTGATCCTCAGAATAATAACGAAATTTTTCATCGAAACGTTTCGATAACGATATAATCTATTGAAAATATATTTGTTGCAATGGATAAAATATAAACTTGTGATCTCGATCAACTTAATTAGTGTTTATTGAAATTATCATAATAAAAACCTTATTATTAACAACAAAAAAGGAATAAAGAGATTGATAATGAACTTTAGCTAAAAGTTTGTTAAAATAGCTCGATTTTTAAATTATTTAATCTGGAGAATTTTATGGCAGGTCATAGTAAATGGGCCAATACCAAACATCGCAAAGCAGCTCAAGATGCTAAGCGCGGTAAAATCTTTACCAAAATTATTCGCGAACTTGTAACCGCAGCAAAACTTGGTGGTGGCGATCCAGCGTCTAACCCTCGTCTACGTGCTGCTATGGACAAAGCATTATCTAACAACATGACTCGAGATACCATGAACAGAGCAATTGCTCGTGGTGTTGGTGGTGAAGATGATACTAACATGGAAACTATCATCTATGAAGGTTATGGTCCAGCTGGTACTGCGGTAATGGTAGAATGCTTAAGTGATAATCGTAACCGTACAGTATCAGAAGTTCGCCACGCTTTTACTAAAACTGGTGGAAACCTAGGTACTGATGGTTCAGTTTCTTATTTATTCACCAAAAAAGGGGTGATCTCATATCCTACTGGAACTGACGAAGACCAAGTCATGGATGCAGCTCTTGAAGCTGGTGCTGATGATGTTGTGACTTATGATGATGGCGCTATTGATGTGTTTACAACACCAGAATCATTTGGTGAAGTTAAAGATGCACTAGATGCGGCAGGTTTAACCGCTGAATCAGCAGAAGTTTCAATGATTCCAGCAACTAAAGTCGATTTGGATATTGAGTCTGCACCAAAACTACTACGTCTTATTGATATGCTTGAAGATTGTGATGATGTTCAAGAAGTTTATCATAACGCAGAAGTGTCAGACGAAGTTGCAGCAGCACTTTAATGACTATTATTCTGGGTATTGACCCAGGCTCTCGTTTGACAGGTTACGGCGTAATTCGTCAAACGGGACGACAACTCACCTATCTTGGCAGTGGTTGTATTCGCACTGTAGTCGATGACTTGCCAACGCGTTTGAAACGTGTCTATGCTGGCGTTAGCGAAATCATTCTTCAATTTCAACCCGATATGTTTGCTATTGAACAAGTCTTTATGGCTCGTAATGCCGATTCAGCACTAAAATTAGGTCAAGCACGTGGTTCAGCTATTGTGGCTGCGGTAAATAACGATTTACCGGTTTTTGAATATGCAGCGCGCTTAGTAAAGCAAAGTGTAGTTGGAACAGGCGCAGCTGACAAAAAGCAAGTTCAACACATGGTTAAGTTATTACTCAAACTACCTGCTAGTCCACAAGCAGATGCGGCTGATGCGTTAGCCATAGCAATTACGCATGCCCATGTGAGTCAACAATTGATCAAATCAAGTCGATAAATTCCAATATAATCGAAATATAATCTCTTTATACCTTGTTTATATAGTTTAAAAACCCCGTTCCTCAACTCAAAATTTAACTAAGTATAAACTAAGTTATCACTACAATACTCTATTAAAAATTACATAAAAAAAAGCACCAAGATTATTGGTGCTTTTAATTCATATCAATTAACAATTCATCGACTATTTTTCAGTTTTGCCAGTGTAGTTAGTTGGCAATACTACTTTATTTTTATGTTTAGTAAATAATTTAGTTATAAACAAGAAAAATAATGGAACATAAAATATTGCCAAGAATGTTGCAGTTAACATACCGCCGATTACACCAGTACCTACCGCATTTTGACTTACAGAACCTGCACCACTACTTGTCGCTAGTGGATACACACCTAGAATAAAGGCGAATGATGTCATTAAGATTGGACGTAAACGTAAACGACAAGCTTCTAATGTTGCATCAATTAATGATTTACCTTCTTTTTCTAGTGCATCTTTAGCAAATTCTACGATCAAAATTGCATTCTTAGCCGATAGCCCCATCGTGGTTAATAGACCAACGATAAAGTAAATATCGTTATCAAGACCTCTAAACATAGTTGCATATACGGTACCAATAATACCTAACGGGATCACAAACAAGATCGAAATAGGTACAGTCCAGCTTTCATATAATGCAGCTAATGACAAGAACACAACGATAAGGGAGATAATATAAAGTGTTGTTGTCTGCGAACCTGTTTGACGTTCTTGATAAGAAATATCTGTCCAGTCATACGAGAATCCTTTTGGTAAGTTTTTAGAGAGTTCTTCCATTATTGCCATAGCTTGACCAGAACTCATACCAGGTGCCGCTGAACCACTGATACCCATCGCTGCTACACCATCATAACGAACTAATGATGGTGAACCATAACTTTTCGTCGTGGTAGCGAATGCATCATAAGGAACCATTTCACCTTTTTGATTTTTTACATGCCAGAAACTAAAATCATCAGGTAACATTCGATAAGCTGCATCAGATTGTAAATAGACCTTTTTAACACGGTTGTTATAAACAAAGTCATCGATATAAGCTGAACCTAATGCGGTTGAAAGTACAGTATTAACACTACTTACTGCAACACCAAGTGCTTGAGCAGTTTCGAAATCCACATTAATCTTATATTGTGGAACATCTAACATACTACCTGGGCGAACTTGTTGTAAGCTAGGATTTTGTGCAGCTTGGCCCAATAGTTGGAAAAAAGCTCCCATTAAGGCATCATGTCCAAGACCAGCGGTATCTTTTAACATATAAGAGAAACCATTAGCCATACCAAGTGACGGTACTGCTGGCACATTGGTAATAATGACACGACCTTCAGTGATAGTTGAAGCAAATCCCCAACCACTACCAACTAATGCATCAACTTTTTGATCTGGGCGTTTACGTTCATCCCAATCTTTTAATCGAATAAAGCCAAGCCCCATGTTTTGTCCACGACCAACCATACTGAAACCAGCAACAGTGAAGATCTCCTTCACTGAATCAGCTTTTTCATTCATATAAAATTGGGAGGTTTTGTTCAATACACCCATGGTTTGTTCTAATGTCGCGCCGGGAGGTAACTCAACCATTACAATCAATACCCCCTGATCTTCATTTGGTAAGAAACCAGTCGGTAAGCGATTAAAGCCAAAGATTAAGCCAACAACAATCAAGACATAGCAAACAAATGAAATAACTGGATAACGAATAAATTTAATCACACCTTTTTCATAGGCATGCAAACTTTTGTTATATAAGTTATTAAACTTATTAAAGAACCACTTAGTCCCAGCTGAAAGCCAACTAAATGGTGGTACACTTTCTAACTTTTCACCAATTGTAGTTTTCTTGATCTTATTTTTCGATGGTGCTTTTAAAATTTGCGCACAAAGTGCCGGCGTTAACACAATTGCCATCAATACGGATAAACCCATCGACGTTACAATTGTGATTGAAAATTGACGATAAATCCCCCCTGCTGCACCGCCATAAAATGCCATTGGTACAAATACCGCTGAAAGCACTACGGCAATACCAACTAATGCAGAAGTGATTTGTTCCATCGATTTAACGGTTGCATCATACGGGGATAACCCTTCATCATGCATAATACGTTCAACGTTCTCAATTACTACAATGGCATCATCGACCAGAAGACCGATAGCAAGTACCATTGCAAACATTGATAGCGTATTAATGGTAAATCCACAGATATATAAAACCGCAAACGTTCCTAACAATACTACTGGTACGGTAATGGTTGGAATAAGTGTAGAGCGTAGATTTTGTAAAAATACATACATAACAATAACAACCAAAATGATTGCTTCAATTAAAGTATGTACCACGTTATTAATCGATAATTTAACGAACGGAGTTGTATCATAAGGATAGGCAAATTTGATATCCTCAGGAAAAATCTGTGATAACTCTTGAATTTTTTGGTCAACTTTTGCTGATGTATCAAGTTGGTTTGCCCCTGTCGCCAAATAAATACCTAAACCAGCTGATGGTTTACCGTCATAACGTGAAAGAAAGTTATAATCAGCCGCGCCAATTTCAACCTTGGCGACATCTTTTAATAAGATGTTTGAACCATCTGTGTTAACTCGAACTAAAATATTCTGAAATTGCTCAGGTGTTTTTAACCGTGATTGAGCTGTAATGGTTGCATTAAGCTCTTGTCCTTCAGTTGCTGGTAAAGCACCAAGTTGCCCAGCAGTTACCTGCGCATTTTGTGCCTGAATGGCAGCAATAATTTCTTCAATAGATAGATTAAAATAATTAAGTTTGTTTGGATCTAACCAAATACGCATTGCATATTCAGAACCAAATAACTGAGTATCACCTACCCCTTGTACACGTCGTATCTGATCTTGTACCGTTGAATAAATAAAATCAGCAATATCTGCTTGTGTTTTTTGAGGATTGGTAGAATAGAAACCAATAACTTTTAGGAAGTTGGTATTATTTTTAGCAACCGACACACCATTTTTTTGCACACTTTCAGGTAGACGTGATTTGATACTTTCGACTTTATTTAATACTTGTACTTGAGCAAAATCTGGGCTTGTACCCGGTGCAAAAGTCAATGTTGTTTGTACCACACCCTGAGCACTACTGGTTGACTTCATATAAATCAAATTATCTAAACCTGTTAAGTTTTGCTCAATTAATTGCGTAACAGTGTTTTCAATGGTTTGCGCATCAGCACCTGGGTAAACAGCAGAAACAGTCACAGCAGGCGGTGCTATATCAGGATACTGTTCTACGGCAAGTAGCTTAATACATAAAGCTCCCCCCAGCATCATCATGATAGCAATTACCCATGCAAAAACAGGTCTATCAATAAAAAACTTAGCCATAATTAAACCTACCCCTGTTTTATTTCACGCTGCTTTTGATAATATTGTCTAATTGCTCTTGAGAAAGAGTAGCTGGCTTATCAACCACTTCCGCCTTCACTTGTTGCCCCCTTTCTACTGCGGTTAAATTAAGTAAACCTGTAGTAATCACTTGTTCGCCAATATCAATACCACTGGTAACAACCCAATAACCACTTACGCCCGTATAAACTTTAATATCTTGACGATATTCAACTGTACCATCTGATTTTAAAATTTTAGCTGTATATTGACCTTTTTGGTTACTAGTAATGCCTTGTTGCGGAACTAACACCGCATTTTTAATCGTACCTAATGTCATTTGAGGTTTAACAAACATACCCGGTAAAATTTTACCTTCACTATTTGAAAATTGAGAACGTAACGTCACAGTACCCGTAGTCTCATTAACCGTCATATCAGAAAACTTAATACTACCAGGTAGCGCATATTTGGAACCGTCATTAAAAAAGAGTTCAACATTATCACCTTTAGCGGGTTCATAAATAATATTTTCATCTTGAAGGTATTTGTTATAGCGTGTAGCTGCTTCAGTCATATCAACATAAATCGGATCAAGTTGTTGAACTAAAGCAAGTGGCGCAGCTTGCCCTGCTGATACTAATGCACCTTCCGTCACGCTTGATTTACCAATATAACCATCAATTGGCGAATATACCTTTGTATAATCTAAGTTAACTTTAGCTGTATGTTCTGCTGCTTGAGCAACTAAAACGCTTGCCTCAGCTTGTTTAGCATCGGCGGCTGCTTTATCGTATTCTTGTTGACTGATGGATTTAGTGTTTAATAAACCTGCATAACGCTTTAATGTAAGTTGCGCAATATTAGCATTCGCTTTTGCGCTTGCTACACTCGCTACCGCACTATCATAATTAGCTTGATAAATAGCAGGATCGATCTGATAAAGTGATTGGCCCGCTTTAACATTTGAACTTTCTTCAAATTCACGATTCAAAATAATTCCACTAACTTGTGGCCTTATTTCTGCTATTTGTGAGGCAACAACCCGCCCTGGCAAACTTATTTTTAATGTGTAATCTAAAGGCTTGACCTTAAAAACAGTTACCTTCGGTAATTGGTCTTTACCATTTTGTGATTGATTATTATCACAACTTGTTAACAACAATAGACCAGATAATGCCATTGGTAGCGTAAGTAATAGCTTATTAAATCTCATAGAAAAAGACCTCGGTAACTTAATAATTATTTTTTTTAATAAAAAACAACGAATATTATTCAAAGTGATCGGTGATTTTACAAAAAATATGCATAGATTGTAAGTATCTTAACACCTTAATAGCACAGAGTTCTAAAAAATTGCTAAGTTATCGGAGTCAAAACGAGAATCATAAAAAAAATAGATTGATAATTATGATTATTCGCAGAAATAAAGTAATATATGTAAATTGATTTTTAGTAGTGTAATAAGTAAGTATATAAGACTTAGTTTGCAAATAAAAAGTAAAGAAATTTAATTCTAGTATTTATTAATCCTTTTTTTTTCAATTATATTATTGAATACTTTAAATCTATATTTAATTCTATATTTAACTCTATATTTAATTTAATTCTGAGATGGGTATCATGGATAATTTAC
Organism: Gilliamella sp. LMG 34361; assembly: GCF_984569075.1. Lineage (NCBI taxonomy): Bacteria > Pseudomonadati > Pseudomonadota > Gammaproteobacteria > Orbales > Orbaceae > Gilliamella > Gilliamella sp. LMG 34361. The sequence continues at coordinate 1,256,518 of NZ_OZ474903.1, read as the reverse complement.
GTATTGTTCTAATTGTTGTTGCATCCTTAGTCATTATTGCATTATTGATTCATGGGCTTTGGATCAATAAAAAGGAACGTTCTGCTTTATTCAAGTCAGGCAAAAAAAATAAATCAACATTAAATACTCAGCAAGATAAAAACATCTACAATGTAGAAGATGATGTGATTTTACTTAAACCTAAAAATAAGCAAGAAGAGAGTAATAATCCGGTTGAAGCTATTGTCATTGAAGAAGATAAAGAAGAACAGCATTTACCTCTTCAAAAAGATCTATTTCTACATGAAGATAGAAAAGAAATTGACAATGAAGTGGCTAAAGAGCCAATTATTAATTTACAAGACGATATTTTTGCTGATGAGCCGCAAAAAAAGGCTTCAAAAACAACGCCATCAGAATCGAAAGGTCAAAGCAATCAAAAATTTGATATCAGTGAAAACAGTCAAACTGAAATCATTGTTTTAAATGTAACCGGTATAAATGGCAAATCATTACAAGGTGATGTACTTTTAGCTAGCATCATCCAATCAGGATTCCAATTTGGTGATATGCAAATTTTTCACCGTCATGTTGACCCTGCGGGCAATGGCCCAATACTTTTTAGCCTAGCAAACATGATCAGTCCGGGTTACTTAGATCCTGAAACCATGCACGAATTTACCACCCCGGGTATATCAATATTCATGGTGGCACCTACTCATGGTAATAACCAACAAAACTTCAAACTTATGTTGCAAACTGCACAACGTATTGCTGATGATGTGCATGGTGTAGTACTAGATGATGAACACCACATGATGACACCACAAAAAATTGATAGCTATAAAGAACGTATTAAGAAAGCTTGTAACGAAATTTAATCCTAATAACTCTTTTTTTTAAAGACTATTCTACTAATTAAAGTTAGTGGAATAGCAAGCTTATACCGTTTTATAAACAATTTTAACAATACCTATTGTACAAAATCTAGTTAAGTACTATGTTATTGCTAATTCTGTAACTTTTGTTTTAATTAAGAGTTAAAAATCATGCCAAATAAACGCTTAGCAAACCAACCTGAATCTCAACAAGATGTAGAAGAACAAATCACGGCTCTACGCAATCTTATAAGACATCATGAATATTGTTATTATGTGCTTGATGCACCAGAAATTCCTGACGTAGAATATGATAAGTTAATAAAACAACTAAACAGCTTAGAACACGATCACCCTGAACTAATTACACCCGACTCACCAACACAACGTGTAGGTGGTGTAGCATTATCACAATTTGCCTCGGTCAAACATGAATTACCAATGCTATCACTTGATAATGTTTTTGATGAAGTGAGTTTTAACGCCTTTAATAAAAGAGTAAAAGATCGCTTACATCTTAGCAACAGTCAATCCGTTGAATACTGCTGCGAGTTAAAACTTGATGGATTAGCGGTAAGTTTATTATATGAAAATGGGCAATTTATTCGAGCCGCGACTCGTGGTGATGGTACCACAGGTGAAGATATCACCTCAAACGTTAGAACGATAAAAACTATTCCTTTAGTTTTACAAGGTGAAAATATCCCTACTCGATTAGAAGTGCGAGGCGAAGTCATTATGACTCATAAAGGTTTTGCCAAATTGAATGCTGAATCGGAAAAACGCAACGAAAGAACTTTCGCTAACCCCCGTAATGCCGCAGCGGGTTCATTAAGACAATTAGATCCTAAAATTACCGCCAAAAGACCACTCTCTTTTTTCTGTTATGGCATGGGTATTTATGAAGGCACAACTTTACCAGATAACCACTATGACCGTTTAATGCAATTTAAAGCATGGGGTTTGCCAGTTAGTGACAAAGTACAAATTCGCCAAGGAGTCCAAGAAGCGCTTACCTACTTTCATGAAATTGGTGAGCAACGAATGTCACTCGATTTTGATATTGATGGTGTCGTTATCAAAGTTAACAGCATCGCTCAACAAGATGAACTTGGTTTTGTTGCCCGTGCACCTCGCTGGGCAACCGCATTTAAATTCCCAGCACAAGAGGAAATAACACAACTTAAAAAAGTCGATTTCCAAGTTGGACGAACTGGAGCCATAACACCTGTAGCAAGATTGGAGCCAGTATCCGTAGCTGGTGTTATTGTTAGCAATGCGACTTTACACAACAGCGATGAAATTGTACGCTTAGGCATTCGTGAAGGTGATTATGTAACAGTACGGCGTGCAGGTGATGTAATACCACAAATTGTTGCGGTTATTCAAAATCGACGGCCAGCCGACAGCAAAGAAATCATCTTCCCAACTCATTGCCCTATTTGTGGTTCTCTGATTGTTCGTGATGAAGGTGAAGCAATCTCCCGTTGCGCCGGCGGTTTGATTTGTCCTGCCCAGCGCAAGGAAGCCTTAAAACACTTTGTATCTCGCCGGGCAATGAATGTTGATGGCTTAGGTGATAAACTAATTGAACAACTAGTTGATAAAGATTATGTCAAAACGCCGGCTGATCTCTATAAACTCACGTTACCAATGCTATGCTCATTGGACAAAGTTGGCGAAAAATTAGCGAATAATTTAATTAATGCTTTGAAAGAATCAAAAAACACCAGCTTAAATCGCTTTATTTTTGCGCTTGGCATACCAAATGTTGGCGAAGTTACCGCCGAAAGTCTCGTTAATCAATTAGGTAATTTATCAGCCATTGAAAATGCCTCATTAGAACAGCTACAAACCGTAAATGATGTTGGTGAGGTGATTGCTGAAAGTATTACCGACTTTTTTAAAGAACCACATAATCGCGATGTCATTGAGCAACTAACCAGTGCTGAAATCGGTATACACTGGCCAGATGTCGAAGTAAAACCATTAACGATTGACTCGCCATTTAGCGGTAAAACCGTAGTTTTAACCGGAACATTATCACAATTAACCCGTGACGAAGCAAAAGATAAATTAAAAAAACTTGGTGCTAAAGTCACTGGTAGCGTTTCTAAAAAAACTGACTTAGTAATAGCCGGTGAATCACCAGGTTCAAAGCTAACCAAAGCAGAAGAACTCGGAATAAAAATCATTGACGAACAAGAAATGATAGAGTTATTAAATCAATGAATAAAAAATAGTGGAATAAATCAAGCTAATTTATCAAAATAGCTTGATCACAAACTAAGGAGAATACTATGCCTTTATTAGACAGTTTTAAAGTCGATCATACTAAAATGAACGCACCTTTTGTGCGAATAGCTAAAATCATGAAAACCCCTAAGGGGGATGACATTACCGTATTTGATCTTCGCTTTACCATCCCTAATAAAGCACTTTTACCTGAAAAAGGTATTCATACATTAGAACATCTATTTGCCGGCTTTATGCGTGATCACTTAAACAGTAATAAAGTTGAAATTATAGATATTTCACCAATGGGATGCCGTACTGGATTTTATATGAGCTTAATTGGTAAACCTAATGAGTCGTTAGCGGTTGACGCTTGGTTAAAATCTATGCATGATGTACTAAATGTAAAATCACAATCTGAAATTCCTGAACTAAACAAATACCAATGCGGAACCTATACTATGCACTCATTAGAAGAAGCCAAAGTGATTGCTGAAAAAATCATCCAATCTGGTATTGGAATTTGTCATAATCAAGACATTGCACTAACGGATGCACAACTTGCCACTATTAATCACTAGGAGATATTTATGCCCAATGTAGTTATAGACTTTTTAGAAGGACGAACCATTGAACAAAAACGCGAAATGGCTAAACGAGTAACCGATGCAATTGTCCAAACACTCAACTGCAAACCAGAGGCCGTACAAATTATCATGCACGAAGTCTCTAAAGACCAAATTGCCAATGGTGGCGTACTTCGTTGCGATAAAGATTAATTTAATTAACACATAAAAATCAACCTCAATATAAACTACTGAGGTTGGCTAAGTTAAACCATTCAAGTTTAAAAAATTAGCGATTACAATGATGCAAATGCAATAAATGTCCTAATTTATTCGCCTTAGTCGCTAAATAATACTCATTATTTGGATTTTCCCCTACTTCTAAAGGAACGCGCTCGGTTACCTTAATCCCGGCTTGCTCAAGCACTTTAATCTTCTCTGGGTTATTGGTTAACAAACGAATTTGTGACACTCCCAACAACGTCAACATATCAGCACATAAAGTGAAATCACGCTCATCTGGCGCAAAACCTAATTGCTCATTTGCTTCAACCGTGTCTAAACCCTGATCTTGAAGGGCATAAGCTCTAATTTTATTTAACAACCCAATATTACGCCCCTCTTGGCGATGATAAATTAAAATCCCTTTACCTTCTTTAGCGATTTGCCTTAACGCAGCTTCCAACTGAAAACCACAATCACAACGCAAACTAAATAACGCATCGCCGGTTAAACACTCTGAATGAACACGTGTCAAAATGGGGGTTTGATTATTGATATCACCAAACACTAATGCCACATGATCCTTACCTGTTGCAATTTCTTCAAAACCAACAATGGTAAAACATCCCCATGGTGTTGGCAGTTTGGCTTGTGCAACATGTTTTAATTGCATTATTATCTCCAAGTTTAATAACAACATAGATAAGATTTTTTTAATCATGCATCCATGTTAAAATAAGTCAAATTTTATGCTTAATTGAGTTTTTAAATGGGGTTAGTAATAAAAAAAACAATAGCGGTATTAGTTTTATTTCTAATTATACCGTTATCTGTAATAGTCGTAAATTGGCAGTGGCAACCATCGTCAATAAATAATACATCTAAATATTTTTTTTGGTTAACTGAAACAGCAAGTTTTCCTTGGGCAATAATTACATCGGGGCTGATGTTTCTATTATTTTGTTTACTATTAGCCAATAAAACCAAAAAAACAATCTCAATATTATTGCTAATATTTATTAGTGCAATGTTAGGCGGGCAAATCATTAAAGGCCTTATCAAACAACAAACAGCTGAATCTAGACCATACGTATTATGGTTAGCAAAAGAATATCAATTTAGCGACAAACAATTTTATTCACAAACAAGAGCAGAACGAAAAGCCAACATAGAACAACTACTTGCTAATTCAACGGCTATACCATCTTGGTTAAGTAAGCATTGGCAACATGAAACCGGCTATGCTTTTCCTTCTGGACATACATTATTTGCAGCAACTTGGGCATTTTTTGCGATAGCATTACTCAGCTTTAGGCGACATTTTTTAATTGTTACCGCCATTGTGATTTGGTCATCACTAATTGAAACAAGCCGATTATTACTAGGCATGCATTCTGCTTATGATCTATTATTAGGTATTATGCTTGCTTGGTTAATTACATTAATCTGCTGTTTTTATGCTAGAAAATGGCATATAGTAGTCAGATGATTTTATAAATAACAAGTTTTGTAAAAAAATTATAGTTAATTAGAGATTTTTAATAAAATAAAAAGGTTAAAATTATGAAATTAGTAATATCAATTTTATTGATAATTCTCATTTTCGCCATATCGATAACAATAGGTTCAGCTAATAATCAATTAGTCACATTTAACTATTTAATTGCTAAAATCGAAATTAGGTTATCGGTACTGCTTGCTATTTTATTTGGTTCTGGTTTTTTAATTGGTTGGATATTAACAGGGATATACTTCCTAAAATCTAAATTCCAACACTCATCGACAAAACGTAAACTAAACAAATTGCAGAAAAAATATAATGTAGATAATCGTCAAAATTTAACCAATTAAAAAAATAGGTCATTATGTTTGAATTGTTATTTCTATTACTTCCAATAGCCGCCGGATATGGCTGGTATATGGGTAATAGAAATGCCAGGCAAAAATATTTAAATGAATCTAACCGACTATCTCGGGAATATGTTGATGGTCTAAACTTCCTTTTGTCCAATCAAAAAGATAAAGCGGTTGATCTCTTCCTTGACATGTTAAAAGAAGATGACGGCACGCTAGAAGCCCATCTTACTTTGGGCAACTTATTCCGTTCACGAGGCGAGGTAGACCGCGCAATACGTATTCACCAAGCATTGATGGAAAGTTCATCTTTAACCTTTGAACAACGTCTATTAGCCATTCAACAGCTTGGGCGAGATTACATGGTAGCCGGTTTTTACGATCGTGCAGAAGAGATGTTTTTACAGTTAATCGACGAAGAAGAGTTTCAACAACATGCTTTACAACAATTACTAATCATTTATCAATCAACTAGCGAATGGAACAATGCGATTAACGCCGCCACAAAATTGGTCAAGCTCGGCAATGTAAAATTTAAAATTGAAATTGCCCAATTTTATTGTGAACTAGCTACCATCGCTATTGCTAATAATGATTTAGATCAAGCTTACAACTTATTAAAAAAATCAGCGGCTGCTGATGTTAATTGCGCCCGCACATCGTTAATGCTTGGACGAGTATTTATTGCACAAAACAAAACCGAACAAGCAATTGAATCTTTACAACAAATATTAAATCAGGACAAAGCCTTTATTGGTGAGGTGTTACCATTATTAAAAACATGTTACGCAAAACTCAACCAACCGCAACTATTTAAACAATTCCTTGAAATTTGTGTCAAACAAGACACTGGAAATGTTGCTGAACTTATGCTTGCTGATATTATTGAAAAAGACAATGGACTTGATGCAGCGCAATATTACCTTTATCGTGAATTACTAAAACACCCAAATCTAAAAGGATTCTATCGCTTAATGGATTACCATGTTGCTGATGCCGAACAAGGAAAAGCCAAAGAGAGCTTATTACTACTTCGCAATATGGTTGGTGAACAAATAAAATCCGTTCCTAATTACCGCTGCCAAAAATGTGGATTTACAGTTAATACCCTCTACTGGTTGTGCCCAGGCTGTCGCTCATGGTCAACCATAAAACCAGTTCGTGATTTTGAACATCATTGAGATAATTAAAAAGAGAAAAATATGTTTCTAATTGATTCGCACTGTCATTTAGACAGCTTGGACTATACTAACAAATCGCTTGATATCGTATTGCAAGAAGCATTAAACAACGAGGTAAAACATTGCTTAAGCGTAGCAACCACACTCTCTGGCTATGAATCTATGAAAAACATGTTAATGCCATACCAAAAACAATGCTCATTTTCTTGTGGAATTCATCCACTCAATTTGGATGATGAACCCTATGATGCCGACCGGTTTGCTCGCCTTGCTCAAGAAGACAACGTTATTGCCCTAGGTGAAACAGGACTTGATTATTACTATCAAAAAGACAACATTGAATTACAACAAGCCAACTTTATCGAGCACATAAAATTAGGCAAACAATTAAAAAAACCGATCATTGTACACACCCGCAATGCGAAAGAAGACACATTAAAACTATTAAAAGAACAGCAAGCCTATTGTGGTGTATTGCACTGCTTCACTGAAGATATTGATACTGCTAAAGCATTATTAGATATCGGTTTTTATATCTCATTTTCCGGCATTATTACATTTAAAAATGCCGAATCTTTACGAGAAGTAGCAAAATATATACCTTTAGATCGCATGCTGATTGAAACTGACTCACCTTATTTAGCACCGGTACCTTATCGCGGAAAAGAAAACCAACCAGCTTATGTTCGCGAAGTAGCTAATTACTTAGCCGCATTAAAAGGCGTCTCTTTAGACACCATTGCAAAGCAAACAACAACCAACTTTTGTCAATTATTTAATTTACAAGGAGAGTTCAATGAATAATAAATTATCCATCGATTGGGATGATTTTTTAGCCAATTATTGGCAAAAAAAACCCGTCATCTTACGTAATGCTTTTAGCAACTTTATCGACCCTATCTCCCCAGAAAAACTGGCTGGTCTTGCCATGGAAGAAATATTCGAAAGCCGAATCGTTACCAACAAAAATGGGATATGGGATGCTAATTACGGACCTTTTACTGATTTCAGCCATCTAGGTGAGGAAAATTGGACTCTTCTTGTACAAGCAGTGGACCATTGGCATGAACAAGCTGCAACCTTAGTGGAACCATTTAAATGCCTTCCCTTATGGCAATTTGAAGATCTTATGATCTCTTACGCTACTCGTGGTGCAGGTGTTGGGCCGCATATTGATAATTACGATGTATTCATTATTCAGGGCAAAGGTTGCCGACGTTGGCAAGTTGGCGATCGTAATCCTAATTACAAACAATTTAGTGCTCATAAAGCGTTACTGCATGTAGAAGACTATCGGCCGATTATCGATGAAGAAATCACCGCTGGTGATATTTTATATATTCCAATCGGCTTTCCACATAATGGGGTATCCATTGGTGAATCGCTTAGTTATTCTGTTGGCTTTAGAACCCAAACATCACAAGAACTACTTAGTAGCTTTGCTGATTATGTAATTGATAACTTACCTAATGGCATTTTCTATCAAGACCCTGACTTAAAGTTACCTAGCGATCCGTATCGAATCCAACCATATGAACTTGAAAAGTTAAAAGGACAAATGATCGACCTCATTAAAAACCCCGCTCTATTCAATGATTGGTTTGGTAAACACATAACCATACCGATGCATGAACCCAACATCGTTCCCATTGACCCTGATTGCCTTTACGACTTAGATGAACTTAAAGAAGCTTTAGAATACGGCGAAGAACTCAAACGCGTGCCAAGTATTCGCATTGTAAAAATAGCCGATACGGCTTACATCAACGGTAAAAAAATACCATTACCAATGGAAACCATCGACATGTTATGTGAATCGGAAGTACTTTACTACGAACAATTAAAAGACGAACAAACTCTAAATGTCCTGTTAGAATTCGTTAATCTTGGTTATTGGTATATTGATTAAAAAAACTCTGTCACAAACAGCTGCGAAATGGCGAAATTGTCGGCTAATTTGTCTCAAAAATGAGATATTTATCAAGATTAGTCGAATAATTTTGCCAAATCGACAAAAAATAAAATAAAACTCGCTAATTTCGCCTTTTCATTTGGATTTTTCTCACTTTTAAGTATATACTTGCCCCCGCTTTAATCCCCTCCCTCGTTTTATAAAAAATATGTTAAATAAAAAATACCGATCCACTATAAATGACTTGAGGTAAACATGAACATTGACGTGCAAAGTGAACAAACCACACCCTATCAAAAGCGCACCCTATTTGCATCTACCGTAGGTTATGCATTAGATGGCTTAGATATGATGATTTTAGGCGTCTGTTTCAGCCTAATTGCCACTAGTTTCAACCTAACCAAAGCCGATCTTGGTACTTTAACCTCAGCCACATTATTAGGGGCAGTATTAGGCGGAATCTTTTTTGGTATCCTTGCCGACAAATATGGGCGAGTTAGAGTATTTTCATGGACAATCTTAATCTTCTCGTTATTTACTGGGCTTTGTGCGATATCACCGAATTATGAATGCTTCCTTATTTTTCGTTTTCTAAGTGGATTAGGTCTTGGTGGTGAATTTGGCATTGGCATGACGTTAGTATCTGAAAGCTGGCCAAAACATAAACGTTCAAGAGCAACCTCAATTGTGGCACTTGGTTTCCAAGTCGGTATCATTCTTGCTGCATTAACCGTTAATTTTATTGGCGAAGTTCATGGATGGCGTTGGGCATTTGCCATGGGTGTATTACCCGCATTATTTGTCGCATGGACACGTAAAGGACTAAAAGAACCCGAAATTTGGCAAAATCTAAAAGACCAAAACAAAAACAAAATTGCCATCAGCAAACTCTTTAAAAACCCAAGAATTACCGCAACCACCATCGGCTTAACTATTGCCTGTGCAGTCCAAAACTTTGGCTTTTATGGAATAATGGTTTGGATGCCAAATATGATTGCATCTGAATATCATCTACCTTTCAAAAACACTATGCTTTGGACTATATCAACCACTATCGGCATGTCATTAGGCATATTAATATTTGGTTGGTTATGTGACAAATTCGGTCGACGTCCTTCTTATATTGTATTTTTATTAGTATCAGCCATATCAATATGGTTCTATTTTCAACAAAAAGAAGTCGCAATATTAATCATCTTTGGCTCAGTGATTGGCTTTTTCGTTAACGGCATGATGGGTGGGTATGGTGCACTACTAGCAGAACACTACACCACCGATGCACGCTCAAGTGCTGAAAACATCATCTTTAACGTCGGTCGTGGCATTGCAGGCTTATCGCAAGTACTTATTGCCTATTTAGCAACGATCTACTCAATCAGTTATGCATTAGCATTATTGTCAGGGGCTTACCTATTATCCGCAGCAGCCTTTATATTCTTAATTCCAGAAACCAAAGGCAAAGCGTTACAATAGCGATATAAAAAACAGGGTTAAATGCCCTGTTTCATTATTAAATCTAGTTACATTATAATTATTCATTACAATCAGCTGGCTTTAATGGAATACTAAAGACCAATTCATCTTTTAAATAACCTTCCCAAAACGCTTTTACTTTGAAAGGTAATAACGTTAAAACCTATTTTATAGGTACGTTCATACGGCACTCCCTCAAGTAAATGCAACTTTAATTTTATAGGTTTTATCGTATCAGTTTGTGATTCGTTTTATTAATCAGAAATACAAGCATCAATAGCAGAACAGTAAAGCTATTTTTTAATTATCTTATATTTTTTATATTTGATTTCATAAAAATTATTTTTATAATTTAATAATTTTATTCCCTTTAATTAAATGCAATGTCCATACTTTTTCATACTAACGTTCTTCTGCTTATACATATTGGTATAAGAATAATCAGCTACATTCATCATATTTGGCACCGATAGCTTTTAATAAGCCGTTAAGTATAAAAAAGCGTAGACATTCCATCACACTATATTCTCTTGTTTGTTGTTCAAATTTTTTTCATGTCAAAAAATGAATGAGAATAAGGAAACGCACGATAATGGTTTTTAACAAAGGTAAGTATACAATTAACATTGTAATTTCAAGAAATTATCAATTATAATCAAAACCTTTAGAAGGAGACTTGGAGCGGGAAAGATATCTCAAATAAAAGAGCTAACCTATTGGAAACACACATATCATAACTGTACATTGATGTTTTCTGTCCTTAATTATGTCCTTGTTTTGGGTGTTATGCAATAGTTTTTAGTAGCTGTTTTTAGACTCAGATTGCTTTTTTTATTTAACTACTTAGACTAGATTAAGTCCTTTTTTAGACTTTATTTAGTCTTAATAATGTGAGGTTTACATGCGCTATTCTCAGCAGATTAAACCAATCAGTTACTTAAAAGCTAACGCCGCCGGGGTAATGAACAATTTAACTAGATCAAGAGAGCCATTAATTATCACTCAAAATGGCGAGGCCAAAGCAGTCATTCAAGATATTGCCTCCTATGAAGAAACGCAAGAAACACTAGCATTACTTAAAATTCTGGCATTAGGTCAAAAACAGGTAGAGGCAGGACAAATTACCGATGTAAATGAGGTGATTAACCGTCTAAAAAATAAAAGGAAAATAGCTTAATGCTTACGTATAAAGTCGTCCTAACGCAAGATGCATAGGCAAACTTAGCAGCCATTTATGACTATATAGTAGAGTATGACTGCCCTGAAAATGCCGATTACGTATTGGATGAACTGCTAAAAATTGCTGAGAGTTTAAGCCATTTTAATGAAAAAGGCAGTATTCCTAAAGAGTTACTAGATTTAGGCAATCGTGATTATCGTCAAACCTTGTTTAAATCCTACCGGCTTATCTACAAAATCATCGACCAACAGGTCGTTATTTTTTTAATTACCGATGGCAGACGTGATATGCAAGCATTATTAGCTCGGCGTTTATTAAGGTAGCGTGTATTACAAATTAGGGGCTATAAGGCTAATAATTAGCCGTTATTGCTATACTATCAATGACTTTTTATTCTATGGAATTATGTTATATTGATAACATTAACAAACTCATTCTTACACAGTGTACCTCATAATGGATATAAAACTCGCTAAAAACGATAAACGTTATATAGAAGGCACGGATGATGTCTATAATATCATGAAGAATGTGCTATTACGTGACAACAAAATAGACCAAGAAAAAGAACATTTCTGGATTGTTGGTATGAATCTAGCGGGTTACATTCTATATATTGAACTCATTGCCTTAGGGTCTTATAAATCGGTAGATGTTGAGCCAATGAATGTGTTTCGTGTAGCTGTCATGAAAAATGCTTCACGAGTGATTGCTGTACATAATCATCCATCAGGAAGATTGTCACCCTCCGTAACTGATAAAGATATCACAGATCGATTAATCCAAGTGGGACAAATCTTAAATATAGAATTTGTAGACCATTTGATAATCTCCCCTTTGTCTTATACTAGTTTTAGGTCGATTGGTTTAATGGATGAGTTGGAAAAAAGCCTTAAATATGTTCCTACTTATCAGGTGATTGAGCAGATTAGGAAAGAAGAGCAGAAGATTGCTAAACAAAAATTAGATTTAGAGAAAGAGCGACGAGAAAAACTTGAAATAACAATGGTTGCTTTACTTCTTGATAAAGGCGTCGCAATTGAAAGCATTGCTAAAGTTATGGATATTCCACCACAAAAGGTTGAAAAAATTATTAATAAGAAAATTATTTGATATAAATAAAGTGTATAAGGGAATTATGGCATGACATTAATAACTGAAAGTGAGTTAAGAAGTTTTAGCAAAACTCAATATAGCGTAAAATTTTCGAAAAGAATACTTGGATTTTACAGAGAAGAAACTAAAGCTATTCAAACTACGATATTCTTATCCCATAAACACGATGAATTAAAAGTAAATTTATTAGCAGCAATAAACTTTCTTAAAGGGTTTGGCGTAGAAGTGTATGTGGATTGGTTAGATGAAGAAATGCCAAAAATTACATCGGGTGAAACAGCTAAAAAAATTAAAGAAAAAATCCTGAAAAATGATAAATTTATCTTATTAGCAACTGAAGAAGCAATTAATTCTAAATGGTGTAACTGGGAGTTAGGACTAGGTGATGCGGCAAAATATAGAGATAATATTGCATTATTAGTTGTACAAAAAGATAACAGTAATTATACAAGTCCTGAGTATTTAAATATCTATCCTTATATAACCTCTGAATATAATCCAAAAGAATATTATGTCCATTATACAGATAATAATACATTTGTACCACTAAAAATATGGCTACAAAAAAGTTAATAATATTTTTACATATGTAATGGAGAGCAAATATGGCTAAAAAACCTGTTTTTTATAGTTTTCACTACGATAATGATGTGATGAGAGTTCAACAAATAAGAAATATAGGTGTGCTTGAGGGTAATACTCCAGTTAATGCGAATGATTGGGAAAAGGTAAAGCGAGGTGGTGAAAAGTCAATTAAGCGATGGATTGATGAAAACATGAAATACAAACAATGTGTTATTGTTTTGGTCGGTTCAGATACATCAACAATACCTTGGGTGAATTACGAAATAAAAAAAGCATGGAATAAAGGAAAACCTATCTTTGGTATTTATATTCATAACATAAAATGTCCAAGAACTGGTACTTGTAGAAAAGGGAACAACCCATTCGATACAATCGTACTCGACAATGGGGATAGATTGTCGAAGCATGTTCCGTGTTATGATCCTCTTTCAGATGATGCCTATGGTGATATTTCAAGAAAGCTAGAAAATTGGGTAAATATGGCTATGGCACCAAGAAGATCATAAAATGGTTAATACAGATACCTCTATCAAAATAGAATCAGAGTCAGTTTCTGTGCAGGCACATTTGTCAATTATACAAAATGTTATACAGAAAATGGCTTAAAATAGTGCCGCTTGTAAAACATGGTGTATTACGCATATATCAGCCGTTTTAGTGATGATTGCAGATAAAGGTAAAGTAGAATATATATCTGGCTTTATTTCTAATCGTCACCTTTGCTGTATTAGATATTTATTATTTAGGGTTAGAAAAAGCATTTCAAAACTCCTATAATCAATTTATTTCTAAATTACATACAAATACTCTAACGGCTCAAGATTTATATGCAGTTATGCCTGTAAATAAAGGTTTATGCTTATTAATGAAATGTAGCATTTCACCTTCTATTAGTATATTCTATTTAGCTTTATCTATACTTATTTTTATTATGAAATGGGTTGTATTTGGATTTAATTAAGACTTATCACTACTTATAATAATATATTATAAGTAGTGATATTGATAATCTAGTTCTTATATTGATTTACTAATATGATATTTATCACGATTTCGCCAAATTTCTAAAGATACATCAATATAATAGTTTATATTTTTAAAAAAAGAGCCCCATTCGGCAAAAAGAATATAAGATTCTGGTAAATAAGGTTTATCTAATAAATATGAATACTCAAGGTTATTCATGTTTTTTTTGATGATATTAAACAATTTAGGATCATAATCGTAGCTATTATTTTCATCTGGTAACTTTATAGCAAGAATAGCATTAGTTTTACTAGTTCTATCAGAACGAGTTTTAGATCTTAAAGAATACGCAATTTCCCAAGGTATCCATTGGTCTTTTTCTGAACACCGCAGCTCGTTCATTCCCTTAGAAACCAGGACTATCGTTACCGTACTATCATAAATTTTATCTGATAACTCAGACTGAATAGTTTTATCTTTAAAATGAGCTAAACTTTCATCATCATTTTCACCTTTATTTATATGATCTCCTTGTTTTTCTAATTGCTTTTGTAGGAGATCAACGTAATCTCTTACTTTTGTTTTTTGGTTATTAAGTCTTGCTACTTGTGTATCTCCATATTTATAAGAAATAAAAATTTTCTTACCCATTTAAATTCTTCCTTTTAATAATTTCGTAAATAATGCCATATATGCGTAATCTGTATTAAGCTCTTCCATATAGTTTTCAGGCGATGCTTGATAAATTGATAAAGAAGCGGCTCCTGTTGTTGCCACTGGTAAAAGTAAAGCATCAGGGTGATATTGTTTGAAAAGATTAAACTCATCTTCAACTCCTTCCATACCCCCAATAAAAATTCCCGCAGTGAAATCATTACCCCCAATCATTTCTTTACGCATTAGTGCTAAACTTTCATCTTTATTATCTTTAATTTCATTTATCAATTTTATACATTCAATATGTTCATTATCTGAAGGAAATATTTTGCTAAAAAATTCAGATTGATATAAAACAACATGCTTTGAAACATCTGTTTTAAGTTTTTCCAAAATCACTCGAATAAGTGGTGTAATAGAAGGATGCCCTCCCCAAACTAAAATTGCATTAGGAATAACAACTTTTGCCAATGCATTTACAGCATCTCTTATTGCTGATATATCTGCGGTTCCAATATATTTAGGGTCTCTATCAGGTAAAGGGATACTGGCAGAAAGGAAAATTTTATTCACCATTACCTCCTAAAATTGTCAAAGATTCAGATAACCTAAGAGATTGTACAGGTAAATATTGGTTTAGCCATTCTAAATGACATAACCATTTATCTCTGATATTCACATGATCATAAAGTAAATAAATACCTTTAGGCTTCTCTTGTTTAATCCTTAAAATTAAATCTTCTGCATTATTGCAGTTCAATGACTGAGGTACACCTATTGTAGGGATAATTATATATTCTTCATTATTTTTATATATAGAAATAAATTTATCAGGATGGAGTGTTACTTTAACATTACTTTGAATTGCAAAAGAAATAAATTCTGACGTTAAATTATCCTGACGAGCAGCAAGAGTTCTCGCTCTAAGAACTTCAGTAGAATATATAATGTTTTCCACTACACTGTCTACTAATTTCTTGTGGATATAATCGTCAAAGTCCTTATCTTTCAATTTAATCGGTTTACAAATATGTGCTTCTGGTATTAATTTTGCATTAGGCCAAATAATTTGAATAATACCAATACTTAATGAATTGGCTTTAGCCAGTTCTTGTTTAGTCCAGTTACTTTTTAAAAAGTTATCAGTATTTAATAAAACAATAATATCGGAGTCAGTCATTCTATGCCACAATTCTTCTTGAAAAGGCTCTCCTGGACGAATACTATGCGTATCTAAAAAAACGTCAAATCCTGATTTCTCTAAAGCTTCATAAAGTTGAATTGCAATATGGCTGGATTCTAAACGTTTATAACTAATGAAAACTCTTCGACTGGTTCTAATTAAGCTAAACCCTTCCAAAATACAACTAACCAAACTTGGAATCCCTCGTTCATTTGATAGCTGAAAACCATTTTGATTTTTTAATATTTCAGGAATGCTTTCATCAAACTTTGTTAAACTTGAAACAATAGGTAGGATTAAGGTAGCATCTTTTTTTAATATAGTTAGGATATCTAAATCTGTTCTTTGATTAGTATCACCCATGTATAAACAATATGCAGGGTAATTGGCATGATATTCATTCTTAAATTTTTCACGTTTAAGGATATGTAACATGTTACGATCCATGCCAAGCTCATCAATTTGCTTGAAGAGTAAATCTAAAATAGCTTGTTCGAACTTATTTGGAGCCCCTAATATTATTAACTGATACTTCATATATATCCTACCTAATTTTAGTTTAGATTTATTATACTTCTTATTTAAAATTGTTATCAGTATAAGATATATAATTTATTAAAAATAGTTTAATTGCAATTCAATTTGTTTTACAAACTATAAACCCTTTCAACATACCGTCGCCTACCATCGCTATGCCCAAATTCAAAAAGGTGGGAGCAAGTGCTTCTTTTTCAGATGTCTGTGTAGCCATGGGTATTGATGAAACCACATTTCCAATGTCCGGTAAAACAACTTTATAGTGAATTGAGTGGTGTAACTCTAAAAGCAAAAGCGATCATGTCAGAAAAATTACAGATACCAGAGTTGGAAAAAAGATTAAACGACTCGAACTTGAAAAGAAGACCCTAAAAAAAGCTACAGCTCTCTTAATCTCGGACGAATACCAAGATATGTGCTAACAAACCAATAAAGTAAGCAATACCCGTTACAACTAGTTTGTACGTTATTTATTATTTCCATTTCATCATTCTATGAGATGAGGGATAAGCCTATTAACAAGACGCGAGTCACATTACATCAACGAGTCAACAGAAGTAGATTGCTATTGGTCATTTTAGGGTCAGATGTTTAATGAAAGAAGCTCACTTAAAGATTAAACAAATAGGAAAACATCGATATCAAATAACAGTCAGTGAACGAGTCGATATTGCAAATAAACTATCTCGATATTATTAGATTATTTTACACCGATGACATTTAATAAACCGTTACCCTTTAATTTTATCGTATGAAAAAGTATAGACATTCCAGTACATGCTTTAAATTGATTTTAATAGTCATTATTAGAGTTAACTAGCTGATTAGTTCCTTTATTTGAAAGAAATATAAGCTTTATTAGAAACATTTATAAGAAATGGAGCGGGAAACGAGGTTCGAACTCGCGACCTCAACCTTGGCAAGGTTGCGCTCTACCAACTGAGCTATTCCCGCATATTGATTGCTTCGAAAGAAGTGGAGAGCATTATACAAAAATATTAGTCTATGGCAACCATTTTTAACCGTTATTTTTTGTTCTTCCAGCTAAGTGTTTCAAAAACACCAAAAATAAAAAGTCTAAGTGCTTTAAATTTATCCTGCTCTTTTTCTTGGTTGGTCATCGTTGATTGTAGCATCCATGCTTGTAATCCGTGAGTAAGGACAAAAGCAGCTAATCCAACGTAAGCGACAATGTTTGCTGGTTTAGGGAAAGGATGAACAAGGTTAAATAATAAAAATAACCAGATGAATGAATAAATTAATTTACCTAAAAATATGAACATTATCTCTCTTCTCTTATAAATAGGTAGCTATGAACTTGCCCTGCTGTTTTTTCTCGATGTAAATACCAATTTGATGGAATATAACTGCATAAATCATGTCCCAACTCAGATTCAATATAAACATAAGCTGATGAACTTAACCAATGGTTATTTTCAAGAAGTTTTACCGTCTTTTCGACTAATGAATGATGAAAAGGCGGATCGATAAACACAATATCAAATTGCTTTTGGGCAGGTTTATCAAGCCATTGAAAAGTATCTGTTGAATAAATTTCGACATTATCGCATGCAATTAATTGCTTATTTTTCTTTAGCTGGTTAGCAACTTGTTTGTCTTTCTCTAATAATGTGACATTTTGAGCACCGCGTGATGCGGCTTCAAAACCTAATGATCCACTACCAGAAAAACAATCTAGACAAACACTACTTTGGATAACTGGCATTAACCAGTTATATAGAGTCTCCTTTACTCTATCTGTAGTTGGACGCAAACCTTGTTTGTCGAGTACTGATAACTTTCGTCCGCGCCATTTACCACCAATAATTCTTATAGAACCATTCATATAAAAAACCTTAGTTAGAATAGTTCTTGTGTGTTACCTTGTGAATCCGTCACGCTGGTACCAACTTCTTGCGATCCATATGTAGTTGGCTCTGTTCCTTTAATAAAGTATTCCGACATAGTTCTCGCGCCTGAGCCTGGTAACATACCGGTTCGCTGATCGATAGTGACAGAAATAACATTATCTGGTTTTACATCTTGTTTCTCTGGTACATCTTTAAGAGCAACTTTCATATAGTCAACCCAAACAGGATTAGCTGTAACTGCCCCTGCTTCGGCACGGAAAGCTCGTCCTAGAGCGCGACGATGGTCATCAAAGCCCATCCAGACCGAGGTCACAATATTACCACCGAATCCTGAAAACCAAACGTCTTTCGATTGGTTAGTCGTACCGGTTTTACCTCCCACGTCTTTTCGACCTAGTGCTTTTACACGCCAAGCAGTACCTTGCCAATCCGAACCACCAAAGACAATACTACGTAATCCATCTTTCATAATAAAGGCAATACCGCTATCAACAGTATGTGGTGCATATTTAGGTGTTAGATCAGTAGTTTTGCTGTCTTTATCAATATCAGGTAAAATTAAGTTATCTTCTGATTTAAGATTCGCCGCTTCCGGCTCTTCATTACCAGTCTCATTCGACTCGTTCTCAACGTTATCTAACGAGACTGAAACAGAATCAAATTTCACTACTTCACCTTTACAGTTTTGACAAGCAACCAATGGTTGGTGTTGATAAATTACGCCACTATCATTGTCATATTCGATTTTTTCAATTAAATATGGAGTAATTAAATAACCACCATTAACAATCACCGAATAAGCACGGGCCACCTGCAATGGTGTGAATGAAGCCGAACCTAAAGCAAGTGATTCATTGTGTGAGATATTCTCTTTTGGGAATCCAAAACGCTCTAAATAAGTAGCTGCATAGTCAATACCAATTGCACGTAGTGCCCGCACCATCATCACGTTTTTAGACATCCCTAAACCGATTCGCATTCTTAATGGACCAGCGTAAGTCGGTGGGGAATTTTTTGGACGCCAAGTTACACTACCTGTGGTGCGCACAATCGGTGCATCATTAAGTAGTGTTGCCATAGTTAGACCTTTCTCTAAAGTCGCCGTATAAACAAATGGTTTAATATTTGAACCTAATTGACGTAAAGCTTGTGTTGCGCGATTAAATTTACTTAAATTGAAATCATAACCACCAACAATCGCTTTAATGGCTCCGTTATTAGAATCAAGAGAAACTAGTGCAGCATTAACGGCTGGAATCTGCGCTAAAGCCCAATTTTCACCAGATTTTTTAACCCAAATCAGCTGACCTGGTTTTAAAGTATCATTTACCTTTCTTGGTGAAGCCCCTTGTTGATTATCAGTAATAAATTTTCTTGCCCATTTCATGTCTTGAAAGGCAATGGTAATATTACTTTTATCGGATAATACTGCTTTTGCTTTTTTATCTGAAGATTCTATAACCACAGCAGGACACATACCGCTATAGCAAATATATTTATGTAAAGCTTCTTGAATTTGTTCCTCACTCAATGGCGGCTCATTATGTTGCCATAATACTTTTTCAGGGCCACGATAGCCGTGTCGCATATCATAATCAATAATATGTTTTTGTACAGCTTCGGTTGCTGCCACCTGATCCGTTTTAGAGATTGTAGTATAAACTTTATAACCATCGGTATAGGCGTTTTCACCAAATTTATCGTACATAAACTGTCTTGCCATCTCAGCAACATATGGTGCCGAAAATTCAATTTTTGGCGTATGATAACTTGCGTTTAGCGGTTTTTTAATCGCTTCATTATACTCAGCTTGAGTAATATAATTTTGATCTAACATACGTCCTAAAACCCAATTACGTCTTGTTAACGCTTTTTCTGGATGCGACATTGGATTATAGGCAGATGGCGCATTTGGTAAACCGGCAAGTAATGCGGCTTCATCAATGGTTAACTGATCTGGCGTTTTACCAAAAAAAGTATATGACGCGGCAGCCACGCCATAAGCACGCGAACCAAAGTTAATCATATTTAGATATAACGCCATTATCTCGTCTTTAGATAATTCTCGCTCCATACGGATTGCAATAATCATCTCTTTTACTTTACGAGAAATACTCTTTTCTGGCGTTAAGAAGAAGTTTTTTGCCACTTGCTGGGTGATCGTACTACCACCTTGTGAAAAGTTTTTGTCCTTCAACCCGATATACATAGCACGCACAATACCAATTGGATCGATACCGAAATGTTCATGGAAACGTGCATCTTCGGTAGCGATAACCGCATTGACAATAATTGGTGGAATTTCATCATATTTTAGTGGAATTCGGTGACGTTCACCAAAAACAGCAATTAATTCACCCTCTCTACTTAATACTTGCATTGGTGTTTGTAAACGAACATCTTTTAGTGTCGCAACATCTGGCAAATCTTTAGAATAATGGCTGTAACCGGCGATCCCAATCACTAAACCCATAAGTACTAAACCGATGAAAAGTTTAAGACAAAATTTTAATATTTTTAATATTATCACAAATCATTCCTATCCAATTGATTTTAAATCAAAGTAAGATAATAAAACTGTATATATTGATTCCAATCCATTTTTAGCCGATGAGTATACTACTTACTCGAAAAGACTCAAAATAAAAAGCGGCTTTAATCTATTTTTTTAAAATTATTAAAATCCATCAAACAATTATTAACCTCTTAAATTTAAAGTAGATTTACTTTTTATATCACTTATACTTTCATATCCCATTACTAATTATTTTATATCTTAGCTTTTGCACAAAACTTGATGAATAAGTTATAAAATAAATACCACATTAGTTTAATAAAGGTTAAACGTTTGATTGACAGTTTTTCAAAGTCAGTAAATTCTCAAATAATTTTGTGCATTATCTCACAATATTTTTATATTTCTAAATATAACTGATGAAGCGAATAAATAATTGTGATTTATACAATTTGAATGATATTGCTATGTGGAGCACAAAACTGACCCCTTCGTTATTACAATATTTAAGTGCGACCTGCTTTTATGTTATTTTGATTATTGCTTGCTTAGTTCAATTAGCTCATACCGAGTTGAATAGTTATACCTTTATTTTAATTTTAATATTGATAATTGAATGGTGGCGGAGTATTTGTTATTTCAAAACCATTCAGGGTGAATTTGCGCTATTTGAAAACATATACCAAATTTATTGGCACAAACAACGTTGGTATTTAATGCGAAAACCGCTACTTTTACGTTATATAATGATTATCAATTTAAGATCACGGCGAAATGGTAAACGAAGAGTATTATTTTTAATGATCGATAACCTTGCGCCTAATGATTGGCGCACGCTTCGTTACCATTTTAAAAATATTGACTTACCTATATAAGAATTAAAGATGACCAAATACATCTTTATGAATGCGATTTTTTAATCCAATACTCAAATGGTATGGATTCAATCCGTGAGTTAACTAATTCGTGGTCCATATGCCGACAAAAGCTAGGAATATCACGAGTTGTGGCCAAATCATCAGCAATAACGTGTAATATTTGACCAATAGATAATTCCCTAATTTCTTTACGAACAAGCATAATCGGCTCAGGGCAACGTAAACCTAACGTATTTAATTCTTTATCAACAATCATAATTAATAAAATAATTAAAGTAGAAGATTAGCTAAATAGTGGGATACTGCATCATCAGCATTAGAACCAATAACTTCCAGCTCAGGAAGCAATGCCTTAAGTTCAGGGCTTGCTTCTTTCATAATACAACCCTTACCTGCCATTTTTAACATCTCATAATCATTCATACCATCGCCGAAAGCAATACTGTCTTTAAGTTGATACCCCAAGCTTTCAACAACTAATTTTAATGCACTTCCTTTAGTCACATTTTCGGCCATAACTTCAAGGCAATTTGGTGTTGAAAACGCGATACTAACACGATTACCAAATTGCTTTTCAATTTTATGTTTCAATTCCACTAAATAATGATTGTGTCCAACATCAGAGGTTGTAAAATAAATTTTCGCAATGTCATTTGTTTCAAAGTTACTCGGATCGAAAAATTGATATTTAAATTGTGTATCAACGAAAAAGCTTAACGAATAAGCATCTGGTTTATTAATTAACCAATCATCACCACGATACACATGCGTATAAATATATGGACTATCTTTACAAATTTGCGCCAACTCACTAGCCGTATTAGGCGCAAAACTACGACTAAACACTAAATTACCTCGACTATCGTGAATTCTTGCGCCATTTGAAGTAATCATAAAAGCATCAATTTCCATATTTTCGCGCATTTGAGTAACATCGATATGATGTCGACCAGTCGCAAAAGCAAAATGGATACCCATTTCACGTAATGCTTGAAGAATTTTTTTAGTGAATGGTGATAAGCTATGTTCAGTATTTAACAAAGTACCATCTAGATCAGACGCGACAAAATGAAACATGATATTCTCAACTTTAATAATAATTTTTGATTTAAGTGGATATAGTTTGCAAAGAGTCAATTAGCTCAATACAAAGCCATAAAATATGATAGCGTATGATACAACTCCATCGATATTTACTCAACTAATTGTGGAGTAATAAAAATCACTAGTTCACGTTTTTGATATTTTTTATCATTATATTTAAACGCATTACCAATAATTGGCACATCTGCAATAGCTGGTACTTTCTTCTTACCTTTACTATTTACTTGCTGAAAAATTCCACCCAATACCACAGTTTCACCACTTTTAACTTTTACTTGAGTTTTAATTTCTTGTGTTTCAATAGCTAATGCTTCCCCCCCATCACGGCGTTTGATTGATCGACCGGTAGTGTTTTGGGTGATATATAGATCCAATATCATTTGATTTTCAGCAACAATTTTCGGAGTGACTTCTAAACCTAGCACTGCTTGTTTAAATTCAATGGATGTCGAATTATTACCACCATTCGACACCTCGTAAGGAATTTCCGTTCCTTGCTTAATTGACGCCATATTTTGATTTGCAGTTAACAAATTTGGGCTAGCAATAATTTCTAGCTGATTTTCCGATTCTAATGCGGAAAGCTCCAAATTTAACAAACCACCCGACAGTTTAGCTAAATTAAAACCGACAGAAGACGACGGATGAGTCACACCTAAGTCAATATCTAGCTGATTAAAAAATTGTGAAGATTTGCCTGAATATCCCCATTTAATCCCTAACTCTTCCATACTCTCATCACTCATCGTCACAATATGGGCAGAAATATGAACTTGTGGAATAGGTTGATCCAAGATTTTAATTAATTTTTTAATATCAGCAAATTGTTTCGTCACGTCGGTAATAAGTATGGAATTGGTTCGCTTATCCACCATCACCTTTCCGCGCTCAGATAACAACCCTTGCTGTTGAATGGTTTCAACTAAATTATTAGGATCGGCATGATTAATCGCAATTGTTAATAAATTTAACGGCTGGTTTAACTCCTGCCCTTTCTGCTCTAACAACTCTCTTTGCGCTAACACATCCGGCTCAATGGATTTAGAGACAAACAAAATATTGTCTTCAATTTTGACCTGTAAATTTGCTGAATTTAACACAACTTCTAATGCTTTTTGCCAATCGACATTGTGAAGTTTAATGGTTTGCTTAGCTGATATATCATCCATCATTACCAAATTCATCTGCTTATTATCAGCCAATGCCTGTAAAATAATCGCGATATCTGTTTGATGAAAGTTTATTGAAATAAGCTCTCCTGATTCACTCTTTTCCAAAGCTATAGGATCTGCCAAACATGACATCACAAAAATCATTAGCAAAATTATTAAACATAGCTGCCTTGAATTTTTTGCCAATTGGCTAACTAATTGACGAAATGGTTGATTAGGTTGATTAGTTTGATTCATTAATTACAACCTCAAATAAAAATCTTATCTTATTTAGTTAACGGCATTGTCCATAACACCTTATGGTTGCAATACTCAGGTAAATTTGCTTGCCATAGAATTTTATCGCTCATTACTGCTTGAATCGTCCACGGAAACAAAATATGCGGCACATTATTATTGGTAATCGCTAGCCAATCACTATCGAGCAAAAGCCATACTTGCTGATAATTAGCATGTTGAATAGACCCTCTAAACTGCCAAGCTTGGATCTGTTTATTCAAAAGATCGGTTTGTTCTTGACAACCAAGCTCAATTGTTTGCAAAAATGGATCTCGTCTATCATCAGCATAAATTGTAAAACAGTAGCTCATCAATGCACATGCGAATAAATGGTGTCTCATGGTGAATCCTCTTTAAACAACAAACTAAATCTAATTTGCAAATAACCATCTTGCTTACTAATAGAAAGGTTTTGAAAATTCAAATAGTAAAAATCGTCATTAAAATCACTAATAAATTGCATAAAATCAGCAAACTGCCCATATAATTCGACATCCCAATAAATTCCCGAATCATTTTGATCATATTTGAACAACGTTAAGCTTAAATGATTACGCTCAATGGCTTTAGCAAGTTCATGCTCAGTTATCAACGTTAGCGAACTATTTTGAGCGGCTTGATAACGTTCAATTCTTGCTTGAAGGGATTCTGTTTCAATTCGCTTTTCTTTATATAAAGTCATTTGCTGATCAATCTGCAGCTTTAAATCTTTGATAAAACATTGATAACCAATAAAAAACAGTGTTGACGGTAACAAAATGCAAATTAAGTATTGTTGCCAAATTGGTCTCTCTAAAAAATCATTATTCATTTAACTCAATATCCATTTGAAACAACAAACTATCATCACTATTTTCGATATTTTTTACTTGGCTGTTCTTCACATCATGATTCGAAGAAACTTGCTGGTTAAAATTGATAATATCTACATAATTAACACTTCGACCGGTAATTTTTATTTTTTGAGATTCATATTCATACAGATTCAACCAAATCGTTGTCGGTAGTTTTTCTGAAAACATCTGTAGCGATTGTTGGATCTGTTTTTGGCTTAATGACGGATGGGGTATATAACCTGACAATTCAGCTATCAACCGCTGTTGTGATGCTTGCTGATCGGATAATAGTTGGGAATATTGATCTAAGTCTGACTGGGCACTGATCAGAAGATAAAAAAAATAACAAGTCATCACTCCAATCAAACTAACAGCAAAAAGAAGCAACTGGAATTGGTGTTGTTTTGTTTTTTGCTTGCGCCATGGTAAGAAGTTAAATAAATTACTTTCAAAATGACTACCCACAAACAACAAACTAAAACCATATTTTTGGAGCAATTCTAACCAATTATTAACCGTATCTCGCTCACAGACAGCAATCATCAACGTTTTAGGTGAAATGGACACAAAATCAAAAAAAAGCTGATCGCCCAACTGTTGAAAGAGTTTATATAAAGATGCTTCAACATATGTGACTAATTCGGTTGGCGTTAATTTTACCTCAGGATACGCAATTTTCTGATACTGTATATAATCATCACCTAAATTCAATTCAATCGCAGTTAATCTAGGAGCTTGCTGTTTTAAGTTTTGAATAAAACGGTCAATATCAGTCCAATCTTGGTAAACAAGCTCAATAAACTCTTTATTCTCATCTCCATACGTTTTAGTTTCTATTATTTGATAGCGCAATTGCGTTGGCTCAACATAAATTACCACCCGACTTTTATTAAAAACCTTCATATTCTATTTACATAGGTTGATAAACAATATCGCGAAATCTTAAACACAAATATTAAGAAATAAACCGATAAAATCTATTTTTGCGAAGCATCATCCAAAAAATGACTAAAATTACACCGAATAAGGCTAATTTTTGGGAAAAGTGAAAAAAAAGGTTGACTGAAATAAGACACGCCTTATAATGCACATCCACACGGTAAGGGTGATTAGCTCAGTTGGGAGAGCACCTCCCTTACAAGGAGGGGGTCACTGGTTCGAACCCGGTATCACCCACCAATTCTTACCGTGAAGTTTTCGAAAGAAATACTTGGGGTGATTAGCTCAGTTGGGAGAGCACCTCCCTTACAAGGAGGGGGTCACTGGTTCGAACCCGGTATCACCCACCACTTACTTTTTATTCTATGGGTTGTTAGCTCAGTCGGTAGAGCAGCGGACTTTTAATCCGTTTGTCGAGCGTTCGAATCGCTCACGACCCACCATTTTTTTATTTCAAAAATCTAAAATTGAAATGTCTACTTCTCACATATAGCATATCTTGAGGGATAAGTTTTATTTAGAGTAATCGGCGTTAAATAATCTAACGCTTAGAATAACCTTTTATTATTATATTAACATGCGTATAAAAAAACGTTGCCGTAGTTGACAATATTTTTTACAGATTACATTTTGATTATTCTAAATTTAGTTGTAGCTTTAGTTGTAGCTATCGCAATATCGTAAAGACATCTTTTATCACTTAATCGGCATGAAATAGCATATGCTCTCTTTTTTGTTTTATTCCAATTAATTACCAACTCATGGCCTAATAATTAAAAAGAACAGCATATTAACATCGTTTTTTATCGATAACTTCATCTACAAAAATAGATTTAAAGCTAAAACCTCCAATTTTTATAGACTGCATTATTTTACCTTTGAAATTTTAGCAAAATGTAAAGTTAAGCTTTAATTCTATTGTTTACTATAATCTTAGAACTATACTTGGTTGAGTTTTCATCTTAACTTGACTTGATTCGATTCTTTAACAAATTCAAAAAAATCTTGAGCGTTAAATCTAATGCCATCACAGAATCTATATATTCTTGTGGTGGTTTATAATAATGTTCCAAGGCCAGTGAACGGTAGGAGTCCGGCTCATAGAAGTAACTTTGCCAGTGTTTGTCATTATCGGCTTCGGCAATCAGTTTATGACCTTGCCAGATAAATTCCGTGGTTTTACCATTTACTGGTACGGCAGTTAAACGGGTCATAGCTGTAGGTAATGGTTTGACCACTTTGTTTAATCACCTTGATTAGACGATGTCGGCAATCATACTCATAATGCGTCCTTTGGTTTTTACCGCGCTTTTCGGCAATTAAATTACCAAAACGGTCATACTCAAAATGTTTATCACTAAAAACAGTAGCCGATTGCCACGGTTCACTTTTGCTTCAAGCTGTGCTAAAGATTGTTTCTCACTGATTTTATTGCCGGTGGTATCATAACTAAACAGCTCTACTTTTTCCGTATGATGCTGTTAGCAGTTGGCTTGGGTTAAGTACCATCCGGGTAGATAATCGCAATACACTGTCCATCTTCATTGCACTAATATTGCGTCTTATGACGCCATGCACGGGTAAATTAGCGAGACGGTATAGACTCCTCAATTATTTTTACAGACTAATCGCAATAAACTAAACCAAGGTCGAGCTTATCAGAGAAGTAATTAACCAATTGGGAGAGTTACAGGCGTGATAATTAATAAGTTGAGGTTTCGATTAATATTGTTTTAAAATATATAGTCATGAATTTATGAGGTTTTATGTTTATTTTATGACGAATTTCAAGCTTTTCCAACCAATATACGCACTTAAATTATAAGTGATAAATCTAATCGGCGTGTCTTGATAACTAAATGATGTCAATGAACTAAAATTATCTACACCTAGCTTCTAAATATACCTATAGCAACGGTAATTTTCCATTTTTCTGATTACTGCTTATCATCGCAAAACTCATTGAATAACTGATTGTCAATATTCTCATCGGGCAACAGCCCCATCTCAACGATAATAACAGTAAAATAGCATACCCTAGCTGGCAGATATTTACTGTAATAAAAATCAATATCTATTTATTATTTAAATATAACTTTACAATAAAATCCCTTCCTATCATCAATTGCTGTAACTAACTCATATATGATACTGTTATCTAATAAATTCCGTTGATAATAAGTAAAACGATGATATTGAATAAAAGATATTAGAGACATAAATAACTCGTTCGCCATTGATCTCGAAAGTTGATTTAATTCAACTTCTAAAAAATATTTACTATCTTTTATTGAAAGTTTATAACCTAAAACACTTTTCTTATCTCGAAAAAAAGCATCTATTTCGCTCGAAATACCGGGATCTGTAATCAACTCAATACTGCTTATAATACTTTCAATCATTGTTACCCTTATTTTTTTCTCTGATTAGTTTTTAGGTCTAAAATTCAATACTAGCACTTGGGTGCTAAATTTAATATTACTTTAAAGTTAATTTGATATTTCCGATCAACCACTGCAAACAAAACATACTATAGTTTCTTCGGTTGACGTTAAAATAATATAACTGACCAATTAATAAGAAATAGTAATAGGTCAGCTATTTTTTTTATCTAATCAGTCATTTATATAATTTAAAAAACAGAATTTTTTTAGTTTATACTCAATAGATAAATAGAGTTTAACCTGTGTTATCACTAATAATCCCTTTTAGCTTTTTAGTCCAATTATGCGCGATGAATTATCAAATTCCGCGGTGATTTGTTTTCCACCTTTAGTTGCGATTAGCTTTAAACCATCATCAAATATTATTTGATAATCTTTAGCCAGCAAATAGTGTTTTATCGCAGCATAGTGATTCACTTCATAATCGGCAATTAATTGTGGAATTACGCTAGCAACGCGGTAATGGGTGTCGTTCTCTTTATGAATTTGGTCAATATAATCATTATTAAAAGTTAACACAAGTGTACCTTGACCAAAATCAGCAATATAATAACCACTTGATTTAAACATACCACTAGCAATAAGTCCAAATAGATGTGGATCGTCTTCGGTGGCATCAAATTTAGGCGTTTTAAATAAATCAATATTATTTTCTTCACCATATTTTTTAAGCTCAAGAGACTGCTCAATAACATCTTCAGGAAGATCCGATTGTTCATTTGCCCAAGCCCAAAGCCAAGTCTTGGTCGAATGCGAAAAGGTTCCTAATAGCTGAAAAGAACAGTGTAAATCATCACCAAAAACAAGTTTCAGTTCATCCATGTCAATTTCCCAAGGCTTATCGACAATGACATCTTCTAAATCAATTTGCTTTTCAAAACCAATCCCTCCATATTGTTCAATAAGTGATTGTAATGGATGTTTTTCTTGATGTTGTTTAGCATTAAGATTAGGTAGAATTACGCTATTGTCGTGTTGTAACGCTTTAATGTCTCTAGTCAAACGGCCATAAGGATCGCTATTAATATAAAAGGGTGTTTTAAATTGAGCTGGAACTTCTGCTTCATGCTGCAAATGAGCGCCATAACCAGTTAGTGATATTGTCAATAACATCACTAAAGCTAAATAGTTTTTCATTGGTATTACCGCCTATATTTCAATTATCCAACAATATTAACTTACAACTAGATTTAATAACTTTCCTGGTACACAAATTACTTTGCGAATTGTAGTATCAGTTAAGTATTTTTGAATATTGGGCTCTTGTTTCGCTTGCGAAGTAACAAATTGGTCAAGTTCTTTGCTTTTTGATAATAATACTTTCCAGAATTTCATATATCGTCCTTATTTTTAGATTTAAATATTACTCAATATTTTTAATAATTTAATTTTTATAAATTCATCCAGTGAAATTTTTAAGAGGATGTTGTCAATTTGCTACCTGTTATTTCAGCGTTTAAGTAGGAGAAATAACCTAACCCCTTTTTATTATAATTCATTTCCCACTTTATGCGCTCAATTATTAAGCAAGTAAGTTGTACAGTCAAGTTAACTTTTTTTATTCAAAATCATAGAGATGAAGATAGATAAAATCTACTATCGTTACCTATTGATGGGTTTCCGTTATTAAATCTGGTTTAATTTTCGCTTTATAAGATATCAAACTTATTATAATGCTTACTTAGTTTATTAGGCACATCGGTTGCTGCGGTTAGGATAAGTTGGAAATGAATGCAGGAAATAATGGTCTACCTGATTTGATCAATGAAATGTTTGACTGGATACTAAAAACAGTGGGGGAATACGGTTATGCAGCTAACGATTAATATTAGAAAGAGCCGGATGGGTATCCGGCGATTACTGCTCAGAACATATATACCTATAAGAGTATTTTGATGGTGTAATATAAAATATTCGGCTACTTTCTCTTTTTTATCTAATCAGTCATTTATGTAATTTAACTAGCGTTTTCTATATTTCATGTCCGATTAATATCCTGTTAATAGAGTTTTACCTGTGTTATTACTAATAATTCCTTTTGGCCATTGGTTTAATTATGCACGATAAATCACCAAATTCTGCACTGATTTAGTTTTCTTCTTTGGTTTTGATAAAATCTGAATCATCACATGACGCATTAAGCTTACGTAAGCGCAATGAGTCGTCAAATTCTGCGCTAATTTGGTTTTCACCTTTGGTTGCGATCAGCTTTAAACCATCATCAAACGTTATTTGATAATCTTTAGCCAGCAAATAGTATTTTATCGCAGCATAGTGATTCACTTCAAAATTGGCAATATATTGCGAGATTACGCTAGCAACGCGGTAATGAGTATTGTTCTCTTGATGAATTTGGTCAATACGTTCATTATTAAAAGTTAACACAAGTGTGCCTTGACCATAATCAGCAACATAATAACCACTTGAATTAAACATACCACTAGCGATAATTCCAAATAGATGTAGATCGTCTTGGGTGGCATCAAATTTAGGAAATTTAAATAAATCAATATTGTTCTGTTCACCACATTTTTTAAGCTCAAGAGACTGCTCAATGACATCTTTAGGAAGATCCGATTGTTCATTTGCCCAAGCCCAAAGCCAAGTCTTAGTCGAATGCGAAAAGGTTCCTAATAGCTGAAAAGAACAATATACATCATTGCCAAAAATAAGTTGCTGTTTGTCCATATCAATTTGCCAAGGCTTATTGTCAATAACACCATCTAAATCCATTTGTTTTTCAAAAGCAAGTCCAACATATTGTTCGGTAAGTGCTTCAAATGAATGTTTTTCTTGACGTTCTCCAGTTCGAACAACCTCTTGATTTTTTCTAAATAAATTTTTAAAGAATTTCATATATCATCCTTTTTAATTATAAATATAACTCATTTTTTATGTACTTGATTATTAGGCATATAAGTCATGTAGTCAAGTTTACTATTTTTATGTAAAATCATAAAGGATGATCGAGTCGATGCATATTAAGAGTGAACTATATTTAAAACTACTACTTAAAAACATACTGCACTTACTGCAAATTAAAATCATTAAGCCTTAATTTAAATCCACTATAATGGATATTTTTCCCATTTATCGTTTCTGCGTCTATAGACTTCTTTTTTGTCGATTCGCCACCCTTTATTTTTATAGTGAAGTGTATAACGATAGCGATCTTCCATGACGGAATGCTCTTGGGTTTCAATAACAATTTTATTTTTCTTTAACACTTCGGTTGCCAGTATTTCTTCATCGGGAGAATATTCTGGTGGATATTGAGTATTTAAACCTCTCCCAAATTTTTGTTCTTTTAAGGTACGGTTGATTGCGGGTGTAGTTGATAGGAAAAATTGAGTTGATTACAACTCGCTACTATTGCCCTAAGGCAATAGCATTGAATAAAACAAATACAGCGTTAAAGAGTCAAACCATAACCTAACGGATAAAGCGCTTTCATGTCATTTGGTAAATCAGAAGATTGTTTTAAGACACTATCCATTGAGTCTGGTAATGCAAATGGTAATTTAGCTTTGTAAGGTTTGCTATCGAATAATCGTTTAAAAAGTACGTCATCTTTAACACCAAAATTAGCAATCAGGGCATTAGCATTTTGTTTAACTTGTGTTAAAACGGCTGGTCTATCGAGATAGACAGTTACAATAACAGGATGCTTTTTGCTCGTTTCATTGATGAATTTGATGTCTTTATCATCTGCCGCAAAATCTAGAGAACCTTCATGATATCTTGCGCCAAAAAAGTAGTTTTTATGATTTTGTTCATAAGGCGCATTTACACGAGCGACAACCACATCAGCTTGTTCTAGTTTTTCAACAATGGTGACTTTGCCTTTAAGGGCATTTTTAGCGTCATCAGCAAAACCATATAAATAGACTTTACTTTTCGTTTTCAATGGTAGAACTTTATCTTTATTTTCTAACAATACTAGTGAGTTAAATTGTGCTTCATCGGCAAGTTTCTGGAAATCCTTATTGCCTACAAAACGACTGGCTTGATTTGGATCGGCATAAGGATTTTCAAATTGACCTAAGGCAAATTTTTGCGTCAAAATAGCTAAAACAGCACTATCAATTGCTTTTTCGTCCAATTTATTATTTTTTACGGCTGACACGATAACCGAACTATCACTCACACCACCAAATTGTTGAACCCCAGCTTGGATTGCTTTGATAAAGCGTTGCTCAACAGTCAGATCTTCTACCCCCCAAGACATTCCTTCAGCTTTAAGTGGCACATCTGGCGGATTACCATTGATACACATCTCATTACAGTCTTTAGTGATATTCCAATCACTAATAATCACACCATTAAATTTATACGTATCGCGTAGCAAATCTTTCAATAAATAGCTATTAAAGCCACCACCAACCTGCTCGATTTTGTGACCATTTAACTCAGCATTTTTTAAAATGGAATAAGTCGGCATAACAGCTGCTACATTAACTTCGAATGCACCAGTAAATGGAATAATATGCTGTTCTAAACTGTCTTTTTGCGTATAAAGTGCATATTTACCATAAGAACTATGGCTATCAAACCCATTTTCGGCCGCACCATAACCCACCCAATGCTTAACTACCGCAGCCACACTTTGTGAGCTTAAACCAAGCTTACCATTTTGTACGCCTGATATATAACCGCGAACCATTTTTTTACTTAACATTGGATCTTCGCCAAATGTTCCTTCAAAACGAGACCAACGTGGCTCAGTTCCTAAATCAGCCATTGGAGATAACGCTTGGGTAACGCCTAATGAACGATACTCTTGTCGAATAATATTACCATACTCGTTAATCGCAAGCTCATTACCAATCGCGGCCATACCTAGAGTACCGGGCCATTGGCTAAAACCTGCTTTACTTGTCACTTTATTGCCATAAAAGAAGGTATTTCTAGGATCAACACTTATCGTTAAAGGAATCCCCAAACGTGATGACTCAGCAATTTGTTGTAATTGATTATTTTGCTCAGCGAAATTCTTAGGATTTACTTCTAAACGAGTAATTAAACTATTTACCTTATCATCAAGTACTAGCTGTTTAATTTCATCTAGATTATATTTATCACCATGACCAAGCTCATCACCTATACTTTTGGCATTACCATGCATCATCAATCCGGCTTTTTCTTCTAAAGACAACTTTGTCAGTAAATCTTGGGCGCGCACTTCAGGAGACAAACGCCAATCTTCAAAAGGAGATAATTTGCCATCCCGATCAAAGTCCTTAAATTTCAGATTATCAACCACAATATTCTTTAATTGATAGCTTTTAAGCTCCGCTTGCTTAATAGCCAGCGCCTGACCCGCAGCCAATGTTGCACTAATTAATAATGCCAATTTAACGATCTTATTTGTCATATGAACTCCTTATCTAATCATATCCAATCAACTTTTAACAAGCGATAAACCAATTCCGCCGTAATTTATTTTCGGCAAATTTAAAACAAAAAAACCTAAACACTTTACTAAAAAATGCTTAGGTTTTGCCTGATTAGCCAGCTATAAATACGCCGTTTACAGTAACAATCCAAATTATTACTGATAAATTAGCACCAATTTAAATATCGTATAACATAGAAGTTTAATAATTGTGATGGATATCACATTATGTGAATGGTTAATGAAGAAAAACAAAGTAGATTAATAAAAAAATGTGACGCCAAAAACCTCATATTTATTAACCATAAATTACATAAAAAATAAGTCGGTAAGCAATATAAAACATCACCAGTCCAACAACTGAATCCAATATGATCCACATTCGTTTTTGTTTAAATAGTGGTGTAAGCAATCTAGCTCCATAACCAATACTAAAAAACCAAATAAACGACACACAAACTGCACCGATTAAAAATGCCCATTTTTGCTCAACCGATAGTGTACCCGCAATTCCGCCAACAATTACCACCGTATCGAAATAAACATGAGGATTAAGTAAAGTCACCGCTAGCGTCGATAACACCACTTTAGCTAAGGAGTTATTTTGCTGCTTTGCCGAATCCACTTGCATACTACTATTGCCCCGCACTGCACTTTTAAATGCATTAAACCCATACCAAAGCAAAAACAGTGCACCGAAAATAGCAAGGGTGTCGGTAATTAAAGGATTACGTTCAATAAAAGAACCTACCCCCCAAATACCAATTGTCATCAAACTAAAATCACAAATGAAACAGATGGCCGCCACAAAAAAGATATGGTTTTTCAATAATCCTTGTTTGAGCACAAACAAATTTTGTGCCCCAATAGCAATGATTAAACTCGCTGAGATCATCGCTCCACGTAAAATTTCGGTCAGCATTTAACCTAAAATCCTAAAAAATGAAAATAGGCATTATAAAAAATTATTGATATTTGTATCATTATTAAAATGGATGATTACGCACTTAAAAAAAACGGTTATGATATGCAAACCGCTTAAACAAATTGATTGGTACTAAATTTAAAAGCACAAGGAAGCCCTATGATTGTCGAATTTATAATCTTATTGAGTGTAGGCGCATTTGCTGGATTGCTAGCAGGTATATTTGGTATAGGTGGTGGAGCTTTAATTGTGCCAGCATTAATAATGATACTTGATCACTTTGGTCATGGTGGGCAATGGATAAACCATATCGCTGTCGCCTCATCACTCGCGACCATTATTGGTACGAGCTTATCTTCCAGTTGGGTTCATAATAAAAATCATAATATTGAGTGGTCTATTTTAAGGAAAATGGTATTAGGATGCATTATCGGAACCATTGGCGGATCGTATATGACACCTTATATTCCCGGTGTTTGGCTAAAATGGATTTTTATCGCTTTCCTTATCTACACAGGTAGCAAATTCATTCTTAAAACAGAAAATGTCACCAAAAACACCACATCATTACATAATGTAGTTTATATCATTATTGGTGGGCTAATTGGCATATTTGCTGCCTTGGTGGGGGTGGGGGGAGGTGTGTTAGTGGTTCCCTTCTTAAAAAAATGCGGTGTAGATATGCGAAAAGCTATTGGCACGTCTGCAGCATTTACCTTACCAGTTGCGCTCGGCGGTAGTATTGGCTATATCATTGCAGGATGGAATATTAAAGCGTTACCACAATATAGCTTGGGTTTTATTTACTTACCAGCAGTCATATCAATTATGCTAGCGAGTATACCTATGGCGAAAGTTGGAGTGCAAATTGCACAACGGTTAACAATAAATAAACTGATTAATTACTTTGGTACTTTCCTATTATTAATCGCCGTAAAGCTTATAATTTCATGATTTTTAGGTTTCAAAAACCCCGTTCCTCAACTTTTTTACTTAGAAACCTAAAGATTGTTTTTTAGGAAGGATTTTGAGCTTCAAAAAGTGCGCTCCTCAAAAATTTTGATAGTTTATATTGCTAAATAGCTGGAATAGTTAAGGGTATTGTGATAATACCCTTAATTTCCAATTAAAAATCAGGAACGGTAGCTGTTTTGCTAAGTCCGTAACTATTAAATGTTCCTTCAACAGCCGTTGCACATTTTTGTTGTTTCAGCCACATAATAAAATGTTGCCCAGTGCTTTTGCTAGCAAAATGAAGGTGTGGATAGTTCAAATGAACGCTACCCCATTTTTCAAGCATCTTATTTTTTACTTCAGTTGACCATTTACCCTGTACGGTTAAACGTTTTTCGGCTCGCCTTAAAGCGCTTTGTCCTTTAGGATTAACGCGAATTAAGCGTAAATAACCTTTAACGCTTGTCGGTATAGGGGTAGTTGGCAGGGCAATTGTGTAGTCGCTAACCACTGCTTGCAAGGCAGCTTTAAACGGTTGTAAATGCGTTTCATCGCCAAATATCCGAATAATACCACCTAAGGTACGATGTACATTATAACAAGGGAAGCTAACTGCAATATTGCCTTGATGATTAACTAACACCTGATGCAGTGATTGCATAACTTGATTAATCACTTCTGTTTCAGTTATCTCCAGTTGCGGAATTGCCCGTAGTTCAAAATAGTGAGTAAGCATAATATTACTCCTTACCACTAGCACTAGCACCAAATACACCACCACGAATCAGAACTGCGATAACATAATGTTGTTGTTCAAGCGTTGGTTTTTCCCCTTTGAGTATCCAATTATCAAATAAGGTATAAAAATCCTTTTTTTGTTTAGGTTGTCTAAAAGCATGTCCCATAGTAGTAACTGCACCATAAGGTTCAATGGCAATCGGAAATTCGGCTTTTTCAGCATACCAAGTATCAATAGTTCGAATGGCATTGCTGATTTTTTGCGAGTGCATTGCTGCTTGACCATTTTTTTCATACAGGACTTTACTTTTTTCTTTGCCAGTATCCAAAATCAATTCTTGTGATGGATAGACCTCTTGCCCCAATCCCATTTTTAACTTAGCTTGAATATTAAAGATAACGAACTCTTTGCCTAATAATCCTGCTTCAATCAGAGCAGCAAGGTCATTTACCGATTTGTCGTCATAATCAAATGAATTTAATTGATATTGCTTAACATCACTCACTTCAATCGTTGCTATTTTGTCATCTTTTTTACGACTAATGGCAATACTGATTTGTTCAGCAGCCATACGATTACGCCATAACCAACGACCATTTAATATATTAATTGCATAACGTTTAGCAAGAGCTTGTAACCCTTCTGATTTGATATAGCTTTGAGTTGTTTTGGTTAACTCTTCTTGATATTCAACATTATTACAAACTGAAGGTGAACCTAAAAAAGGTAGCACTTTACAGCTCCATTTAACCACTAAGGTATCTTTATCGGCATCAAGCGCTGCGACATCCACTGTTTGTAAATTAGCTTTTTGAATTTCAGCGTCTAATTTAGCCGGATCATTTGCTAAAGCATTTTTAAGCCGATTCGAAATGGTACCGCGAACAGATTTTTCAGATAATAAAACTGGTGTTAATTTTTGATCATCATGGCTCTTTTGCTGGGCAAAAATGGCATCAGAAATATCAAAACTACGTTCAAAGGCTAATACTGATGCGGTAGTGATTTTATCTTTACTCATAATTCATTCCTTTTTTCAATGCTAAACTTGTTTAATTAATCTTGATTAATAATATAAATATCTGCGTCATTCGATTGCAGTTCGCTGCATTTATAACGCCAAAATGCTTGTGATAAATTGTCTTGTAATCTTAGTGGAAATACCCACTTGCCTAATCCATAAATACATTCGACAAATTGTGTTGGATGCTCATTACTACGGGCATTTTCAACCGTTCCTGCTTCAAACAGTGGTGAAATAGCTTGATAACCAAGAGGTATCGGCACTAACCAACCTCGTCCCTGCTTGACCGATGTGGTTTGCCAATGCTCTTTTTCTTGCGGATGATGATGCAACATGGCAGTTTCAACTAACGCGTCAAGTGCAGTAGCATTCGGATCTTTTTGTTGTAGCTCGGCGGTGATTTCCTGTAACTCTTGCTGTGCTTCTACTAAAACAAAGGCTGGTAATAAAAGTTTTGATAAGGATTTATCTGACTCATCTGAAGAAAGTAATGAGACATTTTCAATTGATATAACCTGACCACCAGCAATACGTTGCTGATAAAGTTTTTGCTTCATCTGCTTAATAAATGATTGTTGTTGCTCAGTATTGTATAAGGTTTCCATATCGTCTATTTTCACCTCTACTAGCAATGAGACATCAAGATGAACTCGACCTTCTTCAATAATTGAACGAGTATCACCATTTTTAGCTAACGGATTGCGGGTAAGACGAAATGTATAATCCGCATAATTATTAGGTCGATAAACTTGTACATCACAATCATGACAAGCGATTAATACACCATCCAGATAGATAGGATGATCCGACTCAATTTTTCGATTTAAAGCATGAATCGCCCCTAAAAAGCCCGAGATAGCCGGAAAACCATAAGTTAATGGACTAGAAATAGCATTGGCATTATGAATTTTGACATGATCAAAAAAGAGATAGAATGTTAAATCTGCCATTAGAAGATCCCCTCCTTCCTACGTTGACTGGCTTTTACTGCTTCGCGAAATTCGCGACGCCACTCTTGAGATTCAGCATCAGAGAATTGTTTTTTAGTATTGTCGAATTTTTCTATTAAGGCATTTTTAATCCAAAAAGCAAAATCCTTTTCTAATTCAACAACCCAATTACCTTGCTCATACTGATGTTTAAAGTTTTCTTCATCTTCAAGTTCGGCCCGATTAGGATCAAGCCAAAGTTTTTGTGACATCAGCAACGAATAATCACGACTCCAACCTGCCGGCATGGAAGTTTGTATATTCCGAGCAAATTTAAGCAATAAAGTTAAAATAACCGCAAAGGCATCTTTTCGATTATCCCGCTCTTCAACTACATTTTTGGGTGCAGCAACCATATCGAACAGTAGACGAAAACCAAATCGGCAGAAATACTGTAAGGAATTGTCAAATACACTTTCTTTTTTTTGACCAATTGACGGAAATTGAGAGCGCTCGAATTTAGGTGGCATTGAAGGTAATAAAAAATTACGACCGCCTTGATTACTGGTTAATTGACTTACCCCTTGTGGATTACTACCCCCAAGTTTTACCACTGCTAAGTGATGGAAAGTAAAATAAGGTTGATGTTCTACTCCTTTCAAACGCCGTTGTTCACGAGCTTTTTTATTTTCTTCGGAAAAGCGGGTTTGTACTTTTTGATAGACTACATTACACAAAGATGTGGGATGCAGAGGAACAAGCAAACGATAATTATCTTCTTGTTGTGACAAATAACTCTCTTCACTATTCGGCCAATAAAATTGCTTATTAAGTTCGTCAGCTTTTGGTTTTTCAAAATCATTAAAGATAACTTTTTTAAAATTGGCTAAATAGATTGCTGCTTTCTGCTCATCATCAGATAGCGCTTTTAATATAGCTGGATGATCGTCAATAATTAATTCTAATAATGTTTTATCGCCATTAATACATTGATTCAATAGAGAAAATATATCTAGACCGGCAGCATTTCCTGAACTATCAGCTACTAAATGTGTTGGTGTTGATGAAGATACATATTGCTGTTCATTTGGTTTGACAATTGTAAAATTGTTAACGTTATCACCTAAACTTGAAGAATGAATGGCTTTAGAAGAGTGGTGACAAATGGATATCCAAAACAATCTACGCGTTGCAGCATCTTCCATCCAATTTTCAAAATCAAATCTTTTACTCAGTTCTAATATCTTCTGTTGAGATTCATTTACAGCCTTTTGATCGCCTGCTTGTGTAGCTTTTTCTAATTTGGTCAGTTCACTTTTATAACTGCTGTTATTAGCAAGCCGTTGCTGAAGAAAGTCGACAATAACCTTTCTTATATCTTGCCAAGAAATATTATTCATTGGCCCTCCTTATATTTGTAAAAATGAAACAAAAAAAGGCTTATACTTTTTAGTATAAGCCTTTTTTTTTATGCTACTTTATAAATCAAATATAACTTTAAAATATTAAGTGCGTCATTATTATATTTCAACTCATTATTAGCGCTTAAATGACGATATTTTTCTTTATTTAACTGCAAATTTTTAATTAATAATTCAACTTCTTTTCTAGTTGAGATATTAAGTATTTTCATAATATCTTTTATTGAATAATTAGAATTTGATGCTAAATTTAGAATAAGTTCATCATTTGCAGCTTGATTGTCAATTACAATTTTTTGCAATTTATTTAACTCAAATTTGTCAATTGAAATTTGACATCTTAATTTTAAAGAATTATTATCGAACATTATTTTGATCTCCTTTCGATATCGGTGGTTAAAATTACGAACCTTAGTTGTTGGCCCAACTAAGGTTTTTTTATGTAAATTTCATTACATAAACAAACTATAGACATAAAATAAAAAAGTGTCAACAAAGATTTTTAACTAAAAAAATGTAACAGGAGCAATAAATTAATAACAAATTGTTTTTATTTATTTTTTTATTAAAAGAAAACCGCCTATTCGGCGGTTATATAAATAATAGCTTTGTACTAAAATTTAACATTTCTAAACTACCTTCTCGGCAGTGCGGTTAAGTATAGAGTAATTACTCTAACATTACTAGCACGCATAACTCAGCTGATTATTTTCTATAAATATAGTTAAAAAAACACCTAATATTAAGTATACAATTTATTTCAGCATTGATAATTTCCTACCTTCTTAACCTCTATCTTTATAAAAACCAAAATAGGGATGAAAGCACCAGCGTGTTTTGCTATTCAGATTAATAGTACAAAATTCATTAGCTAGCCGATAATGATTTTTATCTGGAAAATATTCCGCTATTTGAGTAATCGCTTGTTCAACTGTATTAGTAAGCCATGGCTGTATCAATGGATTGGTAAATTGCCAATTATCATATTTAAAATTTTCGTTTTGTGGATCACCACAAAGTTCATTTGGCGTTTGCCAAGCGATTTCGGCATAACTAAATCGGTATTCGCCATTGTCATCAAGTTGGCAGATATACTCCTCTTGTGGTTGCTCTTGCAGCCTGAAAGGCGAGATTAACTGTAGATGGACACAATGGTGATGTGCCAAATCAGTTTGCCAATAACTGGTAACATAATTACTTTTGCGCGCATTGATTGGAAATAAATTTGCCATAACCTTATGTTCTAGTTCTGCTAATGTTAAGCCTGCTTGCGAATCAGTTATAATACGAGGAATTGCATTAATATTTTTTAATTGTTCTGACGTTATCAGTTGCTCAGTCTTATGTGTTTTTAACAAAAATAATGGTTCTTGTTCAAACCC
The DNA here is from genome assembly GCF_984569075.1 of Gilliamella sp. LMG 34361. Taxonomy (NCBI): domain Bacteria; kingdom Pseudomonadati; phylum Pseudomonadota; class Gammaproteobacteria; order Orbales; family Orbaceae; genus Gilliamella; species Gilliamella sp. LMG 34361. The sequence goes on along the minus strand of NZ_OZ474903.1, from coordinate 1,215,187 downwards.
CGGTTTAGTAAAGCAAGCGCTATTAACACCTAAATTGTTGCCGTTTTTCATCGCTTCTAAATTACTGCCTAGAATCGCCACATTGGCACTTTCGGCTATTTTTTCCGGTCTATGCCGCCAAACGCGTCCCACTAACTGAATAATTGAACGCATTGAAGATGGCTCAACAATTGCCCAATCATAATCATGGTCACGTCCAACTTCAGTAACCGGTGTGCCGATGACAATAAATATGTGATGTTGTTTATCACTGTCTTTTATTGCTGCACGTATTTCAGGTTGTTCAAATAATTTATTAGCATCACCACGGTTTAAAATTCTATCCAGTTTCTCTTCTAATTGACTGCGCAATAGTAGCAGTTGTCTGGCATGATAAACCACCAGATGAAATTGAACATTTGCCGGTAACTCAGTTTGCTGGTAGATTTGCTTAGTGAGCGTCATCACATCATCAATGTGCGCAAAGCGCATTAAACCGAGACTAATTTTTTTGTTGGTTTGCGGATCTTGTTGATGGTGCTGTAAATGAAAATGATAAGCTTGATCTAATAACTGTTGCGCCAATAGAGCATAGCCTAGATCTGAATTTTCTTTTTTTTGTAATGGGTAATTTAATAATTCTAAAATTTGTCCTCGACGACGAATTGTCCCTTGTTGCAACTTCGCTATTCTTTTTTCGATAAACTTCGTATGATGATGTTTAAAATTAACAGTATCAGCTATTTGTTCGACTGACTGCTGATATTCATCAAACCATCCACAAATAATCCCCTGATTAGATCTTCCTGTATTCTGATTCCAAATTTTGCGACCGGCTTGATAAGCATCAAATAAACCAGAAATAAGGTCTGGCGTTAAGGTGGCTGATGAGAGTAACACTTTACTGCCATAAAGCCCGGCTAAATGAACTAACCTTGCCAAAGCTGGTAAATCTCGCTGATCAAAATCATCCGGTTCATCTAAGATTAAATCAGCGGTAAGCAACCTTAAGGTAGGGGCAATATATTTGCCACCTCTGAGACATTCGCTAGCTTGCATTAAGTGATCAACAGTACATGTCACAATTGGCGCATAGATCAACTGACGGGCCTTACTGTTTTCGATAATGGTACCGAGTTCACAGTCAGCAATACCACTCTCTGCCACATCAATATATTCATCGACTAATGATTCTGTCGATTCACAACCAAGAGTTTCGGGATTAATCTCTTTATCTTTATCTTTATCTTTATCTTTATCATTTTCATTTTTATCAATTTCCGCTTGATTTTCTAACTCAAATAGGGTCTTTGTTGCCCGACCACCAACCAAAATAGCCAAATGTTCATCGGTCAAATGCAATCTTTCTCGTAATGCTTTACCAGTTTGTAAGGTTAATACTCGTAATCCTAAAGCAATCGTAAATCGTACCCCACGCTGTGGATTTGATAATGCATACATAATTCGCCCATTAGCTAAGGTTTTACCACAGCCGGTCGATGCCATATTGACGCCAAAAAAGCCATTATCATCACTTAATTGTTGATAACTTTTAGCTAAATCAAAAGCATGGTTTTGCCATTGAAAGCGTTTAATGGTAGTGCGTTGCGTAAATGGTTTATGCTGATTAATTGCTGGTAATTCAGTGTTGATTTTAGGTAGCAAGCGAGCAAAACGAGCGGCAAAATTAGCAACACCTAATAGATGATCATCTAATCGTTGATTGGCGTGCTGGCTTTTATTGGTATTGGCGATAAGAATATCTTTAACTTCTTCTGCTTCTTCATCATTGATTGATATTCTGGAATAGTTATGGTCAGCAACCATAAGGCTTAATCGTGATAGATGTAATAACAATGAATCAACACTGGTTAGTTGCATTAAAGGAGTGTGATGAATTGCCCTGCTTGCATAGCGACTTAATTTTTTAAGCCAAGATTGGCTTAGGGTTATATCACTTTTAAGTTGCCAAAAATCGGCGCTGTCTTCAATATTACTATTTCTAACCCAGTTTTCAACAGCAGTAAAAGTGCTAAAAAAACTTTTTAGTTTTAGACCAGATAGAAACATATCTCTCAGTAGCTTCTTATCTTTATCACCACCTAACGAAGTTTTTAAAAACGGCATACGATGGTGTGACACAATTAACCAGCCAATCCATTGGGCTAATAATGGTAATTGAGAGAGGTCATTATTCTCTGTGCTAGTAAGATCATGATGCCAATCTGGTTTAAGTTGTTGATAATCGGCAAAATTAGCTAAACGGGTTAAAACCTCTTGATTAGTGGTACAATCACGAATCATCAATAAGAATAACTGTAATGAAATCCACTCATGACGATACGGATCACCTGCTGGTCGACTTTTACGTAATTTATCTTGAAAACCGACTGTCGCTTTGCCCAAATCATGCAATAGCGCAGCAATGGTTGCGATAAGTTGGATAGATGTGGCATATTGCCAACTATTTTCACTATCATTGCGTAATATATTGCGCTTAGTACGATTAGTTGGCACTCGGCCTTGTTGATTAAATTGACTTTTATCGCCAACAATCCAGAGTAGATCGGTTAGATTTTTTCCATGCATCCAGTAACAAGCAAAAGCAGTATTTTTTCGTGCTGTTTTACGTAATAATTTATACAGTGTCTGTAAACCATCGGCAGTCATAGGCGTTTGCCAAGTTCGTTCACCACAACGTTCAGCAAACTGATCGATAATACGACGTGTCTGAGTTAATGCATTTTTCTTGCATTGGCTAACCAGTAAAATATTCATGTTCTATCTGCTATCTGCTTCAATGTATCAATAATCATATCCAGTGCACCTAACTGTGCAAATTGAGAAATACATGCCTGTCGGAACTCTTTTTCACTATCACCTTGTTTAGCTGATATAAAAGCTTGTGGTAACACAATGCCATCTTTAATAATATCAGCAGCATCAAATACTAACCCCCCACGTCTGGTTTTGCCATGTAATATAGCCAAACCATGTGGTAAGCCTAATACCCAACAAGCTGTTGCACCTAATCCATAAGCTAAATAATTACCATGATCTAGAAATTGGTTAGCAGGATCATAATGTTTGCCACGTGTACCTTGCTCACGTTTAAAATTATCATCTTGTAAAGTAAGTTGATTTGCCATGCCATAAAGGCGTTTGCTGATGCGCCCTTCAGCAGCTAACAATGCTTGACTTGTTGTAGCATCATTGAACTGTTTTTTAGCATCGTTTAATAGCGTAGTGAGTTGCTTATCGTCAACTTGCCAATCAAATTTCGGCCAACATTGCTGAATGATTTTGAGTCGCTGTTGTTGAAGGTTTTTCGCAGCTTGTAGGCGGAGATTATCGTCAAACCAGAATTGACACCAACTTTGCAGATATTCGGTTGCACGATATTCACTTTGCGGTGAAAAGAATTGGCAGGCAAATTCCGATTCTGTCGAGGAAAATAGAGGCGCTCCCCCTCCCCCACAAAAACCAATCATAACTCCTGCTCGAGAAAGTTCACGCACCGCAGCTTGAGTTAATGAAGTACCTGTACCAAGTAAAATACAGCTAGTATTAGCTATAGGAATATTCCAATATAATGACTGCTGCCCTTGATCGGTCACATATTCAACTCGACCACCATTGACTAAAACTCGACAATGCTCCAAATAATAGATATTTGCACGCTTGGAATGTAGAATCGTTTTAAGATCAGACGAATGAATCAAATCCATGATTATGAGAAAATAAATTCAATTTTTTAGATTATGACAAACTAACACTGTTTCAGGTAAAAAGCGAGTTTTTTAAATAATTATTTAAGAGATTTAATAAATGGTTTTATCGTCTATGCGGCGTTAAACTAACTGGGCGAACTGCAATATTAAATGCACTTTTTCTAAACCACCTATACGGCGTTAAACGGAATTGAAAAAGACGATAAATATTTTGAGTTTTTCTAAACCACCTATACGGCGTTAAACCGTTAATTATTCAATAAATTGCGTGTATCTGTTTTCTAAACCACCTATACGGCGTTAAACTTGCAGGTCTTTCGAAATATCCTCTGCCATCGTTTCTAAACCACCTATACGGCGTTAAACTAAATTACCGATTGACTATAAGATTTTTGGTATTTCTAAACCACCTATACGGCGTTAAACGGTCATTACTAAAAATAAAATTGGTGGATGTGTTTCTAAACCACCTATACGGCGTTAAACACAAATTTTAAAAAATATGGTGGACTGACGGATTTCTAAACCACCTATACGGCGTTAAACCCACTCTGGAGCAATCATCGCCCATATTTCACTTTCTAAACCACCTATACGGCGTTAAACGACTTGATAAGGTAAACCCCAACCTAAGCTGGTTTCTAAACCACCTATACGGCGTTAAACTAAAATCCTTTATCTTTGCGAGTGATTTTAGATTTCTAAACCACCTATACGGCGTTAAACAATGCAGCAAGATTTGAAGCTCAACGAGCTGTTTTCTAAACCACCTATACGGCGTTAAACAAAAAGATGACGACCTAGCAAGAAAAATGAGATTTCTAAACCACCTATACGGCGTTAAACGTAAAGCTTTCGGCGGGGTAGGTAAAGCAATCTTTCTAAACCACCTATACGGCGTTAAACATGCGTATCAACTACAATACTTTGTCCTGCTGTTTCTAAACCACCTATACGGCGTTAAACAACCACCAAAATAAGTTCTTTGTAACCCGTTATTTCTAAACCACCTATACGGCGTTAAACTCAACAAATCGGCGGCGCCCCGGTCACAGTGTTTTCTAAACCACCTATACGGCGTTAAACTTCTAGGGCGTTTTAGGGCGTTTTAGGGTGTTTTTCTAAACCACCTATACGGCGTTAAACAGTTATTAGGTGATTGTTTGCGGCTCGTTAATTTTCTAAACCACCTATACGGCGTTAAACTAGAAACCAATATAATATAATCATAGTTCAGATAAAGGTAAATGACAATTTTAATATAAAAACCCTTTTTTTACGGTTAATTTCAACTAATTGATTTTTATGAAATTATTTTTTTGCGTAAAAAAAGGGTTTATTATTGATTTAAAATATAGAATTTGGGAAATGCAAAAACCCCGTTCCTCAAAATTCTGGGGAACGGGATTTTTAATTGGCTAATGAATTCTTGGTTGTTAGCTTATTGATTTTACTAAAACTGGTTATAAATTTTATTAGCGATGATTAAAAGAAGTTTTCATAGATTAATTTGATGCTCATAATGGTTGAAACGGTGATTAACATTGGTCTTATTAATTTTCGTCCTTTAGCTATAACCATTTTTGCACCTAATCTTGCGCCGATAAATTGGCCAACTAACATAACTAAACCAATTGACCATACCACTTCGCCACCAGCAATAAAGAAGATTAATCCTGCTAGATTAGAGGTAAAGTTAAGTACCTTGGTATGGGCGGTTGCTTTAGTTAAATTAAATCCAGCCAGAGTAATATATGCGAGCGCATAGAATGATCCGGCGCCGGGGCCAAAAAATCCATCATAAAAACCGATAACCAGCGCAGGAATCAAAGCAAACTGTAAAATCGAAAGCCGACTATTACGATCACTATCTCCGATTGTTGGTGATAGTAGAAAATAAAGTCCTACGCTGATGGTTAATATTGGTAATAATAATTTTAAGAAATCCGCTTGTATATGCATGACTGATAATGTGCCAAGAGCGGACCCAATGAATGCACAAGCAATCGCCCATTTTTGCTGTTTTAAATCAACCATACGCTGGCGAATAAAATAGAAACTAGCAGAAAAAGAACCGCCACAACTTTGTAATTTATTAGTAGCTAACGCACTAGCTGGTGGTAATCCTACAGCCAGTAGTGCCGGTACCGTTAATAGTCCACCGCCACCAGCAATTGAATCAATAAAGCCTGCTAACGTCGCAATTAAAAAAAGTAAAGCCAGTAATTCGTAACTCATGATTATTTTACATCACTACATTGGGCCCGATAGCGAAGATAATGATCCATTAATACGATAGCGACCATTGCTTCAGCAATAGGCACTGCTCGAATACCGACACAAGGATCATGTCTACCATGGGTTGAAACTTCGACACTTTCGCCATTAATATTAATTGATTGTCCAGCAATTTCAATACTTGGGGTTGGTTTTAATGCTATGCTGCTAATGATAGTTTGACCCGAGCTAATTCCCCCCAAAATACCACCAGCATGATTTGATAAAAATCCTTGTGGGGTTATTTCGTCACGATTTTCACTACCACGTTTATTAACCGCAGCAAAACCATCACCAATTTCAACCCCTTTTACTGCATTAATGCTCATTAATGCATGGGCAAGATCAGCATCTAACTTATCAAAAACGGGCTCACCTAAACCTACTGGAACATTTTCAGCCACAATGCAGACTTTAGCGCCAACTGAATCACCCTCTTTTTTGAGCTGTCTTAATAGTTGATCAAGAGCCTCTAGTTTACTTTCATCTGGACAGAAAAAAGGATTTTGATCAACTTGTTGCCAATCATTTAATTGGCACTGGATATCACCCATTTGTGCTAAATAACCACGAATGGTAATACCTAACTTTTCATGTAAATATTTTTTAGCAATAGCACCTGCCGCAACACGCATGGCTGTTTCGCGTGCCGATGAGCGACCACCACCGCGATAATCCCGAATACCATATTTTTTTTGATAGGTATAATCGGCGTGACTCGGTCTAAAAATATCTTTTATTTTGCTGTAATCTTGTGAACGTTGGTCGGTGTTTTCAATTAATAATCCAATACTAGTACCAGTAGTCACACCTTCAAATACCCCGGAGAGGATTTTTACTTGATCAGCTTCTCGACGTTGCGTAGTGTAACGAGATGAACCAGGACGACGGCGATCAAGATCGTGTTGCATATCGGATTCGCTTAAATTCATCCCTGGTGGCACGCCATCAACAATGCAACCTAATGCAGTACCATGTGATTCACCAAAGGTTGTGACTTTAAATAATTTACCGATTGAATTTCCTGCCATAGTTCTTATTCCAATTTTTTATTTTATAGTTAATTTATTTAAAATAGTGCTGATAAGTCTTCAAGTCAGCCTGCGTAATTGCAAATACGCCAAATCCACCATGCTCAAAACTGATCCAGTTAAAGGGTACATCTGGATATTGTTGTTGTAAAGACACCCAGCTATTACCAACTTCACAGACTAATACACCATCAGGTGTTAGATAGTCACAAGCATCGTGTAAAATTCTTTTTGCTAAGTCTAATCCATCAAATCCTGCTTCAAGTGCTAATTTTGGCTCATATAAAAACTCGTCGGGAAGATCATTCATATCTTCATCATCGACATATGGAGGATTAGTCACAATTAGGTCATATTTTTTATTCTCTAATTGATTAAATAGATCGGATAAAATTGGTGTAACTTGATATTGCATATCATGCAATTCAATATTAGTTTGAGCGACATCTAACGCTTCTAATGAAATATCGGTAATATCAACTTGAGCATCAGGAAATGCATAAGCACAAGCAATACCAATACACCCACTACCAGTACAGAGATCTAAAATATTTTTTGGTTCACGACTAATTATATCTTTAAACTGATTATTAATCAGTTCACCAATAGGAGAACGTGGGATTAAGACCCGTTCATCAACGTAAAAACTATGACCACAGAACCAAGCTTGATTAGTTAGGTAAGGTGTAGGTAAGCGATCATTAATACGTTTGTTAATGATCTCATTTAATTGTTGTTTTTCATCACTAGTCAGATTTGCAGCATAAAACTCTGGAGGAATAAATAGTGATAAGCCTAGGGTAGCTAAAATAAGTTGTTTAGCTTCATCGATAGGGTTATCGGTGCCATGGCCTAAAAAGATATCCGATTGACTAAGTTGTGAAGTGGTCCAGCGTATATAATCCTGAACAGTGCGTAAGTTTTCCATAGTAACTCCGAAAGATCGTGGAGAGGAAGAGATTAATCGTCACGTCAGGTCATTAAAGCTGAGGTAAATGCCAAGACCATATTAATAGATTTTGTTGGCAATGCTAAAGAACCTAATGGCTCTTTCCTTCGATGACTGAATAAATATTTATGGCGGTGAGGAAGGGATTCGAACCCTTGATACGTTGCCGTATACACACTTTCCAGGCGTGCTCCTTCAACCACTCGGACACCTCACCTTAATTTAGCCCTGCTTTTTGAAAGCAGGGTGCATACTATAATTATCTGGACTTAATTAATCAAGTCTTAATTCATAAAAACGATAGTACCAAACGTAACAAATACAGATAAGATTAGAACAGTTGCAACTAAAGCATATTTTAAGTCAGTACACATAGTTTTTACTCCTTACTTGTGATTTTATTGTTATTCTATTGGTTTATCTAAAGAAAGAAATCCGTTTAGAGTTTTGCTTGCTTCAATACTTGGATAATTTGGTATTAAGTCAAGTAGGATTTCTACCGATTCATCTAAAAATGGGTCTGGCAGTTTATAATCTTTAGGTAGATCTTTTATATTTGCAATTGGCGCTAAACCAGCACGACTTAAGCGTTCGTTCATACGTTTTAGATCACGTTCATCGTTAGTTTTTTGTTCGGTTTCACGCGCTTTTTTGTTTAATGAGACAGTATATTTATCAACTTTTTTACTATTAAATTCTTTGATATCTTCTTCGATATAATTGAATTCAGGATTGTTAGCAATCCGCGCTTCATGTTGCGATTTTAAGTTGGCTAATAATGGTTTGATGTTGGCAACAGTTAAATAATCCGCCGAGCGAATTTTGTCCCACGGCATAGCATTATCTAAGAATCGTTCACCAGTTTCATCAATATATTGGCTTTTGGTCATTTCAATATCAGGATCAACACCTTTTAATTGGGTACTACCACCATTGATACGATAGAATTTTTGGACAGTGTATTGAGCACCACCAAGTTCAGGCCAGCTTGGGTGTAAGCGTGCATCAACTGGATATGAGATACCGCGTGATGTTTGTACAGTTCCTTTACCGTAGGTGGTTTCACCAACTATTACTGCGCGGCCATAATCTTGCATCGCTGCCGAGAAGATTTCTGATGCCGAAGCACTATAACGATTTATCATCACAACAATTGGGCCTGTATAATCAATGCCTTTATTTTTGTCGTCATAGGTAGTGATTTTTTGAAGGTTATCACGTACTTGTACCACTGGACCATTGTCAATAAATAATCCGGTTAACTCAATAACTTCAGCTAATGAACCACCACCATTATCGCGCAAATCAATAACTAAACCTTGTAATTTTTCGCTGTTGGCTTCTACTAGTAATGATTGAACTTTTTTGCTTAAACCTATATAAAAGCTTGGTATTTCAATAATACCAACTTTACCACGGCTATTGTTGATAACTTTTAATTTTGCTTCACGATCTTCAAAATGAATTTTGTCACGTTTGAGTTCAATAACTTTTGGTTTGCTGTTGTTACCGGCGGGTAAAATCTCTAATTTTACTACAGTATTTTTAGGACCGCGGATTTTGTCAACAATGTCGTCTAATCGCCAGCCAATTACATCTTCAATAGGAGAATTGCTTTGCCCTACCCCAATGATTTTATCGCCGACTGCTAATAATTTGCTTTTTTCAGCTGGGCCACCCGTTACAAATGACATGATCACAGTATAGTCATCTTGTTGGCTAAGTGTGGCTCCTATTCCTTCAAAAGATAGACTCATTTCAGAATCGAAATCGCGTTTTTTACGTGGCGCTAAATAGCTTGTATGCGGGTCAATTTCGCGAGCAAATGCGTTCATAAAGACTTGGAAACAATCTTCGTTATTTGATTGTACAATTGTTTTTAAGACGCGTTTATAACGTTTGGTTAACACTTCACGAATTTGACTTTCGTTTTTACCAGTTAATGCTAAATTTAGTTCATCATATTTAACCCGTTTATCCCAATAATCATCAAGCTGTTTTTCGGTAGTTGGCCATGCTAAATCTTCACGTTTGAAGTTGATTTCATCTTTAGCCGTAAAATCCATTGGACGCTGTAATACTTCAAGTGCATATTGATATCGGTTATAACGTTTTTGGAGAAACAGGTTGTAAATATCGTAAGCTGTTTTTAAATCACCATCACTTAGTTCTTGACCTAATTGTTCTTGATGAATACGAAATTTGTTTACATCATCTTGTAGAAAGATGGTTTTACTACCATCTAATAATTTGAAATAGCGATCAAAAATTTTAGCCGAGAATGCACCATCTAAGGAAAAATCACGATAATGTGATTGAGTAAAAAAGTTAGTTACGCGTTTAGCAACAACTTGATGGACTTCATCTTGTTTTAAAACTGGAATTTGTTCTGTTACCGGTGCTTTAGCCTGAGCCGTTGTACTAACAATACATAAAAGGAGACCGAGTTTAATAAAACCTTTCAGTAACTTATTCATATAAATTCTCTATCGATTAATAATATGCTCAGGTTTGACCGTTAGTTCCATTCCTGTTCCCACTTTAACTTTGATTTGTTCTTTTTCGATTGTGATAATTTGTCCTTTTACTGGTCTTTTACCTACAATGACTCTAACAAAATCACCTATTTTCAAAGCTCGAGGTTTTCGAAAAGGTTTAGAGGCCGCCTTACGTTTGAGTTTAGCTCTTTGTTTAGCTTGTTCTTTACTTTCTTTTAATTGTTGCTGAGCATGTTCCATCTGCTCTTTGGTGATTACCTCAGTTGCGTTACCGTCTAAGTCGACACGATTTGCACCCTCTTTTATGGAATATAGGTAACGCCACCCCATAGTATAGGCCCTAAGCGCGATACGAAGTTTGGTTTTGCTCAATAACTCACTATTATCAAGGCGGGAAATAATATCTTGAAAGATACCAATTTTTAAAGGCTTAGCCTCCCCTTCAATAGTGAAACAATTCGGAAATTGTTGGGCTAAAAAATTAATAATCTCTTTAGTATTTGTTAATTGAAACTGATTTTCCATTGATTAATCCATTGCTACTAAAATTTTCTGACGATAAAGTATATATCAGCTTGTACAATAACACTAATTATCTTTTTTCTGAATAAAAGAAATAAAATCCTTGATACCGTTTCGCATCAACCATGAACTAACAATTGCTTGTTCTTCCGTAGATAATTGTTCAAATGCAGTCATCCATAGTTGCAGTGGATCGATTGGCGAAACAACATAAGTAGCACTTTCTTCCTCTAGGTACAACGCTTTTTTAACATCTATTGATAAGCTACTTATATGATATTCAATTGCTTTACCACGAACACCAGAACGCTTACGAGAAGTCCAGTTTTCTAATCTCGCTTTACGATTTATACCTTGTGTTGTTGATGGCATCCCTGCAATGTTTAATAGTTCTTTTGGTGAGAACCACTCTTTCATTCTAATAGTCCTATTTTTAAGAAACAAGAAAAAAGTTATAGAAATTAAAGAAACTTTGATACAATAATAAGAAACTGCTTACCATTCGTATTTAAAGTTAAATTATTAACTTACTAGTTTAGATAACTAGGAAGCATAACATAGATATTTAAGGTTATAAACTAAGAAGGAAGAAAAAAATGGATATTAAATCTAATGACTGGCATAAAGCAGATATTATTGCCGCATTAAAAAAGAAAGGAACCACTCTTGCTGAATTATCTCGCCAATCTGGACTAAGTTCCTCTACACTTAGTAACGCACTTGTTAGACCTTGGACAAAAGGAGAATCAATTATCGCTGAGGCGCTTAATTTAAAACCTTCGCAAATTTGGCCAAGTCGTTATATTAATTCAGTAACAAGACAGCCAATTAAGCGCGTTTTGCGAAAAAATTCAGACACTACATCAACAAATTGTTGAATGATAATAATCGAGCCAATGCTATTAACAAACATATGGAAACATATAGAAACTTTTGGTTTTGTTTCTATATATTCCCTTTATTTTTATCTTTATTATTAATTTGGTTCATTTTTTATTTGCTTGATTTGTTTATTTTCATCAATGTTGATCCTATGCTATGATTAGACATCTCTTGATATTATTCATAATTTAACAGGCAATAACACATGAAAAATCTTAGTAAAATTTTGGTGCTTTTGTTTTCTATATTAGCATTATCTGCATGTTCACAAAAAAATTTTTTAGAGCAAGGTACACCACTTAGTCATGAGAAGGTAGATAAAATTGTTGAAGGTTCAACTACTGAAGTCCAACTTTTGCATATTTTTGGTGAACCCGCAAGTAAGGTCGTTCTCAATGCAAATGAATCAAAATGGACTTATACCTATTTGAGAAAGAGTTCAACGAATAACACAATATTTGGCGAAACGCAATACGATATTGTCGAAGGTACTTTAGAAGTGGTAATCAAACAAGGTGTTGTGACTTGGTTTAACTATTCCCAAAACAATAAACAAAAGAAGTGGTGATCGGCAGTTAATTTTTTAAGCACATCAATTAGATGTGCTATTTTATTTATTTGGTTAATGGCATTTCTTCTCGTTAAACCATCTATACTTAGATGGTTTATTTTTGTTCAGATTCCATCCATATATCCTATTCTGTTCTAGACAAAAATAACGATTAGGTTATACTCTATGCCGAAATTAACCAGACAATCGCTGCTTTGTTGTAGTCCTTTGCAAAAGGGAGACAAACAGAGGGGAGGAAAGTCCGGGCTCCATAGGGCAGAGTGCCAGGTAACGCCTGGGGGATTTTGGCGCGAGCTGAGATTCACGACTAGTGCAACAGAGAGTATACCGCCGATGGCTTAGTAATAAGATCAGGTAAGGGTGAAAGGGTGCGGTAAGAGCGCACCGCGCAACTGGTAACAGTTGTGGCACGGTAAACTCCACTCGGAGCAAGGTCAAATAGGGATTCATTGGCGCGGCCCGCGTTGAATCCGGGTAGACTGCTTGAGCTAATGCGTGAGCATTAGCCTAGAGGAATGATTGTCCACGACAGAACCCGGCTTATCGGTTAATTTCACCTTTTTACTTTTTTACAGACTCACTTTGCTTGCTTTTTATTACTTAACCAACGTTTTATCGCTAGCCAAATCGAAAAGATTAAACCCAACACCAATAAAAATACCGGTATTAACATCAATAACGACATGATCTGTTTTTCATAGGTTTTAAAGATCGGTGATAATCCAAATAAATAACCTAATGTGACGATTAAGAATATCCATAATGTTGCGCTGATCCAATTATAGATATGGAACTTACGGTTATGTAAACCGGATAATCCGGCCATCATTGGTAATAATGTGCGAACAAATGCAATAAATCGACCAATAAATAGCGCTTGTAAGCCATATTTGTGGAATAGCACTTCTGATTTACGATGATATTTTTCGGGTAAATGTGCCATCCAATTTTGCACAATTTTGGTATTACCAAGCCAGCGACCTTGGGCATAACCAAGCCAAGTACCGAATGCCGCACCAGCTATAAGAATTAAGTTAATAAGACCAAAATGAAAAACATCAAGACTAATTAATACCCCTGTTAGAAATAGTAAACTATCCCCTGGTAAGAAGGCAGCAGGTAAAACTCCATTTTCTAATAAGATGATAACAAATAGCATTCCATATAGTATCCATAACACATTCGGGTTCGAGAGTGTATCAATATCCATATGAACAAATGCTTGATAAAGTGTAATGATTGTATCCATTTAGCTTTCCCATTAATGTATTATTAGTGGCTAATAGTACCACCTACCGTTAAATTATTCACTTTTAAAGTCGGTTGTCCAACACCAACAGGGATGCTTTGCCCTGCTTTACCACAAACGCCAACACCTGAATCTAATTCTAAATCATTCCCTACCATTGAAATCTGTTGCATGGTTTCAATGCCCGAGCCAATGAGTGTTGCACCTTTAACCGGTGTAGTAATTTTACCTTTTTCAATTAAATAAGCTTCAGAGGTTGAAAAGACAAATTTACCTGAAGTTATATCAACTTGCCCACCGGCAAAGTTAGGGGCATATAGCCCGTAATCTACACTTTGAATGATCTCATCAAATGTCGATGTTCCCGCTAGCATATAGGTATTAGTCATCCTAGGCATTGGTAAACAAGCATATCCTTCACGACGACCATTGCCAGTCGAATGGCAATTCATTAATTTTGCATTAAGCTTGTCAAACATATAGCCTTTTAAAATGCCGTTTTCAATTAATACCGTTTTTTGACTTGGCGTACCTTCATCGTCAATAGAGAGTGAACCACGACGATTTTCAATTGTTCCATCATCAACAATAGTACATAGTTCTGAAGTAACTTGTTCGCCAATTTTTCCTGAAAATACTGAACTATTTTTACGATTGAAGTCCCCTTCTAATCCATGCCCCACTGCTTCATGCAGCAGTACTCCCGGCCAACCTGCGCCTAGAACAACTGGCATGGTGCCGGCTGGAGCTGCTTTAGCTGAGAGTAAGACTAACGCTTGACGCACTGCATCTCGAGTATAACTATCTACATGACTTTCCCCTGTTTTGGAATTCGTCATTAAAAAGTAATCATAACCAAAACGACCACCGCCACCACTGCCACCTCGTTCTCGTTTACCATCTTGTTCAACAAGGACGGATACCGATAAGCGAACCAAAGGTCGAACATCAGCACATAAGGTGCCATCAGTCCCTGCGATTAGAATATCTTCATAACTACCAGTTAAACTTGCTGATACTTCAATCACTCTTGGATCAATTGAGCGTGCTAACTTATCGACTTGATGTAATAAGGCAATTTTTTGGTCCTGCGCAAAACTGTTTATCGGGTTAATTGAAGGATACATCATGATATTGTTAGCCGATTTAAATGGCGTAACTGCAACTGGTGTTTGCTGTTTAGTGATTGAGTTTGCGGCAAGTACACTTTGTTCTAATCTAGCCAATGAAAGCTGGTCGGTATAGGCAAATCCAGTTTTTTCACCAATAATTGCCCTTACGCCAACACCTTGATCACGATGAAAAGAGGCATTTTTAATGATACTATCTTCAAGTGACCAGCTTTCGTAATAACCTGATAAAAAGTATAAATCACCAAAATCAATTTGCCTTGAACTAAGCATATCAAGCAAATTTGCTATATCTTGTTGATTTAAGTTATTTGGATTGAGTAACCGTTCACCTACTTGAGCTACGTTCATAAATTCCTTAATCTAATGATGATAAATATAAAAAGAGTTATTATTTTTAATTAATTAGTTTTTATTACATAAGTACTACATCATATTGTTCTTGTATATAAAGCGGTTCAACTTTAACTTCGACACGTTTACCAACAAACACTTCAACTTCAGCTAAGGCATGAGATTCGTCAATAGTTAATGCATTAGCCACTGCCGCTGAGGCATAAACCAAGAAGTATTCTGAGCGATGAGCTTTGTATATACGTACGATTTCACGGAGTATTTCGTTACAAACTGTTTCAACCGATTTAACAATTCCACGACCTTTACAAGATGGACATTCTTCACAAAGAATATGACCAATACTTTCACGAGTACGCTTACGTGTCATTTCAACTAATCCTAAGCCAGAGAAATTATTCACTGATGTTCGTGCTCGGTCTTTAGCTACAAAATCTTGTAATGATTGCAATACACGTTCGCGATGGATATCTTCTTGCATATCGATAAAATCGATAATGATAATGCCACCTAAATTACGTAATCGTAATTGGCGAGCAATTGCAATGGTTGCTTCTATATTAGTGTTGAAAATAGTTTCTTCTAAGTTACGATGACCAACAAATGCACCAGTATTAATATCAATGGTTGTCATGGCTTCGGTTTGATCGATAATTAAATAGCCACCCGATTTTAATTTAACTTTACGATCTAGTGCGCGTTGAATTTCGTTTTCAATATCATACAAATCGAAAATTGGGATATTACCGCGATAATGGGATAGTTTGTTAGTAACTTCCGGCATAAACTCCTGCGTAAACTCGATCAATAAATCATAAGTAAGTTTGGAGTCAACTAAAATCCGTTCGATAGGGTCACCAACAAAATCTCGTAATACACGCTGAGATAAAGCAAGTTCACCATAAATTAAATATTTGCTAATAGGACGCGCCATGCGTTCTTGAATTTTTGCCCATAACCGTTTTAAAAAGTTAGCATCTTGCTCAAGTTCATGAGCATTTGCGCCTTCGGCTGCGGTTCTGACAATAAAACCACTTTCATCGGTGACATATTGTTCAACGATTCTTTTAAGTCGTTCACGCTCTTCCTCCGATTCAATTCGTTGGGAAGTTGCAACATGAGCAGAATTTGGGCCGGGCATTAATACTAAATAGCGTGATGGTAATGTTATATCTGTAGTCAGTCTGGCACCTTTAGTCCCTAAAGGATCTTTGACGACTTGCACCATTAAATCTTGACCTTGGCGGACTAATTCAGAAATGTCTTTAACTTGGAACTGTTCTTGTTCGGTATCTGATACACACTCAGTATGCGGCATGATGTCCGAGGCGTGCAAAAACGCAGCTTTTTCAAGACCGATGTCTACAAATGCCGCCTGCATACCCGGTAAGATTCGAATCACTTTACCTTTGTAGATATTACCCACAATTCCACGGCGTGATTCGCGGTCTACGTGGATTTCTTGTAATATTCCATCTTCAATATATGCCACCCGCGTTTCAGATGGCGTAACATTCATTAATAATTCAACAGACATAATGATTCCTTATTAATTGACAGCTAAGTTCCGTCTTATTAGTCGTAAGGATAAATAAATCACTATCCATAATAACCCATCAATTAAACTAGATACTAAAATTAAAGGTGAAATCGTTATGGTATGATAAATGCTAACTTGAAATAAAAATACTAATAAATTATAACAAAGTGAAACGGCAAAAATGATAATTGATTGTTGCCATAAAGCTAAATTGCGAATCAATTGAAATTTAAATATTAGCAAATAAGCCACGCATGAGAATATAAAAGCGTGAATGCCTAAAAGCGATCCTGAAAATAGGTCTAGAACGATGCCTAATAAAAATGCCACCCCCATACCAATTCGGTGCGGCAGCGCAATTAACCAATAAGCCATAATTAACATTAATAAATGTGGCTTAAATATATTATATTCAGGCGACCAAGGTATGATTTGTACACATAAGCCAATTAGCAATGTTAACCAAATAACCAGTACACTAATTCGATTACTCCCCCTCATGTTTTACTCCTTGATCGCCCCATAATAACAATAAATAACGTAATCGTTTCAAATCTGCAGTTGGTGTGGCAGAAATAATAGGAGTGGAATCGCTAATATCAAGTTTAACTGAGCTTACAACAGCCACTGGATACCCTTCTGGGAAACGGCCATCAAGTCCAGAGGTGACTAAAACATCACCAACTTTGATATCAACATTATTAGGTAAAAAATCAAGCGTTAAATCGTTACTGCATCCATTACCCACAGCCACCATGGAAATATCATTTCTTAGTACTTGTACAGGGATTGCATGCTGATAATCGCAAACTAATATCGCTCGACTGGTCGCTTGAGCGGTTTGATAAATTTGCCCAACAATCCCTTTTTCATCTACTACTGGCTGACCAACATATACTCCATCATTTTTACCTTTATTAATTACCACTTGGTAAACATAAGGATCGGTATCAGCTAATAATACTTGTGCAGCCATTTTATGTTCATCGTGTCTTAAAGGTGAATCTAATAACCCTCTCAAGCGTGAGTTTTCATGTTTTAAATATTCAAGTAATAGTAAATCATTTTTTTGTTGCATTAATTTTTCTTGCAGTTTTGTATTTTCTTTAATTAATGCTTCTTGCGATTTCGACATCTCATAGAGTGAATCAAATGATGATTTTGGTACATTTGAAACATAATAAAGTGGTGAAATTATAGTATCTAAATAATAACGAATTTCTTTAAAAGGACGATAATTAATGTCTAGCACTATTAACGTCAAGGCGAGTGCTAGTGATATAAATAATTGAACACTCAGAGGCGAACGTTTAGAAAAAATTAATTTCATTGTTCAATATTTACCTGTTATATACCTAGAATTTAACTATTTTAAGATATGACTCCGCCGACAACGTCGGCGGGAAAAATGGAATATTTGTTACTTATTAGTAATATTGTACATAAATATTGCGCATGTTACTCTTCACTAAAGAGATCACCACCATGCATATCTACCATATCAAGTGCTTTACCACCACCACGAGCTACACAAGTAAGCGGGTCTTCAGCAACAACGACATGAATACCTGTCTCAGCAGCTATTAGTTTATCAATATTACGCAATAACGCACCACCACCAGTTAATACCATACCATGTTCCGAAATATCAGAAGCAAGTTCTGGAGGGCATTGCTCAAGAGCAACTTTAACTGCACTAACAATACCACTTAATGGCTCTTGTAATGCTTCTAAGATTTCATTTGAATTTAATGTAAAGCTACGCGGTACACCTTCAGCTAAATTACGACCACGCACTTCAATTTCAAGAACTTCATCACCAGGATAAGCACTACCAATAAAGTGTTTAATTTTTTCCGAGGTTGCTTCACCAATTAATGCGCCGTAATTTCGACGAACATAATTGATAATTGCTTCATCAAAACGGTCTCCACCAATGCGTGCAGAAGCAGAATATACCACACCATTTAACGAAATAACGGCAACTTCTGTCGTACCACCACCAATATCAACAACCATTGAGCCGGTTGGCGCAGAAACAGGTAAATCAGCACCAATTGCCGCCGCCATCGGTTCTTCAATTAAATAAACTTCACGGGCACCGGCACCTAATGCTGACTCACGAATAGCTCGACGTTCAACTTGCGTTGCGCCAACTGGAACACAAACCAATACACGTGGACTTGGTCTTAAAAAACTATGGCTATGAACTTGTCGAATAAAATACTGTAACATTTTTTCAGTAACGGAAAAGTCTGCAATCACACCATCTTTCATCGGTCTAATCGCTGCAATATTACCAGGTGTACGTCCTAGCATCTGTTTCGCAGCATGGCCAACTGCAGCAACACTTTTAGGTGTTCCTGAGCGATCTTGACGAATGGCAACAACTGAAGGTTCGTTAAGCACAATGCCTTGCCCTTTAACATAAATAAGCGTGTTGGCTGTACCTAAATCAATCGATAAATCATTTGAAAACAAGCCGCGAACTTTTTTGAACATAATAAAAACTCTTCCTAGGATTAATCTTGTTTAAATATATTTGAATATTTAGAAGCGAACTTAGGCATCTACAAAATATATATTTTAATTTTATCCGACAAATAATAGATTATTTCGCGGATAAAAACCACAGCTAGCCTCAATAATAATTAAGGCTTATTATTGTATCGCAATTTAAAAATAATACCTAGAAAATAGTATAGCATGTGTTTGGAAAGGAGATATATAATGACAAATTAAGAATTACAGTGTATCCTTCCGCGTTAATGTTGAGTTACTATATTTTTAGTATCGAATATTTAGTATCGAATTAAAAGCTTGCTTTTAAGATATTAAAGGTACATTAAAACAATTTATATCAAATAAACACGGTGTAATTCATGGATATACGCAAAATTAAAAAGTTAATTGAATTAGTTGAAGAATCAGGTATTTCTGAACTTGAAATTTCTGAAGGTGAAGAATCGGTTCGAATTAGTCGGTCGACACCTGCCTATTCAGCTCCTGTGCAAAATATTCAAATCCCTCAACCAACTTCTACGCCTACTCCAGTAGTTGTTACTCCTACAGTTGAAGCAGAAGTCATCTCAGACACCAATAGTGGTACAACAATAAAATCTCCAATGGTTGGTACATTTTATCGCACACCAAGCCCTGAATCAAAAGCGTTTGTTGAAGTCGGTCAGTCTGTAAATGTTGGTGATGTGCTTTGCATTGTTGAAGCGATGAAAATGATGAACCAAATTGAATCAGAAAAAGCAGGGACTATTAAAGCTATTTTAGTTGAAAATGGTCAACCAGTTGAATTCGATCAACCGCTATTCATTATTGAATAATCAGAATTATTTGTTAACTTAAACGATTAAGAGATTGAATATGCTTGATAAAATTCTTATTGCTAACCGCGGAGAAATCGCTCTTCGCATCTTGCGAGCATGTAAAGAACTTGGAATTAAAACTGTCGCTGTTCACTCTTCGGCAGATAAAGATCTCAAACATGTTTTACTTGCAGATGAAACCGTTTGTATAGGTCCAGCAGCTTCTGCCAAAAGTTATCTTAATATCCCTGCATTAATCTCTGCCGCCGAAGTAACCGGCGCTGCAGCTATTCATCCTGGATATGGATTTTTATCAGAAAATGCAGATTTTGCTGAACAAGTTGAACGTTCAGGCTTTATATTTATCGGTCCAAAACCAGATACTATTCGCTTAATGGGTGACAAAGTGTCAGCCATTGAAGCGATGAAAAAAGCAGGTGTGCCTTGTGTTCCAGGTTCGGATGGTCCACTTGGCAGCGACATGGACACCAATAAGCAAATTGCGAAAAAAATTGGTTATCCAGTTATCATTAAAGCGTCTGGCGGCGGCGGTGGTCGCGGAATGCGTATTGTTCGAGAAGAAAAAGACCTTGAGCAATCAATCAAAATGACTAAGCTTGAAGCAAAAACCGCGTTTAATAATGACATGGTTTACATGGAAAAATTTCTTGAAAATCCACGTCATATCGAAATTCAGGTTTTATCTGATGGGCAAGGTCACGCCGTTTATTTGGGTGAACGTGATTGTTCAATGCAAAGACGTCACCAAAAAGTACTTGAAGAAGCGCCAGCTGTCGGTATTACACCAAAAATGCGTAAATTCATCGGCGAACGTTGTGTTAATGCATGTATCGAAATCGGATATCGTGGTGCAGGTACTTTTGAATTTTTATTTGAAAATGGCGAATTCTATTTCATCGAAATGAATACTCGTATTCAAGTAGAACACCCTGTTACTGAAATGGTTACCGGTGTTGATCTTATTCGTGAACAAATTCTGATTGCAGCAGGACAACCTTTATCAATTAATCAAAATGATATTAAGATTAAAGGTCATGCAATTGAATGCCGAATTAATGCCGAAGATCCAAAAACCTTTATGCCTTCTCCGGGCAAAATAACTCGCTTCCATGCTCCGGGAGGATTTGGTATTCGTTGGGAATCACATATATATGCTGGCTACACTGTACCACCATATTATGATTCAATGATAGGTAAATTAATCGCCTATGGTGAAACTCGTGAAGTCGCCATTGCTCGCATGAAGAATGCGTTGGCAGAACTGGTAATTGATGGAATAAAAACCAACATCGAACTTCATTTAGAAATCTTGAATGATAAAGGCTTCATAAAAGGTGGCACCAATATTCACTATTTAGAGAAGAAATTAGGTATTTATGAGTAAAAAAAGCCCTCAATAATTTGAGGGCTTATTGCTCTATAGTAGTAAATAAAGTATAGGTAAGACATATGAAAAATTGGAAAAAAAGCGCTGAAGAAATTTTAACATTAGGTCCAGTAGTACCAGTTATTGTTATTGAGCGTTTAGAAGATGCGGTCCCTTTGGCTAAAGCACTAATTGCTGGCGGTGTAAAAGTGCTTGAAGTGACTTTAAGAACAGCTTGTGCACTTGACGCAATTAAGAAAATTATTAAAGAAGTTCCTGAAGCTGTGGTCGGTGCAGGCACTGTAACTACCGTTGAACAACTTAAACAAGTAACTGAAGCTGGTGTAGAATTTAT
This sequence comes from Gilliamella sp. LMG 34361, assembly GCF_984569075.1. Classification (NCBI taxonomy): domain Bacteria; kingdom Pseudomonadati; phylum Pseudomonadota; class Gammaproteobacteria; order Orbales; family Orbaceae; genus Gilliamella; species Gilliamella sp. LMG 34361. The sequence continues at coordinate 1,193,412 of NZ_OZ474903.1, read as the reverse complement.
CATCACTCCAGGTATTACCGATTCTATTTTGAAAGCAGCAGTTGAAGGTCCTGTACCAGTTATTCCGGGTATTGCAACTATTTCAGAATTATTAACTGCACAAGAATATGGCTTAACTGCATTAAAATTCTTCCCGGCTGAAATTAATGGTGGTGTTGCTGCGTTAAAAGCGTTTGCTGGTCCTTGTGGTTATATGAAATTCTGCCCAACTGGTGGGGTAAATCCGAAAAACTATCGTGACTATTTAGCGCTTGATAATGTACTTTGCGTAGGTGGAACTTGGTTTATCCCTACTGATGCAATTGCTAAAGGTGATTTTGCTAAAATCACTGAAATGGCAAAAGAAGCCGTTGCTGGTGCAAAATAAGTCTTACGTTACCGCCGACATTTGTCGGCGGTTTAGTTTTATTTGTTTAACTTCTAAGCCCTCTTCCACTTTCAATTACTCTCCATGCCATAAAATATAAGATGCTGACAAATAGTAACAGCATTGAAAAAGTAATCACTAAAGAGACATCACTGATTCCTAAAAATCCATAACGAAATCCATTAATCATGTAAACAATTGGATTAAGTTTAGAAACCCATTGCCAAAAAGTAGGTAACATAGTGATTGAATAAAAAACACCACCTAAATAAGTTAATGGTGTTAATACAAAGGTGGGAATAATACTTATATCATCAAATGATTTTGCAAAAACTGCATTTAATAAGCCTGCTAATGAAAACAAAATAGATGTTAGTAATAAGGTAAAAATGACAAAAGGCCATGAATGAACTTGGTATCTTACAAAAAATAACGATACAACGGTCACCAACACACCTGTTAATAAACCGCGCATGACTCCTCCTCCAACATATCCCCAAATAATAATATGAGTCGGAACCGGAGCAACAAGTATTTCTTCAATATTACGTTGAAATTTAGCGCTGAAAAATGAAGAACAGACATTAGTATATGAATTGGTAATGACCGACATCATAATTAAACCTGGTACAATAAATGCCATATAACTAAAGCCCTCCATATCACCAACTCGAGAGCCGATTAAATTACCAAAAATAATAAAATATAGTGACATCGTAATGACCGGAGGAATCAATGTTTGGATCCAAATTCTTAGAAAGCGAGTAACTTCCTTACGCCAAATACTTTTTAAGGCAATCCAATATAAATTATTCATCAATAGCTCCTTTGGTATCATTGCGCAACAAATCTACAAATAATTCTTCTAATCGATTAGCTTTATTACGAACACTAATTACTTTTATGTTTTGTTGATTAAGTTGTTCAAATAACTGATTTAAACCATGTTGTTTATCAACACTGACTTCTAACATGCCCGATTCGACATCGGTATAATGATAACCTTGAAGAGAAATTGGGGTTGCTGTTGGGACATAATCAATAATGATTGTTTCGGATTGACTTTTTGCTAGCAGATCACGCATTGATGAGTTAGCGATTAATTCTCCATGCTGGATGATACCGATGTGACGGCAGAGCATTTCAGCTTCTTCCAAATAATGCGTCGTTAATATAATGGTAATGCCTTGTTTATTAATTTCTCGTAAAAAATCCCACATGGAACGACGTAACTCTATATCAACCCCTGCTGTAGGTTCATCCAGAATTAATAATTTTGGTTCATGAACAAGTGCTCGCGCTATCATTAACCGTCTTTTCATTCCGCCTGATAACATATTAGCTCGACTATGCCTTTTATCCCACAAATCTAAAATACGCAGGTACTTTTCAGCTCGTTGCAAGGCCAATTTGCGTGGTAATCCATAGTAACCACCTTGATTAGTAACGATTTGAATTACTTCTTCAAATTGATTAAAGTTAAACTCTTGAGGGACAAGCCCTAATTGTCTTTTCGCATTAACCGTATCAGTGTCTAAATCATATCCAAAGATTTTAACTTGACCTGAGGTTTTAGTAACTAAAGAGCTAATAATACCAATGGTGGTTGATTTACCTGCTCCATTAGGTCCAAGCAAAGCATAAAAATCCCCTGCTTGTACGGTTAAGTTAATTCCTTTTAATGCTTCTACACCATTTTTATATTTTTTCTTGAGCGCTATAAGTTCTAGTGCGGGCGTTGATGACATAAATGAATCCTAATTCCATAATTTACTATTTATATAATATGATATCATGTTTAGCCTGTCGGATATATGATTTCACTATTTACCCAATTATTAACACTATGAATTTTAGATGAATATAAATTAAGGAATAAATGTTATGATCAAAATTGGATTAGTTTCAGTGTCAGATAGAGCATCACAAGGCGTTTATCAAGATGAAGGTATTCCAGCTTTATTGTCATGGTTACAAACCGCATTGAAGACAGCATTTACTACTGAACAACGTATCATCCCAGATGAACAACCGATCATTGAAAAAACGCTATGCCAATTGGTTGATGATTTGCAATGTAATCTAATTTTAACTACAGGCGGAACGGGTCCTGCAATAAGAGATGTAACACCGGATGCAACTTTAGCTATTGCAGATCGACTAATGCCTGGTTTTGGCGAACAAATGCGGCAAATTAGTTTACATTTTGTTCCTACTGCAATTTTGTCCAGACAAGTAGGAGTTATTCGTAAGCAGTGTTTAATTTTGAATTTACCCGGTCGACCAAAATCAATTAAAGAAACCCTTGAAGGAATTAAGGATAGCGAAGGTAATACACTTATTACTGGCATATTTGCAAGCATTCCATATTGTATTGATTTGTTAGAAGGCCCCTATGTCGAAACACATGATCACATCGTCAAAGCTTTTCGTCCTAAAAATACCAGCAAATCTAATCTTTAATTTTATGCAAATTTCATGCATAATTATGTAGATTGTATTCACTATTTAAATGGTAAGATTGATAGGCGAACCACTCTAATTACCAATAATTGCAAGATTGCTAACTGAAATCATGCAATTTTAGTTAACCCATTAATATGACTGATTCATTCAATCGGCTTCATTAGTCATAAATTAAATTTAAAGGAACAGTATGAAACAAAATGATCTCACTAAAACTTTTAAAGAAATGCTTTTACAAGAAAAGTTTAGTTCTCAGATAGGTATCGTACAGGCCTTACAAGAACTGGGATTTGATAATATCAATCAATCTAAAGTTTCCAGAATGCTAACCAAATTTGGCGCAGTAAGAACTCGCAACGCAAAATCTGAAATGGTTTATTGTTTACCTGCTGAAATGAGCGTTCCCACAACGAGTAGCCCATTAAAAAATTTGGTATTAGATATTGATTACAATAATTCAATGGTCGTTATTCGCACCAGCCCCGGAGCGGCTCAACTTATTGCGAGATTATTAGATTCAATCGGTAAGTCAGAAGGGATTTTAGGTTCGATTGCTGGCGATGATACGATTTTTAGCACACCAACTAAAGATTGTTCGGTTAAAAAACTATATCAAACTATTATAGAATTATTCGAACGAAGCTTATAAAAAAGAGTTTATTTAAAACCAAACCAATAATTTTTTAATAATTAACCTATTGACACACTTAGCAAAATCGTTAATCCTATATGACACTGATTTTGTTATTACAAAAAAAGAAGAGGCGCATTACTCAGGTAGATCATTTTAGGCGCTGGAGCCGTAAAAAGATGATTAAGGGGGTGTAATGCCGAGGTTCGATTGTTATTCCAGAAAGCAATTGAATCGGCTGCAAGGGCTGAATCCCTTGGGTTGTCACCCTAACAGGTGGAGCGCTTCACGGTATGTATTTTTAGCTGTATTAGGACATGCCCGCTCTATCTCTGTTAAAAATAAAAATTTTTAATATGAGGAATCCATGGAAACATCATTTATAATTGCTAAATTTGGCGGTACTAGCGTTGCTGATTATCCCGCAATGGTTAACAGTGCCAATATTGTTATAGCTAATCCTAACGTTAAAGTCGTTGTATTATCTGCTTCTGCTGGTATAACAAATTTACTGGTAGCCTTAGCCGAAGGCCGTGATGCCAATGTTAGAGCTAAACATATCGCTAAAATTCAATCCATTCAATACAGCATTTTAGAAAATCTACCTGAAAATCCAACATTACGCGCTGAAATTGAACAAATAATTGCCAATATTGCTTCATTGTCGGAAGCAGCAAGCTTAGCTACATCTCCTGCTCTGACCGATGAATTAGTCAGTCATGGCGAAATCATGTCATCAAAACTATTTGTCGAAATATTAAAAGAAAAACAAAAAAATGCCATTTGGTTTGATGTACGAAAAGTAATGCGAACCGATGATAAATTTGGTAAAGCAGTTCCCAAAATTGACGAAATTAAGCAACTTTGTTGTGCACATTTAAAATCATTAAATCCAAAAACTATTGTCGTTACTCAAGGATTTATTGGCAGTGAAAGTTCAGGCAAAACCACAACTTTAGGTCGCGGTGGTAGTGATTATACCGCAGCCTTACTTGGTGAAGCATTAAACGCCACACAAATCGACATCTGGACCGATGTTGCCGGTATTTATACTACCGACCCACGCATCACTTCTGGTGCGAAACGTATTGACGAAATATCTTTTGCTGAAGCAGCAGAAATGGCTACCTTTGGAGCTAAAGTTCTACATCCTGCAACACTTGTTCCAGCTGTGCGTAGCAATATTCCAGTATTTGTCGGTTCAAGTAAAGCACCACAAGAAGGTGGAACCATTGTTTATAATGCACATAGCATTAAATCTGCATTACCTTCTTTTAGAGCGTTAGCTCTTCGTCGTAAACAGACATTATTAACCTTAACTAGTTTAAATATGCTACATGCACAAGGTTTTTTGGCTAACGTATTTACTATATTGGCTAAACACAATATTTCTGTTGATTTAGTTACTACATCAGAAGTGAGTATTGCTTTAACCATTGATACCACTGGCACAAGTACTAATGGTAATAGCTTACTAACTAAAGCGTTATTCGACGAATTATCAACGGTTTGTCATGTTGAAGTTGAAGAAGATTTAGCATTGATTGCCATAATCGGTAACAATCTAACCACAACAAAAGGCATCGCTAAAGAAGTGTTTGGCGCATTAGATGACTTTATTATTCGACTTTGTTGTTACGGTGCCAGCACCCACAATCTTTGTCTGCTAGCAAGAAGTAACGACGCTGAAGATGTGATAAAAATTTTACATAAAACGATTTTCGAATAGTTAGATATTAGGGGCGATTGCATTATCGCCCTGTTAATTTATCATCAACATCTACAATTAAACAAAATCCCTAGAATATTTGAAAAAATAATTGTAAACTACGCTTAGTATTTGTATGAAGTTGTAAATCATACATCTATCGCTTCACACAGTTCATAACAACAATCATTTTCTTCATATTTAGATAACAATTTTTTTAAAGTTGTAAATTTTACGTTTTATTAATATCTATTCAACATTGTTATTTTAAGCTATACAAGTAAAGTAACTTTTAACTTAATTATACGAAGGAAATTATTATGGGTATTTTAAGCTGGATTATTCTAGGATTAATTGCTGGATGGATCGCCAAGTTTTTTATGCCATTAGGACGAGTTGGAGTGATCAAAACAATCCTACTTGGTGTAGCTGGCGCATTAGTTGGTGGTTATATCAGTACTTTCTTCGGTTGGGGTAGTGTGACAGGTTTTAACTTTCCAAGTTTGTTTATTTCTGTGCTTGGTTCTATTTTACTTATTTACCTTTACCGACTAATCAAATAAATTCATTTCGTAATAAAATGACGAGTTTATAACTCGTCATTTTTTTGTATCAAATTTCACCTTTTCATATTGATAGTTAATTATATTTAATTCACCATTCATCTAAATCAAATTGCCATTTGCACTGTTTTTAATCTTGAAGATTAGAATAAGTCATTCCGCCATACTCAGATTTTTGTTATATTAAGCGCTAATTGCAATCTGACATGAGCAACTAATAATAATGCTAAAAATATTTAATACACTAACTCGAGAAAAAGAAATATTTCAACCAATTACACCCAATAAAGTTGGACTATATGTTTGTGGTGTTACTATTTATGATCTTTGCCACATTGGTCATGGACGTACTTTTGTTGCATTTGATGTCGTTACGCGTTATTTACGTTTTTTAGGTTACAATCTTACTTATGTTCGTAACATCACCGATGTCGATGACAAGATCATTAAACGTGCACTTGAAAATGGTGAAACTTGTGATGAATTAACTGATCGCATGTTAAAAGAGATGTATGCCGATTTTGATGCACTTAATATCAAACGCCCTGATGTTGAACCACGTGCCACACATCATATGTCACAAATTATCGGGTTAGTAGAAGAATTGATAAAAAAAGAGCATGCTTATATTGCTGATAATGGTGATGTAATGTTTTCGGTAGATAGTGATCCTAATTACGGTATTTTATCTCGCCAAAATTTAGAACAGCTGCAAGCGGGTGCTCGAGTTGATATCGTTGATGTAAAACGTAATCCAATGGATTTTGTGCTTTGGAAAATGTCAAAACCGAATGAACCAAGTTGGGATTCACCATGGGGTAAAGGCCGACCTGGTTGGCATATTGAATGCTCTGCAATGAATAGCCATCAATTAGGTAATCATTTTGATATTCACGGTGGTGGCTCTGACTTAATGTTCCCCCATCATGAAAATGAAATTGCCCAATCAACTTGCGCGCATGATGGTCAATATGTAAATTATTGGATGCATTCAGGCATGGTGATGATTGATCAAGAAAAAATGTCCAAATCACTAAATAATTTTTTCACTATTCGTGACGTATTAAAACATTATGATGCCGAAACCGTGCGCTACTTTTTATTGTCAGGTCATTATCGTAGTCAACTTAACTATAGTGAAGAGAACCTCAAACAAGCTCGTACCGCGTTAGAAAGACTTTATACCGCTTTGAGAGATACCGATGCTAACTATCCACATAACACGCCAGATAGTGATTATCATCGACAATTTTGTCAGGCGATGGATGATGATTTCAATACACCAGAAGCCTATTCAACCTTATTTGACTTGGCTAGAGAGATCAATAAAGCTAAAGCAGAAAATGATATGCCATTAGCTAATGAACTTGCGGCTGAGTTACGATATTTGTCTTCCGTGCTTGGCTTACTTGAACAAGATCCCGTTAAATTCTTACAAGGTAACAATCAAGATGATGAGGATACCCTGCTGATTGAAGCGTTGATTAAACAACGCAATGATGCACGCGCAAGTAAAAATTGGGCTTTAGCTGATGAAGCTCGAGATAAACTCAACCAAATGAATATTATCTTAGAAGATAGTGCTAACGGCACAACTTGGCGTAAAAAGAGTTAATTCAAGAAGTATCAATCCCCTAGATTAGCAATAAGCTAGGGGGATAACTTTTACTGCCTTTTGTCGACTGACGTTAAAATTCCCCGTAAAATATTGAGTTCTTGTTGCTCAATACGAGCCCGAGTAAATAATCTTCGTAATCGCCCCATAATTTGCCCTGGATGGTTAGGGTTAATAAAACCCGTCTGTAATAACGTTTGCTCTAAATGTTGATAAAAACGCTCAATATCTTCATCTTTAGGATACTCAATTACATCTTGATGATCTAGCTTTAATGATGAGTTTTGGGTTGACAACATAGACATGCGAATTTCGTAACTAAGAACCTGAACTGACATCGCTAAATTTAAAGAACTATAGTCAGGATTAGCTGGAATACCAACATGGAAGTGGCATTTTTGTAACTCATCGTTAGTTAATCCGACTCGTTCACGACCAAAAACCAAAGCAACTTGAGCATGGCAAGCAGCTTCAGCAATAATTTTATCACCGCACTCTTTCGGCGTTAAATTGGGCCATTGTAAACTACGAGGACGCGCACTGGTACCTATAACCAAAGAACAATCAGCAACCGCCTCTTCCAGAGAAGAAAAAATTTGTGCTTGTTTAATAATATCACTCGCGCCAGCTGCCAGTGAAATCGATTGGGAATCTGGTTTTATTACTGGATTGACTAAGCAGAGATTGGTTAATCCCATGGTTTTCATTGCCCGAGCTGCCGACCCCATATTACCAGTATGAGAAGTTTCGACTAAAACAATCTTAACATTATCTAAATAACTCACATCTTCCTCATTAAATAACTAAACTTATACTTTAAACCAACTTCAATAAACCACAGTATATAATAAAAAATAGTTTAAAAGCAGCTTTGTACCACCTAATAACTAATAGTGATAAATTATTTTAGATAAAAGTCACAAAAAGTTTAATCAAAATGAAATAACCTATTGACGAAAAGCAAAAAATTTGTCAATGTAATCAATAAAGTAATTGTATTAGCTCAATTTGTAAGTAAACATAGTGGAGGTCAATTATGACTTTAAGTATTACCAGTAAACAAATGGATATTACCCCTGCAATTCGTAGCTATCTTGAAGATAAGTTTTCGAAATTAGATAAATGGAGAGCGCTACTAATCAACCCTCACTTTATTTTATCTAAAGAGCCAGATGGATTTATTATTGATGCAACCATTGCAACCAAAGGCTCACCACTCGTTGCTTCCGCTAAACACAGTGACATGTATGCTGCAATTAATGATTTAGTTGGTAAACTCGAAAAACAACTTAATAAACTTCAACATAAAGGCGAATCACGCCGTGCATTTGACAGTATAAAAAGTGCAGTCATTGAAGAAGAATATTAATTGATAATTTCATAAAAGGGCACTTTGATAGTGCCTTTATTTTTTTGCTTGCTATAATATGGCCCATCTTTTTTTAATCTAGTAATAAGTATGACAACCAATCCATTATTGCCTTTACGTGACAAAATTAACCAGCTCGATCATAAATTGATTGAAATCATCGCGGAAAGACGCCAAATTTCAACCGAAGTTATTCAAGCTAAAATAAATGCAAACATCCCTTTGCGCGATTTAGCGCGTGAACGCGCTTTGATAAAGGCATTAATCGAGCAAGGTAAACAATATCATCTTGATGACCTATTAATTAGACGCTTATATCAAATTATTATTGAAGATTCAGTCCTACTACAACAGAAGTTTTTACAAGAAAAACTTAATCAAGGAGCTATCGCTTCAGCTAAAATAGCTTTTCTAGGACCAAAAGGATCGTATTCACATTCAGCGGCTCGTCGTTACGCTAGTACTCATTTTGACCAGCTGACAGAATCTAGTTGTAATACCTTTAAAGATGTTTTTGAAAAAGTTGAATCGCAAGTTGTTGATTATGGGATGTTACCGATAGAGAACTCTAGTTCAGGATCTATCAATGAAGTATATGATTTATTACAAAAAACCAATTTACATATTATTGGCGAGCTATCCTTACCGATTGATCACTGCGTTTTAGCTATTGCTAACGCTAAACTTGAGCAAATAGATACTATTTATAGTCACCCACAACCATTCCAACAATGTAGTAATTTCTTAGAAAATTATCCTCATTGGAAAATCGTTTACTGTGATAGCACTTCATCAGCCATGGAAACTGTTGCCAAATTAAATCAACCTAATATTGCCGCTATGGGAAATAAAGATGGCGGTGAATTATATGGTTTACAAGTTCTTGAGCACAATTTTGCTAATCAAAAAGAGAATATCACCCGCTTTATTGTGTTAGCGCGTGAACCTATTGAAGTGTCTGATCAAATTCGAGCTAAAACCACAATATTAATGAAAACTGGCCAGCAAGCTGGTGCTTTGGTTGATGCGTTATCGGTCTTACGTAATCACAATATTGTCATGACCAAACTTGAATCACGGCCTATCCATGGCACACCTTGGGAAGAGATGTTTTATATTGATTTACAAGGCAATATTCACGATTACGAAATGCAAATCGCACTTAAAGAATTAGCTACAATCACTTTATACACTAAAGTGCTTGGCTGTTATCCAAGTGATTCAATTACAGCTATTATGTAATGGCTAGCATTCGTTTTTCAAATGCCGTACTAAACTGGTATGAACAGTACGGCAGAAAATCCCTACCATGGCAAATTGAAAAAAGCTCTTACCATGTTTGGTTATCAGAAGTCATGTTACAGCAAACACAGGTCACGACTGTTATTCCATACTTTAAGCGCTTTATTAAGCAGTTTCCGAAAATTACCGATTTAGCTAAAGCGCCAATTGATGATATTTTGCATCTTTGGACAGGGCTTGGTTATTATGCGCGAGCTCGCAATCTACATAAAGCTGCACAAGTTATCGCCGATAAATTCAATGGTAACTTCCCCACCAAATTTGATGATGTTATTGCCTTACCGGGAGTTGGCCGTTCAACTGCTGGGGCCATTTTATCTCTGTCGCAAAATCAACATTATCCAATATTAGATGGTAATGTAAAGCGGGTGTTAACCCGCTCTTTTGCTATCGAAGGATGGCCGGGCAATAAAAATGTTGAGAACCAACTTTGGCAATTAAGTGAGCAAGTTACACCTAAACATGAGATTGCAAAATTTAATCAAGCCATGATGGATATTGGCGCGATGGTTTGTACTCGCTCTAAGCCTAAATGTAGTCTATGTCCTTTGCATCAATTATGTGTAGCATATAAAACTGACAGTTGGCAACAATATCCAACGAAAAAACCGAAAAAAACGATTCCTGAAAAAACCGCTTATTTTCTAATGCTTGAACAGGATAATATGATTTGGCTTGAAAAAAGGCCCCCAGTTGGTATTTGGGGTGGATTATACTGCTTACCGCAATTTACCAGCGAGCACGCCTTAACAGATTGGCTAGATAACCATGGTATTAAAACCAGTAAACTCAGACAATTAGTTGCATTTCGACATACCTTTAGCCATTTTCATTTAGATATTGTGCCCATTTACTGTAAGATAACAAATAACACAAAGTGCTTGGATGAGTCAAACGGTTATTGGTATAAGCTCAATTCAGAGAATGCGAAAATCGGCTTAGCCACGCCTGTATATAATTTATTAAATCAATTACGTTAATCATGACAATTTATCAGTATCTAATAACCGTTTGATATATAATTACCCATCATTTATTAGCTAACTTGTTTATTATGAATAGCAAACAGGCACAAGGTTTATCGGCATGGTTAGTATTCCTAATGGCATTTGCAATTGGGGTAACCGTTGCAAGTAATTATTATGCTCAACCACTATTGCACTCAATAACTGATGATTTACACATTGCGGTTAAACATGCTGGTTTTATCATCATGGCTGCGCAATTTAGTTACGCTGTAGGTTTATTATTTATCACTCCACTGGGGGATAAAATCGAAAGGAAACGATTAATACTAACCTTGATGATATTATCAACTTGTGGTCTGATTATTAGCGCAATATCACAAAGTTTGTGGATGCTGATGCTAGGTACGGCTATGACAGGTCTATTTTCAACTGTTGCCCAAGTACTCATTCCATTTGCGGCAACACTATCAAATCCCGAGCATCGAGGCAAAATTGTCGGCACGTTAATGAGTGGAATGTTGCTTGGAATTTTATTAGGACGAGCGTTTGCTGGTTTTGTTTCGTCTATGACTGATTGGCACTATGTGTATTGGATTGCCTCGACGATTATGACCATTGTCACTTTGTTGCTTTGGTTATCACTACCTACTTATAAAAACACAATTAATATCAATTATTTCCAACTTTTATTATCGATTGGTTCGTTATATAAACAAGAAGCTGTTCTACGTATTCGATCATTGTTGGCAATTATCTCCTTTGCGCTATTTTCGTTGCTATGGACACCACTTGCTTTTTTATTAAGCAATACGCCTTATCATTATTCCGATTTTATAATCGGATTATTCGGCTTGGCTGGCGCAGCTGGTGCACTAGGTTCACCTATAGTTGGCAGATTATCAGACCAAGGAAAAGGCTATTTAGCAACCACCATTGGCTTAATCTTACTCCTAGCCTCTTGGCTACCGCTTTCACTTGCCGAGTATTCACTTTTAGCCTTAATTTTAGGGGTGATTTTATTAGATTTTGCGGTGCAAGTTACCCATGTATCAAATATGAATGCCATTTATCAAATTCGCCCAGAAGCACGTAGTCGTATAAATACTGGTTATATGGTAAGTTATTTTATTGGTGGCATGTTGGGATCTATCGCTTCGACTTATTTATATAGCAACTACGGTTGGATCGCGATAATTATTTCTGGAACAGTCTTAGGATTATTAGGTTTGTTATGCTGGTTACATTATCTAAAATCAGCTCACCACACTAAAACAGCTTAATTACCAAAAAAGTTGAGGAACGGGGTTTTTTAACGGTTATCCATTTAATTTTCCGATTTTAAACACCATATATCATTTATCAGTTAATATTTGCACCATCAATATTTGCACTATCATTGAAAACAGGAGTCACTCATGGCAAAAATATCCTATCTTAATACGCCATTTAAAGTAAAAAATCTATCACTCAAAAACCGCATTGTGATGCCGCCTATGTGTCAATATCAAGCAAAAGACGGTTTGGCTAATGATTGGCATTTTGTTCATTATGTTTCACGCGCGGTTGGTGGGGTAGGCTTGATTATTTTAGAAATGACCAATGTTGCACCAAATGGGCGAATATCACCAAATTGTTTGGGATTATGGAATGATGAACAACGCGATAAGCTAAAACGTATTGTCGATGCGGTTCACGAACAAAATGGTAAAATCGCAATTCAAATTGCCCATGCAGGTCGAAAAGCGTTAGGTGAACCTGATGTCGTTTCCTGTTCCGCTATTCGTTATGATGGCAACGTCGAAGCTAATCCAAAATGGCAATACCAAATGCCAAGAGAATTAACCAAAGATGAAATTATCGATATCATCGAAAAATTCAGACAATCAACCAAACGTGCCGTGGAAGCCGGTTTTGATGCCATTGAATTACATGGTGCTCATGGTTATTTGATTCACCAATTCTGTTCACCAAAAACGAATTTAAGAACCGATGAATATGGTCAAGATAAATTATTATTCGCTGAACAAGTTATTAAAGCTGCAAAATCAGTTATGCCAAATGATATGCCACTGATTGTTCGTTTTTCCGCCCAAGAATATGGCGCTAATGGTTATGATGTTAATTATGGCTGCCAAATTGCCAAACGTTTTGCGCAAGCTGGTGCCGATATTTTAGATGTCAGTGGCGGTGGTGATGGTTTGTTAGATCCAAACCATTCGCCACAATTCCATGCTGGGTACCAAGTTTATTTAGCACGAGCAATTAGACAAGTTACTAATTTGCCGATCATCGCCGTTGGTATGCTAGAAGATCCTTATGTTGCTGATTATGTACTAAGCACAGGTGATGCCGATTTAGTCGCGATTGGTCGTGGTTTATTGGAAGATCCTTATTGGCCATTACGAATCCCATCATCTCCATATATACCTACATCTTATCAAGTCGCGTTTAAATAAGTTGATGATTAAATAATTAACCTGTAGCGAAAGCTACAGGATTAATCCACAAATTAAATCTGCATGGCGTATTTGATTAAGTGTTTCTTTAATGGTGAAAAGTTATTAATAGTATTCATGCCAACCGTTCTTACCATCTTTTTAAGGGCGTTATCACCATTAAACATATCTTGAATAGTCCGCATTGCAGTCAACATGACTAAAGCATCTTTACGACGAGTAAATTGAAATGATTTCAAATTTTCAACCAAACCGATATCTTTCTGTTTATCAAAAACATTTTTAATTGTTGCTACCAACAATGCAGAATCTTGAAAACCTAAATTAACACCTTGTCCAGCTAATGGATGAATAGTATGAGCAGCATCACCAATTAGTGCTAATCGATGTTTGATAAATTGTTTGGCAAACCGCGCTTTTAATGGAAACACCATTCTTGGATTAACTAATTTACATTGCCCCACCTTATCACCCGTTAATTTAAACAATTCTTGGCAAAATTCAGATTCAGTCAACGAGGTTAAAATTGCAGCTTGTTCTGGTTTAGTCGACCAGACCAAACAACTTTTATTGGTTTGCCAAAGTGGTAAAAACGCAACAATGCCGTTGGGGTAAAAAATCTGTCTGGCACAGGCCCCATGAGGATATTGTGTTTCAACTGTAGTAATCACCGCATGATGAAGGTAATTACGTTCAAGCAGAGAAATTTTTTCATGCCTACGCAGCCAAGAGTGGGCACCATCAGCTCCAATGATCAGTTTGACTTGTAACCGAGTATTATCCGCTAAAGTTAAAAAGGCATCATCTTGATTACAATTATTATCTATAGCGGCTAAGTTGAAAATAGTGATATTAGGATTTGTTTGGGCATGTTGATAAAGATAGTAAGAGATGAGATTATTTTCGATAATATAACCAAGATTTGGATAACCATAATCTTTAGCATGTGCGGTAAGATGAGCTAAACCGTTTTTTTCCCAAACATCGATCTCACTAAATGCGCGAACGCGTTTGCTGGCGTACAAATCGTTCCAAATACCAATTTGAGAAAAATATTGCTGACTTGCACTATTAATCGCAGAAGCTCTTATTGCTATTTTGTCAAAAGCAAAATTTTGGTAATCATTAACCTTAGTATCTACAATTGCTACTGTTAAATTGTATTGGCTAAGTGCACATGCGGTTGCTAGACCAACTAATCCGCCCCCAACAATAGCGACATCAAATTGCGTTTTCATATTAATAAATAGGATTATTGCTTATCAAGCTTATTATCATTTTCAACTTCATCATCATTCATCGCTTTTTTAAAACCTTTAAGCGCTGAACCAAGATCGGAACCTAGATTACGTAATTTTTTTGTTCCGAAAATGAGAACCACTACGGCAAGAAAAACTAAAAGATGTGGAATGCTAAATGACATAATTAAAACCTCATTTAATGATGTAACGCTATTTGAACAAGTTAATTGAACAGATAGATTATTAAATAATGGGATTGATTATACCCTTTTTATGGTGGGATTTCATGACAAGTTAATTTTAGATAAAAAAAGACCCGCATAAAATATACGGGCCAACATGAAATATAAGGAATATAAGGAAAGAAAACAATGAAAAATCCTTACGCTGCTTATTATCCACTTTTTTTCGTTTTAGTCAACGTTTTTATTTGTATTTTAGTAAATATAGAAAAATCTCCTTAAAACACCCATTAAATAATATAAATCAATATATTAAATATAATATATGTGCACAAAATGGAATAATTGATATTTAATTAATATCAAACTAACATTAAAAAAAATTTATAATTTATAAATTTACTCGCAATTTTCGCAGAAAAAAACAGAAAACAAAACAGAAAAAACAGCAATTATTTTTATTAACAACCCTCATTTGTTTTTGTTTTTACACGAAAACAGAATATTTTTTCTTGTAATAAAACGATTTTTAGCAAAAAATCATATTAAAAGTTAATAAAATTAGGAATATTCATTTAAACTCATATATAAAACTCATAAAAAATACACTATAATTATCAAACGGATGAAAAAATAAAAACGAGACATAAATGAATATGATTAAAAATAAAAATGTCAAAACTTTTAAAGATAGGCTACATACGTCAATGCAAGGCTTATCGGTTTCAGCCTTTGCAAAAAAATGTGATATGTCTGAAACGGTAATTCGAGATTATTTATCGGGAAAAACCTATCCTTCACTAACACGATTAGAAGTGATTGCCGAAAAATGCAATGTGTCATTTAATTGGCTAGCAACTGGTTATAAATTAGAAGTGTTAGATCCTAAAGACGATGATAATAATGAAGTTTATAATGAAAATATCTATCGTATTCCGGTTTATAAAAAACAATTACCAACTAAGGAAGAAGCACAAAATCAACGTTATGTACGTGAAACACCACCAGTCATGAATTACCCTATTGTTGAAGGTTGGGCTTCTCATCGTGGTCTAGATATCAAAAAACTCATTATTTATTGGGCGAAAGGTGATTTAATGGCACCGGATATCGAAAATAATAATGGATTAATTATTAACACTGATACAAAAGAAATAATTGATGGTGCAATTTACCTATTAGAATACGAAAATTCTACGCTATTAAGAAAAATACGCCTATCACTGGGGAATTGGATTTTGATCTGTAATAATGAGCAATACCCAACAATTGAAGTCCCTAAAACCCATTTTGAAAAATATAATGTTGTTGGGCGAGTAGTACAAATTATTAAAGACGTTTTTTAATACAATTATTAGTAATTGAATACTATTGAATATATAATTTGTCTTGAGGAAAGCTCAAAAACCCCTTTCCTCAACTTTTTTAACTTTTCACAATGTTGATTTAATAGGTATTGAAGTGATGTCTTTTTTAATTTAAAAATATCATATTTTGCTTATAGCACTCAGCGTTTATAACACTCACTTTTTTATATCTTTGATAAATCAATGAGTAACCTTATAACTAATAGGTTTATTATGTATCGATTTTTTGAAAAATTGGTATCACCTTATCCAAAAGATGAACCACAACCAATGGCCAAAGGCTTTTTTAGCTTTATTTGGCAATCTACGAAAGGCACACGCTCTTTCTTACTATTATTAATCATACTAAGCTCATTAGCTGGTGCTTTTGAAGCCTTTTTATATGCAGCACTGGGTAAAGTTGTTGATTGGCTGGCGGCTGTTTCACCAAGTCAATTTTGGCAACAGGAAAAATCAACCTTAATCGCATTTACGGTTATTATATTAGCTAGTACGATTATTATTGCGCTTCAAACCATCATTAAACATCAATGTTTGGCTGGAAACTTCCCAATGCGACTGCGTTGGAATCTGCATCGATTAGTGCTAAATCAGAGCATGCGCTTTTTTCAAGATGAGTTCGCCGGCAGAATATCGGCAAAAGTCATGCAAACTGCACTTGCTATCAGAGATACCTGCTTTTTAGTTGCTGATATTTTTATCTATGTTTTGATTTCGTTTATCACTATGGCTACGATCATTGGTCAGTTAGATCTTCGGCTTTTAGTTCCGTTTATGATCTGGTGTTTTGTTTATGGTATTGCAATGTATTACTTTATTCCACGATTAAGTAAAGTGGCAAGTATGCAAGCTGATGCGCGTTCAACCATGACAGGCCGAGTAACTGATGCTTACACAAATATCATGACAGTTAAACTGTTTTCTCATGCGGGTAATGAAGCAAAATATGCACAAGAATCGATGGATGAATTTTTGGTTACCGTTAATAAGCAAATGCGTTTAGTCAGTAGTTTTGAAATTGTTAATCACTTACTGTCTATTTTTCTGGTACTTGGAACAACAGGTTTATCGTTATGGTTATGGACTAATAATTTAATTGGTGTTGGAGCTATTGCCACCACAACCGCTGTTGCGCTTAGATTAAATGGTTTTTCACACTGGATTATGTGGGAAATGGCAGCGCTATTTGAAAATATTGGTGTGGTTAAAGATGGTATTAACACCTTCTGTGTCGCTAAAACCGTGGTTGATAAACCTGATGCACCAGCACTTAAAGTGACCGACGGCAAAATCGAGTTTAAACAGATAAATTTCAGTTATGATGCGCAATTAAAAAATGCCATTATTGATAACTTAAATTTGACCATTAAACCGGGTGAAAAGATTGGTTTAGTCGGCAGATCTGGCGCAGGAAAATCAACTTTAATCAATCTATTATTACGTTTTTATGATTTACAAAATGGACAGATTATTATTGATGGTCAAGATATTACCAAAGTCAATCAAGAGAGCTTACGTGCTCAAATTGGTATGGTAACCCAAGATACCTCATTATTACACCGTTCAGTAAAAGATAACCTTTTATACGGTAACAATCATGCCACTGAACAAGAGATGATAATCGCCGCTAAAAAAGCCCATGCCGATAATTTTATTGAAACCCTAGTCGATGCAAATGGAAGAACTGGCTATGATGCTTTTGTTGGTGAGCGTGGGGTAAAATTATCAGGTGGACAACGTCAACGTATTGCCATTGCTCGGGTCATTCTAAAAAATGCCCCAATTCTGTTATTAGATGAAGCGACGAGCGCGCTTGATTCTGAAATAGAGCAGGCCATCCAAGAAAGCTTGTATACCTTAATGGAAGGTAAAACCGTTATTGCTATCGCCCATCGATTATCGACGATTGCAGCAATGGATAGATTAATTGTGTTAGACCAAGGAAAAATTATTGAACAAGGAACTCACCAAGAGTTGCTTAGTAAAGATGGGCTTTATGCTCAACTTTGGAAGCATCAAAGTGGTGGTTTTTTAGCTGAAAATTTCTAACGTAAAATTAAGGGCGATGATAATAAATAACATCGCCCTAAAATCTCAACGGATTAATTAGCAAAATCTAATTAATAAAATTCTTATAAAATTCAGATTCGAACTTCATAATTGCCCCATTTTTAGGCTCGCCTGTACTATCAGCTCGGTATCCTGATAATAATTGTACAAAGGCAACATAACGTCCGTCTGATTTTTGAATAAATCCAGCTAAATTGTAGCTACCTTGAATATAGCCAGTTTTTGCTTTAACTGCTTCTTTAAAAGGGGCTTGACTAAAGCTTTTACGATTTTGCAACGTACCATCTACACCGGCAATCGGTAATTTTTCAATGAAAGCAAGTTGGTTATTATGCGCTGAAATATATTGCAATATTTCCATTAGTTTGTTGGCACTAACTAGGTTAAGACGTGATAAACCCGAACCATCAGCAATCACTAAATTTTCTAAGTCAATATTGGCTTTTTTACGGAGGATTTGTTTAACCGCATCACCACCATTACGCCATGTACCTGAAGTACTATAATAACGAGCACCTAATGTTCTAAAAATGGTATCTGCATACAGGTTATTTGATTTTTTAAGCATAACTGTTAATAACTCAGAAAGCGGTGCTGATTGACTTGAGGTAAGTAAGGTTAATGAACCTGTTGATTTTTGTTTTCTTTCAAAAATCCGTCCACCATAAGTTACTTTTTGCTGTTTGAGTTCATTTTTTAAAGCGGTTGAGAAGTACGCAGTTGGATCCATCACCGCAAACTTTAATGGCATTTTGCCAGCGTTAGAGGCAATACATCCAGATAAATAGTAACGATTTTTATCAGCACTAACATCAAGCTCACAATATTTGTCATTTGCATCTTTACTACTCGCTGAAATAGTTCTGACATCGCCTGAAACCATAACAGGGATATTAGATGAAACCGAAATAGAGGCTTTACCCCCTACCTTACCAGGTGAGATTGTTGCGTAAAAACAGTTATCATCGATTGTCGCGGCCGATGCCGGCGCATTATAACAAGCCGTCAAATTATTCCACGACCATCCTTCTGCTTTATCATGACTAGCAAAAATAGAAGTGTCTAAAATAACATTACCAGAAATCTTTTCTACCCCTTTTTGCCGAAGGGCGCTAACCATATTTTTTAATCTGTCACGGCTGAAAGTAGGATCACCGCTCAATTTAATAACAAGATCGCCATTGAGTTGTTTGTTACTAACTGAACCATTAGCGTACATGCCAGTAACAAACTGAAAATCACTACCCAGTCCAAGCTGTGCAGCTAATGCGGTGATTACCTTTTGCGTGCTGGCTGGTTGTTTAAATTGATCGCTTTTATATTTGGCTAATGTTTTAGGACTGCCATCAACAGTTTGCACCAAAATTGATAAATCACTACCCTTAGGTAAAGATGAAATATATGGTTCAACTGATTGTGCTTGCAATAAACTTGAAAAAAAAGCAGTAATGAATAAAAAAGACACCCTTATATTTGTCATGAATATATGCTCAAATGATTATTAAATAATATTAGTGAAATAAAGGTAACAAATATATCTTTTTTTGATAAGCCTATCAATATATACTCAACCACTTTTAAAATTATGTTCAGTCTGTTATTAATTGTAATATTTTTTAATTTATTCCTAGAAATAACTAAATATAGGTAACAAAGCTATGATTCATCATTCTGGCTTTAGCTGTAATTATAATTGATTTATACGCTCATCATGACGATAAGCCCATTAGCTTAAATAGCGCAATAATATAGACATTATTTTGGATTATTGTTGCTTTGGGTTCTGCACTTTATCTCTATATTCATTATGGCGGTGAAAGAGCGAGTTTATTTATCACAGATTATGTACTTGAAAAAGTACTGCCTGTAGATAATTTATTTGCCATTATAGCACTGTTTTCTTGGTTTGCCATTCCCAACAATTATCGGCATCACTTATTTTATTGGGGTGTGATTGGTGCAATTATTTTCCGCGCTATTTTTGTTGTAATAGGTACAAGTTTATTATCATTAGGACCTTGGATGGAACTGATTTTTTCTGTTGTAGTTGCCTTAACTGGATTTATGATGCTGAAAAATCAAGATTATGATGAAAAGATTAAAGATTATTCAGAATATTTTGCTTATCGTCTCGCCAAACGTATTTTCCCTTTTTACTGTAAAATAGTCGGTCGTCACTTCTTATTAACCCAAACACAACTAAACGTTGAGTTAGCTAAGCCAGAAAATAGTGATCTGATTAATAAAAATGCCTAAAAGTGTCTGATATGCAACGCCTCTATTTTTATGTGCTATGGTGATTGTATTGAGTGATGTTTGCCTTTGATTCTGTTCCTGCAGTCATTGCCGTTAGCCAAGAACCATTGATTGTCAATAGTGCCATGATTTTTGCTATTTTGGGACTACGAACCATGTATTTTGTTTTAGAAGCGATACAACAATATCTTGTTCACTTAAATAAAGCTGTCATTAGCTTACTTTTTATTGCAGCAAAATTGGCCTTGAATGCTAGTTATCATCTATTTGGTTATGGTGTTAGCCCAACAGTTAGCCTTTATGTAGTGTTAGGCATTTTATCTTTGGGGATTGTAGCGAGTTTTATTTGGTCAAATAAAATATCAGGGAAAGAATATTTGAGTTGATAACCGGCAGGAAATCCTCCTGCCGATTGAATATGGATGTTATTGGCGTTTTGAGGCACGAATATAATAACTAATACCTAAAATAACAAACCATAGCGGCGTTGCAATCAGCGCTTGGCATGTATCGGTTTCAAACGTTAATAGTACAATTACAAAAGCAAAAAAAGCTAGACAAACATAACACATAAAAACTCCACCTGGCATTTTGAATTGCGAATCTTGATGTAATTTAACTTTTTTACGACGATAAGCGATGTAAGAAATCAAAATCATCGACCAAATAAACATAAATAAAATAGCCGAAATAGTCGTAACAATAGTAAATGCTTCCATTACATTAGGCACTAAATAAATCAGTACTACTCCACCAAATAGGCAAGTACACGAAAATAATAAGCCATTAGCAGGAACGGAGCGTCTTGATAATTTACCAAATGGTTCAGGTGCATCTTGTTTTTTAGCAAGACCAAACAACATTCTACTGGTTGAATAAATACCACTATTTGCTGAAGAAGCGGCCGACGTCAATACCACAAAATTGATTATACTTGCAGCAGCAGGTAAACCAATTAGTGTAAAGAGTTCAACAAATGGACTTTTAGTTGGTGAAATAAACTGCCATGGTGTTACGCTCATGATAATAATCAAGGCAAAAACATAGAAAAAGATAATCCGTGCTGGTACTGAATTGATTGCCCGCGGTAAATTTTTGTTTGGATCTAATGTTTCAGCAGCGGTCGTACCAACAAGCTCAATTCCAACAAAGGCAAAAATTGCGATTTGGAAGCCTGCAAAAAAGCCCATAGTGCCATGAGGGAAGAAACCGCCATATTGCCAAAGATTAGAAAAAGCAGCCGTAGTATTGGTTTGTTCCGAATGATAGGCGGTAACAACTAAAACAAGGCCAATAGCAATTAAAGCTAAAATAGCGACAATTTTAATCATCGAGAACCAAAACTCGGTTTCACCAAACATTTTTACCGTCAACAAATTCAAGGTTAATAGAACGATAACCGTAAGCAACATCGGGATCCACGCTTGCAACTCAGGAAACCAGTGCTGTGCATATCCGGCGATAGCCACAACATCAGCTATTCCTGTAATAACCCAACAAAACCAATAGGTCCAACCTGTAAAAAAACCTGCCCAAGGACCTAATAAATCGTTAGCAAAATCACTGAAGGATTTATAATTCAAGTTAGACAATAAAATTTCGCCCATCGCTCGCATAACAAAAAATAAAACAAACCCAATAATCATGTACACAAAAAGAATAGATGGTCCAGCAAGACTGATTGTCTTACCTGAGCCCATAAATAACCCCGTACCAATAGCACCACTAATTGCTATTAATTGAATATGTCTACTGGAGAGATTTCGCTTAAGATCACTATTTGAAGACGTACTGTTCATCGTGTCGATTACCTGTCGTTTTTACAATTTTCGATTTTTTATAAGGTATGAAGGACTATAAAGTCTATAGTCTTAAATCGCAAGCTCAATTGCATGAAAACTTTTTATGACAATATAATAATTATTGGTAGTTTCTTATAATAGAATTGTGTAGCATAACCAATCATATTACCTAACTAATTACAATAAATTATGAAAGAAAACAAACTTCAAATTCGTATTTATCTATTATCATTTGCACTTATTCTGTCACTCCTTACCGGCTGCCAGAATGATTCAAATTCACAAAGTAAACAATTTAAAGATGGCAAACTACCGTATGACCTTAATATTAGTCGTCCAAGTTTAACTGTTCCTGTAAATATTTCAGATTATACGGTTCAGATTGAAAAATTAAAAACCACATCCCCTTCTTTGTATCGTAAAAATGAACATATTTATAAAGCGGTTGACGCTTGGATTAATCGTTCATTAAGCTCGGCAGAATTTCACAAAGTGGGACTAAAAAGCTATGAAATGGCAGGTAAAGATGGATATGGCAATGTACATTTAACCGGTTATTACACCCCTGTCATTAAAGCAAGGCACCGGCCAACTGGTAAATTTAAATATCCAATTTATAAAATGCCAACCCAATCTAAAGGTCGTATGCCAAATCGTGAACAGATCTATAACGGTGCATTAGCAGGAAAAGGATTAGAAATCGCTTATAGTAATTCATTAATGGATAACTTTATCATGGAAGTTCAAGGTAGTGCTTATATTGATTTTGAAGATGGCAATCCGTTAGTTTTTTTCTGTTATGGTGGTAAAAATGGTCATGGTTACTCCAGCATCGGGCGTCTATTAGTTGAACAAGGTGAAATAAACAAGGAAGATATGTCCATTCAAGCCATAAGAAATTGGGCTAAAAATAAAAGCGAAAATAAGGTTAAAGAACTACTAATTCAAAACCGATCATTTGTGTTTTTCAAACCGCAATACAATGCCGAAGTAAAAGGCGCTGCGGCGGTACCATTAATAGCCAATGCATCAGTTGCATCAGATAAGTCATTAATTCCGACCGGATCGGTTATATTAGTTGATGTACCACTTCTTGATAAAGATGGTCAATATCGTGGTAGACGAGAAGTGAGATTAATGGTTGCACTTGATGTTGGCGGGGCAATTAAAGGCCATCACTTTGACCTTTATTTGGGTATTGGCGACAAAGCCGGTAAACAAGCGGGTTATTACAATCACTATGGTCGAGCTTGGGTGATCAAACCTTAATCTACCAGCATCGACGCCAACAAAAGAACCTGTTAGAATAAGATAAAAAGCGGAACGAAGGATAACTTATGAGATTATGTGATCGTGATATTGAAGCATATTTAAATAGTGGTAAATTAAAAATCACGCCACAACCTGCATTAAGTTGTATCAATGGAGCAACAGTTGATGTTCGATTAGGTAATCAATTTCGTACTTTTAGAGAGCATACTACTCCTTATATTGATTTAAGTGGACCAAAAGAAGAAGTTGCAGCCGTTCTTGAACGCGTTATGAGTGAAGAGATGATATTAGCTGAGGGTGATGCTTTTTATTTGCATCCTGGCGAACTTGCTTTAGCGGTAACACTTGAATCGGTTACTATCCCTGATGATTTGGTCGGTTGGTTAGATGGCCGCTCATCATTAGCTCGCTTAGGACTTATGGTACATGTTACTGCTCATCGTATCGATCCAGGCTGGCACGGACAAATTGTTTTAGAGTTTTTCAATTCAGGAAAAATACCAGTAGCACTTAGACCTGGCATGACCATTGGAGCACTAAGTTTTGAAACACTTAGTGGCCCAGCAGCTAGACCATATAACAGAAGACAAGATGCAAAGTATAAAGACCAACATGGCGCTGTCGCCAGTCGTATTGATAAAGACTAGTTCATAACCTTAATACAGGACATTAATATGATAAAAAAAATATTGGTTGCTCTATTTATCTTAATTTTGGTCATTGTCATCAGTATCGTTTCACTTATTGTATTTGTTGATCCTAATAATTTTCGCAGTTACATCTCACAAACAATAAAAGACAAAACAGGTTACGAGCTAACTATAGAGGGCGATCTGCGTTGGCATATTTGGCCTCAAGTTAGTATATTAACTGATTCAGTTAAATTATCGGATACAGGTGCAACAACCCCTTTATTAACTGCTGACAACATGAGGCTTGATGTTGAGCTTCTGCCTCTATTTTCAAAAAATTTAGCCATTAAAAATGTGTTTATTAAATCAGCAATAATTAGCATTACTGATGAAAGTAAAGGTGAAAATGCTAAAAATAATTCTCAAGCAATAACAGACACTTCTGAGCAAAAACCAACGGAAGATAAAAAAAATCCATCTAATTGGAAATTCAGTTTAAATAAATTTGAAATAGCTGACAGTACTATCGCATTTCAGCATAATCATGATTTGATAAATTTCAGAAATATTAATCTGTTATTAGAAAAAAATAACGATAAAAACCTTTCTATTGAATTAAACGGAGACATCAATAAAAACCAACAAGACCTATTTTACTCATTAAATGCCAATATCGATTTAACGCAATTTCCTGAAAAAGCAACGATTGATCTAAAAAAATTAGATTACACCTATAACGGCATAGCTAATGTAAAAAAAGAGATAAAAGGTAGTGCAACTGGTGTATTTAATTACCAAAAAACACCAATGGAGTTAAATAGTCAAAATTTGGTTTTTTCAATTAATAATAACGATTTTACCAGTAAAATTAATGCCCGCTTCGATAACAAGCCTACAGTCAATTTGCAATTAGATTCGAATAAATTTGATTTAACGCCTTTCCTTCAAAAAAATGAAAAATCAAATAAAAACACAAGCACGCAACAAACTCCACCGGTTGTTTCTAATGTTGCACCAAATAATAATGAATTAAGTGCTCTTAATTCATTTGATGGAAAAGCAAAAATAAATATTAAAGAAGTTAAAGCAGATAAAATCACACTTGGTAATCTAAATATTGATGTTGATAACCAAGATGGCATTGCAACTTTAAAAGACCTTAGTTTTAATTTTGCTAATGGACAGATAACAGCAACAGGTACCGCAAATGGTAAACAAAAAGCGCCTCAAGTTAAGCTAAACACCAAAATAAGCAATATCAATTTGAATTCATTTTTCACCCAAATGGATATGGCTTATGATCTTGATGGTATATTCAATGCTTCTGGAGTATTAGAAACCAATACGTTATCAACAACTAAATTATTAGAAAACGTAAAAGGTAATGCAAATATCATCATTACCAATGCGAAATTAAATAATATCAACATCCAAAGTATTATCGAAAATGCTGCAGCTAAGTATGGCGATAAAGATGCAAATTCTGAAAATCATAAAAAATATACTGAGTTTCATAAGATTACGACCAATGCTTATTTAAACCAAGGTAATATTCAACTTAACTCACTTAATGCAAATTCTGAAACCTTAGATGTTATAGATAGTTCAGGAAGAGTGGGGATGGTTGGCCGCGATTTAGATGTTAATTTAAACATAAAAATACTGGGTGGTTGGAATAGTAAAAGTGAAACTATTGCGAAATTACAAAAAGTTACCATACCATTACGCATATATGGTCAATTTTCTAATTTACATTATCAATTAGATATCGCTAAAATAATTTCTGATGTATTTAGTGATAAAATACATCAGCGTTTAGACAAACTACGTGATAAATTTGAAGATCATGATTCCAAAGATAAAGATAAAGATAAAGATAAAGATAAATCAAAGCGTAAACATAAAGCCGCTGATATTTTAGGTGGATTTCTTAAAAAATAGTCACGAATAAAATAATTCATTGATATAAAAAAGGTGAGTTAAATAACTCACCTTTTTATTTAAATAGTATATTTGATTATAAAATGAACTTGCTCAAATCTTCATCTGCAACAAGTTTATCGAGATGATCGCTAACGTATTTAGCATCAATTGTAATAGTTTGACCACCTAATTCACTAGCCTCGAAAGAGACATCTTCCATTAAACGTTCAAGTACAGTATGCAAACGACGAGCACCAATATTCTCATTTTGTTCATTAACTTGCCAAGCTGATTCAGCAATTTTACGAATTCCATCAGGTGTAAAGTCGATATTAACCCCTTCTGTTGCCATTAACGCTTTATATTGCACGGTTAATGACGCATTAGGTTCCGTTAAAATTCGTTCAAAATCTTCGCTAGTTAACGCTTGTAATTCAACTCGAATTGGTAAACGTCCTTGCAACTCAGGAATCAAATCTGATGGATTAGCGGTTTGGAATGCACCTGATGCAATAAACAAGATATGATCAGTTTTTACTGAACCATGTTTAGTTGAGACGGTACAACCTTCAACAAGTGGTAATAAATCACGCTGAACACCTTCACGTGAAACATCGGGTCCAGAGGAGTTACCACGTTTACACACTTTGTCTATCTCATCGATAAACACAATACCATTTTGTTCAACCGCTTCGATGGCTTCGTGTTTAAGATCATCAGGATTAACCAATTTAGCCGCTTCTTCTTCAATTAGCTGTTTAAAGGCATCTTTGATCTTCATTTTACGTGCTTTAGTTTTTTGACCACCTAAATTTTGAAACATCGACTGTAATTGGTTGGTCATCTCTTCCATACCCGGTGGAGCCATAATTTCAACACCGATATTCACGCCAGCTATTTCAATTTCAATTTCTTTATCGTCAAGTGCACCTTCACGTAATTTTTTTCTAAATGCTTGTCTAGCAGTTGAATCATTATTGTTTTCAACTTGTCCCCAACCATCTTTTGCAGGAGGAACAAGCACATCTAAAATACGTTCTTCAGCTAATTCTTCCGCTCTATTACGATTTTTTTCCATAGCTTCTTGGCGAATCATCTTAACCGCAGAGTCGGTAAGATCTCGAATGATAGAATCAACTTCTTTACCTACATAACCAACTTCAGTAAATTTTGTGGCTTCGACTTTAATAAATGGAGCGTGAGCCAATTTGGCTAATCGTCTTGCGATTTCAGTCTTACCAACCCCTGTTGGTCCGATCATAAGAATATTTTTTGGCGTAACTTCATGACGTAATGCTTCATCAAGTTGCATACGACGCCAGCGATTACGTAAAGCAATAGCAACAGAGCGTTTTGCTTTATCTTGTCCAATAATATGTTGGTTTAATTCGCTTACAATTTCGCGAGGAGTCATTTCAGACATAATAGTATTTCTCTTAAATCAGTTTCAATTAGTAATTTAGCTCTTCAATAGTTTGGAAGTTATTGGTGTAAACACAAATGTCACCAGCTATTGAAAGCGATTTTTGTACAATATCATGTGCAGATAATGAAGTATTATCTAATAAAGCTCTTGCAGCAGCCTGAGCATAAGGTCCACCAGATCCAATCGCAATCAGGTCATCTTCTGGTTGGATAACATCACCAGTACCAGTAATAATCAATGAAGCGGTTTCATCAGCAACAGCAAGTAACGCCTCTAACTTACGCAGCATTCTATCAGTTCGCCAATCTTTGGCTAGTTCAACTGCCGCTTTAGTTAAATGACCTTGATGCATTTCTAATTTCCGTTCAAATAATTCAAATAGTGTGAAAGCATCTGCTGTACCGCCAGCAAATCCAGCTATTACTTTATTGTTGTACAGACGGCGAACTTTTCGAGCATTACCCTTCATAATAATACGTTCACCTAATGTAACTTGCCCATCGCCACCAATAACGACTTGACCTTCACGACGGACACTGACAATTGTTGTCATATTCTGCTCCTTCTCTTACATAAAAACTTAATTCGGAATGAATAGAGAATATATTGGGATGATAAGTAAATTTTCAACATTCAATTATTAAGATGAGGTATATTTATTTATTAATTAACGACACAAAATAAATTAAATAATAAAATCAGATTGTTATAATCTATTTTGGCTGGAATTCGATATTCATCGTTTTTACTTCATTATATAAATTACTATCTGGTTTAGGTATAACTGCCAATTTAGTAGCAGCAAGTGCTTCTCGACATAATTCAGCATTACCACCTTTTGAGATAACATTAAGCAATAATCCATCAGGTGCTATCTGAATTTGTAATTCACAAGTTTTACCTCGATAAGCATTTGGTGGATTGATAAATTTATTACTTATTGCATTTTGTACTAATGATTTATATTTATCTAACTCACCATTGGATACACCTTTACGGCTAGCTGTACCACCCGAACTTGGAGAACCTGAGGTAAGACCACCCAAAAGATCATTGAGGGCTTTATCTTTTTTAGCTTGTTCAGCCTTCTGCTTTGCTTTTTTTTCGGCAGCGGCTTTTTCAGCAGCAGCCTTTTCTGCTGCCGCTTTCTCGGCAGCTAATCTCTCTGCTTCTGCTTTCTCCGCGGCGGCTTTCTCTGTCGTAGCCTTCTCGGCAGCTAACCTTTCTGCTTCTGCTTTTTCTGCTGCGGCTTTTTCGGCGGCAGCCTTCTCAGCAGCGGCCTTTTCTGCTTCCGCTTTTTTAGCAAGTTCTTTAACTTGCTTGTCTAGCTGCTCTTGGCGCTTTTGATCTGCTTCTTGTTGCTTAGCTTGTGCCTGCAATTGTCTTTGATATTGTTCTGTCATAACTGATGGATCAATCATGATGGCATCAATAGAGTTACCGTTGATACTGCCGTAGTTTTCACCAGTATCACTTACAAACTTATATCCCAAGGCAATAATTAACATGCCATGTAAAATAATGGAAATGATGATTGGTAAACTTAATTTTGAGTTTAACTTATTAGACATTGCTGACATTTTTAATAATTATTTATTTAAATTGGTTGAGTCATCAAACCAACAGATTTAACTCCTGCTGATTGAAGCAAATTTAGAGCCTTTATAATCTCTTCATAAGGAACTTGTTTCGCACCACCAACTAAAAAAACAGCTTTATCATTAAGTGACATTTGCTGCTTAACTTCTGCAACAATTTGCTCTTGAGGTATATTCGATTGTCGAGTCTGATCAATGATAATTGCATAAACCCCTACACCAGATACTTCAATAATTATCGGCTTATTTTCAGAAGGGGAAACAGTTTTTGATTCTGTTGCTTCTGGAAGATCAACTTCAACACTCTGGCTTATTATTGGTGCTGTAGCCATAAAAATCAATACTAATACCAATAATACATCTAACAAAGGTACAATATTGATCTCTGATTTGGTTGAATAACGTGAACGTCTGCTCATAATTATTTCCTAACCGCTACTGCTTGACGTTGTAAAATTGAAGAAAACTCATCAATAAAATTCAAATAACTTTGTTCCATTCTACTTACTCTCAATGATAATCGATTATAAGCCAGAACAGCAGGAATCGCCGCAAATAAACCAATTGCGGTCGCAATTAACGCTTCAGCAATACCTGGTGCAACCATTTGCAGTGTTGCTTGCTTTACTTCTCCAAGGGAAATAAAAGCATGCATAATTCCCCAAACCGTACCAAATAATCCAATATAAGGGCTAATTGATCCTACCGTACCTAAAAAAGGTATATGCAATTCTAAATTATCTAATTCACGATTCATCGCTAAACGCATTGAACGAGATGCCCCATCTAATGCTGCTTCTGGCATATTTGGATTGATTTGGTATAAACGAGAAAACTCTTTGAATCCCGAATAGAAAATATGTTCTGTACCACAGATCTCTTCTTTATTGAATTTCGCTTTATCAAAAAGCACATTTAAGTCATCAGCAGACCAAAAACTATTGTCAAATTGATCAACTTGTTTTTTAGCTTTGCTTAAAATGCTGCTACGTTGAAAAATAAAAGCCCAAGACATAACAGAAAATATAAGTAACAATAGCATAACGCCTTGTACCAAAAATCCTGCTTGTAAAAATAGATCAATAATATTCACTTAAATAAACTCCAAAAATAATGACTTTGGAAGCGCACAAGGCTTCATTTTAGTCATATTGACACAAGCAATCACTACATCAGCGTTGCTGATAATTTGCTTATTCTGGTTTAAAATTGTCTGTTTAAAAATAATAGACGCCTTGCGAATTTGCTCAACTTTAGTGCTGATAGTTAGCATGTCATCTAAACGTGCTGGAAAATTGTAGCTAATATCCATCTTTTTAACAACAAATGCAATACCTTCTTGTAGTAACTTTTGTTGACTAATATCAAGTTGTCTTAGCATTTCTGTTCTAGCGCGTTCAAAAAAAGCAAGATACCTAGCATGGTAAACTACCCCACCAGCATCTGTGTCTTCATAATAGACTCTTGCATTCCAATTAAATTGTTTCATATTTCATAATTTGCACAAAAAATTTGCATCATTATATATGATTATAAAATTCGCTGCACTATGATATAAAAATAGTTAAATGAAAACAATTATCATTTGTGAATTATTTATCTAATATGTAAATTTAAGATTAAAAAGGTGACAAATTGCCACCCCTTTATTTATTTTGATGCAGCTATTGATTAGTTTCTTTATCGTTACTTTCAACCCAAAGTCCTGTAACAACAGCAAGCATACAAATTGCAATTAATCCGAAAAACCATAAAAAGTAATACATATTAAATCCTTAATAAAGTGAATGTTTATTATTTTCAATATGATTTTTATCTAAACGACCAAACATTTTAACGTAACTCCATATAGTATAGAACAGAATGATTGGTAAAAAGATGACTACTACACCCAACATAATATTAAGTGTTAATTGGCTAGAAGATGCGTCCCAAATTGTCAAACTTGCATTTGGCATAATGCTTGAAGGAATAATAAATGGGAATGTCGCAATACCATAGGTAAATAATACACAAGCAATGGTTAGCGTAGAAGATAAAAACACTAATCCATTTCTATTTAAACTAGAAAGTAAGATAGTTAGTAAAGGTAATAATATACCTAATACCGGTACAATCCATAATATTGGATGGTTCATATAATTTTTTAACCATGAAACATCAGTCGATACCGTTTTACTTAATGGATTTGAAACACCATTAGTATCAATAGCGCTAGTCACTTCATAACCATGAATACCAAATGCAACCCAAACTCCAGCTAATACAAAAGCAATTAACATGATTAAACTTGCTACTTGAGTTGCTTTTCTTGCTCTTAAATAAAGTTCACCAGCAGTTTTCATTTGCAACCAAGCACCACCATGAGCAACGATTAACATTAGGCTCACAATACCAGTTAATATTGCAAATGGGTTAAGTAAACCAAAGAATGAACCATCATAAAAAGCACGATAACCATTATCAAATCTAAATGGAACACCTTCTAACAAGTTTCCAAATGCGACACCGAAAACAAGCGCTGGAACAAAGCTACCTAAAAAGATTGCGATATCCCACATATTACGCCATTTAGAGTTTTCTAATTTGCTACGATAATCAAAACCAATCGGTCTAAAA
The DNA here is from genome assembly GCF_984569075.1 of Gilliamella sp. LMG 34361. Lineage (NCBI taxonomy): Bacteria > Pseudomonadati > Pseudomonadota > Gammaproteobacteria > Orbales > Orbaceae > Gilliamella > Gilliamella sp. LMG 34361. The sequence goes on along the minus strand of NZ_OZ474903.1, from coordinate 1,161,579 downwards.
AATAGCGCACATAATACTAAAATCATCGCGAAATAAAAGCCAGAAAAAGAGACCGCATAAGCCATCGGCCAAGCAGCGAAAATACCTGCACCACCAGTAATTAACCAAACTTGATTGCCATCCCAGTGTGGCGCTATTGCATTTATCATAATACGACGTTCAGTATCAGTTTTACCAATAAATGGTAATAAAATACCAACACCCATATCAAAACCATCGGTGATAACAAAGCCAACTAACACAACGCCAATCAGCAACCACCAGATGGCTCGTACAATTTCATAATCAATCATTGTATATACTCCCTATGCCTTATTCTGATATCGATTGTGTTTTTTCGTAATGATAGTTGCCAGTACCTAAAGAACTTGGCCCTAATCGAGCAAACTTAAACATTAAGAACATTTCAGCAACTAAGAACATTGTATAAAGCCCACAAATAAGAACCATAGTGAATAAGACTTCACCTGGAGGTAACGATGAATTAGCTACGCCTGTTGGTAAAATATCTTGAATTGCCCATGGTTGGCGACCATACTCGGCAACAAACCAACCACACTCACATGCAAGCCATGGGAATGGTAACGATAAAAGAAGTAGACGACATAACCAACGTTTTTCACCAATTTTATTTTTGTATGTTGACCATAAAGCAAGACCAGTACCTAAGATCATTAATAAGCCAAAGCCAACCATTCCTCTAAAAGCCCAAAACAAAGGCCATACAGATGGGATTGAATCTTCAGTTGCGGCTTTGATATGTTCTTCAGTGGCTTCTGGAATAGTTAGATTATCTTTATCAGTAAAACGTTTAACTAAATAACCATAGCCTAAATCAACTTTATTATCTTCAAATGCTTTTAAAACCGCAGGATCTTTATCACCTTTTTGAATTTTATCTAAGTTAGTATAAGCTAAAATACCATTACGAATTCGAGTCTCATTAGTAGCTAAAATATCTTTCAATCCAGTTACTTGAGTATCAAATGAACGCGTTGTCATAATTCCCATCACATAAGGAATTTCAATGGCAAACAAGTTCTCTTTTTTCTTTTGTGATGGAAATGCAATAACATTGAATGATGCTGGTGCTGGCTGAGTCTCCCATTCAGCTTCAATTGCCGCTAATTTAACAGGTTGTACCGTTGTAATTTCGTGACCTGCTTCATCCCCCATAATAGCGACAACAATTGACATAATAAAACCAAATACAGAAGCTACTGCAAAAGAGCGTTTAGCAAATGGTAAATCACGTTTTTTAAGTAAATAATATGAACTAATGCTTAACACAAAAATAGCGCCAGTTAGATAACCCGCTGCTACAGTGTGGACAAATTTATATTGAGCGACCGTATTGGTAATTAACTCAAAAAAACTTTGCATTTCCATTCTTGAGTTAATCGGGTTAAAGTCAGAACCGACCGGGAACTGCATCCATCCATTAGCAACTAAAATCCAAAGCGCTGAGAGATTAGAACCGAAAGCGACACACCAAGTGACCATCAAGTGCTTACCACGGCTTAATCTATCCCATCCAAAAAAGAATAAACCGACCATAGTTGATTCTAAGAAAAAAGCCATTAATCCTTCTATTGCCAGTGGTGCACCGAAAATATCACCTACATAATGCGAATAATAAGACCAATTGGTACCAAACTGAAATTCCATGGTTAAACCAGTTGCAACACCAACCGCGAAGTTGATACCGAATAGTTTACCCCAGAATTTAGTCATATCTTTCCAGATTTGCTTACCACTAACAACGTACACAGTTTCCATAATTGCAAGCATAAACGCCATACCCAGCGTTAATGGTACAAAAATAAAATGATACATCGCTGTGAGTGCAAACTGAAGGCGTGACAGTTCTACAATATCTAACATAAAGCGCTCCCTTATCCTTAAATGCCCACAAATTTTGTAACGTTATTTATCGTTATTGTACAACATAATTTAAAGAATAAAAATTGATTAATGTCAAAAAAATAAAACTTAAAAGTGTTTTTTTATTGCTTCACCAATTTGAGCTAAGCTACTCACCACAGTAATACCTGCAGCTTGTAATGCTTTAGTTTTTTCTGCAGCAGTACCTTTATTACCAGAAATGATAGCACCTGCATGCCCCATACGTTTACCTGTTGGTGCTGAAACACCAGCTATATAGGCAACAACAGGTTTGGTAACATTATCTTTAATATAGTTGGCTGCTTCCTCTTCTGCGCTACCACCAATTTCACCAATCATAACAATTGCTTCGGTTTTGGGGTCTTGCTGGAATAATTTTAAGATAGAAATGAAATCACTACCGGGAATAGGGTCGCCACCTATTCCGACGCAAACAGATTGACCTAATCCAATATCAGTTGTCTGCTTAACGGCTTCGTAAGTTAATGTACCAGAACGAGAAACAATACCAATTTTACCAGCTAAATGAATATGTCCTGGCATGATACCAATTTTACATTCATCAGGCACAATAATTCCCGGGCAATTTGGCCCAATCATAACAACATCATGTTGGATTAGTTTTTCTTTTACAATAAGCATATCCAATGTTGGAATGCCTTCTGTAATACAAACGATCAGTTTGATGCCCGCATCAATAGCTTCTAAAATTGAATCTTTACCAAATGCAGCCGGAACATAAATAACAGTTGCCGTTGCACCGGTTGCATCAACTGCTTCTTTAACAGTATTAAAAACAGGTAAACCTAAATGGGTCGTATCACCTTTGCCTGGCGTCACACCACCGACTAATTTGGTACCATAAGCAAGTGCTTGTTCAGAATGGAATGTACCTTGGCTACCAGTAAAGCCCTGACAAATCACTTTCGTATCTTTATTAATCAAAATTGACATAGTAATTATTCTCCACCCATTCTATTATTGTGCAACATTAACGATCTGCTGTGCCGCATCGACTAAATTTTTTGCGGTAATAACATTTAGTTTGCTTTTAGCTAAAATGTCTCTTGCTAGTTCTGCATTATTACCTTCAAGACGTACAACAACAGGAACAGTCAGGCCTATTTCTTTAATTGCATCAATAATTCCATTAGCAATAAGATCGCAGCGAACAATACCACCAAAAATATTGACTAATATTGCTTTTACATTTTTATCTGAAAGAATCAATTTGAAGGCTTCGGCAACACGTTCTTTAGTCGTACCACCACCAACATCTAAGAAATTCGCTGGTTCACCACCGTATAGTTTAATCATATCCATGGTAGCCATAGCAAGGCCTGCCCCATTAACCATACAACCAATATTACCGTCTAGAGAAACATAACTAATACCTTGTTTTGCGGCAATTGATTCGCGTTCGTCTTCCTGTGTCGTATCTCTTAATACAACTAAATCAGGATGTCTGAACATAGCATTGTCATCTAACACAACCTTGGCATCTAAACAGATAAGTTCTTGTGTATCAGTAACAACTAAAGGGTTAACTTCTGCCAATGAAGCATCTTTTTCTATAAAAAGATTAGCAAAATTAACAAATAATTTAGCAAATTGATTGACTAATTTACCAGTTAATCCAAGTTTAAAAGCTAGCTGGCGACCTTGATAGCCGCATGGTCCAGTTAAAGGATCAAGCGATATTTTATGAATTAAGTGTGGTGATTGCTCAGCAACCTTCTCAATTTCAACACCACCTTCGGTTGATGCCATGATCACAATACGTTTTGTGCTTCGATCAACGACGGCACCTAAATAGAACTCTTTTTCGATATGAGAGGCCTTTTCAATTAAAATCTTATTAACGGGTTGCCCTTTAGAAGTTGTTTGATAAGTAACTAAATATTGACCTAACCATTTTTCGGCAAACAGTTTAATTTCATTAAAATCTTTAGTACAAATTACGCCACCTGATTTACCACGACCGCCCGCATGTACTTGGCACTTTGCCACCCAAGCATTAGTTTGAGAAGAAAGTTCAGCCAATATATCTTGGATTTCATCAATTGAATTACACACGTAACCTTCAGGTACTGGCAAATTATATTGTTTAAAAAGGTGTTTTGATTGATACTCATGCAGGTTCATAAATAAATTCCGAAACGTCGATTGCCATAAAATAGTGGCTAATTTTAATGCAAGTTAAAAAAAATGTGTAGTAAATAATTACTTATGTTTATAGTAATTGAGAATTATTGCTGATAACTACTGACAGTGATATACTCAAAAGATATATTTAGCAAAAACAAAAAAGGTAAAAATATGGCACAAGTTGGAATTTTTTTTGGTAGTGACACCGGTAATACAGAAAATGTAGCTAAACAAATCCAACAAATCTTAGGTACAGATAAAGCAGATCTTTTTGACATCGCAAAAACAACAAAAGAACATATCGAAAAATATGACTTGTTATTTTTTGGTATTCCAACTTGGTATTATGGTGAATCTCAAGCTGATTGGGATGATTTCTTTCCTAATTTAGAACAAGTTAATTTTAATGGTAAAACAGTGGCAATTTTCGGCTGTGGTGACCAAGAAGATTATGCTGAATACTTTTGTGATGCAATGGGAACTATCCGCGATATTATTGAACCAAAAGGCGCTAAAATTGTTGGTAACTGGTCTACAGAAGGCTACAGCTTTGAAGCATCTAAAAGCCTTGTGGACGACAACCATTTTGTCGGTTTAGCTATTGATGAAGATCGTCAACCAGAATTAACAGAAGAACGAATTAATAATTGGGTAAACCAAGTAAAAGCCGAAATGAATATTTGATCTATTAAAGTGATTTATTTTATTTTCCGTTCATATTTTTATAATATGCCTAATTAATTAACTAAATTGGAATGTAATATGACTAATCATGATAAAGATAATAATGCAGCACTCAAAAGTGCAGGCTTAAAGGTTACGTTACCGCGATTAAAAATTTTAGAATTATTGCGAGATCCTTCATGCCAGCACATTACTGTCGAAGATCTTTATAAAAAGCTACTTGATATGGGCGAAGAAATTGGTCTTGCTACAGTTTATCGCGTATTAAATCAATTTGATGACGCGGGTATTGTGACACGTCATAATTTTGAAGGAGGAAGAGCGGTTTTTGAACTTGCTTCCCAAAAACATCATGACCATCTAATCTGTTTAGATTGTGGTGAGGTTTTTGAATTTCGAGACGAAATCATCAACAAACGCCAAAAAGAAATCGCAGAGCAATACGGGGTTACACTAACCTTTCATAGTTTATATCTTTATGGTCATTGCAAATCAGGCAATTGTAAAGCGCATCCAGAACTTCATACCAAAAAATAAGCCTATTTATATAGGCTTTTTTACTTATCGAAAACACTTAATTTTATCTATCAGGTTAACAAATAAATGAAGCAGCTTTTAAATTTTATTCCGCTTATCGTCTTTTTTATATTTTTAACAATTTACGATATTTTTGTCGGCGTACAAGCACTAATGGTTTCGGCAACTATCTCTTTTTTAATTATTCTTGTTATGTATAAAAAAATTGATAAAGTTGAGCTCATATCTTATATGATGATCATGATTTTCGGTGGAATAACACTTTATACACAAGATAAAAATATCATTAAATGGAAAGTCACCATCATAAACTTCTTATTCGCTGCTGCGTTATCTATCAGCCAATTTGGTTTCAAAAAAAATCTACTACAAAAAATGTTAGGTAAAGAGATACAGCTTGATATAACGGCTTGGAATAAGTTGAATGTGATATGGATTGTATTTTTTATTGTCTGTGGAACTTTCAGTCTAATTGCAACATATTATGTAGCAGATAATTTCTTCTGGATCTTTAAGGTATTTATATTACCCGGCGCATCATTAGTCATGTCTTTGATTTCGGGCATTTATATTTATCGACATATGAATAAAACTATTGATAACGGATAAAATAATATAATTAGGAGTACTTTCAACATGACACAAAACGAAAATAACCCAAAAGGACAATTAGTATTACGAACTTTAGCCATGCCAGCAGACACCAATCCTCATGGTCATATCTTTGGTGGATGGATAATGTCACAAATGGACTTAGCGGGCGGCATATTGGCTAAAGAAATTGCCAAAAGAAGAGTCGTAACCGTTAATGCAAGTAGTATCACCTTTTACAAACCAGCAATGGTTGGGGATGTGGTTTGCTGTTATGCACATTGTATAAAAACCGGTAAAACATCGATTACTATTGGTATTGAAGTTTGGATTAAAAAACTAACCGATACTGACAATGCAACCGAACGCTTTTGTATTACTGATGCCACATTTACTTATGTATCGGTTGATAAACACAACAACCCGAAACCGTTGCCAGAAATATTTCAAAATTTCGATTGTAGTAAAGACCCTATTAGTAAACTAAACTTAAGTTATAGCTGATAAATATGCAATTTACTTCATTTCATGCATTAGTAAGTTCATTAATATTTCTTGTTTACTGGTTGCTCATTGTATCGACCACTTTACGTATTGTCTTTAAAAGGCGACCAACTACTTACGTCATTGCATGGATGTTAGTCATCTACATATTGCCTATTATTGGCGTCATCCTCTATTTTGCACTTGGTGAAGCCCACCTTGGTCAACAAAGAGCAAAGCGTGCGCAAAAAATGCGCCCAACTATTACCAAATTTATTAATCAACTAAGTACTTTTCCTGACATATTTACCACTAAAGTTAGTCAAGTTAGCAAACCTATTTTTCAACTCTGCAAACATCAAACAGGCCTCGATGGGATCAGAGGTAATCACATTGAACTATTAAGCACTACCGATGCCATTTTTGAACGATTGATTGAAGATATAAACCAAGCCAAATCAAACATCGAAATGGTCTTTTACATCTGGAACGAAGGTGGTAAAGCTAATGAAGTTGAACAAGCACTGATACAAGCCACGAAGCGAGGCGTCACTTGTCGATTAATGATTGACTCGGCTGGCAGCCGACATTTTATTCGATCCAAAGCTAGCCAAAGAATGCGAGATGCTGGCATTACCATTATCGAAGCATTACAAGTTAATCTACTTAGATTTATGTTCAGGCGACTTGATCTTCGACAACATCGCAAAGTCGCCATTATTGACAACTACATCTCATATACCGGCAGCATGAACATTGTTGATCCACGATTCTTCAAACAAAATAAACATGTTGGTGAATGGGTTGATATTATGATTAGAATGTGTGGCCCTGTAACCACACTTATGGGCGCGATATATGCCAGTGACTGGGAACTAGAAACAGGAAAATATCTATCCCTTCCTCAAATTACCGATTTTGCTGAACCGCCAGAAGAAAAGAAACATATCATGCAACTTATTGCATCTGGCCCCGGTTACACCGAAAACATGATACATCAGGTACTATTAACCGCCATCTACTCAGCTCAAAAACAGATTATATTCACCACACCCTATTTAGTACCGAGTGACGATATTTTACATGCAGTATGTACTGCTGCACAGCGAGGGGTTGAAGTAATCATCATCGTACCTAAAAAGAATGATTCGCTGATGGTAAAATGGGCAAGTCGTGCCTTCTTTACTGAATTATTAAACGGTGGCGTTAAGCTTTATCAATTTAATGACAACTTACTACATACCAAAAGCGTATTAATCGACAACCAACTGAGTTTAGTGGGCACCGTTAACTTAGATATGCGAAGTTTATGGCTCAATTTTGAAATCACAACTGTAATTGATGATGCCCAGTTTGCAAAATCACTATCAATATTACTAGCGCAATACCTATCTCAATCGGATAAAGTTGACACAGAAACTTGGAAAAAACGACCAATCTGGCAACGAATCGTAGAACGGCTGTTTTACTTCTTTGCACCACTACTCTAATCAATCAAAAATCAGAATTGACAATTAAATTTGAGCAAATACTGAAAATAGAAACGTTAATAACCTTTTTGCGAAACATCTGGTAAAAATTGATTATCTGCAATACGAAACACGCTAGATACTATTGAACCATTTTCATTAAGAATAATTTCTCGCCAGCCGGGCGCATCATCATTAGCTAACTGAAAATCATAACAATTTGGTTTGAATTGAAAACAGGTAGACGGTGTTGAAAAGGCCTGACAATTATGCCAAACATGATCTTGTTGTTGATGAATATGTCCCCAACCAAGACCTTTTATTGAAGGAAATTTTTGGACGATCTTCTCAAGCTCATCCCTATTTTTCAAAATATGCTCATCTAACCAATGACAACCTGAATCAATAGGATGATGATGTAAAAAAACCATCGCATTTTTATCGGTATGAGCTAACAACGCCTTTTCAAGAAATTGTAATTCAGATTCAGGTAACAAACCATAAGCCTGACCGACAACTTGACTATTTAAAAGCACGATCAACCAATTATCACCAAGCATTACCACCTTATTTTTAGCAAGTTGATAACTCGAAAACACTTCCTGCATATAACTAAAATTGTCATGATTACCAGCCAACCAAACACAAGGGGTGTTAAATTGCTTAATTTGCTCAGCAAATCGTGCATAGGATTTCTTCGACCCATCTTGCACAAAATCGCCGGTTGCGACAATCAAATCATACTTCTTATTACTACGCTTAATTTCATTAATAACTGATAAAAAACTTGCATTCGACTTAACGCCTAATAAAGCGCCATTCTCATTCTCAAATAGATGTGTATCAGTAATATGCAGAATTTTTGCACAATACTGATTTAGTATTTGAAGCGTTAAAAGTGACTCCAAAATCTACCTCAATTATTATATATACGAAATCATGTCAGCAATAGAATTGATATTGTGATCAACATCACAATTTTTTATTTTTAAATCATGATGTTATATTAAATTGTAAAATAAAATCTATTGTTTGGGAAGCAATAATTTTATTAAATTAACAAAAATCGCTTATTTCCATTCATTTTTTAGTGTCAGATGATTGAGTTGTAACCATTGCAACGCAATAATTGATGCCGCATTATTGATTACACCTTCTTCAACCCACTTATATGCTTGCTCACGACTAACCACATGAACCTTAATATCCTCGTTTTCTTCGGCTAAACCGTGTACACCTTTTGCGGTCGAAGAATCAACTTGGCCGACCAACACGTGCAATTGCTCGGTTAAACCACCCGGTGATGCAAGATAGCTAATAATCGGCTTACATTGCCCAACAACAATACCCGCTTCTTCCTTCGCTTCTCGTCTTGCCACTTCTTCGGTCGATTCATTCTCATGATCCATCATTCCCGCTATCAACTCTAACATCCAAGGACTATCTTGCGTATCAATCGCAGCTATCCTAATTTGCTCAATAAGCACCACTTCATCACGCTTATCATCATAAGCTAAAAGCACCACCGCATGACCTCGTTCCAAAATTTCACGAGTCACCATTTCACTGACAGAACCATCGAATTTACGGTATTGAAAGCGATATTCTAATAACGAAAAAAAGCCTTTATATAAAATTCGTTTAGTTAAATTAAAAACGTCTTTCTTGTTAAAAAGCATTGGGGTAAGTTTATTTTTCATATCAAGTTCTCTATTTTAGGCTAAATTTTAATAAAAAGTGCGAATCACGAATAAGGATAATGTCTATGTGCTAATTATCTGTTAAAATTATGCAATTGGAAATATTATTCTATTTTATTGCTTTTAAAGAGAAGATTGATGAAAAAAACTTTAACCTTTTTAATTGGCTTAGCATTAAGTCAATCTGCATTTGCTGATAACTTAGTTCAGGTTTACGAGCAAGCAAAAGAAACCAACCCAGATCTGCGCAGTTCATTAGCTGAAAAAGATAAAGCTTACTCAGCGATTTCAGGTTCTCGTGCAAGCTTACTTCCGCAAGTTGGCCTTAGTGCTTCTTATGGTGTAGCACATGGACGTCGAGACAATAGCGGAGTTAAAACTAAAAGTGGTAGCTTATACCAAGTAGCTGTATCACAAAGTATCTTTAACTTCTCCAATTGGAAAGCTCTAGATATCACAAAAAAACAAGCCACCATTGCTGATATCTCTTATCAATATCAAGGCCAAACATTAATATTAAATACATCAGTAGCCTACTTTAACGTACTAAAAGCACTTGATGCATTAAGCTTCATTGATGCTCAGAAAAAAGCAATTGGTCGCCAGTTAGATCAAACTCGTCAACAACACAAAGTTGGTTTAGTTGCAATTACTGACGTACAAAATGCCCAAGCAAATTACGATTTAACTGTGGCACAACAAGTTAACGCGTTAAATGACTTAAATAATGCACTTGAAGCATTACGCCAAGTTAGTGGACGTTTCTATTCTAAACTTGCTAGTGTTGACACCAAAACCTTCAGAACTGAACAACCAACGCAAATCAACGCATTATTAAAACAATCTGAAACCACAAACCTCAATTTATTAACAATGAAGTTAAATCAAGAGATTGCTCGCGATCAAATCAAAATGGCGCAATCAGGTTACATGCCGACAGCTAGTTTAGATGCATCAACCAACTTAAATAAAACCGACAGTTATGGTAACACCAATTACGAACGTCATACTGCGGGCAAAAAATACACAGGTGATAACAGAATTGGCGTCAGCGTGAATTTACCACTGTTTTCAGGTGGCGCAACAGTATCACAAGTACAACAAGCACAACACAACTTTGTTAGTTTTAGTGAGAAGCTTGAAAGTACTAATCGTAGCGTGATAAACCAAATCCGATCATCTTACAACAACATCTCTTCATCGATTAGTGCGATTAAAGCATATCAACAAGCTGTAGTTTCGGCACAAAGTTCGTTAGAAGCAACGTCTTCTGGTTACCAAGTAGGAACTCGTACTATCGTTGACGTACTTAATGCAACAACACAACTATATAGTTCAAAACGAAACTTATCTGACGCTAAATACAACTATTTAACAAGTTTATTACAGTTAAAATATGCGGTTGGTACCTTAACTGCAAGTGATTTAGTTTATCTAAATAACATGCTGGGTAAAGAAGTAAGTACACTTGCAACGATAAAATAATCGAATAAAAGATAAATAAAAAGCGATCGTCAGCTCGCTTTTTTTATATGCATATTACAAAATTATTAAGTCATTGCATTAACAATAAACTCAATAAAAATGTTAAGTTTTGGTAATCGCTGTTTATCGGCAGTATATAACAGATGAACCTCTCTGGCAGGTGGTAAAAAATTTTGCAACACTGGAATTAGTTTACTTTGTTTAATTGATTCACTCAGTACCGAATCTGGTAACATCGTAATCCCCAACCCTTCAACTGCTGCCGCAGCCAATGCTGAGGTATTATTACATTTAAATGCTCCAGCAATAGGAACATTAACTAACTCACCATTTATCCTAAAAGGCCATAAATTATCTTTCTTAGCTGGATTGACATATTGATAAACTAAGCACTGATGATTCTTCAAATCATCGGGTTCCGATGGCATACCATAACAGGCTAAATAACTTGGCGATGCAGCAAAAATAAGTTGCAAATCATTAAGTTTACGCGCAATTAAACCCGAATCAGTTAAAGAACCAACACGAAACACCACATCAAAATCATCTTTAACTAAATCAATAAAACGATCGCTCAATTGAATATCGATATTCACCTTCGGATAACATTTCATAAAATCACGGATAACCGGAATCAAATTAAATTGACCATAACTAACAGGAGCACTAATCCTTAAACGACCTTTCGGTTCCTTACTATATTTTTGTGCTAACGTTTTAGTATTGTTAATCTCACTTAATATAAATAAGCATCGCTCATAATATTGTTTACCAAACTCGGTCAAATTTTGCGATCTTGTCGTTCTGTTAAGCAATTTAAGCCCTAAATAATTCTCTAAAAAAAGGATATATTTTGCTACCATTTGAGGTGAAGTATTTAAAGAAATAGATGTTTGAGCGAACGATCCCGTTTTGACCGTTACAACGAAAGCTTCCATACACTTAACTAAATCCACATTATCAACCCTCAGTTGTTAATATATAAATTATCACACTATTTATTATCATTTTATCAATAAATATAATACACATCGTTAATTAAAAAAAGAAAAACTCTTCATAAAAATTGGTATCATATCAACGGACTTTTGTTCTACAATCTTAGACAAGCGACTAACATTATTAATAAGAAGATAAATAAAAGGATGCAAAATGGAAAAGGAAATTAAACCTGAAACAGAAAGAGGAACTGAAGGCGAAATTATCAATACAGAAAAAAGATATACGGTCATTACTGGTGCCAGCTCAGGAATTGGTTACGCAACAGCAATTGCCTTTGCCAAAAGAAACAAAGACCTTATCGTTATCGCAAGAAGAAAAGAAAACCTAGAATCATTAAAACAAGAAATAGAGACCATCAATCCAAACATTGAAGTTATTATCAAAGTTTGTGATTTAACCAATATAGAACTCATCACCACATTATTTAATGAATTAAGAAATTACTTTATCGAAACTTGGATCAATAATGCCGGTTTTGGGCATTATGGCAGTGTAAGCACTCAAGATTTAACCAAAATTGGATCCATGCTCCATCTAAACATCGAAGCATTAACCATCCTCTCAACTCTTTATGTACGAAAATATCATAATCACAGTAACACCCAGCTTATTAACATATCATCGCGTGGTGGCTATACCATCGTACCTAATGCAGTCACCTATTGTGCCACCAAGTTCTATGTTAATGCCTTCACGGAAGGGCTTGCACAGGAATTGATACAAACTAACGCAAAATTAAGAGCAAAAGTACTAGCGCCTGCGGCAACACAAACCGAATTTGGTAAAAAAGCCAACGATGTTCATGAATATGATTATGATAAGAGTTTTGCCAAATATCATTCCGCCGACCAAATGGCCGAGTTTTTATTAGCGCTTTATGATAGTGATAATATCATTGGAGAGATCAGCACGAAGGATTTCTCATTCAGTTTAAAAGATAGTATATTTCCTTATTCGGGTAATCCAGCAGAAAATCAAAAATAAATAATTAATTAAAATTATTTATACAAAGGATTGGGGGATAAAAAAAACCCCTTTCCTCAAATTTTTTACTTCAAAACCTAAAACATCTTAACAATAATGCTAAAAATCACTGTTACTAAACAGTGATTTTTTTAGATATTAACGTTGTAACGCTATTTTTCATATGCCTATCTCTACAGCCCAAGGACTAAGAAATAGGTGCTAAGGATAGACGCAAAGCCCGAGGTTGTTAGATTTCGTAGCGTAATATGCATTACCACCATTCACATCGACTGTAAACTGATTACCATCAACTACGTCACCTGTCCAATAATTGGATCAGATAGTTCATACATTACTATGCCCCAAGATCACTTTAGCTCACCCAGTACGTTGCGACTCTACAAAACAATTGCCATTTAGCGAGCTAACTTTTTTCTTATCTATACAATAATAGAGCAAGGATTGAGAACCAAGAAATAAGGACTCATGGCAACCTTATCAACAAATCCTATATTTATTTATAACCACCATCTTTAACCAACAATTACTGGCTGGTCTCAGGTGTCCCTGGTAGTAAAGGGAGGACACATAAACCATAAGCACCGTTTCTGTCAGCGTATTCCCAACCAACAGCACCATCGTAGGAGTAGGCATCAAATGGCTTATTGTCAGGAGCTTCAGAAATGTCACTAGTCCAATAACCATGATTACCAAAATTAGAGTTAGTGTAATAACCCATAAAACCCCACTCCGAAAAAAAGCCTGCACCAATTATACGTTGGTAATAATTATCAGATGAACGAGGTTCGGCACCAACTGCTCCCTTACAATATTTATTTGAACCATTTCCCGTACAAGCTGAGTTTGTTAAATCTTTAACTTGAGGTAATCGATATTTTAGTTTTTCACACCATGATTTTGTATTAGTATAGTCATAAGTTTTAGTTCCACGATTAACGTACCATTGTTTTAATACAAAACCATACTTAACCACTTCATTGCTATTACTATCTCGACCGACTAATTCGAATGTCTGTGGTAAATCAGGTTTACCTATTGTATTAGGAGTATCTGATTCCCATTGTATTTGATCAGTAACAGCAGGACCTTCTAGTGTAACCCGAACAATTGAACCAGAAGCGTTAGACGTCATCTTGGCTGTTATATTATTTTTAGGAGAAACCGATTCCCAAGTCAAAGAACCACTACTGGCACCTATCTCTAAATCAAAATATAAACCATTTGCACCAGTAGTTGGGAAGTTTAAATCGTAAGATGTAGTAGATTGTGGAATAAAACCTTTGGCGGGATTCCACATTGTATCTGGACCACGAAAATCATGATACTCTGGACCATAATTATCTTTACCACCAATATCTAAATTTGGTCTTGCAAAACAAACTAATGGCCCACCCTTTGGATTAATATAATAAGTGGCATTTCCTGCTCTAAACATCTGACTGTTAGGAATACCATGATGGGTAGTTAATATCGCATCAGTACTTGTTAATGTGATTTTATAGGGGGCTTTACAAATATCTAATGTCGTATTACGTGATACAGTTTGGTTATCTTTATCGGTAATAGTTAAATTTAAGCTACCTGTTGCTGTTGGGCTTTCATCTCCGTCATCATCACCCCAATAATTGTATGGTGGTGAAATAAGTGTATTTAACGTGATTGAGTCGGAATCAATGGGTACCAACATATCAATATCTGCAAGCGTTTCGCCAGCTTTAGGCAACTCGATAGGTGTAGTTAATGAGTTGTTAGTTGCTGGAGTAATTTTCGTTCCGTCTGATAAAGTGATTTCAAACAATCCTTCCGTATTAATCACTTTTGTATGACCGCCGTCGAATGTTAAGTAAGGTGCACTACCATTAATAGTATTTAATGTTTGCGACGTTAATGCTTGGCTACTAAATGCAAAACACAACATAAACGCTAAACATAAAATAAACTGTGGAGATAAAAAAGATTTTGATAGAGAGCTTAAAAAGCGATGTAAAAATAAGCTATCACAGAAAACCAAACTCTGATTACTAGAATTGCGCCAATTTAGGTTATAGGTTTGGGCAGTTTGCAGTTTGCAGTTTGCAGTTTGAAATTATAATGCATTTCGACGTTCCTGTCAAGTAATTTCATGATTTATTGAACATTTTACTAAAAATCGAATAAAAGTTATTTGATTGTTTCACTTAAAGTGAACATAGGAAGTATAAAGACGGTAAAAAAACTGCGCAACTTCTTTTATAACTTAAACTGTTAAGTTTTGTAAAGTGTCCAGTTAAATTACTTTTTTCTTATTTATGAACTCAATAATGTTAGAACGCAAAAATATTTTCACCAACTATTTTATAGTTTTTATTTAATGTGAATGTATTCGATTAATACCATGATCATCTCCCCAATAATTATAAGAAATTCCAATAAAAGAAATTAATTCAATTGGATTTGATATACGCGAATTATTAATCAATGAGTGAACTAAGTTCTGTTTGATTTTTCAAGCGCAACGTTTATATCGTTCAAACACTTCAACCGATTATACATAACGACTAATGTAAAATCGGTTGTATTTATCAATTATCTTTTTCTTAATTTGGATCTGATTTAGGCCAGACACACAAACCATAGGCACCGTGTTGACGAGGGAAATCCCAACCGAAGTTACCATCACGTATGTACACATCAAGGTATGGAGGTCTTTTATCTGTTTCGTCATCAGAGGTGTTTTCCTGACCAAGATCTCCAGTCCAGTAGCCATACTCAACAAAGTTTGTTTTTGCATTATCATTATAGAATGGGAGACTCAAGTTTCCCCACTCCGAAAAAAAGCCGGCACCGATTGTACGTGTAAAATATCTATTAGGTGATGGTGGATTAGCGCCCTTACCGCCGATACAGTCCTGCTCTGTACAAATTCCGTTTGTTAAATCTTTAACTCTAGGAACTTCATAACCTATTTTTTCACACCAATTTGCTAGATTATCTTGAGGTGTCTTCTTATTTCCACGATTAACAAACCACTGCTTTAGCACAAAACCATATTTAACAATTGCGGGACCTCCTTTACTATAACTACCAACTAATTCAAATGTCTGTGATAAATCAGCTTTATCTATTTCATTAGGAGTATCTGATTCCCATTGCGATTCATCAGTAACAGCAGGGCCTTTTAGTGTAACTCGAACCATTGCAGGATTAACTATTTTGCCTTCATGATCACGATCATATTCAGCTTTAACAGTAATACCCTCATGTTTAACTTCTTCCCATACCAATGGTTGAACACCACCTATATCTAAATAAAAATGCAGCTCATTAGCACCTGTAGTCGGGAAGTTTGAACCATAACTAGTTTGTGGTTTGAAACCTTTATCAGGATCCCACATTTCCGCTGGACCGTTAAAATTATGATTAATTCCTCCTGTATGTTCTAAATTTGGTCTAGCAAAACAGACCGATGGATTTGCTTTTGGATTGATATAATAAGTTACACTTCGAGCACTAATATCCGTTCCATTAGGAATACCATATCTGGTTTTTAAGGTAGTATTTTCATTACTCAATGTCAATTTATAAGGTGCGTTACAGATATCTAATATAGCGTTACGCGCGACAACTTGATTATTTTTATCAGTAATGGTTAATTTTAAATCACCGATAATTTCAAAGTCATCATCTCCGTCATCATCTCGCCAATAACTGTTGGGTGCACCAATAAGAGAACTTAATGCGATCGAATCAGAACCAGCTGGTATGAGCGTATCAATATTTGCGAAAGTTTCGTTAGCATTAGGCAGTTCGATAGGGATAGTTGATGAACTGTCCGTTGCTGGCGTTATCTCGCTTCCGTTTGATAAGGTAATTTTGAATAATTCATCATCCAAACTAGTAACTCTAGTTCGACCGTTATCGAATGTTAAATAAGGTGCACTACCATTAATGGTATTTGATGTTTGCGACGTTAATGCTTGGCTACTGAATGCAAAACACAACATAAACGCTAAACATAAAATAAACTGTGGAGATAAAAAAGATTTTGATAGAGAGCTTAAAAAGCGATGTAAAAATAAGCTATTACAGAAAACCAAACTCTGATTACTAGAATTACGCCAATTTAGGTTATAGATTCGGCAAGTTTGCTGTTTGCTGTTTGCTGTTTAAAATTATAATGCATTTCGACGTTCCTGTCAAGTAATTTCATGATTTATTGAACATTTTACTAAAAATCGAATAAAGGTTATTCGATTGTTTCACTTAAAAAGTGAAACAAGTATAGAAACAATAAAAAAGCTACGCAACTTCTTTTGTAATTTAAATTGTTAAGTTTTGTAAAGTGTCCAATTAAATTACTTTTTTCTTATTTATGAACTCAATAATGTTAGAACGCAAAAATATTTTCACCAACTATTTTACGGTTTTTATTCAATATGAATGTATTCAATTAATACCATGATCATCTCCCCAATAATTACAAGAAATTCCAATAAAAGAAATTAATTCAATTGGATTTGATATACGCGAATTATTAATCAATAAATGAACTTAGTTCTGTTTGATTTTTCAAGCACAACGTTCATACGAATGTGACTGCCATCTAAATTAACGACCATGAATAGTATTTGGAAACCTATTGTTAGGTGAAATGGGTATTTTTAATATAATGCAACGTTTATATCGCTCAAACACTCCAACCGATTATACATAACGACTAATGTAAAATCGGTTGTATTTGTCAATTATCTATTTCTTATTACTCAAAACTATTTTTATATTTTATTAGAGGTTGGTTTAGTTTGAGTCTGATTTTGATTCTGGATAGACACACAGCTCATAAGCGCCCCTTTCAGCAGGGAACATCCAACCTACGGTGCCATCAATCGCGTAGACATCGAATCGATCTGGATTTTGAGGA
This sequence comes from Gilliamella sp. LMG 34361, assembly GCF_984569075.1. Taxonomy (NCBI): domain Bacteria; kingdom Pseudomonadati; phylum Pseudomonadota; class Gammaproteobacteria; order Orbales; family Orbaceae; genus Gilliamella; species Gilliamella sp. LMG 34361. The sequence continues at coordinate 1,143,688 of NZ_OZ474903.1, read as the reverse complement.
TCTTCAGAAAAAGGAGTTATATCTTGAGTCCAATAGCCGTGAGTAATAAAACCAGCGTCTTTGTAGAAATCTTCTTTACCCATAGGTCCCCACTCTGAAAAAAAGCCCGCACCGATTATACGTGTGAAAAAATTATCAGATGATTCTGGACTAGCACCGACAGCGCCTTCACAGGAATCAAGATTTCCATATCCACTACAAGTTGAGTTTGTTAAATCTCGAACTTTAGGAATTTTATAACCTATTTGTCCACACCAATCTACTGTATTATCTACTGTATTATCCCTCTTCTTATATGTTAATACATCTCCACGATTAACAAACCACTGGTTTAACTTAAAACCATATTTAACAATTGCGGGACCTCCTTTACTGTAACTACCAACTAATTCAAATGTCTGTGGTAAATCAGGTTTACCTATTGGTTCACCTATTGTATTAGGAGTATCTGATTTCCATTGTGTATCAGTAGCAGCAGGACCTTTTAGTGTAACTCGAACCATTGCAGGATTAACTATTTTGCCTTCATCATCACGATCATATTCAGCTTTTACAGTAATACCCGCATGTTTAACTTCTTCCCATACCAATGGTTGAACACCACCTATATCTAAGTAAAAATACAGCTCATTAGCACCCGTAGTCGGGAAGTTTGAACCATAACTAGCTTGTGGTTTGAAACCTTTACCAGAATCCCAAATTTCCGCTGGACCGTCAAAATTATGGTCGGTCACTAACCCATTATGTACTAAATTTGGTCTAGCAAAGCAGACCAATGGACTTGCTTTTGGATTGATATAATAAGTTACACTTCGAGCACTAATATCCGTTCCATTAGGAATACCATATCTGGTTTTTAAGGTAGTATTTTCATTACTCAATGTCAATTTATAAGGTGCGTTACAAATATCTAATATAGCGTTACGCGCGACAACTTGATTATTTTTATCGGTAATGATTAATTTTAAATCACCGATAATTTCAAAGTCATCATCTCCGTCATCATCTCGCCAATAACTGTTAGGTTCACCAATAAGAGAACTTAATGCGATCGAATCAGAACCAGCTGGTATGAGCGTATCAATATTTGCGAAAGTTTCATTAGCATTAGGCAGTTCGATAGGGATAGTTGATGAACTGTCCGTTGATGGCGTTATCTCGCTTCCGTTTGATAAGGTAATTTTGAATAATTCATCATCCAAACTAGTAACCCTAGTTCGACCGTTATCGAATGTTAAATAAGGTGCACTACCATTAATGGTATTTGATGTTTGCGACGTTAATGCTTGGCTACTGAATGCAAAACACAACATAAACGCTAAGCATAAAATAAACTGTGGAGATAAAAAAGATCTTGACAGCGAGCTTAAAAAGCGATGTAAAAATAAGCTATTACAGAAAACCAAACTCTGATTACTAGAATTACGCCAATTTAGATTATAGATTCGGCAAGTTTGCAGTTTGCAGTTTGCAGTTTAAAATTATAATGCATTTCGACGTTCCTGTCAAGTAATTTCATGATTTATTGAACATTTTACTAAAAATCGAATAAAGGTTATTCGATTGTTTCACTTAAAAAGTGGAAAAAAGTATAGAGATAATAAAAAAGCTACGCAACTTCTTTTGTAATTTAAATTGTTAAGTTTTGTAAAGTGTCCAATTAAATTACTTTTTTCTTATTTATGAACTCAATAATGTTAGAACGCAAAAATATTTTCACCAACTATTTTACGGTTTTTATTCAATATGAATGTATTCAATTAATACCATGATCATCTCCCCAATAATTATAAGAAATTCCAATAAAAGAAATTAATTCAATTGGATTTGATATACGCGAATTATTAATCAATGAGTGAACTTAGTTCTGTTTGATTTTTCAAGCACAACGTTTATACGAATGTGACTGCCATCTAAATTAAATACGTTGCACGACCATGAATAGTATTTGGGATTCTATTGTTAGGTAAAATAAGTATTTTTAATATAATGCAACGTTTATATCGTTCAAACACTCCAACCGATTATACATAACGATTAATGTAAAATCGATTGTATTTATCAATTATCTTTTTCTTAATTTGGATCTGATTTAGGCCAGACACACAAACCATAGGCACCGTTTTGACGAGGGAAATCCCAACCGAAGTTACCATCACGTATGTACACATCAAGGTATGGAGGTCTTTTATCTGTTTCGTCATCAGAGGTGTTTTCCTGACCAAGATCTCCAGTCCAGTAGCCATACTCAACAAAGTTTGTTTTTGCATTATAGAATGGGAGACTCAAGTTTCCCCACTCCGAAAAAAAGCCGGCACCGATTGTACGTGTAAAATATCTATTAGGTGATGATGGATTAGCGCCCTTACCGCCGATACAGTCCTGCTCTGTACAAATTCCGTTTGTTAAATCTTTAACTCTAGGAACTTCATAACCTATTTTTTCACACCAATTTGCTAGATTATCTTGAGGTGTCTTCTTATTTCCACGATTAACAAACCACTGGTTTAACTTAAAACCATATTTAACAATTGCGGGACCTCCTTTACTGTAACTACCAACTAATTCAAATGTCTGTGGTAAATCAGGTTTACCTATTGGTTCACCTATTGTATTAGGAGTATCTGATTTCCATTGTGTATCAGTAGCAGCAGGACCTTTTAGTGTAACTCGAACCATTGCAGGATTAACTATTTTGCCTTCATCATCACGATCATATTCAGCTTTTACAGTAATACCCTCATGTTTAACTTCTTCCCATACCAATGGTTGAACACCACCTATATCTAAATAAAAATGCAGCTCATTAGCACCTGTAGTCGGGAAGTTTGAACCATAACTAGTTTGTGGTTTGAAACCTTTATCAGGATCCCACATTTCCGCTGGACCGTTAAAATTATGATTAAGTCCTCCTGCATGTTCTAAATTTGGTCTAGCAAAACAGACCGATGGATTTGCTTTTGGATTGATATAATAAGTTACACTTCGAGCACTAATATTCGTTCCATTAGGGACACCATATCTGGTTTTTAAGGTAGTATTTTCATTACTCAATGTCAATTTATAAGGTGCGTTACAAATATCTAATATAGCATTACGCGCGACAACTTGATTATTTTTATCAGTAATGGTTAATTTTAAATCACCGATAATTTCAAAGTCATCATCTCCGTCATCATCTCGCCAATAACTGTTGGGTGCACCAATAAGAGAACTTAATGCGATCGAATCAGAACCAGCTGGTATGAGCGTATCAATATTTGATAGAGTTTCGTTAGCATTGGGCAGTTCGATAGGGATAGTTGATGAACTGTCCGTTGCTGGCGTTATCTCGCTTCCGTTTGATAAGGTAATTTTGAATAATTCATCATCCAAACTAGTAACTCTAGTTCGACCGTTATCGAATGTTAAATAAGGTGCACTACCATTAATGGTATTTGATGTTTGCGACGTTAATGCTTGGCTACTGAATGCAAAACACAACATAAACGCTAAACATAAAATAAACTGTGGAGATAAAAAAGATTTTGATAGAGAGCTTAAAAAGCGATGTAAAAATAAGCTATTACAGAAAACCAAACTCTGATTACTAGAATTACGCCAATTTAGGTTATAGGTTTGGGCAGTTTGCAGTTTGCAGTTTGCAGTTTAAAATTATAATGCATTTCGACGTTCCTGTCAAGTAATTTCATGATTTATTGAATATTTTATTAACAATTGAATAAAAGTTATTCGATTGTTTCACTTAAAAAGTAAAGAAAGTATAGGGATAACCAAAAAGCGACGCAACTTCTTTTGTAAATTAAATTGTTAAGTTTTGTAAAGTGTCCAGTTAAATTACTTTTTTCTTATTTATAGGGCTTGATAATGTTAAGACGCAAAAACATTTTCACCTTTACAGTTTTTTATTCTAAAAGACTTTTGAATATTGAATAGTTAATTGTTAGACTATTAATAATTTAATTAACCAAGTTAGGTATTTCTTAGTTTTAATTCAACGGGCGATTGAAAATGGATAAATTGTTACAATATGGTCGAGAGTTACTAGAACTTGAGCTTCATGAAGCGCAAAAGTTGCCAACTCGGCTTGGTAAGGATTTTGTTAGAGCCTGCCAGTTAATCTTGTCAACTAAAGGCAAGGTTGTAGTATCAGGTATTGGTAAATCTGGACATATTGGTAAAAAGATCGCTGCATCATTAGCCAGTACCGGTAGTCCCGCATTTTTTATGCATCCGTCCGAGGCGTTACATGGCGATTTAGGAATGGTAACCGAAAATGATGTGGTAATTTTGATCTCTTATTCTGGGCGTGCTAAGGAGTTTCAATTTATTTTACCGATCCTTGCTGCGATGAATATTCCGGTTATTGCTATCACTGGTGGGCTTGATTCGCCACTTGCGCTAGCAGCACAAGCTGTGCTGGATATTTCGATCGAGAAGGAAGCTTGCCCAATGGGATTAGCGCCAACGTCAAGTTCAACTAATACACTGATGATGGGGGATGCACTGGCAATTGCTGTTATGCGAGCTCGCGGCTTTAAAGAAGAAGATTTTGCTCGTTCACATCCTGCGGGCAGTTTAGGCGCAAAATTGTTAAATCATGTAAAAGATATTATGCGTAAGGGTGATTTAATTCCTAGAGTTTCACAATCCGCAACCGTGCTTGATGCCATGTTAGAATTAAGTCGTACTGGTGTGGGATTAGTTGCAATATGCCAAGATAATAATAAAATAGCTGGCGTTTTTACTGATGGAGATTTACGCCGTTTGTTATTAAAACATGGTACACTACAAGATAATATTGTCGATGTAATGACAAGTCCTGGACATCAAATACCTGAAACATGGAAAGCAGTCGAGGCTTTAAAGTCATTTAATGATCATAATATTACTGCTGCACCTGTAGTTAATAACCGCGGCGAATTGGTTGGTGCGCTAAATATTCATGATCTGCACCAAGCTGGTATTAGTTAAGCGATTAATAAATACCTGTTGCAAAAAGGGGCTATCTACTGAGATAATTACCGACCTAAATTTTTGTCGTAAGACGGAGATCCAAGTAAGTTACACAATTCAATACCAAAATGATTGATTAATTAAGTCAATTATTAATTGATATTGTGTTGTAAATTTTAACCAAAATTAATAGATGATGAAATTACAATGGCAGAAAAGCGAAATATCTTTCTAATAGGCCCGATGGGGGCAGGAAAAAGCACAATAGGCCGACAACTCGCGCAACAGTTAGGCATGGAGTTTTTTGATTCAGACCAAGAAATTGAAAAACGTACCGGTGCTGATATTGCATGGATTTTTGACTTAGAAGGTGAAGACGGATTCCGAGCCAGAGAAGAGAAAGTTATTAACGAATTGACTGATAAACAGGGAGTAGTACTCGCAACCGGTGGTGGTTCGGTTTTATCTAAAGAGACGCGTAACCGTTTATCAGCACGTGGTATTGTAGTTTATTTAGAAACTACTATCGAAAAACAGATGGCAAGAACCCAAAAAGATAAACGTCGCCCTTTATTACAAGGCGGCAACACTCCCCGTGAACTTTACGAAGAATTAGCTGAAGAGCGTGATCCACTTTACGAAGAGATCGCTGACATTACGATAAAAACTGATGAGCAAAGTGCAAAAAGTGTTGCTGGTTATATTATTGAAAAAATAGAACAAATTTAAAATTTCAATCTTTAAACTGTCTGACCATAAGGTAATAAACCTTTTGAAAGGAGTTAATATGCGTGTAGATAAAGATGATCGTTATATGTCAGAACAATCAAGTAAACCATCTACGCCTTCTATCTCAACTTTTTTTCAATATTATTCGAAAAAGAGGTTGATTATGATGGGATTAGCTTTAGCTATTATCTTGTTACTTAGTTTAGTAATATTTCGTCCATCAAAAACACCATTAACACCACCTGAAGTTGATGGTTTTCCGACAACGCAGACGCCTGATCTAACGATCAATAGTCAACCAAGTGATGCTTTAGCACAAGGTCAAAGTCCTGTGGCTTCTGACCTAATTAATAATATTAATGAGCACGAAAATGCGGTTGGACAACCACCTGCACCCGTTGCGGTATCATCAATATCAGACTCTAAACCAGATTTGCCACCGACCGATATTAGCTTAAATGATAGTGGGTCATCTAAGCCTAATGAAAATAAACCAATAAATCCAGATAGAGTTAATCCTACCGTTGCTGGCTTGGACAATATAACAGAGAATAATTCAACTTCAATTGCCAAAATTAAGAACGATCAGTTTTCGATTCAACTTAGTTCTTCAAGCTCAGTTGAAGGTTTGAGAAAATTAGTTAAAGAATATAATATAACTAATTACCAAATTTATGAAACTAAACGAAATAATGTTAAATGGTACATCTTAGTTAAAGGTACATATGATTCTGCTGACGAGGCCAGAAAAGCAATCAAATCTTTACCAAGTGCACTACAAAAAGACAAGCCTTGGGTTAAATCTGGCGAGACAATTAATAAAGAAAAATCAGCAAAATAGGAGTTTCCGTTGAAGAAGCGACGAGCCTTTTTAAAATGGGCTGGAGGAAAATATGAGCTTGTGGACACAATTAAACATTATCTACCAGATGGGGAACAACTTATTGAACCCTTTGTAGGCGCAGGTTCCGTTTTTTTAAACACGAACTTCAAAAGCTATATTTTAGCTGACATCAATCACGATCTAATTGCGTTGTTTAGGTTGTTACAATCCAATCCTGATCAATTTATTGGTGATCTTAAACTGTTATTTAACCATCAGAATAATCAAGCTGAGGCTTTTTATCAGCTGCGTGATGTGTTCAATTACAGTAAAGATCAATATCTACGATCGCTTTTGTTTGTTTATTTGAATCGTCACTGTTATAACGGTTTATGCCGCTATAATAACAGCGGTTTTTTTAATGTGCCTTTTGGTCGTTATAAGACGATCTATTTTCCTGAAAAGGAACTCTATTATTTTGCGCAAAAAGCACAAGATGCTGAGTTTATCTGTACGCCCTATCATGAAGCAATGAAATTGGCGAAGCGTAATTCTGTTATTTATTGTGATCCGCCTTATCTTTCGCCAAATGAGTCAGTCGGTTTTACAGCTTATTATTCTAATAATTTTGGCTATGACGAGCATATGCGATTGTCACAGTTGGCAGAAAAAATCGCTTATAAAAAAAATATTCCTGTACTGGTTTCAAATCACGATACCGAGTATACCAGAACGTTATACAATAAAGCTCGCCATCTTTACCGAGCAGAAATGCGACGCTCAATTAGCTGTGCTGGCGAAGGACGAAAAAAAATTGATGAAATATTAGCCTTGTACCAAAAATAACCTATTTTATGTATAAGGTTTTATTAGTAGAGGTATGTTATGAATGAGTTTATTATTGCACCATCAATATTATCCGCCGATTTTGCTCGACTTGGTGAAGATACTCAAAAAGTGTTAGATGCAGGGGCCGATGTTGTGCATTTTGATGTAATGGATAACCACTTTGTGCCCAACTTGACGATGGGTAGTATGTTTTGTAAGGCACTTCGCGATTATGGCATTACAGCTCCGATTGATGTTCATTTAATGGTTTCCCCAGTTGAAGATTTAATTACCTCATTTGCCAAAGCTGGCGCCACTAATATCTCTATTCATCCAGAAGCCACTATTCACCTTGATCGTTCTTTGCAGTTAATTAAAGATCAGGGTTGTACGGCAGGGATTGTACTTAACCCAGCTACGCCGTTAGATCATTTAGATTATGTGATGGACAAAGTCGATATTATTTTATTGATGGGCGTTAATCCTGGTTTTGGTGGGCAATCATTCATTCCAACTACACTTAAAAAATTACAGCAAGTTAAACAGCGTATTGTTGATTCGGGAAGAAATATTCGCTTGGAAATTGATGGCGGAGTTAAAATTGATAATATTGCTGAAATTGCTAGAGCGGGTGCTGATATGTTTGTTGCTGGTTCAGCCATATTTAGTCAACCTGATTATAAAACCGTTATTGACGCAATGCGTAAAGAATTAGCAGGAGTTAACCATGGCTAAGTTAAATGATATTCAAGCCATCGCTTTTGATTTAGATGGAACTTTAGTAGATAGCGTGCCAGGCCTTGCCCTAGCAGCGCAAAAAATGTTAGCAGATTTGAAGTTACCAACTGTTACCAATGAGCAAGTGAAAAACATGGTAGGTAATGGTATTGATGTGATGCTTGAACGCGTGTTTAAAGCGATTAATGTCAATCCGTCTAAAGCAGATTTTAGTCAAGCTAAACAGCTGTTTAGTCAACACTATGATAAGGTTATGGATGCGCAAACAACGCTGTTTCCCCATGTTAAAGAGACATTAAAAACACTTTATGAAAATCATTATCCATTAGCTTTGGTTACCAATAAACCTGCGCAGTTTTTACCTGCTTTATTAACGTCTTTAGGTATTAAAGCCTATTTTTCATTGGTACTTGGAGGGGGGGATGTGATTAAGTTAAAACCACACCCTGCCCCACTTTATCAAGTCATGGCAACCTTTGGGGTATTTAGCGATCAGTTGCTGTTTGTTGGGGATTCGAAAAATGATATAACTGCCGCAAAAAATGCTAACTGCCCAACGGTGGCGTTAAGCTATGGTTATAATTATGGAGTGTCAATTGCAACTAGCGAGCCTGACTTTTTATTTGATGATTTTCAAGAGATATTAACCCTATTACCTCAGCCAAAAGCTGATGCAGAAAAATAATGAGTATAAATTAGGAATAAATTATGAGTAAACCAATTGTATTTAGTGGCGCTCAGCCATCTGGAGAACTAACATTAGGCAACTATTTAGGTGCTTTGAAGAATTGGGTGTCTTTGCAAAATGAATATGATTGCGTTTATTGTATCGTCAATCAACATGCTATCACGGTACGACAAGATCCGAACAAGTTGCGTAAAGCAACACTTGATACGTTAGCCCTTTATTTGGCGTGTGGTATCGATCCACAAAAAAGTACTATTTTTGTTCAATCACAAGTTCCGGCGCATGCTGAATTAGGTTGGGCATTAAACTGTTATACCTATTTTGGTGAATTAAGCCGTATGACGCAGTTTAAAGATAAGTCGTCTCGTCATTCTGAAAATATTAACGCTGGGTTGTTTGATTATCCGGTGCTGATGGCAGCTGACATTTTGTTATATCAAGCTAATTTAGTTCCTGTTGGAGATGATCAGAAGCAACATCTTGAGTTGTCCCGTGATATTGCTATGCGTTTTAATGCGCTTTATGGCGATATTTTTACGGTTCCTGAGCCATTTATTGCTAAAGTGGGCGCTCGTGTGATGTCGTTACAAGATCCAACCAAAAAAATGTCTAAATCAGATGAGAACCGTAACAATGTTATTGGGTTACTTGAAGATCCAAAAGATGTTGAGAAAAAGATTAAACGCGCAATAACTGATTCAGACGAGCCACCTGTTGTGCATTATGATTTAAAAAATAAAGCTGGTGTTTCGAACCTATTAGATATTCTAACGGGTATCACCGGTAAACCAATTGCAGAACTTGAAAAAACGTTTGAAGGCAAAATGTATGGTCATCTAAAAACCGAAGTAGCAAATCAAGTTATTGATATGTTAACCGGTTTACAAACAAAATATCATCAGTATCGTGATGATGAAGATTATCTTCTTTCCATTATGCAAGAAGGTGCGCAAAAGGCTCGCGCTAAGGCAGAGCCAACATTGAAGAAGGTTTATGATGCAATCGGTTTTGTATAATCGAAAATAAGATTGCTATTATACTAAACAATATCAAACGGCTTTAATTGATATAAACGCTTTTAATACGATTAAAGCTATTTGATTATGATAGGTTAGTTATGAAAATTATCATTCTTGGTGCAGGTCAAACCGGTAGTGCACTTGCTGAGTATCTAGTAACTGAAAAGCAGAACGATGTTACGGTCGTAGATGAAAATCATGATAAACTGCAATCTTTACAAGAGCGTTTTGATTTACAAGTGATTTGTGGTAAATCGTCTTATCCACAAGTGTTAGAGAGCGCTGGTGCTGAATCAGCCGATATGTTAGTTGCCGTTACCAATTCTGATGAAGTAAATATGATGGCTTGTCAGATCGGTCATGTAATGTTTAACATCCCACAAAAAGTTGCCCGAATCCGTGCACCAGAATATAACGATGAAAAATACCCATTTTTTAACAAAGATTGCATTAACATTGACCATATCATCGCCCCTGAAAATTTAATCACCAATCATATTAGTCAATTAGTACAATATCCAGGCGCACTACAGTTTGCTTCGTTTTATGATAATCGTGTCTGTTTAGTTGCGGTAACCGCTTATTATGGTGGTGCATTAGTTGGGAGTGAACTATCTGAACTAAAAGAGCACTTACCGCACGTTGAAGCGCGTGTTGTTGCAATTTATCGTAAAAATCGATTTATTCGCCCAATTGGCTCAACTTTGATTGAAGCAGGGGATATGGTCTATTTTATTACTCCACCTCTCAACATTAAAGCGGTCACCAGTGAGCTACAACGGTTAGAAAAACCTTATAAGCGCATCATTATTAGCGGGGGTGGCGGCATTGCTGTTGCTTTAGCTAAACGATTAGAAAACGATTATCAAGTTAAATTGATTGAACGTAATGCCGAAAAAGCAGAATTAATTGCCGAGCAGTTAGTTAATACTACCGTATTACATGGTGAATCATCAGACCAAGAGTTATTGTCGCAAGAGCAAGTGGAACTCACCGATCTGTTCGTGGCTGTCACCAGTGATGATGAAGCCAATATTATGTCGTCAATGCTTGCCAAAAGAATGGGCGCGAAAAAAGTCATCGTACTTATTCAACGACAAGCTTATTTAGAGCTAATTAACGATAGCGTAATTGATATTGCTATTTCACCACAACACGCCACTATTTCAGAGTTACTCAGTCATGTAAGGCAAAATGGTGTGGTTAAAGTTGTCTCACTGCGCCAAGGCGAGTCGGAAATTGTCGAAGTGGTAGCCCATGGTGAGGCGGAAAATTCAAAATTAGTTGGTAAAAATATCAACAGTCTAAAATTACCTTCAGGCGCAACTATTGGTGCGGTGGTTCGTGGTGAAGATGTGATTATTGTAAATACCGATTTGATGATTGAAGATGGCGATCATTTAATCATTTTCTTACCTGATAGACGAGCCATTAGCGATATCGAAAGATTATTACAATAACTTGTTTAATTTTTAAACTCGGTACATAATAAAACAGTTTTATACAAATTCGTTCTTGGACTCGGGGTGTTTATTGCAAAAAACTGAGATTTTACCCGTTGAACCTGATTTGGATCATACCAACGTAGGGAAGTCTTAGTCTTAATTACCCATTTTGACACATTCTTCCCTTACTTTAATTAATTAGATAAGGAAAGAATATGTCGGCCATTAAATCATTTCCAAGCCATGATGCCATTGCCTTTATTGAGCAAGTTAAAAATCAACGCCCGTTAATCCATTGTATTACTAATGATGTGGTGCAAAATTTTACGGCTAATGTTCTACTAGCAATTGGCGCTTCGCCAGCGATGGTAGTTGCAGAGCAGGAAGTTGAGGACTTTGTTGTCATTGCTAGTGGTTTGCTGATTAATATTGGTACGATTGACAGCCATAGCGCCAAAAGTATGTTACTAGCTGCTGCAAAAGCTAATCAAACGCAAACCCCTTGGGTACTTGATCCGGTCGCTGTTGGCTCCGCTTTGAGATATCGCACCGACATTGCTAAACAACTATTATCCTTTAAACCAACTGTCATTCGCGCAAATGCTTCCGAAATTTTAGCATTAAGTGGCCTACAATCATCATCTAAAGGGCCGGATGGGCTTGATTCTAGTGATTTTGCATTAAATGCAGCAACACAATTAGCCGAAAAATATCAAACTATTGTCGCTATAACGGGTAAAGTCGATTATGTTACAGATGGCAAGCAAGTTTATAGTATTACCGGTGGCGATATCGCGCTAACAAGTGTAACCGGCACTGGTTGTTCATTATCTGCAATGGTGGCAGCGTTTATCGCCACATCTAAAGATCATCTAGCTGTTACCGCCGCAGCCTGCTTTATGATGAAAAAAGCGGGTGAACTCGCTAACAAGCGACAAGGACTAGGCACTTTTGCCATATCAATTATTGACCAACTTTCACTATTTAAGCAAAATCACCAATAAGGATATTTGATGAAAAAGCAACTGGATTTGACCCTTTACTTAGTGCTTGATCCGCTACTTTGTGGTGGCATAAACGGTATGGTTAATACTACAAAAATTGCCGTCGAAAATGGTGTTACCGCGGTGCAATTACGCTCAGAACAAGACTATTCAGGTAAAAATTGGTATCACGCTGCCCTAGCGTTAAAAGAGGTATTAAATAATACCTCAGTGCCACTATTGATTAATGATCATGTAGATATTGCTTTAGCTATTGATGCCGATGGTGTTCATGTTGGACAAAGTGATCTACCGGTCGAAGTGACCCGCCTCTTAATTGGTAATGATAAGTGGTTAGGACTTTCGGTTTCCAATCTAGTACAACTGGAGAGTGTTCCTTGGCAATTGGTCGATTATCTGGGCATTGGCCCAATCTTTCCAACCACCACCAAAAAAGATGCCGCAACAGCAACGGGTATTGACCAATTGACAGCACTGGTTAACACCAAACAGTGCCCAGCAGTAGCTATTGGTGGCATAGGAGTAAATAATTTAACCGAAGTGATTCAAACGGGTATTGAAGGTATTGCGGTAGTTTCCGCAATTTGTGGGCAAGCCGATATTGCTAAGGCTACATCTGAACTAATTAAAAAAATAAGACAAGCAAAAGAGGAAATAGGAGTATGACAACAGTTGCATTAACCATAGCCGGTAGTGATCCTAGTGGTGGCGCCGGTATTCAAGCGGATCTAAAAGCATTTTCGGCACTTGGCGCTTATGGCATGTCAGTAATTACCGCTTTAACCGCGCAAAGTACCCAAGGCGTTAATGGCGTACACGCCGTTCCGCCTGAATTTGTCGAAGCACAATTTAATACCCTTTATCAAGATATTGATATCGATAGCGTGAAAATTGGCATGCTGATGAATAAAGAGATTGTTACTTCAGTAGCCCACTTATTAAACAATAATCCTATTACCAATATTGTGCTTGATACGGTAATGATTGCCAAAGGCGGACATCCATTATTAAAAGCAGATGCCATTTCTGCTATTCGAGATCGGTTATTACCATTAGCTACCATCATAACCCCTAACCTTCCTGAAGCTGCTGCTTTGCTTGATTGTCAGGAGGCTAAAAACGAAGATGAAATGCAACAACAGGGTTATGAGTTACTCAAATTAGGCTGTCAGGCTGTCTTAATGAAGGGCGGACATTTGCCAAGTCAAGAAAGCCCTGATTATTTAATCACTCACAACAACATCATCAAAGTGACATCACCAAAGATCGCAACGAAAAATACCCATGGTACAGGTTGTACTCTCTCTGCGGCAATAGCAGCATTATTACCAAAACATAATTTAGAAGAAGCAGTTAAACAAGCCAAAAACTACCTACAAGGTGCTATTGAGCATGCGGATAGTTTGAAAATTGGTAAAGGAATTGGACCTACTCATCATTTTTATCAATGGTGGTAATGTAAGTTAGAAAGAAAATAATTCAATTTAAATTCAATTTAAATAGTTGCGAGGCTTGCTGAAATGCCTCGCTAAACCAATATATTTAACATTAATAAGCAATACCAACGTATTGAAAACCCGCTTCATCAATTGCGGCAATTGCCGCTTCTTGCGAAATAGTACCACCTTCAATATCAACCTCACGCTTGGTCAAATCAACACTAACTTTCGCTTTAGGATCAATATCATTAATTGCTTTAGTAATGGTTTTAACACAATGTTGGCAACTCATATTATCAACTATTAATTTCATCATTAACCCCTTTTGGTTATTTAATAATTTACCGGTAAACTATCAATGGCAACAAATCACAAAAATTAGATCATTCTCTCAATAATTTGCTAGCTATTGCCATTAATTAAATAAAATTTAATCCTTATATTACGCCAAAACAAACTAAAACCAAGCCTACTTAAAAAATAAATTAACCTAATTTTAATAAACTTGCCTAGATTAAGTTAAACGCGTCATCCGGTTGCACAACTAATTATCATTGAACGCTTGGCGACATAATTCAAACCATACTTCTTAAGCTAAGAATTTATTTTGATCTACATTTTTTTGTAAAAATAATTGAGGAGTCTATACCATCTTATTGATATTAGGATATGAATGAACAGGTCATAGTTTGGGGAAATTATACGTAAAAGAGTTAACTATAGCTATGGTACATTCTACGCTGAATAAAATGATTGTCCAAATAAGCAAGATTGAGGAGCATTATACTGTAGGTTAACTGCCATCACGCAGTGATGACAACCATACCGGCTATTTATTTTAAAGGGAAGTGGCTAAATCAGGCTGGGTTTACGGTCGATATCCGGCTGATTATCCATGTGATGCATGGCTGTTTAGTCATCATCACCGAACCTAAACATCAGGCTGATAACCGTAAGCTGTTGGAAGAGATACAGAAGACCCAGCAACTCATCTATAATATTATGGTTAAGATTAATCAGTGAAAAAATGAAACTCCCAATTTAGCATTTGGAGTTGCTTTTTTTGTCTTCATATTCTTGAAGGTACATCTCTATTGGATATGCAGTACCTAACTCATAAATTTCACCATTATCTTTATCAATTATGAAAGGACTATTTCCAATTAATTGAGTCGAAAAATCGCCAGTTTCAAGATATTCTCTAGATTGGAAACAAAAAAACCATCCCTCAGAAAATCTACCTATTAAAGTAAGTTCTACTGGGGTACTACAATCAGATAAATAGTTTTTAGCTTTATTAATTGCATCAGCAAAAGTAATCATTTGTTTGTCCTCAATAATTTAAAAGATATAAATTTGCTCATGTCTGCAACCTTACCGGTTTGTCCATCTAGAAGACGGATGGTAGCATTTTGGTTAACAACATTAAAAACATGTCTAGGCCGCCCCGGAACACACGAACCAAATACAATACATCTAGACCCCCGATCCTGCATTTGTCATTTATTCAATAATATTGTCTGGTCCGCTTATAACTTGAAACCTGGAGCCAAGTTCTTCTATTTAAATCTAAATCCAATAATTGATCAAGAGCATTAATGGTATAGCACTCGGTTGTGTTATTAGCATAACTGATGGTATTTAATATACCTTGCTCAGTCCAATGATAATGCGTCTCTTCTTTCATCGGGATAGCAAATACTCCTGCAATTTAAGTTCCGGTCATAATGATATTGGGTAACGTTGCCTAACGGGTCAATTTCTGCCAGTAATTCACCTTTTCCCGGGGTAGTTATAATCACCGCTAAGGAAGGCCAGTCAATTATCGAACTTGCGAAGTAGATCTAAGAACAGATATAAAGAGGATCCCCACGGGATGGTGAGGATTACTTAATTTTATAATTTACTATTTAGCCAATAACCAGATGTAATTATTTACCATTATGAATTCTGTAAAATAAATAGCATATGTACTAGCCAATCTTTGCTTGATGACCATTCATTCGGATAATAATAATTACAATCAATATCATCTAATATAATTCTTCGTAATTCGTTTTCATTATATGAAGAGTCAATCAATGATTGAATTTCTTTTATCATTTCTTGTTGTTCTTGAGCTGTTTCTGTTTTTTTATAGGACAACAAAGCTTCTTCAGCTCCCCCAAAGATTTCTTCAAAATCTTGATTCAAATAGCATATCAAATAATAAGATAATGCAGGATATTTTTCTGTTGCAATCATGGTGTTGGGTACCTCGTAATAATTTTATAACCGGTAAGCATAGAATGGGCTTTTGCTATAATAATTCTGGCGTTTGAGACTTGATTTGCGCTTGTTTGCCCCTTTGAAATACTAATTCATATTGCTGACGATGACTTATAATAATCTCTAAATAGCCTATTTGGTTTCCAAATAAATAGTTATTTATCTTAGATTGATTTGCATTAATTGCTTTGCTTGTAATAGCTTCAGCTATTGCTCTATCTGTAAATGAGGGTGCTGTTTTACATTTTCTGTAATTGCCCATCATAAATTCCTGATAAACGCCCGAAACTACCCATAACTAACTTATCAAGAGTTAACTATGGCTAAGGCACATTCTACGTTAAAAACCACCATTACTAAAACCAGAACGGTAAAACCACGGTCAAAGTACAGCTTAACGGTCGGCTACAAAATCCCAATGGCGAGCAACCTAACCCCAGACCGCAACAGATCATTAAAGACCGCTGGCTGGAAGCTTTCGGTTTTACCACAGGTCAGTCATCATTAATGCGCCGCCGGGGCTATTGATTATCAGGATTGAGATGACGATTTAGTATAGGAAGAGATAAAAAAATCCCTGATTGTCAGGGATCTAAAGGCTATCTAGTTAATCGAAGTGCGTTAAATGCTCCACATTTATCACATAACATCTGGCGCTCAACTTCAGAAGGATTATTTTCATTTGGAATATCTCTTACTTTCAAATAAACTTTTTGACAAACAGGACAAAGTACTTTTACGCTTGGGTCAGTAGCAATACTTTTTCCTGCTTTAATCCATTCCATAACTGTTTTATTATTCATATTATTTACTCTCCAAAACACTAGACGCTTTTTCTGCAAAATCGAAAGCTGCTTTCATCTCCTATGCAATTAATAAACTGGATACACCACTTGCCGAAGATAATGTATTTAAGCGGTGTAATTCATGTAGTATTGTTTTTTGCAATTCAGCTTGAGACTTAAATGCTCCCTTACCAATAAGGAACCCATTTTCGCCAAACATTGTCATTCCTGAGACTGATAGATTAGGTTCGTATTGTATGGTTCGACCATTAATAACCACAGTAACAGGTTGACCTGATACATGAGCTCACTAAATTTGAGACACTGCTTTTGAGTCTAAAATAGCCCTAACTTCATTAATAATTTTAGTCTTTATAACTTCGACACCGATAGTTGTTCGCCTTATCACGTTCATTATTGACCACAGACGGATGGAAATTTGCATCATCGGCATGACATTCGGTAGGTAGTAAACACTATAACTATTAATATGTTGATATTTTATATTGTCATCCCACATTATCAAAGCATTGCCCACATAGTTCTTTATCCATATCAGGCTTAAACGTATCACTGTTCCAAGGCATGAACGCCTTTAGATAGTTAGGTTCGCAGTAAATTACCAACTTATTCAATTGGAAATTTTTCGTTGAGCAAATAAAACTTAGCAAAAGGAGAATCAATATTAATAATACCATTTATTCACCTCAATAAGCCAAGTATATAAATACATACGAACCACCTGTAAAACTATCTATAATACAAAATTAAAGCCTAAAGCTATCTTTAAGATCTTGATACTCAATAAGTGATAACTCATTAACTTTAATAAAAATTAACTCATTTTCAAAACCGAATCCCATTTCAACCCTCTCCATCCTAATAAGTGTTTTCACTACTCGTTTTTCAGAAAAAACGACTAAAACACTACTCGTCGTTAGCGATACAGAATATTCAGATATTTGATCATAAATATTTTTATGTAACATAGATATATCGAAAATAGGAACCCCTTTTGATATTTCTAACACTTCAAATTCTATATTTTCAGTACTCGCTTTGTTAACCATTGTTAGCACAATACTTTTTAGCTCACCATATTTTTCTCCAATTCCAATTTCTAATAATGAATTATTAAAATTACCCGTTCGCCAATAGATTTTTTTTTCATTGAAAACGTTTTTTTCATCTACATTAACAGTAAAAGGAACATGATAATCAATTTCAACTGTATTGTTGACGATTGGATTAATATTAATAATTTTAAGCATTTTCAGCCTCTTATTTAGGATTATATCGAGCATGTTTTACAACAATATTTTGCCCTGCTTCTCTTGGCGCTGGTAGTATAAATTCCCACCATGGATCATGTTATCAGTAACAATACCATTTTTTTATTGCAACATTTAATGCTGATTCAAATTCTTTCAATACAACTTGACTACTTACAGATGTTGTTGCTGAGCCAATATGTTTATTTTTGCTAGTTAGATATTCCCATATATGTTTCGTGCCATTAGGCGCTATCCATAATTCTACATTATCAACTTTAATATTAAATGATTTAGGAATTGATGTTCCTTCATATGCAGGTTGTGTAGCTTTAATTGAATCCCACACAGTACCCGTAGTTCCATTGTTTACGGCTCCCGTGTCTCCTTTACACCTTCTGTTCCTTAACAGACTTCATTCAACCCCAATAGGTCTATCCAAGTGATTGGATTAGCCACGTAACTATAGGCATTTTCAACCCCCGCTAAACTAATCGGGTATTGACTAATGTAGCGTGCACAATGCGGGGCATAGTAACGGTGGCGATTATAATGTAACCCCCGATTCTTCATCAAAATATTGTCCCGGTAGTTTGCGGCGGTTGGGGTACCGTTTGAGAATTATTTGCTTGGTGAAGACTATTTTTTATACCCCTCGCATGGTAATCAATATAAAAATCGTTACCCTTAGGAGCGATAATATCATGAGTACCTGTTGGCGCTTTTCGGTGGTTGTATTTATGATATTGATATTTCAGTAGAAAAATCAAACCCCAATAAGTTAGCGTCTTCAACGCGTTGTTTAAATTCATCTGTTACAAAGACACAACTGATATCTTCTTCAATAGGAAATAAATAGTCATCAGTAATATTTTGAGCAATCAAAAATAGTTTTCTGATCATAAAACCATTTGGCCATTCTTCATAGACTGATTTTTCCTTGTCAAAACAACCGGATAACGGGTTGGTGGGATAATAACCAAAGAATTTTTTACGTTTACTCTCCGTGATAACCGGTAACAACTGCCCGCGAGGCTCTAAAATATCTGCCAGTGCCGTTAATGCCGATTCACTAAATACTAAAAATGGATTTAAAAAATCGCTGAAATCAAACTGATAATTCTTCTTACCCGAATCATTTCGTCTTAATTCAAGTTTAATGGGCTGGTAGTCGTTACCAAATGGTTTCCAGCGTTGATCTCTAACCCTTCCCATAATGCTTTCTTCGCCCTCAGGATAATCTTGAATAAATGAGCAAGTATTTTTTGATGTTGTTCTCAATAAATATATTTTTTTCATAATAATCTTGTATACCCAGTGGAGTTTTAATTTACTCGACGAAGACCATTTGTTCTCGTCTTCGGCACTTTAATAACATCTATTTTTCTTGTTGAATAATTAGCGCCATTTCATATCATCAGGCGCTTAGTATTGATTATAATATCATGGGTAACTGTTGGCGCTTTTAGGCGGTTTTATTTATGATGTTGGTATTTCAGTAGAAAAATCAAATCCCAATAAGTTAGCGTCTTCAACGCGTTGTTTAAATTTATCTGTCACAAAGACACGGCTCATACCTTCTTCAACTGAGAATAAATAGTCATCGGTAATATTTTGGGCAATCAAAAATGTTTTCTCGATCTTTAAACCTTTTGGATATTCAATATAATCTGATTTCTCCTTGTCAAAACAACCGGATAACGGGTTGGTGGGATAATAACCATAGAATTTTTTACGTTTACTCTCCGTGATAACCGGTAACAACTGCCCGCGTGGCTCTAAAATATCAGCCAGTGCCGTTAATGCCGATTCACTAAACACTAAAAATGGATTTAAAAAACCGCTGAAATCAAACTGATAATTCTTCTTACCCGAATCACTTCGTCCTAATTCAAGTTTAATCGGTTGGTAGTTGTCACCAAATGGTTTCCAACGTTGATCCATCGCCCTTCCTTGAATGCCTTCCTCATCCTCAGGACAATCTTGCATAAAAAAGCTAGTATCTCTTAGTGTTGTTCTTAATAAATATATTTTTTTCATAATAATCTTGTATACCCAGTTGAGTTTTAATTTGCTTGACGAAGAGCATTTGTTCTCGTCTTCGGCACTTTAATAACAACTTTTTAAGTCAGTGTTATTGTCGGCATAATATTATATGCTGGAAAAAATGTTAATTGTTTGATTATTTTAGTTTAGTGTAATTTGCCTGTAAAAATAATTGAGGAGTCTATACCGTTTTATTATTTTTAAGCATAAATAGACAGATCATAATGTAGGCAAAAGTCAATAAAAACTGTTTTAGGCATTATGTTTTTAATGCATCAGTCTAGACGCTCAATGAGTTAGAACAATACGGTTGGTTTCAATCCTAACGGCGAGCAAGCCAACCTTAGACCGCAACTGACCATTAAAGACCGCTGGCTGGAAGCTTTCGGCTTTACCACAGGTAAGCCAGTCATCATAGATGTGCAATAGTGGTTATTGATTATCAGGATTGAGGAGCTTATCTAAAATAAAGTAATCTAGATCTGTTCTTGATAATATCAATCCTATAATTAAATCAAAGACAGATCAGTTAATCATCTTATTAATATTGAAAATTCAGTAAAAATATAAGGTTGCAATCTTATTTCAACTTTTGTTCTTGTATCCTCTAGTACAACTTCGGTCGTTAGGTACTCACCTTCTATATCTTTTTCTATCTTAAAGTATTCTACACCCTCCATTAGATTGTGCGCTATTCTTCTCTGTTTATATTCTATAATTATTATTGAACTTACAATGCGGCTCTAAAAGATAATAGGTCAGATCTCCACAGGATGGGGATCTGACTATCTACCACCATTTAGGATAATTAGTAAATTCATTTCTGATTAATGAATAAACATCATCAGTAATCTTACTACTATAGGAAGCCGTCATAACGTTTCCCTCTGGATCTTGTCTCTTAATTGACCATGTTAACTCTATAACATCCTGTTTTTTTATTATTTTTATAATGAAAATATTATCCATATCATGTAACACTGCGCTTTCTCCCTTATTAAGTCCTTTAGAGAAGAGATCCCAAACATTACAATCAATCCAAATTCCACCACTGTATGCTAAATGATGAGTAAACTGTTTCATATTAATATCAATTTTAAATTTAATTGATGGTAAATAATCATCTATCTCTATCTCATCAAAAAATATTTTGATAGGATCATTTAAATTAATACTCATTAACATCCCCCTTTTATTTAACTGGCTGAGCGTGAATTACAGCAGGAAGATCACCTAGTTTTTTTAGGTGGTGCTAACTTTAATTCCCAACCATCAATTGTGATTAATTCATTATATTTAACACCATTTTTTGTAGCTGTATTAAGAGCACTCTGTAAACTATTCAATTGTTATTGTGACGATAATCTCACAGCCTCTGGTGTGTAATTTTTAGCCTTGAACTTAGCATATTCTGCAATATGTTCTGTTGCGTTTCCATGAACGCACACTTTTTGCCCATTAGGTAAAGTCATTTCAAATGATTTAGGTATAACTGAACCAAGATAATTAGGTTGGGTTGATTTTATCGAATCCCATACAGTACCTGTTGTTCCATTATTTACGGTAGCACTCGTCCCCTTTCCAGCTTCCGTTCCCGGACAGACTTCATTTAACCCTAAAGGGTCTATCCGAGTGATTGGATTCGCCACGTAACTATAGGCATTTCCCCCCCCGCTAAACCAACCGGGTCTTGACTAATGTAACGTGCACAGTGCGGGTCATAGTAACAGTGTAGATTATAACGTAACCCCGATTCTTCATCAAAATATTGTCCCGGTAGTCGCAGCGGTTGGGTTACCGTTTGATAATCAATCGCTAAGTTACCATAAGATTTATACACCGCACTCCATAAAATCTCCCCCTGAGCCGTCACTAACTGCTGCGGTGTCCCCAGTTGGTCATTGAAGTTCTACTTAGCAGATAATGGGATTCGGTTAACTAAAACTGTTCCCATTAGGTTTATTATTAAGCAGGGCTAAGCTCATCTTCTGAATAACGCCGGGATGATTTTTTACCATTGAAAGATAAATAATAATAAATTGGCTCATTATTTTTATGATGCCATCCTATATTCAATATGGTACCTATTTTATCTGTTGAAAATACAATTTCTACGCTATCCCCAACCATAAAACGAATATCTCTGACGGGTTTAAATAAGTCTGGTTTAACCAAGAAAGAATAATTGCCATAGTTCAATCTAATAAACTCACCACATTGTTCTGAGCAATAGAAAACTTTCCCATGTAAAACTAATTTTCTTACATCTTCTAGGTCGTTAGAATAAATTAAAGTAGGATCGTCCTCATTAAACCAACAATATAGACCCCAAGAATTTTTAAAATCCAAACTATTTATCATATGATTTATTCCCTTGAAAATCCTTACTAAAATATTTTTCTGGCAATTTTTTGAATGCATCTTTTGCAGCACCCAAAGCCTCTGCTCCTGATTTGTAGTGACCTGAAACATTATGTATAGAATAAATTTTACCAGCTCTAATTTCGACAATTCCGGCTCCAAGAACTTGAGGATCTTTGCCACCAATTAAAGTAGGGTGTGGCATTCTTTCTCCACTACGAGTTCCAATAATCATATTTCCCTTTTGGTCTATAACATACATAAATTGAGCATTCATATTTTTACTACCAATACGACCAGTATCGGTTAATAATCCAGTGATATTTGAGCTGTAGGATTATTTTATATGCACCATTAACCAGAACACCGGCAGCTTTATCTGTCGCCTGAGTCGTTGGATCTACTGACCACTTCTGAGTAGTTTGTGCTGTCGTCCCCTTTCCAGCAGGGGTTGTTGATTATCAGGATTAAGGGGCTGAGCTAAGAGGTAAAACAAGATCCCCATGGGTTAGGTGGGGATTTAGCGATCTTAATCAGTAAAACCGATAGACCAAGAGCCCCGCCAACTGAGGGGTATTCTACTGAATATCAAAATTAAACCTTTCCTCTAGACCAGATTTTATATCTTGCTCCCGAACTAATTCAAAAATTTTCACAATATGATTAAAAGTATCACCTAAATATTTTTTTGAATAATCCGAGTTCTTCCAAATAATTAGAATAGGGCGCTCTACGTCATAACTTAAGCAGTCCCATAAAGCATCCAGATTTTCACCATAATATTTACTAAAACTCAATAAAAAAGCTATTTCTTTATGAAAATCAGATTCCGAATGAATATTTTCTCCATTTAATGTTATTAGTTTCATGATTATTTCCATCGTCCAATTTGTGTTGTGGTTTTATAGTGGTCGTTATATGCAGTAAACCGTCATTTGAATACAATAGCCTTGTTGGTTACTTCTGGACATTGTATTACTTAGACCAATATCAGCTTCATACCAAATACGACCAAGGGGGGGTAGGTAATACTCCTGTCGTATTATGAAAAATATCTCCACCAATAGGTTATTACTACTCTAATTCAGTTATGCTTGCTGAGCCGATTTTTATTTCTTTTGGTAATGTATAAACTATTTCTTTTATACTTTGCGGTAGCTCTCTTAAAGATAATGGATTCAGAGGTTTTGCAACTAAAAAATAGCTATTATCTTCATAATTAATATCATAACTAAATACCCCCCTTGAAGCCGAATTAATATAACTCCTTAGATATTGTTCTCTTTTAATTTGATCGAGAAACTCAGGCAAATTATCTTCAATAATTTCAATATCACATCGTTTTTCTAAATTAAAAAAATAATCATATAGTTCTTCATAATTCTTAATTGAATCAGCTACTCTTTCAGGTACCGCGGTTGTACCACCCGAAGTAAAGTGTGCTAGATTGCCATTATAAAATGCAGCAAACCAGTCAAGATCGGTAGTGCTTATAAACTCATCAGTCATTCTCATTATTTTTTTAACTCCAAATACGTTTGTACAATTTTCACAACGAGGCTCGGGTTTTCCATTACGAGGACGTACAGCTTGAGTAAATTGAATATCTTTTAATTTAAGATTAGGATTATTTAATAACAACTCGTTAGCTGCTCTAAATTCAGCACAAGCACCTAATACGTTACCACATGAAGTTTTAACACCTAACCCACCTAATTTATCAGCATAAGCTTGTACTTCTGGCGCTATTTTAGCGGGAACTGTTCCACTTGATGTAGTAACCACTTTACCAGTTAATGGATCAACAGCTCCAATTGCTGTCGCTGGTTTATATTTACTATTACCTAAAGATGCTACGTATTGATCTAATTCTTTATTTGCATTAGCCAATAAAGAATTATTCCTCGTCGTCCCCTTTCCAGCTTCCGTTCCCGGACAGACTTCATTCAACCATAAAGGGTCTATCCAAGTGATTAAATTAGCCACATAACCAGCAATAAATAAGTTCCCCGCTGAGTAATCGGAGATCGTGTGCTAACTCAGTAAAAATCTTCTCGTTTGAATTTTTTACCTGTAGGAATAAGATCTTCTTTATCAAAACAATCTATTGTATCTTTATCATGCAATAACACTGCATACCCATACAAAATATCATCTTCCTCACTAACCCCCATAACTACACCTTTCCTCCCAGAATATTGTTTATGCTTGGTAGTAGGAAGAACTTCAACTTCTGAATAAAAATCAATTTTATCTATCATCGTAATCTCAACTATTTATGCGTTATTTTTCCATCTAAAGATACGTTTAAATGTGAACCATCACGACTTGCCCAACCAAGCTGCGATTAACCATAAGGCGGCTTCGTCCATATGATTAACCGATGCGGCGATTTCCTTATCCGGCATCGGTAATTGAGTAACAAGGTTTTCATGGACTGACCAGGTAATGGTGTGGTCGTTGTCATTAAAAACAAGCTAATGTTGCAATGAATGATTCCAACCGTAGCCAAATACCGAGCTTACTTCTACCGCTGTTGCACGATATTGTCGTTTGAATATAAACGGATAAACGCCTTATCGAGGAGTTAACTATGGCTAAGACACATTCTAAGCTAAAATCATCGATGCGCAACAGGGGCTGTTGATTATCAGGATTGAGGGGTTGAAGGTAAAACAAGATCCCCCACGGGTTAGGTGGGGATTATTCATTAGTAGATGGTTTCACATTGTATGCTAGATAGTTTTATATTTCTTAAAAACACACTCATTTTTTTTAGATACCAATTAAAATCTGGAATATCTTCCCCAGATAAATACCGACGATTTATTGACAATGACATAGATAAATAGTTAGGGTAAATTAATAAATTACCCCCTGATTCATTATCATAAACCATCACTATACCGATTTTATCCATAATATTATGAGAGTTTATAAACTCGTCTAAATTGAACAAATTCATGTCGATATTCAACCAGTTATAATCATCGATATCATTTGACGATAGATAAGTAACCATATTTTGATAATAAATGTTCCCGCCATTATTTATTAGGCACTTTAATATCTCTTTAGGAGAATATTCTTGTGCAAAATTTATATCTATGCTGACTTGCATTCCCATATTAATATTCCTTAGGTTGAGCAGGATAAGTTAATTATTGAGTTTACTATACAGATCTAAAAAGAGATAAAAGCTCCCCGACTGGAGGGAGCTTTACTATTTAAAGTAGCTTAATAGGGAACATTACATCATTTCCCTTTATATAATCCCATACAACTTTATATAGTTTCTTATATATTGCAGGTTCATAAGGCATTAGTGACATTAATAATTCTGATAATTCATCTGATGAAGTCATTACAGGTATATCACCATCCTTCGGTATTGCCGTAAATGTTTTATGAATATTATTAATAAGCAAGAATAAACTAATAATCCCATTTTCATACTTAATATCATTAAGATAAATATTATCTATTGAAGACTGCAACTCCATTCCAAGTTCCCTTAAATTCTTTTTGAGTCATCTTATAACTAGTATCTTTCCAAGGGTCATGAATTAGTACATTACCAGCCTTATCAGTGCCTTTTACAACAACCCAGTGACCAACTTTATTACCTTTATCCCACATCATGGCACTCCACCAACCTGTTTTATTTAGTGCATCAAAAGCTTGCTCACCAACAAAACCATCGTCCCAATTTCCACCTTGCTTACTTAGATCTCTTGCCAGTTGTTCTGGACTTTTCAACGAGGTTCCTAGTTTTGTTTGGTTAACAAAGATATTTCTATCCTTTAATAACATTTGACCGCGGGCAGCACCACAACACGTTGGAGTAACTTGTTTAATCACATTAGGATCTGTTATTTCATCAATCACTTTCCCGTTTCCGCCAGCACCACCTTGAGTTGGTGAACCTGTCGTCCCCTTTACCAGCAGCATTGCTATTTTTGTGAACAACTAAATTGTATATGGATAACTTATAGAACAATTTACACAAACTAAGGATAAATCTACCCAACCTTGCATCTTTAAATAATATACATTATCATCTGAGTCCTTTAATATCTCAAGTTCACCTATATATGCAGGTAAAATATCCTCTTCATCAATATTATTTTGATATTGTAATGTGATAATGTTATTTATATTAATGGTGCAAACCTTGTCGCCATTATCCATATTTAAAATTTCTATATTAGCTTCATTTTTATCTAATTTAACAGAAAAAAACGATAAATTAACGTCAACTAATTTTAAATAATGATCTTTCATTATATTTCTTACCATTTTCCGCAATCTTAGGTTTCATAGGGATAACCTTACCAGTAGGTTTTACTGTATCAATACGTCCGTCAGGATGCTTATAAGTTGTATATCCTCCAGTACTAGTTCCTTTTAACTGAAAGCCTTTAGAAATAAGATCAGAGTGTAATTCACTTAATGTTGTAGGTTCGAATTTATTTGTTTGCTTTCTAGCATTCTCCAAGCCTTTCTCATTTACTACATACTCATCAAAATTACTGTTTTTATTAGCCTGTTGATTTACTGCCTGATTATTATTTATATTATCCTTTGTTTCTTTATAATCACCAAATCCTTGCTCAACATTATTTTTACCATACTGATTTTCAAAATATTCTTTGTCTAATTTGTTAACATCAGATAATGCCTCATCCAATTTACCTGCTTTATTAGCATCTGAAATAACTTTATCTGATTTATTGATAAGTTTTTCTGTCTTACCTACATTCCCCAATCCTTTAGACGGTGTAATTATACCAATTAACAATGCCGCTGAATTCTCTAGGGCTATCTGATCAAATTAGCAGCTTTAACAAAATTATCTTTAATTGCATCCCATGCTTGGCCGTTAATGATCGCATTTACGGCGTTTGCCACGGTTTGATCTGCTTTTCTTTAGTCGTTCAATGCGGTATCACAATAATCAACTCCCACCGCGCAGCTACTCAATGCAAGAACACCATCAAGAACAGTATCTGCCGCAACTTCACCGACCACTCCACCAGCTCCACCAGATAATGCTGAGTTGCCTTGTAGCTCAGCAACTACCGCACCAAGTATTGCATGAGCAATTAAGTTGCCGGCAATATCATCGGTTTTCCATTTACCATCTTCACCCATATGCCCGGTGTGCAGTTTTATCTGCTCAGCTAGCCATGGTGCACTGGCACCAGCTAGGCCGCCGGTCATATCGCCGGTGATAATGCCGGTAATAATTGATACGGTTGAGTCAAGTCATTGCCCATTTTGCCATCTTGGGAGTCTTTCCCGGCATCTTTATGAATAGTGCGTTCGAGCTCTTTAACCTGCTCTCCTAACTCTTTTAAGCTAGTGACAATGTTTAATCTGGTCTGCTCATCCTCTTTATTAAAGATTGGTTTGAGTTTGCTATGGGCATTTTCGGTATCATGACTGAGTTCATTAATATCTTGTGTTTGTTTATCTTGGTCACGAATGATTAACTCACCGTCACTGATTGCCGCGTGGGTAATATTCGAGAGGTCATAAATGGGGGGATAGCTTCAACGGCGCGCAAGTCAACCCCAGACCACAACTGACCATTAAAGGATTCTGGCTGGAAGCCTTCGGCTTTACTACCGGTCAGCCAGTCATCATCGATACGCAGCTGGGTTGTTGATTATCAGGGGTGAGATATTGGTATAGACGCCAAAGTAAGATCCCCACGGGTTAGGTGGCGATTTTTACATATTGCGATTAATCGTGCTCATAGCGTTCATCTTGAATAATATAAGGCTCTGCTATTTTGCCCCATACAACCTAAGCCATCTTCTGTTATCCTATAGATAAGTTTCCTGATGGAAAGGCTGAAAATAAGTTAGTTCATTTATAAAAAGGGATTTATAGCATTCATTCTTTCCACATCTTCTTTTAATACTATTTTTGCTCTATCACTCAGTCCCCCTGAATTTTTCTCTGCAAAATGTTTAAGTAATAAAAATGTTTCCTTGGTAATATAACCCTTGAACGCATGACCAACCAACATTCCTAAGGCTTCAATTAAAGATTCTGTAGGTTTTAATTTTAATTCTTTAACTAGTTCTGCCTCTACTTTTTCAGGGGAAATTTTATATAAAGCAATACAGGCGGCATAAATATAATCTATTGCATCAATTTCATCACTACTTTCAATATGCGAATATTTTATTACATTAAGTAAACCAGAAATAATTAATTGCTTTTCTTCAGATGAAAAATCTCTATTTTTATATGCTTTCCATTCAGTGAAATTAAACGCTGTACATCTTAAAAAATAAAATGATGCACATAGTCCTACTAATATGCTGCCAATATCTTCTCTTTCAGGACATATGGTAAAAATTTGCCCCAAGGACAAATTTGGTATGTCCTCTATAGAATGGAGAATTAAATCAACTTCAGTAATTGCTCCTGGTTTTGAAAGATCTATTTTTTTTAATTTATTATTAATAATCAATGGAGAACCTCGTTAGTAGATATGGTTTTAATATTTATATTTGATAAGTGTAATTCTATTACATTTAAATTTAAAAATAAAAAAATAGACCTGTTTTATACTTTATTGCATTATCAACTTGAGTTAATAATTGAATCAACGCTTCGCTATTATTTGATACTATTGAATTTTGAATAATACTTTTAGCCTTTATAAGCTTATCAAGATCGATTATCTTTTCATCTTCATAATCATCAATGTTTATATCTAATTCATTATTAAGTTGATTAATAACATTACTCTCTAACAGATTTGTATAATTATCTTCATCAAGAACTAACTCAATCAAATCACCATCCACACAATTATCTAAATCTAGGCGTTCCATTGCACTTTTATTTACTGGAACGGATATATATTTCATACTATTTATTCTAAGACAATATTTTCGCACTTTCATTCTCTCTGACTAATGATCGTATATTGTTAGCTGAAGCATTAGGCGGTAGTTTAGTCGTCTGGCAAGTCAAAGAACCACTCGCCCCCTTACCAACTAAAAACCACTTCACGCAAAGCACAAAGCTGTGAATCCTACGAACGTTATTATACCGCAGGGCATTAATGCCACCCCAAACCCCTAACTGACGATTAAAGGCAGTTGACTTAAACAACTCGACTTCTACACCGGGCTGCTAGTTATCGTAAAAGTGGAGCAGAATAAACTGATTATTGAGCTGGCTGTTGCGGATTTTGTGAAACAAAAAGGATCCCAGTTTTTACGCGGTGATCTTTTAATTAGCCATGTTTAATTAATTTTTACAATGAGCCCTTCTAAAATACGTTTTACTGGTGGGCTGGCTTTTCTTAATAAATTTTCTATTTTTGATAATAACCAATCTTTCTTTAAATTATCCAAACTTGATAAATTTAAAAACCTTAATGAATCAACACAAGTAATAAATAAATCGTCATCATCTGTATTAATAAGATCTAAAATTATTTCTAATTCATAAGGGTTATGCAAATCATCTAAACATTCTACAAGTCTCTTTTGCCAAAAAACAGACTTAGAATTTAATTGTTTTAATAATAAATCCCAGTCGTTATTATCAAATTGTTTAAGTATTTCAGTGGACTCTAAAATAGCACAATCATACCAATAATCACCTGGTTCACTTTCATAGCTAAAATCAGATATACAACTATCAAATTTGTTATACATATTTTATCTCGTTCATTTTATAGAACTAAAACCTGGCGTTGGTTTTCCTTCAACAGGATAACCGTCCGTGATATTATTACCACTTTTAATCACATCGATTTCCACCCTATTAGCTGTTTCTCGATGAAGAGTCTCTCCAGTTGAAGGTCTTACACCAATAGGTTTAGTATTCCCAATTTAATTAATAGAATCGATTATACTTTTATCTGACCAATTATCAGGGAATAGAGTACTTGTTTTTATTTTTGACAAATTTCCATCTTCAAATTGTGTTATATATTTTACAGTTCTAGTCCCATCAGGATTTACCTTTATTGTTTCTACTGCATATTTAAGATTAGCATCATTTATAGTTGGAGAATGCCCTCCAATAATTTTATTTGAACCATCAATTCTTTGCCCTGCTAAAATTTTGCTTTCCATTTCTGAAGTCAGTTTCGATACAGAGTTCGTCGTCCCTTTTCAAGCATTCGAACTATTGGCTTGTCTAATTACGGTTGTTTCAACTTCAGTGTCATGACTTACTGCTTGATTCATTAGCTGATTACCCTTAGTTATATCTCCTGCTTTATAAGCGTTTTCAGCTTCTTTTATTAATGATAGACCACTTTTTGTCTCTACTTTTATTATGTTACCACCAATTTTGATATATTTAAAAATGGGTAGGATCCCCACACATGCAATCGCATAGCCCTCCAATTATCTGCATCTCTAAAGGCAATATAATCTCCTTACGGCGTTACCAAAATAGTAAGATCTTCTGGAAAACGTTTAAAATCCTCTCTTTTTATGAATGGTACGTTCGAGCTCTTTTACCTGTTCGCCTAACTCTTTTAAGCTAGTAACAATGTTTTATCTGGTCTGTTCATCCTCGTTATTCAAGATAGAAAACTTGATGACTTCCTTCTAAACTATTATAGAGATCAACCGCCTCTTGCCCCTCGGCAATAAACTCTACATCTATCGGAGCAGGTGGATTATTAGGATCTCCATAGTTCCCTTCTAAAAAGGCTTTATATTGTTCCAGAATATATAAAAGCTGTTCTCTAGTAACGCACTTTTTATTTCCATTTCAGTTTTATACCTAAGTTAGATGATAAAGTTAATAAAGATAATTTTTATATTACCTAAATTTTAATTCTCTATTCTTAAGACCCTTCACTAGCCCCATCATTTGAGGATTCCCTTTTATATCAAAAGTCTAACGTGCCCCACATTTTGTCCACTAATTTAGTTTATTGAGGTTTATTTGTAAAAATAATTGAGGAGTCTATACCATCTTATTGAAATTAGGATATAAATGAACTGGTCATAGTTTGCGAGAATTATGCATATAAGAGTTAACTATGACTAAGGCACATTCTACACTAAAAATTACCGTTACTAAAATCCGAACGGTAAAACCACCGCTGAAGCACTGCATAACGGTCGGTTAAAGGTCGCTGACGGGTAAATATTGGCTTTATCATCGGTCAGCCCGTCATCATTGATGCGCAGCCGGGGGAATTGATTATTAGGATTGAGGAGCTGAGCTAAGAAGTAAAACAAGATCACCGCGAGTTAAGGCGGGGATTGCTATACCTAGGATATTATATTTAAGTGTGATTGATATATAGAACAACAGGTTTTGCCGGTACGGTAATTTCCCATTCCATGATGAGTAATATTGCCATAGCCATCTCTCTCATATTCTGCCACTCAGTACATTGACAAAGCGCATCGTTGTTCCAGTATTGGATGTTAGGTGCTCCACTTATAGATAACATATAATCATCTAACTGTTTAATTGCCAATTTTTGCTTAGACGTGAAAGAAGATGCGACCAAAGGATCGTTTAATTCATCTAAAGCCATTTCCCACTCAACAGCCAGCTCGTCCGCAACGTTCACAAAATCAGGAAATAAACTTTTCTGTACTTCGCAAGGCTGCGCTATCGCCTGAGTTATCCATTTAATCTTATTCATTTTCTACCCCTTTGGTTTATTAATAATTGTCGCTTTCTCTCCTGCACTTGGCTTGTATGTATTTGAATCGACAACCTTTACAGTATCTTGTGTTGTAGTTGATACTTTATAATAACTACCTTTGAGTTTTTACCGGCATCTTTATGAATAGTGCGCTCGAGCTCTTTAACCTGCTCTCCTAACTCTTTTAAGCTAGTGACAATGTTTTATCTGGTCTGCTCATCCTCGTTATTCAAGATAGAAAACTTGATGACTTCCTTCTAAACTATTATAGAGATCAACCGCCTCTTGCCCCTCAGCAATAAACTCTACATCTATCGGAGCGGGTGGATTATTAGGATCTTCATAGTTCCCTTCTAAAAAGGCTTTATATTGTTCCAAAATATATAAAAGCTGTTCCCTAGTAAGTATCACCTGTTGCTCTTCAACATATTCAGTACCAATAAATACATAATCGCCGGTAATTAATACCCAATGAGCATTACCAACACCAAACATGCCATCTGGTGCTCGACTATTCGCTAAATCGGTTAGATTATTAATCCAGATATTGACTGAGTTAACTGAGTATTGGATTTCATCAAATAGAAAACATGCAATCTCACATACACCGTAACCTTGTTTAGGTGTATATCGAATATTTTCCTCAGGCAACATTCCTGATGGACAGAATCCATCATAAAAATCTATCCAATATAAATATATTTTTCTATTTTTCATACATTATTTACCTTTATTATAAATTGGCCACGCAGTTGCGCCAGTACCATTAGGTTTTTTGTAATATCCTTCCATTGTTACTCCACTTGAAGACTTTCCTATCCACATTTCTTCATTATTAGGATCTGGTTTTGAATTTTCAAAAGCACTTTTTATTTCCTTTTCAGTTTTATACCTAAGTTAGATGATAAAGTTAATAAAGATAATTTTTATATTACCTAAATTTTAATTCTCTATTCTTAAGACCCTTCACTAGCCTCATCATTTGAGGATTCCCTTTTATATCAAAAGTCTAACGTGCCCCACGTTTTGTCCACTAATTTAGTTTATTGAGGTTTATTTGTAAAAATAATTGAGGAGTCTATACCATCTTATTGAAATTAGGATATAAATGAACTGGTCATAGTTTGCGAGAATTATGCATATAAGAGTTAACTATGACTAAGGCACATTCTACCCTAAAAATCACCGTTACTAAAATCCAAACGGTAAAACCACCACTGAAGCACTGCATAACGGTCGGTTAGAGCTCCAACGGAGGCAATTCACCCCAGACCGCAACTGACCATTAAAGGCCGCTGGCTGGAAGCCTTTGGCTTTACTACCGGTCAGCCCATCATCATTGATGCGCAGCAGGGGCTGTTGATTATCACAGGATTGAGGGGCAAGACTAGAAAGTGAAAATAAGATCACAGTTCAAAATTGGGATCTTAGGTTTTCAAAATTGATCAACCTGTCAGAATAAAAAATTCCAGACTTCATATTTATTTTGGGCTTGTTTGCGATATTTAATTTTCATTAATCCATACTTGTTCAACCCAATCTGAAAGATCTTCCCAAGTATCATTACTATAGCCATCTAACGTCCAATATCGTACTGTATCATTTGGTGTTAAACAATAATAACTTCCATTATCTTCACATATTGGTAACCAGTCTTCTGGTAGACCTTGCTCCCTAGCTTCATTAAGCACTGTCGATAATTCAGATGGATATTTTTTATCTCTTGTTACTAGTAATAATTCTATTGTACCGTAGAAAATATTGCTGGCTTCTTTGAGAAGCTTTCTATATTCAGTTGAAAAGCTGAAATTAATATTTTTTTCATAATCATCAAGCAAGTTATCATCAGGAAGAGGGACATTTATTACCTCTCCATTTGATAACTCTTTTAACTGATTAATAACTTTATCCAATTTATTCATTAGTATCCTCTCTTATTTAAAGTCATTAGCTCTAGCTTTCCAATAATCAGCGCCATTTATTAAACTGGTTTCTGTTTATTCCTGATGGAATGGAGTTATCATTAACATGTATAACACTATGATTATCTTTATGGAAAGTCTGAGTCACTTCAGCAATCGGACCACTTTGTTTTTGAGTCATATGATGTAAATTAACCGATTTACCATCATGACTAATTGGAGCTCTTCCTTGTTCCATAAGCTGTAGATTCGTTTTTCCTGATTTAGGATTAATATACTTCGGATCAAATAAATCATTACGTTGATACACTTTCTTGCCACTAAATTGGACTGGCTCATTAGCCCAATATTGGCGTTGTTGTCCAAAATATTTTGCTGCATCAGCTTGGGTCGCAGCATCTGCTTTGATTACTTGGCTTGTCGTCCCCTTTCCGACATTCAATTTGCTGAAAAACGGTTAAGCCTACCTATGCGGTGATACTGTGGTTACTTTGCTTATGGTCGATGAACTGGGATAGAGCTATGCTGCGGTAAACAATATGACAACTGGCACCCACACCCTTTATGTTGCCACCCACCGAGGTTAAGGAACCGCCCTCATGGAGCACACCATTATTGGCAGCAAAAATATCACTGCCCCCCAGTATGAGCGTTTTCAGATAGTTTAATTCGTAGTAGGTTATTAATATATTCACTACAGGAGCTTTTGTTACGCACATAAGGCTTATCAAAAGGGTAACTAATGTTAGCAATATCATATGATTTCCTTATGTTTTCAGAATCGTTCTGATTGAGTTGAACTCCCAACTTTTAGGCTGGGAGTTGGCTTCATTGCTTACGAATAACGTTCTCTTAGCCTCGACATATAATGTTCTACTGTTGCTTTATCCTTGGGATATGCTTCAACATAACTATCTGAAATCACTTGCATGAGTTTGATGAAGTGCTGAGGGGTAATTGTAGAACTCTCATATTCCCCAAGAAAAAAAATAACTTCTACAAATTCGCTAGGATCATCCCAATCTTTATCTAATGAATAGCCTGTTCCTTCTGAAGGAGAAAAACCATCTCCTTCACTAGCCATTTTTACGAATGAAATATAACTCATTTTATCATTCGATAAAGTTGAATAAATTATATCATATAAGTCTCTTCCTTCATTTTGATATAAGTAATCTTGATTTTGTATCAACCAACTTAATTGTTCATCCTTCATTTTGTACCTCTTGGTGGCATAGTAAGAAATGCATTATTAATTTTACCTGTTTTAGCATCTCGAGTTACTTGGAACCAGTAACCATCAACTTTGACAGAATACTGCCTATTATTTGGATTCTGTTTAAAATAGCTTTCTGCTTGCTGGGCTGCTTTATTTGACATATTTGTAACTTTTGTTTCAGATAATATGTTAATGTCATAAGTTGTTTTCCTTTTTACATTTTTATATCCAGTAACTTTTCCCGAACAACATTATAATCATAACGGCGTTCAATCGGTTTACTTAAGGTTTGATGAAGTTGTAGAGTTTGTTGATGTAATCGTCCGCGCTCGTCAAATTGATGACGACAGGTCAACTCACCAAAACGTCCCATATGGCGACGGATTTCTTGTCCGTGCTCCCATTGATGGCTAGAGAGTGTTTGTCCGTTTAAGTCAATTTGACTGACATTCTCACCTTGATAATGATTGCCCATCATCAATCTCCGATAAACGCCCGAAACCATCCATAACTAACTTACCTAGAGTAAACTATGGCTAAGGCACATTCTAAGCTAAAATCAACCGCAGGCAAAGAGCCTACCCCACCCATTACCGAGCGTTTTTATACCATCGGTTACGTCCCCAGTGGCTTTTGCTACCCCAACCCAAGACCACAGATCACCATTAAAGGGCGCTGGCTTGAGCAGTTCGGCTTTTATGCCGGGCAGGCTGTCGTGGTGAAAATTGAGCGCAACAAGTTAATTATTAAACTTGCGATGCAGCTCTAAAAAGCAATAAAAGATCCCCGTTGGTTAAAGCGGGGATTAATGCTTATTCAACAGGCGCTAATGAAACTGCCATTTCTAGCACTATATCTAAATAGATCTTTTCTCCATTAGCCCCACTTCTTTTCAACTCATCACGAGCATAAATAATATTAACTTTGGCTCCGACTCTAAAAAGCTTTTTATCATCTTCTTTTATATAATTATAAATACCTTCTTCAAATACTGATCCATCATCTAATAATAAACTGAAGCTGTTATCTATCAATGATGGATCTTGTCCCGCGATATAGGTTCTAGTTATAATTCCTGAAATAAATAGTAAAGGCATTTTATTTTTCTCAATACTATTCCACCATTCTTGGGAGCCAAAAAGACCATTAGTACCTTTAAGACCCATATTAGGTCTTGAATGATCCAGTGTGAGAGCTTGAGTTAAAGTGATCTGTTCTGGATTAGCTTGTAACTCTTCAGAAAGAAGATATACCAATTTCATAGGCACTTTTGTATTTTCTAACTTTAATAGCATAATTCTTTCCTTTTATTGCACTTTTTCAAAATGGACAATATTTTTATTAAAAATTTCCATTCCTTTACCTTGCCCAAGTTGGGTCGTCATTTGCCACCTTCAACTTTAAAACGGGTATTGGTATCCATACATTTTCCTGTTTGAGTTGACATACTCGGCAGTTGTTTTGCTGCAGCTTCATTCGCTGCAATCCCTATTTTTTCAAGCTCGGAGAATGTATCAGGTTTAACTATAATTTTTACTGTTATACCATCATATTTTGACGAGTAGTTTAGAACTGGCGAAACTGAGGTTTCTGTCGTTGCTGGCATAATACCTGTTCTTTCAAATTGCTTAAATTGCTCAGGAGACATAGTCCGATAAACAATCTCATTTCCGTGAACATCATATTGCTGTACTGGATTTAACGGATTTTTAGATTGAGTTGCAGGCACTCCAATCGCTTCTCTTCCCGCTTGTGTCGCACCTGTAGTCCCCTTTCCAGTTTCCGTTCCCGGGCAAACTTCATCCAACCCCAATGGGTCTATCCGAAAAATTGGATTAGCTACGTAACTATAGGCATTTTCACCCCCGCTAAACCAACAGGGTCTTGACTAATGTACCGTGCACAGTGTGGGTTATAGTAATGGTATCGATTATAATATCATTGGGAACGGGAGCGTGTTGGTAATTTTCGATTGTTTTATTTATGATATTGATATTTCAATAGAAAAATCAAACCCCAATAAGTTAGCGTCTTCAACGCGTTGTCTAAATTTATCTGTTACAAAGACAAAGCCGATATCTTCTTCAATCGAGAATAAATACGCATCGGTAATATTTTGGGCAATTAAAAATAGTTTTCTGATTATTAAACCATTTGGCCATTCATCATAGATTGATTTTTCCTTGTCAAAACAACCAGATAACGGGTTGGTAGGATAATAGCCATAGAATTTTTTACGTTTACTCTCCGTGATAACCGGTAATAGTTGCCCGCGCGGCTCTAAAATATCTGCCAGTGCCGTTAATGCCGATTCACTAAACACTAAAAATGGATTTAAAGCACTACTAAAATCAAACCGATAATTCTTCTTACCAAAATCATTTCGTACTAATTCAAGTTTAATGGGCTGATAGTCGTCACCAAATGGTTTCCAGCGTTGATCCATCGCCCTTCCCTTAATGCCTTCCTCTTCTTCTGGACAATCTTGAATAAAGAAGCAACTATCACTGAATGTTGTTTTCAATAAATATATTTTTTTCATAATAATCTTTTATACCCAGTTGAGTTTTGTTTTGCTTGACGAAGACTATTTGTTCTCATCTTCGGCTCTTTAATAACACCTATAAATCCTTGATGCTCCTGCGTAATACGACCACATTTATCATATTGCCACACCAAAGGCCATTACCCATCATCAATCTCCGATAAACGCTCGAAAATATCCATAACTAACTTACCTGGAGTTAACTATGGCTCAGGCACATCCTAAGCTAAAAATTACCATTACTAAAACCAGAACAGTAAAACCACGTCCAAAGCGCAGCTTAACGGTCGATTACAGCACTAATGGCGGGCAACCCAACCCCAGACCACAACTGACCATTAAAGGATTCTGGCTGGAAGCCTTCGGCTTTACTACCGGTCAGCCAGTCATCATCAATGCGCAACAGGGGCTGTTAATTATCAGAATTGAGGGGCAACGCTAGAATGTATTAAAAAAACTCCCCACCATAATCCGGGAAGTTTTTAAAATTTACGTCCAGATCTCCTGACCATCTGGGGGAAACCATACTAATCCGGCGGGACATTTGGCTAGAAACCATAAACCGATATCATCAAGATCATCCAGTTCATCCTCAGAAGGATAAGGAGGCCATGTGTCCTTAATTGATTGGAGTTGTTGTCCTATAGTTCCTTGAAGAAAATGCCCATTTGATGCTAATTTGACATGCTCTTCTTTCATTAATTTTTCTAATATTTTAAAAAAAATATCCTTTCTGATTTCGTAGGGTTCATTCATATCTTTCATGCTAACATCAACGCTTTGCCATATATTACCCAACGAATAACCATAAGAGTATTTTAATACTTCATTATATATTTTTTCATAATTTATCATTGAAATTTCATGTCCACAGAGCGTCCTTTATTTATATCAGGTCGTTGAATATCGATTGTCCACCTGGCCTTATTTTGAGATGCAGAATGAGATGCAGAAGTTGAAAAGTCTCTCAATGTTACGCTGCTACCAGCATTAGGGCCTTCAGTGACCTTGACAGAATATACTGTCCCTTTCCCAGAAATAATTTTTGCTGTTGGCATAGTATCAATACCAGAAAGAAATTTAAAGTAAGTCATAACATAAGTCATAACATCGGTTTCAGATGAACTTTTAAATACAGGCGCTCCTGCACTAACACTTTTATCTTTATCCGTTACTAATGTTTTACCATTTACCGAAATGGTAAAATCTTTAGTGTGAAGATTTTTATTGTTATACAGCGTCGCTAAACTATCCATTTCAGTTTTGGCTAACTGTTGTAGGTTAGTCGTCCCTTTTCCAGCTTCCGTTCCCGGACAGACTTCATTTAACCCTAAAGGGTCTATCCGAGTGATTGGGTTAGCCACGTAACCAGCAATAAATAAGTTCCCCTCTGAATAAGCGGGGATCGTGTGCTAACTCAGTAAAAATCTTCTCGTTTGAATTTTTTACCTGTAGGAATAAGATCTTCTTTATCAAAACAATCTATTATATCTTTATCATGCAATAACACTGCATACCCATACAAAATATCATCTTCCTCACTAACCCCCATAACTACACCTTTCCTCCCAGAATATTGTTTATGCTTGGTAGTAGGAAGAACTTCAACTTCTGAATAAAAATCAATTTTATCTATCATCGTAATCTCAACTATTTATGCGTTATTTTTCCATCTAAAGATACGTTTAAATGTGAACCATCACGACTTGCCCAACCAAGCTGCGATTAACCATACGGTGGCTTCGTCCATATGATTAACCTATGCGGCGATTTCCTTATCCGGCATCGGTAATTGAGTGACAAGGTTTTCATGGTCTGACTAGGTAATGGTATGGTCATTGTCATTAAAAACAAATTGATGTTGCAATGAATGACTCCACCCATAACCAAATACTGAGCTTACTTCCACCGCTGTTGTACGATATTGTCGTTGGAATATAAACGGATAAACGCCTTATCGAGGAGTTAACTATGGCTAGGACACATTCTAAGCTAAAATCAATCACACGCAAAGCACCCACACACCCCATTACTGAGTGGTTTTATACCGTGGGTTACACGCCGAACGGCGTGTTCAGCAACCCCAGACCGCAGCTGACCATTAAGGGGCGTTGGTTTGGGGTGGGGATCTTTTTAATAGAAATCGGGCTCGACTAAACCTTCTGATTTTATGATTTCAAGGAAACGGTTATAGGCATTCTCGTCTCTTTCTATCAGATCATCTAGTAAAGCTTCTTTAATCAAAGCCCAGTGGTGAATACTTTTTGCATTATTTTCAAAATATATAGAGTTAAAACTTATATCAGACTCAATAATCGAAATTTCATTTGACTTATATGCAATCAATCCACCATAACCTCTTGGAAGCCCATAAAAATAAGTTTCATCATCAAACCAATAAATTGAAAAAATATCAATAATTGTTCCATCTTGCTCTTTTATTTTCATTTAATCTTATCCTTTATTGAATTAATTACATCATTAGGATCTGCTGTAACATCAACCACATGCAAAGCGCCCACACAACCCATTACTGAGCAGTTTTACCTCGTGGGTTACACGCCTAATCTGGGCAGCCCCAACCCTAGACTGCAACTGACCATATAAGGAGCGCTGGCTGAAGCAGATAGGCTTTTATGTCAGGCAGGCGGTGGTGATTAAAGTTGAGCGCAATAAATTAATTATTGAACTTGCTATGCAGATCTAGGAACTTATAAAAATAGGATCCCCGATCAGAGTTAGACCGGGGATTTAACAAGTTATTTATTGGGGTTTATATATAAATATCGATTATCTAAATCCAAACCTAATAAATCAACAATATGAAGTACTTTTTGATATTCATCTTCACTAATTTTCACATCAAAATCTGCAATATGATCACATAATGTTTCAAAAGCTAAAACATTTTCTGAATGATTAATGTAATCTAAAGCATAATCTACTAACTCAGGATCTAGCCTATCTTTTATTGAATTACTTAATTCTTTTATATAATAATTAACTAACATAATTATTTGATCCTTTTTTATTTTTTACTTACTTATTGGTTTGTAATTTGGCGGAACAGGTGCACTGTCAGGAAATGCCGTTATTATCTTTCCATTGCTGGCTCATAAGTTAGTCGTCCCCCTTCCCAGCATTACATTTACTGGAAAAAGGTTAAACAATTTCACATGGATTATATTTGGATAATTGAAGTACTTTGCTTGTGAACGATGAATCGGAGTAAATCTATCTTATGGCTGGTATTGTGATTATTTATACCCGAGCGTTTTGTGTTATTGCTCGCAATGATAGACTTATTGCCCTCATAATTCTTATCACCACAGAAAGAGAAAATATTATTACTCGTCTGCATAGGCTCTTTTTGATAGTTTGAGATAAAAGAACTAACCAATTTATTTAATAATGAAATTTTCATCAAGAGAATAATATATATTAAAATGATGATTAATATTAGTAGTATCATATTTTTTCAATTAAATATCTTTAACTTTGATATACAAGTTTTTAGGAGCATCAGTAAAATACTTAAATATAGCAGGACAAAGCCAACCTTCCGTATCAAATTCTTTAGAGTAATACCAATTGCCAGCATTATCAGATCTTTGCCATTCTAAACAAAGATCTGTATCAGGGAAGTAATCTTTAGAAAAGATTAGAATAAATCCATTTTCAGCATTTTTGATTAATTGTTGCTGCTCTACTGTTAAATGAGAGAGATTATTCCCACTCGTCCCCTTTCCAGCTTCCGTTCCCGGACAGACTTCATTCAACCCTAAAGGATCTATCCGAGAGATTGGATTAGC
The DNA here is from genome assembly GCF_984569075.1 of Gilliamella sp. LMG 34361. Lineage (NCBI taxonomy): Bacteria > Pseudomonadati > Pseudomonadota > Gammaproteobacteria > Orbales > Orbaceae > Gilliamella > Gilliamella sp. LMG 34361. The sequence continues at coordinate 1,102,135 of NZ_OZ474903.1, read as the reverse complement.
CACGTAACTATAGGCATTTTCACCCCCCACCAAACCAACCGGGTCTTGACTAATGTAACGTGCACAGTGTGGGTCATAGTAACGGTGGCGATTATAATGTAATCACGATTCTTCATCAAAATATTGTCCCGGTAGTCGCAGCGGTTGGGGTACCGTTTGATAATCAATCGCTAAGTTACCATAAGACTTATACACCGCACTCCATACAATCTCCCCCTGAGCGGTTACTTACTCCTGCGGTGTCCCCAGTTGGTCATTAAAGTAGTAGTAAATCTCACCCCCTCGTCCCCGACCATTAATTTGTGCCAACGGACTAAATTCAAAGGGGTTAACTATGGCTAAGGCACATTCTACGCTAAAAACTACCATTACTAAAACCCGAACGGTAAAACCACAGCCAAGGCGCAGCTTAACGGTCGGTTACAGCCCCAACGGCGGGCAACCCAACCCCAGACCGCAACTGACCATAAAGGGGCGCTGGCTGGAAGCCTTCGGCTTTACTACCGGTCAGCCAGTCATCATTGATGCGCAGCAGAGGCTGTTGATTATTAAACTTGAGATGCTGACTTAGGCGTCAAAATAAGATCCCCCACAGGTTAAGTGGGGGGATTAATTCTATTCCTCATCATCCTCAATCACTGGTATACAAGGCGATAAGAACAGATCTTTTTCTTTTTTAATTTCACCTCTAGCTAAGACAAAAACCTCAAATTCATTAAAAGCATATTCCGACTCGTCATTTCTAATATATAGTAGTCCATAAGAACCAACTGCTATCTTAGCTACATACTCATAGAGCCTAAAAATATCAATTAATTCCTGAGAAAAATGATTTCTGCATCCACTAACTAATAACTGAGTTACTCCATTTACCTGATGTAATTTTAAAATCCCTAATGAATCATTTATTTTATATTCATTAATAAATACATGTAATTTTTCGAGTACTAAAGAGAGTGCTTTATCATCACTTTCATATGTGGAATCACTTATAGATATCCAACCGTAATATTCAACCATTTAATTACCTTATTATTTTTTTGGGTTAAGAGGTTTAGTATCAATAACAACTTTTATTCCGTAACGATTACTATATTCATTAAGTTTATTAATTACTGATGTAGCTGGTTGACCTTCAAAATGATAGTAAACAGTGCGGTTAGTTTCTTTAGCTGCTTCAAATGTTGCTTTCATCTGCTTTCTAACGGCAGCGTTTTTATCTGGAGTTAACTATGGCTAAGGCACATTCTACGCTAAAAACTACCAGTACTAAAACCAGAACGATAAAACCACGTCCAAAGCGCAGCTTAACGGTCGGTTACAGCCCCAACGGCGGGCAACCCAACCCCAGACCGCAACTGACCATTAAAGGACGCTGGCTGGAAGCTTTCGGCTTTACTAGGTCAGCCAGTTATCATCGATGCGCAACAGGGATTGTTGATTATTAAACTTGAGATGCTGACTTAGGAGTTAAAATAAGATCCCAGTTTAAAATTGGGATCTTAGGTTTTAGATATTGATTAATTCACCAGAATAATCAAATGTCATATTTTGTATATAATGTCGAGTGTCAGTATTTACTGAATGTCTTAAATACTCATAAAAAGTTTTATTTGTCTGTTTTATCGTTTCTTCATTTTCATCATAGTGATAAACCAAATTTGGGTTATCTGAATCAGTTAACAAAAAGAAATACTGGGTTTCAGATTCAAATGAAAATGCAAACGGTTTTTGTTTAACTAATTCCCATTGTTGTAATGCACATAGATCTTCACAAAAAGAATATTGAAAAAGAACATGAGAACGTACAGTGTTATTTTGTCGATAAAACATCAAGGGATCATCACCAAAAAATCCACCACTACAACGCCCCATACAGGATAAAAAATGGTAGAGTTGTCCTCTAATCTTAATATCATAAAGGCGTTCTATCTTAGCTAGTTCGTCATCTGAATAGCTTTTAATAAAGTTAGTATCAATAGGTAATTCAGGATACACTGAATGTAAATAGGTTATTAGTTTTTCATTAATCATGGCCTTTTTCCTGTTGTTCCTTGATACATATGTATATTGGCATTTTCGCTCATTTCTTCAGCAAACTTAACTCCTAAACCATTACAACCATTACACATGCCAGGTTTTGTTTTTGAAGTATTTTCAACTGATACTTTAATATCCACTTTTTGCCCTGCATAGTTATCTTTAGCATAACTCATTAATTTATGTTCAGCATGGTTAAGGTTAGTTTGTGTTGCTGATGACGGATAATTACGGATGCTTTGCGAGTCTTCAACAATGACTTTGTAATTTACGCCATTAATATTAACAGAAGTTGGAGCATTCCCTTTCCAGGATTTACCACTTACAGCCAATACATATTCAGTTTTACCATTTACAATAATGGAACCTGTGGCGATAGAAATATTATCTACTTTATTCCCTTTTACATATGCCCCTAATTGCCCTCTGATTTTGGAAACATTTAATGCCTTATCATCAATTTTTGATAAATCACTAACTTTGTAATTAGGCAAAATATCATTACCTTTTACAGTGCTCGTCCCCTTCCCAGCTAAGGCACAGTCTAAGCTAAAATCAGGCACTTGCAAAGCTCTGGCACCGCAACCCACCGAACGATTTTACACCATTGGTTACACGCCCCAAGGCATAAAACCCAACCCCAACCTCAACTCACCATTAAAGGACGCTGGCTTGAGCAGCTCGCCTTTACCACTGGCCAAGTGGTTACAATCATCGCTAAAGAAGGCAAGTTAATTATCGAACTTGCAAAGTAGATCTAAGAACAGATAAAAAGAGGATCCTAGTTTAAAGCACTAGGATCTTATTTTGTTCAGACTTTATAAGAACTACTAATTTTTATTTAACAGGTTCTAATGAAACGGCCATTTCTAAAGCAATTTGATTATATTTTTGACCAAAATTGAGCATTGCCTCTGGTTTAAGTTCATCAAGAGCATAGACGATACTTGTTATATGCCCCTCTTTAAAAAAATCTGAGTCTTCTTCTTGATTAGTATAAATACCAATAGATTGGATAGTTCCATCATCAAGTAATAGATCAATAGTATTATTAAAATCCGAAGGATCTTGCCCTGTTACATAAGCTCTTTTTATTATCCCAGACAAGAATAACAAGGGCATTTTCCCTCGGTTGATACTATCCCACCATTCTTGTGATCCAAAAAGGCCATAAGTCCCATTCAATCCGACATAAGGCCTTGATCGATCCAGTGTTAAAGCTTGAGTAAGAGAAACATATTCAGGATCAGCCTTTAACTCTTCGGAAAGAAGATATACTAATTTCATGGGTACTTTTGTGTTTTCTAACTTTAATAGCATAATTCTTTCCTCTTATTGAACCTTTTCAAAATGAACAATATTTTTATTAAAAATCTCGATTCCTTTACCTTGTCCAAGCTGGGTTGTCATTTGTCCACCTTCAACCTTAAATCGGGTATTAGTATCCATCCATTTTCCGGTTTGGGTCGACATGTTAGGTAATTCTTTTGCTGCCACTGAATTCACTGCAATCCCTATTTTTTCAAGCTCGTAGAAGATACTGGCATAGATGTCAAAATAAGATCCTCAAAGTTTTTAGATAAGGATCTTACTATTTGCTATGCAGATCTAAAAAGTAAAACAAGACCCCGCTAGTTAGAAGGGGTCTAAATTAAATTCCTAATTCATTTAATTCTTTTTTTATCCATAAATTATGATTTGATATGAATTTTAGATAGTTTTCATCACAATAGTACTCATTCGGCGTCATGATATTATTAACACCTTGAATTATATTTGGACTATTATTGGATTCACCCCACTCATTCCAAAAATTGTTTAGCTCCAATAACCCATACAAACTATCTTCTGGTAAATAATTCATAAATTCTTTTAGGGCAAATACAACCCATTTTTTCTTTGAAAGAGTTAAATCAACACTATTCAAATCACAGAGGTTACTAATCATATCAATAACCTCACCGTTCATTTCTGTACAAAAACACAATTCAGAAACGGATATAAAAGAAGCATCATTCAACTCTATAATAGCTAGCTGTTCGCATGCAAAATCACTAACATTATTTGGTGATAATGTGCCTATAGGGAGGCCTTTACAGCCTAAATAGAGCACTCCCCAATCAACTATTTTGAACTTTTCAAGTTCATTAAATATTTTATTTATCATGGCTTAGATGAGATTCCATTAATTGTTCCATTTGGTACAAACACACGATGGCTTACACCTCCTAACTTAGGATCTACTATCCATTCAAATCTACCAGAAACACCATTCAGGCTTCCTTCTAATTGATGTAGTGTTGCCCCATTGTTCAAGTTTGTAGCTTGACCTGCATAATTATCTATAATGTGATTAAAACCATGAGATTTAGCAGCGGAAGAGATAAAAAGATCCCTGATTGTCACGATCTAAAGGCTATTTAGTTAATCGAAGTGCGTTAAATGCTCCACATTTATCACATAACATCTGGCGCTGAACTTCAGAAGGATTATTTTCATTTGGAATATCCCTTACTTTCAAATAAACTTTTTGACAAACAGGACAAATTACTTTTACGCTTGGGTCAGTAGCAATTCTTTTTACTGCTTCAATCCATCCCATAACTGTTTTATTACTCACATTTATTATTTACGCCCCCAAAACACTAGATGCTTTTTCTGCAAAATCGAAAGCTGCTTTCGTCTTCTTTGCAGCTAAAAAGCTGGATACACCACTTGCCGAAGATGATGTATTTAAGCGGTGTAATTCATGTAGTATTGTTTTTTGCAATTCAACTTGAGGCTTAAATGCTTCCTTACCAATAAGGAACTCATTTTCGCCAAACATTGTTATTCCTGAGACTGTTAGATTAGGTTCGTATTGTATGGTTCAACCATTTTTTTATTCATTTAACTCTATCTCTGATGAATTGTTAGTCGGAGGATAACTTTTAATAGCTTCGTCATAGCCATCACAATCAGAAAAATACTCCATTAAAAAGTCAAAATCCCATCTTGGTGACTTTATATTATTAAACCTACTAATCTCTAAAGATTTATTCTTCATTGCCACTTCTGATTCTTTTTGGTGATTTATTTTGATTATACCTTCCTAACCACCCACCAAATCATCACATCCAATGATAAACGGTAGGATATTCTCTTCTTCCAGTTCTAAAAAAACGTTACCATTAAATATAACCTTACCATAAATATTTGAATCTAAATGTTCTATATCTTTACCACCACATACCATACGGCGATCTTTTATATTAAACTTTAAGCCGGATGAGTAATAGTAGTCTTGATTATTATGCATAACTTTTAAGTCGTAGCAGCGAATATTTTCAATAGTAAGTAAGGCTTGTTTAACTAATATGATTAAATCCTTACCAATATTAATGATACTTTTAGGATTAACAGACAATATCTGATCTCGCCAGATTTCATCATACATGTTTATCGGTATATTTTCTAAATGCATTCTAAGGGTTGATGTGTCTGTTTCTATAATAGGTAAAGACGCGTAACATTCCATGCCACTCCATCCATCAAAATCAAGACAACGCGCATAACTATCAGTTAGATCAATTTTATATTTCATAATATTATTTATGACTTTTTTAATTAGTTAGGATGATAACTTTATTCTCATTTGCAACTCTGTCAGATTGCCATACTATTTTCAAGGCATAACTTTTTTATTCATTTATATTTGTTTCTGACTTATTGTTAGTTTGAGGATAACTTTTGATGGCTTCTCTATAGCCACCATGATTAGGGAAATACTTTATCAAAAAGTCAAAATCCCATATTGGTGACTCAATATTATTAAACCTACTAATCTCTAAAGATTTATTCTTCATTGCCACTTCTGATTTTTTTTGATGATTTATTTCGGTTATACCTTCATAACCACCTACCAAATCATCACATCCAATCATTAATGGCAGGATACTCTCTTCTTCCAGTTCTAAAAAAACGTTACCATTAAAAATTGCTCGACCAACAATATCTGAATCTAAATGTTCTATATCTCTACCACCGCATACCATAAAGCGGTCTTTTATATTAAACTTTAAACCGGATGAGTGATAATAATCACGATTATTATGCATAATTTTTAAGTCGTAGCAGCGAATATTTTCAATAGTAAGTAAGGCTTTTTTAACTAATATGGTTAAATCCTTATCAATATTAATGATACTTTTTGGGTTAACGGATAATATCTGATCTCGGCATATGTCTTCATCCATATTTATCGAAACATTTTCTAAATGCATTCGGAAGGTTGAGGTCTCTTTTTCTATAATAGGTAAAGATACGTAACATTCCACTCCACCCCATCCATCAAAATCAATACAATACCGATAACTATCGGTTTGATCTATTCTATATTTCATTATATTATTTATAGTTTTTCTAAATTAGTTAAAATTATAGTTGTATTCTAATTTGCAGCTTTGTCAGATTGCTGTACTATCTTCAAGGAATAACTTTTTTATTCATTTAACTTTACTTATGACTAGCCGTTAGTCAGAGGAAAACTTTTAACAGCTTCACTATAACCATCACGACTAGAAAAATACTCTATTAAAAAGTCAAAATCCCATATTGGTGACTTAATATTATTAAACCTACTAATATCTAAAGATTTATTCTTCATTGCTACTTCTGATTCTTTTTGGTGATTTATTTTGGTTATACCTTCATAACCACCCACCAAATCATCACATCCAATGATAAATGGTAGGATATTCTCTTCTTCCAGTTCTAAAAAAACTTTACCATTAAAGATCACTTGACTAAAAATATCTGAATCTAAATGTTGTGTATCTTTACCACCACATTCTACAAATCGGTCTTTTATATTAAACTTTAAGCCAGATGAGTGATAATAATCATGATTATTATGGATAACTCTTAAGTCGTAGCAGCGAATATTTTCAATAATAAGTAAGGCTTTTTTAGCTAATATGATTAAATCTTCATCAATATTAATGATACTTTTCGGGTTAACAGATAATATCTGGTTTCGACATATGTCTTCATCCATAGTTATCGATACATTTTCTAAACGCATTCGAAAGGTTGAAGTCTCTTTTTCTATAATTGGTAAAGATGAGTAACTTTTTATCCCACTTAAACCATCAAAATCAATACAATACCAATTAGTTAGATCTATTTTATATTTCATAATATTACTCTGATTTTCTTTTAAACTCATATTTATCTATAAATTCAGATTTAATAGGTGTTGTTCCATTGGTATGTAAATATCCTTTGCTAAGAATTCTTTGCTTATTCGTCAAATTCAATCCTGCTGTTTCAGCTATTGCTTCTAAATTTTTCATATATTTATTTATTTTGCCATCGACTCCACGAATAATTATGGTTCCTTCATCACTTAAAACCCGAAGTACTTCATCATTCAAAGGATAATATCCAAAAGGATTATCCATAATAATTTTATTTTGTGAGCGATCTGCTATATTTTTCAAGTTATTGACATCTCCAGAATGTACCCTCGCTGCCATTGAATGAGCGGGGAGATAGATATTATATGCGCCTTCTATTGGATTTAATCCTGCATTAATATTTAATGTGCCCCCGTGTTCTGGCTCACTTAAATATTTGGGGAGAGGGTGAGTTAAGAGCTAAAACAAGATTCCCCTGATAGGAGGGGATTTAAAAAGTTTAATTCCTCATCTATTAGCTAATAGATTTTTTTAAAAGAGCTTTTAATCTATTACGAGAGGCCAAATTGTCTTTTCCTTTACCTTGTATACTTTTTGCGTATTCTTCAACAGTTATAATTTCATTTTTAATGATACTGTTATCTTTGATTGATACATCAAATTCAATAACACTTTTACTATTTACAAGGTAAGCATAAATATCTACACCTTGATCTATAGCATTATATAAAAGATAAGCTGTATGAATGACACCAAACTCTTCTCTTAAAAAAGGGAAAATATGGTTTTCTTCTAATTCCCTAAAATCATCTAATATTTTTTCTTTTGATTCATAATCTTTCATGTTTCTTTATACTCCCTGGCGTTGCTGTTATTAAATTGCCTTTTTCATCAAGAAGGATTGACACCGCGCTTATTAAGCATCTTCTTTAATTAATTTACCTTGATCTATAATTATTTGATAAATTTATTATAATTTTTAAATGCAATATTTTTTTCGCATTACTTATAAAATAATTTTTCGAAAAATCATATTGCAAGAAATTAGAAGAAATATTATTCAAATTTAACTTACTAATATCTCTATTTTTAATTTTTACAATTAATTCTTGATATTTGTTAATAAATTCAACTTTATGCTGTTTAATATAGTTTTGAAGATCTATTGTTTGAATTATAATATCCGATTCTTCAAAAATAAAATCCAATTGAGTTATATCTAGTTTATATTCAATATTAATTTCCTTAACTATTTTCCAATAAATGCATGTTTATAATCGTTGGATTATTAAGTGTTTCACCATTTGAATGAAAATAACCTTTAATAGATATGACTCTTTGAGAAACTGTTGTTAAACTTGACAAGTTATGGGCATCTCCTACATGCTATTGATATAAATATTATAAGCACCTTCAATTGGCTTATTTCCTGCACCAACATTTAATGTGCCACCTTGCTCTAGCTTACTTAAATATCATGCATTCCTCATTGCTACTTCTACTGGACATATTTTATTCAGCCCGAAACGATCGTTCTCAATTATTGGATTAACAACATAACTATAGGCTTTTTCGTCGCCAGTTAATCCAATAGTCTTGGCTAATATAATGATGGTGTAAAGGACATAGTAAAGCTGGCAATTATAATATTATTGGAGTGTGTTAGCGTTACTTTTGAGCTATTTTATTTATAATATTGATATTTCAGTAGAAAAATCAAACCCCAATAAGTTAGCGTCTTCAACGCGTTGTTTAAATTTATCTGTCACAAAGACACGGCTAATAGATTCTTCAATCGAGAATAAATAGTCATCGGTAATATTTTTGGCAATTAAAAATGTTTTCTCGATCTTTAAACCATTTGGCCATTCTTCATAGATTGATTTTTCCTTGTCAAAACAACCGGATAACGGATTGGTAGGATAATAACCAAAGAACTGTTTACGTTTACTCTCCGTGATAACCGGTAACAACTGCCCGCGTGGCTCTAAAATATCTGCCAGTGCCGTTAATGCTGATTCACTAAACACTAAAAATGGCCCCAAAAAACCGCTGAAATCAAACTGATAATTCTTTTTACCCGAATCACTTCGTCCTAATTCAAGTTTAATCGGCTGATAGTCGTTACCAAATGGTTTCCAGCGTTGATCCATCGCCCTTCCCATAATGCTTTCTTCGCCCTTAGGATAATCTTGAATAAATAAGCCAGTATTTTTTGATGTTGATTTCAATAAATATATTTTTTTCATAATAATCTTATATACCCAGTTGAGTTTTAATTTGCTTGACGAAGACCATTTTTTTGTCTTCAGCACTTTAATAACACCTATTTTTCTCGTTGAATAATTAGCGTCATTTATATTATCAGGCGCTTAGTATCGGTATTGATTATAATACCATGGGTATCTGTTGGCGCTTTTGGGTGGTTTTATTTATAATGTTGATATTTCAGTAGAAAAATCAAACCCCAATAAGTTAGCGTCTTCAACGCGTTGTTTAAATTTATCTGTCACAAAGACAAAGCTGATATCTTCTTCAATGGAGAATAAATATTCATCGGTAATATTTTGGGCAATTAAAAATAGTTTTCTGATCATTAAACCATTTGGCCATTCATCATAGACTGATTTTTCCTTGTCAAAACAACCGGATAACGGATTGGTAGGATAATAACCAAAGAACTGTTTACGTTTACTCTCCGTGATAACCGGTAACAACTGCCCGCGTGGCTCTAAAATATCTGCCAGTGCCGTTAATGCTGATTCACTAAACACTAAAAATGGCCCCAAAAAACCGCTGAAATCAAACTGATAATTCTTCTTACCCGAATCACTTCGCCCTAATTCAAGTCTAATGGGCTGATAGTCGTTACCAAATGGTTTCCAGCGTTGATCCATCGCCCTTCCCATAATGCCTTGTTCACCATTAGGATAATTTTGAATAAATATGCAAGTACTTTCTGATGTTGTTCTTAGTAAATATATTTTTTTCATAGTAAGTTTTTCGGTTTCGAAGGCAATCACTATACTTTTTAAGTCAGTGTTATTGCCGACATAATATCATATGCTGAAAAAAACTCTAATTGTTTGATTATTTTGGTTTAGTCAAGTTTTTCTGTAAAAATAATTGAGGAGTCTATACCATTATATTGTGTTTGAGCATTAATAAACAGGTTATAATGTAGGCAAAAGTCGGTAAAAGCTGTTTTAGGCATTATGTTACTGTATCTGCTCCATTTGAAACCTTATATCCATTAGATATTATCCGGATCGTTCTTTTATTAGATTCTGTTCTTGGACAGAATTTATTTAATCCTATTGAGTTGTTTTAAATTATTGCGTTAGCGAGGTCTAATAAGTATTTTGTCACACTAAATCAATAGGGTATGGGCAGTTATAATGTGGTTGAAATGGTGTAATTATAATATAATCCAAATTTTTACTATTAATATTAAATTACTTCGTGATGCAATATATTCTATTATGTATTTTTCTCTATTAATGGATTAAATCTACCTCGCTACTTTAAACAAAGACGTTTTTTCTCAATCGTGATCACTTTATTTATAAGACAGAGTTATCTTTTTTAGTTTTACTATTAATCAATGATTGATACAGTCATTCTATCAGATCTAAGTGTAATAAAATCATTCTCAAAATAAGAAAAATCATAGAATGATTCATCTTGAAAGATCAAATTTGATAATATTAATTTATCTTCAAATAAATAACCATTTATAATATGTTCAAATGTTTCTCCTTCTCTTTTAATAAAAAAATATTTATCTTTCGATGCTTCAATTTGCATATCATCGTTAAACCATAAACCAAGTTCTACTAAATAAATATTTCCCACGCGAAGCGGTACGGAAGAAAAATTAACAAAACAACAAATGTTATATTCTCCAAAAGCGAAAATAACTTCTTCTTCAACATTTTCATTTATAGATATTAATTTTGCATAATATTTCATTTAATAACCAAACTAAATTATTTATCTCCCTAAATACTGAGAAGATTGATAAAATAATTAAATATCAATCGTTAGCTTTACCAACTTTTCATATATAATACGCCGAGTAAGCCAAGATCATGCGATAACTCAATAAAAATCTTCGCGTTTAAACTTTTTAGCTGTAAGAATAAGATCTTCTATATCAAAACAATCTATTGTATCTTTATCATACAATAATACTGCATAACCATATAAAATATCATCTTCCTCACTATAATTACACCTTTTCTTCAAGAATATTGTTAATACTTGGTAGTAGGAATAACTTCAACTTCTGGATAAAAATCAATTTTATTTATCATAGCAATCTCAACTATTTATGTGTTATTTTCTAACTAAAGATACGTTTAAATGTGAACCATCAAGACTTACCAAACCAATTTGCGATCCATCTTTAGATGAAAACTGACCATCCCATTCAAAAGCTTGAACAGCTGTACGAGATTCGCTCTTTACCTATTCGTTACCACATTTATCAAGATACTCACTATTAAGACCGTTATGTGATGGGTTTGTGGATAAAGCCTCTACGGGTATAAATCTTATCTTACCCTCTGTTGTTGTTTAACATGGTTTACTTTCTCTTTATTTGACCAAAGCTGAGCCGCACCCGTTTTAACAGCTGGGTTAAATGGGGTTCATTACTTTGACTATCAAGTTTGATAATAAACAATGCGCCATCATTTGCCATAGCTTCAACTTTTTCCAAAATCGAATTATGCTTGATTTATAGAAATTTATAAGACTAATTGACCTAGCTTTGCCATTTAGAATACTAGGTAAGCTAGGCTAATTCATTTTAAGAGTAAGAGTTAGTGTATTTCCCGCAACTTTTTATTTATCTCGATATTTTAAAGAAAACTCAAAACAAAAATACTTTACCGATCAAAATAAAATAGCGTAATTATAAAAAAAAATGCTATTTTATCTTTTGTTTGCGATATTGATCGGTAACAAATGATATGCTGATCTTCTCATTTATTGATGAAGAGAAAAATAAAGTATTGTTACTACCATTCACATCATCCACGGTGAATTTCCACATTTCATCACCCATAGAGTTTTTGGATTGTTCTTTACCATATTTTTTGACTAGTGCTTCATACTCATGTTGTTCTGCTTCACTAGAATAGGGTATCGTTTTAGCGACACCAAAGACAACCATTTGAACAGGATCATGCATGAGATCCTCTTCCAGTCTAACATTTAATGCCACAGACTTATTCGGATCTAACGTTACTTTGTAAGTTTTTAGCGTGCCAATGATTGTAGATTGTTTCCCTAGTTCTGATGGTGGTAATTTCATTTTTTGTTCTTCGATAGTAATGTCAGTATCAGCAAGTTGATATTTATTTTTAAACAGTTGTATCAATTCAGATTCTGTCATTCCTAGCTTAACTCCAGCTAGTTCAAATGTTTTAGCGTTTTTTTCAGATAAACTGTTAGCAAAACAAATTGGAATAAAAAATAGAGCAGTAAGTAAAAGGCAGCATTTTTTTAACATAAAATTTCCTTATAGTTGTATTGATTATTTCATCTTTAGATTTAATATTATAATACTGTACCTATAGAGTAAATGGCTATTTAACCACAAAAAATTCACACCTCTAGGTTGTAGAATGTGGAGTCGATAATTCTCCTTTAATCTACCAAGATGCTTATTTTCTATTATCGCCGTATGTTTTGATTTCTCATTTATGCCTCAGTTTTTTTGTAATGCAATGGATTTTGTTGGAAATCTGAAAACAAATCGCGTTCATTTTTATGTTTTTATGGTTTCTATTTGATTTCACTCATTCATTAAAAATACCATTTTTGATCGCAAATATAAACAATCCCAGTTTTTAGGCTGGGTTCTTAATTATTTACCAAAGATCTTAATTCCTAAACGACAACATTCTAAATACCAGATACCGGCTGGGATACCCAAAGAAGCTATTTTGCAAGCTAAATATATATCTTTAATGTCAATTACAAATTCATTTATTTTAAAATAAAATAAAATTGAAAACACTAAGCTCATTATTAAAATAGTAAAAAACAACATTAAAGGCATTGCTATACACAAAAATAGTAATGATAAGTATTTTCTATTTGTTTTATTGTTCTCATTGGATGTTGTTGAGCTGTGTGGATCTGCTAAAAAGTTCTTATTCCAATGTTTTAGGAACTTTTTTGTCCACCAAATTGGTTTATCGTCATCCTTTAAGTCGTCAAAAACCGGTAACGGGATTTCACCATAAGTTAAGTAATCAGATTTTGTAGTTATGCTAATCATTATAGGATAATAAATCTCCGAATCTTTAAATTCATTGAGGGCAAATTCAACGCATTTATAAAACGATTTAAAATATTGGCTAAATAGGTCAAATAAAGTTAGCTTAGTTTTATCTAAATCACTTTCAACTTTACCAGATAAGATGTTGTTCCAATCAATTACTTCACTATTTAACTGTTGAAACTCGCTTTCTACCAATTTCATTAATAATTGATTAATAGAAATTATCGACATATACAAAATTAGAGGTTATTGTATATTTGTGCATCTACGTGGTTTTGGTGATTAAGTTGTTTGGATTTTTTCAATTTGATCTTCGCTTAGATGAGTAGTTCCCTTCTTTTTTTATTTTTTTCATAAACGATATTCAGGTTAATTAGGAGCCTAAAATGCAGCATATTATGGAAACGATTAGCAAAACAGAACAAGAGTTTATTGATATTCGCCATCAAATTCATCAACATCCTGAATTAGGTTTTGAAGAGAATAAAACCAGCGATTTAGTTGCAAGTAAATTGGCTGAGTGGGGCTATGAAGTTCACCGTGGTTTAGCAAAAACAGGGGTGGTTGGTGTTTTGAAAAATGGTACTAGTCATAAAAAGATTGGTATTAGGGCTGATATGGATGCTTTACCAATTGTTGAGGCATCAGGTAAACCTTGGAGTAGTAAAATCCATGGCAAATTCCACGGTTGTGGTCATGATGGACACACCACTATTTTACTGTGTGCAGCGAAATATCTTGCCAAAACCCGTAATTTTGATGGTACGTTGCATGTCATTTTCCAACCAGCAGAAGAGTTATTATATGGTGGAAAAGTGATGGTTGATGATGGTTTATTTAAGAAATTTCCTTGTGATGTTATTTTCGGTATTCACAATATGCCAGGATTCAAGGAAGGCCATTTTTATTTCAGATCTGGTGCGCTTATGGCTTCATCCGATACCATTCATATCAATATAAAAGGAAAAGGGGCTCATGGGGCTATGCCTGAACGAGGAATTGATGCCACCCTTGTTGCCTGTTATATCGGCACCGCGTTGCAAAGTATCGTTTCTCGCAATGTTTCACCTTTTGAACAAGCTGTTATCACAATTGGTTGTATTGAGTCTGGTGAAGCGCCGAATGTAGTTAATAGCGATGCAATTATGAAGTTAACCGTTAGAGCATTAGATAATAATGCCCGAACGTTATTACTTAAACGTATTACCGAAATTGCCACTGCTCAGGCAGAGAGTTTTGGGGCATCAGTTAAAATTGAGCATGTCAATGGTAGCCCTGTTTTACATAATGGTGTAGATGCAACAAAATTTGCTTTCGGCGTTGCCGAAAAATTAGTAGGTAAAGATCGCGTTCATGATAATTGCCATCCGTTTATGGGCAGTGAAGATTTTGCTTTTATGTTAGAAAGCAACCCAAATGGCTGTTACATGATTATCGGCAATGGCGATGAACCAGATTATTGTAATGTCCATAATCCAGGTTATGATTTTAATGATAATTGTATTGTTACAGCGGCGTCATATTGGGTTGCATTAACTGAAACCTATTTAAGTAAATAAGGATAACGCGCATCTATGTCAAATTTAAATATGTCAAATACCAAAATTTCAGGAGCGAAATTGTTTAAAGGTCATAATAGGTTAACATTAGGCATTGTTTTAGGCGTTATTACTTTTTGGCTTTTTGCTCAATCAATCGTCAATGTCGGGCCAGCTATTCAGCACGCTGTCGGTATTACGCCAGCATCGTTTAATTTAGCGGTGAGTTTAACCGCCCTATTTTCTGGCTGTTTTATTGTGGTTGCTGGCGGACTTGCTGATCGCTTTGGACGAGTTCGTTTTACCTATTTTGGTTTTATTTTAAGTATTATTGGTTGTCTTTGTTTGATCTGCGCGCAAGGTGAAGTGCTGTTTATTACTGGTCGTATTATCCAAGGCCTATCTGCTGCCTGTATTATGCCATCAACTTTAGCCTTAGTGAAAACCTATTATGAGGGCAAAGACCGCCAGCGTGCATTGAGCTTTTGGTCGATTGGTTCTTGGGGCGGTTCAGGTACTTGTGTGCTTGCCGGTGGTGCGATAGCAACTTATTTAGGTTGGCAATGGATTTTTATTATCTCTATCGTTTGTGCTCTGTTAGGTATGCTATTATTGAAAGGGACACCAGAAACTAAAATTGACGATCCATCAAGCTTGCCCAAATTTGATTATGCTGGGCTATTTGTTTTTGTTATTACTTTGGTAACGTTAAACCTTGTCATCACCAAAGGATCTACTTTTGGTTGGACTAGTGTAACGACATTATCACTCGCTACGATATGCTTGTTTTTTCTGATTTTATTTTTTGTTATTGAAAATCGTAAAGCGAATGGCGCATTTATAGATTTTTCACTATTTAAGAACGTCCCTTATCGTGGTGCTACCTTATCTAACTTTCTGCTCAATTCTGTTGCTGGTACGTTAATTGTTGCCAGTACTTATACCCAACAAGGACGCGGTTTTACCTCTTTCGAAAATGGATTATTGACCATTGGTTATTTAGTTTCGGTTTTATGTATGATTCGAGTAGGTGAAAAGATCTTACAAAAAGTCGGCGCGAAAAAACCGATGTTACTCGGGCCATTAATTACTGGCTCAGGAATTGCGTTGATGACGCTAACTTTTTTACCAGATACGCATTATATTGTTTCAGTGTTGGGGGGCTATATTTTATTTGGTCTTGGCTTAGGTTTTTATGCAACGCCATCAATCGATACGGCAATATCCAATGCTCCAGAAGATAAAGTTGGTATTGCATCAGGGATATATAAAATGGCAAGCTCATTAGGCGGTGCATTCGGTATCGCCATTTCGGCATCCACTTATGCAGCGATTATTGCTAGTGGCCAAAGCGTAGCAACGGGCGCTGCAATCGGATTATGGATTAATGTTGGATTTTGTCTGTTATGTTTTATTTCAATTTTAATTTTGGTGCCCAATAATGCCGGCAAAAATAAATAAGTTAGTGTAGATTTACTGTAATTTTGAAGTTCTCTGTAGGGATAGCACTTTTTACATCTATCCCTATTTTTCGAAAAATGTATGGTTAGATTACTTGCCAATACAAAATGAGCTGAATATTCGGCCTAATAAATCATCAGATGTAAATTCGCCGGTAATTTCACTTAGCGCTTCTTGCGCTAATCTCAATTCTTCCGCTAACAGCTCGCCAGCATGAAAGGTTGTAAGCTGATATTTACCATTATTTAAATGCTCAGCAGCTTTTTCAAGTGCTTGCAAATGACGACGACGAGCCAAAAAGCCACCTTCTGTACTGCTAGTAAAGCCCATAACTTGTTTAAGATGATCACGTAATAATGTAATACCTTTACCAGTTCGTGCTGATAGTTGGATAAGACAATAGCCATTTTGTTCACTATAGCCTAATGGTTCACCAGTTAAGTCGGCTTTGTTGCGAATAACGGTAACTGGCATGTTATTAGGTAAGCGTTCAATAAATTCTGGCCAGAGTTTTTCAGGATTAGTCTCATTAGTTGTTGTGCTATCGACCATAAATAATACCCGATCCGCTTGCTCAATTTCTTGCCATGCTCGTTCAATACCAATTCGTTCAACTTCGTCACTAGCTTCACGCAGTCCTGCAGTATCAATGATATGTAAAGGCATACCATCAATATGAATATGTTCGCGCAAAACATCACGCGTTGTTCCGGCTATATCAGTAACAATAGCCGCGTCACGGCCTGCTAACGCATTAAGTAAACTCGATTTACCTGCATTAGGTCGACCAGCAATAACTACTTTCATTCCTTCACGTAGTAACGAACCTTGTTTGGCTTCTTGACGAACGTCATTTAGTCGTTGAATGACTTGGTCAAGCTCAGTTTCTATTTTACCGTCAGATAAAAAGTCTATTTCTTCTTCGGGAAAATCAATAGCAGCTTCGGTAAAAATACGTAGGTGAATAAGTGATTCAACTAGATCGTTAATCTTTTTAGAGAATACCCCTTGTAAAGAAGATAAGGCTGATTTAGCAGCTTGCTCTGAGCTTGCATCAATAAGATCAGCAATGGCTTCGGCTTGGGCAAGATCTAATTTATCATTTAAAAAAGCTCGCTCGGAAAATTCACCCGGTCTTGCGATGCGCACCCCAGAAATTGCTAAAATCCGTTTTAAGAGTAAATCTAAGATAACAGGACCACCGTGGCCTTGTAGTTCAAGTACATCTTCACCCGTGAACGAATGTGGATTTGGGAAGAACAAAGCGATACCTTCATCTAACGTTGTACCATCACCGTCTAAAAAAGGCAAATAATGCGCATATCGAGGTTTAGGTAAAATACCTAACACCGCTTTGGCAACCTCTTGTGCTTTAGGGCCAGAAATACGCAATATGCCAACTCCGCCTCGACCGGGTGGTGTAGCTTGCGCAACTATTGTGTCTGAATTCATATTTATTAATTGTCAATTAAAAATAGTAATGATTAATCATACCATGACTATCATTAAAAATCTGTAAAGGGGAACTGTCTATTAGAACGGTTAATTATCAACATAATCTAAAGGATGGTCAAACAACCATGAGTTAAGTAAGGCTAATGGCTCTCTTATCATCGCATAGTATTTATCAAAATTGTTATAAGCTATCGGTGCAGATAAGCCAGAAATATCATTTATACCAGAACGTTTAGCTAGCATGATGGAACGAAGGATATGAAAGTCGTTGGTCACAACAACGGTTTTGCCTAATGGTAATACTTGATTGGCGTAAACAAATTGTTGAGCTGTCCGCCTAGATCTATCTTCAAGATGCACTCTTGAAGAATCGATTCCTTTTTTGACTAGGTAATCAGCCATCACACTCGCTTCGGTGGCAGATTCATCGCTCCCTTGTCCACCACAAACAACGACTTTAGTATTCGGGTTACTTTGCAAATAATCAAATGCAGTATCTAAACGATTTTGTAAGGTAGGTGGGACTTGAGCGGGAGTACCGACCACTTGTGATCCTAAAACGACTAGCGTATCAGCATTGGCAGCTGGTTTTTGCTTAGCATAGATAAAAATAATAACGTTACAAATGATAAAATAAACTAATAGTGCTATTAGGCAATATTTTATTAAATTCATAATTGTCATTAATTTTTCCCCTTATTTTTTAAAACAATCTTCGAAATGGTCGTTAACTAACCCCATCGATTGCATAAATGCATAACAAATTGTTGTGCCAACAAATGAAAATCCTTTCTTTTTCAATGCTTTTGACATTTTATCAGATATTTCCGTGCTAACAGGAACTTCACTTATATCCTTATAATGATTGATGATGGGTTTACCATCAACAAATGACCAAATAAATTGCGAGAAGTCCTCATTATTGTTTTTCATAGCTAAGTAAGCGTGGGCATTTTTTACGATGCTATTAAGCTTTAAGCGATTGCGAATTAAGCCTGTATTTTCGAGTAATAATTCTATATCAGTTGCGGTTAATTGGATAATTTTTTCCGGTTCAAAATTAAAAAAACATCGACGATATTCGTCTCGTTTTTTTAGTACAGTGATCCAAGATAATCCGGCTTGTTGTCCTTCAAGACAAATTTTTTCAAATAATTTAAGGCTATCATATTGCGGATAACCCCATTCATTATCATGATAATCAATATATAACGGGTCATTTGAGACCCAACTGCATCGTTTTGTCATTATTATTTCATCCTTATGTTTTAAAAATATTATACGCGATGATTAAATAGAATTATCATTTAATATCATTTTTATACAGATTATA
Organism: Gilliamella sp. LMG 34361; assembly: GCF_984569075.1. Taxonomy (NCBI): domain Bacteria; kingdom Pseudomonadati; phylum Pseudomonadota; class Gammaproteobacteria; order Orbales; family Orbaceae; genus Gilliamella; species Gilliamella sp. LMG 34361. The sequence continues at coordinate 1,082,836 of NZ_OZ474903.1, read as the reverse complement.
AATCAAACAGACATATCGTTGTTATTGATTAAATTTTTTTATGATTAAAAAAAATACTATTTTTTATGGCAGAATGATTTTTCAAAATTAAGATTTAGTCAAACAACAGTCATTTTCTTTACTGGCTATATTCATTTAACTATAAAAATAAGGTTTTTTCATGAGTCAATTTGAAATTAATGCTGAATGGAAACCGGTCGCAAGACCATTGAATAGTAAGGATTTTAAAACACTAGTATTGTCATCTTTAGGTGGAACACTTGAATTTTATGACTTTGTTATTTATGCGCTATATATTGATACTATTGTCAAACCGCTGTTTTTACCGCATACCTTATCGCCATTAACCTTAGATTTATTTGCTTGGGGTATTTTTGCTGCTGGCTATTTGGTTCGCCCGGTTGGTGGAATTATTATGGCCCATTTTGGGGATAAAGTTGGTCGCAAACAGATGTTTACGTTAAGTGTAGCGATGATGGCTTTACCTACTTTTATCATCGGTATTTTACCTACTTATGAGACAATTGGCATTGTAGCACCATTATTATTGTTATTGATGCGTATGTTGCAAGGTGCGGCGATTGGTGGTGAAATGCCGGGCGCATGGGTGTTTATCGCAGAGCACACCCCCAAACAACGCTATGGTTTGGGGGTTGGTACGTTAACGTCAGGTATTACCGGTGGTATTTTACTTGGTTTTTTCGTCACAATTATTGTTGATCTCTATTTTACTAGTCAAAATATTTTAGATTATGCTTGGCGTATTCCTTTTATTATAGGCGGTATTTTTGGAGTTATTTCGGTCTACTTACGTAAATTTTTATCTGAAACGCCGATCTTCAAGGAATTAGCTGCACGTAAAGCATTAGAAAAGAGTATTCCTGTCGTGACCGTTCTAAAAAAACATAAAACAGCTTGTTTGATTGTCGCTTTATTAACTTGGTCATTGTCAACCGCTATTATGGTTGGTATTTTAATTACCCCTAGTCGTATTGTGGGCGGTATGTATCACTTCGCCAATCTTGATTGGCGTATTGGTGGATGTATTGCAGCCTTAACATTATCTATTGGCTGTGTTATTTCTGGTTGGTTAGATGATAAATTAGGTACAGTCAAAACAGTCATCGTAACTTGGGGCGGTTTAGCTGTTGTAAGCATCTATTTTTACAGTTCATTAAGCGCTGATATGTCATTAACGAAACTTTATTCAATTTGGGCACTATTTGGCTTATTTATTGGATCGATTGCCATGACCCCAATTATCGGTACCAGAACATTTCCACCGGCCATTCGTTATTCTGGATTATCGCTATCTTATAATTTGGCTTATGCGCTATTTAGTGCAATCACGCCTACTTTAACGATCTATTTATTAAGTCCTGATCATATATTAGGTGAATATAGTTATCTGGGCGCAGGTATTTATATTTCAGCTGTCGCGTTACTTGCTGTTTTAGTTAGTTTTTCAACTTTAGCCCAGAAAGGCTGGCAAAATAGAGCTGATAATTAATAAATTAATGACTTAAAAGACTAATTAAAAACAGGGCAATTACCCTGTTTTTAATTAAAGATGTGATGAACCTTTCATGTATTAACTCAAATATTAGCGCATTGTAACAAACTCTTCTGCCGCTGTTGGGTGTATGGCAATGGTGTTATCAAAGTCTTGTTTGGTTGCCCCCATTTTTAATGCCACGGCAAAACCTTGTAAAATCTCGTCCATACCATAACCAATACCATGAATACCGACTATCTTTTCTTGTTCACCAATACAAACTAATTTCATTTTGCATGGTTGACGATGAGAAGTTACGGCAGTATACATAGCCGTAAACGTGGATTTATACACTTTTACGTTTTCAGGCCCATATTGCAATATAGCTTGTGGTTCACTTAAACCAACCGTACCTATCGGTGGATGAGTAAATACTACAGTTGGAATATTAGAGTAATCTAAATGTTCATTTGGTTTATTATTGAAAAGTCGTTCAGATAAGCGACGACCTGCAGCCACAGCAACAGGCGTTAATGCAGCCGCACCAGTATCATCGCCAACCGAATAAATGCCTGGTACGTTAGTATTTTGATATTCATCAACAACAATAAATCCATTGCTATCAACTTTAATACCCGCCGCAGATAAGTTCATTGCTTTGGTTGCTGGCTCTCGACCGATGGCCCAAATTAAACAATCAACAGTATAGCTTTCGCCATTTTCTAATGTTAATGTTAATGATTCGTCACTATTTTTGCTGACAGAAGAGGGAATAGCAAAGGTGTGCAAATGTTGGCCATCCTTGGTTATCACTTCCATTAGTGTTTCAACAATTAGTGGATCGAAAGCACGTAATGGGGTACCTTGTCGAACAAATTGATGAGTCTGGGCACCTAATGAATGTAAAACACTGGCAATTTCACAAGCTATATAACCTGCACCAACAACTGCAACTCGTTTAGGTAATGCTTTTAATTCAAAGAACCCATCAGAAGTAATACCATATTGTGCACCGGGAATATTAGGAATAGTTGGCTTACCACCGACCGCAATAAGAATATGATCGGCACTAAAGCGCTCGCCATTAACATCAATCGTTTTGCTATCAATAAATTTGGCATATCCATGGATCACATCAACATTATTATTGTTTAACACCCGATCATAAGATTGATGAACACGATCAATGTAAGCCGTTCGGCTTGCAATGAGTTTATCCCAATTAAAATGATTAATCGTGGTATCAAATCCATAATCAGGCCCATAGTGGTTAATCGCTTCGGCAATTTGTGCACCATACCACATGATTTTTTTCGGCACACAGCCAACATTTACACAAGTTCCGCCCAATAATTTAGCCTCAATAATAGCGCACTTTTTACCATATGATGCAGCACGGTTAATAGAGGCAATACCACCACTGCCACCACCGATAGCAATATAGTCATAGTGTTTAGTCATATAAGAAATCCTTAAAACAAATTAGCAATTGATGATTGATAGCTTTGCATAAAGCCAAAAATAAAAAAAGTACTAATTATGAAATTTAATGATAGTTATTACCTATTGATTAGTTTTGGAGAATAGTTTTATTCATTAACATAATCATATTAATATTTTTAATATGATTATTTCACACATTCATTCAATGCCTGAAAATTGACAGGTTTAGAATTCAATTTTTCAGTAATCTCAAGATAACATTTTCTGTCTTCAAGTTTATATAAAATATTATATGTTTTACCCAATTCAGCGGTAAATTGGTGATATTTTGTGGTACAAGAAACTTTATCATCTCGTGATTTGCCAATAACCGTAACAAGTTTATTGGCTGGAGATTTAGTTTCAATTGAGGGAACGTATTTAGGATAAATATTAAATGGTACAATTTTATGTGGAAATACATAGCCAAGACTTTGAAAATTAGTGCAGTTGCTAGTTTTACCATCATAAATGTTTAAAGAAAAATAGGTAGGATAATAAGTTTCAGTGGTGAATATCAGTTCTGGGTCATGGAGATTTGCTTCATATAGATATTTTTGAACAGGTACTCGATGACAAGCGACACTCATTAATATCATTAACAACACTGTAATTTTTAGTTTCATTATTTTATTCCTTATTAGTCATTAAATATGTGATCTTTATTGATACTAAAATAAATCTTAATTGAGATAAAACAAAGATAAAAATAATGGAAAAAAATTAAATAAGAGTAATCATCTAGTTAAATACATGGCTACTTAAATAAGTAGCCAATTATTACCAGATATTATTTATTGTTGTTTAATTTTATCAATGATGTTAGTTGTGGAACAACCATCTTCAAAATTGAGGACTTTAACTACTCCACCGGCCTCAATAACTTCTTTTCCACCTGCGATATCTTCAGGTTTATAATCACCACCTTTTACTAATACATCAGGTAAAATACTGGCAATTAATCGTTGTGGCGTCTGTTCTTCAAAAGGAACGACCCAATCTACTGAATTTAACGCGCCTAATACAATCATTCTTTGCATTAATGAATTTATAGGTCGGGATTGCCCTTTCAATTGTTTTACTGAGGCATCGCTATTTACCGCAACAACTAAGCGATCACCAAGTTTGCGAGCATTAGCAAGATAGGAAACATGTCCAGCATGCAAGATGTCAAAGCAGCCATTAGTCATGACAATTTTTTCACCTCGAAGGCGTGCTTTGTTAATTTCTTCTTTTAATGTCTTTTCAGTCATTACGCCGAAACCATCATCAGTACGAGCACGGATAGCGTTACTTAATTCAACTTGAGATACCGTAGATGTCCCTAACTTGCCAACCACAACACCTGCAGCTGCATTAGCTAAAAAACAGCTTTCTTCAAGAGATTGCCCTGCGGCTAATGAAGCAGCTAAGGTCGCTATCACCGTATCACCGGCGCCAGTAACATCAAATACTTCTTTGGCTTGCGTAGGTAGATGATAAACAGGCTTATCTAACTGTAATAACGTCATCCCTTTTTCGCTGCGAGTGACAAGTAAAGCTTTGAGATCATACTGTTTAATTAGTTGATAGCCCTTTTCGATAATCTCTTGCTCTGTTTTACAAACACCGACAACCGCTTCAAATTCAGACATATTTGGCGTCAATAGTGTTGCACCACGATAACGCTCAAAATCAGTACCTTTCGGATCAACCAATATTGGTACATTTGCTTTCTGAGCTTGTTTAATCATTGCTTGTACAGCTGTTAAGGCTCCTTTAGCATAATCAGATAACACTAATACTTTAGAGGTTGAAAGCGCACTTTCAATACGTTCTAAAATAGGTGTATGATCAACACTATTAAAACCCTCTTCAAAATCGATTCTAATGAGTTGTTGATTTCTAGATAAAACTCTTAATTTGGTAATTGTTGGATGAGTTGAGACTGATACAAAATCACAATGGACATTACGTTTAGTCAGTTGTTCATCAAGTACTTTGGCTGGCTCATCAATACCGGTAAAACCAATTAATCTTGCGCTACCGCCCAAAGAGGTTATATTCATAGCTACATTGGCTGCACCGCCAGCGCGTTCTTCTAGAGCATCAACTTTAACAATTGGCACTGGTGCTTCTGGTGATATACGGTTAGTACCTCCATACCAATAGCGATCTAACATGATATCGCCAACAACCAGAACATTTGCTTGAGTAAACTCAGGAAGTGAAGTTTTCATTATGGTCATATATCCTTTACTTGTTATTCAGTAAATCACTTATCAATTTATTATTAATCCCCAACACATTCATCGTCTGGTTGGATTTTTTTTCTAGGTTGATAAAAACGGGCAAAAAACGTCCCTATTTCAAATAATAAACAGATAGGTACAGCTAATAAGATTTGAGAAAATACGTCAGGAGGTGTAACAAACATTGCCACGGCAAAAACACCGACAATTATATAAGGCCTTTTTTTACGTAAATTTTTAGGGGTGGTTACACCAGTCCAGCACAGTAAGATAATTGCAACCGGGACTTCAAATGCAAAGCCAAAAACAATAAATAGGGTCATAACAAAATCAAGATACTTAGTTATATCAGTATTTATTGCAACATCAACAGGGGCCGTATGAATAAAAAAGTAAAAAGCGAGAGGAAATACTGCAAAATAAGCAAACGCAATGCCAATATAAAAAAGTACTGTGCTTGAAATGATTAACGGCATAATAAGACGTTTTTCATGCTGATATAGTGCTGGGGCAATAAATCCCCATACTTGATACAAAATATAAGGAATCGAAACAAATATTGAAACAACTGCGGTCAGTTTAATAGGAGTAAAAAAAGGTGCCGCAATGTCAGTTGCAATCATACTGCTACCCTTTGGTAATTGACTAATAAGCGGATTAGCAACAATATGATAAATATTATTCGAAAAATAAAGTAAACACGCTAATACGAGTAATATACAGATAATGCATCGTAAAAGTCGCATTCTTAGTTCTACAAGATGACCAATAAGTGGTTGCGTTGCGTCGTCTGTCATAATTTATCTTTATCTGAATGAATTGTTGTATCTATTTGAGTGACTGAATCAATCTCTTTTTGTAGTGATTCGGTTACTCGTTTTAATTCATCAATGGATTCTTGGATTTCGGGTGTAAGCGTCTTTAAACCACTTTGCTCTGCTTTTTTTAAGCTATCTTGTAACTCTTGCAGTTTAAGCTCTTTATTTAATTCTAACTGGACTGTTGCTGACATACGGCGAAGCACTTTTATCCAGCTAGCAACTGTTTTGATTGCAATAGGTAAACGCTCTGGTCCTAATACCACCAGCCCAATGATTAAAACTAAGAGTAGCTGACCAAAGCTAATATCAAACACAGGTTACTCTTTATTGGCGTGATTATCATCAGATGAGTTAAGATGTTCAACTTTTTGTGAATCATCTGTCTCTTTTTTATCATCATCGTCGTTCATAGCTTTTTTGAAGCCTTTAATTGAAGCTCCAAGGTCTGAACCCAATGAACGCAATTTTTTTGTTCCAAATAATAGGACGATAACCGCTACAAATATGAGTAGTTTGGGCAAACTTGGCATATGATAACTATCTCCAATAGCTTAAAATAGTCAAATTATACACTTAAACAGTGATATTCCAAAAAATAACTCATTCAATGCATAACAAACATAATAATACATAAAACGCTAAGCAGACCAACGACAAACATTAATCTACGCTGACTTCTTTTACTACATTGAAGTTCTTGATTAATCTGTTTTAGTTGAATATGCATCTGTTTAGTCATCCGAGCCTGATCATGCAATTTTACCGGTAGTTCAACAACAAGATTTTTCCATTCAGGTAGAGATGTCCAAACTTGTTGTAGTAACTTTTTAGCACTATATTTATCTTCATACCATTTTTCTAAAAATGGTTTAGCGCTTTGCCATAAGTCGAGCTCAGGATAGAGTTGACGGCCTAATCCTTCTATATAAAATAACGTTTTTTCAAGTAAGGTTAACTGAGGTTGAATATCCATCTCAAATTGACGAGCCACTTGAAATAGCGCTAATAAAATTTGCGAAAAAGAGATCTCACCTAATGGTTTGGCAAATGCTGGTTCGCACACATTACGCATAGCCATTTCTAATGCCACGGCGTCAGTGGTTTCTGGAACCCAACCTGATGTGATATAAATTTGCGCAATTTTTCGATAATCTTGGTTAAAAAAGGCAAGAAAGTTTTCAGCTAGATAGCGTTGATCATCTTCAGTTAAAATACCAACAATAGCGCAATCGATGCCAATATAACGCGGATTCTGTGGTTCGCTTATATCCACAAAGATATTACCTGGGTGCATATCGGCATGGAAGAAATTATCCCGAAATACTTGTGTAAAGAAAGCTTGAACACCTCGTTCGGCTAGTAATTTCATGTTGACGTTACTTCTTTTTAGTTCGTCAATATTAGCGATCGGTGTACCATAGATTCGTTCCTCAACTAGGATATTTTTACGGCAGAGATCTTGATAAACATAAGGAATATAAAGAATCTCGCTATGAATAAAATTATCCCGCAAACGCGCGGTGTTATAAGCTTCTTTGAGTAGATCCAATTCTTTTAAAAGCGTACTTTCATAATCACTAACAATTTCTACAGCGCGTAATTTTTCACCAAATTTTATCCGTTTAGTAAATTGATTAGCAACCCAATACATCAAACGAATGTCTGATTTGATGATAGGTAATATATTTGGCCGCAACACTTTGATTACGACTTGAGCTTGGCTACTTTTTAACGTTGCAGTATGCACTTGTGCAATGGACGCAGAAGCTAAGGGTTGCTCATTAAAATCTGAGAAATAATAATCAACAGGGCACCCTAAAGCTGTCTCTATTATTTGTCTAGCAATTTTGCCATCAAACGGGTCAACTTGATCTTGTAATTTAGCTAATGCATCAGCCAGATGTTTTGGCAATATATCCCGCCTTGTTGAGACCATTTGACCGAACTTTATCCAAATAGGACCTAGTTCTTGTAAGGCTTGACGCAACCTTTCACCAATATCTTGTTGCTTTGCTTTAGGTCTAATCCAAAAAAAGCTAAACAACAATATTCGCAACCATTTTGAGGAACGGTGTTTTGGTAATAGTTTATCTAATCGATAAGCTCGAAATACGGTTAATATTTTATAAAGTCGAAAAAATGTCATTATTTTTTATCACATTAAAATTTAAAACCAGTATGTAAAGCGACAATACCACCTGTCATATTGTGATATTTAACATCGACAAATCCAGCATCTTCCATCATTTTTTTCAATGTTTTTTGATCTGGATGCATTCGGATAGATTCAGCTAAATATCGATAGCTATCTGAATCATTAGCCACAATCTTGCCCATTAACGGCAACATGGTAAATGAGTAAAGATCGTAGGCTTTATTTAAAATTTGATATTGAGGTTTTGAAAATTCTAGAATTAATAAGCGTCCACCTGGTTTTAATACTCGCCACATGGATTGTAACGCTTTTTGTTTATCGGTCACATTTCGTAAACCAAATGAGATAGTAATACAATCAAAGTAATTATCAGCAAATGGCAACTCTTCTGCATTTGCTTGTACATATTCAATATTTTTAAATAGACCTTTGTTTCGTAACTTGTCTCTACCTACTTTAAGCATCGATTCATTGATATCGGCTAATACTACTAAACCATCATCACCAACAATCTGAGAGAATTTAGCCGTTAAATCTCCGGTTCCACCTGCAAGATCGAGAACTTTTTGCCCTTTTCTAACACTACTATACTCAATAGTAATTTTTTTCCAAATCCGGTGAATACCAAATGACATTAAATCATTCATGATATCGTATTTATCTGCGACAGAATGAAAAACTTCTGCAACACGTTTTACTTTATCTTGTTTTAATACTTGTGTATAACCAAAATCAATTTTATCTTGGTCTTCATTCGGCTGAGAAGATTGAGACATAAAAATTCACCTATCACAAAAAGTTAGCTCATTTTAGCATAAGCTAACTTAAATGTGATAAGCTAAATCAATAATGAGTCAACCATTTTAGAAACAATTTCAAAATGTTGTAAAGGGGTGGAATTTGCAGGTAGTTGGTTTTCATGAACAATTAAATCAAATTGATAACTACTTTTTAATCCATTTAGAACTTCATTAGATTTACCAAAAATTAGATCATAGTACTTAGCTAATGTTCCAAAATCAATAGAAGTAAAGAGGAGTTTATTAGCATTTTCAACAGCTTTAGTTATTCTCTCTACTTGTAACATTGCAATTCTTAGATAATCATTTTCACTTAAGTAACGTTTATTTTCTGGTGTTGAAATTTCTCGTTGAATATAATTTACATAACCATTAGAGACATACTGTGTATTATAAATATTGGCTAATTGTATAGGTAATTCATTAAATTTATCATGTCCGATAATTGCGACTTTTTTAATGAAAAATGGTTTAGCTGCCTTTGCAATAAAAGACCAGTTTTGATAAGGATTTTCTCGAATTTTAGTTGCGCTTATATTAAAGAATTCACGTTCAGCATCGACAACAACAACTCGACAACCAAAATAGCGTTCATGTTCTTTAACATCTTGAGGTTCACTGGTAAACACCACCGAAGGTTCAATTTTGTGTTCGGATAAAATCCGTTTAATACTATCACTCCAATCTTGCCAACCATTAGGATAATAGTTAATTCCAGCTTCATCAGAAATATGGATATGAATATTATGTCTATCTTTAAAGGTCTCTTTTAACCACGAAAAACGGTCGCTAACTTGTGGCTGTCTAGGAAGATGGCTTTTTTCAAACAGTTGTTTATCGCGTGTTTCTTCACAACCAAGCATTACATGTAATTCATCAACTTGCGTTAACGCTTTTTCTATAAGATAGATATGACCACTGTGTAACGGATAGAACTTACCAAATATTAAACCAACTTGATGTTTTGATGACATAATAATTACCAATACATTTAAAAACTGGATACTAATGTACAGAAAAAACAATCATTTTCTAACCAATTGATGCTATTTAGTATAGTGAGAAGATAAAAGTGTTAACTTCATCAAAAAATTCACCAATGATTAGAATCATATCAATTAAGATTGATATTTAATAGTGGATAAAACAATTCCTGCTGCAACAGATATATTTAATGCCGACATATTATCATTACCTTTCAAATGTACAACGTTATCAGCACAATTAATTAATTTTGTATTAATTTGTTGGAAAATAACTAATGCTACTCTATTTTTAAATGTGAACTGTGACAATTCGGTTGATGTAATGGATTTTAACTGACATGGTAATAAAGCCACCACTTGATAACCATGTTGTTTTAATATATCTATAGATACAATAAAATCATCGCTTTTAATTGGCTCAATTGCTTCAATACCACCTTCAGCAACACGCATTGCCGAACCACTATCAAGTAAATTGGTTTGACGCAGAATAACCCCATTAACACCAAAAAAAGCAGCGCTGCGAATTAATCCCCCTAGGTTATGAGGATTATTAACATCGTCAATAGCAATGATGCAATCGCGAACATTATCATCATGTTCATGCAAATAATCGAGTAAAGTGAGCGGTATCCGTTTTTTGACAATTAAACAAACACCACCATGATGTGGAGTTTGGGTTATTTTAGTAATTTGCTCTGTTGATACAACATCATAACCAAGTCGTTGTTTGACTAACCAATTGATTAAATCCTTAAATTGGTATGTCATTTCTTGGGTAATAAATAACTTTACAATAGCCGAGCGCCGATGCTTAAATACCGCTTTACAACTGTTTTCACTATAAACTAAAGTCTCTTCTTTTTTTTGTCGATACTCATCGTAACCAAATGTAGGTGTTTGTTCGTTATCGCGAACTTTCTTTTGCCATGGAGAATCATGTTCATCAGTTAAATCAAATCGAGCTTTCGATGATTTTATAGTTTTATTTGTGGTTTTTGGTCTAAATGTTTCGATTCGATCATGTTTTGCTTTAGAATTAGACCGAAAGCCATCATGTTTACGTTTGCTCCGCTGATCATTATCTTTATCTTTTGCAGATTTCACATTTGATTGACTATTTTTAGCATAGCTATTTTTGGCATAGAAGATTGTGGGCTTACTTTTTTCGCTAGTGTCGTTCATATTATTCCCAATTAAAGGCAGTTATCGTGTACGGATTGTTGGTGCAATTTTATCCAAAACACCATTTATAAATTTGTGACTTTCTTCTGCTCCAAACGTTTTCGCCAGATCAATAGCTTCATTGATAACGACTTTATAAGGTACATCATGTCTTTTCATTAATTCATAAATTGCAATTCGTAGTACCGCTAATTCAACTTGTCCCAACTCATCAACTGTTCTTTCTGTTAGGTAAGGTGTCATTTTTTCATCTAACTCTGCGGTATTTTTAGCAACACCATTAAGTAATTCTCTAAAATATTTGCTATCAACACCTTTCATATCTTGTTCAGCCAGAAAGCTGCTCTCAACATCAGCAAGATCATTTCTAGAAATTTGCCAAGAATAAATGGCTTGAACGGCACATTCTCTTGCTCGACGACGAGGATTAACTAACGCCACTAAATTACTCCTTAATTGTTTTAATAACATTTAACATTTCAAGTGCAGTTAATGCTGCCTCAGCACCTTTATTACCGGCTTTAGTTCCAGCTCGTTCAATTGCCTGTTCAATACTCTCCGTCGTTAAAATACCAAAGCCAACAGGTATCGAATACTCTAAACTAGCATTTAATAAACCGGAGCTTGACTCACCAGCAACAAAATCGAAATGAGCTGTGCTGCCACGAATAACCGTACCTAATGCAACAATAGCATCATATTTCTTTGATTGAGCAGCAACTTTTGCCGCCAAAGGAATCTCATAAGCGCCGGGTACCCAAATAACCGTAATGTTTTTATCTTCAACTTGACCAATACGCGTTAGTGCATCTACTGCACCATTGACTAAACTCTCATTAATAAATTGGTTAAAACGCGCCACAATAATAGCTACTTTGGCTTTTGGGGCAGCAACTTTACCTTTAACTGATTGCATATTCATTCCTTATTAACTGATTCTAGAAGCAATTTTTATTATCACGTTTTGTGAATAAATTTTTATTTAATTATACCACAAATTAAAAGGTTATCCTATTGGCAAAAACCGGGAATTAGCATGTTCATAACTGGCATTATTAAGGTTGATTATTTAAAAGTTATTATTTGAAAATTTGTTGTTTATAAAATGTAATTGTTAAAGTTATAAATTAATAAATCATCATTCATCTGATAAAAAAGTTATAAATTTTTAATATTTGGCTCAAAGCGTTTAACCGTTATAAGAAATTTTGGTTTTATTGCTTGCAAGCTATTATTAACCAATTACAATGGTAAGAAGAAAGCTGTCTACATATAGAGGTAATATTGATGTACATTAACACTATTCGAGACGAATTAAATCAGGCCATTGACGTATTGGCCAATTTCGTTTCAAATGATGAAAACCTTAAACAAATCCAGCAAGCTGCCATTTTAATTGCTGATTCGTTTAAACAAGGTGGAAAAGTACTTTCATGCGGTAATGGCGGATCTCATTGTGATGCGATGCACTTTGCTGAAGAACTAACCGGACGTTTCCGTGATAACCGCCCTTCATATCCAGCAATTGCTATATCTGATGTTAGTCACATCTCATGCGTGGGCAATGATTATGGTTTCGATTACATATTTTCTCGTTACATTGAAGGCGTTGGACAAAAAGGTGATGTATTATTAGGCATTTCAACTTCAGGAAATTCAGCTAATGTACTTAAAGCAATTGAAGCTGCTAAACAAAAAGGTATGAAAATTATCACACTGACAGGTAAAGATGGCGGGAAAATGAATGGATTAGCTGATGTTGATATTCGTGTGCCTCATTTTGGCTATGCTGATCGTGTTCAAGAAATCCATATTAAAGTGATTCATATTTTGATTCTACTTATTGAAAAAGAGATGGCTTAATATGTGCGAATTATTGGGTATGAGTGCCAATGTGCCGACTGATATTTGTTTTAGTTTTACCAGCTTAATCAAACGTGGGGGCGATAAAGGCCCTCATAAAGATGGCTGGGGTATAACATTTTATGAAGGTAAAGGATGTCGAACGTTTAAAGATCCGCAGCCTTGTAGTTTTTCACCTATCGCCAAATTGGTTCAACAATACCCAATAAAATCAACAGCAGTAATTGCTCATATTCGTCAAGCTAACCGAGGCGGGGTTGCTTTAGAAAATACTCATCCTTTTACTCGCGAACTATGGGGTAAAAATTGGACATTCGCCCACAATGGGCAATTAACTGACTATCAAACATTAGATACAGGAATTTTTGAGCCTGTCGGATTAACGGATAGTGAGTATGCTTTTTGTTATTTAATCAATCAATTACATAAAAAATACCCCCAAAAACCGACCAATGATATCGAGCTATTTGATTATATTCGAGAGTGTGCGATTAAATTAACCAAACTTGGTATTTTCAATATGTTACTTTCAGATGGCGAATATGTATTTGCTTATTGTTCAACTAATTTGCACTGGATCACTCGTAAAGCACCATTTGGTAAGGCTAAATTAATTGATGAAGATGTTGAGATAGATTTTCAAAAACATACTACTCCAAATGACATCGTAACCATTATTTCAACCATGCCGTTAACATCAAACGAAGTATGGACTAAATTAGCTGTTGGAGAAGCTATTTTATTTAAAAATGGAGAAATCAGCCAATCTTTCTCATCTTAACTTTGGTCATGGGTGGTTCATTTTTAAATAAATATTCTAAATAACCTAAAGTTAATAAACCAACTAAAGTTAGTACAATCCAAGGTAAATGTGGTAAACCAATTTGAATAGCCATATCATAAAGCCAACCTGCACCGGTATAGCCAATAAATCCACCTAAAGCAAGCCCTAATCGACTAAAGCCCATATAACTACCTTTTGCTTTTGGGTTAGTCAAAACAGTGGCTAAGGTCTCTCTAGCTGGCTCTGCAATAATAGCCCCTAGGTAAAAAAGTGCGATGAGAGATAATAAAATAGACAATTGTGTTGTAAAGCCAATAATTATAAAAGCAAATGACATCAACAATAAACCAAATTTAAGGCGTTGATCCAACCTAAAATATTTTTCACTAAAACGTGCCAGGGGATAAAGCAGAATCAATGAAATGGTCGCTTGGATAGCGTACATCCATTTTACATAACTTGGATTACCTGAGACATTAGTAATGGTTAAAGGTAACATCAACATGATTTGTACCCAAAGCACATAATAACCAGTTAAGGTAAGTACATAATGGGTAAATTTTCTATCTTTCAAAACCATTTTCATGCCATTAATAATCGGAGCTTTACCAATTGCAATATGATAAGCCGGTAAAAAAATCAGATTAAAAATACCACATAGAAAGAAGATAAAAGCACCACACCAACAAACTAGCTGAAAATCATAATCTATTAAGATACCCCCAATAAGTGCACCAATAACGGCACCTGCATTATCTTGTATCATTAATAGCGAAATGAACTTGCCTCGTTCGTGAGGTCTGGTGAATTTAATTGTTAATCCCATTCGAGGCGGATCAAATAACAAACCGCCCAATGCTGAGAGCAAACAAGAAACTAATAGCAACCAGTGTTCAGTTGCTAATGCCATTGAAATAAATCCAATTGACCGCAAAAACATACCGGTTATAATCATTGGTTTTGCACCAAAGCGGTCGGCGATTGCGCCACCAATTAAACCAAACCCTTGTTGAACAAATTGGCGAAAACCTAAAGCAAAACCCACGAATAGTGCACTCCAGCCAACTTGACTAACAAAGTGTGTGGAAACCAACGGAAATACAACATAAAATCCCAATACAATAAACAAATTATCAAGTAATAATATATATCTACCCGTTTTACGAACTTGTGAAGGAATTGGCATTTATTGTATTCTTTTAATCAGATAACCTTGATAATCGGGAATTTCAATTTCAACTTCTTTTGTAAAGACTGAGGATTGTATCAGTGCATTAGCAGTAGCTTGATTAGTGGCAACAGGAATGTTCCAAACCGTTGATAAACGTAGCAGTGCTTTTACATCTGGATCATGAGGAACGGCATTTAAAGGATCCCAAAAGAATATAAGAATATCTATTTTACCTTCTGCAATTAGCGCACCGATTTGCTGATCTCCGCCCATTGGGCCACTAAGCATTGGCGTAATATCTAACCCAGTCTCTTTTTTAATTAATGTGCCCGTAGTCCCTGTTCCACATAAGTTATGATGTGAAAGCTCTTCACGATTTTTTATGCACCAATTTAATAATGCTTCTTTTAGGTGATCATGTGCCACTAAAGCAATATTTTTTTTCGCAGGTAATTTTCGAGTAATATAATGCATCAAAATAGTCCTAATTGATTATTATTTATTTATTTTTATCAGACTATTTATTAAAGCGCAAGCGATATTTGATGAAAAAAAGGACAGCAAAAAAGGCACCTAAGTGCCTTTTATTAAATTTAAAGATAATTAGAATTGATAAATTAATCCTAATGCTACAGTATCTTTAGCGGTTGCTTTAATTTGTGATTTAGTGAATGTACCATCTTCATATAAAGCACGACGTGCACCAATATCATCCTTATCTAACAAGTTGATTTTATAATCAACAATCGCTGATAGGTTTTTATTGAAGTCATAAGTTAAACCAACATCAATATATTTAGCTAAATCATTACCTTTAAGACCACTGTCATTAGTTAAACTAGATGCATCTTTAACTTTGTGTTGAATATACGCAACAGAAGGCGTTAAACGACCAATATCAAAATCAATACCATATTGCGCAACTAATTCAAAACCTTTGGTTTTTAAATCATCAGCCTTACGGGTAGTTGAGGCATTGTCCCAACCATATTTTTGTTTACCTTGAATATAAAGGGCTGCTAAATAAAGATTGTCGTTATCATATTTAACGCCTGCTGACCATGCTTTAGCATCTTTATGACCACCAGTTTGTGCATAACCGGCACCGATTGATAAACCTGTATCTAATACATCCCAATCAATTACCGACCCCCAAGCTTCAGCACTGTCATGACCAGTACGTTCGTGATGATTTAGATATTGAGTTGAACTATTGTCCCCATTATCTGCATATTGAACAGCAAAACGTAGACCGTTAACTAAACCAAAGAAATCTGAGTTACGATAAGTCGCTACAGCTTTGGTTCTTGCAGTTAATGCATAGATATCATTATTTGAAGCATCACCACCAAACTCAGGTAAAACGTCAGTATATGAAGTTAGGGTTTTTAATACACCGTCGTTACGACCATAATCAAATGAACCGAAGTCACCAAAATTTAGGCCTGCATAAGCATAACGAGTTTCGTTATCAGCATCTGATCCGGTTTTTGCTTCATATTCCCAACGACCATAACCACTCAAACTATCAGAGATTTGTGTTTGCCCTGACATCCCTAAGCGAGCGGTAGTTTTATCACCTTCGCCAGTTTGATTATTTCGATCTGTAAGATAGTTTAACGCATAAACTCGACCATAAAAGTCAACTTTATTACCATCTTTGTTCCACACTTCAATAGAAGCGCTAGCTGTACCTGCAATTAATAAAGCAGGAATAGCAATTGCTAATAGATTACGTTTCATTTAATTACCCTCTTAGGTATTTTATTATAAAAAAGATACAAACTATTTTGTTCTTGGTCTAATAAATAGCTGCTATTAACTAGCAACTAAATTATTACTGGGATATCTATTATTATTGTTAAATACTAGATTTTTATTGCAAATATTATGGATTAATAACGTTTGTAAGACATTATTCTGCGAACTATGACTATTTTATGACTTAAAATAATATTTTTTTAAGCATAAAATGTTTTTTTAGATGATGTGACGTTCAATAGCTGAAAAAAAAGGCACTTAAGTGCCTTTTTAGATATTTAAGATATCAAGCGATTAGAATTGGTAAATTAAACCAACACCTAACACATCTTTAGTACCTGGTTTATTTAAGTGACGATCACGTTGAGTCTCAGTATTTAATGCTGCACCAACATCTTTGCGATCTAACAAGTTGAATTTATATTCAACAATCGCACTGAAGTTTTTGTTAAGATCGTAAGTTGCACCTAAAGATACATATTTAGTTAAAGGAGAATTTACTCCATGACGAATATAACGAGTGTTGTTATATACGAATTCAGCTGAATCATATTTAAATTTATGTTGAACATAAGCTAAAGATGGCGTTAAACGACCAACTGGTAAATCAATACCATATTGAGCGACTAATTCAAAACCTCTAACTTTACCATCAACATATGTTTCATATAATGTTTCATGATTATTTTGATTTACTAATGAATATCTCATTAGATTTTTAATTTTACTTTGGAAATAGTTAGCACCTAAATATAAATTGTAGTTATCATATTTAATACCAGCAGCCCAAGTACTTTGACGATTATGACTAGTTGAAGTTTGAGCATAACCTGCACCAGCAGTTAAACCTGTATCAAAAATACGCCATTGAACATTTGCACCATATGCTTCACGAGATACATCGTCATCTTTAATGCTATCAGTGAAACCAAAACCATATTTACGATCGTCATATAGAGAGTTATCACCATTATCAGCATATTGTAATGCAAAGCTTAAATCATCAGTTAAACCGAAGAAGTTGTTGTTACGGTAAGTCGCAACAGCTTTAGTACGAGCTGAAAGTACGTTCCAATCGTTGTTTGCTGCGTCACCACCGAATTCCGGTAATACGTCAGTATAAGCAGTAATAGCTTTTAACACACCGTCGTTACGACCATAGTCGAATGAACCTGCATCACCAAAGTTTAAACCAGCAAATGCGTAACGAACTTCGTTACTTGAATTTTTACCAGCTTTAGCTTCATATTCCCAACGACCATAACCAGTAATGCCGTCAGTGATTTGAGTTTGACCAGACATACCTAAACGAGCTGAAGTATCATCACCTTCATCTGCTTGACCACGGTCAGTAATGTGGTTAGCTGCTTTTACTCGGCCATAAAAGTCAACTTTATTACCGTCTTTGTTCCATACTTCGATAGAAGCATTGGCACCAGCTGCTACTAAAAGAGCAGGGATAGCGATTGCTAATAGATTACGTTTCATTTCTTACCCTCATGGTTATTTTCTAAAAAGACACTTCTTTTGGGTTGTGTCATTTTTGTTACAATGATTATTCATCCAAAAATAATGTTTATAACTAACGTTTTTAACTATTATTTTCATCTTACTTTTTACAGTAGTGTAAATTATGTATAAAAATTTATTAAAATCAAGTGAACTTTTCGTTAAACGTGATGTCTAAGCTTAAAATAGTGTTCGTTTGATTGATTTTTATACATTTGTAAAGTTTTGTTAATACGAATTTTGCTATCAACTGACCAAAGTCAGTTGATAATTTGCACAAATTTTAGAAATTTGCATTACGTGGAGTTCTTGGGAATGGGATCACATCACGAACATTTTGCACGCCAGTGACATAAACAATGAGGCGCTCAAAACCTAATCCAAAACCTGAGTGAGGTACAGTGCCATAACGACGTAAATCACGGTACCACCAATAATCTTCTTTTTTAAGGCCTAGTTCATCCATCCGCTTATCTAACATATCTAAACGTTCTTCACGTTGTGAACCACCAATGATTTCACCAATCCCCGGCGCTAATACATCCATTGCTGCAACAGTTTTACCGTCATCATTCATACGCATATAAAACGCTTTGATATCTTTAGGATAGTTTTTAACAACGACTGGCGCTTTAAAATGCTGTTCAGCTAAATAACGTTCATGTTCAGACGCCAAATCAATCCCCCAACTTACAGGATTTTCAAATTTAGCATCACAGTTTTGTAAGATAGTAATAGCATCAGTGTAGTCCACTTGGGCAAAATCAGCATTAATAAAGCTTTCAAGACGATTAATGGCATCTTTATCAATGTGCTGCGCGAAAAACTGCATATCATCAGCTCGTTTGTCAAGTACTGTTTTAAAGACATATTTCAACATATCTTCAGCAAGTTTGGCATTATCGTTAAGATCGGCAAACGCCACTTCTGGTTCCATCATCCAAAATTCTGCTAAATGACGAGTAGTATTTGAGTTCTCAGCTCTAAAGGTTGGGCCAAAGGTATAGACTTTTGAAAGTGCACATGCATAAGTTTCTGCATTAAGTTGCCCTGAAACAGTCAAGAACGCCTCTTTACCAAAAAAGTCTTTATCAAAATCAACTTTACCATTATCTGTTTTAGGCAGGTTTAACATATCGAGTGTTGAAACTCGAAACATCTCACCGGCACCTTCAGTATCAGAGGCTGTAATAATTGGTGTTGAAAGCCAAAAAAAACCTCGTTCATCAAAAAATTGGTGAATAGCTTGCGCTAAGGTATGGCGAACACGAGTAATTGCACCAACGATATTAGTTCTCGCGCGTAAATGAGCAACTTC
This sequence comes from Gilliamella sp. LMG 34361, assembly GCF_984569075.1. Lineage (NCBI taxonomy): Bacteria > Pseudomonadati > Pseudomonadota > Gammaproteobacteria > Orbales > Orbaceae > Gilliamella > Gilliamella sp. LMG 34361. Next base: position 1,063,275 of record NZ_OZ474903.1, on the reverse strand, counting down.
ACGAAGATATTCAATCGAGTGACGCTTAGCCGCCATTGGATAAGTTTCAGGGTCGTCAACAAAACCATAAATTTCAACTTGCGTTGCTTGCAGTTCATATTTTTGACCTTGACCTGGAGATTCAACCACTTTACCTGTCACTTTTACTGAACAACCAGCAGTTAAACGCAAAATATCTTGCTCATAATTTGGTAAGTCTTTTTCGATTACCGCTTGGATTGGGTCAAAACAAGATCCATCATACACCGCTAAAAATGAGATACCGGCTTTTGAATCGCGGCGGGTTCTAACCCAACCTTGAACTGAAATAGTACTACCAACAGCAATTTTGCCTTGTAGTACATCAACAATAGGAGCAACTGAATTCATTTTAATTATCCATCTCTATTTATTATTTATATAGTAAGTAATATTAAAAGTAATATATAAGTTGAATCTTAATATTGATTTAAGTGTTATCTAGGATTGATAATACCGATTTTTTATAAGACTATACTACTTTTTCAATTGTTAACATTAATCATCAATATGATTATTAGTGATTGACTTTAAACGTTCTTTTTAATTCATCAATAAAAGCTAAATCTTGCGAAATTGTTTTACCAGGACTATCTGATAATTTCGCAACTGCTTGATTATTACATTCCGTTAGTTTTAACACAATGTTCAACGATTTGGTATTTACGTCGGTAGAAGGAATATCACAAGCTAAAAAACCACCGATACCAAAAGATAATTTGACTCGATGATTAAAGTGTCGATAAATTCTAAGCGCTTTATCAAAGTTTAGGCTATCAGAAAACACTAGTAATTTGGTTTTAGGATCAATGCCTAATTGCTGATAATGGCTAATCGCTTTTTCACCCCATTCAATTGGATGGCCCGAATCATGACGTAGACCTTGATAATGAGACGCGAAATAATAGTCAAAATCACGTAAAAAAGCATCCATAGTAATACAATCTGTTAACGCAACACCCAAATCATCTGGATATTCATCTAACCAAACTTGCAATGCCGTTTTTTGACATTCATGTAAATTTGGACTTAAACGTTGATGGGCTTGGAACCATTCATGAGCTTGAGTACCAACTGGCGTCAATCCTAAACGATATGCCAATAAATAATTACTAGTACTATGAAAATTGGCAAAATGATTTTGTAAATAACTCACTACCGCTTCTTGTACTGCAAAAGAGTAGCGTCGTCGTGTGCCAAAATCCATCAAATTAAAACCTGACATATCGATATCATGAGTTTGATCATCAAATCTAGCTAATTTATCTTTGAGTCTTGCTAATGCTTGTTCAACACCGATATTTGGCGAACGATCTTTATGAACTATTTCGCTAATAACCGCTAGCAATGGCACTTCCCACAAAATAACATCAACCCATTTACCTTCAATTTGAATCACCAGCAAACCATCTTCGTTTTTAATGGTTAATAACTGACTATTAAAACGCCAGTTTTTTAACCAGTTTAAATAGTCAGATTTAAAAAAGGTAATACCAGATAAATAGGCGAACTCATCATCGGTAAGTGTTAAAGACTCCATTAATTTAACTTGATGGGCAATTTGATCGGCATATTGACCAAGTAGATCATCACTACGACAGCGAAACTGTGCAACGACAGTCGCGTCAGGATAATGATGAAAAACGGCCTGCTGCATATGCAACTTATAAGCATCAGTATCTAATATTGATGTAATTATTGCGGGTAACATGTCTATCTATTATCAGTTCTTTAAAGAAAATTCTAGAGATTATAGCAGAATAATTATTAAGATATAGCTTAATTATCTAATAAGATTATTTTTAATAGGCTATAATATTTAATGAAAGAATTTTGGTAAATTAATCTAAACCCACTCCAAAATGATTAACAAAGATAATTTATTCACTTTTATCTTAATAATCAATGATAACACGAGTAATTAACACCAATTTAGATTGGTTCAAATACATGAAAAGCACTTCATTTAATAAGGCATAGAAAAATGAGTACATCTGATATCCAACCAACTGCAAAATATCGTCACGACTATAAAACACCCGACTTTACGATTACTGACATTGACCTTGATTTCGATTTAGCGGCAGAAACAACTACAGTTATCGCCCGTAGTCATATCATCAAAAAAAATTCTCAAGCTAACGATTTAGTATTAGATGGTGAAGAACTTAAATTGGTTTCAATAAATATTGATGAACAACCATGGTCTGATTATCAAATCACAACAACGGGATTAACGATTAATAATGTCCCTTCTGAATTTACCTTAACTATTGTTAATCAAATTAAGCCTATCGATAATACAGCACTTGAAGGATTATATGTTTCTGGTGATGCATTATGCACGCAATGTGAAGCAGAAGGTTTCCGCCACATTACTTACTACCTCGATAGACCAGATGTTCTAGCACGATTTTCAACTAGAATTACCGCTAATAAACAACAATATCCTTATTTATTATCTAATGGTAATCGCATTGCACAAGGAGAACTTTCCGACGGTAGACACTGGGTGCAATGGCAAGATCCATTTCCTAAACCGGCCTATTTATTCGCATTAGTAGCTGGTGATTTTGATATTTTAAAGGATCAGTTTATCAGTCGTTCTAATCGAAAAATTGATTTAGAAATTTATGTCGATAAAGGCAATTTAGATCGTTCACAATGGGCAATGACCAGTTTAAAAAATGCCATGCGCTGGGATGAAAGCCGTTTTGATTTAGAATATGATTTAGATATCTTTATGATTGTAGCCGTTGATTTTTTCAACATGGGAGCAATGGAAAATAAAGGCCTTAACATTTTCAATTCTAAATATGTCCTTGCTAAACCCGAAACCGCAACCGATGATGATTATATCGGTATTGAATCCGTAATTGGTCATGAATATTTTCATAATTGGACGGGTAATCGAGTCACTTGTCGCGATTGGTTCCAACTTAGTTTAAAAGAAGGACTAACAGTATTTAGAGATCAAGAATTTACTTCTGACCAAGGACTTAGAGCAGTTAAACGCATTGCCGATGTCAAACTCCTTCGCACCGTACAATTTGCTGAAGATGCAAGCCCAATGTCTCACCCTATTCGTCCAGAACAAGTGATTGAAATGAATAACTTTTATACTGTTACCGTATACGAAAAAGGTGCAGAAGTGATTCGTATGATGCATACATTATTAGGTGAAGATAACTTTCAGGCTGGTATGAGACTTTATTTCCAACGCCATGATGGTAGTGCAGCAACCTGTGATGATTTTGTTGCAGCTATGCAAGATGCATCGGGAATTGATTTAACTCAGTTTAAATTATGGTATAGTCAATCAGGCACGCCAGTGTTAACAGTAACTGACAGTTACAATCCACAAAATCAACAATATACCTTAACTGTTGAGCAACATACGCCGGCAACGCAAGATCAAAGTCAAAAACAGGCGCTACATATTCCATTAGATATCGAACTTTATCAACAAAATGGTGATGTGATTGCATTGCAATATCAAAATAAACCTATTCATCACGTACTAAATGTAACTCAATCCAGACAAGAATTTGTTTTTGATCATGTTTCAGAAAAACCAATTGTTTCACTATTAAGAGATTTTTCAGCACCGGTAAAACTCAATTACAATTATCAAGATCACGATCTTATATTCTTAATGCAACATGCCACCAATGCTTTTAGTCGTTACGATGCAGCGCAAATGTTATTAGCAAAATATGTGCGTATGAATGTAAATAATTATCATCAGAATTTATCAATGACAATTCCTGTGCCAGTATTAGATGCTTTTAGAGGAATATTACTATCAGATACCGCTGAACCAGCACTTATAGCACAAATACTGACTTTACCTTCGGAAAATGAATTGGCAAATCTATTTGATATCGTTGATCCGATGGCTATTTATCAAGTTCGCCAATTCTTATTAAATGTCTTTGCTAATGAACTCTATGATGAACTAACCGCGGTTTATCATCATAATCAGACTGCACAATATCAGATTGAACATGCAGATATTGGCAAACGCATGCTGAAAAACTGCTGTTTATCGTTGTTAGCTTACGCTAATGATAAATCGCTAGCGAATACATTGGTCGAACAACAATATCAACAAGCCAATAATATGACAGATTCATTAGCGGCGCTTACCACAGCAGTCAAAGCGCAATTAACATGTCGACATACATTACTCTCCGATTTCGACAATAAATGGCATCAAGATGGTTTAGTGATGGATAAGTGGTTGGCTTTAAATGCTACCAGTCCAGAGCAAAATGTATTATCAACAGTGAAAAAACTGCTTAATCATCGCTCTTTTTCACTCAATAATCCAAATCGAATAAGAAGTTTAATTGGTGCTTTTGTTAACAATAATCCTGTCGCTTTTCATGCTGAAGATGGCAGTGGCTACCATTTCTTAGTTGAAATATTAATGGAACTAAACCAGAAAAACCCACAAGTAGCATCAAGACTTATTGATCCACTTATTCGATTAAAACGTTATGACGAAAATCGTCAGAAAAAAATGACAGCTGCTTTAGAAAGCTTATTAAAACTAGATAACTTATCTAAAGATCTCTATGAAAAAATCACTAAAGCGTTAGCTGCATAATAAATTAACAGCATTATAAGGAGCAAAATCCCACCTTGTTATTGATCAATAAGATTCAGTTAAGGTGGGATTTTTAATTAAACAACAGTAAATTTGCTGCCAAAAACCCTGTTCCTCAAAATTTTTGCTGAAATTAAAATGAGTTTGAAAAATGACAATGATAAAAGAAATTAGCCCATTACAACTAAAACAAAAAATTGAGAGTAAAGCACCACTCTATTTACTTGATGTCCGAGAAGCTAATGAAGTCGCCATTTGTATGCTTGACGGCGCCAATCATATTCCAATGAATTTAATACCACTTTATTTAGATAAAATTCCTGACGAAGTAGATATTGTGATTTATTGTCATCGTGGCGTAAGAAGCCTCAATGTGGCTAACTATCTGGTCGAGAACGGTTTTGATAGTGATTTTCTATATAATTTGACTGGTGGCATTGATGCGTGGGCACAACTCATTGATACCAGTATGCCTAAATATTAAATAGCCCGTGTTTAAACGGGCAAATTTATTATTCTTGTGGCATAACCCAATAACCATTTTGATTATGTGTTTGCATATAATCTTTAAATTGTTGTGATTGGTAAATACGTTTTATATCTTTTGCCCACTGGCTATTTTCATTACCACCATTAACCACCACCATGATTTCTAAATCAGGGATAATTGTTTCTGATAACAGTGCTTTTTTCGAATCTATATTGGCAGAATAAACGATACTTCCAGGAATAACAGCAAAGTCTAACTCATTTAAGACTCTAGGAATATTGGCAGAATCCATTTCAACAATATCCACACCAGCAATATTTTCGGCAATATCATTTTTGCTAACAATAATTGGATTAGTATTTGGTTTTAACTTAATCCAACCGGCTTTTTCCAATAAATTATATGAGCGAGCCGCATTTGAGGCATCTTGAGGAATACCAATTTTAGCACCAGAAAAGATATTTTTGATGGAAGTATATTTATTCGAAAATATTGCCGCAGGCACTGAAGGTACATGCACTACCGGTTTTAAATTAGCTTTACGTTGACTATTAAAGACATCCATATAAGCGGTATGCTGAGCGACAGTTAAATCAATACTGCCTTCGCTTAATGCTACATCAGATTCTAATAAATGCGGAAAATTAACTAATTTAACTTTATATCCTTCAGCTTCAAGTATTGGTTTAACTGCATCTTTGAACAGATCATTATACGGCCCGGGTGATACCCCCATACTGATCTCTTTTTTAGTTTGATTATCAACCTTAGATGATGAGTTATCACATGCAGTAATTAAAAAAATAGAACTAAATAATGCTAATAGTGCAACATTGTTAACAAATTTTTGTTTGATAAAACTTATTTTCATTTGAACTATCCTCAGTGAAATGTAAATTTAACAAACACTCTAACATAGAAATAACAATTCATTTATTCCATGTACTTCTATCTTATAACTTTTTGGAATAAGTTATAAAAAACGATTATTAGAGCAAAAAAGTCAGCTGTGCTACCGTAAAAGTATCAAAAATTGATAGCTATTGGATATGCCATGACTGACACGATTGCCCCTATTATTGAGCAGCTTTTTCTTGATTTACATAAAAATCCAGAACTTTCCAATCAAGAATTTGAAACAACAAAAAAGTTAAGAGCTTGCCTAGAACAAGCTAACATTCGTATTTTAGAACTGGGGGCAAAAACTGGTGTTATCGCCGAAATTGGCTCAGGAAGCCCAGTTGTTGCCTTACGAGCAGATATTGACGCCCTACCCATAGATGAACAATCTGACTGTCAATACCGTTCAACCAAACAAGGCGTTATGCATGCTTGTGGTCATGACCTGCATACATCTGTGTTAATGGGGGCTGCTTATTTATTAAAAGCCAATGAACAGCAACTAAAAGGGACAGTTCGGTTACTTTTTCAGCCCGCCGAAGAAAATTTTAGTGGCGCGTTACATTTTATCGAAATTGGTGCACTCAATGGTGTTGATGCTATTTTTGGTATGCATAATAATCCTAACCTAACCATTAACCAAATGGCTTCACGAGCAGGCCCATTTTCGGCTAATGTAGATCGTATTGAAATTACGGTAAAGGGAATTGGAGCACACGCTGCAAGACCTGAATCAGGTATTGATCCAATTGTCATTGGTGCACAGATTGTTAATGCGATACAAACAATTTCCAGTCGTACAATAAGTGGACTCGACCCAGTTGTGGTTAGCATTACCAAATTCTTAGGTGGAAACACTTGGAATGTGATCCCTGAAACAGTTGAAATGGAAGGTACCGTAAGGACACTTACCCCCGATATAAGGCTAAAGGTCAAGCAACAACTAACCAGCATTGTCGAAAATATTGCCTTTAGTATGGGCGCTGAAGCCGAGTTGAGATGGTTTGATGGACCACCATCAATCATAAATGTGGCTAAATGGGTCAATTTTTGCCAAAACATTGCTAAACAGGAAGGTTATGAGGTGGTTGACTTTCAACCACAACTCGGCGGTGAAGATTTTGCTCACTACTTACATCATGTCCCCGGTGCATTTATCAATCTTGGCTCGCAAAGCCCCTATGCACTACACCATCCAAAATTTTTAGTTAATCGTAATATGATAATGCCAGCAGCTAATTATCTCGCAAATCTTGCGCAACTCGGATTGATTGAATTAGCCAAACATTGATAGGTATAACATAATGATAAAATTTGAAAATGTATCGAAACAATATGAACGCAATGGAATTACGACTCAAGCATTACAAAACATTAATTTAACCATCCAAAAAGGCGATATTTATGGCATTATTGGCTATAGTGGTGCAGGAAAAAGTACACTTGTACGTCTTATAAATTTTCTGGAAAAACCGACACAAGGCGATGTTATTATTCAAAACCAATCATTAAATCAATTATCAAATCCACAACTACGGCAAGTACGTCGTAAAATTGGTATGATTTTTCAGCATTTCAATCTACTTGAATCGAAAACTGTATATGAAAACATTGCAATCCCTTTAGTATTAATCAAAAAAGACAAACAAGCGATTAAACAGAAAGTCTATGAACTGCTTGAGTTTGTTGGCTTAAGTGATAAAGCTCATAGCTACCCTAAAGAGCTATCAGGAGGCCAAAAACAACGTATTGGCATTGCCCGGGCTTTGGCCAATGATCCCGATATTTTACTTTGTGATGAAGCAACATCAGCCCTCGATCCGCAAACCACGCAATCGATTTTGGAATTAATCAAAAAAATTAATGATCAATATAAAATTACGGTGGTATTAATTACCCATGAAATGCATGTTATAGAGCAGGTTTGTCATAAAGTCGCGGTGATGGAAAAAGGTAAAATTATCGAACATGGCAATGTGCTTGATGTGTTTGGTCATCCAAAACATAAAACTACACAAAATTTTGTTAGTTCAGTAATTAATGATCAGATTCCCGAAGGAATTGTTGAAAATCTGATAGAAATTGAGGGTGATAAACACAATATTAAGTTGTTTAAGTTAGAATTTTTAGGCCGTTCGGCATCAGAGCCAGTTATGAATGCCCTGATATTACAACAAAAAGTGATAGTAAATATCTTGTTTGCCCATATGTCGGAAATTGAAAAAACTGTGTTAGGCAGCATGTTTGTTCAATTAAAAGGAAGTGATGATAATATTGAACAATCAGTGCAATTTTTGCGCGAAAATGGGGTTAACGTTACGCAAATCAAACATTGGGAGAACAACTAATGGAAGTAGTAAATGATTTTATCAATTATTTGAATACTAATTTTTTAAGCCGAGTAACGGTTGAACAATACGCACAAGCTTCGTTAGACACTCTATATATGGTTGCTTTCTCTTTAATATTAGGCGCATTAATTGGTATTCCATTAGCAATTTGTTTAGTTACCACTCGACCTTCTGGCTTACTTGAAAATAAACGGGTTTATCAAATTATCAATCCAATTATCAATTTTGTTCGATCATTACCTTTTATTATTTTACTCTTTTCACTTCATTCATTTACTTACTTTATTGTCCGCACCTCTATCGGTACGACAGCAGCAATTGTGCCCTTAACATTTTATGTTGCTCCATATATCGCTAGATTAGTTGAAAACTCATTATTAGAAGTGAAGAGTGGTATTATTGAAGCAGCCGAATCGATGGGCGCAACACCAATACAAATTATTTGGCATTTTATGCTACCCGAAGCATTTAGCTCTTTGATTTTAACGTTCACTACCGCCACTATTGGTTTAATTGGTGCTACAGCGATGGCCGGTGCTATTGGCGCAGGCGGTATTGGTGATGTAGCCTATTCACAGGGTTACCAACGCTTTGATGATACAGTTATCTATATTTGTGTCGCGATTTTAGTTATCGCAATACAAACTGTACAAAGCATAGGGAATTATTTAGCTCGCAAAGCTCGACATGAATAACAACCTATAATAAATTGATATATGGTGGTGCTGGATTAATTGTACCACTATCAAATTTGAATAAAACTCCGATCACGTTAATTATTAATAAGTTTTCTAGGTAAATTTTTAGCATAAAATGACGAACAATAAAATTCTTCATGTTTTATAATTAAAATAACTAAAATTATCAATTCATTTAACGCATTTGTTTATTTACAATAATCAAGTAAAATACTCAAAATTCAATTATGGTAGTGTAGGGATTTATTGTGACTGACACATTACAGCAAAATTTGGTCGAAATTCACGATATGTCTTTTTATCGTGGTACTCGGCCTATTTATAAAAATATGAACCTAACGGTACCCAAAGGCAAAGTCACTGCCATTATGGGGCCATCAGGGATCGGTAAAACTACGCTATTAAGACTTATTGGTGGGCAATTAAAACCACAAGCTGGTCAAATTTTATTTGATGGTGAAGATGTACCTAGTATGACGCGATCACGGCTATATGAAGTCCGTAAACGCATGAGCATGCTATTTCAATCAGGTGCATTATTCACTGACTTATCGGTATTTGATAATGTTGCTTACCCATTACGTGAGCACCTAAATTTACCTGAACCAGTTTTACATAATTTAGTCTTGATGAAGCTACAATCAGTAGGCCTACGTGGCGCAGCCAATATGATGCCCTCCGAATTATCTGGTGGTATGGCTCGGCGTGCAGCGTTAGCCAGAGCTATCGCTCTTGATCCGGATCTCATTATGTTTGATGAACCATTCGCTGGACAGGATCCTATATCAATGGGAGTTATCGTTAAGCTTATTGCTGAACTCAATCAATCGCTGGGCTTAACCTGTATTGTAGTTAGCCATGATGTTAATGAAGTATTAAGTATCGCCGATTATGCTTATATTGTTGCAGAGCAGCATATTATTGCTGGCGGTACTTCTGAAGAATTACGCAATAATGATGATTTACGAGTAAAACAATTTCTTGAAGGATTAGCAGATGGTCCAGTACCATTTCATTATCCTGCAATTGATTACAAATTAGACCTAAGTAGAGGTGCAAACTAATGTTAGACTTAATTGCAAAACTTGGGCGATCAATAATCAATATCATTGCTATGTTAGGTCGCTCAGGGATAATGCTATTTGGTGCACTTATTGGTAAGCCTCAATTTAGCAAACAATTCCCATTACTTGTTAAACAATTTTACTTCGTCGGTGTACAATCGCTATCCATTATCATCGTATCCGGTCTTTTCATAGGCATGGTACTAGCACTACAGGGTTACTTTATTTTAACCACCTTTGGTGCTGAAGCCAGTTTAGGGATGTTAGTTGCTCTTGCACTATTACGAGAACTCGGACCTGTAGTTGCAGGATTACTATTTGCTGGTCGTGCCGGTTCAGCTTTAACAGCTGAAATTGGTTTAATGAAAGCCACCGAACAACTATCAAGTATGGAAATGATGGCCATTGACCCGCTAAGACGAATTATTGCTCCACGTTTTTGGGCGGGATTTTTCTGTATGCCATTTTTAACCGCAATTTTTGTTGCGGTTGGCATTTTAGGTGGTGTTCTAGTCGGTGTTGAATGGAAAGGTATTGATGCTGGATTTTTTTGGTCATCCATTCAAAGCAACGTTGATTGGTGGCACGATTTAGGCAATTGTTTTATTAAGAGCTTCGCATTTGCAATCGCCAGTACTTGGATTGCACTATTTAATGGTTATGATTGCGTGCCAACATCAGAAGGAATCAGTCGGGCAACAACCAACACCGTTGTCTATTCATCATTAGTTATTTTGGGGTTAGATTTTATTTTAACCGCATTAATGTTTAGTAATTGAGGTCATTAAACATGAGTCGTAAAGTTGAAATTACAGTAGGATTATTTATGGTACTGGTGATCTGCTCAGTACTGTTTTTATGCTTTAGAGTTACCGACCCAACATCTTTTGCTAGTCATAATTCCTACCGTGTTTATGCTGTATTTGATAATATTGGTGGATTAAAAGTAAGATCACCGATTAAAATCGGTGGCGTTGTGATTGGGCGTGTAAGTAATATTAGCCTTAAATCAGAAAATGGTGATACTTATAAACCCTATGTGACGATGGATCTAGATGCTCAATATGATAGAATTCCAAGTTCCAGCTCGCTTTCAATCAAAACCTCAGGTCTACTAGGTGAACAATTTATTGATATCAACTTTGGGTTAGATCAAAATATTGAACATGAACTTGATTCATTAGATTCTGACACCACTAATAACAGCAATAATAATAGTAAACCAGCTTATCTTCAAGACGGTTATGTTATTAACAACACCAAACCAGCTATGGTGATCGAAGATTTAATCGGACAATTTTTATACAGTACTGGTGGCTCATCAGATAAAGACAAAAAACAAGATACCAATGACAGTAAGGAGTAACTATGTTAACCAAATTTAAACAAACCCTTTTTTTAGTACTTGCATTAGTGATAAGTACTTCAGCATTCGCGAACAACCCATATAACGATATGCAAGTTGCTGCTGACAAAATTTTTAACACAATGAAAACACAATCAGCTTCAATTAAGTCAAATCCAAACAAACTTAAAGATATTGTAAGAACGGATTTATTACCGTACGTACAAGTTAAATATGCTGGCGCATTAATATTAGGTGATGCTTATAAATCAGCAACTGATGCACAACGAACAGCTTATTTCAAAGCTTTTGAAAACTATTTAGTTCAAGCTTTTGCTCAAGCGCTTTCAATGTACAACGGTCAAACTTACCAAGTTGAAGCAGCAAAAGATTTAACCAATAAATCACTTATTTCAATTCGCGTGCTTTTAAATCAGCCAGATAAAAATCAACAACCTATACGAATCGATTTCCAATGGCGAAAAAATACAGTAACTGGTGAATGGAAAGCTTATGACTTAACAGCTGAAGGGGTAAGCATGGTTACTACTAAACAAAACGAATGGGCAACTATTTTACGTCAAAATGGTATTGATGCATTAACCAAACAATTAAATGATCTATCCAATCGCAAAATTGACCCAAACGCTAAACAAAAAGGTTAGTTCATTATGTCGCCAATCCAAACAGAAAAACAACAAAATGCGCTTAATTTAATGGGTGAGCTTGATGTTCACTCTTTAAATGATCTATGGAGAACTCAAGATACGCTATTAAGTAATGTGAATCATATTGATGTATCTAGAGTAACGCGGGTTGATTCTTCTGGGCTCGCGACTCTTGTCTATTTCTGTAATCAATATAATCTAAAATTGATAGGGATCAGCTCTCAATTACAAACACTAATTAAGCTGTATGATTTGCAAACCGTTATTAATCAATAGTAAATCATGCAATTTGATAGTTCAAAAACCCCGTTCCTCAACTTTTTATAAATAGAAAATAAATACTGAGTTTCATAATGGATAAGCAAGAAATTATAGCTAAATTAAAAAATTCACTTAACCTTGACGAGGTTCATGTAATGACCGATGATGGAAGCCATTTTCAAGTTATTGCCGTTGGCGAAATGTTTGCTGAATTAAGTCGAGTAAAAAAACAACAAGCTATTTATGCACCTTTAGCCGAATTTATTAATGATAATCGAATTCATGCATTATCAATCAAAACCTATACACCGACTGAATGGCAACGTGAGCGCAAATTAATGGGTTTATAATTAAACCCAATGAACATAGAGACTTGAATTAGTTTTTTTAGCCACAACATATTGTTTTATTAAGAAACATAATCATTGCATAAGGTATCGCAGTATGACTAACCCATTATTAAGCAATTCATCATTACCCCTATTTTCCCAAATCAAACCTGAGCACGTTTTACCCGCTATCAAAGAGACACTAAACAATTGTCGTAAAACAATTGAATCAGTGCTTGAACAAGACAGTGAATACACTTGGGATAACTTAATTCAACCCATTGATGAGATGGATGAAAAATTTAGCCGAGCTTGGTCACCGGTTAGTCATCTTAATTCAGTGAAAAACAGTCCTGAATTACGTGAGGCCTATGAAGCATGCTTACCATTACTCTCTGAGTACAGCACATGGGTAGGACAACATAAACCTTTATACCAAGCCTATAAACAACTTAAAGATAGCAAACACTATGATAATTTAAGCAAAGCACAAAAAAAAGTGATCGACAATGCTCTGCGTGATTTTGAATTATCAGGTATTGGATTATCGGACGATAAACAAAAACGTTATGGTGAAATCGTTGCCAAACTTTCAGAATTATCCTCTCAATATAGTAATAACGTATTAGATGCAACTATGGGTTGGTCAAAACTCATCACTAATATTGAAGATTTAGCTGGAATGCCTGAAAGTGCATTAGCTGCTGCAAAAGAACAAGCGAAAGCAAAAGATCAAGAAGGTTGGTTATTAACACTTGATATTCCGAGTTATTTACCGGTAATGACCTACTGTGATAATCGAGATTTACGCTTTGAACTTTATCAAGCATATAATACCCGCGCATCAGACCAAGGTCCTAATGCGGGTAGATGGGATAACACTGAAATCATCAAGCAAATATTATCGCTTCGTGCTGAACTTGCGCAATTACTTGGTTTTGCCACTTATGCCGACAAGTCATTAGCAACTAAAATGGCTGAAACAACGACTCAAGTTACTGAATTTCTGACCGATTTAGCCAGCAAAGCTAAACCACAAGGCGAAAAAGAGTTAGCCGATCTTAAAAGATATGCTTATGAATACTTTGGTGCAAGTGATATTAAACCATGGGATATCGCTTATTACAGTGAAAAGCAAAAGCAACATCTTTACACCATTAATGATGAAGAGCTTCGTCCTTACTTTCCAGAACAGCGCGTCGTTAACGGATTATTTGCTGTTGTTCGGCGTATTTTTGGTATTACTGCCAAACAGCGGCATGATGTTGAAGTTTGGGCACCAGAAGTCAAATTTTATGATCTTTATGACGCAAAAGGTGAATTAAAAGGTAGTTTTTATCTTGATTTATACGCCCGTGAACATAAACGTGGTGGTGCGTGGATGGATGATTGTATCGGTCGAATGCGTTTTGCTGATGGTCATATCCAAAAACCTGTGGCCTATTTAACCTGTAATTTCAATCGTCCAATTGGCGATAAACCCGCATTATTCACCCACAATGAAGTCACCACATTATTCCATGAATTCGGTCATGGATTACATCATATGTTGACTGAAATTGAGGTATCGTCGGTAGCAGGTATTAATGGTGTGCCATGGGATGCGGTTGAATTACCAAGTCAATTTTTAGAAAATTGGTGCTGGCAACCTGAGGCTTTAGAATTTATCTCCGGTCATTATCAAACTGGAGAACCTTTACCTAAAGAGATGTTAGATAAAATGCTAGATGCCAAAAACTTCCAAGCCGCACTATTTATTTTACGTCAACTAGAATTTGGATTATTTGATTTCAAATTACATAGTGATAAAACGCCAGATATTTTAGAAACCTTAAATCAAGTCAGACAACAAGTTGCAGTGGTACCAACTGTCGATTGGGGGCGATTCCCTCACGCATTTAGTCATATTTTTGCTGGTGGTTATGCTGCTGGTTATTACAGCTATCTATGGGCTGAAGTTCTATCGGCTGATGCATTTTCTCGCTTTGAGGAAGAAGGTATTTTCAATGAAACTACTGGTAATGCTTTTCTTGATAATATCTTATCCCAAGGCGGCAGTGATGAACCAATGACATTATTTAAGAATTTCCGTGGCCGTGAACCACAACTTGAGGCATTACTACGTCACTATGGTATCCACTAATGCTAACACTGCTCAGCTAAAAGAGTTAGCTGAGCAGTGGTTATCCGATCATGCCGAGCTGCCATTTACTCTCGTTATTCGAAACCATCAACTTGAGTTAAAAAAAACAGATGAACCGAAATTAGGTACAATTGCGGTCAATTTTGTGTCTGGTGCAATGGCTCATCGTCGTCAATTTGGTGGTGGTCGTGGTGAAGCTATCGCCAAAGCTGTTGGGGTCAAAGGTAAATACTTACCAACCGTGGTTGATGCCACCGCTGGATTAGGCCGAGATGCATTTGTATTAGCTTCGATTGGGTGTCAGGTTACTATGTTTGAGCGACATCCGGTGGTCGCAGCCTTATTAGCCGATGGACTTGATCGCGCTTATCAAGATCCGACTATTGGTCAATTATTACAAAAACAGTTACGTTTAATTTATAATTCAAGCTTACATGGACTGAGCTTATATCAAGATAAACCTGACGTTGTTTATCTTGATCCGATGTTTCCACATCGACCAAAAAGCGCATTAGTCAAAAAAGAGATGCGTATTTTTCAACAATTAGTCGGTAATGACCTCGATGCAGAAGAGTTGCTTGAGCCCGCAAGGCGATTAGCTAAAAAGCGAGTTGTGGTTAAACGACCTGATTATGCACCATTTTTAGCTAATCAAAAACCAACGGCTGAGATTAAAACTAAAAATCACCGTTTTGATATTTACACACCATCAGATTGTATATAGGAATAGTATTTAAATATGCGATTGGATAAATTTCTGGCTCACCATCTAGGAGTAAGCCGAACAATAGTCAATAAAGAACTCAAAGCCCAAAAAGTTACTGTTAATGGGGATATTGTAAAATCAGGAGCTTATCATATCTCACCGGATCAAATTGTAGAATATGACGGCTTTGAAATTGTTCCTATTACTGAAAATCGCTACTTTATGCTCAATAAACCACAAGGTTATGTTTGTTCAACTGATGATCCTGATCATCCAACTATCCTCTATTTTATTGATGAACCTATGTCGGAAAAACTGCATTCGGCAGGAAGATTAGATCTTGATACTACCGGGCTAGTTTTATTAACCGATGATGGTAAGTGGTCACATCGGATCACCTCCCCTAAACATCATTGTGAAAAAATTTACCACGTGATGGTTGAGCAACCACTTAATGCTAATCTTATTGAGATATTTAAACAAGGCATTCAACTCAAAAGTGAAAAGACCCTGACTGAACCCGCTAAATTGGTTATCCTCGATGATTACCATGCCGAACTCACAATAAGTGAAGGGCGATATCACCAAGTAAAACGAATGTTCGCCGCTGTAAATAATCATGTCACTAAGTTGCATCGCAAACAGATTGGCAATATCATTCTTGATGTACCAGAAGGCGAATATCGACCTCTTACTCAAGATGAGATCAATTCGTTTAAGTAGTATTTTTCATTAGAACCCGTAATTAATACTCTCTTTTGCTAAGTATTCCAGTCAAGGACTTAGCAAAATAAATGTTTAGCTCCATAGGAATGACGACGTGCAAAAACAAGCGCCACAAGTTAACATTAAAGTTTCTAAACAAGCACTGATTTTTATTCTTGGTTTCATATCAATGTTGATGCCATTATCAATTGATATGTATTTACCAAGTATGCCTACTATTGCCAAGCAATTTAATGTCGCTGACTCCACTGTTCAACTGACAATCAGCTGTTATTTATTAGGATTTTCGTTAGGTCAACTATTATTTGGCCCACTGACTGATAGTTATGGACGACGAAAAGTTCTAACTAGCGGTTTAATTATCTTTATAATCGCTGTACTGTGTTGCGGTCTAGCTGCCAGTATCAATCAATTAATCACTGCGCGTTTTTTTCATGGAATAGCAGCATCAGCAACCACAATTGTCATTAATGCTCTAATGAAAGATATCTATCGCGATCGTGATGAATTTTCTAAAATGATGTCTTTTGTGATGTTGATATCTAATGTAGCCCCATTACTCGCACCAATTATAGGTGGTTTTATTCTATTTTGGTTTGACTGGCAAGCTAACTTTTATGCCCTCTGCTTGATGGCTATCGTCTGTTTTGCCATGGTGATAATCAATATCCCTGAAACATTAGCTAAAGCCAAACGTGATAAATTCAGTCTAACCCGAATATTGAGTAATTTCATCGCACTGTTTAGACATAGGCAAGTATTTACTTATATGATGATTGGGGCATTTTCTGGAGCAGGTTTATTTTCCTTCTTAAGTTTAGGGCCATTTGTCTATATGAACTTACACGGTGTAGCATCAACTAATTTCGGTTATTACTTTGCAATTAATGTTATCATTATGGTTTCGATGAATACGCTTAATAGCCGGATAGTGAAACGAGTTGGTTCGATTAACATGATACAGTTAGGTTTATTCCTCCAGTTCACCACAGCCATCGGCATGGCAATAGTGAGTTTATTTGACTTAGGTTTTATTTTTTTAGTAGCCTGCATTGCCGGTTATATCGGATGCATCTCAACCATAGGTGGTAATTGTATGGCAGTCATTCTCGATTGTTATTCGCATATAGCAGGTACCGCCTCTTCACTTGCTGGCACTCTGCGTTTTGCTGTTGCTGGGGCTATGGGAGTATTGCTTTCCGCCCTCGTTTCAACACATACCACATCAACAGTAACGAGCAATTTAACCGAATGGTTAATGGTGGGATCAATGATAATTTGCAACTTTCTTGCTACTGGACTATTTTTGAGTGTCAAAAATATAAAAAGGAAATAATGATGATTTATCAATTAGGTGACTTAAAACCGCAAATTAATCCTACTTGTTTCATTGCCAAATCAGCTGAGATTATCGGTGATGTTATTTTAGAAGAAAGTGTATCCATCTGGTTTAATGCGGTTTTACGCGGTGACATTGCAACCATTCATATTGGTAAAAATAGCAATGTGCAAGATAACAGCACAATTCATATAGAAACCGATATCCCATGTCTTGTTGGTGAAAATGTCACTGTTGGTCATAATGTTATTTTACACAGTTGTACTATCGAAGATAATGCCTTAATTGGTATGGGGAGCACTATTTTAAATAATGCGAGAATTGCCAAAAACTGTTTAGTAGGTGCTAACTCACTGGTTACACATAGCTTGCCTTATGAGGAAGGTTGTTTAATTATGGGGTCTCCAGCTAAAATTATTCGTAAACTTACGGATGAAGAAATTCAAGCTAATATCAAAAATGCACAACATTATGTATTGAATGCAAAAAGGTTCAAGCAAACCTTAACCCTATTGAATTGATACTGACTAATAAATAGGTTTTTATCCACCATTCACACTATCAGTAGGTCCAATTTATGATAAAATATTCGAAATTTATAATTAAGATAGCTTTTAGGTACTTGTTTGAAAATATCTAAAATAACAAGAAGGCAGATTATCGCGCAATTAATCCTATTATCATTAATAGGATTGTCTGTTTGCTTATTTTTATCACTGTTTACTTACAACCCATCTGATCCTGGTTGGTCACGTACAGCTTGGCACTATCCTATTAGCAATTTCGGTGGTTATATTGGTGCATATATTACTGACATTTTATTTCAATTTTTTGGATTAATCGCCTATAGCCTGCCCGTCATTATTATCTTCTTCTGTTTACAATTAATGGCGTATTTTTATCGTCATGCCAATGATCCAATTAACTATTTCAGTGTCTCGTTTCGAATTATTGGAATTTTAGCCTTTGTGCTTAGCTGTTGTGGCTTTTTTACACTTAATATTCGCGACCCAGAACAATTTCAAGCTGGTGGTTATCTAGGCTCAATAGTCGTTGAAAGCCTTTTACCTGTTATAAGCAGCTTAGTCGCCTCATTAGCCTTACTAGCAACAACGTTAGCTTGCGTAACATTACTAACTGGTTTCTCTTGGCTTTATCTGTTTGAAAAAATTGGCGCATTAGTTATGTTAATTTTATCACCAATAAAATGGCTATTTACGCCAGATAAAGTTCCACAACCTACCGATTCGAATCAGGATAACGAATCTGTAACAGAAATGCAGCCGAAGTTTGATTTATCTATTGATGCTGATGGTAGTGATAATAAAGGTATTGATTTAATCAAATTGACGACAAATAATTCAGCAATATTAGCAGAATCGGATACAACTCAACTAAACCCTAGTTTATTAAAAAATGATGAAAAATTCATAAAAACCGCAGCGCAATTATTGCAAACAATTGAGGCAAATACGTCAACCAGCGAAAACACTCAATCGACTGAAAACGTATCTAAAAAAGAAATGGATCCTGACGCAATCTTAGCGCGAATGGAAAAAATTCTAAAAAATATGAATGAAGGCACGACAAACGACATAAGTTCATTTGATGGACAAGCTAATAATCGTGAGGTCATACAACCTTTTGAAGAAGATAAGTACGCTATTGCCGATGCACCAAGCAAACCTTTATTCACTATGAGACAAGAACCAGAAATTAATCTAAATATTACGTCTCAAGAATCAATTGAGCCAATGCTAGCGGACAAAATAACACCAAGTATTACACATCAATATAATAATACTAATGATATTCCAAACAATTTTGAGATACCCGAAGATGTTGATATATCACTTCTTAAAGAAGAAAATCCACTCATCGATGATATTTATCAAAATGAGGTTGTTATTGAAGAAAATCAGCAACCAATTAATAATGAAATAAAAAAAGTTGAAGTTGAGGAAGATAGTTTTATTCATCCTTTATTAAAGCGCAATGATAAGCCTTTAAAAAAACCAACGACACCACTACCTTCGTTAAATTTATTAACGCCACCGCCGACAACTCGTATTGAAGTTGATCATGCGGCGTTAAACGCAATGTCAGAGCAAATCGAAAAAAGTCTCTCCGATTATCGAGTTAAAGCTAGAGTTGTCGATTATCTACCAGGACCTGTTATCACTCGCTTCGAAATTGAACTGGCACCGGGTATTAAAGCTGCCAGAATATCAACACTGGATCGAGATTTAGCCCGCTCATTATCAATGCCTTCTGTGCGTGTTGTCGAGGTTATACCTGGTAAACCTTATGTCGGTATTGAACTACCTAATCAAAATCGACAAACCGTTTATTTCCGAGAAGTCTTAGATAGTCCACAATTTAAGGATGCACAATCACCACTAACAGTCGTATTAGGGAAAGACATTGCAGGTCAATCTGTTGTTGCCGATTTAGCTAAAATGCCACACTTATTGGTTGCAGGAACAACGGGTTCAGGTAAATCAGTTGGTGTTAATGCCATGATATTAAGCATTTTATATAAATCACAACCGGAAGATGTTAGATTTATAATGATCGACCCGAAAATGTTAGAACTGTCGATTTATGAAGGAATACCTCATCTATTAACCCAAGTGGTAACTGATATGAAAGATGCGGCTAATGCGCTTAATTGGTGTGTTAATGAAATGGAGCGCCGCTATCGATTAATGTCAGCTCTGGGCGTTCGTAACATCGCTGGTTTTAATGAGAAAATCAAGCTTGCTGAAGAAATGGAACGGCCAATTCCAGATCCACTCTGGAAACCAACCGATAGTATGGATCTAGAAATGCCGACGCTTGAAAAACTTCCATATATTGTGGTTATGGTTGATGAATTTGCCGATTTAATTATGGCTGTTGGTAAAAAAGTAGAAGAGTTAATTGCTCGACTTGCCCAAAAAGCCCGAGCTGCAGGTATTCATTTGGTACTAGCAACTCAAAGACCTTCTGTTGATGTTATTACCGGTTTAATTAAAGCCAATATACCAACCCGAATTGCATTTACAGTTTCAAGTAAAATTGACTCGCGAACCATTTTAGATCAAATGGGCGCGGAATCTCTGCTTGGTATGGGTGATATGCTCTATTTAGCACCTAATAGCTCTATTCCTATTCGTGTTCATGGTGCCTTTGTTCGTGACGAAGAAGTTCATGCAGTCGTACAAGACTGGAAAGCACGGGGTACGCCTAAATATATCGAAAATGTGACAGTTTCAAGCGATGATAATGAAGGTAGTAGCTTTGATATGATCGACCAAGAACTCGATCCACTTTTCGATCAAGTAGTCGCATTTGTAGTTGAAACTCGTCGAGCATCAATTTCTAGCGTCCAACGCAAATTCAGAATCGGTTATAATCGCGCGGCACGAATTGTAGAACAAATGGAAGTTGAAGGTATTATAAGTGCACCAAGCCATAATGGTAATCGTGAAGTTCTTGCGCAAACATCACCTAACGATTATTAAACTCAAGTTTGAAGGCAAACCTGTTAATGAGTAATTACTTATCACAAATTAGTCGCTTAGAATCAGAATTACTTAATCATCAAGCTTTAAGTTTACCGCCTGTACTAGCTTTAAAAGCATTGATTCGAGAGATCTGTTTATCACCTAAACCTGGATTGGTTGATATGAATAATAATGGCGCACATCAAGATATGAATTTTCAAACATTCATAAAAAGTATTAGTGCCATTTCAAGTTGGTTTGAGAATTTTTATCAGTACGGTAAAAGCAATGCCAACATGTCTACTTCTGATTTTTTAGTCAATATTAGACCGATTGGTCTTGAATGTGAAAAAGCGATGTTTGATGCAACTAACCAAGTTAATACCCATAAAGGCGGAATATTTGCTTTTGGTTTATTGCTGAGTACTATTGGTAAATTAACGCAACTTAAATTACCAGTTACTGCGCCTATAATCTGTAACGAGGTAGCCAATATTTGTCAAGGTATGGTCGAAAACGAATTATCACATAATAACCACCATAATTCAGTAGGAGAACGACTTTTTAAACAACATAATCTTACTGGAGCAAGGGGTGAAGCAGAATCAGGTTATAAGACGGTTAAACAGATATCATTACCAGTTTATCAAAAAATGTTAAATAGTGGTTACAGTGAGGAATCTGCTTTATTACAAGCGATGTTATATTTATTAGCCTACAATCAAGATACCAACTTAGTTTCCCGAGGAGGACTTGAAGGTTTAAAATTTGTACATAAAGAGGCTAGGGATTTAATCAATCAAGGTGGCATCATGCAACAAAATGGTAGGGAAAAAATGCTAAGATTAGATGACGAACTAATAAAACGTAATTTAAGCCCCGGCGGTTCAGCGGATCTAATTGCCGTTACTTGGTTCCTAGCTAACTATTCAAAATAATATCTATCCTTCAAATACTAAAAAAATTTATCTATCTAATTAGCCTATTTTTTTATAAAAATTTTAGCCAATGTCGCTTTTAAATTTTATCCAATAGATTATTGATAAAATTGCAGCAATGATGGCTATGCCGGCTAAGCTAAAATAAGCCATAGTCATCGACCATTTCAAACTGATCACGCCAACAATAATAGGGAAAAGAGTCATACCTAATGCATAAATAGCTTGAAACAATCCCATAGCAGCTGAACGAGCGTACGATGGCACATCTATCATTGCTTCAAAATTTAAAAATGAAAATAGAATACCTGTCCCTATACCAGGAATAATTTGTAAGAGCAAAATAGCGTAAACGTGCGATACTTGAGGTATGAAAATACAATAAAGTGCCAATAATAAAAAAGATGAAATAACCCAGCTTGAAGTGCTTAATAAATCAATCCACTTAGTCGCACCTAATCTAGCAAATAAAACTGATGATAACATATAGACAATTGAGGAAATGCCAATTAAAAAGGCGTTACCCCCTAAATCACTTAGTATCTGATTGGTAAAAGACATTGTGGTAGACATTTGAATTCCTTGCTGGATTAAAGCAAGAAATGAAAAAAATAATAATTTTCGATTACATAATGCACTAAATAAAAGATGATAATTAAAATCATGATGGATCTTTTCAGGATATTTGAGTTTTATTGCTAAGATAAAAGCCAATAATCCACTTAAACAGCTGAGTAAACAAATCCCTACCATATGAATGTAATCATATAACAATGTACTAGTTAGAAAAGCTAAAAACACACCAAGGTTATTCACCATTATGATTAAACTGGTTGCATACCCTTTTTTAGATTTAGGATAAAAACCTAAAAAAAGCACCATAAAAGATATCCACATTGCACTTGCGAAACCAGAAATTATATTACCGATAAAAAAGCCGGTGCCATTTGGTTCAATAACCCTAATCACAGAGGCAATTCCAGCCAAAAAAGCACCTAATATAATGAAAATTTTGTGTTTTTCTTTTACATTGGCCAATATTCCAACTGGCAATCTTAAAAATAATTGTGAAAAACCATAAGCACTAACCACCATTCCAATTAAATTTGTCGATAGATTTATCGCCGCAAGATAAGGTGTTTGATAAGGAATATAGATATATTGTGCATACCAGAAAAAAAACACGATACACAATAGTAAGTATGACTTCTTTTTGGCTGATTTCATTTATTCACAATTTAATACGTACAATTATTGGTTCTAAAAATATATCTAAATAAATTATTTAGCAATATTTAAGGCAAACTTGTCTAATTTTTTAAACTATGCTAGCTTGAAATGAGTTAATAACGTGATAAAAATTAATCTCACTAAAGACATACTAAACTCAACTTTATAAATGATATTATAACGATAATTTTTAGTGTATTTAGTCTTTTTTATCAGTGTATAACCATTCTTTAAGTAATGGAGAAAATAATGGACTATCAAAAAATTGCACAGCAAATACTTGAATTGGTGGGCGGTAAAGAGAATATTATCAGCTTAACACACTGCTTTACTCGCTTACGATTCGAATTAAATGACAATAAACTGGCTAATCGCGAAAAATTATTACAGACAGAAGGCGTGATTTCGGTCGTTGAAAGCAGCGGGCAATACCAAGTCGTACTAGGTAACAAAGTCGACAAAATTTATGATCAATTACTCCCTTTAATCGGTGAATTATCACAAAATAAGCAAACAGAACCTAAAGTATCTTTTGGAGTAAAAATATTGAATGCCTTTGCGGCTATTTTTACACCGATAATCCCTGCTATTGCTGCTTCCGGTATGTTAAAGGGAATTTTAGCTATAGCTGTTATGATAGGTAATTATTACTATCAAACTGATATCAAAACCTATAACACCTATACGATTTTACATGCCGCATCGGATGCGGTTTTCTATTTTATGCCAATTATATTAGGTTACACTGCGGCTAGAGTATTTAAAGCTCATGAATTTATCTCAATGATCGTCGGTGCAACATTATGTTATCCATCAATCGTCAATTTAATGGCAAGTAAAACCGAAGTCACTCTGTTTACCATTGAACTGACTAAAGCAAGTTACACATCTAGCGTTATTCCAATTATATTGGCGGTGTTTATTTTAAGTTATGTGCAAAAGTTCTTAGATTATATCATCCCTGAAGTATTAAAAATTATCATGGTGCCAACCTTTTCATTACTCATCATGATCCCTGCTACACTACTTATTTTCGGCCCAATTGGTATCTATATCGGTGAATTTATAAATTGGATCTATTACTACATTATGGGAGTTAGCCCTATCTTATTAGGTGCATTTATTGGGGGTGTATGGTGTATTTTAGTCATCTTTGGTGCACACCGTGCTATTGTACCAATCGGCATTAATGACGTAGCTCAAACTGGCCGTCAAAGCTTACTTGCGTTTGCTGGGGCAGCAAACTTTTCTCAAGCGGGGGCAGCATTAGGTGTATTTTTCAAAACAAAAAATAAAAATTTAAAAACAGTTGCCGCATCCGCTACAATTACAGCTTTGTTCGGTATTACCGAACCTGCAATTTATGGCGCTAACTTGAGATTAAAAAAACCAATGGTTTGTGCAGTTATATGTGGTGCGCTTGCCGGTGGATTAATGGGCTGGGGTGGATCTTATGGTACAGCCTTTGCTAACCAAGGCGTATTAACAATACCGGTTTATGCTGAAGCCGGAACAAAAGCGTTCTTATGTTACTTAATTGGTATAGGTTTCGCATTTTTTGGGTCATGCATTATGACGATGATTGTTGGATTTAGCGATATACCAAATGAAGAAGAGACAAAGATAATTCAAACATCATCTAGTAAACCACTAACAAACGATACAACCATTCTATCACCAGTTGAAGGTGATGTGATTCCTCTAAATCAAGTCAAAGATGAAGCATTTTCCTCAGGTGCCATGGGAAAAGGAATCGCAGTTTATCCTAAAGTTGGTGAAATTATTGCCCCTGAAGATTGTACCGTTACAGCACTCTACCCAACTTTACATGCAATGGGGCTAAAATTAGATAATGGTATTGAATTACTAATTCACATTGGTATTGATACGGTTAATTTACAAGGTAAATACTTCCAGTCTTATGTTCACGCTGGTCAACATATTACTAAAGGAACCAAATTAATTTCATTTGATATTGATAAAATAAAACAACAATTTGATTTAACCACTTCGATTATTGTGGTTAATTCCGATCAATATAAACATATAGAATATTGTCAACAAGCTCAGGTTAGTGAAAAAGACGATTTATTATTTATTCAAGTTTAGAGGTTTAGTTATGAAAGCTTTCGCTAAGGATTTTTGGTGGGGTGCATCATCTTCAGCATTTCAAATTGAAGGTGGATGGGATACAGATGGCAAAGGAATGACCGTTGCCGATTATAATTCATTTCAACGTTCTGCTATACAAGCAGATAGTAAAGTCGCTAGTGATTTCTATCATCATGTCGAAAGCGATATTGCTTTATTTAAAGAGTTAGGACTGAAAACTTATCGTTTTTCAATATCATGGGCGCGTATTATTCCCGATGGAGATGGTGAAATAAATCAAGCGGGAATTAATTTCTACAACAAAGTCATCAATGAATTAATCAAGAACGATATCATTCCATTTATCACTCTTTATCATTTTGACTTACCATTCGCCTTAGTTGATAAATATAATGGCTGGCAAGATCGTCGTTGTGTTGATGCATTTAGACGTTATGCGCAAATCTGTTATAAGGCATTTGGCGATCGAGTGAAACATTGGCAAATTAATAATGAACAAAATCTGATGATCCGTGTCAACGAAAGAATGAACATGTATAAAGTTGCTCCGCATGATGTTGAAAAAGTAAGGGCGCAAATGGATTATCATATGTTTGTTGCTCATGCGATGGCGACCAATGATTGCCATGAATTAATTTCTAACAGTAAAGTAGGACCAGCGGTATCATCAACCATGACCTACCCTGCAAGTAACAAACCGATGGATGTTTGGGCCGCCAAAATGAATGATAATTTCAAAACCAATTACGCACTTGAAATGTACTGTTTTGGTGATTATCCAGGCTATTATAAAAATTACTTAAATCGCTGCGATATTTACCCTATTACTCAGGTAGAAGATGCACAAATTTTAAAACAAGCAAAGCCGGATTTTATTGCTGTAAATTACTATCGGACTTTAGTGGCTAGTTACCTACCCGAAGATGAAAACCATCCATTTGGTAGCAAAGAAAAATATATCGATTTTGATCTTTATGGTTATTTCAGGATCGAGAAGAATCCAAACTTGGTCACCTCAACTTATGGTGCTCAAATTGATCCTATGGGATTACGCCTTGTACTAAATGAATATTATCGCCAATATCGTTTACCGTTAATTATTACTGAAAATGGCTTAGGCACTCCTGATATCTTAACCGATGACAATAAAGTACATGATGATTATCGAATTGATTATATCAAATCACATATTTTAGCTTGTCATAATGCGATTGAAGATGGTGTTGAACTATTCGGATACTGTCCATGGTCAGTAATTGATTTATTAAGCTCACATCAAGGTTTTAAAAAACGTTATGGCTTTGTCTATGTTGATCGAGATGATCATGACCTAAAAACCCTTAATCGAATTAAAAAAGATAGTTTTTATTGGTATCAACAAGTCATCAAAGACAATGGGATAAAAGAATAGTTAATACAATATAAAGATGGGCTTTAAAAAAGCCCATCATAACTCATATTAAATATCATAAATTTACTAAATATGTCACTTTATGCACCTCAGTCGGTAATGGCACTTGCCATTTAGAAAGCATTTGGGTAATTTTCTTATTTGGTAAGCTAGTATCTCGGTTTGAATTGCGTTGATACAATGTTTTTTCTGGCTGCTCAAGATAAACAATTTCAACTTCTGCATGATATGCATAAAGTAAATCCAATGCTTTTTGGCGTATATCTCGCGATAAATGAGTAGCATTCCAAATAAATGGTTGATTGTCTCTTAAATATTGTTTTACTTTAGCTAATACAAATTGGATCACTAATCCTTCATTTTGACCATGCTTTAATTTCAGTTCACTCCTTGCATCATCATATGAGGCAACTGGTAATTGCGGATAATATTTAGTTACCCAACTATTTTTACCTGAGGCAGGCAAACCTGACATTAAAATAACCTTAGGTCCTGATTGGCGATAAAATACATAATCAGGCAACATTTTACTATTTCGAAAATAGTGTACTCGGATGTAATCATCTATAAATTGCCGCGCTTGATATAAACACCCTTCTTCCAAAGCTAATTGCTTGAAAAGTTCAACCTCATCAAGTAGTCGATGCTTATCATCACAAATACGACCTTGGATATTAGCCTTTGCATGCATACATAACATCCAGACAGGAAGTTCCCATGATAGCCGATGAATTAACCATTGCGGTGATTTGTTATTGCTATCATCATTCAAAGCATAAAATGGCACTTGATGTGATCCAATAATCCGACAAATTTTCTCTCTTAACTCAAAATCAATGCCCAATCGCCATAATAGTATTCGACTACTAATCGATCCTTTTAGGGAATGTCTTGGTTGTGAAATTCGACCACTGTTTTCATCAATAATGGTGGTTTCTGGTTTGGCGATATCATGTAATAAGGCGGCCATAAATAGCACAAACTTTTGATCATCGGAAGATTTTGCAAACTGATCTTGAGCTATCAAGGATCTTAATACCATTTGAGTATGAATCCAGACGTTTCCTTCGCCATGATAAGTAGAGTCTTGTGGTGTCGTCATCAGTTTATTCAACGAAGGGATACATTCCAACCACTGATCAAAGTTATCTTTGCTGATACTGTAGGCGATCTCTTGTTGTAATTGCGAATAACTCATAAATCACATCCAAATATTATTCCAATTTATTGTTATTTGTGGCGTTTAATCTCGTTTTTTTAACTTATTGATTAAGAATAAACCATTGTTGTAAAGGGTATTGCCCTGCATCTAAAATAGATTGTACAAAATCTTGTCTTAGCCATTTTAAACATCCCATTATGGTATATTCTGATTCAATCTTTAAATATACACTTTCTATCGCATAAGTGTTATCACACTATTGCCAAGCTTTAATTAAATCAAATTTTTCTTGTATAATTTTTTTCAAAATAACTTTTCCATTCATCTGTTTTAACTAAAGCATATATAACTAACGCTAATAAGTCACCCAATCTTTGCGGTGCGATTCCCGAATACAATACGGGAACAGATAAAATAGGACCATTAGCAATAATTGATGACGCTTTTGGGTTGATAAAAAACAGTTATTATGTCTATCCCAAATATCAAATTTACAAAAATAGTGTGGTAATGCATCATAAAAAATAGAATGTTTTTTATGTAACCATTCACCATACATAATATAGCGATCTTCTAAACGTTCAATTAACCAGTTTTCATGAACGGTTGCCCAGTGTTTAAATAGATTAAACTGACGTTCTTGACTGTCCCCTATTAAGTAATGACCGCGTGATTGTAATAATAGCTCACCACTTTGCGAAAAACTAATTGCACAATTAGCGCCATCGAGTTTTTCTTCAACCACAATATATTGCCCTATTAATTGGTTATAGGGTAGCTGGCCATGCTCACTATCACCCAATTGTAAGCGTGAACTTTGCAAATGTGGAGTTCGTGGGTATTTAATTAATTCTAATTTTTGAATATAAGTTTCCATTGTCATTTTGTTTTCTCCGAAAAATTAGGGAAAACCGACAAGGCGAAGATCTGAAGATCTATAGATTGAACTGCAACGTAAGTGCTTTAGAAAAAGCTGAAAGACAATATAATAGAAGATACCATGTCGGCATTAAGATAAAGTATTGAATACAGGCAATTTGCCACCTCACAAAAAATTAAATATTAGACTTAAAAAACGGCGCCATTATTATTTTCAGCGGATATATTGTCAAGTAAAATTGGATTTTTTATACACGCAATAAGTGTTAAGATTCAACAAGATGATTACCATTGATAAATTATGAGGTTTATATGGATGTCGAAATTGTACTCTTCCCGATGACACAGTTAGCCGTTATTGAGCATTATGGCGCGCCCGAGTTAGAACATGAATCAGTAAACAAACTGATAAAATGGCGACAAGAAAATCAGCTTTTAGATAATAAATATAGAAACTACGGCATTCATTATACCAATCCTAAAATAACACCAGCGGAAAAACATCATGTCGATTTTGGTATTGCTATTAACCAACCTATTGCTAATAACATTTATGGAGTAATAAATAAAACGATTCCTCAACTTCGCTGTGCAAAAGCCAGAGATATAGGTTCGAGATATCATAATCAAGCTATTATTTATTTACTGGAAAAATGGTTACCAAATAGTGGAGAAAAACTGGGAGATTTTCCCCCAATTTTTCATCATGTTAATGTTGGTACAAGCGTAAAACCTGAACAGATGATAACGGATGTTTATTTACCTTTGTTAGAAAAATAATACTTATTATAATTACGATAACAGTAAGTTCTATCAAAACTTATTGTTATATTATGTTATTTAGTCTGTACTGTTATTTTTTAAAATGTTCAAATAGCATTATTTCAAATCCATCCGGATTAAATGGTAACTCATCATAAAGTTGCGGATGCTCTTTATCTTGAATATCACTTGTTGTAAACCGCACATGCTCTTTATTATCAAGGTATTGATTTTCTATATCCCTTTGTTTGGATATCTCAATATGGTTAGTTTTAACACCTTGTTCATTGAATCTTTCTAAAATAGCGATAGTGTTTTTCTTTTTAATCGTTTTATACGTTCGAATAATATTACCTTGAGCATTTTTTATGACTTGTGAGACAGGTAAATATTGCCCGCTTTCATATTCCGACTCTATCACTAACTTCGGCACAATATGACTTTCAATGACAGTTAATTTACTTCGAATAGGGGAGTTCTTTTTGTAATCAAACTCGGTTGTTAACCATTGCACACGGTTTTTTTGTAATGTTGAGACAATTTTGCCCATGACTTTTTCCACTCGAACATAAGTAGGTTGCGCTATTGCCTCTTCAACACTGTTTAACGGTGTTAATTGACCTTTGTCATTAATCACAAAAAAGTGAATACCATTTTCAAGAGATTTAAGTTGCACTGAAGGTAAAGAGATAGCCGTTTGTTGCCATTTGGTTTTATCAATTTTCTTATATTGATAATTATTATCTATTTCAACTTTTATTAAATCACTGTATTTTTCTTGAGGTGATTGATTTTCGGCTTCAATTAGCGTTAAAGGTGCTTGATGAGGAAAGTTCTTATAGCGTTCAGCCATAAAATTGGGGAAAGGTAGTTTATGATAATAAACTTGGTTCGGTTTAATACCTAAATACTGAGCTCTTTTAAGCGCTTCTTCATCGTGCTTAGAGTTATCCCTGATACCTTGCTCAAACATTGAATCGGTTAGTAATGCATTACTCTTTTCGACGTTCATTACTAACTTATTGTAAGGATAAGGCTCTTCCAAATCTTTGTCAAAATCGAATATTTCAGGTTCGGCGTTATTGGTTTTTATTACTTTACCGTTTTTATTTAATATCTCATTTTTTACGCGAGAAGTGTTCTCATAATTAGTCACACGATTAGTTATATTGCCTTCATTATCAAAGAATTCATTAATTGAGTAGAT
Organism: Gilliamella sp. LMG 34361; assembly: GCF_984569075.1. Taxonomy (NCBI): domain Bacteria; kingdom Pseudomonadati; phylum Pseudomonadota; class Gammaproteobacteria; order Orbales; family Orbaceae; genus Gilliamella; species Gilliamella sp. LMG 34361. Next base: position 1,032,436 of record NZ_OZ474903.1, on the reverse strand, counting down.
CTCTCCTTGATGAATAATATTTTCGATAGAGTATAGCCCGGTTTTTGTATTTTTCCTGATCGCTTTTACCATCTCTCCTTTATCATCAAAAAACACCTCTGAATCATAAATAATATTATTTTTAGTATCGTATTTTTCTATTTTAAGATATTTCAGATTAGTATTATGCCAATAATCATAAATATAACGGCTGATGGATGCTAAGCCTCTTTTTTGAATACTGACCACAATGCCGTGTTTTTTTTCGACTCTTAAATAACAAGGTAATTTGTAGACCTCGTTAAATGACCCTTTTGGTTGTAACTGTTTATTTTCATCTAAGGTATAAAAATAAACGCCATCGTCTAATGATTGAAATGAATCAGTCGGGTAGATAACTTCGATAATATTTCGATTAAGTCGCAATACTTTGCTATATTGATAATTTTCATTTAACTGTACTTGTGCAATGCTCTGCATTGCCATTATATACATCTCTGGGATGGTTTCTAAATGAGATAATGATGGATATAAAGTTTTATTAGGGATTCGATCTTCATTATCCAAAGCGGGCAAATAATCAAGTTGGTAATAAGTTTTATTAGGTAAAATTCCCTGTTTTTTTAATTGTTTGACGATTGGTGCTTGTTGCTCGTTCATTTTTACCTTTGCAATCACATATTGAGTTGATCCAATCCCTACTAAAAAAAGAAGTAAGAATGTTTTCACTAATTTCTGCATATTTTCTCCAATACAGTTCTTTATTTTACTTAGCTATTTTTCAATAATTGTTTAGTTTTTAGGGAAGTAGTTTATTGATTAATTTTGTTCTATCTCTATTTCTTTTATTTGGGAACTTACCATTTCCGATTTATAATCGCTCTGCCGATCGTGTCTTCAACTCAAATAAATTGTTTTATCTGTACTGTTATTTTTTAAAATGTTCAAATAGCATCATTTCAAATCCATCCGGATTAAATGGTAACTCATCATAAAGTTGCGGATGCTCTTTATTATCAAAATATTGATTTTCAATATCTTTTTGTTTGGATATCTCAATATGATTAGTTTTAACGCCTTGTTCATTGAATCTTTCTAATATAGCGATAATATTTTTCTTTTTAACAGTTTTATACGTTCGAATTATATTACCTTGAGCATTTTTTATGACTTGTGAGACAGGTAAATATTGCCCACTTTCATATTCCGACTCTATCACCAACTTCGGGACAACATGGCTTTCAATGACAGTTAATTTACTTCGAATAGGGGAATTCTTTTTGTAATTAAACTCGGTTGTTAACCATTGCACACGTGTTTTTTGCAATGTTGAGACAATTTTGCCCATGACTTTTTCCACACGAACATAAGTTGGTTGCGCTATAGCTTCTTCAACACTGTTTAATGGTGTCAACTGACCTTTGTTATTAATCACAAAAAAGTGAATACCATTTTCAAGAGATTTAAGTTGCGCTGAAGGTAATGAGATAGCTGCTTGTTGCCATTTGGTTTTATCAATTTTCTTATATTGATAATTATTGTCTATTTCAACTTTTATTAAATCACTGTATTTTTCTTGAGGTGATTGATTTTCGGCTTCAATTAACGTTAAAGGTGCTTGATGTGGAAAATTCTTATACCGTCCAGCCATAAAACTCGGGAAAGGTAGTTTATGATAGTAAACTTGCTTTGGTTTAATACCTAAATACTGAACTCTTTTAAGCGCTTCTTCATCGTACTTAGGGTTATCACGGATACCTTGCTCAAACATTGAATCGGTCAGTAATGCATTACTCTTTTCGACGTTCATTACTAACTTATTGTAAGGGTAAGGCTCTTCCAAATCTTTGTCAAAATCGAATATTTCAGGTTCGGCGCTATTGGTTTTTATTACTTTACCGTTTTTATTTAATACCTCATTTTTTACGCGAGAAGTGTTTTCATAATTAGTCACACGATTAGTTTTTATATCTGAATTATTATAATATTCTTCGATAGAATAAATATCATCCTGATGAATAATATTTTCAATAGAATACTGCCCAGTTTTTATATTCTTCCTGATTGCTTTGACCATTTTTCCGTTATCATTAAAAAATATCTCAGAATCATAAATAATATTATTGTTATTATCTAGCATTTCTATTTTCAGATATTTTAGGCTATTATTTGGCCAATAATCATACTTGTAATGAGAAATGGCTGCTAGAGGTCTTTTCTGAATACTTACCACAATGCCGTGTTTCTTTTCGACTCTTAAGTAACAGGGTAATTTGTAGACCTCGTTAAATGACTCTTTTGGTTGTAACTGTTTATTTTCATCTAAGGCATAAAAATAAACACCATCGTCTAATACTTGAAATGAATCAGTCGGGTAGATAATTTCGATAATATTCCGACTACGTTGTAATACATCACTATATTGGTAATTTTCATTTAATTTTACTTGTGAAATATTCTGAATTGCTAAGTTATACATATCTGGGTGAGTCTCTAAATCTGATACTAATGAATATAAATTTTCATTAGGGAAACTATATTTATTATTTAGAGCAGGTATAACTTCATATTGAAAATAAACCTTTTGGGGTAAAATTCCCTGTTTTTTTAATTGATTGACGATTTGTACTTGTTGTTCGTTCATTTTTACCTTTGCAATCACATATTGAGTTGATCCAATCCCTGCTAAAAAAAGAAGTAAGAATGTTTTCACTAATTTCTGCATATTTTCTCCAATACTGTTCTTTATTTTACTTGCCTATTTTTCTATTATTGTTTAGTTTTTAGTGAAGTAGTTTATTGATTAATTTTGTTCTATCTCCATTTATTTTATTTAGGAACTTACCATTCCCAATTTATAATCACTCTGCCGATCGAGACTAGCTTATTATATGGGTAAGGTTCATCCAAATCTTTGCCAAAATCGAATAATAGTGGATTTATATTATTTATTTTTATTACGTTACCACTTTTATTTAATACCTCATTTTTTACACGGAACGAATTCTCATAGTGAATTACACGGTTAGTTTTGGTATTTTTATTATTAAAATACTCTTCAATAGAATAAATATCATCCTGATGAATAATATTTTCAATAGAATACTGCCCAGATTTTATATTCTTCCTGATTGCTTTTACCATCTCTCCTTTATCATCAAAAAACACCTCTGAATCATAAATAATATTATTGTTATTATCTAACATTTCTATTTTCAGATATTTTAGGTTGTTATTTGACCAATAATCATACTTGTAATGAGAAATGGCTGCTAGAGGTCTTTTCTGAATACTTACCACAATGCCGTGTTTCTTTTCGACTCTTAAGTAACAGGGTAATTTGTAGACCTCGTTAAATGACTCTTTTGGTTGTAACTGTTTATTTTCATCTAAGGTATAAAAATAAACACCATCGTCTAATGATTGAAATGAATCAGTCGGGTAGATAATTTCGATCATATTCCGACTACGTTGTAATACATCACTATATTGGTAATTTTCATTTAATTTTACTTCTGCAATGCTCTGAATTGCTACGTTATACATATCTGGTGGGGGAGTCTCTAAATCTGATACTAATGAATATAAATTTTCTTTAGGGAAACTATATTTATTATTTAGAACAGGTGTAAATTCATATTGAAAATAAACCTTTTGGGGTAAAATTCCCTGTTTTTTTAATTGATTGACGATTTGTACTTGTTGCTCGTTCATTTTTACCTTTGCAATCACATATTGAGTTGAGCCAATCCCTACTAAAAAAAGAAGTAAGAATGTTTTCACTAATTTCTGCATATTTTCTCCAATACAGTTCTTTATTTTACTTGCCTATTTTTCAATAATTGTTTAGTTTTTAGGGAAGTAGTTTATTGATTAATTTTGTTCTATCTCCATTTATTTTATTTAGGAACTTACCATTTCCGATTTATAATCACTCTGCCGATCATGTCTTCAACTCAAATAAATTGTTTTATCTGTAGTGTTATTTTTTAAAATGTTCAAATAGCATCATTTCAAATCCATCCGGATTAAATGGTAACTCATCATAAAGTTGCGGATGCTCTTTATCTTGAATATCACTTGTTGTAAATCGCACATGCTCTTTATTATCAAAGTATTGATTTTCTATATCCCTTTGTTTGGATATCTCAATATGGTTAGTTTTAACGCCTTGTTCATTGAATCTTTCTAAAATAGCGATAATATTTTTCTTTTTAACAGTTTTAAATGTTCGAATAATATTACCTTGAGCATTTTTTATGACTTGTGAGACAGGTAAATATTGCCCGCTTTCATATTCCGACTCTATCACCAACTTCGGGACAACATGGCTTTCAATGACAGTTAATTTACTTCGAATAGGGGAATTCTTTTTGTAATCAAACTCGGTTGTTAACCATTGCACACGGGTTTTTTGTAATGTTGCGACAATTTTGCCCATGACTTTTTCCACTCGAACATAAGTAGGTTGAGCTATTGCCTCTTCAACACTTTTTAACGGTGTTAACTGACCTTTGTTATTAATCACAAAAAAGTGAATACCATTTTCAAGAGATTTAAGTTGCGCTGAAGGTAATGAGATAGCTACTTGTTGCCATTTAGTTTTATCAATTTTCTTATATTGATAATTATTATCTATTTCAACTTTTATTAAATCACTGTATTTTTCTTGAGGTGATTGATTTTCGGCTTCAATTAGCGTTAAAGGTGCTTGATGAGGATAGTTCTTATAGCGTTCAGCCATAAAACTCGGGAAAGGTAGTTTATGATAGTAAACTTGTTTTGGTTTAATACCTAAATACTGAACTCTTTTAAGCGCTTCTTCATCGTACTTAGGGTTATCACGGATACCTTGCTCAAATATTGAATCGGTCAGTAATGCATTACTTTTTTCGACGTTCATTACTAACTTATTGTAAGGATAAGGCTCTTCCAAATCCTTGTCAAAATCGAATATTTCAGGTTCGGCGTTATTGGTTTTTATTACTTTACCGTTTTTATTTAATATCTCATTTTTTACGCGCAACGAGTTTTCATAATGGCTGACTTTATTAGTTTTAATGCCTTCATTATCAAAGAACTCATCTATTGAGTAAATATCTTCTTGATGCACGATAGTTTCAATAGAAGATTGTTTTGTTTCTATATTTTTTCTGATCGCTTTTACCATCTTTCCTTTTTCATCAAAGAATACCTCAGAATTATAAATAACTTTTTTATTGTTATCATACATTTCTAATTTAAGATATTTTAAGCTGTTATTAGACCAATAATCATATTTATAATGGGTAATAGAAGTTAAAGGTCTTTTTTGAATACTCACCACAATGCCGTGTTTTTTTTCAACCCTTAAGTAGCTTGGTAATAAGTAGACATCGTTGAATGAGTTTTTCTTTTGTAACTGTTTATGTTCATCTAAGGTATAAAAATAAACGCCATCGTCTAATGATTGAAATGAATCAGTAGGATAGATAACTTCAACAATATTTCGATCTAGTTGTGTTACCTGGCTATATTGGTAGTTTTTATTTAACTGCACTTGTGCAATGCTTTGAGTCGCCATTATGTACATATTTGGATTGGTTTCTAATTCATTTACTGATGAATGTAAACTTTTTTCAGGGAAACTGTCTTGATTATCCAAAGCTGGCAAATAATCAAGTTGGTAATAAGTTTTATTAGGTAAAATTCCCTGTTTTTTTAATTGTTTGACGATTGGTGCTTGTTGCTCGTTCATTTTTACCTTTGCGATCACATATTGAGTTGATCCTATCCCCAATAAAAAAGGAACTAAGCAGATTTTAACTAAAGTCTTCATATACTTTCCAGTTCTTCTGTCAATGATACTAATTGAGTAATAAAGTAGAGGTAAAACACTCAATGTATTGCTCAATTGAACTATGACTAATCAGTTTATTATTACGATAACAGTAAGTTCTATCAGCACTTATTGTTATATTATGTTATTTAGCGTGTACTGTTATTTTTTAAAATGTTCAAATAGCATCATTTCAAATCCATCCGGATTAAATGGTAACTTATCATAAAGTTGCGGATGCTCTTTATCTTGAATATCACTTGTTGTAAATCGCACATGCTCTTTATTATCAAGGTATTGATTTTCTATATCCCTTTGTTTGGATATCTCAATATGGTTAGTTTTAACGCCTTGTTCATTGAACCTTTCTAAAATAGCGATAATATTTTTCTTTTTAACCGTTTTATACGTTCGGATAATATTACCTTGAGCATTTTTTATGACTTGTGAGACCGGCAAATACTGCCCGCTTTCATATTCCGACTCTATCACCAATTTCGGGACAACATGGCTTTCAATGACAATTAATTTACTTCGTATAGGGGAATTCTTTTTGTAATCAAACTCGGTTGTTAACCACTGCACTCGTGTTTTTTGTAATGTTGCGACAATTTTGCCCATGACTTTTTCCACACGAACATAAGTAGGTTGAACTATAGCTTCTTCAACACTGTTTAACGGTGTCAACTGACCTTTGTTATTAATCACAAAAAAATGAATACCATTTTCGAGAGATTTAAGTTGGGCTGAAGGTAATGAGATAGCTACTTGTTGCCATTTAGTTTTATCAATTTTCTTATATTGATAATTATTATCTATTTCAACTTTTATTAAATCACTGTATTTTTCTTGAGGCGATTGATTTTCGGCTTCAATTAGCGTTAAAGGTGCTTGATGAGGATAGTTCTTATAGCGTTCAGCCATAAAACTCGGGAAAGGTAGTTTATGATAGTAAACTTGGTTCGGTTTAATACCTAAATACTGGGCTCTTTTAAGCGCTTCTTCGTCGTACTTAGGATTATCACGAATACCTTGCTCAAACATTGAATCGGTCAGTAATGCATTACTCTTTTCGACGTTCATTACTAACTTATTGTAAGGGTAAGGCTCTTCCAAATCTTTTTCAAAATCGAATAATAGTGGATTTATATTATTTATTTTTATTACGTTACCACTTTTATTTAATACCTCATTTTTTACACGGAACGAATTCTCATAGTGAATTACGCGGTTAGTTTTGGTATTTTTATTATTAAAATACTCTTCAATAGAATAAACATCCCCATCATGCTGGATTGATTCAATAGCCAAATTCCCGGTTACAGTATTTTTCCTAATATTTTTCTCTATTTTTCCATAATCATTAAAAAATGTTTCTGAGATATAGATAATATTGTCATTATTATCAGTCATTTCTATTTTAAGATATTTTAGACTGTTATTCGGCCAATAATCGTACTTATAATGAGAAATGGTAGCTAAAGGCCTTTTTTGAATACTTACCACAATGCCGTGTTTCTTTTCGACTCTTAAATAACAGGGTAATTTGTAGACCTCGTTAAATGAATCTTTTTTTTGTAACTGTTTATTTTCATCTAAGGTATAAAAATAAACGCCATCGTTTAATGATTGAAATGAATCAGTAGGGTAGATAACTTCGATAATATTTCGATTGCGTTGTAATACTTCATTATATTGATAATTTTTATTTAATTTTACTTCTGCAATGCTTTGAATTGCTAATTCATACATGTCTGGGTGAGTTTCTAAACCTGATAATGATGAAAATAAATGTTCCATTGGGACGCTATCTTCATTTTCAAAGGCTGTCATAAAATCATATTGATAATAAATTTTATTAGGTAAAATTGATTGTTTTTTTAACTGTTCTATGGTTTTTATTTGATGTTCATTCATTCTTACCTCTGCATAAACATAATCAACCGTTATTATCCATAGCATAAAAGGAAACAAGTATATCTTTATTAAGCTTTTCATATTATCTCCTAACAAGCTTTCTTAATGTAATTATATAATTAATAATAAAATTCCATTATTTGATACGATTAATTTATCATGAAAAATATTGATTGGATTGGCAACTAGTTCGGAAGGGAACCAGCCATAGCTTTCTCGGTACCTATTAGGTTTACTATATTTAATATGCAAGTCATTCATATCAGCTTCTGTTAAACCATTGGTACGAGCTCGAACCATAGCATGCTCAATTTTATCTTCGTCAGTTACTAGCTTATCAATTTTCTTTGCTCTCGATTTATCATCTATTTTTGCTCTCGTAAATTGATCCATATTTGTTTTTGAGCAACACATAAAACCATCCTTTAATTATTTTTATATCTAAATTTAACTTCCGCTTCCTCATAGCCAGAATGGACTACTTCGATTTTCTCTTGCGCAGATGAGTTGTTGTGCGATATGAGTTTTTTGGAAAGTAAGACTATTAGATTGGCGAAGAATGGCATCAACAGAGATTTGTTTATCGGTGCAGGTAAAGTTGATTTCATAACGCCATGGTTGGTTTAAATCATCCCACCCAGAGAGTGATAGAAAGGATAAAGTGGTGGTAATAAGTTGGCCGTCAATCGTTAAATGATAACGGTTAGAGGGATGACTATCTACCAATGTATTAACTGCATTTTCCATTTGCTTTATTATAGTCATCCATATTTCTCACTATATTATAATTTTTCTATTAGTTTTAGTTAATTGGTAACAATAACCAATATTATGTAAAATAAGCTATTTTTTTTAACAATTCAATTATTTTTACAAATAATATACATGCGTTTTGAAGCAAGATAACGTAAATAAAAGTGAGATGCACATAAATTGTTTCTTAATAAAAAATTAACATATAGTTTATGAATTTAATCAGTCAAAATGATCAAATGTTATTGAATTATTTACAGTCTAACTTGAATAAATATAATCCCGTGACAAGGGTAAATAGAATTTAAAATGTGTATTTATTTATTAGAAAATTGAGTTTAATAATACCATACTGTTTAGAAAACGAATTAACCCGATAAAAAAGAACTAATACATCAAAAAAAATCAAAATAATCTCACCATTAAATTGATTAACCCAATAGGGTGATCAGCACTTTGTTAATGTTTTATCGTCAAGCCCTAATCATGTTTTATTAACAAATAGAGTGTCAGATCGATTTTTTTGACGGATAAAAGTAAAAGTACCATCTTTACTGATTTAATTATTTTCAGTAGTTACGACTCTTCCTATAGACATACGCTTACTTCTATCATTTAATACTGCAATTTAAACTATCCAACAATTGAATTAATTCAATCTAACATCATATATTTGCGCGATAAAATAACGAATAAGCATATTTATATAATCATAAATTATATAATCTAGGATTAATAATCAAATCTGTGAAAACAGTTACTTTCCTAAGCGTTTATAGAGCCTTTCAGGACGGCCTATTTTGCCATGGTTAAGCTCAACCGTTAACAATTTAGTTTGCACACAATATTCTAAGTAACGTCTAGCGGTAGTTTTACTAATATTTGCTTTTTCAACAATTTGATCTACCGTTTGTGGTTGATTTGTATGCATAAACAGATCTTTCACTTTTTGTAAGGTAATTTCTTCAATACCTTTGGAGTGACGGTTAATATCAGCAAAATCTTTAGTTTGTAAATTAAAAAGTTCATCAATTCGTCTTTGATTAACATGTTTTTGTAGGCTTTGACGATATAAAAATAGTTCAAAACGTTCAAGTGAATGTTTCAAGCGCTGATAAGATACCGGTTTGATTAAATAATCAAAAGCACCAAAACGTATCGCTTTACTACAGGTATCCATATCACTCGCGGCAGTAATAAAAATAACATAACAATTTAAGCTATTATTAATAATATGTTCAAATAATTCGATACCTTTACCATCTGGTAAATAATTATCTAGTAAAATTAACGTTGGTCTTAACTTTTCAATCATTATTTTGGCTTCTTCCAATGAAGATGCAATACCAATAACTTCTACTTTAGTGTCCCGTTGAATAAATTCGGCATTTAATTCAGCTAAAATAGGCTCATCTTCAACAATGAGAACTTTAATTGTATCTTCTTTTATTTCATACATATTTCATTTACCTCTGTTAACTATTTAGGTATAAAAACAGAAAAAATCGTTCCATAAGGTTTGTTATCTTCAAATGTGATATAACCATTAGCTTTTTTCACATAAGTTGAAACTAAATGTAAACCTATACCATGTTCGTTCGAATGTTGTGAGGTTACCCCCGGTTGGAAAATTGAATTGCGGATTTTATCGTCTATACCACAGCCCTGATCACTGACTTCTAAAACAATTTCATCGGTTCTATCACTTAAAAATAAATAGATAGATTTATCGCCTTGATTATTTTTTAAACAAGCATTAAACGCATTATCCAGTAGATTACCTAATATTGACATAAATTCTGCTTCTGTTATCTTGGTTGGTAATGCTTCTAAATGACAAGCGGGATCAAATACTAACTTCAAACCAATTTCGTGCGTCTTAGAATATTTACCAATTAATAAGCCGCAAATAGCTGGAACTTGAAAATGACTGGTAATGAAATCGAGATTTTGTTGATTATCTGCAGAATGTAATGCAATAAATGATTCGGCTTCTTCATATCGTTTCATATAAATTAAACCAGATAACGTTGCCATCCAATTAAGATGTTCGTGCCTTAGCGCTCGCAAATTATCCACATACTGTGTCACTTGAGTTAATTGCATACTTAGTAAATTTATATCATCATAATTTCGAAAAGTAATCACCCACCCTTGAATCTCATCATCAACAATCACGCGAATACGATTCGCAATGACAATAATATTATTGAAATAGCAAATATGGTCATGTACATCTTTAGTCTGATTGGTACAACCATAAATAAAATCTGTTGACTTAATAAAATCAGATAAATCATGATTCAGTAGACTATTATCATCAATATCAATATTTAACATACGTCTTGCTGATTGATTAATATTTATAATTTTATAATCAAGATCAATCGCAATAATTCCTTCAAAAATTGATTCCATTATTGATTTCTGACTTTTCACTAATAGTACAATTTCTTGAGGTTCTAAATTAAACATCTGTTTTTTTATAGCTTTAGCAAAGCATAAAGAAAATATAAATAAGGAAAAAAATAAAAATGAACAAAAAATAATGAAAGGAATAAATTGCTGTGTTTGTGATGAAGAAATACCTTCAACCATATAGCCTACAGAAACAATACCGATTACTTTTCCATGGTTTATAATCGGCGCTTTACCTCTTAGAGCGAGACCTAAAGATCCTTCACTGATGGTGGTACTACTAATTCCATTTAAAACATTATGATTGTCATTACCAACCATGGGTAAATATATAGAATTATTAGCGGTATGATAAAGTCGATAAGCATTTGCATCACCAATAACAATATAACTTGCATCACTTTGTTTAAAAATATCCGAAACAAGATTAGCTATCTGATCAGTATCTTTTTCCTCAACATATTTTATCAAGCTAGGAATAACCGCTAACTCTTTAGCTTGAATTTGCGCCTTCTCTCCTAAACTACGATATAAGGCGTTTTCTGTCACATTCCAAATATAGCTTTGCAGTAATAGCAAAACGGCCAATGAAAAGAGCAAAAGAGATAAGAATAACTTTGTCGTGAATGAAAAATGGATTCGTTTTCGCATTTTTATATTTTGTTAATAATTGCTGTATCTGCTAGAAAGTGTAACACAGCGTAAAAAAACTTAGAGCCTTTAAAACCTTAAAAACCACAATTAATCCATGATTTACATCACAAAATTGATATAAATATTTTGTCACTATAGCCACCATTAAAACAAAGCAAAATTATTTTGGAGATAAAAATATGGTGGGTTTAAATTCAGTTGAAAAAACACATAACGTTAATGAACAAGATAAGATGAAACATGAAAATCAAAGACAAAAGTTTTGGCCATCTGGATGGTGGAAACTTATGGATGATTTTAAAATTGGTGTAATTCCTTTACCATTATTTATAATCGCAGGTATGCTTATCTTTGCTGAAGTATTAGTAACAGGTAAATTACCAAGTGAAATAGTTGTCATGGTAGTAACGTGTGCATTTTTTGGTTTTTTATGTGGTGAAATTGGTAAACGTTTACCGGTAGTTGGAAAAATGGGGGCCGCAGCTATTTGCGCAACCTTTATTCCATCAGCATTGGTCTATTATGGCATTTTGCCTACTCCTGTGGTACAAGCAACAACTAAGTTTTATAAAGATACTCATATTTTATATCTTTATATCTGTTGTATTATCGTTGGTAGTATTATGAACATGGATAAGAAAACGCTTATTCAAGGTTTCTTAAAAATCTTTGGACCAATGGTATGTGGTGAAATTGTTGGTATGCTAGTTGGTGTTGGTGTGGGTTATTTATTAGGCTTATCACCATTTGAAACATTCTTCTTCTTAGTATTACCCATTATGGCTGGTGGTGTTGGTGAAGGTGCTATACCATTATCTATCGGCTATGCCTCTATTTTAGGAATGGAACAAGGCGAAGCACTCGGTCGAGTTTTACCAATCGTTATGTTAGGTGGTTTAACTGGTATTATTTGTGGAGGAATTCTTAACCGTCTTGGTAAAACTTATCCACATTTAACTGGTAATGGTCGCTTGTTACCTGCATCAGAAGAAGATCAAATTATCAATAAAACGGCTAAAACAGAATCAGTTATTGATGTGACAACGTTTGCTTCAGGTGTTTTATTAGCCGCTATTCTTTATATGGTTGGTATGATTGGTCACAAAGTAACTGGCATTCCAGCTCCTGTCGGGATGTTATTTGCTGCCGTGTTGGTAAAATTAGTATCAGGTGTTTCACCAAAAGTGTTAAGTGGTTCGCAAGTAGTTTACAAGTTCTTCCAAACATCGGTAACTTATCCAATTTTATTTGCGGTAGGCGTAGCCATCACACCATGGGATAAAATCGTTTCGGCATTCACTGTAATCAACCTAATAGTCATTGTCTGTACAGTAGTGAGCTTAGTCACAACTGGATTTTTTGTTGCTAAGAAATTAGGTATGTATCCCATCGATGCCGCTGTTATTTCTTGTTGCCAAAGTGGCCAAGGCGGAACCGGTGACGTCGCAATACTGACCGCCGCAGAGCGTATGGAATTGATGCCATTTGCTCAAATTGCAACTCGCATAGGTGGGGCGATCAATGTATCGGTATCCTTACTAATTCTAGGTAATTTCTTAGTTTAGTTTATTAAAAAGCAGTCTTAGTTATTACTAAGTTTGCGCAATTTTCATTTAGCGTTTCAATAACCAGCTTTTAAGGAGTATTCATGAAGCTAGTCAGTTATCTTGTATCTGGTCGACCAAGTTATGGTTTATATACTGCGCATGGCATCGTAGATTTAGGCCAAAAACTAGGCGATCAATATCAAGATCTAAAATCCCTTCTTTCTGATAAAGACGGATTAGCTAACGCAAAAAACTTTTTAGATTCACCGAGTGATATCGATGAACAAGCAATAACTTATTTACCCGTCATTGCCAACCCAAACAAAATTTTATGTGTTGGTATGAATTATGCGGAAAAACGCGCGGAATTTAACGAAACTAGTTCTGCGCCAACGTTATTTGTTCGTTTTCCAGATTCTCAAACAGGACATAAGACAAATATTATTAAACCGACGATCAGCAATGAACTCGATTATGAAGGCGAATTAGCAATTGTAATGGGTAAAGAGGCCTTCCACATAAAACCAGCAGAAGCCTTATCTTATGTCGCCGGCTATAGTTGTTATATGGATGGGTCTATCCGTGACTGGCAATATACTTGGTTCACAGCAGGTAAAAACTGGCCAAGTACTGGTGCATTCGGTCCATGCATCACAACCAGTGATGAAATCCCTGATCCAACAGTTTTATCTTTAACCACTTATCTAAATGGTCAGGAGATGCAACACGACTGTATTAAAAATCTTGTGCACACTGTACCAGAACTTATTTCTTACATTAGTACATTTACTCGTTTATCGCCTGGAGATGTCATCCTTACTGGTTCACCTGGTGGCGTCGGAAAAAAACGTAACCCTCCAGTATTTATGAAAGATGGCGATAAGATTGAAGTCGAAATTACAGGAATTGGTCGTTTAACCAATTATGTAGTAGCAGAAAGAGGGTAATTTTATGTATGATTTAGTTGATTATATCATCGTTAATATTTCTAAATCAGAACAAGACTATCAAGAAATTAAGCTATTATTGTCTCGATCTGATCTTGATTTAGACTCACAAGTTACTCTTTTTATGGTAGCGAAAATTCACGATAAAATTATTGCTTGTGCCGGAATGGATCGCAATATTATTAAATGTGTTGCTATTGATCCTCAATATCGCGGTAATCAACTAAATCTGACTTTAATGGATCAAACCATAAAATATGCCAATGAAAACGGCTATTTTCACCTTTTTTTATACACTAAACCTGAAAATATAGATTTCTTCAAAGGATGCGGTTTTTACCCTATTGTTGAAATAACCGATTTAGTTGTTTTAATGGAAAACAATCCGGTCGGAATAAAGCAATATTGTAAACAACTTAATGCACAGAAAAAAGAAGGAAAAAAAATTGGCAGCATTGTTATGAATGCCAATCCTTTTACTAAAGGTCATCAATACTTAGTACAATATGCAGCAAGTCAATGTGACTGGTTACATGTATTTGTTGTCAATGAAAATGCCTCGCAATTTTCATTTGATACACGTTTAAAACTAGTTAAAGATGGCACAAATCAGATAAACAATGTCACTGTGCATGCAAGCTCACCCTATATTATTTCTAGAGCAACATTTCCTACTTATTTCCTAAAAGATAAGACAAAAATTGATCAAGCTTATATGGGTATCGATCTGTTGATTTTCCGAAATTATATTGCTCCAGCGCTCAATATCACTCACCGATTTGTAGGGACTGAACCTATTAATGAAGTAACCAAAGCCTATAACCAAGCAATGCGATATTGGCTTGAAGATAATACGGTAAGTAATCTACCAGCCATTACGGTTGTTGAAGTTGAACGTATAACCGCAAGCAATTGTGTTGTTTCGGCTTCATTAGTAAGAAAGCTACTAGCTACTGGGCAATATGAACAGGTAAAAACGTTGGTTCCTCCAACAACATGGAATTATCTTTCGGCTAATTTGGATAAATTTAAAATTTAATACGTTTTAAAAGGTAAAAAAATGAAAATACAAAAAGAAGCTATGGCTGGCACTCTCGAATCGAGCGATTTGTTAGTTAAAGTCATGCCAAATACGGGGATTGAAATTGTTATTAATAGTGATGTTAATAAGCAATTTGGCGATCAAATACGTGCAGTTGTCAATCAGACTTTAAATGATCTGAATGTAACTGATGGTTTAATCATTATTGACGATAAAGGCGCTTTAGATTGTGCAATAAAAGCACGGGTACAATGTGCTGTGTTACGTGGTGCAGAAGAAACTGAATTAGATTGGAGTAAATTACTATGAAAAAATTACGTCGAAGTATGCTGTTTCTTCCAGGTGCAAATGCAGCAATGTTATCTACATCTTTTGTCTATAAACCAGACTCAATTATGTTTGATCTTGAAGATGCCGTGTCTATCAAAGAAAAAGATTCAGCACGTCTACTCGTCGCGCAAACATTAAAATTACCTGTTTATAAAGAACATGGCATCGAAACTGTAGTTAGAATTAATGCATTAAATACACCATTTGGTCTTAAAGACTTAGAAGCCGTTGTGCGAGCTGGTGTTGATGTTGTTCGCTTACCAATGACCAATAGTGCTGAAGATATTCATGAACTTGAAGCGCATGTTGAACGAATTGAAAAAGAGTGTGGTCGAGAAGTGGGTAGCACTAAATTAATGGCGGCTATTGAATCAGCTCAAGCAGTAGTTAATGCCGTATCCATTGCCAAATCATCGCCACGTTTAATTGGTATCGCTCTTGCGGCATTTGATTATCTAGTCGATATGCAAACAGAACGCGGGGATGGTACTGAACTATTTTATGCACGCTGTGCTGTTTTACATGCTGCTCGCGTAGCCGGTATTGATGCATTTGATGTTGTTTATTCAAATGTTAATGATGATGAAGGCTTTTTAAAAGAAGTCAGCCTAATTAAAAAATTAGGATACAACGGTAAATCATTGATTAATCCACGACAAATTGAGCTATTACATAATGCTTATGCACCTACTGCTAGTGAAGTAGAAAATGCTAAAAAAGTCGTTGAAGCCGCTGAAGAAGGTGAAAGAAAAGGGCTTGGAGTTGTTTCTTTGAATGGCAAAATGATTGATGCACCAATTATTGCTCGTGCGCAAAAAATCATTGAACTAGCTAAATACTCCGGTGTACGTAAAGAAATTTGATAGGATTGAAACATGACAACTTCTATAAACCAAAAAATTGCTGATTTATTAAAACAGCATCCTGATCTTAAAAATATCACACCATTTATTGATGCTAATGCAACCACACCTTATCTAAAAGATGAGTCTAAGTATACCCGTAAATTGTGTGAGTCAATAGAGCAAGCAATAGAAAAGTGTGAACTTCGTGATGGAATGACTATCTCTTTTCACCACGCATTTCGTGAAGGTGATAAAGTTATCAACAAAGTTGTTGAAACCATTAGTAAATTAGGTATTAAAAACCTTACATTAGCTTCAAGCTCATTATTAAGCTGTAATGCCGCATTGATTCCTCACATTGAATCTGGGGTAATTACTAAAATCTATACCTCAGGATTACGTGGAAAATTAGCTGATGCGATTTCACACGGCCTAATGGAAAATCCGGTACATATCCATTCTCACGGTGGTCGAGTCAAATTAATCCAAAGCGGAGAAATTAATATTGATATCGCATTCTTGGCTGTATCAACTGCTGACGAACAAGGTAATGCTAATGGCGTATCAGGTAAATCACAATGTGGCGCCCTTGGTTATGCTATGGTTGATGCTCAATTTGCTAAGAAAGTGGTTTTACTTACTGAAGATATTGTTGGTTATCCTAACCATCCAGCAAGTATCCGCCAAGATCAAGTTGACTATATTGTTAAAGTTGACGAAGTTGGTGACCCAACTAAAATTAGCGTTGGTGCAGCACGTATCACCAGTAACCCTAGAGAATTAATGATTGCCCGCTATGCCGCTGATGTTATCGAAAATTCAGGTTATTTTAAAGATGGATTCTCAATTCAGACTGGTTCTGGCGCATCATCAACTGCAGCGACACGCTTTCTAGAAAATCGAATGCGAGCGAAAAATATCACAGCATCATTTGCTCTAGGTGGTATTACAGCAAGTATCGTCGATCTTCATGAGAAAGGCTTAGTAAAACGTTTACTTGATACACAAAGTTTTGATGGAGCTGCGGGACAATCTTTAGGTAAGAATAAAGATCATATTGAAGTTTCAACCAACGTTTACGCTAATCCAGCCTCAAAAGGTGCGAGTGTTGATGAATTAGATATTGTCATTCTTAGCGCACTCGAAGTAGATTTAGATTTCAACGTTAATGTACTAACAGGATCTGATGGTGTTATGCGTGGTGCATCCGGTGGTCATTGTGATACAGCCGCTGGAGCAAATCTAACTATTATCGTTGCGCCACTAATTCGTAGCCGAATTCCAACGGTAATAAGAAAAGTAACGACAATTGTCACACCAGGAGAAAGTGTAGATGTGTTAGTCACTGACCATGGTATAGCGGTAAATCCTGCTCGTCCTGAAATCGCCGAACGATTAAAAGCGGCTAATTTACCAGTAATGACTATTGAAGAACTTTATCAACGTGCTATTGCATTAACAGGTGAACCAAAACCAATTGAATTTAACGATAAAATTGTTGGGATTGTTCACTTCCGTGACGGCTCAATTATTGATGTTGTTCGTCAAGTCAAAGACTAATTAACTTTGTAATAGTAATAGCATAACAAAATTCTTAGTTATGCTATTACTCAACATCATTATGAATAATCCAACATTAAGATTCGACGATGGCATTAACATAACGCTTGAGCAAATGTTAATGGCTAAAGAAAATCGCGTAAACAATCAGCAACAAGTTTTTGCGCAATACCCTTATCCGCTAATATCATTAAGTTTAGTAATACCTGGACCAATCAAGAAAAGTAGTGGCACTGTATTCTTATTTAATGAAGCTGTAAAAGCTATCCATCAGATGTTAAACCAACATAATATTTCTATTATCCATGAAAAACTTTATGAAAGCATAACTGGTGATGAAGCATTATTATCAATTGATCATAACGTTGATATGCTTAAACAACTGTGTATAAAAATTGAGGAGAGGCATTTTTTAGGACGATTATGGGATATTGATGTCATTGACCCTATTACACAAAAAAGTATTTCTCGGTCTAAATTCGAGCATCATTCTCGACAATGTTTAGTTTGCCATGATAATGCTAAAATTTGTGGTCGAAGTAAACGGCATTCAATTAACGAGATCCTCAGCGCCATTGCCAATAAAGTTAATGATTATCGAAATAATGAAACGAGCTTAAATATATAGCTATCTATATTAATAGAGTCGAAAAATAAGCTATTTTCCAACTCTATTGATAAATTGATGACGGTTAAATATTTGCTAACGCTTGCTCTAAATCACCAATCAGATCATCGATATCCTCGAGACCCACAGAAATACGTAATAATTGATCGGATATACCCGCTGTTTTACGTGCTTCAGCACTAATTCCTGAATGGGTCATTGTAGCTGGATGACATATCAAACTTTCTACGCCACCAAGTGATTGCGCTAAGGTAAAAATATTCAACGCATCTAAGAGTTTAGGCATATCATCGGCAGCACAAGCTAATTCAAAACTCAATAGTGAACCGAAGCCTTTTTGTTGTTTTTTGGCAATGTCATGACCTAAATTTGTTGGTAACGAAGGATGAAAAACTTTAGCAATTTTAGGATGATTAACTAAAAATTCGACGACTTTTTGTGCATTTTCTTGTTGTAATCTAACTCTTGCAGTAAGGGTTCTTAAACCGCGCAATAATAAATAACTATCAAATGATGAAGTTGATGTTCCGATATTATTTGCCCACCACAATACATCTGTAGCTAATTGTTGATCTTTAAATACTAATATTCCGGCTAATAGATCTGAGTGGCCATTTAAAAATTTAGTACAAGAGTGACTAACAATATCAGCCCCTAATTCCAGTGGTTTTTGTAAAATTGGTGTCATAAAGGTATTATCAACCAGAACTAACGCGCCAACCTCATGCGCCTGACGTGCAATATCAGTAATATCAACGACTCTTAATAATGGATTACTTGGCGATTCAATCAATACTAATTTAGGTTTTAAATTCAGCGCTTCTTTTAAAGCAACAGGATCGGATTGGTCTACAAATTTTGTTTTAAAATACCCTTTTTGACTCAAACTATTAAATAATCGATAACTGCCACCATAACAATCATGGGGTGCAATCACGACATCATTTGGACCAAGTAGGGCTACACTGACCAGATGTATTGCTGACATACCGCAATTAGTTAAAATAGCATCTACCCCATCTTCTAATTTTGCGACGGTTTCTTCAACTAATCGTCTACTTGGATTAGATTTGCGACCATAATCAAACTTCCTTGGTGTTGCAAACTCTTCATAACGATAACATGTTGATGGCGTAATAACAGGAACTACGCTACCAAATTGTGCATCTGTATTTAATCCGCCACGAACCGCTATAGTACCTTGACTAAAATTAGCGTCTTGGCCTAAATTTTTAGAATTACTAGCCATAACAACCTTCCTTACCAAACATTTTATTTATTTTTAGAACTCAGTTGTATAAGAATAACACAACAAAAAAAGACGTCAACATGTCTAGACGTCTAACTATCTTGGTGTATAGATTGCAGCTAAGCAAAAAAAACGCTAAAATTACCCACATTATTTGTGATGCGATTTGGTAAAAAAATATGATGGAATGGAACGGCGATTATATCAGCCCTTATGCCGAACACGGCAAAAAAAGTGAACAAGTAAAAAAAATAACAGTCTCAATTCCGTTGAAAGTACTAAAAATATTAACTGACGAGCGCACAAGACGACAGGTCAATAACTTACGTCATGCAACCAATAGTGAATTGTTATGTGAAGCCTTTTTACATGCTTATACCGGTCAACCATTACCTTGTGATGAAGATCTACAGAAAGATCGTGATGATGGCATTCCACAACAAGCACAGAAAATGATGCGAGATTTAGGCATCGACCCTGATTTAATCGACGAATAATTAAATTCACTAAAATAACAGATACGAAAAAGGCGCTTTAAGCGCCTTTTTAACAACCTTAGCTTAGCAAAATTATTTTTTACCACCAACCATTGCAAAACGCTGTTTGAATTTATCAACACGTCCGCCAGTTGCTACATCACGTTGTTTACCAGTATAAAACGGGTGACATTCACCACATACGTCAAGATGAATATCATGACCAATAGTAGAATGAGTTTCAATTTTGTTACCGCAAGAACAAGTTGCTGTAATTGCAGTGTATTCTGGATGGATACCTTCTTTCATAATAAACCTCTAAAGTTTGTTCGTATCGCTATATAAATGGCTCAATTGCAAAATCTATACACCATACGAGTGTTAAATAACATGATAAGGGTGCGAATTATACGTCCTATATTAAAGATAATCAAGTAATAAAAGACCAAGCTAAACAGGTAACTGGCCTATGGTTACTTGAAGTTCAATCTTTTCTCCATTACGCAAAACTATTATGGGGACGATTGTTCCTGGTTTCAACTCAGCAATTTGATCCATTGTTTCAACAATCGATCTTACTGGTTTATTATCAACCATTATTAAAATATCATTAGCTTGTACACCTGCCTGCAAAGAAGGACCTTCAGCATTAGTGACTAAAATACCTAACACTTTTGGGAGATCACTAGTATTTTGTGTTGGAGCAAATTCTAAACCATCAATGCCAATATAGCCTCGTATCACTTTACCATCTTGAATTAATTTATTCATTATTTTAACAGCTAATGCTGTTGGAATAGCAAAACCAATACCTTCAGGAACATCATTACCTAGATTTTTGGCAAATGTCAGAGTATTAATACCCATT
The DNA here is from genome assembly GCF_984569075.1 of Gilliamella sp. LMG 34361. Lineage (NCBI taxonomy): Bacteria > Pseudomonadati > Pseudomonadota > Gammaproteobacteria > Orbales > Orbaceae > Gilliamella > Gilliamella sp. LMG 34361. The sequence continues at coordinate 1,011,405 of NZ_OZ474903.1, read as the reverse complement.
AATTCACCTTTAGTGTTAACTAAAGCACCACCAGAATTACCATGATTAATGGACGCATCAGTTTGAATAAAATTTTGTCGACGATATGGACTGAGTCCATCACGCCCTGTCGCACTAATAATTCCTTGGGTAATGGTTTGACCAATATTGTATGGATTACCAATAGCTAACACTACATCACCAATTTTCGGATCTCGTTTAGGATTTATATGTATAGTTGGGATATTAGTTGCCTCTATCTTAAGTACAGCAATATCAACTAACTTATCAGAACCTATAGGCAATGCTTCATAAATTCGACCATCTTGCAATGCAACAATAATCTGTTCGGCGCCATCAACAACGTGATAATTGGTGACGATATAACCATGCTCACTCATAATTACACCCGATCCTAATGGTGTGATTGGGGGTTCTTGCGATTGTTCTGGAATGGAACTGATTGAGCGACTATATATATTAACGACTGCTGGAGCAGCAATCTTAACCGCATCAGAATAACTCATAGGCTCATCATTAAAAATAGATCTTGAAAAATCAGATTGGGTTCCATTTCTTAAAGAAGGAAAAATAATGAGTAACACTATCGCTAAAACAGCACCAATTAATATTGGCCAAAGAAACTTTTTAAGCATAATTATTATTAGCAAGAAGAGAATAGTTGATAGGATTCTATCATAACTAACTGAGGGTTAAAATGGAGTTTTCGTCGATGCAAAAGCATCGACGATTTATAGCGAGATAATCACTTAGCGTAAAATAAGATATAGACGGCTATCACCTCTGACAATATTTAAAGCAATTGCCGAAGGATTGCTATCAATAATTTTACGTAGATCGGAAATACTTTCGACTCTCGTCTTATTAACGCCTGTGATAATATCGCCTTCTTGTAAGCTTAAACGAGAAGCAGGTGAATTTTTAGCAATACTTTCAATCAATACACCTTTTTGACCCTTTACATCACCATTAGTCAATGTAGCTCCATCAAGCGCTGGATGAAGAGATTTAGCCTCGGTACTTAATTGGTCACTGTTCTTCAATTTAACTTCAACAGAAATCTCTTTACCATCACGAATTAAACCTAATTTAACGGTACGACCAGCACCAGTTGTTGCGATTTTAGCACGTAATTCTGCGAAACTATCAACCGGTTTACCATCCATTGAGATGATGACATCACCAGATTTAATACCTGCATCTTTCGCGGCTGAATCGTCCATCACTTCACTAACAAAGGCACCCTTCTGTATTTCAAGGTCAAATGCTTTAGCGATATCTGATGTTAATTCGTTACCTTTTATACCTAAAACACCTCGTTTAACTTCACCATATTCAATAAGTTGAGAAGTTAAACTCTTAACCATATTACTAGGTATAGCAAAACCAATGCCTACATTACCACCACTTGGTGCAATAATAGCGGTATTTATCCCAACTAGTTCACCGTTTAAGTTAACTAAAGCACCACCTGAATTACCTTGGTTAATTGAAGCATCGGTTTGAATGAAATTCTCAAATCCATTCATACTTAGACCACTACGTGCTAAGGCTGAAATAATACCTGATGTAACTGTTTGACCGATACCAAATGGATTACCAATTGCAACGGCGTAATCTCCAACTCGAGCTTTATCTGAATCAGCAAGTTTAATTGCGATCAATTTTTTAGCATCATCTACTTTTAATAAAGCAATATCACTTTGCGGATCTTTACCAATTAATTTTGCTTGATATTCATGACCATCGTTTAAGACAACAGTGATTTTGTCAGCGTTATCAATAACATGATTATTAGTAACAATATAACCTTTTTCGGCATCAATAATTACACCAGATCCTAACCCTGAAAATGCTCTTGACTGGCTATCTGGATAACCAAAGAACCGTCTAAATTCTTCCGGCATATTATTTTGCATTTTAGCCGTACCTTCAACTTTAATACTGACTACTGAAGGTAAGACAGTTTCCAACATTGGAGCCAACGATGGTTGCTGTTGATTATTATCTGTTGGTAAAAATGGGAATGCAGCATAAGCATTAGATAATGTGGTTAAACTTAAACCTAAGCTTAATGCAATTACGCTCAATACTTTTTTGGGTTTTCGTAAAGAATGACTCATCATGAAACTCTCTTATTTAAAGAATTTATATTTAAAACATAAATTTCGTTAATCTAATCAGACTAGGAAATATTTAAGATTAATTAAGATTTAACATCATCACTTTTGAATAATCCTGAAGGATTATCTGCATAGTCTTTAGGCTGTTTTTCAAGCGTTAGTTCGTTTTTAACAATTATATCATTATTGACTGCTTCTAAATCAATCATCGGCATGTCATCGGAAGTTACAAATTGTCCTGAAGTTTCAGCAATATGTTCATATAAGCGGCGAAAATCTTTGGCCATATTGTCCAATATTTCAGCGCTATGCGAAAAATGTTTAACCATCATTTGTTTTTGAGATGCTAATTCTTCTTGAGCTTGTTCCAATTCACGTTTAACTTTTGTGTATTTACGTCCTTTTTGAGAAACAAAATTCATGAATATCATACCTATAATGAATCCGATTATTAGGCCTATGACAATATAGGTCATCATACTTTTGTCCATATCTCACTCCTGTATCTTTGCATAATTATAAATATTGTTTAACTTATTTTGCATGGTTAGCAAGTTTAATCAATTGTTTTTTTAGTTTTTCAGGCGCATGCTCTGCCACTGCATTTAAATATTTTGCTGTTTGGATTGTAATCACATTATTAATTTTAGCATTCTTATCAAAAAAATTAACTGATTGCGAATAATTTGTCGCAATAGCAGGATTGATCTTATATTGAATAGAGGATAACGAAGGTAAGATTTTTTTACGTATAGCTGAAATTAAATTACTTTGTTCATATTTTATTCTTGTTAACCAGTTAGCCGAACTAACCTCAAGAATAAGAACACCTTGACGATAATTTGCAACTCTATATTGCTGGTTTAACGGCGTTGGAAGTAATTCATCAACAACTTTCGCTAATTGACTCAATGCTAATGTCCTTTCATGTATCTGGGATAATAAAGACCCTTGTGACAAAAGACTGGTCAACATTTTTGGCTCATTATCACGCATGAATTAGTTTTATCCTTCTCTTTTGCTAAAATTAATGCTAGTTAATTTTTAACATAAACAACTCAATACTTAGTAATTTACCTGATCTAGTTAAAAAAGTCGTGTAAAAAAATAATATTTACAGTTTATTTGAATTATTGAAAATGAATAGAAAGACTAAACAAAATAATTAGACATCCTAAAAAAATAATAGGTAGAATCAAAAAAATTTGATCCTACCTATATTATTATTAATTATTTATTAGTGATTAATCAGTAGCTCTAACTCGTTTTTCTCGAATAAATGTCCAAAGGACAATTGCACCAATTACATCAAAGAAAGCTAGTGCAATAAAGAAAGGACCAAAACCAATTATACCTACAAATGCGCCAATGAAAAGGTTAAATATTAGCTGGCCTGTCCAAGCACAAGCACCTGCCATTCCAACAGCTGTCGCAACCTGATTTTTCTTGAATAAATCGCCACCTAAAGTTGATGCAACAGTAGATAATAATTGATGAGAGAACCCTCCAAGACTGATTAAAAATACTGCTAAGTATGGATTTTCAACTATACTAACAAAGCCAATTGTCATCATTAACACCGCGCCGATAGTAAAGGTAATTAATCTTGAATTTATTAATGATATTCCACGGTCATTAAAAAACTTAGCAACAAAACCACTTGCTAGACAACCTAGATCTGCCATTAAAAATGGTAACCAAACAAACATAGCAATTTCTTTTAAACTAAAATGCAATGTTTCAACAAAGAATATTGGTACCCAAAAATTGATTGTTCCCCATGCAGGGTCAGCAAGAAAACGAGCTATACCAATACCCCAGAAATTACGCTGACTAAGGATTGTTTTAATAGATACTTTTTCTTTTTTGTTATTGCTGTCCAAATATTTTTCTTGCCCTGCTTCAATATACTCTTTTTCTTCAGGAGATAATATTTTTGAATCTTTAGGATCACGATAAAAACTAAACCATGCAAATGCAGCAAGTAATGCTAGAGAGCCAGAAACAACAAAAGCAAATTGCCAACCTTTAAATAAAATACACCAAGCAATTAAAGGTGGAGCTAACATAGCACCGAAAGAGGTACCCATATTAAACACACCTGACGCAATACCCCTCTCTTTTGCTGGAAACCATATTGATGCAGTTTTTATTCCTGCTGGAATAGCTGATGCTTCACTAAAGCCCATCACCCCACGCATGAAAGCTAAACCTTGCCAAGTACCTGTCAAAGCATGCCCCATGGTTGCTAGCCCCCAAATTACGGCACAGATAGCAAATCCAAGTCTTAGGCCAATAGTATCAATAAAGAAGCCCATGATAGGTTGACCTATTGTGTAAGCTAACTGGAATGCACTGACGATCCAAGAATATTGCTCTTTAGTAATACCCGTAGTTTCTAAAATTGTCGGCGCAGCAACGCCTAATGCCGTTCGATCAAGATAATTGATAATTGTAATAGCGCAGACAAGTAAAATCATGCACCATCGAAATTTTGGAATTTTTCTCATTTCGTTTCCTTCGTCCTATTTAATGTTAATTCGTATTATTACTATTTAGAAAAATAATGATTTGCATTGTTAAAACAAATATTGCTAATAATGTTGCCAATTGAGTCAAAATCAGCGGGAACTTTGCCATTTACCATCCAATTGCTAAGCTGATCACCAAGAATATGCCTAAAATATTAATGTTTGGTAAATAATAAGAAACTACGAGGATTAGTTAACCTGCCGATAAATTAACTTAATCCCAAAATTTTTTTGAAAGAAATATGCTTCAATTTTAATTTAGTTTAACTTCTCAACCTAATTAGTATTAGGTTGAGAGATAACCAAATTATTTAATTAATTCTAAAGATACTTTATCCATTTGATGACCATTAATGAATAGTGTGCGAGATTCACCTTTCGGTAAAGTAATCTTAATTTCATTCCAAGCTGGCTGATATTCCCCTTTTGCTTGCATTTGAAGATCAATTCGTTGATTATTAGATGTTAACTCCCAAGATATCCATAATGCTTTACCTTTTTGATAATCATAACTTTCACCATCATCTTCAAAAAAACTGCCTTTTGTCGAATGAACACCTTTCGCTGGAAAAACTTTAAATTCTCTATAATCATCTAATTGATGATTAACGTAAGCCATGCGCTTAGACATAGGAATTATAGCACCAGCCCTAACTAATAAAGGGAATGATTCAAGTGGGGCAGGTAAAGTTATTGATTGTTTACCACTAAACCATTGATGTGTATGGTAACAATACCAACCGGTATTATTTTCTGGTAAATAAACTTCACGCTCTCTTTGACCTGGCTCAACAATGCTAGCAACTAACAAATCTTTACCAATCATAAAATCGTCAGTTTCGGTAAACGTATTTGCATCATGTTCATGATCCAAAAAAGTAGGTCTCAACATTGGTTCATCATTGTAATGAGCTTGCCATAATAAATTATAGAAATAAGGTAGTAATTGATAACGAAAACAGATAGTATCTCGAATTATCGGCGTAACTTCCGGGTACATCCAAGGTTCATTAACAGTATGATCATCATTCCAAGAGTGAATGGTAAAACGAGGATGCATAATACCATTTTGCACCCAACGTACAAAAAGTTCGGGTTCAGGTTTATCACCAGAAAAACCACCTACATCATGACCAACATTGTACAGTCCTGATAGACTCATACCTAATCCCATACGGGTATTATATCGAAGCGTTTGCCAACTTGTTCGATTGTCTCCTGACCATGTTTGCACATAACGTTGAATACCTGCACAACCAGAACGAGATATTAAATAAGGGCGAATATCTGGTTTATAACTTTGTTGCGCTTCCATTGATGCTCTACACATTAGTAATGGCATTACTGGTCTGATATGTTTAATGGCTATTTCCTTACCGAAACCATTACAACGAGCTTCTGCATCCCAAACTTCGAATTCATTATTATCATTCCAAGTAGAATCAATACCCATTTCAAGAAGTTGCTTGGTGACATTGTTTTTCCACCAATTAAATGTTGCTGGATTAGTAAGATCTAAATTAGAACCTTCATCATCCCAAAACATTGAACGTTCCGGATTATCACTTTCTGAATCTTTGATAAAAAGTCCCTTCTCCACAGCTTCCTTATATTTAGGATGATCTTGTAACAAACATGGTTTTATATTAGCAGCAATTCTTAAACCTGCCTCATGATAAGATTTTGTGAAAGCTTTCGGATCAGGGAATTTATCATAATTCCAATTAAAGACATACCTTTTACCATTAATCGAGGTATAGCCTGATGACAATTGAAATGAATCACATGGAATACCGTGCTCTTGACACAGATCAATAAAATTTTGCATCTGCTCTTGAGCATTAGGCGCATCAGTATAAAACATTGTTGAACCGCTGTAACCTAAACTCCACTTAGGGCCAAAAAACGTTTTACCGGTTAACTTAATGAAAGATTTAGTAACATCAATAATTTTCGGCCCTAAGAAGAAATAGAAATCAATATCCCCTGCTTCAGCTTGGTAACGACGATATGAAAGGTGATAATTATCATGTTCCATTCCCAAATCTATCCAACAACTGCTTAAATTATCATAAAATAACCCGAAACTAACTTCGTTTCGATGGGTAATGGTAAACGGTATATGCTTATATAGAGGATCAGTATCCTTAGCATTATAACCCATTGAATCAAGATTACGCATTTCAAAGCGGCGGCCAGCACGATTAAGGTCGCCCGCTTTCTCACCCAAACCATAATAATGTTCATCTTTATATCTTCGTTGATAATGAGCAATACCATCACCATGAGGATTAATTAAATAAGCACTAGTACTTCTATCCTCAACCAGCAATTGCCACTCACCAAATTCATTCTTAAATTCCCATTTTAGTGATAATGGTTGATCAATAGTTACTCTTAACTGGCTTGTACTAATAATAACTTTATTGTCTTGTTGCAATAATTCATATTTTGGTAAAGAAAAACCTTTGGTGCTTAATCGATCACGACCTTCTAATGGCGTATCTTGATTAGGAGCAATACTCCATGTTCTATCAAGTGATAAACTATTATTTCGTTTAATTAAAACACGAAACATCTTTTCTTCAAGCACATACAGGCAAAAATTAAATCGATTATCCACCAATAATTCAATGCAATTATTTTGATCCTGCTTAAAAATCCATGTCTTTAATGTTTTCATATAACTATCCTAAAAATTAATAACTCTTTTCCAATACCAATCGTCTGATTCTAATATTTCTATCTTTTAGACAAAAATAAACTTAATTAATGAGAACCAAAGTAACGATTTGCATTGTTGAAACAAATATTGCTTATCATGTTGCCAACCAAGTCAAAATCAGCCGGAATTTCTCCATTTTTCATCCAATTACCGACCAGATTACAAAGAATCCGTCTAAAATATTCATGTCTGGTAAATGATAAGAAACTACGGGAATCAGTTAACATACCAACAAATTGACTTAATAATCCCATTTGAGAAAGTTGCATTAATTGGCGTTCCATGCCATCTTTCTGGTCATTGAACCACCAGCCCGAACCAAACTGAATTTTTCCGGCAATACCTGAACCTTGAAAGTTGCCAGCCATTGTCGCTAAAACTTCGTTATCACGAGGGTTTAAACAATACAAAATAGTTTTAGGTAGTTCGTCTGTTAAATCTAAGATACCTAATAATGAAGAGAGAGGTTCAGCAACTGGCCTATCACCGATCGAGTCAAATCCAGTATCTGGACCTAGAACTTTAAACATTCTTTGATTATTATTACGTAGCGCACCTAAATGTAATTGCATTACCCAATTACGTTTATGATATTGCTTACCTAACCAAACCAATACAGCGGTACTAAATTGTGCAATTTCTAATTCACAAAGAGGTTGATTGGCAAGACGTTTTGTTATTATTTGATCGAGCTGTTTTTCAGAAGGAATATCTGCATAACGTAAAATTTCAATGCCATGATCGGCTGCTTCACAGCCATGTTGTTCAAAGTGATCTAGCCGTTTGGTTAATGCACAAAGTAGTTTTTCAAAATTATTAATTTCGATATCAGTAACCTGGCCTAATTGAGCAATATAATCAACAAAGCCTGTTAGTTCGATTTTAAAGACCTTATCTGGTCGCCAACTAGGCCTCACTTTAGTTTGAAATGAACTATCTAATGCAATTTGTTTGTGATATTCAAGTGAATCAATAGGATCATCTGTTGTGCCTACTGCTTTGACATTCATTTGCGTCAAAATACCACGTGTTGAAAATTCAGCCGTCGCTAATTTAGCATTTGCCTCTGTCCAAATTTTATCTGCTGTTTTTTCATTAAGAAGAATATCTTTTATACCAAATGGTCTTTTTAACTCTAAATGAGTCCAATGATAAATTGGATTTCCAAGCGTCAAAGGAACAACTTTTGCCCAAGTTAGATATTTTTCATAATCAGAAGCATCACCTGTGATAAATTTTTCATCGATACCTGCTGTGCGTAATACTCGCCATTTATAGTGATCACCGGCTAACCAAATTTCAGCTAAATTACCAAAATTTTTATTTTCCGCAATATCTTTTGGCGGTAAATGGCAATGATAATCATATATAGGTTGATCTTTAGCGTAATCAAAATACAGTTTTTCAGCCACATCAGTTTGTAACAAAAAGTTATCATCTAAAAATTTTTTCATTGTTTTCAGTCCAATTTATAAAGATAAATCCTTAATAGTTTGTTTAGCGCCTTTCTCCATTAATGAAAGATAATGTTTGGTTATCTTGTCTTTAAATAATGGATTATTAGGCAGATCAGAGCCAAAAACAGCTTCCAAACTTAATAACGTGTTAACTCGCTCTACACCATCATCACTAGCAGCAACAAGTCGTTTCAATTCATCAACCATTGGGTCACGAATATCAATTATTTGGTTATGATCATCAATACCACCAACATATCGCATCCAGCCAGCTACCCCTAAAGCGAGTAATGAAAAATCAGAATTATGTTTGATATGCCAACGAATAGAATCAAGCATGCGTTGTGGTAATTTTTGGGTACCATCCATAGCAATTTGCCATGTTCTATGTTTTAGTGATGGGTTACTGAATCTTTCAATAAGTTTTTCAGCATATTGTTGTAAATTAACGTGCGAAGGAACATTTAAGGTTGGTGCTTGTTGTTGCAGCATTAATGATAAAGTCGCTTTTTTATAATTTTCGTCATTCATACAATCATTAATATGCTCATAACCAGCTAAATAACCTAAATAAGCTAAAAATGAATGGCTACCATTTAACATTCGAAGTTTCATTTCTTCATATGGAACAACATTATCAACAAATTCCGCACCAACTTCATTCCAATTAGGTCGAGATGTCACAAAATTATCTTCAATAACCCATTGAATAAATGGCTCACAAGCAATACCACAAGGATCAAACACGCCTCCTAATACCTCTTGAATTTCTTCTAAGGTCTCTGAAGTTGCAGCAGGAACAATACGGTCAACCATCGTACATGGGAAAGTGGTATTGGTTTCAATCCATTTTGCTAACTCTGGATCACGGGCATTAGCTAAATCTAAAATAGCTTTGCGCAATACTAAGCCGTTTTCTGGCATGTTATCACAGGATAAAGCAGTAAATGATTTTAAACCTCGTTGCATTCTTCTATGTAATGCTTCAACAATAACGCCCGGCGCTGACATAGGTTTACTTGGTGAAGCTAAATCGGCTTTGATTAATTCATTATTCAAATCCAATCCCGTCCCACCAGGCAACATACAATAACCTTTTTCTGTTACTGTTAACGAAACAATTTCCACCAGCGGATCCGCCATTTTTTCTAAAATTGTTTCTATACCGTCAGTTGGAGCTAACAATGACTCTTTAACACTACCTATAATATAGGCTTGTTTAGATGTTGCCCCTTTTTCTAATACTGTATAGAGATGATCTTGTTTGCGAATATCATTGATTAACTCTTCACCTCCAACAATATTCACTTCACAAATAGCCCAATCACTATTGCCTTTATTTAACAGGCGATCAGTAAATAATGCCTGATGTGCTCTATGAAAGGCGCCGAAACCGATATGAACAATACGAGCAGTCATTGTTTTCCTATTGTATAAAGGTTTATTTTTAATTGATTGTGGGGTTTTTAATAAATTGAGCATTTTTTATACCATGATTGACTAGTTAACAACATTTATTGGTTAGACATATTTTCATTTGTTGACAAATTTTTCATCTATATTTTTTAACTTTTGTGACTTTCGTCACATTTTTTGGTTTATTTTATGAGGATGTTTGCTAAAATCTCTATAATGTATAATAACATTGGTACACCAATTTAACGGTATTATATATTTCTTTTATCATTCACTTAGAGGAGTTGTGATAATTAGCGTATAATTATCTGCAACAAACTTAATAGAATTCTGAGGATTATAGATTATGCCAAGAGTCAATCGACTCTATCAAAAAATTGGTAATGAGTTAAAATCATTATTAACTAGTGGGACCTTTAAAATTGGTGACCGACTACCACCAGAAAGAGATATTGCTGAAACATTTAATGTTAGTCGAACGGTAGTTCGAGAAGCATTAATTATGTTAGAGCTTGAAAAATTAATTGCCGTAAAAAAAGGCTCTGGTGTTTATGTTATTGGTTTACCTGACGAGTTCTTATCCGAAAAAGATAGAGAAATAGAGGAAGAAGATTTTGGCCCATTTGAGCTGTTACAAGCAAGACAACTTCTTGAAAGTAACATTGCCGCATTTGCTGCGTCACAAATTGTAAAGTCCGATATTATTGAGTTAAGAAATATAATTGAACAAGAACGGCAAACATTAGAACAAGAAGTACTTGATGACTATAGTGCTGATGAAATGTTTCATGTTGCAATAGCTCGAGCCACAAAAAACTCAATACTTGAGCGTCTGTTAGAAGACTTATGGTCAAAACGTTCATCAAGTAAAATGTGGGACCAATTGCAAAGTAGAATAATTGATCATAGTTATCGAAAAAAATGGTTATATGATCATGAAAGAATTCTACAGGCACTACAATTAAAAGATTCAATGGCGGCACGCCACGCTATGTGGCAACACTTGGAAAATGTTAAACAAACATTAATGACAGTTTCTGACAGTGAAGATCCAAATTTTGATGGTTATTTATTTGACTCTATTCCAGTCACTATTGTTAACCAATAGAAACAAATATGCATTGTTTATGGATCTTCATTTTAGAATAAATTAGTAAATGAAAAATCATTGAGGAGATTTTAGATGGAACAAACAATGCGCTGGTTTGGACCTAACGACCCTGTATCATTGGCCGATATTAGACAATCAGGGGCAACAGGAATTGTTACAGCCTTACACCATATACCTAATGGTGAAGTTTGGACAATTGATGAGATTGAAAAACGAAAAAAAGTGATTGAAGACAGTGGCCTTACTTGGTCTGTTGTTGAAAGTATTCCTGTTCATGAAGAAATTAAAACCCATTCTGGTAATGTTGAACAACATATTGCCAACTATCAACAGTCGATTCGTAATTTAGCTGCTTGTGGTATTGATACAGTTTGTTACAACTTTATGCCTGTATTAGATTGGACACGTACCGATCTTGGTTATCAATTACTGGATGGTTCTCGAGCATTACGTTTTGATCAAATTGCTTTTGCAGCATTTGATATTCATATTTTAAAACGACCTAATGCTGAAAAAGATTATTCACAAGAAGACCTGCTTTCAGCAAAAATTTATTTTGAAAATATGACTCAAACCGATAAAGATAAACTGGTTGGAAATATTATTGCAGGTTTACCAGGTGCTGAAGAAGGTTATTCACTCGATCAATTCCGAGCACATCTTGCAACTTATGACGGTATTGATAAAGCTAAATTGCGCGAAAATTTTGCTTATTTCTTAAAAGCCATCGTTCCAGTGGCAGAAGAAGTTGGCGTAGTTCTAACCGTTCATCCAGATGATCCTCCTAGACCAATTTTAGGTTTACCACGCATTGTTTCGACCATCGAAGATATGCAATGGATGAAAGAGACTGTTGATAGTATCCATAACGGGTTCTGTTTTTGTACTGGTTCTTATGGTGTTCGTAGCGATAATGATCTAGTTACAATGGCTGAAAAATTTGCTGATCGAGTACATTTTATTCATCTACGCGCAACGGTTCGTGAAGATAATCCATTATCTTTTCATGAAGGCGATCATCTAGCCGGGGATGTTGATATGTATGGCGTGATTAAAGTGCTTATTACTGAAGAAGAACGACGTAAAAAAGCGGGAATTAAACGTTCAATACCGGTTCGTCCAGATCACGGTCACCAAATGCTTGATGATCTGAATAAAAAAACTAATCCAGGTTATTCAGCGATAGGTCGCTTAAGAGGTTTAGCAGAAATTCGTGGCGTTGAATATGCAATTAGACGTGCATTTTTTGAGTAAAACTTAAGTATCTTTTAATTATCTTAATTTCTTAGTTATCTTAGTTAAAGGGCCCATAATAATGGGCTCTATTATTTTCTTAATTTGCACATAAAAATAGCGTGATATACACACTATTTTCTCTTACATACTTTGTAGTTAGGATGTGTTTCTACATAGAATTTATTATTAAATTAATTACTATTTTTTTGACTACGTTGATATAACAAAGTACACATAATGATTGCACCAATGATATCTAAAAAGCCCATAGTTATAAAAAATGGTTTAAAACCTATAGTTGCAACAAATTGACCGACAATTATAGTAAATAAGAAACTAGCAATCCAAGCAGAACTTCCGCGTAAACCATTCACCGTTGAAACTTCTCTTCCTGAAAAATTTTCAATAACTTGGATAGTAAGCATTGCAGATAGCATTTGATGTCCCCATGCCCCAATTGCAATCAAAGCTATCGCCGCATATGGACTTTCAGTCAAACTAGCAAACGCCATCGATAACATGAAAAAAGCCGCACCTAAATAAGTGGCACATGCAGCATTTATTCGAGAAAGACCAAAATTTTTATTTAGCATTCTGGAAAAATATCCAGATGATAATCCACCAAAATCTGCAGCAAGAAATGGAATCCAAACAAACAATGCCATCTCTTTTAATTGCATTCCACGTTCAGTTAATAAGTAATATGGCACCCAAAAATTAACTGCAGCCCAAGCTGGTTCAGCTAAAAATGCAGGAATAGCAATACCATAAAATTTCTTTTTAACCACAACTTGTTTAATTGCTACCCAAATATTTTTATTTTGTTGGCTTTCGTTATCATCTTGATCTGCAATAATATATTTCTTTTCAGCTTCTGATAGATAACGACTTTTTGATGGTTCGCTAAAGAAGAAAAACCAAATACCAGCCCAAATGATTCCTAATGAACCTGGTATCAAAAATGCTAATTGCCATCCACCAAATTGGTGAATAGTATAAATCAAAGGAGGAGCGATCATAGCACCTAAAGAAAAACCGACCATACTCCAACCATTAGCCACAGCTCGTTCTTTCTTAGGAAACCATAAACTAATTACTTTAGCATTTGCAGGCGCAACAACAGATTCAGCTCCGCCCATAACAAAACGTAGAATAGCTAAATGAACCCAAGCTCCTGCACCAGCGTGGAGTACACACATAACCGACCATATTACAACCATAATTGCAAAACCAATACGTAAGCCTATTACATCTACAAACCAGCCAACAATTGGTTGGAAAATAGTATAAGCTAATTGGAAAGCACCTGTAATATAAGAGTATTCTTTTGGTGTAATATCTAAATCTTTAATAATTTCCTGAGCCATAATGCCTAAGGCATTCCTATCAACATAATTAAGAATAACTCCTGTAGCAAATAAAATAATCATCAGCCAACGGATATATCCTCCTGACTTCAATATGGCACTCATAATAACCTCTAGTTGTAATGTAAATTTCTAATAAATAATTTTTTACCAAAATTGGTAAACCAAATATTAGCTTTATTTTTGATGTTAGTATTCCAAAATTAATCAAAATCGTGATGTAGATCACATTACGACCAATATTGGTATAACATCTTAGCTAATTTAATTACAACTTATTAATAATAATATGAATGAATTAACCAAAATGATTTGAGGAAAAATAGATTGGTATGGAATTAAGAGATACGCAAAAGTGATATTACAAAAAATGCTATTGGTTAATTGTGGCTTTGACACTATTTATATTTAACCGCTATACTTAAAGGGCTATTTTCTACATCTATATCGTTAAGCAGTTTTTAATAAGCAGTTTAAACTTAAGGGGTGTAAAATGGGTATCTTAAATAATATTTTTTCTAAAATATTTCCAAGCGCACAAGCCGCTGTAGGTCATGCAAAAGACGCAGTGAAAGAGCAAGTTGATAAAATCACAGACACCGTCAAAGATAAAACTTCAAACAATACGACTGCTAGTGATAGTAATAGTAATACCGATCAAACTCAACAAAACCCATCAGAAAACAAGTCTCCGATATCTGAAGTCGATGTAATGTCAATTTTAGATAATTTAGCTAAAAAGTTTCCTGAAAAACTTAATTGGAAGACATCAATTGTTGATTTGTTGAAATTATTAGGTATTGATAATAGTTTAGATGCACGTAAAAAACTAGCAACTGAACTTAATTATACCGGTAGTACAGACGATACCGCAGCAATGAATACATGGTTAATCAAAGAAGTAATGAAGAAAATTGCTGAAAAAGGCGGTAACGTTTCTCACTTATTTTCTTAATCTGAAATGGATACGTGATTTGTCATCCACCTGTTCATCAGGTGGATTTTTTATATTCAGTTTATTATGCAGCAGGTTTTCTTAGCAAAGTTAAGCTTTGAATGAATGTAAACGATTCATAGCACTTTCTATGCCATCTGTTAATAGAATATCCGTGCAATATACTGACTCGTCAATAGCTTTATCAATTAACTCTTGTTCAGGTTTGGATGGTTTATTTAAAACGTAACCGACTACCTTATTTTTATCGCCTGGGTGTCCAATACCAATTCTCAATCGGTAAAAATTCAAATTATTTCCGAGTTTACTGGCGATATCTTTTAATCCATTATGACCACCATGGCTACCGCCAAATTTTAATTTAGCAATCCCCGGATTAAGATCTAATTCATCATGAGCAACTAATATCTCATCGGGCTTAATTTGATAAAAAGAAACCATTGCTTGAACAGCTTTACCACTCAAATTCATAAAGGTAGTTGGTACTAACAAACGAACATCATGACCATTAATATTAATTCGTGAACTGTATCCAAAAAACTTAGGATCGTTTTTTAGTGGCTGATTATAACGTTCAGCAAGAAGATCCACATACCAAGCACCCGCATTATGGCGAGTTGCAGCATATTCATTACCGGGATTTGCTAAACCTACAATAAGTTTGATTGTTGTCATAATAATAGTTTAATCATTAATTACGATTAGTAAAAAGCCCCTATAAGGGGCGTTTATCTAATTGAGACGACAGGTTATTGATGGAACATTGCTGAAATTGATTCTTCATTACTAATACGTCGAATTGCTTCAGCAAGCATGCCTGATAAAGTAAGTTGACGCACATTATTTAATCCTTTAACTTCAGCAGTTAATGGAATAGTGTCACAAACTACAATTTCATCAATAGCAGAATCTTTAATATTACTTACAGCTTTTCCTGAGAAAATTGGATGAGTTGCATAAGCGAAGACACGTTTTGCACCGCGAGCTTTTAATGCATCAGCCGCTTTACAAAGTGTTCCCGCAGTATCGATCATATCATCAACTAAAATACAATCTCTATCAGCAACATCACCGATAATATTCATCACTTCTGCTTCATTAGCACGTTGACG
Source organism: Gilliamella sp. LMG 34361 (assembly GCF_984569075.1). Taxonomy (NCBI): domain Bacteria; kingdom Pseudomonadati; phylum Pseudomonadota; class Gammaproteobacteria; order Orbales; family Orbaceae; genus Gilliamella; species Gilliamella sp. LMG 34361. The sequence goes on along the minus strand of NZ_OZ474903.1, from coordinate 995,372 downwards.
ACGTTTATCGATTATCGCCATGTCTGTATCATTTAAAAGTTTAGCTATCGCGCGCGCACGAACAACACCACCAATATCCGGAGATACCACAATTGGGCGTTCAAAATCACGTTGTAACATGTCTTCTAAAATTACAGGACTACCAAATACATTATCAACTGGTACATCGAAAAAGCCTTGAATCTGTTCAGCATGAAGATCAACAGTTAAAACCCTATCAACGCCAACCGTTGATAAAAAGTCTGCAACAACTTTAGCCGTGATAGGAACCCGCGCTGAACGCACACGGCGATCTTGCCTTGCATAACCAAAATAAGGAATAACAGCAGTAATACGACCAGCAGATGCTCGGCGCATTGCATCAATCATAACTAATAATTCCATTAAATTGTCATTAGTAGGCGCACAAGTTGATTGAATAATAAAAACATCTTCACCACGGACATTTTCATTAATTTGGACATTGACTTCACCATCACTAAAACGGCTAACAATAATATCACCAAGAGAAGTATAAAGACGATTAGCTATACGTTTTGCTAGTTCGGGTGTGGCGTTACCAGCAAAAAGCTTCATATCAGGCACGAGAAATCCTCAAGCATGTAATCATGATTACATAAAACGTAATCGGTTAAATCGGAGCAATAATTATATAATCATTTACAGATCATCCTCAACCACATTATAAAAAATTATCACAAATATTTTATATCTATCACAATAATATATAGAAAAATAAGTTAATAAGATGTTTTTTGAAGTGGATAAAAAATCGGTTAAACTACTGTACAACAAAGATAGACAACTATCTTAATAAACTATTTAACTTTAACAGCAGATACGCAATGAGTGAACAATTAAAAACGAATAACCAAAAGACAGAGTCTAAACGAACAATACGCAGTTTTGTATTGAGACAAGGCCGCCTAACTAAAGGGCAACAACAGGCTTTGACTCATTTATGGCCTATATATGGCATTGAATATAATGCAAATTCGCCAATTACTTTTGAACATAATAAATCAGTAGTTTTAGAAATCGGTTTTGGTATGGGCGCTTCATTAATTGAAATGGCCAAATCCGCTCCAGACAAGAATTTTATAGGTATTGAAGTCCATCGACCTGGTGTTGGCGCTTGTTTAATGGCAATCGACGAAAATCAATTAACCAATTTACACCTCATGTGTCATGATGCTGTTGAAGTGTTAGAAAACATGATACCTAATGAATCATTAAATAAAGTACAAATTTTTTTCCCGGATCCTTGGCATAAAGCACGGCATAATAAACGCCGAATTATTCAGCCTGAGTTTGTTAAATTAATTTATAAAAAATTAAAAGCTAATGGTATTTTACATTTAGCGACTGACTGGCAACACTATGCAGAGCATATGCTAGAAGTTTTGAGTCAAGCTGATGGATTTACAAATTTATCCACCACTAATGATTATATTCCAAAACCTGATGACAGACCTATTACCAAATTTGAAAAACGGGGGCAAAATCTGGGGCATGGTGTTTGGGATTTACAATTTATAAAAAAATAGAAATATCAAGGAGCCATTATGCAAAATGAAACAATTGATTTAATTTGTCATCGTCGTTCAATTCGGTCTTACCTATCAATGGCATTAACTATAGAGCAGATAGAATCACTTGTACAAGCGGCACAATCGGCTCCAAGTTCCAATTTCCTACAATGCGCGACAATAATTAGAATTACTGATAGCGAGAATCGCTCAAAACTAGCAGATTATTCAGGAGATCAAAATTATATAAATCAAGCTCCTGAATTTTGGGTGTTCTGTGCCGATTTTAATCGGCATTTTCAAATTGATCCAACTATTCCTCTTGAAAAAGCAGAACAGCTGTTAGTGGGTTGCATTGATACGGCGCTTATGGCACAAAATACCGTTATTGCGGCGGAGTCATTAGGTTTAGGCACGGTTTATATTGGCGGATTACGCAACAATATTGAGAAAGTAACACAATTACTTGCCTTACCTAAATATGTTCTTCCGCTTTTTGGGCTTTGTATTGGTTATCCTGACCAAAATCCAGATATAAAACCAAGATTACCAAAAGAATTAGTTTTTTTTGAAAATCACTATCAACCAATCAATCATCAGTTATTAGCGCAATATGATACTCAAATGCGTGAATACTATCGTCATCGACAAACAAATCAAAAAACGAGTGGTTGGAGTGATAAAATTGCAGAAACAATTATCAAAGGGCAACGAGATTTCATTTTAAATTATTTGCATAAACAAGGATGGGTAACTAAATGAACAACAATCAATACCAATTAGACAAAGTCGTTATATTAAGCCGTCACGGTATTCGTACGCCGTTAGAAAATACGATAGCATTTTTAGAAAAATCCAGCCCTTTTAAATGGCCAAGTTGGGATCATGCCTATGGTTATTTAACAACAAGAGGAGGGGTTTTAGAAACGTTCTTTGGACATTATCTATCACAATGGCTCGAACAAAGAAATATTAGACTCTTACCCGAGAACCCTGATATATATGTTTATGCAAATAGCCTTCAAAGAACAGTCGCCACCGCCCAGTTCTTAGTTAGTGGTGCTTACGCTGGTTATGATATTCCAATACATCACAAATATACCATTGAAAAAATGGATCCTATTTTTGATCCAAGTGTTCAAGACGACTCATCGGAAATTAAACAAAAGGTATTAAAAGAAATTGATGAAGCTGACAAAGCAAGTGCTATTTTCAAAAATTTAGCACCAGCTTATAAAATAGTATCAGATATATTAGACTATCGACACTCACAATTATATTGCGAACTTAAATGTGACTTTGCTAATATCCCGTATGAACTTCATTTTGTAAAAAACGAAGAGCCTGAATTAAGAGGTCCACTAGCAATCGGTATTTGTGCCGTTGATGCTTTTTTATTACAGTATTATTCTGCATTTCCAAAAGAACAAATCGCTTGGGGAAGGATAACTAGCCAAGAACAATGGCAACAAATAATACAAATTCGTAACCACTATATTGATTTAGTATTCCATACTAAAACGATTGCTCGGCATAATAGTAAATTATTAATCAATAAGATAGATAATTTATTACACAACAAACCTCACAAAGTCAATCTACTGGTTGGTCATGACAGTACCATTGCCTCATTACTTGGTGCTTTGGATTTTGCTCAGTATCAGCTTCCTAACCAATTTGAAAATACTCCAATTGGCGGAATGGTTATCTTTCAACGTTACCGCCATACATCATCAGGTGAGTACTTCTTTAAAGCTGAATACATCTATCAAAGTTTTGAACAGTTATATACTGGTGAAGCGATTGATATGAATAATCCACCACAGCATTATCAACTTGAGTTGTTAGATGCAATGCAAAACAGTGATGGTTTTTACTCATGGCAAGATTTTGAAAAACGCCTAAAAGCATTTCAATAACTATTAATGTTAATTAGATTGTCTATATGATTATAAATTTAAAATCAATAGACAATCTAGAGGTAACTAATGCCCTCGGTATAATTTCACCATACCCGTTTATTTAATCTAATCGCTGACAAATGTAATCGATACCATAAAATTAATAATCCATCTTTTAAATCCTCAACCATTAGACAAATTCATTAATTAACAATCTATTTTAATAGATTATTAAATACTATTTTTGTTAGGTGTGTATTGAGTTTTAATATTTTCGATTCAATCGTTGTTTAACTTATCCAAAATAAATTCACAAAAAATGTAATCGATTTCATAAAATGTTAACTAGATCACTTTTTTGGGATTTTTTTAATGCTATTATCCTCAGCAATTTATAGCTTTTTGTTTATTTAGAATGTAAACGATTTCTAAATGATTTGGTAATCATTAAAAGCTTAGCAAAGGAAGTTCACTATGAATCAGAAAATTAAGTCTGCAATGCATAATAAAAATTATTGGGTATTTAGCCTCTACTTTTTTCTTTATTTCTTTATTATGGGGGCTTATTTCCCATTTTTCCCTGTATGGTTAAAAATGATTGGCTTGGATCAAGCAGATACTGGATATGTTTTTTCTTTTATCTCTTTATTTGCATTATTCTTCCAACCTTTATTTGGACTAATATCCGATAAATTAGGTTTAAGAAAACACCTTCTTTGGATTATCACTTTTCTTTTAGTGTTATTTGGACCATTTTTTATTTTTGTATTAGGTCCTTTGCTTAAATTAAATATTACGCTGGGTGCTACTGCTGGTGGCTTATATCTTGGTATGGTATTTAGTGGCGGTGCACCGGCAATTGAAGCATTGGTTGAAAAAATCAGTAGACGAAGTGGTTTTGAATTCGGCCGTTGCCGTATGTTTGGTTGTTTTGGCTGGGCAATTTGTGCTTCTTTTGTTGGGATCATGATTTCAAAAAATGTTAATGCCGTTTATTGGTTATGTTCGGGATTTGCTTTAATTTTGTTACTTTTAGTTAAAATAGCTGATCCTGCCAAAACACCAACCACAGATGTTGTTGAACAAATGGGTTTAAATAAACCTGAATCTTTCAATTTAAAGTTGGCAGTTGATTTACTGAAAATGCCCAAGATTTGGTTTTTTATGCTTTACATTATTGGGGTTGCGTGTACTTATGAAGTATTTGACCAACAATTTGCTAATTTCTTTACTTCATTCTTCTCCAGTGAACAAGTAGGTCGTGAAGCATTTGGTTATGTCACCACATTAGGTGAATTTTTAAATGCTACTGTGATGTTTTTTGCTCCGGTTATCGTGATGAAAATTGGTAGTAAAAATACCTTATTGGTCGCTGGGGCGATCATGTCAATTCGTATAACAGGTTCTGCTTTCGCAAGTACAGCTGTCGAAGTGGTTATTTTAAAAACACTGCATATGTTTGAAGCTCCACTATTGCTTGTTGGTGCATTTAAATACATTACCAAACATTTTCCGATTCGTTTTTCTGCAACGGTATATTTAATTGCGTTCTGTTTCGCAAAACAACTATCTATTATGTTTATGTCCACCTTTGCAGGGCAAATGTATGTTAAAATTGGGTTTGAGGGAGCTTATTTGGTGCTTGGCTTAATCGCATTTAGCTTTACACTAATCTCTTCTTTCACGCTATCAGGTCGCGGACCCTGGGATCTATTTAAACATAAAAAAATTGAAGAATCTGAAAATTAATTTAAATTCTCTTAACATAAAATTAGATTAAGGTATTAAGATGAAAATATTAGTAACAGGTGGTTGTGGATATATAGGTAGTCATACTTGTGTTCAATTAATTCTTGCCGGATATACACCAATTATCATTGATAATTTATTTAATAGTAAAGCCTCGGTATTAGAAAGAATAAAAACCATCACTGGGCAATCCGTCGATTTTTATCATGGTGATGTTTGTGATGCAAAAATACTAGCAAGAATTTTTAAAGAGCATGATATCAAAGCCGTTATCCACTTTGCTGGCTTAAAAGCTGTTGGTGAATCAGTCTATAAACCTCTTGAATATTATGAAAATAACGTCTATGGCAGTATTGTTTTAATGAAAGCAATGCGTGATGCAGGCGTTAAACAGTTGGTATTTAGTTCATCTGCGACGGTATACGGTGAATTAGCACCTGTTCCGTACGTCGAAACCTTACCACAGGGTTTACCCTCTAGCCCGTACGGTAAAAGTAAACTCATGGTTGAACAATGTATAATGGATTTAGCTGTTGCTGAGCCTGATTGGTCCTTAACTTTATTACGATATTTTAATCCTGTCGGTGCTCATCCTAGTGGTTTGATGGGAGAAGATCCGCTTGGCGTACCTAATAATCTTATGCCATTTATTACTCAAGTTGCCGTAGGTAAGCGAGAGTCATTATCAGTGTTTGGTAATGATTATCCAACTGTTGATGGGACCTGCGTGCGTGACTTTATTCATGTTGTTGATTTAGCAGATGGTCATATTGCAGCACTTAAAGCTGACCAAAATAAAGCTGGAGTTCATATCTACAATTTAGGTTCTGGTGTAGGCTTCAGTGTTTTGCAAGTGATTAAGGCCTTTGAAAAGGCATCCGGTAAACCCCTTAATTGGCATTTCGCACCAAGGCGTGCTGGCGACTTACCTGCGTTTTGGGCTGACGCAAAGAAAGCTGAACAACAGTTAGGCTGGAAAACCAAATTAACCCTTGATGATATGGTGAAAGATTCGTGGAATTGGCAATCTAAGAATCCTCAAGGTTATCCAGATTAAGGTAGTATGTACATTACAATAGCAGCAAATTCATAATTAGAGAGGCAAAAATGGATATTTTTAACCCAGTTAACCATCCTCATCGCCGATATAACCCATTGACCGATCAATGGGTATTAGTTTCGCCTCATCGAGCAAAACGTCCTTGGCAAGGTCAACAAGAGACCTTAAATGAAGAACAAAAACCCCATTATGACCCTAATTGTTATTTATGTCCGAACAATAAACGAGTCACCGGTGATATAAATCCTAACTATACGGGAACATATGTCTTCACAAATGATTTTGCTGCATTAATGGAAGATACACCTAACTCACCCAATAGTAACGATCCACTATTTCAAATTCAAAGTGCTAAAGGCACAAGTCGAGTTATCTGCTTTTCACCTGATCACAGTAAAACCCTGCCAGAACTAGAACTAACAGCAATCGAAAATGTAATAAAAACGTGGATCACTCAACAAAAAGAGTTAGGAGAACACTATCCTTGGGTACAAATATTTGAAAATAAAGGTTCAGCTATGGGCTGTTCAAACCCGCATCCACATGGGCAAGTTTGGGCAAATAGTTTTGTCCCTAATGAAATTGTGCGAGAAGATCGCAATATGCGCAACTATTTTCAAAAATATGGAAGAAATTTATTAGTTGATTATGTAGAAAAAGAGTTAACTAACCAAGAACGCACCGTGGTTGAAACAGAACATTGGCTAGTTGTTGTGCCTTTTTGGGCTGTATGGCCATTTGAAACACTGCTATTACCTAAAAAACATATCGCTAGATTAACAACGCTAAGCCAACCTGAGCAAAAGGATTTAGCCATTGCATTAAAAAAATTAACCTGTCGCTATGATAATTTGTTTAATTGCGCTTTTCCTTATTCTATGGGATGGCATGGCGCACCGTTTGTGGATGGTAATACTAATTATTGGCAAGTACATGCCCATTTTTACCCGCCACTATTGCGTTCAGCTACTGTCAAAAAATTTATGGTTGGTTATGAAATGTTAGCTGAAGTACAACGGGACTTAACGCCAGAACAAGCAGCCGAAAGGCTGCGCAACGTTAGTGATGTGCATTATAAAGATGAAAAGGACAAATAAATGAGAGCATTAATCAATAAAACCACTCAAGCATTTGAAGATAGATTTGGTTATAAACCTGATACGGTTGTCCAAGCACCAGGACGAGTAAACTTGATTGGTGAACATACTGATTATAATGATGGTTTTGTCTTACCTTGCGCTATCAATTATCAAACGGTTATTAGTTGTCACAAACGTTCTGACAACTTAATACGAGTAATTGCTGTTGATTACAATAATGATCTCGATCAGTTTTCACTTGATTCAGAAATTGACAAACATCCGAATTATCAATGGGCTAATTATGTCCGTGGGGTTATTAAACATATCATTAAATATACCAAAAATATTAGCGGGGTTGATTTCGCTATTAGTGGTAATGTACCTCAAGGTGCAGGATTAAGTTCATCCGCTTCACTTGAAGTTGCAATTGGCAAAATGTTACAGGTTCTTTATGATTTACCATTGGATGGAAAAAAAATAGCCTTAATCGGTCAAGAAGCTGAAAATCAATTTGTTGGCTGTAACTGCGGCATAATGGATCAATTAATATCCTCACTTGGTCAAGCACAACATGCTTTGTTAATTGATTGCCGATCACTTGAGGTGTTACCAGTTTCAATTCCTAAAGATCTAGCGGTTGTAATTATTAACTCCAATATCAAACGTGGATTAGTTGATAGTGAATATAATACTCGTCGCAAGCAATGTGAAGCTGCCGCAAAAGCACTTGGTGTCAAAGCCCTTCGTGATGCTTCAATAGTTGATTTATTGCAAATCCAATCCTCGCTCGATCCTGTCGTTTATAAACGTGCTCATCATGTCATAACAGAAAATGAACGTACCCTCAAAGCGGCTCACGCGCTTGCCAATGAAGATTATCCATTACTCTCTAAATTAATGGCTAAGAGTCACAATTCTATGCGTGATGATTTTGAAATCACCGTACCTGCAATTGACTATCTAGTTGAAATTGTTCAAGCCGTTATTGGCAATCAAGGCGGGGCTCGAATGACTGGTGGTGGTTTTGGTGGCTGTGTTGTTGCCTTAGTACCTAAGGATAAAGTTGATGAGGTCAAAGGTGCTGTGAGCCAAAACTATTATAAAAAATTTGGAATCAAGGAAGATTTTTATATCTGCCAGCCAAGTGAAGGAGCACATAAACTATGTCTGTAAAACACATTATTACACTGACAAATAGACAAGGCATGCAAATTAAATTGTCTGATTGGGGTGCTACTTGGCTTTCTTGTGTCGTACCAATTGCCGAAGAAAAGCGCGAGTTACTACTTGGTTGCCAAACATTTGAACAATACCAACAGCAAGACGCCTATTTAGGTGCAACCATTGGCCGATATGCCAATCGCATTGCAAATGCTGAAATAGATATAGCGGGTAAACACTATCAGCTTACGGCCAATCAAGGTGTTAATCAGTTACATGGTGGAAAATTAGGCTTTGATAAGCAATTATGGAAGATTGAATCACAATCAGAACAACAAGTCATATTTAGCTTAATTTCACCTGATGGTGACCAAGGCTATCCTGGCGAACTTAAGGTTGCAGCTAGTTATACTTTAACAGACGATAATCAAGTGATCATTGAATACCATGCGAATACCACTAAATGCACGCCGGTTAACTTAACTAACCATGCCTATTTTAATTTAGATGGTGAAACCAACAATGTCCTTGGACACAGTTTAAAAGTGAATGCTAACTATTATCTACCTGTTGATGCAAATGGTATTCCGAGTAATGATTTACTTAATGTGACTGAAGATGATATGGATTTAAGACAGTTGCGATTATTATCTGATAATTTATTCGGAAGTTCAGCTCGAAAAATCACTGGTGGCTATGACCATGCTTATTTATTGGACAGCTCAAAACCAGTTGCAGCTCAACTTGTCTCATCAGATAAAAAAGTAACCATGAACTTAACAACATCTTACCCTGCCTTACAAGTTTATACCGGTAATTTTTTAACTCACACACCAAACCGCCATAATGGTGTATATGCTAATTTTGCAGGAGTGGCATTAGAAGCGCAGTTTCTACCTGATAGCCCACATCACCCAACCTGGCCACAATCAAGCTGTTTTTTAGAGCCAGGGCAAACTTATCTTCAGCAAATTTGTTATCAGTTTTGTATAAACTGATAAATTCTCCCTCTATTTTTTTATTATTGATGAAGAATAAATAACTTCATCAATAATAAAACAGATCAACAAATCTAGGTTTTCCTCAAATAGATCTAAATAATAAAAAAAGTTGAGGAACGGGGTTTTTGAGTATAAAAAAACGAAGATTTTACAGACTTAAGCTAACAATCTAAGTCAAAATTAGGTATGATATTCTCCTATTCGCTGATGGATAATAATATAGATGAAAAATAAAACTCTTACGGCTATTTTTCCAGGAACATTTGATCCGATTACCAATGGTCACATTGATTTGATTACTCGAGCTTCCCAACTGTTTCCTCGTTTAATTGTCGCTATAGCAGAAAATCCCAACAAAAAAACACTATTTGCTTTAGAAGAGCGAGTAAACCTAGCCTCGACATCAGTTGAACACTTATTGAATGTTGAAGTAATTGGCTTTGATAATCTTATGGCGGACTTTGCTCAAAAACATGCTGCAACCGTCATTGTTAGAGGGGTTAGAACCACTCATGACTTTGAATATGAAAGACAACTTGCTGAAATGAATCGAGCATTAAAACCAGATTTGGATACCATTTTTTTAATGCCTTCAATAGCGATGGGATTTATTTCCTCAACTATTGTTAAAGATGTCGTTTACCATGGTGGTGATATATCCAATTTAGTACCGTTGCATGTTAAAACAGAGCTACTTAAACGGTTAACATAATGTCGATTTATTAATATGGTTAATTTTTATACTCCTGCGAAAAAAAAGCTAGTCTCCCAAAAACTGACGGTTACAGTCACAAAATTAGATGCCTTTGGTCAAGGAGTGGCAAATCATAACGGTAAAACGATCTTTGTAAAATCAGCCTTGCCTGATGAAACTGTCGATATTCAACTGACTGAAGATAAAAAAAATTATGCTAAAGCAAAAGTAATAAAATACCACAATTACAGTCATCAGCGCGTCAAACCACAATGTCAATATTATACGAAATGTGGTGGCTGTGAATTACAGCATATTTCATCAACTTTACAACAACAAGCCAAATATGAAGCGTTAATCAAACTATTACAAAAAGAAGCTGGTGTGTTATTGGAAGATAATTTACCTAATATCATTGCAGATCAACCTTATCATTATCGTAGACGTGCAAGATTATCAATTAATTTAGTCAAAGGTGAGTTATTTGTCGGTTTTAGGCAATCAGAATCAAACCAAATTGTAAATATCGAAAATTGTCCAATATTGGTTAAACAATTAAATGATTTATTAATTCCATTACAATCTTGTTTAAGACAAATTAAACAGAAAAAAACACTGGGGCATATTGAATTAATTGCGGTTGATAGTGGAATTATCTTAGTTTTAAGGCACACATTGCCACTATCTGAGCTAGATAGCCAATTACTTATACAATTTGCCGAAGTTCATAACATTTCTCTCTATTTTCATGGTGATAAGCTCGTTCACGTATTTGGTACAAAAGAGCATTACTACCTAGTTAATCAATTAAAATTAACCTTTAGTCCACTCGATTTTATTCAGGTTAATAGTCGAATTAATCAAAAGATGATCGATAAAGCACTTGAGTGGTTAGATGTATCATCAAATGACAAAATACTTGATCTATTTTGTGGTATGGGTAATTTTTCATTACCTATGGCAACAATTTGCCAGTCAGTAACCGGTATTGAGGGCGTTGAGGCATTAGTTGAAAAAGCGAAATTCAATACCAAATTGAATAAAGATAAAGTTAAAGCTAAGACACAATTTTTCACCTGTAATTTAGAAGATAAGCAACAATCTTCGCTATGGAATCAAATAATATATGACAAAATATTATTAGATCCTGCGAGAGCCGGCGCTTATAATGCTAGCGCAGAAATTGTTAAGATTTCACCATCAAAATTAGTTTATATTTCGTGTAATCCTGCTACATTAGCAAGGGACTGCAAGCTATTTATTGAGGAAGGATACAACATTGCAAAGATTGCTATTTTGGATATGTTTCCACAAACTAAGCACATTGAATCAATGTTGATGTTAACAAGATCAGGATAATAATTATGGTATCAATTAGAGGCGCCCATCAACAAAATGACGAGCATTATACTCTAACACAATTCGATGTTGAGCAATGGGCAAAACAGGAACTACTATTAACCAACCTTGACTCCTATCAAAAGTTCAAAGATATCTGGGATTTTTGTTTTGAACATAGTGCTGGTGAGCCAGAACAAGCCTATTGCTTCCAAAATGCCATTGAAATGGTTGAGATTTTATCGACCTTAAACATGGATATTAATAGTTTATGTACTGCCCTTTTATTGCCTTTTTTTGATACTAAGATTATTTGTCGAGAAGATCTTCCTGAAAATTTCGACCGGGAAATCGTTCACATTCTTTCCAGTGTTGTTAAAATGAAGGAAATCAGACAACTGCGAGCTATTCGTAATGGACATGCCACAACAGAACAGATTGATAGTATTCGCCGTATGTTACTTGCTATGGTGAATGATTTCCGTAGTGTGGTAATAAAATTAGCAGAGCGTATTACTTATTTACGTAACCTAATGCAGGCACCAAAAGAAGATCAAGTGCTTGCTGCTAAAGAGTGTTTTAATATCTATGCACCTCTAGCAAATCGATTGGGAATCGGGCAATTAAAATGGGAACTTGAAGATTTTTGCTTCCGCTACTTACATCCAGATCAATATCGCTTTATTGCTCATAAGTTACATGAAAAACGCCTAGATCGTGAATCATACATTAATCAATTTGTTAAGCATTTACAGAATATGATGAATCAAGATCATATTCGGGCAGAAGTTTACGGTCGGCCAAAACATATCTATAGCATATGGCGAAAAATGGAGCGTAAACATCTACAATTTGAGGAATTATATGATATTCGGGCAGTACGAATTATTTGCGATCGAATTGAAGATTGCTATAACGCTTTAGGTATTGTGCATAGTCATTATAAACATATAGCTAAAGAATTTGATGACTACGTGGCAAACCCAAAACCAAATGGTTATCAATCGATCCATACGGTTGTTTATGGCCCTCAAGATAAAACTATTGAAATTCAAATTCGTACTGAGCAAATGCACAATGATGCTGAATTAGGTGTAGCTGCACACTGGAAGTATAAAGAAGGCAGTACCGATAAGATGACAGCTTACGATCAACGAATTTCTTGGCTACGTAAATTATTAACTTGGCAACAAGAAATGTCAGAAAGTGGCGAAATTCAAGAAACTGTTCGTAGCCAAATTTTTGATGACCGCGTTTATGTATTTACCCCTAAAGGTGACGTAGTAGATTTACCAGCTGGCTCAACGCCTTTAGATTTTGCTTATCATATTCACAGTGATGTTGGACACCGCTGTATTGGTGCCAAAGTCGGCGGCCGTATAGTACCGTTTACCTATATATTGAAAACAGGTGATCAAGTCGAAATTATCACACAAAAACAACCTAATCCAAGTCGTGACTGGTTAAATCCAAATACAGGATTTGTTAATAGCAGCCGAGCTCGAGCAAAAATACAAGCTTGGTTCAAAAAGCAAGATAGAGATAAAAATATCGCAGCCGGACAACAAATTCTAGAAAACGAATTAGAACCATTAAATATTAGCTTAAAAAGTGTCGAAAAGATTCTTATTAGTAAATACAATGCCCACTCTTTTAACGAAGTACTTGCTGGTATAGGTAGTGGCGATGTTCGAATTAACCAGCTGGTTAACTTTATTAATGCTCAATTCAACAAACCAACGGCAGAAGAAGAAGACGAAGCAGCTCTCAAACAAATTACCCAAAAATCATCATCTCAAGCAAAAAATACGGGAAAATCGACAGCCATAAAAGGTGGTGAAATCATTATTGAAGGTGTTGATAATTTACTTTACACCATTGCTAATTGTTGTCGCCCTATTCCTGGCGATCCGATTGTTGGTTTTGTAACACAAGGAAGAGGCATTTCAATTCATAGAGCCGACTGTGAACAATTGCAAGAGTTAAAAAATCATGCACCAGAACGTATCACAAGTGCGGTATGGAGTGGCAATCATAATTCTAGTTATACAATGGTCGTTCGAATCATAGCAAACGATAGAAGTGGTTTATTAAGAGACATCACCACAATATTAGCCAATGAAAAAGTAAATGTTTTAGGTGTATCAAGTCGAATTGAAATGAAGCAGCAAATAGCAACTATAGATATGGATATGCAAATTTTTGATCAAAATTCACTTGAACGAGTATTGAATAAAATTAAACAACTACCAGATGTGATTGAAGCAAAACGTTTACAAGGATAATTATTAATTAAGTTGCCACAAATTTTAGGTGGCAACTTATACATTGATTAATTAATTCCTTTCCAATATCTCGAATTGATAATCATAACGATTATTTTCATCAGCTTTATGTTCTTCTAAATAGATTTGTCGCCATGATGTCTGTGAATAATTAGGGAAATAAGTATCACCTTCTAATTGGGCATCAATATGCGTTAAATAAAGGCGATTAACTAAAGGTAATACCTGATTATAAATATTACCTCCACCTATAATAAAGGCCTCTTCAACCTGCTGTTTATTAACAAGTGATATTGCTTCATCAATCGATTGTACCCAAGTGACATTAGGATTAATCGAGGCTTTGTTATTAGCTTGACGACTGATCACAATATTGTGGCGATTAGGCAATGGTCTACCAATAGATTCAAATGTTTTTCGCCCCATAATAACAGGTTTATTTAATGTATTTTTTTTAAACCAAGCTAAATCTGCTGGCATGTGCCACGGCATTTGATTATTTAGTCCAATAACTCGATTATTTGCCATAGCAACAATTATACTTAATATCATTCTTGTTCCTTTACACATATCCTAGAGATTTGATACGTTCAATCACATTGTCAGGAAATACCGTTTTTTGCCAAAGTCTTTGGCTTAAAGATAGTAATGTCTCTTTTTGACCAGACACAATCCAATTAGCTAATTCAGTTGCAACATCTGGATAAACAATAGGCTTAGGTGAAGGTAAACTAAGCCAATATTTGAGTTTCATACTATTAAGATTTTCCATCACGGTTGCCATATCTAAAGATTGCAAACATTGAGCATTGTAAACTTGTTCAAATTGACCAGCTACTGGCTTAGTGAGAATTTTCTTACCTAAAGATAATGCTTCGGAAATTAATGCAAACCCAGTATTAGAAATAATACCAGAGCAACTGAGCAAAGCTTGTGTGAAATTATCTCGACTTAAAGGTTGTAACAATAAATTCTTACGCTCCGTTCTCTGTTTTACATCAGGATGGAAGCAGCAAAATTGATATTGTGGAAATTGATTGACCAATTCAGCAATTTCATTCAAATCTTCAAAAGGTAAATAAACTACAATTCTATCCTCTTCAGTTGCTATAGTTTCAAATGAATCAATCATTGGCGGAATTAATTTGTGACCAAAATGAAACCAATGCAAACCAATTGGTTTAGTAACTGGTGCATAATACTTCATAATCACGTTGGCTATCATGCCATAGTCTTTAGGTTTAAGGTAATGGCAAGTAGATTGGTTGCTAATACCTAAACAATCTCTATTTTGATGATGTGCAGCCCATGCACTTACTGGTTCAAAATCACTAATAATGCAATCATATTTGGATAAATCGAGATCTCGAACATCTTTAATTAATCTAAAAGCACGAATTCTTTGAATGGTTTTACGAAAATTGATTTTTCCATTAAGTGTTGCAAAAGACAGACCACTATAAGTCCGATAATTGCCAAAAGCCTGCATATCAAAATAATCTTTAGGATCACGGCCACTTAAAATGTAATCAACATCAGCTCCAGCCTTTTTTAAAGCTTTAGCTAAAGTTCTACAACGACTAATATGGCCATTTCCTGTTCCTTGAACTCCGTAAAGAATTTTCATATCGTTTTTATTCGGAATATTATTTTTATGCAAATATAATACCAGAACCTTTTATATTTGGCTTATTTATTTTATGATTACCTCATAACGAATAAATGATTTTCAAATATTGATTATTAAAGATCAAAACGCGTCTAACTCTACTGCATGAAAATTGAATCAGTATACTAAGAGTTAAAATTGTATATATTTAGTGCTTTTTTTAGTAGAATGGTAACAAGAAGATTAATTATGTGATGAAAAATGTCGCTAATGATTAACAAAAAACAGTTTTATATTTTAATTATACTAGCAATCTTTTTGTTTTTTTCTTCAATTTGGCATTTTCCTTTAATTATATTCGAGCGCTGTTCGAATCATCATTCATCAAATGCGATGTTATTAACCGCGAACACAAATCTTGATTATCCAACTAAAGATTCGCCGACTTCTAAATCAACAAAACCCTTTATTAGTAAATCTGTTAAATCAGTTAATCATTGCAGTGCCTGCGGTATGATAATAGATAATTATATCATTAATGTTGATTACCCGATTCACCCAAAACAATATCTGCCAAGCATATTTATTCCTGAATATAAAGAGTTTATTCCTGAATTAAAACCACCAAAATTTATCTAATTTACGCTGTTAAATATTAGTAATAAGTATCGAAAATCAATAATACAGTCTCTACACTTTGTAGTTCTAATGGCTGAGTATAGCTTATTGTTTAACGTAATAAATGATAATAGGAATACCATGAAACGCCGAAATTTTATAATGAATATTACCGCCGCCGTTGGTGGTTTAATTGCAACGAAAGCTATTGCCAAATTGGATGATTCATCAATGTCTGACTTGGTTTGTGATGTTAAATCTGATAATTGTGATAAGGGGGACAACATGCACGATCATATGAATATGAATATGAATATGAGCAACAAAAAGCCACAAAAACTATTATCTACTTCAGCACTACCAAAAGGTCACGATTTACCCAAATTCAAACATTTAAAAAATAATAGTAATCAATCTGGTTTATTTGAAGCCACTATTGAGGCAAAACCAGTAAAGATCGCTCTAACGCCTAATATTTCTACAGAATTTTGGGCTTACAACAATTCAATCCCTGGCCCACTCATTGAAGTTTATGAAGGCGATAAAGTCAAATTGACGGTAAAAAATAAACTATCACAATCAACAACTGTGCACTGGCATGGTTTACTTGTTCCGTCAAATCAGGATGGCAATCCACAAGATGAAATACCTGCTGGCAGTGAACGCATTTATGAATTTACCATTCCTGAAGATAGTGCTGGTACCTACTGGTATCATCCACACGGACATAACACTGTCGCAGAGCAAATTGCTCGAGGTTTAGCTGGTGTATTCATTGTTCGAAGTAAAAACGATCCATTAGCCTCTTTACCTGAATTAAATTGGTTCTTCTCGGATTTAAAACTGACTGATAAGGGGGAAATTGCTGACAATTCAATGACAGATTGGATGAATGGCAGAGAAGGGCAATTTGTGTTAATTAATGGTGGTTATCGACCAAAAATGAAAATTGATACCGCAACTCGTGTTCGTGTTTGGAATGCTTGTTCTGGGCGTTATCTTAACCTTTCCATCCCCGGTTGTGATGTCTTTTTAGTCGGGAGTGATGGTGGATTAATGCCTGAACCTATATCCCTTGAAAAACCACTCCTGTTATCGCCAGCTGAACGTGCTGAATTGGTAATTTTACCAAAGCAAACGGGTACTGTTTATCTACAATCAATTGGTTATGATCGCGGCAAAATGGGAAATGTGCCAGTAGAACAAGATATAATACTTGCTGAATTAGAACTTCATCAGGCCAATTCAATTGTCTTACCATCAACATTACGTACCCTACCAAAAATGGCCGAAGCAAAAACCCATAAATCACTTGAATATACCGAAGTAATGGATAAAAGCGAACCTAGAGGTGGGATGCTATTTTTAATTAACGGTAAACGTCATGATATGAAACGTATTGATTTAGAAAGCAAAATACATGAAGTTGAAGAGTGGACAATAACAAATAATTCACATATGGACCATAACTTCCATATTCATGGTACGCAATTCACGGTTGTATCGCATGAATTCGATGGTAAAAAATACCCACCAGAATATGTCGCATTAAAAGATACCATCAACTTACGTCCCCACGAAAAAATCACCATAAAAATTCAACAAAATATGCCAGGATTACGCATGTATCATTGCCATATTGTTGAACATGAAACACTTGGTATGATGGGGCAATTAATGGTTAAATAATCCTAATAAATTCTCTCCCTTCTCTTAACAATTGCATAAAGATAAGGGAGATTTTCATTGTTTATAGAAAACCGCAAAATTTTTAACACAAAATAACTTTAGTTTTAGTTTCTAATTTCAAAACTTGAGCCGGATCAGCTAACTTATTAGTAATTAATGCCGTTATTTCATTCCAATCACAAATTTTATACAGACTTTTTCTATTAAATTTTGTGTAATCACCTAAAATATACTTTTTTTCAGCATGAGAAATGATGGCTTTATCGATATAAGCATCAGAAGATGAAGGACTGGAAGGGCCTGTTAAATTACTAAAACCATCTGTGCCTAAAAAGCATATATCAACCTGAATTTCATTAATCATAGATAATGTCCAACCACCATAAACAGATGAGCTTTTATTACGTAGTTCACCACCAAATAAGAAAACTTGATTGTCTGATGAAATAAGAGCATTGGCAACAGGTAATGAATCGGTAAAAATCTTAAATCCAGAACGATACATTAATAATTTGGCTAATTCTAATGTAGTACTGCCTGTTCCAATAATCATAGAACAATTATCAGGTAATAATGTAAGTGCTTTTTGAGCAATGCTTTTCTTTAAGCTAGCGTTTTCCTTCTCTCTGATTTGAAATGGATGTTCAATAGCCCCTTGTTTTAGCGTTGCCCCGCCATGGCATTTGACTAAATATCCTTTTTTTTCTAAATCGGATAAATCTTTTCGAATGGTTTCATAAGTAACTGCGTATTTACGAGCCAATTCACTCACATATACAGTCCCAGCCGTTATTAATTCTTCTAAAATTAATTCTCGTCTTTCATTCATTAATTGCATTGTTCACAATCTCAAATATTGATTTAGATATGACTAACCATGTCTGATTATTACCAATATTTTAGCAAAAAGTCCACATGATTCATTCATAACTCATCATATCTTTCCTGATCTCAAATTAAATAACATATTATAAAAAACAAATTAAAATTGGCTTATATTGGTTTTTTTAATATTATAAATCAATATCTTATTATTTTTGTGATCTATATCACATTGACTTACCAATAAAAACCAATTATAAAATGATTATTAATTTAATAGAGGAAAAAAAATGAAAACAAAAATTGCTATAGCTAGCGACGACTTAGGATTTGAATATAAAGAAGAAATCAAAAAATACTTGATTAATGAAAAAAATGCCGATGTTGTTTATGACCCAGTAAAAGTTAAAGCAGATGGTATTAATACTTATGCCAAATTGGCTGATGAAATGTCAATCTTGATACAGAAAGATGTTTGTCGTTTAGGAATATATATTTGTGGAACAGGTATTGGTTTTACCTGCCAAGCTAACAAACACTGGGGCATTCGTGCTGTTGCTGTCACTAATCCCTATTCAGCTAAACGAGCTAGGCTAAGCAATAATGCTCAAATCATAGGACTAGGTTGTCGAGTCAATAGCCTTGAATATACCAAAATGATCTTAGACGCATGGTACGACCAACCATTTGATTTTACTACTGCGCGTGAAAATTCGAAGAAAAACTTGCTTGAAGCTGAATGTAACGACAATGCGTTATTGATCAAACCAGCTCATATTGCTTGGAATATGGGCTTTCGAGCCAATGAGTAACGATAAAAGGAGTCACATATGGAATTAATTACACAATTTATCAATGACTTAGGAAACTTTATTTTTATTCCTATAATATTTTTAATCTTAATGGCTGCGCTCGGAAGGCCTATTTCTGAATGTATTGCTTCTGCAATGAAAGTCGGTATTGGCTTTATTGCATTAAGTATGACAATTAAATTTATGTTAGATAAAATGGCTCCTGCTGTTACAGGACTCGCCGAAAGCACAGGATCTTCACTCAGTGCAATTGACGTTGGTGGTGCAGCAACTGCTGTAATGGGATTTGGCTCAAGTATGGGACCAATCATTATTCCACTATGCGTTGCAGTTAATATTTTATTACTTATACTAAAAATCACTGATTGCGTTAATGTCGATGTTTTTAATTTACACCAAAATGCCTCGATGGGTGCAATCGTAGGTGTTTATTCAGGTAGTTTCTTATATGGTGTATTAACAGCTGCACTATTTCACGTTTGGGCATTAATTGCAGCTGATCTAGGCGCAAAAAATAATGAGAAATTTTTTAACCTTCCAGAAGGTGTCTCAATTTCACATCCTGTTGCAAACACTTACCTTATTTTTGCTTATCCATTTAATTGGATTTATGATCGTATTCCGGGCTTTAGAAATATAACTGTTACAGCCGATACTATTCAAAAACGTTTTGGTGTTCTTGGCGATCCAACTATAGTCGGCTTTATTATTGGTGTATTACTTGGTTTTTTTGGTTACTCTTGGGAAAGTCCATATCACACCATCATTTCAAGCTTACAATTAGGTATGTACTTAGCGGCAGTAATGTTATTGTTACCACGCATGACATCAATTATGATGGAAGGTTTAGTGCCATTATCAAATGTAGCAAGAAAAAAACTAGTTAAACGTTTCCCTAATCGAGATATTACCGTTGGAATGGATACTGCATTAATTGTTGGTAACCCTTCCGTTATCGCTCCTGCTTTATTACTAATTCCGATTATTGTTATTTTAGCCGTTATTTTACCCGGCAATAAGGTTATGCCATTAGGTGATTTATCACAATTTGTCTTCTTTATTGCTTGTATGGTTCCTGTATTCAAAGGCAATATTATCCGTACCTGGGTTACATCAATATTTTTATTTGGAGGCGGATTATATATTGCCTCATGGATGACACCTGCAACTAACGAAGTATTCCAAGCATTTGGTTCTAACCCTGATGCATCTGTAATGTATACCTCATTAAATCCATCAGCAAATCCATTTACTGGACTATTTGCAGCAACTAGTCATGTGGGAATATTTGGTTACATATTAATTGGCTTAATTTTGCTATCAGTAGGCTATCTATTAAAGAAAAAAGAAAAAAATTCCAAAAATAATACAAGTGAGGTTTCAAAATGAAAAAAATATTAGTGGTATGTGGTAATGGTATTGCTTCTTCATCAATCATGGTTTCAATTTTGCAAGATTATTTGAAAGAACAGCATATTGAAGCTCAAGTAGATAAATCTTCACTTATGGCTTGCAATGCTGATATTTTTAATAGTTATGATTTAGTTGTTTCATCAACAAAAATTGATAATCCTGATATAACTACCAAGGTTATTGTTGGAGCTGGTTTATTAACTGGTCTCGGAGAAGATGCCATTTTTGAAGCAGTTAAACAAACTTTAACTCAATAAGTAGGAATTTAACCATGCACATTTTAGTTCATGATTTAGATGAAAAAATTAAAACTTATCAAGATGCTATATTAGAGTCAGGTTCATATTTATTAGAAAAAAACTATATTACACCTGACTATATTTCAGCGTGTATCAATCGAGAAAAGGAATATCCAACTGGATTACTGATGAACAATGGCATAGGGATTGCTATACCACATGCTAATTATCAATTAGTTAAATCAGATTCAATTAGTTTGGTACGCTCAACAAAAGGAGTAATTTTCGGTCAAATGGAGGATGCCAACTTAATGGTATCTTGCCAATTAATTTTCAATTTAGCATTGGCAACAAGTGATCAACATTTATCAATTCTCAGACGTCTATTTACTTTATTTCAAGATGAGTCTTTTGTGAATAAATGCCAACAATCTAATTGCCAACAAACTCAAGAATTAATCATTCAACAGTTAAACATTTAGTATACATTTTATGATCGAAAAATAGCAGTAACTATTTTTCGATAGGAGATAAAAGTGCAATCACAATTAATTATGGATGAATTGAATCATTCAGTTAAAACATTGACCGATGATGACATCATTGATCTAATACAAAAAATACAACAGCATAAACGTATTTTTGTGTATGGTACCGGGCGCTCAGGTCTTATGCTTAAAGCATTTGCAATGAGACTGATGCAACTGGGTTTAAACTCCTTTGTGGTCGGTGAAACGACAACTCCAGCGGTTCAAAAAGGAGACTTACTCATTTTAGCATCTGCATCTGGTGAAACAGAAAGCGTAAATATAATGGCGAAATCAGCACTCAATCAAGGAATTGATTTAGCTATAATTTGCGCATCTAACACATCTACACTAGCAAAACTCCAAACACCAAATATATTATTACAATCTGGAACTAAGTTTAATAAGTCACAAGTTAGCAAACAACCATTAGGTAGCCTTTTTGAACAAATGTTACTGATTATATTTGATACTGTTATTTTAGTTATGAGTAAAAAACAAAAAAGTAGTAATAACGATATGGCACAACGACATGCTAGTTTAGAATAGTAGTATAAGAATTTATTTTAAAACCACTTATTTTGTGAGTGGTTTTAAAATTGAATATTACGTCTAAAATCTATTTAAAAATTCATTTCATTTTATATATAAATTAATCTTAAATAACAAACAATAACCTATTTATAATAATAGTTTTTCATTTTGACAAAAAATGCTAAGATATTGCAGTTATGACCATGATTAATTACTGGCAACAAATTAGTAAACGCCTCATCATTAAAACTGCACTATCGCACTTATTATTAGGTGTAATTGCTGCTGGATTCGGTTTTTACGAAGAAAATGTACTACCAGTTCAATCATCTTCCACACAGGTGGGTATTATTGCGATTACGGCAATTGTACAAGATCACCAAACTCCGATAAGAAAAGAATCTCAAACTTTACCTTTGTCACAAAAACAGCATTATAATAAACAAATTATTTCGCTTAATTATGACAAAGTTAGTTTTAATACCGTTATTCGATTATCAGCTTATAATGGAATAAGGGCCGGCCCCAAAGCTACCGTATAACATATTTTTATATAATTAAATTAATTTTTTAAATAAGGTTCACTCCTTAACACGCCCATTATAAAAAAGAACAAGAGAACAATTATGTTATTAAAATTATTAACAAAAGTATTCGGTAGCCGTAACGAACGCGTTTTAAAATCTATGCGTAAACGTGTTGAAAATATAAATGCGCTTGAACCATCAATGGAAGCATTAACTGATGATGAACTTAAAGCAAAAACCAATGAATTTAAGCAAAAAATTGCTGATGGCACTAAGTTAGATGACATATTAGAAGAAGCTTTTGCCGTAGTTCGTGAAGCAAGTAAACGTGTATTTGGTATGCGTCATTTTGATGTTCAATTAATTGGTGGCATGGTTTTAAATGAACGTTGTATAGCTGAAATGCGTACAGGTGAAGGTAAGACATTAACTGCAACTTTGCCCGCTTATTTAAATGCCTTAACTGGCAAAGGCGTTCATGTTGTTACAGTTAATGACTATTTAGCACAACGTGATGCTGAAAATAATCGCCCTTTATTCGAATTTCTAGGTTTGACTGTCGGTATTAACTTACCAAATATGCCTCCACATTTAAAACGTGAGGCTTACAATGCTGATATCACTTATGGCACTAATAACGAATATGGCTTTGACTATTTACGAGATAATATGGTCTTTAATAAAGAGTCTCGTGTTCAACGCCCTCTTCACTATGCCTTAGTCGATGAGGTCGATTCAATTTTAATTGATGAAGCAAGAACACCACTTATCATTTCAGGCCAAGCTGAAGATAGCTCAGATAGATATGTCAGTATTGATAAGATTATTCCTTATTTAGTTAGTCAAGAAAAAGAAGATTCAGAACAGTTCCAAGGTGATGGTGATTTTTCAATTGATGAAAAATCACGTCAAGTTAACCTTACTGAACGAGGTTTAATTAAAGTTGAAGAGCTATTAATAAAAGAAGGTATTATGAAAGGTGATGAATCACTTTATGCGCCTAGTAATATTGTGTTGATGCACCATGTTAATGCCGCTCTTCGAGCTCATCATTTATTCCATCGTGATGTAGATTATATTGTTCGAGATAATGAAATTATCATCGTCGATGAACACACAGGTCGTACCATGGACGGGCGCCGTTGGTCTGATGGTTTACACCAAGCAGTAGAAGCTAAAGAACATGTTAAAATTCAAAATGAAAATCAAACGTTAGCATCTATCACTTTCCAAAATTATTTCCGCTTATATGAAAAGTTAGCCGGTATGACAGGTACTGCTGACACTGAGGCTTTCGAATTTAACCAAATCTATGGACTAGATACTATTGTTATTCCAACTAACCGACCAATGGTTAGGAAAGATTTACCCGATCTGGTCTATATGACAGAAAAAGAGAAAATTAATGCAATTGTTGCTGATGTACAAGAATGTGTTAAACGTGGACAACCTGTATTAGTCGGTACTGCATCAATCGAGAAATCAGAACTTGTCTCTCATGCATTTAAAAAAGCGGGTATCAAGCATAATGTACTTAATGCCAAATTCCATGCTCAAGAAGCTGAAATTATTGCTAATGCAGGTAGTAAAGGCGCGGTAACCATTGCAACGAATATGGCTGGTCGTGGTACCGATATTATGCTTGGAGGTAATTGGCAAAGTGAAATCGCGAAATTAGAAAATCCAACTGATGCTGATATCGAAAAGGCCAAACAAGCGTGGCAAGTTAAACATGAAGAAGTTATTCAACTTGGGGGGCTTTATATTTTAGGTACAGAACGTCATGAATCTCGTCGTATTGATAATCAGCTACGTGGTCGTGCTGGTCGTCAAGGTGATCCGGGCGTATCACGTTTTTACCTGTCTTTAGAAGATCCTTTAATGCGTATCTTTGCTTCAGAGCGTGTTGGCAATATGATGCGTAAATTCGGCATGAAAGAAGGCGAAGCAATTGAACATCCTTGGATCACTAAAGCCATCGCCAATGCTCAGAAAAAGGTTGAAAGCCGCAATTTTGATATTCGTAAACAATTACTTGAATACGACGATGTTGCCAATGATCAACGCAAAGCTATTTATAGCCAACGTAATGATTTATTAGATAACTTAGATATTAAAGAAACTATTGATTCAATACGAGGAGATGTATTTACAACTGTTATTGATCAATATATCCCACCACAATCTATTGAAGAAATGTGGAATGTCTCTGGGCTTGAAACGGCATTAAAAAGCGACTTTGACTTAGATTTACCTATTACTAAATGGCTTGATGAAGAACAAAATCTCCACGAAGAAACTTTACGTGAACGTATTTTACAACTTGCTCAAGATAAATATCTTGAAAAAGAAAATGCCGCTGGCGCTGAAGCCTTTAGACAATTCGAAAAAAGTGTTATGTTACAAACACTTGATACCCTATGGAAAGAACATTTAGCAGCTATGGATTATCTACGCCAAGGTATTCACTTACGAGGATATGCTCAAAAAGATCCTAAACAAGAATACAAACGTGAATCTTTCAATATGTTTGCCAACATGTTAGATACCCTAAAATATGATGTAATTGGTATATTAAGTCGAGTGCAAATACGTTCACAAGAAGAAGTGGATGAAGCTGAACGCCAACGCCAAGCTGAAACCGAAAGATTAATGGCTAAGCAACAAGCCAATCATGAATCAATGGGTGGTATAGACGGTGACGAACAATCAACAAACTCACAACAACCAATTGTTCGTACACAAGCAAAAGTTGGACGTAACGATCCTTGTCCTTGTGGATCAGGTAAAAAATATAAACATTGTCATGGTGCTGTTAATTAAATCAAAAATTTAGTATGATTAACTATCGTTGATGTTTAAATAACCGATTAAGGTTACGAACAACAAATGGGAAAGCCGTCGCTTTCCCAAATTTTAGTCACATACAGATAGGATCATGAGAAAACATACTGAAATTGCTGTAGGTATCATTCGTTCACAAGATTGTCAAATTTTTATCACCCAACGCGGTGAAGACTCCCATCTTGCTGGTTTTTGGGAATTTCCAGGAGGAAAAATTGAAGCCGGTGAAACACCTTATCAAACCTTAGAACGTGAAATTGCTGAAGAAGTTGATATTCATATTCATCAATCTCAATTTTTAAAAACTTTTGAATATAGTTATGATGATCGTGATATCACTATTCATGCTTACTTAGTAGAAGAGTGGGATGGCGTTCCTTTCGCTAAAGAAGGACAACCAAGTCGTTGGATAGATCAGGAAGATCTCAATGCCGATGAATTTCCAGATGCGAATAGACCAATTATAGAAATGCTTAAAAACTTAGATAAACAAATTTAATTTATTTCATTATGCAAATTTTTGCATAACGTTTTTCAACATAACTGCCATATTGAAATCCAAGCGTCATCCACGTATTGGCATGACTTTATTCATACGTTGTAAATCTGAATATTACTATTGGAAACTAGCTAATAATTTTCAATTGTAAATATTGTTAATTTATATACTGGATAAAATGACCAAAAAAGTATATTGTGTACAAGATTTTTCTTAATGTAGTTTTATGTTAGGAATTTTTTTTGTTTTATTATAATATTTTAATAAGGTTCTAAAAATAGATGAAAGAATATAAAGTAGTTATTTATCAAGAAGGCGCTTTGTCTTCATTAGTTTTTGGTGCAGCTAATTCAAATGCTGACAAATTTTCCGGTTTTTTAAATGATACTGCCAAAGAAGGCTGGCGGGTAATTACAATGCAAAAAGATATGCGTCGCTTATTCTTATTCTGGCAACGTGAAGCTTATCTAATTGTGATGGAGCGAGATCGTTAGTTAATTGAAATAGAAAATATTATTTCCTAAAGCAAATCAGGAATCAATATCTAGATTATTTTGATTCCTGAAAATAGCCAAAATAATTAATTCGCAGTTTTTTTGTGTAAGCGTTGTTCCGCCAACGCAAGAAAAATAATTCCCACAATAATAGACAAAGCACCTAATAGTCGCGATAAGGTAATCTGTTCGTTAAAAGCAATGACAGATACTAACATAACTGTTACTACTTGTAGATGAGAAGCCGCAAACGCAGGACCAACTGGCGCTTTTTGTAATAACACCATCCATGTAATAAATGCACCTGCATAACCAATCATAACTAAGTATGCCCAACCATGACTAAAAACTCTTAATAACCAAGCAATATCTGGTTCAAACGGTAATGCCGAAAGAGCAGTAAGTTTAAAACTGGTTTGGCCAAACGTATCAAAAAAAAGGAGTAAAATAAAACCAATAATGTAAAACTTTTTCATTGAGTTAATCCTACTAGTACTACACCAAGAGTAATAAAAAAAATACCAATTAATCGAAATGGAGTTAAATGTTCTTTAAATAACACACGCCCAGCAATCATTACTGTAATAATATTGAAAGAACCTAATAGTATGCTTTTAGACAAAGAGACTTTACTTAAAAAAGCCAACCAAAATACAAAACCAATGAAGTAAGCCCCAAAACCTAACCACAACCACATGTTGCCAAATAATTTTTGCCAATAATTTAAACCTTGTTTATCATTAGAAGTAATAGCCGCATATTTAAAAGCAATTTGCCCTACTGTGTCACAGGTAATATTAATTAACCATAAAAAAAAGATTAAGGTTGACATGATTGACAAATTCCATGAATTTCAAGCACACTATGCTTTATTAAGAACTGACTTTGACTAGCTAATTGTTTTAGTTGCGATTCAATATTTTCAGAGTGCTTTTCGATAATTTGCTGGCAATTATCACATATAAATAAAATTGATATATGCTGCGGATCTTGAAAATGAGGGCAAATAATATAGCAATTAGTTGATTCAACTTTATGAATAAAGCCCTGATCAAGCAAAAATTCAAGAGCTCGATAAATTGTGGGAGGTTTCGCTTGAGGTTCACTGACTTTTAAAAGATCTAAAAGATCATATGCACTCATGGCTTTATTCGCTTTAAGCATGATATCTAAAACGGTTTTACGCTGAGTTGTTAGCTTAATACCACGTTTTTTGCATAAAGTTTCAATTTTTTCAATCAGCATATTATGCATTCAATTAAGTTTCCTTCGCTTTATTTATTACTTTTCAATGCAGCTTTTTTTCGTCTAATTTCTTTTGGATCATTGATTAAAGCTCGATATATTTCAATACGATCGCCATCTTTGACTTGATCACTAAGCTCACAACGTTTTCCATAAATTCCAACAAAACGTTCATCTAATTCAATTTTGCATATTGATAAGATATTGGATTTTGTAATCGCTTGCAAGACATTCGTTTGCTCATCAACCGCGCAATCAATGATTGTCGGTTGGTTAGGTAGCGCATATACCACTTGAATATTTATCATATTAATATATCTGCCTTGCCCTTTGTGAAAATGCATTAACCATATTGGTCATCACTTCCTTAAATATTGGCGTAAAAACAGCACTCATTAATTTATTATTAAACTCAAAATTCAAATTTAAGCTGATTTTACTTTTTTGCCCATCAAGTTCAGTAAATTCCCATCGTCCTTTCAAATGTTTAAATGGACCATCTATCAATGCCATATCAATTGAATGCGGCTCATTAATTTGGTTTATCGTGGTGAAAGATTTTTTAAATCCCAATTTTTCAACCTCAATAAATGCGGTTAAATAATTATCTTGTTTGCTAATAATTCCTGTTGCGATACAATCAGGAACAAACTGAGGGTATCTAGCTATATCGTTCACCAATGCAAACATTTGCTCGATTGAATAAGGCTCGATCACTTCATGAAAAACATGTGCCATAATAATAAAATTAAAAGTTAAAATTAGTGGCATATAGTAACATGTAACTCTATAATAACGCATATTATGACTAAGAAAAAATCACATAAGCCGGGTTCGGCTACTATTGCTTTAAATAAACGTGCGCGTCATGAGTACTTTATTGAAGAGGAAATTGAAGCAGGTTTATCCTTACAAGGTTGGGAAGTTAAATCACTGCGAGCAGGCAAAGCGAATATTAGTGACAGTTATGTGTTACTAAAAAATGGCGAAGCATGGCTATTTGGTGCAACAATAACCCCATTGAATGTCGCGTCTACACATGTCGTATGTGAACCTATGCGCACAAGAAAATTACTGTTAAAAGAACGAGAATTAAACTCACTTTTTGGACAAATAAATCGACAAGGTTACACTGTTGTCGCACTTTCTTTGTACTGGAAAAATGCATGGGCAAAAGTAAAAATTGGCATTGCAAAAGGTAAAAAAGAGTACGACAAACGTACTGATATCAAAGAACGTCAATGGCAAGTTGATAAAGCGCGTATAATGAAAAATGCAAATCGATAAGTAAAAAATGTAAATTAACGATGGCGTATGATTTGTGGCTTAATAAAAAATGTTTGATGTTTTAATTCATTAAAATGTAACAAATCATCAATTACATCAACACAAGTCAGTGCCATATTTTCAATATTTTGTACAATAGCATCAATTGGATAATAAGAATAATCAAGATAGTTATTGTAATCGTAAGAACACAAATACACCTGCTTTGGATCAATTTTAGCTGTGACTAAATACCCCAAAACTTCTTCCAATAAATTACCGGATGGAGTAAAAATAGCTTTCGGTACTCGACCTAATCTTTCATGAACACCTTTAAGTAATTCAAAGCCTTTATTAGGACAATAATCATCACTCACAATCCATTCTGGCTTTACCGTTAAACCTACACTTTCTAAACCTCGCTTAAACCCTTTTAACCTAGCTCGTATTGAACTTAACTGGATATCACAACCAATAAAATAAAACTCATCTACTTCTTTGGCATAAGATTTGATTAAATCACCTACAGATTGTAATGACTCACTTGTAATAAACGGTAATATTGTATCTTTTAAATAACGGTCAAAAAGCAGTACGGGAGTATTTTCATTAATATCTACATAAAAATGGTCACTATCTAATGAGGTTACCACAATCATTGCATCAACTTTCCGCTCAACTAAATTTTGAGCTACTTTAATTTCGACCTCTTTATTATAATGGCTACAAGTAATGAGTAATTGAATATTCTTTTGCCTAAAAGCAGATTCAAGATGATGCAAAAACATCGAAAAAAATGAATTTGACATATCTGGTACAATAACACCAATAGTATTAGTGCTGTTAGCTTTAACCAAATATTGACGAATATGAGGTTGATCACTGTATTTTTCAGCAATCGATAAAATCTTTTGTCGAGTTTGTGGAGAAATACGATATTTTTTATCTCGTTTGTTAAATATATGACTGACGGTCGTTGCCGACACGCCAGCCAAACGAGCAATATCATTAATTTTCAGTTTATTACTCGCCATATACTAATCACCTTAATATTAACGTGGGGTGCGTTGTTGTTTATTTGGGAATACCGGATTGTTATTCACCGATGGACTTTGATACCAATAAGCAACACTGGCAATATCATCACAACGTTCATACAATCTGATATCATCATTACCGATTTGTTGAAACGCCAGTTTGATATTTTTGTGAAATGCCACTGGATCTGGAAGATGCCAACGATATAAACCATGCATTGGCAAGCCATCATCACCAAAACCATGTACAGGATTAGAGTCACCGGTTTGGAAAAAGTCACGTGTCGCATCACGGTTTGTTTGATAAGGATAGCCCATAAACATTGTTTGGAAACATTTTGCTTTTGGTCGGCCTTGGCTATCACGATTATGGAATGCCCATGCACCACCAAAATAATCTTCCGATCCGGTTGAATGTTGTGTTGGGTAATCACTATCATCATCAAGGTAAAATTTAAATTCCCCTTCACCCCACCAATATCGCTCTAAAGCAGTAAGCGCTAAATAAGTACCCACATAATAACCATAACCTTGAACATTATCTAAAATGACATAATCTTGAGCATAATTAGTTACACGTTGACGACGCCATTGAGCATGGAAGTAAAGCGGATTTTCGAACGGTTTTGGCATTATCGCGTAATTAATAGCAAAGAAGAAATGTTGCAAATCAGCTTCATGCTCATTATGAATTTCAATTCTGGCTTTTTTATTAAATGGCATTCTAAAATAACTATTAAAGCCACCTGTAGGGTTAACAACTATTGGCATTGAATTAATATCACATCTTGCACCAAAGCCATTACAGAAAAAGTCACCGATAGGACTTTCAACTGAAGGAACGGTTTCATCATCCCAATAAATTCGAATAACCACATCACGCAAGACAAAGCTACCTCGATGAGTCTTATCTGTTAAAGTAAACCACATATGACGAATTTCAGCTGGTCCAGTAATTTCAGCAATAGTGACTTTTTCACCAGATGGAATAGATATAAAGCCTTGCCCTTTCCTACATGGGCCTAAAGCACTGCCTTTCATACAAGATTTACCCTTTTCACCAGTCAAATTTTCAGGCGAAATGGTTCTAGTTTGTTCAAAGTGAAATTGTGTTACTGAATCAAATATATTCATTTTGCATCCTTAATATGTTTTATCAAATACTATCTATTAAAAATAAATTCGTTTGCTTATTTACTTTCGTTTTCAATTTCTGGCTTGTCTGACTTTTTATCGCGGCTCAAGAACCCCATAGCAAATAACATGAAGCCTAAAACAACTAAACCTAAATAATTAAATGTGGTAGCAGCACCTTCGGTATCATAGAAATCACCAACATAGGTAGAGAACAATATCACACCTACTGAACCAGCTACTTGATAACCGATTAAAAACACGGTGGCTGATAGACGAGAATTAAAATTATTATCAATATATTTAAACACTGAGACTAAAATAGTTGAGATCTCCAAACAGTGCATCAGTTTTATTACCGAGATAATTACAATGCTTTCCACATGTCCGGTTAAAAATATTCGTGTTGCAGAAATAAATGCCGCAAAGATTAATGCATTTTTGGCACCAACTTTATTAACCACAAATGGTACACAAAACATAACTGCTGCTTCTAAAAAGACTTGGAAAGAATTTAAAACACCATATAGACGATAACCATCATTTACATCAGTAAATTGCTGCGTAAAAAAGACTGGGAATAACTGTTGGTCATAAATGTTGTACAAACTATAAGTACCAAGTACATAAACAACAAATATCCAAAACTTTTTAAGACCAAATACTGAGACAATCTCGTTAAAACTTAGTTTATCTTTCTTTTGGAATACAGCTGCCGATGATTTACTTAAATCTGGTTTGAAATTCAGATTTAACACCATAAAACAGACACCAACTACTGAAGCTGCCCAAAAGTTAAGGTGTGGATTAATACTAATCAATATACCTGCAATAAAAGTACCAACGGCATAGGCAATACAGCCCCAAGTTCGGCATTGTCCAAATTCAAAATCAAACGCCCGGCTGATTTTTTCACAATAAGAATCGATTAAGCCCATACCGGCAACCCAACCAAAACCTAAGAAGAAGCTACCAAAAATAACACCAGCATAAAAATTATGTCGTAACAGCGGTTCATAAACATAAATTAGCGCAGGTGCTGCACAAGTTATAATGATGCTTTGAAACCAGATTAGATGTTTCTTTAAAACTAATTTATCTTGATACACACCATAAATAATCATGATAATCAACGAGATAAAATAGTTAAAAGAATAGATAATACCGGTCTGTTTTGCTGTTAAACCAATCTCTTTACTAAGCCATATTGCATAAAAAGAAAAAACAAAACTACCTGCCGCGTAATACATAATGCTATAAAACGAAGCAAACCAATAAGTTGGTTTTTTATAAAATGCACTTGTCATAATTTATCCTATAAAGAGTTAAGTACTGATTGGAGTATGAATAGCTAAAAATTTAGCTTTAACGGCTTTATTAGATAAATGTGATCAACTTCAAAATTATTTTATTTATCTTAAAAAAAATATAATTTGTTAACAGCGCAATAATTATAAAAAACAGATAAAAAACAGAAAAATATTATCCCAACCACAATCAAGGAAATAATTCCTTATCTAAAGCTAATAATTTTTTAATATCAAAATAATCATTATTAAAAAAATGACTTATTAAAAGTTACCCCTTTATTAGTTCAATTATTAATAATGATAATTAAACGAATATATTATTTAACCATTTGTAAAAAGAGGTTTTTTATGCCTAAACAGAATAGTCGTGTTCGATTTCATATAGCAATACTTATGCTATTTGCCATAATAATTAATTATTTAGATAGAACTGTAATGTCTGCTGCTGCTCCAATTATTGCTACAGATTTAAATATTTCACCTGAAGCGATGGGATGGATAATGTCTGCATTTTTCTTAAGTTATGCTTGTTGCCAAATACCTGCCGGCTTCCTTGCGGATAGATTTGGACAGCGAAAGACGTTAGCCGGTTCGGTAACTTGGTGGTCTTTAGCCACAGGTGCAACAGCATTAGCAACCACACCTATTGGTTTTATTTTTGCTCGAGTATTTATGGGCGTTGGAGAAGCAGCTGCATATCCTTGTAATGGTGGTATAACGGCCAAATGGTTCCCAGATAGAGAAAGAGGACGTGTCACTTCACTATTTGATAGTGGTTCAAGATTTGGCACCGCCTTTGCCATGCCTCTGGTTGTTTGGATCATTGCTTGTTGGGGATGGCATGCAGCATTCTTTATTTGCGGAGGATTAGGACTGATTTGGGTGGTTTGGTGGTTATGTATCTATCAAGACCCTGAACAACACCCAAAGATTAGTGAAACAGAACTTAAATACATTCGCGATGGACAAGTAAAAAAAGAAGGAATCGACAAAATACAACCAATGAAATGGTATCAATTATTAAAATACCGTAATGTCATTGCTATGTGTATTGGATTCTTCATGCTTAATTATGCTGTCTATTTTTTCATTACTTGGTTCCCTACTTACTTAATGAAAGAAAGAGGTTTAAGTCTAACAGAAATGGGCTTCCTAGCGATGCTACCTCCACTATGTGGGATAATTGGCCAATGGGTTGGTGGCTGGCTAACTGATTTTATTTATATAAAAACCAATAATATCAATGTTGCCCGAAAAGTGAATTTAGTTTGTGGCATGCTAGTTGCAACTTCAATCTCACTTGCTGGATTAGTCGATTCGATATCAGTTATGATGCTGTTATTATGTATATCTTATATAGGTTTAGCTTTTGCTGGTTCAGCAATCTGGTGTTTACCTGGAGATATTGCACCAAGAAATATGACATCAGTTTTAGGCGGCATTCAAAATACCGTATCAAATTGTGGTGGTATTTTAGGACCAATTGTAACAGGATACATTATCGGAGCAACAGGTTCATTTATGTATGCTTTAGTTGTTTCTGGATGCGCTTGTGCAATAGGAGCGCTGGTTTATTTATTAGTATTAAAAGATATTAAGCCGATTACCGTAAACGAATCGATTTAATAACATTAAGAAATTAACCATTATGTCTGAAAATTCTACCAAAATTTTTGTGTAGAATTTTCATAAACTCAAATTTTTATAATAAAAAATTATTGAGAAACGTAATATGGGCAGAAGTAAAACATTAAGACAAAATACAATTAATCAATTTATTGATTGCATCAATGACAAAATATTATCTTTTCCTCTTCCCTCTATATCTATTCTTGCTGATGCTTTTAATGTCAGTCGCACGACAATAAGAGCGGTATTAGATTATTTATGTCAAGCCGGAATTTTAGTCTTTGAAGAAGGAGAATATCATCAACTAAGACAACCAACCCCAGAAGATAAAATTGCATGTGTATTTGAAAAAAAAGATATTCAAGATAAAAAATTTGAGCACTATTTTTACCATTTAATCAATAGTAAAAAAATCCTACCTGGAGATAATTTTAATGAAATCCAATTAGCTAAAGATACCAATGTTAGCCCATTTGTGGTTCGTGAATTTTTATTACGATTTTTACATTATGGACTAATTGATAATGTAAAAAAAGGCGAATGGAAATTAGAGACCTTCGCTAATGACTATGCTGAAAAATTATATGAATTTCGTTGTATATTAGAAGTTTTTGCCCTTAAAACCTTCATGGCTCAACCTGATGACCATATCAACTGGATTAAAGCTAAAGAGTTATTAGAACGACATAAACAACTTCAAACAAATATACAACATGAATACAGGCTATTTTCAATGCTTGATCGCGATTTTCACGAACTGATTTTATCTTGTAATAACAACCCTTTTTTTATGCAATCTTTTGATTTAATATCCGTCATATTTCATTTTCATTATCAATGGGATAGTAGTGATTTAAAACAACGAAATAGTATTGCCGTATCTGAACATATTGCAGTGTTAACAGCAATTCTACAAAAAAATGAGCAAGCAGCTACAACAGCATTATGTCGACATCTCAATACTGCTAAAAAGTCAATGCAAGAATCAATTGGAAGAACATCAACAATAAAAAACAGATAAAAAACAAAAAAGTTATATCTTCAACACGAAACCACTAAAAAAAACATCGCATAATTTGTCATCTTTTATAGTTCTCTTTACCTACTAATCAATTAGATAAAGAGAACATTATATGAATAAACAATTAAATCGAACCAATTTCCCTGGACCGGTATACCCTGAAAAAATTATTCAATTTGGCGAAGGTAATTTTTTAAGAGCTTTTGTTGATTGGATTATAGATATTCTCAATGAGAAAACCGACTTCAATAGTGGAGTGACGATTGTAAGACCAATAGATACCCATCAACCATCTATCAATGAACAAGACGGTCTTTATACCACCATTATTCGAGGTATCAACGAACAAGGTGAAACGATAGCCACACCAAGAATTATTTATTCTGTTAACCAAGAAATATTGATTTATAAACAATACCAACAATTTTTAAAATCTGCTGAAAATCCTGAATTAGAGTTTATCTTCTCTAACACGACTGAAGCCGGCATATCATTTAATAATAACGATAAACTAAGTGACACGCCACCATCATCATTCCCAGCTAAATTAACCGCTTTTTTATATCACCGTTTCCAATTTTTTAAAGGTGAAAAAAACAGAGGATTAATCATTATTCCATGTGAACTTATTGATTATAACGGAGATAAATTAAAAGAATTAATTCTTAAATATGCAAAATTATGGCAACTCAATGATGATTTCATCACTTGGATAAATGAACACAATACATTTTGCTCAACACTGGTCGATCGTATCGTCACCGGTTATCCAAAAGACGAAGCTCTACAAATTACAAATGATCTTGGTTATCAAGATCGTTTTTTAGATACCGGTGAATATTTTCATTTGTTTGTTATCCAAGGTCCAAATTGGTTAAAACAAAAACTGAAGTTAGATCAGGTCGATCTCAATATATTAGTCGTTGAAGATATCAAACCATATAAAGAAAGAAAAGTTGGTATTTTAAATGGTGCTCATACCGCCATGGTACCGGTTGCCTATCTTTCTGGTTTACGCACTGTTGGCGAAAGTATGAACCATCCGCAAATTGCAACTTTCATCAAGAATTTACTTAATCAAGAAGTCATACCTACACTATCATTAGATAAAGAAAAGCTAGAAAAATTCGCTGACGAAGTTTTAAAACGATTTAAAAATCCATTTATTAAACATGAATTAATGTCTATTGCATTAAATTCATTAACAAAATTTAAAACTCGCTTATTGCCACAATTATTGACCTATAGTCAAAAATTCAAAAAGCCACCAACTTACATTTCATTTTCATTAGCGGCGCTTATCGCCTTTTATCAAGGCGAATATCAAGGTCAAGCTATTGAACTCACTGATGATGCTCATTTACTCGATAAATTTAAACAGTGGCAACCTCTCTATAAAAATGACTGCAAAACACTCGTCACTAATATTTTGGGATTAAGTGAGCATTGGGACCGTAATTTAAATGAAATTGCTGGGTTAACAGAGTTAGTCACTGAGTATCTCGAAAAGATTTTATCAAGCGATATCAAACTTTATATTCCAAAAAATTAAATTATAGGAGCAAAAAACATGACTAAAATGAAATATATTGTAATTCCTGAACCCGGTAAAGTTGAAGTAAAGGAAATGGATAAACCGCTATTACAACCAGGAGAAGCGATTCTAAAAGTACTTTATGGCGGAATTTGTGGTTCCGATATGGGGACCTATAAAGGAACCTTCCTTTATGCTAGTTATCCTCGTATCCCGGGACATGAATTTTCAGCCGAAGTCGTTGAAGTTGCCGATAACGATTATGGCATAAAACCAGGTATGATTGTTACCGCAAATCCTTACTTCAATTGTGGTAAATGCTATTCATGCCGACGTGGATTTGTTAACTGTTGCACCAGTAATCAGACACTCGGCGCTCAACGTGATGGTATTTTCCGACAATATTATAGTATGCCAATTGAGCGTATTTATGATGGTAAAGGCTTAGATGCTTTAACATTATCAATGATCGAACCTTTCTGCATTAGTTATCACTCAGTTCAACGCACCGCGGTTAAACAAGGCGATAAAGTATTAGTTGTCGGTGCTGGGCCGATCGGTTTGTTTGCTGTCATGGCTGCTGTATTAAAAGGGGCTGAGGTATATGTTAGTGATGTAATGCAATCAAGACTAGACAAAGCGCTATCACTAGGGGCAAAAGGCATTATCAGAACCGATAAGGAAGATTTTGCAGAATGTGTTAAATCAATCACTAATGGCGATGGCTTTGATGTCTGTATTGAGTGTGCAGGGTTACCACAAACATTCCAAAATTGTATCGATGCTGCCGCATATCGAGGTAGAGTTGGCTTAGTAGGCGTGAGTAAACAAAAACTAGACTTTGCCTTTACTCAAATTCAAACCAAAGAATTAGATATATTTGGCTCTCGTAACGCATTGAAAAAAGATTTTGTTGAATTAATTGATTTAGTCCGCTCAGGAAAATGTGACGTCAAAAAAATCATTACCGATATTTACGAATTAGAAAATGCTGAAAATGCTTTCAAAGAAATGCGGGATGATCCAAGTAATCGATTAAAATCAGTGATAAAAATAAATTAAATACTCTTTTAATCATTTCCGTTACTACTTCATTAGTAAGTAACGGAAATGCGTATTTAAAGGAAGAATGAATGAAAAAAACAATTAAAATTAATAACAATGATAATGTTATTATTGCATTAGAAGAATTGTATCCGGGCGATAAAGTA
The DNA here is from genome assembly GCF_984569075.1 of Gilliamella sp. LMG 34361. NCBI lineage: Bacteria > Pseudomonadati > Pseudomonadota > Gammaproteobacteria > Orbales > Orbaceae > Gilliamella > Gilliamella sp. LMG 34361. Next base: position 957,558 of record NZ_OZ474903.1, on the reverse strand, counting down.
ATCTACCAAGACGCGAAGCAGCAGAACGAAGTAACCATATTACAAAATATACCTTTTGGACATAAAGTAGCCATTGAACCAATAACAATTGGTGAAAACATTATCAAATATGGGTTTCCAATTGGCCATGCTACCCAAATTATTCAAGCGGGTGAACATGTTCACACATTTAATATAAAAACCAATCTTGCCGAACTTAATCAATATCAATATCAACCAGTTGATGAAATAATTTCAACTACCTTACCTGATAGAGAGGTTAAAATATATCGAAGAAAAAACCATGATATCGGAATTAGGAACGAATTATGGATTATTCCAACTGTCGGCTGTGTAAATGGTATTGCCAATCAAATACGCAAACAATTTTTGTCTGAAATTCAGCAAGATATTTTACTCAATCAATCATTCTTTGATGGTATTCACTTACTTTCTCATCCTTATGGTTGTTCCCAGTTAGGAGCCGACCATCAAGCAACTAAAAAAATATTACAAAACATGGTTAAGCATCCCAATGCTGGCGGTGTGTTAGTAATCGGTTTAGGTTGCGAAAATAATCAACTAAATGCTTTTAAAGAGAGTCTAGGTGAATATGATAGTAGCCGAGTAAAATTCATGATTGCTCAAGAAGTTGAAGATGAAATTCAACAAGGGGTCTGTTACTTACATGAGCTATATCAAACTATGAAATCAGATAAACGCGAGACTGGTAAGTTAAGTGAACTCAAATTTGGGCTTGAATGCGGTGGTTCCGATGGTTTATCCGGTATCACAGCTAATCCTTTATTAGGAAAATTCTCAGATTATGTTATTTCTCATGGCGGCACCAGCGTACTGACTGAAGTACCTGAAATGTTTGGTGCAGAAACGATATTAATGTCTCATTGTATTGACTCATCAGTCTTTGACAAAACGGTAAGCATGATTAATAATTTCAAACGATATTTCATGTCATATAACCAACCCATTTATGAAAACCCGTCCCCAGGTAATAAAGTCGGTGGCATTACAACACTTGAAGATAAATCACTAGGTTGTACCCAAAAAGCTGGAATGAGTAAGGTTATGGATGTCTTAGAATATGGCGACATGCTTGAAAAATCAGGGCTTAATTTGTTATCCGCTCCGGGCAATGATGCGGTGGCAACAGGTGCTTTAGTGGCTTCAGGTTGTCATATGGTACTATTTTCAACCGGTCGCGGTACACCTTATGGCGGAATAGTTCCTACCGTTAAAATATCGACAAATTCGGCTCTTGCACAAAGAAAAAAACATTGGATAGACTTTGATGCCGGTCAATTAGTCAATGAAATAAAAATGGAGCAATTACTTGATCAATTTATTAATTTAATTGTCGATATAACCAATGGCAAACAAACATGTAACGAAATTAATGAATTTCGTGATTTAACCATTTTCAAAAATGGCGTCACTGAATAGTACTCATAAATAAAAATAAAATAACCGCTGACTTTATGCCGCGGTTATTTTAGCGATCATACTTAAGCCTTCAAGCTGATTAATTTACCATCTTGCTTAACAAAGGATTGATTAACATGAACGTCTTCACTATTTTTAACAAATAGCGGTTCACTGACAATATTATCGATAATTACATTATTAAATAACACGCTCTGGGCGTTCTCAATAAAGAATCCTTTGCCCGCTTCAGGTTTGACATCTTTAAACATATCAACTTCACCTGGTTGCGCATTTTGTTGCATTGATACGCGGACATTATCAAAAGAGATATTTGAAATTGGTGACTCAGGAATTCCATATAAAAAGCCAGCATAAGCACGTACATTTTTAGCAATAATGTTTGAAAAACTGATGTTATGGCAAGCTGGAGTTGCTTCATTTATTGGCATCGGCTCTTTATTCCAAACAATAGGATCATTCCCTTTCGGACCACAATAATAGTAATAGTTCATCACAAAAGCAGATAGAACTTCGTCCATAACAATATTACTAAATGTGATATCAGAAATCGTGCCCCCTCGACCTCGACGAGTTTTAAATCTTACCCCTCGATCGGTTTTTTGGAATACACAATTGGTAATCGTGACATTACGGATGCAACCACTCATCTCACTACCAAGAACCACGGCACCATGCCCATGAATCATATTACAATTAGTAATCAAAATATTTTCACATGGGCTTTTTTCTGCTGTTTCTTCCGTGCCGGCTTTAATGGCAATACAATCATCGCCAACATCAATATAACAATTTGAAATTCTCACATTACGACAAGATTCAGGGTTGACACCATCGGTATTGGGTGAATCAGCAGGATTTAGAATTGAAATATTATCGACAACAACATTATTCGATTCCATTGGATGAACTGTCCAACTCGGTGATTGAGTCAAAAATACTTTTTCAATAGTCACTCGCTCACAGAAATCAAAACCAATTAAATAAGGTCGTGGGTATTTAAGATTGCTTCGATCATGACGAAATATATGCCACCATTTTTGACCATTTCCATCAATTTTACCATTACCGGTTATAACCACATTTTTGATATTTTGGCCATATATACACGGCATATACACATCTTGCTTAACACCTTCCCAACGAGAATTAACCACCGGATAATCATTAGCATCATCAGAGAATAGTAAAGTAGCCCCTTGTTCAATAACTAAAGTTAGGTTGCTGCAAAGTTTAATTGCACCAGTAAAATAGGTGCCAATAGGAACAATTAATGTTCCACCACCTAATTGTTCAATATGTTCAATTGCTTTGGCAAAAGCTTGAGTATTTATTGATTTTCCATCACCAATAGCGCCAAAATCTTTTACAGATATAGTCGTCATAAGTTTGTCCCTTCTATTTTTACAAACATAAATCTTTTAGTTTAGCTCTAATGTTTGTTGTTTTAGTGTATAACCGCAGGATCAGCATGCTGATCCTGATAAATATATTCTTTATTTCGTTGTGGTCTCTTTTTGCTTAAAGCCAATATTATTATTACCAAAACATTTGTCATAAGCGATGCCTGATAGTTCTTCAACCACTTTTCGAGTTTCAGGAGTAACATCTTCCATTTTGCCACCTTGGCGGATACGGGCAACTTCATTAATAATGATGGAGTGAGTAGCGTGATCAAGCTTCATTCGCCAAGCAAAGAAAGCTCCAATTAATGCCATACCAACTACCCCATACAAAATAATACCATTAATAGCATCAATCGCACTTTGTGGTTGAATATGTGATTTTGATTCAAATCCATAGGCACTTAATATCACACCAAGTACAAAAACAATTGAAGCTCGAACTAATTTACCGGCCATCGTCATTGCACCTGCATATACCCCTTCACGACGACGATTGGTTACCACTTCATCTACATCCGCAAGAAACACATATACACTCCAAGGAATATAGTAAACACCACCAGTTCCCAAGCCAAACCAAATAGTAATACCGACAACAATCCAGGTAATATGAGGCAGATTCAAATAATAAATACCGATATACCCCATCATTGATGAAATAACAATTAATAGTGCGATAATAAATGGTTTTTTAAAGCCTTTTTTAGCACAGTACATCATAAAAAATGCAGTTGAAACTAACTGACAAATACTACTTAATGAATTCATTGAAGCCACAAATGAGCGAGGTTCACCTAAACTAAATACGATGAAATAGGTAAATACCGCGGTAAACAACCATTCAGCTCCAAACCCAAATAGATACATGCCTAAATGGGTTCTAAATGTTTTGATACGGAAAGTCGATAATATGTCGATGAAAAGCTTCTTGATTGCTTCAAAAAAGCTATGAACAGATTCATCTTTTACTTCTTCTTTAGGTTTTTCCCAACTATTGCAATAGAGTAAAATTAACGCTAGCATCATGATCGTTGCATAAGTGATACCAGTTAATAAAAATGGTGTTGCGGATTCTTTACTGTAGAAATAGAAAAATACCCCCGGTATTGCGGCACCTAAGAAATTAGCTACTTTACCAAACATCGCTTTTGAACCAGTCAAATAAGTACGTTCAGAGAAGTTAGCGGTCATTTCTACCGGTAAGGTATTAAATGGAATCATAATACTGGTATAAATAATCTCAAATAAAATATACGTGATTAAGTAGTACCAAAATCCCATACCATCAATCCATAGCATAGGATAGATAATCATCAACGGTATACCAATCAAAATAAAAAATCGCCGTCTGCCAAAACGTTGTCCGATTTTAGTTTGATAGAAATTGTCAGTAATAAATCCCATCAATGGATTAAGTATGACATCCAAATAAGTGGCGATCGAAAAAATTAATGCAGCTTGCACCACGCTTAAACCACAAAAAGTGGTATAAAAATAGAGTAACCAAGCTCCACTAATGGCTAATGCGCCACTACCAATTAAATTACCACTACCGTATGAGAATCTTACTAACCATGTAATTTTATTCTCTTTTTTTTTGCCCATAAAAGATACCTATAATATTTATAAAAAACGATCCCTCGCACTAAGTCTCGAAGAACTTAATGACATAGATATTTATTTTGAATTTTTGCCTAGAGGGTTACACCACTTTTCAAAATGGCTAAATTCCTAAAATTGTTGATTTCGTTACGTGTTTGTTTTCCATTGGCAACCAGAACGATATACTCAATAAACTCTAACAGCAAAGATTGCATTGATACGCCCTGTATAAGTTTACCGGCATTAAAATCGATCCAATTGGTTTTCTTACCTGCCAATTGAGTATTGGTTGCAATTTTGACGGTTGGCACAATTCCGCCATAAGGCGTACCTCTGCCTGTAGTGAAAAGTACCATATGGCAACCAGCGGCTGATAACGCACCAGTAGCTACTGCATCATTACCCGGTGCACTTAGTAAGTTCAGTCCATGTTTAGTTAACATTTCACCGTATTTGAGTACATCAATAACTTCACTACCGCCGGCTTTTTGGGTACAACCGAGAGATTTTTCCTCTAACGTTGTAATGCCACCAGCCTTATTACCAGGAGAAGGGTTTTCATAGATAGGTTGATTATTTGCAATAAAATATTGTTTAAAATCATTAATCATATGTACTGTTTTGTCAAAAGTGGACTCATCAATACAATGTGACATTAAAATATTTTCAGCACCAAACATTTCTGGTACTTCAGTAAGCACACTTGTGCCACCATGAGCAATAACATAATCAGAAAACAGACCAAGCATTGGATTGGCAGTGATACCGGAAAAACCATCTGAACCACCACACTCTAAACCAAATTTCAATTCACTTAAACGTCCTGCTTCACGTTTATCTTGTTGCATAATGGCATAAAGTTCTCTTAAATGAACTAGCGCTGATTCAACTTCATCGTTCTCTTGTTGAGCGATTAAAAATCTAACTCGAGATTCATCATACTCCCCTAAATCTGCCTTAAATTCTGAAACCTGATTATTTTCACAACCAAGTCCTATCACTAAGACGGCACCAGCATTAGGATGTTTAACTAAATTTTGTAAAATAGTTTTAGTATTTTGATGATCTTGTCCTAATTGAGAACAACCATAAGGATGCTCAAGTACCGTAATACCGTCGATATCTAATTGATTATTTAACTCATCACAAAATTGTTTAACAATTTGTTCGGCGATACCATTAATACAAGTGACAGTAGGAATAATCCAGAGTTCATTACGAATACCAACTTCACCATTGTTACGTCGATAAATCTGTACTTCTTTATCAGCTATCTCATGCAACAACTCATTTTTTGATAAAGTAGGTTGATATTGGTAATCATTAATATCACTTAAATTGGTTTTCAAATTATGCGAATGAATATGCTCACCCGCTTTAATTAAGCGGGTAGCATGGCCTATTGGTAAACCATATTTAATAATATTCTCGTTTTGCTCAATATCGATAAGTGCAAACTTATGCCCTTGTTTAATCGGCTCTTGTAGGTCAATAACCTGGCCATCAACGACAATATTTTTTTCATGTGCTTCTAAATCAGATAATGCCACGCCGACATTATCTTTATTATTGATTTTTATATATTTAACCATTAAATCACTCATGTTATTCGCTACCAGCAACACATTTTTCAATTGCTTGACGCATCCCCTCTTCCGTTATAACTGTTAAATAGTGTGTTAACGTTTGCGCTAATTGAGGAATACTTAATAGATCGTGCTCCCAATGAGTTGTATCACCTAATACTACTTTGATTAAATCCTCTAATGAACTTTTGCCTTCAGCAATGGCTGTCCAGCTATTATCAAAACGCTCTAACCAAATTGCATCATCTTGTAATGGATAGTTTTGCCCATTACACATACCTCGATAAAACGCAATTAATGCAGCAAAAGAGAACACTAAATGTTTAGGTAATACTCCTTTCGCTTTTTGATAATTGATTAATTGAGGAAGAATACGGGTTTTAAACTTCGTCATACTATTTAAGGCAATCGACATCAGTTGATGTTCAATAAATGGATTTTTAAAACGACTAATAACTGACTGAGCAAAATCAACTAATTCTTGATGAGGCAAATCTAAAACAGGAATAATTTCCTCAAATATAGTTTCTTTAATATAAGATAAGATCTGTGGATCATTCATTGATTCACCAACAGTATCAATACCTGATAAATAAGCAACAGGGACTAAAGCGGTATGTGCACCATTTAAAATAGCCACTTTACGCTCTTTATATGGTTTAATATCGTCAACAATTTTGATATTTATATCGCATTTATCAAGGCATAACTTGTCTGCCAACCATTGAGGCCCTTGAATAACGAACAGATAAAAATACTCTGCTGAATCAATAAAATTATCTTTATAACCCAATTCAGCTTCAAGTTCTGCAATTTGCGCTTTTGGATAACCAGGAACAATTCTATCAACTAAGGTTGAACAGAATAAATTATCATTTTCAAGCCAGTGTATAAATTTGTCTGACAAGTTCCATTGGTTTGCATATTTCAGTACTAATTTTTTAAGTGCATCACCGTTATAATCAATTAATTCACAAGGAATAATAATCAAACCGCTTTCTTTACTACCCGCAAAGTGAACAAATCTTTCATATAAAAAAGCGGTTAATTTAGCTGGATAGCTAGTTGCAGGTTTATCGGTTAATTTGTCACTTTCAACATAACTAATACCCGCTTCGGTAGTATTTGAAAATATAAATTGAATATTTGGATCTTTTGCTAACTCAAGATACTCATCATATTGAGTATACACATTGATTTCATTATTCACTGAACGAATCAGCCTAAACTCTTTTATGGCTTCATTTTGTTCATTTAACCCACGAACTAATGTGGTATATAAACCATCTTGGATACTCAATGATGGCGGAAAATCGGTATTTAATGGACGCACCACAACCACGCCGGCATCAAGATCAGTCTTCTCATTAAGAATATCTAATTGCCAATCTAAAAATGCCCGTAAAAAATTACCTTCGCCAAACTGAACAACACGCGTCGTATATTTTGCTCCCGGAAAATCATTTCTATTTAATGTTTTCATTACTCTAACTCTTATTTAATTACTCTAATTACTACGACTTAATACTCTTAACTCAATTCAATACCAAAATAGTTTTTAGCATTATCAAAACTAATATTTTTAACCATTTGTCCTAATAATTGGATATCACGAGGAGCTTCACCATCTTCAACCCAACGTCCAATCATGCGACATAAAATACGTCTAAAATATTCATGACGAGTATAAGATAAGAAGCTACGGCTATCAGTTAACATACCAACAAAACGACTTAATAAACCAAGTTGGGCAAGCTGTGTCATTTGACGAATCATGCCGTCTTTTTGATCGTTAAACCACCAACCAGAACCAAATTGCATTTTTCCTTGAATACCAGCACCTTGGAAGTTACCAATCATAGTGCCTAGAATTTCATTATCAGAAGGATTTAAACAATATAAAATTGTTTTAGGTAGCGCATCTTGTTTTGCTTGCGCATCTAATAATCGAGAAAGTGGCTGTGCAATTGGTGAATCATTAATAGAATCAAACCCTACATCTGGCCCCATTAAATTAAACATTCTTGAATTATTATTACGCAATGCGCCGATATGATATTGTTGAACCCATTGACGTTTGTGGTATTCAACACCTAAGAAAATAAGTACTGCCGTTTTAAATTGAGCAACTTCTTTAGCAGTTAAAACCTCACCAGATAAACGTTTAGTTAAAATGGTATCCAACTCTTTTTCAGAGGCTTCTTCATAAACAACGGTATCTAATGCATGGTCAGAAATCTTACAGCCATGAGATGCAAAATGGTCCATACGTTTGGATAATGCCTGACAAAGCGCTTGGAAGTTAGAAATTTCCACATCAGCTACTGCAGAAAGTTTTTCCATATATTGGGCAAAAAATTCTGAATCGATATTAAATGCTTTATCTGGACGCCAGCTTGGTAAAACTTTAACCTCAAATGAGCTATCTTCGGCAATAGTTTTATGATGAGCTAAATCATCAATAGGATCATCTGTGGTACCGGCCATTTTAACATTCATTTTTTTCATAATGCTACGAGCTGAAAATTCTGGAGTGGCAAGCATCTCATTACAACTATTCCAAATTTGCTCTGCTGTAGCTGGCGATAATAAAACATTATCAATTCCAAAAGGACGACGCAGTTCTAAATGAGTCCAATGATATAAAGGATTACCAATGGTATGAGGAACTGTTTCCGCCCAAGCCTTGAATTTGTCTAAATCACTCACATCAGTACCAGTACAGAATTTTTCAGCAACACCATTAGTACGCATTGCACGCCATTTATAATGATCACCCTTTAACCAGATGTCATACAGATTTTTAAATTGATAATCTTTAGCAATCTGTTCTGGTGGTAAGTGACAGTGATAATCAAAAATAGGTTGATCAGCAGCAAAATCATGATAAAGCTGACGAGAAAATTCAGTATCTAGTAAAAAGTTTTCAGTTAAAAAACTCATTTTATTCTCCATAAATAGTAGTTAACTATTAAAGATTACAGAAATATATATTTCTGTAATCTAATTAATTTATTAATTATTTTTGATCTGCTGCGGGTTCTTTTAAGATTGTCCAAACCGCTAACGCAGCTAATAGATCTAAACAAGATAAAATCACAAATAGCGGACTAAATCCAACAGTATCTGCAAGTGCACCAACAATAAGGGCAAAAATAGTACTTGCTAACCATGCCGCCATACCAGTGAAACCATTTGCGGTTGCAACTTCATTACGGCCAAATACATCAGAAGATAATGTAATTAATGCGCCGGATAATGCTTGATGAGCAAAACCACCAATACAGAATAAAAAGATAGCAACATAAGGGCTTGAGAATAAACCTATCAGACCAGGGGCAATCATAAGAATGCCACCGACTGTCACTACCATTTTTCTTGAATTGATTAAGCTTACTTTAAAATGTTTTTGGAAGAATGGTGACATATAACCACCTAGGACACAGCCAACATCAGCAAAAAGCATCGGCATCCAAGCAAAAATAGCGATTTGTTTTAAATCAAAGCCATAAGCGGTGGACATAAATAATGGAATCCAAGCATTAAAAGTTCCCCAAGCAGGCTCGGCTAAAAATCTTGGTAAAGCGATACCCCAAAAACGTCGACTAGTTAAAATTTTACTCGTTGGTAATTTTTCATTATTTGATGTTTGATGACTCGCTTCTTGACCAGATAAGATATATTTTCTCTCTTCTTCAGAAAGGCGTTTCTGTTTTGTTGGATGGCGATAAAGGATTAACCAAAAAATTCCCCAAATAAAACTTAATAAACCACATAAAATAAATGCCCATTGCCAGCTATGGAACCATATTGCCCAAGCAACTAATGGCGGTGCAATCATTGCCCCCACAGACGAACCTAAATTAAACCAACCTACCGCAATCGATCTTTCTTTAGCAGGAAACCATTCACTGGTTGCTTTGAGTCCTGCTGGAATCATTGCCGCTTCAGTTGCACCCACCGCACCTCGAGCAAAAGCCAGTCCGATCCAACTACCCGAAAACGCAGTACTTACACAAAATACTGACCATAGAATAGCAAACACTGCATATCCCATCCTTGTGCCTAACAAGTCCAAAATATATCCGGCAATTGGTTGCATAATGGTATAACAAGCTGAGTACGCAGCTACCACATATGAATATTGTTGTGTTGTTAACCCCATCACTTCATTTAAAACGGGGGCGGCTACCGCAATTGAATTTCGAGTAAGGTAACCAAGTATTGTTCCTACGGTGACTAACGCTATCATATACCACCGCAGGTTCTTTATCGTTTTGTACATCTTTAATTGCTCCTAAATATATATAGATATTTTGGCGTATAATAACATGCCTGACAACTAAAAAAGTTGACATACATCACAAAAATAAACTATACCCATAATAATTAAAGGGATATTTTTTAGACGAAAAAGTTGGCTAACAAAAATCTTTAATAAAAAAATGCAGGAATATTATTTAATTTGAAGCAATTAGATGTTATTTTAAAAGTCTGGAAAATCTAAAGGACTTATACAAAATTCATCATGACCGAACAACAGAACGAATATCAAAGACTTTACCAAGTTATCGCCACAGAACTTAAAAACCGAATTATTGACGGAATTTATCCGGTTGGAAGTAAACTACCATCTGAAAGATTGATTTGTGAAGAGCTAAAAGTAAGCCGTTCAGTTGTTAGAGAAGCAATTATTATGCTTGAAGTTGAAGGTTATGTTGACGCAAGAAAAGGCTCGGGGATTCATGTTATCGCCAATAGTTTACAGACCAATATTCTGACAACTTCACAAGGCTTAAATTTCTCAACTACAGGACCATTTGAATTATTACAGGCGCGCCAACTTATTGAAAGTAATATTGCCGAATTTGCGGCAACGCAAATCACCAAAGATGATATCGTCAAATTATTAGAAATTCAGCATAATGCTAAAAAAGAAGATCATTATCGAGATTCAGATTGGGATCTAAAATTCCATACGCAAATTGCCATGATTACCCGCAATACCGCATTAATTACCATTGTTCAAGAAGCTTGGCAACAACGAACATTGAACCCTTTATGGAAAAAACTGCATGAACACGTACAACAACAAGACATTGAAAGTTGGTGGAATGAACATGATAAAATATTAGAGGCGCTCATTAATCGTGATCCTAAAGCGGCTAAATTAGCCATGTGGCAACATTTGGAAAATACCAAAAAAATGTTATTTGATTCCGCAAGTGAAGATTTTGAAACCAAACGCGATCATTATCTATTTTCTGACAATCCAGTTATTAGTATTAATGAAAATTAAATTAAGTAACTCTTAAATAGAGTTACATTTCAGTAATAATAATTCAACCTTAAACTTAAAATCGCTTTTATAGATAAACTCGATGAATTATACATTGAAATGAATGGTAATTTATGTTTTAAAAAATTGCATTTTTAGGTATCGATAATTCAACAATTTTTCCTATTAATCTTCAGTTATTTTCTTTAGACTTGTAGATACTAATAGTTAATTTTTTTCACTAAACAAGCTAAAATATCACCACAGTTTTTATATTAATTTATTTGAAAAAATTCTTTAACATCATTAAAACAAAATCACCAAATAATAATTCGAAATATAAGGATTAAAATTAACTTAATGATTATTAAACAAATATTAATAACAATAGATAAGAAATGAAATGATGATAAACTATGCACATTAACATATAAAAAATTCACTTATGTGAGATGATAGCCTTTATATTGCACAATAATGAGTATAATAATGATAAAACGAAGAACCGGATTATTAGATATAGCTAAACAAGTTGGAGTAAGCAAAGCTACAGTAAGTCGTTATTTAAATACGCCTGATCTTGTATCACCCTCATTACAAAAACGAATTTCGACAGTTATTGAAACACTAGGATATTTACCCAATAAAGTCCCCAATATGTTATCCCATGCAAAAAGTCACGCAATAGGTGTCATTTTGCCGTCAGTAACCAATCAAATCTTCACTGAAGTCTTACAAGGTATCGAAACAATTACTGACCAAAATAATTATCAAGTCATGATAGCCCATACTGGACGTCGCAAAGATAAAGAGGAGATGAGGCTACGTTCACTACTGTCTTATAATATTGATGGTTTAATTCTCACAGAACGAAATCATTCCCCCACATCTCTGAAAATGATCCAATTAGCCAACATCCCCGTGGTTGAAATAATGGACTGTATTACTCCTTGTATTGATATGGCGGTTGGCTATGATAATTTTGAAGCCTCAAAAAATATGGTTGAACGTATGATAAAAGCCAATAAAAAAAATATTGTCTATTTAAGTAGTCAATTAAATGAAAGAGGTGCTTTACGTAAAGAGGGTTACCAAGCGGCAATGGCTGAACATAACTTAGAGACCTTTACTATCTTATCAAATGAAGTCACTTCTTATGTACTTGGCGAACAATTACTCAATCAAGTATTGAATGAATACCCGCAAGTTGATGGCATATTTTGCAGCAATGATAGTCTTGCTTTAGGGGTACTTTTTGCCTGCCAACGACGTAATATTGCTATTCCTCAACAAATCGCCATAGCCGGTTTTCATGGATATGATATCGGGCAATCGGTAAATCCCAAACTATCATCGGTTTTAACACCGAAGTTCGAAATGGGAAAAATTGCCGCAGAAATATTACTCAAACGGTTAAATGGAAAACTTATATCGTCTAATGTAGTTGAACTTCCTGTCCAATATATTGAAGGAGAGAGCATAACTAACTATCAGGGTTAATCACTGATAATTATCAACTATTTTGATTAGAAATATCTAGATAGATATAATAGGTATATTGCAAAAATTAACCAACATGACCCTATAAACATCATCAAAATAGGTTTTCATGAACCAATAGCACTAAATATTATAAAACGCCAAAAAACAATTATTTGTGCATATCAGAAAATAGATCACAATAAAAGTAATCACTAAAAATAGATTCAATAAAACAGATCTTCTTAAAAAATTAGGCTAATAATTGCGTTAACTAGGCCTTAATATAAAAGTTATTTAAATTTGATCTATTTTTATAATTTTTTTAAAAATGTGATCTCGCCAACAGATTTTACCTTTCCAATTTAATATACTTAAAAAATATAAATAACTAATGAAACCGGTTTCTTTGCAAAAGAAACCGGTTTCATTGGAAATTTCAAGGAATTTCCAGCAGTTATTTTTTTAAAACCAAAATTAAATTGACTCGATATAGAGATGAATAGGAGCACTACCAATGGCAGTAGTTTTAACCACAGCTAGAGCATTTGCAACATGCGATGCGGCAAAAAAAGTTTTAGAGGATGCCGGACACGAGATCCGCATTGTTACTCCAGATAAACCATTGAAAGCTGAAGAATTAATACCTTTAGTAAAAGATATTGATGCCCTTATAGCTGGTTTAGATTTTATAACTTCTGATGTGATTAATGCCTCAGCAAATTTAAAAATCATTGCCCGAAATGGGGTCGGTTATGATCGTGTAGATTTAATTGCAGCTAAAAAAAATAACATCGTCGTTACCGTCACGCCAGGTACAAACAGTCTATCAGTTTGTGAACTAGCCTTTTCCTTTATTACCGGATTGGCACGTAAAATCCATGTGATGGACACAAGTGTTTGTTCTGGTTCATGGAAAAGAGAAGATGGTGTTGAATTAAGTGGTAAAACTATCGCCATTTTCGGAACCGGCTCTATTGGTCGAAACCTTGCTATCCGTTGTTCGGCATTTGGTATGAAGGTTATTGCATATGATCTCTATCCGAATGTAGAACTTCAAGAAAAATATAGTGTGACATATTATGACTCTATGACACCGTTATTCGAATTAGCAGATTTTATCTCCCTGCATCTTCCGGCAACCGAACAAACTCGAGGAATGATCAACCAAGAAAACATCAGCAAAATGAAAAAAGGTGTTTACATCATTAATACCGCGCGTGGTGATTTAATTAATAATGATGATCTCTATGATGCTTTAACCAGTGGTTATGTCGGTGGTGTTGGCCTAGACACCTTCACCGAAGAACCTTTCACCGATTCTCGATTTTTTAATCATAAAAATGTCATTTTAACACCGCATACAGGGGCATTTACCCAAGATGCCATTGTAAAAACATTAGTTATGGCAGCGCAAGACGTTGTCAGAGTACTTAACGGCAATAAGCCATTATATTCAATAAATCAGTAAAAATTAGCCATGAAAAGTCAATATATTCAATATTGATGATTTTGGTATAAGACAAATAAAATTTCATTCATTATTAGAGGTTAATAACATGAAAAATTGGAAAAAATCAGCAGAAGAAGTTTTATCTTTAGGGCCAGTAGTTCCGGTAATTGTAATTGAAGATCTTAATGATGCCGTGCCATTAGCAAAAGCACTTATTGCTGGAGGGGTAAAAGTGTTAGAAGTGACTTTACGTACTGCATGTGGGCTTGAGGCAATTAAAAAGATTATTGCAGAAGTTCCTGAAGCTGTAGTAGGCGCAGGAACGGTCACCTCGGTTGAACAACTTAACGAAGTCACAAAAGCGGGGGTTGAGTTTATTATCACACCAGGATTAACGTCGGCTATTCTAAAAGCTGCTATTGAAGGTCCGGTACCGGTAATTCCGGGTATAGCCACAATTGGCGAATTGATGACAGCTAAAGAAGCGGGATTAACGGCATTTAAATTTTTCCCGGCTGAAATAAATGGCGGAACTGCAGCTCTTAAAGCATTTTCTGGTCCAATTCCAGATGCAAAATTTTGCCCAACTGGTGGAATTAACATAAAAAACTACCGTGATTATCTTACACTTAAAAACGTAATCTGTGTAGGCGGTTCTTGGTTTGTTCCAACAGATTTCATTAGAGATGGAAATTTCTCAGGAATAACTAAATTGGCTAGAGAAGCGGTCGAAGGTGCCCAAGATTTAGCATAATAGGATTAATAAGAACATTAATAAATTTTAGTTATCTATTTCTGTTAAGTACTTTTAAATCAACTTATCAGAATAAATATTTAAAAAATGGAATAAACATATGCATGTAACTTTTCTTCAAGCATTACTAGTCGCTATATGGATAGCACTAGTTATGTCAAGAGCTTTTCTTGGCGGTGCTACTACAACTCTTAGATTTTCTCCAATGATGACTGGTTTAGTAGTGGGTATAGTATTTAATGATGTTCATAATGCAATGATTGCCACTGCTGCTATTCAGCTAATTTATATGGGTGTTTTTTCACCTGGCGGGCAAATGCCATCAGAACCAGCAATTGCAACTGCAATAGCCGTACCTGTCACATTACTTGGTAATATGTCACCAGAAACGGCTGTTGGTGTTGCTGTACCTGTAGGTCTATTAGGCTCATATTTATATCAATTAAGGTTTTTTGCTAATACATTTGCTATGCAAAAATTTACAGATAAATATGCAGCTAAAGGTAGTAGTTCTGGATTAACTTTCTCTATTATTGGTATTCCGATCATCATCGCTTTCATTATCTTTATACCATTTATGTTTACTGCTTTATATTATGGCGCACCGTTCATAGCTGATCTAATCAAAACTAATTCAAGTAGTTTTATATTCCATATTCTTAATGTTATAGGCGGCGGTTTGGCAGCTGTGGGTATAGCTGTAACAGTATATGTTATCGGTAAACGCAGTTATATTATTTTCTTTTTATTAGCATATTTTGTTGCTGTTATTGCTAAACCATTAAATATTACGATGGTTACTTATGCAATTCTTGGTGCAATTATTGCTTTCATCTTTGTTCTAGCAAAATCTGAAACATTTAATTCCATTAAAGATAGTTTTGGTTCAGGTGGCGTAGGATCAGGTGCTAGCCAAGACGAAGATGATTATTAATAGTATTAGCTTAATAAGCAAAATTTAGAAGGTATATACAATGACAGAAATTCAACAAAAAAGTATAGATTTAAAACCAGAAGAAATCACAAAAAAAGATGTCGTGATTGCATGGTTAAGATTTTATTATGCTAATGAAATTCCACATGCATTTGATCGATATATTGCGGCTTCACTTTTATGGGCATTAATTCCCATTCTGAAAAAGCTTTATAAAGATAAAAACGACTTAGTTGCTGCTTATCAAAGACATTTATTATTTTTTAACACACAGTTAGCATGGGGGGGAGGTACTATTACTGGTATCATGGCTTCGCTTGAATCAGTGCGCGCTAATGATACTTATGAAGGCAAACCACTTAGTATCGATGATAATTTGTTATATAACACTAAAGCTGGTCTGATGGGAGCATTAGCAGGAATCGGTGACTCAATAGACTCTGGAACTATGCAATATATTTTTATTGCAATCGCATTACCATGGGCGCAAGAGGGTATGGCAATAGGTGCTTTATTCCCATTCATTGCATTTTCATTGTATCAAATATTGATTGGTTATTATTTCAGTCAATTAGGCTTTAAGCTTGGCAGAAATGCAGCAACTGAAGTAGTTGGTAATAGCATGCAAATGCTTATTGAGGGGCTATCTATTCTTGGATTATTCATGATGGGTATTTTGGCCGCTAATTATATCAAAGTAACATCAAGCTTATCTTTTGAACTCTCAGGTAAAAATTTCGTTATCCAAGAAACGTTAGATAAGATTCTACCAGGAGTTTTACCGTTAGTTGTTGTTAGTGGATTATATTTCTACTTCGCTAAAAAAGGTTTAAAAGTTACTAATGCATTAATTGGTCTGACAATAATTTTAGGTGTGTTAGCAGCAGTAGGAATTTTGTAATTTAAACTATTATAAAAAAGGAAGAAATTAAATTATGGGTAAAGTTGTTTTAGCTCGTGTCGATAGTCGTCTAATTCATGGACAGGTTGCAACAAATGTATCAAAATCGGTTGGAGCAAATGCTCTCTTTGTTGCTGATGATGTATCTGCACACGATGAGTTTACAAAAAATATCATTTTGGGTGCTGCATCACGTACTGGTTACAAAATCAGAGTACTAAAAGAAGATGGTGCTGTGAGATATTGGAATGACAGAAAATATGATGATTTCAACGTGATGCTAATTACTAAAAGTATCGAAATTATGCATAAAATTATTAAAGGTGGTGTGCCAGTTGAAAATCTGAATCTTGGAGGAATACCACAGTCTCCTGGAACAACACCTGTGATTAGTCAAGTTGCAATAACTAAGTCTCAATTAGATCTATTAGTGGACTTACAGAATAGTTATCCTAATATGAATATTTTCTTCCAGGCAACGCCTTCACTAAAAAAAGTGACTCTAGCCGAAGCCATTAAATTATTTTCATAAATACTAGGAAGTTAACATGATTGGAATTTTATTAGTAAGTCATGGAAAAATGGCTGAGGGTATTAAAGACAGTGTAAAAATGATTGTTGGCGATGTTGAACAATTTGAAACATTGGAATTAATTCCCGGACAAGACACTGAAGAGTTGAAAGCTAATATTCTAAAAAAATCGAAGTTATTAAATTCTGGTAAAGGCGTAATTATTTTAGTCGATTTGTATGGGGCATCTCCATACAATGCTTCAATGGCATGCATTCCGGAATGGGAAAAAGAAGGTATAGATACACGGGTGATCTCGGGTATGAATTTACCTATGACGATTACAGCAATTTGTAATCGTGATTTCTCAACAGTAACAGATTTAACCCTAGAGATGATTGAAGCTGGACAACAAGATATCAAGGATGTTATTTCAGAACATAAATCGTCAAAAAAGGATGTAAATTGTGACGATTATTAATAAGTAAAATAATTTAACATCGGTTGTTACTAATACTGACTGATAGTAGTCAAAATGCTATCAGTCATTTTAATATTTTATTAGTTTTTGTAATTGAATGGTAATAAGTAAATATGGATAGCTTAAAAGATTTAATATTTCGATACTGTGTTTTATTTGGTAAACGATTTTCTTATAGAGAAAAAATAAGTTTTCTCAGGGTTATTTCTAAAGAGTTGATCCAATTAGATTATTATGTTGATGCAAAAATAGCTAAATTGCAATTAGCTAAAAAAAAGTATGAAAATTATTACAATGCTTATATTGGAGATTTAGATAATGCGGAGGTTATTGTTTGTACTTATTATGATACAGGAGTCAATTACTTTAATTTAACAAAAATTTTTGCATTTGAACAACATTTTAATAAATTACGTTACTTTTTGGGCATTATCCCAATTTTTATACTATTAGCAATAGCTATTACATTAAACCTATTTATTTTTCTTCCCAATATTGAAGTATCAGGAATTTATAGTATACCTGGTGTATTAGCTGCTATCGTTACCCTATCTGCCTTCTATATTATTTTGAAATTTAAAAAAGGTATTTCTAATAAAAAGAATTTTGTTTGTAATACTTCAAGTATTTTAGTTATGTTAAATACCATTAATAAAATGGATAAATACCAAAAAAAGAAAGTTGCTTTTGTATTATTTGATGGAGGTTGCTCAAATCAATACGGTATTAGAATGATTGAAAATTATTCTGACAAGCTAGAAAGTAAGCAGTTCATTTTTCTTGATAGCTTAGGCAATAGTGAATCTTTGTTATTTTTTAAACCTAAATCTTTTGATTTTAATGCTAAGCAGATTAATTTTAAAGAAGGTAAACTGGAAACAACATTAAAAAAATACTTAATGATTACAGCTGGTGAGTTAAATGAATATAATAAAGTTCAGATAAAAAATGCTCATTCACATAATGACAATAATTTATCTGATATTATTATCGAAAAACATTCAACTTCATTACACTCATTATTAACTTTATTAATAACGCCTCAAAAAAGCAAAAACACAAAAAACTGAATTAAATTGGAGATGTAACTAACTGTACATCTCCAAAATCATTTTTATATACAATCAACGCTGATCATCAACAGTAACCCCTACCGGTGGAGTAAACTTAAATTTATCAAGCGCTACTTTACCAAGAGTTTGACGAGATAAATCATAAAAACTACGCTGGCCGTCTTCTTCAATAATTGTAAAATTTGAAATCATCCCTGTTGGTAAAACAGAGATAACAAAATCTTGGTTAGAACCATCCGTTGGTTTCAACGTAAAGGAATCTTGTTTTCGGGTAACAGTATATGCATTCCAAATAGGGTTATGACTATCAGTAATCAAAAGCATTAAACGATTATCTACTGCTTTTTTCAGGCTCATTACACTAACTTGCTCAACCGCAGGAGTATATACCCACATATTACGTCCATCTGAAATGATTGAAGTTTCGTCCGGCTCAGTCATTGTCCAGTTAAAGTAATAAGGTCTTGTCACCCATAAATCACCTTTACCCTGTTGAACAGGTTGTTTATCTACCGTTTTTACATCTTGTGAAAAACGAGCATAAAATCCATCAATTTTAGCTAATCGTTCTTGCAATACCTCTTTATCACCAGCCCATGCTGTAACACTTGTCAGTAATCCAATTAAAATTAAAAACTTCTTCATTACCAATCCTTATGCGTTTTGTTTAATGCAATAAATTAAACACTCATATTAATTTAGGTCAAAATATTACCGTTTTTCGGTTAGCTGTGGAAGATATTTTCTTTTCTTTTTCACTTATCAGTTAAGCAGTATATAATAATTATATTTTGTCAATTTGGATAACGATGTACTATGCCTAGTCTCTCTTTTGAATTTAGCTCAGATGAATTTAAACCTTTAGCAGCAAGGATGCGTCCACGTAATTTATCTCAATATATTGGCCAAAGCCAATTACTTGGCAAAGACAAGCCATTACCTAAAGCTATTGAGGCGGGTCATTTACATTCAATGATCCTTTGGGGACCACCTGGTACAGGCAAAACAACATTAGCAGAAATTATTGCACATCATGCCAACGCCAAAGTTGAACGTATTTCAGCAGTCACGTCTGGTATAAAAGATATTCGTGAAGCGATTGAACGAGCCAAAGTTAATCAACAATCAGGGTTAAGAACAATCTTATTTGTTGACGAAGTTCATCGTTTTAATAAAAGCCAACAAGATGCTTTTTTACCTTATGTTGAAAATGGTACGGTAACCTTTATTGGTGCTACCACTGAAAACCCCTCTTTTGAGTTAAATTCTGCACTATTATCTCGTGCTAGAGTCTATCTGCTCAAATCACTAACCAACGAAGATATTGAGCAAATATTACAACAAGCGATGGATGATCCTGAGCGTGGTTATGGCAATCGAAATATTACCCTACTTGAAGAGACCAAAAAACAGATAGCGGAATTTGTTGGTGGTGATGCCAGACGAGCACTCAATACACTTGAATTATTGGTTGACATGTCAGATGGCAAAACACTTACCTCTGAATTACTAAAAGAAGTCATTGGTGAACGTAGTGCAAGATTTGATAATCAAGGTGACCGTTATTATGATTTAATCTCCGCTGTGCATAAATCAATTAGAGGATCAGCCCCTGATGCCGCACTTTATTGGTATGCAAGAATCATTTCGGCTGGTGGAGATCCGCTCTACGTTGCACGCCGATTATTGGCTATTGCATCAGAGGATGTTGGTAATGCCGATCCAAGAGCAATGCAAGTAGCTCTAGCTGCTTGGGACTGCTTTACTCGAGTCGGGCCTGCAGAAGGGGAACGAGCTATCGCACAAGCAATTATTTACCTTGCTTGCGCACCTAAAAGCAATGCAGTTTATCTTGCATTCAACCAAGCGATGAAAGATGCAACATCAAAACCTGATTATGATGTCCCTGAACACCTACGCAATGCACCAACCAGTTTAATGAAAGATCTAGGTTATGGCGCACAGTATCGTTATGCCCACGATGAACCTAATGCCTACGCAGCTGGTGAAAACTATTTTCCACCAGAAATGGCCAACACTAAATATTACAACCCAACTCAGCGAGGTGCTGAAAAAAATTATGCTGAAAAACTAGCTTGGTTAGAGGAACAAAATAAAACCAGTACTAATCAACGCTATAAAACCAAAAAGAAATAGATTAGATTTAGTACATTAAATAATAAATTACTTGATTCATAGGTAGAGCTTATCATCCACTTTTTATATTTTTTTCTGCTACTACCTACAATTATCATTTTTATAAAAACAAGCCTATATTACTAAATACCACCCGTAGTCATTGATTTTCGCTAATAAATTAAAGATTGTTGTTTATTAAACACACTATATATAGTAACAAAATGATTAATAGGCACTATATATTGTATATTTTGATAAATATCAATTATTATAATCACTATTAAAAACCAGAGAAATGGATAAAAAATGAACAAATCAATGCTAGTCACAAAACGTGATGGGAAAAAAGAACCCATCAACCTAGATAAAATCCATAAAGTGATTACTTGGGCTGCTGAAGGATTAGATAATGTTTCGGTTTCTCAAGTTGAATTACGCTCACATATTCAATTTTATGATGGTATTCGCACTTCGGATATTCATGAAACCATTATTCGTGCAGCGGCGGATCTAATCTCGCAAGATGCTCCAGATTACCAATATTTAGCTGCTCGTTTAGCTATCTTCCATTTACGTAAAAAAGCCTATAACCAATTTACTCCACCACCGCTTTATGAGCATGTAAAAAAACTGGTTGCTAGCGAACGTTACGACAAACATCTTCTTGAAGATTATTGCCAAGAAGAATTTGAGAAAATGGATAAAATTATTGATCACTGGCGCGACATGAACTTCTCTTACGCTGCGGTCAAACAACTTGAAGGTAAATATTTAGTTCAAAACCGTGTAACTGGTGAAATTTATGAAAGCGCCCAATTTCTATATATCTTAGTGGCAGCGTGTTTATTTGCAAATTACCCTAAAGATACTCGACTAGATTACATTAAACGCTTCTATGATGCCGTTTCGACATTTAAAATCTCTTTACCAACCCCAATAATGGCGGGTGTTCGTACTCCAACTCGGCAGTTTAGTTCTTGTGTTCTAATTGAATGTGATGATAGTTTAGATTCTATCAACGCTACCGCTAGTGCTATTGTCAAATATGTATCACAACGCGCAGGAATTGGTATTAATGCTGGTCGAATTCGAGCATTAGGTAGTTCAATTCGTGGTGGTGAAGCATTTCATACCGGTTGTATTCCTTTTTACAAATATTTCCAAACCGCGGTAAAGTCTTGTTCCCAAGGTGGTGTACGCGGTGGCGCGGCAACAGTATTTTATCCAATCTGGCATTTAGAAGTAGAGAGTTTATTAGTGTTACGTAATAACCGTGGCGTTGAGGAAAATCGTGTTCGACATCTGGATTACGGTGTACAAATCAATAAATTAATGTACCAACGCCTGATCAAAAACGAAAACATCACACTATTTAGCCCCTCTGATGTACCGGGACTTTATGATGCCTTTTTCGCTGATCAAGACAAATTTGATGCACTTTATCATCAATATGAACAAGATGTTAATATTCGAAAACGTGTCGTTAAAGCGGTAGAACTTTTTGCATTATTAATGCAAGAACGCGCATCGACTGGTCGAATTTATATACAAAACGTCGATCATTGTAACACTCATAGCCCATTTAATGCACAACTAGCACCAGTACATCAATCCAATTTATGTATGGAAATTGCGTTACCAACCAAACCACTAAATAATGTAAATGATGAGAAAGGTGAAATCGCACTTTGTACTTTGTCGGCTTTCAATTTAGGTAAAATCGAATCGCTTGATGATTTTGAAGAGCTAGCTGACTTAACGGTACGTGCTCTTGATGCATTACTTGATTATCAAGATTACCCTGTCCCAGCGGCTAAAAACGCATCGCTTAATCGCCGTACCCTTGGCATTGGTGTGATTAACTATGCCTATTATTTGGCTAAACATGGCGTTAAATATTCTGACGGCAGTGCTAACAACCTCACTCATCGTACTTTTGAAGCGATGCAATATTATCTATTAAAAGCATCCAATAATTTAGCTAAAGAAAAAGGTGCCTGTCCACTATTTAATGAAACCACTTATTCACAAGGTATTTTACCTATTGATACCTATAAACAAGATCTTGATACCATCACTAAAGAACCGCTACATTACGATTGGGAATCATTACGTGAATCAATAAAAACGCATGGTTTACGTAATTCAACTTTATCAGCATTAATGCCATCGGAAACATCATCGCAAATCTCCAATGCCACCAATGGTATTGAACCACCACGCGGTTATATCAGTATCAAAGCATCAAAAGACGGTATCTTAAAACAAGTTGTGCCTGAATATAAAAAATTAAAAGATCTCTATGAATTACTTTGGGAAATTCCGAATAACACTGGTTATCTGCATTTAGTTGGTATAATGCAAAAATTCATTGATCAATCAATTTCGGCGAATACCAATTATGATCCAACAAAATTCCCGAATGACAAAGTACCAATGAAACAGCTCTTAGCTGATTTATTAACAGCTTATAAATACGGCGTAAAAACTCTTTATTATCATAATACACGCGACGGTGCTGAAGATATCCAAGGTGATATTCAACCCGCATCAAGTGATGATGGCTGTGAAGGCGGAGCATGCAAAATCTAATTGCCTTGCTTAACACTAAACTAAACGTAGAGGATAGCCAATTAGTTATCCTTACTATTGCTACTTTTTCTTAATATTTCATGAAAAAGTGACCAAATTTAGGAGTTCAATTATGAGTATGAGTTACAGCACCTTTTCACACGTCCACAATGACCAACTTAAAGAACCAATGTTCCTAGGACAACCGGTAAATGTTGCTCGTTATGATCAACAAAAATATGAAATGTTCGAAAAGTTAATTGAAAAACAACTTTCCTTCTTTTGGCGACCTGAAGAGGTCGATGTATCTCAAGATCGTATCGATTACGCCGCCCTACCCGAACATGAAAAGCATATCTTTATTAGCAATTTAAAATATCAAACATTGCTTGATTCTATACAAGGTCGAAGTCCAAATGTTGCTTTACTTCCTTTAATATCAATTCCCGAACTCGAAACATGGGTAGAAACTTGGTCATTTTCAGAAACTATCCATTCACGCTCTTATACGCATATAATTCGCAACATCGTCAATGATCCATCAGTGGTATTTGACGACATAGTAACTAATAAAGAGATCCAAAAACGGGCTGGTGATATTGCTGGTTACTACGATGATCTAATTAGCTACGCCAGTTACTATAACCTACTTGGTGAGGGCAAATACACTGTCAATAATCGAACCATTACTATCGACTTACGTGAACTAAAAAGGCGACTTTACCTTTGTCTAATGAGCGTTAATGCCCTTGAAGCTATTCGTTTCTATGTGAGCTTTGCTTGCTCATTTGCCTTTGCAGAGCGAGAGTTAATGGAAGGTAACGCCAAGATAATTAAACTGATTGCCCGTGATGAAGCCCTTCATTTAACTGGTACCCAATTTATGATCAACACACTACGAAGTGGTGAAGACGATCCTGAAATGGCTGAAATCGCTAAAGAATGCGAACAAGATTGCTATGACCTCTTCTTACAAGCAGCCAATCAAGAAAAAGAATGGGCTGAATACCTATTTGAAGGCGGTTCAATGATTGGCTTAAATAAAGACATCCTTTGCCAATATGTTGAATACATTACCAATATCCGCATGCAAGCGGTTGGGCTTAAATTACCATTTGAAGTGAAATCCAACCCAATTCCTTGGATCAATAATTGGCTAGTTTCCGACAATGTACAGGTCGCCCCACAAGAAGCGGAAATGAGCTCATATCTTGTTGGACAAATTGATTCAGAAATCAGTGAAGAAGATTTAAGCGATTTTTCATTATAAATATTAGTCACAAATCCCTCCTTTCCTCAACTTTTTTAACAAAGGAGCCTTAATGGTTCCTTTTAGTTTCAAATTTTTAGTTAGATACAATCTTTATTTTAAAATTTATTGGAAGATAAAAATGACTATTTTTTTCTAAAACAGAAAGATAATACAGTATCATCAAAATAGATCCTCTCCTAAAAACCCATTTCCTCACAATTTTTTATAACAGTTCCCCATAATTTTCATATTATATTTGTGATCTAGATCACAGACACTTTCGTTCGAAAGTTATTATCATGTATCAAAGACAAGGGAGCAATGTATGATTTTTAATTTACAACGATATTCCACTCATGATGGACCAGGAATTCGAACAGTTGTCTTCTTAAAAGGTTGTTCTTTAGGGTGTTTTTGGTGTCAAAACCCAGAAAGTCAATCGGCTAAGCAAGAAATTCTGTTTGATGAAAGGCTTTGCTTGAGTGATTGTGATCTTTGTTCAGCATCTTGCCCAAATTTAATCAAAAAAACAAATGGACACATTCAAATTAATCGAAAAGCAGACGAACAAAATGATTATCAAAAAATACAAAATGTTTGTCCAAGTTTAGCCTTAACTGTATGTGGTGAATCACTATCGGTACAAGAAGTAATGCAAACTATCAATAAAGATAGCCCGTTTTATCAGCGTACCGGTGGTGGAGTAACTTTATCGGGTGGTGAACCTTTTATGCAATCTAAATTGAGTCAAGAAATACTTGCGGCTTGTAAGCTACAAGGCTATCACACCGCCGTTGAAACGTGTATGCATGTACCATGGAAGAATATTGAAACATCATTGCCATATTTAGATCTTTTTTTGGCGGATTTAAAACATACTGACGAATCTATTTTTTATGCATGGACCAAAGGTTCAGCCAAACGGATTTTAAAAAATTTTCAGCACTTAGCTAATGCTAACAAACAGATCACTATCCGAGTGCCATTAATTCAAGGATTTAATGCTGATGAGAAATCGATAAAAGGTATTGTTGATTTTGTCGCTAACGAAATACCGACTGATGAGATCCACTTTTTACCGTATCACACATTAGGTATCAATAAATACAAAATGCTCGATCTGCCTTATCACGCACCTAAAGAGCCACTAAACGACGCAAATATCATCGATTTTGCAACTAACTATGCCAAACAAAAACAGTTAACCGCTGTTTTACGAGGATAACCAAGGAGAACCTTATGTCTACTCTAGATCTGACTACCGTCACACCGAGGATTCAAGCACATAAAAATGCATTGATTCATATTATTAAACCGCCGATTTGTGTAGAACGCGCAGAGCATTATACCGAATCTTATCAAGAATATTTGGCACAACCGGTTGTATTACGCCGCGCTTATGCATTAGCTAACCATCTAAGTAAAAAAACAATTTGGATAAAGCACGATGAATTAATCGTTGGTAACCAAGCTTCTTCACCAAGAGCCGCGCCCATATTTCCTGAATACACTGTTGGCTGGGTTGAAAAAGAAATCGATGTATTAGGTGATCGCCCTGGTGCAGGATTTGAAGTCACTGACCATGACAAAGAAGTTCTTCATCGCATTTGTCCTTGGTGGCATGGTCAAACCGTACTTGATCGCTGTTATGCACTATTTAGCGATGAGCATAAATCATTACTTGATACAGTTATGATCAAAGCTGAAGGTAATATGAATTCTGGTGATGCTCACCTTGCCGTTAATTTCCCATTTATTTTGGAAAAAGGAATTGATGGAATTATTGACAAAATTAAAGAACGTCGTAGTCGAATTAATACCACTGATTTTGACGATTTCCATAAAGATCACTTTTTAAAAGCGTCTGAAATCTCAATGCAAGCCATGAGTAAATATATTGAACGTTATGCCGAATTAGCGTGTGAAATGGCAGCTAAAGAGGAACGTTCATGGCGTAAAGATGAATTATTACAAATTGCTAAAAACTGTGATGTTATCGCTCATAAACCACCGCAAACATTCTGGCAAGCAATCCAGTTATGCTATTTTGTGATGTTATTGTTACAAATCGAATCGAATGGTCACTCTGTATCATTTGGTCGTATGGACCAATATCTTTCTTCATGGTACGAAAAAGATGTTGAACAAGATAAAACTTTATCTCGCGAAGCGGCCATTGAGTTATTACATAGCTGTTGGTTAAAACTGTTAGAAGTCAATAAAATCCGTTCGGGTTCACACTCTAAAAGCTCAGCCGGTAGCCCTATGTATCAAAACGTAACAATTGGTGGTCAAAAGCTAGTAGATGATGTTGCGGTTGATGCAGTAAACGCATTATCTTATGCTATTTTAGAGTCTTGTGGACGATTAAAATCCACCCAACCTAACTTAAGTGTCCGCTATCATGCTGGAATGAGCGATGACTTTTTAGATGCTTGTGTGCAAGTTATTCGCTGCGGATTTGGTATGCCGGCGTTTAATAATGATGAAATAGTTATCCCTGAATTTATTAAACTCGGCGTAGAACGTCAAGATGCTTATGAATATTCGGCTATTGGTTGTATTGAAACAGCAGTCCCTGGTAAATGGGGTTATCGTTGTACCGGTATGAGTTTTATCAACTTTGCTCGTGTTGCGCTAGCAACGTTAGAAGGTGGTAAAGATGCAACCAGTGGTGTCGTTTATTTACCACAAGAACAAGCATTAAGTAAAAATAACTTCAAAAGTTTTGATGAAGTCAAAGCACAATGGGACAAACAAATTCGCTACTATACGCGAAAATCAATCGAAATTGAGTATGTGATTGACACTATCTTAGAAGAAAATGCTCACGACATTATTTGCTCAGTGTTAGTCGATGATTGTATTGAACGCGGTAAAACCCTTAAACAAGGTGGCGCGAAATATGATTGGGTATCAGGCTTACAAGTAGGACTTGCCAACACCACTAACAGTCTTGAAGCAGTTAAAAAACTGATTTTTGATGAACACACCATTAAACAATCAGATTTAGCTAAAGCATTAGCGGAAAACTTTGAAGGTTCTGCTGGCGAGCAACTACGTCAACGTCTACTCAATGGTGCACCAAAATATGGTAATGATAACGATGAAGTTGATTATCTTTTAGCTGAACTTTATAACTACTATATTGACGAGTTAAAAAATTATCGCAACCCTCGCTATGGTCGTGGTCCAATTGGTGGTACGTATTATGCTGGTACTTCATCTATCTCTGCCAATGTGCCATTTGGTGCACAAACTGCAGCAACACCTGATGGACGTAAAGCATGGACACCTTTAGCAGAAGGAGCAAGTCCATCATCAGGTACTGATACCTTAGGGCCAACAGCGGTATTTAACTCATTAGGTAAATTACCAACGGATAAAATTCTTGGTGGTGTACTGTTAAACCAAAAACTTAACCCATCAACCTTAGACAATCCGCGTGATAAGTTAAAACTCATGATGATGTTAAGAACATTTTTTGAAGTTCATAAAGGATGGCATGTTCAATATAACGTTGTATCGCGTGATACCTTACTTGCAGCTAAAGCACATCCGGATCAGTATCGTGACTTAGTTGTCCGTGTTGCTGGTTATTCAGCATTCTTTACTGCACTATCACCTGATACACAAGATGATATTATCGCCAGAACAGAGCACGTTATCTAATTAATAGCTAATTTAGAAACCAATTTAAAGGCCTACTATCGTAGGTCTTTTTTAATGATTTAATTATCGATATAAATTAAAGCTAAAATTATTTAGCCACAACCGGTTGAATCCACATTTGCCTATTTTTAAAATCAATTTTAACTCTGTTTTTACTTAAAAAGTCAGCGCCTAATAATCCGTCAGATTGAAATTCATTAGGAAATGAATCAATTATTATTGGCAGAACGCTATCATTCGCGACATTATTCACATCAAGTGATATAGATTTAAAATTATCTTCAGGATCGCTTATTTTAATTGATTCTGGTGAAAGTGATTGTTCTTTGATGAGTGATACCGTCGCTCCTGTATCTAAAACCATTTTATAATTCTTTATACCATCGGACAGATTAACAACCAAACCTTCACCATTTAAATCAAAGGGGATAGCAACCCAATTTGGATTTAAGTCGGTTGAAGTATCATCGGATATTGTTAAATTACTTTCAGGATAATTGATAGTTAATACATAATTATCAAACAATTTAAGGCCAATAACAGCTTTAACTGCACTGCTATCCTCACTATTATCATTATCCATCGGATCACTCGAGATATATAATCCCCAGTCTTTATATTCAACCACTTGCACATTATTAAAGATAAAAGAATTTAACGCTAACTTATCGATGATAAATGCTCGCAGTTCTGTGACACTACCAGAAAGATCAGTATTTCTGATTTTTTCAGGTTTTTCCGTTTTATTAGCAATCTTATTAATTAAATCCATGGGTAGATGTAAAGCTTCTTTAGACCCCGTATCCAAGGTCATGGCAATTTGTCCACCTTGAAAATCCATCATGATTAAAGGTAAATTATATTTGTCATCAAAAGTGAGCGCCCAAGTGACTTCAGCACTTTGTGCAAAGCGGCTGATAAACAACATAATTAAAAATAGTATTTTTTTATTCACTGATCTATCCTCATTGTATTCTCATTCTTAATATACCTTTCTGATTGAGACTTATTAAAATTATTTATCCTTTGCGGCTTTAGCCATATTAATTGTTTCAACCATACTTACAATAACAAGTTTTCTATAACGTAATTTAGCTGTTATTGCTACTGATCATTCAGCGTCCTTTAAGGTATGACAAACTGTGATACTAGATAATATTATTGTCAAAAAAGAAGTCTAATTTATAAATCCATTCAAAGACCGACAAACGTCTTTTGTGCCACTTTTATAATGACAAATACGATTTAATTCATTACTATCTTTCTGTAAAGTAACTACTTATATTTAAATATAAAGATATGATGATTTAATAGCAGGTGACTATGCTTTATTTAATGAATGAACGACAACAAGAGATTATTTATAAAGTGAATGAACTCAATCAAGTTAGTGTCAATGATTTAGCTCAGCAATTTAATGTTTCTGTTGTTACCATTCGTCATGATCTTAATTTTTTAGAACAAAACGGTTATTTAAAACGAGAACATGGTTATGCTGTTGCGGTCGACAGTGATAATCTCGATGCTCGTATGAAAATCAAGTTCCCATTGAAACAAAAAATAGCCGAATATGCAGCGTCACTTGTCAATAATGATGAGCACATTTTTATTGAAGGTGGTAGTACCAATGCCCTGCTTGCCAGGCATTTAGCTTACACTCGTCGAATTACCTTAATTACATCAAGCTACTACATCGCTCAATTACTGAAAAATACCGATTTGAAAGTGATTGTAATAGGTGGCGAATATCAGAAGAAAAGTGAAAGTGTAGTCGGTGAACTTGCTTGCCTTGCAATAAAACATCTACATTTTGACAAAGCCTTTATTGGTATTGACGGTTTTTTACCTTCTACAGGGTTTTCTGGTCGAAACCACATGCGTACTGAATTAGTAAATACCATTTTAACCAAACCCAGCGAAAACATCATTATTACTGATTCATCGAAATTTGGTCAAAAACAGCCATATCAACTATCGACACTCGAATCAATTCATCGGGTAATTACCGATCATGCAATTAGAATTGAAGATGAGCAGTATCTAACCGCGAAAAAGATTATTGTTGATAAAGTTGTGTAATTAAACAGAAAAATGGGATTTAAAATCAGCGATTTTTTTGCAAATTCATCCACTATTTCTGGAGGATAATGAAGATTGTTTTTTTAGCAAAAGATAAGTGACAGACTGCATTTCAGGCTAATTCCATTTTGAACTAGCTTTTTACAATTTATTTATAACATATTGAATTACCTATTGTATATTTACGGCATATATTTTTAGTAGATATCCTCGTTTTACTATTTTTCAAAATCGCTACAATTGCCTTTCTAGCATAAATTTGCTCATCTTAAAACTGATTTGGTTTATTTTAAAAAAATTTTATGAGTGGGCTATTTTATTTTAGAAAGTAATTACAGTCCTATTTTTACCAAAAGAGTGTAGTTATTAATTATGGTGAAGTTAGATAGCGAGCCTTTTGGCATATTAAAGATGAATTACTAAGCCGCCGTTATACTGCACTTTGGAATGAGTCACTAATCGTTAAGTAGCGAAAGCCGCTGCTATTAAAGATAATATACAAAAAAATCATAATTAAATTTGAATACAGATGTCTTCTAGTTTCTCATAATGAGAAAATTGTCTCTATTAACTCCACTTAGGTCTCATCAATACAATGGAGAATTAACATCTCTGATGTTAAATCTATTTTTTAAAATAACGCAAAGTGTGTATCCTAATTTACTTGACCACTACAGGGTTGGAGTGATCGTGTGGCAAAATAGTTGATGCGATCAAGATCTCCTTGAGCTTGTTAAGTAAAGGATCATCTCCATCTCGTCGGCTGATAAGTGAAAGCCGAACCGTGCAGTTAGTTTTAAGGGGTTTATAGGTGACCTGTGGAAAATTCGGTAGCTGAAGTACTGTAGGTAACACACAGATACCTCGCTGCGCTTGAACAAGAGCCTGAACGGCGATCGGGTCGGATTTGGCGATGACGGTTTGCGGATTAAGGCCAATAAGACTTTTCACTACATCAAAGGCCTCACCCTCACTATTGGCAAATTCGATAAACACCTCTTTCTTGAGATCTTCAAGTTCAATTACGGATTTGGAAGCAAGTACATGACGAACCGACATACCCACAACTACTGGCAATTTTGCAAGTTGATGCACTCGAAGCGTCTGCTGATAATTTTCAAGGACAGGGGCTAGTACGAAGTCAACCTTATCGGTCATAAGCCTATCATTTTGTTCCCATGGCTCGATTTGTTGCAGCACTACTTCAACCTCAGGCATGGCATCCTCTATTCGGGTGAGAGCTGATGTTAGAATACCAGAATGAACCGCGATGGCTGAATAGCCAATCCGTACACACCCCAATAGCCCTTTGCTAACACGACACGCAGTTTCCATCGCGCGTTCAATATGTTCAAGTGCTTGATTTGCCTCTCCGAGAAACACCTTACCCGCTTCGCTAAGCGTGATTGCGATTGAGTAAGCGGCATCCTACGGTTTCCTCAAGGAGCAGCATTTGCTTGCTCAGCGCCGACTGGACGATGTGCAGGCGCTTTGCCGCTCTTCCAAAATGCAGCTCCTCAGCCAGTACGACGAAAGATTTCAGATGGCGGAGTTCCATTATTACCTCTTGGAATTACAGGGGGAACATAATGTCATTAGACATTATATGAAGCGACTTTTATTATTGTCAACAACATACGACACTCAAAAAGGATCTGCTATGACTAAATCAAAACAGTCTCCGACAATACTTCTATCTTGCGTCGATACTAGCGAATCAATAAGCCGACGACGCTTCCTGAGCGCTATGGGGATCGCCGGCGGAGCGCTTGCTGCCAGCCAGTTCGGCTTGCCATTTATCGGAAAGCCTATTAGCTCGGCATTTGCAGCATCATCAAAAAATGAGGTTCCTTTTTCCGAAAAGCTACCGCTACGCGTCTATGGCAATGATGCTACCCGACCTACTTCCGTCGTCCGTTACCTTTGGATGCACCTCGAGTGCGTTATCCCGGCTTCAAACCCTCATCAGAAATTCTGCGTAAAGGAACGATTCGACGCAAGGGCGCGATGCCATTACCCTGCGACATTATGTTTGAGCGTGATGTGGCGATCACCCTACGTGATGGTACAGTGATCTACTCGGATGTTTTCCGTCCTATCGGCGATGCTATCCATCCGGCAATTCTCGCTTGGAGTCCATACGGCAAAGAGATTGGTGGCCAATGGTTGGACGAAATTCCAGAACGATATGGCGTTAAATTAAGCATGACGTCTGAAATGATGAAATGGGAAGGTCCTGATCCAGCCTACTGGGTTAATGCTGGTTACGCCGTGATCAATCCCGACATTCGTGGTGCCTATCGTTCAGGTGGAAATATCGTCGGTTGGGGTCGGCAGACCGCCGAAGATGGCTGCGACGTAATTAACTGGATAGCAGCTCAAAGTTGGTCTAATGGTAAAGTCGGTATGGCCGGTAATAGCTGGCTGTGCGTTTCGCAGTGGTTTATCGCAGCAGAACAACCTCCACACTTAGCTGCTATAGCTCCGTGGGAGGGTTGCACCGATATTGCTCGTGGTGATTTTCTCCGTGGGGGCATCCCCCGCACGGCATTCCCGGAAGCGCTAATCCAAAGCTTTGGTGGTGAACACCTTTTGGAAGATATGCCGCGCATGGCTGCGACTGAACAGGATATGACACCTTACTGGGCAGATAAAGCTGCACGCCTTGAACGCATCGAAGTCCCGGCCTACATCGTTGCCAGCTACGATAATGTTGCTCATACATATGGAACGTTTGATGCGTGGCGCAGAATTTCTTCTAAAGAGAAATGGTTACGTGTTCATAATACGCAGGAGTGGCCGGATTTCTATGATCCTGCTCACCAAGCCGAGCTTAAACGCTTTTTCGATCGATATCTGAAAGGCGAGAAAAATGGCTGGGAAGAAACACCAAAAGTTCGTATCTCGGTTCTCGATCCCGGCCATAAGGATGAGGTTGACCGCATTGTCGAGGAATTTCCGCCAAAAGGTTATGAGCATATCAAGCTTCATCTAACTGATACCTCTTCATTGTCAGCCACATCATCCCCAAAACCCGGTGTGGTTTCTTACAAGGTGGATGGTGGCTCAGCTACCTTTTTAATGCCGATCGATCATGAGGCAGAGCTTATTGGCTACAGCAAACTTCGGTTGTTTGTCGAAGCTAATGGGGCGAATGACATGGATCTTAGTGTTTATTTAGAAAAAGTGGATTCTGCGGGGCGAACCATTATTCGCGAGACCTATCCCGGTGGCGCAGCACCGACCCGTACGGCAAGTTATCTGAGGGTTTCACGCCGAGCTCTGGATCCTGCCCTCTCAACTGAAGCAGACCCAGTACTTCTTTTACAAGGGGAACAGCGACTTTCACCTAAAGAAGTGGTACCAGTTGATATAGGTATCTGGCCGTTGGCAATGAAGTTTCATCCAGGTGAACAGCTGAAACTAACGATCAAACCTTTCCGCAACGATCCCGTCAACCTACCTTTCGGACAGGCGGCGATTGATCTGCCGAAGAACAGCTTTACGTTTGAACCCGGTACGCAGCCGGAGATGATCCATCTCGTTGGTGGTGGACCGGCAACGATGCCGGCATGGGCCAAGGCGCAAGAGGTGATGCCACCGTCCCGTAACAAGGGGGTTCATCATATCAATTTCGGTGCAGAGCGTGACAGTTATCTCCTTGTACCGTTAAAGAAACTTTAAATTGACCAATACTAACGGGCTCCATGCCCAAAAAGAGGAAATTTCTAATGACCAATATACTTCGTGAACAATTAATCGGGGCGTGGCGCCTAGTAAGTTATATAGAGCGACCGCGAGACGGTTCGCCGATACGCCAACCTATGACCGATCGGCCTGAAGGGTTGATCCTTTACACGCCAGATGGCTACATGTCAGCACAACTCTGTACTCCAGAGCGCTCGCATTTTGCATCGGGAGACTGGTTCGTCGCTTCTCCTGAGGAGTTCAAAGCGGAAGCAACCACCTATATCGCCTATAGTGGCCCATGGCAACTTGGCGAGCAACCCGGAACGATCATTCACGGCATGGATGTATCGCTTTTCCCAAACTGGTGCGGTCAACGACAGCTGCGCCGAGCACGCATCGAAGGTGACCGCCTCTTCCTGTCCTCAGTCGAGCCAGTACGCTCTGGTGGTGTTGAAATCGATGCAACACTAGAATGGCAAAAATGTTGTGGACAAATTTAGTGGACTATTAGCCAGATCCTGAGGTTTGTTACAGGTAATTATAGTGGCATAAAAATAGAGATAAGAAAGCTATTTGAAGAATAGTAGAAACAACTTTTATTTTTCGACATTAGAGCTTGGTCTCAATTGACTTAATACGCTATAACCTAAGTATTGAATTGATTGGTTATAACGTATATTTTAGCTTTAACTATAATAAAAAATTAGATATACAGCTCACAACCAGTTGTATAACAGGCAATAAAATTCGCAATTATCGAATTAAAGTAAATCTAAGCCAAACAGATATAAGTAAACTTTTTGGCATGGGACTAATCGTCGTAGCTGCTTTCGAAAATGGATCGAACATTGAAAGCTTAAAACGTTATTCAAAATATCCTATACATCAAGCTTTCATTTAAAAAAGAGTTAATAAAGAAGTGTCATGATCAACCAAAAATAGGAAATAAATTTAGGTTGCTTTGCGTAAATTATGCTCAAATATAGTTCATTATAAACCTTATTAACTAATGCTTTAGATTTTCCTTCATAATAAACAATAGTCTGTTCAACATCTTGTTCGGCATTTTTTTAGATAAACATTTTTGCCATTATCTAGTCTATCCTTCCATTCTGCGTTTTAATAAAACCAAATGATTTTCCTTAATAACTGAACCTGTTGGTGAGTTAATCCCTTCCATAATTAAATCTCTCAATTATTTATACGCAAAATCTTTACGGATGACAGCTTTGGCATATTCACTATGAGTACTATAAAAACTTTTTTAAACCCTTTGCTCAACGTCAACACGTTGTGATTCTGGTCGTGGAATATTCATTGTACTCATTTTAGATACCTCTCTAATAATCTTGGCAAACATCGCCAAGATTGATGAAAATCATAATGTTTTTTGAATAAAGCTATTTATATATGATTTATAAAACAAGCTGAATATGCGGCGATTATATAAATACCTATAAATTTTGGATGGAAGAACAAAAAGCTAATGACAAACACATTTATTTACAGATGATACATCATTGAGAAACCGATAAGATTAAAGGGATGATAGATTATTGTGTAAACTATTTTCTTATAAGCAATGAGTACTTACGATTCACGCAGCTTGATAATCGGTGTGTTTTAGGATGAAGCGGTTATTAAAGTCAAAAATAAATAATTTGAGGTAAGATGATTGAGATTTATTGACTGATTGTCAGTCATAGCTTTTTGTGCTTAACTCAATCAAAAGAGTGGAAAGCTAAGTTAGTGAGTATGATCAATATCATTGATAATTAAAAAGAAATACTAGTTATCTCTATCTGATTCTATATAATAGATTATAGGAATTATTCAGGGGTTATTATTAAAGGTTTTTGCACATGACAAATCAGTTTAATAAACCACGTTGGCTACGTGATCTATTAAGGTTTTTGCCGTTAAAAAGTCAGTTTGTATTGTCGGGTAACATTAGGGATTTACAAGCGTGTGAAGTGGCTCCTGAAGTTATTACACCACAAACATTTGAGTTAACTTTATATCGTGCTCTTCGTGAAGTAGGATATAGTCAAGTACTTATTTGGAATCCTTTACTGGGGCTTTATGGTTTACAAACGCCTGATTTACCAGCTGTTGGTATTGATGAGTTATTACA
Source organism: Gilliamella sp. LMG 34361 (assembly GCF_984569075.1). NCBI lineage: Bacteria > Pseudomonadati > Pseudomonadota > Gammaproteobacteria > Orbales > Orbaceae > Gilliamella > Gilliamella sp. LMG 34361. Next base: position 921,123 of record NZ_OZ474903.1, on the reverse strand, counting down.
TCAAATAGGATTAATACCTGAAGGAGGACGAGCCGCTGCGGGCATTGATTCATTGGCAAACACTTTAGAAAACGTTGTTAATCTTAATAATGACGAACCTGTGGCATTAATTATTGATTTTGCCTCACAGCTAACCATTCGTGCTGATAACCTCACTGCCGCAGAGCATCAACTGTTTACCCGAGCATTAGTCCTTTCCCATCAAGCGCGTGCAAGACCTGCCGGAACAAATCGTAACCCTTTTTTTAATACACTAATTTGGTTGGTAGAAAAAGAGGGGGATTTACCTGACTGGTTATTAGTAAATAATCCACGAATTCGTCATATTCCAGTTTCTAAACCAGACAGCACCTTTCGTCGAGCATTAGCCTCTGCATTAATAAAAGGCCTTTCTGGTTGGCAACAAGCCACTCCAGAATTGCTGGCGAAAGCGGAAGCAACCTTTGTTAATAGCACCGAAGGCATGTTATTGCTTGATATGAATGCTATTACCACATTAGCGAGAGTTGAGGGATTGACCATTAATGATATCTCTGATGCCGTAAGACGTTATAAAGTAGGTGTAACCGAAGACCCTTGGCAGAAAATCGAACGGCAAAAAATAGAACAAGCAGATGACTTTGTATATCAACGAGTTAAAGGACAAAATCATGCGGTTGTCCATATGCTCGACATTATAAAGCGGGCTATTACGGGAGTAGGCGTTAACCGAAAAGGCAATAGACCCCGCGGAGTAGTTTTTTTAGCAGGTCCAACTGGTGTAGGTAAAACAGAGCTTGCCAAGACAATTACCAGTTTACTCTTTAATGATGAAAGCGCTTATATTCGCTTTGATATGTCTGAGTTTAGTTCAGAATTTGCCGATCAACGCTTAATTGGTTCACCGCCTGGTTATATTGGGTATGACGTGGGGGGAGAGCTAACCAATGCGATCCGTGAAAAACCATTTAGTGTCGTATTATTTGATGAGATTGAAAAGGCCCATCCTCGTGTTATGGATAAATTTTTACAGATTTTAGATGATGGTGTTCTTACATCCGGACGAGGCGAACGGGTATATTTTTCCGAGGCACTCATTATTTTCACTTCCAATCTGGGGATTTTTAAACTGAGCGAAACCGAGGAGCGTATTGCTAATGTATCGGCCGAGGACCAATTTGATGAAGTTCAAGCAAAAGTTAAAAATGAGATTGAGCGGCATTTTAAATTTGTTTTAAATCGCCCGGAAATCTTAAATCGAATAGGTGAAAATATCATTGTATTTGACTTTATTCGCCCTGATGTAGCCGACCAAATATTCCAACAAATGATCGATGGTGTGATTGAAGATTTACAAACACAAGGGCTAATTTTATCTTTTACGCCCGAAGCATTAGAAAGTTTGAAAAAGATAGCTTTAGCTGATTTATCTAATGGTGGTCGAGGAATACGTAATCAAATTGAGGCTTATCTATTAAATCCATTGGCGCGTGAGTTGTTTAAGTTAAACCCTCAAGTCGGTCAATCATTAGTGGTTACTCAGTTGCAAATGGGTCGATTAACCTTGGAGTAAATGGTGTTAACAGTTGGTATATCACGTGTTCATTTTCCGGTTACAACACTAGGCCCTGGTAGGCGACTGGGCATTTGGTTTCAAGGCTGTAGTTTACGTTGTGAGGGATGTATTTCAGTTGATACTTGGGCAACTGCAAAAACGTTTATTCCCATCGATAAACTGATGATGGGGCTCTCCACTTACCTGCCTTTGGTTGATGGCATTACTATTTCTGGCGGCGAACCCTTCGATCAATTTGATGCCTTGTTAGCCATTGTGAGCCAGTTACGAGAAAAAACCAAAGTTGATATTTTAGTGTATACCGGCTATAGCATCGAAGATATCAACGATCAGTTACAACAGATTAAACCTTATATTGATGTATTAATCAGTGATCCTTTTCAACGACAAAGTTCACAAACTTTAAGGTTAAGGGGCAGTGATAATCAACGCTTACACTGTTTTACATCACAAGCAAAAGAAAAATTTGCTTATTATCAACAAGCCGTGACAACTGAGGATAAAGTATTAGATGTCATGTTTGATGCAGAAGGTGTCATCTGGTTCGCAGGCATTCCTAGACGTGATGATTTCATAAAATTAGAAACCCTTTTAAAGCGGCAAGGACACCAATTAAAAGTGACCGCTGACAAAGTAAAGAATTAAGGATTTTAGCATGGCGATGATGCGGTTTTGTCCTAATTGTCAAACCGAGCGATCTCTTCAAGAGATTTTTTGTGAAGGAACTATCAATGGTCAACCCTGCGGTTGGGATTTGTCAGCCGTTACTATTAGTGAAGCAGGATGGCGCCCGCAAAGTGTTGTAACGGTTAATGATGTGTTACCACAAAATCATGTAGCGCTCTGTGTTAATGGTCATATCATGGAGGCTGGTGATTTAATTTGCATGGAGTGTGGTGCAGATTTAGCCGAGACAACCGAGATAGATAGTTCAGAAAATAGAGAACAACTACCTTCTGACCAAGAAGAACACGTAACCGACGCCCAAATTACGACCATTGATGATTGGCAATTACTGCAACTCATTAACCAAACTGATGGAGTGCGTCAACGTTACTTAGTCAAAAGATTGCATGATGAAAAACGGGCGGTATTAACACTTTATCATGCTGGTGCTGAGCCTAATATTGAGGTGTATGAGGTGTTACGTAACCTGCCTCGTGAACATGTGCCAGAAATTATTGCTAAAGGTCGTTGGAACGATCAGGCTTATGTTGTGGCAGAAGAGTTAACCGGTGGTATGTTAGCTGACCTTGGTATGGTCATAAATGACATGGATACTATTCGTCATGTCATGACTGAGTTAGGTCAAGCACTCAATACATTTACCGCTGCAGGTTTACGTCATTGTGATTTACGACCAAATAACTTATTAGTACGTACCAAAGAGCCTTTGGATTTGGTGATCACTGGCTTTGGTTCATCTAGGCTCTCCGAATTTGATTTAGAAGTCATATCGCCTTTGGCAACTACCTTTTATACCTCACCAGAAGTCGTCGCCGGTGGTGTAAGTGTTGCTTCCGATTGGTGGAGTTTGGGCATGATTCTACTGGAGCAATTGACCCAAGGTAATTGCTTTGTCGGACTTAACACCCAAGCATTTATCATTCAAGTATTGGCCAATGGTATAGATATACCAACCACTTTAGATCCACGGTTACAGTTGCTATTAAGAGGACTGCTGACCAAAGACCATCATCAGCGTTGGCAATGGCCTGAAGTTCAAGCATGGATTAATGGCGAAGCGGTAGAAGCCGCCGAAAATTTGCCATCGACGGTGCAAGAAGTTGATCTTGATAAGAGTATTTTCTTAGCAGGAAAAAGCTACCATAGAATTAAATTATTTGCGTTAAATGCGGCTAACCCAGTTAATTGGCAGGAAGCAACTGAGCTTTTGTCCCGAGGTAATTTGATTACATGGTTGGAGCAAACAGCTTTTGACGCAACTAACTTAGCTACTATTAGAGAGGTGATGCGTAAGCAGGATTTAACCCCAGATATGCAATTGATGGTGGTTTTAAAGATCTTAAATCCAGATATGCCGCTCATTCTCAACGGTGATATTGTCACACCAAATTGGCTATTGCAACATCCTAATGACGGTTACCAACTTATTACAGGCGTTATTCCAAGCTTACTAAAAACGTCTGAAGTGTGGTTATGGCGTTTACATGAGCGTGCTAATGTGGTTCGCCAGCGCGCATTAAATTTACAAATAAAACTTGATGAAGAAATTTTAAGAATTCATTTGTTATCAGCTTCACGTGCCCAATTAGCCGCGTTATGGTTAGAGAAAAATGCCCTGTTTCCCGCTGCGAATAATGCGGGGATATTGTCATTATTAGAGCGACGAACCATTAGCGAAGAAGATTTAATTGTTTTACTCAGTGCTGAACTTGGGCAGTTTAAATCCTTAGATACCGTCATTAAGGAGTCACGAGCATTAGGAAAAAAATTGCGTATTGATATAGCTGATGATGAAGCGTTAACAGCGTTAATCGCCAAGCCTCGTTTAACACTTTATCAACAGCTAAATGAAAGGATCACCGGATTTGCCAGTACAGGTTTGGATGAAGTAGATCAGTGGGCAGAACAATACCGCCTTGAAAAACGCATGCCATTATCAAGGTTGTTGGTTTTATTAAGTATTGCCCCAGAAAAATGGGTACAACCACATAAACGGCAGTATACCTCACAGATTATTGATTTTTTCCATAAAAAAGTCACTACATCTATCTTGCAAGGTCCTTTGGTGAGAATGCGCCTAGGAATGTACACTGCACGTGTCGATATTCATTTATTGGGTACCCAAGCAACGTCAGCGAGTAAATTGCTCGATCATATTGTTCAGCGCAATAACCGACAGCAAGCCATCGATGTAGCCGCTTTTCAAGCCAACAACCTCATAGAGTATCAGTTGCGTAATTTACACCGTCAATCCAATCTCTATAAAAGAGATACCGGAATTGATGGATTATACATGGGGTTCCCCTTTTTACTTTATCAAGAGCCTAATAGCTATCGACTACCTCGTATTGCTCCGCTATTACTTTGGCCGATTAAACTCAATTATGACATGGGCACTCGCAATCGTATTACGTTAGCTTTTGATAATGAACGTGAAGAGATTAGAGTTAATCCTGCATTAGAAGGCATATTAGGAAAGACGTTGTATGAGAATTGTAAAGGCGTTATAGATGAGTTACTCGCTAGATCTGCACTGACGACACTTGAAGTCATGGATGCCTTGGCTACTTTAGGGCATGTATTGTCTCAACAAGTACAAAACCTACCTATTAGCGTTGAAGCTGAGCGTGGTGAATTGTGCTTTGCATGTTCAGCGGTCTTATTTGATGTAAACTTCTTAGGTCAATCCATCGGTGAAGATCTTAATCGCTTAAAGAAATTATCACCGGTTAATACCGCATTAGAGACAGCATTGCGATTAAAACCTTATCAAGCAGTTGCACAGACTCCAGAAAAACCTGAAGAGTTAGATCGCTATTTTTCAGTAGCTAGTGACCCTTCGCAAGAAAATGCCGTTTTACAAGCCAGACAGCAATCAGGGCTATTAATTGAAGGACCACCAGGGACAGGTAAAAGCCAGACAATTGTAAATATGGTGGGTGATGCGATTGGCCAAAATAAAACCGTGTTGATAGTTTGCCAGAAAAAAGCCGCCTTAGAGGTCGTATATAAACGCTTAGTCGCCGAAGGACTAGATGCACGCAGTATTATGATCAATGATATTAATGCGAATAGAAATTCTGTGATTAATAGTATCCGTGAACAACTGGATTTATTATTTAAATCTCCTAAAAGAACCGATTGGATCGAAAAACGTAAACAAGTTGCCGCCCAAATTACCGATTTAGAAAATCGTTTAGATAGTTATCATCAGGCACTACATCAAACAGACCCGCAAACACAGTTAAGTTATAGAGAGTTACTTGCTGATTTAATTGGCATAAGTCAACACTATCAGTTATTTGCGGCACCTCTGTTAAGACCAGTGCTGAGTGATTGCAATCCACAACAGTTAATGGCTTTGAAAAATGAGTGTGCACCGTTGGTGCGTTTTTGGTTACCAGCCAGTTATGAAAATAGCCCATTAATTCATCTAAAAGCATTTTCCCATGATTTAGCAACGCTAGAGGATTTTAAAAAATTCTTTAGCTATTTTTTAACCGTTGAACAACTAAGAATCAATAAGTTGAGTAGCAGCGCGCGGTTTGAAATAGACAATCCCAAACCCTACCAGCAATGGATTGAAACTGAGGGAAATCATTTTTTAACCATTTCAGAAAGTATTCGATCGCGGTTAGTTAAATGGTTAATTTTGTTTAAACAAAGTGCCCAGACTTCAGCTGAGCTAGACGGTGACTCACTGATAAGGCAACTGACTCTACTGCAAGAGCGCTTAGCTCTGTTAACTGAAAGCAGTCGGTGTAATTTATCGCTTAGACTATGTTTACTAGAGTCTGATGTATTAAATGATTTAACAAACAAAGCAAGACTGATGGTCATGCCTAAGCCTTGGTATAGTTTTTTAAGTATTAAACGCTATAAAGCAAAACGGACGTTATTAGCTTATTTAATATCACAAGGCGAACTGCCGAATGTAGAGGCTATTGTTAAGCTTTATAATGCTTTGGTGCTTGAACAAGAATATCGCCCCATTCGTCAAGAAATACAGGCGATTTTCGCTAAACTACAACTGCCAGTGCCTGACGACCATAGCAATCTTAATATTAAAAATGTTGTCAATGAAACATTAATAAGTTTACAAGAGGTAAAAAAGTGGGCAGAAAGGATTATGGCTGCCCCGCACAGTGAAGAAGTGGAAAAGTCAGTTCTACAAAGTAAAGTGGCATTTCAACACTTATTAAATGATTATCATACCGCTTTTGAAAGATATGCTGTACGCAAAGCCTCATTAGAGGCATTACTGCCGTTAATAAATTATTTTGAAGATGCATTCTATGCAAACTGCAAAACAGCCATCGAAAACAATGCTGTTTCACCTATATTACTGGTAGAAATTAACCGTGTGCTTGATACCCTTGAAGCTTACCAATACTTTAGAAAACGAGTTCCGCAATTATCAACCAAAGCGATGAAATTGTTTGAACGTTTAAGGCATTATCAGCAAGAGTTAAGCAATTTAGCTGTGACTGCGCTCGATAAAAGTTTTAGACAATTATTAGATTATGAGGCTAAACAGACATGGAAAACCCGTATTGAGCAAGACAACCCCGTACTGCTGACTGATGAGGATGAAATACAACAACAAATTCAGGCTTTAGCTACGGCCGATCAAAAGATCCGCGAGTTAAATAAGACTCTGTTTAGGCACAACATTCCTGTCAAAAAGTTAGCGAGTGCTAGACAATGGGAGGATATCACACGATTAACCGGGCAACGCGCAAGAAGATTACGCGAGTTTATCGAGCAAGGTGAACCGTTAGGACTCATGAGTTTAAGGCCTATTTGGTTAATGAATCCCGATATTGTGAGCCGACTATTACCATTAAAATCAGGCTTATTTGATGTGGTTATTTTTGATGAAGCCTCTCAAATGCCGATCGAATATGCAATACCAGCACTTTATCGCGGTAAGGCAGCGGTCGTCAGTGGCGATGAAAAGCAAATGCCACCTAGCTCTTTCTTTAGTTCTCAAGTGGAGCTTGAGGAAGATTTAGATCTAAACTTAACCGCTGAATTAACCGCTGAAGAGCAGCAAGAGGTATTGCAAGGTCAATGGAACTCAAAAGAAATTATGGATTGCCCTGATTTATTGCAACTTGCACGTTCGGTGTTACCTACCACGAGCTTACAAATTCACTATCGTTCGGCATATCGAGAGTTAATCGATTATTCAAATGCCGCTTTTTATATGAATCAATTAAATATACCGGTTCGTCATCCTTTAGATACGATTAAACAAGCTCAGCCTATAGAATATATTTGGGCAGATGGTGTCTATGAACAGCAAACCAATCTTAAAGAAGCCCAAAAAGTGGTTCAAGTAGTATCGAAAATTTGGCAACACTCTTTGGATGAACGTCCTTCTATAGGCGTCGTTACCTTTAATAAAAAACAGGCAGATTTAATTGAGAAACTCTTTTATGAAAAAGCCGCTGACGATGAAAAGTTTGCCTACATTTATAAAGAAGAAAATCAACGGATGGATAGAGGCGAAGATATGTCCATTTTCATTAAAAATGTTGAAAATGTACAGGGTGATGAGCGTGATATTATTGTATTTTCGACAACCTTTGGCTGTAATGAGAAAGGAATTTTTAGACGTAATTTCGGTGTATTAAGTCAACAAGGGGGGGAAAGACGGCTCAATGTTGCCATTACACGAGCTCGTAAAAAAGTCGTTCTGGTCTCCTCTATGCCAATAAACGATATTTCTGACATGTTATCCGGTAAACAGATCGCCACTAACCCAAGAGATTATTTACAATGCTATTTAGCTTATGCTAAAGCGCTATCAGAGGGTCATTTTGACTATAGTAACGATTTACTTAATCGAGTTGCAGGCAATGGTCAGCTTGTTCTCGAAAACGCTGAGACTAAGCAACAAGATGCCTTTCTGGATGATGTTGAAGCCTTTATCCAGTCCTTGGGTGTTGGATATATGCGACAATCCTGTAATGACGTATTCGCGCTTGATTTTGCGATTGAGGATCCGGCGACCAAACTCTACAGTATCGGCATTGAATGTGATGCCCCGATTAATCCATTATTAACCCATGCTCGAGCTCGTGATATTTGGCGACAATCAGTTTTAAAACAGGCAATTCCTAACATTTTACGCATTTCATCACGTAATTGGTATGCAAATAAAGAACAAGAAAAGCAACGTTTAAAAACGTTAGTTGAAACAGTATTAACACCTGAGGTAAGTCAATGAGTGGACCAAAAGTTGTCAGAATTACTACGAAACAAGAAATCACGGCTACCTGTAAAGGCCATTTAGCCCGTCTTGATCAAGCGATCAAACAATGGCAAAAATCGATGGTCAAGCTGGGAGAAACAGATGAAAATTATTATGAAGCGATCCTTGCAACACGAAAAAACTTTGATCAGATGTTTGAAGAGAAACTTTTCTCAGAAATACCCAAACAGGTTTTGGTGGCAATATCCAATCTAGACGATGATATTGCTAAACGTCGACAATTAAAGATAGCTGCGAAAAGCCAGCATGCTATTGAAGTAAAGCAAGCCAAAGAAAATATCAAAGCTCTGGTTAATTTATTAAATCATAAACAAATAGCTATCTCAGATGAATTCAATAACGAATTACAGGCTGCAATTAAAGGAAAATATCAGGGTAATATTAATCAGCTTTTAACTAAAGCCTTTAGTTTACTCAAACCTAACGACACCACAAAACTATCACAACAGCAACAAGCTTTGCTAAATCGTATGGTGGAAGATAACACTACGGAAACCTTTGCAAGTTTGCTAGAAAAACAACATATTGAATTACAGAAAGATCCTTATATTCAAAAAATTGAGCACTACCTTGCTGAATTATCATTTGAACAAAGAGAAATTTATGAGGTATTTATTGAGCGTTCAAATGCCATTGAGAAACAACCAGTAGATAGCCGTCAAAAACTACTGCTTGATAGTATTGTGCTAGACTTGGCTCAAGCGGTTAAAGAGGCCAAGGAGCGCAATGCATTACAGACACAATTGGAATTATTAATAGCTGAATTAAATCAAAAAACAGTGGAGCCTTTAGATTTTGATTTAAATACACTCGATACGATTAATATTAACCAATTGAAAGAATTAATTGATAGCTGTGAACAAACACTGGCACATATAACCGAAAAAACCGTAGCAACTTACAGACAACAAGCTATTTTGCAAGGATTGGCTAGTCTTGGGTATGAAGTTCGACATGGTATGGATACTAAGTGGGTGAAAGATGGACGATTAGTTTTACGTAATCCATCTACACCAGGCTACGGTATTGAGTTAGCTGGTAAAGCAGAAGCTGCACGCATGCAGATACGAGCTGTTAAATTGACTGGCGAAAATAATCAACAACGTGATAACGACATAGAAACCCTTTGGTGTGGTGATTTTCATAAGTTACAGCAATGGTTAGCCAAACAAGGTTCATACTTAACAATTGAAAAAGCATTACCTGTTGGTGCTGTGGCGCTAAAATCTGTTACAACCACTGAAAATGATGCTTTAGAAGGAACGACAACGCAAACAACATTAACTTCTACCAAAAGATAGATAACGACTGGTTTATAGACTAACCATATGTCGTTTATACAAATCGATAATCAGCCACTGACATAACCAACCACCATTGCTATTGAGGTGACTGATGTCGCTTAACCAAGCAATATTTGGTTGGTCGGAATTAAACTGCTTGGCTAACTGAGGTATTCACCACCGGTGACCAATATTTTGCAATATTCCCCCTCAGTTTGCATATTCCTCCTTGATGAGTAAATAGTTCTCTACACTCCTCTTTTTCCTAATGTAAAAAAATACTAACGAGCTTTTGTGGTAATAAAAATCTAGCCCTCTTACTTTGTTTAACAGCATAATTTCTAATATATTTAATGAAATCAGATTATTAAAAGATAATATCTTGTAAGCATTTGCCCAATCATCTTCAAATTCAATCATTGCTACATCAACCTAAGAAACTACTAAAAATAACTCAGTCACATCAATTCCACTTAAATTTTCCTCAACTAATACCGGCTGACGGTATAGACTCCTCAATTATTTTTACAACAAGAGTAAATAATTATTTTTAAAAGACACCAATGACATTTAGGAAAAAGTGGAGATATTGCAACTTGACACTACTTTAAAATCGCGGGACGATAAGGCTATTAAATTAGCTTAATTTGATATGATGACTATGACTGACACGCATTATTCTATCTCTCCGCTTGATTTTAGTGATGAGCAAATCACTGTCCCCTATCTAAAACAGCAACTCGATACGTTTCAACAATGGTCGATCACTCAATTCGAAAACCATGTTGATATTGATGATTTAGTCCATTTACGTAGTCAATTTATCGATCAGCTACTTAAACGATTATGGCTTTACTATCAAATTCCAGAACACGTTTCATCACTCTTTAAAAAAAATCGCATTGTACTTATTGCTGTTGGTGGTTATGGACGTTGTGAGCTACATCCTTTGTCAGATATTGATATTTTGATATTAAGCGATAACTCACTCACCAAAGAGCTTGAAAAACAGGTAGGTGATTTGGTTCGTATACTTTGGGATCTTCATCTAGATATTGGTCATAGTGTCAGAACATTAAAGACCTGTCTGCAAGAAGCTAAAAATGATATCACTATCATGACTAATTTAATTGAATCACGACTGATTGCAGGAAGTGAGTCATTACTTAAGGAACTTCAAACTCACATTTTTAGTGATAAAATTTGGCCTTCACCGGCGTTTTATCAAGCCAAAATTAAAGAGCAACAAGAAAGGCACCAACAGTATCATAGTACCACCTATAATTTAGAGCCCGATTTAAAAAATAGTCCGGGTGGCTTGCGTGATATGCAGATTATCCAATGGATTGCTATCCGCCATTTTGGTGGCGAGTTTTTGCAAAAAATTGCCCATTTTGACTATTTAACACCCGAAGAAGTTGAAGAATTTAAAACATGTCGCAAATTTCTATGGCGCATGCGTTTTGCTCTTCACTGCGTTATCAACCGCTATGACAATCGTTTGTTATTCGATCGTCAACTAAGTATCGCTAAAATGTTGGGCTATAGTGGTGAAGGCAATACACCGGTTGAAAACATGATGCATGATTATTATCGGGTGGCACATAATATTACCGAACTCAATCAGATGCTGTTGCAATTATTTGATGAGTCACTATTAAAACGTAATTCACAATATAAAACCTATGATATTGATGAGCATTTCCAGAGCAGAGATAACCTAATTGATGTTAAACATAATAGTATCTTTACTGATGATCCGGTGATGATTCTTAAACTGTTCTATACACTTTTGCTTAATCCTCAAATTACCGGGCTTTACTCGAATACCATTCGGCAACTTCGTTCAGCAAGGCGGAAACTGACCTATTTATTGTGTGAAAAACCTGAAGCCAGAACGTTGTTTATGAAAATAATCAAACATCCTGACGCAATTAAAAAAGCTATTTTGCCCATGCATCGATATGGGATTTTGGCGGTTTATATTCCTGATTGGCAACAAATTTCAGGGATGATGCAGTTTGATTTGTTTCACACCTATACTGTCGATGAGCACACGATCCGATTATTGTTAGAACTCAATCTTTTACGCTCAGAAGAAGGTAAACAAAAACACCCAAATAGTTCAACGGTATTTGCCAAATTATCCAAACCAGAATTGCTAATTATTACCGGATTATTTCATGATATCGGCAAAGGTCGACATGGTGATCATTCGGAAATAGGCGCTAAATTAGTCGAATCTTTTTGTCAATTACATGAACTCGATGCGAAAGATACCGATTTGATTGTTTGGTTAGTTCGTTATCATTTATTGATGTCGGTAACTGCGCAAAGTCGAGATCTCCAAGATCCCGATGTTATTCGCGAATTTATTCAATTAGTAAAAAGCAAACGCCGTTTACAATATTTACTCTGTTTAACGGTTGCCGATGTTTGTGCCACCAATGAAACCTTATGGAATAGTTGGAAGCAGAGCTTAATGCGTGAGCTCTACTTAACCGCTAAACGATCATTTGATTCTGGCATTCATCAAATACCAGAACAACGAAGTATTGCTCGTCAACATAAACAGCAAGCACTAACTGAACTACTGGCACAAAATTACGATGAGCAAATGATAAAAAACCTTTGGCAAGATTATCGCGTCGATTACTTTTTGCGCTATAGTGCTGAACAGATCGTTTGGCACGCTCAACTATTATTAAATCATGATTTGAGTCAAACATTAGTTTCGATTAATCCCAATCCATATCATGGTGGCAGCGAAATCATCATTTACTCATCTGATAGACCTTTTTTATTTGCCGCAGCATGTAATGCGTTAAGTATGTTAAATTTGAGTATTCATGATGCATTGATTATTACCAATAAAAATGGATTTGCATTAGATACCTTTATTGTGCTTGAACCTAATGGACAAATTGTGCCAGAAAATCGACACCAAGATATTATCCAAGCGCTGCATAAAGTACTACATCAATCGGTCTACAAAGGTGTGACAATAAAACCCGCTAAACAGCGACTACGTTCATTTTCTGTACCAACACAAGTCAACTTTATTTCGTCATTTAACGAAAATCAAACTTATATGGAACTCATTGCGCTTGATAAACCAGGTTTACTTGCTTGCGTTGGTGAAGTGTTTGCAAAATTAGACTTATCGCTAAGCAGTGCTAAAATAGCCACAATTGGCGAACATATTGAAGATCTGTTTATTCTAACCGATAAACACAATAAAGCCCTTGATGATAACACCTGTCAAAAACTAACCGAATCGATAGTTGAAACTATTGATTCAATAAATTAATTAACCAAAAAGTTTAAAGTTAAAATTATGCAATTTTTCCTTATTTTGTTTCCTATTTTTTGTATTTTTATTGTTGGATTTATTGGCCAAAAGATTCTTAATTTTGATGTTGCTAATCTTTCAAAAATGTCGCTATATGTGTTATCGCCCTTTTTGGCATTTAAAACATTTTATACGCATACCTTAACCAGCGATTATTTAATCTATATTGCTTATCTTATTGGACTCTGTTTTTCCTTGGTAGTTATTGTCAGCATCTGGTCAATGATAATGAAGTATTCGGTCAAACAACGCTGTGCAATGATTTTAAGTTCGTGTTTTATGAACAATGGTAATTATGGTACACCTGTATTACTGGTTTTTTTTGGCACGATCGGTTTTGATCTAGGTGTCATAATGATGGTGTTACAACAATTTGTTATGAGCACTGTTGGCATCTATTATGCAGCCAAAGGCAGTACACATAGTGATATTGTCAGTCAAAAAGACGTTATTAACAAAGTAATTAGAATGCCGGTTGCCTATGGTGCCTTTGCTGGTATTCTTTTCCAACTGTGTCAAATACCATTATCAAAATCGATTATGACTTCGATTAGTATGATCGGTGATTCTTCCATTGTGATAATTATGATTATTTTGGGCATGCAATTGGCCAAAATCAAAATTAAACAACTTGATTATCCAAAACTTTCTTTTGCTTTAGTAACGAGGATGGTTATATCACCGCTGGTCGCTTTTGCAATGGTCTATTTTATGCCTATTACTCCAATGGCAAAACAAATCCTTATTGTTCTAGCAGCAATGCCAAGTGCTGCCAATACCACACTAATGTCAGTTCAATTTGATACTAACCCAGCACTGGTATCAAGTGCTACTTTAGTCAGTACTTTATTGAGTTTAATTACATTACCAATCGTACTCTCTTTAGTTGGTGCACCAATTCCTTTTTAAATAGAAGCGATGCATCAAAGAGTTTGAAAATCAGCTAGTTAAATCCTGATTAATCGTCAGGATTTAGTCTTGATAAAATTTAATCGTTACTCAGCCACTCTTGCTCAAATTGATTAACAAATTCAACTAAAATTTTATGCCGTTGTTCGGCGATCTGTTTAGCTGTGTCAGTATTCATCATCTCTTTGAGTAAAAATAACTTTTCATAGAAGTGATTTATTACTGTATTGGGCTGTTTATAATTGTCTTCATTAAGTTTCGTTCGCGGTGGAATGTTTGGATCGTGCATAATATTATGCTTATTACCACCATAATAAAAAGTACGACCAATACCTATTGCGCCAATAGCATCAAGTCGGTCAGCATCTTGAACTATTTGTCCTTCCAACGATAACTCGTTTTTTTGTGAAAGATTTTTCCGATAAGACATATTTTCGATAATAGCAAAAATAGCATTAATCTCGTTATTGGTTACCTTTAATAATTGCAGATAATCACGCAATTCAATTATTGCTTTATCAACATCCTCAACTACTTTCTCATCAATGACATCATGTAAGTAAGCACTCATCAATACAATAAATGCATCTGCTTGTAGCTGATCATTAAGGATTTTTTCGGCTAATTTTACAACTCGTTCAATATGCGCCATATCATGGCCGGAAAAATCATGCGAAAGCTTTTGTTGAACAAATAGTTTAATCGAATTAAGAATTAGTTGTTGTTGAGCAGTTATTCGGTTGGTCATTTTATTAGGCTTAATTACAAATGGTAATGATAGATTATATTTTATCGAGATATTATGTATATTACCGCAGTTAAAATCTAATCACCATTGATGGTTTTAATTAACACTTTATAAGTCAGACATTTATTCTTGCATAAAACCACCAAAATCAATTTAAAATGAGTTAAAAATCATATTTAATATCATTATTGATGATTGTTTAGACTTATTTATCAAAAAATCCCTTGCATTTAATGTTTTTTTTATATTTTTTTTAATTTCTTTCGATTGTTTTCACTAATTGCGAAAGGTAGAATGCTCTAATTACAATTTATTATCAATGCAAATAACTGGAGTTGATTAAGTGAAAATATCAGCACGCAAAGTTTTGCCTTGGCAACTTATAGAATGTTTCACTCGATATCGTCAATTTATCGCTCTACTATTTGGCCTCACTATTTTTTGTATCGCACTGGTAGTGTGTTGGCATTTATTACAATCAATTAATCTTAGTGATTTACAATCAGCTCTGCATAAACTGCCTTACCATGCAATTTTACTAGCATGTCTATCGGCGATAGCGAGTTATATTATGTTGATGGGTTATGAATGGTCAGCTGCACGATATGCAGGCGTTGATTTAAAACCATCGACAATAGCTACTGGTGCAATTTGTGCCTCCGCCATTGGTAATGCAGTCGGGTTATCCGCCCTATCCGGCGGTGCAATTCGTTGTCGGCTCTATTTTAAATATGGATTAACCACCATAGATGTTGCTCGCATGTCGATTTTTGTTAGCCTTTCGTTAGGCCTTACATTACCCTTAATCGCCACAATTGCTGCATTAATACATATACAAAATACCATGCTAGCGCTACATATCTCGGCAATCACTATCGAATTAATCGCTAGTGCAGTATTGATCATTTATGCGGGTGTATTGTTATTTTTACATGCGCACCGATTAGCAGAAAAACCCAATAAAGATACTTGGCTATATCAAATTTTCCATTGGCAGATCCGTCTACCTAACTGGCAATTAGCCGGTGGACAATTTTTAATTACCTTAATCGATGCCATTTTAGCCGGTGCTATTCTCTATTTTTTACTCCCGAATCAACCAAACTTTATTACCTTTATCATGATTTATATCTTGGCATTAGTTGCTGGGGTACTTAGTCATGTCCCAGGTGGAGTTGGCATATTTGAAGCGGTTATATTAGCGGCATTTTCATCACAAATTAATACCGCATCATTAACGGTTGCATTAGTCATTTACCGTTTAATTTATATCATATTACCATTGATTCCTGCCGGAATTTTACTGCTAATTAATGAAGGAAAAAACTTTTTAACCGCACCACAAGTTAAGGAAACCGACACCGGTATTGCGGCAACGATTATGGCCGCCGCGGTATTTTTTGCCGGAGTAGTCATGATGTTTTCAAGTGTCATACCTGGCTTTAATCATGATTTTGTCGGCACTTTTTTTCCGAAAAAAATTGTCAATTTTGCTCATTTAACCGTAAGTTTAATCGGGGTTTTATGCCTACTAATGGCAGTAGGATTACGTCGCAGACTTTATTCTGCATGGGGAGTATCGGTTATATTATTGATATTAGGCAGTCTCTGCTCATTGCTAAGAGGTTTACACTGGATCGAAGCAGCGACATTATTAGTAATAGCCATACTATTAATCAATTTTAGGCATGCTTTTTATCGTAAAAGCCGATTAAGTATTTTGCCTTTTTCACTAAAATCCTTTGTTATCAGTTTTGGTTTAATTGCCTTATTTGTTTGGCTAATCTTATTTATTTATCAAGATATTCCTTATAGCCATGATTTATGGTGGCAATTTGAGTTAGATAGCCGAGTTCCCCGAGCATTACGGGCAGCATTAGGTAGTTTTATCTTATTAAGTGGCGTAATGTTATTTTGGTCATTTAAACCGGCATTACCTATCTTAACGATTCCGACTGAAGAGGAATTAAGTGAAGCCTATCAAATCATGCTTAACTCAAAACAACCTGAAGGCGGATTAGCGATGAGTGGTGATAAGTCACTGCTCTTCAATCAATCACATACTGCTTTTATTATGTATGCAAGGCGAGGAAGAAGCATGGTTGCACTATATGATCCTATTGGTAATGATAGCGCTGCTCGGGCTGATTTAATCTGGGCATTTAGAGATCTTTGTGATCAACACCATTTACGTCCGGTTTTTTACCAAGTTAAAGCAAACAATTTACCATTCTATATGGATATCGGTCTTCGTATTGTCAAACTTGGCGAGGAAGCATTGGTGAATTTACAAGAGTTTGATTTAACATCAAAAGGTTATAAAGATCTACGATATACTTGGAACCGTGGGCAACGAGATGGGCTTAGTTTAAGATTTTATCCGCCTGGTACTGCACCGCTGGATCAACTAAAAATAGTCTCGGACGCATGGCTAAAAAATAAACAGGCAAAAGAAAAGCAATTCTCATTAGGCGCTTTTTCGCAGTCCTATTTAGATAATTTCACCATTGCCGCGGTTGAGTACCAAGGTCGCATTATTGCTTTTGTGAATTTATTAGAAACCAAGCAAAACTATAGTGCTAGTATTGATCTAATGCGAGTTTTACAAGATATTCCAAAATCGACCATGGAGTTTTTAATGGTTGGTTTAATTTTACATTATCAGGAAAAAGGGTATCAATACTTTAGCTTAGGCATGGTGCCACTTGCCGGCATGCAAAGGCGACGTGGTGCCCCGATGATCCAACGCTTAGGCGCGTTAGTTTTTCGCCGAGGTGGCCGATTTTATAACTTCCAAGGTTTGCGTCGCTTTAAAGAAAAATTTGCCACCCATTGGCAACCACGTTATATGGCAGTTCCGGCAGGACTTGATCCTTTGGTCGCCTTAATTGACACCACGATGTTAATTTCAGGTGGCAAAACAACATTAACTAATCAGAAGAACTAATCAAATGAAAAAAATCATACTTTATGTTTTATTATTCATTATTTTAGTATTCATTACATTT
Source organism: Gilliamella sp. LMG 34361 (assembly GCF_984569075.1). Lineage (NCBI taxonomy): Bacteria > Pseudomonadati > Pseudomonadota > Gammaproteobacteria > Orbales > Orbaceae > Gilliamella > Gilliamella sp. LMG 34361. Next base: position 903,301 of record NZ_OZ474903.1, on the reverse strand, counting down.
TGTATTGTTATAGGTTGGTACAATTATAAAAACCAACGAACTGCTTCGGTTAATACTGTTACAATTAATAAAAACTTTACTATCTTATCTGCTAGCCCTAGACAGTCAGCAGAAGCTTCAGCAATAATTGTTGCGACACAAGATAATCACTTTACCGCTAATCAATTATTAACCTTATCTGAATCAATGGGTGCTAAATTGGTGCAATTTGAATTACAACCACAAGGAAGTTGTGCCGAACAACAAACACGCTTTGAACAAGCAAAGAAGATCTTAAATGAGGATAAATTTACTGTTGCCGGCATGCAAGAAGGTGCAGCTTTCGCTTATCGTTGGTTAAGCAAACAACAAGATGATGATGCTAAAGCTTTATCCATTGAGTTTACTTTAGATCATAAAGATTGCGACGCACCTTTACCTGCACAGGCCAGCCATGGAACATGGCAAGTGATTTGGAATAATCCACCTGATGAACAAGTTGCCATTTTTCCTCGCCAACAAAAACAGATCAAAGTTACCACCAAAATTGGTGAGTATCAGGCATCACCAACTGAGTTGTTAAGTTTACATTTATCCTCGATTTTATTTGGTGAACATGAACCATTACCTGTCATTGAATTACCAGCTAAAGCTAATCCACAACATCCGAATAGTGTTACCTTTTATTATTCAGGTGATGGTGGTTGGCGAGATTTAGATAAAGTTTCAGCAGAATATATGGCTTCACATGGTTATTCGGTGGTTGGGGTCGATGCGTTAAAACTTTTTTGGCAACATCGCTCGGTTGAACGTAGTGCTAAAGATCTGACTTATTTAATGCAAGAATACCGTGATAAATGGGGTGTGAATAAATTTGTACTAGCGGGTTATTCTTTTGGTGGTGACATTTTACCAGCACTATATAATCGCTTATCCAAAGTAGATCAACAAAGTGTGCAAGCATTGATCATGATTGCTTTTTCTAAAGATGCTAATTTTGAAATAGAAGTTAGTGGTTGGCTGGGACAATCTGGCGATGAAATGAAAACAGCAGCAGAGGTTGCGCAGATTCCGGAAAAGAAATTATTCTGTATCTATGGCGCAGAAGAGAAAGACGATAGCGGTTGCCTACAACCGGAAATGAAAGGCGAAGCATTTCAACTACCGGGTGGCCATCATTTTGATGAAAATTATCAGCACTTAGGGCAAATTATTATGCAAGCTATCGATAAACGTATGCAATAAATGTGGCACTTTAGGTATTATTTTTTAAATAAAAGCATTAATAAAAATTATAAAATATTAATGCTTTTTAAATTTGATTTTCCCTTCTGATAAGAATACGCCGCCAAGTGTAAATAAGGTACCTATTGCTGCAATCCAAGTAAAAGGTTCATCTAAAATTAATACTGCATTAATAATTGTCAAAATTGGCACTAAATAGATATAGATGCTAATTTTGACCGCACCCACTAATTTTACCGCATAGTTCCAAGAGGCAAAGCAGATAGCTGAAGCACCGACGCCTAAAAATAAGATATTTATTAAGTTTATTGGTTGTTCAAATCTCGAAAAATTCCATTCAAAATTAAATAAATACAGTGCCGGTAACATAAACATTAGACCGTAAAAAAAGAATCTTCGCGTCAACAAAATAATATTGTAACCATAGTTACTACTTTTTTTAGTTAAAATTGAATAACAGGCCCAAAATAGGCAAGCAAACACCGCCAATAAATCACCAAGCGGATTAACCGATAATACAAACTGCCCATTGAAGCTAATTAAGGCTATACCTATCATGCCGAATAGACAGCCAATATAAAACACTTTCGCTGGTTTTTCGGCCTTAAGAAAGAAGATAGCCAATATAGCAGTAAAGACTGGAGCTAGTGTGGTGATCACACCAACATTTGATGCGGTAGTATAGGTTAAAGCAATATTTTCACAAAGAAAATAACAAGTGACACCACAAAATCCAGCGCCAAGAAACATCAACTCTTGTTTAATCCCTTGCCAAGCAAAAAAGCGAGGCGCTAACAACCAAAGCGTGGCATAGCCTAAGGTAAATCGGAAAAAGAGAATTTCAATCGGTTTAAAATCTGTCAGTAAAACTTTGGTGGCAATATAAGTGATCCCCCAAATAAACACTGTCATCAGTGCGATTAGGTGGCCTTTTGTCCTTGATGAAAATAACATAAAAATTCTCTCTGCTCACTTATTAGTATTTAAGCACCATCCATTACCTTATTATTTAGTTACCAGACTAAATATACCAAATAAATTGAGAATAGATAAAAGGCTTGATAAAAATAAAAATAACAGGATTTATTAGAATAATGAAAATCGCTAGATGTTAACTTACTGTTAATTATTGTTCAATAAGTTTGATATAGCAATTATTTTATCCGTGGTATGGTGCAGTATAAGAGTGCGGATATTGCAAGGTGTTTGAGATCTAACTAGAATTGTAGATAAAAAAAATCCACTCAACGAATTGAGTGGAGGGCAAAAAAATGAATTAACGTAATCTGAATATATAGACAGACTAAATCACAAAAAGTTCCAACTGATTTAAAAAAAAATTCATATTTTTCTAAAAAATTTATTATTTGTTTGATTTATAATGATTTAATTTTCAATTTTTTTTCATTTTTATCAGATCTCCCCCAGATTAAATAACCCAAATACCATTTTTTAGCGAGTAAATTACTTAAATGCAATTGTCGTACCCTTGATACAAGCTAATGGGTAAATTGGTTATACTCTGATAGGGTTCACCATTAATCATTGCTAACAATATCGAAACTGCATTTTGGGCAATTTGTAAAATTGGTTGACGGATTGTCGTCAAAAATGGCATATGTTGTAGCGTTAATTCTGCACCATCAAATCCCACTACTTTTAATTGTGAAGGTAAAAATAATTTACAGTCTCTTGCGGCATTAATTGTCGCGATGGCTGAGGAATCATCAGCAAGTACCCCATCAATAGATTGCGACTGTAAACGTTGTTTGATTAACTGATATTTTTCTTGATAACTAATTGAAAAATCCATATCAAGTGTGATTGGCTTAAGTCCGGCAACTTTAATGCTATCTTTATAAGCTTGATAGCGCTTGTTAGCATCCATATCAACATGTTTATCATTGGTAATCGAACCAATATACAGAATCTTTTTACAACCCTGATTGATCAAATGTTGACTAGCCAGATATCCCCCAGCGTAGTTGTCACAAGAAATAACCGGTATCGTTTCATTAATTTTACGATCTATCGATACGATATTGAGATCTGGGATTAGGTAATCAGCTAAATTTTCATTCATGGAGTTAACAATTACCCCTTCAACCTGATGACGCCTCAGCATAGATAAAAAATTCTTTTCCTCTTCTTGGTTATGATGGCTATTGCAAATTAATATTTTATAACCTTGACGAGATAATATTCTTTCTAAATAACTGATTAATTCCATTTGAAAGGGATTAGTTAAACTGGGAAAAATTAAACCAATCAAATTACTTTTATTATTTGATAATGAACGGGCTAATTCGTTGGGATAGTAGCCCAAGGTTTCCATCGCTTCTTGAACACGTTGACGAGTTGTTGCGCTAATATAGCCACGATTATTTAATACTCGAGAAACCGTGGTTGGAGAAACCCCTGCTAACTTAGCCACATCATCTCTACTTAGTTTCATAATCATCCTTTAATCATTATTAATATTATTCGCTGATAATTATAAAGCTTTTTGTTATGAGGTAAATCATTGTAATTGAATTGCTTTACCTCTTTGTCAGCCAATATTTTAGTGACATTGATCACAAATTCACTTTCGAATAAGTGATGTCCCTCACAAATTTAGCATTTTAATTGTGGTCGCGGTTGACATATGAACGCGGTTGACATGAAATGAAATAAATTGTTTCAGTATTAAATGACAACGCAATGTCATTTCCTCACACCTAAAAAAGGAGTAAAAAAATGCAAAAATTACATTATCAACCAAAAGGTTATTGGGTTGGCGATATTATGCCATTTGGCAAGAATGGCGTTTTCTATCTTTATGATCAACGTGACAATCGCAATCCTTGCCCTTTCGGTGAACCTTTTGGTTGGTCACTGGCGACTACCACTGATTTTGTTAATTATCAAAATTTAGGCGATTCGATTAAGAAAGGTGGTGAACAAGATGTTGATCAGTTTATCTATGCTGGCTGTGTGTTTGAAGCAAAAGGTAAAGGACACGCTTTTTACACTGGTTACAATCGTAATTGGGAAAAAGAGGGAAAAACCTCACAAGTCTTGTTACATGCCTGGAGTGACGATTTTAAAACATGGCATAAATCCTCAGAACTGATAACTCTAACTCCCCAACCAGGTTATGACATTAGCGATTGGCGAGATCCATGGGTAATTTGGAATGATGAAAAACAAGAATATTTATTGATATTAGGCGCGAGATTACAAGGCCCGAAAACGGAACAATCAGGTCGAGTGGTGGCATTCACTTCAAAAGATCTTAAAAATTGGCAATTCCAAGGCGATTTTTGGGTAGCCGGTAAATACACCATGATTGAAATGCCTGACTTATTCAAAATTGGCGATTGGTGGTATTTAGTTTATACCGAATATAGCGATCAAAGTAAAACTCGCTACGTCATGAGCCAATCTTTAGAAGGTCCATGGATTACCCCTAAAGATGATGCCTTTGACGGTCGTGCTTATTATGCCGCGAGAACCGCCTTTGACGGTAAACGCCGTATCCTGTTCGGTTGGGTTCCAACCAAAGAAGACAATGATGATTTAAAAAATTTCCAATGGGCGGGTACTTTTGTTCCTCATGAAGTTTATCAAAAAGCGGATCATACCCTTGGGGTAAAAGTAGTTGACAGTTTGTGGAACTGCTTTACTCATCCGAAAAAAATTGATGACTTTACCCTCTCATCACCTTATGCACGCAAAGAACAGTTATTAATTGAAAATACCGATAAAACCTTCCGTTTTTCTACAACGCTAAAATTTAGTAAGGATACTCGTGATTTTTCAATTCGTTTAATGAAAGATAAACATACTGGCGAATCCTATGACTTTATTTTTTCACTGGTTGATAACCGTTTAACTTTTGATAAAACTCCTTGTTACCCTTGGTATCGGGTAATGAATAAAGGTTTAGAGCGTCCTATTCATCTTCAAGCTGATCGCGAATATGACTTACAGATCATTGCCGATGATACGCTATTTACTTTATACATTGATGGCACTGCACTCAATGTCCGTGGTTATGATCAATTAGGTAGTGGCTTAGCAATCGCTGTCAGTGATGGAACAGTAACCTGTAAAAATAATACTTTTTCAAATGAAGGATGTTTTCCAGAAAAATGGTAATCGCACTTATCAGACCGTTTAACTAGCAAGTTAGATGATCACCATTATCAAGGCTTTTATCGGCTAGTTGTGATCAAAGCCTTGGTTTAGATAGGCGACTATCATCAGTAATCTAAACATGGAAACTTCTCTGGAGATATCATAATGAATACAACAGTAATTGATAATAATGGTCAACAGGCTGACCAAGACATCTCATTTAAAGAAAAACTTGCCTATGGACTTGGTGACTTTGCAACGGGGTTCTCGGGTGTGACTGTGGGAACTTTTGCACTTTACTATTATACCGATATTGTAGGCGTTTCAGCGACTTTACTTGGAGCTGTGCTACTATTTTCACGTGTTTTTGATGCTGTAATTAATGTCGTTATGGGTTTTATTGTTGATAGAACAAAAAGTAAACATGGTAAAGCTCGGGCTTGGATCTTATGGTCAACAATTCCGTTTGGTTTATCATTGATAATGGTATTTAGTGCACCAGAAAATTGGAGTGAGTTTGCATTACTAATTTTCGCCGCCATTACACTTAACATCCATTGGATTATTTATACTTCAAGTAATATTCCTTATGGTACGCTAGCTGCATTAATGACACAAAACTCTTATCAACGTAGTCGTTTAAATACTTATCGTATGCTGTGCTATTTTGCAAGTATGCTGATCATTCCCTATATCACACTGCCTATGGTCGATTTTTTTGGTGGAGGTGAACGCGGTTGGCAGTTAACCATGATAATTTATGCAGCAATTTTAATTCTTACCTTTTTTTATACTTTTTTTAATACTAAAGAACGTATTAAACCGATTAATCAATTCAAATATAATGCGCCATCACTTGGTGTGTCATTAAAAACCCTGCTAGCAAATAAGTATTGGGTAACTATGTTTTTCACCATGTTAGTCAGTTTCAGTATTTTAGGACTAATCAATGGGGTGGGTGTCTATTATGCAAAATATCTTTTGGCTGACAGTCAACTCATTGGTTTAATCAATATGGCTTTTGCCTTACCGTTAGTGATGGTTTTGATGTGTTCCGCTTATATCTTAAAAATCATGAGTCGTTTAACCTTTATTATTGTCGGTATGGCAACCATTATTTTAGGTAGCGTTATTATGGCAATTGCTCCGCATGATACTTATGTTGCTATAATTGGCACTATTTTACGCGGAGCCGGTTTCGCACCGATTATGGGAAATGCGTATTCCATGTTAGCCAACACCATTGATTACGGTGAATGGAAATTTGGCATTAGAAACGATGGTTTAGTCTACAGTGGCGGAAGTTTTAGTGCCATATTAGGCAGTGGTATTGCTTCCGGTGGTATTGGCTGGGTTTTAGGTATGGCCGGCTATATTGCCACTAATGTTACTAATCAACCTGAAAGTGTACTAACTACTTTACAAGTTTTATTTATCTATTCCCCGTTAGTATTGAGTGCTATCACTATTCTATTATTACGTTTTTATACTTTAGAAAAAATTTATCCTGACATCATCAAAGATCTCGCGCAAAGAACGCACAATGTCTATTAACTAATAAATCTGAGGGATTGATAACTTTATTATTACTCCCTCTCTTTGATTAATCTACTGTAATAACTGCGCAAATTCGAATAAATCTTCAATTGCCACTATTTACTGCAATATATGCGACAATATTAGCCATTAACAATCCGCATAAAAACTAAAACATCTCATTGATATTCTTATAGTTGCTTTAAAATATGCAAAACCGACAAGAAACAAATCAAGTTGTAAAATAAGTTAACTTGTTTTACAGCTTGAATTCACCTATAATGCCCCAATATTTTCTATAAATACCAACCACAATTGGGGCTGATTCTGGATTCGACGGGATTTGCGAAACCCAAGGTGCATGCCGAGGTGCGGTAGGCCTCGTAAATAAACCGCAAAAAAATAGTCGCAAACGACGAAAACTACGCACTAGCAGCTTAATAACCTGTATAGAGCCTTCTCTCCCTAGCCTCCGCTCGTAGGACGGGGATCAAGAGGAGTCAAACCTAAACGAGATCGTGTGGAAGCCTTGCTTGGGGCGGAAGCATTAAATTTAATCAAGCTAGTTTATCAGTGGCGTGTTTGTCCGCAGCAGGTAAGCGAAATTCAAAGACAAACTACGCATGTAGTACCAAGGATGTAGAGATTTCGGACGCGGGTTCAACTCCCGCCAGCTCCACCAATTCACTATTCAGTAACATTCTTTTAAATCCTTTAAAACACATCAAAACTAACAAATACAAGGCTTAAAGCCTATTTTGTTATTCATTAAGCATCAGTAAGATACATTTACAACCAGAATTTTTAGGTATATGCTTAAGTATACGAATGCAATATACCTAAAACCCGTATACCTAAAATCATTATGGCAAGAAAGACTCTACCATTAACCGACACACAAATAAAAGCAGCCAAACCAAGAGATAAGGATTATTCTTTATTTGATGGTGGCGGTATGTATCTTTTAATCAAAGCGAATAACTCTAAGATTTGGCGTTTTAAGTATACGCGCCCGTATACCAAAAAAGGGGCATTAATAAGTTTTGGCAGTTATCCCGAAGTTTCACTACAGCAAGCGCGAAAACAACGGGACGAAGCGCGCGAATTAATTAAACAAGGCAGAGATCCTCAAGAACATAAAGCAGAACTAGAACGGCGCAAGCAAGACGAAATAACCAGTACATTTAAAAAGGTAGCTACTGACTGGTTCAAAGTTAAGAGCAGTAAAGGACTAACTGAAGTTACATTAAAAGGTACTTGGAACTCATTAGAGTTACATATTTTTCCTTACATCGGGAATAGTTCCATCTTCAAATTAAAGGCAAAGGACTTCATAAAAGTTATGGAGCCATTAAGAGCAAATGGCAAATTAGAAACGATTAAAAGGCTTTGCCAACGCATTAATGAAATCATGTTTTATGCTGTGAATATAGGCTTAATCGAGGCTAACCCAGCCGTCAAGATTAAAGATGCATTTGAAAGCCCTACAAAAGGACAAATGCCAACAATCAAAGCACAAGATCTACCTGAATTTATGCAGGCTCTTGCTATGGCTAGAATTGAATTACAGACGCGTTGCTTAATTGAATGGCAACTATTAACAATGACCCGACCTAATGAAGCTGTAGGGGTGAAATGGCAGGAAATTGACTTTAATAATTGCTTGTGGGTAATTCCTGCTGAAAAAATGAAGATGAGAAGAGAACATACTATCACTCTTAATAAGCAAGCTATGGCACTTCTATCAATCATGAAACCTATAAGCGGTCACAGGGAACACATTTTCCCAAGTCTAAAACCTCCCTTTTCCACTCCCATGAATAGCCAAACAGCGAATATGGCAATTAAACGAATGGGATATAAAGATAAGTTAGTGGCGCATGGATTAAGAGCTTTAGCGAGCACAATATTAAACGAGCAAGGCTTTGACCCTAATGTTATTGAAGCCGCGCTTGCTCATGTTGATAGTAATAGCGTTAGACGGGCTTATAACAGAGCCACTTATTTGGAACAACGAAGGATAATGTTAGACTGGTGGGGCGACTTTGTCGAGCAAGCCAGTAAAGGGAATGTCTCATTGTCAGGTAATCACAATTTAAAGCTAGTTAATCATTAACCCTATCTAAATGCCGTAACCCATATTTGAGTTACGCTCTCTCCATTGATAAAACCCGTCACTCAAATTTGAGTTACCTATAATTTATTATTATGCATTCCTAGATTCTGCCCTAATGGGGGAATATGCTCCTATACTTTGCTTATTTAATTCCCTCCCATTAATTTAGAATTTATCAGATAACTATACATAAATGCAAAAAACTTGATATATATTAATATATTATATACTTATTTTTTAAGTGTTCATAAGTATTCATTACTATACATACATCTATGCTTTTTAGATCACATGTATAACAATATGATTTATATCAACATTATAGATATTGCATGTATCTTGATGAAGATTCAAATTTCATTAACGATATAATGGATAAGTTTCCTTTGATATCTTTATTTGAGCTTGTCGATAATCCTGACAATTTTATGAAAGATTTGGGATATTTTATGGAGACAGAGTTTCACTATATCTATCTTTCCAGTTTTACTTCAGGCTAAGATAGCAATTAAATCTATGAAGAACCTAAATGATAAAATTAAATTTTTAGCAAAAAGATTTTATACTTTAATTAGATAACAAAGAAATGATTTAATTTTTAGCTAAACATTGATGGCTATATTTAAATTAAAATATTTTCTATATAGTATTGAATAATATGAGGGAATACCTTTGACCAAATATTCATCGAATATCTCCTGTTCCATTTAGTGTTTTATTGAAGAGGTTTTATAAGTAATCATATAAGATGAAAAACCTCAAAATCCATTTAAAATCGATTCGCTATCCAGCTCTAATACCCCGTAAATTTCTCTCTTTCAACCACCATACTTTGACTTAGAAACTGCTTTATTTTATCTTCTATTTGACTTTCAATAGTTTTAAGTCGTAATAAAGGCACACCAGCTTTATCAAGAATGGCATTCTTTAGCTGATCTCGTTTTCTCTGTTCTGGTTTACTGTGATCATCACCATCCACTTCAATTACTGCTATAGGGTATTTACCGGTTTTGAAATAGAGGACAAAGTCACAACTGGCTTTATGGTGCATATATTCAAGTTCAAGCTCGGTAAAGCTGTTGTTGTTTTTTGAAACCAGCTGTTCTAAAAGAACTTGTTTATGATATAACATGGTTTGATAAGTACTTTCTTTCAATATATCACGCAGTAATTGGGCTATAATCTGTTCGGATTTATATTTTGAGTCATTTTTTCTTAACCGTGAGTTAAGTGCCTCTAACGACTTATCGTAATCTTGATAAAGTAAATCAAAAGCCGAAATAACCGGACTTTGGTAAATATGATCGTTATGCGCGTAATAGTTAATATAACGAATTAAGGCGGCAATACTCTGGTTATTTTTAGTGAAGACATCATTACCCGTGACAAGCATAAACCTATTTTTAGCCCGCGAAACCGCTACGTTAATTAAATGGGGATCATCAACAAAATTGAGCAGCTGTTGGCTGCTGAGCTTTTTATCCAATACAGTAGAAAAGATAATATTATCACACTCTCTACCTTGAAATTTATGCGTTGTAGCTTTGATAATACCAGATGGTAAATGTTCTTGCGATAAATCAATTTGGTTATTGTAGGGCGCGATAAAACCGGTATTTTCTTCTGTAAAATCTTGCCAACCTACTTTATTGAGAGAGTCAAGTTCTCGCAAATTTGTTAAATTTCTTGTGTGATTACCCGGTGCAGTAACAATTAATGTAAGTGCTTGTTCTCCATTATCTTTGGTCATCGGAATAAGCTGATCATTGTAAAATTGCTTATTACAAAACTGAATGATTTTCGGATGACAACGATAGTGCTCTTTCAGTAAAGTGATGGGGATTTTGTCTTGAAATAAGCCAATAAAAGAGTCAAGTAGACTATATTTTTCACAATCATAATATTCATGAGGTGGTTTGATATCAAGTTTGGTAGGTACATGAGGTAGCTGTTTACGATCGCCGACAATAATCACATTCTTGGCACACCCCAAACCTAGAATACCGGGAATAATATCTTGCTGTGAAGCTTCATCAATAATTAAGTAGTCTATTAAGGCACCTTGACCCAAAGAGTTGATAATGGAATGAGTACTACTACCTATAATTGGAAAACGTTTAGTAAATTCACTAAAACGTTGTTGATAGTCTTTGTCGGTAAAGGTCACTTTATGGTCGATGGTTTGTGAAAGATGTGCTTTCAAATATTGCATTGAAAAACGGGTTAAATCAGCCAATAACGAGTGAAATTGATTTTGTTCAAGTCGCTCTTGATACCGTTTAAGTAGGCTGTTTTTTTCATTCAATTGCTGATCATAATAAGCCAACTGTAAAAGATTAAAAATTGTTTGGCGCTTTTGCCAATTACTAATGAATTTTGTGCGTATTATCTTAAAATTAAGCAGAAGTTGTATGCGGTCTTTAAATGTAATCCGACGTTGATCAAGGTAATGTAAATAAGCCAATAAATCGGTAATTTTCTCTTTGGAAAACTGATATTTACTTAGTTGCTGCGGGTCAAACGATAAGTTTTCACTTTGGCTCTGTTGTAAATACCCCTTTTCAATAGTCAATTCGTCAATTTGCGCTTGCAAGAAAGCAACTTGATTCTGTGCTTGGAGATGTTCGACTAATGTATTTGAAAGCTCGCTTATTCTTTGTAAAGTTATTGTTTGCTCTTGTTTTTCAAGACTCAGTTCTAGTTCACCGCCAAAGAAGTTTTTTCGTTTATCACTACTGCCTAATTTAGCAACCAGATAATCAAGCTGATCTTTAGCTAATTTTTCATAGACATTTTCTACCGCAGAATTGTTATTGGATAAAATCGCAACCGTGCGATTATTTATCAAAATATTCGCCACAATATTTAAAATAGTTTGGGTTTTGCCGGTTCCAGGCGGGCCTTCAATAATACTGATTTGTGAAGCGAAAGCTTGTTTTACTGCTTTTAACTGACTTTCATTAATTCCAAAAGGATAAATAAGATGTTGAGGAGGCTGGCGTTTTTGGTTTGTTACACTGCAATAAGCATGGAGCACCGTATCAGGATGGGGAGTGATTTTATCCAGTTGTCGTAACACATTTTCGGCAATACCTTTATTGTGCTCATCGGCATGTTCAATACGAGCTTGCGCTACTTGTGTAAGGTATTGAAAAATATCTTCATTTTTAAGATTGCTCTTAGATACAATCTGAATATTCTCACTAAGCATAACGTAGGGGCGAGAATTGTTAGGATAATAGACAACAGTATACTTTCGCCCATAACTTTCAGCTTTTTCAATCCAATCTATTTTCGGTTTATCCTTAACAATAAGAAGATTTCCCTTTATTTGCTCAAATGGATTCACTTGGCATTGTGATAGTGGCTGAGTATATTTTTTGCCAGAAGGAAAATGGCTAGTGAGTTTGAGTTCTTGATCTTTATTATCATAGTAGAGAGACCAGTCGCTGATTTGCTTGGTTTTATTTTCGCCATTCATATAGATAGAAATCATTACTTTCAGTCCTTTTAATAGGGAATATATTCCATTAAGAAGAAAATCGTTTAATCTTATTGCTTACGTTTGAACAATTGCAGTAAACCTCTTACTGTAACTTCTAGCTGGCTACCTTGCTGATAATTAGCAGGAACAACATAATTAGCTCGTTCTTCAGCAATAAGTTTTTCAACTTTTTCTTGTGTACGTTGTTCCTTCCATCTTTGCTCATCAAACACCGCCAATGAAAACCCGCCTTGGTATCTAACCATTTTCATTGAAGGGATATCGGTATCACCATCACCAAAATAGATCATTCGTTCAAAAGGAATATCTCGTTCTTCTAACTCAATAAATTTATTAACTTCAGTATTGTCCCAGGAATTTAAGATGCCTTTGTTAATTCGAAATAAAAATTGGGTTTTGGTTGTATAGTTTATCGCTTGCGCTGGCCAAATAACTTGTTTTCCATTCGAGGAATAATGATATTTACAGGCGTAAATTTGGTTAAATTGATGACCAATTTCTGTACCACGGATCATCGCATCTAAACCACTTGAAATAATGTAATGGTGTAGTTCTATCTCATTAGCCGTTGCATATTGATTAATACGCTCGAACCAAGTATTAACACCGGGAAAAAGAGGAATTGATTTACCATGTTTTTTTAAATTATCTTCACTTAATTCATCAGAACCAAGTTGATTGGCTTTTTCTGCTAAGAGTCCAAGATAAGCGAGTATTTCATCACCATCATCTTGTATGGCACGTTGTTTCACTTCAGCCCAAAAGCTTGCTATATCAGTAATACCTAATGCAGGCATAAGTCCATGCTGAGCGCAATCGCCTTCGGCTAACGTTCCATCGAAATCATAAATTAATGCACACTTAATCATTTACTAATCCCTATATAATGCTTTACATTCAATAATAAGGCTATAATTTTCCTATAATGTGACTCTGTATAATTATCATTATTATCTGGCAAATAATTTTCTTTGATTTTAGATAAGAAAAACTGTTTCCTATAACATCCTAGTCTAGTTTCTCCATGATTTCACCACCATTTTGCACAACAGCTACAAGCTACTTAAAGCTACTTTTTTCGCCTCTGCCACCTTTTATCACATAAGTAATAATAAATAGTACAACGGGCTAGACTATTATGAATCACCAAAGATCCACCTGATATTTGGCATTTAACATGAGTGATTTTGATTTCTATTGCTATGCAATAGTGTTTAAAGTTGTAGTCATGAACTACATTTTCATGCTAAACAATATAAATAATATACAGGAATTTTGCGATACTGCTCGCAAAAATTAAGCTACATAGTAAAAATCTAGAGGTATTGATCTGTTTCTGTGATCTAAATCACAAATTAAGGTATTTCTTCAATATTATTTAATCGAAAAACAATATATATTCGAGGGTTTTAGCCATGGAAATAAACAACTAATTTAAATTTACCACAAATAAACTATAATACTGTATTTTGTAAATCATCTTTTATCAACCCCAAAAATCAGTTCAACTAACTCCTCTCATTGACGCTAAAATTAGACAACGAAAAAATAACATATTTTCTTTATAATTGAGTAATTACAAAATCGATAACGATCTACAGATCCTGTCATCCACTATTTAGTAATTTTCTTTTAATTCCTTTAAAAACACATTTAACCAAACAATAAAACCATGGTTTATTTAAAGGTGAAGTTATATATCGACTAATATAAAATAAATTAAGTCATTAAAAATAATATTTACTGCTTAACTGAAGTTTTAGCATGGTTTAAAATTTTGTGAAAATTTCAATTTAGATTTAATATAAGACCTAACAATAATAGCAAACGTATTAATGAGTTAGCGCTATTGTTACTTTATACTAAATTATCTATGACATAAAAAAGGATATTTATGAGACGCAAAGATAGAGAAATAACTAATCTTGATCAAGTGATCGATATTTTAGAGCATACTGATGTTATTCGTTTAGCGATGAATAATGGCGATTTTCCGTATATTGTTCCTGTCAATTTTTGTTATGAACTAACAACAAATAATCAACTTATTTTTTATATTCATGGCGCAAAAGTTGGTACTAAAGTTGAACTACTCAGACAAAATCCTTTACTTAGCTTTGAGTTAGATACAGGGCACCAGTTAATTACTAATGAAAAAGCCTGCAAATATTCCTTCAATTATGCCAGTGTTATCGGCAATGGATATGCAACCTTTATTGAAGAACCCACCGCAAAAATAGCGGCGTTAAAAATAATGATGAATAAATTTGATCCTAATAAAACTTTCTCTTTTACCGAAGGCGATGTTAGACCAATTAGCGTCATAAAAATTGAAGTACAAGCTTATACAGCTAAAAAACATTAAATTATGATGACTATATCATTTTGGTAAAAATGATATAGAAAACTTAAAATAACAATACTTATAAACTAATTTTTAATCATCTAGTTATCAGTTATTAGTAATAAGAAAATAACACAAAATAGGTTAAAGACTCGTAATTTATTTGGTGCATATGTTGAATATACAATAGTAAATAGCTAGTTATAAATACTCAATTTTATAGGTCACTTTTCATTTAGATATATAAACAATTTTAATAAAATAGAAATCCAGTATTTACAAGTTTTTTAATACTTTTGTTAAGATTTCGCTGGCTGAATACAGATCTAGCCACTCTCACGAATTAAATAATTCTCGGATAAAGCTTAACTCTGGATTTACCTCTATCACTTTATCAACCATTTTGTTATACCACATTGGTTTTTGCCATGTTGCAAAGTTCGGCAAATGGTCAATTGCCATTGGTGTCTTTAACAGCGGGTGATCGATTTCTGGGGTAGAAAGGCCATGACGAGCTCGGAAATTTTTGACTGCCTGATATTCAAATGGCCAAAGAAATAACATGATATCATCAATTTCATAACCAGTTGCTGGCTGCTTTTCATCATTATCAAGAAACAGTGATATCCATTCTAAATGATTATCACAAAGCTTGATTAACCAATCAGTCAACTCATTTTCATCGGTGCTGTACAGCGCTTCCTGACAAAAACGATGATAAAATAGGTCAATTGGGATATTTGCCCCATCCCAATCAATGCTTTGTTTACGCTCACTTGCCATCATTTCAATCGCTAATACCCCTAAGCGCTGTGGTTTTGGTGGTACAACACTACCTCTACGTAAACTTCGGCTCATATTACCGTTGAGAATACCTTCAATAATTTTGGGATAGCAAGGTTCGATTAACTCAAATCGATTACAGGCAAACATCATTAGTAAGACTTGACCTTGACGTGATAGATCATTTTGAAAACAGTCTTGAATCGAATAAATATTATAATAATCAAGTAACAAATATAATGCTGATGAAGCAATATAACCACATAAATAAGGATCCCTTTCTTGTTTAGAGGTTAGATAAAGGATAGAATAAAAAAATTTCACATGAGACATATCAGTTGATGTATAACTTAGAATATTTTCTTTATCTTCTTTATAAATATCCTCTAATCCAGATTCAATCATATCAATTTCAGCTTTTTGATATTCATTCATATCTTTTTTCAAAAAAACGTATTTATTATAATACTTATTGATTTGATTAATAGATGCCATATTCGCTGTTCTCCATGATTTACTAAATGAAATCCAATTATTTTTTATTACATTTGGCATTTGATATTATGTTAGAAGTAGCAATAAAAAACGCTTTGAAGCCACTTTCACGATTTAAATAATTCTCGAATAAAGCTTAACTCTGGATTTACCTCTACCACTTTATCAACCATTTTGTTATACCACATTGGTTTTTGCCATGTTGCAAAATTAGGGAAATGGTCAATTGCCATTGGTGTCTTTAACAAAGGGTGATCGATTTCTGGGGTAGATAAACCATGACGAACTCGAAAATTTTTGACTGCCTGATATTCAAACGGCCAAAGAAATAATATATCTTCATCAATTTCATAACCTGTTGCTGGCTGCTTTTCATCATTATCAAGAAATAGTGATACCCATTCTAAATGATTATCACAAAGCTTTGTTAACCAGTATATCAATTCATTTTCATTAGTACTGTACAGTGCTTCCTGACAAAAACGATGATAAAATGGGTCGACAGGAATATTTACATTATCCCAATCAATGCTTTGTTTACGCTCACTTGCCATCATTTCAATCGCTAATACCCCTAAGCGCTGTGGTTTTGGTGGTACAACACTACCTCTACGTAAACTTCGGCACATATTACCGTTAAGAATACCTTCAATAATTTTGGGATAGCAAGGTTCAATTAACTCAAATCGATTACAGGCAAACATCATTAGTAAGATTTGACCTTGATGTGATAGATCATTTTGAAAACAGTCTTGAATCGAATAAATATTATAATAATCAAGTAACAATTGTAATGCTGATGAAGCAATATAACCACATAAATAAGGATCCCTTTCTTGTTTAGAGTTTAGATAAAGGATAGAATAAAAAAATATCACATGAGTCATATCAGTTGATGTATAGCTTAGAATCTTTTCTTTATTTTGTTTATAATTATCCTCTAATCCAGATTCAATCCTATTAGTTTCAGCTTTGTGATAATCATTCAGATCTTTTTTCAAAAAAACATATTTATTATAGTACTTATTAATCTCATTAATAGATGCCATATTCGTTGTTCTCCATAATTTACTAAATGAAATCCAATTATTTTTTATTACATTTGGCATTTGATATTATGTTAGAAGTAGCAATAAAAAACGCTTTGAGGCCACTCTCACGAATTAAATAATTCTCGGATAAAGCTTAACTCTGGATTTACCTCTATCACTTTATCAACCATTTTGTTATACCACATTGGTTTTTGCCATGTTGCAAAGTTCGGCAAATGGTCAATTGCCATTGGTGTCTTTAACAGAGGATGATCGATTTCTGGGGTAGAAAGGCCATGACGAGCTCGAAAATTTTTGACTGCCTGATATTCAAATGGCCAAAGAAATAACATGATATCATCAATTTCATAACCAGTTGCTGGCTGCTTTTCATCATTATCAAGAAACAGTGATATCCATTCTAAATGATTATCACAAAGCTTGATTAACCAATCAGTCAACTCATTTTCATCGGTGCTGTACAGCGCTTCCTGACAAAAACGATGATAAAATAGGTCAATTGGGATATTTGCCCCATCCCAATCAATGCTTTGTTTACGCTCACTTGCCATCATTTCAATCGCTAATACCCCTAAGCGCTGTGGTTTTGGTGGTACAACATTACCTCTACCATCCCCCCCCCAAGATAAACATCGGCTCATATTACCGTTGAGAATACCTTCAATAATTTTGGGATAGCAAGGTTCGATTAACTCAAATCGATTACAGGCAAACATCATTAGTAAGACTTGACCTTGACGTGATAGATCATTTTGAAAACAGTCTTGAATCGAATAAATATTATAATAATCAAGTAACAAATATAATGCTGATGAAGCAATATAACCACATAAATAAGGATTCCTTTCTTGTTTAGAGTTTAGATAAAGGATAGAATAAAAAAATTTCACATGAGACATAACAGTTGATGTATAACTTAGAATATATTCTTTATTTTTTTTATAATTATTCTCTAATCTCGATTCAATCCTATTAATTTCAGCTTTTTGATAATCATTCATATCTTTTTTCAAAAAAACGTATTTATTATAATACTT
This sequence comes from Gilliamella sp. LMG 34361, assembly GCF_984569075.1. NCBI lineage: Bacteria > Pseudomonadati > Pseudomonadota > Gammaproteobacteria > Orbales > Orbaceae > Gilliamella > Gilliamella sp. LMG 34361. Next base: position 885,087 of record NZ_OZ474903.1, on the reverse strand, counting down.
ATTTATTTGATTAATAGATGCCATATTCGTTGTTCTCCATTATTTACTAAATGAAATCCAATTATTTTTTATTACATTTGGCATTTGATATTATGTTAGAAGTAGCAATAAAAAACGCTTTGAAGCCACTTTCACGATTTAAATAATTCTCGGATAAAGCTTAACTCTGGATTTACCTCTATCACTTTATCAACCATTTTGTTATACCACATTGGTTTTTTCCATGTTGCAAAGTTCAGCAAATGGTCAATTGCCATTGGTGTCTTTAACAGAGGATGATCGATTTCTGAGGTAGAAAGGCCATGACGAGCTCGGAAATTTTTGACTGCCTGATATTCAAACGGCCAAAGAAATAACATGATATCATCAATTTCATAACCAGTTGCTGGCTGCTTTTCATCATTATCAAGAAATAGTGATATCCATTCTAAATGATTATCACAAAGCTTGATTAACCAATCAGTCAACTCATTTTCATCGGTGCTATACAGCGCTTCCTGACAAAAACGATGATAAAATAGGTCAATTGGGATATTTGCCCCATCCCAATCAATGCTTTGTTTACGCTCACTTGCCATCATTTCAATCGCTAATACCCCTAAGCGCTGTGGTCTCGGTGGTACAACATTACCTCTACCATCCCCACCCCAAGATAAACTTCGGCTCATATTACCATTAAGAATACTTTCAACAATCTTAGGGTAGCAAGGTTCAATTAATTCAAATCGATTACAGGCAAACATCATTAGTAAGACTTGACCTTGACGTGATAGATCATTTTGAAAACAGTCTTGATGTCGATAGATATTATAATAATCAAGTAACAAATATAATGCTGATGAAGCAATATAACCACATAAATAAGGATTCCTTTGTTGTTTAGAGGTTAGATAAAGGATAGAATAAAAAAATTTCACATGAAACATATCAGTTGATGTATAACTTAGAATTTTTTCTTTATCTTCTTTATAATTATTCTCTAATTCAGATTCAATCATATCAATTTCAGCTTTTTGATATTCATTCATATCTTTTTTCAAAAAAACGTATTTATTATAATACTTATTGATTTGATTAATAGATGCCATATTCGCTGTTCTCCATGATTTACTAAATGAAATCCAATTATTTTTTATTACATTTGGCATTTGATATTATGTTAGAAGTAGCAATAAAAAACGCTTTGAAGCCACTTTCACGATTTAAATAATTCTCGGATAAAGCTTAACTCTGGATTTACCTCTACCACTTTATCAACCATTTTGTTATACCACATTGGTTTTTGCCATGTTGCAAAATTAGGGAAATGGTCAATTGCCATTGGTGTCTTTAACAGAGGGTGATCGATTTCTGGGGTAGAAAGACCATGACGAGCTCGAAAATTTTTGACTGCCTGATATTCAAACGGCCAAAGAAATAACATCTCATCATCAATTTCATAACCAGTTGCTGGCTGCTTTTCATCATTATCAAGAAATAGTGATACCCATTCTAAATGATTATCACAAAGCTTTGTTAACCAGTATATCAATTCATTTTCATTGGTACTATATAGTGCTTCATGACAAAAACGATGATAAAATGGATCAATTGGGATATTTGCATTATCCCAATCAATGGATTGTTTATGCTCACTTGCCATCATTTCAATCGCTAATACCCCTAAGCGCTGTGGTCTCGGTGGTCTACCATCCCCCCCCCAAGGTAAACTTCGGCTCATATTACCATTGAGAATACTTTCAACAATTTTAGGGTAGCAAGGCACAATTAACTCAAATCGGTTACAGGCAAACATCATTAGTAAGATTTGTCCCTGACTTGATAGATTTTTGAGAAAACGATTTTGAATTGTATAGATATTATAGTAATCAAGTAACAAACTTAATGCAGATGTAACAATATAACCATATAAATAAGGGATCTTTTCTTTTTTGTTATTAAAATAAAATATAGTGTAATAATACATCGTTTGAAGAAATTCAATTGATATATCAGCTAAAATATCATCTTTATTTCTTAAATAAATATCCTCTAATTTAGTTTCAATACTATCTATTGTATTTTTTTCAGCAATACTAAGATCTTTTTTCAGTATAATGTATTTATTATAATACTTATTAATCTCATTAATAGAGGCCATATTCGTTGTTCTCCATAATTTACTAAATAAAATCCAATTATTTTTTATTACATTTGCATTTAATATTGTGTTAAAAGTAGTAATAAAAACGCTTTGAGGCTACTCTCACGAATTAAATAATTCTCGGATAAAGCTTAACTCTGGATTGACCTCTATCACTTTATCAACCATTTTGTTATACCATATTGGCTTTTGCCATTTTGCAAAATTAGGGAAATGGTCAATTGCCATTGGTGTCTTTAACAGAGGGTGATCGATTTCTGGGGTAGAAAGGCCATGACGAGCTCGAAAATTTTTGACGGCGTGATATTCAAATGGCCATAGAAGTAACATCTCATCATGAATTTCATAACCTGTTGATGGTTGCTTTTCGTCATTATCAAAAAACAAACATACCCATTCTAAATGATTATCACAAAGCTTGGTTAACCAATCAGTCAACTCATTTTCATCGGTGCTGTACAGCGCTTCCTGACAAAAACGATGATAAAATGGATCGACAGGGATATTTGCGCCATCCCAATCAATGCTTTGTTTACGCTCACTTGCCATCATTTCAATCGCTAATACCCCTAAGCGCTGTGGTCGTGGTGGTACAACATTACCCCTACCATCTCCACCCCAAGGTAAACTTCGGCTCATATTACCATTGAGAATACTTTCAACAATTTTTGGGTAGCAAGGTTCAATTAACTCAAATCGATTACAGGCAAACATCATTAGTAAGATTTCGCCATGATATGAGAGATCTTTTAAAAAACAGTCTTGCTGGGGATAGATATTATAGTAATCAAGTAACAAACTTAATGCAGATGTCGAAACATAACCGCATAAATAGGAATTTTTTTCTTGTTTAGCGCTAAGATACATTGTGGCATAATATGCACTTGTCGAAGAAAATTCGATTGCTATACTACCTAAAATATATTCTTTATTTTCTTGATAAATCTTCTCTAATTCAGCGGATATCTCATCTATCGTATTTTTTTCATAGTTATTAATATCTTTTTTTAAAATGACGTAGCGAGCGAAATATATTCTTATTTCATTAATAGATGCCATATTAGATATTCTCCATTCTTTATTAAGTAAAATCCAATTTTTCCATTATGTTTGGCATTTCATGTATGTCAAAACTAGTGCCGTTTTAAATATAACTATGTAGCTAATAATCTTATAAGCAATAAATTATTTTTGAATTTATAACTATCAATAATGATTATATGATTTCTTAGAACTATTAAAGTTAACATTGAATTGATAGCACTAGCTAATTAAATTATATATTAGGTGTATATTAATCATTATTACAAAGAGTTATTAAACATTATGTCATTAAATCTCAGGAAGACAATATTTAATCTACTTAAACAGCAACCGCAAAAACAGTTTACCGCTAGACAATTGGCTCAGTTGATATTTATGCCTGTGCTGAAAAAAACAGGCTAGTGAGCGTTTAATGACTGATGATGATGTTATTGCCCAAATTGCAGCTGAAATTAGTGCCCAGCGACCACTTTTACAAAAAAAACATCCAGAAATAAAAACCACAGAGGGTCGTTCTAAAAAGTATTACTTTTCGCAAAAATCGGATGAAGTAGAAGTACTAGACGCTGAGTATTTATCTACAAAGAAACAGCCCACTCAAGCCCAAACAGAAAATAATGGTCATGGTGAACACTCTCTCTATCCATTATTAAGTAAATATCTTTATGATGAACTTAATGTGTACTCTAAACGTATTGATGAAAAAACCTCATCAAATAGAATGGGTAAAAATGGCAATATATGGCTACATCCTGATATTGTTGGCTTAGAAGATCTCAGTTCTGATTGGAATAACTTAGTCAAAGATTGCGTTAAACTTTATGCCGATCAGCAAAGTAAACTATGGTCATTTGAAGTTAAAATATTACTTAATATGTCAAATGTTAGAGAATCATTTTTTCAAGCTGTATCTAATTCTTCATGGGATAATTTTGGTTATTTGGTGGCTTCACAAATTACTGGTAGTGATACATTAAAAGAACTCAGAGTACTGTGCGCAGTACACGGTATTGGCGTTATTAAATTAGAGGTAGATAATCCATCAGAAAGTTAAATTCTAATTCCTGCTCAAGAAAAAACTATTATTGATTGGGACTATTGCAGTCGTCTTGCTAGAGAAAATAAAGATTTTAATAACTATATTAAGTTAGTTAAGCAGTTTTATCAAACTGGTGAAATAAAAGTTTTTGATTGGGATTATACTAATACTTAAATAAAAAAATCACTAAAAAATAGACACTAAAAAGTCATCCTCCTTGTGATTAGCTATCATTAATTGATATTTTTTAATCAGTATAACAATCGAAATTGGCTTTATAATAAATATTAATAAAGCCAATTAAAACTCATTTATTAATCAACAATAACTCTTCCATTTAATGGCTGTACTGGGCGGTTGTTGTTGTGATGCATGATTGAGTGGAATTTTTCAATTTGTTGTTCTGAGACTGTTACAGGTTGTTCTAACACAATCCATCTTACACCTTCAGTACACGGTGGTGTTGTTAATGATCCACTAAAGCGATAATAATCGAGGGTTTTAGGAAATAATGTACTAATATCAACAGTTTTGTCTAACGTTGCTTTGTTATCCACTTCCGCAGGCATTTGCTGCCAAGCCTTCGCAATTTCAGAATTCGCTTCGCCACTATTAAACATTAAGGCGACAACGGTAAGCTCACCAGTTTTATTTTTGTAAACAAAGTGGGCTTCCATTGGATAACTTTTACCTTTAATGGTATTTTCACTTGGGCTGTGAAAATGGAATTGTTGTAACGTAAAGGTTTGCTCATCTAATATTAACTGATTATCACCAGTAACGTTAACCTGAATAGTATGTCCGTTATTAATAATTTCTTGTTTACTTGGTTTGAATGAGAACTTTAAGTTTTCATGCTCTGTCTTTAATGCATGATCGATATTGATCGGTGACTGATTTTTACCATTCTCACAGGTAGAATACTCTGCTGATAATTTACCCCAGTTTTCTGGTTTTTCTTGACCTTCATATCCCCAATGAGATGAATGTCCTATAGCGGCACAAGATAAGCTAGTTGCCATTAATACTGCAATTACTACGTTATGTTTCATGTTGATTTCACACTTTGGTATTAATTGGAGGGAGGCTGAATTATACTCTGCAAGTATAAGGCTTTCCAGCTAAAATACGCCTTATAAAAAATAATTATATATCGCTGTTCAAACATGGTTAAACGGCGAATTAATAATGTTTATGCAGATAAAAGTGATCTTGAAGTATCTATTGAAAAGTAGATATAAAAAAACCTGCTATATAAGCAGGTTCTTAAAAACTGAAATTGGCTCCTCCAACAGGACTTGAACCTGTGACATACGGATTAACAGTCCGCCGTTCTACCGACTGAACTATGGAGGAACACTTAGTGGACAGAATATTAACTATCTATGAGGATTCTGTCAATCTATAAAACATTAATTTAGTTTGATCGCTCAGGTTATGAACAAATTTAATGAATCCTATGCTAAAATATTGATAATATGACATAACGAGTAGAGTAAAACTGATGAAAAAAAATATTTGTGTGTTTTGTGGTGCGAGTGAAGGTAATCGTCCAGAATATCGTATGGCAGCAGAGCAATTAGGTATGACCATTGCCAAACAAAATAGACGATTAATCTATGGTGGTGGCAATAAAGGACTAATGGGTGTAATTGCTAATGCCGTTCTCGCTCATGGTAGTGAAGTTATTGGCATTATTCCTGAGCGGTTAGTTAAAGCTGAAACTGCACACCATGGTATTACGCGTTTGGAAGTTGTTGAAAATATGCATCAACGCAAAGCAAGATTAACTGAGCTAGCTGATGGTTTTATTGCTATGCCAGGAGGTACGGGAACATTAGAAGAGCTGTTTGAGGTATGGACAGGTATGCAAATTGGTTATCATGAAAAACCTGTTGCCTTATTAAATAGTCAATTTTGGCAACCTATGCTCAATTTTTTAGAACACGCAGTACAAGAAGGCTTTATCCGAGACAGTTTTTATCGAACATTGATCGTAGCAGATGTTGCTGATGAAATGTTAGAGAGAATGGATAATTTTATCCCAAAAGATTTACAGCGTTGGGTAAAAAAATAGATTAAGGCAAGAATAAAAAAACGCCATCAGATGATGGCGTTTTTAGTTGCATAATGTATTATGCGCTTACTAATTCAGAAGTCTGTGCATCAGGTTTTTTAATCAATGCGTAAGCGACACCCGCAATAACCGAACCAACAACAATTGATAGTAAATAACCACCAACTGGTTTAACTACGCCAGGGATTGCTAAAGCGAATAGACCACCATGTGGTGTCATAAGCTCAGAACCAAATGCTAATGATAAACCACCAGTGATTGCCCCACCAATAATACAACAAGGAATAACACGTAATGGATCACGAGCAGCGAAAGGAATTGCCCCTTCAGAAATAAAGCATAAGCCTAATACTAATGAAGCTTTACCACTTTCTTGTTCTGCTTTGGCAAATTTTTTGCGCGCAATTAAGGTTGCTAATCCCATTGCTAACGGTGGAACCATACCACCAGCCATAACCGCTGCCATTGGTGCATATACTTGAGCCGAAATTAAGCCTGTACCAAACGCATAAGCAACTTTATTGATTGGTCCACCCATATCAGTACACATCATACCACCTAAAAGTGCACCTAACAGAACAGCGTTGGCTGTTCCCATTGATTTCAACCATTCAGTTAAAGCTTCCATTAGCCATGCTATCGGAGTACCAACAATAAACTGCATAACTAAGCCTGTAGCTAATGTAGCAAGTAATGGTACAATAAGAATTGGTTTTAATGCTTCAAGTGTTTTTGGTAATGGTAAATACTTAGTGATTAACATTGCTAAGTAACCGGCAAAATAACCAATGATTATACCACCTAAAAAGCCCGCACCAGTAGAGACAGCAAGCAAACCACCAACAAGCCCAGGGGCTAAACCTGGTCTATCAGCAATAGAATAAGCAATATAACCAGCAAGTAAAGGTACCATGAGTGAGAATGCTAGCCCACCGATTTGTGCTAAATGAGATTCACCTACCAGTTTTTGTACGCCATCAACCATTTCAAATGAACCAAAAGCAAATGATAAGGCAATGATTAATCCACCAGCAACCACCATTGGTAACATGTAAGATACACCAGTTAATAGATGCTGATAGACACCTTTCTTCTCGTTACTTGATTTTGTTGTTGAAGCAGAACTAGTTGGTTGATAAATTGTAGCTTCTTCAAAAGCTCTATCTAATTCTTGTGCAGTTTTTTTAAGGGCTGGACCGGTTTTAGTTCGGTACATTTTTTTACCTGCAAACTTACTTAAATCAACATCAATATCACATGCTACAATCACTACATCAGCTGAAGCCACCTCTTCTGGAGTTAATTCATTACCAACACCAACCGAACCACGCGTTTCAACTTTACACCACCAACCACGTTTTTTCGCTTCTTCTTCAATCGCCTCAGCAGCCATAAATGTATGAGCAACACCAGTTGGACAAGCTGTTACCGCAACAATACGTTTTTGTCCGTTGTTTGAAGTCGCAACAGCAGCAGAATTAGCAGATTGTTGATAAACAGTTGCTTTACTTTGTGCATCATTTAGGATTTTTTTAGGATCAGCAAAAACTTCATTGAGATCATTTACCACATAAACTTTTTTGCCAATCACTGATTTATCGCTGATATCACCATTACCAACCGAAATGATTGTGTCAGCTGATGTTGCATTATCAACTATTTTAAAATTTAAAGAATTAGCAGCTAACGCTAATTCCGCTTTAGCTAAACGCCCATTAACTGGGCCTGAGTTGTTACCTTCAACAATGTATATGTTCATGAATACTCCTATCCCGCGATTATTTCAATTTTTTCCGACATGTTGGTAACCGCTTGACGGTCTGACACACCAACACCTGCTTGTTCAACCGATAAAGCGGCAACACTTGATGCAAATATTAAAGTGTCTTTAATTGATTGATTAGTTAATAAACCATACATTAATCCACCAACCATTGAATCACCAGCACCAACCGTACTAACCACCTTACATTTAGGCGGTTTAGCTAACCATGCTTCATGTTTAGTTACCCATAAAGCACCTTTGCTTCCTAGTGAAACTACTACGTTTTCTACGCCACCATCGATAAGCTCCATAGCAGCAGTTTTGATTTCTGATAATGTAGTTAGTTTTCTACCAACCCACATTTCAAGTTCTTTATCATTTGGTTTAATTAGCCATGGATTAGCTTTAAGTCCAGCAACTAAAGCATCACGGCTACTGTCAAACACAACTTTAGGACAAATTGCTTTTACTTGTTTCATCCACTCAGTGAACTTTTCAAGAGATACGCCTGCAGGTAAACTGCCACTAATGGCAACCATATCAATCTCTTTCAACCATTCCAATGAAGTAGTCACAAATGTTTGCCAATCTTGCTCGCTAATAGTAAAACCAGAAAAATTAAGATCAGTGACCTCACTGTTTTCTTCGGTTAATTTAACATTAATACGAGTACGGCCTTCGACTGTTTGGAATTTATCAGTAACATTTAATGATTCAAACAGTAAATTAAAACCATCACGATTCTCTTTCCCTAAAAAACCACCAACGGTTAATTTAATCCCCAAGTCAGACAAAACTTTAGCAACATTGATACCTTTGCCTGCTGGCAGTAAAGCATTAGTTTGCACTAAATTAACATCACCTAACTCAACTTTAGGGCAAAAACCTAATAGATCATAAGCAGGATTTAAAGTGATAGTTGCAACACGATAAGTCATGATTAAACACCCTCACCTAAGCCGCTTTCAATAGCTTTACCGATTGCATCTAATACTTGTTCGGCATCATCACCAACTGCTGTAAATTGTAAACGACTGCCTTTTTTTGCACCTAATGCAACAATCTTCATTAAACTGGTTGCACTAACTGGTTCATTTTTACCATCGAGATTAGTAACAGTCACTTTACTATTGAACTCTTTAACCAATTTGACAAGAACTGATGATGGACGAGTATGTAAACCATTTTCATTTGGAATGATAAATACTCGGCTTAATTCTTCATCATTAGATCTACTGTTTGATGAATCATTAACAGTTTCAGATTTTTCAGATGATACCGACTGAATGCCGGATAAAAGCAGATCATTAAAATCAACGCCATTTGCTGAAATTAATAACGCTAATTTTTGATTATAAGCCAACGATGCAATATTATTCACGATAGTTGCAACACTATCATCAACAGCTGAAATAGTAATAAGAATTTTAACTGGTTTACCATCTTGATTAAGATCATTTACAGTTCGGCTAATAGCAATCGCATTTTTTAGATTACCTTCGCGACTGTCATTTAACCATACCCCATTGCCTAAATAATTTGGTTTGTTGTCAAGTACATTCGTAATAAAACTAGCATTAACCGCATTATGTTGTTTTAAACGCGAAGCATTTAAAGCTTGTAATGTAGCTAAGCTATCAGCTTGAATATCCAATAATAATGAAGATTCATCAATTTTAAATTGACTATCTTCGACACTTTCTTTACCAGTTAAAATAGCTAAAGCTTCATCTGCTGTTTGAATTTGTTTGATTCGTTCTTCGACACCATCAGCACCAAGAACATGAGTTAATTGGCGAAGTAATTCTAAATGTTCATCAGAACTTGCAGCAATACCAATAGCAAGATAGGCTTTTTCACCATCATCCCCCCACTCTACGCCTTGAGGAAAACAGAAAACTTGAACACCGGTTTTTTTAACTAAATGACGAGTTTTAGGTGTACCATGGGGTATAGCAATACCAATACCTAAATAAGTTGCTGCCTGCCCTTCACGTTCAAGCATACCATCAACATAGCCTTCTTCAACAAAACCTGCACCAGTTAATGCAGCAGCAATTTTTTTAATTGCCTCCGTTTTATTGGTTGCTTGTTCATTTAAATGAATATCTTCTTTAACTAAATGAAACATAAAATAAATACCTCTGGGTTATAATGTTGGGTCAACTAAAAACAACTCAGCAATCCCACAATCGTTATTGAATCGTTTCAGCAATAATGGATAGAAAATTTTTAATTATCAAATAAATTATATCTATTAATTCCTAAAATGTGATCTAGATCTGCTTTTTGAGTAAATTTGTCTAACTCTGTGACTATTTACTCTGATCGTTTAGTCGTATTCTCTCGGCTCAAACTACCTCGATAAATCAAACGCCGTGGAATAACGGTTGTCCCTGGTTGATAACTCTTATTAAGTAAACTGTCTAGTAATAACGTGATGGTTACTTCAGATATCGCTTTATGATCTTGAGATAGCGCTATCAATTTACAAGGTAAAAAATCAAGTAACTCATTATCACCAAAAGTGGCAATCGTTAAATTATCAGGTAAATGACCAAACTTTTTCAAAATTGCATCAATAGTGCCCTGTAATAAAGAAAAAGAAGTGGAAAAAATGCCGTTTGGTAAATCATTGTTCGCCAACCATTGACTAAAAGTAGCTTCGGCATCGCGACGACTATAATTATTTGCACATAAAAAATCAACTTTATTGCTACGATTTAAAGCAATTTCTTTAAAACCTTCCATTCGTAGCTGACTAACAGATAAATCAGGTAAGGCACCTATGTATGCGACTGTTCCATTAACAAATTGGTTAAATGTATTAGCAAGCATTTTAGCATCTTCTTTATCAGACCCAATAACATTTCTAAATTCAGAAGTTGAGAGGATTCTATCAAGGGCAAATAAAGGAGTATCACTGTTTTGCCAGCTATCATAAAACGCATAATCGTCATCAGCAACAAACGAAGAAGAAATGACTAAAGCATCAACTCGACGTTGTTTTAAATGTCTAACACATTCTTTTTCGATTTCAGGATTATCTTCAGAACAAGAAAGTAGTAGTTGATACCCCTCTTTTCTTAACAATTGCTCTAAATAGCTAGCAATTCGAGTATAACTCATATTTTCAAAGTCTGGAATAATGAGACCAATAGTACGCGTTTTACCTGCTCTGAGCCCAGCAGCCACTGCATTTGGTTGATAATTGTATTGTTTCACCACTTCCATCACTTTTTCAATGGTTTTATCGCTAACCCGATAATGTTTAGCTTTACCATTTATCACGTAACTGGCTGTCGTTCTCGACACGCCGGCTAACAGTGCAATTTGTTCTAATTTCATGAATATATCTCAATAAAAAAATTTTCAGCTATTTAACCTGAACTTAAATTAAATGTAAACAAAAGTTATCATTTTAACTTAACGATATATTATCTCTATATAATTAAACAAATTATAAATAAAAAAGGATTTAGTTAATATCTAAATCCTTTCAGTTCAATGTGATTAGTTGTTAATAATAGATAGCAATATTTTGATTATGAATTTTTTCTATTTGTACGCGGGTTTCAAAGATATTTTCTAAAATTTCTGAATCCATAATTTGTTTAGGGTTACCTTGATAAACCAACTCGCCATCTTTCATTGCTAAAATATAGTCAGAATAAACAGAAGCAAAATTAATATCATGGATAACAATAACAATTGTTTTACCAAGCTCATCAGCCGCTCGCCGTAATTGTTTCATCATGGTCACTGCATGCTTCATATCAAGGTTATTTAACGGTTCATCCAGTAATACATATTCAGTATCCTGACAAAGTACCATTGCCACATAAGCACGCTGCCGTTGTCCACCTGAAAGTTCATCTAAAAATCTATCTTTATATTCAGTTAGATTTAAAAATTCTAGCGCACGATTAATATAGACTAAATCATCTTTATTTAATCGGCCTTTTGAATAAGGATAACGGCCAAATCCAACCAACTCAAACACGGTCAATCGACTGGTAAAACGGTTCTCTTGTCTTAACACAGATAAATAGGTCGCAAGTTTATCACTCGGGGTATTAACCACATCCATATTCTGAATTTTTACTTGTCCCTCATCGGCAAGTAATAGACGGCTAATAATTGATAATAAGGTTGATTTGCCTGCACCATTTGGACCAATGATTGCCGTAATACCACCTTGAGGTATGGTTGCTTTCACATTTTTTAATACAGGTATGGTTTGATACTTTTTACTAATATTATCAATTTCTATCACATCGGAACCTTTTTCAATAATAAGAAGATAAACAATGAACCACCAATAAACTCAATGACTATCGATAATGCGCCCACCATATTTAGGACCCGCTCTAAAAACATCTGTCCACCAACAAGAAATATCACGCCTAATAAAAATGCTGTCGGTAATAAAAAACGATGCTGGCTAGAGCCACTAATACTATAAGCTAAATTAGCAATAAGTAGACCTAGGAATGTAAAAGGCCCAACTAACGCGGTTGATATTGAAATTAATACCGAAACGAGTAATAGAATGATAGTGACACTTTTCTGATAATCGACCCCAAGATTAATGGCATTATCACGTCCTAATGCTAATACATCAAAGCGAAAGCGCATTCGCCATAAAAACAGACCAATAATTGAGGCAATGATTAATGAAAACACGATTAAGACAGGTTCTGCTCGGGTAAATGTGGCAAAAATACGGCTTTGCAAAACAGCGAATTCCGTTGGCGTCATTAATCGTTGTAATAAATTAGAGAAACTACGAAATAGTGTTCCTAAAATAATGCCAATTAATAAAACCAAATGAAGATTTTGTTTAAGTTTGGTAAATAATCCTCGATACAGAAATAGAGAAAATAAAATTAATAATAATGATTCGAAAATAAATTTACCCACAATACCAATATAAGGAATACCTTGCGCATCAATAAAAAATATTACAACTGTTTGAATCAATACAAACAAAGATTCAAATCCCATTATTGAAGGTGTTAAAATTCGATTATTAGTAACAGTTTGAAAAAGCAAAGTCGACGTTGCAGCAGAAAAAGCCACTAAAATCATCGTTAAAACAATCCAAGTACGATGAGTCAATATATAACTAATATTGCCTTTTAAATTGAATGTCATGAAAAAAATGACACAAAATAGCGCAATACCCAGTAATATCAGTACCGTATTTCGACTTGAAATAAAGCGTTTTTGATTAACCAGCATGACGTTTTTTACTCAACAATACTAAAAATATAACAGCACCAACTACACCAAGGATTACACTAACTGGAATTTCGAAGGGATAGCGAATAACTCGTCCAATAATATCACAGAGTAAAACCAGACCACTACCTAGCAGACAAATCCACGGAATAGTTTTACGAACATTATCGCCAAACAATAAACTCACAATATTAGGAACGATTAAGCCCAAAAATGGTAGTACCCCCACCACCACAACTACAATTCCACCAATAAGTGCAATGACAATTAGACCAGTTAACATTACTCTATTATAATTAAGTCCGACATTGACGGAAAAATCCCGCCCTAATCCAGCGACAGTAAAACGATCGGCGCTCCAACAGGCAAGTAAGGTAATACCACCAACTAACCACAATAGTTCATAGCGACCTTGCAAAATGCCAGAAAAATCACCTGATTCCCAACCACCTAGTGATTGTAATAAATCAAAATACATGGCAAAAAAAGTACAAATTGCATTGATTACTGCGCCAAGCATAATCCCAATAAGTGGTACCATTAAGGCAGATTTAAAGATGATTTTACGTGAGATAAACATAAACAACATCGTGCCAGCCATTGCAAATAAACTGGCCACCACCATTTTCATCATTACAGTTGCGCCAGGAGCAAATACCATCATGACTAATAGCCCAAGACTTGCAGACTGGGTTGTTCCCACTAATGAAGGTTCAACAAACCGATTTTGCGTAAGTAATTGCATAATTAAGCCAGCAACACTCATAGCGCTACCGGCTAATAGTAATGCTACCGTTCTAGGAACACGACTAACAAAAAAGATTTGTCGCATATTACTGTCAGACCAAAGATCAGCCAACGTCACATGCCCAGCACCAATAAACAGACTTAATGCAGCCATTGCTATTAAAAGAGCAATGCCTGCAATAAAATAAACCATTTTTGTCATAACTTATGATTAGTTGGCTGATGTTTTTTGTAAAACATCACTTATTTGGTCGATTAATTGACTATAAGTTTGAATACCGCCAGAGATATACATTGAAGTTGAATCTAAATAAACAATATGATTTTGTTGCCATGCATCAGTTTTTTGGATTAATTCGTTATTTAGAACTTGTTGTGCTGATTGCGCTTCTTTATTACCAATTGCATTGTCTCTATCTAACACAAATAACCATTGTGGATTAACACTTAACACAAATTCAGAAGTTACTGCATTACCATGACGACCGGCTTCTTGGAAGGTTGTTGCAGGTTTGAAACCTAATACATCAAAGATAAAGCCAAAACGTGATTTAGGGCCATAAGCTGACATTTTACCACCATTAACCATAATTACTAAGGCAGTTCCTGCTGTATCTGTTTTAGGTTTTAGTGTTTCAATTTTTTGGTTAAAATCAGCAATTAATTTTTTAGCTTCTGCTTGTTTACCAAAAATATCGCCTAACTGTTCAGTACGCTCGGTTAAGCTAGCAACGAAATTATTAGGATCAATATCAAGTGAAATAGTTGGTGCAATATCACTTAATTTTTTATAAACATCATTGGCACGGCCACCTGCGATAATCACATCAGGTTGTAATGAACTTAACACTTCATAATTTGGTTCAAATAAAGTACCAACATTGGTATAAGCTTTATCAGCATACTTAGATAAGAATTCTGGGAAATGTACATCCGATTGTGGGACACCGGTTACAGGAATTTTTAATGCATCAATAATATCCAGTGTCGCTGTGTTATAAACTACCACTTTTTTCGGGTTTTCAGGAACATCTGTTTTACCTTGAGCATGTTCAACAGCTATAGTTTTATTAGCTACTGGTGCTTCTTGTTTTTTATCGTCACAGCCAGCTAACACAAATAAAGCGGCTAGTAATACTAAAAATTTAACTTTGATAGATGAATACATTGTAACTCCTAGTTATTAGCTTAGTCCAAAAGCGAATGGATGATAAATAGAATAATTATCATTTGCATTCGATTGTAACTAAAAATAAATAAGTGTTCAATGAACTTTAAGCAAACAGTAAAATAATAATAAATAAATGGGTAAAACGATTAGATGATAATATTATGACTTATTGCCGAAAAAATCGGCATGCTATCATAATCAATTATCATCTGATAATTCTTTGAGTTTTCTTGTTAAAGTATTTCTCCCCCAGCCAAGCAGATTCGCTGCATCTTGCTTATGTCCACGAGTAAAATTAAGTGCACACTTTAATAAAATTTTTTCAACATCACTCACTGTTTGCGTCAAAATTCCGGTTTGACCAGCTAATAATGCTTGTTTAGCCCACTGTTCTAACAGTTTTTTCCAATCGGTTTCTGGTAATATCTGATTGGTTACATTGGTAAGAACCTCATAATTAGCTGAGCCATCAGAAGCCGATAATTGTAATAGTTCTGGAGGTAAATCTTGCACATAAACTTCATTATTGGATGACATTACTGTTACCCAACGACAAACATTTTCTAATTGCCTTACATTACCCGGCCAATTGAACAGACATAAAAGATTAAGAGCATCAGGGCTTAGCACTTTACTTTCAACACCTAATTCTTTGGCGGTGGTACGTAAAAAATGTTCAGCTAATTTAGGTATATCTTGCGCTCTATCACGTAATGGTGGCAATAAAATACGAATCACATTTAGCCGATGGAACAAATCTTCTCTAAATTTACCTTCCCTTACTCTAGCTTGTAAATCTTGATGCGTAGCGGCAATAATACGTACATCAACTTTTACTGGTGAATAACCACCGATTCGATAAAATTGTCCATCAGCAAGCACTCTTAATAATCGCGTTTGCACATCTAATGGCATATCACCAATTTCATCTAAAAATAGCGTCCCACCATTAGCTTGTTCAAATCGGCCATGCCTTATTTGGGCTGCACCAGTAAATGCTCCTTTCTCATGACCAAATAGTTCCGATTCAATTAAATCCTTAGGAATAGCAGCCATATTTAATGCAATAAAAGGTGACTGCGAACGAGGACTATGAGTATGCAGTGCTTTTGCCACTAACTCCTTACCCGTTCCTGATTCACCATTAATTAACACACTAATGGATGATTTGGAAAGCCGACCAATAATACGAAACACTTCTTGCATTGAGGGAGCTTCACCAATAATACCGGTAGAGGCTTTACTATTGGAAGAATTACTCGATTTATTGCTCTGCGTTTGTAAAATAGCCCGCTCAACCAATTGGATTACTTCATCGACATCAAAAGGTTTAGGAATATAATCATAAGCTCCCTTTTGATAAGCATTCACTGCAGCATCAAGATCTGAATGAGCAGTCATAATAATCACCGGTAAATTAGGCATTTGCTCTTTGATATAATTAAGCAAAGATAACCCATCAATACCCGGCATTTTAATATCGGATAATAATACTGCTGGCTTCTGTGGATGATTAACTAAAGCATCAATTACTTCTTGACCGCTTGAAAAACTGATGCAGTTAAAATGAGCGTTAGTAAGCGCTTTTTCTAAAACCCATCTAATCGAACTATCATCATCAACAATCCAAACATTCATTGTCATTAACCTCATTGTTTGATTGGTAAATAGATAGAAAACTCAGTATGACCAGGCCAACTATTAAATTCAATCTTACCATTATGCTGGTCAATAATATTATGGGCAATCGACAAACCAATGCCGGTACCGCCTTCATAACCACTAACCATTGGGTAAAATAATGTATCTTGAATATGCACTGGTACTCCAGGGCCATTATCTTCAATATCGATACGCGCACAAAGTCGGTAACGTTGACCATGCAAGGTGACCTGAAATGCTGTTCGGGTCCTAATTGTGACAGCACCTGCTTTTGAACCAATGGCTTGTATTGCATTACGGACAATATTTAAAACGACTTGCTCGATTTGCTCAGAGTCATGTGCCAATTCCGGCAAACTAGGATCATAGTCGCGGATAATCTCAACATTTAACGGTTTTTCTAAACATAAAAGTGCATAGATTCGTTCAATAGCTTGGTGAATATTCTGTTGTTTTTGCTGCAACCGTTGTTGTGGGCCTAATAACCTATCAACAAGATTTCTTAATCTATCTGCTTGTTCAATAATAATTTGTGTATAATCTTGCAACTCATTTTTAGGCAGTTCACGCGATAACAATTGTGCTGCACCTCTAAGCCCACCTAATGGATTTTTAATTTCATGTGCAAGTCCACGAACGAGTTCACGTGCCGCATTTTGTTGCGCTTGCTGTAATTGCTCTTGGCTTAGCTTTTTATGACTATTCAATGGTGCCATTTCGATCAAAATGCGACCATTAGCCAATAATTGTGCCGTCAGTGATAAAATATGCAATTCATTGTTTATCACCAAATTTACTTCACTATCAGTAAAACCTTGGTTTTGATCTAAGGCATTTTGCATCAACTCAAGGTCTAATGAAAAATACCCCAATAAATCAGGAAGATAACTATCTAATATTTTTTTTGAACTTTGGGCAAGTAACTGTTGTGCCGCCGTATTGGCATAAAGAATATTGAGTTTTTTATCAAGTAATAAAATATTGGTAATCATTGAGTCGAGAACAAGATTTGCATCAGATTCATTATCAAATGTCATCGTTGGCTCTCCGTTCTCATTAGATACCACCGCCAAATAGCAGTGGTAGACGCTCTAAATAGTAAAACAATGGTTTATAGGCTATAGTACAACTCAAATTCAACCGGATGTGGAGTCATACGAACACGATCAACATCTTGACGTTTTAAGTCAATATAAGCATCAATGGTGTCATTAGTAAATACATTACCACGAGTTAAGAATTCACGATCCGCATCTAAAGCATTTAGCGCTTCTTCAAGTGAACCAGCAACTTGTGGAATTAATTTAGACTCTTCTGGTGGTAAGTCATATAAGTTTTTATCCATCGCATCACCCGGATGAATCTTATTGATAATACCATCTAAACCAGCCATTAATTGCGCAGCAAATGATAAGTATGGGTTACCTGCTGGATCTGGGAAGCGAACTTCAATACGACGCGCTTTAGGGCTAGTAACCACTGGAATACGAATTGATGCAGAACGGTTACGCGCAGAATAGGCAAGCATAACGGGGGCTTCATAACCCGGTACTAAACGTTTATAAGAGTTAGTTGCTGGGTTAGCAAAAGCGTTAATTGCTTTAGCGTGTTTAATAATACCACCAATATAGAATAATGCCATTTCAGAAAGGCCAGCATATTTATCACCAGCAAACAGGTTTACACCATCTTTAGCAAGCGATTGGTGACAGTGCATACCAGAACCGTTATCACCAAACATTGGTTTAGGCATAAATGTCGCAGTTTTACCATAAGCATGAGCAACATTTTGGACAACATATTTATAGATTTGAACTTCGTCAGCTTTTTTAGTTAATGTATTGAAACGACAAGCAATCTCATTTTGGCCTGCAGTTGCAACTTCATGGTGATGAGCTTCAACCACTAAACCAAGTTGTTCCATGATTAAACACATCTCAGAACGAATATCTTGTGACGAGTCAACCGGAGGAAGTGGGAAATAACCACCTTTAACGCCAGGACGATGCCCCTTATTACCTTCTTCGTATTTAGTACCAGAGTTCCAAGCTGCTTCGATATCATCAATATGGACAAAGCTACCAGACATTGGCGTACCAAAACGAACATCATCAAATAAGAAAAACTCAGGTTCTGGTCCAAAAATAACGGTATCAGCAATACCTGATGATTTTAAAAACTCTTCAGCACGTTTAGCAATTGAGCGAGGGTCACGATCATAACCCTGTAATGTCGCTGGTTCTAAAACGTCACAACGAATATTTAATGTTACGTCTTCAAAAAATGGATCAATCACTGCGCTTGATGCATCTGGCATTAAAACCATATCTGATTCGTTAATGCCTTTCCAACCAGCAATGGAAGAGCCATCAAACATTTTACCATCTTCAAAAAAATCAGCGTCGATTTGACTTACAGGAATTGTAACGTGTTGTTCTTTACCTTTAGTATCAGTAAAACGTAAATCAACAAACTTAACATCGTTTTCTTTTATTAGTGTTAAAACTTTTTGTGTAGACATGTAGCTTCTCCATTGAGGACATATAAAATAAGTGTTCAGTTCAAAGGCACATTCGCCTATTTATTAAATTATATGCAAATATGATGCCAATTTTTAACCACTATTTTTGCATGGTTGTTATTGGTTAGATAATAGCAAAAAATAACATTTATGCACCAAAATAATGCATAAGGCACCAAAATAATGCACCAAAATGTCACATAAAGTTATTTAAGTTATCTTTTCAATTAACGATCATTACTGGATTTTATTGTTGCCTATCATGATATTGAAAATAATCGGGGGCATTGGCATCAATTTTCAGAAAAAAATCTCGACAGGTTAAATTTGGGTTAAACAGTAATGGCTCAAAAGTTATTTGCATGTTTTGAGCTAGGTTTGCGGTTTTACTTGTCGATAAATTATTTAGATCGGCTAAAACAGACGGGATTACAGTAATTAAAAGTAATGGCAGTAAGATAAATCGCTTAAATAACATTAATTCTCTTCTTAGGATTCTTTAGTTCTTATTTAGCTTAAAATAAGATTTCTCCCTTTAGATCTGTATTTCAGTAGACAATATCGTTATAATCTTAGCTTATTTTTAATAAAACTAGGTAATCATAAAAGTATGGACTTTGTTACGCTCGAAATTATACCTTTTGTCAAAAATCATCTTTTACTTTCATTGGGTTGGGTTGTGTTATTTGTTGCAATCATTGTATTAACCGTAAAAAGTAAATTGTCAAAAGTGAAAATAATTAATAACGCGCAAGCAATTAATATGATCAATAAACAAAATGCGGTTATTATTGATATTCGTTCAGCAGATAGCTTCAAAAAAGGGCATATTACTGAATCACACAACATCCTACCCGTTGATATAAAGAATGCTAGTGCTAAAAATATAGAAAAATTTAAAGAAAGTATCATTATTGTGATTGATGAAAATGGCTTAACATCAGCAGGTATTGGTGAAGTATTAGTCAAACAAGGTTTTTTACATGTATTTACATTAAAAGATGGTATTGCTGGTTGGAACGGCGAAAACTTACCATTAGTTAGAAAATAATATAATTTTAAAATAAGGTTTTATCATGACAGAACAAAACAATACACCTGAAACACAATTTGCAATTCAACGTATTTACACTAAAGATGTTTCTTTTGAAACCAATAATGTCCCTGAAATTTTTACTAAGCAGTGGCAACCAGAAATGAATTTAGAGCTAAATTCAGCATCACAAGCATTAAGTGATGAAGTGCATGAAGTTTCTTTACGTGTAACCGTAACGGTAAAACAGCAAGAAGAAGTTGTGTATATTTGTGAAGTTACCCAATCAGGAATTTTCTCTCTTATTGGTTTTGATGATGCACAAATTCAACATTGTGTTGGTGCTTATTGTCCAAACATTTTATTCCCTTATGCGCGTGAAGTTATTTCAAGCCTAGTGAATAAAGGGACATTCCCACAAGTTAATTTAGAGCCAGTAAATTTTGAAGCATTGTTCATTAACTATTTACAACAACAACAAGCGCAAAATAGTGCAACTGAAACCTTACAATAATTGTAATTGTTTGGTTAATCGAGTCTATTGGATTATATATGAGTAAAGATGCTGCAGTGACTGTAATTGGTGCCGGTTCTTATGGAACCTCACTAGCTATATTACTAGCACGTAATGGCCATGAAACTTTATTGTGGGGACATAACCCAGATAAGATGGCTATTTTGCAGCATGATAGACAAAATAGACAGTTTTTGTCTGAAATCCTTTTCCCAGAGCAACT
This sequence comes from Gilliamella sp. LMG 34361, assembly GCF_984569075.1. Lineage (NCBI taxonomy): Bacteria > Pseudomonadati > Pseudomonadota > Gammaproteobacteria > Orbales > Orbaceae > Gilliamella > Gilliamella sp. LMG 34361. Next base: position 863,904 of record NZ_OZ474903.1, on the reverse strand, counting down.
GCAAATTGAAGCTGATTTAGCCACTGCTGTTGCTGCTGCACCTATTTTATTAATCGTTGTACCTAGCCACGTTTTTGGCAGCATTCTCAAACAAATAAAACCATTGTTAAGAAAGGATAGTAAAATTGTTTGGGCAACAAAAGGGCTTGAAGTTGATACTGGACGATTATTACAAGATGTTGCACGCGAAGTTTTGGGTGACAAAATTCCATTAGCGGTTATTTCTGGTCCTACATTCGCTAAAGAAGTGGCATCTGGTTTACCCACTGCAGTTACTGTTGCCTCAACTGATGAACAATTTTTAACAGAACTACAAAATTTATTCCACTGTAGTAAATCATTTCGAGTCTACAGCAGTAAAGATTTTATCGGTGTTCAACTTGGCGGAGCGGTCAAAAATGTGATTGCCATTGGTGCTGGTTTATCGGATGGACTTGGTTTTGGTGCTAATGCCAGAACAGCATTAATCACTCGTGGATTAGCTGAAATGATGCGATTAGGCGAAGCACTTGGTGCCGATCCCGCCACTTTTATGGGGATGGCAGGATTAGGTGATTTGGTGCTGACATGTACCGATAATCAATCTCGCAATCGTCGTTTTGGTATTTTACTTGGTCAAAAAAAATCAATTCAAGAAGCACAAGAGATCATTGCTCAAGTGGTTGAAGGCTGTAGAAATACCAAAGAAGTTTGGTCATTAGCACAAAAATATCATGTCGATATGCCTATTACTGAACAAATCTATAAAGTACTTTACGAACATAAAGATCCAAAACAGGCAGCCATGTCATTACTGGGTCGCTCACAAAAAGAAGAGCTGAAAAGCTAAGTTTCGATCTTAGAACCGCCCTTACCTCGCATTATTTTATTGTTTATGGCTAATCTATTGTTGATGTTAATAAGTAATACCATTAACGACAATTTTAAGCGCTAAAAAAACCTTTCCTATAATTTTTTATTTTATAGAACTAACTTATTATTAATATTCATAAGAAGCACTATTAATGCCAATTTTAGACATTAAAAAACCCCTTTCCTCAAATTTTTGGTTAAGGGGTAATTTGGAGTTAAAAACAATTATTAGATAGTAGTTCCAATACCCTTTTGTTTAGCTTTCTGATAAATATCATAACCGACATAGACATCTAAAACTGCCGTTCCCACTGTTTTAAATAACGTGATTTGCTGATCGTTATGACGACATTTTTGCGGATCGATAACTAAATCACCCAATTCATAAAAATCTTGTTTTGTGACTAAATTTTGATTAATTAGGTCGATAATATCACCAGCTTCAGCAAATACACCATCTTTAGTATCAAGTACACGAATATCTGCTTTTGCCACTATATTACTTGGGATTTCGTGCATCTCGGGTGTGTAAGCCCCTACACCATTGATATGAGTTCCGGGTTTAACTAGCTCACCATTGAAAGTCACTTCTTTTGATGTAGTCACTGAGGTAATAATATCAGCATGGCGAATATCTTCATCTAAATCTTGTGAAAAATAGAGGTTAGCCGAAAAATGACTAAATCGTTTTTTCATCTCTTCAGTAAATTGCTTGCCTTTTTTGGCATCAAGCCCATAAATAGCTACATCGGTTAACTGCCGTACCGTTAACATAGCTTCTAATTGTGCAGCAGCTTGCCCTCCAGTACCAATTAATACTGCTCTTTTAGCATCTTTTTTAGCTAATAAATCCGTAGCAGCACCTTGTACCGCACCGGTTCGCAATTGAGTAACAAATGTGCCATCTAATATCGCACAAACTTCGCCCGTTTGAGGATCGATCATAAACACTTGTGCCGGAACTGATGGTTTGCCCAATTTAGGATTATCAGGAAAAACCGAGACAATCTTTAAACCAACAACATCGTTTTCTTTAATATGGGCAGGCATAACTAGGCATTGTCCTTTTTGCATATCAAAGTTGATACGTAAAGGCACTTCACTATTACCCTGAGTATAAATTTTTAATGCTTGTTTATCAGCGGCGATGGCATCTTTCATGGTATAAAATTGTTGGATATCTTGAGCTGTTAAAATTAACATTTTTATTCCTTACTGTTATTTAACTTTTATTTTACTTTTTTACTATTTATTGTCTATTAATTAATATTTCAAACTAGAAGAATTCGCATAACAAATTGTTTAATTTAAATTAAATTCAATTGAAATTTAGCTTCTTGTATATTGCAATTATTTTCACTATTATGACAGAGTGCAATTTTGCACGGAAATTGAGAAATCAGATGTTATTTAAAATATTGAAATTTTTTTTAAAGATTTTATTCCATGTCAAGGTTCAAGGTAATCTTGATAACCTAAAACAAGACAGACTTCTTATCACCCCTAATCATGTTTCCTTTCTAGATGGCGTTTTAATCGGCGTATTTTTACCAGTAAAACCAGTATTTGCTATCTATGCAGGATATATTAATCACTGGCTAGTTCGTTTAGCCAAACGCTATGTTGATTTTGTGCCAATGGATCCATTAAGTCCAATGGCGATTAAAAAGTTAGTTCGTGAAATTGAAAAAGGACGACCAATTGTTATTTTCCCGGAAGGTCGAATTACCATAACCGGATCATTAATGAAGATTTATGACGGTGCGGCATTTGTTGCCGCGCGTTCTCAGGCGACCATTGTACCTGTTTGGATAGAAGGTGCCGAATTTACCTTAACCAGTCGCTTAAAAGGACTATTTAAACGTCGTCTATTTCCAAAAATTACTATTCATGTATTGGAACCAAAATCAATCCCAATGCCTGACGCAGCAAAAGCAAGTGATCGAAGATATATTGCTGGTGAAAAATTACATCAAATTATGATGAATGCCAGAATGGCAAGTCGCCCTAAATTAACTCTTTTTGAGGCTCTACTTGAGGCTCAAGTGCGTTATGGCGTAAAATCACGAATGGTTCAAGACCCTACCACTCATGAAGCATCCTATCGAAACTTACTTAAGCAGATCATCGGTGTAAGTTGCATTATTGCTAAAATTACCAAACCGAAAGAGCGGGTTGGCTTATTGCTACCAAATGCAACGATTACTGTTGCGACTATTTTTGGTCTATCGGTTAAAAATCGTATTCCCGCTATGCTTAACTATACTGCGGGAACGAAAGGGGTAACTTGTGCAGTTACAGCAGCAGAAATTAAAACGATCATAACTTCACGTAAATTTATTAAAAAAGGTAAACTTGATTATCTATTGGAAGAAATTAAGGATGTCAATTGGTATTTCCTCGAAGACTTGCGTAGCAGTTTGAACTTTTTTGATAAACTATACGTTGCAGTGCATCAATACATTCCGCGGTTAGTGAAACGTCAACAATCAAGTGATGATGAGGCTTTAGTGTTATTCACTTCAGGATCGGAAGGCAATCCTAAAGGCGTTGTGCATAGCCATGGTAGTTTATTGGCAAATGTTGAACAAATTCGTACCGTTATCGACCCAACACCTGCTGACCGTTTTATGTCCGCATTACCACTTTTTCATGCCTTTGGTATTACGGCTGGTTTATTTTTACCGTTATTTTCCGGCAGTCGAACCTTCTTATATCCAAACCCATTACATTATCGTATGGTGCCAGAAATCATTTATGACCAAAACTGTACCGTATTGTTTGGTACACCAACTTTTTTAGCTAACTATGCCCGATATGCCCACCCTTATGATTTTATGCGCTTACGCTATGTAGTTGCCGGTGCTGAAAAACTGTCCGATGCGGTGCGTGAGCAGTGGAAAGATAAATACGGTATCCGAATTTTAGAAGGTTATGGCGTAACCGAGTGCGCACCAGTTGTTGCCCTTAATGTGCCGATGGCATTTAAAGCAGGAACCGTTGGTCGTTTATTACCGGGAATGGAATCGAGATTAATACCCGTTTCAGGCATTACCAATGGTGGTGAATTACAGCTTAAAGGACCTAACGTGATGAAAGGTTACTTACGCGTTGAAAAACCTGGCGTACTTGAAGCACCAGTTGCCATTGATGAAAACGGTAATGCAGATAAAGATTGGTATGATACTGGCGATATTGTTGCAATTGATAAAGACGAATTTTTAACAATTAAAGGACGATTAAAACGCTTCGCCAAAATTGCTGGTGAAATGGTCTCTCTTGAAAGTGTTGAAGCCTTAGCCAAAAAGGTCGATGCTGATGCCATGCATGGCGCGACAGTAAAAGCTGATGCCGCCAAAGGTGAAGCGATTGTGCTATTTACAACTTCAACTAAATTAACTCGTGAACAGCTTAATCAAGCAGCGCAAGATTTAGGTATTCCTGCCTTAGCCATCCCTAGGGATATTCGTTTGGTTAAAGAGTTACCATTACTTGGTACAGGTAAAATCGATTTTATTACCTTACGCAAAATGGCCGATGAGAATCAATAACAGCAAGGATACGATATGAGTAAACAACCGCTAATAACGATTGGCATGGCTGCAACCATGCTAGCCCAGTTTTTTTCTGCCTTTGCTGACAATGCTATTTTTTTTGCGATACTTGCTTTTATTAAACAGCTCAATTATCCAGAATGGAGCCAATCAGCATTGCAAATCGGTTTTGTTATCCCTTTCATCCTTCTTTCACCTTTTGTTGGTCAGTTCGCTGACAGTATGTCTAAAGGCAAAGTAATGATGATTACAAATGGTGTAAAATTATTAGGTGCCACCGCCATTTTCCTAAATATCAATCCATTTTTAGGCTATTTTCTAGTTGGTGTGGGGGCAGCGGGTTATTCACCAGCAAAATATGGTATTTTAGGTGACCTCACGTCTAGTGATAATTTAGTGAAAGCTAACGGTTTAATTGAAGCATCAACCATTGCAGCTATTTTACTTGGCTCACTTGCTGGCGGTCATATTGCTGACTTAAACATCACATACGCATTACTTACTTGTGTAATAACATATGGATTAGCTGTTATCGCGAATCTTTTTATTCCTAAACTACCTACTGCTCGACAAGATATTGAGTGGAAGTTTATGAGTATGATAAAAGATTTTGCTAAGACATTTAAAATCATCTTTAACACTAAACAAACACTTTATACTTTGCTTGGTACCAGCCTATTTTGGGGCGCAGGTATTACCTTGCGTTTTCTATTAATTAGTTGGGTGCCAATTGTATTAGAAATTACTGACAATTCAACACCAACTAATCTAAACGCAGTTGTCGCAATAGGTATTGTTGTTGGCGCAGGGCTCGCTAGTGCTACGGTTTCAATATCCAATACACTTCGCTGTATCCCAGCAGGAATATTAATGGGATTTGCTGTTATCGCATTTACGCTGCAAAGTAATATGATTAGTTCTTATATACTATTAGTGATTATTGGTGCATTAGGCGGTTATTTTTTAGTTCCATTAAATGCGTCAATTCAAAAAATAGGTAAAGAGCTTATCGGTGCAGGTAGTGTTATTTCGATACAGAACTTAAGTGAGTATAGTGCAATGATGATTATGCTTAGTGCTTATACTTTAGCAGTCGCTTGTGAATTATCAGTCATTACAATCGGCGTCGGTTTTGGTATGCTATTTGCCATTCTTATTGCTTTTGTATGGTTAGGATTAAAATCACATGCCAAACATTAATCTATCGGCTATGGTCACCGAAAATCGTAATAGTGTTAGTGAAAATATTGACTGCGCATCGACACTTGAAATTCTGCAAATTATTAATAATGAAGATAAACGAGTAGCAATCGCAGTCGAAAAACAGCTACCCAATATAGCTATTGCAGTTGATGCAATCAGCCATGCTTTCCTAAATCATGGCCGTTTAATCTACCTTGGTGCCGGCACCTCGGGGAGGTTAGGAATTTTAGATGCCAGCGAGTGCCCTCCTACTTACGGAACATCACCTGAGCAAGTGGTTGGATTAATTGCTGGCGGGCACCCTGCCATATTTAAAGCGGTAGAAAACGCAGAAGATTCACCTGAATTGGCGATTAATGATCTAAAACATATTAATTTTAGTGGTAAAGATATCTTAGTTGGTATCGCGGCTAGTGGGCGCACACCTTATGTTATTGGTGGCATGCAATATGCAAAATCACTTGGCGCTACAGTGGTAAGTTTATGTTGCAATCCTAATGCACCAATGATTAGTTTGGCTAATATTGCCATTACCCCTATTGTCGGAGCCGAAGTCATAACCGGTTCATCAAGAATGAAAGCAGGCACTGCACAAAAGATGATCCTCAATATGTTAACAACAGCCAGTATGATTAAAATCGGCAAAGTTTATGGTAATTTAATGGTTGATGTTGAAGCCACTAACGCTAAGCTGGTTGAGCGGCAAATATCAATTGTTATGCAAGCCACCGATTGCAACCGAGATAGCGCTATAACAACGTTAAACCAATGTAATCAACATTGTAAAACAGCTATTTTAATGATTCTTGCCGGATTAACAGCCGAAGAAGCAACAAAAAAGTTATTAAATAATAATGGATTTATTAGAAAAGTAATAAATAATCTTTAATGATAGAAATAAATCAAAAAAGTCAAATTCAATTATTGATTTTACAACATGTATCTAATTTTTGAGTTAGGATTGTTGACAACTATTTTTAATTATTAAAAATATATAATTAAGTTATAACAGCTAATTATGTAATTAGTCAATTCAAAGTGAAAGGATACCATATGCAAAAATCAATTTTTAAAATTAATAATATTGCTATATTGTTAGGTGCTTTAATGTTATCTACACCTAGTTTAGCAAATGATAAAAATAATACTCTTTCAACAGACAACACCTCAACTCAAATAAAAGAAATTGACGAATCTACGGTAATCAAAACGCAATATGGCCTAATTAAAGGTAAAATCGATAAAATTAATAATGTTATTGTTTGGACTGGAATTCCTTATGCAAAAACACCAACTGGTGAACTAAGATGGAAAAAACCAGTCGATCCTGATAAATGGGATGGAATATTAAATACAACAAAAGCAAGCAATATAGCATTTCAATTAAGTGAGAATAAAATAATTGGTTCTGATGATTGCTTGAATCTTAATATTTATCGACCCAATAATAAAACAACAAATTTACCGGTAATTGTTTATATACATGGAGGCAACAATCAAGTTGGGAAAGCAGAAGAAATAACAGGTAATACTTTTGTTAATGATGTAGATGCCATTTTCATCTCTATCAACTACCGGTTAGGCCCTTTAGGATTTAATCCATTACCAGCACTGCAAACAGGGGATAAACTAGAAGACTCCGGTAATTATGCATTATTGGATATAGCTAAATCACTTGATTGGATAAAAGCCAATATTGTTGATTTTGGTGGTAACCCAAATAATATTACAGTCTCTGGCTTTTCAGCTGGAGGACGTGACGTTATGGCAATGTTAATCTCACCTATATTCAAAGATAAATTTCAAAAGGCCATTTCTTTTAGTGGTGGTATGACAATAGCCGATAAAAATGACAGCGTAAAAGTATTTGCTAAAGCAATAGCTCCCTTAGCCGTACAAGACAAAATAAAACAGACTGAAGAAGAAGCATATAATTGGCTATTAACCAATCAGTCCGACGTCAAGAAATATTTATATAGCTTATCTTCAGAACGTTTAGTGTCCCTGATGGGTAATGCTGGGATAAGAATGAGCGTTTTCCCTCATCTATATAATGACGGCTATGTTATCCCTAATGAAGGATTTAATACCTCAAAATATAATTCTGTACCGTTAATTATGTTAACAGGTACGGGAGAATTTTCTTTATTCGCCAAATCTTCTCCTTATTTTAGTGCTTCTTTTGAGAAAGGATTACCAACAGGAAAAAAATTAACTGAATTTAAATTTGCAAATAAATATGGTAGCCATTTATATGAATTATTTAATGTTGCCGATTCTGCGGAAAAAATGGAACCTTACTATCATGCAAATATTTATGGGATGGAAATCAAATTTGGAGAAGATGAAAAAACGGTTGGAAAAACAATGGGGCTTTATGGGGCATTTCATGGTGTATTTTTACCATTAATGGATTCTAATTCAAAAAATTACAATTGGTTTATTGGTGATGCCTACAAAACTAAAGGTGCAAAACAACTTAGTACAATCTACAAAAAATATATACATAATTTTATCTATTCAGGTAATCCAAATGGGAACAATCTAGTATACTGGGATAATTGGTCACAAGATAATAAAAAAGCTAATAAAGCATTATTGTATTTAACAGCTGATAAAAACGAAGCAATTATATCAATGGGAGGTCAAAGTTATACATATCAGGAAGTAATTGATAAAATGGAAAAAGATCAGTCAATTAGCCCCGAAAGTAAAAAAACAATCATATCACAAGTGTTAAATGGTCGATGGTTTAGTCAACAGCTTGATAACCAATATAAAAACCAATCACTATGGATTAAATAATCAATTAAGTATTAAATTAAAATATTGCTAGATGTTCCTATTTTAGTATATTTAAGCTACAAATTTTTTCGTTTTATTTGGTTTAACTGTTTTATATATATTTTAAATAATTACAATTTTAATAATTTATTTTATAACATTTATATTAGCAATAATATAGAAACCTAGGAGGTACGTTATGGTTGGAATTATCCTAGCAACTCATGGTGAGTTTGCTGAAGGTATTTTACAATCAGGGACGATGATATTTGGCGAGCAAGAAAACGTTAAAGCCGTTACTTTGCACCCAAGTGATAGTCCTGAAAGTTTGAAAGAACGGATGCTAGCAGCAATAGCTACTTTCGATAACCAAAACGAAGTACTGTTTTTAGTGGATTTATGGGGCGGTACGCCATTTAATCAAGCTAATACACTTTGTGGCGATAACCCCAATTGGGCTATTGTTGCCGGTTTGAACCTTCCCATGTTGATTGAAGCTTATTCATCACGTTTATCGATGGATACCGCCAAAGAAGTAGCAGCCGCCATTATTGAATCAGCCCAAGATGGTATTAAAGCTACGGTTGAAGTGGCAGCTAAACCAACACCAAACAAGCAACAGTCAGGTACGATCCCAGAAGGTACCGTAATAGGTGATGGTAAGTTGAAAATTGTATTAGCGCGCGTTGACTCTCGCTTGTTACATGGACAAGTGGCAACAGCTTGGACTAAAACCACTAACCCTAATCGTATCATCGTGGTTTCAGACTCAGTTGCCAAAGATGAGTTAAGAAAAAAACTGATTGAAGAAGCTGCACCTCCTGGAGTTAAAGCTAATGTCGTGCCAATTAAAAAAATTATCGAAGTTGCGCATGATCCTCGTTTTGGTAACACTAAAGCTCTATTACTTTTCGAAAACCCTGAAGATGTACTTCGTGCTGTCGAAGGTGGCGTTGATATTCAAACATTAAATGTTGGTTCCATGGCTCACTCTGTTGGCAAGGTAATGGTCAATAAAGTGCTGTCTATGAGTGCTCAAGATGTTGATACATTCGAAAAATTAAAAGCAAAAAATGTGAAATTTGACGTTCGCAAAGTACCTAATGATTCTAACGATAATATGGATGAATTATTAAAGAAAGCGAAGCAAGAATTAGCCGGACAGAAAAATTAGTTTAATTAAGAGGTTATTATTATGACTTTATCGATTATTGCTATCATTTTAGTGATAGTTATTGCGTTCCTAGCGGGGATGGAAGGTATTTTGGATCAATTCCAGTTCCATCAACCATTAGTTGCTTGTTCATTAATTGGTCTTGTAACAGGAAATCTAGAAGCGGGTGTTATGTTAGGTGGCTCATTACAGATGATAGCACTAGGTTGGGCCAATATTGGTGCCGCCGTTGCTCCTGATGCTGCACTTGCTGCCGTTGCTTCGTCAATTATTTTAGTACTTGGTGGGCAAGGTGAAGCGGGTGTAGCGACAGCTATCGCTATTGCTATCCCACTTGCGGTTGCTGGTCTATTTTTAACTATGATTGTGCGAACGATTGCCGTACCATTAGTACACTTAATGGATGCCGCAGCTGAAGAAGGTAATATTCGCAAAATAGAATGGCTACAAATATTCGGCGTTTGTTTACAAGGTTTACGTATCGCAATCCCAGCAGCAGCACTATTGTTTATTCCTGCCGAAGCAGTTAAGGAAGCGTTAAACTCAATGCCTGAATGGTTAACAACGGGTATGGCTATTGGTGGCGGTATGGTGGTTGCTGTTGGTTATGCTATGGTAATCAATATGATGGCAAACCGTGAAGTTTGGCCATTTTTTATTATCGGTTTTGTCGTTGCCGCGATATCACAATTAACCTTGATTGCACTAGGTGCACTAGGTATTGCTTTAGCACTGATTTATCTCAATCTTTCTGAACGCGGCAATTCGTCAAATGGTGGTAACAAAGGCGATCCACTTGATGATATTTTGAATGATTACTAGGAATTTGGAGCAGAATATGACAGATAAAATTGAGTTAAGTAAAACAAATAAAATTCATTTAACCAAAAAAGACCGTTTAACGGTAGCTTGGCGTTCAACTTTCCTTCAAGGTTCTTGGAACTACGAACGTATGCAAAATGGTGGTTGGGTTTATTCAATGATTCCGGCTATCAAAAAATTATATACCACAAAAGAAGATCGTTCAGCCGCGCTTAAACGTCATTTAGAATTTTTTAATACTCACCCTTATTTAGCATCACCTGTGCTTGGTGTGACTTTAGCCCTTGAAGAAGAACGTGCTAATGGTGCGCCAGTTGATGATGTCGCTATTCAAGGGGTTAAAGTGGGAATGATGGGACCTTTAGCCGGAGTTGGTGATCCAGTATTCTGGTTTACCGTTCGTCCTATGCTTGGTGCGTTAGGCGCTTCACTTGCCTTAAGTGGTAATATTTTAGGACCAATTTTATTCTTCTTACTTTGGAATATTATTCGCTGGTCCTTTATGTGGTTCACCCAAGAATTTGGTTACCGTACCGGTTCGAAAATTACCGATAATTTAGGTGGTGGTTTACTGCAAAAAATCACTAAAGGTGCTTCTATCTTGGGGATGTTTGTACTAGCAGCTTTAGTACAAAGGTGGGTATCGATAAAATTCCAACCTGTTGTATCAACAGTAAAATTAGATAATGGTGCATTTATTGATTGGAATTCACTACCCGCTGGTGCTGAAGGTATTCACCAAGCATTGATCCAAATGCAAAGTGGACTTGCGCTTAGCCAAGAAAAAGTAACTACCTTACAAAATAACTTAGATCAGTTAATTCCTGGACTGGTGCCATTACTATTAACTTTCTTATGTATGTGGTTACTTCGTAAAAAAATATCACCTATTTTAATTATTCTTGGACTATTCTTAGTCGGTATTATTGGTCACGTTGTTGGTCTTTTATAGAATAAAGAATGTTAATTAAAAAAGTTGAGGAAGGCACTTTTTAAGTAAAAATTGCACTCTTCTCAAACATTACTCACCCTTTTCGCCATCAATAACAGGAAAAGGGTGAAATAACTAACTCAGATTAGCATAATGGAAACAAGCAATTAAATGGTGCAATCATTAAATACCAAAATAGATTTAACAGTTAAAGCGACTGCTTTTTCAGGATTTTCAGAATATGGCAACATTATGATTGGAGACAAAGCATTTGAATTCTATCATCAACGTGATCCGCGCAAATATATTCAAATTCCTTGGGAAGAAGTCGATTATGTTATCGCATCGGTATTTTTTAAAGGTAAGTGGATATCTCGGTACTCCATACAAACCAAAAGAGATGGGACATTTGCTTTTGCCTCCAAAGAGCCGAAGAAAGTATTAAGAGCAATACGAGTCTATGTTGATAGCCAAAAAATGGTCAAATCATTAGGATTTTTCGACGTCTTAATTCGTGCTTTTCGGCGTAAAAAATCCTAAAAATAAATCATCTATTAGACAGCAATATTTCAGTAGCTCAAGCCAACTATTATCAATTAAGCGAATTGTCTGCAATACGCTGGGTTAACCAGATCAATTTATGTTCATTTATGGTAAAACTTGCGGATAACCGCTACTACCGCGCTTCTACACACTCAATCAATCATTGCACTTTTTGCTAGAAAGAGTATAATTCTGGGGCTTTGATTTTGTCCATGTTGGGCAAAAGAAAGATTATTTTTTAATTTAAGAGGATGTTATGGTAACTATTCGTTTAGCTCGTGGTGGCTCTAAAAAGCGCCCTTTTTATCAAGTAGTTGTCACTGATAGCCGTAACCCACGTGATGGTCGTTTTATTGAGCGCGTTGGCTTTTTTAATCCAATTGCACAAGGTAAAGCAGAAGAATTACGTTTAGATCTTGATCGCGTAAATCATTGGGTTGGTTTAGGTGCAACTGTTTCTGATCGTGTTAATGCATTGATCAAACAAGCACAAAAAGCTGCTTAATTAAGTAATAGTAACTGTGATGATGAATACTGAGAATCTAATTGTTGTTGGTAAACTTGGTTCAAGCTACGGCATTCGTGGATGGCTCAGAATTTTTTCGTTTACAGAATTTCCAGATAGTATTTTTGATTACAAACCTTGGTATATCCAGCGTGCTGGTAAATGGCAAGAAGTAATCGTTGAGAGCTTTAAACCGCATAATCAGGACATGATTGTCAAACTCAAAGGCATTGATGATCGCGACCAAGCTAATGCGTTAACCAATGCTGAAGTATTTGTTGATGCCGAAAAATTACCTGAACTAAATCAAGGTGATTTTTATTGGAAAGATCTCATTGGCTGTCGAGTAAAAACAGTTAGTGGTTATGACTTAGGTCAGGTAACTGATTTAATGGAAACCGGTTCTAATGATGTATTGGTTGTTAAAGCAAATCTAAAAGATGCATTTGGAGCAACAGAACGTTTAATCCCTTTTGTTGAAGAACAATTTATTAAACAAGTTGATTTAACAACAAAAATGATTGTGGTCGATTGGGATCCTGCATTTTAATTGGTAAGGTAAGAATATGTGGATTGGCGTAATTAGCCTTTTTCCCGAAATGTTCCAAGCTATTACCTGTTATGGCGTAACTGGTCGAGCCGTTAAAAATGGGCTGTTAACAGTAGATTATTGGAACCCGCGCGATTTTGCGCATGATAAGCATAAGACTGTCGACGATAGACCTTATGGTGGTGGTCCCGGCATGTTAATGATGGTACAACCACTTAGAGATGCGATTCATGCAGCCAAAGCTGTAGCAGGTGAAGATACTAAAGTAATCTATCTTTCCCCACAAGGGCGCAAATTAAACCAACAGGGAGTTTGCGAGTTGTCACAATATCAAAAATTGATTTTGATTTGTGGACGATACGAAGGTATAGATGAACGCGTTATCCAAACCGAAATTGATGAAGAATGGTCAATTGGGGATTACGTGTTAAGTGGCGGTGAATTACCGGCGATGACAATGATTGATGCATTAGCCAGATTTATTCCGGGTGTATTAAATCATGAATCATCAGCAGAAGAAGACTCTTTTGCTAACGGTTTACTTGATTGCCCTCACTATACTCGTCCAGAGGTGTTAGATGGAATGGCGGTGCCCGATGTATTAATGTCTGGTCACCATGAAGCGATTCGTCGTTGGCGATTAAAACAATCACTAGGACGAACTTGGTTGAGAAGAGAAGATCTTCTTGAAAATCTAGCTCTGACTGATGAAGAGCAACGTTTACTCGCTGAATTCCAACAGGAATATCGTGATAAACCGAGCCAATAATATTTCAGTATAACTAGTAAGAGACAAAATTATGAAAAATGCAATTATTCAGCAATTAGAACAAGAACAAATGAAAAAAGACATCCCGTCTTTTCGCCCGGGTGATACGGTAGAAGTTAAAGTATGGGTTGTTGAAGGTAACAAAAAACGTCTTCAAGCATATGAAGGTGTAGTTATAGCTATTCGTAATCGTGGTTTACATTCTGCATTTACAGTACGTAAAATTTCGAATGGCGAAGGTGTTGAACGAGTATTCCAAACTCACTCACCAATTGTTGATTCAATTACTGTGAAACGTCGTGGTCAAGTACGTCAAGCTAAACTTTACTACTTACGCGAACTTCGTGGTAAAGCAGCGCGTATCAAAGAGCGCCTTAACTAATTCCAATTGGTTCATATTTAATAAACTAATTAAAATATATCCAATTAAAAAGGTCACCTTTATGGTGACCGTTTTTATGAGTATTATAGTTCATTCCCGCCAACAATCGTTGACACATTTCAAGCAACTTCTAGTGATAAAAAAAGGTAACACTATGGACAACTATCTTGTTGAGATTCTTGCCACCACAACCAAGTTATTTGCATTGATGACGCCACCAGCTGTGCTAAGTGCATTTTTAAGTGGCACTAAGCAGTATGATGAAGCACAACGCCGTAAAACGGCACTTAAAACATCGTGTGCGGTGTTCATTATTGGTATTGTGCTATTCTTTTTTGGTAATGCCATGTTTAGTGTATTCGGTTTTACACTCGATGCGTTTAGAATTGGCTCGGGAGCATTACTGTTTATTACCGCTGTTGCTTTAATGAATGATTCACCGGAAAAAAATAAAATTCATAGTGACGATGATGATATTAGTGTCGTACCACTAGCAATACCATTATGTATGGGGCCAGCATCAATCGGTACAATTATTGTAATGGGCACAAGTTCAGTTGGTATTATGCAAAATTTGATTGGTGCAATTTCTCTATTAATTGCCTCTAGTGGTATTTATGCCATGCTATTATGCGCTAAAAGCATTGCTAAAGTATTAAAAAATACAGGTATTGCTATTCTATCAAAACTAACGGGGTTATTAATATCGGCTATTGCAGCGCAAGTGGTATTTACAGGCGTCTGTGCATTCTTAAAATAATTTGGCTAATAATAGTTTAGAAATAAAATTTGCGTATAGTCAGCAAATATTAATATTTGATTGTATGTAATCACCGATAATTAATCATTAGGTGATTACATATATAATGAATATGATTAATCTATTTAGTTATCTAACTTAACTTTTCGTTTTTTGAAAAAGTAGTATGAACTCAAGATAACAAAAATTAAAAGCACTTCTGATAATAAAATAAAATGCCCTGACTCACCAAACCAGACGCCAACAATAATAATAATGTTAACGGTAATGGAGATCATCGCTAACCAAGGAAATAGTGGGGATTTAAATTTAATCATATCTTTACTGTATTTACCTTCATTTACTCCTTTGCGAAATTGATACTGACACCAAGCAATAATAATCCAAGCAAAACAGCCAACTTGCCCGGTACTTGCTACTAAATAGAGGTATAATTTTTCAGCTGCGATATACTTGGAAAATAGCGAAACTAAAGCAATAATAGCAATAAATAATATTCCTTTGGTTGGCACGCCACGTTTATTCACTTCTGAAAAAGATTTTGGCGCTAAATTATCCTGGGCCATCGACCATAACATTCTAGAACTAGCATAAATTGCCGAATTAGCAGCCGAAATCGCCGCGCAAAAGATAACAAACAGCATTGCATAAGATGCAAAGGTTATCCCTGCTTTATTGAATACCCAAACAAATGGGCTAATTTCATCATGTGTTGTACCATAGGGATATACCAGTGCTAACACGGCAATCGCTAACACATAAAACAAAATTATCCGAAACGCCACACCGGTGATAATTTTCGGTAATACCGTTTGAGGTGATTGCGCTTCACCGGCGGCACTACCAATTAATTCCACCCCCTGAAATGAATAAGTCACAATAGTCATACAGACAAAGATTGATAAAAATCCATTAGGAAACCAGCCCTGCTCTGTCTTGAAGGTTGGTAATACATGTGTTTGATTATATTGTTGATAAAGTAGATATAGACCAACTGCTATAAACGCAATAATAGCTAATACTTTAATCGTTGAAAACCAGTATTCACTTTCACCAAAAGCTCGAACAGAGGTTAAATGAACACAAGTGATAACAGTTAGAATAATTAGACTAAGAATGTAGATAGGAATAGAGGAAAAAACTTGATGAGCAATCATAGACGCCGCTGTTAAGTCAGCAGCCATAGATAGTACCCAGCTTAACCAATATAACCAGCCAATAGTATAACTCCAGATAGGATGTGGAATAAACATTAATGCATAATGCTGGAAAGACCCTGCATGAGGGAATGCACAAGAAAGTTCACCTAAGCAAAGCATGGTTGACAGCATAATACTGCCGGCAAGTAGATACGCGATAATGGTCCCTAAAGGCCCAACCGTGCTAAGTGGCGCTGCAATACCAATAAATAATCCGGTACCAATTGAACCACCTAATGAAATCATCAATAAATGACGATTCTTTAAGTTTTTCTTTAAGGTACTGGGATAAGGACTTTCTTGAGATTCTGATGTTGCCATATAAACCGCCTAGTAATCAATAATAGCTGCTGGTTACCCAGCAGCAGTTATATATTAATAAACAAATCGTTTTTCTACGCCGTTGGTTTGGCAAGCCATAAGCAGAGCTGTATAATCAAGCTCAAAAACGATCATATCGCCAACTCGCAATGTTTCAGAAACATCTTCAATATCAACGATAGTATGATCACTCGTTTGACCTAATACCGTAATGTTATCATTAACCGGTACACAGCTTTCCGCCGGCACATCTTGACGACCAAAAGCAAGTAAAGCTCGTTTACGAGTACCGTGATCAACAAAGGTTTTGCTGTTCAAAAAGGCATCAACACCTAATTCACCAACAGGCACGGTAGGTTTACTATTAAGTTCGATAACTTGTGCATATAATTTATACATGTCACTACAAGCTTTCTCGACAGGTTTGTTTGAGTGATGAAACTCATCAAGATATTTCATATCGACATACTCAATACCAAACTCATGTAAACCACCAATACGAATGTGATTAAGCCCTTCTGGCCAGATCCCTTTATCAAGTAGATGGTAACTTGTACAGTTACCAGCAGATAGATATTTGATCTTGATATTACAAGCTTCTTCTACTTTGCGTGCTATGTGTAAAAAATCTACGCCATTTTTCACTGTCGGTAGCACCGTACCATAGCAGTTAAAGTTAGTACCAAGCCCATAAAGTTCAACACCGGGTAAAGAAAGGATCAGTTTGACCGTTTCGATAATATCGTCTACATGTTCAAACCAAATACCTTCACGCAAATCACCCATATCAACCATTAATAAAACTTGATGGACTTTTTGCTGTTTTACCGCTTCATCAGAAAGTGCTTGGATAACTTGTTTTTCACTGTTCAAGCTAATATCAGCATATTTAACTACTTCGCTGATCTCGCTTAAACAAGGACTACGTAGTAAACAAGTTTTACAATTTAAAGCATCTTTAAGTTTCTTCAAATTGTAGGTTCTTGATTCGGCGATAACATCAATACCGCCATCAAGTACCGCTTTGGCGGTCTCCACACAACCGTCAAAGACTTTATTTACTGCCATTACTTCAATGCCGTGTTTAGCTAGTAGCTCTTTTTCAACACGAGCATTGTCTTTTAATTTACCTAAATCAATTTCTAATATAGGTTTGTACATAAATTACTCCTCTATATCTTATTGTTGTTGCAAGCGATTACGTTTTTGTGCGCGATGGTATATCCATTCAGCTAATACAATTGCAAGCACTGCACCACCAACAATTTTCGCGATATACTCAACATATCCACCCATATCAATTTGTGCTGGTGGAATAAACACTAAGATCACCGCAAATAATGTAGATAAGAATCCTAAACCTGGTAAAACAATTGGTAATACTTTACCTGGGATCTTAAAGCTACGTGGTACATCTGGTTGAGTAATACGTAAGCGATAGTAAGCAATAAACATCACTAAATAAGGGATAAAGTAACAAATGGTTGTTAATGCAGTTAACATCCAATATGCAGCAGCAATACTTGGTGATACAAATGTTGAGAAACAAAGTACCGTTACAATGATTGCTTGGATAACTAAAGCAAATGCTGGTGTTTGATATACCGGATGTAAACGACCAATACGTTCGCCAAGTAAATTATCTTCTTTTGATGCTTCTTGTAACATATAGATAGGACCAACTAACCATGAGTTAATTTGACCCAATGCACCAAAGAATAAACAGATTGCCATCACAGGTAATAACCAAGGCATATGCAACTCTTGAGCGGCAGCTTCCATCGCTTGCATTACACCGGCAACAATATCAGTATCAGCAGCAGGTAATAAAGTATTAATTGCCCAAGTACCGATCATATAGATACCGACAATAACAATTGCAGATACTGCCATTGCTTTAGGGAAGTCACGTTGTGGATCACGAGTACGACCAGCAATCATTGGTGCAACTTCAAGTCCAGCAAAAGCGAACATCATGCTTGATAAAAATACAATAGTATCCCAGCTACTTAAATCTGGAATCCAATCACTAACATGACTATAATCAGTTGCCATTGGGTGACCTGTCATTAACCAGACAATAGCTAATAACACGATAATAGCAGCAGGAATAAATACCCCTAACCAAGCACTAACACTGTTAATGATTTTAGTCCATTTCATCCCTTTGATATTCATTAATGTTAAGACCCAGAATACCACCATGGAGCCAACACCAATAAACACCTGATTTTGCGCTAATTCAGGACTAAACATGTAACCAATTGCAGTAAAACCAAATTGCAACATAAGTGGGAAGAAAAGCACGCATGAAAATAGGAAACAAACGACTACTATCCAGCCAATTCGTTTACCAAACGCTTCTTTTACCCAAACAAATATCCCACCATCTTTTGGCCAACCAGTAGAAAGTTCACCACAAACCATAGCTAATGGGAAAAACAGACAAAATGCAGCAAGTAGCCAAAGCACCATTGCTGACGCTCCATAAGGAGCAACATTAGGAATTTGACGTAAACTTAGAATCGCAATGACATTCATAAACACAATGTCTTTAATACCAAGTAAACTTGAATCTTTAGAATCACTCATAAAATAACCTCACATTATAATATCTGGAGCACTAAGTGCCCCAGATAGCTCATGATTAATACACGTCGTATCCAACCATATCCTCGTAAGTGTCTTCACGGCGAATCAATCGGTCTTTGCCTTCTTTATCGATCATAACAACAGCTGTACGTGGACGATTGTTATAAACGGTTTGGCTTTCAATGGTATAAGCACCAGCATCAAGGAAAGCAATGATATCGCCAATTTGTGTATCTTTAGGTAATAAGAATTCTTCACCTTTAACACCAACATGGAAATAGTCACCACCATCACATAATGGACCAGCTAATTTAATGTACTCATCATGTTGTTCAGTAATTTTTGACGCATCATAAACATAGAAGAACCAATCAAAGTGTTGGCTGTCAGATAATACGCTATAACCAGCATCAACAAATTTCCATTCAACATGTTCTTCAATGTTACCGTCTAAATCGTAGTTAGTTTTACGTTTTTCACAAGCAACTTCAGTTAAAAGCACACCTGCTGAACCGGTAACTTTACGACCTGGTTCGATACAGATTTCAACGTCTGTACGCCATTTGTGAACTTCACTAATTACCGCATCAGCGAAATCTTGTGCAGTAATACCAGCATACATGTTGTCTTGTAATGGATTACCATTTTCATCATCGTATTTATAAGGAACTGGAATACCACCACCTACGTTGATTAAATCAAATTTAATGCCTAAAACTTCTTCTAAACGGCGTGATTCATCAACTAATACTTTGGTTGCTTTAGCAAATGGTTCTGCTTCTGGCACTTGGTCACCCACGTGCATATGTAAACCACGTAAATGTACATAAGGCATTTCAAGAATACGACGACAAGTTTCTTCAGCTTGTTCTAAATCGATACCTGATTTAGCGTGATAAGCAGTAACTAATTCTGCGTGAGTTGCTGATGGAACATTTGGTTCAACACGCACACAAACATTGGCTACTTTCTTTAAGCGACGTGAAATTTCATCGATGATATCTAATTCATATAAGCTATCAACGTTGATGATGTAAAGATCGTTTTGGATGGCAAATTCTAAATCAACCGGTTTTTTAACCACACCGTTGAAAACAATTTGACTACCTGGAAAACCAATTTCTAAACATTTACGCACTTCAAACATTGAGTTCGCTTCTGCATAGATACCTGCATCTTTAATCGCTTTAAGAACACCCATTACTGAACAAGTTTTTGATGCATAGAAAATTTTAGTGTTTGGATGAGCTTTGAACGAATCTTTGATTTCCTGAATATTACGATCGATTTCTTTTTCAGAAAATACATAAAAAGGTGTTGGATATTTCTTGGCTAATTCTTCCAAATTCACACCGTCAAAACAAAGTTTGCCGTTTTGCGCACTGAAACGACGATCTTTTGTTATTAGATCGGTACGTAATTTGTTATAATTTGACATAATTGTGTCGGACATATGACCTCCAGTTAATTAGTACATAAAAAAGGTAAGTAAAAAAGATTACTCACTTACAATGCAATCAACGTGCCAACTTATAAAAACACAAATAATCAATATCTTAACGAAATAATTACAAATAAAATACTAGTCATTTAGTAAGAAATACGTTTTTCTGACGAAAATTTGTCACTATTTTTAGTAATACTTGAAAGATATTTAAATCAACGCTAGCTATACTTAACAATAATCCATTTTTAAAAGGCTTTAGAATCATGATAATTGATCCTGAATTATTACAAGCATTGGAAATATTTAAACATTTTTTTGATCTAATACATCAGCCAATGGCCATTATTGATAAAGAAGGTAAATATATTTATTACAATCAGGAAAGCGCAGAACTTGATGGTTATTCAATGGAGCAAGCCATCGGTAAACCAATGCTTAAAGTTTACCCTAATTTGAAAAAAGAAGATAGTACTATGCTACAAGCTTTACAAGGTAAAGAATATCAAGATACTTATCAAACTTACTTTAATCATGTGGGCAAGTTAGTCGATTATCAACATACAACGGTACCGCTTTATAATCATAATAAAGAGATTATCGGTGCGGTTGAAATAGGTCGAAATATATCCAATGTTAGGCAGTTACAAGATCAAGTTTTTCGCCTTAATAGAAAGTTATATCAAAATAAAGAACAACCGCTACCGGAAATTGTTTTTGCGTCGAACAAAATGCAAGAGGTTATCGATCAAACCAATATTTTAGGCAGTAATGATGTTCCGGTATTAATTGTTGGTGAAACTGGTACAGGGAAAGAGCTATTTGCTCGCTTAATTCATCAAACCAGTCAACGCCGCGATAAAGCATTCATTTCACTAAATTGTAGCGCTTTACCAACCACATTGATTGAAAGTACGTTATTTGGGACAGTTAAAGGAGCCTTTACCGGTGCTGAAAATCGCCAAGGTTATCTTGAACTGGCTAATGGTGGAACTTTATTTCTTGATGAACTTAATGCAATGCCACTTGATATGCAAAGTAAACTATTGCGCTTCTTGCAAGAAAAAACTTATTGGCCTTTAGGCGGTAATAAAGAGCAACATGCCGATGTACGAATTGTAGCGGCGATGAATGAGTCTCCAGCGGAATTGTTAAAAAGCGGTAAAATGCGCAGTGACTTATTTTATCGATTAAATGTTGGTTTAATTAAACTTCCAGCCTTACGGGAAAGACAAGAAGATATCCCTGTATTGGCACGATATTTTATCGATAAACATAAAACTGATGTCAATATGGTGATCAGCGGCATCAGTGAACATGCATTGCAGCAATTAATGTCAGCTCCATGGCCAGGTAATGTACGAATGCTAGAGAATGCTATCGTCCGTAGTATGGTTTTACAAAATGAGCCAGGAGAATTACAACAAATTGTTCTTGATGACGAGTTATTTGACCTTCCAAGCCCTTCTTCACAAGAAGAAGCTAAGCTTGAAAAGCCAAATATTAAAGAGATAACCGGCAATCTAACCGAACAAGTTGAAAACTATGAAAAGCAACTTATCATTGATGCATTAAATCAAGCCAATGGTAAAATTATTACTGCGGCAAAATTACTCAATATCTCACGAACGACATTACAATATAAAGTGAAAAAATATCATATCCAAATGGGTGTTATTGATAGTTGATTATACTTGACTCAAGGCTTGGGCGCAGGCAAATGCGCTGCTCCAAGCCCATTGGAAATTATAACCACCAAGCCAACCGGCTACATCTACAACTTCACCAATAAAGTAGAGATTAGGCTGATTTTTTACCGCCATCGTCTTTGAGGATAACGCATCACAACTTACCCCACCTAAAGTTACTTCTGCGGTGCGATAACCTTCCGTTCCATTTGGTATTACATTCCATGTTGTTAATGTTTGATACAGCGCTTGTTGCTGAGTAGGAGTTAACTGTTTAACAGTTGAATCAACAATCAAATTTAGTTGCATTAACGCTTCAATTAACCGCTTAGGTAATATTTGTGCTAAACAATTTTTGAGACTTTGATTACGATTATTATCTAACAGAGGTTTAAAATCATCCTCAAAGTTAAAGTCAGGCAATAAATTGATCATAATGGCTTCTCCTGCTTGCCAATAACTGGATATTTGTAAAATAGCTGGTCCAGATAATCCTCGATGGGTAAATAATAGATTCTCTTTAAAACTAATGCGTTCATTCGATACTTCAACTGGTAACGCAATTCCTGCTAACGTCGATAATACAGCTAACAAAGGTTTATGTAAGGTAAACGGCACTAGCCCTGCTTTTACAGATACCACTGGGATAGAAAATTTTTCAGCAATTTTATAACCAATAGCGGTCATACCAAGTGCAGGCATAGATTGTCCACCCGTTGCCACAATTAATTTATCAGTATAAACACACCCCTGTGAAGTAGATAACTTAAATCCTTGTTGTTCTTCAACAACATCTTCAAGTTGTGTTTTTAACATAAATTTAACTTGTCCTTTTTGGCATTCTTTGACCAACATATCGACAATATCTTGCGCTGAATTATCACAAAATAGCTGACCATGATCTTTTTCATGATAGGCAATAGCATATTGATTAACCAGTTGGATAAAATCCCATTGGCTAAACCGTTTTAAAGCAGATTTACAAAAATGGCGATTTTGAGAAATATAATGGGTAGCTTCAACATTTAGGTTAGTAAAATTACATTTACCACCGCCAGACATTAAGATTTTACGACCTAATTTTTTACCGTTATCAATGACTGTCACATCATGACCTTGTTGTCCCAACAGACCAGCACAAAAAAGCCCTGCAGCTCCAGCACCTATAATTGTAATTTTAGTTTGCATATTTCATCTATAACCAATAATCGATAATCTATTATAACAGCATAAATCTGGTGATTATAACTCCCTGATTTTGGAAAAAATCAGCAAATATAGTCAATTTTTATGGCTAAAAAACCCCTTTCCTCAAACTTTTTTTAATCAGATATTAATTCTTATTATGAAAAAATTTTTAAATTAAATAGCCTTAATCTTAAAAAAAATTTAAAACCAATAAAAACAATCATTTAACACAAGATATAAGCTTCATTAATATATATGGGTTAAGTGATTAAAATATTGACTTATAAATAATATTTATTTGACCTAAAACCTATTTTTAATTACCTTCACACCTAATATGGGATTAATGCCTATACCTTCACAAAAAATAATAACGATGAATTTGAGGCAATGATATGTTATATAACCAGCATCATGAAAAAGATAACTGCGGATTTGGTTTAATTGCTCACATTGAAGGGCAACCAAGTCATAAAGTGGTGCGTACCGCAATTCACGGACTTGCTCGCATGCAACACCGTGGTGCTATATTATCGGATGGTAAAACCGGTGATGGCTGTGGTCTTTTAATGCAAAAACCTGATCGATTTTTCCGATTAGTCGCCGAAGACGCCGGTTGGCGCTTAGCCGCTAATTATGCCGTTGGCATGCTATTTTTAAGTCAAGATGAAGCAGAAGCTCAAGCTAGCCGTAAAATTGTCGAAGAGGAGCTAGCAGAAGAAACCTTATATGTTTTAGGTTGGCGTGAAGTACCAATTGATAAAAGTGTGCTTGGTGAAATCGCACTCTCATCATTACCAAGAATTGAACAAGTATTTGTCAATGCCCCGGCGGGTTGGACCAAAATCGATTTAGAACGCCGTCTATATATGGTTCGCCGTCGTATTGAAAAACGAGTGCAAGATGATACGTTTTATGTCTGTAGTTTTTCAAATCAGGTTAATATCTATAAAGGCTTATGTATGCCAAAGGATTTACCTCGATTCTATTTAGATTTGGCTGATATTCGTATGGAAACCGCAATCTGTTTATTCCATCAACGTTTCTCAACCAATACTGTACCACGTTGGCCACTGGCGCAACCATTTAGACATTTAGCCCATAATGGTGAAATTAATACCATTGAGGGGAATCGCCAATGGGCAAAAGCGCGATCTTACAAATTTAAAACACCATTGATTCCAGATCTACAAGATGCGGCACCGTTTGTTAATGTCACCGGTTCTGATTCAAGCTCGCTAGATAATATGCTGGAACTATTTTTAGTCGGCGGTATGGATATTGTCCGTGCTATGCGTCTATTGGTACCACCTGCATGGCAAAACAACCCTGATATGAATGAAGATCTGCGTGCTTTCTTTGATTTTAACTCTATGCATATGGAGCCATGGGACGGGCCTGCTGGTATTGTTATGTCAGATGGTCGTTATGCTGCTTGTAACTTAGACCGTAATGGTTTACGTCCTGCTCGTTATGTTATTACTACAGATAAACTCATCACTTGTGCTTCAGAAATCGGTATTTGGGACTATCAACCAGATGAAGTCGTCACCAAAGGGCGAGTTGGTCCGGGCGAATTACTGGTAATTGATACTGAAGAAGGTCGCATTTTACAATCTTCAGAAACTGATAATGATCTCCAAAAACGTCATCCATATAAAGAGTGGATGGCTAAAAATGTAAAACGTCTGATCCCATTTGAAGATCTTCCTGATGATGATATCGGTTCTCGTGATTATGATGATACATTACTAGCAACTTACCAAAAACAATTTGGTTATAGTGCCGAAGAGCTCGACCAATGTATTCGCGTTTTAGGTGAAAACGGTCAAGAAGCAACTGGCTCAATGGGTGATGATACACCATTTGCCGTGCTATCAAGCCGTCCGCGCTTAATTTATGATTACTTCCGACAAAAATTTGCTCAGGTAACCAATCCACCGATAGATCCATTACGCGAAGCACATGTCATGTCACTGTCGACTAGTATCGGTCGTGAGATGAATGTATTTGCCGAAGCAGAAGGTCAGGCACATCGGGTTGCATTTAAATATCCAGTATTGGTTCATTCTGATTTCAAACAATTAACTACTTTAGAATCACGTTATTACAAATCAGAAACGCTTGATATCACATATGAAATTGACGGCAGTTTACGTGACGCAATTGAACAATTATGTGGTGATGCCGAAGCAAAAGTACGTGCAGGAACAGTATTACTGATTTTATCAGATAGAAATATTGCCCCTGATCGTTTACCGATTCCTGCGCCAATGGCGGTCGGTGCCGTACAACAACGTTTAGTGGAAAAAAACTTGCGCTGTGATGCCAATATCATTGTTGAAACAGCAAGTTGTCGAGATCCACATCAATTCGCCGTGTTACTTGGCTTTGGTGCAACAGCAATCTATCCATATTTAGCCTATGAAACCCTAGCTCAAATGGTAGATAATGGCACTGTGAATAAGTCTTATCGAGAAGCTATTCTTAATTATCGCAATGGTATTAATAAAGGCTTATACAAAATCATGTCCAAAATGGGCATTTCAACTGTTGCCTCTTACCGCTGTTCTAAACTATTTGAGGCCGTAGGTCTAAATGAAGAAGTAGTTGAACTTTGCTTCCAAGGAGTAACAAGCCGTATTAGTGGTGCCAATTTTGATGATTTTGCTCAAGATCAGTTCAATCTTTCTAAGAAAGCATGGCTACGGCGTAAACCATTAGAACAAGGTGGTTTATTAAAATTTGTACATGGCGGTGAATACCATGCTTACAATCCTGATGTAGTACAATCACTACAAAAAGCGGTAAATAATGGTAATTATGAAGATTATAAGCGCTATGTAGATATCGTAAATAATCGACCAGCTGCAACCTTGCGAGATCTATTAAAACTTAATCCACCTGAAAACGCAGCTATCGCACTTGATCAGGTGGAACCTGAAGAGTCATTATTTAAACGATTTGACTCGGCAGCTATGTCAATTGGTGCATTAAGTCCAGAAGCGCATGAATCATTAGCTGAAGCAATGAATACCTTAGGTGGTTTTTCTAATTCTGGTGAAGGCGGTGAAGATCCTGCCCGTTATAACACCATCAAAGTATCACGTATCAAACAAGTGGCTTCCGGCCGATTTGGTGTAACACCGGGTTACTTAATGAGTGCTGACGTGATTCAAATCAAAGTTGCCCAAGGTGCAAAACCGGGTGAAGGTGGTCAATTACCAGGTGATAAAGTAACACCTTATATTGCAAAATTACGTTTTTCTGTACCGGGTGTGACATTAATTTCACCACCGCCGCATCATGATATTTATTCAATTGAAGACTTAGCGCAATTGATTTTTGACCTGAAACAGATTAATCCAACTGCGATGATCTCAGTTAAGTTAGTGTCCGAACCAGGAGTAGGTACTATCGCAACCGGTGTTGCCAAAGCCTATGCTGATTTAATCACTATTTCAGGTTACGACGGTGGTACAGGAGCCAGTCCATTAACTTCGGTTAAATATGCCGGCTCTCCTTGGGAACTTGGTCTAGTTGAGACCCAACAATCATTAGTTGCTAATGGTTTACGTCATAAAATACGCTTACAAGTTGACGGAGGCCTAAAAACTGGTGCCGATATTGTTAAAGCGGCAATTTTAGGTGCTGAAAGCTTTGGTTTTGGTACTGGACCAATGGTGGCATTGGGTTGTAAATATCTCCGTATTTGTCATCTTAATAACTGTGCAACCGGTGTTGCCACTCAAGATGAGAAGTTACGTAGTGAGCATTATCACGGTCTACCAGAAAAAGCCATGAACTATTTCCGTTTTATTGCTCGTAATACTCGTGAAGTTATGGCAGAACTAGGCGTTAGTCGAATCGTTGATTTGATCGGTCGTACTGATTTACTTCTTGAACTTGATGGCATTACAGCAAAACAACAGAAATTGGATCTATCAAGCTTGCTTGAAACGGCAACCCCAATAGAAGGTAAACCGGTTCACTGTATTGAAGACAATAAACCATTTGATAAAGGTGTGCTGAATAAAGAGATTATAACCCAAGCACAACAAGCAGTGGATAATCGTCAAAGTAAAAGTTTCTACTTTGACATTCAAAATACTGATCGTTCTGTTGGTACAACTTTATCTGGTTATATTGCTAAAAAATATGGCGATCAAGGCTTAGTCACGTCCCCTATTTCATTGAATTTCAACGGTACTGCCGGACAAAGCTTTGGTGTATGGAATGCAGGCGGTGTTGATTTAACGCTTACTGGCGATGCTAACGACTATGTTGGTAAAGGTATGGCTGGCGGTCGTATTGTCATTCGTCCACCACAAGGTTCGGCATTTTTAAGCCATGAAGCGACCATTGCTGGTAATACCTGTTTGTATGGTGCCACTGGAGGTAAATTATTTGCTGCTGGCCGAGCAGGTGAACGTTTTGCAGTGCGTAACTCAGGCGCTATAAGTGTGGTTGAAGGCATTGGTGATAATGGCTGTGAATATATGACTGGCGGTATTGTCTGTGTTTTAGGTAAAACAGGCGTTAACTTTGGTGCAGGTATGACCGGTGGTTTTGCTTATATTTTAGATACTGATGGTGATTTACATAAGCGAATCAATAAAGAGTTGGTCGAAATGTTAGATGTTGCTGACTATTCAATTCATGAAGAGCATCTACGTGGTTTAATTATGGAGCACGCACAACTAACTCACTCTACTTGGGCTGAAGAAATATTAGCTAATTGGGAAGATTTTGCTAAACAATTTGTATTAGTTAAACCAAAATCTAGCGATGTTAAAGCATTATTAGGTCACCGTAGTCGGTCAGCAGCTGAACTACGTGTTCAGGCACAGTAAGGAGAAAACACGATATGAGTCAAAATGTTTATCAGTTTATCGATTTACAACGTGTCGATCCGCCTAAAAAATCGCTAAACATTCGTAAAATTGAATTTGTAGAAATTTATGAAGGCTTTTCAGCTTCGCAATCTCAAGCACAGGCAGATCGTTGCCTTGCTTGTGGTAACCCTTATTGTGAATGGCGTTGTCCAGTCCACAATTACATTCCAAATTGGTTAAAATTAATCAATGAAGGCAAAATTTTAGAAGCAGTTGAATTATCTCATCAAACTAATAGTTTACCTGAGGTATGTGGTCGAGTTTGTCCACAAGATCGTCTGTGTGAAGGATCTTGTACTTTGAATGCTGAATTTGGTGCGGTAACTATTGGTAGTATTGAGCGTTATATTACTGATGAAGCCTTTAAAATGGGCTGGAGACCAAATCTCTCTAACGTGGAAAAAACCGGGTTGAGAGTCGCAATTATTGGCGCTGGCCCTGCCGGCTTGGCTTGTGCTGATGTTTTAGTACGTAATGGTGTCACCCCTGTCGTTTTTGATCGCCATCCTGAAATTGGTGGTTTATTAACATTCGGTATTCCAGCCTTCAAATTAGATAAAGAGGTCTTAGTTCATCGGAGACATGTCTTTAGCGAAATGGGCGTTGAGTTCCACCTTAATACTGAAGTGGGTAAAACAGTACAATTAGCCGATCTTCTTGCTGAGTTTGCTGCCGTTTTTGTTGGGGCTGGTACTTATCAATCAATGCGTGCCGGGCTTGAAAATGAAGATGCTGATGGTGTCTATGATGCATTACCATTTTTAATTGCTAATACGAAACATATTATGCAGCACCAACAAACTGACGATGCGCCTTATGTAGATATGAGAAATAAACGTGTCGTGGTATTAGGCGGTGGTGATACTGCCATGGACTGCGTAAGAACGTCTATCCGTCAAGGTGCGACTGAAGTGACGTGTGCATATCGCCGTGATGAAGCTAATATGCCTGGTTCTAAACGTGAAGTTAAAAATGCCAAAGAAGAAGGCGTGCAGTTCCAATTCAATGTACAACCGCTGAGTATTGAAATTAACAATGTAGGGCATGTTACTGGCGTAAAAATGGTGAGAACAGAGCTTGGCGAACCCGATACGAAAGGTCGTCGCTCACCAGTGATTATTGAAGGCTCAGAATTTGTGTTACCGGCGGATGCGGTGGTAATGGCATTTGGCTTTAAACCGCATGCGATGCCGTGGTTAGCTGAACATGGAGTTGATTTTGACGATAGAGGACGGATAATTGCCCCAGAAAGCAAAGGTTATCAAACCTCGAATACCAAAATCTTTGCTGGCGGAGATGCTGTGCGTGGTTCTGATTTAGTCGTTACGGCAATAAGTGAAGGGCGTAA
The DNA here is from genome assembly GCF_984569075.1 of Gilliamella sp. LMG 34361. NCBI lineage: Bacteria > Pseudomonadati > Pseudomonadota > Gammaproteobacteria > Orbales > Orbaceae > Gilliamella > Gilliamella sp. LMG 34361. Next base: position 834,400 of record NZ_OZ474903.1, on the reverse strand, counting down.
AGCTGCTGAAGGAATCTTGGATTACTTAGAAGTTTAAAAACGACGCTTGAATTCCAATTCAACATTTGAACCCGCTAATTTATGGCGGGTTTATTTATGAAATATAAGTCATTTTTTATAAATAGACACGTTGAGTGCCTTTTTCTGGTTGAAAAGTAGCTTTACCAAATTCATCCAAAAAATAAGCAATATGATCGGTTTTATCACCCAATAAACGTCCTTTTACTTTATTCCATGTTAATAACGCAATAGTGGCGTCGGGCTCACAACAAATTAACATTGGTTGTTCAAATTCCTGATTCCAATAGAACTGACCACCATATAATTTATGTGCAGTTAGTAACAGATAACAGCCATATTCTTGTGATATCATATTGAGTTGTTCTTCAGGAAGACCAAAGCTTTTATCTGCCATTTCACCAATAATCATTTCAACAACAGTAATACTCTTTTCAGAATAATCCAATTGATTAATACTCCAAGTTGGGCTATGTAAAATAGCATTTTGAGACCAAGCCTCTATTTCTTGATATAATTCATTTTTTTGTTCAGTCATTTTTATTTACTTCGCTAGATGATTTTTCTGTTCGCTTGACAATTTGCCATGCATCTTCCATTTCTTCAAGTGTTGCATCAACTAAATTGCGATTTTTTTGCTTTAGTAGCAATTCAACTTGTTTAAATCGCCTAATAAACTTGTTATTAGCATTTTGTAAGCATAACTCTGATTTAACTTTTAGATGTCTTGCCAAATTGACGGTAGCAAATAACAGGTCGCCCATTTCTTCTGTAACTTTTGATTCATCAATAGTTGATTGTGCTAATTCTTGTTCAACTTCATTAAGTTCTTCTTTAACTTTACCTATAACTGGTTGTAGTTCAGTCCAATCAAAGCCGACAGATGCACAACGTTTTTGTATTTTTTCAGCCTTCATTAATGCCGGAATAGCATTGGGAATATCATCTAATAGCGAATATTGTTCTCGTTTATCACGTTCTTGTTGTTTAAGTTGTTCCCAATTTGGTTTAATAGTTGTATCATTTGAAAAAATATGTGGATGACGACTAACTAGCTTATCAGCTACAGAGTGACAAATATCTTCAAAATTAAATAAACCTTGTTCACTCGCTAAATCAGCATAAAAAACAATCTGAAATAGTAGATCACCCAGTTCATTTTTAAGTTCGACCATATCTTTTTTTTCTATGGCATCTAAGACTTCATAAGTTTCTTCTAAAGTATATGATTTTAATGAATCAAAAGTTTGTTTGCGGTCCCATTCGCAACCTTTAATTGGATTTCGTAATTGTTTAGTAATAGCTTGTAAACGTTCTAATTGGCTCACGATATCTCTCACAAAGTAGTCATTGTTAAATAGCATTGTAATGGTTTCAAAACAAAATAGTAATGCTTTAAGAACTAAACAATAAAAAATCAAAATTTAATAAAAAATAATTTCATTTAAAAACAAACCAAAAAACAGAAAAACACTGGATACAAACAGTTTTACACACAAATAAATCTAATTAAGTATATAATACGTTTAACTTCAACTAAAATCACATTAAAAACATGAATAAACTACGAGAACTTACATTTAGAGGGATTATTCTTGGTGCATTAATAACAATTATTTTTACGGCATCAAATGTTTATCTTGGCTTAAAAGTCGGTTTAACTTTTTCATCTGCTATTCCTGCGGCCGTTATTTCTATGGCGATTTTACGTCTTTTCCCTGATTCAACCATTCTTGAAAATAATATGGTTCAAACGCAAGCTTCGGCAGCAGGAACACTATCTTCAATTATTTTTGTTATACCCGGCTTATTAATGATGGGATATTGGCATCATTTTCCATTTTTGTTGACCTTTGCTGTATGTTTGGCTGGTGGTATGTTAGGTGTGTTGTTTTCTATACCGCTTCGACATGTCATGGTTGTCAAAAGTAATCTACCTTATCCAGAAGGGGTCGCTGCTGCGGAAATATTAAAAGCTGGGTCAAAGACCGAAGGTAATGATGCTAATGATGGACTAAAAGATATTTTATTTGGCGGAATAATTGCGTCTTTAGTCAGTTTATTTACCAATGGATTTAAATTGCTGTCAGGAAGCTCAGCTTATTGGTTTTCAGCGGGCAAGGCAATATTTCAAATTCCTTTAGGATTTTCTTTAGCTTTATTAAGTGCAGGTTATCTAATAGGTATTATTTCAGGTATTGCAATACTGATTGGAACAATCATTGCTTGGGTGTTTGGTATACCTATTCTAACCGCAATAAATGGTTATGATACAAGTTTACCGTTATCTCAAGTTGCTATGCAATTTTGGGATACTGATATCCGTTTTATTGGTGCAGGAACTATTGCTATTTCAGCTGTTTGGACACTGTTTTCATTAATAAAACCCGTTATTGAAGGATTGAAAATTTCTTTTAAGACCTTACGTTCAGATGTATCGATACAAGACGTCCCTACAGCAGAACGCGATCTGTCTCCGAAATGGATTTTTTCAATTATGGCAGCAATGTTAGTCATTTTAGTTGCGACTTTTTATTCCTTTATTGATGATAGTGGTTTATCAACTGGCGTGGCATGTTCATTAGTTGCTTGCGCAGTGTTGTTCTCTTTTATTATGGGTTTTTTAGTTGCCGCTGCTTGCGGATATATGGCTGGTTTAGTTGGTTCATCAGCAAGCCCAATGTCTGGTATTGCGATAGTTGCAGTTATTGTTGTTTCGCTTATTTTATTAGGACTGGGTGAAGTTAATGGTATGTTGTCAACGATTGAAGGATCGAATTTTGCTACCGCATTAGCCCTATTTACGACAAGTACGGTTTTAGCAATAGCTTGTATATCGAATGATAATTTACAAGATTTAAAAACGGGTCATTTAGTCAATGCAACCCCATGGAAACAACAAGTTGCTTTATTAATTGGTTGTTTGGTTGGTGCTTTAGTTATAGCGCCTATTTTAGAGACTTTATATCACGCCTATGGTTTCACCGGTGCTGTACCACGTAGTGATATGGATCTTTCACAAGTTCTAGCCGCCCCTCAAGCTTCGCTAATGACAACTATTGCACGAGGAATTTTTTCGCATCAACTTGATTGGACTATGATTTTTATTGGATTAGTATTAGGAGTCATAATTATTATCACTGATTTAATTTTAGCAAAACACCACGCGAAATTTAGATTACCAGCACTCGCTGTCGGATTAGGAATTTATCTACCGCCTAGTGTCACCACACCAATTTTTGCTGGTACATTATTATCATGGATTATTAAACGTTATACTTATGTTAACGCCAAGAAAAATAATCTAGATCCAAAGGCACAGTTTAAAAAAGTGGATCGCAAAGCAGCTTTAATTGCATCAGGCTTAATCGTTGGTGAAAGTCTAATTGGGGTTATCTTAGCGGTAGTCATTGTAGTGAGTATAACTAATGGTGGAAGCGATGCGCCACTTGCAATATTTAATAATCTAGGAAATATACCACAGTATTTAGGTTTATTTGTATTTATCCTTATTTGTTGGCTTTTTATTCGCAGAGCTCTTTCAGTAATTAAACGATAATATTATTATGATGCCCTTTATTAGAAGACTAATAAAGGGTATTTATAATTATTTAAGGTTACAGCCTAAATTAAGTGTTAAGGCAATATTCATCGAAGTTTGATAAAGATTCGCTTTTGCCGTTGCTGGTTCTAGTACTTCCGATAAAGTCGCAACTTTACTTAAAATACTGAACATAGCATTAATACCATAAGGATAAATGGTTTCGGCCTTGTCGCCCAAACTACCAACAATAGCAATTACTGGTTTTTGATATTTTTTGGCAATACTAGCAACCCCAACAGGGACTTTACCATTGATACTTTGGTAATCTAATCGCCCTTCACCGGTAATAACTAAATCAGCATTAGAAATAAGCTTATCTAGATTTAGTGTTTCAGTAATGATTTCAATTCCAGGTCTTAATTTAGCATTCATAAATGCTAATAAAGCTGCCCCCATTCCACCAGCAGCTCCCGTCCCTGGGGCAAATTCAATATCCATATTAAAACTACGTTTTATTACTTGAGCAAAATGTTTGAGATTTTCATCAAGTAAACGAACATCGTCTTGTGTCGCGCCTTTTTGCGGGCCAAATATAAATGAAGCACCATTCGCACCGGTTAAAGGGTTAGTAACATCACAAGCAACTTCAAAATCACAGAATTTAATTCTGTGGTCAATTTCACTGATGTCAATTTTATCAAGCTCACTTAATGAAGCGCCACCATAACCAATTTGGTTTCCAGCTTTATCAAGAAGCTTGACACCTAGAGCCTGTAACATACCAGCGCCGCCGTCATTGGTAGCACTACCGCCAATGCCAATAATAAATTTTTTACAACCTTTATTGAGCGCGTCTTTGATTAATTCTCCAGTACCATATGAGGTCGTAATTTTCGCATCTCGTTTATTAACTGGAACTCGTTCAAGACCGCTTGCTGCGGCCATTTCAATTACCGCTGTTTGTCCATCTCCTGAAATACCATAAAAAGCCAAACCTTTTTCACCTAATGGGTCGGTAATCGATACTGTGATTTTATTACCATTTAATGCATCAACCATTGCATCAACAGTACCTTCACCGCCATCAGCAACTGGAATCAAAAAATATTCAGCTTTTGGGTATACATTTAAAAATCCATTTTTAATTATACTAGCAACCTCAATAGCACTTAGGCTTTCTTTAAAAGAATCAGGAGCAATGACAATTTTCATATCTATCCTTATGCAATTAGTCAAAGTATTGAGTATGTCGCCATACTCAATTTTAAGCTTAGTTATTTAATTTCTATTTTTGCTAAAGATTCATAGTAACGTGCCAATGCACTATGATCACAATCACCCAGACCATCAGTTTTAAGGGCTTGCATCATTTCCATTACAGATGCAGTTAATGGTAATGATGTTCCAACACCATGAGAGGTATCTAAAGCATTTTGTAAATCTTTGATATGTAAATCAATTCTGAAACCAGGTTTAAAATTACGATTTAAAACCATTGGTGCTTTAGCATCTAGTACAGTACTTCCTGCTAATCCACCGCGAATTGCTTGATAAACTAATTCTGGATTTACGCCAGCTTTAGTTGCTAAGACTAATGCTTCTGACATAGCAGCAATGTTCAAAGCAACAATGACCTGATTTGCTAATTTAGTTACATTACCAGCACCAATTTCACCAGTGTAAACCACTGAACCAGCCATGGCTTTCATTATGTCATAATGTTTATCAAAGATAGCTTTATCACCACCTACCATGACCGATAAAGTACCATCAATTGCTTTAGGTTCTCCACCACTCACTGGCGCATCTAACATTGCCAAACCTTTTTTAACGACTTCATCATGAATTTCACGGCTTGCTAACGGCGCAATTGAACTCATATCAATAATCGTAGTACCAGATTTAGCACCATCAATTATCCCATCTTCACCTAATACAACCTCTTTTACATGCGGTGAATTTGGTAACATGGTAATAATCACATCACAAAGTTTAGCGACTTCTTTAGCATTTACGGCACTTTGTGCCCCTGCAGCCACTACTTCGTCCACTGCAGATTGATTTTTATCACAAACTACTAATGAATAACCTGCTTTTAACAGGTTTTTGCTCATCGGTTTACCCATAATACCTAAACCAATAAAACCAATTTTCATTTTACTCTCCTTTTTTTACGACTAAAATAATATTCGTTACTTTAAAAACTTATCTGCTAGTGCTTGGGTTGAACTTCTTAATAAACCTAGATCATTACCTACAGCAACGAATGTTGCCCCCATATCAATATAATGATGAGCATCAGCTTCTATCGGTGCCAAAATACCACATGCTTTACCTTGTGCTTTAGCGACATCAAAAACATGTTTTATCGCGGCTTGCACCTCAGGATGCTTAGGATTACCAAAATGACCTAATGAAGCAGAGAGATCACTTGGCCCAACAAAAATACCATCAATACCATCAACTGCAGTTATTGCTTCAACATTATCAACTGCTTGTTGAGTTTCAATTTGTACCACAACACAAATATTTTGATTAATTTTGGTAAAATAATCAGTAATAGTGCCAAAGCCATTACTACGATGGGAAACAGAAACCCCTCTTACCCCCTCAGGTGGATAACGGGTATAAGCTACTGCTGATTTGGCTTGTTCTACTGTTTCAACATAGGGGATTAAGAAATTATAAAACCCAATATCAAGTAATCGCTTAATTAAAACTTGATCATTCCAAGCAGGACGAACTATTGGTGCACTACTACTATCTTTTAATGCCATCAATTGCGGTACAAATGTGGTAACATCATTAATTGCATGTTCACCATCGAGTAACAACCAATCAAAACCAGCTAAACCAAGTATTTCTGTTGAAATTGGATTTCCTAAAGCAGCCCAACAACCAATAAGTTTTTTACGTTCTAGCATATCTTGTTTAAATTGGTTGTGGCAGGTTATTTTTTTCATAATTTACCTTTTAAATTATCGAGTTATTTTTGATAATAATAGTTCAATTATCTAACCAAACATGGTTTTTTATTATCAAACTGCCAACCAGGAATTAAATATTGCATGGCCATGGCATCATTTCGGTTACCAAGACCCATTTTCTTAAATAACTCATGAGCTTTCATTACTTGATCCATATCAATTTCAATGCCTAATCCTGGTTTTTCAGGAACCTTAATTTTACCATTGATAATTTGTAATGGTTCTTTCGTTAAACGTTGGTTACCTTCCTGCCAAATCCAATGAGTATCCAGTGCAGTTGGATTGCCTGGTGCTGCTGCACCTACGTGTGTGAACATAGCTAAAGAGATATCAAAATGGTTATTAGAATGTGAACCCCATGTTAAACCAAATTCATGGCACATTTGCGCAACACGAACTGAGCCATTCATGGTCCAAAAATGTGGATCAGCTAATGGAATATCAACAGATTGTAACGATAATGTATGTCCCATTTGACGCCAATCGGTTGCAATCATATTGGTAGCAGTCGGTAAACCCGTGGCTCGACGAAATTCAGCCATGACTTCTCGCCCTGAATAACCTTGTTCAGCACCACAAGGATCCTCTGCATAAGCCAAAGTATTTTTCAAATATTTACCAATACGAATCGCTTCCTCTAATAACCATCCTCCGTTAGGGTCAAGTGTTACTCGAGCATCTGGGAATTTCTTTTTAATTGCTATTACTGCTTCTGCTTCATCTTCTGCTGATAAAACACCGCCTTTTAATTTAAAATCGCGGAAACCATATTTTTCATAAGTAGCTTCAGCCAATTGAGCAATTTTTTCAGGCGTTAGTGCTTCTTCATGTCGTAGGCGATACCAATCACATTTTTCATTATTTTGGCTTTGATAAGGTAAATCTGTTTTGTTGCGATCACCGACATAAAATAAGTATCCTAGCATTTCCACTTCATCACGTTGTTGACCATCGCCAAGTAATGATGCCACAGTAACGCCTAAATGTTTACCTAGTAGATCTAACATAGCTGCTTCAATCGCAGTAACAACGTGAATTGTTGAACGTTGATCAAATGTCTGATTACCTCGTCCACCGACATCACGATCAGCAAATTGAAGGCGTACTCGATTCATCACATTTTTATATTGGCCAATAGATTGACCAACAACTAATGATTTAGCATCTTCTAATGTCTTAGTAACTGTTCCGACGCACGGTACTTCGCCGACACCAATGTTGCCTGAGTTATCTTTTAGGATAACAATATTCCGAGTAAAATACGGTGAATGTGCACCACTTAAATTAAGTAGCATACTGTCAAATCCAGCGACTGGATAAACATGCATTTCCGTTATAATTGGTGTTGATAAACTCATAATATTAACCTCTTAAATTTCTTGTATTTCTCTAATTCTGTTTTAACGAACCATGCAAGGTCGTTTACGATCAAACTGCCAACCAGGGATTAAATACTGCATTGCAATAGCATCATTACGTGCACCATTTGCTAACTTTTTATATAATTCATGAGCATTCATAACTTGTTGCATATCTAATTCAATGCCTAATCCCGGTTTATCATGTAATTTAATTTTACCATTGCTAATTTGTAATGGATTTTTAGTCAATCTGGCCTGTCCTTCCTGCCATATCCAATGAGTATCAAGTGCAGTTGGATTGCCTTGTGCCGATGCACCAACATGACTAAACATCGCTAATGAGATATCAAAATGATTGTTAGAATGGCAACCCCAAGTTAATCCCCATTCATGACAAAGCTGAGCAACCCGACTTGCACCAGTTAAAGTCCAAAAATGCGGATCTGCTAAAGGTATATCAACGGCTTGTAACATAATAGAATGACTCATTTCTCGCCAGTTAGTTGCAACCATATTCGTTGCTGTTGGTAGACCTGTGGCACGACGAAACTCAGCCATTACTTCACGTCCCGAATAACCATTTTCCGTACCACAAGGGTCTTCGGCATAGGTCAGGACATGGTTAAGCCCTTTACATAATCGTATAGCATCTTCCAATAACCAACCGCCATTAGGATCTAAAGTAATTCGAGCATCTGAAAAACGTTTTTTTAGCTCAGTGACCGTTTCAATCTCTTTTTCACCAGCTAATACACCACCTTTCATTTTGAAATCTTTAAAACCATAGCGATCTTTTGCTACTTCAGCTAATTCTATTACCGACTGAACTGTCATCGCTTCGCGGCGTCGAATGTTGTACCATTCATGGCCGTTTTTGAGTGGCTGGTCATAAGGTAGATCAGTTTTCTTATCATCACCAATATAAAACAGATAACCTAAAACAGTTACTTCATCTCTTTGTTTGCCACCACCCAATAATTCAGCCACAGGCACATTTAAAAATTGCCCCATTAAATCTAACAGTGCTGATTCCAAAGCTGCTACAGCATTAACTCGTAGTTCAAATGTCCATGCACCTTTACCAAAAGTATCATAATCAGAATCTAAATAGCCTTGATGCATATCATTTACGATACGATTAAGAATCGAAATAGGTCTACCTTCAACATGTGCACAAGCTTCCTTCAATGCATTTTCAATCGTTGAACCACCAGGAGCCTCACCAACACCAACATGACCAGCACTATCTGTTAATATAACAATATTACGGGTAAAGTATGGACCGTGAGCACCACCAATGTTCATTAACATACTGTCATAACCTGCAACAGGTATAACTTGCATTGAACTAATAATTGGCACTGATTGAGTATTCATATTACGATTCTCCATTTCATAAATTTTTTTCGTTATTATTTAATCCTTTTTCTTTAATTCCATTCGTTTAATTGGACCAACAAGAACTAAATAACTGAAAGCAGCAACAAACGCATGACCGGCAACAAATACTAATGCCCATTCAAAGCGCCCTGTCCATGCCACAATATAACCAATAATAATTGGAGAAATGATACTTGATGCATTACCAAACATATTGAATAAACCACCAGCTAGACCACTCATCTCTTTTGGCGCTGTATCTGCCATTACTGCCCAACCTAACGCACCAACACCTTTGCCGAAAAAAGCCATCGACATAAATAAAATAACTAGTCCAATTGAATCAACGTAATTACACATGATCATAGTCATTGAAAATAACATGCCTAAAATAATTGGTGTTTTACGGGCTATTGATAAAGAATTGGTTTTGCGCATAATGAAATCAGAAATAACCCCACCACTAATTCCACCAATAAAGCCACAAATAGCAGGAACTGCAGCAGCAAAGCCTACTTCTTTAATATTCATTCCACGTTGAGTTGCTAAATAAATAGGGAACCAAGTAATAAAGAAAAATGTTAAACAGTTAATACAATATTGACCTAAATAAACACCAAGCAACATTCTATTAGTCAATAATTGCAATAAATAACCTAATTTTGGACCTTCTTGTTTACCATTGTCTTTCTTCTGATCCATATCAACTAAAGCACCACCCTCAACGATATAATCAACTTCAGCTTGATTAGCTAAAGGATGATCTTTAGGGTTGCGAATAACAAACAAAGTAACAGCACTGACAAAGATACCCAATCCCCCCATAAAGAAGAATACTGATTGCCAACCATACTCATGAGTCAACCAACCCATAATTGGTGCAAAAATAACGGTTGCAAAATATTGTGCTGAGTTAAAAATGGCAACTGCCGTTGCTCTTTCTTTGGCTGGAAACCACGCGGCAGTAATACGGCTGTTTCCAGGGAATGAAGGTGCTTCGGCAAGCCCCATTAAAAAACGGAAGGTAAAAAGCATAATTAGTGCCCAAGCACCAATAAAAAAGTGCACAGTCCCTTGTAATAGAGTAAAAATAGACCAAAATAAAATACTACAAAAATAAACTCGTTTAGAACCGAATCTATCTAGTAACCATCCTCCTGGTAATTGTCCTATTACGTAAGCAATACCAAATGATGACATCACCCACCCCATGGCTGCTGCATCAAATCCTAATTCCCCCGACATTGCTTTTCCGGCTATACCTAATGTTGCTCTATCGCCGTAGTTAATAGCTGTAACGATAAATAAAAAAACGACCGTCATCCATCTGGCATTCGTCCTTTTCTGTTTGGTTTTGTTTATTTCCATGTTTAGCTCCTAAACTTATAATTTCCTAAAGTTAATTATTAAATGTAAAAGGTATAGCTGCAGTAGAAAATAAATAGACTTTTTACGTTTCTAAGATAATCCACTAATGGTGAGTAAGTATGGAGGGTTCACCATAAAATATCATTGGACAAAACCACAAAATATCCGCACCAATCATATTTATTTATATGCAAATACACAAATAAATGTTACTTTCTTCACAAAAATTTACTAAAATGGCAAAATTTTGTGATATAAAGCGACTTTTATGGGTATTTTTATGATATTTAGCTGATTTATCAAATAATAATTGTGAATATGCACAATGCTATTTATTTTATTCGGATTTAAGATATAACGAAGAAATTATTAGAAATGTTATAAAATTTAATTTGCTATTAATTAATATATAAAAAGGTTAAATAGCATAGTGGGAGCTGAATAATGGAGAAGCAAATTAACAAGCCGCTCTTTATCAAAATTAAAGAAATTGATAATGTTGCGATTGTTGTCAATAATAATGGATTACCCAAAGGTACGATTTTTGACAATGGATTACAATTAATTGAAGATGTACCTCAAGGACATAAAGTTGCATTAAATGATATCAACCAAGGACAAGCTATAGTACGTTATGGTGAAACCATTGGTTACGCCAAAAAAGACATTAAACAAGGTAGCTGGATAAATGAAGCTGTAACACTAATGCCAACCGCACCTGAACTGCATGAATTAGAAATAGCAACGAAAAAAGCGGATCCATTACCGCCTTTAGAAGGTTATACTTTTGAAGGTTACCGAAACAAAGATGGTTCGGTAGGCACTAGGAATATACTTGGTATTACCATGAGTGTTAATTGTGTTTCGGGCGTTGTTGAATATGTTGCTAAAATCATTGAACGTGATTTATTACCAAAATATCCTAATGTAGATGGCGTCGTGCCACTAACCCATTTATATGGTTGTGGTGTAGCCATTGACGCTCCAGCAGCTATTGTACCAATTCGTTCTATTCATAACTTAGCTAAGAATCCTAACTTTGGTGGTGAAATTATGGTGATCAGTTTAGGATGTGAAAAGTTACAACCAGAAAGACTACTTAAAGGTACTCACGATACTATTCCGATAAAATTAGAAGATGATGACCTTGTTACTTTACAAGATGAACATGGGTTTAAAGCCATGGTTGATCATATTTTGCGTGTAGCAGAAAAACACTTACAACGTCTAAATCAACGCAAACGTGAAACAGTGCCTGCATCAGAATTAATCGTCGGAATGCAATGTGGTGGTAGTGATGCATTCTCAGGTGTTACCTCTAATCCATCAGTTGGCTTTGCTTCTGACTTATTAGTAAGATGTGGAGCAACAGTTATGTTTTCTGAAGTAACCGAAGTGCGTGATGGTATTCATTTGCTGACGCCAAGAGCAGCTGATGAAGAAGTCGGTAAAGCATTAATTCGAGAAATGCAATGGTATGATGAATATCTTGCTGCCGGAAAAGTTGATCGTAGTGCCAATACTACACCTGGCAATAAGAAAGGTGGCTTAAATAACATAGTTGAAAAAGCAATGGGATCTATTGCAAAATCAGGCACAAGTCCGATTGTCGAAGTGTTATCTCCTGGTCAAAGACCTACCAAAAAAGGTCTGATTTTTGCTGCAACGCCGGCTAGTGATTTTGTTTGTGGTGCTCAACAAGTTGCATCAGGTATCACATTGCAAGTTTTCACTACTGGCCGTGGAACACCATATGGATTAGCGATGGTACCTGTCATTAAAATGTCTAGCCGTAATATTGTCGCAGAACAATGGTTCGACCTTATTGATATTAGTGCTGGAGATATTGCTTTAGGCGAAGCAACTATTGAGGATATCGGTTGGCGACTTTTCCATTTAATCCTAGATGTGGCTAGTGGGCGCAAACAACCATGGTCAGATCATTGGAAATTATACAATCCACTAGCTATTTTTAATCCGGCGCCAGTGACCTAAAAAAATAAAATACATATAAATCTATTATTAATTGCGATTCTAAATACACCTTAATTATTAAAAAATAAAAAGTGTATTTAGAATTTATTCGTTTCTGTCCAACTGTGATCCAATATATAATAATAAACGATCGTCAAATTTGGCTAGATTTAAACCGGTCAAATTAGCAATTTTATTTAATCGATATTCTAATGTATTGCGATGAATAAACAACTCATTGGCCGTATCACCATTTTTTACATTATTCTTAAACCATGTTTGCAATGTTTTTTGCAATACACCATTATTATCACCCATTCTTAACTTTTTCAAAGGTAATAATAATTCTTCAGCTTGCCAATCATAACTTAGACCATGTAATAAAACAGGAAGAATAAGCTCTTGGTAATAATAATTACGGATATTCGGCATTCTTTGCTTACCAATTAGCATTGTTGTTTTAGCGGTTTGATAAGATTTAACTAATGGATAAGGATGTTGTTCAAAATAATTACCTAATGAAATTCGAATATCTAAATGAGTGGAATCTTTGATGGTAATCACTAATTGTTCTAATTTCTTTTTGTGCTCTAGTAAATCCCATCGACCATAACGATTTAAAGCAGGAATTAAAATAACTAACTCAGTAATAGATTTAATGGCAACTAAATTATGTTGGCTAACATGTTGTATTTGATTTTGTAGATGTTGCAATTCGCTCATAGCAGTATCAATGCCTAATTGGCCACTATCGACTTCAATCATGCACACTACCCGCGGTAATTGTAAATTAATATCTAATCGTTTAACCCATTGCACCATACTTTCAGGCAAGACTTCTTTTTCAATTAGAGTAAGAATTAATTCTTCTTTTAAACGATTATCATAAGATAATTCTTGTAATAATTGGGTTTGTTCCATCATCATTTCTGCTGACATACAAACCAATTCACCAAATTGCCTTATATCGGATGGTTCACCAGTTAAACCAATAACACCAACGATACGATTATTAAGTTTTAATGGTAAATTGATACCCGGTTTAACGCCTTTCAGACGTTTAACCATTGTGCCATCAATTGAAACAGTCCTTTTTTGAGATATAGCCAATATTGCGCCTTCATGTAATTCCCCAATACGTTCTAAATCACCACTACCAATAATACAACCATCCCCATTCATTACATTGATATTACAATCAATAATTTTCATGGTTCTTTCGACAATCTGTTGAGCAATTTTAGGGGTTAGGCTATAAGAATTCATTACCATGTTAAATTTCCTATTATCATTTTGCATACGCTTTATTTTTTGTTAGCATAACACATTTTATATTGAATCATAGGTGACTTCGTCATGATAGTGTTTGATTCTATCCAAATTCGTAGAGGTATTAATCTACTTTTAGATAATGCCTCTGCAACAATAAATCCTAAACAGAAAGTTGGATTAGTCGGTAAAAATGGCTGTGGTAAGTCCACACTTTTTTCTTTAATTAAAGGTGAAATTCAAACAGATGCAGGCAGTGTTTTTATTCCTGCCCAATGGCAATTAGCCTGGGTAAATCAAGAAACTCCAGCATTAGATACAGCGGCTATTGAATATGTTATTGATGGTGATCGAGAGTTTCGAAAATTAGAGCAAGATTTAGAGATTGCTTACGAAAAAAATAACGGCGAGCAAATTGCGCTTATTCATGAAAAACTTGATAACATTGATGCTTGGACTATCCGCTCTCGGGCGGCAACATTATTACATGGTTTAGGTTTTTCCAATGAACAATTAACGTTACCGGTTAAATCCTACTCTGGTGGTTGGCGTATGCGACTTAATCTAGCGCAAGCGTTAATGTGCCGTTCTGATTTACTTCTTCTTGATGAACCTACCAACCATCTTGATTTAGACGCAGTGATGTGGTTAGAAAAATGGTTAAGTAATTATCAAGGTACACTTATTTTAATTTCACATGACCGTGATTTCTTAGATCCATTGGTTAATAAAATCATTCATATTGAACAGAAGAAATTATTTGAATACACCGGTAACTATTCATCATTTGAGACACAGCGCTCGGCAAAACTGGCGCAACAACAATCCATGTATGAAAGTCAGCAACTTAAAGTTGCTCATTTGCAAAGCTATATCGATCGTTTTAGGGCTAAAGCAACCAAAGCAAAACAGGCTCAAAGTCGAATAAAAATGTTAGAGAGAATGGAATTGATTGCCCCAGCTCATGTTGACAATCCTTTTCATTTTAAATTTCGACGACCAGAATTCTTACCTAGTCCATTATTAACCATGGAAAATATCGTTGCCGGCTATGGTGACAAAATTGTATTAGAACAGATTAAACTTAATTTAGTTCCAGGTTCTCGCATAGGTTTATTAGGTCGTAATGGTGCGGGTAAATCGACACTCATTAAGTTATTGGCAGGTGAATTAACACCGATGCAAGGGCAGATTAGTTTAGCCAAAGGGGTACAATTAGGCTATTTTGCGCAACACCAATTAGAATACTTACGGGCTGATGAATCAGCTTTATGGCATTTAAAACAACTTGCAGAACCGAAAAATACCGAACAAGAATTACGTAATTATTTGGGAGGTTTTGATTTTCATGGTGATAAAGTTAGTGAGCCAGTAAAAACATTTTCTGGTGGCGAAAAGGCTCGATTAGTTTTAGCGTTAATAGTTTGGCAAAAACCAAATCTACTGTTACTCGATGAACCAACAAACCACTTAGATTTAGATATGCGACAAGCATTAACTGAAGCATTAATCGATTTTGAAGGTGCATTAGTTGTGGTCTCGCATGATAGGCATTTATTACGTTCTACCACTGATGAGTTTTACTTAGTTCATGATCATAAAGTTGAACCTTTTAATGGTGATCTTGATGACTATCATAAATGGTTGACCGATGAGCAAAAGGCTGAAAATCAACCGCAAGAAAAAGATAAACCAGTAAAAAAAGAAGTGTTGCCTAAAGTTTCTGCACAAGAACGTAAAGAACAGAAACGAAAAGATGCAGAAGCCAGAGCACAAATACAACCATTGAAAAAACAGTTACATAAAGAAGAACAAACTATTGCTCGTTTAAATGATCAGTTAAAAGTCATTGAAGAGCAATTAGCTAATTCATCGATTTACGAAACGGATAAAAAATCAGAATTAACGCAATTATTACTTAATCAAAGTAATTTAAAGGCTGAATTAGATGAATCAGAATCAAAATGGCTAGAGCTACAGCAACAATTGGAAGAGTTCGGGGGAGGTTAACCATCAATTTAGTAAAATTTAAATACCTAAAAACAAAAAATCACAGCATATAGCTGTGATTTTTTTAATTAGATAACAAATAGATTAACTTTTTTCTACTTGGCTAAAATCAAGTTCAACTGGAGTAGAACGACCAAAAATAGAAACCGATACTTTTAAGCGGCTCTTTTCATAATCAACTTCTTCAACAACACCATTAAAGTCAGCAAATGGACCTTCGTTAACACGAACAAGTTCACCTGGCTCAAATAATGTTTTCGGACGTGGTTTATCTCCAACTTGTTGTAAACGATTCATGATAGCTTCAACTTCACGTTGGCTAATTGGCGCGGGTCTATCTGATGTACCTCCAATGAACCCTAAAGTTCTTGGAACACTTTTAACTAAATGCCAAGTCGCATCGTTCATCATCATTTCAACTAAAACATAACCTGGGAAAAATTTACGTTCGCTTTTACGGCGCTGTCCACTTTTCATTTCAACAACTTCTTCGGTTGGTACTAAAACTTCGCCAAAAGAATCTTCCATATTATGTAATTTAATATATTCACGTAATGATTGTGCAACACGTGCCTCATAGCCAGAATAAGCTTGGATCACATACCAGCGTTTTTGTTCACTCATATTAACGCCCTATTGAAGTTAAATAAAAGATGATTGAACGGAACAAAGAATCCATCCCCCAAAGTGCTGTACCAACAATAACTGTAATTACAGATATTAATAAGGTTGTTTGTACTGTTTCTTTACGGGTAGGCCATACAACTTTTCTTAGCTCTTTGCGTGATTCTTGCAGAAATGTTATAAATGATTTTCCTTTATTGGTTGTAAATGCAATAAATAAGGTTAAAAGCGAAATCACAACAACCGCAATAATTCGAACAATCGTATTTGGTTGATATATATCATTAGGCGCAGAAAAATAAGAATTTCCCCAAACAATTAACGCAATTAATACTAGAACCAAAACCCATTTAAATTTGTCTAGAACAGTGCTTGTATCTTGACTCTCGTTACTTACTAGCATATAGAACCTATGATTATGTTATTTATAATATTATCCATTTTCCAAAATGCTCTTTATCTAAAAACATTTTGCTAAACAGACTAGATAAGAAAGGGCATCAAACGATACCCTTTCTAGATCGTACTTGCTTAAATTATTTAATAACCTTAGCAACAACACCAGCACCAACAGTACGACCACCTTCACGGATAGCGAAACGTAAACCGTCTGCCATTGCGATTGGGTGAATTAATGATACTGTCATTTTGATGTTATCACCTGGCATTACCATTTCTACGCCTTCTGGTAATTCAATAGTACCTGTTACGTCTGTTGTACGGAAGTAGAACTGTGGACGGTAACCTTTAAAGAATGGAGTATGACGACCACCTTCATCTTTACTTAGAATATACACTTCTGATTCAAAATCAGTATGTGGAGTAATTGAACCTGGTTTTGCTAATACTTGACCACGTTCGATTTCTTCACGTTTTGTACCACGTAGTAACACACCTACGTTCTCACCAGCACGACCTTCGTCTAGTAATTTACGGAACATTTCAACACCAGTACAAGTTGTTTTAGTTGTTGGTTTGATACCAACGATTTCAACTTCTTCACCAACTTTGATTACACCACGCTCTACACGACCTGTTACTACTGTACCACGGCCTGAGATTGAGAATACGTCTTCGATTGGTAATAAGAATGGTTTATCAATGTCACGCTCTGGTTCTGGAATGTAGCTGTCTAATGCTTCTGCTAATTCTACAATTTTGTCTTCCCATGCTGCATCGCCTTCTAACGCTTTAAGCGCTGAACCACGAATTACTGGTGTATCGTCACCAGGGAAATCATATTGAGATAGAAGTTCACGTACTTCCATTTCAACTAATTCTAATAACTCTTCATCATCAACCATATCACATTTGTTTAAGAATACGATGATGTAAGGTACACCTACTTGACGACCTAAAAGAATGTGCTCACGAGTTTGTGGCATTGGACCATCAGTTGCTGCTACTACTAAGATAGCACCGTCCATTTGTGCCGCACCAGTGATCATGTTTTTAACATAGTCAGCATGGCCTGGGCAGTCTACGTGTGCGTAGTGACGAGTTGGTGTATCGTATTCAACGTGTGAAGTATTGATGGTGATACCACGAGCTTTTTCTTCTGGTGCGTTATCGATTTGATCGAATGCACGAGCTTGACCACCGTATTTTTTAGATAATACTGATGTGATCGCTGCAGTTAAAGTTGTTTTACCATGGTCAACGTGGCCGATTGTACCAACGTTAACGTGGGGTTTTGTACGTTCAAATTTTTCTTTAGACATTTATCGTCCCTCAATGTAATACAAATCGGTGGTGAATCACCACATTAACCAAGTATCATATTTAGTTTTAACATAATACTAACTTAAAATTAGCTTTGCATGATAACAGATAAAGCCATCAGGTGACAAGCTCTAAAGCAGCCAAATCTATTTTTAGAAGTTTAGGAAAATAACAAGAATGGTGCTGATAGGCAGATTTGAACTGCCGACCTCACCCTTACCAAGGGTGCGCTCTACCAACTGAGCTATATCAGCAATTGGAGCGGGCAGCGGGAATCGAACCCGCATCATCAGCTTGGAAGGCTGAGGTAATAGCCATTATACGATGCCCGCATGTTCAAACTCGGCTACCTAAATGCTTCAATTAGCAATTGCTAATGTTAGATAATGGTGGTGGGGGAAGGATTCGAACCTTCGAAGTGTGACACGGCAGATTTACAGTCTGCTCCCTTTGGCCGCTCGGGAACCCCACCCCGAATCATTATAAACTGTTTACTTAGGAAAATGGTGCCGGCTGCCGGAATCGAACTGGCGACCTACTGATTACAAGTCAGTTGCTCTACCTACTGAGCTAAGCCGGCCTAAGTGCTGCGCATTATGTACTAGAACATTTAAGGTTGCAAGCAAAAATAAACATTTTTTTCTTGTTTGCTTAAAAATAAATCAAAAATATAAAAAAAACCTGAAATATAGGCTATTCCAGGTTTTTATTTAATCAAATAATGATTATTTAAATTATTTCTTTTTAGTTACTTTTTTCTCAGTAGAACTAACGCCTTTAGCTGCTGTATGTACAGCCACATCTTCACTGATATCCCCTTTATCCTGATACGCACGACCATAATAAGTATCAAGCAAAATTTGTTTTAATTCTGCAATTAAAGGATAACGTGGGTTAGCACCTGTACATTGGTCATCAAATGCATCAACAGCAAGTTGGTCAACTTGAGCCAAGAAAGCTTTCTCATCAACTCCAAACTCTTTGATAGAGAATGGAATATCAAGATCTTTTCTTAATTGATCTAACCAACCAATTAATTTCTCAACTTTCTTCTCATCTTTATCTGTTGCAGCTGTTAAACCTAAGTGGTCAGCAATTTCAGCATAACGTCTAACTGCTTGAGGGTAACCATATTGGCTAAATGTACCTTGTTTAGTTGGTTTATCAGTTGCATTGAAACGAACAACATTACTAATCAGCATCGCATTTGCCACGCCATGAGGAATATGGAATGCAGCACCAATTTTATGCGCCATAGAGTGACATACACCTAAAAATGCTTGCGCAAAAGCAACACCGGCTAATGTTGCCGCACTGTGCACTTTTTCGCGAGCTATCGGGTTTTTAGATCCTTCTCTATAGCTTGCTGGTAGATATGCTTTCAATATGCTTAATGCTTGTAATGCTTGCCCATCAGAGAAGTCATTTGCCATAATTGACACATAAGCTTCTAAAGCGTGGGTTACCGCATCGTAACCACCTGCAGCACAAAGTGATTTAGGCATATTCATAACCAAGTTAGCATCAACAATTGCCATATTTGGAGTAATTGCATAATCCGCTAATGGATATTTTTGACCAGTTGCATCATCAGTCACCACCGCAAATGGTGTCACTTCAGAACCAGTACCAGATGTAGTTGTCACACAAATTAATTTAGCTTTTTTGCCCATGTTAGGGAAGTGACAAGTACGTTTACGAATATCCATAAAACGCAATGCTAATTCATCAAATTTAGTTTCTGGGTGTTCATAAAGAACCCACATGATTTTCGCCGCATCCATTGGTGAACCACCACCTAAAGCAATAACAGTATCCGGTTGGAATGCTGTCATTGAATCAGTACCTTTACGGACGACACTTAATGTTGGGTCAGCTTCAACATCAAAGAAGGTTTCACAAATCACGCCTTGTGCTTCAAGTTGATCAGTAATTTGTTTTGAGTAACCATTATTAAATAAGAATTTATCGGTTACTAAAAATACTCGTTTGGCACCTTGCTCAATCACTTCATTTAAAGCAACTGGAAGTGAGCCACGTTTAAAATAGATAGAACTTGGTAATTTGTGCCATAACATGTTTTCTGCTCTCTTAGCGATTGTTTTCTTGTTGATTAAGTGTTTCGGACCGACATTTTCTGAGACCGAGTTACCACCCCAAGAACCACATCCTAGTGTTAAAGATGGTGCTAAATCAAAGTTATATAAATCACCAATACCACCGTGAGCAGCTGGTTGGTTGATTAAAATACGACATGTTTTCATTTTACTGCCGAAATAAGCAACACGATCACGATTACTATCTTGATCAGTATAAAGTACTGAAGTATGTCCCATACCACCCATTTCAACGAGTTTCTCAGCTTTATCTACTGCTTCGTTGAAGTCTTTAGCTTTAAACATAGCTAATGTTGGTGAAAGTTTTTCATGAGCAAAAGGTTCTGATAAATCAACTTTACTGACTTCACCGACGAGCACTTTTGCACCTGCAGGCGCTTTAAATCCAGCTAATTCAGCAATTTTAGTCGCTGGTTGACCAACGATATTCGCATTTAAAGCACCTTTATCATTTAAGATAATACCCTGAACAGCTTTAGTTTCTTTAGCATTTAAAATATAAGCGCCATATTGTGTTAATAAACGACGCACTTCGTCATAAACAGAATCAACAACAACAATAGCTTGTTCTGACGCACAAATCATACCGTTATCAAATGTTTTAGACATCAATACTGATGCAACAGCACGTTTTAAGTCTGCCGTTTCATCAATAATTACAGGTGTATTACCTGCACCAACGCCTAATGCTGGTTTGCCAGAACTGTAAGCGGCTTTAACCATACCTGGACCACCAGTAGCCAAGATAGCTGATACATCATCATGATGCATTAATGCATTTGATAATTCGATAGATGGTTCATCAATCCAGCCAATAATATCTTTTGGCGCACCAGCTTTAATTGCCGCATCAAGCACAATTCGAGCTGCTTCAATTGTAGATTTTTTAGCACGAGGATGAGGTGAAAATACGATAGCATTACGAGTTTTTAAACTAATTAATGATTTAAAAATCGCAGTTGAAGTAGGGTTTGTTGTTGGAACGATACCACAAATAATCCCTAATGGCTCCGCTAAAGTAATGGTGCCATATGGCTCATTCTCAGCGACAACACCACAAGTTTTGTCGTTGCGATATTTATTAAGAATATACTCAGCAGCAAATAGATTTTTGATCACTTTATCTTCTACAATCCCCATTCCTGATTCAGCAACAGCTTGCTGTGCAAGAGGGATTCGAGCTGCGGCTGCAGCAGTAGCTGCTGCCACGAAGATTTTATCAACTTGCTCTTGAGTATAAGTCGAATAAGTTTCCTGAGCTTTTTTAACTCGAGTCATTAACTCATTTAACTCATTCATATTGGTTACTGCCATAGATTTCTCCTTGAAAATTAAAAATAAACTGGGATCGTTTGGCGTCTTCCTTGAACATATTATAAAGCATATTTATCATAGCAAAACGAAATTGTCGGATATCGTAAATCAGTTTTTTACTTTATACAATAAGATATTTAAGAAAAATGAATGTTAGTTAAAAGAGCAAATATTTTTATTACCTTTAGCGGATAAAATTCAAAATATTACTAGTTTTGAGTAGATAAGTTCGGAAAAATTACCATCAAAAATTAGCTAAAGGAAACAAAATTGTTTCTTTAGCTAAATTAAATAAAAAATCAAACATTAATTAACTTATTTAATACATAACTAACTGCTACAAAACCAAATGTTGCCGTGACAGTGGTGATTGCGCCAAACCCTGATTCACAGTCCATTTTTTTTGCACCTTGTGCTTGGCTTTTCATTAAGCAAGTTTGGCCATTAGATGCCGGATAAGTCAATTGTTCAGTTGAAAAAACACATGGAATAGTAAATTTGCCTTTACTATCTTTGTTAAGTTTATAATCATTTTTCAATCGCTCACGCAATTTAGCCGCTAAAGGATCTTGTATTGTTTTCGCTAAATCAGCAATTTTAATTTGTGTAGGATCTTTTTGCCCCCCCGCGCCCCCGATTGTAATGACCTTTAATTTTTGTCGCTTACAATAAGCCAAAACAGCAGCTTTATCTTTGACGCTGTCAATTGCGTCGATAATATAGTTATAACGAGGGTGTTGTTTAGACCCCAAATAATCATTAACGTTATCGGCATTAATAAAATCATCTATTTCATTAACAATACATTCAGGATTAATCTGTAAGATTCGCTCTGCCATCACCGAGGTTTTTGCTTTACCTATATTAGATTTTAAAGCATGAATTTGACGATTAGTATTGGTAATACAAACATCATCCATATCTATCAAAGTAATTTGTCCAATACCACTTCGAGCAAGCGATTCAGCGACCCAAGACCCCACACCACCAATACCAATGACACAGATATGGGCTTGAGAGAAACGTTGTAATGCCTGTTCACCATAAAGTCTAGCGATACCACTAAAGCGTTGAAAATAGAGTTCTGTTTTCATCATTATTTACTGATAGTGTTTATGTTTAAACACCATATACTCCTCAAACCTTTTTAGATGAGAATATTTATTCTCTTTTATTGATAACTTATTCATTAATATTATTCCTATTATACCTTTTCAAGAGTGAAACATTAATTTGTTTAGAATTATTGATATTGATTGGCATCCCTATAATTGACAATTAACCTGATGGTATTTAGTTTAACTAATTGTTTTTTTAATATAAATCAAGAGCGAGAATTAATTAGCAAATAATATTGCATATATGAATAATTTAGAATAAGCACACTAAACATTGAATCTATGTTATCGATATGCTTTATAATGAGATATAATTTATGACTCTGCCATAAAAATAAGTATTATCGACAGAGTCACAATAAATTAATTTTTGAAGGAGTGAATTGGAGCTGGAATACGCCCACCACGACTAATAAAATCACATGAACTAAATTTATTTACAGGCATTACTGGCGCATGGCCAAGTAAACCACCAAATTCAATATTATCGCCTACTTTCAACCCTACCGCAGGGATAATTCTGACCGCCGTAGTTTTATGATTAATTACGCCAATTGCTGCTTCATCAGCAATAATTGCTGAAATAGTTTCAGCTGGTGTATCACCAGGAATAGCAATCATATCTAGCCCCACTGAGCAAACGCAAGTCATGGCCTCTAATTTTTCAAGGTTTAGTGCCCCATTGTTTACCGCATCAATCATACCTGCATCTTCTGAGACAGGAATAAATGCACCACTTAATCCACCTACATGGCCACAAGCCATTACGCCACCTTTTTTCACGGCATCATTCAGCATCGCTAGCGCAGCGGTAGTTCCATGTGTTCCAACAACTTCTAGTCCCATTTCTTCTAAAATATGTGCTACTGAGTCACCGATGGCAGGAGTTGGCGCTAATGATAAATCAACAATCCCAAATTTAACCCCTAACCGTTCTGACGCTTCTTTACCTACCAATTGCCCCATACGAGTTATTTTAAAGGCTGTTTTTTTAATGGTTTCAGCAACAACATCAAAAGGCTGACCTTTAACTTTTTCCAATGCTCGCTTAACTACACCCGGCCCACTCACACCGACATTAATCACACAGTCAGCTTCACCAACACCATGAAAGGCACCAGCCATAAATGGATTATCTTCAACTGCATTAGCAAATACCACTAATTTTGCACAAGCCATACTACTATTATCGGCGGTTAATGCGGCCGCTTCTTTAATAATTTGTCCCATTTGCTTTACTGCATCCATATTAATACCAGTTTGAGTAGAACCGACATTAACAGATGAACAAACTCGTTCGGTTTGTGCTAATGCTTGTGGAATTGATTTAATAAGAATTTCATCGCCTTTATGGTAACCTTTTTGCACTAATGCAGAAAATCCACCTATAAAATTAACACCAACCGCTTTGGCTGCTTCATCGAGTGTTTTAGCAAAAGCAACATAGTCTTTATCGTCACTTGCGCCTGCAATCAATGATATAGGCGTAACCGAAATACGCTTATTAATAATAGGGATACCAAATTCAGAAGTAATTTGATCGCCAACTTTAACTAAATCTTTCGCTAATCGCGTAATTTTATCGTAGATTTTTTGACGCGCTTTTGCACCATCACTATCAATACAATCAAGAAGAGATATACCCATGGTTATTGTGCGGATATCAAGTTTTTCTTCCTCTATCATTTTAATTGTTTCGAGGATCTGTTTTGTTTCCATTAGTTCTATCCTTTCGTAAAAATATGAAATTGAGCTTATAAACGATGCATTGCATCAAAAATTTCTTCTCGTTGTATATTCACTTTAACTTTTAACTGCTCACCAGTATGTACTAAAGTATTTTTAATTTCATCAAAAGTGGCGTTAATTTTAGATAAATCTAATAACATAATCATGGTAAAATACTCATCCATGATAGTTTGGCTAACATCTAAAATATTAATATTTAATTCATATAACTTTTGGCTTATCCCTGCAATAATTCCTGTTTGGTCCTTACCTATTACCGTTAAAATTGTTTTCATCACACTCTCCGCACAAATTTTATACACTTAAAAAATATTTATTGAGTTGTTTATAATAACACCTTCAAAAATTATCTAAATAGGAGTAGATTGTTTTTTTAATCAAAATAAAAAACAAAAAGATAAAATGAAAGGGCGTTATTATGGTGAATTTTCAAAAATCCAATAAATTGGATCATGTTTGTTATGACATTCGTGGACCAATTCTTGATCATGCAAGAAAGCTTGAAGAAGAAGGTCAAACCATTCTTAAACTCAATATTGGAAATCCCGCCCCTTTCGGTTTTACTGCTCCAGATGAACTATTAGTGGATGTTATTCGCAACCTACCAACATCACAAGGATATTGTGATTCAAAAGGTCTTTATTCTGCTCGTAAAGCGATTATGCAGCATTATCAATCCAGAGGAATTACTAATTTAGATGTTGAAGATATTTATATCGGAAATGGTGTTTCAGAGTTAATAGTTCAATCAATGCAAGCACTTCTTAATAGTGGTGATGAAATCTTAGTACCAATGCCTGATTATCCACTTTGGACTGCTGCCGTTAGTTTATCTGGTGGTAACGCGGTTCACTATGTTTGTGATGAAGAAGCTAATTGGTCACCTGATTTACAAGATATCAAACAAAAAATCACCCCTAAAACCAAAGGGATTGTGATTATTAATCCAAATAATCCTACAGGTGCAGTATATAGCAAAGAAGTTTTACTCGAAATTGCTGAAATTGCACGGCAAAGTAATCTAATTATTTTTGCTGACGAAATTTACGATAAAATTTTATATGATGATGCTGTACATCATTCAATAGCAGCTTTAGCTCCGGATCTGTTTGTCATTACCATGAGCGGTTTATCAAAAACGTACCGAGTTGCTGGTTTTAGACAAGGGTGGATGGCGCTTTGTGGACCAAAACAACATGTTAAAGGCTACATTGAGGGGCTAAACATGTTAGCTTCAATGCGTCTATGCGCTAATGTACCATTGCAACATGCAATTCAAGGCGCATTAGGTGGTTATCAAAGTATTAACGAATTTATTGTGCCTGGCGGTCGACTCTATGATCAATGCATGTTGGCATGGCGACTATTAAATGATATTCCGGGTATTTCTTGTACCAAGCCACAAGGCGCTTTATATCTTTTCCCTAAACTTGACCAGAAAAAATTTAATATTCATAGTGATCAAAAATTAGTTTTAGACTTTTTGTTACAAGAAAAAGTATTGTTAGTTCAAGGAAGTGGATTTAACTGGCATAAGCCAGATCATGTCAGAATTGTCGCATTACCTCACACCGGCGAATTGCAAGATGCCATTGGCCGTTTTGCTAATTTCTTATCTAGCTACAAACAATAATTAAATATTTAGTTACTAATAAAAAAGCGCCTTAAACGGCGCTTTATAAACAAATTATTTAAACTAATTTATTTTTTTAGCTCAGCTAATCTGTTACGAATATTTTGAGCACGTTTTTCTGATGATGGGTGACTACTTAAAATTGATGAATCACCACCACCTAATTTATCAAATCCAGTTGCAAGACCAGCTGGATTGATTTTTCTTTTGATTAAGTAATCGAAAGAGAAGTTATCCGCTTCTTGTTCTTGTGTTTGTGAAAATTGAGCATTGATAACTTTTTCTGCTAATGCACCAATAGTAGATTTTGATAATGAGGCAACGGTTGCATTACCAGATGCTGCTGCTGCATCACGAGCAATTTGTGTCATATAAGCTACTTGCATTGCTTTTTTACTATGACCTAATGCTACGTGACCTAGTTCATGACCTAAAACGCCTTTGATTTCATTGTCTGTCATCATATCCATTAGGCCACTGTAAACACGTACGCAACCGTTAGCCATCGCCCATGCATTAATATCTTTAGTAATATATACTTTATAGTTAACTGGTGTACCATTTATATTATTACCAAGAGATTTAGCGATCCTATTTAAACGTTTAGTATAAGCGCTTTTAGCTGAAGCAATTTTTGATTGAGCATCCATTTGTGCACATGATTGTTGACTTATTGCTTTTACATCATTATCACTTAGCGTTGCTGCTTTGAAACCTTCAAAACCGAGACTAGTTAAATCGCTTGTACTCATATTTTTACAGCCAGCTAAAGACATAGCTGCAACTAAAGGTAGTGCAACAAGCAATGTTTTTTGATGTTTTTTCATAATACTTTCCTTATATTAACAAATTTTACTTTCTTCTAACTTAACGTTAGATAGGTGGAATTTTAACGCAACTTTAATAATAATCAACAAATAATTACTTGCTTAGTCATTATTAGCACTTTAGACTAGTGCCTCATTTTTTGAGGAACATAAATATGCAACTGTCAGATTTCGATTTTACTCTCCCCAAAGAACTGATTGCAAAATACCCATCAAAAACAAGAAGTTCATGCCGATTATTATCACTTAACAGCCATACTGGACAGATTGAAGATAAAGTTTTTACTGATATTATTGATTACATCAATGAAGGTGATTTACTTATTTTTAATAATACCAAAGTGATTCCTGCGCGGTTATATGGCAAAAAAGCATCAGGTGGAAAAATTGAAATATTGATTGAACGCTTGTTAGCAGATAATCGTGCTCTTGCTCATATAAAGGCGTCTAAATCACCTAAAGTTGGTGCTGAACTCATTTTAGGTGAAGAGGACAATATTTGCGTTACCATGTTGGCTCGCCATGATACTTTATTTGAATTGCAGTTTCCCGATGATGTACTTAACATTCTAAATGAAATTGGCCATATTCCTTTACCACCTTATATAGATCGACCTGATGAAATACAAGATCGCGAGGTATACCAAACTGTATATAGTAAAGTACCAGGTGCAGTTGCTGCACCAACAGCAGGTCTTCATTTTGATCAACCTTTATTAGAAAAACTTAAAAATAAAGGGGTCGAAATGGAATTTGTCACGTTACATGTCGGCGCTGGAACATTCCAACCGGTAAGAGTGGAAAATATAGAAACACACATTATGCATGCTGAATATGCCAAAGTGCCAGACTCTGTTGTTAAAGCGGTTTTAGCATGCAAAGCTAGAGGCAATAAGGTGATTGCTGTTGGCACCACATCTGTCAGAGCATTGGAAAGCGCAGCCAAACCGACGGGTAAAATTGAGCCATTTTTTGATGATACTCAAATATTTATTTATCCCGGTTTTGATTTTAAGGTAATTGATGCGCTTATCACTAATTTTCATTTACCTGAATCAACTTTAATTATGCTGGTTTCTGCATTTGCTGGTTATGAAAATACCATGCAAGCTTATCAACATGCAGTAACCCAAAAATATCAATTTTTTAGTTATGGCGATGCCATGCTAATTACTAATACTTGATAATCTATAGCCAATAAATTTCATCTAAAATTATTGGCTATAGATTAAAAAGCTAATGATGACTTAACCTGTCAGTAATATTAGCAATACGTTTCATAGTTATTGGATGAGAAGTTGGTTGATTTTTAACGTGAATTGGCATTTTAATCAGCATATTGATCAATCCGTTCGCATCTAAATTTTCGTTAACTAACAAATCAAAAGCATAATTATCTGCTTCAATCTCAAATTGATGTGAAATTTCTTCTTTTACGACAATCACCAGTTCGCTAGCTTTATCCGTAATTTCAATATAAGGAGCTTGTCGAATCATACTTATTCCATGTTTTAGTGCAATGTGAGCCTGTTCATGTGCAATGACTGCTTGTAACTCATTATCCTCAAGTAAAGTCATCAATCCACTATTTATCCGGATACAACCATTAACTGTAGACCATGCATTAGGTTCACTATCAAAATAAACTTGATAATTTAATTCAACATTATTGATTTTTTGTGGTAACCTTTTGGTTAAATTAGATAATCGTTTACTAAGAAAATTATAATTAGGGGCAATAATCGCACGCTTGTCATTTTCGATGCAAGCTTGTTGGCTAATGGCAAAAATGTCATTATCAGATAATTGTTTAATTTTTTCAAATGACACTCTGGTTAGCGGTATTTTATTTTGATTTTGACATCCGCACACCATTAATATCAGCAAACATGAAAACAATAAAATAATATTTTTCAAATGTCCCAAAATCCTTACAAATATTGTCTATTTAGGCTTAGCACGATAAACTAAGCACCGCAAATTAATAATACGATGACGTATTATATCAATAAAACGCGCCAAACTGTTTATTTGGTCGCAAGAGGTCAAAATAAAAATGAAATTTGAGTTAGATAACACTGACGGCTTAGCTCGTCGCGGACGTATGAAATTTAATCGTCGTGGAATTGAATATATAGTTGAAACACCGGCATTTATGCCCGTTGGTACCTACGGTACTGTAAAGGGTATGACGCCTGAAGAAGTTAAAGCAACTGGAGCACAAATCTTACTAGGAAATACCTTCCACCTATGGTTAAGACCTGGACAAGAAATTATGCGCAAACATGGCGATCTACATGACTTTATGCAATGGTCTGGACCAATCTTAACCGACTCAGGTGGATTCCAAGTTTTTAGTCTTGGTGATATTCGAAAAATTAAAGAAGAAGGTGTCTATTTTCGTAATCCGATTAATGGTGATTCAATTTTTTTATCCCCTGAAATTTCAATGGAAATCCAATATGACCTTGGCTCAGATATTGTGATGATTTTTGATGAATGTGCACCTTTCCCTGCTGAATGGAATTATGTTAAAAAATCAATGGAGATGTCATTACGTTGGGCTAAACGTAGTCGTCAACGCTTTGATGAATTAGGTAATAAAAATGCGTTATTTGGTATTGTGCAAGGCGGTATACACCAAGAATTACGTGATATTTCAATTAAAGGGTTAACTGAAATTGGCTTTGATGGTTACGCTGTTGGTGGTCTTGCTGTTGGTGAGCCTAAAGCCGATATGCATCGAATATTAGAAGGCACCTGTCCACAACTACCCTTAGATAAACCTCGTTACTTAATGGGGGTGGGTAAACCAGAAGATTTAGTTGAAGGTGTACGTCGAGGAATTGATATGTTCGACTGCGTCATGCCAACCCGTAATGCGCGTAATGGACATTTATTTGTCACTAATGGTGTGATTAAAATTCGTAATGCCAAATATAAAGATGATACAACACCTCTCGATCCAGATTGTGATTGTTATACCTGTAAAAACTATACTAAATCTTATCTTCATCATTTAGATAAGTGTGGGGAAATATTAGGCGCTCGTTTGAACACTATTCATAATTTACGCTATTATCAACGCTTAATGACTGAAATACGTGAAGCTGTCGCAAATAAACGATATGAAGAATTTGTCACAGAATTTTATCAACGAACCGGTAAAACGCCTGTTTCATTATCAAAATAAAATAAACCTTATAAATTTTGCAGACCAGCTATTGACACATTAAAGCTAGCACAGTATTATGCGCTACCTAACGGCGAGTAGCGCAGCTTGGTAGCGCAACTGGTTTGGGACCAGTGGGTCGGAGGTTCGAATCCTCTCTCGCCGACCACCTTTTTGTTTCATAACGACGTGACATCATTTCCTATTGGTTAAACAGTAGTTTTGATTTTATCTATAAATAATTACAAAACTGATTCTGCAACTTTCCTAATGTTTGATTAGATTGTTTTTAATACCAATTATAATTAATCACCATCTTCAACTTTATCAAAAAATCTTAAAACAAAAAGACCTATCAATTCATTACAATTTGGACATCTAACAATTTTTATCATACCTGTCTTGTTATAATAGTAATCTTGGTATGATATATGTTTAGCGAGAGCAATAGGAAAATACATGTACATATAGATCTCATCATCACAAACAAGAGCTATATACTTATTATGACAATGACGGCAAAAAGCATATTGCACATGAGCGATAACTGCGCTACGAAAATCCTCATCGGTGTAACTATCATCTTTTATTTTCTGGTCTAATTCTTTTAAATTAATATCTTTGTTGGTCCAAAATAGGCAGTGTGTTTGATAAGCATCATAACCATCTTTTAAAGGAAAAGGTAATTGCGTGTTTATCCTAAAAATTGCTAATCGTGTATCCGTGCCATTTTGCAACTTTTCAATAAGTTGTTTTGATGTAAATCCTCCCAATCGTTGATTAATACGATTTTGGCTATCTGGTATAACAAGGCTGTTGATTAATGTTGTTTCCTCTTTTATCAAATCGTCTTCAGGGAATATATAGAAGAATTCAATCTCTTCGGTTTTTATTAATTTCATGGTTTTACCCCATTAACAAGTTCGAATCCTCTCTTGCTAATTACTTTATTTGTTTCATAACGACGTGATACTCTTTTTCATTGACTAATTAGTAATTTTGGTTTTTACCCATAAATAATTACAAAAACTAACTCCTTCATTTTCCTAACGTTTGATTATATTGTTTTTAATACCAATTATAATTAATTACCATCTTCAACTTTATCAAAAAATCTCGCAACATAAATGCCTATCAATTCATTACAATTTGGGCATCTACCAATTTCTATCATATCTAATTTTTTATCACTGTATTCTCTAAATGATACATGTTTATCAACTGCAATAGGAATATATAGGAACGTATAGATATCATCATCACAAACAAGAGCTATATATCTATTGCGGCAATGACGACAATATGCATATTGCACATGAGCGATAACTGCACTATGAAAATCCTCATCGGTGTAACTATCATCTTTTATTTTTTGGTCTAATTCTTTTAAATTAATATCTTTGTTGATCCAAAATAGGCAGTGTGTTTGATAAGCATCATAATTATCTTTTAGAGGGGGACGTATATTTATCCCAAAAATTGCTAATCGTGTATCTGTACCATTTTGGATAATTTCAATAAGTTGCTTAGACGCAAATCCTTTCAATCGTCGATTATACCAATTTTGGCTATCTGGTATAACAAGGCTGTTGATTAATGTTGTTTCCTCTTTTATTAAATCGTCTTCAGGGAATATATAGAAGAATTCAATCTCTTCGGCTTTTATTAATTTCATGGTTTTACCCCATTAACAAGTTCGAATCCTCTCTTGCTAATTACTTTATTTGTTTCATAACGACGTGATACTCTTTTTCATTGACTAATTAGTAATTTTGGTTTTTATCCATAAATAATTACAAAAACTAACTCCTTCATTTTCCTAACGTTTGATTATATTGTTTTTAATACCAATTATAATTAATTACCATCTTCAACTTTATCAAAAAATCTCGCAACATAAATGCCTATCAATTCATTACAATTTGGGCATCTACCAATTTCTATCATATCTAATTTTTTATCACTGTATTCTCTAAATGATACATGTTTATCAACTGCAATAGGAATATATAGGAACGTATAGATATCATCATCACAAACAAGAGCTATATATCTATTGCGGCAATGACGGCAAAAAACATATTGCACTTTAGCGATAACTGCACTATGAAAATCCTCATCGGTGTAACTATCATCTTTTATTTTTTGGTCTAATTCTTTTAAATTAATATCTTTGTTGATCCAAAATAGGCAGTGTGTTTGATAAGCATCATAATTATCTTTTAGAGGGGGACGTATATTTATCCCAAAAATTGCTAATCGTGTATCTGTACCATTTTGGATATTTCAATAAGTTGCTTAGACGCAAATCCTTTCAATCGTCGATTATACCAATTTTGGCTCTCTGGTATAACAAGGCTATTGATTAATGTTGTTTCCTCTTTAATTAAATCGTCTTCAGGAAATATATAGAAGAATTCAATCTCTTCTGCTTTTATTAATTTCATGGTTTCACCCCATTAATAAGTTCGAATTCTCTCTTACTAATTACTTTATTTGTTTCATAACGACGTGATACCCTTTTTCATGACTATTAGTAATTTTGGTTTTTATCCATAAATAATTACAAAAACTAACTCCGTAATTTTCCTAATGTTTGATTATATTGTTTTTAATACCAATTATAATTAATTACCATCTTCAACTTTATCAAAAAATCTTAAAACAAAAAGACCTATAAATTCATTACAATTTGGACATCTAATAGTTTTTATCATATCTATTTTTTCATAATAGTTATCGCTTAATGGTACACGTTTAGGAATATACATGGATATATAGATTTCTTCATCATAAACAAGAGCTATATATTTATTGCGACAATGACGGCAAAAAACATATTGCACTTTAGCGATAACTGCATTACGAAAATCCTCATCGGTGTAACTATCATCTTTTATTTTCCGGTCTAATTCTTTTAAATTAATACCTTTGTTGGTCCAAAATAGGCAGTGTGTTTGATAAGCTTCATATTCCTTTTTTAAAGGAATAGTTGCTAATCGCGCGTTTACTTTAAAAGTTGCTAATCGTGTATCCGTGCCATTTTGCAACGTTTCAATAAGTTGTTTAGACTCATACCTTCCCATTAGTCTATTAACCCGATTGTTTGGAATAACAAGGCTGTTGATTAATGTTGTTTCCTCTTTTATTAAATCGTCTTCAGGAAATATATAGAAGAATTCAATCTCTTCTGCTTTTATTAATTTCATGGTTTTACCTCATTAACAAGTTCGAATCCTCTCTTGCTAATTACTTTATTTGTTTCATAACGACGTGATACTCTTTTTCATGACTATTAGTAATTTTGGTTTTTATCCATAAATAATTACCAACACTAACTCCTTATTTTCCTAAGGTTTGATTATATTGTTTTTAATACCAATTATAATTAATTACCATCTTCAACTTTATCAAAAAATCTTAAAACAAAAAGACCTATAAATTCATTACAATTTGGACACCTAATCGTTTTTATCATATCTATTTTTTTATAATAGTTATCGCTCAATGGTATATGTTTAGGAATATACATGGACATATAGATTTCTTTATCACAAACAAGAGCTATATATTTACTGCGACAATGACGACAAAAAGCATATTGCACATGAGCGATAACTGCGCTACGAAAATCCTCATCGGTGTAACTATCATCTTTTATTTTCTGGTCTAATTCTTTTAAATTAATATCTTTGTTGGTCCAAAATAGGCAGTGTGTTTGATAAGCATCATATTCCTTTTTTATAGGAATAGTTGCTAATCGCGCGTTTACTTTAAAAATTGCTAATCGTGTATCCGTGCCATTTTGCAACGTTTCAATAAGTTGTTTTGAGGCATATCCCCCCATTCGTCGATTAAAACAATTTTGGCTCTCCGGTATAACAAGGTTGTTGATTAATATTGTTTCCTCTTTTATTAAATCGTCTTCAGGGAATATATAGAAGAAATCAATCTCTTCTACTTTTATTAATTTCATGGTTTCACCCCATTAATAAGTTTGAATCCTCTCTTGCTAATTACTTTATTTGTTTCATAACGACGTGATGACGTGATACCTTTTTTCATTAACTAATTAGTAATTTTTTCTCGATTTATAATTACAAACTTTGATTGCGCCACTTTCATAATATTTTATTACATTGTTTTTAATAACAGATTATCTTCTTTATCAAAGAATCTTATTACAATGATACCTAAGGATTCATTACAATTTGGGCATCTAAGCGTTTTTGTCATATGAATTTTTTTTACAAAGTAATCGCTATAGGATTTATGTTTAGCAAAAGCTATAGGAAAATACATTAACTCATATATCGCAGGATCATAAGTAAGAGCTAAATATTTATTTAGACAATTACGATGGCAAAATACATATTGCAAACGAGTGATAATTGCGCTATGAAAATCTTCATCGGTGTAACTATCCTCCCTTATTTTCTGATCTAATTCCTTTAAATTAATATCTTTGTTAGTCCAAAATAGGCAACGAGTTTCATAAGCATAAAAATAATCTTTTATAGAATGAACCTTTCGTATGCTTGTTGTATAAATTGCTAATCGTGTATCTGTGCCATTTTGCAGCGTTTTAATAAGTTTCTCAGGTACATACTTACCCATTGGGAGATTTGGAAAATCTGGGCTCTTGGGCAAAGTAAGGTTATTGATTAATGTTGTTTCCTCTTTTATTAAATCATCCTCAGGGAATATATAGAAGAATTCAATCTCTTCTGCTTTTACTAGTTTCATCGTCTCTTTCCATTAATAAGTTCGAATTCTCTTTTGCCGACCAATTTTATATAAAAAGCCTATTTTGAGTAGGCTTTTTATTATCACACTATTGTGTAAATTTAAACTTAGAGTGTCCATTAACAAAATGATTTTTATAGTTAAATTACAAACTATCTCTTGAATAAATGGTTGGTTTTAGTGTTGATAATTCGAAATTTGAATTGTCCTTTCTATCGGTTAATTTATTCAATAATAAGTTACCAATATACTCGCCTTTTCTCTTTGACGGTAACGAAATCGTCGTGAGAGTCGGAATGCTTACTTGACTAAATTCACTATCACCAAAGCCACAAACGGCTAATTGGTAAGGAACTCGAATATGTCGTCTTTGACATTCATAGAGCACACCACACGCCAACTCATCGGTAGTACAAACTAATGCATCTATTTCAGGCCAGTTTAACAAGATATCAGGTAACAATGCACTACCAGTACTAAAATTAGCCGGCTTTGCCGGATTAATTATTCTATGTGTTGGCAAATGACTGTTTAACATAGCTTTATGCCAACCATGTAACCTTTGTTGAAAAACATGACATTGGTGGTCAGCACAAAGTAAACCAATATGACGATAGCCTTTTTTTATTACATGTTCAGTCAACATACACATTGCTAAACTATCATCCACTTCAATATGTATATTTGCCACTTCATCATACGATTTACCAATATTGAAAGTAGGAATAGTTTTATTGTTTAATATATTTTCAATAAAATCTTCATCTTCAATATAAAAGAGTAATATCGCTTCAAGATTATTACTATAGATAGTCTCCAGCAGTTGTGATTCACGCTTATAGAAAAAGTAAGATTCAAAGATAATCGTGGTATAACCTTCTTTAAGTAAATAGGCTTGCAGTGCATTGAGTGCGATTCGTATTGAATCTTCATAAATTTTTGTAGTAATGACCGCAATAACTTTATTGGCAGAAGCTGAGGCTAGCAAACTGGCGGCAATGTTAGGTTTATAACCTAATGTCTCAACGGCTAGTTGAATTTTTTGACGCAGTTTATCCGATACTTTATCTGGCGTTCGCAATGCTCGCGAAACAGTCATGGTACCAACACCAGCATATTTAGCGACGTCAAATAAAGTGGTTTGACCTGTACTCCTGCGTTTTTTTGTATCCGACATATTCGATCTCAAGTAAAACTAACCAGTAGTTAAATTTATACTCCTAAATTCCATAAAACCAATAATTACAATATGTTAAATCATTAATTAAAAGAGTTAAGCATAAAACGAAAACATTATAATATTATGCTGTGCAAATTTTTTACAACTATATATCAAAAATGCTACCCAAATCACAAAATTGAAAAATTGTTGATGAAAAAATGATAGCGCTATCACATTTTTATTTTTTTTAAATTATTATTGTTAGCCAATGTGTTAATTTTCTATCATCGTAATATTGACAATATACCAAATCGGTTTTCGGAGGAAAAATGTTAAATCAATGGTTAACTAGTCAAACTGTAAAAACTATTGATTCAGTCCAAGATTGGAAAGAAGCAATAAAAATTTGTGCAGCCCCTTTACTGAATAACAATTCAATCTCTTCTAACTATATTGACGCTATTTTTCAATTACATAAATCAATTGGTCCTTACTATGTATTAGCTCCTGGCATTGCTATGCCGCATGCTCGACCAGAACAAGGAGTAAACAAATTGGGGTTATCAATGTTACTTGTCAAAAATGGCGTTAATTTCAATTCAGAAGAAAATGACCCTGTTTATTTAATTACTTTATTGGCCGCTAGTGATAGTACGAGTCATATCGAATTGTTAACCCAATTAGCAACACTGTTCGCTGAAACAAAAGATATTCAGACAATTTTCAATGCAAAAAATAGTGACGAAATTTTAACAGTGATCAATCGTTATTAAATCAAATTAAACTAATAAAAGGATAAATAATATGAAAATTATGGCAGTTTGTGGTTCAGGTCTTGGTAGTAGTTTCATGGTAGAAATGAATATCAAAAAAGTCCTCAAAAAATTAAATATTGATGCAGAGGTAACACATGCTGATCTTGCCTCAGCAACACCAGAACAAGCAGATCTTTTTGTGATGACTAAAGATTTGGCGGCAAGTTCTGGCATTCCGCAAGATAAATTGGTGGTTTTAAATAATATTATTGATATCAACGATTTAGAAGAAAAACTCGTTGAGCACTTCAACAAAGCCTAATTATGAGGTATTGCTATGATTCAAGAAGTAATTAAATTCGTTGTTGATATCTTAAAAGTGCCAGCAATACTTGTTGGTCTAATTGCCATGGTTGGGTTATTAGCACAACGAAAATCATTCACTGATACAGTAAAAGGAACGGTTAAAACAATTTTAGGATTTTTAGTATTGGGTGGTGGTGCAACGGTTTTAATCAGCGCAATTACGCCTTTAGGATTAATGTTTGAACAGGCATTTAAACTTCAAGGTATCATACCTAATAATGAAGCTATCGTTTCAATGGCACTGAATGAATATGGTACCGCAACAGCATTAATTATGGCTTTCGGTATGGTTGCCAATATTGTGGTTGCCAGATTCACCTGCTTAAAATATATTTTTCTAACCGGCCATCATACTTTTTATATGGCATGCATGATCAGTATTATTTTAACCGTTGCTGGATTTGAAGGTTGGCAATTAGTATTTACTGGTTCATTGGTTCTAGGCTTGATCATGGCATTCTTCCCAGCTTTAGCACAACCACAAATGCGTAAAATAACTGGAAACAATGATGTTGCATTTGGTCACTTTGGTACATTAGGTTATGTATTAGCTGGTTGGCTGGGTTGTGCTTTTGGTAAAGGTTCTCGTTCTACTGAAGAGATGAATTTACCGAAAAATTTAAGTTTTTTACGTGATAGTTCAATCTCTATCTCATTAACTATGATGATTATCTACTTAATTCTAGCAATATTTGCCGGTCCTGAGTATATTCAAGCAAACCTAAGTAATGGCGATAATTATTTAGTTTATGCGATTATTGAAGCAATCACATTTGCGGCAGGTGTATTTATTATTCTTCAAGGGGTTAGACTTATTTTAGCCGAAATTGTCCCAGCATTTACTGGTTTTTCAGAAAAATTAGTACCAAATGCAAAACCTGCCTTAGACTGCCCGGTTGTTTTCCCTTATGCACCCAATGCAGTATTGATTGGTTTTTTATTTAGTTTTCTTGGTGGATTAGTCGGATTATTTGTACTAGGACAGCTAAACGCCGTGCTTATTTTACCTGGTGTTGTCCCTCATTTCTTCTGTGGCGCAACTGCTGGGGTATTTGGTAACGCAATGGGTGGCCGTCTCGGTGCAATGCTTGGTGCTTTTGCCAATGGTTTATTAGTTACCTTCTTACCAGTACTTTTATTACCTGTTTTAGGATCACTTGGTTTTTCTAATACAACTTTCTCAGATGTAGATTTTTGTGGTGTTGGGATTATCCTTGGCAACATGGCAAAATGGTTCAATAAAGATATTATTATGGGTATCTTCATTGCTATTTTTGCTCTATTAGTTGTACATAATGTGTTAACAAAACCTAAACAAGATAAAGAATAAAAATAAGTTATTATTTTTATAAAGGCCAGACTTGCTAGTCTGGCAATTTTATCCCTTCATCACGCTACAACTTAGTCAATCAATTATCGGTAATAAAGTTTATTCAATATACATGACTTGCTAATAGATTTAAAATCATTGAACAAATGTGGTTTTTTAAAGGAATAAATAATGACCAATAGTCTAAATACTACGATTGATGTCAATCAACATCTTTGTTTAGTACCAGCAAATAATCAATATACATCAGATATTTATGAAGTTATTGTGGCCAATAGGGAGAACTTTAGCCAATTTATGGCTTGGCCTAAATTTGTGAAAAACCAAGCAGATACCGCTCTGTTTTTAGATTCTTGTTGGCTAAAACATCAACAGAATGAAAGCAAAACCTATGTTATTCTACTAAAACATCGAGCTATTGGTTTACTCTCTTTTAATCAGATTGATAAAAATAACAAAACAGCTTATATCGGTTATTGGTTAGATGGTTCAATGCAAGGCAATGGAGTAATGACCGAGGCGCTCAATGCATTAATAAAGCATTATGCTATGCAAAAAATAATTAGGCGATTTGTTATTAAGTGTACTGTTTATAATGAGAAAAGTAATGCTTTAGCCAAACGCTGTGGTTTTAGTTATGAAGGTACATTAAAACAAGCTGAAAATATTAATGAAACTTTTCATGATCAAAATATTTATGGTTTGATTGTTGATTAAGTTTAATTATTTACTGATAAAAAACCGACCTAAGTCGGTTTTCATTAATAATTCTCTAATAATCAAAATGAACTATTATTTGATCGCAAAATAACCATAGGTGATTAAACCAGAAACAATAATAATTGAAGATATCGCAATCATATACTTGGTTTTGAATTGATATTTCTTCACTTCACCAAGTGAGAGTTCAATATGTTTATTTTTATTATCAAAATAGTAGTAAAGAGGCAAACCAATCAAGGTTAACACAATTGAGGCAATCCCATTTACAGTTTGGTGAATTAACATACCATATATAACATAACCTGCACCTAAAATAGCGATAATAGGAATAATTGGATAACCAATTACTTTATAATGTCTTGGTATATCAGCAAATTTTTTCCTAGCGATAATTACCCCAATAAAGGTTAACAAATAAAATACCCAAATTGAGAACATCGAAATTTCAGATAAACGATCAGCATCAAGTAGGGTTGAATAAAGGAAGGAAAACACAACTAGGATAATAATTGCATTCACCGGTGAACGACTATCGTCATCAATTGTACTTAGGAATTTTGCTCCAATAATGGTTCCTCTCTCACCCATACTAAAGATAGTTCGAGATAATGTCATGATATAGCCATTAATACCGCCTAGAATTGAAACCATAATACCAACCGCAACTAAATTACCACCCAAATGGCCAAACATTCGTTGTGAAGCAACTGCTGATGCATCATGCCCAAGCGTAACCATTTCTTGTACCGGAAATATCTTGAATAGTGCAATATTAATACAAGCATAAACAATAACTAAAAATATTATGCCTAAAATAATTGCTTTAGGTAATACTTTTGATGGATTACGAATTTCACCCGCAACGGATGCAACTTGTGCCCAGCCATCATATGCAAATAGCGTCGCCAAGATTGCTACTGCAAACGGAGCAGTAGTTTCAATACCTTGTCCACTTGAACTAAATAATGCAACTTGACCATTTCCTTTCCATAATCCGAATATTGCTAGCAATAAGATCGGAACGAGCTTACAAAAAGTAGCCATTGTTTGCAGGTATCCAGCCTGCTTTACGCCAATTGAATTAATGCAGGCAATAAACCCCAAAACACCAGCACTAACTGCCATTCGATAGGAGTCATTAATATCGAATAATAAACAAAAAACCGAGCTAAAATAACCAACCAATGCACCAACTAATGATGGCGCAAATAAAACAGTAATCATCCAACCATATAAATGTGAAACTTTTGCGCCATAAATTTTTTCTAAATAAACCAACATACCCCCAGTTTTTGGAAACATAACGCCCAATTCACATAGTGTTAAACCACCACAAATAGAAAAAACACCACCAATTATCCAAGCTAACAATGCTAAGTTATAATCTCCAGCTACTTCTAATACCGCTGGAGGTTTCATAAACGCTCCCGCACCTAAAACCATTCCAACAACCAATGATAATGCAGAAACTAAGCCAAGATCTTTTCGTAAATTATTCTCTAAATTATGCTCAGACATAAACAACCCCTTAAACCTAATAAC
This sequence comes from Gilliamella sp. LMG 34361, assembly GCF_984569075.1. Taxonomy (NCBI): domain Bacteria; kingdom Pseudomonadati; phylum Pseudomonadota; class Gammaproteobacteria; order Orbales; family Orbaceae; genus Gilliamella; species Gilliamella sp. LMG 34361. The sequence goes on along the minus strand of NZ_OZ474903.1, from coordinate 793,589 downwards.
TAAGTGAGCAAAATTGGCTTATGATAGGACTTTATTTATAAAACACAAGGGAGATTAACCTTAATCTTAAAAAGCCTTTCAAATGATAGAATAATTGGTAATTTTCTTGATAAAAAAGTCAGCATAAAGCTGACTTTTAACGACTGGGTTATAATGTTTATTTTTTCTTCATTTTCATATCAATAACCATACGACCACGAATTTTACCGGCTTTCATTTCGTCAATCATGTCATTGATATCTTCAAGTGGGCGTTTTTCAACTATTGGTACCACTTTACCTTCCGCACTAAAACGAAATGCTTCCGCTAAATCTTCTCGAGTACCAACTAATGAACCGAGAACTTGGATGCCATCTAGAACGGTCTTAGGAATACTTAAATCCATTGTTTCAGAAGGTAGACCCAAGGCAACAACGCGACCTAATGGGCGTACAGAACCAATAGCCTGATTAAATGCGGTTTTAGTCACTGAAGTTACGACTGCACCATGAACGCCACCACCTGTATGCTCTTTAATATAGGCTCCAACATCAGCTACTTTTTTAGGATTAACCACTAAATCAGCACCCAATTTTTTACATAACTCTAATTGGCTATCGCTGTTACTAATTGCTACCACTTTATTGTTAAAAACATTTTTACCATATTCGATAGCCAAAGTACCCAGTCCACCAATACCAAATACTGCCAACCATTGACCCGGTTTAGTGTCTGCGACTTTAATGCCTTTATAAGTGGTTACCCCGGCACAAGTCACACTGGTGGCTTGAGCTGGATCTAAGCCATCAGGCACTTTTACCGCATAATCAGCTTTAACAATACATTGCTCAGCCATACCACCATCAACGCTATAACCCGAATTTAATGCACTACGACAAAATGTTTCGTTACCAGAAATACAATATTCACAAGTACCACAACCAGCATGGAACCACGCGATACTAACACGATCACCAACTTTTAAGCTTTTTACATCAGGGGCAATTTTAGTCACAATCCCCACACCTTCATGACCAATTACTCGGCCAGGTTTTTTACCGAAATCTCCCGCTGCAACATGAAGATCGGTATGACACAACCCACAATATTCAACCTCAACTAAAGCTTCCCCAGCCTCTAATGGACGAACCGGAATATCTTTAATTTCGACTTGACCATCGCATTCTTGTCTAATAACTGCAGCTTTCATCTGTTTCTCCTAAAATAATGACAATTTGAAAATATAACTGATGTTATTTTAGCCTATTTATTGAGAAAAAATATGAGTTATTTCACATTTATCAATAAAAATGAGAATTATTTTTCATTTTGTACCTATTCGCAGTTTTTAAATTTCAACAACATATAAAAACAGATAATTAATAGTTATAAGGACCCACCAATTAACTTCATAACTAAATATATAACTAAAAGTAATATAAATATGCGATATCGGCATTTCTCATCTTTACCAAAAATTTTTATAGTTAATACCTAAATATTTTCAATATTTATAAATATCTAAAATGTGGTGGCAATAATTGTAAGGAGCATGCATGAAATCATTTAATATCAAACAAATATTTATTATAGGACTACTCTCAATTTTGTTGCCCTTTTATTCAATGGCTGATGAAAAAACACCCCAACGCGGTGGAACATTAGTCGTTCATTATTCCGGAGAACAAAGAGTGCTCAATCCTGCTTTACGTGCCTCAACTGGTGTCTACGAAGTGTCGGGGAAAATAGTTGAATCATTGGTCGATCTTGATGCTGATGGTCACGTTGTTCCTGTGCTTGCAACATCATGGACATCATCACCTAATGGAAAAACAATAACCTTCAAATTACGTGAAGGAGTTAAATGGCATGATGGCAAACCATTTACATCACAAGATGTTAAATATAATGCACTTGAATTTTGGAAAAAAAGATTAAACTTTTCAACTGCATTACAACTTAATCTAACTTCTGTCGATACGCCTGATGACTATACCGTAGTCTTCAACTATTCTCGACCAATGCCATTAGATTTACTATTAAGAGCCTTAGTTGATCTTGGTTATGTCGTTCCCAAACATTTATATGAAGGAACCGATGTATTAAATAATCCTTATAACACCGCGCCGGTTGGCACTGGACCATTCAAGTTCGTTGAATATCAACGCGGACAACATATTATCGTTGAACGTAATCCAGACTATTGGCGAAAAGGTTATCCTTATTTGGATAAAATAATCTGGCGCATTATTGACGATAATTCGTCAGCGTCAGCGGCGCTTGAAAGTGGACAAATTGATTTAAGTAGTTACTCAAAACTCAGCCTTGCCGATATTAATCGATTCAAGCAGAACGAAAAATTCGAAGTATTAACAAAAGGTTCTCAAGCTAATATTTTCAATAATACCTTAGAATTTAACTTCCGCAATCCAATCATTGCTAACTTGAATGTCCGTAAAGCAATTGTTCAATCACTCGATATTCCATTTTTTACTGATGACTTTTTATATGGATTTGGTAAACCAGCAACCGGTATTATTCCATCCTCAAACGCTTTTTATCCTAAGGACAGTAAAATTATTTACCCTTTTGATAGAGAAAAAGCTGAACAATTATTAGATGAAGCGGGATATCAACGAAAAGCTGATGGTACGCGTTTCACCTTAAAATTAGTCCACATTAATAATGGTGAAGATGTACCACTTTTTGCAACTTTCATCCAACAATCTTTAGCGGAAGTCGGCATTAATGTAGTTATCGTTAATCTTGACACTGCTGGTGCGTTGAATGCCGTTTATAAAGCTCACGATTTTGATATTGCAACGGGTTGGCACCAATATAGAGGCGATCCTGCTGTATCGACAACTGTTTGGTTACGTTCTGGTAGCCCTGATGGTGCTCCTTGGACAAATCAATATGGCTGGAAATCAGAAACCGTTGACCAATTAATCGATAATGCCGCTACCGAAATAGATCCAGTCAAACGTAAAGCGCTTTATGTTCAATTAGTGGATATTGTTAATCGCGAACTACCTCTCTGGTTTGCTACAGAACGTGAATTTATCTCTGTGATTAATACCAAAGTTCACAATCATCATAATACTGCACGTTGGCCATCAAGTAGCTGGTTTGATGTATGGATAGAACACTAAGTTAAGGTGAAATGATGTTGCATATTCTCACTCTAGCATTTAGACGACTATTAACCACCATTCCAGCACTGGTGATCATTCTAATAGCCCTATTTTTATTATTACAATTGGCGCCTGGCGATACGGTCGATGCTTTGCTTGCCCAAATTGGTGGCGCTGAGTCAAGTGTTATTGATGAAATGCGCCATCATTATGAACTTGATCAATCAACAAGTTCGAGATTAATTAACTATTTATGGCGATTAGTTCATCTGGATTTAGGGCAGTCAGCCATATATAACAAGCCAGTAAGTGATATGATTTTAGAACGTTTACCGGCTACATTATTATTAATGGGTTGCGCTATGCTATTAGCATTTACCTTTGGAACAATTCTTGGCATTTTATCCGCCCAAAAAGTGAACCGTTGGCCAGATACATTAATTTCAATATTAGGACTTATATTCTACTCCACACCATCATTTTGGTTAGCTTTAATGGGAATTGTCGTCTTTTCCATTTATTTGAATTGGCTTCCACCCAGTGGATTTGGCAGTATTGGCGAATCGCTAACCGGTATGGCTGCAATTGTTGATATTGCTTGGTATTTAATTTTACCGACTACAACCTTAGCCTTAGTCTACCTAGCTATCTATTTACGCATTATGCGCGCTTCATTGCTTGAAGTGTCAACCATAGACTTTGTTAAAACGGCTAAAGCAAAAGGATTGAGTCATCGCAAAATATTAGTTAATCACATTCTACGTAACGCTATGTTACCAATGATCACTTTAATCGGTTTGCAAGCTGGCACCATGTTAGGTGGTTCAGTTGTTATTGAGACAATCTTTGCTATTCCGGGATTGGGGCGCCTTGCCTATGATTCCGTTGTCCAAAGAGATCTAAATACTTTACTTGGCGGTGTATTTGTTTCAGCAATACTCGTTATCATTATTAATTTTATTGTCGATATGCTTTATGCAAAACTCGATCCACGCATTACGGGACATTAAAGATGGCGATATTAAAAGATTATTTTCGTAGTCCAATTGCTAGAATTGGTACAATTTTACTACTATTAATTATTATCATTGCCTTAACTGCCGATTGGTTTTTTCCCGGCAATCCCCTTCGCTTAGCTGGCCGATCATTGCAATGGCCTTTCGCCAATCCTAAATTTATACTGGGTACCGATCAGGCGGGAAGAAATATTGCTGCGCAGCTATTTCATGGTGCAAAAGTATCACTTATTATTGGACTTTTCTCTACCTTAATTGCAATTATTATTGGTGTGGTGATTGGTGCTATTTCGGGATTTTATGGTAGATGGATTGATGACATACTGATGCGCCTTACAGAGGCATTCCAAATTCTACCTAACTTTTTACTATTATTAGTTGCTGTTGCGATATTTGGTTCAACAATTAATATTGTGGTGATAGCAATTGGTGTGGTTTCTTGGCCACCAGTTGCCAGATTAACTCGAGCCGAGTTTTTATCATTACGTAATCGTGAATTTGTACAGGCTGGAAAAACCATAGGCATGAGCTCAACTAGGCTGATGTTTAAAGAGATCTTACCAAATGCATTACCACCAGTAATTATGTATGCCAGTGTTATTTTATCAACCGCGATATTAATGGAAAGCGCGTTGGCCTTTTTGAGTCTTTCCGACCCCAATATCTCATCATGGGGGAATCTTGTTGGCAATGGACGGCTAGTATTACGCCAACAATGGTATGTTTCAGCTATTCCGGGCATCGCAATATTATTAACCGTATTATCAGCTTCATTAGTTGGTCAAGGAATAAACGATGCACTCAATCCGAGGTTAAAAAAACGATGAATCGAAAAAGACTATCTATTAAAAATTTAACTATAACTTTACCTCAGGGTTCCGATCGAAAATTTGCGGTTAATGATGTATCACTCGATCTCTACGTTAATGAGATCTTATGTGTTGTTGGTGAAAGTGGTTCGGGTAAATCTTTATTGTCTAATGCAATAATGGGATTACTACCTGATGGTGTTACTGCATCTCAAGGTGAGATCGATTTCAATGGTGACAACTTACTCACTTACAATGAGGAACAAATGCGTAAAATTCGTGGTGCGCATATTGGTATGGTTTTTCAAGATCCTATGACGGCATTAAATCCTTTAAAAACCATTGGCAACCAAATTGGTGAAATGTTCACAATACACACCAAGTTAAACAAACAAGAAATTAACCAAAAGGTTATTTCATTATTAACGGATGTACAAATGCCCAATCCTTTGTCGGTGGCTAAAGCTTATCCGCATCAACTTTCTGGCGGTCAACGTCAACGTGCCATGATTGCCATGGCGTTAGCATTAGAACCCGCTATTTTAATTGCTGATGAACCAACAACGGCTTTAGATGTGACAACTCAAGCTTGTATTTTAGCATTGATTCGCGAACTACAATCACGTAAAGGTACCTCGGTATTATTTATTACTCACGACTTTGGTGTGGTTGCCGATATTGCTACTCGCATTGCGGTAATGCAACAAGGAAAGCTAGTCGAGCAGGGTTTTGCTAATGAAGTATTAAACGCGCCAACACATCCTTATACCCAAGCATTAATAGCCGCAGTTCCTCCTCTTACTCCCGGTGATGTTCGTCGAATTAACAAAGAGATTATACTTGAAGTAAACAACCTATCAAAAACCTATCACAACCATAGTTTTTTTAAGCAAAATCGACGAACGACCTATGCAGTTGATAATGTGAGTTTCAAACTACATAGAGGTAGTACTTTAGGTATTGTGGGAGAGAGCGGTTCAGGCAAATCAACATTAGCCAGATGCATCATTAAATTATTAGAAATAGACAGCGGCCAAATCAACTTTGAAAATGTTGATATTACCAATTTAAAAGGGAAAAAACTTAAACACTATTCACGCCATATCCAGATGGTCTTTCAAGATCCTTATGCGTCATTAAACCCACGTCGAAAAGTCGGCGATCAAGTGACTATCGGACCAATACTCCATGGAACCACTAAATACGAAGCCATAAAGAAAGCAAAAGCGTTATTCAACATGGTGGGATTAGAAAGTGAGGCGTTAAATCGTTATCCTCATGAATTTTCAGGTGGACAAAGACAACGAATAGGTCTTGCTCGAGCATTAGCATTAGAGCCCAAAATATTAATTGCTGATGAGCCTGTATCTGCGCTTGATGTTTCAGTACAGGCTCAAGTTCTGGAATTATTAACTCAACTACGTAAACAGCTCGGTTTAACGGTGCTATTTATTACCCATGATCTGCGAGTTGCAGCACAAATTTGTGATCATATTATTGTAATGAAATCGGGCAAAATCGTTGAGCAAGGTATTGCCTCACAAATTTTTCTAAATCCGACTGTACTTTACACCAAAGATCTAATAGATGCGGTTCCTGGTAAAGGATGGAATCCACATCGATTAATCGACATGTCTCCCGCTATTCATATTTAAGGAGTGAATATAATGACAACACTTATTCCACAAATTGATCATGTTGTAATAACCGTATCCGATCAGCTCGATCAAGCAAATGCTCAATATCAAAAATTGGGGTTCACAACAACGCCTCGTGGACACCATTCACTCGGAACCAGTAACAATTTAGCAATATTTACCACTACCTATCTTGAGCTTTTGGGTTTCGAATCCAAAAATGCAGATAAAGTAGATAAAAGTTGGCGTTTTGCTGATGGACTAACTGGACTGGTGTTCAAAACCCAAAATGCCAATGAACTCTATCAACATCTAGTTAATAATGGTATAAAAGTTGAGGGTAAAGGTCCTCGATCCTTTTTTAGACCTGTTGAATTAAATGATGGTACAAAACCTGAAGCGCGTTTTAGAACCGTAAGATTAGATCCTTCCTATACACCAAATGGGCAGATCTTCTTTTGCGACCAGCTCACACCAGAACTCGTTTGGCGAAAAGAGTGGCAAACACATCCAAATGGGGTAATCAATATTAATCAAGTCATAATTGAGGCTCAAAAACCCCGTTCCTCAATTAAATTACTTGAAAACACCTTCCCATCGGCAAAAATTATCGATATTGACGGAGGAGTACGCCTAAAAGCTGATGACAAATATATTGATTATCTTACACCAAACGCAACAGAGAGTCTTTTTGGAGCTTCATTAAGTAAAGCTAATAATGACGATGATCGTAAAGTTGCTTTAGGATTGATAACAAAATCATTAACACAAACCCAGCAAGCACTAGAAAAAGGGAAAATTAAGTTCAATTTACAAAACGATAAGATTATTGTACCTGCCAGCGAAACATATGGTGTTGTTATGATTTTTAGTCAATTATAAATAAGGACTACCAGTATGAGTAAAATTTTATTTATTGGTAGTGGTCATATGTCTGAGGCGATTATTAGGGCACTAATAAAAAATAAAACGTATGAACCACAAAATATTTTAGTAAACGATATCGTTAAATCTCGTTTAGACTATCTACAATTAACTTACGGTGTTACACCTTCTGACAAAATCGTCAATGCAGATATTATTGTGTTAGGGGTTCGACCGCAAGATACATGGAGTGACATTATTCAACAACTTAAAGTGAATAAAACCATTATTATTTCAATCATTGCTGGTGTGACAATTGCCCAAATAAAACAATCACTAAAAATTGATGTTCCTGTTATTAGAACGATTCCCAATACTCTTACCGATACGGGGTTTGGTTATTCTGGTATTGCTACCGACGTTAATGATCAGGCCGTTGCAAAACAGAAATCTGTCATACAATTCTTCAACAGCTTTGGTAAACTTGAATATATAGATGAATCACTACTTGATATTTTTACTGGTTATGCGGTTGCCGGACCTAATTATATCTATTATTTTTATGAATCCTTAGTTGATGCTGGAGTTTTAGTTGGTTTGCCACGCGATATGGCAAAACGTATTGCAATTGAGAATTTACATGGTGCAGCCTCAATGCTTCAATTAAGTCAAAAACACCCAAGACAATTACTTGATATTAATAACTCACCAGGAGGTGTTGGAATACATAGTTTATATGAACTGAATAGTAGTGACTTCGCAGCTGGATTACAACGAAGTGTTAAAGCGGGAGTAATTCGAACCGTTGAACTGGGGAAAAAACAGTAAAAAAGTAAAATTGACTAAATACACTTATTTGAGGAACTTAAAAAAACCCCGTTCCTCAACTTTTTTATTGTCTATTGAATTTTACGAAATATCTTTTGCTAGGTATTTTTGGAGATTATTATTAATTAATAAAAATAGCCCAATTGATGCACCTAATAAAAATAATCCAATAACATAAATGGCAGGAGCCATTTTACTAACAAAATCACTAAAAAAAGATATTAATAATGGCGTTAAGCCCCCAGCGATGGCATAAGCCATATTAAATGAAAACGACACACCACTATAACGCACCTCAGTTGGGAACACTTTAACCATAAAATAAGCAAAAGAACCAACAATTCCAACACTAAAGCCCGCTAATGAATAAGTGACAAAAAGAAGATTCGAATTATCCAGTGATAGATAAAATATAGCAATCATGATAGCGGCAATGAAGCAACCAATAACCAGTACTTTGCCCATGGAAAACCTATCCATCATCATGCCGTAAAATGTGCAACTAACGATAAGTCCAATGATAGCTAATATATTGCCTTGCAAGGCTTCAATCGCTGAAAATCCAAATTGTTTTTGTAATAAAATTGGTGTCATCAACATTATCACCATAATACCGGCTGATAAAACCCAAGTTAGTAGCATTGATAAAATAGTTTGCGGTAAATATTGGGTTAGGACGGTGATCACTGGCAATTTTTTAGCTAATTCTTGGTTTTTACGTTTTTGAATATCCAGAAAAATCGGCGTTTCTTTTAACCAACGACGAAGGTACATGGCAATTAAACCAAAAATACCACCAATAATAAATGGAACTCGCCAGCCCCACTCATTCATTTGCTCTACCGAGACACTTTTGCTCATTATTGTCGACACTAGCGAACCTAATAAAATACCTAAACTTAAACCACTGGTTAAAATCCCACAAGCTAAACCAATTTTATTTTTTGGCACATGTTCAGCAACAAATGTCCATGCTCCAGGTACTTCACCGCCAACGGCAAGCCCTTGGCATAAGCGCATCATTAACAGTAATAATGGCGCAAAAATACCGATATTGATATAAGTCGGTAAACAACCAATAAATAATGTTGGTAAAGCCATCAACAAAATACTAAGTGTAAACATCCTTTTGCGGCCAAATATATCACCAAAATGAGCCATCACAATACCACCAAAAGGGCGAATCAAATAACCAGCTGCAAAAATACCAAAAGTCTGTACTTGACTTAACCATGCTGGCATATCATCAGGAAAAAACAGATGGCTAATCGTTATTGAAAAAAAGACAAATATAATAAAATCATAAAACTCTAATGCACCACCTAATGCTGAAAGCGCTAACGTTTTATAATCCTGATGAGTTAATGTTCGCACATTTGGGACAATTGCTGAATCTGGCATGATCATCCTTGTAAATAATTGTTTACAAATAGTCTAATAATTTGTACTACTATACAGGAACTAACTGTTATTTAAAAGAAAATATCTAAATGTAAATAAAAATCAAAACTAGCACTAAATGATTAATATTTCACCACATAAAAACCTACAATGAAAAAATCTTATTAAATGGAGAGTTCTAAAATGGCAACAAAACGCATTTCCCGTGGGAAATTCAACCGTATACAACAATTATCTAACCAAGATGGTGTAATTGCAGCATTAGCAATCGATCAGCGTGGTTCAATGGTAAAAATGATGCAAAATGCCGTTGGGCAAGAGCGTTATAATATTGACATGGTGTATGAATTTAAAGAGCTTGTTTCTCAAGAATTAACCAAATATGTTAGTGCCATTTTACTCGATGAAGAACTTGGTTTTAAAGGTATGGCAGCAAAAAGTAAAAATGCTGGTCTAATCATGTCTTATGAAAAAACCGGCTACGATGCTAATACCCCAGGGCGTTTACCTGATATATTACCCGAAGATTCACTTCAACGTTTATTGAAAAAAGGGGCTGATGCAGCAAAAGTCCTTGTTTATTATAATCCTGATGATCCGCAAGATATATTAGATAAAAAACATGCATTTTTGGAACGTTTAGGTAACGAAGCAAGAGCGGCTGATATTCCGGTATTTGTGGAACCGATTGTCTATGATAATGCGATAGCTGACGATAAAAGTCCAGAATTTGCCAAAATTAAACCACAGAAAGTGATCAAAACCATTGAAGAATTTACTAAAGATCATTATTACATCGATATTTTAAAAGTAGAAGTGCCCGTGCTATTTAAAAATGTTGAAGGCTTTAACGATACTAATCCTGTAGTATATTCACAAAAACAAGCAGCCGAATATTTCCAACAAGCAAGTGATGCTGCTACTCGCCCATTCATCTATTTAAGTGCTGGCGTACCAACTAAGACTTTCCATGAAGAACTTATCTTTGCCGGTGAACATGGTGCTAAATACAGTGGTATTTTAGGTGGTCGTGCAACTTGGTTTGAAGGTGTAGAAGCATATGCTAAAGGCGGCAAAGACGGCTTAAAACGTTGGCTTGATACGATTGGCCGTGAAAATGTTGAGCAACTAAACAAAATTTTAAAACAATATGCAACACCTTGGTATGATGTCTACGGTGGTAAAGATAAGATTGAAATTATAGATCCTGTATTAAGTAATTAGTTGATTATTTTTTATAAAATTAATTACGAAGATTTAATATAAAAAGAGTACAAGCTTTTTCCTATTTTCACTTGTACTCTTTTTACTAAAAACAAAATCAGCTGATTGCCTTTTTATACTTATTTATAATTCTGCAATATCTTCAATCAAACCGCTTTATCAAAAAATAAATTAACCTTACTTTTTTCAGACATTGATTCAACATATTCTTTAATTTTAGGTGGGAATTTAAGCCCTTTAACACAAGTTAAGTTGCGCAATATAGGAAACAAGCAAATATCATCCCAAGATAGCGTTACATTACATGCATTAGCGGAAACAATTAATGGATCTAACTGATTTAATAAATCGGCTACGTTAGCTATTAATGAATCAGTTTGAGCAAGGCAATCCTCAAACGTTCCCAACTTCTTACTCTTATTAGTGACAAAATTATCAATAGCAGCTTGAGTAGCAAATTCAGCTAAACCAAGTTTTATATAACGTGGGCACTCTAACTTATAGTCATATTGTTGAAGTTGTTTTATCAATGCTTCAATTTGGGGATTTTTAGGACCAGTTAAAATAGGGCTTCCTCCATAATTACTATCAACATAAGCTACAATATTCAGGCTTTCTGGCATATAATTACCATCTTCTTTTTGTAAGATAGGTACCATTTTTTCACCAATCATGCTTTCTGGTGATTTAGCATCGTCACTTAAAAAAACCTGTTGCTCAACAGGAATATTTTTTAACCCAAAAATCATTCTTGCGCGTACACAAAAAGGACAGTGTTCATAAATATACAATTTCATATTCGTCTCCTAAAGCAATCAATGCCCCATAATAAAAAAGCCAAACAAAAAAACAGTATAAAAACTAACCCAGCGGAATAAAGCGCTTTTACATACCCAACATTCACCACATTAATAAATGGATAGGGATATTGATGAGTAAAATAACCTCGTATAAAGATATAAATACCATAAATTAACATCGACAAAAACGAACCAACAATGACATTAAAATGAATACGTCGAAACGGTCCCCAAATAAGCCAACTTAATATGCCAACAACAGGTAAAATCACATGTAGACTTTCATTGGCAAATTGTAACAATGTGTTTGGTGGTTTATGAATTCCTCTTAAGATCAAGTTATAGACTATCGCCGTTATAATCACCCCAACTAGACCATTTAACCGAATTACTTTGAAAAAAAATCGACTACAATTGGGATTGAAAGTTAACCATAGACAGCTAAATGCCAACATTAGATTAGACAACACGGTAAAAAAACTATAGTAAAAAATTATTCTGCCAATTGGCGTGCTTGGTTGCCAAGGACGAAGTTGCGAATGCCAATAAATATAAGTTTCAAAACCAATAACTAAAAAAGCATATAACGCAATAAAAAGATTAATATTTCGTTTTAACATAATATATATAAAAAATAAAACCATATTAAAGTATATATCAGTTAATCTAAAAAAATGAAAATATAAAAATAGATTACTTTGTTATTTTTTATAAAAGTAGAGTCAAAACGTTTTGTTTTATGAGTATATTTCAGTAATAATCGATTTTGAATCATACAAATTCGATAAAATTTTATACAAAATCCCAAGCAATAATTAAGCAAATCATAATGCTACTCACTTTTTACTATTGTGATTCACACCTAACATTTAAATTTAATATACTTTTATAACGAAACGATTTACCCTCCTGAATATTTATTAAATTAATTTCAATTTAATAAATTAAACTCACTAAAATTCCAATCACTACCCTATCGACAGTTTAAAAAATTATTTTTATTAATGTGTAACCAATTATCAAAAAAATAGGTATGTTTAAGTGAAAATGATTTTATAGATATAACTTTCTATAAAAAATCTAAAAAAGCAAAATTTCATTAATCCTTCTTTGATAATACTTAGCCAGCAAATTTTAATTATTTGGGGTTAATTATTAATATCATTAAGTTATCCATTTGATTGAAATTTAAAGAAATGTAAAGCATATTGAAAAATACGCACAACAGTGTATTTTATATTCATATTTAGATTATTTTTTTAATGTAAATTCATTAAATCGTTTTACTTATAACAATAAATCCTTAGTGAAGAATTACACTAAATAATTATTAATAATCTTAAAATAGTTCAATAAAACACAATTGTATTTGCTATATACATAAAATATATTGAGGATAACATGGATAAAGGATTAACCAATTTGATCAGTCAGTTGGGCAATGATTTAAGTCATGGTCTAAAGCATGGTTTAGTTAATGGAGCAGGTCACAATCGTTATACGTTAAATATTGATGGTTTATTGGCTGAGGTTTCAGTCTTGCAGGTTGAGGGTAATGAGCAACTTAACCAGCCTTGGCATTATACCATTACCTTCACTAGCTCGAATAAACATCTGTCTGTTGCGTCATTTCTTAATCAAAATGCCCATTTGACTTTTAACCCAGCTAGCCTTAGCAATTTAAGTGGTTTGGATAATAAAGGACTTAAGGCGCTTAACTCTCTAATCTCCACTACTTCGTTAGATGTACTAAAACCGCCTGAGTCATTAAAGCAGCCTGAGCGATTAAAGCAGTTAGATAAATTTCTACCATCCCATCCGCTCGATTCACTTAACTCTTTAAGCCAACTCAATCCGCTTAATTTATTAAACTCACTATTCTCTCAAGGTGGCTCGCGCACTCTTTATGGTGTGGTTACTGAGTTTAGTCAGCTTTCGGTCAGTAACGACGAAGCCCGTTACCAGGTTGTCTTGTCTTCGCGATTGGCTAAACTGACATTAAGTCATAACTGTGCCATTTTTCAAAATCAAAGTGTTATTAGTGTGGTTGAAGAGGTGTTGCGTGGTCATGGTTATACCGGGATTGATTATCGCTTAGCGCTTAAAGAGCAATATCCGGAGCGAGAGTTTATCACCCAGTGGCAGGAGAGTGACCTTGAGTTTATTCAAAGGCTGCTTGCTGATGTGGGGGTCTATTTTCGCTTTGAAGCGCATGGTGAACACAATTGTGATGTGATGGTTATCAGTGATTATGAACAAGGCTATCAGCAGGTGGCGGATATTGTCTGCAAACAACCGAGTGGCACACTGGATAACAGCGTTGAAAGTGTCTGGGATATGTCATTACACAGTCAAATGGTGGAAACTTCGGTAAAAGTACAGGAGTATAACTACCGGGATGCGCAGGCGAATTTACTCGGTGAAGTTAATAGCCAACCGAAAGATAACACCACTTATGGCACCGATTATCGTTATGATGAACACTATAAAGGGTTAAATAGCAATGGTAACAGCAATAATAGAATTGATAGTGACACCCAAAATAATAATGATGACGATGATGAAAACAGTGACAATATCGATACCGACGACAGTCAAGACAGTAACGACAATAATAACGATAATAATTACGCCAATAGTCGCGATAATAGTCGTTCTATTAGCACTAGTTTTGTTAGTGCAAGTAATACGGATAGTATAGGTAATATAGGTAAGGCGGGTAAGAGCGTTGAAAGTGGTGAATGGTATGCCCGTATTCGTCATGAGCGAGCAATAAGCCGTCAAATTCTTATCCGGGGTAAAAGTAACCAAGCCAATTTAGCGCCGGGACAACATATTCGCATTAAAGGCAGTACCATTGCCGGAATAGATGAAGGGATAATGATATTGACGGTGCAAGGTCAGGGAAACCGTAGTGATGCATATGAACTGAGTTTTACCGCCATACCTTACCAGCCATTAAAACCTTACCGCCCGGAGCTAATTCCTTTCCCGACCATTGATGGCACCTTACCGGCACGGGTGACCAGTCCGGATAATGACACGTATGGTTATATTGATACCCAAGGGCGCTATCGAGTTAAATTTAACTTTGACTTAAAAGAGTGGCGAAACGGTAAAGAGAGCTTATGGTTAAGGTTAGCTAAACCGTATGCCGGTAGTACTTATGGTTTTCATTTTCCATTGATTGACGGCACAGAGGTAGCAGTTGCCTTTACTAATGGTAATCCGGACCGACCTTATATCGCGCATGCGATGCATGACAGTCGTCATCCTGACCATGTGACTACCATAAACAAACATCGTAATGTAATTCGTACACCAGCTAACAACAAACTGCGGATGGATGATAAGCGCGGACAAGAGCACATCAAATTAGCGACCGAATATGGTAAAACTCAGCTTAATATCGGGCATTTAGTTGACCAAAACAAAATCCGACGTGGTGAAGGGTTTGAGCTGCGCACTGATGAATGGGGAGCGATTGCTGCCAATAAAGGCTTATACCTGACCAGTCAGACCGCGCCTAAGGCACGAGGCAAACAGCTTGATATGCAAGCAGCCATTACTCAGCTTGAAAATGCGCTATCGATTGCCAAAGCCTTACAAAATGCCGCCACCGAATCTGAAGCCCATGGTGCTGATACCGACAGTCAAGAGCAACTTAAAGCGACATTAACCCAGTTATCCCAAAGTGGCATTATAGCTTATGCACAAGAGGGGATAGCTTTAACCAGTCCGGAAAACATCCAACTGTCAACCTCGAACAGTGTATCGGTGACCAGTGAAAACCAAACTGACATTAATGCATTAAAAAATATCACTATCTCGTCAGGTGAATCCATCGGTCTATTTGCCCATCAATCAGGCATGAAAATCTTTGCCAATCAGGGCGATGTTGAGGTGCAGGCACAAAATGCCGACTTGAATATGGCTGCCAAGCAAGATATTCAAATAGACAGTGTTGATGGAGAAATGACAATTACCGCCAGTGAAAAAATCACATTAATCTGCGATGGTTCATACATCAAAATTAGCAGTTCCGGGATTGAGCTGGGCACCGCCGATAATGTTTATATAAAAAGTAATGCTATGCAGAAAATGGGGCCGAAAACATTAGATAATACAAAGCATAATTTTTCAAAAAATGAACTAGATGTCTCGTTAAAGCGTTTTAAAAAAAGTAAGCATAGTGATTTTTCAGGTTAAGGAGTTAAAAAATGACATTGTCAGCAGTAACAGGATGGCGATATCCAATAACTATAAAAAGTATAGATGAGTATAATGAAGCATTGATGTCAGCATCAACTGGTTTTTATCCAATAAGTGTTAACAAATTTATACATCAAGGTATTCATTTTGAAGAAAATGTGCTTAAAAAACTGGGTGTTAAAAATCCAAAACAAATAAATAGTAAAATATATTGTATCGCAGATGGTGAAGTGATTGCTTATCGTTGTAACGATATTTATCAAAAACTAGACTATGGTGATAAAGTAGGATTTTTCTCAACAGGCTTTGTTCTGGTGCGTCATTTACTTGAAATGGAGCGAGTTGAAGAAGAGACAAATTCAACTAAAACTGAAAAACAAAAACAGCCACCACATCGTCTCTATTTTTATAGCCTTTATATGCATCTGGCAGATAAGGCTTTTTATGAAAAAAATTCTAAAGAGCCGGTACCAGCATTTTGGCAGCAAGATATTTATCAAGTGAAGGATAAATATCTACAATATATTAAAGGGTTAAATTGTCGAAAAGAACCCGACCCTCAAAACAATCTAAATAGATTAGCTGTATTACAAACTGGAACAAAGCTTAAATTAAATCTTGATATTAATCGAGAAGGAAAAAGTGGCAAAATGTGGTATGCAGTTTCGAGTTTAGTGGAGGGCTATTCAACGATACCTCAACTAGAGCCTATACCGTATCAACATGAAACAAAGACTGTGGATATTTTAGGATGGGTTAATACAGGCGACAAGGTAGATGACCCAATATTTGAGGTTAAAGAGAGTGGTGATACTTTACTCGTAAAATCTAAAGGATTACAGGTAAAGGATGAAAATGACAAAATCATCTCAATGCTACCGGTTGGCACCGATATTAAAATTTCAGGTGATACCCAAAATGGTAGTTTAGTTGAATTAATTGAAATTATTGGAAATGGGAAACCAACAATACCCTTGCCAGAAGGGAAAAATAAAGTTTTATTTGATGGACTAAAAAAACATGTCCGCCCCCAAAAATATAATGAAGTTGTGATATTAGATAAACCTTTCCCAATAAAAGCTGGCGATTTGATTGGGCATGTTGGGCATATCAATTTATATAATACTGCAATTACTAAAGAAATTGATAAGGATACTGAAAAACCTATCGATATAGATTTATTACCACTCACTCGTCCTTTGAAAGAAACAGAATTTAGACCAAATTTTCATCTTGAATGTTTTACCTGTGATGACTTGCCTAACTTTATTGCGCAAACTCAAGCCGAAGCCAGTAAGATAGCTGATAAAGATAAAACCTTGTTAGCCATATCGGAGCAAGCAAAATTGTTGGCGGCAGCCAAAAAAGCAGATACTAACGTAGGCAAACCTTATAATGATACAAAACTAAAAATCCTAAGTAAAAGACGAAATATTAAATGGTTACAAATCGAAATCACCACCTCCGAAACGGAAAAAAAGACATTATGGATTGAAAACAACAAAGATATAATGTCAAAAAGTGAAATAAGCTTGGATGAAAAAACAGAGGCTTGGACTAGTCACCCTCTGCAATTTAGCGACTTGTCGAGTAGCACCAGTAGTGTTGCTATACCTTTATTATTAAAATTGAGTGATAAACAATTTCAATCAAGAGACAATCAAGCCGAAGACGAACAAGGTAAGGCTTGGTACAGGATTGAGAAGTCAAAAAAAGGGCAAGCAGCAATCAAAGGTTGGGTTGCCATAGATAACCAAAAGGTGAAAAAGTACAGTAGTTGGGATTGGTTTGACTTTAAGCAGATTAAAGAAACGGCATCTCTAAAAGAAATCTATTTAGAGATAGAAAAATCCTTAGCGCGAGATAATGCTGCCCTTGAATCGTACAAACCGATTTTAAAAGAGACTTTAGTGATATTAGATAAGCAATTTCATCCGGATCAAAAAAAATATGCAAAGATTGATACCGAAAGCTTTAATGGACTCGTTATTAAACCGCATTTATCCTCAGCGCTTACGCGATTACTTATTCACTATGAAAGTGAATGGTATAGTGAGATAGATGCAGAGGGTAAAATGCCGAAATGGGAAGAATTAAACAGTGAAATGAATGAAAATAATAAAAATTTATTGGGTTATTTACAAACGGGTGATGAGACAAAATTAAATGCTTATTTAGATAAAACTGGTAAATCAACAGATTTATTTGAGGCGTATAAACACAAAAAAGACAGAAAAACTATTAGTACATTTCCTGCTGATTATAAAGACAATCCAAAGCAAAAGCTTAATGACAAGCAAAAGGAAAGTTATAAAAATTTAACCGCACTAGAAAATGATGTAATGAAATGGGAGAAAGAAAAAGAGAAGATTGTAAAACTATTATGGTGGAGTGATGTTGTTAAAAGTCAAGCCAAACTAAATCGAGATGGCAAAGTATGGTCTATCCATCCGATGGCAATGTTAGGGATTGTTATATCTAATGATTTGATTGATGTCGAAAATTTTATTGCTATGTATAAATTAGAGCATCATAAAATTATAAAAGCTTTCAAAGTTTCTAGCACTGGAAAAGTTAAAACAGAGGAGCCTAAATATGATCAAGAATCAATAGAGATATTGCGAGAAATACTTAAACGAATAAATCTATTCTTTCGGAAAAACGCCGAATATCCTCCCAATCTTTATTATCTATCTTATATGTTAGCAACCGGTCATTGGGAAACTACCTATGCTAAGGAGTTTGATTCATTTGTAGAGCGTAATGATGGTCGTGAGTATGATCCTGTATTAGCGAGTACGCCAGCAGGAAGAGGTAGGGCAAAGGATAATGGTAATACAGTAAAGGGGGATGGTTTAAAATATCGTGGTAGAGGTTTGGCGCAGATGACTTGGAAAAATAATTATAAAGACGCGAGTGAATATTTGAATGTTGATTTTGTCAATCAACCAGATAAAGCTGCTGAGCTTGATTATGCTGTACCAATTTTGATTTGGGGCTCAATAAATGGCATATTTTCTAAAAGAAAATTATCAAAGTATATTAATGAAGATAAGATTGATTATAAACTCGCCAGATATGTCATTAATGTCCAAAATTATGCTAATGAGATCGCAGCTAATGCTAAATGTTTTGAAGCAATACTTAGGCAAACATCAAATTTGATTGAGGCGTTTTAATATGAAAAAAATTTTTTTATTACTATTAGTGATAACAACCAGCACGGTTTGTCACGCCGAGGAGCCTTGTACCAATAAAACCTCTGTTAGAGATTATCAATTTAATATTAACTCTCAACCTTATAAATTCACTTCTTACTATTGTGAAGATAAAAATAAAGATGAAGATGATGCAATTTTTTCTAAACCCGGAATTTTAGAAATACATGGCAAAAATTTTAATAAAACACTCAAAAATGTCATTGGGTTAGCAGGTCAGAATGGAATCATGTTTTGGGAATGGAATAATAAACCCGAATTTTTTTATTATATTAGATCATCAGAATCTACTGAGGCTGATATACCCATAATCATTAAGGATAATAATCTAATGGTTGATTGTGTATATATCAATAGAAGGTTAAAGAATTTAATGGTATTTAATTATTCTTATTGTGGTAATTTGCAAATTGTCGAAGATGGTTTTGGGGACGTTGAAGTGGGATTTGGCAAGTTAATTCCTGAGTCTTATTTAGAATCAACATACTATTTTTCAAACTTTACAGAGAATAAGGAGAGTCTACAATACAAAAAGTTTGATGTTTTTATTGGTAAAATCGATGATATCAGTTTTTACCGTCGTTATTCATCGATAAAAGATTATGAGTTGAATAAATATACGGTTGTTATAGCAAACAAGAGAAAAGAATACCGATTTAAGTCAGAAGATAAAATTTATCAACGAATGGGTGATCCTGCTATTCCAGAATGTTTTATTGGTCTGGATATTATTGATTCCAAGGGGAATATCAAGTTTTATAATAAAAAGGCCTTATCGGCATTATTAAACAAATCGACAATAAAAAGGAATATTACATCTTATATACAATATGATGAAAAAACAAAACTCTATAATAAACCAACTGATCGCTCAGCAACAGATATGTACCTAGTACAACACGATTTTGTTACAATCTTGGATGAAATTTGGGGTACTGACAATATAGAAAAATGTGAAGAAACAATAAGTTTTTTTAAAATAAGTTATAACAGTAAAAAACACGGAAAAATAATTAAATGGATTGAAGGCGATGCGTTTACCACTTGGTGGAAAAGATCTTCAGATTAAAGATGATAATCCAATTTAGACCAAATTTTCATCTTGAATGTTTTACCTGTGATGACTTGCCTAACTTTATTGCACAAACTCAAGCCGAAGCCAGTAAGATAGCTGATAAAGATAAAACCTTGTTAGCCATATCGGAGCAAGCAAAATTGTTGGTGGCAGCCAAAAAAGCAGATACTAACGTAGGCAAACCTTATAAAGATACAAAACTAAAAATCCTAAGTAAAAGACGAAATATTAAATGGTTACAAATCGAAATCACCACCTCCGAAACGGAAAAAAAGACATTATGGATTGAAAACAACAAAGATATAATGTCAAAAAGTGAAATAAGCTTGGATGAAAAAACAGAGGCTTGGACTAGTCACCCTCTGCAATTTAGCGACTTGTCGAGTAGCACCAGTAGTGTTGCTATACCTTTATTATTAAAATTGAGTGATAAACAATTTCAATCAAGAGACAATCAAGCCGAAGACGAACAAGGTAAGGCTTGGTACAGGATTGAGAAGTCAAAAAAAGGGCAAGCAGCAATCAAAGGTTGGGTTGCCATAGATAACCAAAAGGTGAAAAAGTACAGTAGTTGGGATTGGTTTGACTTTAAGCAGATTAAAGAAACGGCATCTCTAAAAGAAATCTATTTAGAGATAGAAAAATCCTTAGCGCGAGATAATGCTGCCCTTGAATCGTACAAACCGATTTTAAAAGAGACTTTAGTGATATTAGATAAGCAATTTCATCCGGATCAAAAAAAATATGCAAAGATTGATACCGAAAGCTTTAATGGACTCGTTATTAAACCGCATTTATCCTCAGCGCTTACGCGATTACTTATTCACTATGAAAGTGAATGGTATAGTGAGATAGATGCAGAGGGTAAAATGCCGAAATGGGAAGAATTAAACAGTGAAATGAATGAAAATAATAAAAATTTATTGGGTTATTTACAAACGGGTGATGAGACAAAATTAAATGCTTATTTAGATAAAACTGGTAAATCAACAGATTTATTTGAGGCGTATAAACACAAAAAAGACAGAAAAACTATTAGTACATTTCCTGCTGATTATAAAGACAATCCAAAGCAAAAGCTTAATGACAAGCAAAAGGAAAGTTATAAAAATTTAACCGCACTAGAAAATGATGTAATGAAATGGGAGAAAGAAAAAGAGAAGATTGTAAAACTATTATGGTGGAGTGATGTTGTTAAAAGTCAAGCCAAACTAAATCGAGATGGCAAAGTATGGTCTATCCATCCGATGGCAATGTTAGGGATTGTTATATCTAATGATTTGATTGATGTCGAAAATTTTATTGCTATGTATAAATTAGAGCATCATAAAATTATAAAAGCTTTCAAAGTTTCTAGCACTGGAAAAGTTAAAACAGAGGAGCCTAAATATGATCAAGAATCAATAGAGATATTGCGAGAAATACTTAAACGAATAAATCTATTCTTTCGGAAAAACGCCGAATATCCTCCCAATCTTTATTATCTATCTTATATGTTAGCAACCGGTCATTGGGAAACTACCTATGCTAAGGAGTTTGATTCATTTGTAGAGCGTAATGATGGTCGTGAGTATGATCCTGTATTAGCGAGTACGCCAGCACTAAGAGATAATGCAAAGAGTAATGGTAATACAGAAGAAGGGGATGGTTCAAAATATCGAGGTAGAGGTTTGGCGCAGATGACTTGGAAACCAAATTACAAAAAAGCGAGTGAATATTTGAATGTTGATTTTATCAATCAACCAAATAAAGCTGCTGAGCTTGATTATGCTGTACCAATTTTAATCTGGGGTTCAATAAATGGCATTTTTTCTAATAAGAAATTATCAAAGTACATTAATGAAGATAAGATTGATTACAAACTCGCGAGATATGTAATTAATGGCCAAAATTATGCTCAGTATATTGCGCAAAATGCTGAATGTTTTGAGGCAATACTTAGGCAAACATCAAATTTGATTGAGGCATTTTAATATGAAAAAAATTCTTTTATTACTGTTATTGATAACAATCAGTATGGTTTGTCACGCCGAGGAGCCTTGTACCAATAAAACCTTTGTTAGAGATTATCAATTTAATATTAACTCTCAACCTTATAAATTCACTTCTTACTTATGTGAAGATAAAGATGAAGATGAAGATGATGTGTTTTTTTCTACACCCGGTATTTTAGAAATACATGGCAAAAATTTTAATAAAACATATAAAAATGTTATTGGACTGGCCGGTAATAGATCTATCATGTTTACAAAATGGAATGATAAACATAAACCAGTATTCTTTTATTTTATTAAATATACCTCAGCTTATATGCCAATAATCATTAAAGATAATAATCTAATGGTCAATTGTATATATATCAATAAAAGGTTAAAGAATTTAATGGAATTTACTTATTCCTATTGTGGTGATTTGCAAATTGTCGAAGATGGTTTTGGAGATGAGAGATTTGAGGAGTTAATTCCTGAGTCTTATTTAGAATCAGCATATGATTTTTCAAACTTTACAGAAAGTAAGGAGAGTCTACAATACAAAAAATTTGATATTTTTATTGGTAAAATCGATGATATCAGTTTTTACCGTCGTTATTCATCGATAAAAGATTATGAGTTGAATAAATATACGGTTGTTATAGCAAACAAGAGAAAAGAATACCGATTTAAGTCAGAAGATAAAATTTATCAACGAATGGGTGATCCTGCTATTCCAGAATGTTTTATTGGTCTGGATATTATTGATTCCAAGGGGAATATCAAGTTTTATAATAAAAAGGCCTTATCGGCATTATTAAACAAATCGACAATAAAAAGGAATATTACATCTTATATACAATATGATGAAAAAACAAAACTCTATAATAAACCAACTGATCGCTCAGCAACAGATATGTACCTAGTACAACACGATTTTGTTACAATCTTGGATGAAATTTGGGGTACTGACAATATAGAAAAATGTGAAGAAACAATAAGTTTTTTTAAAATAAGTTATAACAGTAAAAAACACGGAAAAATAATTAAATGGATTGAAGGCGATGCGTTTACCACTTGGTGGAAAAGATCTTCAGATTAAAGATGATAATCCAATTTAGACCAAATTTTCATCTTGAATGTTTTACCTGTGATGACTTGCCTAACTTTAACCTTATACAGTTTGTATATGCATCAGCTCGATTGGTATGGTTATCAGAGAAAAATGAAAGATGAAACAACAAACGTACAATATCCTCACTATTGGAACCTTGAATCAGGAAAAGCTGACGAGAATAAGGGGGATACGGTTTGTGGTAGTGTAATTAGAACCGATGGCAAAGGAACCGAAGTGGTTGGCCTGTTGTTAAAAGGAAGTAAGATTCGTTTAGGTGAAAAACACAAAAAAGCAGGCTGGTATAAAATTGTTTCGATATCAAAAGGGACATTGGTAACCACAACCGAATTTAAACAACAATTAGGTAATATTACCGGTTATGTTTGGCATAAGGACCTATCGCCGCTACCAACCGGAAACACAGCTGATGCCAATCAAGATTATGAAGTTTTAAAAGAAGACAATAACACTGTTGGCAGGTCAAATGTGAAGGTAAAGGGCATAGCGGTATATGAAACTGCTGATGATAAACAAAAATTGACTTATTTACCACTAACGGCAACATTTGAATTAGATGGCCAAGAAAACGGCTACGCTAAAATTCGTAAAATTGAAGGATGTGAAGTTCCAGACCTATTAAAAAAAGAAGATGGCAGTGAAGATGCACCGCATAAAGGTTATGTCAAAGTGACCTCACTGACTTCATTCACGTTTAAACCTGAAAAATTCAATGATATTGTGGTATTAAAATCACCGATTGCGATTTCAAGTGGCGATTTTATCGGTTATATTGGGCATAATCAACGCCAAAAAGACCATATTGAGGCATTAAAAAGCTTACCGATACCAAAGTTAAAACGGCCATCAGATAAAAAATTACCGCCTTTGTTACATGTTGAATTATTTACCTGTGATGATTTACCAACATTTATTACCAAAACACGAGAATTAGCCGATAGTTTACCGGAAAGTGAAAAAAATCTAGTTCTAGTTGAAAAAAAGGCAAGATTGATAAAAGAATCAAAAGCAAATGGTAACTTAAATTCAGGATTAGGGATAAAGTTTATTAGTGATAAAGATAATTATTACGTTAAAATTAATCTGGAATATACTTTAAATTCAAAGGAATACTATGCTGAAAATAATCTAATAACACAACGATATAGATTGATAAATATTGAAGAACTTGCGGGCTCGTTGTCGAATAAGAATGAAGAAATTAATTTAACTGCCGACCAAAGATATTGGTTAAAAAATAGATATAATGACATTTATCCGCAGTTAACCATTTCAGATATTCCAGATAAGGTTGAACTGATTGAAATTGATCACACTAGCTCATCTGTCAAAATACGTTTTTGTGTGGATACTAAACATTATTGGGTAGCGTCAAAAGATGTCTCTCACTTATTTGGACAAATTGGAATATTCAATAACGCCATTCCTTATTGGAATAATTTTCCATTATCACTTGATAATCTACCTCCTGCAACCAAAGATAACACAGTACATTATCCACGGACGGTGTCATTAAATTCATTAAGTAATGAGAATTTAATCGCTATAGAAGATGAAAGCACGGGTTCAATATGGGTAAATGTGACCGCAGGAAATGAAGAGGGTATGCCAATAAAAGGTTGGGTAAACATCAAAAAAGATGCTCAAGAGCACGTTAAACGAATCAGCCCCTGGCATTGGCAAGGATTTGAGACAGTAATCGAAAAAGCTGCTGTGGGAGAATTTTATACTAAAGTCAACGACAACCGAGCAGCGACATTGGATATTGAAGATTATACCGATTCAATGAAGAAGCTGCATAAAATATTGACTCAATCCCTTTTATATTCTGTTCAGCGAAAAAAAGCACTGCCGCCTTTTACTGTTGAATATCTGAAAGACGGTCTTCGCAACAGTTGGACAGCTGAAATGATAGGTCACTTAATAATAAAATATGAAAGTGAATGGTATGCAGACGAAGCGCTAACCAAATGGAACGAAATAGATGATTTATTTGAGGAGGAAAAACAAAAACAAAGAAATTTAATTGAAAAACAGTTAGATGAAAATAACATAACGATACCTTATAAGCGAGATTATGCCTTAAGTATGGTGGATGACGTGCATGAGAAAACCAATTCAATTTGGCAACTAGAAAAAGAGCAACGTATTAAACCCTCCCTTTGGTGGCGAGAAGTCGCACAATCCCAGCAAGCCCAATCATCAAACAACCAAGCCCCACAAACACCTGAACTAAGCAATCTTTCTGCTGATGGTAAAGCATGGTTTATTCATCCAATTACATTGATTAATTTTTCTTTTTCTTTAGAAAAAGACATTGCCACCTATTATATATATTTAGATGGTCAAATAAAAAAATATATCCCCTCATTTATCAGTGAAGAGAATAAAAATAAATACCGTTATATTATTATTGATAATAATGGACTAAAGCATAAAGTTTGTGACTTGCAATATTTCAAAATTAAAGAAAAGTACAGTAAAGTAGTTAATCCAAATACAGCCAAAAATTTTTATACCCCAGGTCACGGAGATACTGCCTCAAATGTAAGTGATGGTGACACTTATTACCGTATCATTTACGCCAATGGAGAAATTGCTGAGTGGGGTAAACATGGTAAATATTTTAACCCCAAACTTGATAATCCATATACTTGGCGTGTATTTGGTGTAAACAATAATGAGGTAGAGTTATTAAAAATGCCCGATACTTTAGATAAACAATTTGACAATTTCAATATAAAATATAGTTTTAGTAATTCCCAACGACGTTATGCGAATCCAGGATTATTTGCTGCAATGTTAGGCAGTATTGCGGTTTGTAATAAAAGCATTACTACCACAGGAAGTGCATTTCAATGGGGCTCTTGTTTTCCAAGTGTTTTACATATTAATGGTATGAGTATTGATTTTACCTACAAGTCATCTAACGGATACAAAACAGTCGAAATAAACGGTAAAAAAGTTCGGGCGCGCAATTATCATCCACATACATCTCAACAATATAAAGATGACGAAGCTTTTTTAAAAGCGATGCTGTTATTTTTTAAGAAAGTTCTAGTTGGTCAAAATGTGCATTTTGCTGAATTTAGAAAATTAAACGGCGTTGCTGATGGTGGAGGATTACATGACGGTCATTTTCATGCTGAATTTTCACTCTCCAAAATTGAAGAAATTAAGGAATAAAATTATGAAATATTTATATTATCTTGCACCATTATGTTTATTAATTAGCAGCTACTGTTACAGTCAGCACTATCAAATAGAAGACAAATATCGTGGCGACCCTTTTTTTAGAAAAATCAATATAAATAAACTAGAAAAAGATTGTACTTATCCTCTAAATTATTGGCAATTAAACGACTCAAAACAAGAAAAAATACGGAAGCTTTGTCCTTTAAATTATCTCAAATTTGATTTTGCAGGCCTATATAAATTTATTTTTAAAGAGCCAGTAATCCTCTATAGCGGAAAAAATTTTCAGCTGACTTTAGGTATGTTTAAAGATAATCAAGATAATGGAGATAATGGAGATAATCAAGATAATGTTATTGAATCCGGTGCTACTATTTATGGTGGTGATATATTCCTATCAATAGTTAAAAATAATATTGTAGAAGATCAGATTTTTTTAGCTGACAATCATATTTATCTTTCCAATGATGCCGTTGCTTATCAACGTTATTATATATCTCCACAGGGCGATATATATACTTTATATTTAGGAGAATCTGATGATGGAATTTTACCTACAATATGGAAGCATTATCAAATCGATACACAAACTATGAAGTTTAAGCTAATTCAAATTGATACTAGATATTTTAAAATTAGCTTACCAGATAGTTTTTTTAAACTAAGCCAACCTAATGATACGGACAACTATAAAGATAAAGAGTTTAAAAAATGTTTAAAAGATGAAACAAGTGAGGGGTGTTTTGGCTCCCAAGTCTATCGTTATTATCTAGATCAATTAAAATCAAAAATGGAGTTATTGACTAAAAAACAAAAAGATAAAAAAAATCGTTTTTCACTATTCAAACAGAAATTAGATAAAAAATGTTTAGCTACTCCGCTTCCGTTTGATGATGATGGGCTTGATCGCTATCTTGATAATCTATATTCATGCGAAATAAAAGGCTTTAAAGTAGAGTTATCACGTGTTGAAAAACAACTCATTCATTAGCGAGGAAGTTGGATTTGAAAGTATGAAATTATAAAAATGATAAAAAAGTTAGATAATTACATAGAAAAAGTTGTGATTTTTAAACGCAACTTTTTCAAAAATAAGGAAAGGATTAACGGTTAACAGATGAAATATTCTTATTATCTGGCATTCATTAATATCTTAAACATTATAAATATTCATCTGAATAAGCATTTGGCATTGGCAAGGATTTGAGACAGTAGTCGAAAAAGCTGCTGTGGGAGAATTTTATACTAAAGTCAACGACAACCGAGCAGCGACATTGGATATTGAAGATTATACCGATTCAATGAAGAAGCTGCATAAAATATTGACTCAATCCCTTTTATATTCTGTTCAGCGAAAAAAAGCACTGCCGCCTTTTACTGTTGAATATCTGAAAGACGGCCTTCGCAACAGTTGGACAGCTGAAATGATAGGTCACTTAATAATAAAATATGAAAGTGAATGGTATGCAGACGAAGCGCTAACCAAATGGAATGAAATAGATGATTTATTTGAGGAGGAAAAACAAAAACAAAAAAATTTAATTGAAAAACAGTTAGATGAAAATAACATAACGATACCTTATAAGCGAGATTATGCCTTAAACATGGTGGATGACGTGCATGAGAAAACCAATTCAATTTGGCAGTTGGAAAAAGAGCAACGTATTAAACCCTCCCTTTGGTGGCGAGAAGTCGCACAATCCCAATCAACCCCACAAACACCGGCACTAAGCAATCTTTCTACTGATGGTAAAGCATGGTTTATTCATCCAGTATCAATGCTGGGTAGATTTGTTATAAGCCCAGATATAGTGACATATCATGTTTACCACGATGGCAGAATTGAAAGACATATTCCCGAGAATATTAATACAGAATATAAAAATAAATATAAATATGTCTATCACGACAAAAACAGTAAGCTTCATCAATTAGGTATTTATGAGTTTATTATAATAAAAAATAAGTATTTATCGAGGTCTGATAAAAGATATGGTAATACTGAATATATTCATCTTATTGATTTAAGAGAAGTAACTCAAAAATACGAAAAATATGGATTAACGTATTGTTTTAATGTGGATTGCTTTGAAGATCCTCGTTTTTTTATGAATCGTGATACACTTGCAAGCTTTTTTGGCGCAATGCTTGAAGTGAATTTTACTGATATCAGTTGTAACGGTTTTAGTACCAAAGATGGTGGATCAGGTGTTAGTGCAAGCCATATCAATGGTTATCATGGAGATTTCAAATATTTAAGGAAAAATAAGAAACTATATAAAGGGAAAGGATCAAGTCTTAATATCAAATTTAATCCTGAAGAACTGGATGTTGATAGACAAAATCAGTGGATTAATGCTTTGTATAAATTTGGCTGGACAAATATGTTAGGTTGGAGTTATACCTTAAAAGGAAAGAAACACTTTTTGAACCATATTCCGAAAGAAACTACAAATCACGAACATCATTTACATGTTCAATATTATGATATGAAGAAAGTTAAGGAAATCAAAGAATGAAACAGTTAATTTATCTGATTATTATCTGTTTTATTGTGTTTGTAAACGTTAATAAAGCAATTGCAAATACTATAAAAAATGAACTTAAGCATTATAAAAAAATAAACTTACCTTACTCATCAAATGAAACAACTGAATATTACTATTGGAAAGGTGACAACAATGTTTTATTTATATCTCCAAATCCTAAAATACCAATGAGGTTTTCGGCTAAAGAATACGCCTATACACCCAAATTAGCTCAATTCACTTATAAAAATTCTTTTTTTTATCCTGCAATTCATTTTAATTATAAAAATATTTTATATAAGGGTATTGTTTATATGGTATATGGAAGATATGGCGATGATGCAATATTTTTCTTTCAATTAAATAGTTATGATAAACAAGGAAATTTTATTGATGCTATAACCTTAGATGAACGGCTAAATGCTGAAGGTGAAGCAATAAGGTGGAGTGATTTTAAAATACAAGCTAATGGACGAATAACAGTAAATAAGATGGAGCAAATGCTTATTGATGATCATGATAATAACTTAAAAGCAGGTGATATTAATTTTTTAACAAAATTTGAATATCAGATGAGTAGTTCTGGTATTTTTGAAAAAATCGAAGAAGCAGTTATCAATAACAGATAAAATCAAAAAATGTTTATTTGATTAATTCAATTTTATTTATAACTAAGGAGAGATGGTGAAAAGATCTTATTATTTAGGTTTTTTATTATTAATATATACATCATTTTGTTATAGTGACACTTATATGATTGATGAAAAATATACTGGTGCTCCATTTATTAAAAATATTAATTTATCTGAGCTAATTGATAATTGCACAATAGATTATGAAGCCAGTATGACACTTACCAATGAAGAACGAGAATTAGATAGAAAACGTTGCCCTTTAAATACCACAAAATTTGATTTTACTAAACTCTATGATTTGATTGATAAAAAAAAGACCATCTATCAGGATGGAGATTTTGAACTTGTTATGAACAGTAAAAAAGATGAAACAGCCAATTACTTTGATATTTCATTCAATAAAATTGTATATGAAGTGAATTTATCGTTAGTTTATAAACAACAAGTCAAAAGTACAATTATATTAGCTAGCTATTCTTATAACACTATTGCTGCTTTATATTTAAGTAGTAACTATTACTATATTGATAATGATGGAGATATCTACATACTATCATTAGATGAATATGGCGACCATATTGATTCAGTAAATACATTTCATTATAAAATAGATAAAGAAAATTTAGATTTTATTGAGTTATGATGATTAAAATTTGAATTATCAAATTACCAACTCTAAGATTATAATTGTTATTAGGATATATGATTTTATAGGATGAAAAAGATCAAAGCATAAAAGACTTAATTTATCCAATTATTTGCTTGGTTGTGTTAGAGAATATTAACAATGCAATTGCAGATACTTTTAAAAATGAACTCAAGTATTATAAAAAAGTAAACTCGCCCTATTGCTCTAAGTTTTTATAAAAATTCTATTACTAGGCGGAATATAGATTATTTTCGTCTTCTGATTTTCTATATAACCATCTATTAGAGAAGACTTTCATAATACTTGGTTATCAAATTATATTAGCAATAATCAATTCAACACATTGAAAAATAGAAAAATTATAAAAATATTGCAGGGAATTTTAAAAGTGAACGTAAAGGGAATAGCCGTATACGAAGCTGCAGATGACAAACAAAAATTGACTTATTTACCACCAAAAGCAACAATTGAATTAGATGGGCAAGAAAACGGATACGCTAAAATTCGTAAAATTAATGATTGTGACGTTCCAAACCTATTAGTAAAAGAAAATGGCAGTTCAGACGCACCGCATAAAGGTTATGTCAAAGTGACCTCACTGACTTCATTCACGTTTAAACCTGTAAAATTCAATGACATTGTGGTATTAAAATCACCGATTGCGATTTCAAGTGGTGATTTTATCGGTTATATTGGGCATAATCAACGCCAAAAAGACCATATTGAGGCATTAAAAAGCTTACCGATACCAAAGTTAAAACGGCCATCAGATAAAAAATTACCACCTTAACCAAAGATAACACAGTACATTATCCACGGACGGTGTCATTAAATTCATTAAGTAATGAGAATTTAATCGCTATAGAAGATGAAAGTACGGGTTCAATATGGGTAAATGTGACCGCAGGAAATGAAGAGGGTATGCCAATAAAAGGTTGGGTAAACATCAAAAAAGATGCTCAAGAGCACGTTAAACGAATCAGCCCCTGGCATTGGCAAGGATTTGAGACAGTAATCGAAAAAGCTGCTGTGGGAGAATTTTATACTAAAGTCAACGACAACCGAGCAGCGACATTAGATATTGAAGATTATACCGATTCAATGAAGGAGCTGCATAAAATATTGACTCAATCCCTTTTATATTCTGTTCAGCGAAAAAAAGCACTGCCACCTTTTACTGTTGAATATCTGAAAGACGGCCTTCGCAACAGTTGGACAGCTGAAATGATAGGTCACTTAATAATAAAATATGAAAGTGAATGGTATGCAGACGAAGCGCTAACCAAATGGAATGAAATAGATGATTTATTTGAGGAGGAAAAACAAAAACAAAAAAATTTAATTGAAAAACAGTTAGATGAAAATAACATAACGATACCTTATAAGCGAGATTATGCCTTAAACATGGTGGATGACGTGCATGAGAAAACCAATTCAATTTGGCAGTTGGAAAAAGAGCAACGTATTAAACCCTCCCTTTGGTGGCGAAAAGTTGCACAATCCCAGCCAACCCCACAAACACCTGAACTAAGCAATCTTTCTGCTGATGGTAAAGCATGGTTTATTCATCCAGTATCAATGCTGGGTGAATTGATAAATCCAGGTATAGTGACATATCATATTTATCACGATGGAAAAATTGAAAAACACATACCACAGGAAATATCGAAAGGTTACGAGCAAAAATATAAGTATGTTTATCATGATGAAAAGAATAATGAACATGAAATATGTATTTGTGATTGGCATACTACTAAGGAGAAAGCAGATGGTGTAATAGTAAGCGCGCCGAATAGAAAAGATCCAAATATTATTGAATATAAAGAAAATTTAAATGAAGGAGATACTCAAAAAAGAGTAAAATTTAAAAATGGAGATATTGCAGAATATGGTAATCATCCCCAAAAAAAATTGATTTGGCGACTATATAAGGCTTTGAATAAAAATGTCGAAATAGTTAGGATGCCAGATGAAATCAATTACAATAAAGGTAATGTTAAGGTTAGGTATAGTTTTTCTAATACGAAAAGACGCTATACAGGACCAGGCCCTTTAGCTGGTTTTATTGGTGCTTTAGCTGAAACCGGTTTGCAGTTAACAACTACTGGTAGTTGTTTTGCAGAAGGGTCTTGTTTTCCTAGTTCTGAACATGTAAATGGAAAAAGCGTTGATACTCTTTATTTAAATGATAAAGATGAACAAAAATTTATTAATGCCATGCATAAATTTAATTTTAATGAACAAATAACAGGAAAAGATAAGAAAAAATTTGATAATGCAAGAAAAGAAAAAGATGGTGAACTGCATAATACTCATCTACATTCAGAATTTAAACTAGATTCTATAAAGGAAATAAAAATATGAAAAATTTTATTTATATCCCAATCATTCTATTAATAACAGTATTTGCTGAATGTAATATTAAAATAGTAGAGGCAAAGACTAAAGGTAATGAAACTATAATAACCAATTCGTTTACTGGAGAAAAATTAATATCAAGAAAACAATTTGTACAATCTGTGAATAGAACTTGTAAAAAAGACAATAACCAATGTACACTTTCAAAGATACAAAAAAGTTATTATCAGCAATTTCGTGACCTAAGCAATGATGAAATAACTATATCGAAACTTAAGAATAACATTGAATTAAAATTAAAAAAAGAAGAAACTCAAAACGAATTTTTAATAACTATCAACTTAATTTCATATAAAAATAATAAAAAAGTAGACTCTATAATATGTTATGAATACAAAAATGATCCAAATGATAGTTTGGCGGTAGAAAAACTGTACTATCTAGAAAATTATAATTTATGGACACTGTATTTTATTTATGATTTAAGAACCAAAACAGCGGAAGATTGGGTTAAATATAAAATCAATCCCGAAACAGGAAAATTTGAGTTAGTTAATAAATAAGTTAATAATTAACTTTATTCTATTTTTACTTTACATGCAAAGCATAATGGAAAAAATACATATAAATTAAGTTTAATTATCAAAATATACATAATTGATTATTAACAATAAAAAATAATTATGAAATTAAAAAAAATCATTTTAAAAATTACTATTGTGTCAACTCTGTTAATAAGCTACGCCTATGCAACCGAACCACCCGAAAAATGGTATTTTTATAAAGTTTCAAAAAATACTGTCTTGGGCGGAGAGCCAACTTTTGAAAGAGAGCGATTAATATATAGATATTGGCAAACGAAACTAACAATAACCGACAAAGAGGTAGTAATCGACAAAGCTTGCACTATTCCAGAGGGTGCAATGAACGAAATCGTTACACCATTATCGTATTGGAAGTCGCCAGAGCAAGTAGACAAGTACCAGAAAATTTTTTCAGAAGAAAAAATCCCAATCGAAAACCAAATTCACATAATAAAAAATGACTTAAATGATAAAGGTTCGCCCTGCTCTAAACAGGATTTTACCGCCTTAATAAAAACAGGAAACTTTATGGTATTTATGACCGAACCAGGATATATAATTATTTTTTCAAAAAATTTAGAAAAAGACAGATTATCATCAGCCACGTATAGAGGATTAAATCAACCATTAAATTTGCTAGGTCACTCAATGTTAAGTGATAAAAAAATTGTTAAAAAAATAAATAAAGAGTGTGATTATCCTGCTGATGGTACTTATGAGTATGATAGTTATAACAAATGTCCATTAACAGAGTTAGGTATATATTTTGCTAGTGTAATAAATAAATTAGACGCCGAAAAAGAATATAGTTTTGAGAAAAATAAAGATAAATTCTATTTTACTAGAAATCAAATAAAAGAATTTGAATACGAAATATATTTGAATATTGAAAAAAATAATAAATTAATAGACCGTTTACCCATCTATAAGGAAAATATTTTAGAATCGGCCGCTTTCATACAATATTACTATATTGATAACGAATTCAAAAATATTTGGCTGTTAAATTATGTTGGTGATGATTCAACTTATGATATAGAAAAATGGCGACATTATAAAATTGATAATACAGGGCATTTTAAATTATTAGAATCTGTATCATGTGAACATCGTAATAGAAAAGGAATAGTGAAATGTCATAATGGTTAGTAGTGTTTTTATTAAATCATATTGTAGCCAGTAAGTTAAATGATTACATAGAAAAAGTTGTGATTTTTAAACGCAACTTTTTCAAAAATAAGGGAAGGATTAATGGTTAACAGATGAAATACTCACATTATCTAGTACCACTTTGTTTACTATTCAGCTCCTACTGTTACAGTCAGCACTATCAAATAGAAGACAAATATCGTGGCGATCCATTATTTAGAAAAATCGACATGAATAAATTAGAAAAAGATTGTACTTATCCACCAAATTATTGGCAATTAAGTGACTCAAAACGAGAAGAAATAGATAAACTTTGCCCTTTAAATAATCTCAAATTTGATTTTCAAGGATTATATAAATTTATTTATAAAGAGCCAGTAATCATCTATAACGGACAAGATTTTCAACTGACATTAAGTATGTCAGAAGATAATGAAGATAATGATATTGAATCCGGCGTTACTATTTTTGGTGGTGGTATATATCTATCAATAGTTAAAGATAATATCGTAAAAGATCAGGTTTATTTGGCTAATAATTCTATTTACCTTTCTGATTTTGGGGTAGCTTATCAACGTTATTTTATATCTCCACAGGGCGAGATATATACATTATATTTGATAGAGGTAGAAGAAGGTATTTTTCCAATGTTTTGGAAACACTATAAAATTGATAATCAAAAAATGAAGTTTGTACTTCAAGATATGTTACTCAATGTTACAGATGGGGAACTGTATCAAATTATTTATCCAAACCAATTCAATATTATTTTGAATAAACCAGTCACAAAAATCGATCATAAAAAGCTTAAGTCATGTGAAGATAAGTATGACACAGAACAATATTATAGTTGCTATATAGATGTTTATAACCATTACAATAGTAGATTAAAACAAAAAATCAGTTTACTAAATAAAAATAACAATACAATAAAAAAATCTTATTCAAAAATACAGCAAAAAATGGCTTCAGATTGCTTAGAATTACCACCTCCAGTTACTGGTAATAGGAGAAAGACCGATCCTTATTTATCTAACGTTATGTTTTGTTTGATCCAAAATTATAAACAAGAAATAACCGATATTGAAAAACAACTCGCTCACTAGCCAGAAAGTTGGATTTGGAAGAATAACATAAAAAAAGTTAGATGATTACAGAGAAAAAGTTGTGTTTTTTTAAACGCAACTTTTTCAAAAATAAGGAAAGAATTAATGGTTAACAGATGAAATATTCTTATTATCTGGCATTCATTAATATCTTAAACATTATAAATATTCATCTGAATAAGCATTTGGCATTGGCAAGGATTTGAGACAGTAATCGAAAAAGCTGCTGTGGGAGAATTTTATACTAAAGTCAACGACAACCGAGCAGCGACATTAGATATTGAAGATTATACCGATTCAATGAAGGAGCTGCATAAAATATTGACTCAATCCCTTTTATATTCTGTTCAGCGAAAAAAAGCACTGCCACCTTTTACTGTTGAATATCTGAAAGACGGCCTTCGCAACAGTTGGACAGCTGAAATGATAGGTCACTTAATAATAAAATATGAAAGTGAATGGTATGCAGACGAAGCGCTAACCAAATGGAATGAAATAGATGATTTATTTGAGGAGGAAAAACAGAAACAAAAAAATTTAATTGAAAAACAGTTAGATGAAAATAACATAACGATACCTTATAAGCGAGATTATGCCTTAAGTATGGTGGATGACGTGCATGAGAAAACCAATTCAATTTGGCAGTTGGAAAAAGAGCAACGTATTAAACCCTCCCTTTGGTGGCGAGAAGTCGCACAATCCCAACCAACCCCAAAAACACCGGCACTAAGCAATCTTTCTGATGATGGTAAAGCATGGTTTATTCATCCAATTACATTGATAAATCAGTTCAATGGAGTGAAAATTCTTTTCCGAAAAGGAGATAAACATGAAATTATTCGAGAAATTAATATTAGACTCGCTGGTTTTGGTGGAAATGTACCAACAGATGAATTTACTGAAAGAACTGAAAATATGATAAAACAATTCCAACGTGATTATATGCTTGTTGAAGAAACTGGTGTTGTTGATATGGAAGTGATTGAAGCAATTGATGAATTTCAAGAGAAATATTCAGTAAGAACTTTTTTAGAGGAAGCTAAGTGTCCATGTTCAAGTTTAATAAAGTCAAATGCATGTTCGGGATTTGGTCAGGGTAATTATAAAGAGCAAAAGCAAAATAAAAAAATAAGCGAAATGTATAGAAAGTATGAATACCCAGGTATTCATAGAACATTATTTTGGGTTTTAAGAACTATCATGTTTTATATTGAAAATGATGGGCAATATAATAATTTAAAACTTGATTGTGTTTATTCTGGTTATCGATGTTGGAAAAATAATAACTATTATAAACGATATAGTACTAATCATATGGGTAAAGCTTTTGATATACATATTTTTAAAAAAGGAAAAGCTAAAAATATACATACAGCTAATGAACGTATCGACTGTTGCGATTTAGTGCGAGATCTTTTGACAGATAAGACAAATGCCGAATATAGATGGTTTCATAAGAATGGAATTGGTTTAGAGAATAGCGAGAAAAAATATCATCCTACAAAAGGAAAAGATAAGAGCAATATAGCAAGTACTTGGGTCCATTATGATGTTCGTACATTTGAACTGGAGTATTTAGAGGATCAATATTTTGCTATATCGGAAAAAGATGTTAATGGCACAAAAATGAAAGAATTAATAATGAGTAGAAATTAGTCTTGCAATTTAGAACATTATAGATAACTCATTGTAATGAATATATATATAAGAAAACAAGATTAACTATTTTAATTAAATAGGAAATAATAAATATTTTTCCTGAAATTTATTTTTGAATACTAAATTTTAGCTTTTCAAATAAAATCAGTATGTCTCATATAACATTATATAAAGGATTTTGTGGATATGAAAAAAATTAAATTATTTTTATTATTGCTATTATTTTTACATTTACCTAATTTATACGCTATATCAAATGACAAATCATTTTCAAAAGAGTTGACACAACTACCAATTATTGAAGCTCCTTTAAATGATAAAGATGTGTTTAACTTGTATATGGAAAACTCATTAAAAGAAATACCTGCCCATTATAAAAAGTATTTGGATATTCCTTCATACGAAGGGGATTATATATTAGCAGCGAAATTACCCTCAATTTCTTCAAATATTAATCCATATATTATTAGTTATATTATGGAAAGTGGAGAAGATGATTCATATTTATATTTATTTTCAGACAATGATAAAGTTTCAGATAAACTATTGATTTTTAGTTATAGGACAACGACAAGGGGTGGACCTGGAGAATACGGGCTTCCTGTTGGCTATCGTTATTTTAATATAGATAAAAACTATTCAATTGAACGTTGGCAACGTTTTGAAGATGAAACTATTGAAATCCAACATTATCAAGTAAACCAAAATGGGAAATTTAAAGAAATTCCTGTGACATCGGAATGTTATAATCAATTTCCACCGAAAGATAAAAAAAAGCACTCCTCAAAAAGTCTTTTGTTATCCAACTTTCAAGCCAATAACTATTTACGTTCTTATCTTGAGGATAAAAATAATTTTTATGATATGATTATGACGCTAAATATAGAAGAAAATATTTTTTGTCTCAATTATCAACAGTCATACCCAATAACTCTGAATAAAATCAATACTAAAAAGTTTTTTAATAATGAAAACTTATACCAACAACAGGTTGAAAATTTTAAGAAAGTAGGTATTGATATAAGTAATGAGTTGGAATATATCACTTTCCAAAATATCGAAAATACCCGATTAACTAATTTTTTATTGAATGGCAATCAGGCGATTTATATGGACAATAAACTCTTTTTTATCGGTGAAAATTACTTTGCTTTTTTTTGGCAACCAAAAGATGAAGAATTATTTTATGAATAGGTTAAATTTTAAGATATGATGATAGTCATTATCTATCTAAAATAGAACAGTAAAAAAGTAGAAAGTTCTCAATCATTTTTTTAATAAAGATTTTAATATGAAAAAGCGTAAAAGTTTTAAGTGACTTAATAATTAGTCACCATAAAGAAATCTTATTTTTTATGACGCGATTTTAAACATTAAAAAAATAAGCAAGAGATTAATAATCGATCAAACCTAAGTGATTTTTTTAGAAATTAAAAAAATGAATTAGAAAACTATCATTTGACAACAGATAGCTTTAGTAAACTTTTTTATTATAGTGATAATGGTGATTCATCAAATCTATGTAATCTATATCGCTAGATAATAATGAATTGATGATAACTTATGAAAATCAATTGACTTTTTTCATCATTTATCTAAACAATATGAAAAAACTCAATGATTTTTATTGCAATGCGAAATGTGTAAACACGCAGCAAAAAGGTATGTAACCTATTAATGTTTGTTATTATCAGAACATTTCAATTTTAGATGTCTATGATGTAATGCATATTAATTGAATATCAAAAAAGTATTATACTAGCCTATAATCTGAACCTATCAGCAACTTGTCCTCAGTTAGTATATAATATTAAAGAACTGTCGAAAAAAGAGTTGGCATTTAATGTCTGATAAAGATATATCACCCCAGAATAAAATCCTGATTGAACAATTTTTAGATTCAATTTGGTTAGAACGAAATCTCGCTGAAAATACCATTGATTCTTATAAGCTTGATCTGTTCGCATTAGGCCAATAACTGCAATTACAACAAGTTAATTTTCTCATAGCACAATCGAGTAATTTGTAGGAATTTTCATTGCAACGCGTTAAAGATGGTTACAAAGCTAGTCGCTCAGCTCGCTTACTTAGTGCAACTAAACGTTTTTTCAATACTTATACCAAGAAAATTATCGAACCGATGATCCATCAACTATATTGTCATCCCCCCAAATTACCTAAAAAGTTGCCCAAAGATCTAACCGAGCTACAAGTTGATACCCTACTTGAATCGCCAAGTATTGGGCCCACTAGAGTTACGTGACAAAGCGATGTTAGAAGTGCTATACGCAACAGGATTACGTGTTTTAGAATTGGTTAACTTAGAAATTAGCGACGTAAGCCTAAGACAAGGTTCGGTCAGAGTTGTAGGTAAAGGGAATAAAGAGCGCTTAGTTCCACTGGGAGAAGAAGCAATTTATTGGCTTGAATACTATTTCAAATATGCCCGGAGTGACCTTCTAAAAAGTGGTCCAGTTGATGTGCTATTTCCGAGTCGATTGGGTAAAAATGACACGACAGACGTTCTGGCATAGAATAAAATATTATGCCATACTAACGGGCATTAATATTGAAGCCCTTTCGCCTCATGTACTTAGACACGCTTTTGCAACGCATTTGCTTAATCATGGTGCCAATTTGCGAGTGGTACAAATGTTACTTGGGCATAGTAGTTTATCAACTACACAAATTTATACACATGTTGCAACAGAAAGATTAAAACAGTTGCACAACAAACATCATCCTCGTGCATAACAGTTTAGATAACTAAGGATAATTGAATGAAAAAATTAGTAATCAGTTTAGGTTTAGCGTTGATCTCAACTTCAGTATTAGCAACTAACGCTGACATTAACAAAGCAATGGAAAAATTAGGGTTTTCAAGTAAAGAAATTACTATCGAAAATAACCCAATACAAGGGTTAAAAAGTGTTACCACTCCAGATGGTATTTTTTACATCACTGATGATGGTAAATTCTTAACGCAAGGACCAATATATAATCTTGAAGGCAGTGAACCGGTAAATATTGCCAACAACAATAACTTAAAACTAATGAAATCAATTGAAAAAGATGCCATTGTTTACCAAGCACCAAATGAAAAATACGTTATCTCAGTTTTTACTGATTACACTTGCCACTACTGTAAATTATTACACGAAAATATTAATCAATATTTAGATGCAGGTATCTCAGTTCACTATTTTGCCTTCCCACGCGCAGGCGCGGATAGTGAAGTAGGTAAAAATATGCAATCTATTTGGAGTGTGGTTGATCGTAAAGCTGCTTTTGAAAATGCCTATAAAGGTAATAAAATTTCACCAGCTAATAGCATGATTCCTTATGTAACGCAGCAATTTAATGTTGGTAAAAAATTAGGTATTAATGGAACACCAGCAATAGTTTTACCTGATGGACAGCTTGTTTCAGGCTATGTTCCTGCTGATAAGTTAATCGAAATTCTAAAAAAGAAAGCTAAAAACTAGTATTGTATAATTTATAATTTTTAAAATATAAAATACAAAAGCATGTTAGCGCATTAGCGCTAACATTCATAATATGAAAGCAGATAAATTAATACACCGTAAATTACCCGAAACGATACCAGAATTTTCAAATGATATTCCGTTATTATTGCAACGAGTTTATGCTTTACGTGGAATAACGTCTATGCAAGAGTTGGACTATACCACTCGTAACTTATGTAACTACGACAATCTCGATGGTACCAATACCGCTGTTGACATCCTTTATTCAGCAATGAAGAACAATCAGCGAATAATAATTGTCGGAGACTTTGATACAGATGGCGCAACAAGTACTGCATTAACAGTAATAGCGTTAAAAAAAATGGGCTGTCAATTTGTCGATTTTATTATTCCAAACCGTTTTGATGATGGATATGGCCTAAGTATCAACGTTGTAAAAAAAGCAATTTTACAAAAAGCGGATCTTATTATTACCGTTGATAACGGGGTTTCCGCTATTGAAGCAGTCGAATTTGCCAAACAATCCAATTTAGCAGTCATTATTACCGATCACCACTTATGCCCAGAACAACTACCAGCTGCCGATGCGATTATCAATCCTAATTTACCAAACTGCACTTTTCCTTCAAAAAACTTAGCTGGTGTTGGCGTGGCTTTTTATTTTATGTTGGCGTTACGGGCAAAACTACGCAAGGAAAACTGGTTCGCTAACCATAATTTAGCAGAATATAACATTGCCAGCTTACTAGACTTAGTTGCGCTTGGCACCATTGCCGATGTAGTAAAACTTGACCTCAATAATCGCATATTGGTTCATCAAGGTATTAGACGTATTCGAGCCGGTTATTGTTGTGAAGGAATCAAAGCATTATTAAATATCTCTAGGCGAGATCCGCTTACGTTAACCTCCATAGATATTGCTTATTACATAGCCCCAAGACTAAATGCTGCTGGGCGAATGGATAGTATGTCGCTTAGCGTAGAATTACTACTATGTGAGGACTACGATAGTGCAATTAAATTGGCTACTGATCTTGATACGCTTAATAATGATCGAAAATTAATTGAGCAAACAATGTATCAAGAAGCATTAACCCATATTGAACAAATACAGCTGAAAAAAAAATCATTTCCTAATTCATTAGTTGTATATCATCCAAAGTGGCATCAAGGTATTATTGGTATCGTATCGGCACGATTGAAAGACAAACATTATCGCCCTGCTATATGTTTTGCTTCAACGGAAGATGGATTATTAAAAGGTTCGGGACGATCAATAGAAGGTATTCACTTACGAAATATACTCTATGAACTCAATCAAAGATATCCCGATATTCTAATTAGCTTTGGTGGTCATGCCATGGCAGCTGGATTAAGTATTCAAGAAAAAGATTTAGCTCAATTCAGCGATCTTTTTGAAGCTTTGGTAACTGAACAACTTGATTTGGATGTACTTGAAAAAACCATTGAAACCGACGGAGAAATAGATAATGACGATTTTAATTACTCAATAGCAAAGTTATTAAAAGAATCTGGCCCTTGGGGCGAAGGATTTATCGAACCCACATTCGATGGTGAATTTGTTATTCATCAACAACGCTTAATTGGCGAGAAGCATCTTAAACTGGTACTCGAACCTAAAAATGGAGGGCCAATAATTGAAGGGATCTATTTTAATACCAATTTAACCCAATGGCCCGATCATACGATAAAAAATGCAAAAATTGTTTATCATTTAGATGTAAATGAATTTCGTGGAAATCAAAACCTAAAATTAATGATAAGGCATATTTGGCCTATCGCATAAGCAATTAAAATCGACTATAATTGCAAGATTCAAAAATCAGATCTGTTAACCATAAAAATAAGACTAGCAGTTTTATCATTAGTACAATTTATACAACATTAAGGACAAAAAATGCATATTCATATTCTTGGGATTTGTGGCACATTTATGGGCGGCATTGCATTAATAGCTCGTTCATTAGGTCATAAAGTAACGGGATCAGATAAAAATGTTTACCCACCAATGAGTACGCTATTAAAAAAAGAGCATATTGATATTATTGAAGGAGACGATCCTTCACAATTAACGCCAAAACCTGATTTGGTCATCATTGGCAATGCTCTATCAAGAGGAAATCCTTGTGTTGAATATATCTTGGATAACAACATTCCTTATATTTCAGCACCACAATGGTTACACGATAATGTATTGAAAAACCGCTGGGTTATTGCTGTGGCAGGTACGCACGGCAAAACAACGACAGCAGGAATGGTTAACTGGATTTTAGAAAAACAGGGTTACAATCAAGGTTTTGTTATTGGTGGTGTACCAGGTAATTTTGAAGTATCAGCAAGGTTAGGCGAAGGAAACTTTTTCGTTATTGAAGCCGATGAATATGATTGTTCTTTTTTTGATAAACGTTCTAAATTTATGCATTATTGCCCAAAAACGTTAATTATGAACAATTTAGAATTTGATCATGCAGATATTTTTGATGATCTTAGTTCAATTCAAAAACAATTCCACCACTTAGTTCGTTTAGTACCAAGTAAAGGGTTGATAATTTCACCGCAAGAAGATATCAATTTAAAACAAGTTTTAGCAAAAGGTTGTTGGAGTGAGCAATCATTCACCGAATCAGAAAATGGCTGGATGGCGAAAAAAATCGCAAATGATGCGAGCCAGTTTGCCGTTTACTTTAACAATGAACAGGTTGGCGAAGTTAACTATTCGCTTGTCGGTGAGCATAATATGCATAATGCCTTAATGGCTATTGCAGCAGCACATAATGTAGGTATTAAACCGGCCGATGCTTGTTTAGCACTGGGATCGTTTTTGAATGCTAAAAGACGTTTAGAGTTATATGGTGAAGTTAATGATATTGAGATTTATGATGACTTCGCCCATCATCCAACTGCCATTTTAGCTACTTTAGAGGCATTACGTAGCAAAATTGGTGCAAATCGACGAATATTAGCAGTTTTAGAGCCTCGTTCGAATACCATGAAACTAGGCATATCGAAAGATGAATTAGCACCTTCATTAGGTCGTG
The DNA here is from genome assembly GCF_984569075.1 of Gilliamella sp. LMG 34361. NCBI lineage: Bacteria > Pseudomonadati > Pseudomonadota > Gammaproteobacteria > Orbales > Orbaceae > Gilliamella > Gilliamella sp. LMG 34361. Next base: position 749,877 of record NZ_OZ474903.1, on the reverse strand, counting down.
CTGATGAAATATATATATTTCAACCAGAACAACTACCTTGGTTAGTTGCAGATGTGGTTGATGCTTGTATTCAACCTGCATATTGGAGCGGCGATATTGATTTATTAGTCGAGATGATTACTAAATCAGCTAAACCATCCGATGCAATCTTGATTATGAGTAATGGTGGTTTTAATGGTATTCATAATAAGATTTTAGAAAACTTAAAAAAACAACAATTAAAAGATCAATTAGATGAACAAACTTTAATCTAATAATTGATTTATTTACCGATATGATTTTGCCACGCAACGTGGCATTCATATACAATGAGAGGTAATCTCATGCAATACTTAGTCACCTCATCTGAAATGAAGCATTATGATGCTTACACCGCAAATATAATTGGCTTACCTTCACTAGTATTAATGGAACGAGCCGCATTAGCGATAATAAATCAACTTCAGAAAAATCACTATAATTTAAACAAAGTTGCTGTAGTATGTGGTTATGGTAATAATGGCGGTGATGGTATTGCTGTAGCTCGCTTACTTAAATTACAGCATATTGATGTTGATGTGTATTTGATTGGTGAAGTTGATAATGCTTCGGACGAAACCTTACAACAAATTAAAATTGCCCAACATTATAATGTTAAATTTATCACGTCCCTAGCCGATTCCTTTAGTCAATATACGACTATTATTGATGCCATTTTTGGTATAGGACTTAATCGCCTAGTTACCGGCAATTTTCTTTATACAATTGAACAAATGAATCAAAGCAATGTCGATGTGCTTGCTATTGATATTCCTTCAGGACTTTGCTGTGACACAGGTAAAATTCTTGGTACAGCAGTTAAAGCTAAACAAACAGTAACTTTTGCTTATTCAAAAATTGGTCTATCGCTCCATCCTGGCGTTGAATTAGCTGGCGAAATCACCATTGCGGACATTGGTATCTATGCAACTGTTCCTGCAAGTCATTACACTTATCAAACCAATGAATTGCATCAATTATTACCGTGCAGATCAAATAACAGTCATAAAGGTAGTCATGGTAAAGTGTTAGTTATTGCCGGATCAGAAAATATGTCCGGAGCCGCCTACTTCTCAGCTAAGGCCGCGTATAAAACCGGCGCAGGGTTAGTACGTATTTACACACCAATTTGTAATCGAGATATTTTATTAACCCAACTACCTGAACTATTATTCACACCATTTATTCCCAACAAAATCGATACAGAAAAACTTGAAGAACTAATAAACTGGGCTTCTGTCATTGTTATTGGGCCCGGAATGGGAGTATCCGATGATACCCGCACAATCTTATCGCATGTATTAAATCATGCAACGATTCCTATAATCATTGATGCTGATGGACTTAACACTTTAGCGCAAAATATAAAATTATTGGAACAAGTTCAATCAACAATTATTGTTACTCCACATTTAGGTGAAATGGCAAGATTAATTAATCAACCTATTGAAAAAATAAAAGATAATCTAATATCTACCGCTAAAAAATTCGCAAACGACTATCACTTGATCTGTGTATTAAAAGATGCCAAAACAATAGTTACAATACCCGAACAAGCTACTTATATTAATCAAACTGGCAATAGTGGCATGGCAACCGGCGGTAGTGGAGATGTGTTAACTGGGATTATGGCTGGGCTTATCGCTCAACATTTACCGCCAACTACGGCTGCTCCAGTAAGTGTTTACTTACATGGGCTAGCAGGTGACGTGGCTCTAAAAAAACAAAATAAATATAGTTTATTAGCCAGTGATATCATCGACAGTCTAAACGAAATATTATCTGTTTAGTTATAAAAATAAACATAATTTTGTATATCGAGTAAGGATTTATCATCAAGGATTATGATAATAATAATATGTCGCCGAATACAAAATCGGCGAATTTTGAGTTGTTAGCTTAATTACTAACTACAATGAACGATAATGGCTAACCCGCCACGTGAAGTTTCACGATATTTGGCATTCATATCCTTCCCGGTTTCGTACATTGTTTCAATCACCTTATCAAGCGATACAATCGCCGCCGTAGTACGCCTTAATGCCATGCGCGTCGCATTAATTGCTTTGACTGCAGCAATCGCATTGCGCTCTATACAAGGAACTTGCACTTGACCATCAACCGGATCACAAGTTAACCCTAAATTATGCTCCATCCCAATTTCCGCAGCCATACAAACCTGTTGAGGATTACCACCTAACAATTCAGCTAATCCTGCCGCCGCCATAGAACAAGCCACGCCAACCTCACCTTGACAACCAACTTCTGCCCCAGAAATAGAGGCATTTTCTTGATAAAGTAATCCGATGGCTCCACAAGTTAAAAAATAGCGAATAAAAATATCCGGGGATACCGGATCAATAAACTTATCATAATATGCAAGTACTGCAGGGATGATGCCACAAGCGCCATTGGTTGGCGCTGTCACTACCCTGCCACCGGCAGCATTTTCCTCACTAACCGCTAGCGCAAACATATTTATCCAATCAATAACAATCATTGGATCATTATTACTTTTGCTAGTCAATAATTGCCGATAAAGCGCATTTGCTCGACGAGGAACCTTAAGCGCTCCAGGTAATAATCCTTCAGTATTCATGCCTCGCTTAATACAATCAAGCATTGTTTGACCAACTAAAGAAAAGTAATTTACAACTTCTTTATGAGTATGGTGTTGTAACTCATTTTTTAACACAATACTAGATATTGACAATGAGTTATCATCACAATGCTGCAATAATTGTGAGGCGGTTGCAAAAGGATAAGGTACATCTATTGCATTCTGATCTTGTAGACCGAACAATTCCTCTGCAACAATTTTACCACCACCCACTGAATAATAAGTCTTTTGCGCAATTAGTTCGTCATGATGGTAAGCACTTAACGTCATAGCATTTTCATGTAGTGGCAAAAAAGTAGAGTGAAAGATAATACTCTCGTTGGAAAAATCGACTTGGTATTTACCATTATATATTGGTAGTTTACAACATTGATTAATAGTTTGAATAAAATGCGGGATCTGGTCAATATTAACGGTATCAGGTTTTTCGCCAGATAATCCAAGTATAATTGCAATATCAGTATGATGGCCTTTGCCCGTCAGCGACAAAGAACCATATATATCGGCCACAATTTTTGTCACTAACGACATTTGCCCATTATCAATAAGCTCATCAACAAATGCTTTACCTGCTCGCATTGGACCAACGGTATGTGAACTAGAAGGACCTATACCAATTTTGAATATATCAAAAACTGAACCCATTTTATCCCTTTTTGTAATCAATGACTTGCTCGTAATTATAGTTAAAAACGACTTATATTTAGTGCTATATTATGGTGATAACAATTGTCGAATCAAGCCATTAATTGAAATTAAATTATTAGCATAAAAATTTTTGAGGAACGGGGTTTTTGACAACTAATTTTTGTTAAAAACCCTCAAAATTTTTATATCGAATCGTAGTAACAAATAATACCTAAATCTGACCGTATAATTTCCATAAAGCCATTAGACAATATTTCAGATGAGTTGTGGAAAAAACTAGGTTTTTCTTTTAATATCAATTTACCAAAAAGCTTATTTTCAAAATATAAATCGCCACCATCAGTAATGGTAATACGGTCATCAGGATTAATAAAACCAGGACAGGGACATTCCATTATATATTCCGTTGTATTAGACAGTCGACTACAACCATCAGTTCACCAATGAAACTCTAATACCTCTTGATAACTTAAATCAAACAGATGATATTTATTACATTTAATCGGTAAATATAAAATAAGTACAGCTAAGAAGAGAAAAAATAAACGTTGTTTTAATTTAGGTATATTCAATTTGTCCATATTGTTTAGTAACTTATTCTCAATAAAAGAAAATTTATCATATATAAACATTTATAACCATATTTACTAATAAAATTACTTTTGTGTTGCGCTTGGTACTGCTAAACTAGCTAACATTTTTATTATATTTATATATAAATTATTTTTCAGGATAAATGTATGCGAACCAGTAAATATCTTCTATCTACATTAAAAGAAACACCAGCAGATGCTGAAGTAATTAGCCATCAATTAATGTTACGTGCCGGTATGATCCGTAAAGTTGCTGCCGGATTGTATACATGGCTACCCACTGGTTATCGTGTACTAAAAAAAGTGGAAAATATTGTTCGTGAAGAGATGAATAAAGCCGGTGCAATTGAAGTATTAATGCCGGTGGTACAACCTGCCGATATATGGCAAGAAAGTGGCCGCTGGGAACAATATGGTCCTGAATTATTACGTATTAAAGATCGTGGTGATCGTGATTTTGTCTTAGGTCCAACTCATGAAGAAGTAATCACTGACTTACTTCGTAATGAAGTAAGCTCTTATAAGCAATTACCGCTAAATGTTTATCAAATTCAAACTAAATTCCGTGACGAAGTCCGCCCTCGTTTTGGTGTGATGCGCTCACGTGAATTTATTATGAAAGATGCATACTCGTTCCACACCTCGCAAGAATCATTACAAGAGACGTATGATGATATGTATAAGGCATATAGTGCAGTATTTACTCGGGCTGGCTTAAATTTTAGAGCGGTACGTGCTGATACTGGCTCAATTGGTGGTAACTGGTCACATGAATTCCAAGTATTAGCGGATAGTGGCGAAGATGATATCGTCTTTTCAACGGAATCCGATTATGCCGCCAATATTGAAATGGCACAGGCTCAAGCGCCAAGCCAAACACGCCAAGCGCCAACCAAAGAGATGCAATTAGTTGATACTCCAAATGCCAAAACTATAGATGAATTAGTCGCACAATTCAATTTACCAATTGAAAAAACCGTTAAAACATTAATGGTTAAAGCCACTAAAGAGAGTGGTCACCAACTAGTGGCTCTATTAGTGCGTGGTGATCATACCTTAAACGAAATCAAAGCGGAAAAAATCGATATTGTGGCGTCTCCACTTGAATTTGCAAGCGAAGATGAAATTCGTGCGTTAGTCAATGCTGGACCGGGCTCTTTAGGACCAATAAACCTAAATATGCCAATGATTATTGACCGTGATGTTGCTGTAATGAGTGATTTTGGTGCTGGTGCCAATATTGACCATAAACACTATTTTAATATCAATTGGGAACGCGATGTTGCTTTACCTCGCGTCGAAGATATTCGTAATGTAGTCGAAGGTGATATTAGCCCTGACGGCAAAGGCACATTGCAAATTAAGCGTGGTATTGAAGTTGGGCATATCTTCCAACTTGGTACTAAATATTCAGAAGCAATGAAAGCAACAGTGCAAGGTGAAGATGGACAAAATCATGTGATGATCATGGGTTGTTATGGTATTGGCGTTAGCCGAATAGTTGCTGCTGCAATTGAACAATGCCATGACGATCGTGGAATTATTTGGCCAGAAGCCATAGCACCATTTAGCGTTGTTATCATTCCAATGAATATGCACAAATCTGAAAGAGTACAAGCGACTGCAGAAAAACTTTATGCCGATCTACAAGCTGCCGGTATTGAAGTATTATTTGACGACCGTAAAGAGCGCCCTGGTGTTATGTTTGCTGATGCTGAGTTAATCGGTATTCCTCATACTATTGTTATTGGTGAACGTAACCTTGATAATGGTGACGTAGAATATAAACATCGTGCGGGTGGCGGCGATAAGGAATTGGTAAAAGTTGCCGACATCGTTGAATTTATCAAAAAACGTCAGCAATAAACTTAAGAATTAAATTTAATAATGTAAAAAGCAACAATTAATGGCTCACTATTATATAAAATGACAAAATAGTGAGCTTTTTGTTGTGCTGCTTGTGTTTTATTAGTTGTCAATACTGGAATCGATGGGATTTTGATCAATCTTTAAACAGGTAAGATAGTCGATAAAAAATTATCTAAATTCTTAAAACAATTAAAAACTCAACTAAACCAATACTAATTCATTATTGGCATGGCTGTGACCTCGCTGGTGTAGTTACTGCGATGTATCAATTAATCTTTCAAAATTGTATCAAACACTAGGTTATTGATAAGTTAATGAAGACAAAATTGGGCCAGTATAACAGTGTTTAAACTGATATACGAAAATACATTCAAGACATTGACGTAAAACACATTCACCAAGCTGCATTCAAATAATGTCATTATTTAATTTATTAAATTTAATCAATTAAAAGGTTACGTAGCAAATAAATAGCTCAATTTGAAAAAATTCAAAGTGATATTGTCTTTTTTTTAAGCTAGAATGATTATCTATCAATTTTATTTTTATGAGTCATAAGTATGTTAAAAAAAGCAATCGCGCTAGTATTATCGACATCACTATTATTGCAAAATGCGTCTATTGTCTATGCAGCAGATAATATAAAATTACCTGATATTGGAACCGCAGCCGCATCCACATTAAGTATCGGACAAGAAAATGAGATGGGTGATTATTATATGCGCTTGTTACGTAGTAGTGCTCCTATCATTAATGATCGTGTCTTGAATCAATATATTAATGATTTGGGTAAAAAATTGGTATCTAAGTCAGAATCAGTACAAACCCCCTTCCATTTTTATGTGATGGAAAGTAATGTGCTTAATGCCTTTGCTTTTTTTGGTGGTAATGTTGTTATTCATTCTAGATTAATAATGGATACCGACAATGAAAGTCAATTAGCTTCAGTTATGGCTCACGAAATTAGTCACGTTACGCAACGTCATTTAGCACGCGCGATGGAGGCCCAAAACAAAAATAGCCCTTATGTATGGGCGGGAGCATTAGGTTCATTACTATTAACCCTAGCTAATCCAGAAGCAGGTATAACGGGAATAACAGCCACCATGGCAAGTTCAGCCCAAAGTATGATTAGTTTTACTCAATCAAACGAACAAGAAGCGGATAGAGTTGGGCTAAGAACATTAGCTAAAGCAGGATTTGATCCTTATGCTTCTTCCGAATTTTTACAAAAACTCGCGGATGAAAGTCGCTTTAGTAGTAAACCACCAGAAATTTTAATGACTCACCCATTACCTAATAGCCGCTTGTCAGATATCCGTAATCGATCTTTGCAATATTCTAAAAAAAATATACCTTCTTCATTAAGCTATTATTTAGCTAAGGCTCGAATAGCAATACTCATGGGGAAGAATAATACTGCTCAGCTGTTGATTAATGATTATCGTAAATTGAATAGTGATCGGGGTAAAAAAGCACTGAGCTACGCCATCGCACTAAATTATTACAATAATCAAGATACAGCACGTGCCAAAAATGAATTACAACCGTTATTAGATAATGACCCTGATAATATTTGGTATATTGATTTAATGACCGATATTGATTTAGACAGTAATGATAGTAGTACTGCGATTACTCGTTTGCAAACGGCATTAAAGCGATCACCGGATAGCACTGCCTTACAAATAAACTTAGCTAACGCTTACATAAAAGCTGGCAAATATCAGCAGGCCGTAAGTTTATTACATCGTTATACATTTGACCACAATGATGATACTAATGGTTGGGAGCTATTGGTTACCGCTTATGGTGGATTAAAATCAAGAGCACAAGAAATGAGTGCCACAGCAGAATTAATTGCGCTTAAAGGTCAATTTCCTGATGCAATTAAATTGTTAACCAATGCTAAAGTCCAAGCTAAAGGTAATCAAATATTAATTTCTAAAATTGATGCAAGAATTAATCAATTAAAACGATTACAAAAACGTTACGATGTTTATAGCAAAAAGTAATCTAAAGATTACTCGGCTAATGGTTTGATTAATATTAGCCGAGCAAACATGATAAAAATAACCGTAATTAATTGTTTAAATGATCAACATTATTATAAAACTTAACCGAAAATTCACCTTCTGACTTATCATCAGTTTGTTTGTAGTTAACCACACTAATACTAGTATTTAACATTCGTGGAAAATAATCTTCATCACGATGTCGACGCCAATCTCCACCATTTAAAACACAAAGCAATATTCGTAAAACAGTACCATGTGATACAACTAAAATATTACCATTATCTTGCGGTGCATTTTTTACAATATCGTCTAATGCGTTTTTCATTCGAGAAAGTATATCAAGATAGTTTTCACCTTGATTAATAGATGAATCAAAGTTTGCTGGATCAGTTAAGTATGTCGTGAACTCGGGGATTTCTTTTTTTAATAAAGGGACATGTTTACCTTCCCAAATACCAAAATCCATTTCTCGTAGATTATCAAGCTCAACAGTTGGAATGACATTGTCATTTTCATGAATAATATAATCCCGAGTTTCCATCGCGCGTTGTTGAGGACTGGAATAGGCTTGCATAAATGGCGTGTTTTTTAAGTACTTTCCAGTTATTTTAGCACCTAAAACGCCATTTTCAGTCAAAGGCGAATTTTTCGATCCTTGCATCTGATCTTTAATATTCCATTCGGTCTGACCATGTCTAATTAAATATAAATTAAGATCTTTCATTATTATCAATTACCTTCTCATTTTGATCATTGTTGATACTTATCATTTCTAATCTGGGTTAAACAATTTTGTAATATATCGTCCATTGGGGCATGTAATTGCATTTCTTGTAAAGTTTTAGGATGAATAAATTTTACGTTAGCTGCATGTAAAAAAAGTCGATTAAGTTTGCTTTTAGCTAACAACTCATCGAATTGGCTATCACCATAACGATCATCAAATGCAATCGGATGATTAACGTATTGAGTATGTACACGAATTTGATGAGTTCGTCCGGTTACAGGGCTAGCTTTTATTAAGGTTGCAAACCCAAAACGTTCTTCCACTTTAAATCGTGTTTCCGATGGCTTACCTTCGGCATTCACTTTAACTATGCGTTCACCACTTTTAAGTACATTTTTTAATAATGGAGCTTGTACAACTTTACATTCAGAAGGCCAATTGCCTTTCACTAAAGCTAAGTAATTTTTTTGCATCTGTTTCAAACGAAGTTGTTCATGTAGTGCTTTTAATGCCGAACGCTTTTTAGCAATAAGTAAAACACCTGATGTTTCACGATCGATACGATGCACTAATTCTAGAAATTTGGCTTCAGGTCTTAACGCTCTTAACCCTTCAATAACTCCAAAACTTAAACCACTACCGCCATGTACGGCAATTCCAGATGGTTTATTAATGGCTAAAAGCACATCATCTTCATAAATAATGGATTTTTCTAAATCAGCAACTTTATTTAGATTCTTTGAAATTTCAGGTACTGCTTTTTCTGAAACACGAATAGGAGGAATTCGAACTTCATCGCCAATGGCTAACTTATATTCTGGCTTAATACGTTTTTTATTGACACGTACCTCCCCTTTTCTAAGTATGCGATAAATCATACTTTTAGGAACACCTTTAAGATAAGTTATTAAAAAGTTGTCAATTCGCTGTGCCACATTTTCTTCGGTAATGGTGACAAATGAGACTTGTAATTTTGTTTTTTGAACGTTTGAGTCCATAAGAAAAGATTGATCCACCCTTAATAAATAAAAGTCGTTTTATATTACTTAAAAATAAACTACACTACTGGCTAAAAGAATAAGATTGGTTTATTTAATAACCTGAATATAAAATGATTATAGCGGAATATGGAGGAATAAAATAGTATGTTATCGCTACTCAATCAATACTCTCGAGGAAGGCTTGCTTGGTTTTTATTGTTCCTTTCCACCGCAATTTTTGAATTAACTGCCCTTTATTTTCAACATGGTTTAGGCCTAGCACCTTGCACTTTATGTATTTATCAACGTTGTGCCATTTACGGTATTATGTTTGGTAGCATCGTTGGACTTATAGCACCAAATAAATTAATACTTCGATTAGCTGGCATATTAATCTGGTTATTTAGTGCACTTAAAGGTTTAGGATTGGCAATTTTCCATGCCCATTTGCAATTTGAGCCAAATTTAAGTGATACTTGCGCTATCAATGTCCAATTTCCATCTTGGTTACCATTGAATGAATGGTTACCAAGTATGTTTAATGCTTATGGTTCTTGTTCAGAGAAAATTTGGTCGTTTTTAACTATTGAAATGTCGCAATGGATGATCATCATTTTTGCTTGCTATCTTTTTGTTAGTTTAACCATACTATTTTGCCAATTGTTTCCATCTAATAAAAAGTCAATCTGGAGTAAATAAACCTATTTCAGCTGGCACTTTTTGCCGAGTTTGCTAGAATGTGTGGTAATTTAATTTTACAAATTAACACACATAAATGCTTTTGGAATATCATCCCCCGATTGATCCTTGGTTAACTATTTTATATCAAGATGATCATATTGTTGTGGTCAACAAACAGCCCGGTATTTTGTCTGTTTCAGGAAATAAACCGCAATTTATCGATAGTATTATTCACCGTTTGCAACAAAAATATAGTTATGTTGAATCTGTCCATCGTCTAGATATGGCAACGAGTGGCATTATGGTTGCTGCTTTATCAAAATTAGCAGATAGAGAAATTAAAAAACAATTTAGAGAGCGTATACCTAAAAAAACGTATATTGCTGTAGTTCATGGTCATATGAAAGACGACACCGGTCAAGTCGAATTACCATTAATTTGTGATTGGCCTAATCGTCCAAGGCAGATGGTAGATCACCAAAATGGCAAATATGCATTAACTCATTATCAAGTTATTTCCCGCAATAATGATAATACCACTCGGCTTGCATTGTTTCCGTTTACAGGACGCTCCCATCAACTAAGAGTACATATGCAAGCTATTGGTCATCCCATTTTAGGAGATAAATTTTATGCTCATCCAGAAGCTTTTTCGATGTCAAAAAGGTTATTGTTACATGCTCAACACCTAACAATAAATCATCCTAAAACAGATGAAAGTATGACGTTTTGTTGTGAACCTGATTTTTAAAATTTGAGTGCATATCTACTTGCAATATTCGATTTACTAATTACGATATAAAAGAAATGTCATGGAGTCATAAAATGCAAAAAATTGTTTTAGCCACGAATAACCAAGGCAAAGTCAGTGAATTACAAACGCTTTTAGCCAACGCTGGATTTGATGTTGTAGCCCAAAATTCCTTCAATGTTCCTGATGTCGAAGAAACTGGTTTAACATTTATTGAAAATGCCATCTTAAAAGCAAGACATACGGCAAAAGTGACTCAATTACCAGCAATAGCAGATGATTCAGGTTTAGTTGTTCAAGCCCTCAACGGTCAACCTGGTATCTACTCGGCTCGTTATGCTGGGGAACATGGTAATGATAAAAGCAATAATGAAAAGTTACTGTTTGAATTAAAAGATGTACCTAAAGAAAAAAGAACTGCTCACTTTTATTGTGCACTCGCTTTTATGCGACACGAAAATGATCCAACACCAATCATCTGTTTAGGTAAATGGAATGGATTAATTTTGAATGAACCGCATGGAAGTGGTGGTTTTGGCTATGACCCTTTATTCTATGTTCCTGAGCTTAATTGCAGTGCAGCCGAGCTAACTAAAGAGCATAAAAGTCAAATTTCTCATCGTGGACAGGCTTTAAAACAGTTAATAGCTAAAATAAAAACCGACTATTAGTTAATTTATTTAGCTTATTGTTTCTTTTCATGAATTGCACATGTTTACCTAAACAGTATATACTAGTGCATCAGTTATTTTGGAGTCAAAATTGTGATATTGTTGATAGTGAGTGGTCGCTCCGGTTCAGGAAAATCAATTGCATTACGTGCACTTGAAGACATGGGTTTTTATTGTGTTGATAATATTCCCGTCGCTTTATTACCACAACTTGCAGAATCATTAAAAAATAACAATACGCCCGTTGCGGTTAGTGTTGATATTCGCAATTTACCAGCTAATTTTAATTTTGAGCATGATATATTGCAGCGATTACCTTGCTCAGTTACTCCAGAAATAATCTTCTTTGATTGCAGTCGAAATACACTTATCCGACGTTATAGCGAAACGAGAAGAATACATCCGCTTACCAATCAAAAATATTCATTAGAAGAAGCCATCGATCTTGAAGAAAAATATTTAGAGCCCTTAAAGTCTCACGCAAGTTTAATGATAAATACCGATAACCTCTCCGTTCATGAGTTATCCAATATTCTTCGTTCCCGAATTTTAGGAAAGAAGGAACGTGAATTGACCATGATTTTCGAATCATTTGGCTTTAAGCATGGTTTACCTGTCGATGCTGATTTTGTATTTGATGTAAGATTTTTACCTAACCCACACTGGGACATCACTTTACGATCATTAACTGGATTAGATGAACCAGTTAAAAACTTTTTGTTAAAACACGATGAAGTTACTAATTTTATTTATCAAACAGCCAATTATTTACAACAATGGTTACCAATGTTAGAACAAAACAATCGTAGCTATTTAACTATTGCCATTGGTTGTACCGGTGGGCAACATCGCTCAGTTTTTATTGCTGAACAATTGGCCAAATTTTTTAAAGCAAAAAATAAACAAGTTCAAATTCGTCATCGAACACTTGAAAAACAATAACTACTGTTGCTCAATAGGATTAACATTTGATAGATCTGTTAATCGTTTTTTATATTTTTCAAATATATCTTTAAATGTCGGTTTAAGTTTAGTTTTAGTTGGAAGTGATGTAATCAATTGACTAACCTTTACTAATTCAATATCCTCAGGTAAATTAGCTAATTTTGAACGTAAAACATTAACTGTTTGTGGATGAGGGTGGCCAATAGCAATCGAATAACCATTTTTTTGGGCAATTTTTACTGCTAAATCAAACTGCTGAGCGATAGCATATTCTTTTTGCTGATCATCTAAAAATACATCGCGTCCAATAACCGCTATATTGTATTCACTTGCTGCGTTTTTTACTTGGGTCTTACCTATCGTTTTACTATCTAAGAAAAAGATTGAATAGTGGCTCAACGCCTTCATCACATTAAGCATACCATTCAAATTTGAGGTCATCATACTGCCCATATGATTATTAACCCCAATAGAATATGGCACACGGGAGACCGCCTCATCAATGATTCTTTTGACTTCCAATTCACTCATATAGGGAAATAGAGTATCTTTCTCTAAAGGTTGTTTTCCCAAAGGAGCCATAGGTAAGTGAATAATCACATCATTACCGTGTTCATGGGCAATAGTTGCAATCCTTCTAGCGTTAGGTGAATGAGGTAAAACGGCAATAGTGATGTTGGGTGAGAATGAAATAATTTGTTCTTCATTACGCTGGCGATAACCAAAATCATCAATGACTAATGCTAATTTTGCTGCTAATACACTATTAGTGTTAAATAGTAAAAATAATACTCCTACTTTTAACAGGTGTTTTATCATTTTAACCAGCCGCTTGGATCTAATGCTTTACCATCTCGACGAATTTCAAAGTAAAGCCCAGGCGTATTTTGACCACCGCTTGAACCAACAATTGCAATTGGCTGATTGGTTTGAACGTTATTACCGACTTCAACTAAAACTCGTTGGTTATAGCCATATAAACTCATATCGCCTTTACCATGCTCAAGAGCGACTACAAATCCATAACCTTGCAGCCAACTGGCAAGAATAACCCGCCCATCAGTAATGGCTTTAACTTGCGTACCATCTTTGGCATTAATTACCATTCCCTTCCAACGAAGTTCGCCTTGTAAAGCCTCCCCAAATCGATGAGCAACAGTGCCATTTACAGGCCAAACAAATTGATGTTGTGGTTTGCCGACACCACTAACTCGAGCCATTAATGCTCGTTCATCCGCGTTAAGGGTATAATTTGTGTTCTTTTGTTTTTCTTCAATATTTTTAGCTTGTCTTGCTTCTTCTTCAGCTATTCGACGACTTTCTCTTTCTGCTTGCGCAATTTTAGCCTGTAATTTTGCTTCATTATCTTTAAGCTGAGCTAATTTTTGCTGATTCTTTTGCATTGATGATTCAAGAGAATTGATAGTTTTTTGACGTTTTTGATGATTTTTTTCTAAAGCTATTTGCTCTTGTTTTTGCTTATTATGTAAGTTTTTTTGAGTAGTTTGCTTTTTTAGCAAAGCGTTTTTCTTTTCATTAAGTTGTAATTGAGTTTCACGAAGCTTATTTATTTGTTGTTGTCTTGCTTCATTGATATAACGAAAATAAGTAATAAGGCGTTCATTACGCTCACTTTGTTCGCTAGCAAAGATCAGCTTAAAGGTAGTATTCTTTCCTAATTTAAACGCACTTTCTAACTGTTTTGATAATTCATTTTGTTGTTGCTGTTGCTTAATGGTTAGTTCATTAATTTGTTTGATTAAATTGGTAATTTCCCCATCTAGCTTTTTTAGGATAAGACCATTTTTTTCAATCGATGTAAGTAAATTTGCAATTTCAGTTTCTTGGTCTTTAAGATCATTGATCAATTGAGTTCGTTCTTTTGTTTGTTCAGCTAAACGCTTTTCTTGTTCTTCAATTGAACGACGCAATGACTCCAATTGTTGATTGTCATTAGCATACACAAAATGTGTATTGATTAATCCAATAAATAAAATAATCAACAGTTTTTGATAAATAGACATGGCCTTTTTATTTATGATTTATTACCAAGCAATATAGATAACTTAACTATACCTACAAATGGGTAAAGATGCAAAATGAAACTATCTAATGTGGCTTAATCAATATAAAGTAATTAGACATTTCACAAGCACCAAGAAAAAGTATAAAATGTATCACTATTTAATTTGTAGAAAAAATTAATTCAACCACAAAGATAACATCATGCAAAAGTTTAATGTCAAAACCTTTCAGGGGTTAATACTTACGTTACAAGATTATTGGGCTAATCAAGGTTGTACAGTGATTCAGCCATTAGATATGGAAGTCGGTGCAGGTACTTCTCATCCAATGACCTGTTTAAGAGCACTTGGTCCAGAACCAATTAATGCCGCTTACGTTCAACCATCTCGTCGCCCTACTGATGGTCGTTATGGTGAAAACCCTAATAGGTTACAACATTATTACCAATTTCAAGTTATCTTAAAACCATCGCCAGACAACATCCAAGAACTTTACTTAGGATCATTAAAAGAGCTTGGTCTTGATCCGACAATTAATGATATACGTTTTGTAGAAGATAATTGGGAAAATCCAACTTTAGGTGCATGGGGATTAGGTTGGGAAGTTTGGTTAAACGGTATGGAAGTTACCCAATTTACCTATTTCCAACAAGTTGGTGGTCTTGAATGTAAACCTGTTACAGGTGAGATCACTTATGGTTTAGAACGCCTTGCTATGTATATACAAGGTGTAGATAGCGTTTATGATTTAATCTGGAGTGATGGAGCCTTTGGTAAGACCACTTATGGTGATGTCTTCCACCAAAATGAAGTTGAACAATCCACCTATAATTTCGAATACGCTAATATTGATTTCTTATTTTATTGTTTTGAACAACATGAAAAAGAAGCCAAAATGCTACTTGAATTAGAAAAACCTCTACCACTACCTGCTTATGAACGTATTTTAAAAGCAGCTCACTGTTTTAATTTACTTGATGCCCGCAAAGCGATTTCAGTAACTGAACGACAACGTTATATATTGCGTATCAGAACATTAACCAAAATGGTAGCTGAAGCATATTACGCATCTCGTGAAGCGCTTGGTTTTCCAATGTGCCAAAATTCAAGTTCTAACCAAAATGCATCAAAGTAGGAATTGATATATTATGCAAAAAACATTTCTAGTAGAAATCGGTACTGAAGAGTTACCACCGAAATCACTCCGCACTTTGGCTGAAAGCTTTGCAGCTAATTTTATTGAACAACTTGATAATGCTAATTTGGAACATGGTGAAGTGCTTTGGTACGCATCACCACGCCGTTTAGCTTTAAAAGTTCTAAATTTGAATGACACTCAACCAGATAGCCAAATTGTTAAACGGGGACCAGCAGTAAGTGCAGCATTCGATGCAAATGGTAGTCCGACAAAAGCAGCAGAAGGTTGGGCTCGTGGTTGTGGGATTGATATATCACAAGCAGAACGAATTCAAACCGATAAAGGCGAATGGTTATCTTATACTCATAATCAAAAAGGTCAACCTGTTGTCAATTTACTTTGTGATATGGTTAAAAATGCTTTAAATAAATTACCGATCCCTAAACCAATGCGCTGGGCTGCTCGTCAAGTTGAATTTATTCGTCCTAGCCATACAGTAACCATGTTATATGGTGATGAGCTAGTACCTGGTATCATTTTAGATATTCAATCAAACCGAATCATTCGTGGTCACCGCTTTATGGGTGAGCAACAATTTACTATTGATAATGCGGATCAATATCCAGAAATTCTTGAGCAGCGTGGTAAAGTCGTCGCTGACTATGACAAGCGAAAATCCATCATTAAACAGCAAGCTGAAGAAGCAGCTGCTAAACTTAATGGTAAAGCAGACTTAACCGAAAGCTTACTTGAAGAAGTTTCATCATTAGTTGAATGGCCTGTAGTGTTAACAGCAAAATTTGAAGAGAGATTTTTAGAAGTTCCAGCTGAATCATTGGTCTATACCATGAAAGGTGATCAAAAATATTTCCCTGTTTATGATAAACAAGGAAAACTGTTACCAAACTTCATTTTTGTTGCCAATATCGAATCAAAAGATCCACAAATAGTTATTTCTGGTAATGAAAAAGTGGTTCGTCCACGCTTAGCTGATGCCGAATTCTTTTATAAAACAGACTTAAAACAACGTTTGGAAGATCGCCTTCCTCGCCTTGAAACGGTTCTATTCCAACAACAACTTGGTACAGTCAAAGACAAAGCGCTTCGTATTGAGGCCTTATCAGGCTTTACTGCTGAAAAAATTGATGCTGACATTGAACAAGCAAAACGAGCAGGGAAACTAACTAAATGTGATTTAGTTACCAATACAGTATTTGAATTTCCTGAAACGCAAGGTATTATTGGTCGTTAT
This sequence comes from Gilliamella sp. LMG 34361, assembly GCF_984569075.1. Taxonomy (NCBI): domain Bacteria; kingdom Pseudomonadati; phylum Pseudomonadota; class Gammaproteobacteria; order Orbales; family Orbaceae; genus Gilliamella; species Gilliamella sp. LMG 34361. The sequence continues at coordinate 732,942 of NZ_OZ474903.1, read as the reverse complement.
ATAGCGATTAAAGATGGTGAAACGATTGAAGTTGCTACCGCTATTGAAGAGCAATATAAACCACGTTTTTCTGGTGATGAATTACCGAGTACTGCTGTGTCTAGCGCGGTATCTATTGCTGAAAAAATGGATACATTGGCGGGTATTTTTGGTATTGGCCAACACCCTAAAGGTGATAAAGACCCATTTGCACTTCGCCGTGCAGCTATTGGCATATTACGTATTATTGTTGAAAAAAGCTTACCCCTTGATTTAGTTGAGCTAGCAAATTTTGCCGCATCATTATATGGTGACAAATTAACCAACAACAATGTCGTTCAAGACATTGTTAACTTTATGCAAGGTCGATTCCGAGCATGGTATCAAGAAAAAGGATTTGCAATAGATACCATTCAGGCAGTTTTGGCAATCAATCCAACCAAGCCTGCAGATTTTGATAAACGCGTTAATGCAGTAACACATTTTAGAACGTTACCTGAAGCATCTTCGTTAGCCGAAGCGAATAAACGTGTATCAAATATTTTGTCTAAAATCGAAAACGCTATCCCTGAAAATATTAATGCTTCAATTCTTGAAGCGGGTGCTGAAGGCGATCTAGCCATGCAAATAGCAATATTGACAGACAAGTTAGCACCTTACTTTTCTGAAGGTAGATATCAAGATGCCTTAATTGAATTAGCATCACTTAAAGCACCTATTGATACATTTTTTGAAAAAGTAATGGTTATGGTTGATGACGAAAAAATTAAACTAAACCGATTGGCGCTTTTAAAGAAACTACAAAATTTATTTTTGAAAGTTGCCGATATTTCTTTGCTACAATCATAACTATTGAATTAAATCTCTATACCGTGGTAATAGATGTATTACCACCCATAAGGAAAAACGATGAACTCACAAAATAATTTATCATTTTCAACTACTTTTGAACAAACAGTTAACTTTATTCGTAATCGATTCACAACAATTGCTATCTCTAGCGTAGTAATTGCGTTAACTAGTTCACTATTAACCTATTATCTTATTTTAGGTTCAGCAACCGTTACACCAAGTTTGATATATTACGGCGATCCATCTACAGTTAGTGCAGTATTTGGAGTATTACTTCTTTTGTTTATTGTATATATCTTAATTTCTTCAGTAATGATTGGTGTTATTTATAATTTATCAGCTAGTGATAAATTTGATCTGAAATTAGTATTAGAACGACTATTACCTGCATTTTTAAATCTTTTAGGTTTTTCCTGTATTTATTCTATTATAGTAATTGTAATAACTATTGTGGTTTCTTTAATTTTTGCAATTATCGGTTTTATCTTACCATCACGAGCAACCTCCTTTTTATTAATATTATTAGGTGCGACAATTGGGTTATTTTTAAGTGTCATTATATATTATTTTTGTGCTTCATTAGTCCGTCCAAATTCAAAAGGATTTTTTCAAAAATTTGCTGATTGCCATAAATTAGCGGTAACACAATTGAAAGCGCCTTTGTTAATGGTTTTAATTAGTTGGGTTATAAATGCGGTACTATTTTTCATTACTTCAATGCTGGGTGATAGTATTGTTGTAATGCTTATTTATTCAGTATTATCTACGTTTCTTAGTTTCTTTGTATATAGCTTCTTCTTCCGCTTATACAGCGTATATAATAATGTTGAATTAACAAAAAATAATCAAAACAACCAACAACTCATCTCTTAATTAAATCTTTAATGTATATATAATTTAGTTTAATCATATAAATCCCTATTAAAAACAGTTAATAGGGGTTAATCATTCCTCACGTATAATATTGTTTACTATCATGACACCAGCCATTAGATTGCTTAAAAAGCATAAAATTAAATTCAACATTCATCAATATCAACACGATAGCCATCAAAGCCATTATGGCCAAGAAGCTGTAGATAAACTTGGGTTAGAACTTAATATTATTGCTGGTCAAATATTTAAAACCTTAGTTGTAACTATGAACGGTAACAATAAAACCTTAGCCGTTTGTGTATTACCAGTCGATTGTACATTAGATCTTAAACAAACTGCTAAAATTCTAGTTTGTAAAAAAGTAGAGTTAGCCGATCCGCATTTAGCACAAAAAAGAACAGGCTATATAGTAGGTGGTATAAGTCCCTTAGGGCAAAAACAACTATTACCCACACTTATTGATATTAGTGCCGAACAATATGCAACCATGGTGATTTCTGGTGGTAAAAGAGGGTTAGAAATCGAAATATCACCGCAAGATTTGGCTAATCAATTAAATGCTAAATTCGCTAAATTAACGGTTTAGACGATAAAAAATAGTTTTAAAAATTACAGATTAAAATCAGATTCAAAAAAGTCTTGTTTAATACAATAAGACCATAACTTACTAGCTATGGTCTTAAAGAGTTCCCTTATAGAAAGCAATAATATTATTTGATTGCTTCTTTTAAGCTTTTACCCGAAACGAAAGCTGGTACTTTACTTGCTGCAATTTTAATTTCTTTACCAGTTTTTGGATTACGACCAGTACGAGCTTTACGAGCATTAACTTTAAATGTACCAAAACCAACTAGTTGAACCGGCTCACCAGCTTTTAGTGATTCAGTGATAGCAGCAAGAGTTGCTTCTAACGCTGTTTTAGCGGCAACTTTAGTAATATCAGCTTTACTAGCGATAGCATCTACAAGTTCTGTTTTATTCATAGAATATCCTTACATATTTATTTTATTGTTAAAGTTAACATTATAAACAAAGTTGAAACCTAACCCTGCCTCTGTAAACGTGACTTAGATTACGTAGCTGTTAAATGTAGTCTATATTTACCCAATGTTAAAGAAAAATTTAATGAAAATTAAAAAAACCACACTTCAACTGATTTAATTGCTCAAAAAAACACCTATATTACTAATCCGAGCAGTTCGTATGTCGATTTTAAGGCCGCGAATCAAGTCGTACATTTCATTATCATCATCACTTAACAATCGAAATATTTCCCACTGTAAATCAAATTCTTCAATTACACAAGGCAAAAATAACTGTTCGGCTCCCGAAAGTTCAATATTTTCTTTAGTCATTTCAAATTCAGCCACGGTAGTTGCCGAAATGCTACTAACTTTGGCGGAATGTTCCTCTATTTCGCCACTTATGTAAGAATGAAGAATTTCACTAAGTGCCTGACAAGCATCAATAGCGGGATAAACCATATATGGGCTATCATCATTGATGAATGGAATGAGTGATTCTAGTTTTTCAAGTTGTAAATCAAAATTGATTTTTACATTTTCAACTAATAATGATTCCCATATAAGATCCAGAATTTTTTTATATCCAACTGCCGACTGTTCGTCTTGTTGCAAATTGCAATAATAAATAAAGTTAGGATACATTCGTTCACATAAACAAACCATAAATAAGCGCTGCTTCCAGACTGGCAACTTTGCTAGCCTTAATTGAACTGGATTTTTAATCATGAATGAAACCTTTTTGACTGTTTGTGTACTGCATCAACTAAATATTGTACATGCTCAATCGGAATATCTTGATGAATACCGTGACCTAAATTAAAAATATGACCATTATGATGACCAAATTCCGCCAAAACTAACTCTACGTTAGACGCAATAGTTTCTTGACTGGCATATAATATTGCTGGATCTAAATTACCTTGTATAGCAATCTTACCTTTTTGGTTTAATTGATTCAAATCTACTGTCCAATCTACACCGATTGCATCACTCCCTGATTTGTAAATAACATCAAGCCATAAACCGCCCCCTTTTGTAAATAATGTCACAGGGACATAAGAGGTAATATTCTGGCTTTTCTTGCCTCGTTTTAATTGCGATATAATTAATTGCATATAATGCAAAGAAAACGTACGATAACTTTGATGACTGAGAACCCCGCCCCAAGTATCAAATATCATAATTGATTGCGCGCCCGCTTCTATTTGAGCATTTAAATACTGAGCCACACTGTTAGCTAATTTTTCTAATAGCAAATGTAGTGCTTTTGGTTCGCAATAAAGTAGCTTTTTTATTTTAGTAAATGTTTTACTGCTTCCACCTTCAACCATATAAGTTGCTAGTGTCCAGGGACTTCCAGAAAAACCAATTAATGGCACTTTTCCATTTAACTCTTGCTTAGTTATGCGAATAGCATCCATTACGTATGTAAGCGATTGCTCTGGATCAGGTATTGGCAATTGCACTATATCGTTTAAACAAGAAATTGTTTTTTTAAATTTCGGACCCTCGCCTGTTTCAAAATATAAACCAAGCCCCATTGCATCGGGAATGGTTAAAATATCTGAAAAAATAATAGCAGCGTCAAGGTCAAATCGTCGTATTGGTTGTAAGGTCGCCTCACAGGCAAATTCTGGCGTTTGGCACATTGTCATAAAATCACCCGCTTTAGCTCTAAGTTGTCGATATTCCGGTAAGTATCGACCCGCTTGACGCATCATCCAAACTGGGGTGTAATCAACAGGTAAACATTGCAATGCACGTAAATAACGATCGTTTTTCAATTGGCTCATTTTTCTAACTCTATAAATTATGAGGTAAAGTACATAGGACAGTTCTATAATTAGCTAAAAATAGCTAAAGGGACAATCATTTCCGATCTTGAGGTTGCGACAATATGCGTTGAGCATAACGAATCAATGTTTCAGAGATATTTTGCATTACACTACTTTCTGGAGCAAAACGATGCCAATACAGCATGCGTCTTTGGAATAAACCTTCCGTTAAATTAACTAATTCGCCATTTTTTAATTCCTGCTCAACTTGTAGCATCGGAATCATACAGCAAGCAGAACCTTGTTTAGCTAATTGGACAAAAGCTTCAGATGAACTAGTAATATGGCAAATAACACTGCCTGGAGTAAGGTTGAAATTCTCTTGCAAAAAGGCTTGATGCATATCATCCAAATGGTCAAAAGCCACCGCAGGAGCTTTTAACAGCGATGAACGGGTTACGCCATTAGGAAAGTATTTCTTAGCAAACTCGGGGGAAGCAACAAAAATATAGTCCAATGCGCCTAATAAATCAGATAAACAGCCCGGTAAAGGATTCGGTTGAATACTAATTGCCGCAACAACTGTACCTAAGCGTAGAAGTTCCAAAGTATGCTCTTCATCTTTAACTTGGATATCAAAACGTAAAATATTTTTATCTAACACTGGTTTTAAAGCAGGTAAAAACCAAGTAGCTAAAGAGTCGGCATTAATAGCGATTGATAATGACAGTGGTGTAGTATTTTGTTCATTATCACCTAACCATTGTTGTTCTAATAATTCAACTTGATGCAATAATCCTAAAAGATGCTCACCTTGTTTGGTGGCTTTTGGGGGTATCGTTCTTACTAATAGTTGCTGACCAAAAAAGCTTTCCAATTGCTTAATACGTTGCGAAACCGCTGGTTGTGTAATACACAATTTATCGGCTGCTCGTTCAAATCCTCGCTCTTTTATCACTGCATCTAACGCTTGTAATGCTCTATAATCTGGACGCTTCATAATCTCTTTACTAATGATTTGATCTTCGCTTGGTCAATCAAGCTATTTTAATTTTGCAAAAAATTTGAAATCGATCTAAAACTTTATAGATTTTCTTAAAATACTAATGATTTTTGCTTTCCAATTGGTTACTATGCCATATCTTAAACTATTTTGCTTTTAAAATTTTAATTTTTTTGATCAAAATTATATTTACACACGGTGATAACATGACACAAGATGAATTAAAAAAGGCAGTGGGCTGGTCAGCGCTGAAATTTGTTAAACCTGATTCATTAGTAGGCGTAGGCACAGGCTCTACCGCAGCACACTTTATTGATGCTTTAGCGACAATAAAAGATCAGATAAAAGGAACTGTTTCAAGTTCAGAAGTGTCAACTCAAAAATTGAAAAGCTATGGCATTCCAGTATTAGATTGTAATGATATTGATTGTTTGGATATCTATGTCGATGGAGCTGACGAAATTAATCATAATATGCAGATGATTAAAGGTGGTGGCGCCGCCTTAACTCGTGAAAAAATTGTATCAGCTCTAGCAAAACAGTTTATCTGTATTGTTGATGAATCGAAAGTAGTAGATGTGCTTGGTAAATTTCCACTGCCAGTAGAAGTGATTCCGATGGCGCGTTCCTATGTTGCTCGAGAATTATTTAAACTTGGTGGCAAACCTATCTATCGGCAAGGCGTAATTACCGACAATGGTAATGTCATTTTAGATGTTCATGACCTTGTCATTGCTAAGCCTATGGAATTAGAAGATCGGATTAATAGCATCGCTGGTGTGGTCACTGTAGGATTATTCGCGAATAAAGGAGCGGATATTGCTTTAATTGGCACGAGTTCTGGTGTGAAAGAAGTAAAATAGATTGCGTTTTTAAATTTGCATCATAAATTGTTTTAAAGATTAAAAATAGAGAGGAAAAAATGGTTGTTCAAGCATTAACCAAAGATGAAAACAAGTTTCTATTACTTGAAGGTGTCCACCCTAGTGCGATTGAAACACTTAAATCAGCAGGCTTTAACAACATTGAATATCATAAAGGTGCACTATCCAAATCCGAACTTGAAGCGGCAATAAAAGATGCAAGATTTATTGGCATTCGATCAAGAACGCATCTAACCAAAGATATCATCGATGCCGCCCCAAAACTTGCAGGAATAGGCTGTTTTTGTATTGGAACCAATCAGGTTGAACTTGAAGCGGCGACAGTTAAAGGAATTCCTGTATTTAACGCACCATTTTCTAATACCCGTTCTGTTGCTGAGCTAGTATTAGCTGAAGCAATCTTATTACTTCGCCGTGTACCAGAAGCTAATGCTAAGGCTCACCAAGGTAAATGGAATAAATTAGCTACTGGCTCTCATGAAGCACGCGGCAAAAATTTAGGTATCATTGGTTATGGTCATATTGGTAGTCAATTAAGCGTATTGGCTGAATCATTAGGCATGAATGTCTATTTTTATGATATCGAAACTAAATTACCATTAGGCAATGCCAAACAAATTTCGACCATGAAAGAGTTGCTTGCCATGAGTGATATTGTCAGCATGCATGTTCCTGAAAATTCGACGACAATTAAAATGATTGGCAAAACAGAAATCGATATGATGAAATCAGGTTCGATATTGATTAATGCCTCTCGAGGTAGTGTGATAGATATTGAGGCCTTAACTCAAGCACTAGAAAGCAACAAACTTAGTGGCGCAGCCATTGACGTTTTTCCTAGCGAACCGGCAACGAATAGTGATCCTTTTGAATCACCACTGTGTAAATTCGATAATGTGATTATAACTCCACATATCGGTGGTTCAACCAGCGAAGCCCAAGAAAATATCGGCATTGAAGTTGCAACCAAATTAGCCAAATATTCAGATACGGGGGCAACTCTTTCGGCAGTTAACTTCCCAGAAGCATCATTACCCATTCCAGCAAAAGGATCTAGTCGCTTTATTAATATTCACCATAATCAACCAGGTGTATTGACCGCAATAAATACACTATTTGCTGAACAAGGCCTAAATATTTCAGCTCAGTATTTACAAACTGATTCAAAAATTGGTTATGTGGTTATTGATATTGACAGAGTAGAACAAAATAAGGCGGAAGAGCTATTAGTTAAATTAAAAAATGTAGCGGGTACAATTCGAGCAAGATTATTGTTTTAATCAATCTAAGTCGTTCGGGCGGTTATATTGGCGTCCGAACGTAGAATAACACGTTCAGAAATTATTTAAGCGTTTCAAAATGTTTGTTAATATCAATCAAATTACCAGAATATACGTTTAATTATCAAGCTTATGAGCCAATTTTAGGCATCAAAAACCCCGCTCCTCAACTTTTCTAGATTTTAAAAGTATCTTACTTATCTAACGGTTTCACTTTTATTACTTTAATACCTTTTTTAATTAATGCATCAGAGTATTTATCATCTAAATTATTGTCTGTGATAATGGTATCAACTGATTGTATATCACAAACCACATTCGGGCTGCGTCGTCCAAATTTGGTTGAATCAACCAGTAAAATTAATTTGGCAGCAGCTTTACTCATTGCCACACTACCATGATAACTTTCATTAAATGTAGTTACCCCACCAACAACATCGACACCATCAGCCCCCATAAATAACTTATCAAAAGTATAAGATTCAAAAGCAGCGATTGCTGATGCATTGTTACTATGGAAGGAAGCTGATTTACGACGAAATGTACCGCCGGTTAAAATAATAGTTTGATCATTATCATTTGCCACCAATTCATTAACCATATGTAAACTGTTGGTCATAATAGTTAAATTATTAAATTGAGCTAACATAGGAATCATCTGGGCAACAGTACTGCCTGCATCGAAAATAATTGAATCGCCTTCATGGATCAATTTAGCGGCTTCCTGAGCAATCGCTTTTTTCGCGGCGGTATTAATGTAGGTTTTATGATCGATCGCTCGGTCACCGATTTCGCGATTTAACATTGCCCCACCATAAGTCCGCAGGACTAAGCCACTCTCATTAAGTTGCGTCAGATCTTTCCTTATTGTCGTACCTGTAGTTTGAAAATGTGCGACTAGTTCGTCTACACTTACCTGTCCATGATTTTGTAGGTATTCTAAAATTGCAGTTTGCCTTTGTTTAACTTTCATGCCAAGATTCCATCATTTTCATAGCAAATAAGATCATTTACTTTGCAAGATAGTATAGGAAATACTTTTCGAAATCAAAGTTAATTACTTATTTGCTCGCAGTTAATGCAACCGATAATGCACTTTGCGAAGCAGGATCGTTCGGGTATATTGTTTCAGGTATAATTTCTTTTGCATTAAGCCCTTGTAATTGAGGTATAGGTTTAGGTAATGCAAATACTGTAATACCTTTCATTCTTACTGAATCAATTACATTCTGGTTTCCATCCAAAGAAATAGCAATCAAAACTCTTGGCTTAAACCATTTGGTTTGGCTACGGCCAACACCTAAATATCGTCCTTTTTTCATCGCTAAAAAGGCTTGATTAAATCGTCGGATTTGCAACCAGCTAAAAACGATTTGGACACACCATGCCATAAGCGCAAAAATAATTAAAGTTGTCGTCATATTCATGGTTATCTCCATTAATAATTTAGGTTAAATAAAATGCGGAAGTGTTAATTAACACTTCCGCATTTTATTTTAATTAGAACATGACTTGTCCACCAGTAATATTGATTGATTGCCCAGTACAATAAGAGGCTTTATCACTTGCATAAAACAGTAATACATTAAGCACATCTTGGTAATCACAACCACGTTTTAGTGGCACTTTATCAATATAAACTTGCTCAACTTCGTTTTCTGGAATACCTAATTTTTTAGCATATTGAGGAATTAATGATTGGAACATTGGTGACTTCAATAAATTACCCAACATTAATGAATTTACCGTAATACCATAATCAGCAAGATCTAGAGCAAGTGATTGGGTTAAACCAACACCACCAAATTTAGCTGCACTATAACCAGAATTATGTTTACTACCAACTTTACCTGATTTTGAATTTATTTGAATAATTCGGCCAGCTGTTTTATGTTTAAGCATTAATTTAGCAAACTCACGGGCACATAAAAAGTAACCAGTAAGATTGACATTTACAGATAATTGAAAATCACTTAAGGCAAAATTGGTTATAGGAGCAGCTTTAGCAACACCTGCACTATAAACCATTAAATCAGTACGATTGAATGTATTATCAACATCCTGCGCAAGTTTAATCACACTCTCTTCATTAGTTGCATCAACACCAAACCCTTTTGCCGTACCGGCTCCATGTTTCTGATTAATAGCATCGGCTACTTTGTTTGCATTATCAATATTTAAATCGGCAACGGCAACATTATAACCAGCATCAGCAATACCTTTACATAAAAATTCACCTAAAGTTTGACCGCCACCTACAACAACTGCAACTTTTTTCATTCTTTGTTCCTTAATTAGTTAAAATTTTAATTTCGTCACCCACAAAAAGTTCTTTTGGAATGTCACCTTTTACATGGATGGTTCCCGGTAATTCTGCTTGACTACTGCCATCAAACCTTAATGTGATATGCCCCAACTCACGAAAATTAGTGTTAGCGACATCGCCAACGGATGTAATTTGATAAGTATTTTTGCCAATTTGAAATACTTGACCTACTTGTAGATCTTGTTTTAAATCATCATGACTATGTACAAAACAGTAATCCGCTAAGTCTGAGGGTGCACCGTTTTTAAATAGTATTAGCATGCCATCAGCTAAAGCATCTGAGGCAAACTCACCAATTTGATTAATTGTTGATTGATAGATAACATTCGACATCGTTAACCTTCTCTAATTTTTTAATTAAGGCGAAAGCTCATGTCTCGCCAATTTACTAATGAGGGATGATATTCATCCCTAAATACTTAAATATGATTTATTGGTATATAAATAATGACACTGCCCAAGCGATTAATACGGTTGGAGCGCCAGTTAAAAATCGACTAACTAAAACTGAAGGAACACCTACACGAACAGTATCTTGTTTCGCTTCCGCAAGTGATAACCCAACAGGAATAAAGTCACATGCCGCTTGAGCATTTATGGCAAACAGTGCTGGTAATGCTAAATGAGGAGGAATATTACCTAACCCAATTTGAACACCAACTAATGTACCAATAACTTGTGCAATTACAGCACCTGGTCCTAAGAACGGTGACAGTAATGGGAAAGAACAGATTAGTGCTAATATCACTAGACCAAGTGGATTATCCGCTAAAGGAACTAATCCATGAGCAATAAAGTCACCTAATCCTGATGCGATGATGATTCCGATCAAGGCAGACACAAAGGCCATGAAAGGTAAAATTGTTTTAAGAACTGTATCAATGGTATCACGGCCAGCTTGGAAGAAAACCGCCACACCAGAACCCATACCGATACCAATTTTGGCTAATAAGCCATCACTTTGTTCAGTGATTTTTTTATTACTGTCATAATTTTTAAATTCTGATGCTTTAGCATTTTGTTGAGATGGTTGCGCTGCAACTTCGTTAACCACATCACCATCTTTTTCAATCACGGTGATATTGTTTGGCTTAACTGCTGAAACATAAATGTCTTCGACAATATATTGAGCAAGTGGTCCTGATTTACCTGTTGCATGGATATTAATAGTTGGGATTCGATTTTTTGGATAAATACCACAACGAAGTGTACCACCACAGTCAATCACCGCGACGCCAATTTCTTCTTTAGGTGGTTCGCCTTCTTTAAAACCATCAATCGCTTCCCAACCTGTTAATTCAACTAAGGTATCCACTATTGCCGGTCTAGTTCCTGCTGCAATATAAACAATTTTTTTACCTGCAACAATTGGTAGTTCTAATGGACCACCCCAACCTGCTTCACCTTTTTCAATACGAATATAGTTAGCCATTTTTATTTTCCTTTTATCGTGATAGATGAATTGTTATAAGTGAACTTTTCTATCTAATTTAATTCCCATTTTTCTTTCGAAAATGGCTGTACAAAAGTCAGTGATCCAACCTCTAAAGAAGTTAGTAATCAAACCGACAAGGAAATAACTAACAGCTAATGGACCTAATGGTAAATTTAAGGTGGTTAACCCAGCGGCAACCCCTAGGTAAACAAAAAGTTCTCCTGGATTTACGTGTGGAAATAACCCATTCATTGAGTGGCAGCTATAGGAAGATGCTGCATAATAGCTCGGTTTGTAAAATTCTGGCATAAAGCGACCTAAACTTAATGTCATCGGATTACAAAACACAAATGTACCAATTAAAGGAAGTAGTAAATAACGTGAAACTGGATTACCAGCGCAAGCTTGTGCTAAACGTTCAATACGCTCTTGCCCGATAAATTTAATCACCGCATTCATAACAACTAATAATGAAATTAATAAAGGTAAAATCGAGGTGACCATCCCGACTAACACTTTACCGCCTTCTTGGAATAAACCGATAAACCATTCGGCTCCAAATGAAATTGTATCAATCATATTTTCTCCTATTGAGTTAAATTGCAAAAAAATAATAACAATTGTGAAATTAAAAAAACTTTAACTAGATCACAATTTGAAACATTTTCTTTTATTTTGAAAGATATTTTTAAATAAATAGAAAAAATAGAGTAATTAACCATTCATAGATAGTTGATATAGCAGTAATAGTTAAAAATAGCTCATTTTGATTGGACTTTGATAAAGAGTTGGCGTAATTTGATGTTAGTTAAGTAATCAATTAATTCACCTATAGGAGAATATTACATGGCTAAAAGTACTACTAAAAAAAGCACTACTACTTCGAAATCTGCAACAACGCCAAAAAGTCTAAAAAATGTAAGTTCTGCCAAAAAATTACAACAATCTGCAATTTTATTTCCGACTGATTTAGGTCAAAAAGCATCGAAAGATATTTCTGGCGCAATGAATTCTGTATTAGCAGATGTATTTGCTCTCTATATGAAAACGAAAAACTTTCATTGGCATGTAAGTGGCCCTCATTTCCGTGACTACCATTTAATGTTAGATGATCATGGTGAAGAATTATTTGCAATGACCGATCCAATTGCCGAACGGGTACGTAAATTAGGTGGTACAACTCTACGTTCAATTGGTCATATTTCAAAATTACAGAGTATCTCTGATAACGATGCTGATTTTGTTGAACCATCAGATATGATTGCTGAACTCTGCCAAGATAATATTAAACTTACCACTCGTATGCGTGTAGCTCATGATATTTGTGATAAATATAATGACTCAGCAACAGCAAGTTTAATTGAAGAATGGATAGATCAAACAGAAAAACGTGCTTGGTTCTTATTTGAAACAAGCCGTAAACTGGACTCTTCAGGTCACTAAAAAATTAAATTATTAATAATAATTTATTGCAACTAAGAGACACATTCTTGTGTCTCTTTCTCTTTTGATTCTTTTGATTAAGGATAATTACAAATGAGTAAAAAAATTGCCGTACTTGTTGGTAGTTTACGTAAAGATTCCTACAATCTAAAAGTAGCCAAAGTGTTTCAACAAATTGCTCCAGCCTCACTTTCACTCAATATTATTGAAATAGGCGATTTACCTTTTTATAACGAAGATATTGATGTTGATACACCACCACAATCCTATAATCGTTTTCGTCAAGCAATTGCAAGTTGTGAAGGTGTCATTTTTGTTACGCCAGAATACAATCGAGGATTACCTGCCGTCATTAAAAATGCACTTGATGTAGGTTCACGCCCTTATGGTAAAAGTGTTTGGTCAAAAAAACCAGCTGCTGTTGTTTCGGTATCGCAAGGCGCTATTGGCGGTTTTGGCGCCAATCACCAGCTAAGACAATCGCTCGTTTTCCTCGATATGCCTACTTTACAACAACCAGAAGCGTATGTTGGTAGTATTAATACCGCATTTGATGAAAATGGCAATATTAATGAAAAAACCAGGCCTTTTCTTTCACTAATTATTGACAATTATGCTAGCTGGGTTGAAAAGCTAAGTTAATAATGATTTATTTTAGTATCCACAACCAATATAATTGATTGTGGATATTATTAATTTATTTCAAACAGATGCCTAATTTCTATCCTAGTAATGAACAAGAGTTATTGAATCGCGCCAAACTAGCTGCAGGTTACAGCTTCGCTGAGATAGCTCAATACGTAAATATCCCTATTCCAGATAACCTTAATAAACAAAAGGGATGGGTTGGTAATCTTATTGAAACTTATCTAGGTGCGAATGCTGGGAGCAAAGCCGAGCGTGATTTTGCCAATTTAGGTATCGAATTAAAAACCATTCCAATCAATAAACAAGGCCAACCTTTAGAAACTACCTTCGTCAGTGTTATTCCCTTAATGGCAAATCATGGTGTAATTTGGGAAACCAGTCATGTCAAATACAAACTCAGCAAAGTGCTTTGGATCCCAATCGAAGGTGAAAGAAGTATTCCTTTAGCTGAAAGAAAGGTTGGACACCCCATACTGTGGACACCAACTTTTGAACAAGAGCAACAGCTTAAGCAAGATTGGCAAGAATTGATGGATATGATTGCGCTTGGTCAAGTTGAAAAGATTACAGCACGCTATGGTACTTATTTACAAATCCGACCTAAAGCAGCCAATGGAAGAGCGTTAACTGAAGCGATTGGTGAAAATGGCGAGATTATTTTAACTCGTCCAAGAGGATTCTACCTTAAAAAGTCATTTACTCTACAGATTCTACAAAATTCCAATTTTAATTAAGAAAAAATGACCATCACACCTTAATTTTTTTTAGCCTTACAAAATACTCCTTTTTTCGTTAAGAAAAAAATATTTTCTTTTATTTTGCAAGAAAATCAAATCTGCGTCACATTTTTCCACATTAGTGATTTACTTTGATCATTTGCGCATATAAATTCATTTAAACATTTGTGAAGCAACATGAGAATTTGTGAAAGAGGTGTTATATGAACTTTATATTAGCTGGTCATGGAAACATTGCCGTAGAAATGAAAAATAGCATTGAAATGATAGCTGGCGAATACCCAAACGTATACGCTATCACTTTTCAATTAGGTGATGGTATCGAGACTTTAAAAGACAAATATCTAAATATTATAAATCAATCAACTGAGCAACCATTCATTATTATCACTGATATTTTTTCCGGCAGCCCTTATAACGCAGCGGCAATGTTAGCAATGCAATTAGGAAATATTGAAGTCATTAGTGGCTTATCTTTACCCCTTTGCTTAGCGTTATTACATCTTGATTACTCTTCAATTAGCTTTGAAGAAACTTTTGAACAACTTAACGACATCAAATCAGATTTCATCAAATCTTTCAAAAAAATATCTAAAGACATCGCTAAAGAAGAGGAGTTTTAAATGATTATAAATCTAGTTCGTATTGATGACCGTTTAATCCATGGTCAAGTCACGACAGTTTGGACCAAAGAAGCAAAAGCGGAAAGAATAATTGTGGTTAGCGATGATGTTGCTAACGACGAAATCCGTTCAACTTTAGTTAAACAAGCTGCCCCTCCTGGAATTAAAGTTTCCGTTGTGAGTATTGAAAAAGCAGCAGCGGTTTATAAAAACCCAAAATATGAAAACGATACCGTATTTTATCTGTTTACTAATCCAACCGATGTGATGCGACTAATAGAACAAGGTGTGCCAATTAAAAGTATCAATATTGGTGGTATGTCCTTTAAAACTGGAAAAAAGCAGATTACTAAAGCCGTTTCAGTAGATGAAAACGACGTATCAGCATTTAGAAAAATGCACCAAATGGGAGTTGAACTTTGTTTAAAAGTTGTAATTACCGATCCTAACGTCGATTTTATCAAACTACTTGAACAAGAATTTCCCTATTAATTAATAGGAATAAAAAGGAGGCAAAAATGGAGATTTCATTATTTCAAATTGTATTAATTTTCATCTTTTCATGTATAGCCGGTATGGGAAGTGTACTTGATGAATTTCAAACTCACCGCCCACTAATCGCCTGTACGGTAATAGGCTTAATATTGGGCGATATAAAAACAGGTATTATTCTAGGTGGTACGCTTGAATTGATAGCATTAGGTTGGATGAATATTGGCGCAGCCCAATCACCTGATTCAGCACTAGCTAGTGTCATCTCGACAATTTTAGTCGTGGTTGGTAAACAAGATATTCAAACCGGAATCGCAATCGCCCTTCCCGTTGCCGCTGCAGGACAAGTTTTAACCGTATTTGCTAGAACTATCACTGTGGTCTTCCAACATGAAGCTGATAATGCTGCTGAGAAAGTTCAATTCAAAAAAATAGAACTTTTACATTACAGTGCACTGTTTGTACAAGCGTTACGAGTAGCAATACCCGCAACGCTAGTCGCTATTTATGTTGATGCAAATACAGTTAATACCTTATTAAGCATGTTGCCAGATATTGTTACTGGAGGACTTACCGTTGCTGGTGGATTTATTGTTGTCGTAGGTTATGCAATGGTATTAAACATGATGATGGTTAAATACCTTGCACCTTTCTTCTACTTAGGCTTTGTTCTTGGTGGTTATCTAAACTTTAGCTTACTGTCATTCGGTATTTTAGGCGTTATTTTTGCCATTATTTATGTCCAATTAAATTCTAAATTTAACACAACTAAAAATAATGAAAAAAATATTGTGGCAAATAATAATTCAATCATTGCTGATGATGAGTTAGACGATTAATAAATAAGGATTTTATTATGAAAGAAATGTTAAATACCATTCAAAAGAAAGATATTGTTAGCACGTTTATTCGATCTAATTTTCAACAAGCATCTTTTAATTATGAACGAATTCATGCCCTAGCCTTTTGTGTTGACATGATTCCTACCATCAAACGAGTATACAAAACAAAAGAGGAGCAACGCGAAGCATTAAAAAGACATCTAACATTCTTTAATACAACTCCAGCAATGTGTGGCCCTGTTATCGGCGTCACCATGGCAATGGAAGAAGCTAGAGCAAATGGTGCGGATATCTCTGATGGCACAATTAACAGTTTAAAAGTTGGTTTAATGGGTCCTTTAGCTGGAGTAGGTGATCCATTAGTTTGGGGAACGTTACGGCCAATAACGGCGGCGCTGGGTGCATCATTAGCACTGAGTGGAAATATCGCTGGTCCATTATTGTTTTTTGTCTTATTTAACTTAATTCGATTGGCAATGAAATGGTATGGATTAACTTATGGATTATCTAAAGGGATTGGTATCGTTAAAGATCTTTCAGGCAATATTCTGCCAAAATTAACTGAAGGTGCAACAATTTTAGGCCTATTTATCATGGGCGTATTGGTCACCAAATGGACCTCAATAAATGTCCCACTAATTGTGTCACAAACTGTCGGAATCAATGGTGAAGAAGTCACTATGACAGTACAAGGCATCTTTAACGATCTTGTGCCAGGCCTACTACCTCTAGCATTAACACTTTTAATGATGAATTTGTTAAGGAAAAAAATAAGTCCAATAATATTAATCTTTATCTTATTTGCGGTGGGTATTATTGGCTATGGTTTAGGTATTCTTGCCTAACATTAGGGAGAGAAAAAAGAAAGAAAATAATTAATCGTCCAAAATTAATAAAAGGGTTCAGAATTACCTAATACGTTAGTAATAGTGATTTGATTGCTAAAAAACAAACACGCTTTGAACCTTTCCACTAAACAAATTTAAGCAATTTAATCAAATTGAAAAATAAGAGGAATATATGAGAACTCAAGCAGTTAGATTGTATGGAAAAAATGATTTGCGATTAGAGTCATTTCAACTTCCAGAAATTACTGATGATGAAATTCTAGTAACCGTCATTGTTGATAGTATGTGTATGTCTTCATTAAAATTAGTTAATCAAGGTGAAAATCATAAAAAAACACCACCGGATTTAAAAAATAACCCGATTATTATTGGGCATGAATGTTGCGGTGAAATTATAAAAGTTGGGAAAAAATGGCAACATAAATTTAAACCGGGTCAAAAATATGTCGTTCAAGCTAATTTGCAACTTGCCGATAGTCCATACTGCGTGGGTTATTCCTATCCTTATACAGGTGGTTGTGCGACTTACATGATAATTAATCATGATGTACTGAAGCAAGACTGTTTGATTCCTTATGATGGACAAACTTATTTTGAAGGCGCGTTAATTGAACCATTATCGTGTATCATTGGTGCATTCAATGCTAACTTTCATCTAAAACCAAATAGTTATGAACACATCATGGGTATAAAACCCAATGGTAATCTGATTATTTTAGGTGGTACCGGTCCTATGGGAATGTTGGCTATAGATTATGCATTAGGTGGTCCTATCGCGCCAAAAAAAGTTGTTGTAACTGGTCGCAGCAAGGAAAAAATAGCACATCTAAAAACCCTTTACCAATCTCGTAATGGTATTGAATTAGAATTTGTAGATATTTCCAATATCGATGATCAAGCCTCATTATTAAAAGATAAATCCACCACTGGAAGTTTTGATGATGTTTTTGTTTTCTTACCTTCTAAAGAGTTGATTCAACTTGCCTCGCAATTATTGGCGATTGACGGTTGCCTTAACTTTTTTGCCGGTCCACAAGATAAGAACTTTTCAGCCGAAATTAATTTCTATGATGTCCATTATAACTTTACCCATATTGTTGGTACTTCGGGCGGCAATACCAATGATATGCGTGAAGCAGTAAAACTCATTGAATCACGATCAGTCGATGTGGCAAAAATCGTATCGCATATTATGGGAATCGATCAAGCGAGTAAAGTCTCTCAAATCCAGGATCAAATTAAAGGTGGAAAGAAACTAGTTTATACGCACAAAAAATTCGATCTTAAAAGTTTAAAATCGATAAATGAAAATACGGATGATGTTACTTTACAAACAATACTATCTAAAAATCATGGTATTTGGTCAAAAGAGGCCGAGGATTATGTTTTAACTTATTTTCCCGATATTGATTCTTGATTTTTTGGTATACTCTATTCACTTCAAGTTGTCATAAATAAATGACTTCTTGATGTGAATAAAAATACGGAGTTTTTTTACTAACTAAAGATAATAAGATAACGCTACTATGATTAATCAAAATTTTAGCAACGATGAGCTTGAACAACATAAGATGTTAATAAAAATTGCCCAACTGTATTATGAAGAAAATAAAACACAATCGGAAATAGCAAAAATCGTTAATATACATCGATCAAGCATTAGTCGAATGTTAAAAACAATCCGAGAGCTAGGCATTGTTTCAATTTCGATTAATTATAATCTGTTACCAGATATCGCGTTAGAGGAAAAAATTTGTAATAAATACCATTTGAAACAAGTAATTGTCGTGCCAGTCAATCTTGATATCGACAATGAAAGCAAAAACCAGATTGTTTGTAATGTGGCTTCAAATGTTCTACTCAAAAATATCACCGATAACGATGTAATTGGTGTGTCTTGGGGCCGATCTATCAATTATATTGTAAATAGCTTAAAAAATGATAATACTACATTCGAAAACGTTACTATCGTGCCAATGATCGGTGGCCCTTCTGGCAAGATCGAAACTAAATACCACGTCAATAATATTGCTTATAAACTTTCAGATAAACTTAAAAGCAAAGCGATATTAATTGATTACCCTGCGATCGTTGATACTGCTAATCTAAAAACTGAAATTGAAAAAACTCACCATATGAAAGAGCTCAATAATTGGTGGGATAAAATCACGGTTGCTTTATTTAGTATTGGCTGCCCAGCTATATCCAAAAGCTCAATTTGGTATGGTTTTTATGGTGAGCTTTTTCAAAAAATTACCAATAGAAAAATTGTCGGTGATATTTTATCGCGATTTTATGACAAAAATGGTGAGGAATTACAAACCCCATTTCATGATCAAATTATTGGCATAACATTAGAAAATCTAAAAAAAATCCCGCTAAAAATATGTGCTAGCGGTGATCCTCAAAAACTCAATAGTTTGATTGCTGCATTAAATGCAAATTATATCGATATATTAATCATTAGTGATGAATTGGCTAATCAATTAGTTAATTAATTCTATTAATAAATCGATATATAGACAGCACATCACAAATTAAAATGACATTTCAATTTTTATAAATTAATTTTCATATTTGTGACTCCATTAACAGATTCTTAAGTTATAAACCAAGATAATCATTTTTATATTCACTATTTCATCTTTTTATTCTTCATTAAGGAAAAACATGTATCAATTAACTATAAAAAATGGATTATCTATCAGTTTACTCACACTTACCGCCAGTTTTACTGTTTTAGCGTCCCCTTCATTTTCTCCTGTCACTTTAGACAAACTGAATATTGCGTCTAAGCAATGTAATATTAGAGACTATGGCGCTGAGGCTACTGGTATTTGGTATGATACCAAAGCATTTCAAGCCGCTATTGATGATTGTGCACAAAGTGGCGGCGGTAAAGTTATTGTCCCTGCTGGTTATTACCTATCTGAACCGTTATTTTTAAAAAGTAATATTGAATTTCATTTAGAAAAAGGTGCTGTGTTACAAGCTGCAGCTGAAGAAAGCGCTTATCATCCGACAGAAGAACAACAAAAATGGTCAGGCTCCTCTAAATTATGGCCATTAGCAGATAAATGGATTGCATTTATTAATATTGCAGAAGAAAAAAATGTAGCCATTACAGGTGAAGGTATTATTGATGGGCAAGGTTCAACGCTTTTAGAAAAATATCGCGCGGCAACTCGTAAAGCGGGTAAAAAAGGACCAACAAATCGCCCGCGTCTGCTATTTTTTAAAGACGCGAGCAATATCTTAATTGAAGGCGTCACCATACAAAATTCACCAAGTTTCCATATTGTTTTTAATAATGTTGAAGACATCACGATTAACAAAACAACCATATTCGCTCCGGCTTGGTGGCAAAACACGGATGCAATCGATCCGATGAATAGTCGAAGAGTTAGCATCACCAAAAATAACATTAGTGTTGGCGATGATCACGTCGCAATAAAATCGACAATCAGCAACCATAGCCATGATTTTTATATTGCAGATAATAACTTTATGCTTGGTCGCGGATTATCTATTGGTTCAGAAACCAATGGCGGTGTGAGCAATTTAATGGCTGAAAATAATACCTTTACCGATGCAATGTATGGTATTCGAATAAAATCGCCAAGAGGTAAAGGTGGAGAAGTCAAAGATATTCAATATAACAATACAACAATGATAAATGTAAAAACACCAATTGTCTTGTCTGCTTATTACAAAGGAGCCCCAACCACAAAAGATGCGCGAATCAAAGCGTTGCAAGAGGGTGAATTTGCTGGTGGATTTATGTTAGGCGATCAAATTTATCCTGCTGATAGTGAGCAACCAAAAGCGTATAAAAAAGACGAAACTCCTTACTTCAATAACATTAACTTCAATAACCTTACTGTAAAAGGTAATACTAATTACGCAGGCTTTATCATTGGAACGCCAGAAAAACCGTTCAATCAGATTAAATTTTCTAACATCAATATTGAAGCTGAAAATGGTTTTAAAGTTCGTAATGCCTCGGTAGAGTTTAGTAAAACTGAAATTAAAGTAGAAAAAGGACCAGAGGTTATTAAAGAAAAAGGTAGCCAAATAACTAACAAATAGTCATTTAACTGATTAGTTCAGATCCAATTTAATAAAGAGTCTATAAAAAGAGTGTTACCTGTTTTGATTGTCGATTAGACGCCTTAATATCAAAATAGATAACACTCATATTTTGATTGATTTTAACCTAAAATAGGCATTAACCATAGTTGACTTTTTCCTCTATCTCATTAATTCGTAACTAAAATCACTTTTACCCACTGCCACTTGCTTTATAACCCGTTTCCTATACTCAAAACTAGTAACGCGGTATAGACTCCTCAATTATTTTTACAAAATAACTGCAATAACCTTAAGAAAGCGTTATTTAAAATAAGATTAATTAATCATCAGCAATTAATATAAATAATTTGCTACTAATTGATTATTTGTATATTTCATTTGTTAATTTGTGATCGAAAACACAAAATGAAATAACGTTTTACTTATAATGATTCATTATTTTATTATTGCGTTTGAGGTGAAATTATGGAGCTTTTTCTAAATATATTTGGCCAACCAGCGATCATTATTGCACTAGTTGCATTTATCGGTCTGGTTTTACAGCGAGCAAAAATTTCTAAAATTATTACCGGTACCTTACTTTCATTTATTGGCTTTGTGTTAATTAAAACCGGCGGTAAAATCTTGGGTGGCGTGTTAATTATGTTTAGTAACATGTTTACTCACGCATTTAAAATGCATGGGGTAGTACCAAGTAATGAAGCTATTACCGCGTTGACGATGGAATCACTTGGAACTAGCGCTGCTTTTATTCTCTTTTTTGCGATGATAATTAATCTACTATTAGCAAGATTTACCCGCTTTAAATCGATTTATTTATCCTTACACTTAGTGCTATTTATGGCTTTTTCATTCACCGCTGTTTTACAAGGGATGGGCTATAATGGCTACACTATTGTTGCTTCTGGCGCAATTATTATTGGCCTTTATATGGCGGTATTTCCAACTTTACTCTCTAAATTTAGCCGCACAATAATAGGCAATAATGATTACTGTATTGCCCATGCCGGAACCATTTCATATTTGATAGGATCTTATTTAGGTAAATGGCTCGGAAATAAAAAGAATAATATTGAGCATATTAAAATCAATGATCGTTTTAGTTTTTTAAGGCAGTCTGATGTGGCGACATTTATTACTATGTTTGTCTTACTATGTTTATCTGGTGCTTTTTCTTCTGCTGATTATTTAAAAGATATTCTCAAAAATAACACATTCATTATTTTTGCATTGGAACAATCAGCAATCTTTGCCGGTGGTCTCTATATTGCTAAAAAAGGTGTCGCTATTTTTACAGAAGAAATAATCCCCGCTTTTAAAGGATTTGCACAAGTTGTCGCACCGGGTTGTGTTCCCGCGGTCGATCCGATGGTATTATTTGATAAAGCACCAAATTGTGTATTAGTAGGTTTTATCGTTAGCTTCTTTACTGAAATAGCCTGCGTAGTTGTTTTTCCTTTTATTGGTTTGCCAATTATCATTCCCGGAATAATGGCAAGTTTCATCACCGGTGGTACAGCCGCAATCTTTGGTAACTCAACTGGTGGGGCAAGAGGGGCGATTATTGCAGCTTTCGTTAACGGTTTACTTTTATGTGTATTACCAGCGCTTGCATTGCCTCTCTTTGCATTTTTAGGTGTTGAAGGTGTGACTTTTGCCGATCCTGATTTCACATCATTATCGTTAATCACCGAATTCATTGTAAGGCTCTTTAGTTAATCCAAATAGAAAAGTCCGTTACAATACGGGCCTTTTCTTGGCGATAAGTTTTTACATCAAATTGAACATTAAGATTTTGGAATTTCTTTGATAATTATAAAGTTGTTTCTTTTTAATCGGTAAATCATCCACTTCGGCTGGATTGAAACCTTTTTCTCGGAACCAATGGATACTGCGAGTGGTAAGCACAAAGATTTTTTCCAATCCTAAATTATTAGCACTTTCTGCAATTTTTTCTAACAATAAGTCACCGCGTGATGAGTTTCGGTATTGTGGATGAATGGCTAGACAAGCCATTTCTCCCATCTTTTCTTCTGGATATGGATAAAGTGCTGCACAACCAATGGTCATATTATCACGTTCAATAATAGTAAATTTATCGATTTCAATTTCTAACTGTTCTCTTGAACGTTTTACTAAAATGCCTTGTTCTTCAAGTGGTCGTATTAACTCTAATATTCCACCTATATCATTGATTGTTGCCAAGCGAACTTGTTCTGAATGTTCCATTGCAACTTGTGTTCCAATACCGTCGCGCGAAAAAAGTTCTTGCAAAATAGAGCCATCCACTAAATAGCTAACCAAATGGCTACGGCGTACCCCATTACGACATGCTTTAGATGCCGCACGTAAAAAACGAGCCTCACTAGATAGATGCTTACCACTTTGTTGTTTGTTATTAACATAATTATCAGCATCAACTGGGAACAGATCAGTAATCACCTGATTTTGTTCATCAAGTACACCTTGTTCTGCACAAAAACTTATTAGCTTATCGGCTTTAAGACGAATGGCAACTTCGGCTGCAACATCTTCTGACGATAAGTTAAAACTTTCACCAGTCACCGACACACCAACCGGACCTAATAATACAATCGAGCCACGATTTAATTGCTCATCGATCGCTTCGTTATTAATTCGCCGAATTTTTCCGGTATGACAATAATCAACACCATCGTCGACGCCTAATGGTTGGGCTATAACAAAGTTACCACTAACCACATTAATATGGGCACCTTGTAACGGAGTGTTATTTAAGCTCATTGATAAACTGGCGGTAATATTGAGTTGTAATAATCCAGTTACTTGTTTAACAATCTCTAGCGTTGAGGCATCGGTTATTCGAGTATTTTTATGATATTTAGGTTGGATATTATGATTTTTCAGCGATTCATCTATTTGGTTACGTGCACCATTAACAATAACCAGTTTAATACCTAAACTATGTAATAAACCAATATCACTAATGATACTTGCATAATTATTACTTTTTAAAACTGCACCAGTTAATAAAATAACGAAGGTTTTTCCTTGATGGGCATTAATATAAGGCACAGAATGCCTTAAACCATCAACAAGTTCAGTTGTTCTTTCTTTCATCGCATCACCACTCGAAATGAATATTTATTCATATTTTTTGTATTTTTATTTATTTTTCATTTAATGGCAAGTATTTTTTGAAAAATTCAAAAAGATAAAATTAGATAAAAACTAATTTATAGAAATAGCTTAATGGACAATTGATGTAAGAAAATGAAAGGAGATCCGTTAGTGACTTTTCAGTTTTTCAATCATCTGATTTAGAATCAAATTTTCGTCTTGATCAACATCGACAATATAATGAGCAGCATCATGATATAATGGTAAACGCTCAGCAAGCACTTTTTCCATCTCATCGGAAATGGACAAACCAGTTAACGATGGTCGTTGAGCAACGTTAGGATCTTTCATCAAACGTGCCGCTAATGTTGCAGCCGGAGCAGATAGAAAAATGACGATACCATTTTGTTTCATAAACTGTCGATTTTGCTCGGCTAACACCATACCACCTCCAGTTGCAATCACTCTATTTGGCTTAGCTGTATCAATAAGAACTTGGCTTTCTCTAGCACGAAAACCTTCCCAACCCTCTTTTTCAACAATCTCAGCAACGGTTTTTTGTGTAGTTTCAAGTAAATGACAATCTGTATCAATAAAAGAAAATGATAACTTATTGGCTAACATTTTACCCATTGTGGTTTTACCGGCAGCTCTTGCACCAACTAAAAAAATTGTGTTCTTCATTTTGGGTCCTTCTTGATAAACCGCTCTCAATATAAGCTACCTATGCTAGTGATTCATTTTTGTTTTTGCAATATTTTTTTACAGAATGATTTATTTACACACTATCTATTTGATTTAATGAATAATAATAAAAAGTGAGAGTGTAAATAAATTATTACAATTTACATAATATTGTTTAAAGTAAATTTAGCGTTGCGCATAAAAATCAACACAACTTTTCTAAACCTCGAAAGTAAAGTTCAGTAGCAATTGATTGATGTAACCGCCATTGAATAACATCAAGTTCAGGATTAACCTTTTTAAACTCTTGGTATGTCATGAAATAACGAATAGTATTGCTGCCAACACGGTCATTAATGCTATTAATAATCAGTTTTATTTTTTCACTACGAAGGTTTTTTAATTCTCTCATTGCTGTTGCTACATTTTCAGGAATAGGTAAAGTGCCATTTTCCCAATCGTGCCAGGTCTTCACATCAGTTTTACCAATATACTCACTTGCTTCTGATACTTTTAGCATTAGAAAACGGCGAAATGCTTGTAACTCTAAATTAGTCATAAATACTCCTTTTTAATCACATTTTAAATTTACTAATCACACTTACTACTTTTATAGATTTAGTAAATTCTTAAGATGAAGATTAACTCCACCTCAATTCAATGAGGTGGATGTCTTTAACGTTTATTTTCCTGCTAAAGCATCAATCACTGCTTGTTTTGCTCTATCAGAAAGATCTTTTCCTGTCCAAATTTTAAATTGAGCATTTGCTTGACCAATAAACATCTCACGTCCAGAAATCGATTCCCATCCTGCTTTTTCTGCTTCTTGTCTAAACTTCGTGTTATATGGTGTATACACAATATCATAAGCAATACCTTTACCTTTGAACCACGCTTGTTCATAAGGGGTTTGCTCTTCAAATTTACCTTGCATACCTAATGGCGTTGAGTTAATGATAATTTGTGCTTCAACTTTATCTCTATCCTCCCAAGCTGCTATTTTGAGATTAAACTCTTTCGCTAACGCTTCTGGTAGATCAGTGACAATATCGGTAACCGTTATATCGCTATATCCAAGATCATGTAAGCCAACAACCGCCGCGCGAGCCGCTCCTCCTGCACCAAGTACTAAGACTTTTTTATATTCATCTGGTACTTTCTTTTGTACTAATGGTTGCATGAAACCAATAATATCTGTGTTATCACCGCAAAGTTTATCACCATCCCAATAAACTAAATTGGCAGCACCAGCTTTTTTAACGTGATCGGTGACTTCATCTAAATAAGGAATGATGGTTTGCTTGTGAGGAATGGTAACGCATAAACCCCGAATATTAAGTAATCGAACTGACTTAAAAAGTGTCGCAATTTCTTCTGGTGGTGTTGGAAAAGGCACAAGTACGGCTGGAATACCATAATCTTGAAATGATGTAGTATGAATAAGTGGGCTCATACTATGACCCAAAGGATAACCGATAATGCCATAGATACTATATGGCGTAAACTGACTCATACTATCTCCTTGAAAGTTAGTAAATTAAGGCTAATAGATAAAATCTATACTATTAAAACATCATTATTATAAGATTAAATCATTATATATTGAACAAAAACAATACGTATTATGCGATAATTATTTCGCCATAATAACCAATATAGCCTTATTAATCTTTTTTCAATTAAAAACTTATTTTCAAGCTTAGATAAGATAATGCTTGAGAAATTGCCAGTAAAAGCGTATACTTCGCTACCTCATTATTATGGGTGTAGTGTGAGAGGTTAGACTGCTTCTCAAATAGAACTGCAGCAAACTAAAAGCCTGACGAGGTTAATTCCATTAACATATTACGCCCAAGGCTTAAGCATAGAAATTTCGGAGAATTATTGACATGTCACGAGTATGCCAAGTAACAGGAAAAGGTCCTTTAGTGGGAAATAATCGTTCTCATGCGATGAATGCTACTAAACGTCGTTTTCTACCAAATCTTCAAACTCACCGTTTTTGGATTGAGAGTGAAAAACGTTTTGTAAAATTACGTGTATCAGCTAAAGGTATGCGTACTATTGATAAAAAGGGTATTGATGCAGTTTTAGCTGAACTTCGTGCCCGTGGTGAAAAGTACTAATAAGGAAACCATATCATGGCTAAAGGTGTACGTGAAAAAATTAGATTAGTTTCTTCTGCTGGTACCGGTCATTTTTATACCACTAGCAAAAACAAAAGAACCATGCCTGAAAAAATGGAGATCAAAAAATACGATCCCGTTGTTCGTCAGCATGTTGTTTATAAAGAAGCTAAAATTAAATAGTTTTACTCAAAAATAAAAAAGCCCAGCTTAAACTGGGTTTTTTTATAATTAAAATAAATCATTTCCCACCACCCAAATAAAAAGTCCCTCAATTACATATTTAGCAAAAATAATCCCAGCTAAGAAGCATTACCTTTCAAAATAGACTACTATTAGTTTATTAAAAAAATTCGGTCAAATTCAGTCAAAATCAAACATGATTTTATACACCGATTTTGACCGATTGCTTTTGATTCAGATAATAATAGGAATAAAGTTGAGCAAATATTGAACTATTCAATAAGGTAATTGTGTGCTTTATCACATTTTATTATTAACAAAACAAAACAGATAACAAAACAGATTCCATACACAAAATGGTAATTTTTACAAAGTTAAAATGACAAGGCAGTTAAGGAGATATTATGTTAATACTAGAACGGCAACAAATGATCATTCAATTACTAAGTCAAAACACTAGTATGACAGTAAATGATATGGCAAAAATCTGTTGCGTATCTAAAGAAACACTACGTAGAGATTTAAGGGCTTTAGAGGAAAAGGACTTAATTCGTCGCAGCCATGGAGGCGCAGTTCTCACCTCAACTATCTCTAGTGAACCTATAGTGCCTTCCATATTAAATAATAATCGCTCATTTCGCCAACGGATTTTAGTTAACACAGAGGTAAAAACCCGCATCGCTCGAAAAGCATTGCAGTTTGTAAATAATGCAGATCGTATCGCTTTAGATAGTAGTTCTTCTTGCTGGTTTTTAGCTCGACAACTGCCAAATGTTGATATGACAGTTATTACTCATTCAATAAATGTTGTTCAGACATTAGCAGCAAAAAGTCAAATTCAAATTTTTGTTTTAGGTGGTGCCTATTTTGCCAAAAATGAAGATATGGTTGGGACATTAACCGAAAAAATGTTGGCAGAATTTACTATAGATACATTATTTATTTCTTGCGATGGATTAGATTTTGATAATGGTTTAAGTGACAACAATGAATATCATGCTCATTTGAAAAAACAGATGATTTTAACAGCAAGAAAAATCATTGTATTAGCTGATTCAACCAAATTTAATCAAAATGCCTACGCAAAAATATGTAACTTAGGCGATATTGATGTACTGATTACCGATAAAAATATCGATAAATTATTACAAAAAGAAATGGATTGGCACAGCGTCGAGGTTGTATTAGCTTAATTAAATATCTCTTCTTAACTAGATAAAAATGTGGTTCTAGTAATAAGGAGAATAATTATGCAGTATAAAATTTCCCCATCTTTGATGTGTATGGATTTAATTAATATAAAAGATCAATTAACATTTTTTAATCAACATGCTGACTTTTTGCATATCGACATCATGGATGGCCATTTTGTTAAAAATATCACACTTTCAGCTTTCTTCATTGAACAAATTAAACCTCACACGTCTATACCAATAGATGTCCATTTAATGGTGGAACACCCTACGGATTTTATTGATCAAATGGCAAATGCTGGTGCTGATTTTATCTGTCCTCATGCAGAAACAATTAATACTAATGCTTTTAGGGTAATTAATCATATTCATCAATTAAATAAAAAAGCGGGAATTGTCATAAACCCAGCAACACCTATTGAATACATATCAGAATATATTCATCTACTTGATAAAATTACCATAATGACTGTTGATCCAGGCTATGCTGGTCAACCATTTATTCCAGAAATGCAACAAAAAATAAAAAAACTTTCTGAATTGAAAAAACATAATAATTTTAAATTTCTAATTGAGGTTGATGGTTCTTGTAATGCAAATACTTATCATCAACTGCTCTCATCAGGAGCTGAAGTATTAATTATGGGAAGCTCAGGACTATTTAAAAAGAATCTCTCTTTAGATGAAGCTTGGAAAAGAATGACGACTGATATCAATAACGCTATTAAAACTATCAAATAGTAAAAGGACAATTAAATGAAAGGAAAAGTTTGTGTTTTCGGATCTTTTAATCTTGATATAACTGCATTTTTAGAGCGTTTTCCCATGCCAGGTGAATCATTAGTTGCCAGATCAAGTAAGATTTCTGCAGGAGGAAAAGGTGCTAATCAAGCCACAGCAGCATTGAAAGCTGGGGCAAACGTACATTATATAGGGAAAATCGGAGAAGATGATTTTGGTTATTTTGCTCGCCGTCATCTCAAAGAAGTCGGGTTTAATGCTGTAACAATATTAAGTTCAAATGAGCGAGCTACAGGCAATGCATTAATTTATGTTGCTGGAAAAAATGCTGAAAATATGATTTCTGTCGATCCTGGTACAAATATGATTGTAACAGAAGAAGAAATTAAAAAATGTGAACCAGCAATAAAATGTGCAGATGTAGTATTAGTCCAACTTGAGAATAATCTTTCGGCTATCAATCAAGTAATTGATATTGCTAATAATAGCAATGCATTTACTATTTTAAATCCAGCACCATTTCAACCTGTTAGTGATAAGTTATTATCAAAAGTTGATTTGTTAACCCCCAATGAAACAGAAGCTTATCTTCTCACAGGTCAAAAAATCACTGATAAAGAAAGTGCAGAATATGCTGCTGATTATCTACACCAAAAAGGTGTTAAGAAAATCATCATCACTATGGGAGCAAAAGGTTCACTACTTTCAGATCATTCAACCAAAACTTGGATCCCTTGCTTTCCAGCAAATCCTGTTGATACAACTGGTGCTGGAGATGCTTTCAACGGAGCCTTAGCTGCTCAAATTGCTAATGGACAAAATATTAAACAAGCTGCGTTATTTAGTTCTGCTTTTGCAGCCGTGAGTGTCGAATATATTGGAGCGGCATGTATGACTACCTATCAGCAGGCAATTGAACGTATGAACAGATTTAGTAGTAATTAATAAATTATTACTAATTATTTTTAGAT
The DNA here is from genome assembly GCF_984569075.1 of Gilliamella sp. LMG 34361. Taxonomy (NCBI): domain Bacteria; kingdom Pseudomonadati; phylum Pseudomonadota; class Gammaproteobacteria; order Orbales; family Orbaceae; genus Gilliamella; species Gilliamella sp. LMG 34361. The sequence goes on along the minus strand of NZ_OZ474903.1, from coordinate 702,785 downwards.
ATTAAGGTTTTATTATGAATACGACTAATAAATCATCTACTTTAGATAGTAGTGCTTATTTAACAAAAACGCCATGGGCAAAATTTATTCTAGTATGTTGTTTATTTGCACTCTGGGGAATGGCTGTTAATTTAAATGATATTTTAATTGCACAGTTTAAAAAAGGGTTTGATCTTACTGATACACAAACTGCTTTAGTACAATCAGTATTTTTTTTAGGATACTTTTTTATTGCACTACCAGCAGCAGCTATAATTAAAAAATTTTCTTACAAATTAGCAATTGTTATTGGTTTAATGTTATATGCGACTGGATGCTTTTTATTTATACCAGCAGCCTCATCAATGACCTATTATGCATTTCTTGGTTGCTTAGGCATTATCGCTTGTGGTTTGTCATTTCTTGAATCATCTTGTAATACCTATTCAAGCTTGTTAGGTCCCATAGAAACATCAACACAAAGAATTAATTTCTCACAAATTTTTAATTCCGTTGGAGTTATATTAGGTGTTCTAATCGGTCAACAATTAGTATTTGGTAAAAATGATCCTAGCCATGCTGAATTGTTGCAAATGACACCAGAAGCGGCAGATGAAGCAAGGCATCAAATGGTTGGACAGGTAGTTACCCCCTATTTAATGATCGGTTCAATATTAGTTTTAATTGCGTTGCTATTTATTTTTGTCAAATTTCCTGCATGTAAAGCTAGTTCGATAGAAAACCAAGAAAATGAAAATTTAATTCATTCTTTAAAACGACTTTTTGCTATTCCTCGTTTTACTTTAGGTATCATTTCTCAGTTTTTATATGTCGGTGCGCAAGTCGGCGTCTGGAGTTTTACTATTCGCTTCGTCCAACAAGTAGAAACGGGCACATCTGAACATAATGCTACTTATTGGTTACTTATATCTCTACTTTTCTATGCATTAGGGAAAGTTGTATCTACATTTTTAATGAAAAAAATAAGTCCTGCTAAGTTATTGAGTATCTTTGCTATTCTGGCAGTTATCTTATTAGCAATAGCAATAATGAGCTCTGGGATCATGGCCATTGCAACATTAACTACCATTAGTTTTTGTATGGCGCCTGGATGGCCAACTAATTTCGGATTAACCATTAAAGGAATGGGTAAAGATACTCAAACTGCAGGATCTATTGTCGTTATGTCAATTATTGGTGGTGCAGTTATTCCACTAATTATGGGAATTATTTCTGATTTAAATCAGGGAAATATGCAAATAGCATTTACCGCACCTCTATGCTGTTTTATCTACGTTGCATTTTATGGTTACTATTGTTCGAAAAAAGGTATCTAACATGAATAATTTAATTACAGGCATTGCCCATTTGGGTTTAAAAGTTAGTGACATTGATAAATCCTCATCTTTTTATCAAACGTTAGGTTTTATAGTTACAGAAAAATTTTCCAAAAAAGTTCAAAGTGGCGAAGTGCACGTAGAGTTTTTAACTTCACCAAAGCTTACATTAGAACTGTATCAATTACCTGATAATATTTATACCGATTTAACTCAAACTCACAATGGTATTGAACATTTTGCACTAGAAGTTAATGATATTGACGGAATGCTTAATAAGATAAAAGAGCTTGGTTACGAGATCAATGAGGGGCCAATTTATGAGAAAAGAGAGCATTGTGAAGTAAGCTTTTTTCTTATTAGTGGTCCTGATGGAGAAAGAATTGAATTTGATATGACAAAATATTTCTAATAATTATAAAAATAAGTTATTAAAAACAAGTTATAAAACTACCTGTCATTACAGGTAGTTTTATATTTTATAATATAATAATTACAACATTAGTTAACAACAGAATTATTTTAAATATTCTTGCTCATACGCTTTTGCTTTTTTATCATCAAAAACATGTTCCCAACGCGCAATAACAATCGCTGCTAATGCGTTACCAACAACATTAACAACTGTTCTACCCATATCTAAAATACGTTCAACACCCATAATATAACCAATGCCTTCAAGTGGAATACCAACACTACCAAGTGTTGCTGATAGTACTAAAATAGAAGCGCCTGGTACTCCAGCAATTCCTTTTGATGCAATCATTAATGTAATTACAATGATAATTTGATCTAAGATACTTAAATCCATACCAAATAACTGTGCTAAGAAGATAACCGTGATACTTTGGTATAATGTTGAGCCATCAAGATTGAATGAATATCCAGTAGGAATAACAAAGCTTGTGATTGCTTTTGGTGCCCCATAGGCTTCCATCTTTTCAATGATTTTTGGTAATGCTGTTTCTGAACTTGCTGTAGAAAAAGCAATAACTAATTCTTCCTTCAATATTTTTAATAAGGTAAAGATGTTGAATTTACATAGTTTACAAACTCCACCTAATATCACTAATGTAAAAATGATCATTGCAGAATATACAGTTAGAATCAGTTTTAATAGCGGTAGTAAAGAAGCAAAACCATATTTAGCAACAGTTACGGTAATTAATGCAAATACACCAATTGGAGCATAACGCATAATCATATTGGTCACTTTAAACATAGTATCTGATACTACTTTTAAGAAGAATACAAATGGCTCACGTTGTTTATCTGGTAAAGACATTAAACCTAAACCAAAAAATACACAAAAGAAAATAACCGGTAAAACCGCACCATCAGTCATCGCTTTAAATATATTTGCTGGGATCATATCCAATATCATAACAATCAAACCATGAGGTTTGCCACTTAACTCTTCGGCTGCTTTAGTGTATTTACTAATATCAGCGGTGGCTAAAGTTGAAGAATCGATTCCTGCACCTGGCGCGAAAACATTGCCCCATAAAAGGCCTAATAATATAGCAATTGTTGTAATGATTTCGAAATATAGAATGGTTTTAAATCCTAATGTCCCTAAACGTTTAGAACCACCAATTCCAGCAATACCTAATGTCAATGTGCTAAGTATAATTGGTAAAACAATCATCTTAATTAAACGAATAAAAATATCACCAGCTGGTTGGAAAATATTCACAATTGAAAATTGGTAATATGAATGTAACGTATGATTAGGATCGGCAAGTTCATACAGAAAAGCACCAACAGCTACACCTAAAATCAAGGCAATTAATATTTGCCATGCAAGATTAGTTAAGATTTTTTTTATCAAGAAAGACATATAATTCTATTCCTTTTCACTGTTTTCGAAAATAAAAAAGGATTAGTCTGTATGGCTAATCCTTTTTTATAATTAAAAATTATTCTTCGGATTCTAGAGCGGAATCATCGCTGTCATAATTTTCTTGGGACAATTGCGATTCATCATCATCTTCCGTTTCAGCGATTCGTTGTAATCCGACAACTTTTTCGTTTTCGGCAGTTCGAATCAAAGTTACACCTTGAGTGTTTCGACCAACAATACTAACTTCTGATACTCGAGTTCGTACTAAGGTACCTGCATCGGTAATCAGCATGATTTGGTCGGTTTCTTCAACTTGTACTGCACCAACTACTGCGCCATTGCGCTCACTGACTTTAATAGAAATTACTCCTTTAGTTGCGCGTGATTTAGTTGGATATAATTCTTGTTCAGTCCGTTTACCATAACCATTTTGAGTTGCAGTTAAGATTGCGCCATTTCCTCGAGGAACGATGAGTGACACGACTTTATCATCGCCTTCTAACTTAATACCTCGAACACCCGTCGCAGTACGTCCCATAGAGCGAACTTTATTAGCTGGGAATCGAACAACTTTACCATTAGCAGAGAACAACATAATGTCTTCTGTATTAGAGATTTGCGAGACTTCTTCATCATTATCAGTCTCATCACCAACGACATCATCATTCAGTTCTTCATCATCAACGGTATCAGACGTTTCATTACTGGTTAAATCAATGCCAATAAGCTCATCATCATCACGCAGGTTAATAGCGATAATGCCACCACTTCGCGGACGACTAAATTCAATTAGTGAAGTCTTCTTGACCGTACCTTGCGCTGTTGCCATAAATACGCAATGTTCATCATCAAACTCACGAACAGGTAAAATTGCCGTAATGCGTTCATCAGCCTCAAGTGGTAACAAGTTAATAATTGGACGACCTCGAGAACCTCGGCTGGCTTCAGGTAATTGATACACTTTCATCCAATATAATCTACCACGGCTAGAGAAACAAAGGATAGTATCATGAGTATTAGCAACTAATAACTTCTCAACAAAATCTTCTTCTTTAATTTTGGTTGCTGATTTACCTTTACCACCTCGACGTTGCGCTTCATAATCAGAGAGTGGTTGATATTTGACATAACCTTGATGAGAGAGTGTAACGACAACATCTTCTTGAGCAATTAAGTCTTCAATATTAATATCAGCGCTACTTGCGGTAATTTCTGTTCTTCTTGCATCTTGGAATTGATCGCGAACCGCTTCAAGCTCTTCACGAATAACTTCCATTAGTCTTTCTGGACTCGCTAAAATATGTAACAAACCAGCAATTTGAACTAATAGTTCTTTGTACTCATCAAGAATTTTTTCGTGTTCAAGGCCTGTCAAACGATGTAAGCGAAGATCTAAGATAGCTTGGGCTTGAGCTTCAGAAAGATAATAATGACCATCACGAATACCAAACTCTGGCGCTAAATCTTCAGGGCGAGCGGCATCATTACCCGCTTTTTCAAGCATTGCCGCAACATTACCTAGTTGCCATGCTTGCGATAATAATTTAGCTTTCGCTTCAGAAGGTGTCGCGGCAGCTCGGATTAATTCAATCACAGGATCGATATTAGCTAATGCAATAGCCAAACCTTCCAATACATGTGCTCGTTCACGCGCCTTACGAAGTTCATAAATAGTTCGACGCGTTACCACTTCACGACGGTGAAGAACAAACGCTTCGATCATTTCTCGTAAGTTTAATAGTTTTGGTTGACCTTTATGTAAGGCCACCATATTAATACCAAAAGAGACTTGTAGCTGAGTTAATGAGAAAAGATTATTTAGAACAACTTCACCAACGGCATCACGTTTAATTTCAATAACGATACGCATACCATCTTTATCTGATTCATCGCGCAGCGCTGAAATGCCTTCAATTTTTTTGTCTTTAACTAACTCTGCAATCTTCTCAATCAGTTTTTTCTTGTTAACTTGATACGGAATTTCGTTGACAATAATCGTTTCACGGCCACTATGATCATCAACTTCAATCGTTGCTTTAGAACGAATGTAAATGATACCCCGACCAGTTCGATAAGCATTTTCGATACCTTTGCGACCATTGATTAAAGCTGCGGTTGGAAAGTCAGGACCATGAATATGTTCCATCAATCCATCAACAGAAATAGATTCATCTTCAATAAATGCCAAACAGCCATTAATCACTTCAGCTAAATTATGCGGAGGAATATTGGTTGCCATACCAACAGCAATACCTGATGACCCATTGATTAACAAATTAGGAATACGCGTTGGCAGCACATCAGGAATCATTTCTGATCCATCATAGTTTGGCGAAAAATCTACTGTTTCTTTGTCTAAATCCGTCAACAATGCACCCGCAAATTTTTGCATACGAATTTCGGTATAACGCATTGCCGCTGCAGAGTCGCCGTCAACAGAACCAAAGTTACCTTGACCATCAACAAGCATATAACGTAATGAGAATGGTTGTGCCATACGAACTATTGTGTCATAAACAGCAGAATCACCATGTGGATGGTATTTACCGATTACGTCCCCAACAACACGAGCAGATTTTCGGTAAGGTTTATTCCAATCATATCCAGCTTCATGCATAGCGAATAAAACACGTCTGTGGACAGGTTTTAGTCCGTCACGTACATCAGGTAAAGCTCGCCCGACAATAACAGACATCGCATAATCAAGATAAGAGGATTTTAATTCGTCTTCAATATTGACGGGGGTTATTTCTTTGGCTAGTTCGGTCATAACACCAGGTTCTCTTATTAATTTAAATCTCAAAATAGCTTATAATTATAGCACAAAAATCGCTATTAATGCAGAACTAAACTGTTTTTTATTCAACTTATTCAGTATGAATAAATAATGTATTTTCAATTAATTGGCACAAGCAGTTTAAAATCATTGCATGCATTTCGTAGGCCATCACCTTTTTGTAAGATGGAATTCTAATTTCAATATCATTCCGACCAAGTAAACCTATTACTTCGCCCCCATCAAATGCGGTTAATGCAACAATTTTCATATCTTTAATCACAGCCTCTTGGACTGCTCGAATAATTGAACGGCTATTACCTTCACAAGTTGATATGATCAAAATATCCCCCTGTTGTCCTAAAGCTTGAATTTGGCGCGCATATATCTCTTCATGATTTGATATCGCACTTAACAATACATTGTCGGAAACCAAAGCAATAGCAGGAATACTTGGTCTTTCAATATCAAGACTAGTAATTAAGCGTGAAGTAAAGCTTTGCACATTGGCTGCTGCAGTGCCATTACCACATCCCATAATTTTATTACCATTAAGTAAGCCACCAACAATAATATTAGCGGCTTTTTCAACTGCAGAGCCTAGCGATTCGGCCATAACAATTTGAGTTTGAATACTTTCAGTAAAATAATTCTTTATTAAATCTTGCACGTTTTTCACCTAACTATTAAAACGCATTAATTATCCATTGTTGATTTTTTCCGGTTATGGCAAAAACATCAAATCTAAATTCGGTATCTTCAATATTAAAATTATTCTCTAACATCCAAAGTTGTGCTGCATGTGTAATTTTGGTCTGTTTATTAAACGATATTGTCATCTCTGCTTCACCAAAATTAGCATTTTTTCGATATCTAACTTCTACGAATACTAAGCATGTTTTGTCACGCATTACTAAATCAATTTCACCCAATTGATATTGGCTATTTTGTGCTAATAATACCAGTCCTTGCTCGATCAAAAATTGGCAAGCAATTTGTTCATAATGCTTGCCAATTTTTTTACTATTCACTTTGTTGTTCGGACGGTTCAGATGTTTCATAGACATATTGTTGCCAAGAAAGCGATCGAATAACTTCACATTGATTACTTGTTGACAATTTACCTGTCAAACCATCTAAAAAATTAGGTTGATAAGAATCTAATTGATTAAATCGATTAGCGAGTCTCCATGCATCAACGCCCATAGCGTACAATCGAGTCAAAGAATAATCTTTTTGAATATTGCCAGGTATAAGAAAAGACGTTCTATCAGATGAATTAATAATCAATGGAATATCAGCATATTGAGTGTTATTCATATCATACTTAAAATCATTAGAAGCACTTGCTACATGACTTTTAGAACTTGAATAAAGCGTGATTGAGGAAGGTTCATTACCAACTGTTTTTCCGGCACCCAAATCAAGCATAGGTTTAATTAACGTTAACTCATCATATGATGCATATACATAAATCGCGTCAAAACCAGCAGAACTTGATAATGTCGTCTCACTTCCATCCTCAAAAGTGATTGGACGACCAGTTAAGCTTATCCCGCTATTATTATTGATATTGCCTCTTAAAGTACCGATACTACCGACATATTGAACATAAGCTTGAGAACCATTAGCAATTTGTGACCATTGTTTAGCAAAGCTCCTCGCGACTCGTCTACCTAAATCGGTTTGTGGCACAATTAAAAGTGGCTTTTGTTTATTTTGAGCAAAAATATGATCAGCAGCATCTTTTGCTTCATCCTCAGGTGACAGTGCAAAGAAACACATCTTATTAGAGGGAACTATACCATCATCAACCTTATTTAAAGCTAGAACAGCAATTGATGGTGCTAACTGTTTTATTTTAATTACTTCTTCTTTTAACAATGGACCAATAATTAATTCAACATTTTGTGCTTGAGCTTGTTCAATTAAGCTCTCCATTGGTAATGAAGTCGTATCTAAAACAATAACATTTTGTTGCGGTTCTTGCGGATAGAATTTAACTGCATCAACATAACCTTGACGAATTGTATCACCGAATATACGAGAAGAACCACTTAAGGGTAATAATAAAGCTACTGTTTTGGTGTTTACATTATCAACCGATAGCTGTTGACCACCTATTAGCACCGAAATAAGTCCTTGAGCAGGATGATTGGGGTATCTTGATGACCAATTTTCAATAGCCTGTTTTAATTGCCCCCTTTGGCCACTATCTTTTGCATCAAAGGCTTCGGTACTATCATTTGATTGATCAGATGCTTCATTACTATTAGTTTTATATGTATAACTTAAATCAATCCAACCTTTTAATGTTACTTCATGATCAAGAGCTGAAACTTGACTTATTTGACTTGCAGATAATTTGCTAAAGAAGTTCCAAGTATTATTTAATATTTGTTTTTTGTGTTTTTCTGGAGCAAATTTTTGTAAAAATAAATAGTCATGTGCTTGTTCATTAATATTTCTAGCTTTACGATCTAAAGCTAATTTTATTGAGTAATAACGATATAATTGAGAATCACTTAGTTTATCAGTAGATAACTGATTAAGATCAAATGATTGTCCTTTTTTAGTTGCTATTTCACCTAAAGATAACAATTGGTCTTTTTGTTGTTCAGCATTAAGGTTAGTCGGTAGCTCAGATAACAATTTATTCGCTTGTGACAATTTATTCTCATTTATTAAGGCACGCACTGCTAATAACTGCCAATCGATCTTAGCATTTCCTGAGCTTGATTGAGCTTGCGACAAATAATAATTGGAATCTTTAGTTTCATCATATTTATCACTTTTTGATGAGCTAAGATGACACCCAACTAAAAGTGAAAATAATGCTAAAATAACAATAGCATAAAAGGATTGTTTTAATTTCATACCCATTCTCTTATAATTTTTTATCCCCAAATTCGTTGTACGTGAACGGTCACTTCTTCACGATCATGATAAAGCTGCTTAGCCTGAATTTGTACATTAATTTGATTATTATTTAGTTTTTCTATTAGTAATTGTAAATTTTGTTTTACTTCTTCATAACGTTTTTTCATTGGTAATTTGAGATTAAAAATTGTCTCTCGGCACCAACCATTAACAAGCCATTTGGCTATTAACTCTGTTACTTTGGCTGGTTTTTCAACCATATCACATACCAACCAGTAAATATTATGCTTTTTAGGTACAAATTTGAAGCCATCTTCTCGATAATGTTTAACTTGCCCTGTTTCCATCAGTTTTTCATTCATTGGGCCATTATCTATAGCATATACCATCATGCTTCTTTTGACTAATTGATAAGTCCATCCTCCCGGGGACGCTCCCAAATCAACGGCGTTTAAACCACCTTTTAATCGTTCATCCCACTCTTCATAAGGAATAAAAATATGAAAAGCCTCTTCCAATTTTAACGTTGAACGGCTTGGCGCATCGGCAGGAAATTTTAATCTTGGTATTCCCATATAAAAAGGTGAATTATTTTGACTTAAGGAATACCCTACATAACAACTATTATTGCTAATAAATAATAGATGAATTACTGGTCGCGAGGAGTTTGGAACTTTTAAAAGGATACGGTTATTTCGTAAAGCTTGCCGAAGAGGAACCGTAAATTTTCGACAAAATCCCGCTAATTGCTTACCTTCATTTGTATCTGCGACTTCTACTTTCAAATCACCCGCTTTATCAACAATACCAGATAAAGCATCAATTATTGGTGTAATACGGTCTTGCGTTGGTAAATCAGCTAATAACTCTCCAGCAACAAACATTTGTCTAGCAAAAATAAGGGTTCGAAATGGAATTTCCTTTATTAATAATTGAGCGTCACCATCTTGGTAACATTCAAATATCACATAACCGCTATTTTCTTTAACTTTAGCAAATCCAAATATCTCTTTTTGTGCGGCTCTATCAGTTATTTCTGCTGCACATTCTTTTTCAAATCCAGGACGGCAATACAAAATTATTTTATTTAGTTTATGCATATCGTATTTTTTCGTTTTTCACAATCGAAATTATTATATTAATCTGATTGAACATTATCGGTATATAAAGGCGCGTCACCTTTAGGACGAGTTTTAAATCGTCGATGTAACCACATATATTGTTCTGGCACTTGCAAAATTTCTCGTTCAATAGCTTTATTCATAAACGTCGCTGCTTGAACATCATCATTAATAGGATAGCCTTTAAGTTCAGGTGTAACATAAACGGTATAATGTCCATTTTTTTCACGTTTAGGAGTGAAAGGGATAATTGCTGGTTGACCTAATTTAACTAAAATTCGTGTCCCAATTGTGGTTGCGGCTTTTTCGACGGCAAAAAGTGGTGCAAATACACTATTTTTAGGACCATAATCGTGATCGGGTGCATACCATAACAATTCACCATTTTTTAATGCTCTAATCATACCTTTAGTGTTATAGCGATCTAACATATATTTGTTTGATTTTAGACGTCCTTTTAATTGAATATAATCCATAACTGGATTATCGTTGGGTCGATAAACCCCAACGCCAGGATGACTCATGCCTAAAATACGAGCACCTAATTCTAATGTTAAAAAATGAATCCCAATTAATAAGACACCCTGCCCTGATTGTTGTATCTGGGTGATGTGTGAATCACCCACAATTGAAGCGTGTTTAGCCAGTCTTTTGTCTGACCAAAACCAAGCCATACCCGTTTCAAATATCGCCAGCCCGGTTGAAATAAAATTATCTCTCAATATTTTGTCGCGTTCTTGATCTGTTTTTTCAGGAAAGCATAACTTTAGGTTTTGCCGCGCTGTTTCCTTACGTTTACCGATTAATTTCATAGAAAGCAATCCCAAACCTTTTCCTAATTGATAAATAATTGGGTATGGCAACAAAACGACGAGATATAAAATGCTAATACCAAACCACGTTAACCAATAACGAGGGTGTAGTAACCGTTTTGTAAAAATAGGATGAATTTCTTGATTTTGACTCATATTAAGATTACATAACCATTTAAGCAAAGTTAGTCATTATATACCAATCTTGAGTTAAGCGGCAGAAAAATAAAATAATTAAGCATGATGGAAAATCTTTTTATTACTAGATTATTTGAAAAGATGATATTTTAAAAAAGATGTTAGGGATTAAATTGATCAATCCCCTATTATTTATTTTTACTTATTTTGTGAGTGAAACATGCTCAAAAAGACCGTTCCTCAACTTTTTTACACTGCGACCGGAGCCTTAATTCCAGGATATGGGTCATAACCAACAATTTCAAAATCTTCAAATTCATAATCAAAAATTGTAGGTGGTTTACGTTTAATGACAAGTTTAGGTAATGGTTTCGGATCACGGCTTAATTGTAAATGTGTCTGTTCCATATGATTAGAATAAAGATGCGTATCACCACCAGTCCAAACAAAATCACCCACGTTTAAATTACACTGCTGAGCAATCATATGAACGAGTAACGAATAACTGGCAATGTTAAAAGGTAACCCTAAAAATACATCACATGAACGTTGGTAAAGTTGACAAGAAAGTTCACCTTGAGCAACATAAAACTGAAAAAGAGCATGGCAAGGTGCCAATGCCATCTGATCAAGTTCACCAACATTCCAGGCAGAAACTATCATTCGCCTTGAGTCAGGCTCATTTTTAATTTGTTCAATGAGTTGAGATATTTGATCAATCTGACGGCCATCAGCAGCTCCCCATGCTCGCCATTGTTTACCATAGACTGGACCAAGATCGCCATTTTCATCCGCCCATTCATCCCATATAGTTACTTTATTATTTTTTAAATAATTAATATTGGTATCACCTTTAAGAAACCAAAGCAATTCGTAAATAATTGAGCGTAAATGACATTTTTTTGTTGTTACTAATGGAAAACCATCTTGCAAATTAAATCGCATTTGATGACCAAAAATCGATAATGTACCCGTTCCAGTTCGATCTGATTTAGGTGTTCCTTCATCTAAAATTTTTTGCATTAGAGCTAAATATTGTTTCATTTCGAGATAGCCTTATTATTAAATCTATATGCATATAAAAGGATCAAGAGACCTCCAATAATCATTGGTAGACAAAGGATTTGTCCCATACTAATAAAATTCAGAAATAATCCTAACTGTTCATCAGGTTGTCTAAAAAATTCTATGATAAATCTAAATGTTCCATAGCAAATCAAAAATAGTCCCGACACAGCACCAGTTGGACGAGGTTTACGAATAAAGAGGTTTAATATAATAAATAATACTATGCCTTCAAATACCATTTCATAAAGTTGCGATGGATGTCTCGGCAAAACGCCATTCAATTGGCTATATAAAGAAAACCACTCGGGATGTGATTGCACAAACATAAAATCAGCATGGGTTGAAGTTGGGAATAACATGCCGATTGAAGAGTTGGTTACACGTCCCCAAAGCTCACCGTTAATAAAATTACCAAATCGACCAAACATTAAGCCAATCGGTACTAAAGGGGCAACGAAATCTGCAACTTGCATAAACGTCTTTTGGTTTTTTTTAGCAAATATGGTAATAACACAAATTGCACCAATTAAACCACCATGGAAAGACATGCCGCCTTCCCAAACTCTAAATAAAATAGCTGGATCATCAATTAATGCATCAAAGTTATAAAATAATATATAACCTAATCGTGCACCAATACAGAGACCTAAAAATCCCCAAAATAATAAGTTCTCAACTTGTTGTGATGTCCAATTACTATTAGGTTTATTTGCTCGACGCTTGGCTAAATATAAAGCACCAAGTACACCAAATAAATACATTGCGCCATACCAATGTAAAGAAACGGGTCCGATTGAAAAAGCAATTGGATCGAAATTAGGAAATTGTAAAAATTGATTCATTTTTTAACACGCTGTTTATTTTTTCGTTTGTGAGCAAAGAAGTTAAACCGTTTTTTCTTAGGAAGATTAGCAACAGGTTCTTCTATCTCAGATTGTATAGTAAATACAGGCAAAGAAAACTCTTTCATCGCTTTGCGGTAGACATCGCGCTTAAAAGCAATAACTTGCCTTATAGGATACCAATAACTTACCCACTTCCAATCATCAAATTCTGGAGTGGGTGACATATTTAGGTTTATTACCGAGGTATCAGAAATTAACTCTAATAAAAACCACTTTTGCTTTTGACCAATACATACTGGCTGGTTATCCCAACGAATCATTCGTTTAGGTAGTTTATATCTTAACCAACCATTAGTAATCGACAAAATTCTTACATCTTTGGGTTGTAAGCCTACCTCTTCATTAAGTTCACGAAACATTGCCTGTTCAGGCGTTTCGTTTAATTTTATTCCGCCCTGAGGAAATTGCCAAGAGTTTTGCCCATAACGCCGAGCCCAAAGTACTTGGCCATACCTATTACAAATAACTATTCCTACATTTGGACGGTAGCCATCATTATCGATCACTGACTACCTCAAAAATTTATTTTTTTATATAACTGAATTGTTTCACACATACAGCAATAAATAAATAGCAAAATGATATTAATCGAGTAAATCTAATATTATATGGGCGATTTTTTGGATAATTTAATAATAGTGATAATATTAATTATCGCAAATGTAACTTCTATTGCTAGGCTTCCTAAAGATCCTATCCATAAACTATAAATGATCCATAAAGCACTACTTAATAATATAAGTAATCGCATCTTTTGTTGTTTGAATCGAAATAGAGCAATGGTTACTAATGTAGTACCAATAACCGAAAAATAATGAATAAATTGCTTCCAATCAGGTGTTGTGAAAAAGTAAAATATCCACATCAATGCAATAAAGAAAAACATTGCTAAAAAATTTTTAGTATAAGTAGAAGTCACATTTCTAAAAATATTTACAATATTGAGAATAGCTGCTGGATAAGATTCTGGGCCTAATAAATAAAAATGTAGCGTCATAATGATGTTAACAATAGTTAATTGCCATCGAAAGGCATTATCATTACGTTGTAAAAAAGCACTAACACCAACGAGATAACCTAATATACCAATTAGCTGTGGGACTGTTGTATATTTCTCAATAAAATCTGAGCCAAAAAATTGATATAAAAAGTTTAAATTATCCATTGTTTACTCCTAAGACAAATGGATCTGAATAATACGAACATGCTTTTTTTAATCCTGAGATGCAAAAAAGCCCAGCATCGCTGCTGGGCTCGTATATTTAAAAGTCTGGCGGCACCCTACTCTCACATGGGTAATACCCACACTACCATCGGCACTACGGCGTTTCACTTCTGAGTTCGGCATGGGGTCAGGTGGGACCACCGCGCTATTACCGCCAGACATATTCTGTCTTCTCTTATCTCAATTGATGCGTATTATCTCATATCCACACCAATCCCTCAATCCGGAACAAACTGTTCGATTATCTCATAATCAATCTTCGCGTATCCAAAACAACTCCGAGTTGTAAGGTTAAGACCCTCGGTTCATTAGTATCAGTTAGCTCAATGTATCACTACACTTACACACCTGACCTATCTACGTCTTAGTCTCAAACGGACCTTACTGATTCTCATCAGGGAAAACTCATCTCGAGGCTAGTTTCGTACTTAGATGCTTTCAGCACTTATCTATTCCGCACGTAGCTACCGGGCAATGCAATTGGCATCACAACCCGTACACCAGCGGTGCGTTCACTTCGGTCCTCTCGTACTAGAAGCAAACCCTCTCAATTTTCCTACGCCCATGGCAGATAGGGACCGAACTGTCTCACGACGTTCTAAACCCAGCTCGCGTACCACTTTAAACGGCGAACAGCCGTACCCTTGGGACCTACTTCAGCCCCAGGATGTGATGAGCCGACATCGAGGTGCCAAACACCGCCGTCGATATGAACTCTTGGGCGGTATCAGCCTGTTATCCCCGGAGTACCTTTTATCCGTTGAGCGATGGCCCTTCCATTCAGAACCACCGGATCACTATGACCTACTTTCGTACCTGCTCGAGCCGTCACTCTCGCAGTCAAGCTAGCTTTTGCCATTGCACTAACCTCCTGATGTCCGACCAGGATTAGCTAACCTTCGTGCTCCTCCGTTACTCTTTGGGAGGAGACCGCCCCAGTCAAACTACCCACCAGACAGTGTCCCTTACCTCGATTCAGAAGTATAGGTTAGAACATCAAACATTAAAGGGTGGTATTTCAAGGTTGACTCCACACACACTGGCGTGCATGCTTCTTAGTCTCCCACCTATCCTACACATTAAGGCTCAATGTTCACTGTCAAGCTATAGTAAAGGTTCACGGGGTCTTTCCGTCTTGCCACGGGTACACCGCATCTTCACGGCAAGTTCAATTTCACTGAGTCTCGGGTGGAGACAGCCTGGCCATCATTACGCCATTCGTGCAGGTCGGAACTTACCCGACAAGGAATTTCGCTACCTTAGGACCGTTATAGTTACGGCCGCCGTTTACTGGGGCTTCGATCAAGAGCTTCTGCTTGCGCATAACCCCATCAATTAACCTTCCAGCACCGGGCAGGCGTCACACCGTATACGTCCACTTTCGTGTTTGCACAGTGCTGTGTTTTTATTAAACAGTTGCAGCCAGCTGGTATCTTCGACTGATTTCACCTCCATCCGCATGGGACTTCAATTACCATCAGCGTGCCTTCTCCCGAAGTTACGGCACCATTTTGCCTAGTTCCTTCACCCGAGTTCTCTCAAGCGCCTTAGTATTCTCTACCTGACCACCTGTGTCGGTTTCGGGTACGATTAACTATAACCTGAAGCTTAGAGGATTTTCCTGGAAGCAGGGCATCAATTACTTCAGCACCTTAGTGCCTCGTCATCACGCCTCAGGGTTTCAGTGACCGGATTTGCCTAATCACACCCCTACACGCTTAACCCACCATCCAATAGGTGGTAAACCTAGCCTTCTTCGTCCCCCCATCGCAGTTATAGCCAGTACGGGAATATTAACCCGTTTCCCATCAGATACGCCCTTCGGCCTCTCCTTAGGGGTCGACTCACCCTGCCCCGATTAACGTTGGACAGGAACCCTTGGTCTTCCGGCGAGCGGGCTTTTCACCCGCTTTATCGTTACTTATGTCAGCATTCGCACTTCTGATACCTCCAGCATACCTCACAATACACCTTCTACGGCTTACAGAACGCTCCCCTACCCAACGTATTTACATACGCTGCCGCAGCTTCGGTGCATAGTTTTAGCCCCGTTACATCTTCCGCGCAGGCCGACTCGACTAGTGAGCTATTACGCTTTCTTTAAATGATGGCTGCTTCTAAGCCAACATCCTAGCTGTCTAAGCCTTCCCACTTCGTTTCCCACTTAACTATGACTTTGGGACCTTAGCTGGCGGTCTGGGTTGTTTCCCTCTTCACGACGAACGTTAGCACCCGCCGTGTGTCTCCCATGATTAAACTTGTCAGTATTCGGAGTTTGCATCGGGTTGGTAAGCCGGGATGGCCCCCTAGCCGAAACAGTGCTCTACCCCCAACAGTTACTCATGAGGCGCTACCTAAATAGCTTTCGGGGAGAACCAGCTATCTCCCGGTTTGATTGGCCTTTCACCCCCAGCCACAGGTCATCCGCTAATTTTTCAACATTAGTCGGTTCGGTCCTCCAGTTAGTGTTAACCAACCTTCAACCTGCCCATGGCTAGATCACCGGGTTTCGGGTCTATACCCTGCAACTTTACGCACAGTTAATACTCGGTTTCCCTTCGGCTCCCCTATTCGGTTAACCTTGCTACAGAATATAAGTCGCTGACCCATTATACAAAAGGTACGCAGTCACTATTACCCAACGGCAACAGCTCCCACTGATTGTACGTACACGGTTTCAGGGTCTATTTCACTCCCCTCCTGGGGTTCTTTTCGCCTTTCCCTCACGGTACTGGTTCACTATCGGTCAATCAGGAGTATTTAGCCTTGGAGGATGGTCCCCCCATCTTCAGACAGGATATCACGTGTCCCGCCCTACTCTATAAGCTTCCACATAACGCATCTTCGTGTACGGGACTTTCACCCTCTATCGTGCGACTTTCCAGACGCTTCCACTAATACATTATGCTACCCGCTTGGGCTACTCCCCTTTCGCTCGCCGCTACTTAGGGAATCTCGGTTGATTTCTTTTCCTCGGGGTACTTAGATGTTTCAGTTCTCCCGGTTCGCCTCATCTGACTATGGATTCATCAGATGATAGTGTAGTCACCTACACTGGGTTTCCCCATTCGGACATCAACGGTTATAGCGCCTTTTATCGGCTTACCGTCGCTTTTCGCAGATTAACACGTCCTTCATCGCCTCTGATTGCCTAGGCATCCACCGTGTACGCTTAATTTCTTAACCTTACAACTCACAGTTGTCTTGGTTTAAATTACGCTTTTTTCTCTTTCTTATCTCAATCCAACATATTTTCATATATCAGCTTGCCATAAAAACGAGAACTCGTTTCTTTCAGCTTGTTCCTAATTGTTAAAGAGCTTTATCTTTCTATTCATTCGAATATCAAATAAATACAAACATAATTTTTTTGAAAAATAGCTTCATCACATTTTATGGCGTCCCCTAGGGGATTCGAACCCCTGTTACCGCCGTGAAAGGGCGATGTCCTAGGCCTCTAGACGAAGGGGACTTAACTATTTTTCGATAAACAAACAATCTGTGTGAACACTTACGAGCGCTTCGTAAGGAGGTGATCCAACCGCAGGTTCCCCTACGGTTACCTTGTTACGACTTCACCCCAGTCATGAATCACACCGTGGTAAACGCCCTCCCGAAGGTTAAGCTATCTACTTCTGGTGCAACCCACTCCCATGGTGTGACGGGCGGTGTGTACAAGGCCCGGGAACGTATTCACCGTGACATTCTGATTCACGATTACTAGCGATTCCGACTTCATGGAGTCGAGTTGCAGACTCCAATCCGGACTTAGACGTACTTTGTGAGGTCCGCTTGCTCTCGCGAGGTCGCCTCCCTTTGTATACGCCATTGTAGCACGTGTGTAGCCCTGGTCGTAAGGGCCATGATGACTTGACGTCGTCCCCACCTTCCTCCGCTTTATCAACGGCAGTCTCCTTTGAGTTCCCGACCGAATCGCTGGCAACAAAGGATAAGGGTTGCGCTCGTTGCGGGACTTAACCCAACATTTCACAACACGAGCTGACGACAGCCATGCAGCACCTGTCTCACAGTTCCCGAAGGCACTCTCGCATCTCTGCTAGATTCTGTGGATGTCAAGACCAGGTAAGGTTCTTCGCGTTGCATCGAATTAAACCACATGCTCCACCGCTTGTGCGGGCCCCCGTCAATTCATTTGAGTTTTAACCTTGCGGCCGTACTCCCCAGGCGGTCGATTTATCGCGTTAGCTTCGGAGCCCATCACTCAGGGCAACAAACTCCAAATCGACATCGTTTACAGCGTGGACTACCAGGGTATCTAATCCTGTTTGCTCCCCACGCTTTCGCATCTCAGCGTCAGTATCTGTCCAGAAGGCCGCCTTCGCCACCGGTATTCCTCCACATCTCTACGCATTTCACCGCTACACGTGGAATTCTACCTTCCTCTACAATACTCTAGTTAACCAGTTTTAAGTGCAATTCCTAGGTTGAGCCCAGGGCTTTCACACCTAACTTAATTATCCGCCTACATGCCCTTTACGCCCAGTCATTCCGATTAACGCTCGCACCCTCCGTATTACCGCGGCTGCTGGCACGGAGTTAGCCGGTGCTTCTTCTGTAATTAACGTCAATTGATGCACCTATTAGATACAACACCTTCCTCATTACCGAAAGTACTTTACAACCCGAAGGCCTTCTTCATACACGCGGCATGGCTGCATCAGGGTTTCCCCCATTGTGCAATATTCCCCACTGCTGCCTCCCGTAGGAGTCTGGACCGTGTCTCAGTTCCAGTGTGGCTGGTCATCCTCTCAGACCAGCTAGAGATCGTCGCCTTGGTAAGCCTTTACCCTACCAACTAGCTAATCCCATATGGGTTCATCAAATGGCGCATGGCCCGAAGGTCCCATGCTTTGGTCTCTCAACATTATGCGGTATTAGCAGTCGTTTCCAACTGTTGTCCCCCTCCATTCGGCAGATCCCCATACCTTACTCACCCGTCCGCCACTCGTCATCAAGTGCAAGCACTCATGTTACCGTTCGACTTGCATGTGTTAAGCCTGCCGCCAGCGTTCAATCTGAGCCATGATCAAACTCTTCAATTTAAAGTTTGATGCTCAATAACTGTCTCTGACATATTCAAATGAATCTTCAGTGTCACTTATCAAGACTTAATTTTTTTTAGTCCGTAGACTTTTAATTTTTCGTCTCGCAAGTGCCCACACAGATTGTCTGTTTCTTCTTTTTAAAGAGCTGACAGCATTTTAATTTACTTCACAATTGCTTGTTTCAGTTTGCTGTCTCAAGGGCTGCGTATACTACGCTACACCTTTTTATTCGTCAAGATCTTTTTTTAAAATTTTTGATCTTGCTCACTAACACTATTTTTGTCTGCTCGTCGCTGACGCCGTGTCAGTGGATGCGCATTATAGGCACTTCATTTTTTTTGGCAAGTGAAAAATTGCAATTATTTATTTGTTCGAATAAGCTTTAATCAGCACAAACGCTAATACAATGATATTTATTAAGATTATATTCAGTGAATTTTTTAGTTAATTTTTCAACTTGCTGATTATGCAATGTACTTATCACAATATTATCTAAAGTAGATAGTTTATTTAAGCTATTTAGATCATACTGATCATTAAGTAATGTATTAACTCTTGATGCAATTGCATATCCTGAATCGATAAAAGTTGTATTAGGAAAAAGTATTCTTAACTCATCCTTAATAAACGGATAATGAGTACAACCAAGTACAATTGTATCTGGAATGACAGATAACTTAAGCCATGGCTGCAATAGTGTCTCAAGTTGCTGCATATCAACAGCAATACCTTGTAATTTATTTTCTGCTATATGGGCTAATTCAGATAAACCAAGCAATTTAACATCACAATCTGGAGCAAACTCCTGAATTAAATTACTGGTATATGCTCTTTGTATTGTTGCTTTGGTTGCTAATAACCCTATACATTTATTTTTAGTAACTTTGCTGGCAGGCTTAATTGCAGGTACAACACCGACAATTGGAAAAGGAAAGTTTGTCCGTAAACTTGGTAAACAAATAGTGCTAGCGGTATTACATGCAATCACCGCTAAATCAATAGAGTATGATTGTAAAATGGTAGCAATAATACGATTCACTCTAGCAATTAAATATTCAGATGATTTATCGCCATAGGGAAATCCTTCATTATCAAAGACATAAATATAATGTAGATTCGG
Organism: Gilliamella sp. LMG 34361; assembly: GCF_984569075.1. Lineage (NCBI taxonomy): Bacteria > Pseudomonadati > Pseudomonadota > Gammaproteobacteria > Orbales > Orbaceae > Gilliamella > Gilliamella sp. LMG 34361. The sequence goes on along the minus strand of NZ_OZ474903.1, from coordinate 682,515 downwards.
CATTTTACTATAGATTTCATTATAAATAGATAATCCACCGATACCCGAATCAAAAACTAATACTGTGGGAGATTGTTTTACAATATTCATATATAGTTAATGAAGGTTAAAAATATAAACGAACCATATCCTAAATTGATTAAAATTTTATGCAAGTAATTTTGTTTGCAGTAGTGCTGGCTTTTTTCAGAATAAATCATTAAAATAGACGTCTAGATGGTAAAACTGCTAAACACAAGCATCTTTCAAAATTATTTTATATTTAGAGAATTGCACTAAATAAGTTAAAGAAGGTAAAACATGTCAGAATTTCTATTTACTTCAGAATCTGTATCAGAAGGTCACCCAGATAAAATCGCCGATCAAATATCTGATGCTGTATTAGATGCTATTTTAGAACAAGATCCTAAAGCACGAGTCGCTTGTGAAACTTACGTAAAAACCGGTATGGCATTAGTTGGTGGAGAAATTACAACTTCTGCATGGGTTGATATTGAAGAATTAACCAGAAAAACCATTAATGATATTGGTTATACTAGTTCAGAAATGGGCTTTGATGCCAACTCTTGTGCAGTTCTCAATGCAATTGGTAAGCAATCGCCGGATATAAATCAAGGTGTTGATCGTCAAAATCCACTGGAGCAAGGTGCTGGTGACCAAGGTATTATGTTTGGCTATGCTACCAATGAAATGCCTAATTTAATGCCAGCGGCAATTAGTTATGCTCATGATCTTATGCGTCGTCAAGCTGAAGTAAGAAAAAATGGTACTCTCCCATGGTTAAGACCTGATGCCAAAAGCCAAGTCACATTGATTTACCAAGATGGAAAAATCCAAGGAGTCGATACTGTAGTTTTATCGACCCAACATTCAGAAGGCATTGAACAAAAAGCGTTGCATGAAGCGGTTATGGAAGAGATCATTAAACCAACGTTACCAAATGAGTGGTTAACTTCAAGAACAAAATATTTTATCAACCCTACAGGACGTTTTGTTATTGGTGGACCTATGGGAGATTGTGGTTTAACTGGTCGAAAAATTATTGTTGATACCTATGGCGGTGCAGCACGTCATGGTGGTGGTGCATTTTCTGGCAAAGATCCTTCAAAAGTAGACCGCTCAGCAGCTTATGCAGCAAGATATGTTGCCAAAAATATTGTAGCCGCAGGACTTGCTGATAAATGTGAATTACAAATTTCTTACGCTATCGGTGTTGCTCATCCAACTTCTATTTATGTTAATACTTTTGGCACTGAAAAAATTGCTCATGATAAAATTATCTCATTAATAAAAGAATTTTTTGATTTACGTCCTTATGGACTAATTCAGATGCTTGATCTTATCCAGCCAATTTATCAAAAAACGGCTAGCTATGGCCATTTTGGTCGAGATATCTTCCCTTGGGAAAAAACCGATAAGGCAGCTATTCTTCGCGATGCAGCAGGATTATAAACGCATACCAATTTATCTACATAATCAAGTATTGGCTTGTTTAAGAAACCACTTAATTCAAGCCAATCAAATATTGAAAACCAATTATAAAGAACCTAAAATCAGTTACAAACCTAAAGGGACAGTTGCTGGCTGCGCATTTTTAACCCTTTGGGAAATACAACTTAATAGCACAATGCTATATGATAATAGAGATGGTTTTATTAAGGAAGTTGTGCCTCATGAATTAGCTCATCTGATTACTTTTCAATATTTTGGTAAAGTAAGACCACATGGCAAAGAATGGCAATATGTCATGTCTGAAATAATGAAGAAAAAACCAATAGTTACCCATAATTTTAATATTAAACGTAACGACTATGTCTATATTTGCGATTGCCAAGAACATTATTTATCACTAATAAGACATAACAAAATTAGAAAGAATAAAACTAGTTATCAATGCCGTAAATGCGGTACTATACTAAAACTAAAAAACTGTATTTAATTTTTTAAATAAACCATGCCTAATTTTGATACCCATTTTTACAAAAGTTCTATTTTCATTGTGATTTTAAGCTTTTCTCTATATATCACAGGTAACTTTTACATTCCGTTGTACGGAAAATTAACAGTTAGCGTAGTCGAACATCTACAATCACTATTTTTATTATTTATGTGTTGTTACACATATTATTATGCTAAAAATGTGAAGAATCATGCAAATCTTTACAAATTTTGGATTTGGACAATTTTTTGGTGGTTTATGCTTTTTGGTCGAGGAATTAGCTGGGGAAGAGACTTTTTCCCTGATGTCTCTCGTTTTTATTACAAAATCATTGCCAGCATTATCATGGCAATACCAATACTATCTATATTTTTACCCCCTATTCGCCGCGAGATAGCTAGACGATATAAATATGAAACAATTCCTGTTTGGCATCTGTTTTTTGCATTTTTGTTTTTAGGAATTGCCGACACTGCTGAGCATCGCCGTTTAGGTTACCAATTTTTGGTTTTAGATCCTCAACGAAAAGATCTTATTGAAGAATTAATGGAAATACCTTGTCTTTTAAGCCTTGCATTTACAACATTTTATATGCAAAAAAATGAACAAAAGAGGTTGAACAGAACATGTTAAGCTATCGTCATAGCTACCACGCAGGAAATCATGCCGATGTATTAAAACATATTGTATTAACATTATGTTTTAATGCATTGAAAGAAAAACAAAAACCTTTTTTATATTTAGATACACATTCTGGTGCCGGTCGTTATTTGCTACAAAGTGAGCATGCTGAAAAAACTGGTGAGTTTTTATCTGGAATCAACCTAATTTGGCAACAATCTGATACGCCGGAATTACTCAACACGTATTTATCGGTTTTGAAGCAATATAATCCTTCAGATAAGTTGAAATATTATCTTGGTTCACCTTTAATTGCCAAACAATTATTAAGAGAGCAAGACAAGCTTAATCTTACCGAACTTCACTCAACAGATTATCAATTATTGAGACAAGAATTCAGTAAAGATAAGCGAGCTAGAGTATTAAGAGAAGATGGCTTTGCACAATTGAAATCAAAATTACCTCCAGAATCTCGACGTGGTATTATTTTGATAGATCCATCATATGAAATAAAAGATGATTACCAAAAAATTCCGAAAGCGTTGGTTGAAGCATATAAACGTTTTGCAACAGGAGTTTATTTAATTTGGTACCCAGTTGTCTCTCGAACTCAAACACAGAAAATGATAGATCAAATAGTTAATTCCGGTATTAAAAGAATTTCACAATTTGAATTTGGAGTAAAACCTGATAATAATCAGAAAGGAATGACGGCTTCAGGTATGATTGTGATTAATCCGCCATGGAAGTTACACGAACAAATGCAAACAATTATACCTTGGTTAAAAAACATTCTTGATACAGAAAAAACAGGAAATTATCTTATCAAAGAGTTAGTTTCAGAATGATTTAATCTATTTTAAAAGTTAAAAAATGCGAGATATTTTCGCATTTTTTATAGAGAATTTAGAAAAATAACTAAATTAAGAAAAAAAGTGACAAGCAAAGAGATAAATCCATAATATTAATGCCAAAAGCAATGACAGAAAAACGGATGCCGAACCATAATCCTTTGCTCGACCAGATAATTCATGTCTTTCACTTCCAATTCTATCAACAATACATTCAATCGCGCTATTAATTAGCTCTACAATCATTACAACCCCAATAGAACCAAGCAACAAAATTCTTTCATAGATTGTAAAGTTAATTAGCATAACTGTTACATAAGCAGCTACTAATAAAATCAATTCTTGGCGAAATGCAGTTTCATACTTTATTGCCGACTTAAATCCCTTCAAAGAGTATTTTGTTGCATTGATGATGCGTTGCAAACCTGTCAATTTATTCATCTTTATATACCATATTATCGTACATAACCATAATTCATAAGACGCTGGAATCTCCTTTCAAGTAATACCGATAATTCCAAACCTTCTAATTCATCAAGATCAGATAATAATTGCTTTTTAAGTGAAGCAGCTACAGCCGCATAATCACGATGTGCACCACCTAGGGGTTCTGGTATAACAGCATCAATAAGTTTTAGTTTTATCAATTTATCTGCTGTCATATTCATCGCCTCAGCAGCCACTGGTGCTTTATCCGCACTCTTCCAAAGAATAGACGCACATCCTTCAGGTGAAATAACAGAATAAGTACTATATTGGAGCATATTAACTTTATCTGCGACACCAATTGCAAGTGCGCCTCCGGATCCTCCTTCACCAATGACAGTACAAATTGTTGGTACATTTAATCGTGACATCTCACGTAGGTTACGGGCAATTGCTTCAGCTTGTCCCCTTTCCTCTGCACCAATTCCAGGATAGGCTCCTGGAGTATCAATAAATGTAATAATTGGTAACTTAAATCGCTCAGCCATTTGCATTAATCTTAATGCTTTACGATAACCTTCTGGCGCTGGCATACCAAAATTACGATAAATTTTTTGTTTAGTTTCACGACCTTTTTGATGGCCAATAACCATAACAGGGCGCTCATCAATACGAGCTATCCCACCAACAATAGCTTTATCATCCGCGTATGCTCGATCACCAGCCAACTCGTCAAAATCGGTAAAAATTTCATTAATGTAGTCTAATGTGTAGGGGCGATTAGGGTGTCGAGCTAATTGAGCAACATCCCAAGGCGATAAATTTGAAAATATTTTTTTAGTCAATTCACGACTTTTTTGATTCAACTGTTTAATCTCTTTATCTAAAGAGATATCTAATTCAACTTGTTGCGAATCAATATTCTTTAAGGAATTAATTTTTGCTTCTAATTCCGCTATCGGCTTTTCAAATTCCAAAAAATTATTCATAACGCTTATGATTGCCTCTTGTATTATTTGTATTTTACTAAAATACATTACTAAATTTAGTATACTGACTATTTATTAAAATAAAATTAAGCCAATTTTACTATGTAATTGTCATTGAAGTCACCAATATTTATTATTAATGAGCATCAACATATCAAATGATATAATTAGTTTTGACTGGTTAACTCTAATAAAAATTCTGTCTTAATTAATCAAACTCAAAATCCACTCGATCATTGCCTAATAATGTTTTCAATTCAATTATCAGTGAATCTTCCGGTACAATTCGCCAAGTTGTACCAAATTGAAGACGTACCACAGAATCTTCCCGATGATAATAGAGATTAATCGGCACACTACCATGCCGATAAGGTTCTATAATTTGTTGTAATCGTTGTAAATTAGCACGATTAACTTCAACATCGGTTAAGGTAATGGCTAATCCCTTAACAAATTTAGCTCTAGCATCTTTTAAGTCAACAATATCACGAACAGATAATTTAAAGCCACCATTGAAATCATCATGACTTACTTGCCCAGAAACAATTAGAATTTTATCTTTTACCAGTAAATGATCGAATTTATCTAATGCTTCAGAAAAAAGCATGCCATCAATTCGCCCAGACCTATCATCTAAAGTAAATAATCCAATTTTATTACCTTTTTTGGTAATTCGAACTCTGGCATCAACAACAATACCGGCAAAAGTAGCGATTTTTCCCCATCCAGTAGGTGCGGCCTCGCTAATACGAACGCCGCCTGAATATCGATTGAGTTCTTTTAAATATTGGGTAACCGGATGGCCGGTTAAATAAAGTCCTAATGCTTCGCGTTCACCATCAAGTAAAACTTGTGCTGGTAACTCAGGTACAGCAGCATATGCATGTTCAACTTGTTCTGGCTCTTCAGCAAGGACGCCGAACATATCTTCTTGACCAATATTTTGCGCTTTAGCGTATTGATCGGCCGCTTGCATGGCATCATTAATACTATGTAAAATAGCCGCTCTATGTGGCCCTAATTTATCAAAAGCGCCAGCCATAGTTAATTTCTCTAATACACGCCGATTAATTTTCTTCATATCAGTTCGAGCGCAAAGCTCAAAGATATTTTTAAAATAACCTCCGCTATTACGCGCTTCAACAATAGCCTCAATGGGTCCTTCACCAACACCTTTTATTGCACCTATGCCATAAACAATTTCTCCTTTATCATTGACATGAAAATGGTAAAGACCACTATTAATATCAGGAGGATTTACTTGCAATCCCATTCTTAGACATTCATCAACTAAACCAACAATTTTATCGGTATTGTCCATATCAGCTGTCATTACTGCAGCCATAAATTCAGCCGGATAATGGGTTTTTAACCATAAAGTCTGGTAGGAAACAAGCGCATAAGCTGCGGAGTGAGATTTATTAAAACCATATCCAGCAAACTTTTCAACCAGATCGAAGATGTGCATGGACAGTTCACCATCAACACCTTGTTTTTCCGCTCCTTCTTTAAAAACCGAGCGCTGCTTAGCCATCTCTTCTGGTTTTTTCTTACCCATCGCTCGTCGAAGCAAATCTGCACCACCTAGCGTATAACCAGATAGTGTTTGGGCAATTTGCATAACTTGTTCTTGATATAAAATTATGCCATAGGTTGGTTCTAATATTGGTTTAAGAGATTCGTGTTGATGTTTGATATCTGGGTATGATACTTCTTCTCGTCCATGTTTACGATCAATAAAATTATCTACCATACCCGATTGTAATGGACCTGGTCGGAATAAAGCAACTAAGGCGATCATATCTTCAAAACAGTCAGGTTTTAAGCGTCTGATCAAGTCCTTCATACCACGCGATTCCAATTGGAAGACCGCGGTTGTTTCAGCTTTTAGTAGTAATTGGAACGATTCTTCATCATCTAATGGAATACGAGTAATATCAACTGCGGCCTTACCATCCCTTAACTGGCGCTGATTAATCATTTTAATCGCCCAATCAATAATGGTTAAAGTACGTAGTCCTAAGAAGTCAAATTTGACAAGCCCTGCATATTCCACATCATTTTTATCAAATTGTGTGACAGGATGATGGCCTTCTGGATCACAATAAATAGGTGAAAAATCTGTAATTTTAGTCGGGGATATTACTACACCTCCGGCATGTTTACCGGCATTTCGAGTCACACCTTCCAATTGTCTTGCGATATCAATAAGAGACTTAACTTCTTCATTATTATCATAAAGCTCTTGTAATTGTGGTTCAGCTTCAAACGCCTTAGCTAAGGTCATCCCCGGATCAAGAGGAATTAATTTTGATATACGATCGACAAATCCATAAGGATGGCCAAGTACACGCCCTACATCACGGATAACCGCTTTAGCTGCCATAGTACCAAAGGTAATAATTTGCGATACAGCATCTCGACCATACATATCAGCTACGTGATCAATAACCATATCACGCTTTTCCATACAAAAGTCGACATCAAAATCCGGCATTGAAACCCGTTCTGGGTTTAAAAAACGTTCGAAAAGCAGGTCAAATGCTAATGGATCTAAATCAGTTATCTTTAAAGCGTAAGCAACTAATGAACCTGCTCCTGAACCACGACCTGGTCCAACAGGAATATCATTATCTTTTGACCATTGGATAAATTCCATCACGATTAGAAAGTAACCAGGGAACCCCATTTGATTTATCACGTTTAATTCAGTTTCCAGTCGTTCATCATACTCAGGACGTCGCTGCTTTCGCACTTCTGGATCAGGAAAAAGAAACTCTAGACGTTCTTCTAAACCTTCACGTGATTTATGCACCAAAAAATCTTCAGTTGACATATCACCAGTAGGAAATTGAGGTAAAAAATATTCACCCAACCGGATAGTTACATTACATCGTTTAGCTATTTCAACACTATTTTCCAAGGCTTCTGGAATATCAGAAAACAATTTACACATTTCTTGTTCTGAACGCAGATATTGCTCGGATGAATAGTTTTTTGGTCTACTTGGATCTTCAAGAGTATTACCATCATGAATAGCTACTCGAATCTCATGCGCTTCAAAATCAGACGCTGCCAAGAAACGTACATCATTAGTTGCCACAACGGGTAAGGCATATTGTTCAGCTAATTTAATAGCACTATGAATAAATAACTCTTCATTAGCACGATTTGTACGAACTAATTCAAAATAGAAATGTTGATTAAAATTATCTAAATAATAATTGACCGCCTCATCAATAATCGCTTGATTATCACGAATAATACCAATACCAATATCACTTTCACGGCCAGCGAATATGATTAAACCTTCTCGATGTAACGTTAACCATTCTTGATCAACAACTGGCATATCATCGATATAACCTCGTTGATAAGCTTTTGAAATTAGCATTGTAAGATTTTGATAACCAGTATTATTAGCCGCTAATATAGTTAACCGATAAATATCATCACTTAATTGTGAACTTTTAATTGCTAAGTCAGCACCAATAATGGGTTTTATGCCTTTTCCCATAGCAGAACCATAGAACTTAACGAGTCCGCAAAGATTGGTAAAATCAGTAATCGCAAAAGCAGGCATTTGCAATTTGCTTATTTCATTGACTAAGGCGCCAACTTTAGCGATGCCGTCAACCATTGAAAAATCGCTATGCAAATGAAGATGAATAAACTTAGGTTCGGTCATATTTACCAAAATGATTACACAAAAAATTAGCTACAATTATAGCATAAACTAGATGAATATTCTTATTGTCTTTGCTTATCGCAAAATATACCAACTAATCAATTATAAAAACGTCCGTTATAAAACAACGGACGTTAATCGAATTAGTGTTGATAAATGCAAAACGTTATTTGCGTCGTACCCCTTCTGCATTTGCGGCTTTTATGGCAGCAAATACTGTGTCTGGAGAGATTTCAGCAGGAGAATTATGAATAGATTCACCTTGCGCACAAGCTAAAATTGCCACTTGCATTAAATCATCATCGCTAACATTAGCTAAGCCAATTTCTGCTAGTGTAGTTGGTAATCCAACGGACTGACAAAAATTATAAACAGTTTCAATCATCTTCGGATCGCTATCAATTAACATTAACATAGCAAGGGTACCAAACGCTACTTTTTCACCATGCCAATACTGATGCGTCGCTTCTAATGCCGTAAATCCATTATGAATGGCATGAGCAGCTGAAAGCCCGCCACTTTCAAATCCTAATCCAGAAAGTAGCGTATTAGCTTCAATCACATGTTCCAGTGCAGAGGTTACTACTTTTTGTTCACAAGCATTTTTAGCCTGTACACCATATTTTAACAAAATTTCAAAACAAAATTTTGCTAGTGCAAATGCAGTGATTGGACCAGGTCGACCAGTCATATTCCCTGCTTTTGATTGTCTACAATCCTCAGCTTCAAACCAGGTTGCTAAAGCATCACCCATACCTGCAACTAAAAACCTTGCAGGAGCATTAGCAATAACTTTTGAATCGACTAAAACAACATCAGGATTTCTAGGTAACACAAAATAACGTTTAAATTCACCTGTTGAGGTATAAATTACTGATAAAGCACTACAAGGAGCATCGGTTGAAGCAAGCGTTGGCACTACAACGCAAGGATAATTAATAGTTGCTGCTACCGCTTTTGCGGTATCAACAACCTTCCCTCCACCTATACCGACAATCACATCAATATTTTGAGCTTTAGCTAACTCAATTATTCTTGTAATCTCTTCATCACTACATTCTCGGTTAAAAATATCAACTACACTATCAACATTACCTGATAGTGATTTTTCGATAATTTTAGATAAATTTTTGTGGGCAGATGGGCTTTCAAGCAATAACGCTTTTTTACCAAGCCTTGCTAATTCTTGACCTAAACTATTTTCAATCGCATTAAAACCTTGAATGTAACGATTAGGGAAAAGTGCAGTAGTAATCATAATAACAACTCCTAAAAATTAAAAAATCTTGCATAGATAAATCTTATTACCATTATTAAGAAAAATATTTTTTATCCATGTATTAAGTTAAAACATACGCTTTTATTAATATTAAGCTACTAAATATTTTTAAAAATGAGGTATATGCCACATTTTTTAATCTGTGAAGTGTGTTATCAAAAAATAAAGATAATAGAATAGATGATTCCCATCACTTAATTGTGATGGGGAAAAAAAGATTAGATTTTCTTGAATAAGACTGAACCGTTAGTGCCACCAAAACCAAATGAATTACAAAGCGCATATTGTAAGTTTTTCACTTGACGAGCAGTATGTGGAACATAATCCAGATCACAACCCTCATCAGGGTTATCAAGATTAATTGTTGGTGGAACAGCTTGATCACGTAATGCAAGCACCGTAAAAATAGACTCAACAGCACCAGCAGCACCTAATAAATGCCCAATCATCGATTTAGTTGAACTTACCATTACTTTATTAGCATTTTCTTGGAAAATACTCTTAACTGCTTGGGTTTCAGCTTTGTCTCCAGCAGGAGTTGACGTACCGTGCGCATTAATATAACCAATTTGTTCAGGCGTTATACCTGCATCACGAATCGCACATTTCATGGCTAATGCTGCTCCACTACCGTCAGCTGGTGGCGAAGTCATATGATAAGCATCACCACTCATACCAAAGCCCACTACTTCAGCATAAATCTTGGCACCACGCTTTTTGGCATGTTCATATTCTTCTAGGAACATAATACCGGCACCATCACCAAGCACAAAACCATCACGATCTCTATCCCACGGTCGACTTGCAGCTTTTGGATTATCATTATTAGTTGATAGTGCCCGAGCTGCACCAAAACCGCCAATACCAAGAGGAGTACTCGCTTTTTCACCACCACCCGCTAACATCGCATCAGCATCACCATAAGCAATCATTCGAGCTGCATGACCAATATTATGTACACCAGAAGAGCAAGCAGTAGCAATAGTAATACTTGGACCTTTTAATCCATAAATAATGGATAAATGACCAGCAATCATATTGACGATTGTTGATGGCACAAAAAATGGACTAATTTTACGTGGTCCACCATTAACTAATGCACTATGATTTTCTTCAATTAATCCTAGTCCACCAATACCTGAACCGATAGCACAACCGATGCGCTCTGCGTTTTCTTCCGTAATTTCAATGCCAGCATCTTGCATTGCTTGCATACCTGCAGCAATACCATATTGGATAAAATAATCCATTTTGCGTGCATCTTTACGTGAAATATTATAATCTTCGCCATTAAAGTCTTTAACCATCGCTGCGAAGCGCGTTGCAAAAGGGGCTGTATCAAAGTGCTCTACAAGTTCTACACCACTTTGACCTGCTAATAAAGCTTGCCAAGTGGAATCAACTGTATTACCTACTGGAGATATCATGCCCATTCCAGTAACAACAACTCTGCGTTTAGACACATTGTCCTCCAGAAAAGGATTGAAATGAAATTTGAATCATTGAAAATTTTGTTGTGAGTTTTCAGAATTAATTTATATTAAATTCACTCTATAAAAAATAGAGTCACAAATACAAACTAGGCGATCATTTGACCGCCTATTATGAAAACTCTGCTAACCTTATTGATTTGCAGTAATATAATCAATTGCTGATTGTACAGTTGTAATTTTTTCAGCTTCTTCATCAGGAATTTCAGTATCAAATTCTTCTTCTAAAGCCATAACTAATTCAACTGTATCAAGAGAGTCAGCGCCAAGATCTTCAACGAAAGAAGATTCATTTTTAACTTCGTCCTCTTTCACACCAAGTTGCTCAACAATAATTTTCTTAACTCGCTCTTCAATAGTGCTCATACTCTTTTTTTTCCTATAAATATCGCCGAAAGTGGCGGTGAATGTAAGTTTATAAAATGTTGAAAAAGATGCCAATCATTTTTCAACCCAATTGCTTATTTTTTATTCTAAACGTCAAATTATTGGTTCATTTTACACTATTTTGATCAATTACACCATATACATGCCACCATTGACATGTAAAGTTTCACCTGTGATGTAAGATGCGTCATCAGAAGCCAAAAATGCCACCGCATTAGCAATCTCAGCCGGTTCACCTAAACGTCCTGCTGGTACTTGCGCTAAAGTTAAGGCTTTTTGTTCATCAGTTAATGCCTCTGTCATATCAGTAGCAATAAATCCTGGCGCTACCACGTTAACCGTAATATTTCGAGACGCAACTTCACGAGCGAGTGATTTACTAAAGCCAATCAATCCTGCTTTTGCAGCTGCATAGTTAGCCTGACCAGCATTACCCATAGTCCCTACAACAGATCCTATAGTAATGATTCGACCATAACGTTTTTTCATCATAGTACGCATTAATGCCTTCGATAAACGGAATACAGACGTCAAATTAGTATCTAATATATCTTGCCATTCATCTTCTTTCATTCGCATTAATAAATTATCACGGGTAATACCGGCATTATTAACTAAAATATCAATATCGCCAAACTCCGTTTTAATTGCATTAATAACTGATTCAATAGATGCTTCGTCGGTCACATTTAGCGCTAAACCTTTTCCGTTAGAGCCCAAATATTCACTTATAGCCTGCGCACCTTTTTCTGTCGTTGCAGTACCGATAACAGTTGCACCACATGCAACTAATTTTTCTGCAATGGCTTTACCGATTCCTCGGCTGGCACCAGTAACTAAAGCAATTTTTCCTGATAGGTTCATAACTACCTCTTTTGTATTCTATTTAGTATTTTCAATTGCAACATCTAATGACGCTTTATCATTAACTGCACAAGCCGATAATGAGTCAACTATTCGTTTAGTTAAGCCTGTTAAAACCTTACCTGGCCCCATTTCAACTAACAGTGTTACGCCTTCTTTCGCCATTTCTTCAACCGTTTCAGTCCAACGAACCGGACTATATAACTGAGATATTAACGCAGATTTAATATTATCTGCCGATGATTCAACTTTAACATCAACGTTATTAATCACAGCAAATTTAGGTGCATTGAACGTCATGTTATTTAAAGCTGTCGCTAGTTTATCAGCGGCTGGTTTCATTAATGCACAATGCGAAGGAACACTTACCGCCAATGGTAACGCACGTTTAGCGCCGGCCTCTTTACAAATAGCACCAGCACGTTCAACCGCTTCTTTATTACCGGCAATAACAACTTGGCCCGGTGAATTAAAATTAACTGGCGCGACAACTTGACCTTGAGCCGCTTGTTCACAAGCCTTACGGATTGAATCGTTATCTAAACCAATAATAGCGAACATCGCGCCTGTACCACTTGGCACTGCCTCTTGCATTAATTTTCCACGTAACTCGACTAATTTAATAGCGTCTTTAAAATCAATCACACCAGCACATACTAATGCTGAATATTCACCCAAACTATGACCCGCCATAAATTCTGGTTGAGGGCCATTAATACTTTGCCACACTCGGTAAATCGCAACCGATGAAGCAAGTAATGCCGGTTGCGTTTGCCAAGTTTTATTTAATTCATCAGCTGGACCCTCTTGAACTAAAGTCCATAAATCATAACCTAATACTTGTGATGCTTCATCGAAAGTTGATTTCACAACTGGATAATTTTCAGCAAGATCTTTTAACATACCAACAGCTTGTGAGCCTTGTCCTGGAAATACCATTGCAAATTTGGTCATTTTGAAATCCTTGATTACCTAAATAATTTATAAAATTAAAATCTAACGAGTGCTGAGCCCCAAACAAAGCCGCCACCGAAAGCTTCTAATAAAATTAGTTGCCCACGTTTAATACGTCCATCTCGTACCCCGGTATCTAATGCACAAGGCACAGATGCAGCAGAAGTATTACCTTGTTTATCCAGCGTAACAATCACCTTACTCATATCCATATCAAGACGTTTGGCTGTAGCTGAAATAATCCGTAAATTAGCTTGATGTGGCACTAACCAATCTAAATCAGATTTATTAAAGGCATTTTCGGTTAAAAGTTCATCAACTAGATTAGAAAGTTCTTTGACTGCAATTTTGAATACGTCGTTACCTTGCATTGTCATATAGACAGGGTCATTAAGAGAACGGCGATCAACATATGGGTATTTTAATAATTCACCATATCGGCCGTCGGCATGTAAATGAGAGGCAATAATACCAGGCTCTTGAGAAGCACCAACTACAACCGCTCCAGCACCATCACCGAAAATGATAATTGTACCGCGATCATTTGGATCAACACCACGGGTTAACATATCTGAACCAACAACTAAGGCATATTTTATTACACCACTTTTTACATATTTATCAGCGATATCTAATGCATAAATAAATCCAGAACAAGCTGCCGACACATCAAAGGCAACCACATCACCGATATCTAATTTAGCTTGTAATTCTGTAGCTGAACTAGGAAAAGCATTAACCGATGTGGCTGTTGCAACAATAATCAAACCAATTTCTTGTTTATCGATATCCGCCATTTCAATTGCATTAATAGCCGCTTCATAAGCCATACTTGTTACTGTTTCATCAGGTGCGGCTATACGTCTTTCTTTAATACCAGTACGAGTTGTTATCCATTCATCACTAGTATCAACCATTTTTTCAAGATCGGCATTGGTTCTTATTTGTTTTGGAAGATAACTTCCTGTTCCTAATATCTTTGTATACATCGAATTATTCGCTCTTAGGTAGTGCGGAAGAAAGACTGCTGGCAATCTTCTCAGGTATATTTGTTTCGATAGCTAAAATAGCTTGCTCAATTGCTGCATAAAATGATTTTTGATTGGCACTACCGTGACTTTTAATCACAATACTTTGAAGTCCAAGTAAACAGGCACCATTATATCGTCCAGGATCTAAATAACCAAAATTTTTTACTATTTTTCGTTGCAGCCACTGACTTAAAAATTTCATAATTAACGAATTGTGCCCCAACAGCATTTTGAATGATGACATAAAAATTTTGATTAATCCTTCTACTGTTTTCAGCGTCACATTACCAACAAAACCATCACAAATAAGCACATCAGTTTTACCGGTTAACAGTTCATTACCCTCTAAATAACCGATATAATTAATTTGATCATTAGCTTTTAAAACAGACGCCGCAGCACGAATTCTATCTAATCCCTTAATATCTTCTTCACCAATATTAAGTAAAGCAACGCGCGGATTTTTAACCTGAAGGACTGACTTTGCTAGAATTTGCCCCATTATGGCAAATTGAACCAGCATATCGCTATCACATTCAGCATTCGCCCCTAAATCAAGCACAACAGTATTTTGATTGTTTAACGCAGGAATGGTGGCGACTAAAGCTGGTCGATCAATGCCTGTTAAAGAATGCAACAACAACTTAGATAACCCCATCAGCGCACCAGTATTACCAGCACTGACACAAGCCTGAGCCTCATTACTTTTAACTAACTCCAATGCAATCCTCATTGAGGAACCTTGACTATGCCTGATTGCATATGATGGCTTCATATCATTAGTAATAATGGAAGTAGATTCAGTTATCATCAAACGACCACTTTCTTGATATTGGCTAACCAGCTTTGCATTTTCTTTAGACAAAAAGGTATTGACTTCCTTTAAATCACCGATAAGGAAGATAGAGAGGTTTGGATAATGGTGTAATGCTTGAATTGCAGCAGGAACAACAATACGAGGACCGAAGTCCCCGCTCATAGCATCTAACGCAATGGTTAGATTATCCAAAATGTCACCTGAAGATTTCTAATTACTAGGTAATTATTTAGAAATCACTTTACGACCGCGATAATAACCATCAGCGGTTACGTGATGACGTAAATGTGTTTTACCTGATTCATCAACTGAGATATTCGCAACAGTTAATGCATCATGAGAACGACGCATACCACGTTTTGCACGAGTTTTACGATTCTGTTGAACAGCCATGGATTTACCCCTTATTCTTTAAACTAACTAAAATTGCAAATGGATTTGGTTTTTCATTTTCCGTTGGAATTTCACCAAATACCATATCTGCCTCTGACACTTCGCAGTGTTTACTATCATGCACCGGCGCAATTGGTAATGAGAGAATAATTTCGTCTTCAATTAACGCTAATATATCTACTTCACCAAACTCGTTAACCAAAACGGGCTCATAATGTTCCGGTAATGTCTCTGCTTGAGCATCGCTCTTAACAGGACTAAATTTATTCATCACATGAACTTCAGTGATAAAAGGTTTAAAACAACGCTGGCAAATTTGTTCTAGCGTCATTTTTGCATCAATGGTGATAACGCAAAGTCTTTGCTCATCAAAATCAAAAGACAAATGACATTCGATATCACTTTTTGGACTTTCAATCCTTGTTGCACTTTGAGCTGGATAATATCCAACATAATCAAGTCTTTTTTGTGCTGCTTTGATTGGGTCAATTGTTAATGGTAATTTATTTTGCATAAGATATGCATGCCTACCTTAAAAATTATTAAGTGCAGCTAAAAACCACACAAAGCCATAAGGCGCGCATAATACCTTTAAATCACCATTTCGTCAATGGGCAAGCACATGATAATTTGTTTTAATTGTTGATTATTTCTTAAATATTTATAATTATTATTTTACTTATTTCTTAACAAAAAATTTTGAGGAACAGGGTTTTTTAGCGCTCAAAATTGTTATTTATTTAATCGCTAAATAACTTGTGTTACTCGCTTAGTTGAATCCCTTTCTTAATTGCAAATTAAATCGAGTTTATTACGATAAACGCCCAAAACTATCTTTTACAATAGCTTGAAAATCATCGAAATTACGACTATTTAACAACCGCTTAGTTGATCTCTCTTTAACAAAATTGACTACTAAGTTATAAATTCGCATCGCATCTTCATATTCATCTTTGCTAATTGCTAATAAGAAAATAACATATGCAATTTCATTTTTATTCCATTCAATACCTTGAGGAGCCAAAATAGTGGTAACTACTGTCTTTTTGGCCAACAACCCAACTGAATGAGGAATGGCAATATTTTCACCGATTAAGGTTGAAACAATACTTTCTCTCTCTACTACCGATGGATAAAAGTCCTGCCCTACATATCCGGATTCTTCAAGACGCTGGCAAACTATCTGGAACAGTTCATTTTGCGTCATCGGATTGTCAATAATGAGGAAAAATTTTTCATTAAAAAAACGCTCAATAATATATGGCATAGTGCGATCGACCATAGATAATCGACCTAATTGTTCAAGTTGATAAGGCGTGGGGAATGGTGCTATTTTCACAATTTGCTTATCTTTTTCAGTTAAACGAACGGTAGATACCACAAAATCTTCCTCAATATGCGTTAACTGGTCATACTCTCGATAAGAAAGCGTTCGATTAATTAAAATATGAGGAAAGACGCGTTTAATTTTTGATTCAATCATACGCAATGTTGCATTACCTAATTCACTAACCAGCAAGATTTCCACTAATCTTTCATATCCTGCGCTATAGTTACGTTCTAATGCAACTCCTATATGAATTGCTAAATAGCTGATTTCATCTTCAGTCATTTTCACATCAGTAAACTTATGAATATTTGCTAATGCCGATAAAGTAATATCATAGGCAAAAGGATAATATTGTTTAATTTCACGTAATAGTGGATTGGAAGTATGAATTTGATATTTTATACGAGATAGCATCGATGAGATATGAATTAGCATATCTTGGCGTAGTTTCATATCTTGTTTCAAATTATAGTGATAAGAATCATTAATATAAGATAAAATATGTTCAAATAACTCTATGCTTTTAGCTTGATTAGGCGATTCCATAATCGTGCGTGACATAATCTGCACGCATAAATAGTTAAATTCAGCATCGGAAAGAGTGCTACCTAAAAAATAGGAGAAACTCTCAGAAACTTCACGCGCAGCACTTATAACTGTCGAATCAATATGATCCACTTTATATTCTACTAATTCATGACCTTGTGTAATTCTGGTTATCGAGACGGCACAACAATAAAGCAAATATCCTTGTCCTTCCGAAGTTAGTTTTAATTCAAAACGTTCAAACTGGTCTTGCAATACATTTTGAAGATAATCTAAATCAATATCAGATAATATTACTTGTATTAACCGATTAACGTTAATCGTATCCCCTGTTATATAGTGTTGCCATAAAATGTCAGTTAAACAAGCTCGAATAGCTGATTCTTCACCGACTAATCGCATACCTGAATAAGGACGTCTATCGAGTGATAAATGGTATTTGTCTAAATACTGCTTAACTTCAATAACATCATTTTGTAATGTATTACGACTCAAAAACCATTCACCAGCAATATCATCCAGTTTTACCGATTTTGATTGAGTTAAAAATGCAATAAGTAAAGCGGAAATACGTTCTTTATTAGTGCGAGGAACCCGTTCTATTTCCTGAACAATAGGTATTGTTTCATAAAGGTTCGGATCAGTTATAACAAGATGATAACCAACGTTTTTAATATAATTAACTCGCGCGCCATAGACTTGTAACACATCATTCAAAGTAGAAATATCCGAACGAATTGTTCTTATCGATACCGAAAAACGATTTGCTAACTCTTTTTGAGGTAGCAATTCGTTTTTTATCGTATCAAAAATATAAGTTAGTCGTTGATATGGGAACAGCAATTTAGATGCCATTACTCATCCTGCTAATTTTTGCGTAATCGCTAAAAGTTGTCTAACATCTTCAGTCTTAGTCTTACCCGTTGCTCTATCTATAATTGAGGTGTAAATATGTGGAATAACTTTTTTCACTCCTGCATTTAAGGCAATTTTTAAAATAGCTTCATAATTGTCTAAATCTATTCCTCCAGTCGGCTCTAGGTAAAAATCATGTTCAGCACAGCATTTAGCCACATACTCATATTCATCTATATGTTTTAAACCGCCCATAGGGAAATATTTAATTGAGCTTCCCCCCATATCTTTTAATAAAGCAATAGCAGTTTCAATCGGTACGATAGCAGCAGGTGATTTTGAGCTTAGTGGCCCTGTA
The DNA here is from genome assembly GCF_984569075.1 of Gilliamella sp. LMG 34361. Classification (NCBI taxonomy): domain Bacteria; kingdom Pseudomonadati; phylum Pseudomonadota; class Gammaproteobacteria; order Orbales; family Orbaceae; genus Gilliamella; species Gilliamella sp. LMG 34361. Next base: position 663,697 of record NZ_OZ474903.1, on the reverse strand, counting down.
GCTATATTAACTAATCCTACTTTCCCGGTTGGTGATACAAGACCATTGATTACCGTCTCTTTTTGTCCTAATAAAGCACGACTTGTTGCCACCCCTGTAAAAACTTGATTAATATGTTGAGGTTGTAGAACTGCAGATATTTCTGACACCATAGTAGATTGGTTAGGATCACCCGCACCAAGACCAACTGAAATCGCATTGTCAATGGCTAACGCATATTTTTTCATATCTTCTATTGCTTGTTGATTATCTGGATAATTTTTAGATAACACACCCACAACAACATAGCTTTGTGCAGCTTCATAAATAGCACTAGCATTATCAATTGAATTGGCTAATACGTTTAAACAAACACGATCGTTAAAATAATTTGGTGTCAATTGCATTATTTTACTCCTTGGATAATTTTTATAATTTTGTTATAAACAATATCAAGCTGTTCAGCCGTTACACTACGAACATCTGCGTCTACTTTACCTTCATTGGCTTTATATTCCCGAAAATAGACTGCAATCTCGCCTTGCTTCATTAGATCTATCATTTCAACAGCAGTTTTACCAATTACCTTTACATCAAATGATATTTCTGCGCGTGCAATATCTCGTCCAGCACCATCCCAGACAACTTTTGCCGATATACCATTAATAGAATTTAACTTTTCGATAAATGGTGTCATTTTGGCAACCATCTCTTGTCCAGTTTCTTGTTTTGGATCATTAATATATAACTCAATTGCCTTGGTTAAGCCTAAAATACCCTCTTTACCAACCTTCATTGGTCGTCCAATGCCTTGAGACTGAAGTTTAAGCCACTCAATGGCTTGATGACGGCCAATAACTAAGCCACTAGTTGGTCCTTCAATTGCTTTTGCACCACTATAAATAACTAAATCAGCACCTTGTTGATAATAGGTTTGTAAATCCTCTTCTGCTGCAGCATCAACAATTAATGGAATATTATATTTCTTGGCCACTGTTACAGCTTGCGCAACTGATAGCATACTTTTTTGTACACAATGATGTGATTTAACATATAAAATAGCCGCGGTATCAGAATTAATTAATGATTCAATATGCTCTGGTTTACACTCATTTGCATAACCTGCTTCAACCACAATTCCACCACCTAAAGCAACCATCGTACTAATAGGAGCACCAAAATTTACGTTATGTCCTTTTGGCACAATAATTTCCCTAGCTATCCATTTATCAGAATGATGTAAATTAAATAATAAATCACGATCATCTTTAACGATTAAGCCAGCGACAGCTTGGGCAATGCCAGCCGAGGCACATGATACGACCACAGCATTTTCGACATTAAGTAATTTAGCAATGTATTGACCAGTTTTATCAACTAAATCTTTTATTTCAAAATATTCATTTAATCCATGGGATACAGTATCAACCACTTCTGCTCTAGGTGTTGAAACACCTAAAATAGTCATTCGCCCCGAAGCGTTAATCACTTTTTTCAAGTGGTATTTACTATATATTTCTTTTTCAGTTTGAGATTCTGATCTCATTTTTACTACCTTCTTGTGTTATTTCAATGTGTGTAACTTTTTTGGTTGTATTTGTTGCGATAGCGGCTAAAGGAACAAACTGTTCATGGCATTCCCTCTGCTCACCTTCTGAATCAGTTAAAGAGACGGTTTGCTGTTTTATATCAAAAATAGTCAAATCGGCATCATAGCCAATAGCTATTTCCCCTTTATTGTTTAAATGCAAAATTTGGGCCGCATTTTTAGTGACACTATCAATAATTCTAGTTTTGCTATAACCTAGAGAGATAAATTTATTCATCACATTTGCTAAGCTAAATACAGGGCCTTGCAAACGATTTTTAGAATAGATATCAGAACTGATTGTGTTTGGATAAACATCTAAACATTTTGCTCGCTCAGCTACCGCAAAACTGAAACTTTCACCACCATGACCAATATCTAAAATCACCCCACGTTCAATGGCGCGTTTAATTGAATCACGCAGATTATTTTGCTTATCAAATATTTGGTTTGGCTTACCATTAAAACAGTGAGTAATAATATCGCCTTTAGTTAACAAATCTGCAATTTCATCAAGTTCAGGCGGATTATTTCCTACATGAATCATTAGTGGCAATCCAGTCTTTTTCTGCATCTCTTTCGCTTTGATTAACGGTAAAATGCCATTTTCACCAACAACGCTACGACTCATCCTAACTTTTATTCCAATAATAAAATTAGGATATTTAGCTAAAGTTTGGTCAAATAACGGCACATCAACATCTTGCATATCAGCAAGCTCACTTTGCCTTACTAAGCCTATTTTTGAGATATTTAGGAAGGAATAAACATGAGTTTTAGCCTGCATCGCTAAATCATAAAACTCGTCAATATCAAGTGCACCAACACTACCAGCATCAACCACTGCCGTCACGCCAGACTCAACACCAATGAGATCGGGTTCATCATGGTAAATTGGTGAACGAGCAAAGCAATGAGTATGGGAATCTATCCATCCGGCACTTATATAGTGCTGTTTTTTTAGATCCAACACTTGATTTGACGTTGCGATTATATTTTTGCCAATTTCCACAATTTTGCCATGTTGAATGGCAATATCAGTTATTGAATTATCGATGAGTTTGGCATTTTTTATAATTAAATCATACATAATTTAATCCAACCCCTCGACCATAGTCATGATAGAGGGGACATAACATTATATAATTGGGAAGATACCACCAAAAATCATGGCACCTAGGATTGCACCACCAGTAATAGGTTTTTTCCATACATAAAATAATAGTGCACCAAGCAAGGACCCTATACCAATAGGAATAGATGCAACCATAGCTGATAAAATAATCATTGGACCAAGAAATCGACCTGATGCATTTCCCGCCCCCATCATGACATCAGCGCCAAAGGTTGAACCTCCACCACTATTAACGGTAAATTTACGGATAAGGATAATAAGTAAACCGATTATCATACCGAGTAATAAACCAGTTAATAACGCCACAAAAAAGTTTTCAATTGGCAATGTATAGCCACCAGCTAATAACAACGCTGGCACGCCTAAACCAATACCTGTTTGTAACGCACCACCAATATCAAGTATTCCAACTAATGATCCTTCAATGACACGTGCAAATAAAAAGCTAGCACCAAAAGCTGCTACTGCGCCATAATCACCTGTCGTCATGCCTGACTTAAGCATGGCAACAAAGGCTATTTCATTAAAAGCACCAATTCCATATACATAAAAAGTATGTGTTCCAGCGAAAATACCAGCAGAGAGTAAGCCACAAAGAATAGGGAATGACCAATCGGCATACCAAAAACTTTTATTAATGGTTGTTTGAGTATTCATAATGTGTTGTTCCCTATATTATTTAAACCAATAAGACAAACCATCTCGAAATGAATTAATCATTTTCATATCAAATCCACGGAAATATCCGCTCATGACAAATAAAACAATCACCGCAACTAACATGATTTTCATCACTCGATTCCAACCACTATCATCCACCCCTTTACCAATCAAAATACCTAATACCAAACCAGGTACTGCATTACCCATAATTAATTGCGCAAGCCCACCAAACAGTGTGCCCCAAAAACCACTTCTTCTACCTGCATCTAAAGCTGCTAACCAGAAAATAACTGGCATCACGGTTGCCACAAGTAAATTTGCTGCTGGAACTAGAACTTTAGTTGCGGTAATTTTTAAAGAATCGGGAATAACTGATGTTGTTGTATTTAGGAACAACACGACAATCACCCCAATAAATGCACAAGCAAAGGCCATTTTTTTAGGATCATGTAACGTTTCTGTCAAATTTCGGTTTTTTATCATCAATAGTGCAGCACCCCAGTTTGGAATGATGCGATGATCAACATCTTGGGTAAATGAACCGGCAGCCACTGATGAAGCCCAAGCATTAAAAAAGAATCCTAAACCAAATGAAAAATGTGCAGCAGGATCGCCTTCACAAGAATTAAGTTCACCTAGGGTACGAAATGCTCCCATACCTTGGTAAGTTGGGGCATGAAACATACGAGCTGCGCCAGCGCCTACTCCAAATCCACACAGTCCACCAATCACAATAGACTTCAATGCTATAATTAGAATTTCCATGACTTTCCTTTTACGTTATTTAGAGATAAATTTAATATCGTTCAGATCGAGAAACGTAACATTTACTGATACATCAAGTGTGATATCATAAAATGTCTTTTTTCTTGGTAGAAAGATAAATAAAAAACGTTCAGTAGTTATCTTTTCCGTAGCAGAAACAACACTAACATCAAGCGGTTCAATTCGTAGCATGACATTATTAGTATTTTTAAGCATTTGCTTTTGCACCTGATTTAGTGCTATAGCGAGTGCTCGCTGCTTTGAATCTCCTTGCCCGGTTACTCTTACTTGTACCTGCTCAATTTTTCTCATGTTTCGAACCTAATTTAAAAACGTGGATATTTTTTTAAAAATGCTTGAGCTATACGTTGACCAAGTTCCACCGTATCCATAAAACCAAAACCAAGTACTTTACAACCGTCATTAATAGCTGTTTCGCCTTCTTCAATTGAACGCATACCATGTCGCTGAGAGTAACCATACTTATTTTGAGCAGTTATTGCACCAGCCCCACCACTTCCACAAAACGAAAGTCCCAAATCTGCATTTTCTTGGTTCATTACATCGCCTAATTTCATATCTGCGGCCATACCAGAAATGACAATTGCACGACATCCGTCAATAGAATTAATTCCCTCTGCAATTTTTTGTCCTTTTCCCATTCTATCGCCGATTACAATGAGCACTTCAGCCATAATTGTTCTCCTGTTAATTATTGTTTTTTATATCTAATAATTTGTTTAATTTGCCATTGCCACTTCATAATGCACGGCTAATAAATAAGCCTCTTCTATTGGAAGATTATTGAATAGTTTTACCGTGTTACGTGCAAGTACTAAAGCTTTTTCTGATAGTTGATCAAATAAGGTGGGATCGACGTCGGGGAGTTTTTGTAAAGTTTTTGCCCTTTCTACCATCGCTTTGACATGTGATAACAACATCGCTTTTTGTACATCATTTTGGATTATTTGATGATCAGCTAACCAACGATTAATGATTTTTATCGTTTGCTCAGTTACAACTTCGGTATCTAAATCATCTTCGATCATGCGGAATTCCATTTGTGGCATAGTCATTCTAATTCTCTTGTTTATTTATAAGAAGACTTAGCCTAAATGAAATAACTATCAATGTGGAGAGAGACTTTTTCCTATTGCAAAAGGAAATTTATTGTCATAATAGATTAATGCTGTTACTAACAAGCATTGTTTTGTTATATATGGTTAGTAATTCAGTAGATTACTTTTAAATTTAATCAATAAAAACGTAAATTAATATAAAAAAACCCCGTTCCTCAACTTTTTTATCAAAAGATGATTGTTTTTTTGATGTAAACCTTAAACGTATTAAGTAATATTGGTTAAAAGACCTATAACTAGTTCCTTGTATTACTTTATTATCTTAAAAATCACCAGTTACCAGAAGCCCCGCCGCCGCCACTACGTCCACCGCCGCCACCACCAAATCCGCCGAATGAACCTCCGCCAAAACCACCACCATTACCCCCACCGAAACCGCCTCCTCGACCACCACGTCCGCTACCACCACTCATAGTTAAAATTCCACTTAAAATCGCACTGGCAACAAATGCTAAAAATATTAGAGGTAGGACAATATGTAATGAATAACCATTGAACAAAGTAAAACCACCAACTGATATACCATTTAGTAAACCAGTACCTAAACTTCGGCTAGCACTTCGTTTAGTGGAAGTAATCGAAAATAAGCTGGCAATAGTGAAACAAATAAAAAAGGATGCTAATCCATAATTAAATAAATTGGCACCAAAATCACCAGCAAGTACCGTTTTGAGATCTGGATCACTATTAGTCGCCGGTACCTGCTGAGGATCATTCAACTTATTAATTAAAACTGAAAGCGCATCATGTATACCTTGATAATAGTTATTTTGTCTAAATTGTGGCGCTAATTGTTCACGAATGATATGACTAGCAATTAAGTCGGTAATGATGCCTTCAAAACCATAACCAACTTCAATTCGCATCAACTTATCATCTTTAACAATTAATAATAAAATGCCATTATCTTGCTCTTTTTTACCTATTTTCCACTGTATAAACACCCGATCAGCATACTGTTCAACCGTTTCATTATCGAGTTTGGAGATCATTAATACCGCGATCTGTGCACCATCAGTTCGCGTCTTTTCAAAAGCAATCAAGCTTGATTCCAAATCATCTATTTGTGATGGTTCTAAAGTATCTGATGTATCAATAACACGGCGATCAAATGTAGGAATCTCAGTTAATGCATAACTTACCGCACTAAAAAACAGTAAACAAAAGAGCAGATAATATTTTTTCATTATGCTTATTGTCCAAAATTGACTGCTGGTGGATTAGAAATTTGTTGTTCGTTTTCAACAGTAAATTGTTGTTTTGGTTGTACCCCTATAATATTTGCAATCCATTTAGTTGGTAATTGACGAATATAAGTATTAAATGATTGTACTGTTTCTATATATCGACCTCTAGCAACCGTTATCCGATTTTCAGTACCTTCAAGTTGGCTCATTAAATCTTGATATAGTGTATTTGCTTTAAGTTCTGGGTAATTTTCACTAACAGCAATTAAGCGACTTAAAGCGGAACTTAATTCTGATTGAGCTTGTTGAAATTTTGAGAATAAAGCGGGATCACTAAGTTGATCTGCATTAATTTGGATAGAACCCACTTTCGCTCTTGCATCTGTTACCTGAGTAAAAACGTCTTTTTCATGAGTTGCATATCCTTTTACTGTATTGACTAGATTCGGAACTAAATCTGCTCGACGTTTATACTGATTAACAACTTCTGACCAAGAAGCCGCTACTTTTTCGTCTTGAGTTTGAATACTGTTATAGTCTTTAAAAAAGAAAAATCCACCAACAATAATTAAAATAAGAATAAGCAATAGTAATTTGGATTTCATGACGAGCCCCTGTAAATAGTTAAACTTTCAAATAGCTTAAAAAAGCAATGATAATTAGAAAATACTAACCAGTAGCCTAAAAATTTTGTTACTAAACAAACTTATAATGCTTAATTAAGGAATATATTTTTACAACTTTTTATAAAAATAATTATGAACTATAAAATACAAAGAAGAGACTTTAAGATAGTAGATTTAATTTACATGGACTGATCGAGTTCTTTAATAATGCCCATGTAACTTTATTTGATTATATCTTTTTTTATGCAATTTGCGAAGAATTATCATCGGTAATTTTTTATTGGTATTGCTCACAATGTTTATTTTAAAATTTGATTTTTTAGTTTAAAAATTACTTAGATAATAACTTCAAAACATTCAAGTTGAGCAGGTTCAAAATAGATATCTGCGTTATTTGGGCGGCTATCGGTATTACGGTGAGTATGTTTGAAATGAGCAGAATTAACCCAATTTTCAAAATCTTGTTTTGATTCCCATTCAGCATATGATGAAAACAATGTGTAATCTTCATAAGTTTTACCTTTAAGGAAATAAAAACGACTAAAACCTTTCATCTCTTTTAAATGGCTATCACGATTACGCCATATTTCAATAAAAGTGTCTTCACTACCTAACTTAATTTTAAACCGATTCATGACAATATACATATAATATTCCTTTCATATACCATACACTCGACAAAAAAATAGCACGTGATAACACGTGCTACTTTAGTCGATTTATCTAAAATCTATTGATTTTCTTCTGCTGAATTCAATAATTCCGCTAAGTTAGCTGTAGCTTCCTCAGCTGAAACAGTTGTTGGTTGAATTGCATCATCAGATGGCATTGCGCGTTTACGCAAACGCTCTTTATGATATGCATAACCAGTACCAGCTGGAATTAAGCGACCAACAATAACGTTTTCTTTCAGGCCACGAAGTTCATCATTTTTACCTGCAACTGCTGCTTCAGTTAATACGCGAGTCGTTTCTTGGAACGATGCCGCAGAAATAAATGACTCAGTAGTAAGTGATGCTTTAGTAATACCAAGTAAATCATGCAAGTAAACAATTGGTTCTTTACCTTGTGCTTCAAGCTCACGATTAATAATCTTCAAGCGTGAAACTTCAAGTTGTTCACCATCAAGTAAACGAGAACCACCAGGATGAATAACAGTTGCTTTACGTAACATTTGACGAACAATAACTTCAATATGTTTATCGTTAATTTTTACACCTTGTAAACGATAAACTTCTTGAACTTCATTCACAATGTAACGAGTTACTGCATTAACCCCTCGCAGACGTAAAATATCATGTGCTGATTCAGGACCATCAGAAATCACATCACCACGGCCAACTTGTTCGCCTTCGAATACGTTAAGTTGACGCCATTTTGGAATCATCTCTTCATATGGTTCACTACCATCTAGTGGCGTAATGATTAAGCGACGTTTACCTTTAGTTTCTTTACCGAATGAGATAATACCATCAATTTCAGCAAGAATTGCCGGCTCTTTAGGTTTACGTGCTTCAAATAAATCAGCTACTCGAGGTAAACCACCGGTGATATCTTTAGTACCTACAGATGCTTGTGGAATCCGTGCAAGTGTATCACCAACATTAATTTCCGCACCATCTTCTAATTGTACTAATGCTTTACCAGGTAAGAAGTACTGCGCAAGCATTTCTGTACCTGCCACAAAAATATCATTACCTTTAGCATCAACAATTTTAATTGCTGGACGTAGATCTTTACCAACACCAGTACGTTCTGCTACATCTAAGATCACGATAGAGGATAAACCTGTTAACTCATCAGTTTGACGAGTAATAGTTTGACCATCGATCATATCAACAAAACGAACAAAACCTTTCGCTTCCGAAATAACTGGCATTGTATGTGGATCCCAGTTTGCTATCGTTTCACCAGCATCAACCGCTGCACCATTACCTTTAGTTAAAATCGAACCATAAGGAACTTTATACGTTTCTTTCATTCGACCTAATTCATCAATAATAGTTAATTCAGCATTACGTGAAGTAATAACTAGTTTCTGATCTGGGTTAGTCACAAATTTAGCATTAGTTAGTTTAATACTACCTTTGTTTTTAACTTGAACACTAGATTCTGCTGCTGCTCGTGATGCCGCACCACCGATATGGAACGTACGCATGGTTAACTGTGTACCTGGCTCACCGATTGATTGAGCAGCGATAACACCGATTGCTTCACCTTTGTTCACTAAGTGACCACGAGCTAAGTCACGTCCATAACATTTCGCACAAACACCAAAATCAGTATCACACGAAACTACTGAACGAACTTTAACACTATCTACAGATTCTTCTTCAAGTAGATCACAATAATTTTCATCAAGTAATGTATTGCGAGGGATTAAAATATCCGCACTACCTGGTTTTAATACGTCTTCAGCTGTTACACGACCTAATACACGTTCACGTAATGGTTCTTTAACATCACCACCTTCAATCACAGGTGTCATTACCACACCTTCTAACGTGCCACAGTCATCTTCAATAACAACTAAATCTTGAGCCACATCAACTAAACGACGAGTTAAGTAACCTGAGTTCGCTGTTTTCAATGCGGTATCAGCAAGACCTTTACGCGCACCGTGGGTCGAAATAAAGTATTGAAGTACGTTTAATCCTTCACGGAAGTTTGCGGTAATTGGTGTTTCGATGATTGAACCATCTGGTTTTGCCATCAAACCACGCATACCCGCTAACTGACGAATCTGAGCTGCAGAACCACGAGCACCAGAGTCGGCCATCATATAGATGCTATTAAATGAAGATTGAACTTCTTCTTCACCTTCACGGTTAATAACTTTTTCAGTTGATAGGTTATCCATCATCGCTTTAGCAACACGCTCATTAGCTGCTGCCCAAATATCGATAACTTTGTTATAACGTTCACCTGCAGTTACTAAACCTGATTGGAACTGTTCTTGAATTTCTGCAACTTCGATTTCAGCTTCATTGATAATTTGTAATTTCTTAGCAGGAATTTCCATATCATCAATACCAACCGATACACCAGAACGAGCTGCATAAGCAAAGCCGGTATACATAACCTGGTCAGCTAAAATAACAGTTTCTTTCATGCCTAATTGGCGATAACAAATATTTAAAATTCGTGAAATCGCTTTTTTACCAAGCGGCTGATTGATAACTGAGAAGCTCATACCTTTAGGCATAATTAACCATAAGATAGCACGACCAACAGTAGTATCAATTACAGAAGTTGTATCTTCCCATTCACCAATACTGTTACGATGGCTTTCAGTTATACGTACTTTAACTTTAGCATGTAATTCAACTAGACCTAAACGATACAGTTTTTCTGCTTCTTTAGGGCCGGTTAATACCATGCCTTCACCTTTAGCATTGACTTTATCACGAGTCATATAGTAAAGACCTAATACCACGTCCTGAGATGGAACAATAATAGGTTCACCACTTGCTGGTGAAAGAATATTGTTGGTTGACATCATTAACGCACGTGCTTCTAATTGCGCTTCTAACGTTAATGGGACGTGAACCGCCATTTGGTCACCATCGAAGTCAGCATTGAATGCCGCACAAACTAATGGGTGCAATTGGATCGCTTTACCTTCAATTAAGATAGGTTCAAACGCCTGAATACCTAGTCTGTGAAGTGTTGGTGCACGGTTTAATAATACCGGATGTTCGCGGATAACTTCATCTAAGATATCCCAAACAACGGCATCTTCACGTTCAACCATCTTCTTCGCCGCTTTAATGGTTGTTGCATAACCACGACGCTCTAATTTACCGTAAATAAATGGTTTAAATAGCTCAAGCGCCATTTTTTTCGGTAAACCACATTGATGTAAACGTAAGTATGGACCTACAGTAATTACTGAACGGCCTGAATAGTCTACACGTTTACCTAATAGGTTTTGACGGAAACGACCTTGCTTACCTTTAATCATATCGGCAAGTGATTTTAGTGGACGTTTGTTTGAACCAGTGATTGCACGACCACGACGACCATTATCTAATAATGCGTCTACAGATTCTTGTAACATACGTTTTTCGTTACGTACAATAATATCTGGCGCAGCTAAATCTAATAAACGTTTTAAACGATTATTACGGTTGATAACACGACGATATAAATCATTTAAGTCTGATGTTGCAAAACGACCGCCATCAAGTGGTACTAATGGTCGTAAATCAGGTGGCAACACAGGTAACACATTTAAGATCATCCATTCAGGTTTATTTTCTGATTGAATAAATGCTTCAATGATCTTAATTCTTTTGGTTAACTTTTTACGTTTTGTTTCAGAATTAGTGGTTGATAGTTCATCACGTAATGCTTCACATTCAGCTTGAACATCAATATTACGTAATAATTCTTGAATAGCTTCTGCACCCATACGCGCATCAAACTCATCACCGAACTCTTCTAACGCATCTAAATACTGTTCTTCGGTTAAGATTTGCCCACGTTCTAAATTTGTCATACCACCATCAAGAACCATAAATGATTCAAAATAAAGCACACGCTCAATATCACGAAGTGGCATATCGAGTAATAAACCAATACGAGATGGTAATGATTTTAAAAACCAAATGTGTGCAGTTGGTGATGCAAGTTCAATATGACCCATACGCTCGCGACGTACTTTAGCTTGTGTGACTTCTACACCACATTTTTCACAAATAACACCACGGTGTTTTAAACGTTTATATTTTCCACACAAACATTCATAATCTTTAACTGGCCCGAAAATACGCGCACAAAACAATCCATCGCGTTCAGGTTTAAACGTACGATAGTTAATTGTTTCAGGTTTTTTAACTTCACCAAAAGACCATGAGCGAATCATATCAGGAGAGGCAAGGCCTATCTTGATAGCATCAAAATCTTCAGTTTTTGTTTGTGCTTTTAGAAACTTTAGTAAGTCTTTCACAATTGACTCCTATGGAGTTAAACCAATTAGATAACTTATCATTACTGATAAGTTATCCCATAAATAGAAATCATATTAGTTAGCTAAGATTACTCTTCATCTAACTCGATATTAATACCTAACGAACGAATCTCTTTTAACAATACATTAAATGATTCAGGGATCGCAGGTTCCATACGATGATCACCATCTACAATATTTTTATACATCTTAGTACGACCGTTCACATCATCTGATTTAACAGTTAACATTTCTTGTAGAGTATAAGCGGCACCATATGCTTCAAGTGCCCACACTTCCATCTCACCGAAACGTTGACCACCAAATTGAGCTTTACCACCCAACGGTTGCTGTGTAACCAGACTATATGAGCCTGTAGAACGAGCATGCATCTTATCATCAACTAAGTGATTCAATTTAAGCATGTACATATAACCTACCGTTACTGGACGTTCAAATTGCTCACCGGTACGGCCATCAAACAAGGTAATTTGACCTGAAGTTGGTAAATCACCAAGCTCAAGTAATGCTTTAATTTCTTGCTCTTTTGCACCATCAAATACTGGTGTTGCAAGTGGCATACCATTACGTAAATTTTGCGCCAATGTCATCACTTCTTGATCGGTAAATTCAGCAACATTGACTTTTTGCGCTGCACCTAAACCAAGGTCATAAGCTTTTTGGATAAAATCACGTAATTTAGCTAACTCTTGCTGTTCTTTTAGCATTGCATCGATCTTCTGACCAATACCTTTCGCCGCCATACCCAAGTGAGTTTCTAAAATCTGACCGATATTCATACGAGAAGGAACACCTAGAGGATTCAATACGATATCTACTGGGCGACCTTTATCATCATATGGCATATCTTCAATTGGGTTGATTTTAGAGATAACCCCTTTGTTACCATGACGACCAGCCATCTTATCACCAGGCTGAATTTGACGTTTAACAGCTAAGTAAACTTTAACAATTTTAAGAACACCAGGTTGTAAATCATCACCTTGAGTGATCTTCATGCGTTTAGCTTCAAGTTTTTTGTTAAACTCAGCTTTAATTTCTTCGTGTTGTTCAGCTAATTGCTCTAATTGCGCTTGTTTGCTCTCATTAGCAATACCAATGGTTAACCATTTTTCACGTGGTAACGCATCTAATTTATCTGCTTTAATGCCACCAGAAATTAATACATCACGGATACGAGCAAATAACGCGGCTTCAAGGATTTTAAGCTCTTCGGTTAAGTCTTTGCGAACTTGTTTAAGTTGCATCTCTTCAATTTCAAGAGCACGTTTATCTTTCTGTACACCATCACGAGTAAAGACTTGAACATCAATAACTGTACCTGAAACACCATTTGGTACACGAAGTGAAGTATCTTTAACATCTGACGCTTTTTCACCAAAAATAGCGCGTAGTAATTTTTCTTCTGGTGTTAATTGTGTTTCACCTTTTGGTGTTACTTTACCAACCAGAATATCGCCACCTTTAACTTCAGCACCAATATAAACAATACCTGATTCATCTAGTTTAGAAAGAGCCGCTTCACCCACATTTGGAATATCTGCGGTAATTTCTTCTGCACCTAGTTTAGTATCACGAGATACACAAGATAATTCTTGAATATGAATCGAAGTGAAACGGTCATCTTGTACCACTTTTTCAGAAACTAAAATAGAATCCTCAAAGTTATAACCATTCCATGGCATGAATGCCACACGCATGTTTTGACCTAAAGCTAACTCACCTAAGTCAGTTGATGGACCATCAGCAAGGACATCACCACGCTCAACTTTTTCACCTAATTCCACACATGGAATTTGGTTAATACAAGTATTTTGGTTTGAACGGGTATATTTAGTTAAATTATAAATATCAATCCCTGTTTCACCAGCATACATTTCATCATCGTTGACATTAATTACGATGCGTGAAGCATCAACATATTGTACTGTACCACCACGACGAGCAACTGCAGTTACACCTGAGTCAACTGCTACTGCACGTTCCATACCAGTACCAACAAATGGTTTTTCTGCTTTTAACGTTGGTACCGCTTGACGTTGCATGTTTGCACCCATCAATGCACGGTTCGCATCATCATGTTCTAAGAATGGAATTAATGAAGCACCAACCGATACGATTTGTTGAGTTGATACGTCCATATAGTGGACTTGTTCAGGGCTATATAAACCAGACTCGCCATTTAAACGACAAGTCACTAAATCTTCTTTAAAACGACCATCGTCATCAAGATTTGAGTTAGCCTGAGCAATAACAAATTCACTTTCGTCAATTGCTGATAAATAGTTAATTTCATCAGTTACCACACCATCAACCACTCGGCGATATGGCGTCTCAAGGAATCCATACTCATTAGTACGAGAATATACCGCTAATGAGTTAATCAAACCGATGTTCGGACCTTCCGGTGTTTCAATCGGACATACACGACCATAATGGGTAGGATGTACGTCACGTACTTCAAAGCCTGCTCGTTCACGGGTTAAACCACCTGGACCTAATGCAGAAATACGACGTTTATGCGTAATTTCAGATAATGGATTGTTTTGATCCATAAACTGAGATAATTGGCTTGAACCAAAGAATTCGCGGATAGCCGCTGAAATTGGTTTAGCATTAATCATATCTTGTGGCATTAGTGAATCTAGATCGCCTAATGATAAACGTTCTTTTACCGCACGCTCTACACGCACTAAACCAATACGGAATTGGTTTTCTGCCATTTCACCAACACTACGGATACGACGGTTACCTAAGTGATCGATATCATCGACTTCACCGTGACCATTACGAATGCCGATCAATTTCTTCATTACATCAACGATATCAGTTTTAGTTAAGACACTTTCGCCTTCAATATCGTCACGTCCTAAAGAACGGTTAAACTTCATACGACCTACTGCTGATAAGTCATAACGCTCATCAGAGAAGAATAAGTTATCAAATAAAGCTTCAGCTGCTTCTTTTGTTGGCGGCTCACCAGGACGCATCATTCGATAAATTTCTACTAATGCACCTAATCGATCTCGAGTAGAGTCCACATTTAAGGTTTCAGAAATAAATGGACCATGATCTAAATCATTAGTGAATAAAGTTTCGATTTTCTTATAGCCAGCATTGGTTAATTCAAGCAATAGCTCTAACGAGATTGGAGTATTGGCAAAAGCAATTACTTCACCCGTTTCTTCATCAATATAATTCTTCGCTAGTACTTTATTAACAATGTATTCAACTGGAACGTCGATTTTAGTGACTTTATCTTTTTCAAGCTCACGAATATGACGAGCTGTAATACGACGACCTTTTTCTGCGTAAACTTTACCTTTAGATTCAATATCAAATAGCGCTGTTTCACCACGTAAACGCTCTGGCAGGAGCTCCATTTTTAATTTTGATTTGCCTACTTCGAAAATCGTTTTTTCGAAGAACATATCTAAAATTTCTTCAGTTTCATAACCTAACGCACGCAAAATGATTGTTGCAGGAAGTTTACGACGACGGTCAATACGAGCAAAAAGATTATCTTTTGGATCAAATTCGAAATCAAGCCAAGAGCCACGATAAGGAATAATCCGAGCATTATATAAAACTTTACCAGAAGAGTGTGTTTTACCTTTATCACTATCAAAGAACACACCTGGACTACGGTGTAATTGTGAAACGATAACACGCTCTGTACCGTTAATCACAAACGTACCATTGTCAGTCATCAAAGGAATTTCGCCCATGTAGACGTCTTGCTCTTTAATATCTTTAACTGTTCCTTCTGGCGCATCTTTATCATAAATAACTAAACGTAATTTAACGCGCAATGGTGCGGAGTAAGTGATCCCTCTAATTTGACATTCTTTTACATCAAACACAGGTTCGCCCATTTTAAAGCTCACGTATTGTAACTCAGCGCTACCACTATAACTTTTTATCGGAAATATTGAACGAAAAGCGGCTTCTAAGCCATATTGACCCTCTGGGTCTTGCTCAATAAACTTCTGGAACGAATCAAGTTGAATAGAAAGAAGATACGGTATATCCAAGACTTGTGGACGCTTACCAAAATTCTTACGAATTCGTTTTTTCTCGGTATAAGAGTAAACCATTAGTTCCTCAACTTGCTTATCTGCTATTTTAGCATGATTAAATATTCATCAGGGTACTACGAAATAATAACGCCTGACACCTCATCGAAAATATCTATAAATATCAATTGATTAGGCTTAATAAATATATTATTTCTTTATTATCTTTTATTGATAATCTTCAAAAAAATTTTGACTTATTACAGCGCAAAAAGGCTGGAGGTATAAAACCCCCAGCCAGTTAGCTTGTTATCGATAAACTTACTTAAGTTCGACAACTGCACCAGATTCTTCAAGTGCCTTTTTAAGTTCGTCTGCGTCAGCTTTACTAACACCTTCTTTAACAGTTGCTGGAGCTGATTCAACAAGGTCTTTAGCTTCTTTTAAGCCTAAACCAGTTGCACCACGAACTGCTTTGATAACAGCTACTTTGTTAGCACCAACATCTTTTAAGATTACATCAAATTCAGATTTTTCTTCTGCTGCTTCAGCTGGACCCACTGCTGCAACTGCTACAGCGGCTGCTGCAGAAACGCCAAATTTTTCTTCCATCATAGATACAAGTTCAACAACATCCATTACAGACATTTCAGCAACTGCATCTAAAATTTGTTCTTTAGTGATAGACATAATATAGTTTCCCAAATTTACATTTTTTTAATTAATAAAATTCACAATCATACCGCAATTAAGCAGCTTGTTTTTGATCGCGAACCGCTGCAAGAGTACGAACCAATTTGCCAGCTGCGGCTTCTTTCATGGTTGACATCAAGCGAGCTAATGCTTCTTCATAAGTAGGTAATGTTGCTAAGCGATCAATGTTCGCTGCAGTAATCAACTCACCTTCAAAGGCTGCGGCTTTAATCTCAAAATTATCATTTTCTTTTGCAAACGCTTTAAAAATACGCGCTGCAGCACCTGGGTGCTCATTTGAAAACGCAATAAGAGTTGGACCAACAAACGTATCTTTTAAGCACTCGTATTGAGTTCCCTCAACAACACGGCGTAATAAGGTGTTACGAACAACACGCATATAAACACCAGCTTCACGAGCAGATTTACGTAATGCAGTCATTTTTTCTACAGTTACGCCTCGAGAATCAGCAACAACTGCAGATAGCGCACCTTTGGCGATTTCATTAACTTCAGCAACAATTTCTTGTTTATTTTGAAGATTTAGTGCCATTGGTATTGCTCCTGGATTAAACTAGGCAAAGCCTAGAATTACTTTAACTAACTACAAATGTAGCTAGCACAATCACGATGAGCAGAATTCCTGTATTATATCTTATCAGGTTCTGTCACCGTCTACGTAGGAAAATTAAGTAATTAAATATCAATTACACCTACGGTCTTGGACGGGGTCTGGTTAAGGCCAGACACCAACCGATTCTTTGTTTAATTGTTAATTAAACAGATGCATTTAAAGTTGCTTGATCGATAGCAACACCAGCGCCCATTGTAGTAGAAAGGCTAACTTTCTTCACAAATACGCCTTTTGAAGAGGCTGGTTTTGCACGTTTTAAAGCAACAAGTAATGCTTCTAAATTCTCTTTAAGTTTATCTGCATCAAAATCAGCTTTACCGATAGTAGTATGGATAATACCATTTTTATCATTACGGTAGCGAATTTGACCTGCTTTAGCATTTTTAACTGCTTCAGCAACGTTAGGTGTTACAGTACCAACTTTAGGGTTTGGCATTAAGCCACGAGGTCCTAAAATTTGACCGAGTTGACCGACCACACGCATTGCGTCTGGAGATGCGATAACAACATCAAAGTCCATTTCGCCTTTTTTGATTTGATCTGCTAGATCATCCATACCAACTAATTCAGCACCCGCTTCTTTAGCAGCATCAGCGTTTGCACCTTGAGTAAATACAGCAACACGAACACTACGTCCAGTACCATGTGGAAGAACGATAGCGCCACGTACATTTTGATCTGATTTACGTGAATCGATACCTAAATTAACGGCAACATCAACGCTTTCAGTAAATTTAGCTGTGGCAAGTTCTTTCAATAAAGCGATTGCTTCATTGATATCATATAGTTTAGTTGCGTTTACTTTTTCGCGGATAAGTTTAGCTTTTTTAGATAATTTAGCCATGAATTAACCCTCCACTTCCAAGCCCATTGAACGTGCAGTTCCTTCAATAGAACTCATCATCGTTTCAATGGTTGCACCATTCATATCAGCAGCTTTTAATTCAGCGATTTCGCGGATTTGAGCGCTAGTTACTTTACCGACTTTTTTCTTATTCGGTTCACCAGAACCAGACTTGATTTTAGCCGCTTTCTTTAATAATACTGCAGCAGGAGGAGTCTTAGTTACAAAAGTGAATGAACGATCAGAATATACAGTAATAACAACAGGAATAGGTAAACCTTTTTCCATGCTTTCTGTTTTAGCGTTAAACGCTTTACAGAATTCCATAATATTCACACCATGTTGACCAAGTGCTGGACCAACTGGCGGACTAGGATTTGCTGCACCAGCTGCAACTTGCAACTTAATGTAAGCTTGTACTTTTTTTGCCATTTTAGTTTCCTTTTCTCGGGTGCAAACGCCTCTATTAATAATAACTATTAATAAATAGACAGCTCCCCTAAGTTAAATGAGGGCGAAATTATCCTACAGCTAATACAAAAATGCAAGACTTATTTATTAGTGGATAAAGTAAAAGCAGGGATAGCCCTGCTTTTGCTTAATAAGAAAATATTAAAGCACGTCGATCGCATTAAGTTCTTTAAAGGCAAGTTCTAAACGAGCAACTAAAGACTCTTGACCTTTACGTAACCATACGCGTGGGTCATAATATTTTTTATTTGGAGCATCAACACCTTCAGGATTACCTAATTGACCTTGAAGATAAGCTTCATTTGCTTTGTAGTAATCTAAAACACCAGCCCAGTTTGCCCATTGAGTATCAGTATCAATATTCATTTTAACAACACCATAGCTAACTGCTTCAGCAATTTCTTCTTGTGTTGAACCTGAACCACCATGGAAAACGAAGTTTAATGATTTAGCTGGTAAATTGAATTTCTCAGATACATATTTTTGAGAATTATCTAAAATTTTTGGCGTTAATTTCACGTTACCTGGTTTGTAAACACCGTGAACATTACCGAATGATGCAGCAATAGTAAAACGTGGGCTAATTTCGCTTAAACGCTCATAAGCATAAGCAACATCTTCTGGTTGTGTATATAATGCAGAACTATCCATATGGCTATTATCTACACCATCTTCTTCACCACCAGTACAACCTAGTTCTAGCTCTAATGTCATTTTCATTGCCGACATACGTGCAAGGTATTGACAACAAATATCAATATTATCTTTTAAAGATTCTTCTGAAAGATCGATCATATGAGAAGAGAATAAAGGTTTACCTGTTTTAGCAAAATGAGCTTCACCAGCGTCAAGTAATCCATCGACCCATGGAAGAAGTTTTTTAGCACAGTGGTCAGTATGAAGAATAACCGGTACGCCATATTTTTCAGCCATAAGGTGAACATGTTTAGCGCCCGAAACCGCACCTAAAACAGCAGCTTCTTGCCCATCTAATTTTAACCCTTTACCTGCAATAAATTGTGCACCGCCATTTGAGAATTGAACAATAACAGCAGAACCAACTTTAGCTGCAGTTTCAATTACTGCATTAATTGTATTAGTGTCAACACAGTTAACAGCTGGTAATGCAAAATTATTTTCACGAGCAACTTGAAACACTTTTTGAACATCATCACCGGTTACAACACCAGGTTTCACGACATCAGAAATCTTTGTAGCCATTTTAATACCTATAGATTTATTTATATAAAAATTAAAGGATGAGTAATTGACTCATCCTTCATATCAAAAAAGATTATGCTTTTGCTCTCTCTTCTAGCATTGCAACAGCAGGTAGTTTTTTACCTTCAACAAACTCTAGGAAGGCACCACCACCAGTTGAAATATAAGAGATTTTATCTTCAATACCAAATAAGTCAATTGCCGCTAATGTATCACCACCACCTGCAATTGAGAAACCTTGGCTATCAGCGATTGCTTTAGCGACAATTTCAGTACCACGACGGAAATTAGGGAACTCAAACACACCAACAGGACCATTCCATAAAATGGTTTTTGCGTTTTTGATAATTTCAGCTAACACTTCTGCTGACTTATCACCTAAATCAAGAATTTGTTCATTTTCTTTCACATCTTTAACTGATTTTTCAGTTGCAGTCGCTGTTTCGCTAAATTCAGTTGCTACACGAACATCAGTAGGAACAGGAATTTCACAGTTAGCCATTAATTTTTTCGCTTCAGGAATTAAATCAGCTTCATAAAGTGATTTACCAACATTATAACCTTCAGCTGCGATGAAGGTATTAGCGATGCCACCACCAACAATAATTTGGTCTGCGATTTTTGAAAGTGAATCAAGGACAGTAAGTTTAGTTGATACTTTAGAACCTGCAACAATTGCAACCATCGGACGGGCTGGATTATCAAGTGCTTTACCTAATGCATCAAGTTCTGCTGCTAATAATGGTCCAGCACAAGCAACTGGCGCAAACTTACCTGCACCATGAGTTGAAGCTTGAGCACGATGAGCGGTACCAAACGCATCCATTACATAGATATCGCAAAGTGCTGCATATTTTTTAGATAAAGTTTCATCATCTTTACCTTCACCTACATTAAAACGTACGTTTTCAAGAACGACAAGTTCGCCTTCTTTAACGTCAACACCATTAAGATAATCTTTAACTAGACGAACAGGGAAAGAAACATGTTCTTTTAAATAATCAACCACCGGTTGTAAAGAGAACTCAGGGTTATATTCACCTTCAGTAGGGCGGCCAATATGAGATGTAACCATTACTTTAGCGCCTTTTTTGATGGCCTCTTCAATAGTAGGTAATGATGCTTTAATTCGCGCATCTGAAGTAACCTTACCATTTTTGACTGGCACATTAAGATCTGAGCGAATAAATAAACGTTTTCCTTTTAGATCAAGATCTTGCATTCTAATGATAGACATGAGACTTCCTCTTTATAAATATATATACAATAAAATTTTTGCTATTCTAACATAAAATTTCTTTTTAGGTTACAATCATTATCGGTTATATAGTAAACATTTACTTTAAATTATTCATTTATATTTTGATAGCAAATTTTTTTATGTAACAGCATTGACAATAGAAAGAAAATCAGGCATATTTCCCCGCCTTATTAATATGTATTTTTATCTAAACTTGGGAGTTGACTTTGGCTAATATCAAATCAGCTAAGAAGCGTGCGGTTCAGTCCGAAAAACGCCGTAAACATAATGCTAGTAACCGTTCAATGATGCGTACTTATATTAAAAAAGTTTACGCAGCTGTAGCAGCTGGTGATAAACAAACAGCTGAAGTAGCATTCAAAGACATGCAAGCAATTGTTGACCGTCAGGCGGCTCGTGGCCTAATCCACAAAAATAAAGCTGCACGTCACAAAGCGAATTTAATTAAACAGATTAAAGCATTAGCTTAATGTTATAATCTGTTGGCAATAGAATTAAACAAAATTGAAAAAAGTGGTGTAAGCCACTTTTTTTATTTATATACTATTATTTGAATTTATATGAATTAAAAAAAGAGAGCATATTGTGGTTCAGCGTGATTATGTAAGAAAAAAGAGCCAATCAAAAGGAAAAGCTAAAAAAAACAAGTCACGAATATTCCAATCTTTAATGATATTCCTTGCGATCATCATTATTATTTTGTTTTCTTCTATTTTATATTATATTTCAACTAATTCTCCAGAAAAACCAGTTGAACGACCAAAAGAAAAAACGGAATCACCGACAGCAACTTTGCCAGAGAAACCACAAGAACGTTGGACCTATCTTAAAGAGTTAGAAACACCTAACGATAGTGGTAATCCCAATGTAGCAACAAGTGAAAGACAACAAATATTAGATAGTTTTATGAATAATAAGCCAACCACAGCAACTACATCGGCAAATACTGATAATCGTAAATGGTTACTACAGTGTGGCGCATTTAGAGATAAAACTAATGCAGATACATTAAAAGCATCACTGGCAATGACTGGTATTAGTGGTAATATATCTTCAAGTCAGCAATTATATCGAGTCATAGTTGGGCCATATACAAATAAAGACGACGCGCAAAAGACGTTAAACACATTAAAAACGAATGGGATTAATAACTGTATTATTTCTAATTAAATAAGGTATATTATGAATATACTTAAGCATATACAGGCCTTTTTGATAATGTTATGGTCTCGTATAAATCATGATCGTTTAACAACATCATCGGCAGAACTTGCTTATACAACTATACTTGCATTAGTCCCGCTAACAACCGTTATTTTTTCTTTACTCTCTGCCTTCCCTATGTTTAACGAAGTTAGTCAATCATTGAAACAACTCATTTATAGTAATCTTGTCCCTACTGCGAGTGACACCATTCAAAATTACCTTGAACAATTTATTGCCAACACCAAAAAAATGACTTTTGTCGGAATTATCGGCTTAATGGTGACATCTTTACTACTGATTAATTCAATTAATAATGCGTTAAACCGTATTTGGCGAACCAAACGCAAACGTTCATTCATGTATAACTTAACCATGTATTGGACAATTTTAACATTAGGTCCTATTTTAGCTGGATCGAGTGTTGCAATCAGTTCTTATATATTCTCGCTAAAATGGTTGTCAAATGCAGCTAGTGGTGATTTACTACTAAGTACCTTACCATTTATCATATCGGTTGTTGGATTCTGGTTGCTTTATAGCATTATTCCTACCGAATCAATACCGTTTAAAGAAGCGGCAATTGGTGCTTTAGTTGCCGCAATATTATTCGAAATTGGTAAACGTGCTTTTGCGCTGTATGTTACTTCTTTCCCAACTTATCAACTAATTTATGGCGTAGTTTCTTCAATTCCTATTATGTTGGTTTGGATCTATTGCTCGTGGTGTATAGTGCTATTTGGCGCTGAGTTTGCAGCCACCCTAACTGACTTTAATAAACAAAGAAAAGTACTGTTAAAGTACTCACCTAAACTGGAGTAGTATCAATTATGATTGCCCTAATTCAACGTGTAAAACAAGCATCAGTTTCTGTTGATAATCAAATTATTGGTCAAATAGATCAGGGATTACTTGTTTTACTTGGTATTGAGCAAGGCGATAATGAACAAAAAGCGATACGTTTGCGGGAAAAAGTACTTGGTTATCGTATTTTCAGTGATGATAATGACAAAATGAACCTCAATATTCAGCAAATAAATGGCAAATTATTGGTTGTTTCACAATTTACACTAGCCGCTGATACTCAAAAAGGTATGCGGCCAAGTTTCACAAAAGGTGCACCACCTGCTATGGCTAATGAGCTTTACCAGTTTTTTGTCAAACAGTGTCAACAGCATATTGAAACACAAACAGGGCAATTCGCTGCTGACATGCAGGTAGCGCTAATTAATGATGGCCCAGTGACTTTTTGGCTACAAGTTTAATAACTTATTTTACCTTATTTAACCATTCCAATGAGGCGCTCTCATCAGTCAGACCTAACTTATGCAGTTTATTTTTATAGTACTGTTTAACTTCATCCCATCGATAGTACGGAAAATTATTGGTTTGCAAAGGGAGATGGACTTCTCGTTCATTTAACATCACTTTGATTAATATAGGTTGATTAGATTGATTAGATTGATTACTTTGGTAAAAAATCCATTGAATATTGGCTCCCATAGGAATAATTTTTTCAGCTTGCCAAACGGAAGGATAGTCCTCCACTGAATTAACCGCAGTGTATGCACCTTCAAGTTCAAGCAATGTCGCTAATGGCGAAACGGTTTCGGCATGCGCAAAGCGTAAGTTAGCATCGACATTCTTATCCGTTATTGCTTTATCAGCTGTTTTTAACATATCCAACAATAATGGGGCAGCAATTTTAACTTGAATCCCCTTTGCATTAAAAGCAGGACCAATTTGTAAAAAATTTTTAGCTGTAACTACCGTATTAAACCACACTAGCTGATCTTGAGTAAAATAATTACTAAAATCAAGGTGGTAACCAGCTAGCGTTTCTGGCGAAAACGATAATAATTCTTGATAAAGTTGATAAATGGCAATAACAAAATCTGCCGTTTTAATTGAAGATTTTTCAGATAAAGCAACACCATTATTCAATTGATGAATAAAATCAGCAGTGAATATCAAACGAGCAACATCTTGGCTCATATCCGCGGTTTTAGTTGCACGTTCTAACGATTTTAACGCGGTTTTAATACTTTTACTCTTCTTATAAGCGTTATATGCCGGAGAATACTCAAAAAAACGTAATAACGTTTGTTGATTTTCGGGTTGTTGATTAATGTTGATATTAGGATAGTTTGTTTTAAACGATTTAACAAAAATTTCAGCCGTTTCTTTCGCTCGCGGCGAGGTTGATGATATTACTTCGATTTTTTGTCCTTTAAAAACTGTCGGATAGTTGGTTAACATTCGTTGACTAATCAAACTAATATCTTTTCGACCAAGATCAGTAAGCTCTCCATAATGATTTTTATTCAGTGCGTTAATATGAATAATTTGCTTAAATAATGATTTTCCCATTTCGGTTAATTGATTATTTTTTTCAGCTAAAATTAATACGCTATAAGCAATATCTTCATATTTAGACTTACTAAGATAACGTGAACCATGGCGACCGATATGATCAATATAAAACGCTTGATAGCCATCTGGTGCAGAAATAGGTTGTTTAACATATTGATACGCTGTCTTTGAGCCAGATGTCATCATTTTTGCCAAACTCAAAGGTGAAAATATCAGCAATATAATCGCTACGGTTAAAAACTGGATAAAAAAAGATTGTTTTATAAAAGACATAATGACTCCTACCTATAATCAATTATATAAGTGGAAAATATGAGTACTTTTTAGATCATTTTATACTATTAATGACATAATTTAACTGAAAATCATGCAATTATTTTAATAACACTCTTTCAATTTTTAAAAAAAAGATTATCTTATTAGCTACTTTTTTATAACTCATTAAATTGATTTAAAACATAATGAAATTATATGGTCTTTCTGGTACTAAAATTAGCTGTGCGTTTATATCAGCCTGCATAAATACTCCTTACAACACAACACGTTTTCTTAAAGATCTCATTGCCGGAATAACCGTTGGTATTATTGCTATTCCGCTAGCTATGGCTTTAGCTATTGCGAGTGGTGTTGCGCCTCAACATGGCCTCTATACTGCAATTATCGCCGGGTTTGTGATAGCCCTTACTGGTGGCTCACGTTTTAGCGTTTCAGGGCCAACTGCGGCATTTGTGGTAATTCTATATCCTGTTTCTACACAATTTGGCTTATCCGGATTGTTAATTGCCACACTACTTTCCGGCGTTTTTTTGATACTAATGGGTGTGATTCGTTTAGGGCGATTAATCGAATACATTCCACTACCTGTAGTATTAGGTTTTACTTGCGGTATTGCGATAACCATTGCCACCATGCAAATAAAAGACTTCTTTGGCTTAACGCTAGAGCATATGCCAGAAAGCTATATCAATAAAGTTATTGAACTGGTTAAAACTTTTCCAACTATTAATATAGCAGATACTCTTGTTGGTTTCGTTACACTGATTATTCTAATTGTTTGGCCCAAATTTCGGGTAAAAATATCCGGCCATTTACCATCATTAGTTGCAGGCATTTTAACCATGTTGATATTCAATCATTTTGGCTACGAAATAGAAACAATTGGCTCACGATTCACTTATACATTAGCCGATAACACTGTTGGACATGGTATTCCACCAGTTTTACCAGAATTTATTTTACCATGGGAACATGCCAACTTTACATGGGATTGGACTACATTAACTGCTTTAATTCCTATTTCGCTAACAATGGCAATGTTATGTGCAATTGAATCATTGCTATGTGCAGTCGTGTTAGATGAAATGACGCATACTAAACATCACTCCAATAGCGAACTGATAGGGCAAGGCTTAGGTAATATCGTTGCACCATTTTTTGGTGGAATTTCAGCAACCGCTGCCATTGCGCGTTCTGCTGCAAATGTTAAAGCAGGCGCAACATCGCCAATTGCCGCAGTATTGCATTCATTAATCGTATTATTAGCTCTTATCTGTTTTGCCCCGCTTTTATCATTTATCCCATTATCAGCAATGGCAGCATTATTGTTGATTGTTGCATGGAATATGAGTGCTATTCAACGTGTAATCTACATTATTAAATGCGCACCAAAAGACGACATTATCATCATGCTTATTTGCATGTCACTTACGGTATTATTCGATATGGTTATTGCTATTACACTTGGCATTGTATTAGCTTCAATCTTATTTATGCGTCGTATTGCTCGTATGACCCGCTTGGTCGAATTGAATCATGGCAATGAACAAACCTTAGTTCTACGTATTAATGGTCCATTGTTCTTCGCTGCGGCTGAACGAACATTCTTAGAGCTATACCAAAAAATAAATGGTTATCAGCATATCGTTTTACAGTGGGATGCAGTACCTATTCTTGATGCTGGTGGCTTAAATGCACTGATCCATTTTATTGATGAATTACCACCGCAAGTCGATCTATCTATTTGCGAACTACAATTTCAACCATTAAAAACCTTAGCGCGAGCAAGAATTGTACCTATTGCAAACAAATTAATGTTCTATTCAACTTTAGATGAAGCACTGAAAGATAAAATCTAATAGCTCAATTGGTTTTATTATATTGCTTAAATACTATACTCAGTGAAAATAGATTCTCTGATTTTCACTGAGTATTTTGCTCCACCCATATACCTTGTCCTTTTCCAAAAGAATATAAGTAAAATTAGCCTTGCAAGATAGTGCTCGTTTAATCCATTACATTAACAATAGGAAATTAATATGATAACTAATGAAAACACTATTCAAGATGTTAAACATAAAGCAAATTGGTTTATTGTAATTGGTGTGATTTTAATTGTTCTCGGTTGCTTGGCATTGGGTTATCAATTTATAGCTACCGTTTTTTCAGTTTATTTTATTGGTTCATTGCTGTTTATTGCTGGTATTATCCAAGTTGTACACGCTTTTAATATCAAAGGTTTTGGTCAAACAGCTTTGTGGGCAATCATGGGAATTTTATATATCTTTGTTGGTGGTATGGCTTTTTTCCAACCGATTGCCGTCTCATCAGCACTAACTTTACTGATTTCATTATTGCTGACTATTAGTGGATTTACCCAAATTTTTGCTGCAATGAGTAACCGCAACATACCTCGTTGGGGATGGGTCGTTTTTTCTGGGATTATTAACATCATTTTAGGATTTATGCTAATAGCTGGCTGGCCATATGATAGCGTTTGGGTTTTAGGAATGTTTTTAGGTATCGATCTAGTTTTCCAAGGTTTTGCCTATATTGCTATTGGTTTCGCATTAAAAAATCACTAAGGTGTGATAACTAATTTTATTGCTCACAACACAGCTTGTGAGCAATACTGTACTACATATAAAAAATAAAAATCAGCTAATCATTAATGGCTATTTATAACTCTTATTGGTTTTCGCTTTAACCTCACGCATTGATTGCAAAATTCGATGATAATTAGCTAATCTTGATGGCGCTATCGCTCCTTCGCTAACCGCTTTTTGCAATAAACAACCTGGGGTATCTAAATGATTACAATCCCGAAATTGGCACCCCCCTAAATAATCATCAAACTCAACAAAACCACCAATAACTTGCTCTGGCTCTAAATGCCATAAACCGAATTCCCGAATTCCCGGTGAATCAATAATATCGCCGCCATTAGGTAAATGGTAAAGTCGAGTTGAAGTTGTGGTATGTTGGCCAAGCCCCGATATTTCAGACACTTCGCCAGTTAGCGTAGCTTGGTCATGAGGTAATAGCAAATTGATAATACTCGATTTACCAACACCTGATTGCCCAACTAAAATAGATATTTTGCCATCTAATACCTGCTGCAAAGGCGCAATACCCTGCTGTGATTGGCAAGAGACATATAAAACTTGATAACCAATTTTGCTGTAAATAAGAAACTGTTGCTCAATTTCTTGTTTTTTTTGTTCATCAAGCAAATCGATTTTATTCAATACGATAATCGGTGTAATTTTAGTCGCTTCACATGCAACTAAATAACGATCGATGATATTAAATGATAATTCAGGTAACACCGCTGAAATAATAACAATTTGATCGACATTAGCGGCAACAGGTTTAACCCCATCATAAAAATCAGGTCGTACTAACTCGGAATGACGAGGATGAACGGCTTCTATAATACCATTAGTATTCGGTTCTAAACTTTCACGCCACAATACTTTATCGCCGGTCACTAATGATGGTAAAGTACGACGAATACTACAGCGATAAATAATCCCTGCGTTATCTTCAACATCAGCAGATTTGCCAAAGCGACTAATCACCACTCCTTCTTGTGGCGCAGAGAAATTAGACAGATTCTCATCTAGCTTTGTTTCCAAACGCTTTTGATGTTTAGCGGCCATACGCCTTTGTTGATTTTTTGAAAGTTGTTTTTTTGCCACAATAACTAATTTTTTGCTCAAACGATTTAGTACTTATGCTACACTACTCGGCATTAAAAAGAAAATTAATACCACAAATTATGACTACACAATCAAATATAAACAGTAATAATCTTATCTGGATTGACCTTGAAATGACAGGTCTTGATCCAAATAGCGATCGGATTATCGAAATCGCTACCATCGTAACTGATTCTAATTTAAATATCCTCGCTGAAGGCCCAGTCATTGCTATCCATCAATCAGATGAACAACTTGCGCTTATGGATGATTGGAATCAAAGAACGCATGGCAAATCCGGATTAATTGATCGTGTACGTCAAAGTACCATTTGCGAACAACAAGCAGAACAACAAACCATTGAATTTTTAAAACAATGGGTGCCTGAAAACTGTTCACCAATCTGTGGTAATACCATTGGTCAAGATCGCCGTTTTCTATTTAATTACATGCCAAATTTAGAGAAGTATTTTCATTACCGTTATCTAGATGTTAGTACGATTAAAGAATTAGCCAGACGTTGGAAACCAGAAATATTAAAAGGTATCAGTAAACAGAGTTCGCACCAAGCGTTGGATGATATTCGTGATTCAATTGCCGAATTAGTTTATTACCGACAACACTTTTTTAATCTTACTAATGAGTGATCATGAGTATTTTATACACGATTTTACTTTATTTAATTCAACCGTTTGTCTGGATAAGACTACTTTGGCGTAGCCATAAAGCGCCAGATTACCGTAAGCGATGGTTAGAACGTTATGGATTTTGCAAAAATAAAGTCAAATCAGGTGGAATTTTAGTACATGCGGTTTCTGTCGGCGAAACGTTAGCCGCAATTCCATTGATTAAAGCGCTGCAAAACCATTATCCACAGTTACCGATTACGGTGACGACCATGACACCCACTGGCTCTAAACAAGTTAAATCAATACTTAAAGAGAGTGTTAGTCATGTCTACTTGCCTTATGATCTGCCTTGTGCAATACATCGCTTTCTAAAAACAGTTCAGCCCAAATTAGTCATAATTATGGAAACAGAGCTTTGGCCAAACTTAATTAGCCAATGTTATAGCAAAAAAATTCCATTGATCATTGCTAATGCCCGCTTATCTGAACGTTCAGCCAAAAGATACCATAAACTAGGACAAGCGATTAGTAAACTATTAGCTAAAATTAGCACGGTTGCCGCCCAAAATAGACAAGACGGTGATAGATTTATCTCATTGGGTCTACCGGCAGATCATTTAGCGGTAACGGGCAGTGTTAAGTTTGATATTGAACTCACTGCCAAGCAACAACAGAATCTTGCGCAGTTAAAACAGCAATGGCAATTACATCGGCCAGTTTTAATCGCTGCCAGCACCCATGCTGGTGAAGATGAAGTCATTTTATCAGCATTTCAACAGCTTCTTAAAAATCATGGCAATTTATTACTTATTTTAGTCCCTCGTCACCCTGAACGTTTTAAAACCGTTGAAAAGCTAATTGCCGATAATGGCTTGAATTATATTACACGCAGTAGCAAACAACACCCTACAGATCAGACACAAGTGATTTTGGGGGATACCATGGGAGAATTACTGGAACTTTATGGTTTGGCTAATATTGCTTTTGTTGGCGGTAGTTTAATTGAACATGGTGGACATAACCCACTGGAACCGGCTCTACACCATATTCCAATTATTAGCGGTAAACACTTTTTTAACTTTAAAGTTATTGGTGAACAGCTAATTGAGGCTAATGGCATGCTGCTATGTGATAGTTCTGCTGATTCGCTCTATTCCACCATTAATAGCTTATTAAATGATGAAAGTCGTTGTCAGCAAATTGGCGAAAATGCCTATCAAGTTTTAAAAAATAACCAAGGTGCACTAAATCGCCTTCTTGAGGTTATCCATCACTATCTTGAAAAATCATAAGGATGGCTTGTGAATAAAAAACAGGGGTTATTGCTAGTTAATTTAGGCACACCAAGTGCCGTAACACCAATGGCGATTCGTTGTTACTTGACCGAGTTTTTACTCGATCGCCATGTTGTCGACCTGCCTGCTTTTATTTGGCATCCAATTTTAAAATACCTTGTACTACCTAAACGCGTCCCCTATAGCATCAACCATTATCAAAAGATATGGATAGAGGGTGAATCACCATTACTCCATTACAGTAAACGCTTGATCAATCAATTACAACCCGCATTACCTGATATGCAATGCGAATTAGCCATGACCTATGGGGAACCGAACTTACTCTCGGCGCTAAATAATTTAAAATCATGTGAACAAATTACATTATTACCGTTATTTCCACAGTATTCTACAACGACAACTCAAGCGGTATTAGATAAAGTAAAGCAACTTATTATTGACAATAATATCAAAATTAACCTTAGCTATATTCGTGATTATGCCGACCACCCAAGTTATATTGATGCTCTTTATTCACAAGTCCAGCAAGCGTTTTCAACCCAAGGGCAACCTGATGTGTTGCTCCTGTCTTATCATGGTATTCCTGAACGCTATATTGATAAACGCCAAGACGACTATGTGCAAAGATGCCAGTTAACCGCTAAATTGTTGACAAACAAATGCCAAGAAAATGGCATCAACTTACCCATAAAAATGGCTTATCAATCAAAATTTGGTAAAGGGAAATGGGTTGAACCTAACACTAGCGATATATTAGTAAACTTAGCTAAAACAGGAACTGAACATGTTCAGGTTATCTGTCCTGGTTTTTCAGCGGATTGCATTGAAACGCTTTATGAAATCAATGAGCAAAATCGAGAAATATTTTTAAATGCTGGTGGTAAACTGTTTTATTACATTCCAGCCTTAAACGATACGCCACTACAGGTCGAATTAATCAAAAATATACTGCAAAAACCCCGTTCCTCAACTTTTTTAACTAATTAAGGTTTATTTTAACGATAATCGACTATTCAAATAAAAATTGGCTAAACGTAAAATTGATTAATATTAAAGCTAAATAACCAACTAATTCAACCTGCATGATTAACCTGTGTTAGGATGATAATTAAAAATTATTTGCGCTCAAAGGAGAATACTCGATGAAAATAATCATCATTGGCGCTCAAGCTGCTGGTGCAAGTGCCGCGGCTAAAGCCAGAAGAAAGGATCCCAATGCGACGATTCGCATCTATGAAAAATCAGATATTGTTTCATTTGGTGCTTGTGGATTACCTTACTTTATTGGCAATCATTTTCAAGATGAAAATGAAATGATATCCAGAACACCAAATCAATTTGCAAAAGATGGGATTGAAATCAAAACGTTACATGAAGTTATCGCTATTGATGCAAAATTAAAAAAAATTACAGTCAAAGATCTTAACACCAATAACTGTTTTGATGATGATTATGACAAATTACTTATTGCGGTTGGAGCAGCACCAATAATTCCACCTTTAGAAAATCACCAACTGGAAAATATTTTCACTTTGCGTGATATATATGATGGTCTGGCAATAAAAAATGCCTTAACGAATACACAAAATACCAATGTTGTAGTCATTGGTGCTGGCTACATAGGGCTTGAAGTAACTGAATCTTTAGTGGCATTAAACAAAAATGTAAAATTAATTCAATTAGATGAAAGAGTATTGGTCGACGCCTTCGATCCGGAACTTACCGAGATAATTGAAGAAAACCTAAAACAACATTGTGATTTACACCTACAAGAACGAGTACAAGGTTTTGAAGGTGTACAAAAAGTTACCCATGTTATTACCGATAAAGCTAAATATGCGGCAGATATTGTCATTATAGCTACAGGGGTAAAACCTAATAGCAAAGTATATAAAGATTTAGAGCTTGAAACACTTAGCAATGGCGCTATTGTCATTGATAGTTATGGCAAAACTAATATTGCTGATATTTATGCCGCGGGCGACTGTGTCGCACTATATCATCGAGTAAGTCAATCAATGACTTATATACCATTAGCTACTGGCGCCAACAAATTAGGTAAAACTGTTGGTGACAATTTAGCTGGTGGAAATAACCAATTTCCTGGTACTCTTGGTACATCAGCATTAAGAGTGTTTGATATTGAGGCTGGCCGAACAGGACTCACCGAACAGCAAGCTATCAAAGCTGCTATCCCCTACAAAACGGTGATAGTTAAAGATAAAAATCATAGTAACTATGTTGAAGGACAAACTAGTATTATTACTAAACTGATTTATCATGCTGAAACTCGTATTTTATTAGGTGGGCAGATTGTTGGTGGCAGTGGCGCTGCATTAAGAACCAATAGTTTAGCTACCGCTATCTGGGCAAATATGAAAATTGATGAATTAACAATGATGGACTTTTTATATGCACCACCTTTTTCAAGACCGTGGGATATTTTAAATATCGCAGGGGGGATCGCTAAATAGAGTTAAAGCATATTAAATATTTACTTGGTTATTAAAATTCAAAATACGTGGCAGGGTTAATTTCAATGGTTAATCCAACCCATAAACAAATTATTCAAAATTAATTTAATTTTATCCAAACGCTGGGGGTAAACATGTCAGGTGCCATATTTCAGGGTACTTTTTTTGAAAAGTTCTTATCTATCACCCATTATCAAACCTTAATCGGGATTGGGTTATTACTGCTTTGCTTTTTCGCTATCATGTGGCCACTACAAACTAAAAAAGTTAATTTTTCCATTCGAATGTTAGTCGGATTGGTACTTGGTGCCGTTCTTGGTTTAGGTATTCAAGCCGCAGCTGGGTTTCCCTCCGATTCAACAGTTTGGATGCAAGAAACAGCAACATGGTATGGTTTATTCGGCAGAGCCTTTATAGCCTTTATTCGCATGCTAGTGATTCCACTTATTTTTGTCTCAATTGTAAAAGTGATTATTGATTTTTCTGGCAAAGAGAATTTACCACAAATCGCATTGAGAGGGATTTTTTGGTTACTGTTCACTACAGCAATTGCCTGTATTATCGGGATTATCTTAGCTAATGTATTATCATTAGGTGAACTAAGTTCAACCGCAGCCAAAACTGCGGTTGCCAAACAATACACTAATATTATTGATACATTTGTCAATCTTATCCCTAGTAACATCATTGCCTCCATGGTAAAAGAGAATATTGTTGGCTTAGTCATCTTTTCGGCATTAATGGGACTTGCCGCTAACCGCATGGAAAAAAAGAATCCTCAACCTATTGCCCTTTTTAAAACCTTCATTGAAGCACTTTATAAAATTATCATGTCAATTGCCATGACGGTCATCAAATATATGCCTTATGCGGTTATTGCCTTACTTGCTCGTACGATTATCTCAAACGGTATCCCTGCAATTATTGAAGTATCGAGTTTCGTATTAGCAATTTACCTTGCCACTATAATAATGCTCGTTGTGCATATTATAATTGTAATCGTGCATGGTATTTCACCAATTATATTCATTAAAAAAGCACTTGGCACATGGTTACTGGCCTTCACTAGCCGTTCATCAGTTGGTACATTACCAATGACCATATCAACATTGACGGTCAGAATGGGGGTAAATACCGGTACAGCTAATCTAGTTGGATCGCTTGGTAGTACAATGGGTATGAATGGTTGTGCTGGATTTTTCCCTGCACTACTTGCGGTTATGGTTGCCCATATGGTAGGCATTGATACTGATATCCAATTTTATATTATGCTAGTAATTGTGGTGGTTATTGGTTCAATTGGCATCGCAGGTATCCCAGGTACTGCAACTGTTGCAGCAACCGTTGTACTATCAGGCATGGGAATGGCAGAATACTTCCCTTTAATCGGTATGGTGCTAGCCGTTGATCCAATCATTGATATGGCGAGAACCTTAGCCAATGTATCTGGTGCAATGACAGCAGCAATTGCAACTGATCATGAGGTTGGATTAATGAATATGGATATCTATAACGATCCTAACGTGACCTTGGATAATGAGCAGTCAGAAGTTTAATGATAAAAAAATACACTTTCGATGTATTCTAAACAAATAGCAAAAAGACGCCAATTGGCGTCTTTTTTATATCAACGATAAAGTAAAATTAAATGGTTTTTAACCATGCTTTAACATCGTCACCCAAGATTTTGTGACGCATTGCGTATTGTACAAAAGTTTGTACATAACCTAATTTATTTCCACAGTCATGGCTTCGGCCTTTAATGCAATAAGCATCAACCAGATCTTCTTCAAGTAACATCGCAATAGCGTCAGTTAATTGAATTTCACCACCTGCACCCAATGGCGTTTTGGCTAATAAAGGCCAAATTTTTTCAGACAGTACATAACGTCCAACGACTGATTGATTAGATGGCGCTTCTTCAATTGATGGTTTTTCAACTACGCTATACATCTGTGTTACATTACCAGCTGATAACTCCTCACCACGGCAGTCAACAATACCATAAGATGAAACAAGATCTTTCGGAACTGGCTCAACCATGATTTGGCTATGTTTAGTGTTATGGTAATTATTAATCATCGCCGCTAAATTATCTTGAGTAAGATCACTGTCATATTCATCTATTATCACATCCGGTAACACAACAGCAAAAGGTTCATCACCAACTAAAGGATAAGCACAAAGCACCGCATGACCAAGCCCTTTAGCTAAACCTTGGCGAACACTTGTGATAGTGACATGTTTTGGTAGTATTCCTTGCACTTCTTGCAAGAGTTGACGTTTAACTCGCGCCTCAAGCATGGCTTCAAGCTCAAAGCTGGTATCAAAATGGTTCTCAATCGAATTTTTAGATGAGTGTGTCACAAAAATAATTTCGGTTATTCCTGCTGCAATACACTCTTTAACAACATATTGTATAAGTGGTTTATCCACTACGGGTAACATCTCTTTAGGAATCGCTTTGGTTGCAGGTAACATTCTCGTGCCAAGGCCTGCGACTGGAATTACGGCTTTCTTAACTTTTCCCTTTAAAGATGGTTCAAAATTTGATGGCATTTTAGTTCCTTAAAAATATATTAACTAATAATATTGTTGTAGCTTTTTTCTTTATGATGTCCATTAATAAAGGTATTTTTGACTCGAACTGATTTTAACATATAAGCTATCCAAATACTTGATCCCAAAAGTAACCCCATAATATAGCATATATTTAAATCTTCGTATTCATTAAAAACAATTTCATTTACTATCCCAAATATTACATCTAATACAGTAAAGACAATGAACGAAAAGATAAATTTATAGTTTTTAGAAAAAAAGAGATAAATCAGATACCCGTTAATAGCAATAAGAAAAATTACTAATAGATATTCAACGTTATCTATTTGAATAGAATAAATTAACTTCTTGATAATGGTTATCAATAAAAAAATACCACTTAAAGCCATTATAATTAATTTCATTCCGACTAATATAAGCCAGCCACCTAATCCCTTAAGGGTTGGTTCGTCAGTCATATAAATTCCTTATTTCATAATAGATAAATCATTAATTTCGATTAGTGACGGATTATCCCTATCTTTAACTAAAGAATCAATGGAAATATAGATAATTTGACACGTTTCTAACACGGCTTCTTTAACAACAAATTTTGCTTTACGATCGCGTGCTTCTTTCTGTTTAGTACTAATGTAGAGATCATCATAACCATCATCATACATTGATGCTCGTTCAAATATATTAGAACTCCGCCAAAATGTCTCTTTTGGATAATCGCGTTCAAAAGTTTGACCGGTTAATTTGCCTTTTAAACCAACATAACTTATTGGTAAATGATGACCCGCTCGACTTTGTGAGAGATAAATATGGGGATATTCTGTAAGATTGGGTTCAAGCTGGTTTAGCTTAAATTCAATACCAGAACGATTTTGATACTGGCAATTTTCCATTATTAAAGGTGCAGTTCGAAAATTCAACGAACCGCACCCTACAAGTAAAAATACTAAAATAAGAATTCGATACATATTTTCTTGTTTGCTTACAAAAAAATTATAAACAAACCCATCTATCATTTACATTTTTTCACTAACATCTTCAGCAGTATTGGTAATTGCTTTACCGCCAGATTGAACATCTTTACCGACACCTTTAAACGTGTTACAACCTACAACAAGGGTTGTCATCGCAATACTTACCATTAAAATAAATACTTTACGTAACATGTGATTCTCCTCTAGTTAGTAACATTATGATTTTATTGTGGCAAATGCTTCTGCTACACGATGTATATTATGGTGATTTAATCCCGCCACACACATTCTTCCGCTGCCCACCAAATAAACAGCGAAATCATCTTTTAGTTGTGCGACTTGCTCTTTAGAAAAACCGGTGTAACTAAACATACCTCTTTGTTTGAGTAAATAATCAAAATTCTGTTTAGGTGCTGCTGTTTTTAATAAATCAACTAAAGTTGAACGCATGCTAACAATTCGGTTACGCATCGATTCAACTTCTTTAAACCATAAAGCCTTAAGTTCAGCATTGTTTAATACATATGAAACTAACTGAGCACCATAAGCGGCTGGGCTAGAATAATTTCGACGAACCGTTGCTTGCAATTGACCAAACACCCGATTAGCCACTTGGCTATCATCACATAAAACCGATAAACCACCTACCCGTTCACCGTAAAGTGAGAATGTTTTAGAAAACGAATTACTTATAAAACCACACAAGCCTTGCTCGGCGACTTTTTTTATTGCATAACTATCACTTTCAATAGATTCACCAAAACCTTGGTAAGCAATATCCATAAATGGGATAAGATCACGTTTTTGTAAAACCTCAATCACGTCATCCCACTGTTGTTGTGTTAAATCAGCGCCTGTTGGGTTATGACAGCAAGGATGCAATAACACTATACTTTTAGCCGGTAAGGTATTTAGTGTTTCAAGCATAGCATCAAATTTCACGCCACAAGTCTCTGGATCAAAATAAGGATATTTATTCACCTTAAAGCCTGCTCCATTGAAAATAGCGATATGATTTTCCCAAGTTGGATCACTAACCCACACTTGCGAATCGGGAAAATAGCGATATAAAAAGTCAGCACCGACTTTCAGTGCCCCTGATCCGCCCAAAGTCTGAATAGTGGCGATTCGCTGTGCTTGAAAAGCAGGACTATCTTCACCAAAAAGTAGCGATTGGATCGCTTGACAATAACTCGGTAAGCCACTCATCGGCAAATAAAGTTGTGCGCCTTGTTGATGATGATAAATATAGTCACGAGCCGTTTTTATGCAAGATAATTGCGGAACTATACTGTTTTCATCATAATAATAACCAATACTTAAATTGATCTTATTCTCACGCTGGTCATTATTAAATTCAGCGACTAATGATAAGATTGGATCACCCGCGTACGACTCTACTTTTCCAAACATCTTCTCAACCTAATTAATCAGTAAATATCAATGTATAATTGTAGATTATTGCACCAACTTAATTGGCAATCAATCACTAAATAACAATTTAAATATAAATAATGTTAGGATAATGAAATCGATTTTTATTAAAAACTGATTTGAATATAAAAACATGAGAAGTCGGTGACAAAAAATGGGTAAATTAAGTAAAAAATGCCTCAAAAACCCCGTTCCTCAACTTTTTTATTTTGTTAGCACCTCTTGATGCTAACAAATTTAACGCACTTATTTTACAGCGATAACTTCTATTTCAACTTTTGCATCTTTAGGGATGCGAGCAACTTGTACACAAGAACGTGCCGGGAATGTTGCTTGATTCTCGTTAAAAAATGCCTCATAGACACTATTCACTTGCGCAAAATCATTCATATCTGCTAAAAAAATTGTTGTTTTAACGATATTTTTAACTTGATAACCCGCTTCAGTTATAATCGCTTTTACATTCGCTAAACTCTGTTTAGTTTGTTCTTTCACGCAAGTTGGCATCTCACCTGTTGCTGGATTAATTGGAATTTGACCCGAGGCAAATAACATATTCCCCAAATCAACGCCTTGCACATAAGGACCAATAGCTGCAGGGGCTTTATCAGTATTAACAACTTTTAGCATATATGATTTCTCCTTTCATTTTATTATGGTTCTCATTTCAACAGGAACCCAATTTCGTGTCAAGTCGTAGTAAATTGATGATCATGGGACTTCTGCCAATTTTCTGATATGATAGGTGAAAATTTTTTCATTTATTGAGAGTTAGTATGTTTGAGAATTTAACTGATCGTTTATCACAGACATTTCGCAATATTAGTGGTCGCGGGCGTCTGTCTGAAGATAATATTAAAGATGCGTTGCGCGATGTGCGCATGGCATTACTTGAAGCCGATGTTGCCTTACCTGTAGTACGAGAATTTATTAACCAAGTTAAACAAAAAGCCGTCGGTTTAGATGTTAATAAAAGCCTAACACCTGGCCAAGAATTTATTAAAATAGTTCAAGCCGAACTTACCAGCGCAATGGGCGAAGTTAACAGTACACTTAACTTAGCTACCCAGCCTCCAGCGGTTATACTAATGGCTGGCTTGCAAGGTGCCGGTAAAACAACTAGCGTGGCTAAACTGGCAAAATTCTTAAAAGAAAAACAGAAAAAGAAAGTCTTAGTTGTCTCTGCTGATGTTTATCGTCCCGCAGCGATAAAACAATTAGAAACACTGGCGAAAGCGATTAATGTTGAGTTCTTCCCATCAGATATAAAACAAAAACCAGTTGATATTGTTAACAAAGCCATTTCGCATGCCAAACTACAGTTCTTTGATGTGCTTATTGTCGATACTGCGGGTCGATTGCATGTTGATAGCGAGATGATGGATGAAATCAAAGCGCTACATGATGCAATCAATCCAATTGAAACGCTATTTGTTGTCGATGCAATGACAGGGCAAGATGCCGCCAATACAGCTAAAGCATTTAATGATGCCTTACCACTAACCGGTGTTATTTTAACTAAAGTTGATGGTGATGCTCGTGGGGGGGCAGCATTATCAATCCGCCATATCACAGGTAAACCGATCAAATTCTTAGGGATGGGTGAAAAAACTGATGCATTAGAGCCTTTTTATCCTGACCGTATCGCTTCACGCATTTTAGGCATGGGTGATGTTCTTTCTTTAATCGAAGAATTACAGAGTAATGTTGATCGTGAAAAAGCAGAAAAAATTGCCAAAAAACTTAAAAAAGGCGATAAGTTTGATTTTAATGACTTTCAAGATCAACTACGACAAATGCGTAATATGGGCGGAATGGGCGCAATGCTAGCCAAACTACCCGGTGTGGGACAACTTCCCGACCATATCAAAGCACAAATGGATGATAAAATCACCATCAAGATGGAAGCGATAATTGGCTCCATGACATTAAAAGAACGTGCAAATCCAGAAATCATAAAAGGCTCACGAAAACGCCGTATTGCTAATGGTTCAGGCACACAAGTGCAAGATGTCAACAAGCTACTTAAACAGTTTGAAGATATGCAAAAGATGATGAAAAAAATGAAAGGTGGCGGCATGATGAAGATGATGCGTCAAATGAAAGGGTTAATGGGCGGCGGCATGGGTTTCCCACCTCGATAATGTTTTATTTCTCTTTCTTTCAATTTATTACTATCGCGCAGCTTGGCGCGATAGTATTTCAATAAACTTAATTTTCTCGATTTATTGCTTTAATTTTGCTTGGACGATGCATAGTTAATACCGTACCAATCGATGAAACAATAATAAACATGATAGCCAACCATTGGTAATGTGTTAACTGTTCGTGCAAAACAATTAATCCGGAAAACGCAGCAAATACTGGCGATAAACTCATTAGAGTACTAAAAGTTTGTGCCGGTAATCGTGGCAGAGCGATCATATCAAGACCATATGGGATGGCTGATGCTAATAGTGAAACCATAAAAGCTAATGGCAAAATGTCTAAGGAAAACATTGTACTACCACTTTGCCATACACCAATTGGAAAAAGTAATAGCGAAGCAACAATTGAACCTACCGCTACACTTGATGCGCCATAAATTTCACCGGCTTTACGCCCAAAAAGAATATAACCAGCCCAGCAGCTTCCTGCACATAAAGCTAATAAGATACCAACAGGATCTAAATCATTAGAGGCCTGATGAATAGGTAGCAACATTACTAGCCCAATGATTGCTATACCTAACCAAATAAAATCAGCTAATCGTCGTCCAGAAAACATCGCCACCATAATTGGACCGGTCAATTCAATTGCAACAGCGATACCTAAAGGGATTCGAGATATCGCATTGTAAAAAGACAAATTCATACATCCCATCGCTATCCCATACAAAATAATATATTTTATGGCTGATTTAGTAATGGTTTTACGCCAAGGTTTAAAGATTATTACCAATAAAATTGCCGAGAAAAATAGACGCCAAGCCGTCATCGCCTCTGGCCCGAGTACAGGGAACAAGTATTTAGCAAATGAAGCACTTGCTTGTACAGATATCATCGAAATAAAAATTAAAAAAACTGGCCAAGATCTCTTGAACATAATAACTACCTTGATTGAAATAATTGCAAATAAAGGGGCGTAATTTGTTTGCATAGCAATGTAAAATCAATTTAAGATTATTACGATATCTAGCTGAAAGACATTGTTATTAAACAAATTGCATCAAAAGCGTTTTTAAAAATATCACATCACGTCTAGTTTTCCCTTTTTACTGATAACAATGCCAGATCTTGTAGGGCTTTTTTATAAGGAGAATCGGGTAAGATTGAAATAACATTAAAGGCTTTATCGGCTTCTTGTTGAGCCGTTTTCAAAGTGAATTCAAGTGATCCACACAACTGCATCACTTTTAAAATGTGATCTAATAAATGGCGACCATTTCCTTGCTCAATGGCTTGACGAATTAATGTCGCATCTTCTGAATTAGCATGATGCATGGCATGTAATAATGGTAAAGTTGGTTTACCTTCATTGAGATCATCCCCTAAATTTTTACCTAATTTTTGATTACTATCAGCACTATAGTCTAATAAATCATCAATAATTTGAAAGGCTGTCCCCAAATATTTACCATATTCTTGCAGGGCAACTTCCTGCTCAGGTGTTGCGCCGGCTAATACCGCTGCTGAATGTGAAGTTGCTTCAAAGAGCCTTGCTGTTTTACGGTAGATAACTTGTAGATATTGCTCTTTGGTAATATCAGGATCATTACAATTAATAAGTTGTTGAACTTCACCTTCGGCAATAACATTCGTTGCTTCAGACATTATATTCAATACTTTGAATGATTCGGTGCGTACCATCATTTGGAAAGATCTAGTGTAAATATAATCACCAACTAAAACACTGGCAGCATTCCCAAATAATGCATTAGCCGTTGACTTACCTCGTCGTAAAGCAGATTCATCAACAACATCATCATGTAACAAAGTCGCTGTGTGAATAAATTCGATAAAAGCTGCAGTAATAATATGCTTATCACCATGATAATTAAGTGCTTTGGCGATTAGCAACGCAATAACTGGGCGAATACGCTTACCACCACTGCTGATGATATAATTACCTAATTGATTGATTAATACAACATCGGAACTGAGCTCTGCTTGTATTACTTCATTAACCTTAACTAAATCATCTTGCACTAGATCGAGTATTTGTTTTATCGATGGATTATTCATCAGTCTAACCGCTAAAAATGGGAAATATTTATTTACTATTATCTGATAAATATTTTTAAGCAACAAGTTATTGATAAATCATATTTAAAAAAATGCTACAAATGATAAGCATTTTCATTTAGAATACTTGCCCTAAGAGAAAAATTATTACTGCTATGAAGATCAATTTTGATATAGATATCAATACAGAAAGAGAGCCACAATCACCTATTGCTAAGAAGCAACAGGATAATTATATATATGTATTTGCATCTGTCGCTGTGATATCACATCTACTTTTATTAGGATTATTATTTAGCTCGGCGTTGTTTGCAAATAACATCATGGTTGATGAAGGTGATGATTCAATTAAAGCCGTAATGGTTGACCTTACTCAATTAGCAGCCCCAGAACAATCATTAGTTGAAAATACACCTGATATTCAAGGTGCTGAAAACAGTGAAATCATAGATAATAAACCTATCGAAGAGCAACCCGTTGAACCTGTTGTAGAACCTGAAGTTGTTAAAGAAGAAACACCTGAGCCTCCACCGGAAAAAGAACCCGAAAAACCGACTGTTGAACCGGATAAACCAACAATAGTAAAACCAAAACCGAAACCAAAAAAGAAAAAACCACCTACACAAAAATCATCTCGTCAACAAGTAAGACAAGACGCGATAAGTGATAATGTGGCAAATACTTCAGTTGCACCTAAAATATCTAATAGTCAACAATATTCAGGCAATCCAACACCGATTAGCCGAAATCGCCCAGAATATCCAAGAAGAGCACTAGACATGCGCTTAGAAGGTCATGTTATTGTCATGTTTGATGTAAATAGTGAAGGACGAGTTGAAAATATTAGAATTATTGAAGCTCAACCCAATAATATTTTTAATCGCTCAGTGATCACAGCAATGAAAACATGGAAATACAAACCAATTGCTGGTAAAGATATCAAAATGAAGATTATCTTTAATCGTGACAGTTCAATTAGTTTAGGTTAATCAATAGGTCATTAGCCAATTTTTTTCTTTAAAAAAAGCGCTAATCTCATCATTCGAGATTAGCGCGCCTTCCTTCAGTTTATTTATTGTTTTGCATTAAAAGTTCAATTTGCTGTGGCTCTTTTGGTACCATTGCAGTTAAAACTTCATTGCCCGATTGAGTAATCAAAATGTTGTCTTCAATACGAATCCCGATACCTTGATAACGTTCAGGCACATCAGCATCTTTATTAATATAAAGTCCAGGTTCAACCGTTAAAACCATCCCCGGTGCAAGTATGCGATCACGATCGCTACCGACATCATGCACATCAATACCTAACCAATGACCTAAACCATGCATATAAAATGCCAAGTAGGCTTTATCTGCAATCAATGTTCCAACATCACCTTGCATAATTCCCAGCTTAACTAACCCTTCAACCATAATTCGAATAATTTCTTGATTAACTAAGGATATTGAGGTACCTGGTTTTAATGATTTGATAGCGGCATATTGTGCTGTTAATACTAGGTCATATATTTCTCGTTGAGCTTGATTAAATTTACCATTAACCGGAAATGTTCGGGTGATGTCCCCAGCATAATACTGGTATTCACAGCCAGCATCAATTAAGACTAAATCGCCATTTTTCAATTGGTCGCTATTATTTTCATAATGCAATACACAGCCATTATTACCACCACCAACGATAGTGTTATAGGATGGTGAACGCGCACCATGCCAAGCAAACTCATGTAAGATTTCAGCTTCTAATTGATACTCATACCAATTAGGCTGACACTTTTGCATTGCCCTAATATGTGCTTTTGCACTGATTTCACAGGCTTGACGTAAAATGGTGATTTCATATTCAGACTTAAACATGCGCATTTCGTGAACGATTGGTCGCCAATCAATAACTATGCTTGGCGCTGAAAGTTTGAATCGACCGCCTTGCCGTAAAGTATTAAGCGTTTTTTTAATTATCTCGTCAGCATAATGATAAAGCTGGTCAGCATGATAAATGGCGGCCTTTCCATTA
Source organism: Gilliamella sp. LMG 34361 (assembly GCF_984569075.1). Classification (NCBI taxonomy): domain Bacteria; kingdom Pseudomonadati; phylum Pseudomonadota; class Gammaproteobacteria; order Orbales; family Orbaceae; genus Gilliamella; species Gilliamella sp. LMG 34361. Next base: position 619,345 of record NZ_OZ474903.1, on the reverse strand, counting down.
ATTAAATTTGGCAAAACGTTATTAATATCATCAAAAAGATAAGCTTCATCTACGCAAATTTTTTCTAATGCAGCCTGCTGACCTAAGCGATATCCGGTCCATGTTTCAGCTAAAGGATCTTTTTTACGATTGAATAAAATATATCGTGGTTGACCGTCTTGCTGTTTAATTATCACAAAAAGCGCTTCAGGCTCGGCAAAAAAAGTAAAATACCAAAAATCACTGTCTTGTCGATAAGGATAATGAGTATCATTACTTCGCCTAACTTCTGGTGAGGCAAAAAATAAGGCAATGCTATTTGGCTGCATCTGCGCCAATAATTTATTTCGTCGAGCTAACAGTTCTGTATCAATATCTATCATAACGTTTACCTTAATGATTAATAATACTGCTTTTTAGTGAAGAGTTGGAGTAATATCAGGTTCATTAAATTCATCAAAACAGAACATCGCCGTAATTCTAACGTACTCTTTTATCTCCTCAAATGCAAAAGCTAACTCTTGTTGATCTTCATCTTCATCATAACCGAGTTTAGCTATTTGCCTTAGGTCATATATTGCTTCACCTACATCGCCTTTAACTCGATTAAGTTTAGGTTGAACTAAACCAATACCTAATAAAAAATGATTTACCCAGCCAACTAAATCATCAATTTGGGTAAACAAATCTTGTTCACTAAGCAACAGTTGAAACTCAAAATTCTCATCAATAAGTTGTTGTTTAGTTGAATGATATAATTTTTCAATTTCCTTATTTAAAGGATCTGCAATCTTTTGCCCATCATTCAACATGTCTTGAGCTAACACTTTCCAGCTTTCGTCATAATTCCCTCCAGCCAATAGGCCTGATAAGAATCCATGTAATTCAGCTGCGGTTATGCCAATTTTATTTTGAATAAGTTGACGATTAAGCTCATCATAAATCTTGCTATCAGTCATTAACTCCACCTTAGTTTTGTGATAATGGTGAAAATACACCCCCTGCACTTTCACGCATTATTAGTATATAATTTATGCCTAGTTGTAAATAATAAACAGGTTATTGTGCTTTATAAAGGAATTATTTTGAACATTATTAGATTAATTTTAACATCGCTATGCATAGCCATATCATTAACTGCTTGTAGTTCATGGGTACAAAATAAAGGTGTGATTGTTATTGATGTGCAAAATAAAACAAATACCTATATAACCAGCCAAAATTTACCTAAAAATTATCAGCTAGGCAATAGTGAACAAGAACTTGATAAGTTCGAAACTTTTTGCCGAGACGAAATCCGTGCCTCACAACTAGATGGAAGTGAAGAAATCGTATTTGAAAATATCAAACGAGGAATTCACGGGCAGGTTGAATTTAAAAAATGTAGTGATAAGGTAATTCGGATTTACCAATATTGATAAATATATCAGCTGACTTTGTAGATTATCGCCAATAAGATTGACTAATTGTCACATATCTGTGAAATCTTACTAGCCTTTCAAGCTGTTTTTATTTATATTGTCGCATGAACAAATATATTTTTGGGAGTAAAATAATTATGTATAAGCAAGATGTAACTATTATTGCGTCGAACGGTCTTCATACCCGCCCTGCTGCACAATTTGTAAAGGAAGCTAAAAACTTCAATTCTGAAATTACTGTCACATCAAATGGAAAAAGCGCTAGTGCTAAGAGCTTATTCAAATTACAAACACTAGGATTAACTCAAGGTACTACTATTACTATTTCAGCCGAAGGTGAGGATGAAAAAGAAGCAGTAGATCATTTAGTAAAATTAATTCCTGAATTGGAATAATACTCCCATATTAGCGTTGAACGGTTTTAATATTAGATAAGGATTAAATGTTATGGTATCAGGTATACTTGTTTCCCCAGGTATCGCTTTTGCAAAAGCGCTATTATTAAAAGAAGAACCTATTGTTATTAATAATAGGCAAATTCTTGATAACAAAATTGACTCTGAAATTGATCGCTTTAAAGAAGCTCGTGAAAAATCAAGCGTACAATTACATGCAATCATGGAGCGAGCAAAAACCACTCTAGGTGAAGATAAAGCTGCCATTTTTGAAGGTCATATCATGCTTCTTGAAGATGAAGATCTTGAACAAGAAGTGATTTCACGAATCAAAAGTAAACACTCAAGTGCCGATGCTGCAGTCCAATCTGTATTTGAAACCCAAGCAAAAGAGTTAGAGAACTTAGATGATGAATATCTAAAAGAACGTGCTGCCGATATCCGGGATATTGGTAAACGATTGCTAAAAAATATTTTAGGTATTGAAATTGTTGATTTAAGTGCTATTAGCCAACCTTGTATTTTAGTTGCGACTGATTTAACGCCATCTGAAACTGCCCAATTAAACTTAGATATGGTATTAGGCTTTATCACTGATGCCGGTGGTCGTACTTCACATACATCTATCATGGCTCGTTCATTAGAAATTCCAGCAATCGTTGGTACCTCTAATGCAACACAAGCAATTAAACAGGGTGATTTTGTTATTTTAGATGCCATCAACAACGCTATCTACATTAATCCAGATCACGCAACCCAAGAAAAATTAAAACAAGTTCAAACCAAATATCTTGCTGATAAAGAAGAGTTAGCAAAATTAAAAGACTTACCAGCTGTAACGCTTGATGGTCATCAAGTGGAAATTTGTGCCAATATCGGTACAGTTCGTGATATTGCGGGTGCCGATCGTAATGGTTATGAAGGTGTTGGTCTTTATCGCACTGAATTCTTATTTATGGATCGTGATGCGTATCCTAATGAAGACGAACAATTCAAAGCATATAAAGAAGTTGCTGAATCAACTAATGGCCTATCGGTTATTGTTCGTACCATGGATATTGGTGGTGATAAAGATGTACCTTATATGCATTTACCAAAAGAAGAAAATCCATTTTTAGGTTGGCGAGCAATTCGTATTTGTTTAGATCGTAAAGAAATATTACATGCCCAGTTACGCGCAATTTTACGTGCCTCTGCATTCGGTAAATTACGCATTATGTTCCCGATGATTATTTCGGTTGAAGAAATTCGTATCTTAAAATCTGAAATCAATATCCTTAAAGAACAATTAACCTCTGAAGGTAAAGCATTTGATAAAAACATCGAAATCGGTGTTATGATCGAAACGCCTGCCGCTGCGGTCATTGCTCGTCACTTAGCTAAAGAAGTTGACTTTTTTAGTATTGGTACTAACGATTTAACTCAATATACGCTTGCAGTTGACCGTGGTAATGAACTTATTTCACACCTTTATAATCCACTTTCGCCATCAGTATTAACATTAATTAAAAATGTCATTGATGCATCTCACAAAGAAGGGAAATGGACAGGAATGTGTGGTGAGCTTGCTGGTGATGAAAGAGCAACAATTTTATTACTAGGAATGGGGCTTGATGAGTTTAGTATGAGTGCAGTATCAATTCCTAAAATTAAAAAATTAATTCGTAATACTAATTATGAAGAAGCGAAGAATTTTGCTGATACGGTTCTTGAAAAAGCAACAGCTAATGAAGTAACCGATTTAATTGAAAAATATACTGCTGAAAAGCAAATTTGTTAGGAGTCAACGATGGGTCTATTTGATAAAATAAAGCAATTTGTATCTGATGATAATAAAAATAGCACCGAAGTTATTGCACCTCTTAGTGGTGAAATTGTTAAAATCGAAGATGTGCCCGATGTTGTTTTTGCTGAGAAAATCGTTGGTGATGGCGTTGCAATTAAACCATCTGGCAACAAAATTGTCGCACCATTAAATGGTAAAATTGGCAAAATCTTTGATACCAATCATGCTTTTGCGATTGAGTCAGATGAAGGTATTGAACTCTTTGTTCATTTTGGTATAGATACCGTTGAGCTAAAAGGTGAGGGTTTTACTCGTGTTGCTGAAGAAGGACAACAAGTTAAAATTGGTGATACCATCATTGAAATTGATCTACCTTTACTTGAAAGTAAAGCCAAATCAGTACTAACCCCGGTTGTTGTTTCAAATATGGATACAATAGTTGAATTAACTAAACTAACTGGCTCAGTTGAAGCAGGTAAAACGCCAATAATGCGCGTAAAAAAATAATCAGTTATAAAAAAACCTTCAGTTTAGACTGAAGGTTTTTTTATTCATTCAATTCGCAAAATAGTTGTTAACGCCATTTCTTGTATTGATTAATTAGATTATTAGTAGAATCATCATGAGAATTAACCGGTTTATCATCAGCTAATTCCGGTAAAATTCGGCCAGCTAATTGCTTACCAAGCTCAACTCCCCATTGATCAAAACTAAAGATATTAAGAATAATACCTTGGGTAAAGATCTTGTGTTCATACATCGCAACTAGTGCTCCTAATGTATAAGGCGTGATTTTTTTAACTAAAATAGAGTTTGTCGGTTTGTTACCTTCGAAGACTTTAAAAGGAATAATTGACTTAACTTCATCGAGTTTTTTACCAGAAGCAAGAAACTCTTGTTCTACTTGTTGTGCTGTCTTACCAAAAGCTAAAGCTTCTGTTTGGGCAAAAAAGTTAGAAAGTAACTTAGGATGATGATCGCTAACTGGATTATGACTAATTGCAGGCGCAATAAAATCACAAGGGATAAGTTTAGTACCCTGATGAATTAATTGATAAAAGGCATGTTGGCCATTTGTTCCTGGCTCCCCCCAAATAATCGGACCAGTTGTATAACCAGTTTTGTTACCATTACGATCAACACTTTTACCATTCGACTCCATATTACCTTGCTGGAAGTAAGCCGCAAAACGATGCATGTATTGATCATAAGGTAGAATTGCTTCGGTTTCTGCACCATAAAAGTTATTGTACCAAATACCAATTAAAGCAAGTAAAGTGGGAATATTTTTATCAATTGGTGCGCTTTGGAAATGTTTATCCATTGCATGGCCACCAGCTAAAAACTGTTTAAAGTTTTCAAAGCCAATTGAAAGAACAATTGATAAACCGATAGCTGACCAAGAAGAATAACGACCACCTACCCAATCCCAAAATTCAAACATATTGGCCGTATCAATACCAAATTTTTCAACTTCTTTAGCGTTAGTTGATAACGCAACAAAGTGAAGCGCAACGGCTTTCGCATCTTTTGCCGAATCAAGTAACCATTGACGAGCCGTTTGAGCATTGGTCATGGTTTCTTGAGTTGTAAACGTTTTTGAGGCAACTAAAAATAAAGTTGTTTCTGGATTTAAACCTTTTAAAGCTTCAACAATATGTGTTCCATCAACATTAGAAACAAAATGCATAGTTAAATGATTTTTATAAGGTCTCAGCGCCTCAGTTATCATATGTGGTCCTAAATCAGAACCACCAATGCCGATATTAACAACATCCGTAATTGCTTTACCGGTATAACCTTTCCACTCACCACGAATAATTTTTTCACTAAAGGACTCCATCTTAGCAAGCACTGCATTGACATCATCCATAACATTTTTACCATCAACATAAATTGGTGAGTTTGATACATTACGTAACGCAACATGCAAAACGGCTCGGTTTTCTGTGCGATTAATTTTTTCACCGCTGTACATTGCCTTAATTGCACCATTTAAATCACATTCATCAGCAAGTTTATAAAGAATTTCTAATGTCTCTTGCGTTAAACGATTTTTGGAAAGATCAACCAAGAACTCATCTTCAAAAGGAATACTTAACTTTTCAACTCGCTTAGGTTCATCTTTTAGAATTTGGGCAATGGTTTTAGCGTGATGCTTTTGATAACTAGCTTGAAGGGACTTCCAGGCGGAAGTGGTAGTTGGATCAATTGACTTTAACATGACTTATTCCTTAATTAATATAGCACTATTAACCATAATATAACTATGCCTAACATGATGCAAGATAAGGATTTATTCTTTCAAATTAAGTTAAAATAAAAAATAATAAAAGTTATTTTCTTTTCCTAATCAAATAACTTGAATATAATGTTAAGGATAAGCTATTTTATACATATAACCGTTCAAAAAATAATTTTCTAACTAATTAGTACCAATAAAATAACTAAATTTTTGACATTATTATATTAGGATATTTCATGCCAAATATTCAAACTCTAGTACCTGCATTAGATAAAATAGTACGCATTTGTGATTATTTAGGTAATCACAAAGGCGCAACTTTTAGTCAGATATTTCAGGACCTTAATTTACCTAAAAGCAGCACTTCAACACTACTTAATGCATTAGTCATGCATGGTATTTTGCGTCAAGATCAGAACCAATATTATCTTGGATTAAAATTGCATGAATGGGGTGATAAATCGCTGGAACAGTTTGATATCACAAAAATAGCGGAACCATTGATGTCAAAATTAAGAGATCAAACCAACTTAACTTGCCATCTAGGTGTGTTAGATGGTCTATATTCAGTCTATATTGCAAAAATTGAAAATGACCAAGCTATCGGTATTCGCACTTGGATAGGTAAAAAATTACCCTTGCATAGTTCCGGTATTGGTAAAGCATTGATAGCTTGGTTGCCAGATGAGAAAATCGATCAACTTATACCAGAAGATAAATTGGTTAAATATACCGACACCACAATTACCAGCAAAAAACTGTTAAAAAAAGAGCTAGCGAAAATTCGCTCGCAAGGTTGGGCCTATGACAATCAAGAAGATGTAAAAGGTGTCCATTGTATCGCTGCTCCTATTTTTAATAAAAATCATGAACCAATTGCAGCGATTAGTATTTCTGGTGTGCTTTTTCAACTACCGGTAGAGAAGATCGAAAAATATTCAGAGCTAGTGCGTAAAGCATGTCAACAACTGACTAGCAAGTTTCAATAATATTGAATCATAATGATTCAATATTATTTTAACTATTTTAATCCATAACTCATTAAGCTATCTTCTTAAATAGCTCAATAAGCTTTTGTTTATCAAAAAAGACGGGATTAGCACCGGCACAAGCATCTTTCATTGAATTTTCCGCCAATAACTCAAAATCAGGATTATCAACGCCTAACTCCTTCAATGATTTAGGAATACCGACTTCTTGCGCTAAATCTTCAATTCTTTTTATCACATAATCAACACATTCTTGGTCGGTTTTATTTTTAGTATCTAATCCGATTGTATCGGCAATCGCTCTAAATTTTTCTGGGGCATGTTTCGCATTCTCCTTTTCAACTACCGATAATAGCATGGCATTACAGACCCCATGAGGTAAATCATAAAGACCACCTAGTTGATGTGCCATCGCATGCACATTACCTAAGCCAGCATTACTAAAAGCAATACCATTTAAAAAGCAGGCATAACTCATTTGTTCTCTGGCTTCAATATCGTTACCATTTTTAACCGCGCGCGCTAAATATTTAAAGGTTTGACCAATTGCATATAGTGCGGTCGAATCAGTGACATCCATCGCGCCTTTAGCTACCACCGCTTCTATTGCATGAGTTAATGCATCCATACCGGTTGCTGCGGTTAAATTTGCTGGTTTAGAAATCATTAAATCGGGATCACTAACCGTTATTGATGCCAGTGTATTTGGATCGACCATAATCATTTTTACGTGTCTGCTTTCATCAGTAATCACGTAATTGATGGTAACTTCGGCAGATGTACCTGCGGTGGTTGCTATTGCCACGATAGGTAAACATTTATGTTTACTTTTATGCATCCCTTCATAATCGGTAATTTTGCCACCATTAGTCGCTAACACCGCAACCGCTTTACCACAATCCTGAGGTGATCCACCACCAATGGAAACCACAAAATCACATTTAGATTCTTGGCATAATTTTAGTGCATTTTCAACATTAGCAACGGTAGGATTTGGTTTAACATCATAAAAAATAACCGATTCAATTCCCTCTTTGGCTAAAATATCAACTACTCTATCTACCGTTCCATTACCGACTAAAAACTTGTCACTAACCACAAATGCCTTTTGACAATTTAGTTTTTTAACCGGTACCCCTAACTCAGATAGACATCCTTTTCCTAATAAATTAACGGGTGGAATGTAATAAATCATATTTACCTCTTAAATTAATCAAATTTCAAAAAATTCCACAAAAAGAACTTAATTTCATTATACGGAAAAAACAAACTTGCCAAAAAAATTATTTTTTACAATGAGAGGAAGATCACAAAATTAATTTTCTTTTGAATTAATGCATTGCAATTCAAAATTTTTTCCTCAATAATCCGTTCACAAGAAAGAAATAAAGTTCCGTATTATGAACAAAGGAGAAGAAATGAGTTTAGCAAAATTTAAAGGGATATTTCCACCCGTGCCGACAATTGTAGATAAACATGGGGAACTGGATAAAAAAGGAATGGCTAATCTATTAGATCATCTGATCGATAGTGAAGCTGATGGCGTTTTGATTTTAGGGAGTGGTGGTGAATTTTGTCATATGCCACCGAAACTACGACTTGAAGTTGCTGAATTTGCGGTAAAGCATATTAATAAACGCATTCCAGTTATGATTGGAATATCCAGTCCAAGTACTAAAGAAACTATTGAATATGGTCAGCATGCAGCACAAATAGGCGCAGATGCCGTTTTAGTGGTTAATCCATATTATGCTTTATTAAATAGTGAAGCCATTTATCACCATTATAAAACTGTCGCTGAAAATCTTGATATACCAGTGCTACTTTACAATTTCCCTACATTAACCGGTCAAGATATTGGTATTGATGTTATTACTCGATTAGCCAAGGATCAGCCAAATATTATTGGTTTGAAAGACACCATTGATAACATAAGCCATACCCGAGAAGTCATCAACAGAGTTCACGCCTTCCGTCCAGATTTTATCATCTTCAGTGGATTTGATGAATATATGTTAGACACGCTTATTCTTGGTGGTCATGGTGGCATTCCTGCAACATTTAATTTTGCCCCGAAAATTACCAAGGGAATTTATAACGCATTCATTGAAAAAGATTACCAAACCGCATTTAAATTACAGCGTCAATTAGCAAAATTAATGCCGGTTTATGCGATTGAATCGCCTTTCTTTGGGGTTATTAAACAAGCTATCAAACTAACTGGAGTAGATATTTCAACTGAGGTTTTGGCGCCGGTAACAAAACTACCAAAAAACAAAAAAGACCTATTAATTCAAGTATTAGAGTCTGCTCAAATTCCTATTATAAATAAATAATTGGAGGCATCCATATGAATAATACAGAAGATAAAACAATTCCTAAAGGGCGTTGGAAACATATAATTCCGGCTACCATTCTGGTGTATATCGTGGCATATATGGACAGAACAAATATTGCCATTGGTATTGCTGGAGGAATGAATAAAGACTTAGGTATGACCGCGTCTTTCGCAGGTCTTGTCGCTGGGATCTTTTTTATTGGCTATATATTTTTACAAATTCCTGGTGGTCAAATCGCTGAACGCTATAGTGCAAAAAAATTTATCGCATGGACTATAGTTATTTGGGGCGGTTTTGCTGCAATAACAGGATTTGTTCGAGATCCCATTCAATTACTTATCATACGTTTTATATTGGGGGTAGCTGAAGGGGGAGTATACCCTGCTATATTGGCATTGATTGGGCATTGGTTTCCAAATCATGAAAGAGCTAGAGCAATTGCATTTTTCCAAATGAATTTAGCGGCAGCATCTATCATTACCGGTCCATTATCTGGTTGGTTAATTGAAGCTTGGGGTTGGAGAGAAATGTTTATCATTGAAGGTATTATATCTTTAGCATTACTCTTTGTTTGGATGCCTCTTGTTTCTGATTATCCTCATCAAGCTAAATGGCTAGATCCTAAAGAATTAAATTGGTTAAACCAACAATTTGCCGAAGATAAAGCGCTTATAAAATTAGATGACAAAGCAAGTGTTAAAACAGTATTAAGTAGTATCAACTTATGGAAACTGGTTGCTATCTATTTCTTCTTCCAAATTGGTTTTTACGGTTTTGCCCTTTGGATGCCAATGTTAATTAAACAATTAACCGGTAGTGGTATGTCTATTGTTGGACTATTAACCGCAGCACCATACATTCTTTGCATTTTTGGACAATATTATATTGCTAAATTATGTGACCAAACCATGAATCGTAGATTATATACCGCAATTCCAATGATTGGTTTTGCTATCTGTTTAACTTTATCAATATTATTAGAAAATAACACATGGCTTGCATATGGAATGATGGTTCTCTGTGGCTTTTTCCTACAAGCATACGCCGGCCCATTTTGGACATTACCACCACTATTATTCCCATCAAATGTTTTAGGTGGAGTACGAGGAACAATCAATGCCCTTGGTAATCTAGGAGGATTTATCGGGCCATATCTAGTTGGTTTATTAACCGTTACCGTAAGTAAAAATGCAGGACTATATACCTTAGTTGGGGCTTTAATCATTGCAATTATTCTATTATTCACGCTACCTGCTGTAACCGCAAAACCAACAAAATAAAAAATTAAAAAAGCATTGGAGGAAATTATGCAACAAAAATGTAAATTTGCCAGAGATCTATGGTCACAATTAGATGCATTACGAATGGGCATGAATTATACCGTTGAAGATACTGAAAAACCACAAGTTCTTATTGATGACTGTTATGGAGAAAGTCATCCGGGTAGTTATCATCTTGATAGTTTAGGTTATGAAGTTGTTCTTGGCGTGCATGAACGAGGCGGTCGTTCAGTACGTAGCCATGTTACAGATATTTGTGATGGCTGGGGACAAGGTCATGATGGCATGAATTATATATTAGCCTCAAGGGAAGCGATTGCTAATATGGTCGAAATTCATGGTTCTGTCATACCCTATGATGCAGCCGTACTTATTTCAAGTTGTGATAAATCAGTACCTGCTCACTTAATTGCAGCAGCACGACTAGATATACCATTAGTTCATGTTCCTGGTGGTTCAATGCGTCCGGCTCCTAATATGACGACATCAGACTTAGGCGGTGCCACTGCACAATATAAAAAAGGTGAAATTGATATCAAACAAATTCAAACCTTACAAAGATGTGGTTGCCCTACCGCTGGCGCATGTCAATTCATGGGTACCGCCAGTACAATGCAATGTATGTCAGAAGCACTTGGCTTAGCATTACCTGGAAGCGCATTAGCACCATCGACAATGTCTGAAATTCGTAGGATGGCCAGATCCGCTGGACATCATGCCATGTATCTAGCCAAAGAAGGAATCACATCACGTAAAATACTCACACCAGCAGCATTTGAAAATGCCATTAAGGTACACGCAGCTATCAGTGGTAGTACAAATGCGCTTATTCACCTACCGGCAATTGCACATGCATCAGGATTTGAATTAACCGCAGATGTATTTGATCGCATTAATAATACTGTACCATACCTTACCAATGTACAGCCAAGTGGAAAATACGTAACAGAACTATTATGGTTTGCCGGCGGTATTCCAATGGTTCAATGGATGATTAAGGATTTACTCGATCTTGATGTAATGACAGTTACTGGGCGATCTTTAGGTGATAATTTGGAAATGATGCAGCAAACCGGTTTCTTTGACCGTAATTTAGGCTATTTGCATAATTACAAATTAGAACGAAATGATTTAATTCGTAAACCTAACAAAGAAAAAATGGGATCCATCGCTGTTTTAAAAGGCAATATAGCGCCAGATGGTGCCGTTATAAAATATACTGCATGTAGTCCTGATATGCATAAACATACTGGACCTGCCAAAGTTTATAATTCGGAAGAAGCAGCTCAAGAGGCTATTATTAATAATAAGGTTAATCCTGGTGACGTTATTTTCATTTGTTATGAAGGGCCAAAAGGTTCAGGTGCGCCAGAAATGCTAATGACCACAGATGCAATTGTCTTTGATAAGCGTCTTAATGGTAGTGTCGCATTGGTCACCGATGGACGTTTTTCGGGAGCAACACATGGTCCATGCATTGGTCACGTATCTCCTGAAGCTGCGGATGGCGGTCCAATTGCACTTGTTGAAGATAATGATATTGTCGAAATTGATGTGCATGCTAGAAAACTTAATATTATTGGTATTAATGGTGAAATTAAATCTGCAGAAGAAATTGCTGAAATATTTACTAAACGTAAGCAAAAATGGACACCTCCCGATTATTCAAAACGAAAAGGTGTATTTAAACAATATACAGAAAGAGCTAAATCATTAATGGCCGGTGCCTATATAGAATAAAATTGATACAAAGTGCCACCTATCTACATTGGTGGCATTTCAAATCATTCACGCTAAAATTTACTTTTAGCTATTTCAAATAATACCCTATTCCTAATACTAAAAAACTTATCTATAAAGTTATAGTAGTAGATATTATTTTATCGAGTAATAATGATTATACTACCTGTCTCACAATTAAAAATTATTTAAAAACGCGAGAAATTAAGTGCTAATAGCAAATAATAATGATGATAATCTTTTGCAAGATCTTATTATCTATTGGACAAACCGAGCTAAAGGATACAGCCAAACTAACCAAGATGAACTAGCAACGGATAAAAGAAAAATCTGGCAAAAGCTAATTTTAAACCATGCTCCTAACAAAAATAAATTACGAATATTAGACATTGGAGCCGGTCCTGGTTTTTTGGCGATTACCTTAGCTTTAGCTGGCCATGAAGTAACCGCGGTTGACGTTACTCAAGCGATGATAGATCAAGCAAAAGACAATGCCTCGCAATATCAGGTAAAAGTGAATTTTGTTTTATCAGATGTTCATTGCTTACCGTTTGACGATAATCATTTTGATTTAATTGTATTACGTAATGTAACTTGGAACCTAAGTAATCCCACAGTAGCTTATCAAGAATGGTTTCGAGTACTAAATTCTAAAGGAAAATTACTTAATTTTGATGCAAACTGGTACTTATTCCTTTTTAATAAAGATCTTCATTCACAATACATGCAAGACCGAGAAAATACAGCCAATTGTGGTATAGACGATCATTATCGACAAACCGATACCTACGAAATGGAACGGATCGCCAGATTACTACCGTTAAGTCAAAAAATCAGACCCGAATGGGATATGAATATTCTACAATCAATCGGTTATAAAAATATTCATATTGAAAACGATATATCAAAGATAGTTTGGGATGAAATTGAACAAATTAATTACCATTCAACGCCAATGTTCTTAATAGCAGCAGAAAAACAATAAAAACATATCTCTCATAGAAATATAATTACTTTGGTTCGAGTTACTGAAATTGATTTGTAAAAATAATTGAGGAGTCTATACCATGTTATTAAGTTTTAAGTATGAGTAAACTACTCATAAAAACGTGCAGAAATGAGTAAAGATGTATTAACATTAACCTTTAACCAGGGTTATTGCCAATATGTGGTATGTCTTAATCTTTATCAATCAATATTCTTATTGGTTAATTATTTTTTCAGATAATTATTATCTTTGCTTTGATTGATGAAGTTTATTTGTAAAAATAATTGAGGAGTCTATACCGCCTAACTAATATTTGCATGTTATTTTATTCATACTACTAAATCGTTTCTAATTAAAAACCACCCTATTTCATCATTTCAATTTAAATCACAACACTCAAATTTAAGACATCTTATAAATTAGACTATTTTAAATTCCTTTATATTGGAACGACCCCAAAAATTCCAATATAAAGGAATAACCGATTGTTAATTATATATTTTTTATGATCAAGTTCACAATTATGTGATTAAATAGTTGTGCTAAGATTTGATAAACGTAAAATCTACTTATCCAATATACAGGATAAAAGTACAATATATAGGAATGTATGTCAAAAGTACCCGCTTTACAAAGAACAATCAAAATACTTAACTTTATCTCGTCTAAAGGTAGATGCAGTGCTGCAGAAATAATCAATAGCCTACAAATACCTAAAAGTTCTGCTTATCTTTTACTAGAAGAACTAAAGTCATATCAATTTATTAAACAAGATCAGAATGGTGATTATTTTTTATGGATCAAATTAGTCGAATTAGGTGAGCTTGCTTCAAATTGTTTTGATATTAGAGAAATAGCCAAAAAACATCTTGCCAGATTAACCAATAATACCGGGCTTTTAACTCATTTAGGAATTTTAGATAACAAAACCGCTTATTATATTTTGAAATGTGAATCACACAGCACAATCAGTGTTCGTTCTTATGTAGGAAAACAAGTATCGCTTTATCGTTCTGGCGTCGGTAAATGCTTATTAGCCTTCCAACCTAGCGAAAAAATATCTGAAATCGTTAACCAACTTTCTTTTGAACAAAAAACCGCAAATACAATTATGTCCATCAGTTCATTACATGCTGAATTGGCCAAGATTCGTCAACAAGGTTGTAGTTTTGATAATGAAGAAGATTATATCAATATCAGATGCATAGCCGCACCTATATTTAATGCACAAAATAATATTGCTGCGGCAATATCGGCTGTAGGAACAACATTTCAAATAACCGACCATGTATTACCGCAAATTACGATTAAAATCAAGGAATGTGCAAAAGATATCTCAAAAGAATTGGGTTGTCTTATGTACGAATAATTTTTGTAACTTTTAAAGGAGAAATTAAATGAAGCTACCAAAAATAAAAGAAGTAAGAGCTTATTTTATGGGAGGAGCAACCGCCGAGAAAGGTAGTGGCGGGGCAGACTATCACGATCAGGGCGGCCACCACTGGATCGACGACCATATCGCCACGCCAATGAGTAAGTATAAAGACTATGAACAATCACGTCAATCTTTTGGTATTAACGTTCTTGGAACACTTATTGTCGAAGTTGAAGCTGATAATGGACAAATTGGCTTTGCCGTATCAACTGGCGGAGAAATGGGATGTTTTATTGTTGAAAAACATCTAAATAGATTTATTGAAGGAAAATGTGTTTCTGATATCAAACTAATTCACGACCAAATGATGAATGCCACCATGTATTATTCTGGTTCAGGGGGTTTAGTGATGAACACGATATCCTGCGTTGATTTAGCCCTTTGGGATCTATTTGGTAAAGTGACTGATCTACCTGTCTATAAATTATTAGGTGGTGCAGTCCGTGATGAAATTCAATTTTATGCAACTGGTGCTCGACCTGATTTGGCAAAAGAGATGGGCTTTATTGGTGGCAAGATGCCTACCCATTGGGGACCACATGACGGTGATCAAGGCATTAAAAAGGATGCGCAAATGGTTGCCGGCATGCGCGAAAAGTGTGGACCTGATTTTTGGCTAATGCTTGATTGCTGGATGAGTCAAGACGTAAATTATGCCACAAAACTTGCTTATGCTTGTGCACCTTATAACTTAAAATGGATTGAAGAATGTTTACCTCCGCAACAATATGAAGGATACCGAGAGTTAAAACGCAATGCACCGCCAGGAATGATGGTCACATCTGGTGAACATCATGGAACAATTCAATCATTTAGAACATTATCTGAAACTGGCATTGATATCATGCAACCAGATGTTGGTTGGTGTGGTGGCTTAACCACCTTACTTGAAATTGCTGCAATTGCGAAATCAAAAGGACAGCTGGTCGTACCTCATGGTTCATCTGTTTATTCTCACCATGCAGTAATTACCTTCACAAATACCCCATTTAGTGAGTTTTTAATGACAAGTCCGGATTGTTCAACACTCCGTCCACAATTTGATCCAATATTGATTGATGAACCGGTTCCTGTAAATGGAAAAATTCATAAATCGGTACTGGATAAACCTGGATTTGGTGTTGAATTAAATCGTGAATGTAAATTAATTCGTCCTTATTCTCATTAATTATATGAGGAAAAAGAAGTTTATTTATTGATTTATTGCAGTTTTAAAAGGAGCTTAAAACTGCGATTTTAGATTAAATAAAATTATTTTCCTCATCTGCACATTATTTATATCTCTGTCATTTTTATGGAGAGGGGGGTTTTTTATGTCTAATATTCTCGAAAAAGCGGTAAGCAAAACCCGTTTAAGACTGGTTCCATTCATGTTAATACTCTACGTATTAGCATTTTTAGACCGTGCAAATATTGGCTTTGCCAAATCGGCATATCAATTAGATACAGGGCTAAGTAATGAAGCATTTGCATTTGGAGCTGGTATTTTCTTCGTAGCTTATGCTTTTTTAGGCGCACCTGCCAATTTATTAATGCGTAAATTTGGTGCTCGTTACTGGATTGGTGGTACAACTTTAGTATGGGGATTATTATCCGCCGCCATGGCTTATGCTGATTCCGAATGGAAATTTTTAACTGTTCGTGTAATGCTTGGTATGGCGGAAGCCGGTTTCTTCCCGGGGATGATCTATTTAACTTCGCAATGGTTCCCACAAAAGCATCGCGCAGGAATAATGGGGTTATTTTATATGGGAGCACCTTTAGCGCTAACATTTGGCTCACCGCTATCTGGTGCTTTATTAGAAATGCATGGCTTTTTAGATCACCCAGGTTGGTACTGGATGTTTATTATTGAAGGTATTCTTGCTGTTATAGCTGGTGTTGTCACGTTTATTTACCTTGATGACAACATCAGTAATGCTAGATTTTTAAATGAAAATGAAAAACAAGCGTTACAAGAAAAATTATCATCAGAAGAGAGTGTAAAAACAACATCTAAAATAATCGATGCTATCAGTAATGTCACTGTTTGGCATCTAGCTATTATTTACATGATAATTCAAATTAGTGTTTACGGGCTTATTTTCTTTTTACCAACGCAAGTTGCCCAATTAATGGGAACAACGGTTGGTTTTAAAGCATCACTGGTCGCAGCAATTCCTTGGATTGCAGCATTATTCGGTACTTATTTTATTCCTCGATACTCAGACAAAGTTGGAGAAAGAAGAAATATCGCTGCTATAACATTATTGGTAGCAGGTTTAGGTATTGGAATTTCTGCACTTGCAAGTCCTAGCATTGCAATTATTGCCCTTTGTTTTGCAGCGATTGGTTTTATTGCGGTACAACCTGTTTTTTGGACTATACCAACTAACCTGTTATCTGGAGCAGCCCTAGCAGCAGGCATAGGATTTATTAATATGTTTGGTGCATTTGGTGGTTTTTTAGCACCAATTATTCGGGTAAAAGCAGAAACGCTTTTTAATAACAATATAGCAGGCTTACTAACTTTAGCACTGATAACAATAATCGGCACTATAACTATATTCATGCTAAAACAAACTAACAAAAATAGTTAACCAACTGAGCTTATTGATTTTATCAATAAGCTCCTAATACATTAGGAATAACATAATGAAAAAACTATTGGAAAACAAATTCAAACAAGAAATAACCAAAGGAAATTTACAAATTGGCCTTTGGTTATCTTCAGCGACATCTTATATGGCTGAAATTGCTGCAACCTCAGAATATGATTGGTTACTACTTGATGGTGAACATGCGCCAAATACAGCACAAACATTACTCACCCAATTACAAGCAATCGCTCCATATGCCAGTCATCCTGTCGTGCGCCCTTTAGAAGGCAGTCAAGCTAACATAAAACAGATTTTAGATATTGGTTCTCAGACATTATTAATACCAATGGTTGAAACAGGTGAACAAGCAAAAGCAGTAGTTTCAGCGACACGTTATCCGCCCGAAGGAGCCCGTGGCGTAGGCGCTAGTGTAGCAAGAGCTGCCCGCTGGGGAAAAATTGAAAAGTACATGCAACAAGTCAACGATTCACTCTGTCTGTTAGTACAAGTTGAAAGTAAAAAAGCACTCGAAAATCTTGATGAAATTGTTATGACCGACGGGGTAGATGGCGTATTTATTGGCCCTGCCGATTTATCCGCATCCTTAGGTTATCCAGATAATGCTGGACATCGAGATGTACAAAAAATAATTGAAAAAACAATTAAGAGGATTAGGCAATTAGGTAAAGCGGCTGGATTTTTAGCGGTTGATATCGAAATGGCGCAAAAATGTATCTCATGGGGGGCAAATTTCGTTGCTGTAGGTGTGGATACAATGCTGTATATGCAGGCGATTGATGAACGATTAAAACAGTTTAAACAGTTAAAAAGCCCCAATAAATCATCTTCAGTTGCATATTAATAAAGAAAGAGGTAAAAAATGAGTTATAGAATGATTTTGAATCAAACCGCATATTTTGGGGTGAATTCAATCAATAATATTATCGATGAAGTAAAAAAACGTGGCTATCAAAAAGCTTTAGTGGTTACTGATAAAGAGCTGATTAAATTTAAAGTTGCAACTAAGGTTACTGAATTACTTGATTCGGCAGAATTAAATTATCAAATATTTGATGAAGTTATGCCGAATCCAACAATTAGTATAGTAAAACAAGGCATAGAGATATTTAAGCAATCAAATGCAGATTATCTAATAGCGATTGGTGGTGGTTCACCGCAAGATACCGCCAAAGCGATTGGAATTGTAATAAATAATCCTGAATTTTCTGATATTCGTAGTTTAGAAGGTTTAGCGCAAACCAAAAAACCGTCTATCCCAATCATTGCAATTCCGACCACATCAGGAACAGCAGCGGAAGTGACTATCAATTATGTGATTACCGATGAAGAGAATAAAAGAAAATTTGTTTGTGTGGATCCTCACGATATACCGGTTCTCACTTTAGTTGATCCTAATATGATGATGAGTATGCCAGCCAGTTTAAAAGCAGCAACGGGGATTGATGCACTGACTCATGCAATAGAAGGCTATATCACAAAAGGTGCATGGGAGATGAGTGATATGTTTCATTTAAAAGCCATTGAAATTATCTCTCGTTCACTACGCGATTCGGTGAATGGTGATCTCAATGGCGTTGAACAAATGGCTTTAGGTCAATATATTGCTGGAATGGGATTCTCAAATGTTGGTCTCGGCTTAGTTCATGGTATGGCGCATCCATTGGGTGCTTTTTATAATGTTCCTCATGGTGTTGCAAATGCAATATTACTTCCTCATATCATGCAATATAATGCGCCGTACACCGGTGAAAAATATCGGCATATAGCCAAAGCAATGGGGATAAAAAATAGTGAAGATATGACAATTGAAGATGCTCGAAATGCAGCCGTGGATGCCGTTTTCCAATTAAATAATGATGTCAAAATTCCAACAAACTTACATATGGTTGGTGTGAAGAAGGAAGACATAAAAGCATTAGCCGAAGCAGCGTATGCTGATGTATGTACACAAGGAAATCCAAGAGAAACAAATATAGCAGATATTGAAGAACTATATCACTTAGTTTTTTAATTACTTAACATAATTAACAATATTTAATAATTATCAAATAGATGGAGTTATTCATTTAATAAGTCCATCTATCATTAAAGTTAATCATCAATTGTTAAATTACGAGTCGTTAAATCAAATGGCGTTAATTGATAAACATAATAGTTGAGCCAATTACTAAATAGTAAATAAGCATGACTTCGCCATGTTGCTTTCGGAGTTAAATTAGGATTATTTTCTGGGAAATAATTAAAAGGGATTTCAGGGTTTATACCGGCTTTTAAGTCACGATAATATTCATTGGCCAAAGTAAATGAATCATATTCTGGATGCCCAGTAACAAACGCCATTCGTTTATCAGCGGTTGCCATTAAGTATGGGCCAGTTATATCTGACTCAGCTAAGATGTTTAAATCGGTATAGTTTTTAATTTTATCAATTGGAAAATCAGCATTACGAGAATGTGGTGCTAAAAATGTATCATCAAAACCACGGGTTAAAATAGCATTTGGTTGCAAGATTTGGTGTTGATAAACACCGGATAACTTTTGTGAACGGGTGAATTTAGGTAAATCATATAAGACATTTAATGCCGCTTGCACCGCCCAACAAACAAACATGGTTGAGGTTACATGATCTTTCGCCCAAGTAATAATTTCAGCTAATTTAGGCCAATACACAACATCTGAAAAAGCGACTTTACCTAATGGCGCTCCAGTAATAATAAGTCCATCGAAATTCTGTTCACGAATATCTTCAAAATCACAATAAAAGCTATTCAGATGTTCTATTGGCGTATTTTTGGATTCACGCTGATCTATTCTTAATAACTGAATATTCACCTGTAAAGATGAATTAGAGAGTAACCGTAAAAACTGATTTTCAGTTTCGATTTTTTTCGGCATCAAATTTAAAAAAAGAAGCTTTAGTGGGCGAATTTCTTGAGTATTAGCCCGCGTTGCAGTCATCACAAATACATTTTCATTACGTAATACATCTACTGCCGGTAATGAATCAGGAATACATATAGGCATATCAAAAGCTCCTATTAATTACTTTTTATAATTTTCAAATAGACGTCTAGAAATCTGTATAGCTAAATATAGTGGGTTTTAGATAATTTGTCGAGCGTTTTTATTAGCAATAATAGGTAGTATATTTCAAACAAAATCAGAATAATAGCAGACTAATTGGGTTTAAATGTTACAGATAATCTATATAGCAAAGAAGTGGATTTAAATAGCTCGGGTATCGGTCCGCCAAGTATCTGCGGTTAATGCCTCACCAAAATAGCTATTGATAAGTTTTTGTGTAATTTCACTTAGTGGCGAAGCCAGAACTTCAGCAGTGCTACCATATTCAACCAAATCACCATTATGCATAACTAAAATTTGGTCACTAATATGTTTCATCATACCAATATCTTGTGTGACATAGACATAAGATATATTTTGTTCTTGTTGTAGCGACAGCATTAAATTAACAATTTGTGAACGCATTGAGATGTCTAAAGCCGCTAAAGCTTCATCAAGAATAATCACTTTCGGTTTTAAAATTAAGGCTCTAGCTAACGCAACGCGTTGTTTTTGCCCTGCCGCCATCACTGACGGATAATAAGATGCGTGTTCAGGCAATAAGCCCACTTGTTTTAAAACGTCACTAATCAATTTTTCTCGTTCGTAAACACTAAAATTGGTATTGCGTTTAAGTGGAATTTCAAGTAATTGACCAATACGAAGCCGTGGATCAAATGAACTTTCAACATGTTGAAATATCATGCGTATCAGTTGCGAACGATGGCCAAAATCGCCATATTCTACTTTGTTACCATCAATCCAAATATCGCCACTATCAGGTTTAATCATACCAACCAGCATTTTAGCTAATGTCGATTTTCCGGAACCATTTTGTCCAATTATGGCTAACGTTTTCCCTTCGTTTAGCGAAAATGACAAAGGTTTGACAGCATCAATTTGTAAATGACCAAAGAGCCCTTTAGGGATTTTAAATCGCTTTGATAAATTTCGGACTTTTAATATTGGGTTCATTAACTATTCCTATAACTACTCATCAGTATTTAATGGAAAATGACAGGCTACCGAATGATCTTTAATTGGGATAAGTTCTGGTGCCTGTATGCATTTTTTCTGGGCATAAGGACAACGAGGTCCTAATCGACAACCAATGGGTAAATGTTCCAATGATGGAATAACGCCAGGTAAAGTATTTAAAGGGCTTTTATGAGGCATCGCTTTACCAAAATCAGGAATAGCATAAATCAATGCCTGAGTATAAGGGTGATAAGGTGATTTAATCAAATCTTCACTATCAGCAATCTCAACAGTTTGTCCGCAATATAGGACATTGATACGATCAGTCCAGCGAGTAACCATTTGCAAATCATGGCTAATCAGTAAAATAGTCGTCCCCATATTTTGATTCATACTCGCAAGCAAACGAAATATTTGCGCTTCGGTTGTCGCTTCCATGGCATTGGTTGGTTCATCGGCAATCAGTAATTTAGGTTGATTAGCTAATGCTATAGCGATCATCACTTTTTGACATTCGCCTTCGGTTAATTCAAATGGGTATGATTTAAGTATTTCTTTATGATCTTTAATCCCAACACGATGTAGTAACTCAATCGCGCGATGCTTACGCCAAAACAGTCGTTGCCACCAATGACCTTTAAATGTTCTTCGCGGAATGGCCTCAATTAATTGTTGGCCGATTTTCATAGATGGATCTAAACAAGATTGTGGCTCTTGAAATACCATGGATATATTATTACTAATCACTTTTCGCCGTTGTTTCGGTGTCAACTTCAATAAATCAACATCATTAAAATAGAAGCGATCAGCAGAAATCTTCCAATTATGATTAGTGACACCAAGTATCGCTTTAGCAATTAGACTTTTACCTGAACCTGATTCACCAACTAGACCTCGAATTTCGCCTTCTGATAGTTTTAAATTGACGCGATCAATCGCCCGTAACAGGCCATCAGGAGTAATAAATTCAATAGTTAAATTACGAATGTCTAATAGTGCCATGATTAATGCCCTACTCGCTGACCATATAATCCAAAATTGAATAAATAAACCAAAATAATCGTAACACAGACGGCAATTCCTGGAGCTAAAAAGGCCAATAAATTAACATCCATTATGTCTTTCATCTTAAACATCATCATGCCTAAATCAGGTCGAGAAAAATCATTCGCAAAGCCTAAAAACGTAATGGTTGTGATAGCTAAAATAACCGAACCAAATAATGACACTATCTCGGTCAAATAAACCGGTAGGATATTAGGTACAATATAATGATTTAAAATAGAAAATGAAGATAAACCATCAAGTCGATAAGCGGTGATGTAGGTTTTATTCCACTCTTTAATAACACGTTGATGGATATTATAAATAAACCGTGGCGCATAAGATAAACCAATGATCACTAAGATATTGGTAATATCATCTTCTAATAGCAAACTAATTACAATCACACCCAATAATGGTGGCACAACCATAAAGAATCTAAAGATAAATAAGATAAACGGTCGAATAAATGCGACAAAGAACATTAAATAGTTAATCATCCCGCCGATTATGATGACATAAAAAACTGCTTTTAAGGTCATTGAAATCGTTGACCGATAACCGATTAATAAATAGTCAAAAATATCTTGCCCTTGCTCAGTAGTACCTAATATATGATTAATATCACCATTAGGCCACCAAGCTGGCGGTAATGACGTTGCATAAATAGGATTCAAATGAGCATGAAAAAACCACTTGGTTGATAACGCAATAAAAGCAATCGCTAAAATTCCATAAAAGCTCACGATAAGGTATAAATTGCTATGGAGCCTATGGAAGCATGAATTTATTCGCTTACCTAACTGAATTATCCTAGACATAATGTTCCTTATGACGTAATGGATAAATAGCAACAGCTGTTATCTCGCCTAATAAAGTCAATAAACTAATTACCGTTCCACACGCAAAAAGTGCTATCGCAATAATAAAATAATTATGATTACGATAAGCCATCATCAACCATTGACCTAAACCAATTCGATTAAACAAAATTTCAACCACTATGGTCAAAAACAGTAAAGTCGTGGTGTTATAAGTCAATTGTGGAATTGTTGCCGGAATTGAATTGGGTAATAAATGCCGACGTAATATTTTAAACGGTGAACGCTCCCGAATAATTGCCATTTTAATATAGTTTTGCCTTGAGGTATTTTTAACGTTTTCACTCACTAGTTGAATGGTCATAATACTTGGCTGAATAGCTAAAATGATAGTTGGCAAAAGTAAATAGTGAAGTTGATCTAACAAGGCTGTTAACTTATCTGACCTTGATGAAATTAAAATCTCAAGCAAAGAGCTACCTGTTATTGATGGTGAAATATCAAAGTTCATTGAAATCGGCCATGTCGACGAGAGATAAAACATCACTATCGTTGCCAACATCACTATCGGGCAAGAATAAAATATCAAACAACCTAATCGAATAGTCGCATTCAACCAATTTACATTACTTAAACCAAGAAAAATACCTAAAGGTAATCCAATAAGTAACGCGACAAGCAGGGCTAAAATACAAAGTTCAAACGTTGTCAACAAGGTATCTAAAAATGGTAAAATCTCACCCGATGCTAATTTAAATTGACCTTGTAGTAACTGTTTAAAAAAAACACTATAAGCATCAATAAAAGTCAAATTACTAAAAATAGATTGAGGGGCAAAGTAGACCAGACAGAAGCTAATCTGAGCAAGTAAGCAGATAATAAATAAAAACGTCACTATTTTTTTTAAAATATAGATAATCATTGTTTATCTTTATTGTGAGTAAAAAAACAACGGTGACATCCATCACCGTTGTTTTAGCTATCTGCTAATCAGGTATAACTGGTTTACTTGCTGCTGCATAAGCATGATCTTGAGCGCTTAATCCACCAGCATTACCTTTACCGTCATAACGATAATCCAACTCTTTTCGTGTCTTTATTCCACTATCGGATTGCACATAATCTGGAGCTGGAGCCTTAGTCATTACTGATGATGAATAACCCGCAGCAAGATCAGCTTTAGACATCGTAATTACCTGATCTGTAGGCTGTTTCTCAATATCAGATGGATTAGAAGTTGTAGTAACATTGGTTTTAGATTCAAGAGCAACGACTTGTTTAACGTTATCTATATCATCTTTAATTACAATTGGTAATAAAAGTGTAGGGATCACGCGAACAGCATTACTCGGCTCATCATGACTAATTTGACTATAATCAACTGTTACGCGGCCTAAAGCAAGCTCTAACGACGCAGCGGCAAACTGTAATGGCATTGCTGACTGTTTTAATTCAGTATTTTTACCACGTCGTTTAGGCCGAGGGGCATTCATTCGCAAATGTCGTGAGGTTCGTCGTTGACGTTTCGGTTGTGAATCGCTAGCGACATTATTATCCTCAGTTTCAGGAGCAATAACCGGCAATAATAAAGTTGGAATAATAATACGCTCTTTTTCAACTTGCACTGACGTATCACTATTTTTAACTCGAACACTCTTGGTTAATGTACGTTGTTGTCGCCTTGGTTTTGCTTCTTTTTGTTTTGGTTGTGCTGTCTCATTAGCTACTTTATCGGCTTTAATGTTATTTGCCACATTAGATGAATTATTATTTTGTTTGGTACGACGATTAGGGCGCGTAGTCTCTTTAACATCTTCAGTTGTTGTATTATTAGTAGCTGAATTATTACGATTATTACGCTGACGTCGATTATTTGAACGTTGGTTATCTCGTCGTTTATTTGGCTGAGGCTTAACTTCTGGCTTCGGCTGATCCTTTTCAGAGATAAATAACTGCCTAATTTTATTAAATAAACCACCAAATAAACCTGTAGATTTTTCAACTTGTTTCGGTTCCACTTTCGTTTTAGATGCTTTGCTTGCTTCGACTTTAGGGCCAGATAATACTGCTTGTTCTACCACCGATTCAGCAACTTGATCTTCTTCCTCTTCTTCAAGTTCACGAATGAGTTTAGGTAAATTGTAACTTAGTACATCGGTCTCTTCACCACTGCGTTTACGGATGACTTTATAAAGTGGCGTTTCCATCTCTTCATCACCAGCAATAACGACTTTCACATCTGGATGCATTCTTTCGATATTGGTAATCGCTCGACGTTTTTCATTAAGCAAATAACTTGCAATTGGTACCGGCACAATCACGTCAATCTGCACGGTATTATCTTTCATCGCTTCTTCTTGAATTAAGCGAAGAATTGAAAGTGATAATGAGTTATTATCACGAACCGTACCTGTTCCTTGGCAACGAGGACAAATATGGTGAGTTGCCTCACGCAACGAAGGGCTTAAACGTTGGCGAGACATCTCAAGTAGACCAAAACGAGAAATACGTGTAGTTTGAATTCTTGCTCGGTCAGTTTTCATCGCCTCTTTCAAGCGATTTTCAACTTCACGTTGATTACGGATTGGCGTCATATCGATAAAATCGATAACAATTAAACCACCTAAATCACGTAAGCGTAATTGACGAGCAATCTCTTCCGCTGCTTCAAGGTTAGTATTAAATGCAGTCTCTTCAATATCGCTACCACGGATAGATTTCGCTGAGTTGATATCAATAGCAGTTAATGCTTCGGTCGCATCAATAACAATAGAGCCACCAGATGGTAATCGAACTTCACGTTGGAATGCTGATTCGATCTGCCCTTCAATTTGGAAATGGTTAAATAATGGTACATCACCCTCATAAAGTTTTAGGCGACTAACATACTCAACTCGGCCTAAATCAGCTAATCGTTTTTTAGCAATTTCAAGTACTTTTGGATTATCAATGAGAATATCACCAACATCATCACGCAAATAATCACGGAATGCGCGAGTAATAATATCGCTTTCTTTATGGATTAAACTTGGCGCTGGATGATTTTTAGATTCATTTTGAATCGCAGTCCAATAGTTGACTAAAGCGTTCAAATCCTGTTGCAACTCTTCTTGGCTTTTACCAACACCAGCGGTTCTCGCAATAACGCCCATACCCTTTGGTTTTTCTAGCGCATCAATAATACGCTTAAGGTCAGCTCGCTCTTCACCTTCAATTCGACGAGAAACGCCACCGGCTCTAGGATCATTTGGCATTAAAACTAAATAGCTACCGGCTAAACTAATATAAGTCGTTAAAGCGGCACCTTTTTTACCACGAATTTCTTTTTCTATTTGAATAAGAACTTCTTGGCCTTCTTGTAAATGTTTAATACTACGACGACCAGAGATATTGGAAGGGAAATAGCTTTCAGCAATCTCTTTTAGAGGTAAAAAACCATCTCGTTCTCCACCGTAAGAGACAAATGCAGCTTCTAAACTGGGATTGATTTTAGTGATTTTGCCTTTATAAATATTGGCTTTTTTTTGTTCGTGACCAAGGCTTTCGATATCTAAATCATACAAGCGTTGGCCATCAACAAGGGCAACTCGCAGTTCTTCTTGCTGGGTTGCGTTGATTAGCATTCTTTTCATTATTCTACACTCTTGATTAATCTAAATTAACTGTAGGTAGAATTTTATTATTAACAATAAACGCTTATTTTTAACAATGATAAACAATAGTACTTACTTAAATATTTTTTATACCGTATTCATTATTTTATTTGTGTTATTTTTGTTATTATTTTATGTGAAATCAGTATAACTTATCCAACATCAATACACTTTTTAGAGGTAATATTACATTCAAAACACCTATGCACTTTTTGAACACCACTAAACATACAATTATTGATATTATTTCAATGATGAGTTTGCAAATTCTATTTTTCTACAATTTAACAAACCACTAAATCTTTATATGATTGTTTAAAATAAACATATTAATTAATTATAATAATTCTACTTACGCTATTTTATTTTGACAAACTGTAATGTCTAACGCCATTGCTGCATTACATGGATAAAATATCCATGTCTATTATTCACGTTTCAGCAACGGATAGCAAGCAAATTAAACTGACTATTTTATAAACAATTTAATGCTGGTTTTGTACTACCCTAAAATTAGACTGAAAACACAATAAAAAAGGCTTTAATCACTAATTTTTCATCATTTAATTGGAAATGAATTTGGCAAATTTTTTATATCGATTTATAACGCATTTAATGAATTTAAAAACTTAACTTTAACAATTGTGTATATGCCAATTTAGTCCGTATAATATTAAACAACTATCGATCATAAAATGAACTATAAGATAATATTTAGTTATGGAATCGCCTGAAAAAGTAGCATTGCTTGATTTTACCCAGCGTTGGATCGCTCAATTTGAACATGCACCACAAAGTGAAGAATTACATGGTTTACCCTCGCCTTGCATTATCAAAACTGAAAATCTAGTCGTTTATTGGCAACCTTTTTTACTTAATCCTCCAAGAGATTTAACCATAGCAGAACAAGTTATTAACATCAAAATCCACCCAAGTGCACATACATTTTACGGTACACAATACGCGGCAAATCTGACAGCAAAATTTGCTGACGTTAATTTAATTTTGTTGCAAGCGTGGAATGATGATGACTTTTCAAATTTAGAAAAAAATTTAATTGCTCACCTATCGCAACAAAAAAAATTAAAGCGAACGCCGACCATTTTTATCGCCTCAACCAATGAAGATACTGAAATCGTCGCATTAAATAATTTGACAGGTGAAGTGGTTAAAGAAGATTTAATAACTGGGCAATTGACAACATTATCATCTAATTTAGCAACATTTCTTGAAAAACTTATCGTTATAGCATAATAATTAGCTTTCGATAATTACTAAGCTGTGGTACAAATGAGGTTCAAGTGCATTGTGGTTTACAAATTGTAACTTGCTAAACAATGTGTATATAATGCAATAAGTGTCACTAAAAGAAATAGGTAACTTATGTTTGAATATTTATTAGCAGCACCAGCAGATCCTATTTTAGGCTTAGCGGATCTCTACAACAAGGATGAACGCACCAACAAAATTAATTTAAGTGTTGGTGTTTATAAAGATGAAACCACCCAAACACCTATTTTAGAAAGTGTAAAAAAAGCTGAGCATCTATTGCTAGATGATGAAACTACAAAAAGCTATTTACCCATTGATGGTGTTAATTCATTTAATATTGCCACTCAAGTCTTACTGTTCGGTAGTGAAAATCAACGAGCGAGGACTGCGCAAGCCCCTGGCGGAACCGGTGCATTACGCATCATGGCTGATTTTTTATCTCGCCGTACGAAAATAAAACGAGTTTGGATAAGCAATCCATCGTGGCCTAATCATCGTAGCGTATTTCAAACTGCGGGATTAGAGGTTCGCGAATACCGTTATTATGATGCTCAAACTCGAAGCCTCGATTTTGATGGTTTAATGAGTGATTTAAATCAAGTTGTCGCCGGCGAAGCCGTGCTATTTCATGGTTGCTGCCATAACCCTACCGGTATCGATCCGACTCCAGAACAATGGCAAGCGATTTCAGAGTTAGCCTTAAAAAATGGTTGGTTACCATTATTTGACCTCGCTTATCAAGGGTTTGGCCAAGGTATAGAAGAAGACGTATATGGACTTAGATTGTTTGCGAATAATCAACCTGAACTACTAATCGCTAGCTCTTACTCAAAAAATTTCGGTCTATATAATGAGCGTGTTGGTGCATTCACTTTAATTGCTGCGGATAGC
Source organism: Gilliamella sp. LMG 34361 (assembly GCF_984569075.1). NCBI lineage: Bacteria > Pseudomonadati > Pseudomonadota > Gammaproteobacteria > Orbales > Orbaceae > Gilliamella > Gilliamella sp. LMG 34361. Next base: position 590,426 of record NZ_OZ474903.1, on the reverse strand, counting down.
GAAATTGCTGATCGGGCATTTAGTCAGGTCAAAACCATTATCAGAGCTAATTACTCCAATCCACCCGCGCATGGCGCTAAAATTGTCTCTTATATATTAAACAATGCTGAATTAAAAGAAGAGTGGATTGATGAATTAACAGGCATGCGTCAACGTATTCATCGTATGCGCCAACTATTTGTGAAAACGCTGCAAGATAAAGGTGCCAACCAAGATTTTAGTTTTATTGCCAAACAAAATGGTATGTTTTCATTTAGTGGTTTAACTGAAGAACAAGTACTTAAATTGCGTAATGATTATGGTATTTATATTGTTAATTCAGGACGAATCAATGTCGCCGGAATGACTATCGATAATATGTCTAGACTTTGTGAATCAATTGTCGACGTTTTATAGCATACCTGTTTCATATATTAAATACAGTTGAATACATTGGCCGTTAATGTAAAATTTAATCACCAATGTATTCGATTTTTTAACCATAAAAAATCCTCTTATAACCTCAATCAAAACTATGCGTTAAGCCCCGAATTGATCTTAGCCATCGCTACACATTAATTATAGGTGAAACATTCTCTGTCATAAGCTTTAAAAACCCCTCTCCTCAAAATTTTTATCAAATAACCAATGTGTTAAACAATAAATGCATATGATTTATTCAATCATTATTTCTGTTATTCTTTTTAGTTATATCATTAGATCAATTGGCTATTAGACGTTAACTCAATAATTAATAATAATTGTTCAATAAGTTATAGCATTTTTATTGAGGATAGTTTTGTGGCATCGCATATTTTAGATTTTTTAATTTTAGGTAATAATTTTGGTACTAGCGAAATGCGCCAAATATGGTCTGAGCAAAATCGTTTAGAAAAGCAAGTACAGGTTGAGGTCGCCTTAGCCAAAGCACAAGGTGAATTAGGTGTTATTCCTGCTGATGTTGCTCAGACAATTATTAGCAAAGCTGATGCCTCAAAATTATCTCTTGAACAACTGGCTCAAGAAGCTGTCAAAGCCAAACATTCACTGATGTCAACTATCAACGCTTTACAAAAACAAGTTGGCGATGCTGGAGAATACATTCATTATGGCGCAACCACTCAAGATATTGTTGATACAGCAACTGTCCTGCAGATACAACAATCATTCACTATCATTGAGCGTGATACTAAATTAATTGCCAATCAATTAAAATTGTTAGCTAAACAATATCAATATTTACCTATGGTTGGCCGTACCCACGGTATGCAAGCCCTACCGACGACATTTGGCTTCAAATTAGCAGTTTGGTTAGATGAATTTGTTCGCCATTTACAACGTTTATCTGAGATAAAACAACGCGTTTTAGTCGGCAATATTAGTGGGGCTATTTGTACTTACGCTTCAATGGGAGAACGCGGCCCACAAGTTGAGCAGAGAGCACTAACGTTACTAGGACTCAACACGCCAAATATAGGTTGGCAAGCGGCTCGTGACCGTTTTTCAGAATACGCTTCAGTTATTGCCCTGATTAGTGGCACGCTTGGCAAAATAGGTAACGAATTTTACAACCTTATGCGAACCGAAATTAACGAAGTCGAAGAGCCTTTTTCCGACGGTAAAATTGGCTCAACCACCATGCCACATAAACGTAATCCAGCCGCATTAGAAGGATTAGCTAGTCTTACAGCCCCTCTATTAAAAAGTGTGGCACTTATTCATGAATCAATGAAAGTTGAACATGAACGAGATGCCATGAGTTGGCGAGCAGAATGGATTGCGCTTCCGGAAATCAATCTTTATATTTCGGCACAATTACAAACGGCTTTAGCGGTGTTAAAAGGTTTAAAGGTAAATGCCGATCAAATGTTAGCTAATTTGGCAAAACAAAATGGCCTACTGTTATCAGAAAAAGTGATGTTTGAAATTGGCAAACGTTTAGGCAAACAAACCGCTCATCATTTGGTTTATGAAAACGCTATGCAGGCATTTGAACAAAATCGACCATTTAAATCAGTATTATTAGCCGATCCTCGTTTAAATAAACACTTTACTGAAACTGAACTTGATAATTGGTTAGATCCAATTAATTATCTCGGCAGTGCAGCAGAAAAAGTCGAACAAGTCATTAAATATGCCGAGCATAGCGGAGTATTATTATGAGCTTTCGCTTAATCAATCGTTCCGATATTAGAGCATATCAGCAATTATTGCACCGAGCCTATCAAGCTACGTCACAATTAGGCATCCATTTTGCTGCAGCAACGGTCGAAGCAGAAGAGATAATTCAACATATTGATTCGAATCCAGTTTATCTATTTGAAAAAGATCATAAATTGATATCCACACTCAGTATTCGCATGCCATGGGGAAATAACCCCGGTCCTTATGGATTACCTCATTTAGGCTGGTTTGCAACCGATCCAGCTTATAAAGGTCAAGGATATGGTAATGCTTTATGGGATTGGGTTGAAAAAGAAATCTTAATTAATCAACTTAAACTGCCAGCAGTCACTTTAGGTACAGCAGCCAATCATCCATGGCTAGCCAAAATATATCGCCAAAAAGGCTATCAACAAATTGGGCAAGCAGATTTAACTAGTGATCATACTACCCTTTATTTTGAAAAAATATTAAATAACCAAAACTATTGCGAATGGAAGAAAAGGAGTAATCGATAATGAAAAGAATAATAACGCTGTTTTCTGCGATTTTATTGGCCAGCCTAAGCTTAATTGGTTGTGATAATCAATCTAACAATCAGGTGAGTGAACAAAATATTATCAAAGTAGGCTCTACTGGCCAAAGTTACCCTAATGGTTATAAACAAGATGGTAAGTTAATTGGATTTGATGTTGAAGTGACCGAAGCAATTGCCAATGAATTAGGTTATAAAGTTGAATGGGTAATTGCTGAGTTTGGTGGATTAATGGGGCAATTTGACTCTGGCCGTTTAGATACAATAGCAAATGCAGTAGCGGTAACTCCAGCTCGACAAGCAAAATATGATTTTACTCAAGCCTATAGTTTTTATGGCAGTCAAATTGTTACTCATAAAGACAATAACAACATTAATCAGTTAACTGATTTTAATGGCAAAACTATCGCTGGAGTACTTGGTTCAAATCATATCAATAACCTTAAAAAGGCATTTCCAAATAACGAAATCACCATCAAAACTTATGAAACTCGAGATGGTGCAATGCACGATGCTGAATTTCAACGAGTCGATGGCTATGTCAATTCCAAACCCATCTTATTGGCGGAGATCAAACGAAAAAATCTACCATTTAAGTTAGTTGGCAATCCAATCACGATTGAACAAGTTGCTTTTCCTTTTAATAAGGATGAAAAAGGTAAAGCTTTACGCGAAAAATTTAATCAAGTGATCGAAAAACTACGTGCTAATGGTACATTGAAAAATCTATCAATTAAATATTTTGGTGAAGATATTACCTCATGAATTTCAATATAAACTATTTTGTTAGTGTATTCCCGCAGATATTACCGTATCTGCCGGTTACACTTTTTATTGCGATTGTCTCAATTATGTTTGCCATTGTATTGGGGCTTACAATCGCACTGATTAGAAACAATAAGATTGTTATTATTGATTCTTGTTTGGCGCTGTTTATCTCTTTATTTCGTGGTATTCCCTCAGTTGTTCTATTGTTTATTATTTACTATGGTTTACCACAAATATTTCCAATTATGAAACAAATGGGAGCAACTACCGCAGCAATCATCTGTTTTAGCTTAAAATATTCCGCTTATTTAGCCGAAATCTTTCGTGCAGGCTTAGCGTCAGTGGACCATGGGCAAAAAGAGGCGGGATTAACCTCTGGATTAAGTACTATCCAAGTTTATCGAGGCATCATATTACCGCAAGCGATGGTCAATGCTTTACCAAATACCGGTAATATGTTTATTTCATTACTTAAAGATTCGTCTGTCGCATTTTTTGTCGGCGTACAAGAACTATTAGCGGCAGGAAAAATGTTAACCGCAAATTCTTTCCTCTATTTTGAAACTTATTTAGCCGTCGGTATTGTTTACTGGCTAACAGTTGTAGCCTATTCATGGTTACAAAAGCAGCTAGAACGTAAGCTGACTAAACCATATCATCGTTAAGGAGAGCATGATGATTAATGTATCTCATTTATCTAAACGATTTGGCAATAATGAAGTATTAAAAGAAATAAATCTCAGTATTAAACAAGGTGAAGTAGTTGCAATTATTGGACCATCAGGCTCTGGAAAATCAACTTTATTGCGTTGCCTTAATTTACTTGAAAAACCAAATACTGGGACTATCCGTATTGATAAAACCATACTTAATTGTGAACATTATAATCACAAGCAAGAAACTAACCTACGCAAACAGTCGGCAATGGTTTTTCAACACTATAATTTATTTAAAAATAAAACTGCATTAGAAAATATTACTTATCCATTAGTTGTCGGCCAAAAAATGGCTAAAGATGAAGCCAAACAGTATGGGGTATCATTGTTAGAGCGTGTTGGCATGCTAGCTTACGCTAATCAATACCCAATCACCTTATCAGGTGGACAACAACAACGTGTTGCTATTGCTAGGGCATTAGCGGTTAGACCTAAAGTCCTATTATTTGACGAACCAACTTCTGCATTAGATCCCGAACGAGTACATGAAGTCTTGCAAGTGATGCTAAAACTGGCCAAAGACAACATTACTATGTTGATAGTGACCCACGAGATGGAGTTTGCCAAATATGTAGCCGATCGTATCATCTTTATGTCAGATGGCATTATCGTTGAAGAAGGGCAAGCAAAATCATTGATTGATAATCCACAACATGAGTTAACCCAACGCTTTTTGCGACAACTTTCTGATGAGATTGATTTTGAAATCTAAACTTATCTTTATAACCTAATTAAGTTGTTTATAGTTTGGTATGAGAAATTAAAGCCTTTGCCAATGCGACCTCAGCAATTGTTTAATATCCATACCATTAGCTAAAGCATGAATATCGGTCAATAATTGTTGAGCTTTAACTTCATTTGGCAATGCAGCAAATAACTTGGCTGCCAGTTCTTGTTGACTATATGGATTTTTCGGTGAACCCTTAGGTATATCCACTCGCTGACTAATTTTTTGGCTATTATCAAAGACAATTTGAATAACCACATAACGTTTATTATATGCATCAGGATGTGGGGATAATTGGATATCATAACTACGCTGCATTTTTTGCATTAAATTTTGGATATTGTCAGCTATTGGTTTTGCCGTAAATTGTTCAAAATCAGGCGTAATACCAAGTAAAATTAAGGCCAAAATATATTCTGCTGAAAAACGCCCCTGCTCAGCTGATAATGGCTGTTTATAAATTAGCGCAGCATCACTATTAACAGGCGCAAAGAAAAGCGTAATATGCTTAATATTATCCACGTTAAATTTAGGATGTTTATACAGTAATTTACCGGCATCAGCAATATATGAAGCAGCAGAACAATATGAATAAGTTTTAAACCATAATCCGGGTTTAACAATCTTCCACGGTTTTGCCCACACAGTTAAATCTAAATCATCATTACCTTGGCCATATATTGATAAAAAACCTAAGTTATCATCAAGAAAGTCTTTATCTGCCGAAATACCTGCTCTTAACCAGTCAACAGCTTGTATAGCATGTTGTGCTGCCAATCCAGCATGTAAAAACTTTATGGGTGTCCCCATCAATAAGCGCATACCGGAGGCTTGTGTAGCAGCTAAAGTTAATGCTTGAGCAATAAATGGTTCGTCATACAAATAACAAATAGCGGCTGTTGCAGCAATTCCCCCTAATGTTACTGTTGCATGCCAGCCTTTTTCATAATGTTCAGGATTAACACATCGTCCCAACAAGGCCATAACTTCAATACCAATTACATAAGCAGTTAAAAAACGCCGCCCATCTAAATTGGTTAATGAATCATCTAAGCGAATACTCGCAAATAAAGCCGATAAGATAACCGCTGATGGATGACCACGTACATCTGAATGCACATCATCATAATCTAAACAATGAGCTTGAAAACCATTAAATAATGCAGCTTGCCGACTAGTAGCTTGTTTCTTTTGACCAATTAACCAAGCACGATTATGGCCACCTTCATCATTGATCCATGCTAGTAATTTCTGAACATTTGTTTCATGAGATGCCTGCAAACTACTAGCAAAATAGTCTATCACCCCATTAATTGCACATTCAAGGACTGACTGTTGTTCAATAATTGGCGTATTTTTTATTAAGAAACTCAATTTATGACCTAATTGCATTATAAACTCTCATCTAAATCTCAATAACATATTGAGCCAATAGTGGATAATAAATATTCGATGAAAAGATTATATCGCTATATGTTAATAACTCGAAATAATCATTATTAACCAATATAGCTAGATAACATATTTTATATGCTAAGATATCGCTACCTTTTAACATTACAAAAATACATCTAATTATGTCAATTTGTTATATTGCCTTAGGCAGTAATCTTAACAATCCATTAGAGCAAGCTAATCAAGCTATTGCGGCCTTAAAACAATTACCTGAAACAGTTGTTTCTGATATTTCGCCATTTTATCGTAGCAAACCATTGGGACCACAAGATCAAGATGATTATCTCAATGCAGTCATCAAATTAACCACGTCTCTGACACCAATAGCACTATTAGATCATTTACAAGCCATTGAGAAGTCACAAGGTAGAGTCCGTAAAGAAAATCGCTGGGGGGCAAGAACATTAGATTTAGATATATTGTTATATGATGACTTAGTTATAGATACAGAAAGGCTTACCATACCACACTATCATATGAAAAAGAGAGAATTTGTGCTTTATCCTTTATTTGATATTTCACCTGATCTAATATTACCTGATAACGATAAGCTGTTTAATTTAATTCCAAAATGTCCTATAAATGAGTTAAAAAAATGGGACGAATAATTAATCTTATTAATAACATATAGTTGTAATATTCTGCACTTTTGGCTCAAAAAAAATAATAAAAAAAATTTGCCAAAGGCTAAATTATTGCTATAGTTTACCGCTCGCAAATAATCTGTACTTAAGGGGGATTGCTGTGAAAAAGGAGCAAAAAGTAAATACATCTTCTCTTAGCCTGCTTGCTATTGCTGGGCTTGAGCCTTATAAAGAGGCAAAAGATGAAGAGTATATGAATCCTAAGCAATTAAAACATTTCAAACTTATCTTAGAAGCATGGCTGTCACAGTTACAAGGTGAAATGGGTAAAACAGTTTCTCACATGCAAGATGAGGCTGCAAATTTCCCAGATCCGGCTGACCGCGCTACTCAAGAAGAAGAGTTTAGCTTAGAATTAAGAGCGCGTGACAGAGAACGCAAATTGATCAAAAAAATTGAAAAGACATTAAAGAAAATTGAAACCGATGATTTTGGTTTTTGTGAATCATGCGGTATTGAAATTGGTATTCGTCGTTTAGAAGCAAGACCGACAGCTGATTTATGTATTGATTGCAAAACATTAGCTGAACTTCGTGAAAAACAAATGGGTATGTAATTTCCATTTAAACCGTTGTTTTATTCAATACGCCCATGCAATATATTGGTCGTTTTGCCCCCTCACCATCTGGACCATTACATTTTGGTTCGTTGGTGACGGCTCTCGGTAGTTACTTACAAGCCAAAGCCAATTTTGGTAAGTGGCTTGTTCGCATTGAAGATATTGACCCACCACGGCAAGTCAAAGGCGCCGCATCGTTAATATTAAAAACCTTAGAGGCTTTCGAGCTGTATTGGGATGACCAAGTTTTATATCAATCAAATTGTAGTGAGCGTTATCGAGCCGTATTACAATCGCTCATTACTCAACAAAAAGCTTATTATTGTGATTGTACCAGACAAAGGATCCATAATCTTAGCAATGGGATATATGATGGCTTTTGTCGTGAGCGACATTTAGCATCAACGAACCAACAGCAATGTGCTATTCGATTAAAGCAAAGTCAGCCAGTTTTTTCTTTCGATGATAAAATTCGTGGTCAACAAACTATTGATTCCGCTAATGCTTTAGAGGATTTTATTATTCATCGCAAAGATGGGCTATTTGCTTATAATTTAGTTGTAGTATTGGATGATAATTATCAAGGAATCACCGAAATTGTTCGCGGTGCAGATCTACTGCCGGTGACCGCTAAACAAATTTCGCTTTATCGATTATTTAATTTCACCATTCCCAATTACTGCCATTTACCATTGGCTTTAGATAGTCATGGTAATAAGCTGTCAAAACAGAACCATGCTAGCCCAATTGATAGTAAAAAAGCGAATTTATTAACCGCACAAGCATTACAATTTTTAGGTCAACAATTGCCAGACAATTGGCAAGATGCCTCACAAACACAGTTATTAGATTGGGCAATCACTCACTGGAAAATTAACCAAGTACCGAAACAAAACCAAGTGTTAACCACCGATATAAGATAAATTAGGTGAGATGCCTAGATTATGCTCATGTAATAAATGTTTTTCCGGTTTTATTGATAGCGAAGCTAATACACGTGCTTTAAGTTGTGCTTTCTGTTCTGGACTGTTTAGCAAATCCCGTAAATCAACAGCTGCATCACCAAAAAGACAATAATATAATTTACCAAGCGATGAAACTCGTAATCGGTTGCAACTTTTACAAAAATCCTGCGAATAAGGCATAATTAAACCAACTTTACCCTGATAATCACTATGTGCATAAACTTTAGCTGGCCCAGATAATGCCTCTTTTGCTTGTAATTGCCAACCTTGTTCAATAAGTTGAAACTCCATCGTTTGACCAGCTAAATGATAGTGATTAAATAATTGACGGCTTTCGGTTGTTTCCATCAGTTCAATAAAACGTAATTCTACTGGTCGGTGTTTAATCCAAGCTAAATAATCACTCAGATGATCATTCATATTTTTCATTAGAACGGTATTAATTTTAACTTTCTCAATACCAACATCTAATGATTTTTCAACTCCTTGCATTAACTCTTGCAGTTTATCTTGGCCTGTTATTCGTTTAAAAATATAAGGAGAAAAACTATCAATACTAATATTAATAGCGTTAAGCCCAGCTTGTTGCCAATAATGGACATTTTTTAATAATCGTGAGCCATTGGTGGTAATTGCCAATTGTTTAATACTCGGGTAAGCCGAAATAATTGACAAAATATCCATAAAATCTCGACGCAAAGTCGGTTCGCCACCAGTTAAGCGAATTTTATGCACGCCAAGTTCGGTAAATGTTGATATGACATTATCAATTTCATTTAACGATAAAAATTTATGATCTTTAATAGGTCGATATCCATTAGGTAAACAATATTGGCACTGAAAATTGCAAAGTTCAGTAATCGATAAGCGCAAATATTGGAATCGACGTTGATAATTATCAACTAATTGCATATATATAATAAACACCTTATCCAAATCGGGAAGCATAGCCATTTCTGAGCTATACCGCGGCTAAATTACCATATGAATAATATTATCACTTAGGCAAAGTAGCTTCAGAGTTTGGTTTAGTCTAGCATAGCGTTTATTTTTTGACTATGGACAATTATTTAATATCAATCTAATAAAAAACAATTTATTTTTATCTAAGATCCTACACGGTTATTAATATACTCAGTATCGATAACGCTAAGCCCAATCAGGTAATTTAATAACTAAAATTGCGATAATTTTTTACTACAATGATATTTAAATCATTGGTTAATGTAATATTGAAAAATTCTATTTGAAAAAATAGTTACATATTTTCATGTTAAATTAATTTAATTGATAAATTAGGTTATTATCAGATTTACTTATTTTTTATTCTGTTTGAATATATAATGATTTTTTGTCGATAAAACCGTCAAATGGAGGTTGTGATGATTACCCATATTAGTCCATTAGGATCAATGGATTTACTTGCGCAAGCAGAAGTCGATATTTTAAAAAAGTCGGCAAATAGCGAACTTTATCAATTATATAGAAATTGTTCCTTGGCCACTCTTAATGCGGGCAGTAAAACAGATAATACCCAAGAATTATTGGATAGATTTAAATCCTTCGAAATTAACGTTATCAGCAAAGAGCGTGGTGTCAAATTAGAACTGATTAATGCGCCCGAAAGTGCATTTGTTGATAAACGAATCATTCGCTCAATTCAAGCCAATCTGTTTGCTGTTTTACGTGATATTCTTTTTTTAAATGGCCAAATTATCGCGATTAAACATTTGGTACCTAACGAGAAGCTTGAAAAAGATCGCTCCTATTATATTACTAATCTTGTTTTTTCTATTCTACGTAATGCCAATGCGCTACATGTTGGTGAAGAACCTAACCTAATTGTTTGTTGGGGAGGCCATTCTATCAACGAAAACGAATATTATTATGCTCGTCAAGTTGGTATGCAACTAGGGCTACGTGAACTAAATATCTGTACTGGATGTGGTCCGGGAATTATGGAAGCACCAATGAAAGGAGCTGCGGTTGGGCACGCTCAACAACGGATCAAAGATAGTCGCTTTATTGGTATGACCGAGCCATCCATTATTGCCGCAGAGCCACCAAATGCACTGGTTAATGAACTTATTATTATGCCGGATATTGAAAAAAGACTTGAAGCCTTTGTGCGTATGGCGCACGGTATTGTTATCTTTCCTGGAGGCCCAGGTACCGCAGAAGAATTGCTTTATATTTTGGGGATTATGCTCAATCCTGCCAATAAAAATCAAACTTTACCAATTATTTTAACTGGTCCCAAAGAGTGTGAAGATTATTTTGCTGCAATTGACCAATTTATCCGCAACACCTTAGGAGAAGAAGCAACTAAACTGTATGAAATTATCATTGATTCGCCAGAACAAGTCGCTCGCATCATGAAACATGGCGTCAAACAGGTTAAATCATCACGTTTAGCAACTGGAGATGCTTACGGATTTAACTGGTTACTGAAAATAGATGAAGCATTACAGCACCCATTTGAACCAACCCATGAAAACATGGCATCACTCAATCTACATAAAGATCAACCTGTTGAATTATTAGCTGCTGATTTACGTCGAGCTTTTTCTGGTATTGTGGCCGGTAATGTTAAAGAATTCGGTATGAAACAAATTGCTGAACATGGCCGTTATAAATTGCAAGGTGATCCAGAGATCATGAAACAATTAGATAATTTACTACTTAGCTATGTAAAACAAGACCGTATGAAGCTACCTGGAGGTAGTGCTTACCAACCTTGTTATGAAATTTGTTATTAACGCTAAAATTAAATAACTTCTTTTCCGCCGATAATTAAATTCTAAGATTAAATTGCAGAATTAAATCGGCGGAATATTTTCAACAAGAAAAACCCTACAAATCACTTAAAATATCTAGTGCTTCAGATACTTTCTTAACCGCAAAGATCTGCATATTTTCTGGTTTCTTTTTCGGCATATTGGCAATAGGTACTATCGCTTTTTTAAAGCCATGTTTAGCCGCTTCTGAAATACGTTCTTGGCCACTTGGTACCGGTCTGATTTCACCACCTAATCCTATTTCACCAAAAATTACCACATCTTGTGGTAAAGGACGATTACGAAAACTTGATACCAATGCGGCAATTAATGCTAGATCAGCGCTCGTTTCAGTCACTTTTACCCCACCGACAACATTAACAAAAATATCCTGATCGGCCATTTGTAAACCACCATGACGATGTAAAACAGCCAATAACAGTGCCAATCGGTTCTGATCAAGCCCGACAGTTACTCGTCTTGGATTGCCATAAACAGAGTGATCAACTAACGCTTGGATCTCAACTAATAATGGCCGAGTGCCTTCCCACAGCACCATTACTGAACTACCAGATAACATCTCTTCACCACGACTTAAAAAGATTGCTGACGGATTACTAACCTCTTTCAAGCCTTGTTCGGTCATGGCAAACACACCAAGCTCATTTACGGCACCAAAACGATTTTTATGACTACGCAAAGTACGAAATCGAGAATCCGCATCACCATCAAGTAAAATCGAGCAGTCAATACAGTGTTCAAGCACTTTAGGACCAGCCAGCGAACCATCTTTAGTCACATGGCCAACCATGATAATGGCAATTCCTTTGGTTTTGGCAAACCGGGTTAAATAAGCTGCTGTTTCACGAACTTGTGCCACACTGCCTGGCGAAGATTGGATATCAGCAAGATGCATCACTTGAATTGAATCGATAACCATTAATTTTGGTTGAGATTGTTCGGCCAATAAACAGATCTGCTCGATACTGGTTTCAGACAACATATTAATATTATCAGTAGGTAAACCTAAACGATGGGCACGCATTGCCACTTGTTGCAATGACTCTTCACCAGTAACATAGAGTGTATTCATTTGTGCAGACAATTTACTCATTGTTTGCAATAACAAAGTACTTTTACCGGCACCAGGATTACCACCAATTAAGATTGCACTACCTGGTACCACGCCACCACCAAGTACGCGGTCAAATTCAGAAAATCCAGTTGAAAACCGAGGTAAAGCCTCTAAACTAATTTCAGATAATTTTTGGATTTTAGTTTGCCCGGCACCACCAGCATAACCGGTTAATCGATCATTGCGTGATGAAGTACTAGCTAACCTCACTTCAGTAATCGTATTCCAAGCATGACAAGCACTACATTGACCTTGCCAACGAGGATAGTCGGCGCCACAATCATTACATACATAAGCGCGCTTTACGGTTTTGGCCAAATTTTTCTCCTAACCTTCACTTAATAAACTGGTAGATAGAATGCACCATAAACCAGTTAAATCAGCATAATTGATACTAATTCTTGCTTTTTCAACCACTTTTGGCTTGCCGTGATAAGCAACACCAAGTCCAGCAATTCTAATCATCATTAAATCATTGGCACCATCACCTATCGCAACAGTTTGTTCAATCGGAATATCTAAAGAAACCGCCAATTGTTGTAACGTTCGCGCTTTATATTTAGCATCAACAATTTGCCCTATCACTTTACCAGTTAACTGACCTTTTTTAATTTCTAACTCATTAGCATGAGCAGCAACCAGTTTCAACTTCTGTTTTAAATGGTCAGCAAAATAGGTAAATCCTCCTGAAACAATAGCAACGTGCCAATTTTTTTTATGTAGCTCTTTAACTAAATAAGTTAATCCCGGCGTTAATGGTAAACTCTCTTTTACCTGATCTAAAATAGTTTGTTCTGCACCTTTTAAGGTAGCTACGCGTTTGCGTAAACTGGTGGCAAAATCAAGTTCACCGCGCATAGCGAGCTCGGTGACCGCGGCAACTTGTTCACCAACACCTTGTAGCTTTGCCAGCTCATCAATACATTCAATACCAATAGCGGTTGAATCCATATCCATAACCAATAAGCCAGGAGAATGTAAGGTTGGTAAATTATCGATCGGTGCAACATCAATCCCTAAGCTTAACGAAATCGATTTGGCTTTTTTTGGCATTACTCCTGCAATACGCACAATTTGATAGGTTTTAATTTTCCATGAAGAAACCACAACCATCGGCATTGCCAGCTGTCTTTGAAATTTTGACAGCAAGGTTTTATTTAACTTTTTACCATAAATAATCCAACCGGTTTTTCCGGCATTGTAATCTAATGGAACGACCTCACAACCATTTAAAGATAAAGGTAAACCTTGCCAATATTGTATATTTTCGGGGAGATCACTATAGGTTAATGTGTAAGCCATATTTCGAGAGTCTTAAAAGTGCAAAACAGATTCGGAATTTACCATATCTGCCAAAGATTGTCCAAGTAACGATGATAAGATGTTATTGATTAAATTTTATGGCTTAAAAAACCCCGTTCCTCAAAAATTTATGAGTAAGAATTTAATTCATCATTAATCATTGCAAATAAACTAACAATTAAAAAGGCAAAAATGACAACTAAATTCCCTCACCCCATAAACAGAGTTGTTCAAGCGCGGGACCAACTTTTTCACCAAGTGGAGTTAGTTTATATAACACTTTAAGTGGTGGTTTTTGGCCATAAACACGGCGAATAATAAGCCCATCTTGTTCCAATTTTTTAAGTTGAATGCTTAATGTCATATCGGTAACTTCTGGAACCAATATCTTTAACTCACTAAATCGTTTTTCCCCTGAAAGTAAATAATAAAGGATTACACCTTTCCATTTTCCACCAATTAAATCCATTGCTAAACTTATTGGGCAATAATAAGTTTTATTGTTATAGCGTTTTGACGGCCGTTCTTCACCACTTTGCATACATATTCCTAACTATACTATCAAGTTTGATAGATATTGCTTAAAAAATATTTGTCAATAAACTAAATAGAGTAACTCAATTTTTTATAGTATAAAAACAAAGGAAATATTATGCCATTAATTATTTTAGGTCATCCTAATATTGAACAATCAACAGCCAATAAAACTATTGTTGAAACCTTACAAAATAAAGTTAAAGATCTTGAAGTTCGCAATATTCATCAGCTTTATCCAAACTATCAAATTAATGTGCAAGAAGAACAAGCCGCATTGCTAAGACACGAGCTAATCATTTTACAATACCCGATGTATTGGTTTAATATGCCAGCGATCCTAAAATTATGGTTTGATGATGTATTTACCTATCAATTTGCCTATGGTTCAAAAGGCGATAAATTGAAAGATAAAAAATTACTAACCAGTTTAACTATCGGACAAGTTGAGAAAAATTATAGTGATTATGACGCTAATATAATCGATCATCTACATCAACCAGTAAAACTATCCGCACTTTATAGCCAAATGCAATACCTAACACCCGTTGTTTTATATGGGGTATCACCAGTAACCGCTGAGCCAAATGAAATAAAGGCCAAAGCAATACAACATAGTGAAAAATTAGTTGCAATGATTGAAAAATATAAGCAATAGAATAATGGTGATGATTTATATTTGCATAATAAATCATCAAACATTATTACTAATAACTATTCTTTCCTTAATACAGCATAGAAAAAACCATCACCAGCCAATTCAGTCGGTAAAAACTGCTTAAGTTCTCCCTGCTGTTTAGCGTTGGGGGTTTGTTGTAAAAAACGGGCAATTTGTAACTTATTCTCCTCTGGTAATACGGAGCAAGTGGCATAAACTAAAGTGCCACCTGTTTTTAAATAAGGCCAGATACGTGTCAAAATAGCATATTGTAGTTCGGTGAGCTGAGCGATATCGCTATCACGTCGTAACCATTTTATATCAGGATGACGACGAATAACCCCGGTAGCCGAACACGGAGCATCAAGCAAGATGCGATCAAACTGACGCCCATCACACCACTTCTCAGGGGTTAAACCATCACCAACTTTGACTTGTGCATGTTGTTTTAGGCGTGTTAAATTTTCATCAATTCGTTTAACTCGGTTGGCATCAACATCTACAGCTAATACATTAGCGGTTGGCGCAAGTTCTAAAATATGGGTGGTTTTACCGCCAGGAGCGGCACACATATCTAAAATTTGCTCACCATTTTTAGGTGCTAATAGATAAGCCGCATATTGTGCTGATAAATCTTGTACTGTTACCGCTCCTTCAGCAAAAAACGGTAACTTAGTCACATTTACCGCCGTAGTTAAGCGAATAGCACAAGGGATATCAGTAAAAGACTCGCAAGCAATCTGTTGTTTTTCAAGTAATTGTTGGTATTCACTAACCGAATAATGGTTAAGATTAACTCGTAACCACATAGGTGGTTTTTGATTATTCGCATTAACAATTGTTTGCCACTGCTCTGGATAAGCTGATTTTAAACGATTTAATAACCAACTAGGATGTAAGGTCTGACTAATTTGTTGTTTACTATCTTGCTGAAATTTTTGTTTTAATGACAACTGTTGGCGTAAAAATTCACGTAAAACGCCATTAATCACACCTTTTAATTGCGGTTTTTTTAAATCATTAACCGCACCTACTGTTTCACCTACAGCGGCATGTTCAGGAATTCGGGTATAAAGAATTTGGTACAATCCAGTTAACAATAAGTAATGTAAAATTCTATTTTTCCCAGTTAAGACCTTGCTCATTAAGTTATGAATATAGAAATCCAGTTCTGGTAGCACTCGCATTACACCAAAACAGATCTCTTGCACTAGTGCTTTGTCTTTATCAGCAAGTTGATGATTCAAAGAGGCTAAAGCCGTACTAAGCGATTGTCCTTCTTCAAGTACCGCAAAAATAGCTTTTGCACAAAGCGCACGAATATTTTGGTATGGCTTTTTATTCATAACTAATAATAACCTTAATTCTTTTGATTGTTTAAAGAATCAATGATCCAACCCATCCAGCAATAAATAACGGAATATTGAAATGGGTAAAGGTTGGAATAACACTGTCTCTGATATGGTCATGCTGTCCATCACTATTTAAACCAGCAGATGTGGCTAAAATAGTATCTGAAGGTGGTGAACCGGCATCACCGATAGCTCCTGATGCACCAATTAAACAAACTGTCGCAATTGGTGAAAATCCTAATTGAACACATAACGGAACATAAATTGCCGCAATAATTGGAACAGTAGAAAATGACGAGCCAATTCCCAGCGTAATGACCAAACCAACTAACATCATCATGAAAGAGGCCACGACTTTGTTACCAGCAAATAACGCTGCACTATTAACAACTAAAGGTTCTATTTCATGCGTCTGTTTTAATACTTCGGCAAACCCTTGCGCAGAAATCATCACAAAACCAATCATTGCCATCATTTTGATACCATCGGTGAAGATTCCGTCTGCTTCGCCCCATTTGATTGAACCTGAAACAATAAAGCAAATAAAACCAATTAACGCACCTAATATCATCGATCCAGTATAAAGTTGCACAGTGAAAGAAAGAATAATCGCTAATAATGAGATAATAAGTGAACGAGCACTTACATTACTAAACTGTTCGGCATGACTCTCTTCACGGATAAGTTCATACTGTCTCGGCTTACGATAACTGACAAAAATAGCCCATAGTAAACCAACAAACATGCCGAAAGCAGGAATAGCCATAGCATGCATGACATTAACATGACTAACATCCATTCCTGACGAAATAATATTTTTTAGCAAAATTTGGTTTAAAAAGATATTACCGAATCCGACCGGTAAAAACATATATGGCGTAATCAAACCAAATGTCATAATACACGCAATCATTCGTCTATCTAATTGTAATCTCGACATCACATATAAAAGTGGTGGAATTAATAGCGGAATAAAGGCGATATGAATTGGAATAATATTCTGTGAGGAAATACTAACTAACCCGATAATAATAATTAACAACCATTTAATTCGTGTTTTGGCATCATTAGTAGTTAATTGTTTAATGGCTTTATCAGCTAATAATTCTGGTAATCCTGATTTAGAAATAGCCACGGCAAACGCACCTAACATAGCATAAGATAAGGCAATATTAGCCCCGTTACTAATACCTGTATTAAAAGCGTCTATGGTTTCTTTTAGTGTTAAATGACTAGACAAACCACCTGCAAATGCACCAATAATTAAGCTAATTACCACATGAACTCGGCAAAGCGAAAGCACTAACATTAAAATAACAGCAACAACAACTGCATTTACTGAGGAAAACAGCTCAAGAATAGTATTCATAAATAGATTCTTCGTAGCGAGATAAAGGGGGTTATTCTAGGCGATAGCTATTTAAAGTGCAATTGTTAGTATACACTTACTATCGTAAATTATTTTTAGGAGGAACAAAGAACACTTACCTTAATCCTATCAATTAGAAACAACTAATTTTTATGCCTTTATAAAAGATTGTACAAAAAGCCGTCTTTAATTATTGAAAACAGGTAATTAATGTCCAATGTGGTGTTGATATAAATAAACCTTTATAATACGCTGTCATTATCATAATATTGTTGCAATAACAACAAGATTATGCAAATTTGCTAACGGTCATACAATGACACATATATACTTGAATTTGTGTTTGTTATTCTAAAACAAGACATCAATTTACAGCTTAAACATTCATTATTAGGTTGGTAAATTAATAACTTAAAATGATTTAAGTAGATAATTAGCAACAAAGTATGAGGTTTATTTTTATGTTTTCTTGGTGGACAAAAGTTTATTTTTCACTAATTCAAATTCCAGTTAAGCTTTTTGTTAAAAGTAAACCTATTCCTACCGATCCCATTACAGAATTGGATCTCGATATTCATCGCCCAATTTTATATGTACTACCTTATAACTCTCAGATTGACTTAATGGTAGTTAGATCGCTTTGCCTTAAATATAATTTACCTGATCCCTTAGTTGGCATTGACATAAATGGTAAAGCGGTACCTGCTTATGTTTATATCGATAAAGGACCAGGAATTTTTGCTTCGAATAAACAAAAAAGTAAGTCTATTGAAATTCTAAGAGAATACATTTCGGCGCATCAACAAAATGATGAACTTGATGTGCAAATGTTGCCTGTATCTGTCATGTTTGGGCGTAAACCAGATAAAGAAGACAAAAAAATGCCTTCATTACAAGTATTAGGTGCAACTTACAAACTTTATAAAATCTTAGTTTCTGGTCGTGATTGTTATACTCGATTTTCTCGAACAGTATCTTTTAAAAATATCAAAGTTGATGATAAACAAGATATTTCTGTTCTAGCACATAAACTAGCACGGGTGGCACGCATCCATTTTGCAAAACAAAGAGCCGCTTCCGTTGGACCTAAATTACCTGTTCGACAAGAAATGCTCAATAAATTATTAGCTAATCCCGCTCTTGCGGAAGCAATACAAGAGGAAGCCAAAAGTAAAGATATTAGCCTTGATAAAGCCAAAAAGAATGCTTTATCACTCTTAAATGAAATTGCGGCTAATTTTTCTTATCGTATGTTAAGAGTGACTGATTTTGTTCTAACATGGGCTTGGAATAGGCTTTATCAAGGTTTAAAAGTAACTAATGCCGATCCAGTCCGAGAATTAGCTGAAAATGGTCACGAAATAGTTTACGCACCATGTCATCGAAGCCATATGGATTATTTGCTATTATCTTATGTGCTTTATCGACAAGGATTGGTCCCACCACATATTGCAGCTGGTATCAATTTAAATTTCTGGCCAGCTGGTCCTATCTTTAGACATTTAGGCGCATTTTTTATCCGCCGCTCATTTAAAGGCAACAAACTTTATACCGCAGTTTTTAGAGAGTATTTAGCGGAATTATTTATCCGAGGTTACGCCGTCGAATATTTCATTGAAGGTGGGCGTTCACGTACAGGAAGACTACTTGATCCTAAAACCGGAATGTTAATGATGACAGTCCAAACCTTATTGCGTGGTGATGCACGCCCAATCACGATTGTTCCTGTTTATATTGGTTACGAACACGTTTTAGAAGTTGCAACTTATGCTAATGAGCTTCGCGGTGCTAAAAAAGAAAAAGAGAGTTTATGGCGCACCATTAAAGCCTTTTTAAAATTAAAGAAATTAGGCTTTGGCTATGTTAACTTTGGTAAACCAATACCTTTAAATCACTTTCTAAATCAGCAAATACCAAAATGGCGTGATGCCATCGATCCAACAGGAATGCAGCGTCCTAACTGGTTAACACCCACAACTAACTTACTTGCTAAACAAATAATGGAACATATTAACTCTTCAGCAGCTATTAATGCTATGAATTTATGTTGCTCCATATTATTAGCTGCCGATCAATGCACCTTAACCAAAGCAAAACTATTAGAGCATATTGATTATCTCTTAAAATTATTAAAAAACATTCCATATTCTGATTTGATTACTATTCCCGATCAAACTGCTGAAGAGATGTTTGCACATGCCAAAGAGATGGGTAAATTTGTCATTACGACTGATGAAGTTGGGGAAATGGTTGGGTTAACTACTGAACAAGCCGTATTGATGACCTATTATCGCAATAATATTCAACATTTACTTATTATACCGGCAATTGTGGCTAGAATCTTACTTAAGCATAATCGCATTTCAACTGATGAAGTGCTTATGCAAGTTAAGTTACTTTTCCCTTTAATAAAATCAGAACTGTTTTTATATCATAATGAAGAGCAATTAACTGAATATGTGAATAAAATTATAGCCACTTATGCCGAATTAAATCTAATTAGTTATTTGCCTAACAAATTAACATTGAATTACTTAAAAATGTCAGGTTTACAGCTATTAGCGTCATCTTCAAGAGATACATTGCAACGCTATGTCATCGCATTTTCATTGTTGCAAAAAGATCCAACGATTAGTCGCGCGACATTAGAAAAGGAAGGGCGTTTAATTGCTGAACGGCTATCAATATTACACGGTATAAATGCTCCTGAATTTTTCGATAAAGGTGTTTTTTCAACGTTAGTTGCTTCACTTCGTGAACAAGGTTATTTAGATGATAAAGACGATGCCAATTTACCAAAAATCGAAACCATGAATAAAATACTTAAACCACTAATTACTAACCGTGTAATGCAGACCATTGACGAAATTAATCCGTCATAATTAAATTAACTAAGGCTTACTTGATTATTCTAAGTAAGCCTAATAAACTAGAAACTCAACCATTAAATAAATATCTATTTTTCTGTCTCTATCGCTGTTTTTTAAAATAATCTTATTCTTTATAAACGTCATTAAACAATTAAGTAAATAGCACAATTTTTTTTGACATATATCAAACTTTTCGATATTTATCCCTTTATTTCCATTCAATTAAATATTATCATTACAATTAATAAGGATGTTTATAAATTCCTACATAATAATCTAAATAATGTAATGTCAGCTTTTTAAGGAGTTCATATGCTATTTAACCGTAGACAGTTCTTTAAGATCTGTGCTGGTGGCATGGCTGGAACCACAGTAGCTACGCTGGGACTTGCCCCGAGCATAGCTCTTGCACAAACTCGCCAATATAAATTATTAAAATCAAAAGAGACGCGAAATAATTGTACTTACTGTTCAGTAGGATGTGGAATGCTCCTCTATAGCCGAGGCGATGGAGCAAAAAATGCCGAATCATCTATTTTTCATATCGAAGGTGACCCTGATCATCCAGTTAGCCGAGGCTCTCTTTGTCCAAAAGGGGCTGGAGTACTTGATTATATAAAAAGCGAACAACGGGTTAAATATCCTGAATATCGTGCTCCAGGTTCTGATAAATGGCAACGGATTAGTTGGGATGAAGCAATTGATCGTATTGCCCGGTTGATGAAAGCTGACCGAGATAAAAATTTTCAAGAAAAAAATGCACAAGGTACAACCGTTAATCGCTGGACAACAACCGGCTGGTTGGTTACCTCAGCAGCGAGTAATGAAACGGGTTGGTTAGCCTTTAAAGTTGCTCGTTCATTAGGAATGTTAAGCCTCGAAACCCAAGCTAGGGTTTGTCATGGTCCTTCTGTCTCTAGTTTGGCAGCGACATTTGGTCGAGGCGCTATGACCAATAATTGGAATGATATCAAAAATGCTAATGTGGTTATCGTTATGGGGGGTAATGCAGCGGAAGCCCACCCGGTTGGATTTAAATGGGCTATTGAAGCTAAAATTACTAACGGTGCGGAACTGATTGCAATTGATCCACGTTTTCATCGAACTGCCTCCGTCGCTGATCATTATGTACCAATTCGTGCCGGTTCTGACATTGCTTTTTTACTTGGCATTATTAACTACCTTATCTCACATAACGAAGTAAATTTTGAATATCTGGTTACCCACGCTAATGCCAGTTTAATTGTCCGTGATGATTTTAACTTTGATACAAATAGTGGTTTATTTAGTGGTTATGATGCTGCTAACCGTCAATACGATCAAACTAGTTGGGCATATCAAAAAGATGAGAATGGTTATGCATTAAGAGATAAAACCCTAAGTCATCCACGTTGTGTATGGAATTTATTAAAACAACATGTGAGTCGTTATACACCAGAAATGGTAAACAAAGTTACCGGTAGTCCAATAGACGGTTTTTTACATGTTTGTCGATCTCTTGCTAGTACCAAAACCAACGATCGTGCTGCAACTTTCTTATATGCCTTAGGGTGGACTCAGCACACCTATGGAACTCAAATCATTCGCACTGCAGCGATGATCCAACTTATTCTTGGCAACATTGGTGTTATGGGCGGTGGTATCAATGCTTTACGTGGACACTCAAACATTCAAGGTTTAACTGATGTAGGATTACTATCTAATCGATTACCTGCTTATCTTGACTTACCCAAAGAATCGCAAACTTCACTAGAGCAATATCTGACAGAAAAAACCCCTAAACCACTCGGTCCAAATGAGGTCAATTTTTGGGGTAATTACCCGAAATTCTTTGTTAGCTTTATGAAAGCAATGTACGGTGAGAATGCCACTCAAGATAACAATTGGGGATTTGATTGGTTACCAAAATGGGATAAAACCTATGATGTTTTAAGATTCAGCAAAATGATGCGTGATGGTCAAGCTAATGGTTTTATTTGCCAAGGTTTCAACCCATTAGCAGCACTGCCTGATAAAAATAGTATTCGTGATGGATTATCTAAGCTTAAATTTTTAGTTAGCATTGATCCAATGCCAACCGAAACCGCTGAGTTTTGGAAAAATCATGGCGAATCCAATGATGTTGATCCAAGCAAAATTCAAACCGAAGTATTTAGGCTTCCTGCTAACTGCTTTGCTGAAGAAAACGGCACAATTGTTAACTCATCACGTTTATTACAATGGCACTGGGCAGCAGCAAGACCTCCTTATGAATCACTTTATGATCCAGAGATTATTGCCCGCATTTACCTAAGAATTAAAGAGCTTTATGAAGAAGAAGGTGGTGCTTATCACGAACCAATTAACAATTTAAGCTGGGATTATCTAGATCCAGAAGGTCCATCGGCTGAAGAACTCGCTAAAGAGTGTAATGGTCGAGCATTAGCTGACTTAACGGATAACAGTGGCAATGTCATCCTGAAAAAAGGTCAACTATTAAGCGGTTTTTCACAATTAAAAGCTGACGGCTCTACCTCATCAGGGATCTGGATATTCTGTGGCTCTTGGACTGAGCAAGGTAATCTAATGGCTCGCCGCGATCCTAGCGATCCATCCGGTAAAGGTATCCATGCTGGCTGGGCATGGGCATGGCCAATGAATCGACGAGTATTGTATAACCGAGCCTCGGCCGACGAAAATGGTAAACCATGGGATCCAAATCGAGTGTTAATCAAATGGAATGGTACAAATTGGGATGGTAATGATGTCGCTGACTTTACCGGTACATTATCACCAAGCTCTGGTGCCGGTGCATTTATCATGAATAATGACGGTTTAGGTGGATTATTCTGCTTAAATCGTTTGGTTGATGGTCCATTCCCTGAACATTATGAGCCATTTGAAACACCAATTTCCAATAATCCTATGCATCCTAAACAAGTTAATAGCCCAGTTGCTAGAGCATTTAAAGAGGATTTAGCTCGCTTAGGTAAAGCAGATGAGTTTCCGTATGTTGGCACCACATACAGTATTACTGAACACTTCCACTTCTGGACGCAACATGCAAGATTAGCATCCATCACACAACCAGAACAATTTATTGAACTGAGTGAAAATCTTGCTAATAAAAAAGGCATAAAACTAGGTGATACGGTTAAAGTTACCTCATATCGAGGTTACATCAAAGCCAAAGCAGTTGTGACAAAACGTTTACCAACTTTGACAGTTGATGGTAAAGAGATCGAAACCATCGGAATTCCAATTGTTTGGGGATTCACGGGGCAAACTAAAAAAGGCTTTTTGGTTAATGAATTAACACCTCATTTAGGTGACGCTAATTCACAAACACCGGAATATAAATCTTTTTTAGTTAACATCGAAAAAGTTACTACAGCGGCATAAGAGGGAGGATAAATTATGTCATTACAAACTCAAGATATTATTCGCCGCTCAGCAACTAACGCTTTAACTCCTGCACCTCGTGTACGAGATTATCAGCAGGAAGTTGCCAAGTTAATTGATGTAACTACCTGTATCGGTTGTAAAGCTTGCCAAGTCGCTTGTAGCGAATGGAATGACCTACGAGCAGAAGTAGGCAATACCGTCGGCGTTTATGATAATCCAGCCGACTTACAACCAAAAGCGTGGACCGTTATGCGCTATTCAGAAGTTGAAATTAATGGCAAATTTGAATGGCTTATCCGTAAAGACGGTTGTATGCACTGCGCAGATCCCGGTTGTTTAAAAGCGTGTCCATCAGAAGGAGCAATCATCCAATATGCAAATGGTATTGTTGATTTTCAATCGGAACATTGCATAGGGTGCGGTTATTGTGTTGCTGGTTGTCCATTTAATATTCCGCGTGTCAGCAAAGAAGATAATCATTCGTATAAATGCACATTATGTGTTGATCGCGTCGCAGTTGGCCAAGAGCCAGCTTGTGTAAAAACTTGCCCAACAGGAGCGATTCATTTTGGCACCAAACAAGATATGATTCGTCATGCCGAGCATCGAATTACTGATTTGAAAAAACGTGGATTTGAACACGCTGGTCTCTATAATCCTGAAGGTGTGGGTGGCACACATGTTATGTATGTTTTACATCATGCCGATCAACCTGAACTTTATCATGGCTTACCAAAAGACCCGCAAGTTAGTGAAATTGTTAAATTCTGGAAAGGTGCTTGGAAGCCACTATCAGCAGCTGCTTTTGTCGCTACTTTTGGTGGATTGCTGTTCCACTATATGGGTGTCGGTGCGATTGAAGTCGATGAAGAAGATATAGAACACGAAAAAGAAGCAGATAAACAAGCAAGGAAACGTTTAGGATTGCCTATTTTTGGCCGGAAAAATACGCCTAATTCGTCGCAATCGGAGGCTCATCATGAATAAAAAAGGAATGATATTAAGAACACCACTTATTGTACGTTTCTGTCATTGGTGTATGGTCTGTTTGTTTATTCTAACGGCACTATCTGGTTTGTCGCTGTTTTTTCCATCCATTAAGCTATTTGGATTATTTCTTGGTACACCACAACTAGTTAGAGCGTTGCATCCAATCATTGGTTGTGTAGTATTCGTTTTATTAATGTTTATGTTTATAAAACTAGCACATCATAATATTCCAAATAAAAATGACCTGTTATGGATTAAAAACTTTAAACACGTCATTATGGGTAAAGAAGAAGGTATTCCGATCGGTAAGTATAATGTTGGTCAGAAATTTCTATTCTGGTGCATTATGAGTCTGATCTTTGTATTATTTGTCACAGGTTTAATCATGTGGCGTCGCTATGTTTCCGATTACTTCCCAATTCAAATAGTTCGTATTGCCATATTTTTACATTCTTTTGCCGCTATATGTCTTATTTTATTAGCCATTGGCCATGCTTATATGGCACTTTGGGTAAAAGGTTCCATAAAAGGTATGATAACTGGCTATGTTTCTCGAGCTTGGGCGTTTAAAAATCATTCATCCTGGTACGAAGAAGAAATGAAAAAAGTTTATCAGCAAGAACTTAATGCCGAGAGTGAAACCAAGGTTGAGCAATCACCGCAAACTGAGCAAAAACCTGCTTTATAAAGTCTAATAGTAGATCTGCTGATATTAATCAGCAGATCTACTAAATGGCTAAATCAATTCTGGATAAAACCTCAAAGTGGTAATCAATAATGAGTATAAAAATCATTTCACAAGAACAACTTGAACAACAAAATACAAGCTCAGTAATTAGGCAGATCCCATTGCTATTTTATCCATCAACGAAAACACTTTATATTCACCGTGCGGCACGTTTAAAAACTTTAGCCGAAAATAACCCATTAAATGATTATTTACTATTTTGTGCAAAAATAGCAGAGCAACAAGCCAAATTAATTAACCAACAAAACGCTATTGAAGCACCAAATTTACTCAATAATGGCTTAGCGCCATTAAGTTTAGAGAATTTACCATTAAATGATATTTGGCAAGATTATTTATCTGAACTATTAAATTCTTTTTCCGATACCAGTGAACAAATTGAAGCCGTAATTCAACGATTAAAACAAAATAATCCCGAACAACTTCAAGAAAAAGCGATTAGTTTATTACAGGGTAAATTTGATCTGGTCGAAGGCAACGAATCTATATTTATTTGGTCTGCATTATCGGTTTATTACAGTCAACTGGCTAATCAAATTAAAGGAAAAGCAGTTGCTGAAAATACTGATCAAAGTTGGCTATGCCCTGTTTGTAATAGCCTACCGGTTGCTAGTGTGATTCAACTTGGCGGTAATAATGGTTTAAGATATCTTCATTGTAGTTTGTGTGAAAGCGAATGGTATGTACCGCGAGTAAAATGTACTTGTTGCGATAATATGCAAGATATCCAATATTTCTCATTAGATAACGAAATGGCAGCAATAAAAACTGAATGTTGTGATGCCTGTCATAGCTATTTGAAAATTTTAGATCAAGATAAAGATCCTCACATAGAAGTTATTGCCGATGATGTAGCATCATTAATCTTAGATATAAAAACAGAAGAAGAAGGATTCGCAAAAAGTGGAATAAACCCATTTGTTTTTGCACAAAAATAGAATTTTTCAATCAGGAACATTTTATCTTTTTATAATAATTAATTATAAAAATATTACTTAACATTTTAAATTATTAGGACTAGAATAATATCACTGTACTAGTTTATGAGTTCTTGATAATGAAACGTTATTTATTATTGATAGTGATGTTAGTAATTACATCATTTTCCTGTTTAGCTGATACCATAAAAAATGTTGCGATAACCGCAATTGTTGAACATCCTTCATTAGATCAAATCCGTGATGGGGTAAAAGATGAGTTAATCGCAAGTGGTTTTAAATTGAATGAAAACTTGCAGGTACAATATCGAAGTGCCCAAGGTAGTAGTGCTACAGCCGCACAAATTGCACGCCAATTTGTCGCAGCTAAACCTGATGTTATCGTCGCTATCGCTACACCAAGTGCCCAAGCAACGGTTGCCGCGACCAAACAAATCCCGGTCGTCTTTGCTGGAATTACCGATCCAATTGCAGCTAAATTAATCAAAAACTGGGAACCAACACATAACAATGTTACTGGTGTTTCAGATTATCAAGAAATAGGCCCTCAAATTGAGTTTATGAAGAAAATTGTACCTAATGTAAAAGCGGTTGGTTATATTTATAGTCCAAGTGAAATTAACTCAACTGTAGTGCTAAAAAATCTACAACAGCAACTTAGTCAACAAAATATATCATTAATCGCGGTACCGGCTCAACGTACCGCAGATATCTCAACTGCTGCCAATACACTTAAAGGAAAAGTTGATCTTATTTATACGACAACAGATAACAATGTTGTTTCGGCTTATGAATCACTAGTTAAATTTGCCAACGAAAATAAAATACCTCTGTTAGCATCATTCCCCGATGCAATTGAACGTGGTGCAGTTGCCGCTTATGGTATGAGTTATTACGATGTTGGCCGCCAATCAGGCAAACTTGTGGTAAGAGTTTTAAATGGTGAAGCACCAGGAAATATTACGCCAGAAATAGGTCAAGCATTACGTTTGGTGGTCAATATTGATGCAGCTAAGAAGCAAGGAATTGATTTATCAGCAGATGTTATCGAATCAGCCTATAAAGTTATCGGTCAAAAATAAATCCTTATCTTAAATAATCATCAAATCCCTTGCTCATTGAAATGAGCAAGGTTTTAAAAAACCCCTCTCCTCAAAAATTATTACTATCGTTTATTGCTAAATAACCCATTTATTTCGACAAAAACAACACAAACTGTAACAAATAATTTACACATATACTTTCTTTTAACTATAGAAAATTGTCCGATTTTGCTTTATAGTAAGCAAATATTTAGATTGAATGTAAAATAAATATTACAGGAGTAGCAAATGCGAAATTCAATAATCAAACTTTTTATGTTACTCAGTTTATCCGCAGTAACATTTTTTTCATCTGCTGATAATAAAACCGAACAAAAATTTGTTGCTATCACCGCTATTGTTGAACATCCTGCCTTAGATAATGTTCGTAAAGGTGTTGAAGATGAGTTAAAAGATAATGGCTATATTGCTGGTGAAAACCTAAAATTACAATTTGCTAGTGCCCAAGGTAGTAGCGCTAATGCAGCCCAAATCGCTAAACAATTTGTTGCCAATAAACCAGATGCTATCGTAGGGATTGCAACACCAAGTACCCAAGCGTTAGTTGCTACCACTAAATTAATCCCTATCGTTTTTACTGCAGTAACAGATCCGGTTGCAGCTAAATTGACACCAAGTTGGGATGCATCTAAAACAAATGTAACCGGGGTTTCCGATGCTTTATCATTAGAATCACAAATCGATATGATGTTAAAAATCAAACCAGATGCAAAAAATATCGGTTATGTTTACAGTCCTAGTGAAGTTAATTCAACAATTGTACTTAAAGAATTACAAGTTGCACTTGAAAAACGTGGCATGAAAATCATCGCTGCACCAGCACAACGAACCTCCGACATTTCAACTGCAGCAAGAAGTTTAAAAGGAAAAGTTGATCTGATCTATACAACAACCGATAATAACGTCGTTTCGGCCTATGAAGCTTTAGCTAAAGTTGCCAATGAAAACAAAATTCCACTAGTAGCTTCAGATCCTGATTCAGCTGAACGAGGAGCGATTGCCGCTTTAGGAATGAGTTATTATGATCTTGGCCGCCAAGCTGGTAAAATTGTTATTCGAATTCTTAATGGTGAAAAACCAGGTGATATTGCACCACAAGTTGGTAATATCACACAATTAACAATTAATAAGAAAGCGGCTGAACGTCAAGGTGTAACGCTATCGGAAGAAGTATTAAAATCAGCGGCAAAAGTTGTCGAAAAATAATTTAAACCGTTTTAATAACTAAACCGCCAAATTTGGCGGTTACTTTTTTAGTGGATTTTTTCATGTCATTTGAATTTTTATTAGGCTCAATTGGAATAGGACTTATTTACGCATTAGTTAGTTTGGGTGTGTTTATCTCATTTAGATTACTTGATTTCCCCGATCTAACAGCTGATGCAAGTTTTCCACTTGGTGGTGCAGTATGTGGATTATGTATGTACGTTGGTATTGATCCATGGATAGCAACATTTTTAGGTATGTTTGCTGGTTGTATTGCTGGTGCAATGACTGGACTACTCTATGTTAAACTTAATATATTGCAATTACTATCCAGTATTATTGTAATGATAGGTCTGTATTCTATTAATTTAAGAATTTTAGGGATAGGGCCATATATTATGGGCGAAACCCCAAGAATGGCAGGATCCCCTAATCTATCATTACTAGATGCAAAAACTATTTTTTCACCATTTATGGCTGAAGATTATAGCAATCAATATCTAGTACAACCTATGATGATTTTAGCGTTTGTTGTAGTTTTTTGGCTACTACTCAATCTATTTCTAAATACTCAAGTTGGATTAGCACTAAGAGCAACAGGTACTAATCAACGAATGGCAAAATCTCAAGGCATTCCAACGGGTGCGATCACTATTTTAGGGATGGCAATATCAAACGGATTAATTGCTCTAGGTGGTTCATTATTTGTGCAAACACAAGGTGGGGCCGATATCACTATTGGGGTTGGTACCATTGTTATCGGTCTTGCTTCAATTATTATTGGTGAAAGTATATTCCCAACAAAACGCATCTGGGCAGTTATGATTGCAGTTATTTTTGGTGCAATCTTATATCGATTATTTATCGCTTTCGCACTCAGTAATGAATTCTTACAAGAAATTGGTGTAGGTACTGAAGACCTAAATCTTATTACAGCAATATTGGTTGTTTTGGCATTAGTATTACCAAAACAACTAAAAAAATATTCTAAAAAAAGAGGTAAGTAAGCATGATTAAAGTAGGACAATTACAATTGACGTTTAATCAAGGAACGCCAATTGAAAATCATGTATTACGTGGTTTGAATCTCAATATCAAAAAAGGGGAATTTGTTACTATTATTGGTAGTAATGGCGCAGGAAAAAGTTCATTACTTAATGTCATTAGTGGTGATCTGATTGCTGATTCTGGTCATATTACCATTAATAATAAAGATGTTACACGATGGCCCGCTTGGAAAAGAGCTGGAATGGTGGCACGAGTATTTCAAGATCCAATGGTCGGAACTTGTGAAAACCTGACCATAGAAGAAAATTTAGCTATCGCTTACAACCGTGGCAATAATTTTACTTTACGACCAGCTTTAAATCGTAGACTGCGTGTTCTATTTAAAGAAAAACTAGCAACGCTAAATTTAGGTTTAGAAAATAGACTATCAGATATGATGGGCTTGCTTTCTGGCGGACAAAGACAAGCCGTTAGCCTACTCATGTCAACATTACAACCATCCAAGATATTATTACTTGATGAACATACCGCAGCTCTCGACCCCAAAACTGCACAATTTGTTTTGGATCTTACTAATGAAATTGTTCAGAAAAACCAACTAACCACTATGATGGTGACTCATTCAATGAAACAAGCATTAGAATATGGCACAAGAACAGTGATGCTACATCAAGGACAAGTAGTACTTGATGTGTCAGGAGAACAACGAGATAAGCTAACAGTCACAGATTTATTAGATATGTTTGAAAAAACTCGTGGTGAAAAAGTAACTGACGATGCCTTATTATTAGGTTAATAAATCAGCAAGCAATATTTAATAGCTGAATATTGCTTCTTATTCTTATCCAACAAGATTCGTATAAATAATTCACTATTTTTCTTGTAATTGTTGGCGAACATTCATTAAAGCAAATCCAAGCAAATTTTTTCCACGCCACATTAACGGATTATCAATATTAGGATCATCCTGAGACAATCCTATCCCCCATATTTTATCAACCGGACTTGCTTCTACTAATATTCTTTGTTTGGTTGATAATATAAAATCCGTCAACTTTGGATTCTGTGAAAACTTAGCATAATTACCATTTATGACAATATTAAAGCAGTGTTCATCCCAAATCTTCGGTATGAATCCTTTTACTTGACGCCCTAATGCCTTTGCTAATCCAGGAGAATTAGCAGTAAGTATTTTTGATAATATTTGCTCATCACCGAATAATCTTGCTTTCTCAGCCATCATATAATGTTCTGATGTTGGATAGTAAATATTATCAATCTCAAAACGACTTGGATACCATTGGCTAAAACAACTCTTTGTTATGATAGAAGGTTGCTTTTCTACATGTCCCCAAAAGTATATATATTTATACCGTTTACCGCTTCTATATTGTTAGTGTATTTGCAATAAATCCATAGAAATTCCTTATCATCACTAACGAATATGTCATATGTATTTTCATCAAATACCAATATTGTATTAGTAAAAAAATATTTTGGTTTTTAATAGAAAAGAACTGTATACCATTCATATAACGAAAATAATGATGCCGATAAAAAGTATTTAAGATTAGGTATGATATGTAAAAGAAATATAACGTTATATTTTTGTGATAAGGCGTTGTATAGAAATTATTTGGCTATCTACAATAGTATTATTAATCCTAGAAAGCAAAAAAGCCCAGCATTGCTGCTGGGCTCGTATATTTAAAAGTCTGGCGGCACCCTACTCTCACATGGGTAATACCCACACTACCATCGGCACTACGGCGTTTCACTTCTGAGTTCGGCATGGGGTCAGGTGGGACCACCGCGCTATTACCGCCAGACATATTCTGTCTTCTCTTATCTCAATTGATGTGCATTATCTCATATCCACAACAATCGCTCAATCCGGAACAAACTGTTCGAGTATCTATTAATCTATCTCTACCTTCGCGTATCCAAAACAACTCCGAGTTGTAAGGTTAAGACTCTCGGTTCATTAGTATCAGTTAGCTCAATGTATCACTACACTTACACACCTGACCTATCTACGTCTTAGTCTCAAACGGACCTTACTGATTCTCATCAGGGAAAACTCATCTCGAGGCTAGTTTCGTACTTAGATGCTTTCAGCACTTATCTATTCCGCACGTAGCTACCGGGCAATGCAATTGGCATCACAACCCGTACACCAGCGGTGCGTTCACTTCGGTCCTCTCGTACTAGAAGCAAACCCTCTCAATTTTCCTACGCCCATGGCAGATAGGGACCGAACTGTCTCACGACGTTCTAAACCCAGCTCGCGTACCACTTTAAACGGCGAACAGCCGTACCCTTGGGACCTACTTCAGCCCCAGGATGTGATGAGCCGACATCGAGGTGCCAAACACCGCCGTCGATATGAACTCTTGGGCGGTATCAGCCTGTTATCCCCGGAGTACCTTTTATCCGTTGAGCGATGGCCCTTCCATTCAGAACCACCGGATCACTATGACCTACTTTCGTACCTGCTCGAGCCGTCACTCTCGCAGTCAAGCTAGCTTTTGCCATTGCA
Organism: Gilliamella sp. LMG 34361; assembly: GCF_984569075.1. Lineage (NCBI taxonomy): Bacteria > Pseudomonadati > Pseudomonadota > Gammaproteobacteria > Orbales > Orbaceae > Gilliamella > Gilliamella sp. LMG 34361. The sequence goes on along the minus strand of NZ_OZ474903.1, from coordinate 558,002 downwards.
CTAACCTCCTGATGTCCGACCAGGATTAGCTAACCTTCGTGCTCCTCCGTTACTCTTTGGGAGGAGACCGCCCCAGTCAAACTACCCACCAGACAGTGTCCCTTGCCTCGATTCAGAAGCATAGGTTAGAACATCAAACATTAAAGGGTGGTATTTCAAGGGCGACTCCATGCATACTGGCGTACACACTTCTTAGTCTCCCACCTATCCTACACATTAAGGCTCAATGTTCACTGTCAAGCTATAGTAAAGGTTCACGGGGTCTTTCCGTCTTGCCACGGGTACACCGCATCTTCACGGCAAGTTCAATTTCACTGAGTCTCGGGTGGAGACAGCCTGGCCATCATTACGCCATTCGTGCAGGTCGGAACTTACCCGACAAGGAATTTCGCTACCTTAGGACCGTTATAGTTACGGCCGCCGTTTACTGGGGCTTCGATCAAGAGCTTCTGCTTACGCATAACCCCATCAATTAACCTTCCAGCACCGGGCAGGCGTCACACCGTATACGTCCACTTTCGTGTTTGCACAGTGCTGTGTTTTTATTAAACAGTTGCAGCCAGCTGGTATCTTCGACTGATTTCACCTCCATCCGCATGGGACTTCAATTAACATCAGCGTGCCTTCTCCCGAAGTTACGGCACCATTTTGCCTAGTTCCTTCACCCGAGTTCTCTCAAGCGCCTTAGTATTCTCTACCTGACCACCTGTGTCGGTTTCGGGTACGATTAACTATAACCTGAAGCTTAGAGGATTTTCCTGGAAGCAGGGCATCAATTACTTCAGCACCTTAGTGCCTCGTCATCACGCCTCAGGGTCTTAGTGACCGGATTTGCCTAATCACACCCCTACACGCTTAACCCACCATCCAATAGGTGGTAAACCTAGCCTTCTTCGTCCCCCCATCGCAGTTATAGCCAGTACGGGAATATTAACCCGTTTCCCATCAGATACGCCCTTCGGCCTCTCCTTAGGGGTCGACTCACCCTGCCCCGATTAACGTTGGACAGGAACCCTTGGTCTTCCGGCGAGCGGGCTTTTCACCCGCTTTATCGTTACTTATGTCAGCATTCGCACTTCTGATACCTCCAGCACACCTCACAATGCACCTTCAACGGCTTACAGAACGCTCCCCTACCCAACACACTTAGTGTGCTGCCGCAGCTTCGGTGCATAGTTTTAGCCCCGTTACATCTTCCGCGCAGGCCGACTCGACTAGTGAGCTATTACGCTTTCTTTAAATGATGGCTGCTTCTAAGCCAACATCCTAGCTGTCTAAGCCTTCCCACTTCGTTTCCCACTTAACTATGACTTGGGGACCTTAGCTGGCGGTCTGGGTTGTTTCCCTCTTCACGACGAACGTTAGCACCCGCCGTGTGTCTCCCATGATTAAACTTGTCAGTATTCGGAGTTTGCATCGGGTTGGTAAGCCGGGATGGCCCCCTAGCCGAAACAGTGCTCTACCCCCAACAGTTACTCATGAGGCGCTACCTAAATAGCTTTCGGGGAGAACCAGCTATCTCCCGGTTTGATTGGCCTTTCACCCCCAGCCACAGGTCATCCGCTAATTTTTCAACATTAGTCGGTTCGGTCCTCCAGTTAGTGTTAACCAACCTTCAACCTGCCCATGGCTAGATCACCGGGTTTCGGGTCTATACCCTGCAACTTTACGCACAGTTAATACTCGGTTTCCCTTCGGCTCCCCTATTCGGTTAACCTTGCTACAGAATATAAGTCGCTGACCCATTATACAAAAGGTACGCAGTCACTATTACCCAACGGTAACAGCTCCCACTGATTGTACGTACACGGTTTCAGGGTCTATTTCACTCCCCTCCCGGGGTTCTTTTCGCCTTTCCCTCACGGTACTGGTTCACTATCGGTCAATCAGGAGTATTTAGCCTTGGAGGATGGTCCCCCCATCTTCAGACAGGATATCACGTGTCCCGCCCTACTCTATAAGCTTCCACATAACGCATCTTCGTGTACGGGACTTTCACCCTCTATCGTGCGACTTTCCAGACGCTTCCACTAATACATTATGCTACCCGCTTGGGCTACTCCCCTTTCGCTCGCCGCTACTTAGGGAATCTCGGTTGATTTCTTTTCCTCGGGGTACTTAGATGTTTCAGTTCTCCCGGTTCGCCTCATCTGACTATGTATTCATCAGATGATAGTGTAGTCGCCTACACTGGGTTTCCCCATTCGGACATCAACGGTTATAGCGCCTTTTATCGGCTTACCGTCGCTTTTCGCAGATTAACACGTCCTTCATCGCCTCTGATTGCCTAGGCATCCACCGTGTACGCTTAATTTCTTAACCTTACAACTCACAGTTGTCTTGGTTTTCATTACGCTTTTTTCTCTTTCTTATCTCACACTAATATATTTTCATACATCAATTTGCTATAAAAACGAGAACTCGTTTCTTTCAGCTTGTTCCTAATTGTTAAAGAGCTTTATCTTTCTATTCATTCGAATATCAAATAAATACAAACATAATTTTTTATAGATAAAAGAGATTTCTTTAATGGTGGAGCTAAGCGGGATCGAACCGCTGGCCTCCTGCGTGCAAGGCAGGCGCTCTCCCAGCTGAGCTATAGCCCCATTGTCTCACTTCATCAACCAATCAAGCCAACAATCAGCTTAAGCAGTCGAATTGGTGGGTCTGAGTGGACTTGAACCACCGACCTCACCCTTATCAGGGGTGCGCTCTAACCACCTGAGCTACAGACCCAATAAAGTGACTCTTTCTAAACAAACAATCTGTGTGAACACTTACGAGCACTTCGTAAGGAGGTGATCCAACCGCAGGTTCCCCTACGGTTACCTTGTTACGACTTCACCCCAGTCACGAATCACACCGTGGTAAACGCCCTCCCGAAGGTTAAGCTATCTACTTCTGGTGCAACCCACTCCCATGGTGTGACGGGCGGTGTGTACAAGGCCCGGGAACGTATTCACCGTGACATTCTGATTCACGATTACTAGCGATTCCGACTTCATGGAGTCGAGTTGCAGACTCCAATCCGGACTTAGACGTACTTTGTGAGGTCCGCTTGCTCTCGCGAGGTCGCCTCCCTTTGTATACGCCATTGTAGCACGTGTGTAGCCCTGGTCGTAAGGGCCATGATGACTTGACGTCGTCCCCACCTTCCTCCGCTTTATCAACGGCAGTCTCCTTTGAGTTCCCGACCGAATCGCTGGCAACAAAGGATAAGGGTTGCGCTCGTTGCGGGACTTAACCCAACATTTCACAACACGAGCTGACGACAGCCATGCAGCACCTGTCTCACAGTTCCCGAAGGCACTCTCGCATCTCTGCTAGATTCTGTGGATGTCAAGACCAGGTAAGGTTCTTCGCGTTGCATCGAATTAAACCACATGCTCCACCGCTTGTGCGGGCCCCCGTCAATTCATTTGAGTTTTAACCTTGCGGCCGTACTCCCCAGGCGGTCGATTTATCGCGTTAGCTTCGGAGCCCATCACTCAGGGCAACAAACTCCAAATCGACATCGTTTACAGCGTGGACTACCAGGGTATCTAATCCTGTTTGCTCCCCACGCTTTCGCATCTCAGCGTCAGTATCTGTCCAGAAGGCCGCCTTCGCCACCGGTATTCCTCCACATCTCTACGCATTTCACCGCTACACGTGGAATTCTACCTTCCTCTACAATACTCTAGTTAACCAGTTTTAAGTGCAATTCCTAGGTTGAGCCCAGGGCTTTCACACCTAACTTAATTATCCGCCTACATGCCCTTTACGCCCAGTCATTCCGATTAACGCTCGCACCCTCCGTATTACCGCGGCTGCTGGCACGGAGTTAGCCGGTGCTTCTTCTGTAATTAACGTCAATTGATGCACCTATTAGATACATCACCTTCCTCATTACCGAAAGTACTTTACAACCCGAAGGCCTTCTTCATACACGCGGCATGGCTGCATCAGGGTTTCCCCCATTGTGCAATATTCCCCACTGCTGCCTCCCGTAGGAGTCTGGACCGTGTCTCAGTTCCAGTGTGGCTGGTCATCCTCTCAGACCAGCTAGAGATCGTCGCCTTGGTAAGCCTTTACCCTACCAACTAGCTAATCCCATATGGGTTCATCAAATGGCGCATGGCCCGAAGGTCCCATGCTTTGGTCTCTCAACTTTATGCGGTATTAGCAGTCGTTTCCAACTGTTGTCCCCCTCCATTCGGCAGATCCCCATACCTTACTCACCCGTCCGCCACTCGTCATCAAGTGCAAGCACTCATGTTACCGTTCGACTTGCATGTGTTAAGCCTGCCGCCAGCGTTCAATCTGAGCCATGATCAAACTCTTCAATTTAAAGTTTGATGCTCAATAACTGTCTCTGACATAATTCAAATGAATCTTCAGTGTCACTTATCAAGACTTAATTTTTTTCAGTCCGTAGACTTTTAATTTTTCGTCTCGCAAGTGCCCACACAGATTGTCTGTTTCTTCTTTTTAAAGAGCTGACAGCGTTTTAATTTACTTCACAATTTCTTGTTTCAGTTTGCTGTCTCAAGGGCTGCGTATACTACGCTACACCTTTTTATTCGTCAAGATCTTTTTTTAAAATTTTTGATCTTGTTCACTTACACTGTTTTTGTCTGCTTATCGCTGACGCCGTGTCAGTGGATGCGCATTATAGGGAGTATAAAAAAACGTGCAAGTGATTATTGCAATATTTATTGCTGTTTGTCTTTTTTTTACACAAAAGGCATTAAAAATAAACTAAAACTATACATTTTGTAATAAATTGACCTTTCGTCCCTTAATGTATTGGTTAAATTACCTATTATATAAAGTATATTATTTTTAAGGCTGACATTTATGATTCTGCCTTAATTTTTTTCGGCAAATCAGCTAAACTATCAATTAACCAATCAGCTTGAGCTACAGCTTCTTCCGTTATTACATCACCTGTTTTAACCAATACTGTTTTTTTAACACCCGCTCGTTTACCGGATAATAAATCTGAAATTCTATCACCAACCATATAGGAATTTGCAATATCAATATTGAGTTCTTTAGCAGCAGTTTGAATCATACCAGGACTTGGCTTTCGACATTCACAATCATCAACAAGAGGATCATGAGGACAATAATACACACCATCGATGTCAACACCTCGGTCTTGTAGTGACCAATCCATCCATTCGGTTAAGGTGTTGAATTGTTCGTCTGTAAATATATTTCTAGCAATACCAGATTGATTGGTCGTGATAACAAGCAAAAAACCCATCTTTTTGAGCTCTTGCATTGCGTCAATAACACCATCAATAAAGTGAAATTTATCAATAGTGTGGACGTAATTGTAATCTATATTAATTGTACCATCTCGATCTAAAAATATAGCTGGTTTCATATTTAATCATCTTCCTTTTAGAGGCGTATCTATCTAATTTTTATATAGGATATTATTGATTGACTTAGATGTCTAGACGTCTTAATATTTATCTATTCATATTTCTTAGTATATATTATGATAAAACTTGAACACATCTCAAAAACATTTAAGCACAATAAAACCACTATTCATGCTTTAAAGGACATTTCATTATATGTTCCAAAAGGTAAAATTTATGGTGTTATTGGCAAGTCTGGTGCTGGTAAAAGTACATTAATACGTTGTGTAAACCTATTAGAAAAACCAACTAGCGGAAAAATATTTTTTGATAGTCACGATATCACCCATTTACCTAATCGAAAATTAATTGAAGTACGTCGAAAAATCAGTATGATTTTTCAGCATTTCAATTTACTATCATCTAGAACAGTATTTGATAACATCGCTTTTCCACTTGAATTAAATAAAACCCCTAAAGCGGTAATTAAACAAAAGGTAAATGAACTTATTGAACTGGTTGGTTTAAGTGAAAAAGCGGATGTTTACCCAGCTAATTTATCTGGTGGACAAAAGCAACGCGTTGCTATTGCTAGAGCGTTAGCAAGCGATCCTAAAGTATTATTATGTGATGAAGCAACCAGCGCACTTGACCCTGAAACAACACGCTCAATTTTGGCATTATTAAAAGATATTAACCAAAAACTGGGGTTAACCATTTTATTAATCACCCATGAAATGGATGTTGTTAAACAGATTTGCGACCAAGTAGCGGTAATTAGTGACGGTGAATTAGTTGAACAATCTTCAGTCGGAGAAATGTTTTCACATGCAAAAACTGATATCGCAAGACAATTTATTCAATCGACCTTACACCTCACTATTCCAGATGATTATTTGGCAAGACTTAAACCAGAACATAAAGAGGGACTTAATCCACTTGTTCGTTTAGAATTTTCTGGTGTGTCGGTTGATTTACCTTTACTGTCTCAAATAGCTAAAGAATTCGAAATTGATAGTAATATTATTAGTGCTCAGATGGATTATGCTGGTGGTGTTAAATTTGGTTTAATGTTAGCAGAAATGAAAGGAAAACAGAAAAGCACAGCTTCTGCAATTGCGTTTTTAGAAAATAACAACACCAAAGTTGAGGTTTTAGGCTATGTTTGATTTTATCCCTCCATTTAAACCATTTGAATCACTATTTCGCTATTTAGCTCAGCATGGTTTCTGGGCAGATTTTGTTGCTTTTTGTTCTTCATTTAATGGCTTTAATGAGGCAATGCTATTTAAAATTGCGCAAGCTACAGATGATACTATTTATATGGTTTTTTTATCAGGCTTATATGGAACACTGATTGGATTACCGCTAGGCATAATTTTATATGTAACCCGAAAAGGAAACATTCTAGAGAACTATATTGTTCATAATATCGTTTCATTTGTAACAAATATATTCCGTGCCATTCCTTTCATTATATTAATCGTGTGGATAAAACCATTTACAGTGGACGTAATGGAATTCACCACTGGACAAAGCACTTTTTTAGGAAGACAAGGCGCTTTAGTTCCATTAAGTATTGGTGTTGCTCCTTTAATTGCAAAAATGATTGAAAATGCATTACTGGATATTCCAAAAGGATTGATAGAAGCAGCTCGTTCAATGGGCGCGACACAATTACAAATTGTGTATAAGGTTTTACTTCCTGAATCATTACCAATAATTATTAATAGTATGACAATAACTTTAATAACATTAACTGGCTACATAGCATTAGGTGGAGCAGTAGGTGCTGGGGGTCTTGGTCAACTAGCTCTTCAATATGGTTATAATAGTTATAAGCCTGCTATAATGAATACAGTTGTTGTATTATTAGTTATATTTGTATTCCTAATTCAATTTATTGGCAATACTATTGTTAAACGCGTTACCCATCATTAATTTTGGAGAAATTTATGTCTATAAAAAAATTAGCGCTAATTACCACATTGGTAAGTGCATTTTTCTTAACTGGCTGTGACAATAAACAATCAACTGCAACTGATAACAAACCTGCAGAACCAACAAAAGTAAGTTCTATTAAAGTTGGTGTAATTTCAGGTCCTGAACAAGAAGTAGCTGAAGTAGCAAAACAACAAGCTAAAAACCTTTATAACCTAGATGTTGAACTTGTCATTTTCAATGATTACGTTACCCCTAATCAAGCATTAAATGATGGATTAATCGATGTTAACGCTTTTCAACATAAACCATATTTAGATGAGCAAATCAAAGAAAGAGGTTATAAATTAACCGTTGTTGGTAACTCATTTGTTTATCCTATTGCAAGTTACTCAAATAAATTAAAACCGATTGATAATAACAGTGAAACAGGTGAAGGAGTAAAAGTAACGTCACCTCGTGGCGAAACATTCTTTATTCCAGCTAAATCAACAATTGCCATCCCTAATGATCCAACGAATTTAGGTCGTGCATTGCTTTTATTACAACATGAAGGTTTAATTACTGTTGATAAAGCAAAAGGCTTATTACCGACGGTACTTGATATTACTGGTAATCCATATGAATATAAAATTATCGAACTTGAAGCACCAATGCTTCCTCGTTCATTAGATGATTCACAAGTCGATCTCGCTATTATTAACAACGCATTTGCTGGGCAAGCAAATTTAACACCAAGCAAAAATGGTATTTTTGTTGAAGATAAAGAGTCTCCATATGTTAACATCATCGTATCGCGTGAAGCTGATAAAGATAATGAAAACGTGAAAAACTTTGTTAAAGCTTACCAAACTGATGCCGTAGCACAAAAAGCCGACCAAATATTTAATGGTGGCGCAATTCGTGGTTGGTAATGTTGAATTATGACTTATTCAATTCCGTCGGCATTGTCGACGGAACCCTTTAAAATAATTAAGTAATCAATAATGACATATCAATTTGAACCAATTGGTGTCATCCGCTCACCTTACAGAGAAAAATTTGCTGTACCACGTCAACCCAATTTGGTTAAAGCTGCTCAAGGTGAATTGCATTTAATTGCACCATATAACGATCCTATCAGTGTTAAAGGATTAGAACAATTTTCTCACATATGGATTTTATTTCATTTTCACCAAGTTGATCCGACCAAAAAGCGATTAATGGTGCGTCCTCCACGTTTAGGTGGAAACAAAAGCTTAGGCGTATTTGCGACTAGATCCCCATTTAGACCTAATAATATTGGTCTTTCAGTTGTAAAATTGCTTGATATTATTGTTGAACAAAATCAAGTCATTTTAAAGCTTGAGGGATTAGATCTCGTAGATGGTACACCAGTAATTGATATAAAACCCTACTTACCTTACTGTGACAGTCATCCTGAGGCAAACGCGGGTTACGCGCAAATCATCCCGGAACAGCAGCTTGAAGTTTCGTTTTCAGTACAAGCTAAATTATTTCTAGAATCCCAGCAAAATTATCCTCAACTTACCATACTAATTGAACAAGTAATATCACAAGATCCTAGACCTGCTTATAAACGAAAAAACTGTCATGAACAAACCTATGCCATCTCATTATATCATTTCAATATTAAATGGAAGGTAACAGGTAAACTAGCAATCGTTGAAGATATTCAAATTGTTGGTCGGTAAATTTAATTTATTCAAACAATAAATTCACCTAATGATCTTTTTGTAATTAAAGGTTTATTTTGTAAAGATCGTTTACAAAAAAATTATGCAAAACAGATAATATTGGTTGGTAAATAAATTCGATTCTGTTAAATTAGATGCGGGTTTAATTCCCTATATTTCACTTTGCCACTAAAATTTTACAATCTTAGTGGCACTTTTATAAATCAATGATAATTATTATTTTTCTTGTTTCTTAACTCCGCTATGTCGATAGCATCAAACAGATAATGTTTACCGCAATAATCGCAATGAATATCAATCTTACCACCATCTTCATTTAAAATATCATCAACTTCGTTAGCCGGTAATGTCATTAAACTATCTTCGCAACGTTGTCGTGAACAACCACATTTAAATACAATATGGTGTGTTTCAAACAGACGCACTTCCTCTTGATTATAAAGACGATACAAAATCTCATCGGTAGGAAGCTGAAATAACTCATCACGGGTAATTGTTTCAGTTAAGGCACTTAAATGCTCAAACGACGCTTGAGTATTTTCATTTGCAGGCAACACTTGCAATAAAATCCCGGCCGCCATTGGCTGGTTATTATATACGCCAGTTTTAACAAATAAACGCGTTGGCAGTTGTTCAGACTGCATAAAGTAATTTTCAATACAACCAATTAGCGTCTCTTTTTCTAATCCAACAATACCTTGATAACGCTCGCCTCCTTTAGGTGTTATGGTAATTACAATATAACCGTTACCAACCATTTCTTTGAGAGTTGCATTATCGGCAATTTCACCATTTACGCGCGCAACACCACGTAATTCTTGTTGATTGTTGCCATTGACTACCGCTAACGTCAATGGTCCATCCCCTTGTAACTGCACTGCGATATCGCCGTCAAATTTCAACGTTGCAGTTAATAAACTGGTTGCTACTAATAATTCACCTAATAAATTCTGTACCGCAATAGGATAATTATGGTTTTCTAAAATAGATTGGTATGTGTTTTCAAGTCGAGTAATTTCTCCACGAATAGGATGATTATCAAATAAAAACCGATTTAAGGTATCCATATTAATTGCCTTGTTGTCTATCATATTTAAATTTAATTAATGTCCGCCGCTCTTTTTTATCTGGTCGTCGATCAGGATGCGGCATAGTTAATGCGTTAAGTTTTCGAGCCTCAGCAATATTTTCCCGTTTGGTAATGCTCTCCAAGGTTTCTTGGTAAAGATATTCAGCTTCTCTAGCTGGCCTACGTTGATCACTAATGGCTAAAACACGAATTGTTTTTTGTTCATTGCCCTGTCTAAGGGTTAATATAGCACCAACTTCAACAATTTTACTTGGTTTTGCTCGTTGACCATTATAGTGGACTTTGCCACCATCAATCATATCACGAGCGATGGAGCGAGTTTTATAAAACCGAGCCGCCCATAACCATTTATCTAATCTTACTAGATACATTGTTTCCTCATTTATAACTTAATACATCTGAAAACGAATATAAGGATAATTATATTAAAATCAATGTGGTGAATAAATTGAATACTCATTATCGTTAGTAAAAAATGTTCCTGAAAGGCTAAATGGCGAAATTTCACCATGTAAATCAGCACGATAATTTAATGATTCAGGCGGAGTTTCAACTAACTTCCATTGATTTAACAGTTCACTAGTAATCCCTTTAGCAATAATATGTAATGATTCAAACTCGGTTTGCAAAGGATTTATCGTTGCGGTTGCATCAAGCGTACCACTATTAATTAATGCGCTAAAACTCAATAACGCTCGATGCTGACTATCAAAACTCACCGACAAATTAGGATATTTAACCGCAATTTTATTAATTGTTGCATCATTAGCTTTAAAAAATAACGAGCCTGAATATATGCCAAACTTTTTATCTTCCACTAACCTAATGTTGGTTCCAGAAACATTAAAATCGGTGAGATTAAATGGATAGTCAGACTTAGTGCTAATTAACGTACTTGGCAATACAGTTAGTTGATCAATATCGACTTGATTGAATATATTAGGTAATAACCGTTGTTTTAAGTCATCAGGTAACTGATAATTAATACTGGCTAGTAATAATGTTTTTAAATGTAATACATTGTTTTTCCAGTTGCCAGTTAAATGGACATTACCATCACTCCACCCTGCGACCGCTTTTAAAATGTCTACTTCATCATCTTTGCAAGATAGTTGCAGTAATAATGATGAAAATATTTCATCAAACCACACAACATTATCAGCACTAATAATGAAATTACTTTGCTGTAACTGCCACTGATGATCATAACCAATGTTAGTTATCTCCATATTACCCTTTTCTATCACTAAATTAGGTAATTGAATATTACTATCAAATATCGAAAATTCTTGTAGTTTGAATGTTGGTAGCTCAGACAAGTATCTGTTTAAATCAGTCTCATTATTAGCTTGAAAATGTATATTGTTTAATTTTAATTGTGCTATATCCAAACTACCATCTGCTAGCATTTTTAATTTACTAACAAAAAAACCATTATCAATATTACCGCCTAAATTAGTAATTGAAGTTATACCATCACGGTAATATCCTTGCAGTAACACGCTATTAACCACCTTTTGCTTAAACAATACTTGCTGGGCAGTAAAATCGAATTGATATGGTTGTTTACTCGTTAGATTAAACGGTTTTATACCCCCATTAATTTGTTGTAACAACAGAGAATCTTGAGCATTATTCAATGAAAAATTTAAGGTTGTATTATAAAACTGTAACACATTTGCCGTAAAATTCGATTGACTGATTTGAGAACCATTTAGCGTCCCATCAATGATATTGATATAATTAAAATGATGGAATTGCCATAAATTTTGCTTATCAAAGCCAATGATTAATTTACCAATATTAGCGACTTCTTGCTCATCTTTTTTTACCAATAAATTATCTACGCTTAACTCATAAAAATTAGCAAAGGAATGATTTATTTTGCCAATTGTAATAGAATAGGCGCTCAGCCTTGATAATTGTTGGCTTACTATTTTGGCACCAAAATTGGTCTGCAACAAAAAATAGCCAACTACAATTAACAACCAGAAAATCGAAAAGAGGATGATTAAACTAAATCGTAATCGTCTCATAAATAAGCTAAATAGTTAAGATGAAGGGTTGAATTTGTATTACGATACCTGATTTTAGCTAAAATAGCACTTGATTTTGCTATAAATGATTTGTTGTTAAACTTGTTTTGAAGTTAATATATAACTAATGCCAATTGTAACATCAGAATAACAAACTAAATTAATAATTTATCTTTCTTCTAATTAAGATGAACATTTGTTATTCTTTTTATTTACTATATAAATAGGAAAAAACCGAGATGAAACAGATCCCAATGACAGTAAAGGGAGCCGAATTATTACGTGCAGAACTTGAAGAACTAAAAAATGTAAAAAGACCTCAAATTACTGCCGCCATTGCTGAAGCTAGAGCACACGGAGATTTGAAAGAAAACGCTGAATATCATGCAGCAAGGGAGCAACAAGGATTTTGTGAAGGCCGTATTCAAGAAATCGAAGGTAAATTGTCTCAAGCACAAGTTATCGATATCACTAAAGTTAAAAATACCGGTCGTATTATATTTGGTGCAACCGTCACGGTAGTGAATACTGACACCGATGAAGAAACAACCTACCGAATTGTTGGTGACGATGAGGCGGATTACAAACAGAATTTAATTTCAGTTAACTCTCCAATTGCTCGTGGACTTATTGGCAAAGAAGATGGTGATACCGTACAAATTAAAACACCGGGCGGCGATGTTGAATTTGATATTATTAAAGTTGAATATATTTAATAAAACGGCTGCAATAAAAAAACAGGGCAATTGCCCTGTTTTTTATTTTGGTAAAGAAATTTTCTGCTCTTCGCTTGGTCTGAATATGGTAAAAATAGAGCCGATTTGCTGAACGGCTAGCGCTTTTGTTTCGCGGATAATGGCTTCACAAATCAGCTTTTTTGTCTCACGATCTTCAGCCGCGATTTTAATTTTAATTAACTCATGGAAATTTAAGGCATTTTCAATTTCAGCAAGAACACCTTCGGTAAATCCATTAGCACCAATCATCACTATCGGTTTTAAGTGATGAGCTTCACTTTTTAAGTACTGTTTTTGTTTATTCGATAAATTCATTAATTTTTTATCACATTAAGTTGTAATTTTGCTATTCTACCCTTATATATATTTGTAATCAATTGAAGTGATCTCTATACATTAAGGATTTATTCGCTGTGAGTAACAAAAAACGCTCAGCAAGCTCTACTCGTTGGCTTAATGAACATTTTAAAGATCGTTTTGTGCAACAAGCACAAAAAAAAGGGCTACGCTCCAGAGCATGGTTTAAATTAGAAGAAATACAAAAAAGTGACAAACTATTCAAACCGGGAATAACTGTCGTAGATCTAGGGGCAGCGCCGGGAGGATGGTCACAATATGTTGCATCACTCATTGGCAATAAAGGAAGAATTATTGCTTGTGACCTATTACCAATGGATCCCATCGTTGGCGTTGATTTTTTACAAGGTGATTTTCGGGATGAAGCCGTATTAAATGCCTTGCTTGAACGCGTTGGCGAAGAAAAAGTACAAGTTGTCATGTCTGACATGGCACCAAATATGAGCGGACAACCTGCCGTTGACATACCTAGAGCCATGTATTTAGTTGAACTTGCATTAGATATGTGTAAAGACGTTCTTGCTCCAAATGGGAGTTTCATCGTTAAAGTATTCCAAGGTGAAGGATTCGAAGAGTATCTAAAAACGGTAAGATCACTGTTTAAAACAGTCAAAATTCGCAAACCAGAAGCCTCGCGTGCACGGTCTCGAGAAGTATATATTGTCGCGATGGGGATGAAGTAGCCAGCCGGACAATTTTGTAGTACTATACTTGGTTAATTTTAGTCGTAACTATTAATTTTATGAGAGGTTTTTCTTTTGAACGACATGGTAAAGAATTTACTGATCTGGGGGGTTATCGCGGTAGTATTAATTGCTGTATTCAACCAATTCAGCACGCTATCCAATAGCGGTCCTCAAGTCGATTATACCAAATTTAATTCGGATGTAACGAGCGGTAAACTTAAAGAAGTGCATATTAACGGCCGCGAAATTGTTGCTACAACTAAAAGTAGTGGTAATTATGTTACTTATATCCCTTATCTGGATGAAAAGCTAGTTGATAATTTGGTATTAAATGATATTGCTGTTTATGGTAGCCCAGATGAAAAACCAAGCTTATTGGTTAACATTTTGATTTCTTGGTTCCCAATTATCCTACTACTTGGTTTTTGGTTTTTTGTTATGCGCCAAATGCAAGGTGGAGGTAAAGGTGGTCCAATGTCAGTTGGCAAAAGTAAAGCCAAAATGTTAACGCCAGATCAAGTTAAGACTAAATTTACCGATGTAGCCGGCAGTGAAGAAGCCAAACAAGAAGTTACCGAAGTTGTCGATTTTTTACGTGATCCAGGTAAATACCAAAAATTAGGTGGTCGCATTCCAAAAGGTATTTTAATGGTAGGACCTCCGGGTACTGGTAAAACATTACTTGCTAAAGCCATCGCTGGTGAAGCCAATGTGCCTTTCTTTAGCATTTCAGGTTCTGATTTTGTTGAAATGTTTGTTGGTGTGGGAGCTTCTCGTGTCCGTGACCTATTTGAACAAGCTCGCAAACATTCACCTTGTATCATCTTTATCGATGAGATTGATGCTGTTGGCCGTAAACGTGGTGCAGGTTCAATGGGTGGTCATGACGAACGTGAACAAACTCTTAACCAAATGTTAGTTGAAATGGATGGTTTCGAAGCAAATAGTGGTATCATCATTATTGCAGCAACCAACCGTGTTGATATTTTAGATCCAGCATTACTTCGACCTGGTCGTTTTGACCGCCAAGTTCAAATTGGCTTACCTGATATGAAAGGCCGTGAACAAATTTTAGCCGTTCACGTGCGCAAAGTGCCACTTGGTACTGATGTCAATTTATCCGTTCTCGCTCGTGGTACACCAGGTTATTCTGGCGCTGAGCTGGCAAACTTAGTCAATGAAGCCGCACTATTTGCCGCACGTCGTAATAAACGTGTTGTCACAATGGACGAATTTGAGGAAGCCAAAGATAAGATCAACATGGGCACAGAACGACGTTCTTTAACCATGACTCAAGAACAACTTATTTCAACTGCTTATCATGAAGCTGGACATGCTATTATCGGTTATTTAATGCCTGATCATGATCCAATCCATAAAGTAACTATCATCCCTCGTGGCCGAGCATTAGGGGTAACGTTCTTCTTACCTGAAGGCGATCGAGTTAGTGAAAGCCGAGAAAAATTAGAAGGTGATATCGCCACGCTATATGGTGGACGTCTTGCCGAAGAACTGATTTATGGTGTTGATAAAGTTTCAACTGGTGCATCAAACGATATTAAAGTTGCCACTCAATATGCCAGAGCAATGGTTACCCAATGGGGCTTTTCTGATCGTTTAGGTCCGTTATTTTATGAAATGGATGATAATTCATCTTATGGCCGACCAAAAGATATCTCTGATGAAACTGCGCGAATTATTGATGAAGAAGTTAAAAAAATTATCGATCGTAATTTTGAACGAGCACGTAAAATTTTAACTGAAAATATGGACGTACTTCATGCAATGAAAGATGCATTAATGAAATACGAAACCATTGGCGCAAAACAAGTTGCTGATTTAATTGCTCGTAGACCAATTAGTGCACCTGATGATTGGACAGAAAGTGATGAACAAGCAGCAAAAGAGATTCCAAATGAGGGTAGTGATATACCAACTCAGTCAGAAGATTGATGATGATTAAACCTAAAACGCGCTCCGGCGCGTTTTTTATCATTAAAAATCAATTAATTTTCAAAAATAGAAACCAAACAGCATTACTCCATCATCTCAATAGAGTACTTAGCAAAAAATATAGATAAAATAAGGCTTAAAACCATGGAAATTCGTTTTCAAAATCAGGTAATGGATCTCTCATTTCCACAAGTAATGGGAATTGTTAATATGACCCCTGATTCTTTTTCAGACGGTGGTAATTACAACAATCTTGATGATGCAATGCGCCGTGTTGATAATATGATTCAAGCAGGAGCAACCTTTATTGATGTAGGTGGAGAATCAACTCGCCCAGGTGCTGCTCAAGTGTCAACCAGCGAAGAGCTTGACCGGGTTATCCCATTGGTTGAAAAAATTGCCCGCTACTTTGATGTCTGGATTTCAGTTGACACATCAAAACCCGAAGTTATCACTGAATCGGCTAAAGCGGGCGCTCATTTGATTAATGATATCCGCGCATTAACTTTACCGGGTGCACTACAAGCCGCGCAAAAAACTGAGTTACCGGTATGTATCATGCACATGCAAGGTGATCCGAAAACCATGCAAAACGCCCCGCATTACCAACAAGATATCTATCAAGAAGTCGATTCATTTTTTGAAGAACATATCAAACAATGTGTGGCAGCAGGAATTGCTCGTGAAAAAATCATCCTAGATCCAGGTTTTGGATTTGGCAAAACCTTAACCCACAACTATCGTTTATTAGCAACCCTCGAAAGATTCCATCATTTTAACTTACCTATTTTGGTTGGTATGTCGAGAAAATCCATGGTTGGCCAAGTCCTAAATGTACCACCCAAAGAGCGCGTACTTGGTAGCGTTTCTTGTGCAGTTATTGCAGCAATGAAAGGTGCACAAATCATACGAGTTCATGATGTCAAAGAAACCTTTGATGCGATGCGAATAGTTCAAGCGACATTAGCAGAGCAAGTCTAATTTTACGCTTCATGAGTTTTGTTACTTATTACTATTGAATAAAAAATTTAGCCGTTGATGATTATCCAAAACGGCTAAATTCCTTGATTGATTTAACTACTTTGAAATGAACTAATAGTAAAATAGTTTTATTATTATTCTAGTGTTGCGATATATTCCTCTAAATGTGATTTAATTACTGTTACATGAGGACCATAAATAACTTGGACGCCTTGCCCATTAATAATCACGCCTTTTGCACCAGTTGATTTTAAGGTTTCTTTATCAACTAATTGATTATCATGTACAGAAATTCTCAACCTTGTTGCACAACAATCAACATACGTAATGTTGTCTTTACCACCTAACCCATCTAATATAATACTGGATAGATCACTGTTATTTTTTTTAGCATTTTCAACATCTTTTCTGGTATATAATTTAGTTTCTTCATTATCATCTTCCCGACCTGGGGTTTTAAAATTGAATTTTTTGATCAAGTAACTAAATGTAAAATAATAAATTGGGAATAACGGAAGACCAATAAGAATGACATTAATCCAATGCGTTTTACTGTTCCCTTGTAAAACACCAAATAATACAAAATCAATTAAACTACCTGAGAATGTTTGCCCCACACCAACATCAAAAATATGACAAAGCATGAAAGATAGACCAGCATAAATACAATGGATAACATAAAGTAAAGGACCAGCAAATAAGAAAGAAAACTCAATTGGTTCAGTAATTCCTGTCAAAATAGCGGTTAACGTTGCTGAAACTAAAAGACCTAATACCATTTTACGATTTTGTGGTTTAGCTGTACGATAAATAGCTAATGCTGCACCAGGAATACCAAATAAATAAAATGGAAACTTACCGGCCATAAAGCGGGTTGCTTCAACTGAAAATTCGGTTGTATTTGGACTAGCGAGTTGAGCAAAGAAAATATTTTGTGCGCCAGCAACAAGGGTACCATCAATCATTGCAGTGCCACCAACACCAGTTTGCCAGAACGGCATATAAAATACATGATGCAAACCAAATGGAATTAAAGCACGTTCAATAAATCCATAAATAAAGGTGCCTGCATAACCCGATTCGTTGACCAATCGACCTAATAACAAAATTCCATATTGAATTGAAGGCCAAATATAGAACATTAAAATACCAACGAATAAATAAACAAATGCGGTAATAATAGGTACAAAACGAGAGCCACCAAAGAATGATAAAATAGCGGGTAATTCAATTCGATAATAACGGTTATGTAAAGCAGCAACACCTAATCCAACTATAACTCCCCCAAAAACCCCCATTTGAAGAGTTTCAATGCCAACCGCATCACCTAAAGATCCATCTGGCAACGCACCTTCTTTTAATAGTCCTCTTAATTCTAATAAAGCATGAATAGTTGAATGCATGATAAAGAAGCCAACCGCGCCGGATATTGCGGCAACTTCCTTTTCTTGTTTTGCCATTCCCATCGCAACGCCAATAGCAAATAAAATAGGAAGATTAGAAAATATAACGCTACCAGCATTTTTCATTATGGTTAAAAATGCATGTAGTAAAGTCCCTTCACCTAAAAAGCTCTGTAACCCATAGGACGCAATTGTCGTTTCATTTGTAAATGAAGCCCCTATACCTAACATTAATCCAGCTACAGGAAGAAGTGCGATGGGTAACATAAAAGATCGACCAACCCGTTGCAATACACTAAAAAAAGTACTTTTCATTGTAGTTAACCCTATATTTTATTAAAAGACAAAGTGAACCACAGATAGTTCACAAAATTAATTCTATCTGTAAATAAATTTAATTTAAAGAGATCTAGTTCACATAATTTTAATAAAAAATGAATTTTTTAGGCTTTTCTATTAAGTGAAATGGTAAAAAATGGAAAATAAATTATATATTTTAAGATATTTTGTGAATTAAGACCTTTATCGCAATAAAGGCCTCATAAACTAGGATAGATTTCGTAACTCATTCATTGTTTGCTTATAAGGTTTATCTTTATTGAACAATCCAGCAGTTCCAAGAATGAAATATTCAACGTAAGGAGATAATTGTTCAATGATACTGGGGCTTATCGCACCATCAATAGCAATGGTCGTATTTAGATTTTTATCGTTGATAATAGAATTTAATCGCTTAATTCTATCGATAGAATTAGCGATAAAAGGTTGTCCTGCAAACCCCGGATTTACTGACATTATCAAAACAACATCAATGAGTTCTAAAACATCTTCTAATACACATAATGGCGTACCGGGATTAATCGCAACACCAACTTTTTTACCCGTTGATTTAATTTGATTTAATGTTCTATGAATATGCATTAATGTTTCGACATGAACATAAATAATATCACATCCAAGTTGTGCAAATTTTTCAATATATGGTGATGGATTAGTCACCATTAAATGAACATCAAAAGGAATCTTTGATATTTTGCTCACCGCTTTAATATCTTCTATACCTAATGCAAAATTAGGCACAAAATTACCGTCCATCACATCAATATGAAACATATCGACACCCGCTTCTTCTAGTGACTTTAGTTCGACCGCTAATTTAGAAAAATCGACGCACATAAGCGAAGGACAAAATTTACTCATGAAAATCTCCTTTTTCGATAGCATTGATTTGATCTATTCTGGTTTGATGTCGCCCGCCTTGAAATTTTGCCATTAACCATTGATCAACAATCATTTTAGCAAGTTCACTACCTACAACACGGGAGCCAAAAGCAAGAATATTGGTATTATTATGTTCCCGAGATAGTTTTGCCGAATAAGGATCACTACAAACAACGGCTCTTATTCCTTGGTATTTATTTGCCGCAATAGAAATACCAATACCGGTTCCACATATTAATATACCTAAATCAGCTTCTTTTGAATTGACGGCTATTGCCACTCTATTAGCATAAATCGGATAATCTGTTCTTTCTGTTGATGGCGCCCCAAGGTCAATCACCGTAATATTTTTATTTTCCAAATATTCAACGATATCTTTCTTTAAAATATATCCAACATGATCATAACCAATTGCAATTTTCATTTGTCACTCTCCATTGATTAAAAATAAGGCAATTTACTTCACTTTTTATGATATTAACGTTAATTTATTTTTTTGTAAAGTTATTGGAGGAATAAAAAATCCTCTTTTTACAATGTGCTTAACTTAAAATTGGGTTAAAATTACCTCAAAAATGTTATGGAGAGAAAATGTGAAACAACTAAATGATTCAGAAAATTCTAATGCACTGGCAATTGGAGCGATGATTCGAATCTCACTTTCAAGTTTAAGTAATACTGAGCAACGAATTATTGAATGGATGATGACTAAAGGCAACTTGAAACCAAGAACTAGTATTAAAGAAGTAGCCGAAGCGTTATCCGTTTCAGAACCTCTGTTGGTAAAAGTATCAAAAAAGTTAGGTTATTCTGGTTTTAGAGAAATTCGAAGCGCATTACTTTCCTATTTTGATGCCTTACCTTTTGAGAAGGAACAAGAATTATCTGAAAAGGATAACGTCGAAAATATTATTGAAAAAGTCTTTAATAACTCTGTACAAGCATTAAAAGAAGCCCAATCTATTGTTGACGCTAAAATTATTTCCAAAGCCGCAGAATGGATTTTTCATGCTAATCGTATTGTTATTCTTGGTGTAGGTGGTTCAGCGATTGTTGGTGAGGATTTTGAGCATAAATTATTGAGAATAGGAATTCACAGTCATACTTATAGTGATAATCATTTGATGGTGATGGTAGCGAGTCAATTAAAAGAAAACGATGTGGTTATTGCTATCTCTCAATCAGGAAATACTGCGGAAATATGTAATGCAATATTGGTTGCCAAAAAAAACCAGGCGAAGATTATTTGTATTACTAATAATCATCAATCAGAATTGGCTGAAATTTCAGACTTATCTATCTTTAGTCCTGCTAAAAATGGACCATTACTTGGTCAAAATGCGGCTGCTCGAATTATCCAACTCACCCTGTTAGATACACTATTTATCGCAATTGTGGTACTGGATCATGAAAAATCAAAAGTTCATTTGGAGCGTAGTATTGATGTCGTCAAACCGTTACATAAAAAAACCTTATCTAATCAATGAGATATTTTTTAAATAATTAAATATGGGAATTTCGTTAGCAAATACCCTTTCCTCAATATTTTAGTTGTTATTAAAAATGTAAAAAATATTGAGGAGTCTATACCGTCTCGACTTTTAATTATCGGCTCTTTGCTATAAATAACTAACTCTAAACAACAAAATAAGCTAACACCTACCACGGTGCTACTATTTATAAGAACTAAAATAGTCGTCAGCTAAATTATGTCATTTAAGCAATTATGAATACTTTTCTGTAAAAAATATTGAGGAGTGTATACCATCTTGACTTTTAATTATCGGCTCTTTGCTATAAGTAACTAACTCTAAAAAAACAAAATAAGCTAACACCTACCACGGTGCTACTATTTATAAGAACTAAAATAGTCGTCAGCCAAATTATGTCATTTAAGCAATTATGAATACTTTTCTGTAAAAAATATTAAGGAGTGTATACCATCTTGACTTTTAATTATCGGCTCTTTGCTATAAGTAACTAACTCTAAAAAAACAAAATAAGCTAATACATACCACGGTGCTACTATTTATAAGAACTAAAATAGTCGTCAGACAAATTATGTCATTTAAGCAATTATAAATACTTTTCTGTAAAAAAAATTGAGGAGTGTATACCATCTCGCTTTTTTAATAGTAACACTTTTGTAACTAAAGATATTAAGTATAAGCCATATAAAGTTTGCGATAAGCATTGAATAAAGAGGGTAGATTGGTTTCAACCAATAAACATCGCTATAAATATAAATAAGCCGATATAGTTATTATTCATAAAAGCTTTGAAACAATTAGTTCTATCTCGGTCTTTGATTAACCATTGTTGATAAATAAACAGTAATAAAACAATGATTAAACCAATATAGTAAAATTGATGGAAATGATTATTTATGCCGATAAGTGCTAGGCAAATTAAGGTGATGAGTTGCAACAATCCAATAATAAACTTGTCATAATGACCAAATAGGATGGCTGTTGATTTTATACCAATTTTCAAATCATCATCCCGATCAACCATGGCATATTCGGTGTCGTAAGCGACTGTCCAACAAATATTAGCTAAACACAGCAACCAACAAGTTAAAGGAAATTGGGCGATTGTTGCCGCATACACCATTGGTATACTCCAACTGAAAGCTATACCTAACGTCACTTGCGGTAAATGGGTATAACGTTTCATAAATGGATAAACCATTGCGGTAATTAAGGCAAATCCAGCAATTAACCACGTTAATTTATCTAAAGTAAGCAATAAACCAAGTGCAATTAGCAATAATACAAATAAGGTATATAAGGCATTTTTTTCGCTTAATGCGCCGCGAGCTAAAGGGCGATTTTTTGTTCGTTCAACCCTTCCATCAAAATGACGATCGGCATAATCATTAATCACACAACCCGCAGAGCGCATAACAATCACACCAAGTGCAAATACAACAACAATATGCACCGATGGGGTGATGCTGGCAAGCCAAATGGCCCATAGTGTCGGCCAAAGTAGTAGTAAGGAACCAATTGGCTTGTCTAATCGCATCAGTTGTAAATAAGCTAGCATAGGTGGTCATTATTCTGAATCATAATAGGCGGATTATACCTGTTCCTTTAAAAGCTGCAATCAGTGGTGATCACTGAACATATTGTATTAATCAAATAAGTAAGATATTAATTTGCTATACAATAGGAATTTACAGCATTTGCAAATATTGTTCAGCAATAATCGCCAATGCTTGGTAGAACAGGCTGATTTGGTTTTGTTTTAGGCTATTTAAATAAGCTGGTGCCCAACTTAATAAGTGTTCGGTCAGTAATTGTTTGGCGGCTTGAAATTGATGTTTTTCAAGCAGTATCGCATAAGCCATTAACATCAATCCGAACTGATCTTCTGGCTCATTCATACCTGTGTTTAGAGTTAAACCTTGATGCTGTAAGAATGCTCGGTAACGCTCTTGCGATTCGCCCATGAGTAATTTGTCTTGATCCAAATAAACTGATCCCCATGGTGGAGCAATCATGCTACCTTGACCTTCAAATAGTAGTGAGAATTGATATTCTATTTCAGGGTGATTTATCTGATCTTTCAATACTTGGCATTGTTCATCCATTAAGGACTGATTAGGCCAATTAGCTAACTGGTTAACCTGTAATAACCCTTCAATCAGTGAATTTATCTGTCGATTTTTAGGGTGATAATAAAAAAAAGCGCCTAATAGTTTCGCCAAAGTGATAGATGTCAGGTTATCCAAAATATTCGATCCATTATTAATCATTGAATTAACATTGCCTAAATTATTACATAATTAAACAGTTATCATCCATAAATTATAAAAGGTTATGCGCCCACAAATTTCGGCAATAAATACGCCAATAAAAGCCAATAGATAAATCATTGTCTGATGTTGCTTTCTTAAAATAGCAAATAAAACCAATGTGATAGAAATAATTAATAATGCGCACTGGACTATTATCCAGCAATATTGATTAGAGGTTAAGTCTGGAGCAATTTCACTCATTAGCTTTAAGTAAGGCATTTTTAATAGCAGAATCAGTAAACTACCAATAAAAAAAGCACAATAACCTATTCGATATAGTCCTAACCAAGTAACGGCAATTCCCCCCAATACCAACATCGCAGTATACATTTGTATCGCGGTATAACAACTATCCCACGTTTTTATTGTTGCTAACATATAGGTTAATACGATGGTCCAAACAAAAAATAGGCTTAAAATAACCAAGATCATCGCCAATAAATAGTTTAAATGCGGTATATGGTTAATTTTTTGGCACAGCGGTTTGATGATTTGTAATTTGGTACTATTTGGATACAAGACAAAATAATTAAGCAATACAAAAGCAAATGTCATAGCAAATAATAAGCCAAAGGTAAAAATTTCATTACTCATTGGTGAACGGCCGATACCAAAAATCACATTGAATGCTCGTAATGGTTGACCTAAATGAAATGAAGCAATCGCCATACCAATCGCCATGAAAATTAACGCTACTGCATTAATTTTTTGAGTGATAGCCAATTTGTTTTTTGAACGATAAACAATATAAAACAAACCACTAAGTAGGATCATTCCTGCTGATAATTGCCCAAATACCGTAAAAAATACCAGTGGTAGTTCCTGCATTTTAGACCTCCTCTGGATTAAGCACTTTACCAAGCGAGTCACCTGTTGCTTTTGCTTGTACATGCGGTTTTATCACAATACTTGGTTTGGTTAAGTCTGAGCTTGGTAGTGGTGCAATATCGCACTCATATCCATAACGCTGACGCAATTTGCCAATTTCATCAAAATCTAAAGCGCGCTGAGGACAAGACTCAACACAGACTGGTTTTAAACCTTGCGCTACACGTTCGTAACAACCATCACATTTAGACATGACGCGTTTTTGATGATCATATTGTGGCGCACCATAAGGACAGCGCATTTCACAATAGCGGCAACCGATACAGACATCTTGATTAACAACGACTAAACCATCTTGCTTGCGCTTATGCATGGCACCGGTTGGGCAGCCTTGTACACAGGTTGGTTCTTGGCAATGATTGCAGGAGATCGACAAATAGTAAGTGAAGATATCATTTTGCCAACACCCATCAACTTGTTTCCATGTGCCACCACCATATTCGTAAACACGCCGAAAATGAATCCCTAGCGCATTATCTTTTTCATCCTTACAGCTTACTTGGCAAGTTTTGCAACCCGTGCATTTGGAAGAGTTAATATAGAATCCATATTGCATTTTAATCACCTCCCTTATGATGCCGACGGCATAGCAGCTAATGGCTTGATTTCAACCAAGTTGGTATGCTGAGGATTAGATTTGGCTAGTACAGACGGTCGCAATGAGGTTAAACGATTAATACAACCTCCAATATCAATTCCAGCCTCATTGGTTTTTGCCCATAATCCTTGTGGAATGGCAATAATACCGGGTAATATTCGCGGCGTGACTTTAGCTGAAATATAAAGTCGACCACGATCGTTATAAACCTCAACCAGTTGACCATGCTTTATCCGTCTTTGTTCTGCATCTAATGGATTAATCCAAATACTACTTGCCACCGCTTCTTTAAGTTGCGGAAGATTACTATAACTTGAGTGGCAATGCCCTTTGATGTGAAAGCCAATCAATTGTAGTGGGTATTTCTCCTGTTTTTCGATATCTTCACTACCTTCTATCGCTGGCAAATAAGCCGGTATCGGGTAGAGCTTATCATCTTCATCAAATTCCCACTCATTGGCAATTTTAGCTAAGGCTTCTGAATAGATTTCAATTTTACCGGACGGCGTATTTAGTGGATTGT
Source organism: Gilliamella sp. LMG 34361 (assembly GCF_984569075.1). NCBI lineage: Bacteria > Pseudomonadati > Pseudomonadota > Gammaproteobacteria > Orbales > Orbaceae > Gilliamella > Gilliamella sp. LMG 34361. Next base: position 532,735 of record NZ_OZ474903.1, on the reverse strand, counting down.
TTGCTGGATCATCCCGAAACGCTTTTAATCCGATTTGAGCATCACTATCAGCTAATTTGCGATCAATAACGCCCATGCCATCAGTTTCGGCAAAAGTAGGTAGATTTGGATCGAGTTTACGCATTCTTTCATAACTATAGGCGATCCAATCATCTTGAGTTCGCCCTTCAGTAAATTTGTCCTTAACTCCCATTTTTGCTGATAGTTCGGTCAATACGTCATAAGCAGGGCGATTTTCCCACAATGGTTTGATTGCACGCTGCAAGCGAATAACATAATAATAAGCACCCGATGCATAAGAGTTATTGATTAAATCGTTGCTTTCAACTGACGAGACATCTGGTAACAATAAATCGGCATATTTTGCCGAAGCAGTCATATGGGTATCCCAAACTAAAATGAATTCACACTTTGATTCATCCTGTAAAATTTGATGCGTTCGATTGAGATCGGAATGTTGATTACCTATAACATTACTGGCATAACTCCAAATAAATTTAATGCCAACATCTAATTTAGCTTTACCTTTTATATACGCATTTTTAGCTGTCATGCTTAACGGTTCTTCAATAGCTTTAGTCCATAAAAAGAAAGGAATACTGGTTTTAATGGGATTAACCATATTTAAACCAGGAACAGGATAGGTAACACTCCCACCCCAAGTTCCAATATTGGTACCACGCTTACCAAATTGACCGGTAATAACCGGTAAAATCATAATCGCTCTTGTGGTGTGCTCACCATTTTGCCAGCGCTGTGGCCCCCAACCTTGTGAAATCCATGCCGCTTTCGCATTGACAATATCTAACGCCAACTTACGAATCTGTTTTGCCGCAATGCCGGTTTTTTTAGCTGCCCATTCTGGAGTTTTAGGCGTTCTATCATCACCCAATCCTAAAATATATGATTTATAGTCGCTAAAAGGTGGAGCACTATCAGGTAATGTATCAGCATTCCAACCCACACAATATTGGTTAAGCATCGCCTCATCAACACGATCTTCTTCAAGCAAAGCATAAATGATTGCAGCGACTAACGCAGCGTCAGTACCAGGAATAATCGGCAGCCACTCAGCATTAAAACCAACGACACTTTCACTACGGCGTGGATCAATAATAATTACCCTTGCTTTACTTTGTGCTAATGCAGTATATAACTCAGCAACCTGCCCACCACCCGACATTCTAGTTTCAGCAACATTATGTCCAAACATCACAACTAGATCAGAATGTTTGATTTGGTCTAGCAACGACTCTTTAGCATTACCATATATAAAAGGTTGAATAGCCGTTATCTGTCCACTTGAATAATCACCATGATAATTAAGGTGACCACCGATACAACTTAAAAATCGCTTACAGGCATTACGACCTGAGATATTTGCCCCTGTCGTACCCGTACCATATTGGTAATAAATAGCTTCATTGCCATAGCGATTAATAGTGTATTTGAGTTTTTCTGCTAATAGATCGATAGCTTCGTCCCACGAGATGCGCTTAAATTTGCCTTCACCGCGTTTACCAATTCTCAGCATTGGATATTTTAATCGTTCAGGATCATAAGTACGCCAACGAACGGCACGGCCACGAAGACAAGGACGAATTTGATGCTGTCCAAAGATAGGATCATTAATGCCATCCTCAGAAGATATTTTGGTGATAATATCGTTTTTAACATGTACTTTTAATGGACATCGACTACCACAATTGACTAGGCAAGCGCTATAAAAAATCTTTTCTTCATAAGTAGGGTTAGGTATCGACGCTTTATCACGATCTGTCTCCGGCGCAGCATAAGCAAATGGCAGTGGTAAATTATTGGCTAATGCTGCCACACTACCAATTGCTAGCGATTTTTGCAAAAAATCACGCCGAGTTATCTTATTTTCTGACTTGCTCATCCTGTTCCCTTATTTTTATTTGGGATGTATTTATCATAATACTATAGTTAAGATTATAAAACAGAAAAAAGGCTAAAATCGAAATTAACTTAAAATAAATTAATGTAATAAGAATTATTATCAATAAAAAAATCAATTTGCTTTTTATTATAAATTTAATTTCATGCATCTTAAGGAAAGATTGGTATAATAAGCCCATTTAATCGAATAAACAGAAAAGTTATGTCACAATCCACTTATAATGCAGTTGATATTGAGGTCTTAAAAGGGCTCGATCCTGTTCGTCATCGTCCTGGAATGTATACTGACACTGCTCGTCCCAATCATTTAGGGCAAGAGGTGATTGATAATAGTGTCGATGAGGCTATTGCAGGACATGCTCGCCAAGTGAAAGTTACCCTTTATGAAGATAATTCGCTCGAGGTTATCGACGATGGGCGTGGTATGCCAGTTGATATTCATCCTGAAGAGGGTGTACCTGCTATTGAGCTTTTACTTTGTCGTTTACATGCAGGTGGTAAATTTTCCAATAAAAACTACCAATTTTCAGGCGGTTTGCATGGTGTTGGTATTTCCGTGGTTAATGCATTATCTAAACGAGTGGAAGTTACCGTTAACCGTGATGGTCAAGTGTATCAAATCGCTTTCGAAAATGGCGATAAAGTTGAAGATTTACATGTAATAGGTACATGTGGACGTCGTAATACTGGTACCAAAGTCCGTTTTTGGCCGGATGAAAAATATTTTGATTCACCTCGCTTCTCAGTACCTCGCCTAACTCATTTGCTTAAAGCGAAAGCTGTACTTTGCCCGGGACTGGAAATCATTTTTAAAGACAAAATTAACAGTTCAGAGCAACGCTGGTGTTATCAAGACGGTTTAAAAGATTATCTGATAGAGTCAGTTAGTGGTTACACACTATTACCGGAACAACCATTTACTGGTAGCCATACAGGTGAAACAGAAGCGGTTGAATGGGCATTACTTTGGTTACCAGAAGGTGGGGAATTGTTAACTGAAAGTTACGTTAACTTAATTCCAACGGTGCAAGGTGGAACTCATGTCAATGGTTTACGCCAAGGCTTACTTGATGCCATGCGTGAATTTTGTGAGTTTCGTAATTTATTACCACGTGGTTTAAAATTAACCGCCGATGATATTTGGGAACGCTGTGCCTATGTGTTATCAGTAAAAATGCAAGAACCGCAATTTGCCGGTCAGACCAAAGAACGTTTATCATCAAGACAAAGTGCAGCTTTTGTTTCAGCTATTGTTAAAGATGCATTTAGCCTGTGGTTGAATCAAAATGTACAAATTGCCGAATTACTTGCTGAGATGGTAATTTCCAGTGCTCAAAAACGCTTAAGAGCATCCAAAAAAGTCATCCGTAAAAAATTAACCAGTGGTCCAGCTTTACCGGGTAAACTGGCTGACTGTGCATCACAAGATTTAAGTCGTACCGAACTATTTTTAGTCGAAGGTGATTCTGCTGGCGGGTCAGCTAAACAAGCCCGAGATCGTGAATATCAAGCAATTATGCCGTTGAAAGGTAAAATATTAAATACTTGGGAAGTCTCATCTGATGAAGTATTAGGATCGCAAGAAATTCATGATATTTCAGTAGCTATTGGTATTGATCCTGATAGTGATGATTTAAGTCAATTACGCTACGGTAAAATCTGTATTTTAGCCGATGCTGACTCAGATGGATTGCATATTGCCACGTTACTATGCGCACTATTTGTACGTCACTTTCGAGCCATGGTTGAGCATGGACATATTTTTGTCGCCATGCCACCACTGTATCGTATCGATTTAGGCAAAGAAGTTCATTACGCCCTTGATGAAGAAGAAAAAGAAGGGATTTTAGATCAGCTTAAACGTAAAAAAGGTAAGCCAAATGTTCAACGTTTCAAAGGATTGGGTGAAATGAATCCATTACAACTTCGCGAAACCACAATGGATCCTAACACCCGTAGATTAGTTCAGTTATCACTAGATAATGCCGAAGAAACAATGGCATTAATGGATATGTTACTGGCGAAAAAACGTGCCGAAGATCGCCGAGAATGGTTACAAGAAAAAGGTGACCAAGTTGAACTTGATGTCTAATATACAGAATAATTTAGAGGAACAATAATGAGTGAAATAACTCATGACGGAGTAGAAGTTCAGTCGCTACGAACATTTACCGAAAGCGCCTATTTAAACTACTCAATGTATGTCATTATGGATCGCGCATTGCCGTTTATTGGCGATGGCTTAAAACCAGTACAACGTCGCATTGTTTATGCAATGTCAGAATTAGGGCTAAATGCGCAAGCTAAATTCAAAAAATCAGCCCGTACTGTCGGTGACGTTTTAGGTAAATACCATCCTCATGGTGATAGTGCCTGTTATGAAGCAATGGTATTAATGGCGCAACCGTTTTCTTATCGATATCCATTAGTTGATGGGCAAGGAAACTGGGGGGCACCCGATGATCCAAAATCATTTGCTGCAATGCGTTATACCGAATCACGTTTATCAAAATATGCCGAATTATTGTTAGGTGAGTTAGGACAAGGCACTGTTGACTATACGCCCAATTTTGATGGTACATTACAAGAGCCAAAAATGTTGCCAGCTCGATTGCCGAATATCTTATTAAACGGTACTACCGGTATTGCGGTAGGTATGGCAACCGATATTCCACCACATAACATTCGTGAAGTAGCGAATGCAGCTATTATGTTAGCTGATAATCCAAAAGCAACACTTAGCGAAGTGATGGAACACATAAAAGGCCCTGACTTCCCAACAGAAGCTGAGATTATTACCTCTCCGGAAGATATCGCCAAAATTTATAAAACTGGCCGTGGCTCAATACGTATGCGAGCAGTTTGGAAAAAAGAAGATGGCGACATTGTTATTACTGATCTGCCACACCAAGTTTCTGGTGCTAAAATTTTAGAGCAAATTGCTAGCCAAATGCGCGCTAAAAAACTACCGTTAATTGAAGACTTACGTGACGAATCCGATCACGAAAATCCGACTCGTCTGGTTATTGTGCCACGTTCTAATCGTGTAGATCTAGAGCAAGTAATGAACCATCTATTTGCCACTACTGATCTAGAAAAAAGTTATCGTGTTAATATGAACATGATTGGACTAGATAATCGTCCATCTGTTAAAGGATTGGTTGAAATCCTAACTGAATGGTTAGAATATCGACGTATTACCGTAACCCGTCGCTTAAATTATCGCTTAGATAAAATACTAAAAAGACTACATATTTTAGATGGTTTATTAATTGCCTTTCTAAATATTGATGAAGTGATTGAAATCATTCGTCATGAAGATGACCCAAAAGCAGAATTAATTCAAAGATTTGCCTTAAGCGAAACACAAGCTGAAGCTATCTTAGAATTAAAACTCCGCCATTTAGCTAAGCTAGAAGAAATTCGTATCAAAGGTGAACAAGCCGAACTGGCTAAAGAGCGAGATCAACTGCAAGCATTATTGGCTTCACCAAGAAAGTTAAGTAATTTAATCAAAAAAGAGCTACAAGCTGATGCTGAAAAATATGGTGATGAACGTCGTTCACCAATTGTCGAGCGCAGTGAAGCCAAAGCAATTACTGAACAAGAGTTAATCCCTTCTGAACCAGTTACAATTGTATTATCGGAAATGGGTTGGGTCAGAGCAGCTAAAGGCCATGATATCGATCCTGTCGGATTAAGTTATAAAGCAGGTGATAGTTTTAAAGCCGCAGCAAAAGGTAAAAGTAATCAACCAGTAGTATTTATCGATTCAACTGGTCGCAGTTACGCGATTGAGCCAAGTACATTACCATCAGCTAGAGGACAAGGTGAACCGCTTACCGGTAAACTGGCATTACCAGCTGGAGCAACCGTTGAACATGTATTGATGTCAACCAATGAAGACCAAAAATTGTTACTTGCCTCGAGTGCTGGTTACGGCTTTATTTGTCAATTTAGTGATTTAATCGCACGTAACCGTAACGGTAAAGCAGTAATTAATTTATCTAAAAATGCCAATGTACTTACTCCGATAGAAATCGTATCAGAAGAGAACTTGCTGTTATCAATTACTAAAGCAGGCAGAATGCTGATATTCCCAGTAAAAGATTTACCAGAATTATCTAAAGGTAAGGGAAATAAAATTATCTCACTATCTGGCAATGATGATAGCCTCGCTTATATGATGCTGATAACACCAGATACATCGCTAACGTTATATGTTGGTAAACGCAAACTAACTCTTTCCTCTACTGATTTACAAAAATTTAGAGCTGAACGTGCTCGTAAAGGAACGTCACTACCACGAGGATTACAAAAAATCGAACGAATTGAGGTGAACGAATAATATGTCTTTGATCTGGTCCATTATTTTCGGGTTAATACTGAGTTCAGTATTAAAATCGGGATGGGGATTTATACTTGGACTATTTATTGGTCCAATGCTGTATCAAGCATTTGGCAATAAATTGACTGAAAAAAGGACACAATCAAATCCAACGCTGTACTTAACTATTGCTTTTGAAGTATTGGGGCATTTGAGTAAAGCAAAAGGCGTTGTTACGCAAGATGATATTAATCTTGCTCGGCAATTTATGGATCGGCTACAACTTGATGCCGCAAGTCGCCAATTAGCCCAACAGTCATTCAATCGTGGTAAAGCGAGTGATTACCCACTTCGATCCCGTTTACGAGAACTCTACTTCCAATATCGTTTTAGGCGCAATGTTCTAAATATTTTTTGTGAACAATTAATCCAAGCGGCATTAGTTGATGGTAATTTAGATGAAAAAGAGTCACAAATTTTGTTTATTGTTGCTGATGAATTCCATATTCCTCGCCAACAAATGGTTATATATATTCAGATGATGATGGGAAGCTTTCATTTTCGCCAAGAATATTATGATAATAAACAAAATAGTCAACATCAACAAAGCAATAATTATGGCGGTTATCAAAGCGGTTATCAGAGCCGTTCTCGACAATCAGATTTACAAAATGCTTATAGAATATTAGGAATAGATTCATCTGCTGAAATAACTGAAGTTAAAAGAGCTTATCGTAAATTAATGAATGAACATCATCCTGATAAGCTAGTATCAAAAGGCTTACCAAAAGAGATGTTAGAGGCTGCCAAAAAACAGGCACAAGAAATTCAATCGGCTTACGATCTTATAAAAGCATCACGTGGATTTAAATAGAGATTACTATATATGATGCATTGGCGCTCAATTATAAGAATTATCGGTTTATTAATATCACTATTGTCAGTATTTATGTTAATACCTGCACTAGTGGCGTTAATATATCGTGACGGCGCAGGCGCTATTTTTGTCCGTTCTTTCTTTGCAGCATTAATTTTAGGTGTGTTATTGTGGTTTCCTAATCGTCATCAACGCCATGAATTAAGTACTCGAGAAGGCTTTTTCATCGTGGTATTATTTTGGGTGGTATTAGGTACTATTGGCGCATTTCCATTCCTGTTTGATAATCACATTAATCTTAATTTAACCACTGCATTTTTTGAGTCTTTTTCTGGGTTGACTACAACTGGCGCAACAACAATTGTTAATTTAGATCATTTACCTAAAGCGCTACTATTTTATCGTCAATTGTTACAATGGCTTGGTGGGATGGGGATTATCGTACTTGCCGTTGCTATTTTACCATTATTAGGGGTTGGAGGAATGCAGCTTTATCGTGCCGAAATTCCTGGTCCACAAAAAGATAGCAAAATGCGCCCCCGTATTGCTGAAACAGCAAAAACACTGTGGTCAATTTATATTTTACTTACCACCTTATGTGCGATAAGTTTGTGGTTTGCAGGAATGAATATCTTTGATGCAATTTCGCATAGCTTTTCAACGATATCAATGGGTGGATTTTCAACTCATGACAACAACTTAGCGTATTTTAATAGTCCAGCAATCAACTATATTGTTACCCTTTTCCTTATTTTGTCTGGTTGTAATTTTGCCTTACATTTTGCTGCATTAAATGGCATTTCACTCAAAGTGTATTGGCACGATCAAGAGTTTAGAACGTTTATCTTTATTCTTCTTACTTTAATTGCTATCTGTGCTTTTGTTATCTATTTTTATCAACCGCAGCGAAACCTTGGTATTGATAAAATTGTATTACAAGTCGTGTCGTTTTGTGCAACCGTCGGCTTTACGGTTGATGATATTAATAATTGGCCATCATCACTACCGATTTTTTTATTATGTGCTTCGTTTATTGGTGGCTGTGCTGGTTCTACCGGTGGTGGGCTAAAAGTTGTTCGGGTACTACTACTATTTATGCAAGGCTCACGGGAATTAAAACGGCTTATTCACCCTAATGCAATTTATACCTTAAAACTCAATAATCGGGTCGTACCGGAGCGCATTATTGAAGCGGTTTGGGGATTCTTTTCAGCTTATGCATTAGTTTTTTTAGTTAGTTTATTTATCATTATGGCGTCAGGAGTTGATGCAACTGACCCCTTTTATATTGTTGCTTCATCACTCAACAATTTAGGAGTTGGTTTGGGCAGTGTCAGTGATAATTTTGCTCACGTAAATGATATGGTGAAATGGGTGATGGTTGTTGACATGTTATTTGGGCGACTTGAAATATTTACATTATTGGTTTTGTTTACGCCAACATTCTGGCGAAGTTAACTTTTAAACTCAAATCGACGGTTAAACCTGATAATTTTTGACAAAATAGCTAAAAATATAAATATTTTATTGATTATTTAGTCAATTACCGCCAGAATTACTAAGCAGCATGTGCTGTATTCATTAGAGGTAATCACCTGACATATGGAATGGATCATGGATCCTACAATTTGGATTGGTTTATCCACTCTGGTTGTACTTGAAATCGTCCTTGGCATTGATAACATTGTTTTTATTGCCATTCTTGCCGAGAAACTTCCTCCACAAGAGCGAGATAAAGCGCGCATTACAGGCCTCGCTTTTGCATTAATTACACGAATATTATTATTAATGTTTACTGGTTGGTTAGTCACTCTCACCACTCCACTATTTTCTATATCAGGAATCAGCTTTAATGCTAGGCAATTGATTATGTTGCTTGGGGGTGTATTTTTGCTATTTAAAGCCACTATGGAGCTCAATGAGCGCCTAGAAGGTGCTGCACATGAAGATGGCAAACCCAAAAAGACTTCTCATTTTTGGACGGTTGTCGCTCAAATCGTGGTGCTTGATGCCGTATTTTCACTTGATTCAGTAATTACCGCAGTAGGGATGGTTGAGCATATTCCCGTCATGATTATCGCTGTTTGTATTGCTATTGGTATCATGATGGTTGCTAGTAAACCATTAGCCTATTTTGTTAACTCCCATCCAACTATAGTTATTTTATGTTTAAGCTTCTTATTAATGATTGGCTTTAGTTTGGTTGCCGAAGGTTTTGGTTTTATTATTCCAAAAGGCTATCTCTATGCCGCTATTGGCTTCTCGATTATGATTGAATTCTTTAACCAATTAGCCATATTTAACCGCCGAAAGGCACTAAACAAAAAACCTTTACGTGAACGTACTGCTGAAGCGATTTTACATCTACTTAAGGGCGATGCAGAAGAAGACCCTGATACTCACAATATTGATATTGTATCTGACAATAATAAGAAAACGCCTGTATTTAATCATCAAGAATTAAACATGGTAGAACGGGTATTAGGTTTAGCTAAGCGTTCAGTTAGTAGTATTATGACATCTCGATTAGATGTTGATATGGTCAATATCAATGATGATCGAGAAGTAATATTAAAAGAGATATTTGATAATCCTCACTCACGTTTAGTTGTGACTGATAATGCCTCAATTGATGAGCCTTTAGGTATTATTCAAGTTAATGATCTTTTAAAAGATGTTCTACAAAATAAACAACCTATTGATATCAACGCGTTAATAAAACAGCCATTAATTTTTCCAGAAACCGTCTCTTTACTTGTTGCTCTGGAACAATTCAAAAAAGCAAAAACCCACTTTGCTTTTGTGGTGGATGAATTTGGTTCAATGCAAGGGGTTGTGTCAGTAACCGATATTATTGAAACCATTGCTGGTGACTTCCCAACAGAAGAAGAGGAAATTGATGCCAAACATGACATCCAATGTATTGATGATAACAGTTGGGTGGCTAATGGCTATATTCCAGTAGAGGAGTTAGTTAGATTTGTTCCCATTCCAATAGATGATAAGCGAGAATATCATACTCTTGCTGGACTATTAATGGAAAAAGCTCAACATTTACTTAATGTTGGTGAAACCATACAAATTGGTGATTATTTATTTGAAGTTGCCGAAATTGAAAGCCATCGTATTTTAAAAGTAAAAATCACTAAAAATAAATTAGAGATATTGAATAACTAGGTTAGTAATATTTCACCTCTTTTAGAGGTAAATGATAAAAATTATCTATCTATCATTCAACGATATTCTTAATATCAATAACGCTTGACCAAAATAAATTACTGGCAATAATAGCGCTGTGTTTTTTCGTTTTTTGAGATATGAAGTGATAACTTCGTATCTTTTTTATTTCTACCGCAAATCAACCTAAATTGGGCTTTAATTTATGAATTCACTATTCGAAAAAATTTTTCAATTAAAAGAGAAAAAAACTACTCCCGGTACTGAGTTTATCGCTGGTTGCACAACCTTTTTAACCATGGTCTATATCATCTTTGTCAATCCTTCAATTTTATCTTCAACAGGGATGGACAAATCAGCGGTGTTTGTTCTAACTTGTGTCGTCACCGCTTTTGCGACAATTTTGATGGGATTATTTGCTAATCTACCAATAGCCTTAGCACCAGCCATGGGGCTAAATGTCTTTTTTGCTTATGGAATATGCGGAGCTATGGGCTACTCTTGGCAAGTTGGTATGGGAGCGATATTTTGGGGGTCATTAGTCTTTTTTGCATTGTCATTATTTAAAGTCCGTCATTGGTTAATTGAACATATTCCACAATGTTTGCGCGCAGGTATTAGTGCTGGTATTGGTTTATTTATTGCTTTTATGGGATTCCAAAATATGGGGATTGTGGTCGCATCACCAGCCACATTACTAACCTTAGGCAATATTTTGTCACTCAAAGTCTTATTAGGTTCGCTTGGATTTTTCATTATCGTTATTCTTGCCACCCGCAATTTTCATGCTGCCGTGCTAGTTTCTATTCTTGTCGTTACCTTACTTGCGCTATGGCTTGATCCTAATATTAGTTATCAAGGTATTGCTTCTGTTCCACCGAGCGTTAGTAGTGTTGTTGGTCATGTTGACCTTGTTGGCTCACTGAACATTGGCATACTTGGGGTTATCTTTTCAGTTATGATTGTCAGCTTATTTGATTCATCCGGTACTATTTTGGCCTTAACCGACAAAGCAGGGCTTAGTGACGAAAAAGGACGTTTTCCTAAAATGCGCCAAGCTTTATTAATTGACAGTTTTAGTTCTTCATTAGGCGGATTATTTGGCACTTCATCGGTATTAACTTACATTGAGAGTTCTGCAGGAATTTCAGTTGGTGGACGTACGGGCCTAACAGCCATTGTGGTTGGATTATTATTTTTAATGATGACTTTCTTATCACCTCTAGCGCATTTAGTACCACCTTATGCGACATCGGGTGCACTAATTTTTGTTGGTATCTTAATGGTATCGAGTTTAATGAAAGTTAACTGGTCTGATTTAACTGATGCAACACCAGCATTTATTACCGCATTAATGATGCCATTTGCTTTTGCTATTACTGAAGGGGTCGCACTTGGTTTTATCTCTTATGTAATTTTGAAAACATTTACAGGTAAATTTAAAGAGCTAAACCTCTGTGTTATCATTTTTGCATTACTGTTTGCTTTGAAATTTATCTTTATTGATCATCACTAATTTCATCAAACTATTTCTACCATTAACATGGTAGAAATAGCTTCTTCTTCCATAAAATTATTCGCTCTCAAATTAAAAACAGATTACAACCATCATTTCACCTTCGTTAAACCCTTTATAGAATTTGATCTGCGTCACAAAAAACAAAAAACATAAAATCGTTACAAAATTTAGTAATTGTTGCTGTACTTAATATTCATGCATATTGATTGAACAGTTTTAGTTTTAGATTTAATTAAAACTTAATTTGATAAACAGGGAGGTATGAATATGAGTACGCATTACAATTCTCTATATGTTTTCCGAATTACCTTAGTTGCAACTTTAGGTGGTCTATTATTTGGTTATGATACAGCCGTTATCTCTGGAACAGTTGAATCTATATTTAAAGTTTTTGTTGAACCGCAACATTTAAGTGAGACAAGTGCCAATTCCTTATTAGGCTTCTGTGTGGCAAGTGCTTTAATCGGTTGTATTATTGGCGGTTTAATGGGTGGTTATTTAAGTAATCGTTTTGGTCGTCGAAATTCATTACTAATTGCCGCATTTTTATTCTTTATCGCTGCAATTGGCTCCGCTTGGCCGGAAGTAGGCTTTCATACAGTAGAATCGCAAAAAATACCCTATTATTTAGCTCAATATGTACCTCACTTTGTGTTTTATCGCATCATCGGTGGTATTGGTGTTGGCTTAGCTTCTATGTTATCACCTATGTACATTGCAGAAGTAGCACCAGCAGAGATTCGAGGTAAGCTAGTATCGTTTAACCAATTTGCTATTATTTTCGGACAACTCTTAGTTTATTGTGTTAATTACTGCATAGCTAGTTCAGGCGATCAAGTTTGGTTGAATATAGTTGGTTGGAGATATATGTTTTTGTCTTTAGCCATTCCAGCATTACTATTTTTTGCCTTATTATTCACAGTACCAGAAAGCCCTCGTTGGTTAACCGCACAAAATAAAATAAACAAAGCTCAACATATTCTTGCTAACATTTTGGGAAAGCAAACAGCCGATCAAGCATTAAAAAGCATTATCGATTCCCTCTCATCCAATTGTGATAAAAAAAGTAGCTCATTATTAAAATATGGTATAGGCGTTATTATTATTGGAATTTTATTATCTGCATTTCAACAATTAATGGGAATTAATGTTGTTCTTTATTATGCACCAGAAGTATTTAAAACATTAGGTGCTAGTACTGATTCAGCATTATTACAAACCATTGTAGTTGGTATTATCAATCTAGCTTTTACTACCATTGCCATTTTTACCGTTGATAAATTTGGTCGAAAGCCATTACAAATAATCGGTGCCATTGGCATGGCAATCGGCATGATCACATTAGGCACGACATTTTATTTACAGTTATCAGCAAGTATTGCTCTTACTGCAATGTTGTTCTATATCGCTTCTTTTGCTATCTCTTGGGGGCCTGTATGCTGGGTATTATTAGCAGAAATATTCCCTAACTCTATCCGCAGTAAAGCGTTATCCATTGCGGTTGCAGCACAATGGATTACAAATTACCTAGTATCATGGACTTTTCCAATTATGGATAAAAATACTTATCTTATATCTCATTTTAATAATGGTTTTGCCTATTGGCTATACGGTGCAATTAGCATAATGGCAGCTATTTTTATCTGGAAATGGCTTCCTGAAACAAAAGGAAAATCTTTAGAAGAACTTGAAAATTTCTGGAATAAATAAATCAAAATCTAATTTAAAAACAATATTAAGGAGAACATTATGAAACATTACTATGACAAAATAGAACGCATTAATTACGAAGGAACACAAACTAATAATCCTTTCGCGTTCAGGCATTACAATCCAGAGCAGATAATTTTGGGAAAAACAATGGCTGAACACTTACGCTTTTCTATCTGTTATTGGCACACTTTTTGTTGGGCTGGCACCGACATGTTTGGTGCAAATTCATTTAATTATCCGTGGCAAAAGGGGGCTGACCCACTCGCTAATGCCAAGGCAAAAGCAGATATTGCTTTTGAATTTTTTTATAAAATGAATGTTCCTTTTTATGCATTTCATGATGTCGATGTTGCCCCAGAAGGTAATTCAATTCAAGAATACATCTCTAATTTATCCATGATGACGGATATCTTGTTACAAAAACAACAAGAAACCGGTGTTAATTTATTATGGGGAACCGCTAACTGTTTCACAAATCCAAGATATGCAGCTGGTGCGGCCACCAATCCTGATCCAGAAGTTTTTGCCTGTGCGGCCACTCAAGTTGTCCATGCAATGAATGCTACTCATAAGTTAGGTGGTCAAAATTATGTACTGTGGGGTGGTCGAGAAGGTTATGAAACACTATTAAATACCAACTTACGTCAAGAACGTGAACAACTTGGTAAATTCATGCAATTAGTTGTCGAAAATAAATATAAGATTGGTTTTAACGGCACATTACTCATTGAGCCAAAACCACAAGAGCCAACCAAACATCAATATGATTATGATGTTGCAACCATTTATGGCTTTTTAAAACAATTCGGCTTAGAAAAAGAAATCAAGGTCAATATTGAAGCAAATCATGCAATACTTGCCGGCCATTCATTTCAACATGAGGTAGCTTCAGCTATTGCCTTAGATATATTTGGTTCACTTGATGCTAATCGAGGGGATCCACAATTGGGATGGGATACCGATCAATTTCCAAATAGTATCGAGGAAAACACACTGGTTATGTATGAAATATTAAAAAGTGGCGGATTTACCACTGGTGGACTTAACTTTGATGCCAAAATAAGACGACAAAGCATTGATAAATACGATGCATTCCATGGCCATATTGGTGCCATCGATACCATGGCATTATCATTAAAATGTGCAGCGAAAATGATTGAAGATAAGCGATTAAATCAAAAAGTAGCTGAGCGTTATGCCGATTGGGACAAAAATCTAGGTAAAGACATTTTACAAGGGAATATGTCGCTACAAGAAATTGCTCAATATAGCCTGGTAAATAATCTACAACCTAAAGCGCGTAGCGGTGCACAAGAACAATTAGAAAATATTGTTAATAAAGCTATTTTTGGCTAAAAAAATCATTGTGTATTTATCTATCAGAACTATTATATTTATAGTTCTGATAGCTGCATAATGGAGGCAGATATGTATATTGGTATTGATTTAGGCACTTCCGGTGTCAAAGTAATTTTAATGGATGAAAAACAGCGTATTGTGGCGTCAAATACCAAGCCACTCACTGTATCGCGTCCTCATCCATTATGGTCCGAACAAGATCCGCAGCAGTGGTGGCAAGCAGCCGATTCAGCAATACAAGAACTTAGTCATAAGCATGACTTAACCCAAGTCAAGGCAATTGGCCTAAGTGGACAAATGCATGGCGCTGTATTATTAGATAGTTCATCTCAAGTATTAAGGCCTGCAATTTTATGGAATGACGGTCGTTGTGATATTGAATGTCATGAATTAGAACAATTAGTGCCAAATTCCAGAAAAATTACTGGCAATTTGATGATGGCAGGTTTTACTGCACCCAAAATAAAATGGGTGCAAAAACACGAGCCAGAAATATTTGCCAAAATAGATAAAGTACTGTTACCAAAGGATTATTTACGCTTTAAAATTACAGGCGAATATGCATCAGATATGTCTGATTCTGCTGGCAGCATGTGGTTAGATGTTGAAAAACGTGATTGGAACGATCAATTGTTAAATGCTTGTGGTTTAAGTCGACGACATATGCCAGCCTTATTTGAAGGCAATCAAATAACTGGTTATGTTACTGATGATATTGCTAAACGCTGGAATATCAATTCAATTCCAGTGATTGCCGGTGGTGGCGATAATGCGGCAGGTGCTATCGGTGTCGGGCTTTATCGTTCTGGACAAGCAATGCTTTCACTAGGTACTTCAGGGGTTTATTTCGCGGTCACCGATCGTTTTATCAGCCAGCCTGAACAAGCAATTCATAGCTTTTGTCATGCATTACCTAATCGCTGGCATCTGATGTCAGTGATGTTAAGTTGTGCTTCATGTCTTGATTGGGGATGTCAATTGTTAGGCATTAAAGATGTTGCTACGTTATTGAGTTTGATTGAGGAACAACCATCTGACGATAAACCACCTGTCTACTTTTTACCTTACTTATCTGGTGAGAGAACACCACATAATAACCCTGAAGCCAAAGGCGTATTTTTTGGTCTAACTTATCAACATAACAAGGTAGATCTAGCAAAAGCAATATTATTGGGCGTCAGCTATGCGCTTGCCGATGGTATTGATGTTGTTCATCAAACCGGAACTTCGCCGGATAAAATCCTGATTATTGGTGGCGGTGCCCGTAGTGGCTATTGGCGGCAATTGATCAGTGATATTTCAGGTTACCATATTGAATATTGTGAAGGGAGCGAAGTGGGACCTGCTTTAGGAGCAGCGAAACTGGCACAAATTGCCTGTAATCCCAATACTCACTTAGAGGTGCTGTTACCACCATTACCAATGGTTCAAACCCACCAACCCGATATGAAAAAACATGCAGAATTCCAACAACAACGTTCAATTTTTAGAAGAATTTATCAACAACTAAAACCATTAATGTCTTGATATTAGAATAGCAGAAAATCGTATGATTTTCTGCTATTAACCTAGAATCTTCACTAATTAAATGATATTTAAAAAAATTTAATTAATATTTAATAAGTTAAAATCATAAATTAATAAATCCTTACCTTTATTAACATTACATTAAGAATGTGATCAATCTCCCATTAACAAAATTTCGTAAACCGAAAACCAAATTTGATAATAAAAAAGTTTCAACAGATAACTTATATTTCGATCATAGACATAAACATTTTTTCTTATCACTACAATAACACTAGGAGTTATTAAAAATGCCTAAAATAAAAAATCCTATTATACCTGGCATGTCACCTGACCCATCAATTATACGGGTCAATGATACTTACTATATTGCTACATCAACTTTCCATTGGCACCCTTCAATACAAATTTTTCAATCTAATGATTTATCAAATTGGAAACTAATTGATTATATTTTTAAAAATGGTGAAATCAAACTTTCTGGAACCAATACACCTGCGGGTATTTGGGCTCCTCATTTATCTTATGATCCGATCAATAAAAAATATTGGTTAATTTATTCTCACATGGTTAGCATGGCTGGAAGAGAATTTAATGCTGATGCTTATGCAATTCATGCAGATAACATAAAAGGTCCTTGGTCAGATCCTATTTATTTTACTTCCATTGGTTTTGACCCTGCATTATTTCACGATGATGATGGCAAACATTATTTAACGATCTTAGAATGGGAAACTCGCCAAGGTTATCAAGCACCTGGAAATATAGTAATAGCAGAAGTAGATTTAAATACAGGTAAAGTCATTAGCCCATGGACAAGAGTGACCAATGGATTTACTACTCGAGGTTGTTGTGAAGCACCACAAATTTATAAAAAATTTGGCTACTATTATCTAATCATTGCTGCCGGTGGAACGGGTTATGCTCATGGCATTGAAATCGGTCGCTCTAAAAATATTTATGGACCTTATGAACCACATCCGTCAAGAGAACCAATAGTCACGTCATCACCCAATCATTTATTTTCATTAGGTGACCCCGATGCTGGTCATTTTGAAATGTACAATCCAAATTCAATAATGCAAAAAGCCGGTCATGGTTCATTATTTGAGGCACAAGATGGTGAGTGGTACATTGCTCACTTAATGTCTAGACCGCTTAGTGGGACATTATTAAATCCTTTGGGTCGCGAAACGTCCATACAAAAGATGAGATGGACCGATGATGGCTGGTTAGAAATGGCTGACGGTACAAATTTAGCTAAAATGGAGTTTGATTATTCATTACCTATTGGTAATGAAGTAAGCCATGATGTTATTGATGATTTTGATAAAAAGTATCAATTAGAATTTATGACACCCTATAGAGCGCAAACACCTAATTGGGTAAATACCCATGAACGACCAGGACATTTGCGAATATATGGACAAAATTCACTCTTCTCCCAATTTAATCCATCAATTATGGCAACAAGAGCAACATCTTTTAATTATGATATTCAAACTAAAGTAGAGTTTCATCCTGAGCATTATTCACAAACGGCTGGCGTTGGAATTTATTATGATTCTAATAATTGGATCTACTTACATTTAACTCACAGTGAACAACTAAACGCTACCATCCTTACTATTTTACAAGCAAAACTTGGAACTCGAATTGAATTTGTTAATCATAGAATAGTCATACTTAATGGACAAGTTGAACTCAAATTATCATATCGAGATGGATTTGTTTCACTCTTTTACCGCATGGAGAAAGAGGAGTGGAATAATATCATTAATCAGATAGATGCTACCTATTTGTCGGATGAAGGAGTAAATGGAGAACCAGGAGAAATTGGTGGTTTTACCGGACTGTTTAATTTTATCGCCTCAGTTGATACCTACCAACATCAATCCTATGCTGATTTTGATTATTACTACGTGATAAATAATCAATAATATTAAGGAAGACATCATGAAAATAACAATTCCATTAACTCGCTTAGTTCCTGGACTTATTATTGGACCTGCCACTTGGTTAGGTCCCTACATTGCCGCCGCAAGTCTATTTTTACCCGCTTTAATTCAACTACTTGATGAAACCAATAAAATTACATTATTAGCGCTATTTTCAAGTTGTGGTATGGTTTCTGCAACAATATCAAATATGTTGGCAGGTTATGTATCTGATAGGACTTATTCTAGATTTGGCAGTCGCACACCATGGATTATAATTGGAGCAATTGGGTTTATGTTATCAATGATATTAACATCAACCGCCAACAGTATACCCTTTTTATTGTTTTGTTGGATATTAGCGCAAACGGCCTTAAATTTTATTGTGGCGCCAATGGTTGCTTGGCTTGATTTTGCGGCAGATGATAAAAAAGGAACCGCATCAGGTGCTTATGGTGGCCTGGGTATGGCACTGGGTAATAATGGATTTACCATTATTGCAGCAATGTTCTTAGGTAGTTTCCGATTAGGTTTCATTGTATTTGGGGTCATCACTTTTATCGGTACATTAATATCAGTCTTTATTGTTCGTGAACCTTCTAATTTGGACAAAAAAAACCAAAATCAGGTAAAACAAAATGAGAATAAACAAAAAAGCTCGTTAGCTATATTTCCGAGATGGTCAATTGGCCGTGATTACTACTTAGCATTAATAGGTAAACTTTTTCAAGGAATTGGTAATTTTACAATCACGGGATATTTGCTATTTATTATGACTGATTTTATACATACTGACTCATCTGAAACACAAAACTCAATTCAGTTAATTAATTTGGTTATGCTTATATTTGGCATTTTGATGGGATTCATTGCTGGACCAATATCCGATAAATTGAAAATCCTCAAAATTCCAGTTGGGTTATCAACAATATTTTTAGGTATTGGGGCGTTAAGTTTAGTTATTGCTCCTAATCATATTGGTATTTTGATTTATGCATTCGCGGCTGGAATTGGTATGGGGGTATGGAACTCTTTAGATAATTTATTAAATTTAGAAGTTATTCCCGACAAAAATAGAGTTGCATTCTTTCTAGGCGTTTATAATTTGGGTAATACTGCAACTCAAGCTTTAGCACCAATAATTGCCGCTTGTGTAATATCACTATTCGGCTTTGGCGCAATATTTATTACTTCTTTTGTTTTTGCCATGTTAGGCGGAATATCAATACTTTCAATCCGCTCAGTAAAAAGATAAGAATTAACACATTAAAAATAGGAAAATGTAGTTAACCACATTTTCCTATTTATTCTGTACCACATTATAGTCAACTTATTTAATAACATTATTACTATAAAAGTTAGGCGTTAAAAATTTATTTCTAAAATCTTTTGGGGTCATTCTACATAGCTTTTTAAATAAAAAGTAAAAATACTGAACCGATGGATAGCCACACTGCTCAGAAATAGCCTGAATAGACAATGAAGATTCAATTAATAGATATTTGGCTCGATTAAACTTCTCTTCATGAATGACCGTGTGAATGGTTTTACCTAATGATGTTTTAAAGCGAAGTTCTAAATTGGAACGAGATATTTGCAATTCAGAAGTTACTTGGTCCACTTTGATGCCTTTACAAGCATAATCACGGATATAATGAATAGCTTGTATAACATAAGGATCTTGTATTGAACGGTAATCCGTCGAACGACGTTCAATGACTTTTTTCGGTGAAATTAACCGTGGCGAGGTAGAGACCTTTCCTTTATTAAATATTTTTTGCAACAGTTTAGCTGCTTCAAAACCCATCTCCTCAGTTCCTTGTTTAACGGTAGATAAGGAAACCATCGACAGATCATTAATTACTTCTTCATTATCTATACCAATTAAGCATAACTCTTCAGGTATTTTTATTTCAACTCTATCACAAGCTTGTAAAATATGGTGAGCTCTAGCATCATTTACAGCAATAATACCGGTGTTAACAGGTAAGGATAATAACCATTTAGAGAGTTTATCTAAGCTATCTTGCCAATTATCAAGTGATGTGGGGGTTCCTTGATAAATAAATCCTTCATAACCCTTTTGGCTTACAATTTGCGCAAAAAATTGTTCTCTTACTGCCGCCCAACGACAAGATCGATGTGATGGTAAACCATAAAAGGCAAATTGATTAATTCCTTTCGAACATAAATGATTAAAAGCACTCTCTATAATGGCAAAATTATCCGCTGCAACATACGGCACTTTAGGATAATTTGAATCATGGTGATGCGAACTACCTACGCCAATTATTGGTATATCTACATCAGCGAGCAAATCTTGAATATCTGGATCATCAAAATTAGCAATAATACCATCGCAATCAAAATAGAAAGGTGTATTAGTATCATAGCGCATCGTTTCAGAAATATAGATATTCCAATGAATATTATTCGCTTTTAAAAAATTGCCGATACCTTTTAGTATTTGCCGGTCATAAATATTATTTGCATTAAATAGCAAAACAACTCGGTAACTCTTATTCTGCATCTCGATCATTATCACTTACTAATATATTTAACTTATTAGCATTAATTTGTAGTCTACTTATTAGAATAAACCAGTGTTACATAAAATATCAATTTGTATAGTGCAAATAACAATCATATTCAACCTAAATTTTCTCAACAACGTTTGCTCAAGACGCTATCAAAATTCAGAGAAAAACTCATTTTTATATGACATCTGAAGACCATATAAATTATTATTAAATAACATAAAGATCTTATGCTGATACTTGACATTATAGCTATTGAGGTCTAGAATCTTGCGACCCAAAACTTATATAAATAGGCTTTGGGCTACAGTTATTAATTACGTATCTAAAAAGCAATTTTAAATTTATTTTAATTAATCAGGAGCTTATTAATGGCAACAATTAATCAGCTGGTACGCAAACCAAGAGCACTAAAGGAAGCGAAAAGTAACGTTCCTGCACTTGAAGCATGCCCGCAAAAACGAGGTGTTTGTACACGTGTTTACACCACTACACCTAAAAAACCAAACTCAGCATTACGTAAAGTATGCCGTGTACGTTTAACCAACGGTTTTGAAGTGACTTCTTATATCGGTGGTGAAGGTCATAACTTGCAAGAACATAGCGTGATTTTAATTCGCGGTGGTCGTGTTAAAGATTTACCTGGTGTTCGTTATCACACTGTTCGTGGTGCATTAGACTGCGCAGGTGTTAAAGATCGCAAACAAAGCCGTTCTAAATACGGTGTGAAACGACCTAAAGCTTAATGGAACTCCGTTAAGTAAGGCCAAACTATAATAATTCCATTTAACTCATTTGAGTTTTGGGTAAACCTGAAAATTTATAACATATAAACGGAGTATTCCAATGCCACGTCGTCATGTTGTCGGTCAAAGAAAAATTTTACCTGATCCGAAATTCGGTTCAGATTTGCTGGCGAAATTTGTAAATATTTTAATGATAGATGGTAAAAAATCTATCGCAGAATCAATCGTATATTCAGCTCTTGATAAATTAGCTGAGCGTAGTGGAAAAGACCACTTAGCAGCTTTTGAAGTTGCATTAGATAATGTAAGACCAACTGTAGAAGTTAAGTCTCGTCGCGTTGGTGGTTCTACATACCAAGTTCCTGTTGAAGTGCGCCCTGTCCGTCGTAATGCACTTGCAATGCGTTGGATTGTAGATGCTGCACGTAAACGTGGCGATAAATCAATGGCGTTACGCCTAGCGAATGAACTTATGGATGCTTTTGAAAACAAAGGTACCGCTGTGAAAAAACGCGAAGATGTTCATCGTATGGCTGAAGCTAATAGAGCGTTTGCACATTATCGTTGGTAATTTGAGCGTTTATATAAGTCGCTTGAAATTAGACTGATAGCGCATATCTACTATCAGTCAACCTGAAAAGATATTTTATAAGCAAACGATTCTAAATAGAGGATTAATATGGCTCGTACAACCCCTATAGCACGCTACCGTAATATCGGTATCAGTGCACATATTGACGCAGGTAAAACGACGACTACTGAGCGTATTTTGTTTTACACTGGCGTAAGTCACAAAATTGGTGAGGTTCATGATGGCGCAGCTACCATGGACTGGATGGAACAAGAACAAGAACGTGGTATTACTATCACGTCAGCAGCAACTACAGCTTTCTGGTCTGGTATGGGGCAACAATATGAACCACACCGAATCAATATCATCGACACCCCGGGACACGTTGACTTCACAATCGAAGTTGAACGTTCTATGCGTGTTTTAGATGGTGCGGTAATGGTTTACTGTGCGGTTGGTGGTGTTCAACCTCAATCAGAAACAGTATGGCGTCAAGCAAACAAATATAAAGTTCCACGTATCGCTTTCGTTAATAAAATGGACCGTATGGGTGCTAACTTCCTACGCGTTGTTGATCAAATCAAAACACGTTTAGCCGCTGTACCAGTTCCATTAGTATTACCTATCGGTGCTGAAGAAGGCTTTACTGGTGTAGTTGATTTACTTAAACGTAAAGCAATTAACTGGAATGATGCTGATCAAGGCGTAACTTTCACTTATGAAGATGTTCCAGCAGACATGGTTGAGCAAGTCGAAGAGTGGCGTGCAAACTTAATGGAAGCTGCAGCTGAAGCAAATGAAGAGTTAATGGAAAAATACCTTGGTGGTGAAGAGTTAAGCGAAGAAGAAGTCAAAGCAGCACTACGCGAACGCGTACTTGCTAACGAAATCATCTTAGTAACTTGTGGTAGTGCCTTTAAAAATAAAGGTGTTCAATTCATGCTTGATGCTGTAATTGAATATTTACCAGCACCAACAGATGTTCCTGCAATCAAAGGGGAATTACCTGATGGTGAAGCTGCTGAACGTCATTCAAGTGATGATGAACCATTCTCGTCATTAGCATTTAAAATTGCAACTGACCCATTTGTTGGTAACTTAACTTTCTTCCGTGTTTACTCTGGTGTAGTTAACTCTGGCGATACTGTTCTTAACTCTGTTAAAGATAAAAAAGAACGTTTTGGTCGTATCGTTCAAATGCACGCTAACAAACGTGAAGAAATTAAAGAAGTTCACGCGGGTGACATTGCTGCAGCAATCGGTCTTAAAGATGTAACAACTGGTGATACATTATGTGCTGAGAGCGCACCAATTATTCTAGAAAGAATGGAGTTCCCAGAGCCGGTAATTTCTGTTGCAGTTGAACCAAAAACTAAAGCTGACCAAGAAAAAATGGGACTTGCTTTAGGTCGGCTAGCACAAGAAGATCCTTCATTCCGTGTTCACACCGATGAAGAATCAGGTCAAACAATTATTTCTGGTATGGGTGAGCTTCACTTAGAAATCATCGTTGACCGTATGAAACGTGAATTTAAAGTGGAAGCAAATGTTGGTAAACCACAAGTTGCTTACCGTGAAACTATTCGTAATGAAGTTGAACAAGAAGGTAAATTTGTTCGTCAGTCTGGTGGTCGTGGTCAATATGGTCATGTATGGTTAAAAATCAAACCATTGGAAGCTGGTGGCGAAGGCTACAAATTCAACAATGAAATTGTTGGTGGTGTGGTTCCTAAAGAGTACATCCCTGCAGTTGATAAAGGTTGTCAGGAACAAATGAAAAACGGTGTTCTTGCTGGCTACCCAATTGTTGATGTTGAAGTCACTATCTATGATGGTTCTTACCATGATGTTGACTCATCAGAAATGGCATTTAAAATTGCCGGTTCAATGGCATTTAAAGAAGGCTTCATGAAAGCTAAACCTGTGCTTTTAGAACCGATCATGAAAGTAGAAGTTGAAACCCCTGAAGATTATATGGGTGACGTTATCGGTGACTTAAACCGTCGTCGTGGTATGATCGAAGGAATGGAAGATACTGCAACTGGTAAAACAGTTAAAGCACAAGTTCCACTTTCAGAAATGTTTGGTTATGCAACAGACCTTCGTTCACAAACCCAAGGTCGTGCTTCTTACTCAATGGAGTTCTTGAAGTACAATGAAGCGCCAACCAATATTGCAACTGCAATTATTGAAGCTCGTAAAGCGAAATAATTATTTATATAAATAAGTAACACTTCCCTATTGTTAGGGAAGTGATTTAATAAAGGAACATTAAGATGTCTAAAGAAAAATTTGAACGTACAAAACCCCACGTTAACGTTGGTACAATCGGCCACGTTGACCATGGTAAAACAACTTTAACTGCAGCGATCACATCAGTATTATCTAAAAAATACGGTGGTCAAGCTCGTGCATTCGATCAAATCGATAACGCACCAGAAGAAAAAGCTCGTGGTATCACCATCAATACTTCACACGTTGAATACGATACACCAACTCGTCACTACGCACACGTAGACTGCCCAGGCCATGCTGACTATGTTAAAAACATGATCACTGGTGCGGCACAAATGGACGGCGCTATCTTAGTAGTAGCAGCAACTGATGGTCCAATGCCACAAACTCGTGAGCACATTCTTTTAGGTCGTCAAGTAGGTGTACCTTACATCATCGTATTTTTAAACAAATGTGATATGGTTGATGATGAAGAGTTATTAGAATTAGTTGAAATGGAAGTACGTGAACTTCTATCTCAATATGATTTCCCAGGTGACGATACACCAGTAATTCGTGGTTCAGCGCTTAAAGCGTTAGAAGGCGATGCAGCATGGGAAGACAAAATTGTAGAATTAGCAGAAGCATTAGACAGCTACATTCCAGAACCAGAGCGTGACATTGATAAACCATTCTTATTACCAATCGAAGACGTATTCTCAATCTCAGGCCGTGGTACAGTAGTAACAGGTCGTGTAGAGCGCGGTGTAATCAAAGTTGGTGAAGAAGTTGAAATCGTTGGTATCAAACCAACAACTAAAACAACTTGTACTGGTGTTGAAATGTTCCGTAAATTACTAGACGAAGGTCGTGCTGGTGAGAACGTAGGTGTGTTACTACGTGGTACAAAACGTGAAGAAATCGAACGTGGTCAAGTATTAGCGAAACCAGGTTCAATTACTCCACATACAGATTTCGAATCAGAAGTGTATATTCTAAGTAAAGATGAAGGTGGTCGTCATACTCCATTCTTTAAAGGTTACCGTCCACAGTTCTACTTCCGTACAACAGACGTAACAGGTACTATTGAATTACCAGAAGGCGTAGAAATGGTAATGCCAGGTGATAACATCAAAATGACAGTATCATTAATTCACCCAATCGCAATGGCAGACGGTTTACGTTTCGCTATCCGTGAAGGTGGTCGTACTGTTGGTGCTGGTGTTGTTGCTAAAGTTATCAAATAATTTAAGCGTAACTAAAGAGCATGTTAAATGCTCTTATCAGTTCCAAAAAGGTGCACTCTGTGCACCTTTTTTATTGTCCTCAATATTTAACTAAACGAATTAAACAGGTTAATTAACCTATTTAATCTAATGTATCAAGATAAAAGCGATATCTGTGAAGATGCTGATGTGCATATAGCAGCTAAAGGCATTACCTAAACTAAGAAAAATAATTTACACTATTATTCTTGATTGACAAAAGCCTGAGATAATCTATTCCTTAAACTTTTATTGTTTATTTTTTGTTATATTTGACAAATGTCATAGTGTTTCTTGTTTTTTTTGTAAATAATAATCATTATCATTAAATCGAATGAGAAGTGAGATGTTATGTGCAGAAAAAATAAAGTTATTCAAATAAGTATATTAACCCTATTCTATTCGCCCATGATGTTTAGCGGTTATACATTCGCCGAGACCAGTCATGATACAATTACCCCTAATGATAGTGATAATAGAAAAAATTCATTGTCTCCGACTTTTCAGCAGGAACAAGTTAAACAGAAACAAACTGCTGGGGCAACTAACTTAATCATTCCAGAACAGGAAAATAGATTATCCACACTACAAGATGCGCTTGATTATCAACCTGGAATTATTATTCAAAACTTTTTTGGCGGTACAGATCAACCAAGATTAAACATTCGCGGTTCAGGAGTGCAAAGTGCCCCGCTATCACGAGGTGTCTTACTATTACAAGATGGGCTACCTATCACGGATGCTGATGGTGATTTCCATATTAGTACCTTAGATATGCGTGAAGCTCGGTTAATTTCAGTTTACCGTGGAGCCAATAATACCCATCCTCAAGCTAATAGTTTAGGGGGAGAATTGAATTTCATCTCATACACAGGAAAAGATGAACTTGGTAGTGCTCGTTATGAATATGGAGCATTTGGTCGAGAAGCCGCGCAAATCGCATTAGGTCATAGCGGTTATGATATGGATGGTCGCATTAGCCTATCTTATGACCATTTTGATGGTTATCGAGATCATTCAACCTCGCAACGGAAAACAGTTCGATCTAACTTTGGTTATAGTAATGAAAACTTTGAAAATAGAACATGGTTAAGTTGGACAGATTTACGTTTTGATATTCCAGGACCTTTATCGCAACGTAAAAGCAAAAGTGATCCAACGAGTATTTTTAAAGTTGTGCAAATGCGAGATCCGCATCGTAATGTTCAACAGGGGCGTATTGCTAACCGCGCAAATTGGACCCTAGATAACCAAGCCATTGAGCTAGGATTATGGTATCAGCGTACACATGATAATTTTGTTACGCCAACCGATTATGTTTTAAGTGATAGTAACACTATTGGTAGTCAATTAACTTATAATATGACCTTTGATAATTTTAGCTATCGATCAGCTCTAGCATGGGATAAAACCAATCTTGATCGTCAATTATTGATGAATCGACGTCATACCAAAATGAATAAACGTTCACTGGGAAAATATGATGCTACCGCAGAAAACGTATATGGATCCATTGGTTCCTCATGGCAAATCAACAATGAATGGCAACTCAATTTAGATACTAAAATTACGCATGCCAAACGAGAGGTTGATGCGCGGCACAATAAAAACGCCCTTGATCAAGCATGGACATTTTGGTCACCTAAATTAGGGGTAATTTGGAATCAAACAAATGATACGCAATTTTATGCCAATTTAAGCACCAGTAACGAACCCGCATCCTTTCGTGAAATTATTACTAGCGATGGCATGAAAGCCAAAATTAACAAATTAAATCGTCAAAAAGGCATTACTGCTGAAATTGGTGGTAATGGTAAGATAACCCAAGAATTAAACTGGGATATTGCTTTATATAGAAGCATCATTAAAGATGAATATATTACCACTTACGACACAAGTGGAACGGCAATAGGGGTATTTAATTATGGCGCCAAAACACGTCATCAAGGGATAGAAGCAGGCCTAAAAGGACTAATACCTTCAGTTTTTATTTCTGGTGATATTGAATATCGTCTAGCTTGGACGTATAACGATTTTCGTTTTATGGGTGGCGAATATAATCGTAATTATATTGCCGGCATCCCAAGAAATACGATTACTGCAGAAATTTTATATAAATATGATAACTGGACACTTAGCCCCAATATTCACTGGTCTCCAACTAATACGCCGGTTGATCATGCCAATAATATGAATGTTCAATACCGAGATAAATATGTAGCTTTAGGCTTTAAAATTAATTATCAAAATCCTAATGGTTGGTCGGCTTATTTAACTGCAGATAACCTAACCAACAAACATTATGCTACCGCCTCGGTTGCTAATGATGTAGTAAAATCAAAACAAGAAAATACTTTATTCCCAGCTATGGGATTCAATCTCAATAGTGGGCTTGTTTATCACTTCTAAAAAAGTATATCTGACAGTAATGCTGTCAGATACCGCTACTTAAAATGAACGTTGTGAAGGAAGCGTAAGCTGGTGAAGATAGGTTCTCTTTAAAATTGTTACCTGATTCAATTTAATTTCAATTATTTTTTGTTTACGCCAACTAGAAATTAGTCGGCTTAACGTTTCATAACGGATACCGAGCTTAGTTGCCAATTGACTGCGTGATATTGGTAACACAAAACTTGTATCTTGTTTCGAAGATAACGATAAAATATAAGCAGCTAAACGCTGTTCTGCCGAACTGGATGTTAACCAATCGATGTTATTAATTTGTTCGTATAGTTTAGTACTAAATTGCACTAACAAGCGTTGCATAACAATAGGATTATTCATACAAACTTGTAATACGCTATTTTTTTCAAGTAATAATAATGAGCAATTAGTTTTTGCTCGAATTGTCATGGGAAAGCGATTATGAGGCATAAACACTGCAGCAATGGCAACTAATTCATAAGGCGAAAAAATCCCAAAAACTTTTTCTTCACCTAAATAAGTATTTCTAAATACCTCAACTTTACCAGCAAGAACCAACGAACAACCAGAAAAAGGCATACCTTCATAACTAATTAGCTCACCGGTACTAAATTCCATATAACTAGCATTTTCAATGATCGGTATTAATGCATCAGTGGTTAGCCCATCAAACATTTTTACATTATTTAACCAAGTTAAAATCTCATCTTGAGTTGGTATATTTTTGACAAATGTCATAGGGATTGCCTAATAATAACTTTAGAATGACTTCAATATAATTGATAATAATTCTTATTTAAATAAATAAAGCCTTATTATTAATTAGCAATAACCATATGAAATATAATGTTTTTTAACAATAATAATTTAACCACTTATAACCTATATCATAAGCATTGACCAAAATAACAATTATATTTTGTTTTGCACTTACTGAAAAACAGGAGCATCTTATGCCAAATAATACTATTCCTCCAGCACAAGAACTAAATTTAGCTTCATTAATTAAACAAACGGAGCAAGGTATTGCTAGTCGAGTGTTAGCTAAAACATCTGGTGGTAACTTAACCTTATTTGCTTTTGATAAAGGACAAGGGCTTTCTGAACATAGTGCACCATTTGATGCGATCGTTATGGTCATAGAAGGGCAATTAAATTTAATTATTGATGGCAAACCAGTTAAAGCTGAACCAGGAACGATAGTAAAAATGCCAGCTAATATCCCTCATGCTGTTGAAGCACCAATACCAGCAAAAATGCTATTAATTATGTTGAGAGAAATCACATTAAAGACTAATTAAACTAAGGATAGACAATGGAACAAATTAAAAAAGAAGCCGGCCATAAATTTTTGGCCCGTCTCGGTAAAACACGTTTAAGACCAGGCGGAAAGAAAGCTACGGAATGGTTATTTAAACAAGCAGAATTTACGCCACAAAGCCAAGTGTTAGAGATCGCATGCAATATGGGTACAACCTCTATCGAAATAGCTAAGCGATTTAATTGCCATATTATTGGTATCGACATGGATAAAATGGCATTAGAGAAAGCTAAACAAAATGTTATAAAAAATAATGTTAGTCAGTTAGTCGATATACAACAAGCCGACGCTTCCAAATTACCTTTCGCTGATAACAGCTTTGATATTGTTATTAATGAAGCGATGTTAACCATGTATGCAGACAAGGCGAAAGCTCGCCTGCTCAGCGAGTATTTTCGAGTATTAAAACCAGGTGGAAAATTATTAACCCATGACATTATGTTAGTAAATCCAGAAAACTCTCAAGACGTCACGGCACAGATTCATAATGCGATCAATGTTAATGCACAGCCTATGAGTCATGATGAATGGATTAATCTTTTTTCAACTATAGGATTTATCAATATAAAATCAGAACATGCCGCTATGACGTTAATGTCACCACGAGGTATGATTACCGATGAAGGATTTTTTGGTGCAATCAAAATTGTTGGTAATGCATTACATAAACAAAATCGACCACAATTTATCAAAATGTTTAAAACATTTAGAAAAAATAAAAAATACCTTAATTACATTGCTATCTGTAGTGTCAAACCGAAATAATAAAAAACTATTAGGTATAGCTGAATATCATGACTAAACAGTCTTTTTTTGCTATAGTAACCACCATTTTATTTAATTTGGATTAATGAAAAACTATGGAATCTATACCTAATTGCCCGGCTTGCCAATCTGAACACACTTACCACGATGGTACTTTTTATGTTTGTCCGGAATGTGCACACGAATGGGATCCAAATCAAGAAACTTCGACAACCGATGAATTACAAGTTAAAGATAGCAATGGCAATTTGTTAGTTGATGGCGATGATATTATTTTGATTAAAGATTTAAAATTAAAAGGCTCATCAACCGTCCTCAAAAAAGGAGCTAAAGCTAAAGGCATTCGTTTGGTAGAGGGCGATCATGAAATTGATTGTAAAATCGATGGCATGAAAGTAATGCTTAAAGCTTGTTTTGTTAAAAAGGCTTAATAATTTAAAGCAACATGCAACTTTTTTAATATAAGCTAATAAATTGACTTTGTTAGCTTATATCGTTATTTTTCCAAACCAAATCTACAACCTTTAATAAAAAACTAATATTTCATCACCTATAAAAATAAATACTTCTGGTAATCTTAATTTAAATGTGGTATAAAACGCGCGCTATATTTCAGATTATTTTTATTGAAAATAATAATGAAACATCAGCATAAAATTTAATAATTAATTAACGTTATAACACACACATATCATTACTCTTTGCCGGGGTGCCTTTTACTTAAAGTAATAAGGTCGGATAAAGCGGATATGTGGAGGCATAACCCCAACGTAAAAATGAGGAAATCATGACTACAGTATCAATGCGCGATATGTTACAAGCAGGTGTACACTTTGGACACCAAACTCGTTATTGGAACCCAAAAATGAAACCATTTATTTTTGGTGCTCGTAACAAAGTTCACATCATCAATCTTGAAAAAACAGTACCAATGTTCAATGAAGCATTAGCTGAATTAAACAAAGTTGCTGCGCGTAAAGGTAAAATTTTATTTGTTGGTACAAAACGTGCTGCAAGTGAAGCAATTAAACAAGCAGCTGAAAGCTGTGGACAATACTACGTTAATCACCGTTGGTTAGGTGGTATGTTGACTAACTGGAAAACAGTACGTCAATCAATTAAACGTTTAAAAGATTTAGAAACACAAGCTAATGATGGTACATTTGATAAATTAACCAAGAAAGAAGCACTTATGCGTGCTCGTGAAATGGCTAAATTAGAAAATAGCTTGGGTGGAATTAAAAATATGGGTGGCTTACCCGATGTGATTTTTGTTATTGGTGCAGACCATGAACATATCGCAATCAAAGAAGCTAACAATTTAGGTATTCCAGTCATTGCTGTTGTTGATACTAACTCAGATCCAGATGGTATTGATTACATTGTTCCAGGTAATGATGATGCGATCCGTGCAATTCAATTATATGCAAATGCGGTTGCTGAAGCAGTTCGTTCTGGTCGTGAACAAAATCAATCTCCAGTATCTGAAGAAAGCTTTGTTGAAGAAGCTCCAGCAGCAGAATAATAAACTCAAATATTTTCAGGGTCGGTAATAACATCGACCCATTCTAATGAAAATCATCATAATGGTTAAATAGAGGATTTTAAAATGGCTGAAGTTACCGCTTCTATGGTAAAAGAACTGCGCGAAAGAACTGGCGCAGGTATGATGGAATGTAAAAAAGCATTAGTTGAAGCAAATGGTGATATCGATCTTGCTATCGACAACATGCGTAAATCAGGTCAAGCCAAAGCAGCTAAAAAAGCAGGTCGTGTGGCAGCTGAAGGTGTAATTATTTCTAAAATTTCAGCAGATAAAAAAGTGGGTGTTATTTTAGAAATTAACTGTGAAACTGACTTTGTTGCTAAAGATGCTGGTTTCTTAGCATTCAGTGATAAAGTAGCAACAGCTGCTTTAAATGATAAAATCACTGATATTGCAGCTTTACAAGCAAAATTTGAAGAAGAACGTACTGCATTAGTTGCTAAAATTGGTGAAAACATCGGCATCCGTCGTGTTCAACAAATTACTGGCGATGTAGTTGGTAGTTATCAACACGGTGCACGTATTGGTGTTTTAGTTGCAGCAAATAGCGGTTGTGATGAAGAATTAGTTAAACACATTGCAATGCACATTGCGGCAAGTAAACCAGAATATGTTGACCCAAGTGATGTACCTGCTGATGTGGTTGAACATGAACGTAATATTCAAATCGATATTGCAATGCAATCTGGTAAACCTCGTGAAATCGCAGAAAAAATGGTTGAAGGCCGTATGCGTAAATTCACTGGTGAAGTATCACTTACTGGTCAACCATTTGTAATGGATCCAAGCAAAACAGTTGGTGATTTACTTGCTGAGAAAAAAGCGACTGTTGCATCATTTATCCGCTTTGAAGTGGGTGAAGGTATCGAAAAAGTCGAAGTTGACTTTGCAGCCGAGGTTGCTGCGATGTCGAAACAATCTTAATTGTTTTATCAAAACCGCCGTCATGGCGGTTTTGTTTATCCACAAAATATTTTAAAATGATTGCCAGCTAGTTATGCTAGCTTTTAAGTAATTAAATAACGAAATAGTGAGACTTCATATGATAACCCCTTTCTATAAACGTATCCTTCTTAAACTCAGTGGTGAAGCATTGCAAGGTGATGAAGGTTTTGGTATTGATCCAACCGTTCTTGATCGTATGGCTCAAGAAATTAAAGAACTTATCGACATGAATGTTCAGGTTGCTGTTGTTATTGGGGGTGGTAATCTATTTCGTGGTGCAGGACTTGCTAAAGCAGGCATGAACCGTGTTGTTGGTGACCATATGGGTATGCTTGCCACAGTAATGAACGGTCTTGCTATGCGTGATGCATTGCACCGAATTGAAGTTAATGCCCGTTTGATGTCGGCAATTCCATTAAACGGCGTTTGTGATGATTATCGCTGGACTGAAGCAATCAGCTTGCTTAAACATGGTAAGGTCGTTATCCTTTCGGCTGGAACCGGTAACCCATTTTTCACAACTGACTCAGCAGCCTGTTTAAGAGGTATTGAAATTGAAGCTGATGTGGTTTTAAAAGCGACCAAAGTTGATGGCGTTTATTCTGCCGATCCAGTAAAAGTTCCCAATGCTACACTCTATAAAACACTTAACTACGAAAAAGTGTTAGATGATGAATTAAAAGTAATGGATTTAGCCGCATTTACATTAGCACGTGATCATAATCTACCAATTTGTGTGTTTAATATGAATAAACCGGGGGCATTACGTCGCGTCATTCTAGGCGAATCAGAAGGAACATTAATCAATAATCAGGCTACAGTTAGCTGCTAGTCTTATTTATTTAAAAAGGTTTTTATTATGCTAAATGAGATTCAAAAAGAAGCGCAAGAGCGCATGGAAAAAAGTATTGATGCGTTTCAGAATCATATTTCTAAAATTAGAACTGGTCGTGCATCGCCAAGTTTATTAGATGGCATTATGGTTGAGTATTATGGTAGCCCAACACCACTTCGTCAATTAGCCAATATCGTTGCTGAAGATGCAAGAACCCTTGCAATTACAGTATTTGATAAATCATTAACACCATTAATTGAAAAAGCAATTTTAACTTCAGATTTAGGATTAAATCCGGCATCAGCGGGTACCGTTATTCGAGTTCCTCTGCCACCGCTTACTGAAGAGCGCCGTCGTGATTTAACTAAAATTGTTCGTGGTGAGGCAGAGCAAGGACGGGTATCAATCCGTAATATCCGTCGTGATGCCAATGATCAGATTAAAGCATTATTGAAAGATAAAGAAATTTCTGAAGATGATGAACGTAAATCACAAGATCTCATCCAAAAAGCAACGGATGCAGCGATTAAAAAATTAGATAGCGTACTTGCTGATAAAGAAAAGGAATTAATGGAATTTTAATTTTTAAAGCCCATTAATCAGATAAAAGCGCCCTGTTTAGCCAAACAGGGCGTTTTTTATTAGTTTATAAAAAAGGCTAATTCATCTTCTCATATTTCAAATTTTGACGAATTAGCGATATAATGTTACTAAAGTAACATAACTTGCTAATATTTGTTATTTTAATAACATTACATCTATTTACAGATGATTAATTAGATTTAACATTAATACTAAAATATTTAAGGAAACCTTTATGGATTATGCAAAGTATATCGACCATACTTTACTGGCGATGAATGCCACAAAAGATCAGATAAAAAAATTGTGTGACGAAGCAAAAGAATATCATTTTTATTCTGTCTGCGTTAATTCTGGCTATGTACCTTTAGTGGCAGAGTTATTAAAAGGTAGTAATGTAAAAGTATGTTCAGTAGTCGGTTTTCCACTTGGTGCTATGCTTACGTCAGCTAAAGCTTATGAAACAGAAATGGCTATTAAAGCTGGCGCAGAAGAAATTGACATGGTAATCAATGTCGGTTGGCTAAAAAGCAATGATTGGGATGCAGTTAAAAATGATATTGAAGCAGTATTTAAAGCCTGCGGTTCAGTACCATTAAAAGTTATTTTAGAAACTTGCTTATTAACCAAAGAAGAAATTGTTAAAGTTTGTACAATTTGTAAAGATATTGGCGTTGCTTTTGTCAAAACATCTACCGGCTTTAGTACTTCTGGCGCAACAGTTGAAGATGTAAAATTAATGCGTGAAACTGTCGGTGAAAATATGGGCGTAAAAGCGTCTGGTGGTATTCGTGATCGTATGACTGCCGAAAAAATGGTTCAAGCTGGCGCAAATCGTTTAGGCGCAAGTGCTGGGATCGCAATCGTTTCAGGTAACAGTACATCATCTAGCAATTACTAATCAATCATAACAATAAGTTACATATATATTATGTAGCTTATTGTTATTTAGGAAAAACAATGGAAACTCAACCACAAAAAAGAATAAATGAACTCCTTGAAATCCTAAAAAACACTGACAAGATTCACCTAAAAGCAGCGGCAGAAAAATTAGCAGTGTCAGAAATGACTATCAGGCGTGATCTTAACAATTGCCCCTCCTCATTAATTGTCTTAGGTGGCTATATTGTCAATGAAGATCGTCATTCAATCGCAAAGTATTTCGTTTCAGATCAGCAGGATAAGCAAGTTGAAGAAAAAGCTTATATTGCAAAACTTGTTAGTCAATTTATCAATGAAAACGATACAATATTTTTTGATTGTGGCACCACCATGCCTTTTATCATTAATGCAATAGATAATGATATTGCATTTACTGCTATCTGTTATTCATTAAATAGTTTATTGGCACTACAACATAAACCTAAATGTAAGATCATTTTATGCGGTGGTCAATTCCAACCAAATAATGCTATCTTTACAAGTTTACATCAATCCAACCAGTTAGATTCTATCTGTCCGAATAAAGCCTTTATTTCAGCAGCAGGTATTGATTTGCAACAAGGAGTAACTTGTTATCATTTTGAAGAATTAGATATGAAGCAACAAGCAATGAAAAAATCAGCGCAAAAAATATTGATTGCCGATCATACTAAATTTAATCAAATAAAGCCGGCATTTATTAGTGAATTGACTTTGTTCGATCAGATAATTACTGATAAACTGCCCGATGAGAGATTTGTCTCTTTTTTTAATGAAAACAACATAAGTTTAATTTACTAATATGAAAAATATCACAATTTTAGGCTCAACTGGTTCAATAGGTTGCAGCACTTTGGCCGTTATTCGACAAAATCCAGATTTATTTAAAGCATTTGCTTTAACTGGTGGGCAGAATGTTGGCAAAATGACTGAACAATGTTTGGAATTTAGGCCAAATTATGTCGCAATGGCTGATGAAGAAGCAGCACAGCAACTTAGAAAAAATCTCGTAGACCTAAAATTAAATATTGAAGTATTTCATGGTCAACAAGCTATATGCGATTTAGCAGAGCTTACTGAAGTAGATATGGTAATGGCAGCTATAGTCGGGGCTGCAGGATTAAAACCTACCCTTGCCGCCATTAAAAAAGGCAAACGGATTTTGTTAGCGAATAAAGAATCTTTGGTAACTTGTGGCCATTTATTTATGCAGGCAGTTAAACAATATGGAGCACAATTATTACCAGTTGATAGTGAGCACAATGCAATCTTTCAGAGCCTCCCATCAGAAGTTCAACAAAATTTAGGATTTGCTAATTTAGCCGATTATGGCATCACCAAAATTGTCCTAACCGGTTCAGGAGGACCATTTCGAGATTTACCGTTAAATCAATTAACCACAGTTACGCCTGAACAAGCGGTTGCTCATCCTAATTGGTCAATGGGTAAGAAAATCTCTGTCGATTCAGCTACCATGATGAATAAAGGACTAGAATATATTGAAGCTCGTTGGCTGTTTAATGCCAGTGAAGAAGAGATGGAAATTATCATTCATCCTCAATCAATCATACATTCGATGGTTCGTTACCAAGATGGCAGTGTGATTGCCGAGCTCGGCATTCCAGATATGTGTACGCCAATTGCTTATGCAATGTCTTATCCTGATAGAATTTCATCAACTATTCCTGCTTTAGATTTTACTAAAATTTCATCACTCACTTTTACTCAGCCCGATTTTAATCGCTATCCTTGTTTAAAGTTGGCAATTGATGCATTTAATCAAGGACAAGCTGCCACTACGGCACTTAATGCAGCGAATGAAATTGCTGTAGAAGCATTTCTACAAAACAAAATCGGCTTTATGGATATTGCTAAACAAGTATCAAAGGTTTTAGAAACTCTTAATTTTCCTCAACCAACAACGATCGAAGAAGTATTTGCTATTGATCTATGGTCAAGAAAGTCCTGTTTAAAATTATAGCAATACCTCAAACGTTTAATATTATTGCGCTTCTAATTTTCTATGTACCCGGCAAGGTGTGCCCATGGCGATAACATTGCTAGGTATGTCACGTTCGACAATGCTCCCAGCAGCAATAACGCTATTATCACCAATTGTAACCCCTGGTAATACAATAACATTACCACCAATCCAAACGTTATTACCGATTGTTATTGGTTTGGCAAACTCTAAACCACTATTTCGTGTTTGGCTATCAAGTGGATGACCTGAGGTATAAAAGCCACAATTAGGCGCCACAAGTACATTATGACCAAAGGTTACTTTGGCTGCATCTAAAATAATGCAATTAAAATTAGCAAAAAAATTCTCACCAATTTCAATATTGTAGCCATAATCACACTGAAAACCGGGCATAATAGTAAATTGCTCAGTAGTTTTACCCAATAATTTTTTTAAAAGTTGTTGCCGTTTATGTGCAGCTGACGGTGGTAGTTGGTTTAACTCAAAACAAAGGTCTTGTGCATAAAGCCGCTCCGTTTCAAGCTCATTAATGCAAGGATTATAAAGTAACCCTGTTAACATTTTCTCTTTTTCAGTCATATTGCTATCCCATCTGTTTTGCAATTAGTGCAGGATTATCACTAATAAATGACTGTAAAAATGCACTATCCGGTAAGGCGGTTAATGCTCCTTTTTTGGTAGTAGCCAATGCCCCACAAGCACTGGCTATCGTCATCATACTTTCTAACATTAATTTATCTTCCGGCATCCCTGATGAAGCAATACTACTAAGCAATCCAGCAACAAATGCATCACCAGCGCCTGTTGTATCAATACTATTAACATGGAAAGAGTCAAAACTAAACGTTTTGCCTTGCCATAACACAATACTACCGTCTTTACCTTTAGTAATTAATTTAAGTGGTGCATTATAATGTTGTTGAAGCTTATTAAGTGCTACATGCCAATTTTGGCTTTCAGTCAACCAGAATAACTCTTCATCTGAAAGCTTAAGAATATCTGCATCGTGGCAAAATTGGGTAATAATAGTGCGCATTTCATTTTTATTCTGCCACATTTGTTCGCGCAAATTAATATCAAAGCTAATTAAGCCATTTTTGGCAGTCAGTTTTTCAATAGCGGCTTTTAATGTTTGTCGACAAGTTGATCCTACTAACGCTAAAGAACAAAAATGCAGAATGTCCTGATTAAAATCGGGAAGTGCTTGTTCAGATAAAAATTGATCAGCAGAATATGAAACAAGAAAGGTAAAACTTCGTTCGCCATTTTCGCCTAAATCAACAACAACAGTGCTGGTTCTATGTTCATCATCCTTTTCAAGACTTTGGCAATCAACATGATATTCACCAAAAGTCTTTTCCATAAAATGCCCAAATGGGTCATTACCAACTCTACCAATAAAACCTGAAGGAAGACCTAACTTAGCAATACCAATAGCAACATTTGCAGGAGCACCACCAGCACAAGCTCGATAATTCATTTCACCAAATGGTAATAAATCAATAACAGCATCACCAAGAGACCATACTTTTGTATTATTCATTTTGTCACTCATATTATCGTTGAACAGGATTGAATTATTAATTCAGCATACTTAAATTAGTTCATTGAACACTAATTGGCTGATATGTTGATAGTCAATATTAGCAATAAACTAAGTCATTTATAAAAAAAATTGTTGTTAACGTTAAAAATATGTGACTATCATCACATATTTTAACGTTTATTTCATTATAAGTTAACGTTAACAATTAATTTAATGTAGTATGTAATCATATTAACCTAACTCATGATGAAAGAAGGGAATGTTATGACAAATGCAATTGATAAAGCTAATCAAGCAGTAAAAAAATTAGAAAAAGAAATGAATAAACAATATTATCCTCATTTCCATTTATCACCTCAAGCTGGTTGGATGAACGATCCAAATGGTTTAGTCTATTATAAAGGACAATATCATGCCTTTTATCAACACCATCCTTATAATGAAAATTGGGGACCAATGCATTGGGGACATGTAGTAAGTGATGATCTTATTATCTGGCGAAGGTTACCAATTGCTATTGCACCAGATCATGATTATGACAAAAGCGGGTGTTTTTCAGGTTCAGCCGTCGATAATAACGGCGAATTAAGCTTAATTTACACTGGCCACATCTGGTTAAATGGTCAAGGTAATGATGAACATATCCGAGAAACCCAATGCCTTGCCACAAGTAAAGACGGTGTCAATTTTAAAAAGCATGGCACGGTACTTACTCCTAAAGAAGGGATTATGCATTTTCGTGATCCAAAGGTTTTTCAACAAAATGGTAAATGGTGGATGGTAGTTGGCCAACGAGAAACTAATGATGTCGGTCAAGTGTTACTTTATCATTCAACTAATTTGAAAGATTGGAAATTCGATCAGGTACTTATTAGTGATATTGATCCAGATGTTTATATGCTTGAATGTCCAGACTTTTTCCCGTTAGGCGATAAATGGATATTAATGTTCTCACCACAAGGTATGCAGGCAAAAGGTTATCAATATCGAAATCGGTTCCAATCAGGGTATATTGTCGGTGATTGGCAACCGGGTAAACCATTCTCAGTAGTTAAATCGTTCCAAGAGATGGATTTTGGGCACGATTTTTATGCACCACAATCATTCCTTGCGGCTGATGGTCGCCGTATTATGTTTGGTTGGATGGATATGTGGGAATCAAAAATGCCAAGTAAACACGATAAGTGGATGGGGGCCTTTACTTTACCACGCGAATTAATTCTAGATGGCCAAAATAGAGTTCGTAATCGACCAATTAAAGAGCTAGCTGAGCTTCGTGAAAAACCAAAATCATTGACTACTATTGAATTAAATAGTGAATTAAAAAATACCGAAATTGAATCAATCAGTTGTGAACTTAATGTTGAAATTGATTTAACCAATAGTAATGCTGAGCGTTTTGGCTTACAACTTGCTGCAACGCCAGATGGTAAACAAGCGACATTATTGTATATTGACCAACAAGCTAACCGTATTATTCTCGATCGAAGTCTTTCTGGAATTGACTTAAAAGGTTATCGAAGCGTGCCCTTACCAAAAACTAAAAAGCTGTCACTGCATATTTTTGTCGATGCTTCATCAGTCGAAGTTTTCGTCAACAAAGATTTATATAGTCTTTCAAGCCGTATTTACCCTAAATTACCCGCAAAAAGAGTAATTAACTTATTTGCCGAAAATGGACAAGCCAAAATAACCAAATTGGATAGCTGGCAATTAAAATCAATTTATGAATAGTTTATTAAAAAACCACCAGGCATGGTGGTTTTTTGTTATAAAGATTCTCTTTCTAAATAAGGTGATGGTATATGAATAATGTTTTTTTCATTTTCACCATTGATAATATGCAAGGCTGCTTTTTGACCTATCTCGTAATGAGGTAATTGCACGGTCGTTAGCGAAGGATAAAAAAGTTCACCGGTACCAACCATATTGTCATAACCAAGCACTGCAACATCCTTAGGAATATGAAAACCTTTACCAAGTAAAAATTGATAAGCTACAAAGGCGATTCGGTCATTACCACAAACTAATACATCAAAATCCGGTTTTTTAATACAGTGCTTTGCCAAAATTTCAATCGTCATCATATATTCTAAAGCAAGG
The DNA here is from genome assembly GCF_984569075.1 of Gilliamella sp. LMG 34361. Taxonomy (NCBI): domain Bacteria; kingdom Pseudomonadati; phylum Pseudomonadota; class Gammaproteobacteria; order Orbales; family Orbaceae; genus Gilliamella; species Gilliamella sp. LMG 34361. Next base: position 492,074 of record NZ_OZ474903.1, on the reverse strand, counting down.
TTTTCAGGTGACATCGAGGTATGATAACTCTTCATATCATTTAAATCATTACCTGCATCTAACCACGCTTGTTCAGCAGCTTTACGCCGAATCTTACCAGCTAAGGTATTTTCTGATAAATAGATACATAAAGGTCTTTTGTAACCCTTATTTATCACATTTTGCATCGCTTGATATTGACCTGCATAATCATCTGGAATGTAACAAGCTAGCTGCTCTGAATCACTAATACAGTTTGCTAATACCACATTTTTACTAAGTAATTTATCGGGAAGTTGAACTTTTCTTAATCCCATGGTGGTATAGATAATGCCATTGGGTCGATAAGATAAAAGGGTATTCATCGCATGATCAGCATCCTTATCATCAAATAAATTAACGATAAACGTATTCCAACCATGTTGCTGGGCGGTTTTTTCTATTGCCTGAAGTAATTCGACTGAAAACGGTGTCGTTGCGGTTTCTAATGCCAGCACACCAATAGCATGAGGACCAGAACCATCTCCTCGAATCTTGCGTGCCGATAAATCCGGTACATAATTAAGCGTCTCAATAGCTTTCTTCACTTTTTTATAGGTTTCTTTATTTAGTTTCTCAGGATTATTGATTGCTCGAGATACCGTCATCAATGAAACTGATGCCAATCTAGCAACATCCTTTAGTGAAGCCATAGTTTAATCCTTTTGCTCAACATTAAAATAATCATTAATTTTTACTTAGTGTGATGATACCACAAATAAAAATGATAAAAAGTGTGAGGTAAGTAACATTTATGACAATTGATTGTTTCTATTTTATTCCAATTATGACAATAATGTTAACATTAACATGTTAACGTTAAACTTCGACAATAAAAGAGAATAAAAATGAATATAGATATGATAAAAAATAGAAATTATTGGTTCTCATCAGGCTACCTTGTTACCTTTTATGCTGCATGGTCACTTTGGTGGTCTTTTTATGCCATTTGGCTAAAAAGTCAAATTGGTTTATCTGGTGAACAATTAGGGGTTGTTTATTCTGCTAACTCTGCTGCCGCCATGTTTTTTATGATTTTTTATGGCATTATCCAAGATAAATTGCAGATAGGCAAAGCAGTAATTACCTTCCAAAGTATTATTATGCTACTCATTGGTCCGTTTTTAATCTATGTCTATGAGCCTTTATTACGAAATGATTTTATTTTGGGCGTTTGTATTGGTGCTCCGGTTTTAAGTGCAGGTTTTATTTCTGGATGTGCTTTGATTGACTCATTTATCGAGCGAATTAGTCGATTATTTGGCTTTGAATTTGGTCCTGCAAGATTTTGGGGATCATTTGGTTATGCCGCTGCAACTTTTGTTGCTGGGATTTTATTTGGTATCGACCCACATATTAACTTTTGGATGGCATCTGGCATTGCAGCTATCTATTTCACTATCAATTTAATTTTCAAACCTAAACAACAATTTTCAAAAAACGGTAAAGCAGTAGTACAAAAGCCAACCATCCCAACCATGAGTGAAATTTTCTCACTATTTGGTATGAAAAAGTTTTGGTTATTTGTCTTCTTTATAATTGGAACTAATAGCTTTTACACCATTTATGATCAGCAACTATTTCCAAATTTTTACACCAGTTTCTTTGATAAACCTGAAAATGGCTATCAAGTTTATGGATATTTAAATTCCTTTCAAGTCTTTTTAGAAGCAGCTTGTATGATTTTAGCCCCTTATTTTATTAACAAAATTGGCGCTAAAAAGGCATTACTAACCGCTGCTTTGGTAATGGTTTGTCGAATCTCCTTATCAGCAACCTTAGATAATGTTTATCTAATTTCATTCGTTAAACTTTTCCATGCAATTGAAACACCATTATTTATTTTAGCGGTATTTAAATATGCTGTTGCTAACTTTGATGCGAGACTGTCATCTACTTTATATTTAGTTGGATTTAATATTTCATCCAATGTTGGGGTAATTGTATTGTCATGGATGGTCGGTAAATTATTTGATAATACTGGATATTCAACCACTTTTTATATTCTTGCCGCAATAGTATTTGTCATTCTATTTATCGCAACATTTACGTTAAGTGACAATAAGCAAAAAGTAGAAAAATAACTATACAATCGTTCAGTTAAGTTATAAAAATGGGAACAAATTGTTCCCATTTTTTAATCTCAGTAGAGAAAGCTTGCTTCTATTCTTGGTTTGCGAAACAATATAAACTATTAAGACTAACATTTAAATCGATATAGGTATTTGGTGTGAATACGAGCAAAAAAGTAATTAAACCTGATATGTTATGGCAAACAATCCGACAAGAAGCATCCAAGCTCGTTGAAAGTGAGCCAATGTTAGCGAGTTATTTCCATGCAACGTTACTTAATCATGAGAATTTAGGTGATGCATTAAGTTACATTCTTGCTAACAAGCTAGCGACTCAAGTTGTACCTGCAATGGAAATTCGTGAAATTGCTAGACAAGCCTATCTGGCAGATGACAACATTATCTATGCGGCTATTACCGATATACTTGCTGTTTACATTCGCGATCCAGCAACCAATTACTATTCAACACCACTACTTTATTATAAAGGTTTTCTATCACTACAAGCTTATCGAATTGCGCATTGGCTATGGAAACAAAATCGTAAATCATTAGCAACCTTCTTACAAAGCCAAATTGCCATTGTTTTTGGCGTTGATATCCATCCAGCAGCTAAAATTGGTTGTGGTGTTATGTTTGATCATGCAACAGGGATAGTCATTGGTGAAACCGTAGTTATTGAAAATGATGTTTCCATTTTACAATCAGTCACATTAGGTGGAACCGGAAAAGAAAATGGCGATCGTCACCCTAAAATTCGCGAAGGTGTAATGATTGGTGCCCACTCAACTATTTTAGGTAATATTGAAATCGGTAAAGGTGCTAAAATCGGTGCTGGTTCAGTCGTTTTAGAGCCCGTTCCGGAGCATACCACAGTTGCTGGTGTTCCTGCGAAAGTTGTTGGTTGCCCTGATTGTGATAAACCAGCATTAAACATGGATCAAGATATCTGATCTAGTAGGTGATTCCGTTGCTGATTGCCAACGGAATACCATATTGAAATTTAGGACTGGTTATTAAGATTTATATCCATAGTTGGGTATGGAATATTAATACCATTTTCAGTTAGCCCATTTTTAATATTTTCAAGTAATACCGCTTTAACTGATCCGTAATTAGCATTTAACGTCCAAACTAAAACATTAAAATTCATGGATGAAGCATCGAGCAAATCTAGACGAATAGTTGGCGCTTTACTCTTTAAAATATTATCGGTTTTATTTACGGCCTCACTTAATACTTGATAGACTTTTTGAATATCTGAATCATACCCCACATTAACGACCAAATCTAAACGCCTTTCTGGCAAGCGAGTATAGTTAATAATATTTGCACTAACTACTTGGCCGTTTGGAATAACCACTACTTCATTTGTTGGTGTGACAATAGTGGTTGAAAAAATTTGAATTGAATCAATATCCCCTTTTTGATTATTAATAACCACGGTTTCCCCTACTTTAAAAGGGCGAAAAATAATTAAAATCACGCCTGCTGCAAAGTTTGACAATGAACCTTGTAAAGCTAAACCTACTGCTAAGCCAGCTGCACCAATTACCGCAACAATCGATGCTGTTTGCACACCAAGTTGCCCTAACACAGCAACTAATGTCATAACAATAATGGCGTAATAAGATAAAGAACTAACAAATTTAACTACCGTTGGATCAACATGACGATTAGTTAAAATTCTTCGAAGTTGGCGAGCAACAAATTTAGCAATGGTTCGACCAATGAAAAAAATAACAATGGCAAAACAAAAATGGGCAATATAACTAATTACCACCCCATCATATTTCTCAATAAACAACCAAATTCGGTTTGCTATATTTTCAAAATTCATGAAATTATCCTCTGTAAAAAATAACAGAAATAGTTAAGTGAATAATTGCAATTAAATAGGTTCAAATTAATTGTTTGGCTAATAAAGCCCAACGGGTTTCAAAATTTGTTGTTGGTAGATATTTAAAACCAGAACGAGAATAGCGTGCCATCATTCCTTCGCAAAAAGCCAGTAACTGGCTAGATAAAATACGCTCATCAGTGGTAAAGGCCACGCCTTCACGAATCTTCCTTTCCCGTATAACTTGCTTTATCTGCGTTTCAATGCGTTCAAACAATTGACTAATTCGTTCTTGTAATTGATCTTGTTCAAACATTAATGCATGTCCGGTCATAATTCTTGTCAGTCCCGGATTCTTTTCAGAAAAACCAAGAATTAAAGCCAAAATAAGTTGAAGTCGCATAAATGTTTTTGGTTCATCTTGCAAAATTACATTAATACGAGAAAGCAAAATGTCTTCAATATAAACAATTAAACTTTCAAACATTTTTGTCTTACTTGGAAAATGCCTATACAATGCCGCTTCAGAAACTCCAACCGTTGCTGCTAATTTAGCTGTGGTTATCCGTTGTGTTCCTTCATTGGATTCAAGCATAGTTGCTAATGCTTGGAGTATATCTTCTTTACGATTTTTATTTTTGCTACTCACGATTATTTCTTACCTGAATGCCCAAATCCACCTTCACCACGTGCTGATTCAACAAAATCTTCAACAATATTGAATTCTGCTTGCACGACTGGCACAATAATTAATTGAGCAATACGATCGCCAGGTTCAATAACAAATGGAGTTTGGCTTCGATTCCAAACTGGCACAAATAATTGACCTTGATAATCAGAATCAATTAAACCAACTAAATTACCAAGTACAATACCGTTTTTTGAACCAAGTCCTGAACGTGGTAACACTAATGCCGCTAAAGATGGATCAGCAATATGCATTGATAAGCCGGTTGGAGTTAAGATTGTTTCACCCGGTTTGATTTCAGTTGTTTTATCAAACATCGCTCTTAAATCAATACCTGCTGAACCTTCGGTTGCATAAGTTGGCAATGGAAACTCGTTACCTAAACGTTTATCTAATACTTTAATATCAATTTTTCTTTTCATCATGACTCGCTTTATATCGTGTTATAACTACTTGAAGCAATTCTTTTGCTAGTTGTTGTTTACTGCTTAATGGTAACGTTTGTTCACCATTTTGCCAATAAAGGGTTAATGCATTTTGATCAGAATTAAAGCCAATATTCTTGTCTGACACATCATTAGCACAAATCAAATCTAATTTTTTAGTGGATAACTTCTTAAGGGCATAAGCCTTAATATTATTGGTTTCAGCGGCAAAGCCTACCACAAATGGGCGACCTTTCTTTAATGCAGCAATATTGGCAACAATATCAGGATTTTTAACCAATTTAATAACAAGTTCATTATTATCATCGGTTTTTTTAATTTTTTTCTTAGCAATCGTTTCAGCTCGATAATCAGCAACAGCCGCGCAAGAGATAAAAATCGATGATTTTTTAGCATGCTTTAATGCTGCATCATACATTTCATTAGCACTTTTTACATTAATGCGATTTACATTATTTGGCGTCGCTAAATTAACGGGTCCACTAATTAGATTTACTGTTGCTCCCAATTCAGCGGCAGCTTGAGCAATAGCATAGCCCATTTTACCTGAACTGTAATTGCTGATATAACGCACTGGATCAAGCTCTTCAATGGTTGGGCCAGCGGTAATAGTAATTTCAGTTCCAGCAAGAGTTGAATTTGCTAAAAAATAGTACTCAACATGACTTACAATGGTTGCAGGTTCAACCATTCGCCCTGGCCCAAAATCACCACAAGCTTGAAAACCATCATCGGGACCTAAAATTAAGGTATTACGTGAAGCTAAAGTCGCTAAATTCTGTTGAGTTGCCGCTGCTTTGTACATTTGTTGGTTCATCGCTGGCGTAATGACGATCTTAGCGGGTGTTGCAAGGCAAATGGTCGATAAAAGGTCATCAGCAATACCATTTGCCATTTTTGCTATAATATTTGCTGTAGCAGGGGCTATTATTAGCAAATCAGCCCATTTGGCTAATTCAATGTGGCTCATCGAAAGTTCGGCAGAAGGATCGAATAAATCACTTGATACTGCATTACCAGTTAGCGCTTGCAGTGTCATTGGCGTGACAAAATGGCTCGCTGATTCAGTCATTACTACACGTACCTGTGCACCCGCTTTTTTTAGATGACGGACAAGATCAGGGCATTTATAAGCAGCAATACCACCCGTTATCCCTAATAAAATATGTTTACCAGATAAACTCATGATCTCGTTATTCTCCGATCCCAATTAAAGGCGTTATATTACCATAATTAAATTAGATAATAAGTAACTCTTTCGCATTGGCAAGTGTTGCATCAGTAATTTTATCCCCACCTAACAACCGAGCAAGCTCATTTAAACGTCCATTTTTATCTAATCTTTGCATATCTGTCGATGTTTGTTTACCATTCGTTTGTTTACTAACAAAATAGTGTTGATTAGCTTGGCCGGCAACTTGTGGCAAATGCGTCACAGTAATGACTTGCGTCGATTCACCAAGTTGCCTTAATAACTGCCCGACCTTAGCCGCAGTCGGTCCACTAATACCGACATCAATTTCATCAAAAATCAACGCTGGCGTATCCATTTTTTGCGCGGTTAAAACCTGTATTGCAAGTGCCATACGTGATAATTCACCGCCAGAGGCAACTTTTACTAAAGGCTGCACCTCCTGCCCAGCATTAGTACTTACTAAAAAAGAAACTTGGTCGGCACCATCTTCACTCAATCGATTTTCATCAAACACGACATCTATACAAAATTGACCGTTTGGCATAGATAATTCATGCATAATGGCCATGACTTTTTTAGCTAACGTTTTACTTACGGTTAAGCGTTTTTGATGCAGTTTTCTGGCAAGTTCTACCGCAATTTGTTGATACTTTTTAATCTCTTCTTTTAATTGTTCACTCTGTTCATCTTGTTGATTAATATGTTTAAACTCATTTAATAAATTTTGATGTAACTCAGGTAACGCCTCAGGAGAAACATGATGCTTACGCGCTAAAGCAATTTGCTTTGATAATCGTTGTTCAAGTTGCATCACTCTAGCCGGATCAAGTTCTAAGCTTTCACTATAATGACGTAATTCATAGCTAGCTTCTTTAATTTGAATAGAGGCGTCTTCTAACATTACTAAAACACCATTTAGCGACGGATCTAATGTTACTAGATCATCAATACTCTGTTTAACATTATTGAGCATATTGCTAACATTATATTCGTCTGCTTCATCTAATAGCATAATAGATTGTTGACTAAGATTAATTAACTGTTCACTATTTGATAACTTTTTATATTCTTCATCGATTTGTTGATATTCACCTTCAATTGGTGAAAATTCATTTAACTCTTTTAATTGATATTGCAATAACTGAACGTGAGCATCTCGCTCCTGTTTGGAAGAGAGGTATTGCTGATATGCTCGACTTGCAGATTTCCATTGCTTGTAAGCTTGCTGCATTTGTGCCAATAATGCGGGCTCATTGATATAATGATTAAGTAAAATTTTTTGATAATCACTTCGTAATAAACGTTGATGTTCATGTTGTCCATGAATTTGAATTAGCATTTGTCCTAAATCTTTTAACTGCGAAATAGGCACAGCGCGGCCATTAATAAATGCTTTAGAACGCCCATCTTGATTAATAACTCGCCTTAAAATACATTCATTACCTTCATCAAGTTGATTTTCGGTTAACCACGAGTATGCTGCTGGGGTATTATCATCAAGAACAAAGCTCGCTGAAATATCTACCCGATTTGTACCATTGCGAATGGCTGAAGCATCAGCACGATTTCCTAAACAAAGCCCTAAAGCATCGATCGCAATCGATTTACCTGCGCCTGTTTCACCCGTAATTGCCGTCATTCCTGTTGTAAAATCAACTAATAACTGATCGACAATAGCAAAATTATTAATAGTAAGTTGAGTTATCATTATAATTAAATACATGCAGCTGATTAAAATTAATGCGAGTATATCAATAAAAATACTGTAAATAAATACAGCTTTTTAAATAAAATAACCATTTTATTTTACTGTATTTAATCGAGTTATTGTGCTAACTAGGTTTTCGCGAGTTTTTAGCGCTCACTCATTTTTTAATAGATAAGCAAAAAACCAACTGTGAATAATTAATTGGGGTAGAAAAAAGTCATTGATTAAAAAATCTCAATGACTTTAATCAATAACTAATTAATATAATGAGCTAATAACTTCATAAATTAATTGCAGATTTAAAATTACAAGTGCAATAGTTGCTATCCACCCCAAAACGAATGTTAGTTTACTGTTAACAAACTCTTTCATGATTTTCTTATTTGAAGTAACTAAAATTAAAGGTACCATTGATATCGGTAAAGCAATGCTTAAAAAGACCTGAGTATAGATTAATAAATTCTCAACAATATTTTCCTTATCTCCCCAAATATAGATACATAAAATTACCGGAGTCACTGCCAATCCTCGACTAATCATTCGTCTAGCCCAAAGGGGAATAGAGAGATGAATAAACCCTTCCATCACGATTTGCCCGGTTAATGTGCCGGTAATAGTGGCATTCTGACCTGAGGCTAGTAACGCCACAGCAAATAATGTTGCCATAATCGAGCTAGCTACCGGGCCAACCATATGTGGATCTTTCAAAGCCTCATAAAGTTGCGTAAATCGACCAAGATCATCAGGATTATTGCCATAAAAAAGGGCGGCGCCAAGAATCAATAATAGACAATTGATGATAAACGAAAATGACAACTGTATATTGGAATCAATGGTGGCATATTTAATCGCATCTTTTAAGCTAGTTCGATTGTTTCTATCATATTTTCTAGTTTGAACGATAGATGAATGCAAATACAAATTATGTGGCATAACAGTCGCACCAACAATCCCTAGCGCAATAACCAATGCTGAATCATGTCCTTTAATTGACGCAGTAAAAATATCAGTCCTTGGTATAAAACCATTTATAATGTCACTTAATGCCGGTGAAGCTCTTAACACTTCATAAGTGAAGATAATAAATATCGTCGCAATTAAACAAAAGACGATCGCTTCTATTTTTCTAAAACCAAACCGCATTAAAATTAACAGTATAACAACGTCAAAAACCGTTAATAAAACACCAATCAATAATGGAATATCAAACAACAGGTTCAAGGCAACAGCACTACCAATAACTTCGGCAATTTCGGTTGCTATAATTGCTAATTCAGTCGATATCCATAAACAAAATGCTACTTTTCTACCCACCATTGATTTAGTTGCTTGAGCAAGATCCATGCCGGTGACTACACCGATTTTGACACACATGGCCTGTAATAACATGGCTATCAAGCTAGAGATTAATATCACTGATAGCAGCAAATAACTATAAAGCGCACCGCCTTGAATTGAGGTGATCCAGTTACCGGGATCCATATAACCAACCGCCACTAAAGCCCCCGGACCAGAAAAAGCCCACAGTTTTCGAAGAAAACTCGCATTCGGATCGGGAATATGAACAGTATTATTGATCTCTTCCAAACTTACTGTGGATATTTTCAACATAATTAAAACCTCAAAATTGATATATTGCCATTATATATGATAATGAGAATCATTATCAATTAAAATAATCATTTTAGGTGTTTTTAAAAATTATGATCGGGATAATGTGTATTATTTAGATTTAAAGGCGTATATTATTTAACCGTAATTAGTCTATAAATCGGTATGTCGACATCTAACCATTATGACTGATTAAAGCTATATTAGTCCACCCCAAAAGTTATGCTGAGCAATCTAATTTTAATATATAAAACGTTCTTTTAAACTTAGATAGAACTTATTTTATTTATACTATTGGCTATTTAATTTCAAATCTATTAAATATAGTAAGGAATAACTTAAATGTTTGGAAATAAAACAAATCGTCAAATTATCATCTGGACAACAATTATTGGTGGTTTTATCAGTTCATTAGTCAAATGGGGATCTGAAGTTAATATGCCACCTCGAGTTCCCGGTGAAATTTCACCACCAGCGGCACATATTGATGCTTGGCTTGGTTGGTTGGGTATTAATTCGCACTCCCTTGATTATGTTTATCAAGGAACCCGTGTTTTAGGTGCCGTAACACTTTATCACTGGCTATTTAGTTTTGCTTTTGCCTTTGTTTATGTATTTATTGCTTTTTTTTGGAATAAAATTCGACTTTGGTATGGTGCTTTTTATGGTCTGATTATTACTGTTGTTATGCATGGTTTTTTTATTCCATTATTAGGCTTCCGTAATCCAGTTTATGATCCAGAGGGTACTGTTGGCTGGTTATGGAATTTAAACGGCTATGAATTGTGGAGTGAAATCTTAGGCCATATTTATTGGGGCGTATCAATCGAGATCTGTATGATTGCTGTGCTAGCTCACTTTTCAAGACCGATCTATGGTGAATGGCGTGAATAATTAACCTATTCTACAATCCTTCTATTCTAATAAAAAATAGAAGGATTGCTAATCTTAAGTATATTAATTATATTTTTTAACATTTATTTAGGTTAAACATCCAGATTAACCTAGCCATGCTGTCAGCACTGATAACATTATTTTTTGTTCAACCCGTGCTGAGCAATGATATTTTTATTTAATTGCAATAATAATATTGTTAATGGGTACAAAAAGAATAACTGAAAATAATAATGTAATCCCAATATAATCAATTCGTTGCTTGTTCGATTTAAATATACAGTAATATAAATTCACCACACAGTTAAAACCAAAAATAATGGTAATAATAATATTGTGAATTATTTTTGAAGATAAGACGACATTATTGTTATCACCCAACATAGGAAAAATTAAAATAACTTCAAGAATAAAAAGACAATATATAAATTTCATTCTTATACTTCCTGTAAAGAAACAGTTTTTATACTATACTGCTATCATTAAAATCATCAACTAATTATTAGTTATAGCAATAAAAAAACAATTGGGTATAGTTAAAATCTATATCAATCAATAAAAAACTAGAATTATTCAATAGCATTTTTTTTTGTTATCTTTCCTATTATTAACCAAATGTGATGAAAGGAAAATAAAATGAATACTGCTGTTATTGGATATCCCCGTGTTGGTAAGCTTCGAGAATTAAAATTTGCCACCGAAGCTTATTTTAAAGGCAACAAAAGCCAAACTGAATTATTGAGTGAGGCAAAAGCACTGCGTGCTGAACATCTACAACAACAAGCTTCACAAAAAATCGCATTTATCTCATCAAATGATTTTTCATTTTATGATGCCGTACTTGATACTGCATGTTTACTTAATGTTATTCCAAAACGTTATCAGGATTTAGGTTTACCTGAACTCGACCGCTATTTTGCTATGGCGCGAGGTTATCAAGGCGATAAAGGAGATGTGCGTGCGTTAGCAATGAAAAAATGGTTTAACACCAATTACCACTACTTAGTGCCTGAAATTGAAGATTCACTACAAATTAAAATCGCCAGTACAAAACCTTTTGATGAATACCAAGAGGCTAAGGCGTTAGGTATCCAAACCAAACCGGTTATTATTGGGGCATTAACCTTTTTCAAATTAGCCCAATATTTAGGTAGCAAACAGCTAGTTGATTTTAAAGCAGACATTATTAAAGCCTATCAAGAAATCATCCAAAAATTCACTACACTTGGTGCTGTCTGGATCCAAATTGATGAACCAATTTTAGTCACTGATCTTACTCAACAAGATATCGCACTATTTAACGAACTTTATCAAGCTATCTTATCAGTTAAAGGCAAAACCAAAGTTGTGTTGCAAACCTATTTTGGTGATGTCCGTGACTGCTATAAAGAACTTGTTGCATTACCGTTTGATGGTATCGGTCTGGATTTTGTAGAAGGTAAGCAAACATTAACTTTACTTGAAAATAATGGCTTCCCTGCTGATAAAGTCTTATTTGCTGGTGTCGTTAATGGTAAAAATATCTGGAAAAATGATTACAAAAAAACCTTGGCATTATTAACCAAAATCAAACAACAAGCAGTCAACGTGGTAGTTAACACTTCATGTTCTTTATTGCATGTGCCTTACACATTACAAAATGAGACCAAATTGACTATTCAACAACGTGCTTATTTTGCTTTCGCTCAAGAAAAGCTGCAAGAACTTGCTGAACTAGGTCAATTAATTAATGAAACCAATCGAGATAACAACGCAGCTTACAAAGCTAACCAAACTCTGTTTACTCGCGAACGTGAAGGGGCTAACCAAGCGGTTCGCCAAAAAGTGACAGCACTAAAAGAGTCTGATTTTACCCGTCTACCTGAGTTTTCCGTGCGTGAAGCTGCACAGAAAAAAGCCTTTAATCTGCCATTATTACCAACTACCACCATTGGTTCATTCCCACAAACACCGGATGTACGTTTAAATCGTGCTAAATTCAAAAAAGGCGAAATTTGCCTAAATGAATACACTGAATTTAATAAGAAAAAAATTGCTGAATGTATCAAATTACAAGAAAAGATCGGTATTGATGTATTAGTTCACGGTGAATTTGAACGTAATGACATGGTGGAATACTTCGGTGAAAGCTTAAATGGCTTTGTCTTTACTGAAAAAGCATGGGTACAATCTTATGGTACACGCTGTGTTAAACCACCAATTGTTTGGGGTGATATTTCCCGTTCTAAACCAATTACGGTTGAATATTCAAAATATGCGCAAAGTTTAACTGATAAACCTGTTAAAGGTATGTTAACTGGCCCTGTGACTATCTTAAACTGGTCATTCCCTCGTGAAGATATCTCACAAAAAGAATCGGTATTCCAAATTGGGTTAGCGATCAGTGATGAAGTATTAGATCTTGAAGCAGCTGGCATTAAAGTCATCCAAATTGACGAAGCGGCATTAAAAGAAAAATTACCATTACGTAAAGCTGATTGGAATAGTGAATATCTAGATTGGGCAATTCCGGCATTTAGATTGGTTCACAGCAAAGTACAAGCCGATACCCAAATTCATACTCATATGTGTTATAGCGAATTTGCTGACATCATCAAAGATATCGATGCGATGGATGCCGATGTCATTTCATTTGAAGCATCACGCTCTAATTTACAGTTAATTGATGTACTTAAAGCCAATAACTTCAAAACAGAAGTAGGTCCAGGTGTATATGATATCCACTCACCACGTGTACCGCCAGTTGCGGAAATCAAAGCAACCATTGAAAAATTAGTGGCCAAAATTGATAAGCAAAAATTGTGGATTAATCCAGATTGTGGTTTAAAAACTCGCGGTGAAAAAGAAGTAGTCGAAAGCTTAGAACATTTAGTTCAAGCGACATTAGCAGTAAGAAAGACACTTAATTAATACTGTTTTAAAAAGTGAATGAGCTTTATCTGACTGATTGCTTTTATAAGCGAGGTCAATAAAGCTCAATAACAAAAATGGATGATACTAATGAAAACAAATTTACTCTTTAACCAAAAAACAGTGTTCTCATTCGAGGTCTTTCCACCTAAAAAAACCTCTCCATTAGAGACAATTTACAGTACCTTACGTGAATTAGGTTACTTCAAACCGGATTTTATTAGTGTCACTTATGGCGCAGGTGGTAGTTTGAATGGTCAAACCACAATCGACATTGCCCACTCAGTTAAACATACCTATGGGATTGAAAGTGTTGCCCATTTGCCAGGAATTAACTTTGATAAAGTAGAAATGTCAAAAATCCTCCATGACCTTAAATGTGCGGGAATTGATAACGTGCTTGCGTTACGCGGAGATATCAATCCAAACGTAACCCCCAAAGATGATTTTCGTTTTGCAAGTGAACTTGTTTCATTTATTAAAGAAAATGGTGATTTTAACGTAATTGGTGCCTGTTATCCAGAAGGACATCTTGAGGCTACCACAATAAAACAAGATTTAATCCATTTAAAAGAAAAAGTGAATGCCGGCACTGATCAGCTAATTTCACAACTGTTTTTTGATAACGACTATTTTTATACCTTTGTAGATAAAGCACATGATATGGGCATTAACGTCCCGATTGAAGCGGGAATTATGCCGGTCACCAATAAAAATCAAATTGAACGCATGGTTTCAATGTGCGGAGTTAATTTACCTAAAAAGTTCAAACAGATGATGGAGAAATATGAACATCATCCGGATGCATTTCGTGATGCTGGTATTGCTTATGCTATCGATCAGATTGTTGATTTAGTCTCACAAAATGTTGATGGTATTCATTTATACACCATGAACAACAGTTATATTGCCAGACGTATTTGCGAAGCAGTATCAACATTACTCGCTGTGCCAAAATCAGCGTGATTAATTGTTAATAAGAAAATAGAAAGGTTTGGTAGAATTGGTTGCGGGGGCTGGATTTGAACCAACGACCTTCGGGTTATGAGCCCGACGAGCTACCAAGCTGCTCCACCCCGCGTCAGAGTGATGGCTATATTATAGTAATAAAATAATAATGCAATACCCTTATTGCCTAAAATCCATATTTTTACACATTGCTTAACAAATAATAGCGATTTACATACGAAGCGGTATACACTTCTCAATATTTTTTACAGCATTCCTTATATAACCCACCGATTAATGATAGTTTGCTGTAATTAACATGTGGATGTTATTAACAGATAATAGGTAATTTATATGTTTATGCGGTATACACTCCTCAATATTTTTTACAAAAAAATTTATTTTCGTTGATTATTCATTATGCTAACATCATTAAAATTACATAATGTACATTTAATTGGAAAAGGAAAAAATATGTCAACTCAATATCATGGATCTTGTTTATGTGGAAAAGTTAAATTATCTGTTCCATTTGCTAATACGGATTTTAGTGCATGCCATTGCCAAACTTGTCGTAAATGGAGTGCTGGACCTTTAATGACTTTAGCGCACAGTGGTGATTTAACGATAGAAGGACAAGAGAATGTTACCCATTTTAACTCATCACAATGGGCGGAAAGAGCATTTTGTAAAGAGTGTGGCTCTCATCTTTATTATCATTTAAAAGGTACGCAAAATTATTATATTGCCGCTTGGATCTTTGACGATATTAAGGATTTAAAATTCACGGCTGAAGTCTTTATTGATAAAAAACCAACTTGCTATGCGTTTGCTAATCAGACTCATAAATTAACCGAAGCAGATATTTTAGCAATGGCGGAAGGAAAGGCTTAAAAAATAAATTATAACTTGATGTATTTGTAAAAAAAGACGAGCATTGCTCGTCTTTTTGGTTATTGATAAAGTGCCTGTAATGGTATCACACTGTGAGCAGGATCGTAATCTAGCGCCGACGTTGTGGCATAAGCAGCATTCATGGTGGTATCGTAATGGACTTTATATTGGATAGCACTACGACGCAGGATTTTAGAGGCTTCAATGGCTGCTCGCCCTGACGTTGTGTTAAGAATATAACTGTACTCGCCATTTTTAATATGGTCATGAATATTGGGCCGACCTTCATTCTCTTTTTTGACAATTTGGCAGGCAATTCCTGCTTGTTGCAATGCTTTTGCCGTGCCAAGTGTGGCATCAATGCTAAATCCATGAGCGATTAATCGTTTAGCAACTTCTAATAAACGTGGTTTATCTTGTTCACGAATAGAAAGTAACGCTTTGCCAGATTTTTTCATATTCGACAAGCTACCAAGTTGTGCTTTAGCAAAGGCTTCAGCAAATGTTTTACCCATTCCCATAACTTCACCGGTTGAGCGCATTTCTGGTCCTAAAATTGGGTCAACACCGCTAAATTTGTTAAATGGTAATACCACCTCTTTAACGGAATAATAAGGCGGAATCACTTCTTGAGTGACATTTTGCTTGGCCAGCGATTGCCCTGTCATGACGCGGGCAGCAATTTTAGCCAGTGGTAAGCCTGTCGCTTTCGAGACAAATGGCACCGTACGGGCTGCACGCGGATTAATTTCAATCAGATAAACTTGATTATCTTTGACAGCAAACTGTCCATTCATTAAACCTTTTACGTTTAGCTCGAATGCTAACTGTTTAGCTTGTTTACGCAGTTCAGCTAGAATTTCAGGACTTAATGTATACGTTGGTAGCGAACAAGCTGAATCACCCGAGTGAATACCGGCTTGTTCAATATGTTCCATAATGCCACCAATAACGATTTGTTCGCCATCGGCAATCACATCAATATCTACCTCAATGGCATCATCTAAAAAGTGGTCAAGTAATACTGGCGCATTATTTGACTCACTCACCGCAGTTTTAAAATAACGGCGTAAATCTTGTTCATTGTAAACAATTTCCATTGCTCGACCGCCTAATACATAAGATGGGCGCACCACGAGTGGATAACCGATTTGTTCTGCTTTGATTACCGCTTCATCAATATCGGTTACGGTGGCATTAACTGGCTGTTTTAACTTTAATTTATCGACTACTTCTTGAAAGCGTTTGCGATCTTCGGCTCTGTCTATGGCATCAGGTGAAGTACCAATAATTGGAATTCCGGCTGCTTCAAGGGCTCGTGCCAATTTCAGCGGAGTTTGTCCACCATACTGTACGATTACGCCATCAGGTTTTTCAACATGAGCAATTTCAAGTACATCCTCAAGAGTAACTGGCTCAAAATAGAGTCTATCGGAAGTATCGTAATCGGTTGAAACAGTTTCTGGATTACAATTTACCATAATGGTTTCAAAACCATCTTCACGTAAAGCCAATGCAGCATGCACACAGCAGTAATCAAATTCAATGCCTTGACCAATTCGATTAGGCCCACCGCCCAAAATCATAATCTTTTTACGATTAAATTGTGGTTGTGCTTCACACTCTTGTTCATATGTTGAGTAAAGATAGGCTGTATCGGTTGAAAATTCAGCAGCACAAGTATCTACTCGTTTATAAACTGAGTGAATATCATATTGCCAACGTAGATCTCGCACTGTTTGTTCTTGGCAACCTAGGAGTTTGGCGATACGAAGATCCGAAAATCCTTTACGCTTAAGCTGCCATAATGCCTCTTGATCAAGATTTTCAATCATTTGCTGTTTTAAGCGATTTTCTATTTGGACTAACTCTTCAATTTGCACTAAGAACCAACGATCAATATGGGTTAATAAAAAGATTTCATCCAGCGTGAAACTAGCACGAAACGCATCAGCTAGATACCAAATACGCTCACTACCAGCTTCCTGCAATTCATAACGAATTTTAGTTAGATTCTTTTCATCACTATAATTATCGATTTTTTCGTCCAATCCACTGGCGCCAACTTCTAAACCTCGTAGTGCTTTTTGCATGGATTCTTGGAATGTTCGGCCAATGGCCATCACTTCACCAACTGATTTCATTTGAGTAGTTAAGCGATCATTACAGCCAGCAAATTTTTCAAAATTAAAACGTGGGATTTTAGTCACGACATAATCGATAGAAGGTTCGAAAGAAGCAGGTGTTTTTCCACCAGTAATATCATTGCAGAGTTCATCAAGTGTATAACCAACCGCTAATTTAGCCGCGATCTTAGCAATAGGAAAACCAGTTGCTTTAGATGCTAACGCTGAAGAACGAGATACTCGAGGATTCATCTCAATGACAATTAATCGTCCCGTTTGTGGATCAACCGAAAATTGCACGTTTGAACCGCCAGTTTCAACACCAATTTCGCGCAATACCGCAATTGAGGCATTACGCATGATTTGATACTCTTTATCTGTTAAGGTTTGTGCCGGTGCAACCGTGATTGAATCACCGGTATGAATGCCCATTGCATCGAAGTTTTCAATCGAACAAACAATAATACAATTATCGTTTTTATCCCGCACGACCTCCATTTCATACTCTTTCCATCCAATCAATGATTCATCAATAAGTAATTCATTAGTCGGCGATAAATCAAGGCCTCGAGTACATATTTCCTCAAATTCTTCTTGATTGTATGCTATACCGCCACCGGTTCCTCCCATTGTAAAAGAAGGACGAATAATACAAGGAAATCCGACTTGTTCTAGTACCGCATAAGCTTCTGTTAATGAGTGAGCAATACCAGAACGAGCTGTATCAAGACCAATTTTTTTCATCGCCTGATCAAAGCGTTTGCGATCTTCCGCTTTATCAATCGCATCGGCAGTAGCACCGATCATTTCAACATTAAACTCTTTTAATACACCCTGTTTTTCAAGCTCTAATGCACAATTTAATGCCGTTTGCCCCCCCATTGTCGGTAAAATGGCATCAGGTCGCTCTTTCTCAATAATTTTACGCACACATGTCCAGTGGATAGGCTCAATATAGGTAGCATCAGCCATTTCTGAATCGGTCATAATGGTTGCCGGATTCGAGTTAACTAAAATGACTCGATAGCCCTCTTCACGTAATGCTTTACATGCCTGAGCACCGGAATAATCAAATTCACAAGCTTGACCGATAACGATTGGACCAGCGCCAATAATTAGAATACTGTTAATATCTGTTCGTTTAGCCATATTATTGCTCCTGCTTATAAATTTTAATTAATTCGATAAAGTGATCAAAAAGTGGCGCAGCATCGTGTGGACCTGGACTGGCTTCCGGGTGTCCTTGAAAACTAAATGCAGGTTTCTGATTATGATGAATCCCTTGTAATGAGCCATCGAATAACGATCTATGTGTGGCGCGTAAATGTGCTGGCAAGGTGCTCTCATCGACAGCAAATCCGTGATTTTGTGCGGTAATCATGACACGATTATTTTCTAGATCCTTAACAGGATGATTACCACCATGATGACCAAATTTCATTTTGATAGTTTTAGCTCCACAGGCTAGTGCTAGCAATTGATGCCCTAAACAGATACCAAAAACTGGAATATCAGTAGTCAGAAACTGCTTAATCGCTTCAATAGCATAAGTACAAGGCGCCGGATCTCCTGGACCATTTGATAAAAAGATTCCATCTGGATTCAGTGCCAACACTTCATTTGCTGGCGTTTTAGCGGGAACAACAGTTAACTTACATCCACGCGCAACTAACATCCGTAATATATTTTGTTTCACGCCAAAATCATAAGCAACCACATGGTAAGGCAATTCACTTTCCGCTTTTGGTATAGGATGCTGTCTGGTCCAAATACCATAAGTCCATGTGTAACTTTCCTTACAAGTCACTTCTTTAGCCAAATCTAATCCACTTAACCCTTTATAATTTAGTGCCTCTTGTTTGGCATTTTCGGCTTTATCTAATAAGGTCTGTTTATCATTTGCGGTAATAATCACACCATGTTGTGCCCCTTTTTCACGTAAAATACGGGTTAAACGACGGGTATCAATATCCGCAATAGCAATTACATTATGCTTTTTTAAATAACTGGAAAGATCCATTTCACTTCGATAATTGCTCGCGATTAGCGGTAGATCGCGAATAATCAATCCTTTTGCATAAACGCGATTAGATTCCTCATCGGCACTATTGGTGCCAACATTACCAATATGCGGATAAGTTAATGTAACGATTTGCTCACTATAAGACGGATCGGTAAGGATTTCCTGATAACCGGTCATTGACGTATTAAACACCACTTCACCAACGGTTTGTCCGTTAGCACCAATTGACTTACCGATAAATTGTGAACCGTCTTGTAACATAAGGAGGGCATAAGTTTGCATGATTAAACAACCTTTGATTAAATAATCAATAATTATGAATAATAATTCATTTAATTATTTTTTTAAGATCTGATGTTTGGTCATTTTATTACACTTTTTTGAACAAAAAAAGCAATATTATAAAAAATAATTGAATAATAAAATCTAATTTTTTAGACAATTCAAAGGCTAAAAAATAATATTAACTAAATTTAAAATGTTTAACTTGAAATTGCATAATTATTCAAATAGAATCATAACAATATTCACCGCTATTAGGAGCTCAATATGCACGGTTTTTATCAACGTCATTTTTTACGTTTACTCGACTTTACACCTGAAGAAATTAACCAGCTGATTCAGCTTGCTATCAAATTAAAAAAAGCCAAAAAAGACGGTAGCGAAAAAAAATATTTAGCGGGTAAAAATATTGCCCTTATTTTTGAAAAAGACTCAACTCGTACTCGCTGTGCATTTGAAGTTGGTGCATTTGATCAAGGTGCACAAGTTACCTATTTAGGGCCAAGTGGTAGTCAAATCGGACACAAAGAGTCGATTGCCGATACCGCTCGGGTATTAGGTAGAATGTATGATGGCATTGAATATCGTGGTTATGGGCAAGAAATAGTTGAGACTTTAGCAAAATATGCTGGCGTGCCGGTATGGAATGGTTTAACTACCGAAGCACATCCAACGCAAATTTTAGCTGATTTTATGACGATGAAAGAACATATTGGTGAGCGAGCATTAAACAGTGTTAAATTTGCCTATTTAGGTGATGCAAGAAATAATATGGGCAATTCCTTAATGGAAGGTGCTGCATTAATGGGAATGGAAATTCGCTTAGTTGCCCCAAAAGCTTGCCAACCAGAAGCAGAGTTAGTAAAAAAATGCCAAGAAATCGCCAAAACCACCGGCGCCAAAATTATTTTAACTGAAGATGTTGCTTCAGGTGTTAAGGATGTTGATTTTCTTTATACCGATGTATGGGTATCAATGGGCGAACCGAAAGAAGTGTGGGACGAACGAGTAAAATTATTAACACCATATCAAGTCAATCAAAATGTGATCACATTGACAGGCAACCCAGATGTTAAATTTATGCATTGCTTACCTGCTTTCCATGATATGAATACTACTGTGGGTAAACAAATGGCTGCCCAATATGGTTTGCAAAATGGTTTAGAAGTGACAGATGAAGTCTTTGAATCAAAACACAGCATCGTGTTTGACGAAGCGGAAAACCGCCTCCATACGATAAAAGCGGTAATGGTTGCAACGTTAACTAAAGACGAATAATATAGTTGATTATCACTAATGCTTAGCTTGATTTAGCTAAGCTGTTTTTTGCCGACTTTAAGTCGGCATTATTTTATCTAAAAGACCTTTAATATAATGACTACAAAACAAGAGCGAAATAGAGACTTTAAAAAATATGTGCAATTAACTAATCCTATCCATTTACTCGCGGTGGGTTTAGGGTCTGGTATGTCACCTATTATGCCCGGTACGATGGGATCAGCAATGGCTATTCCCATTTGGTTTCTATTTGATGGTTTGCAACCGTTTTTATATTGGGTGTTAATAGTTGTCGCTTTTATTTTTGGTTGTTTTTTATGTCAAAAAACGTCGGATGATACCCACACTCATGATTCAGGCCATATAGTATGGGATGAATTTGTCGGTATGTGGATTACCCTATTTTTTATTCCACAGCTCTGCGTTTTATGGGTTGCTATTGCTTTTGTTGCTTTTAGAGTCTTTGATATGGCAAAACCTTGGCCAATCCGCTGGTTTGATAAACGCGTGCCGGGTGGATTTGGTATTATGGTCGATGATGTGATCGCCGCAATCTTTTCATCATTATCGGTTTATGCCTTAACCTTTATCATTTAAAGATAGATTTATCTTTAAATGATAATTTACTTGAAGTAATAATTTACGACTAAAACATTTTCTGTGACCAACCTAGTTTGCTCGAGAGATTATTAAAATAATCATAATCTTTAGAATGGATTAAATTAAATTCATAATCTGAGCGGCGAATAATCACATCTTGTGTCGGTCTAATGGGTAAAATAATTTGACTATCGCAAGCAATATTAAGATCCAAAGCAGTAGTAGGAAATTTAAGGTGGATAGGATTATCACTTTTTATTACTAATGGTCTAACCGCTAACGAATGTGGAAACATTGGTGTAATAATTAATGCATCTAAATGTGGTGCAAGGATTGGGCCACCTGCCGATAGTGAGTACGCAGTCGAACCGGTCGGCGTTGCAATAATCAAACCATCAGCACGCTGCGAAAATGCGTTACGCTCGTTGATATAGACATCATAATCAATCATATGGGCAACCGTATTTGGGGTAACCACTATTTCATTTACCGCAAAACCAGAATTAATTAACTGACCATCACTATAGATAGATACTTCCAGCAAAAACCGAGGATCATCATCATATTCACCTTTGATAACTGGGGTTAATTGTTCGATGACATGATCATGAGAAATATCAGTTAAAAAACCTAAATTACCACGATTTACGCCAATGACTTTGATTTTATAGTGTGATAAGTGACGGGCTGAACGCAACATATTGCCATCGCCACCCACCACAATGGCTAAATCGGCTTGCTCACCGATGGCATCTAATGATGCATATATATTGCTTGGAAATTTAATATATTGCACTAATTGATCTTCAACTAAAACTTCAATACCTAAGTTAACTAGCCAGTCATACAGTACCTGGTGAGTTTCAATCGCCTCTAACTTACGCGGAATCCCAACCAAACCAACACATTTAAATGGTCTACCCATAAAATATCCTTGTTCATTTTAGACTTAAGTACAATTATTTTTTTAGTTACCGATTAAAAAAACACGATATCATCTTATCGTTAAACTTGTAATAATAAAAATTATCCCCATAATAACTGTTATTCACTAAGTTTTCGACTAAATTTGGAGTACCCTATGACTGAACAAGAGAACAATATGTCAGAAAATGAGACAAACACTCAAACCGCTACTGAGCAAACAACTGAAGAACAAACCCCATCACAACCAAGTATTGAAGAGCAGTTAAAGGCTAAAGATGCACGCATTAGCGAACTTGAACAAGCACTGCAACTTGCTAAGAAAAATGAAAGCGAAGCAATGATTCGTGCTCGAGCTGAAATTGATAATGTTCGCAAACGTGTTGAGCAAGATGTGGATAAAGCACGTAAATTTGCGCTAGAAAAATTCTCAAATGAGCTGCTACCAGTGATTGATAATCTTGAGCGTGCGTTAGAATCTACCGATAAAAATAATCCAGAACATCAAGCAACGGTAGAGGGGTTAGAGTTAACCTTGAAATCATTTTTAGATACGGTCAAGAAATTTGGTATTGATGTGATCAATACTACTGATTCCCAGCTCAATCCTGATCTACATCAAGCAATTAGTATGGTTGAATCGCCAGAACATCAGTCTGGACAGATTGTAAATACTATCCAAAAAGGCTATACACTTAATGGCCGACTCATCCGACCGGCGATGGTGATTGTCGCTAAATAATAGCAAGTTTAATAAAAAAACCGCCAACTTAGTGGCGGTTTATGCTATCGATTCTTTTGCTCTTCACGAGCTAGCTTTTTCATCTTTTGTTCAATACGTTGACGTTTTAATGGCGAGAGATAATCAACAAACAGTTTACCTTTTAAGTGATCCATTTCATGCTGAATACAAATTGCTAATAGTTCATCGGCATCAATTTCATAAGGATTACCCTCCCGATCTAACGCTTTGATCTTGATTTTTTCTGATCTTGGCACAAATCCACGGCAGTCAGGTATCGACAAACATCCCTCTTCAATGCCAGTTTCGCCTTCTTGGTTTATCACTTCAGGATTGATAATTACATAAGGTTGGCTTCGATCTTCTGATACATCAATCACAATGATCTGCTCATGCACATCCACTTGTGTCGCTGCAAGTCCAATACCATTTTCAGCGTACATGGTTTCCATCATGTTATCGATAATTTCTTGTAGCTCTGGTGTAAAATTAGAGACAGGCTTTGCGATTTTGCGAAGTCGTTCGTCTGGGAAACGTAATACCGGTAAAATAGCCATAAATTCTTCGATCTACTCCTCAATTTTGTGTTTTTTCAGATTCGCCTACATTGTAAACATTTATGATGCCGGTGAATAGCCTTAGTTGACTATTGGTAAAATATATCTAATCAATTCTAGATATGGCACCAAGCAACAATATAAATAAAAAGGACAGTAATGAGTAAATATGAATTTTTATTACGAATTTCAATGCTTGGTCATAAAAGAATGGGCTGTTTTGAGCGAATTAGTCTTTGCTTTAGCAATGGTCTGCCGAATAACATCAATGATGTCGCGTTATTATTAGAAAAAATAGGCTTATCAAAAACACTTCAAGAGCGCTTTTTTCAAACCTCTTATCTTCATTTTGAACCAATACTTGATTGGTTAGCAACACCACATCCTGCCAAATATTTGATTGCTTATTGTGATCCCGATTATCCAATGTTACTAAAGCAGATTAGTTCACCACCATTATTGTTATTTGTTATGGGCAATAAACAGTTATTACATTCACCGCAAATTGCAATGGTGGGTAGTCGTGAATTTAGTGAGTATGGCGCACAATGGGGACGGTATTTTGCTGGCGAATTAGCCATTAATGGTTTAACAGTGACTAGCGGACTGGCCCTCGGGTTGGACGCTATTTGCCATCGCGGTGCACTTGAGGTATCAGGAAATACTATTGCTGTTTTGGGTAGCGGTTTAGCGCAAATTTCGCCACGTTCGAATCTTAGATTAGCAAATGATATTTTGGCACAAAATGGTGCAATCATTTCAGAATTTTATCCATCTGAAAAAGCAAGATCCGAATATTTTCCTCGTCGCAATCGTATTATTAGTGGATTAAGTTTAGGGACATTTGTAGTTGAGGCATCGGAAAAAAGCGGATCACTTATTACCGCTCGTTATGCGCTTGAACAAAATCGCGATGTGTTTGCATTGCCGGGTGATATCGATAATCAAAATAGTCATGGCACCCACTACTTAATTAAGCAGGGCGCCTATTTAGTCACTCAACCGACTGATATTTTAGAACACTATAGTGGCTTTTTATCCACAATTGATAGACAAAGTAACCTTGCAAACAAAGAGAGTGCTACTATTTTATATCCTGAAATTTTCGCTGTTATCCACCATCACCCAATTCCAGTTGATACCATTGCAAACCTTGTTGATTTACCTATTCCTGAACTAACCATTAAATTATTAGACATGGAAATAGCAGGATTAATTATCACTGTCACTGGTGGCTACATTCGTAACCGGACCAAATAAAATTCTATAATAAAAAAGTTGAGGAACGAGGTTTTTTAACATAAAAACCGCTATAAAAATGAAGTGACCCCATAAAGTTGGACACTTTTATTAAGCGGTTTATAAATATGCTAAGCGTTTTATTTATCGTCTACTTCAAGAGCGATTTCAGATAAGATAATGCCGGTATTATCAGCATAAATAAAGTCGCCAGAGAAAAATGTCACACCGCCAAAGTTAACGCGAAGATCAATTTCACCAACGCCTTGATCATCAGAGCCAACCGGAATTGCTGCTAATGCTTGTACACCGATTTCAGCATCGGCAATATAATCAACTTGGCGAACAGCTCCATAAACGATGATACCTTCCCATTGGTTTTGCAGGGCTATATCGATTAATTCAGCATCGATTAAAGCTCGACGTACCGAACCACCGCCATCAATAACCAGTACTTTACCTGCGCCATTGGATTGTAACACTTCGTACAATATGCCGTTATCTTCGAAGCATTTCACTGTGACAACCTGACCTGAAAACGAAGTCACACCACCAAAGTTACTAAATATCGGTTCTACAACGTTAACATCTTCTGGGTAGTAATCGCATAGAATTGATGTTTCAAACTCCATGGTCGAGTCTCCTTTAACTGTAATATCTATTCAATTCTAGTATAACGCCAACATTAAGTAAAACGATATAAATTTGATATAAACGTGAACTAGCTCAAAATAATACCCAAACAATAAAGTAAATTAGTTAATAAAGCAAGTTTGACCATTTGTAATAGTAACGGGAAAGCATCTTTTGCTGTTTTAAATTGAAAAACGGCATAAATATGTTCAATTAACAAAGGTAGACTGAGCATAAATAGCCAACCCCAACGAGGATTTAGATAACTATAGGAGAACATGCTAAATGAGCATAATGAGATCACCAATAATAGAAGGTGATAAACTCGCCCACGATCTTTGCCCATTAAAACTACCAGTGTTCGTTTGTGATTCATTCTGTCACTGTCTATATCACGAAGATTATTAATATTAAGTACTGCAACGGACAATAATCCACAGCCTAAAGCTGGCAAAATAATCGGTATTGGTAATGTTTTGGTTTGTAAATAATAGCTTCCTGTTACACTAATTAGACCAAAAAAGATAAGAACAGATAGATCTCCAAGACCTATATAACCATAAGGTTTTTTACCTACCGTGTAAGTTATTGCTGCAATAATAGATAATATTCCTAATAGTATAAAACTTAAAATTTCATAAATATTATTACAAGCTAAATAAATTAAAGTCAGTCCAAATAAAATACATAAAAAAGTATTAATCCATAATGCTTTTTTTAATTGATTAAGCGTAATTAAACCTAACTGCAACCCCCGTTTATGCTCAGTTAAGTTTTGATCATCGCTGCCTTTAATCGCATCACCATAATCATTGGCTAGATTCGATAAAATTTGCAGCAATGATGCGGTAATAATTGATAAGAGCATAATCAGTGGATCAAAAGACCAACTCCAATACGCAAGCACATTACCCATCAAAATGGAACAAAGTGATAATACTAATGTTTTAGGGCGTAAACTAATCATCCATGGATAATATTTATTGGACATACAACATATTATTTATTTAAAAAATCAAGCATTCATCATATCAGTAATCAATAATATATTCACGTTTTTAGACTAACTAATTGAAGGTTTATTATTAACTTTCTGATTACTTGAGCGCATCAATTTTTTTATTTTTTTGAAATATCTTCTCACTTTGCCTTCTCGTAGTGCAGCAATAAAAAAGCCTAACGAGCCATATATTGCCCCAAGAAAGAGAATCATAAATATGTTAAATAAATTATCTGATAAACCTAATCCCATCTGGTTGACACCGGCAATCATATTGGTCGCCCAAGTTGATGGTAACATTCGCGATACTGTCTGTACCCATAACGGCATAGCATCAAGCGGCCATATGGTACCTGATAAGTAAAATACGGGTGTAGTCAGAAAGGCCAAAGTGAGATAGATCATCTCGGTTCGGTGTAAACATTCAGTGAGTAATTTACTTAAACCTAACACGCCTAATAATAGTGGAAATGTCATCACCAAAATCGCCGGTATGCTAGCTAATTGCCGATAACCAAGCACCCAAGGCCATAATCCAAACAAGACTAAAGACAAAAATAGCCAGATTGGAATAAGACCGCATAAACTTCCGAAGATAACAATCCTTGGCGGCTTACCTTGTGGCAAGGAGTGTAAGGTGATATTAGTACGAGTTGAGGCTATCAAAAAGGAGTGTTGCAACAACATGACTAATAATCCAGGAAAAGTTATTGCCGCAAAGCTGATGCCGGCGTTATAAAGAGGCATAGTTTGCCCTTTTATCGGCGATAAGATGATATTAATTTGCGGATCAGAAAAACCGGCATTACGCATTACCCGGGTATTATATTCGGTTAATATTTGTTGATATATTCCTCGAATATCAACTTGTATCAAACCATTAGCTAAACGGCTAGAGGCATCTCCATAGGCAGGAATGGTCACGTCTTGACCGTTTAAAAGACGTTTTTCAAAATCCCTTGGGATGGTAAATACCGCAAATAATTTCCGACTGTTAATATCATCATAAGCTTCTAAAGAACTTTCATAAGTAATGACATCAATTTTAGAACTGGTATTTAAAGAGCGAATCAAACTTCGACTGGTGGCAGTATGATCCTGATCCACAATCGCAACCGGCAAATTGGTAATAGTGCCATTAATATAAACCAAGCTCATTAACGAAACAGATACTAATAGCAATAACCACATTGGTCGCATGAGCATATAGAAAAACATTTTTACAGCTGAAGATAAAAATAGCTTAAGCATCCCAATATTGCCTCTTACTGTGAATGTAAACGTTTGACTAAACGTTTTCTAACTAATACTGTAATAATGATTGGATAGATCATTAAAATACCACAGGTTTTTAATACGGATAGATAACTAGAATGTCTCAAAAAGAGATCGAACAATTTATTGAGCGCATAGGTTAAAGGCTCTAGTGATGAGATAAACCTTGCTATCCAAGGCATCGATAATTCAGGCACCACTACCCCCGAATAGGTTAATGCCAATCCAACCAATACACCGATATAGGTATAGGCATCTAATACTGTTTTAGTAAATGTATAAAGCAAAATACCAATACTTTGCGCCGCAATCACATAGAAGAACACGACCAACATCATAGCGAATGGCGAACCAGATACCCGGGCATCCGAAAATAATACCAGCATAGCTATTTCAAACATCAATAACATGGTATACCAAATGGTATAAGGGGCTAATTTACCTAATACAAACGGATAATTAGGCCGAGTCCTTTTAGGTAATCGCGACAGAATATGAATCGTTGTGGTCACTACAAATAATTGTAACAGATGTACTACCGCAGAAAATTGCTGGAAGTACATTGAGTTACCACTAGCATTAAATAACCCATCATAATTGAAATTAACTTGCGCAAGTTTCGGTACCGGTAAACCAATACTGGTTGCCATAGTGGTACGATATTGAGTGTTTAATGAGGCAATTAACCCAGAATAATCCATGATGGAATATAAACCAGCACTATAATATAAGGCATTATAATAAAGCATCGGTGTTGGTTGATGACCGGCTAACACATCGGCTTCAAAATTAGGCGGTATATAGAGAATGGCGTATATTTTAGCTTTCTCTAAATCACGTTCAGCCATTTTTAGCTGATTATCATAATTTGTTAGATTTGCATGTGCTCCAGCGTTAAGATCGCGAATAATTTCACGAGATAAGGTACTTTTATCTTGATCAACAAAACCTACCGGCAGATCAAATAGTACACCTCGATAGAAGATACTGCTGATAATAACAAAAATAATCAGTGGTAATATCCACATTAACCAATGGAAAGTAAAACGCTTAAATATGACGGGGATTTCATCATTAAATGCATCTTTAAACCGATGCCAAAAGTCTGAAATTAGTTGTCTATTTTCCATAATGTGCTCATACCTGCGCGTAAGCCTTCAACAGGTTTAGTTGGATAAAGTCTAATTTCAAAGGTTTTTAAATCGAAATCACCTGTCGCCCGCGTAGCACGTTTGGTGGCATAATCACCCATTGGTGAAATAAAACGCACCTCAGCTTCAACTTCTTTATTACCAAGCGCTGGAACTTCCAGCTTAACATGGTCGCCTTTATGAATATTTGGCATAATATTTTCACGAATGTTAAACACAAAATAGGCTTGTGGTAAGCGAATAACCGTTAATAGTGGGCTATTTGCATTAAACAATTCCCCGACTTCAGCAGGAATTGAACCAACTTCACCATCGACAGGCGCTTTAACTTGCAGATCATCATATTGAATCTGTAGTTGTTTAAGCTGCTCTTGAGCCTCTTTTAATTTAGCATTATAGATTTCGCGTTGTTCAACGCGATCACCATTTTGCGCTTGGTCTAAATTTGCTTGAGCGGATAAAACTTGTTGATGAGCCGCATCACGCGTCTTAAGGGCATTATCCAATATTGATTGCGATACAAAGCCTTTTGCAGAAATTGCTTTATTGCGATTGTACTCTTTCGAGGCGTTGTCATAAGCAACTTTAGCTTGTTCAAGTAATGCTTCATAATAGCGGATACTTTCTTCACGAGTGCCGTTTTGCGAAAGTTCAACTTGCGCTTTAGCTTGATCCCGCCCCGCTTCAGCTGCTTTAACTTGGGCTAAAAGTTCAGGACTATCGAGCGTAATTAAAACATCATTTTGTTTAACATCATCGCCTCGATTGACATGAATAACTTGCACTCTCCCCTTGGCTTTTGAGGAAATGCTAACATTGGGTGCGTCAACTTCGCCTTGCAAAATAAGCTGGCTATTATGAGCACGTATTAAGATCGTCATCGAAATTAAAATAACAATCAATGCAATAACAATAAATATTTTTTTATTCATAAATTCATTTTGAGTGACATTTGTAAGATAAGGCCTAAAAGAACTAGGATAATTGTATGCAATCGAGAGTTAATATACATCAATAATGATTACTATATCACAGGATATAGTGCTTTACTTAAACAATCAAAACTATATTTCTATAACAAAGTAAAGCTACTACATGGGATTATTTACAACTACATTAAAGGATATTCTATTGCACCCTTAAATAAATTTCAATAATTGTAAACCACCATTTCAATAGATTTCATTTATAAATGTTATCAGTCAAAAGAAATAGATAAAAACCTACTTATTTAGTATGATATTTTTTAGTTGAAATAATAAGGCTTGAAATATGCAAAAAATAATTATTATTGGTGGTGGAGCCGGCGGTTTAGAACTCGCTACCGACCTAGGTGATAAGTTAGGCAAAACGGATAAAGCTCAAATAACCTTAATTGATAAAAACAGTTATCATCTATGGAAACCATTATTGCATGAAGTTGCAACTGGTGTACTTGATGAACAAGTTGATAATATCTTTTACGCCTCTCAAGGACAACAGCATAATTTCGAATTTACCCAAGGAACTTTCACAAACCTTGATCGTGACAAAAAACAAATTACTATCATCAATCATCAAAACAAAACAGTAGCTGTTAATTATGACATTTTAGTTATTGCCATTGGTAGTACTTCTAACGATTTTGGTACTCCAGGTGTAAAAGAACATTGTATCTTCTTAGATGACCAAAATGCAGCTATTCGGTTGAGAGAAACCCTAATCAATAAATTCACCAGTTTTTGCTCCATCATCGATGATGATCAAAGCCGTGATGAAGATAAAATCCGGATTGCTATCGTTGGTGGTGGTGCGACCGGTGTTGAATTAGCTTCTGAACTGCCACACATGGTGGAAGCATTTGGCGCCTGCGGCCATAATAAAATGTGTTCCGATCTGTTGGATGTGTCCGTTATTGAAGCAACCGATCGAATTTTACCTGCTCTTCCTGAAAAGACCGCTGCAAGCATCACTAAAACACTTGAGAAACAAGGTATTCATGTATTAACTAAAACCATGATTACCAAAGCTGAAAGTGATGGATTTTATCCAAAAGAAGGCGATACCCTTAAAGCAGATATTATGATCTGGACTGCGGGAGTTAAAGCACCGGATTATTTGAAAGAAATTGCTGGGTTAGAATCAAGCCGTTCTAATCAATTGGTGGTAAAACCAACATTGCAAACTTCACGTGATGATAGTATTTTTGTTATTGGTGACTGTGCTTATGCGATGCAAGATAATGGTCGTGCCTCACCACCTACCGCTCAAGCTGCACATCAAATGGCAAAAATCTGTTATGAAAACATCATCAATATACTAAATAACAATCCATTAAAATCATTTAAGTATACCGATAATGGCACAATCATTTCTTTACACGATACCGCACAAGGTGTGGTGAAAATAGCAGGAAAGAGTGAAATGAATGTAAAAGGCTGGTTTGCACTCATTATTCATCGATTGTTGTATCGAATGCATCAAGCTAGTTTGTTAGGTATTTTCAAAACGATCCGCTTTGCTCGTGCCAGCAAATTTATGTACAAAACGAAAGCTAGTTCCATTTTTAGTAATCGCGATTAAGTACTCAATCACACCATTAACAGCTAGTTAAAAGATTTTTAATTAGCTGTTTTATATTATACTATTATCTTAATTGATTAAATTTTATAAGTAATAGTTTATGCGTTTTATTTTCATTATTGGATTACTTTTCACTAGCTACACGGCTATAGCAGGTTATCTACCTCAAGATGGTGATATCATTTTCCAATCTTCTCAATCAAATCAAAGCAAAGCTGTTGAGCAAGCAACCAATTCACCTTATAGTCATATGGGTATCATTTTTACTAAAAATGGTAAACCTTATGTTTTTGAAGCGGCGAGTAAAGTGGTTTATACGCCATTAGATAAATGGATAAATCGCGGAAAAAATAAAAAATATGTGATTAAACGGTTAAAAGATCGTACTTTATCAGCTAAAGAAATTACCAAGTTAAAGCAAGTTGCCCACACATTTGAAAACAAACCTTACGATATTTGGTTTGGTTGGGATGATAATTATATTTACTGCTCAGAATTAGTTTGGAAAATTTACAATAAAGCGCTTAATTTAAAAATTGGAAAATTACAAACGGTTAAAGATTTTAACCTAACATCACCAGCAGTTAAACAAAAATTAAAACAACGTTATGGCGATAAGATCCCTTATCAAGAAACGGTAATTTCGCCGGTTGCGATGTTTAATTCACCACTATTAACCACTGTTGATAAGAACTGGTGATCTTAAATAAGTAACAATTTTTTTATTGGTGCAAAACTTTTTCGATATAAATGATTCACACCATGTTCTTCAATTGCCCTTAAATGGTCTTTCGTTGGATAACCCTTATGTTTAGCTAAGCCATACTGAGGGTATAGCTTATCAAGCTCGACCATTTCGCGATCACGCGTCACCTTAGCTAAAATCGAGGCGGCACTGATTTCTGCAACTAATAAGTCACCTTTAACCACCGCCTGAGTTTGGATACCAAAATTAGGGCAACGATTACCATCAACTAAAACATAATTTGGTTTGATTGGTAAGCCTGCCACCGCGCGTTGCATTGCTAGCATGGTAGCATGTAGGATATTGAGCTTATCAATCTCATCAACTGATGCTCTGCCAACACACCATGCTAATGCATTTTGCTTAATAATATCAAAGAGGGCTTCACGTTTTTTTTCTGTCAGCTTTTTAGAATCCGTTAATCCCTCAATCGTTTTATTCGGATCTAAAATCACCGCAGCAGTTACGACATCGCCACAAAGTGGCCCGCGACCAACTTCATCAACACCGGCGATTAATGTCGCATCCGGGTAAGTAAACTCTATTAACAAGAGGAATCCTCTAATACATCTAATACCGCCTGGGCAGCTTGTTCATCAGCATTACAGCGAATTTGTTTATGTAGAGCCAAAAATGTTGCTTTTAGTTCGGCATTATCACTTTCTAAAAAAGGAAGAACATGATTAGCGATATTTTCTGGTGTACAGTCGTGCTGTAATAATTCAGGGACGATTTCTTTACCTGCTAGAATATTGGGTAGAGAAACATAAGGGGTTTTGATGATTTTTTTTGCCAACCAAAAGGTAAAGGTTTTCATTTTATACCCCACTACCATTGGACATTTGGCTAACATACACTCAAGAGCAACCGTGCCAGAAGCCAAAATTGCAGCATTACTGGCAATCATCGCTTCCCGAGCATGACCATCTAATAATTGCAGCTTAAGCTCTGGTGCAATCTCTGCCTTTATTTGTTCAAATTCCGCTCTTCTTTTGCTATTCACTAATGGAACTACAATATGTAAATCAGGGAATTTATCACGTAACAATTGCGCTGCTTTTAAAAAAGGCTCAGATAATAATGTCACTTCGGCATGGCGACTACCAGGCAATAAGACTAAGCATTGGCAATCAACAGGAATACCTAACTGTTGACGCATAGCTGTTTGATCGGGTTCGAGGGGAATATCATCCGCCATTTTATGACCAATAAAACGACAAGGAACACCAAATTTATCATAAAAGGCTTTTTCAAAAGGCAAAAAAGCTAAAATAAGATTGGTATTGCGTTTAATTTTAAATACGCGTTTTTGCTTCCAAGCCCACACCGAAGGACTCACATAATGAATGGTTTTAATTCCAGCTTGTTTAAGTTTGCCTTCTAATGCAAGATTAAAATCCGGGGCATCAATACCGATAAAAATATCAGGTTTTAACTCGATAAAACGTTTAGTGATATCTCGACGAATAGCTAAAATACGACGTAATCGACCTAATACCTCAACAATGCCCATTACTGATAGCTCTTCCATTTCATACCAAGCTTGGCAACCTTCCGCTTGCATTAGTGGACCAGCAATACCGACAAATTTAATATTAGGATGGTGTTTTTTAAGAGTACGAATTAAACCAGCTCCAAGAATATCGCCAGATGTTTCACCAGCGACTAGGGCAACGGTTAAGGGTTTATCTGTCATTAACGAATAATGCCCCGGGTTGAACGAGCAAAAAAATCAATAAACAGTTGAACTTCAGGATACTGTTTAGCCAGCAATTCAATTTGAACTTTGGCATCGTCAAGGCTTAAGCCGTTTCGATAAAGAATTTTATAAGTGTTACGAATGGCCTGTAGCGCCTCTTTACCAAAACCTCGACGTTTCAATCCTTCATAATTAACACCATGTGGTGTTGCATGATTTCCTTGAGCAATAACATAAGGAGGGACATCTTGGGCAACGCCTGAACAACCTCCAACCATTACGTGAGATCCGATTACGCAAAATTGGTGCACAGCTGTCATGCCGCCAATAATGACATAATCATCTAACTGCACGTGGCCACCAAGTGTGGCATTATTGGCTAAAATACAACGATCACCAATAATACAATCATGAGCAACGTGCGCATTAATCATAAATAAATTATCGCTACCAATGCGAGTTAACTCACCACCTTGAACAGTACCTCGATGAATGGTCACACTTTCACGAATCAGATTGCGATCACCAATTTCAGTGCGTGTAGGTTCGCCACGATATTTTAAATCTTGGTTAACTTCACCGATTGAAGCAAATTGATAGATTTGATTATTTTGACCAATTCTGGTGTGTCCATTAACGACAACATGTGATTTTAAAAAGCTACCATCACCAATTTCAACATGCTCACCAATATAACAAAAAGGTCCGATTTTGACATTATCACCAATCTTTGCCCCCTTTTCTATTACTGAACTTGGGTGTATTTCCGTTGCCATAGCAATTCCTTAATACTTTTGGGATATTTCAAAAATCATTATTATTTACGCGCACACATCATTTCGGCTTCACAAACCAGTTTACCATCAACTGTTGCAACACCATGGAACAATGCAATACCACGACGCTCTTTAATATATTCTACATCAAGTACGATTTGATCACCTGGCACGACAGGACGTTTAAAACGCGCTTTGTCAATTGACGCAAAATAATAAAGTTGACCCGGGGATAACTCTTCAATACTTTTGAAAGCTAAAATACCAGTCGCTTGAGCCATTGCTTCTAAAATTAAAACACCAGGAAAAATCGGTTTATTAGGAAAGTGACCTTGGAAGAATGGTTCATTAAAAGTGACATTTTTAATGGCTTTTAATGTTTTGCCTTTTTCATAACTAAGTACGCGATCGACCATTAAAAATGGGTAACGATGCGGCAGTAAACTGATGATTTCTTCAATATCAAGAGTATTAAGTTCGGTAGTCAAAATAGCTATCCTTATACATTATTAAACTAAGTTTATTATAACTGAGGATACCACTTTCACTCAAGGAGTGATTTTTCACCTTGTTTTTATCGTTTCCAATAACAAATAAATCTAATTCAATATAAATTAATTATATAAATGATACGTAAAAACTATATTATACTATTAGATCAATATATAATATAACCGTTTTTTAGCAAAAAGATCTTTTAACTTGGAGAGTGAAATGAAATCATTTATTAAAATGACATTAATAAGCAGTGCTATCGTATTAGCGCTTGCAGGTTGTGATGAGAAAAAAACAACGGAAGAAACACCTGCTGCTACTGCTACGACAAATACTGTTGAAACTGCCTCAGCAGAAAACAAAGCAGAAAATAAGGCAGAAACAGCTAATGCAGCTGATAATGTAGAAAACAAAGATGCACAAGTAACTGAAAAAACAGATACTCAAAGCACTAAAGCCAATATTACAACTGAAGCTCAAAAAGAGTCCTATGCATTAGGTTCTTCATTTGCTGATTACCTAAAAACAAACTTAGAAGAAAATTATATAAAAGCTGACCAAGAATATTTAATCAGCGGCTTTGATGAAACAATGAAAGGGGCTTCACAACTTAGTAAAGAACAAGTGAAAACAATTTTAGATGCTTTCACTAAACGTATACAGGAAGAAAGCCAAGCTCGTTTTGAAAAACAAAAAACGGAAAATATCGAAGCTGGTGAAAAATTCCGTGAAGAGTTTGCAAAAGAACCAGGCGTAATAAAAACTAAATCAGGTTTATTATATAAAGTTATTAACGAAGGTACTGGAGCTCATCCAAAGGCTGATGATACTGTTATTGTTCACTATGTCGGTACACTAACTGATGGTCGTAAATTCGACAGCTCTTATGACCGTAACGAAACAGCAACTTTCCCACTTAACGGTGTAATCAAAGGTTGGACTGAAGGCATCCAAATCATCGGTGTTGGTGGTAAGATTAAATTAGTTGTTCCACCAGAATTAGCTTATGGTGATCAAAGCTTCCCAAGCCAAGGCGACAAAGCAACAATTACCCCAGCGTCAACGTTAGTGTTTGAAGTTGAGTTACTTGGTATTGATAACGATAAAGAGAACACTAACGAAGCTACTCCAGCGACTGAACCTGCACAAGAATAATTTGATGAATCCATTAAGTTATACATTGGTTATTATGGGTCCCGCTTATGGGACCCAATCTGCTTATTGTGCTTATCAATTTGCTCAAACGCTACTTTCAAATACTAACCATTCAATTGATAACGTCTTTTTTTATGCTGACGGTGTTTATAACGCCAACTGTTATACTGATCCAGCCAATGATGAGTTTGATCTCGTCAAAGCATGGCAAAAATTAGCAAAACAATATTGCTTAAACCTTGCGGTTTGCGTGGCAGCAGCTCAAAGACGAGGTATCAGTATAGAAAATCTAGCCACAAATTTTGAACTAACTGGCCTTGGTGACTTAAGTGAAGCGGTAGCAAGAGCTGATCGAGTTCTACAATTTTAAAAAAGGCAACTTATATGAAAAATGTCGCCATTATTATCAGTGCCCCACCACATGGCAATGCCAAAGGTCGAGAAGCATTGGATACTACATTAGCACTTTCAGCATTTAATCATATTTCTGTCTTTTTTATGGGGGATGGTGTTTTTCATCTATTACCCAATCAACATCCAGAAGATATATTGATGCGAGATTACATAGCAACATTTAATATGTTAGAACTTTATGATATTGAAGATGTTTATGTTTGTAAAACTTCGTTAGGTGAACGTAATTTAAACCAGATAGCGATCAACATTCCCAGCCAACTAATTGAAAATAGACAACTTAAACAATTGCTAGCCAGTCAAGACGCTATTTTACACTTTTAATTACCTTCAAAAACCCCGTTCCTCAACTTTTTTATTCTCTGATTTTATAACCACCCTATTGATACTTAATCTAATTTTGCAAGTGATAATAAAAATCCCCGTGGCTAAGCCACGAGGATAATTTCGAACAAACTTAGTAGATAAAATTTATATTAAACTAACTTTTTCATGTGATCAGCAATCTTTTCAGCCTGTTGACCAACAACAATTTGCACACCAGTTTTACCTAGTTTTATAACAGCCATGGCACCAAGTGCTTTAGCAGCTTGTTCATCAATCAAATCTGAATCATGAACATTTAATCGTAACCGAGTGATACAAGAGTCAATATTAGTTAGATTTTCTTTACCACCGACAATAACTAAATATTGTTCAGCAAGTTTAGAAACATCGCCTACTGTTGGTACGTTTTCTTCAGCTGTTGTCGTAGTATCGACCTCACGACCCGGCGTTTTAAGATTGAGTTTCACAATTACAAAACGGAATACAATGTAGTAAACAAAGAAGAATACAATACCTTGCACAATCAACATATACCAATGTACCGCTAATGGGTTACGAGATTGTAACAACATGTCGATTAGCCCTGCACTGAATGCAAATCCAGATATCCATTGCATTGTTGCAGCAATAAATAGAGAAATACCCGTTAAAACAGCATGAATTACATATAACACTGGTGCAACGAACATAAAGGCAAACTCTAATGGCTCAGTAATACCAGTAAAGAAGGCCGCAAAAGATGCTGCTAACATAATTGATGCCGTTTTATCTTTATTACCTTTTTTAGCTGTATGATAAATTGCCAGTGCAGCACCAGGTAAACCAAACATCATAATAGGGAAGAAACCTGCTTGATAACGACCAGTAATACCTGCAATCGCTTTACCAGAATCAATAGAACCTTGTCCGCCTAAGAAGTTAGGAATATCATTAACACCAGCAACGTCAAACCAAAATACTGAGTTTAACGCATGATGTAAACCAACAGGAATTAATAAACGGTTAAAGAAACCATAAATACCCGCACCTACTGAACCTAAATTCTTGATCCATTCACCAAAAGAAACTAATGCGCTAAATACC
This sequence comes from Gilliamella sp. LMG 34361, assembly GCF_984569075.1. Lineage (NCBI taxonomy): Bacteria > Pseudomonadati > Pseudomonadota > Gammaproteobacteria > Orbales > Orbaceae > Gilliamella > Gilliamella sp. LMG 34361. Next base: position 453,764 of record NZ_OZ474903.1, on the reverse strand, counting down.
ATAGGCCAAATAAAATATAGCACCACTGAAACAAATAGCATAACAATGGAAACAATGATTGGAACAAGACGCTTACCACTGAAAAAGGCTAATGCTTTATGTAGTTCGACAGAACTAAAGCGGTTATATAGTTCAGCAGAAATAATCCCAACTAAAATACCGATAAATTGGTTATTTATCTTGCCAAAAGCAGGGGATATTTGTGAATTCCAACCTTCCACACTAGTATCAACCCCTTCAAATAGGGCAATAGTATTTGGTGATAATAGTGTAGTAATGATTAAAAAGCCTACCAATCCAGATAATGCCGCTGCACCATCTTTATCTTTAGACATACCATACGCCACACCAATTGCGAAAAGGATTGGCATATTATCGATAATAGCACCGCCGGATTTAATCAAAAATGCTGCAGCAATATTGTTTGTTCCCCAACCATCTGGATCAATCCAATAACCAATACCTAAAAGAATTGCAGCAGCCGGTAATACTGCCACAGGCACCATTAATGAGCGCCCAATTCGTTGTAAATAAGCTAAAATCCCCATAAGTTTTACCTCATATTATTTTTTGGGAGTTACTTAAAAATAGTGAAATTTCACATCGTTAAGTAAAAGTGAGTAAGTCAACTATATTTGACATTATATTATTTTACTTCGCAAATTAAATATTTGCTTTTTGTGATTTATATCACGATTTTTTTTTGATTAATTAGTTTAATATAGTAGAATACCTTCAACATTTTTTACTTTAAAAAAAAAGTTTTTATTTAATTATATCAGAAGAGGCTATATTTTATGAGACTTATTCCTTTACAAAATGCGCAAGAAGTCGGCGCTTGGGTTGCGCAGCGTATTGTAAATAAAATTAATCAATTTAAACCGACAGCGGAACGTCCGTTTTTACTGGGCTTACCGACAGGAAGTTCACCATTAGTCATGTATCAACAACTCATCAAACAATACCAAGCCGGTAAAGTCAGTTTTAAACATGTAGTTACTTTTAATATGGATGAGTATGTCGGTCTTCCTGAAGATCATCCGCAAAGTTATCACACTTTTATGTATGAAAATTTCTTCAATCATATTGATATTGATAAAAACAACATCCATATATTAAATGGTAATGCGCCTGATATCGATCAAGAATGCCGTGAATATGAAGAAAAGATCAAATCTTACGGTAAAATCAATATTTTTGTTGGTGGTGTTGGTCAAGATGGGCACATTGCCTTTAATGAACCTGGTTCTTCACTTTGTTCAAGAACACGTATTAAAACCTTAACTGAAGATACAATTATCGCAAACTCACGCTTCTTTGATAATGATATCAAACAAGTTCCAAAACACGCGTTAACTATTGGTGTAGCTACATTAATGGATGCACAAGAAGTGATCTTATTAGTTTGTGGACATAACAAAAGTTTAGCATTACAAGCAGGTGTTGAAGGATGCGTTAATCATCTTTGGACCGTTACCGCATTGCAAATGCATCCAGCATCAATTATTGTTTGTGATGAGCCAAGTACTGATGATCTTAAAGTGAAAACACTTAAATATTTCCAACAAATGGAAGCTGATAACCTTAAAGTGACCGTTTTATAAAGGATAATTCAATGTACGCATTAACAAATTGTCGTATTTATACTGGTTATGAAATTCTTGAAAATCACGCCGTTGTTATCGACGGCGATAAGATTGCCAAAATTTGTAAACAAGAAGAATTACCAGCTGACATCACTATTGAAGATTTACAAGGTGCCATCGTTGCACCTGGTCTTATTGATATTCAAGTCAATGGTTGTGGTGGTGTACAATTTAATGAAACACTTGATGCGTTAAGTGTTGAAACATTAGAAAAAATGCAAGCAACCAATCTTACTTATGGTTGTACGAGCTATTTACCGACTTTAATCACCTCAACCGATGAATTTATGATTAAAGCAGTAAATGTGATGCGTGAGTATTTGGCTAAACATCCAAACCAAGCATTAGGTTTACATCTTGAAGGTCCTTACATTAATCCTGAAAAGAAAGGTATTCATAATGTGAATTATATCCGTCAACCTTCGCAAAAAATGATCGACTTTCTTTGTGAAAATGCTGATGTAATAAAAATTATTACTCTAGCCCCAGAAAAAGTTGATGCTAAACATATTAAACAATTATGCGATGCCGGAATTCACGTTTCAGTTGGACATTCTAACGGCCACTATGAAGATTGCCGTCGTGGTTTCAATGCTGGTATCCGCCTAGGTACACATCTATTTAATGCTATGCCTTATATTACTGGTCGCGAACCCGGTGTTGTTGGTGCAATTTATGATGAGCCAGAAGTTTATGTTGGTATTATTGCTGATGGACAACATGTAAGTTGGGCGAATATTCGTAATAGCCATAAAATTAAACAAGACCATTTAATTTTGATTACTGATGCGATGTTATTAGCCGGCTCTGATTTAACTTCAGGGGTATTTGCTGACAAAACTATCTATTACAAAGATGGCCGTTGTGTTGATGAAAATGGCACGCTAGGTGGATCAGCATTAACCATGATTGAAGCAGTAAAAAATGCAGTAGATTATGTTGGTATTGCTTTAGATGAAGCATTAAGAATGGCAACGCTTTATCCAGCAAAAGCAATTGGCGTTGATAAACAACTTGGCACCATCACCGAAAATAAAATTGCCAACTTAGTTATTTTTGATCGTGATTTTTCAAACGTGAAAACGGTTGTTAATGGAGAGATGACCCGCTAGAATGTGAGATAGTTAATGAAAGTATTGAGATAAAATATGACCTTTAATTATCTACACCTTGTTGGCAATGCTGAACTAATCAAACAATTAAATTATGCTATGATTTACCGTTTGATTGTTCAGCAAGCCCCTGTTTCACGTATACAACTTGCCGAAATCAGTCAATTAGCACCCGCTAGTATAACCAAAATTACACGCCAACTCCTCAAAAAGAATATGATCAAAGAAGTTGATGCACAACAATCGACGGGGGGACGACCTGCGGTTTCAATACAAGCAAAATTTGGTTACTATCAGACAATTGCCATACAATTGAGCCGTTCGCATGTCACGATTGAACTTTATGATTTAGGAGCCAATAGTCTAGCATTTGAAGTTTATCCACTTACTACTTTTACGCAACAGTTAGCACAAGAATATTTAATTGCACTAATTAAACAGTTCATCGAAAAAAATAATAAAAAAGTTAAACATCTTGTTGCGATCTCAGTGGTTTTACCAGGTTTAATTGATTCAGTGCGAGGGATCATTCGTTATACCCCACATATTCAAGTTAAAGCATGGCCTTTAGCGGATGTATTACGTGATCAGTTTAATGTTTCGATTTTTATTGGTAACGATATTCAAAGTTTGGCATTAGCTGAGAGTTATTTCGGTTCAACTCAAGATGTAGATGATTCAATTTTAATTCGTGTACATCGTGGTGTTGGTTCAGGAGTAATTATTAATCAACAATTACTTACTAACCATAACCAAACAGCTTGTGAAGTTGGACACATCCAAATTGATGCATTAGGTGAACGTTGCCATTGTGGAAATTTTGGCTGTTTAGAAAATCGTGTAGTTCACAAGGCCATCGAGGCACGAGCAAAACAGATGATAGAGCAAGGTTATCCAACTAAATTAAGTTTAGATAACATGAATATCAGCAATATTTGCAAATATGCCAATCAAGGAGATGAGTTAGCACTTAAGTTAGTTAAAGATGCCGGTGAAAATCTGGGTAGAGCTGTCGCGATAATGGTGAATATTTTTAACCCACAACGGATTGTATTAGCTGGCGAATTAACAAAATCACCCGATGTATTATTAAATGCAGTAACTAGTGCGTTAAATGCTCAAAGTTTAGAAGAGTTAAGAAACAATCTAACTATCAATTGTTCAACACTTAATGACCGTTCAGCAATTGGTGCATTTGCCTTAGTACAACAAGCGTTATTTAACGGTTCACTGTTAATGACCTTATTAGAAACAATCTAATAACACGAGTATCGTTTGATAATAAAAATATAAAAGCCCATAAACAGGGCTTTTTTATTCATCATTAAGCTAAGATGCGTAGCATTCTTCGTAATGGTTCAGCAGCACCCCATAATAGCTGATCGCCAACCGTAAAGGCAGATAAATAGTCTTTACCCATATTCAATTTACGTAAGCGTCCTACAGGAGTAGTTAATGTCCCCGTAACCGCTGCTGGAGTGAGTTCTCGCATTGAAAGCTCACGATCATTAGGAATAACTTTAACCCAATCGTTATGTGCTGCCAGTAACTTTTCAACTTCCGCAACACTGATATCTTTTTTCAACTTAATCGTGAACGATTGACTATGACAACGTAATGCCCCAACTCGTACACAAAGTCCATCGACTGGAATAATCTGACTCGTTCCTAGAATTTTATTGGTTTCCGCTTGACCTTTCCACTCTTCACGACTTTGGCCATTATCAAGAGCCTTATCAATCCAAGGAATTAAGCTACCTGCTAATGGCACACCAAAATTATCAGTTGGTAAACTACCATCTCGCATTTTTTGCGTCACTTTGCGTTCAATATCTAAAATAGAAGAGTTAGGATCTTGAAGTTCTTTAGCCACTTCGGCGTTTAACATTCCCATTTGAGTAAGTAACTCACGCATATGACGTGCACCGCCACCGGAAGCCGCTTGATAAGTGGAAACCGAAATCCAATCAACTAAGTTTTCAGCAAACAATCCACCAAGCGACATCAACATTAAACTTACCGTACAGTTACCACCAACAAAGGTCTTTATTCCTTTGTCTAAAGCGGTTTGGATATTCGCTTTATTGACTGGATCAAGAACGATGATTGCTTCATCTTCCATTCTCAAGGTTGAAGCCGCATCAATCCAATAACCTTGCCAGCCAGTTGCCCGCAATTTTTTATAAATATCAGAAGTATAATCACCACCTTGACAGGTCACAATAATATCTAATGCGCTCAAAGCATCAATATTATCTGCGCTTTGCAATGTTCCTGTTTTACCGCCAAAAGTAGGCGCAGCTTGACCTGCTTGTGATGTAGAAAAGAAAACAGGATTGATATAATCAAAATCATGTTCTTCAACCATTCGTTGCATAAGAACAGAACCAACCATTCCTCGCCAACCAACAAAACCAACATTTTTCATAGTTTATTTCCAAAGGTAGATGTTATATAAAGAAATATTTACTGACTATTAAAGCAAAATATCATCATAAAACAAGTCAGATAAGAATTATTTTTGTAGTCGCGGATATGATAACGTGATGTTATATATAATTTTATAGACAAAACTGAAGGTGACACAAAAACTAGCTCATCATAAACTAGTCACTAATATTTGTTTTCCACATAAAAAACACCATCATATCGACAAAATAATTAATAAAATGACCATCTTCTTGGTTAGCTATAATAAAGACGTTTTCATTTTGAGAACGATTTATCTCACCGAGTCGGGCTGCAAATTTGGCACTCTGCCAAGGAGATACTCGTGCATCTTGTAAACCAACTGAAAGCATCACTGGTGGGTAGTTAACACCTTTACGTAGATTAAGATAAGCATCGATAGTTTGCAGATTTTTAAATTCCTGTTTATTAAAAGGCGAACCAAATTCCGCAAAATTCACACTACCAATTGGTATTTGATCTAAACGGCTCATATTCAACATACCTGAGGTAATTGATGCGGCGGCAAAAAGTTGCGGATCTCTGGCTAATGCAGAGCCAATTACAATACCACCTGCACTCGCGCCACTTATAACTAGCTTGGATGAATTGGTGTAACGATGATCAATCAGGTATTTTGCGCATTTAATAAAATCATTGACTGAATTTATCTTATTTTTTCCTTTTCCATCATTATGCCATTTAGGTCCTAGTTCTCCACCACCACGAATATGGGCAATGGCAATAATACCACCTTTCTCAAGCCAAATTAAACGAGTGGTATCATAATAATTAGGATAACTATTTTCGCCATAAGCGCCATAAGCCGTTAACCAAGTTGGATTATTGCCATCAAGTTTAATTCCTTTTCGATGAATAAGTGTAATTGGAATAAGCTGGCCATCATTGGATTTAACCCATTTTTGCTCTGATTCATAATCTGCAAATAGTGATGCATCAGTCTTTATTATTTTAGAATCTTCTATTAACTGACTATCAGGATCATATTGCCATATTTTTGGTGGTATATTCCAATTTTGTTGGGTAAATAAAATCTCTTTATGATCTGAACTAGAAAAAATAGCCGTTACCTTATTACCATCACTAACAGGAATCGATTTGATGTTATGCAGATCAGCAAAAGGAATAATAACAAATTTATACTTTCCAGATTCATAATAAGCAAGATAAATAGCATCTTTACTGACTGTAAACCGACTCAATTCGCCTTTTTTCCATTCAATTATTTTTTCTTCTGGAGAATGGATATGATTAAGGTTTAGTCGAGAAATGGTATAACCTGAAAAGTTATTATATTTAGCCAAATAAAGCCAATTATCTCGTACAAAAAAATCCTCTACATTTTGTTTTCTATTGATGATCTTTTTCCAATATTTGTTTTCCAGATTAAGAGAGTTAGAGTCGGTTAAATACAAATCTATGGTATCACCGGATATCGAAGATTCTACTGAGACAACTGCCCAATTGGCTGATAGCGATAAGTAGGTATATTGGTCAATATTAGCTTGATAATTCTCAATATTAGCTTTACCAAAAATAGCCAAATCCTTGTCACTATTGGAGCCTAAACGATGAAGATAAAGTTCTTCCGTTCCTGACTTTCGATTACCGGAATCAGCAAAATTATTACGATGATAGAAAAAAGATAAATTATCATTCGCCCATACTAAATTTGAGACAGTTATGCCGGATAAGCTATCGGCTAGATGTGCTCTAGTTTTTACATTAATCACTTTGATTGATGAAATTTCAGAATCATTTTCAGAAATAGCATAAGCAACATACTTACCATCATTTGAAGGGTACAAATTATATATATAACCAACTGGTGGGTCGACTAATAATCTTTCTTTGCCGAATCGATCTTTAACAAACAAACGGTTATAAGGATGCTTATTTGTTCGTTTCAAGTAAAAAGTATTATCACCCTTTAGTCTAATATTATGAATTATTGGTTCAGTTCCATAATCTGTTAATTCACTGAATCGTTTTTCAATCGATGAGAACAAATCAAGTTTTTCAAGAATTTTAATTGAACGATTTGATTCAGATAATAACCAATTATTAGTTAGATCCTTTTCTGTTTCCATCCAACCATAACTGTCAACTGATGAATAAGAGTTGTTAGATACACAACTAATGCAGTTCACTAATGATAAAAAGACGATAATGATAAAAAAAATTTTTTTTAACCAGAACATTATTGATTTCCTTTTATCATGCTCTATAAAAACAAAGCTAGAATAATTATCTAGTTCTATCATTTATATCTTAATGTATCAAATGATTATTATTCATTCGTTTTGGCTTACTCTTCGTCTAAGATATAGATTATTATTGCAATTTAGATAATTAGTTTTTGATAAAACAAAGCCCGAATTATCGGGCTTATTGTAGTTTTGTGCGTTGGCAATTTTAGAAATCTTCATTACTTGGTTCATCTACTGCCATTGCGGCCATATTATACCGCTCAATGCCTTGAGTTCCGGCTTGTATAATATCGGGTAACAATGTTACTAGATCTGCGTCAGTGCGTTGCATAAAGGTTTCTAACAACATAGGGACATTTACACCAGTGACTATTTCTATAGTAGGAAAATCAGCCATCAACCTAACTAAAGTATTAAATGGTGTGCCACCTTTTAAATCAACAAAACAGACAATTTCGGAGCCAAAATGCTGTAACGCTTCTAGCTTTTGTTGCAGTTGTTGTTGAAAATCATCTGTTGATTGCCCCATTGCAAACGAAACCGCTTCACACTGAGATTGTTTACCACAAATCATTTCAGTCGTTTCAATTAAGCTTTTCGCTGTTGAACCATGTGTACTGACTAATACAGAAATCATCGATTTAAGTTCCTATTTTAGTAATCTAAACAACGATAATAACGACGGATTGACATTGGATGACGATTTAAATGTTCAACATAAGCATCGATACGATTATTGATAGCACGGAAAACAAATGGTGAAAGATTTCCACGATATTTTTCTGATATACCTGGTAATTCATAATCTTTGGTATCAATAATAGTATAATTACCACAAATTTGCGGTAAGAACTTAGCGACTCTTTCACTTAATGGGCGTTGAGTATCTTCACCGACATAGACGGTTACCGCAGTATCACGATCAATAACTTCTAATGTACCATGGAAAAATTCTGCTGACTCAATTGATTTTGAACGTAACCAGTGTTGTTCTTCCCAATAACACATAGCATGAGAATAAGTTGCCCCCCATTGATTACCTGCGCCAACAAAATAGTGCATTGAATCATTATGATGTTTTTCAGCAACTTCTTGACCAAATTTATCGGCTTTTTTCGCAACGGCAACAATATTTTTAGCAAAATGTTGATCCATTTGTTGGTAGAACTCGTCATAATCAGGGAATTCTCCAGCTAAAAACATTAAACGATCAGCAGTCATAAAGAATTTTAATTGTTCATTCATTGGATAAACAACTACATGATCAGCCATATTTCCTAATGGAGTATCAGCTTTATCCATGAAAGCAAATACAGTTGAACCCACTTCTTTTTGAATTTTTTCAATAGCAGCAACCACTTCTTGTGTTGTGCCAGTTACTGATGAAATAATGATAAGCGTATCTTTAGTAATACGTTTGTTACCAGTTACTAAATATTCAGCAGCGTGTTGCACAAAAGTCTCAATCGCTATTTTTTCTTTCATATGTACAACTGCTTGCATTGATGATGCATAAGTACCACCAATACCTAACCAACAAACGTTGCTATAACCACGCGCATGGATTTTATCAATAAATTCATTAATTTGTGGTCTTAATGCTAATGCACCATTCATGCTGTCTAATTCTTTCTTTTCGTCATATTTTCTCATTTTTAAATCCTCTTAATTTTCGAGCTAGTTATTTCATCAAATTCTGGATAGGTTGATTTTTCAAGGTTATGGCCTTTTAATCGTGAAACTTGGTAACTTAATAGATGAATTGGTATTGTCATAAATAATGATGCGTACAGTTCATCTATATCAATATTAAGACACAAATCGTCTTGTTTAACGTTGCTACTATTATTGGCGTAAATTGTAGAAATATTTTTAACATGTTTAGTTAAAAATACTTTTAACAATTCAGCACGGTTAGATAACACGCCATGTGGTTCAAGAAAAACGATATTATCATTCTCATGTAAACCTAAATATGGGCCATGCATATACTCTTCGAGCTCTTTACCAAAAGCACTATTACGTATAGTTTCGGTAAACTTTGTTTCACCTTCTCGAGCAATACCATAGGTTGCACCGTAGCCAATAAATATGACTCGTTGAGAATGATAAAATTTGTGTTGATATTGATTTACCCAAGCTTGGGATTGTTCAATAACTTTAGGTAGCAAACCTGCAACTTTTCTAAGTTGATCGAAATAACTAGCAAATTGTTGATCATCCATGCTGCCATTTTTTTGTGCAATGACTAAAGCAATAATTATCAAATCTAGAATCGTAACGCTATAACCAGCACTGACATAAGGCATTTCCTCAATAGGAATGCCCATAGATAACACATTATTACTAATTTTATATAATGGGCTATCAGGATTACTGGTAAGTGTATAGATAGTTTGATTATTCTTGATAAACTCTTCAACTAAATGAATCGTTGAATAGCTTTCACCCCCTTGTGAAATAGCAAAATAGAGGGTATTAGGATCGCTGTAATGTAAATAATTAGCAGCGATTGAAGGATCTTCAATATAAACGGGAACCTTTAAGATTTTACTCATTAAAGGTCTTGCCCCATAAGCTGCGTTAGAACTTGAACCAGTAGCGAAGATAACAATTGAGTTAAATTGTTTAACTTTACTTAAATCAATAGGATCAACAAACAATGTTTGATAATTGTCTAAAATACTTTGATAGTATTCAGGTTCTAATGCTACATAATCAGCAATACTTTTCATTACATCTTCCTTTTTATTAACCTAGTAATCCACTCCAAGCACCAAAGATACCAATACCAGCAATCATTAATAAGATCCAATGTGCTTTTAGTCCTTTTCTGTCTAATAAAAAGATAAATAAAGTAAATAATAACGGCAATATTTGCGGAACAATACCATCGAAAATATCCTGTAATGACGTAGCATCAGAGCCTGAGCCAATGGTTAGTGGCATATTTAATGTCACCATCGTCGCCACCATGGCTCCTACCACTGAGAGCCCCAAGATAGATGCGCCATAAGACAATTTATCCATCAAGCCCGTTTTTTGCACTTTTTCAATAAAAGATGCACCAATGTTATAACCAATAAATAGACCAAAATAACGAGCAATAATGGCTGGAATATTGAAAATTAGTAAAAATAGCAGTGGCCCTAAGATATTACCTTGCATCGCCAGTGAAGTACCAATACCAGTTGCAATAACCCGTAATGTTCCCCAGAAGAATGAATCTCCCAAACCACTTAGTGGTCCCATTAATGCAATTTTGACGTCATTTATTGAACTTTCATCAAAATTTTCATTTACGGCATTTTGCTCTTCCATAGCAATAGAAATACCTAATGGGAAAGTAATTAACCATGGTGTAACATTATAAAACTCTAAATGTCGTTGATAAGCAGTAGTTAATTGTTCTGGTTTTTGGCTATAAATTTTTTCTAAAGCAGGACGAATCGCAAAAGAATAACCTAGATTCATTTGTCGTTCATAGTTCCATGACCACTCAGCAGTGAAAGAGCGCCAAAATGTTCGCATTAAATCCTTTTTAGTAATTAAATTAGAATTCTTCATCTTCATAATTGATCTCCTGTCCTACTAAAGCATTGCCTGATTGATTATTAACTTCTTGATTGTCTGAGGTGGTAAGTTTTTTGCCGGTAAATGAAGAGTAACCGGTAAGAATTAACGCCATACATGCGCCAAAAACAGCAACACCAGTGACAGGTACTTTCATATATACTGCTACAGCAAAACCAAGAATAAAGAATGTTGCATTGGTTTTTTTGATCATAATCTTCATTAACAATAGCAAAACCAAATGCAGGTAATAAGCCTGTTGCAATTCCCAAACCGTTAATGACGAACTCAGGGATCACATCAAGTAAGCTTTTTATTGCTTCACTTCCAAATAAGTAAGAAAAACCAACAACTAAGCCAATTGGTAGGTTGATAGAAAAGAAACCGCCGAAAATATTCATGCGATCAACGCCTTTACCATTACCTTCACGAGCATACTTATCTGCTTTATGCACAAAGTAAGGTAAAATGAACAAGAAACATAAGTTTTTAACCACTAAAACCAAAGAAGCAATTGGAATCCCTAAGGTTAAGGCAACTGCCGTACTTTTACCGGCACCAATCGCAAACGCGGTTCCTAATACACTACCTGAAATAATTTCTGGAGGGATAGATGCACCAATAGAAAAAGAACCAACAAACGCCAACTCTAATGTCGCACCGATGATAATTCCTTGTGTAACATCCCCCATTACTAGCCCAGCTAAGGTACAAGTAACTAAAGGTCTTGATAACATAGATGAACCTAAAAAGTATTCACCATTGGCTAACATAGCAATCAAGGCCAAAATAATTGCTGTAATAACAATACTCATTTTGTATTCCTTTTTGTCTATTTTTCAAATTTTTGCTTAGATTCACTTGGGATCTGTTGTATATACACTTCAACACCATCTTGTTGTAATCCAGCTAATAAGTCCGCTTCTAACTCGGTCAAATTAATTGTTTTAGAATAATTTTTGGTTCCTTCACGAGGTTTAGTTCCTCCTAAATTAAGACTAGTTATTTGTCCCTGAGTTCCGCGGATGAGTTTTTCTGCATCTTCTACCGATTCCACCACAATTAACATCTGATATTTATCTGTTACACCAGAATTAATAGCACCAATACTGTCATCAATTGACTTCATAACCAGTTTGGAATTTTCAGGTTTAGCTAATCGAATCGCTGATTTACGAAACTCATCATTAGCAACAGCATCGTTGGCAACTAAGATAGTATTAGCGCCAACATTATCAAACCATGAAACAACAACCTGACCATGCAATAAGCGGTGATCGACACGTAATAATTTAATCATTGGTTTTTCCTCCTAGGTGAAATCCACCACATATTTAGTATTACTAGCGAATTTGTATTCAATAGCAATCGGTTCGCTATTTATATCAAAATAGTGATTAGACACTTTAAATAATGGTTCATTGATTTGGCAGCGTAGTTGCTTGGCTAATTCAGCATTGGCGACAATAAGCTGTAAATCTTGTTCTAATTTATCGACTTTTTTCTTACCTGAATTGGTGATTTCAAGTGCTGACAGCACTTTTATTATTGAAACTTGAAAATCAGGAAAATGGTTAAGTGGTAAAATAAAAATTTCTTTCACGACACTATTTTTTGCTATTTCTAAAAAACTAATGTAATAAATCAATTCTGATGATTTTATTTTCAGTAATTGACTGTAATAACAGCCCGCTTGTCTTAAATAAGCTTCTTTGATAATTTTTTTGTGATGTTGATAAGTACCCGGTTTAATAATACCGGTCATCTCTAAAATATTTTGCGTAGAAAGCATTGGCGCAACAAATAAACCAACACCTTTCTTTCGAACAACCATATTTTTTTCTACCAATAGATCAATGGCTTTACGCACAGTTGTTCGGCTAACATCATAATCTTTCTGTAATTGGACTTCTGGAGGTAATTCCGAACCCACACCATATTGGCCGGTGTTAATTTTCTCGATTAAATGATCGGCTATTTTTTCAAACAATTTCACTATTTTTTTTCTCCGTAATTGAAGATATTTTTAGCCGATAGATGATATTTAAATCGATTGCCTACTAGATATTGTTCGGTATGTTCAAATGGTTGAAAATTATCATCAAAATTATTACTAGAAACTTTGTAAATTGGTGTGCCATCAATAACTTGTAAATATTTAGCCTTATCTTCAGCTGCTAACTCATAGGTTATTTCTTCACGACCGTGACTAGGTTTAACTGGATAATGATCTTTTAAAAATTGATAAAGAGAGACATTATTTAAATCGACTTGCTCTAAACCTTTGAACTTATTAGATGATAAATAGGTTATTTCGTAGGAAAGCGGGGTTTTGTTTAATATCCTTTGTCGAATAATTCTAATCAATTTTTCGCTTGAACCAAAAAAGGCTCTTAGTTCAGCCGGCATATTAATAATTTGATTACTGAGAACTTTTATATTAATGTCAATATCATCTTCTTTTTTAACTTCTTCACTAAAAGAAGACATTTTTAACATGTTAATCTCAAAAATTTTATGCTGTTCGACATCAGTCTCAGCTTGGAATACATGACCTTCCATAGCTAAATCATTTAAAGCATTTCTTATTGTTGTACGACTTACACCAAAATGTTCTGCTAGTGCCCGTTCTGTCAATTTTTGACTGGCAATAGTCGGATTAGCTTTAATTTGTTCTTCAACATAAGTTTTTGAAGCAATATCACGATATTCCAAAAAATCATACTCCATGGTTGGACTTTTTTATAAAACAGATATACGTTAAATTAACGTAGCTATTGTTAAAAAATAGTCAAAAAGATACATGTTGTCAATTTTAAGTACCAAAACTGTTGTGTAGATCACAATTTTTATTATTAACTTAATTAAATCAATAGAATAAATACCAATGTAGGGATTTTAGGGGGTGAATCAATCATTATCAGAATAAATAGATAGGTAAATATAGTCAGAAATTTGCTTTGTCTCGCGGTGCGAGATTTGTATCAAATACATAATGGCATTAATAAAAAATTCCACTCAATAAGCAGACTTTTTATAAACATAGTCGGCGGGAGACGATTAACAGGCATCTTATATTCATCTTGCTGATCGTTGCTAAAGTAAAAAGTAGTCTCGCTGCACTCATCGCAGACCTCAGAAAGGTTCTTATCATCTTAGTTCGTAAAGTTTCGCTATGAGCGACGGTTTATCATGGCTTTTTGATAGTTTCCCGGTGTTACCCCGAAATTTCGTCGGAAAATAGCAATAAATCTACTAATATTGTCATAACCTAAATATAAAGATATTTCGGTGGTTGATTTTCCAGCAGCAAGTAATTCTAACGCTTTTAACATACGCAGTTTTTGACGCCACTGCGTGAAATTAAACCCAGTTTCATTGGTAAATCGACGTGTTAATGAGCGTCGGGAAATACCCGCCCAAACGCCCCAGTCATTAATATTTCTATCATCACCAGGATTATCAGACAAAGCTAAAGCGATTTTTAACAGACGCATATCTTTTGGCATTGAAAGTGCTAGCTCAACTTGAGGCATTGTTCTAATCTCGTCAAGGATCACGGCAATTAATCGCTGCTGTTCCGGTTCCAATTTTAAATTATACCATGACATGGTTCGGGTAATTGCTTCGCGCAATAAGCCAGATAACTCTAAAATGCATGGTTTAACAGGTAGTTCAATGCATGCGTTTTTTTGTATATAGATACTCCATCGCTCGAATCGCCCATGTGCTCCAAGAAGACTATGTTGTGCATTTGGTGGTATCCAGACACCATGAGTTGCAGGTACTATCCATTGACAACTTTCAGCTTCAATTGAAATTAAACCCTGTAATGTGCCGAGTAATTGCCCTCTCGAATGACCATGACGCTGAGTCACTCTTTGAGACGAGTGGCTGACTGTCGATATGATCATCGGTTCACTATCAGAGGAAGCGAGCTGTGGAGAAATAAGTGGCGTATTCATTTATGTGGCCCCGATGGGATATTTTGTGGCTTAAATTGGCTAGTAAAACGCTATTCTACTGGCTATCCTAAAAATCCTCTTAATTAAATTCAAGATAACAAGTTAGCAATAAATAGATAAGTTGTAAATGAGCTAAATAATCGTTTGTTATACAAATTAATGAGTAATTTGCAAATTTATTCATTGTTTAATAGTCTGGTTTTGAGAAGGTAATAGATGAATGAAAGGAAAATATATAAATTATAAAGAAGTGATGCCAACAATCTTTAATGGCATATATACACGCGGTGCAACTAAATATCGTTTAGAGAGAGTTTGTCATGAGTCAAACTGTTGAGCTGACGGCCTCAGAAAAAAAGTTAGTGTTTGCTATGACGCTATCTAGCGTGTTGCCATTATTAGATAATAGCATTGTTAATGTTATTTTATCCGAAATTTCCAATGACATTAATACCTCTTATGCTTATATACAATGGGCTGTAACTGTATATATGTTGGCCTGTGCTACGGGGATATTACTATCTCCTTATATACATGAGAATTTTGGACTCAAAAAAGCATGGCTATACTCAATTATCATTTTTCTTGTTGGCTCCGTATTGGTTGGCTTCTCATATAATCTGGTGTCTTTGCTCTTATTTAGAGGTGTCCAAGGTTTTGGTGCGGGGATTTTAATTCCTATTACTCAATCAATAATAGCGACTTATTTTGGTAAACAAAGACTAAAATCAATTATGGCATTAATTGCTATTCCATCAGTCTTTGCTCCTGCACTAGGACCAATTTTTGGCGCGATTATCTCTGAACAGTTAAATTGGAGAATGGCCTTTTTTATCAACGTACCCTTAGTGCTTATGGCGGCTTTCTTTGGTAGGACGACAGTACCTGATAATAAAACGTCTAAATACAATATGAATATTTATGTATTTATGACATTCCTAATCGCTTTAATATTATTTTTTATCTCGATTAAAAATATCGCTTCTGGTCATTTTTTTGATATGTCTAATATTATTATGCTGATTTTAGGGATTGGCTTGATGATGGTTTCGCTTCTTGTTAATAGTAGGTCGGCTATTAAACTGGTCGACTTAAGTGCCTTTAGTTGCGCTCAATATTCACTAGCAATAATTGTGGGATTTCTAACGTCGCTTATCTTTTTTGGTTTCATGATTTTTTTTCCTTTAATCCAGGCTATAAATGATAATGTTGCTATCACGTATATTGGTTTGCTACTTGCTTTACAGGGTGTAGGTGCTTGGCTAGCTAGAAAATTTATTTATCAAAGTTTAAGTGAGATAAATTCATTTTTAATTATTGGCATTGGATTAATATTCTCTGCCATAAGTATATTGATAATTCAAATCGGCGGAAACTTATCAGAAATTATTGGTTTTATTATCCGAGGTTCAGGGTTGGGTATTGCGACGATTGCGGTTCTCTCTTCTCCATTCGAATTTTGCGATAAAAATCAAATCAAGGACACAAGTGCTATCACGCGTGTTGTACAGCAGATTGGCGGCGCATTTGGGGGAGTATTATCAGGAATACTGATCTATCTGACGCAAGCTCAACTAATTTCAGTAAACAATAGTTACTATATCATGTTTTTGATCTCTCTTGTTTTCGGTGTTATTGCCGTTATTGCCTATATTTTCTTTAGTCGAGAGAATAAAATTACCTACTAATGTAAGACTTGATTGATTTATATGAATTTTGCTAGCCAGTTAACGAACCTGTTGCATTGCAACTAGTACACAGATTGACTAAAAACGCCGCCATCTTACCAACTAATCGTCTGTTAATGTTATTGCTAAATCACATTGTGGCAAAATGGACTTAGCAATCTGTCAGCTGTAAATTTACCTTGCTTTGCATCAAGAGAAGACACGGCATCAAACCAATCAAAATTTTAGTCTTTACCAAACCAGATGGATGTAAAAATGACCCTAAGATTTTTTTACCTTTGCTCAAGTCTCAGGATAATCCCCAAAAAATATAGAAAACGGCAGCAATCCTTAGGCCAATCGAATATACCAAAGGGTTCGTTAAAGCATGACAGTGGACGAGCGTCGAAACATATCGGCTGTAATTTTGTCACAATCTATCAATAAGATAAAAAACTTTTCTAATATAGTACTATTAATGTGCTGTTTAAGAAATATATTGCTGAGCCAGATTAATCTGATAATTGCTACCCACATCACAGGAAGGCCTTATCATTTTAATCATTACTATTCATATAAAAATATCGACTAAAAACAGAGTAATGCTTATCACAGGTAAATGATAATAGTTATCATTATACTTGATTGTACTTTTTTTGAAGATTTTGTACACCAGCATTATCCAATTTCTATTTTAGAATGAGTTTTTGGCTCAAAAAGAAAAGTAACAGTGGATAATAATCGATGAAAAATACCTTGTATTTTGGTGTGTATTTTCATATTTAATGGTGGAATTCTTTTGAAAATTATATTTGCAATTGGCTCGTTTTATTTTGTTCAAACATTAATCGGTGGTATTGCCTTTCAAGCGATACCGGCTTGGCTACGTAGTCATCAGGTTGATTTGGACACGATTGGTTTAGTGTCACTTGCTATGATTCCTTGGGCACTTCGGGTCATCTGGGCGGGTGGCGTTGAGCGTTATAGAGTCACTGAATCAGGAAAAATTCGAAGCAAACAAATTGTCATTGCAGGACAAGTGGCGCTGGCGGTGATATTAATTGGCTTATCATTCATACATGAAAATATGTTCATCACACTAATCTCATTATTAATTTTATTATCATTAGTTTGTTGCACGAGTGAGATTGCTTGTGATGCTTATATGATTGAGAATTTAAATTCAAAATCATACGGTATCGGCAATGGATTACGGATTGGATGTGGTTATTTAGGAATGGCAGTAGGCGGTGGTGGGTTAATCTATCTATATGATAAATGGGGATGGCAATCCTCCTTGCTTGTTTATAGTGCATTACTACTCTTTTTATTGCTACCTTTGTTATTAGCGCCGAGTATCAATCAGCTTCCTGTTACAGAAAAAAGCTATCAGAGACCATCTCTCATTAAAACACTAAAGCAACCAATGATGCTAAAGGCGATCGTTTTAGTCTTTTTCTTTGAGATTAGTGGTCGTTTAATTTCATCTATGCTATCTCCTTTTGCGATTGACGCCGGACTCTCTCTCGAGAATTTAGGCAAAGTAACCAGTTTTGGCGGTGCTGCTTGTGGGATGCTAGGCACTTTATCAGGTATGCTCTTTATCCGGATTATAGGCTATCGCTGGGCACTCTTATTGGCGACCCTATTTAAATGCTTGTCAATTAGCTGCTTTATCATATTAAGTCTTCAGCCTAATATAAATCCAATATGGCTTATTGTTAGCTATCTGTTTTTTAACTACACTTTTTCCGTGGGCTTAGTTTGTCTTTACTCGTTCCTAACCACACAAGCGTCGTTGAAGCAAGCAGGATTAGATTTTACATTATTTCAATGCGGAGCAGCGCTTGCTGCCGGATGTTCTGGTTATATCGGTGGTATAGTCGCTCATTATATGGGTTACGTTACACTCTTTAATCTCACTTTAGGCTGTGCTTTATTCGTACTTATTTTTTTGTATCGAAGCTCAATTCTAAAAGCAGTATAGATTTTGTATTAATTGCAACGATAAGCACGAGGTGTAGTACCAAACACCTCAACAAATCGTCTGGAAAGATGACCGGCACAGGTAAAGCCGCATCGAATAGCTATGTCACTAATGGTTAATGTGCTTTCATTGAGTAATTTTGTCACCTGTTGTAAACGATAGTTAATAATGTAACGGTGTATACCAATATCAAACATCTTTTTAAAGTCTCTATTTAATTTAGATTCACTTACTCCAATAACTCTGGCAATATCTTTTATAATTAAATGAGTTTGAAAGTGCTCGTGTATAAATAATTGTGCATTAATTACATTTTTGCGATCTCGACCAGTTAAGTTGCTCCTCATCGGTTCGCTATCTGTTGATGAGGAGCACTTTAATTGCTCTAATGTTAACCATAGTGCGTTAAGACTTAATCTCTGTATATTGAGTTGTGATAAAGCATCAGAAGATCTTCTGGCTGCTTGCAATCGTTGTGCTATATCTTTGAGCACCGGGGTAAGTGTTAATCGCCAAATACAGAAATTTGGTGAAGAAAATTGCATATTAGCACGATAGCTATTTAGTGAGCGCTCATTAAATATCTCTAATAGATCATCAGGACGGAATTGTAACAATATGATGTTATAGCAGTAATTAGCAGGGAAAAAATCAGTGCCATATATGGTATCGTGTGAATAAGAAAGATAGACCCCATTTGGTTGATAAGACACAATTGATTGAGAACCACGTATATGATGATGCACTGCCCCATTGAGCATAAATACCAGTGATAAATGCTTATCTACCTTAGTATCATTTCGAATATCTTGTAACGGCGCCATTTCTACGAAGCCAGCATTAAGTAACCCTTTTATATTAAACCATTCAGTACTGTCAGTAAGTTGTTTATCTTTGATTGCCAGTTTGGGGGTGTTTTTACTATAGTGAATGGTTTTCATCAGGCACCTCTTTATTATAGTTAAATGATAATAATTATCATTATCCTTGATTATACTTTTTTTGAAGATTTTGTACACCAGCATTATCCAATTTCTATTTTAAAATGAATTTTTAGTACAAAAAAATAACTGTGGATAATAATTGATGAAAAGAAAACTTATATATTTGAGTGTGTTAGCTTTGTTATATAATGAAGAATTACTGGCAGAACAAATATCTAAACAAAGCGATCGAGAAAATGACTTTGATACTATTATTGTAACTGCAAGTAAACAATCTAATAATGCAGCCTCTTCACTGAATGTATCAACTCAGACTATTTCCAAGACTAAACTCGAAGCCGCGGGGGTAGATGATACTAAAAAACTCTCTCGAGTATTACCCGGCTTGAATATACAAAATAGTGGTAATTTGCTCTATCCTGCGATATCGCTAAGAGGTATCTCTTCTGCTCAGGATTTTTATACACCGGCAATCACATTTTATGTTGATGGCGTACCACAATTGTCGACTACTTTAATCCAGTCTTTGATCGATGTAGATCATATCTCCATGATGAAAGGTCCACAAGCCACTCTTTATGGTCGCAGCGCACAAGGTGGTATAGTTAATATTACCACTGCAAAGCCTAATAACCTATTTCGTGGTTACATTGATGGTGGTATTGCTAGCCGAAACGGTTACCAGAGCCATTTTAATCTCAGTGGTCCATTGGTAGAGGATGTATTTTATGGAAGTGTCACATTATTGCGCCAATCACAACCAGGTGCATTCAATAACCCATCCACTGGTTCGAAAAGATTGGGGGGCTCCGATGAAAATACGGGTAATATTAAATTAAGGTTGGCACCGATAACCGCACCTTGGGAAATCAATTTTAGTGCAACTGAAGATAGCACTCACTCAACACAGGATACGTATTTAGACTATAGAAATACACGCAGCCGTAAACTATTAACGTCTCCGGGGAGTTTAGATCCACGTATGCATCGTCATACACATAGTCAAACTCTAAGTGGAAGTTATGATTTCGGCGATTGGTTACTGACGGCTAATAGTGCCTGGCAACGACTGAAATATGAGCGTCGTTTTCCTTATGGTCCTTTCTCAGCACAATCCTCAGAGCATTGGAATCAAAATACACAGGAAATTCGCGCAGCAACACAAGGCGATAACCGCTTATGGGATGGTGTATTGGGATTATACCGACTGGATATTGATCAAAGTCGCAAATCCAGTTCAACAAATTCTTCCGTCTCCTCGCAATCATTAGCCACTTATATGGATGGAACTTTGCATGTTTCCCAATTTGATCTAGGAGCAGGTTTACGCGCTTCTCATGATAAAGCGAAGACGCATTTTGGTAAAAATAACGTTTGGTCCGCTGGGAATAATAGCGATAATCAAGTATTGGGTCAGTTTTCAGTGGGCTACCTTCTAACACCGGAATGGCGTATCTATACGCGCGTCGCACAAGGATATAAGTCTGCCGGCTTTACTATCACGCCACAAACTAGTTCTCAAGCAAAGCCTTTTGTTGCTGAAAAATCGATTAACTATGAGATTGGATCACACTATGAAATAGATGATTTCCAACTTCAAAGTGCCATCTACTATACCCATACTAAGGATATGCAGCTTTACTCAGGTCCGATGGGTTTTCAAACATTAAAAAATGCGGGTAGTGCAAATGCCTTTGGTATTGAAGCTGATGCAAAATGGTTTTTTACAACCGGATGGGTTGCAACACTAAATGGCAATCTCGCCCACTCTAAGTTTGCCAGTAATGTGACTGCTGATGATTATGCTAATAATCGAGTTCCTTTTATTCCTAAATTTGGCGCTGGGTTTAGTGTAGATGGCATGGTTGCAACGTCAATAGGCGCGATAATGCCTAGAATAGCTATGAATGTGACAGGCCCTCTTTACTTTGATGGAAGTAATCAACTACGTCAAGGTGGTTATACTACAACTGATATTAGTCTGGGTTGGCAAACGAGTGAACGAATTACGGTGTCCGGTTATATCAACAATATTTTTGATAAACGATACCGCACATATGGTTACGCTCGTGGTAATAGTGCTTTTGCGCAATTCAACGAAGGATTAACTGCAGGCGTTAACATAAAAGTTGACTTATTTTAAGTTTAGCTTAGATAAGTTCGAGGAAGGTTATGAACATTTCTGAACCACTTCGTTTTATTCTATTAGTAAAGTTAATGGGTAAGGCTTTTTGGATATCAATACTAACAGCAATCATCTCAACCATTATGACGCTAGTACCCATTTGGATACTTTACCTCATGGTAGAAGAACTGACTGTTGCCACATTGTCTCTTGAACTTATCTATTCATGCTTGGCAGTGGCATTCATTGCCATGTTGCTTCGCTGGGGATTAATTGTGATTAGCCATGTTAGTGCTCATCATGGCGCATTAAAGCTAGCTTATCATTTAAAGTTGCATTTAACCCAAAAGCTAGGATTAGCTCCCTTATCGTTTTTCAGCACTCATACAGCAAGTGATTTACGTAAAGTAATCAATGATGATATCGCCGCATTAGAAGGTTTTCTGGCTCATTTTTTACCTGATGTGGCTTCAGCTCTTACTCTACCGATCGTCGGATTATCATTGTTACTTTATGTCGATACGCCGATGGCGTTTATTGCGATCTTATTATTGCCAGTGGCGATTTGGTGTCAGTGGTTATCTATGCGACGTAGTGCTGAACAAGCACGTCAGTGGGGAGAATTACAGATCAATATAGCCCAAAAGGTGAGTGAATATATCCGAGGTATTGCAGTGATTAAAAGCTTTGGATTGAGATCTGATTCGTTTCGTCAACTCAGTCAGACAATTCGTGATGTAGCTCCTTGGGTAGAAAACTATTGTAAAAAGAATATGTTTGGCTGGAATTGTTTCAATTGTTTACTTTCAAGCAATTTAGTTCTAGTGGCTCCTATTGGAGCTTGGCGCTGTTATCAAGGTGATTTAGCGCCAGTTAATTGGTTACTGTGTTTATTAGTCGCCCCTGTGATACTTCAGCCCTTTTTACGCCTTGTATTTGCATTAACGGAGCAAGCCCAACGACAGGGTTCGTTAGATCGTCTTAACCAGATAGTTAATGCCTCACAGATAACGGTACCTCATGTGATTGATAAAGCGAGTTTACCAACGGGAAATCTTGTGCTGTCGTTCTCTCACGTTTCTTACCATTACGATCATCAAAAGTCAGGCCTTCAAGAAGTAACCTTTAATACTTTGCCACATGGATTAACAGCTATTGTTGGACCCAGTGGCGCGGGGAAAACAACGATTGCACGTTTAGCAACACGATTACTGGATTGTGATCACGGTGAAATTACCTTGGGAGGGCTCAATATCCAACATTGGCCTTTAGAAGAGTTGTTCAAACAGATATCAATGGTATCTCAGAATGTATACCTTTTTAATGGTACAGTTATGGAAAATTTATTACTCGGCCGACCGGATGCCAATATTGAGCAGGTTATTGCAGCAACACAGGCAGCCTGTGCTCATGAATTTATTCTCTCTCTACCACAAGGATATGACACCCAAATTGGTGAAAATGGCGCTCGCTTATCGGGAGGCGAACGCCAACGTCTTTCCATTGCTAGAACGTTATTAAGAGATGCTCCTCTTTTAATTCTGGATGAAGCAACGGCTTATGCAGATAGTGAGAACGAGTGGTTTATTCAGCAAGCTATCTCCCGTCTTTGTAATGGACGAAGTATCCTAATGATTGCACATCGCCTCAAAACGATTATTCATGCAGATCAAATAATCGTTGTCGATCAAGGAAAAGTGGTAGGTCAAGGACGCCACGACGAATTGCTTCTGAATTGTCCCTGTTATTGTCAACTCTGGCAAGATGCCGGATTGGGTGGAGAGAAAATAGATGATCATTAAACTTATTCGTGACGGTTATCGGTTGGCGGGTTATCAAGATCCTCGGTTAACAAAAGGATTATCTCTGGCGGCACTTGATGGTTGCTTATTGACAGTAAGTTATTACATTGTTGCACAACTTATCGTGTCCGTTTTCAATACAACTATTTCGTTACAGATGATCCTACTAAGCGCGGTCGGTTTATTGTCTTGCTTGCTGGGGCGAATTTATTTAAGTAATTTGGCATTAAGCTACGTTTTTGGTGGTACTTATGCCATGATGGCTGAAGCTAGAATTCAAGTGATTAACCATCTACATGCTTTACCACTAGGTTGGTTTTCAGCAAAACGAACAGGTGATTTAAGTGTTCGTTTAACATCCGATCTTGAGCTAATTGAAGGGCTGTGGACGCATTTTTTAGCTATCTTTACCAGCACAATCGTCTCAATGTTATTAATATTGGCACTTCTATGCTGGATTGATATTTTTTTAGCTTTGCTGGTCATTATATCCATTCCCTTTTCCTTTTGGGTTATGACATTAACTCAGCGTGTCATTAATCGTTATGATGAGAAAATGTTGGATACTGCCAGTGATGCACAAGCAGAGATATATGATTATATACAGGGCATTAGCGTTATTCGCAGCTTTGGCCAGTTTGGTACAGCTTGGAAGCGCCTTTCTAATACGTTGTTTCAACAATATCAAGCACATCTGCTGCTGGAAACTAAACCCGCTGCGTTAGTCGCGCTGTTTGGTTTTGTCAGTGAGTTCAGTTTTATATTATTACTTGTATCAGGCGGATATCTATTGTTTCAGGAACGTTTAGATATTCAGCACTTTATCTTGCTCAATTTTTTCTCACTCATTGTCTATCGTCAATTACAAACACTTGGCGATGGGTTAATAAAACTTCGATTTAGCTCACGTGCTATGGAACGTATCAAAGAACTAATGAGTGAAACACCGGTTGCCACATATAATGATGGGAACACCTCTATCATTCCTAGCTCCAATGAAATTACGGTGCAACAGGTCAGTTTTACCTATCCTGAGCAATCCTGTCCGGCCTTACAAAATATTCACTGTCACATTCAGAGTAATGCGATAACGGCTATTGTTGGTCCAAGTGGTTCAGGTAAAAGTACTTTGTTGCAGCTGATTGGTCAAATGTGGATACCAGACTCCGGTCAGATTCTTTGGGGTGAACATGATACTAAGATAATTTCTAGTGAGATCTTACATCGCAATATTGCTATGGTATTTCAAGATGTGGTTTTGTTTTCTGCATCAGTATTTGACAACATTTTGATGGGTAATCAGACCGCAACAACTGAGGAAGTGATTCAGGCCGCTAAATTAGCTCAAGCTGATGAATTTATTCAACAGTTGCCCGACGGTTATCAAACAATTCTTGGTGATAACGGTTACTCATTATCAGGAGGAGAACGTCAACGACTTTCAATTGCCAGAGCATTATTAAAAAAAGCCCCTATCATATTATTGGATGAAGCAACTGCCAGTGTTGATGCGTCCACAGAACTGGCAATACATCGCGTATTAGAAAATTTATCTCAGCATTGTACTGTTGTAGTTGTTGCTCATCGTTTAAACACAATACAAAAAGCGCAGAAAATACTGGTTATGCACGCTGGATGTTTGCTGGAACAAGGGGATCATGACACCCTGCTTCGCCAAAATGGCCTTTACGCTCAATTGTGGCAACGTCAACAGCAATCGCTTTCATGGCAGCTTACTCCATCAAATAAGGAATTACAACGCGATGACTATTCTAACGCAGGCAAAATTAAATAATTTTATATAATGTGATGTTATATTGGGTGATATAACGGGAGTGCCAAGGTTAACTCCGCAAATACATACTGATCATGCTTGTTTTTCGATAACGGTATACCAGTTAAACGAAGACTGTGTATATCTTGCCATATTACCCGTTTCGCACCATTTTACATTAGGGTCTTCGGGTATATTCGTTATGTGAACGAGGATTGACTTGCATTTCATGCTTGCTCTATGGGTCGTTGCTAAAGCAACGCTGTCTCGTAATACTCGACCCTCTTGTTGGTTAGAATCAAGAATATATTTATGATAATAAAAAAGCCTATTCGTTTGAATAGGCTTTTTTACATAAAATTGGTCGGCGAGAGAGGATTCGAACCTCCGACCCACTGGTCCCAAACCAGTTGCGCTACCAAGCTGCGCTACTCGCCGTTAGAGTTGCTTCATATATGATACAAAATGGGGTGGCTAATGGGATTCGAACCCACGACAACTGGAATCACAATCCAGGGCTCTACCAACTGAGCTATAGCCACCATAGATGCAGGACGAAATATTACGCATAAAAAATAATATTGTCCAGCATATTTTTGAAAAAAAATACTAATTGATTATATTAAAAGCGCTAAAGACCTAATCTTTTACCATTTTGGAAAAAATTAGGCTTTATGCGACATAATATCAATTATCTGAGTATCCGTTACTTTCATGCTATTACTGACAATCGCTCCCAGATTATTAATGGTTGTTTCAACACTATCACAGACAATACCTTCATTAACTCGGATTCGATTTACAGCCATCAATACCGCTTTAAATCCTGATGAAACCGATGTTGAAACTTTCATTGCACAACTATTTGAGGCCCCATCACATATTATTCCAGACAAGTCACCAACCATATTACATATTGCCATATCCACCGGCTCATATTGACCTTTACTAAGCAACCATGCCATACCCGCAGCTGATCCCATTGCGGCGGTTGATGCAGCACAAAGTGCCGACAAAGGTGGAAATTTGCTATGTATATAAATCGCAATGGTATGAGATAAAATTAATGCTCTTGCTAATTGCTCTGGGGTAGAATCTAAATAATCTGCAACCACTACGACTGGCATAGTTGCAGTAATACCCTGATTGCCAGAACCCGAATTGCTCATAGCCGGCAATGTCGCCCCACCCATTCGAGCATCTGATGCAGCAGTGGTGCGAATAATCACTTTAGATAACAGATCATCAGCCAACAATCCCGTTTTTGTTTGTTCATGCAATGTTGCAGCTATACTTAGACCATATTCTCGTCTTAATCCTTCTTGAGATAACGCATCATTTAATTCTGCAGAGTGTAATATAAATTCGATATCATCAAAATTAGCTTGAGTTGCAAACTCATATATCTGTTTGACTGACATATGGTTTATGATCGATTTGTCATTAGACTCATTTGGCTTTTTCTTATCGGTTTTAAAAATAATTTTGCCATTTTTTTCGATTGAAATTACGTTAGTGTGTGAGTTTTCAATACATACACTAACATGATCGGTATTTGTATAAATATTGGCTTGAGAATAAATAGCGGTATTATTATCAGCAATCTGCACATTCACTTTATGTTCGCTAAGTAGCGTTTTGGCCTGATTAATTTGTTTGGGTGAGATGTTTTTTAATACTTCAAGACCAGCCTCAGCATCACTACCGATGGCGCCAATCGCTGCTGCAATAGGTAATCCCACCATACCTGTACCAGGAACAGTAACCCCCATGCCATTTTTCATTAGATTTGGCGAAACATAAGCATCAATACGATTAATATTGTTTTTATTAATATATTTAGTAGCAATAGCCGCCGCTAAAGCAAGCGAGATAGGCTCAGTACAACCAAGAGCGGGTAAAACCTCATGTTTCACCAATTTAATTAATTGTTGCCACATTACTTGTTGTTCCATTTTTTATCTCCATATAGCTAACAATAGATAGTGAAACGTTCAATCAATAAATAAAGCAACTATTTTATTCTATTTAACTTGAAAACAGAATGTACCGCTCACATATTGAATATCAAGTTAAGTAAAAAATATTAATGAAACACTGATTTTATTAATAGATTACATCACTACTAACAGGTCCTTATTTAATCGTTTTTTGATTGAAATACACACTATAAAAATAGAGTAAATCTGAAATTTCTATACTTGGTTGCATAGTAAATAAATTAATCAGGAATAGTTCAAAATATGTAATATTTTAGTAAATCCACCTGACTTTTTTTTTATTATTGCAATAATGTAACTATCTAAAATTAAATAATAATGGCGAGATATGATAAATATTTTATTAATTGATGATGATGTAGAATTATCACAAATGCTTAGCGAATATTTAACCAATGAAGGTTTTAATATTAAAAGTGTTTACTTGGGTAAAGATGGTATTGATGAAGCGCTGTCAGGTAAATATCGTGCAGCAATTTTAGATGTAATGTTACCTGATATTAATGGCATTGATGTCCTTAAAAGCATTCGTCAACAATGTAATATGCCAGTTATTATGCTAACTGCCAAAGGTGACAATATTGATCGTGTATTGGGGTTAGAATTAGGCGCTGATGATTACATACCAAAACCATGTTATCCACGTGAATTATTAGCAAGATTGCGAGCGGTTTTACGTCGTTTCGATGAACGTTCGGTTGAACTAGTTGATGATAAAAAATATCATTTCAATGGTTTAACCTTGGATATTCCACAACGACTATGTACTTGGAATGGTCAACCTATTGATTTAACTTCTACCGAGTTTAACTTGTTAGTTCTACTGGTTAAACATAGCGAACGAGTGGTCACTAAAGAAGAATTATCTGAAATAGGTCTTGGCCGAGCACGTGAGCTATATGATCGGAGTGTTGACGTTCATATTAGCAATATTCGCCAAAAATTACATCAAGTTGCACAAAATGATGTAACCATTGAAACGATAAGAGCTGTTGGTTACCGTATTCGGTAACCATTCAATGGGTCTAATATGAATCGTCGATTATTTTGGAAAATACTGATTATATTTTGGGTAATCTTTTATCTTACCTTCCAATTAACTTGGATTGCCTTCTCTTATTATCTAGAGAATAAAAATCAACGATTCTTAAATCATATGCCGACCAAAGTGGATATGATTGCACAATTATTACATGTTGCCGGTGAAGATGAGACACTCAATTTTATCGCCCATCTACCCGAACGTGAGCGAGTTTTATTGTCGATAAAATTGGTCTCTCCGCAAAATGATCAAGTCAATATCATTACCGATGAACTTGAACCGACCACTTATATCTACCAAAGAATGGCAGTTGCACCAGATGGTACGCTTTACTCGGTATCATTTAAAGATGATAAAACCGATCACAGCAACAACACTAAAAAAACCCTGTTTACTATGCCAACACCCATTGTACTAATGGGGATCTGTGTTGGCTTAGTGTTCAGTCTATTTTTAGCCTGGAACTTAACCAGACCGATGAAGTTACTAAGAGAAGGATTTTTCCGCGTCTCGCAAGGCGATCTGTCGGTTCGGTTATTTAAAAAATTAAAACCTCGTCGTGATGAACTGAGTGAATTAGGTAAAGATTTTGATATGATGGTTGAGCAACTCAACATCTTAATATCTGATCGTCAAGCGCTACTTCATGATGTTTCCCATGAACTGAGAACCCCTCTGGCACGCTTACAACTGGCAATCGGCCTTGCACAACAAAATAAACAAAACATCGATACTTCGTTAGCTAGAATTGAATTAGAGTCAGAGCGATTAGACCAACTAATTGGTGAAATATTGAATTATTCACGCGCCGAAATGAATAATCGAACCGATGAATATTTCGATTTAAAAGAGTTAATTGGTGTCGTGGTTAATGATGCTAACTATGAAGCCAATCACCAATCTATAGAAGTAGAATTTAATTTATCATCTATCAATCATTCTATTGTTAAAGGTAATTCGGAACAGATACGACGAGCGATTGAGAATATTATTCGTAACGCTATCCGCTTCTCTAAAGCAGGTCAAACCGTTGAAGTATCATTAAAAGAAGCAGGAAAATATTTACAAATAGAAGTCAAAGATCGCGGTCCAGGTGTAGATTCAAGCAAATTATCAAGTATTTTTGAGCCTTTTGTCCGTATTCAATCGGCACAATTAGGTAAAGGCTACGGCTTAGGTTTAGCGATTGCCAGAAAGACCGTTATTATGCATAACGGTACTATACAAGCTAATAATCGCGATGGTGGTGGTTTAGTGGTAACAATAAAACTACCTTATTGGCGAAAACACTAATAACACTCTGAATTAACAGTTAATACATACTCTTTTACAAGGTTTTCTAGGGTAATTTTATCATAGCCAGTAAAATTCAAATTTTGTAAAATCGTTTGTGGATTGGTTTCAAGTATTGTCTTGTATTGAGCTATATATTGTTTAGCAATTGGTTTATACGACCAGTGCCATTCTTCGGGCAAATATCCGCCGTCTCGCCCTTCACTAAACGGTTGGCAAAAACCATATTTCGGTAAATTTTCACGAAGCCATTGATACAAAATAATTCCCTGTTTATCATTTTTAAAATATTCAGACGATACACTAGTAATATCAATATCTGTTCCCCAATGGTGTCTTGATGTACCCGGCATTGAAGATAATTTTAAAATTTGTTCGGCAATTTTTTGTGGATTATTCAACTTAGGTAATAATGCATCCCACTTACGTTGCCAAATACCATTTTGATAGGTGTAATTACGCGTAGCACTCACTACAATAAAAGGAATATCAGGATGAGATTTTTTAAAATCATTATAAGCCTTAATCAACTGCTCAGTTGGCTCCTTCTGTAAATACATACCTTTTTTGTTTACGGGTAATATTGTTGAGTCAAGAGCAATATAATCGCTATCTTTTTTTTCATCAAATTGCCCAGTTAGTTTATTTAATGGAATAGATTGTGCCATAGCAAATGTTGAACATAAGAGTAAAGTTAAAGTTGAGCTAAAATGAGTAACTGTTTTCAATGTTATTATATTTTTCATCATTTAGATTCTAATTAATATTATATTAGCCAGACAGGGTGAAAACCAGTATAATCCTTTCCCTAAAAATTGAAATAGCCATAATGTGTAAAAACGAGGCCATATGTTAACACCAGCTACACCTAAATCGTCTGACAATTGTTCAGATGTGACAACTAATCAAAACACCACAACTAATGAAAAAATTAACTTACTTAACTTCACAAGACAACAGTTAAGAGAGTTTTTTATTTCATTAGGTGAAAAACCATTTAGAGCGGATCAGGTAATGAAGTGGATCTATCATTTTGGGATAGATGATTTTGATCTGATGACCGACATCAACAAAAAATTACGTGAACAATTAAAAAAATTAGCTGAAATTAAAGCTCCTGAAATTGCAATAGAGCAACGTTCATCTGATGGCACAATAAAATGGGCATTAGATGTTGGTAATAACCAGATGATTGAATCGGTCTATATTCCTGAACGTGATCGCGCAACTTTATGTGTGTCATCACAAGTAGGCTGTGCTTTAGAATGCAAATTCTGTTCAACCGCTCAACAAGGTTTCAATCGCAATTTAACCGTTTCTGAAATTATTGGCCAAGTTTGGCGCGCATCAAATGCCATTGGTGTAACAGGTAAATTAGCCGATCGACCTATCACTAACGTTGTTATGATGGGAATGGGTGAACCTTTACTTAATTTATCCAATGTCGCACCAGCAATGGAAATTATGCTAGATGATTTTGGTTATGGTTTATCCAAAAGACGCGTGACGCTTTCTACTTCTGGTGTCGTACCCGCTTTAGATAAATTAGCTGGCATGATTGATGTAGCATTAGCTATTTCATTACATGCACCAAATGATGAAATTCGTAGTGAGATTATGCCAATTAACCAAAAATATAATATGGCAATGTTACGTGATTCAATTTTACGTTATCTTTCAACCTCGAATGCTAATCATGGTAAAGTGACCATCGAATATGTATTACTCAACCAAATCAATGATAGTGTCGAACATGCCCATGAACTAGCTAAATTCCTGAAAAATGTACCAAGTAAAATCAATTTAATTCCATGGAACCCTTTCCCTGGAGCACCTTATTCTCGTTGTTCAAATACCCGAATTGATCGGTTTATGAAAACATTAATGGGCTATGGATTTACGGTAATTGTTCGTAAGACTCGTGGTGACGATATTGATGCAGCCTGTGGCCAACTGGCGGGGGAAGTCGTTGATCGTACTAAACGAACACTGTACAAAAAGCAGAATCTTATTCAACAAACAGCATAAAATAGTGAAGGAGTGATGCATGAAAGGTGCATTAATAGCATTAAGCGGTTTAATCATACTCATGCTAGCAGGTTGCCAGACGAGTGCCCGAGAAGAATTTGATCCTGAAGCCGCGGCATTAGCAAGAATGCGGTTGGGGTTAGGCTATTTAGCTAAAGCCAATGAATCTGAGGATAATGTCAAAGCCGCACATTACAATCTAAAATTAGCTGCTCAATATTCACCTAAAAATCCACAGGTGATGCTAGCAATGGCAATGTTTGACCAACATGTTGGTGAATATAATGAAGCGGAAATGATTTATAAACGTATCACCTTAATGCAACCAGGTAATGGCCTATTTCATATTCACTACGGCTCCTTTTTATGTGGCAGAAATCGTTATCAAGAAGCCAAAGAACAATTTAGTAAAAGTTTAGAACTCGATCGCCATCGATGGAAGGCGGATGCCTACGAGCAATATGGTTATTGTGCTATCCAAAATGGCGATAAGAAAACCGCAGATCTTATGTTTAAACAACTTTTCGCATATGATTCAAGCCGTCGAAACAACGTGATAAAAACGGCAGAACTTTATAAAAATAAAGGCGATAAAAAGATAGCTAACTATCTTTTTTTAATATTAAAAAAATAAACTATAAAAATTAAAAGAAATATCATTCATTAGAAGCAAGAGTAAATATCATGAGTTTTTTGGCTATTTTATTATTAGCATTAGCCATGTCTACTGATGCCTTCGCGGTAGCGATTTGTCGAGGCGTCTCACTCAAATCGACACCATTTCTAGGGGCATTGAAAGTGGGGATATTATTTGGTTTTGTTGAAGCCATTACCCCGATATTAGGCTGGTTAATTGGTTATATTGCACTTCAATATATTGAAAAATGGGATCACTGGATTGTTTTCACCGTCATGTTATTTTTAGGTATTAACATGATTTATCATAGTTTTAAAGAAGAAAACGATGAAAATGACGATCAAAAACCCTGTTCCTCAACAAAAAAATCATTTTTAATATTGATTCTTACAGCAGTTTCGACCAGCATCGATGCATTTGCAGTTGGCATCGGATTAGCGCTTGCCAGTGTCAACATTTATCTTGCATCTACAATGATTGGATTAGCAACCTGTATTATGGTTACACTAGGATTGTTATTAGGGAAAAAACTCGGCTGTTTAATTGGCAAACAAGCATCATTTATTGGTGGCATTGTTCTAATTATTATTGGTTCAATAACACTTTACCAACATTTAATAAGCTAATATTCACTTTAGATAAAAAAACCACTCACATATTTGAGTGGTTTTTTATTTTTATTGAATAAATAGGAGAATTACATCATTCCGCCCATTCCTCCCATGCCGCCCATACCACCAGCAGCACCTAAATCAGCTTTATCATCTTTAGGTAAATCAGTAACCATACATTCAGTTGTGATCATAAGACCAGCTACTGATGCAGCATATTGCAATGCGCTACGAGTTACTTTAGTTGGATCTAAAATACCCATAGCAATCATGTCGCCATACTCTTCAGTTGAGGCATTGTAACCATAGTTACCTTCACCGCCTTTAACCGCATTAACCACAACAGAAGCTTCTTCACCGCAGTTAGTAACGATTTGACGTAATGGCGCTTCCATTGCACGAAGAGCAACTTTAATACCAACGTTTTGATCTTCGTTTGCACCTTTAAGGTCTAAAATTGCAGCTGCTGCACGAACTAACGCAACACCACCACCAGCAACAACACCTTCTTCAACCGCTGCGCGAGTTGCATGTAATGCATCTTCTACTCGTGCTTTTTTCTCTTTCATTTCAACTTCAGTTGCCGCACCAACTTTAATTACTGCAACACCGCCAGCTAATTTAGCTACACGTTCTTGAAGTTTTTCTTTATCGTAATCAGAAGTTGATTCTTCGATTTGTTTACGAATTTGTTCAACACGTGCATTAATTAATGATTCTTCACCAACACCGTCGATGATAGTGGTGTTATCTTTATTGATAACCACACGTTTTGCTTGACCTAAATCTTCAAGTGTTGCTTTTTCAAGTTCTAAACCAATTTCTTCTGAAATCACAGTACCAGCAGTTAAGATTGCAATATCTTGTAACATAGCTTTACGACGATCACCAAAACCAGGTGCTTTAACCGCTGCAACTTTAACGATACCACGCATAGTATTGACAACTAACGTTGCTAATGCTTCGCCTTCTACATCTTCAGCGATAATTAATAGTGATTTACCTGCTTTAGCAACGGCTTCTAATACTGGTAATAATTCACGGATATTAGAGATTTTTTTATCTGCTAATAAAATATACGGGCTATCTAATTCAACAGTCGCAGTTTCTGGTTTGTTGATGAAATATGGTGATAAATAACCACGGTCAAACTGCATACCTTCAACAACATCAAGCTCGTCTTGTAAACCAGTACCATCTTCAACAGTGATAACACCTTCTTTACCAACTTTTTCCATTGCTTGAGCAATTAAAGTACCAACAGTTTCATCAGAGTTTGCTGAAATAGTACCAACTTGGGCAATCGCTTTAGAATCAGCACATGGTGAAGATAATTTTTTAAGCTCTTCAACTGCTGCAACAACTGCTTTATCAATACCACGTTTTAAATCCATTGGATTCATACCAGCAGCAACGGCTTTTAAACCTTCGTTAACAATAGCTTGAGCAAGTACAGTTGCAGTAGTGGTACCGTCACCAGCTGCATCGTTTGCTTTTGAAGCAACTTCTTTAACCATTTGCGCACCCATGTTTTCGAATTTATCTTCTAATTCGATTTCACGAGCAACTGAAACACCATCTTTAGTAATAGTTGGTGCACCAAAAGATTTATCTAAAACTACATTACGCCCTTTTGGACCTAGCGTTACTTTAACTGCATCAGCTAATACATTAACGCCTTTAAGCATTTTAACGCGAGCGTCATTTCCAAATTTTACATCTTTAGCTGCCATCTTCGTATATCTCCTAAATTCTGTATATAAGTTAAATTATCTGCCAATTATGCTTCAACAATGGCTAAAATATCAGTTTCTGATAGGATAAGCACTTCTTCATTATCGATTTTTTCGGTTTTAACGCCATATCCTTCATTAAAGATTACGATATCACCAACTTTAACATCTAGTGGCTGAACTTGACCATTTTCTAAAATGCGACCATTACCAACAGCTAAAACTTCACCACGTGTTGATTTACCAGCAGCTGAACCAGTTAACACAATACCGCCAGCTGATTTTGATTCTACTTCTTTACGTTTGATGATCACACGATCATGCAATGGACGAATTTTCATTAGTTATCTCCTAGCACTAATTTTCACTTAAATAATTATTAACAATAAATCATAAAATTATGATGTATATGATATAGTGCACATTACATGGGGGTTATTTTAAAATCTTCAAGAGAATAAAATTAAAAAATTTTTAATTGATTAATTATTCATCATTCTTACGCTCAAATTCCCCTTCTATAACATCATTAATTTGCACATTGCTACTTGACGAGAATGAACGTACTTTAAAAGGCAATTTCCCAACAATAAATCGGACAATATACTCTTGAACACGAGGGATTAACAAAATCGCGCCAAGTATATCTGTTAAAAAGCCAGGAATCAGTAATAAAAAGCCCGAAAAAAGTAAAGACACACTCTTAATAATTTCATCTTTAGGGCTTTGTCGATTAGCAATTTTTTGTTGCATAATACTCAAGTTTTTTAAACCTTGCTTTGTAATTAAATAAAGTCCAATAACCGAACTAGCAATAATGGCGATTAGAGCAAGAAAAACACCTATTGAATCTGCAACTTTTATGAACAGACTCAGTTCCAAATAAGCATAAATAAAAAGTATAATAAAACCAAAAACTCGCATACAAAAATTCCTCTAAATTATAGAGCGATATTACGTCATAATTAGTGACTAATATAGTGGTGACTAGTTAAATTTCAACCAAACAGCATATATTTTTCAAAATATCTTACAAAAGGGATTGACGGATAATCGCGAATCGTGTTTAATACACCTCCATTGTTGCCCGGATAGCTCAGTCGGTAGAGCAGGGGATTGAAAATCCCCGTGTCCGTGGTTCGATTCCGCGTCCGGGCACCAATCACCAAATTTTAAGACCTGCTTCTAGCAGGTTTTTTTATGCCTAAAGCCTTTTCAAATAAGCCTTTCACCTTGTTTCACTACTCAACCGAATTCAACTGAAATTACCTCAAATCAAGCGGAAAATCGGATACAAACCCGGATACATTTGGTTCGATAATGGCGTGTATCCATAAAATAGCTTTAAAGCCTTTATTTGCAAGGGTTATAGAGAATTGCTTGAGCGCTACCATTTATGATTAATATTTTTTTCACACTAACTCAAAATTTTGTGAGGCAGATCACAAAAATAATACGATATTTATAATATTTTCTCACTTATTACATTTATTTCTTCTGTGTTAATGGATATTAAACAATTACAACAAAAAATTACTAATATCACT
Source organism: Gilliamella sp. LMG 34361 (assembly GCF_984569075.1). NCBI lineage: Bacteria > Pseudomonadati > Pseudomonadota > Gammaproteobacteria > Orbales > Orbaceae > Gilliamella > Gilliamella sp. LMG 34361. Next base: position 417,599 of record NZ_OZ474903.1, on the reverse strand, counting down.
ATCTGGAAAAAAGGCGATCAGCGTGCTCCACATAAACCTTTATTATTACTTTATGTATTAGCACAATATAAGCAAGGTCATGATCGCTTGTTTGATTATGAAAAAGAAATTGAAAAACCTTTACATGATTTACTCGCCCGATTTGGTCCTCAGCGTAAACACTATTATCCCAATATGCCTTTTTGGCGTTTGAAAAATGATGGGTTTTGGCAACTCATTAATTTTGAAAACTGCACTAATCCAATTTCGACAAGTAAAGAACCAACTAGCAAAACCCTTGCTTCACACCAAGTACTCGGTGGTTTTGATGAACAAACGTATCGACTGATAAAAACAAATCCTTCCATTATTGATCAATTAGCCGAACAAATTTTAAGTCAGCATTTTACAGAAAGTGTGCAAGAAAACTTACTTAATCGATTTGGCTTCAATCTAACAGAGACCAATAAATACCGAGATCCTAAATTCAGACAAATCGTATTACGTGCATACAACTATCAATGTGCCATCTGTGGTTACGATTTAAGGCATGACTCAGTATCAATTGGTCTTGAAGCTGCTCACGTAAAATGGAAACAACACGGCGGACCACGCATTGTAAATAATGGCTTAGCACTATGTTCACTACATCATTCCGCCTTCGATATGGGCGCTATCGGGCTTGATTGTAATCTAAAAATCAAAGTATCAAGTGGGGTAAATGGAAACCACATAGTTGAAAAACTATTTTGGGATTTCGACGGCAAAAACATCTTACTACCTCGAATGAAAAATGATTATTTACATGACAGATTTATTGAATGGCATGTTAGAGAAGTGTTTAGAACGTAAGTATTATAGAGTGGAAAAATATGAAAATAAGAATTCTTTCGGCATATTGTGTTCAACTTGGACATGAAGTGTCAATTGATCAAGCTCGGCTTGAATATTTATCTGAAGATCATCCATCAAGGTATCATTTCTATTGTTCAAGTCCTGATTGCTTTGCTAATAAGGTTAGAGTTATTGGGGTTAACTATCACTATAGTGCAGAAGAATCTAAAAAATATAAGATCCCGCATTTTCGCAAACAAGATGAACACTTACCTAATTGTGCTTGGGTTATTGATACTTTAAAAGAAAATCAACAAGGTCGACTACCTAATGAAACAGAGGAAGAAGCTAAATTAAGGCAAATTCGTCAAAAGTTATCTGACCTGATTGATGTTTTTGACCCAACGGAAGATTCTGATGATATAAAAAATGAAGATTCTTTCATTTCATCAACTCCTCGATTTCCCGAACAACAAAATACTATTTTGAACAATAATACAAAAAATGAATCCTCAAAATCAGGTTGTAGAAGAACTAACCAACTTAGTCGTTTAATTGAGACTTGGAGGGAAGCAAAGAATAAGTTACCCAAAAAAGAATTCGAACAATTAAAACTTAATGTTGTAGGAATAGGAAAATTAAAATTATGTAACTATTTTAAACGTTTTAATTATGCTTGGAATACTGAGCATTTTGGTGTTATGTATGGTGGTGTCAAACCTGATTTTAAGCGTTATGGACTAGGTTTTCGTATGACCTTTTACGATAAAATTAATGACTGTGATGTTATTTTGTATATCTCAAAAGAGAAAATGGAAAAATATCGTTATCGTCGTTACTTTGATATGGAACTTAGCAGAGATGATATTCGTTATATTACGGTCTATTTTATTCCTGACAAAATTGAATTATATGAGAATGGGAAAGGTTATAAGAGTTATCAGATTGAAATTAATCAGTTGAAGAATTTCTTTTTGATTGTTGAACCTAAAACATAATTAATTATAAAAAAAATATAAAAACCAATGATCTTTTAGGAATAAGGAATAAAATCCAGTTCAAAAATGAGTCTTGGAAAAAATATTCATATTGATAAACAATAACATTCCAAGTTGTAAACAAATACAAAATTAAACTATTTTTCTTGCTTAAACCAAGCCATTGTTAAATTAATTGGACATACAACTCAGAAATCTGAAGGATTTGATTTCGGTAAGTTAGAGGATGAGTATGTTACAAAATCACTTGAATTTTCGTCAAATAATTCATTTCTAACTAGTAGAAATGAAAGTTCTGAATTATGTTTGAAAAGGGTAAAATTTTATTGCTCATAATTCAGAATATGTTTTTTATATTATGCAGATTTAAACTGCTAAAATGGTAGTATTAACTCATTTTTCGAGTAATCTTAATAACTCAGTAACAGATTTTCCTAACGCCAAACCAAGTAGTGGAGGGACAGCATTTCCTACTTGAGTATATTGGGGCACCTCAAATTTTCGCATCTGTCCACCAGTTGTAATTTTAGAGCGAAACACAAAGTTATCTGGAAATGATTGTATTCTTGCCATTTCTCTAACAGTCAAAACTCGCAATTCTTTTTCATCATAATGACAAGCATCATCTGGAATAGAAAGTGCGGCTGGAGCAGGACAATCTTTATTTAAAGCTTTTTGGGTTTGCTTTTTGGTTGGATGTAATTTTAAAAATTCTTCAAACTCAATTTTGTGTTCAAATACTTTCATCTGGTTATCGTCTTGTAGATATTCAAATTTTTTCAGTACATTCCAAATATCTTCAGGCAACCTATCTTCTTTACCTTTTAAAATATCAAATACAGCATTTGTAATATCACGCCTATCACATTGCTGTAATATCTGGTAAATACGAAATCGGCATTTTACGAGCTGACTATTATTACGTAAGTCATGATTATAAATTTCTTTTCTTGTTGCTAAAATATTTTTAAATTTATCATTTAAATTCCTAACAAAAAGGGAAGGATACGATGGATTATTTATTTTAAGATCATCAATAGCTGATTTCACATTAACTTCCTTTTGATTAACCAAGTGTTTTAAAAAAGAATTTTTAAATAAATTAAAATGTTCTTCAATTGATACATCAAAATATGGGAGAGAACCCCAAGCTACTTTTTTGACGTTTTTTTGAACTAAAGTATAAAAATTAAGAGAAGGTGCAAATAATGTTTCTTCTGCACTTCCTTTTTTAAAAAATGGTGTCAATTTTAGGAAAACATCATGACGTATAGCTAACATGATAAAGCGTGGTCGGTTTTGTGGTACACCTGCAAATCTTGCATTTACATGTAGGCAAAGTGGAATGTATTTTTGGGTAGCGAATACTTTAGCGACTTCAAACCAAGCGTGATATAGAGAACCATCTTTATCCTTAAATGCACGTAAAATACCTGTGACATTTTCAAGTAAAACAATTTTAGGTTGAATTTTGGCAACAAAGTTAGCAAATTCCCAAGGAAGGGTATTTTTGTCACTATCTTTCTCACGTAAACCAGCCATACTAAAGCTTTGGCATGGAGGACCACCAGAGATTAAATCAACCTCAGTATTATTAAATGCTGATTTTAATGCGAGTAAAAGCTCGTTATCTTGTTCAATCAAATGATTTAATTCAATGATATTACCAATGATAAGGGAGTTTTCTAATTGCTTTTTATTATTTGGGATGTCACTGAACCCTTTATGAAGAGAGGGATAATTAAAAGGATTCTCTCTCAAGCGTTCAGTTAAGGTATCAAATTGACTTGAAAGCCAGAAGGCTTTTTTAGGCTTTTTATTTTTTTTTGCTAGTTGTTCAAAGTTTTCATTAAAAAAGTTATAAGCAAATGTTTCTGCTGCCATTGGCGATAGCTCATTAGCCAGCGTGAGTTTAAACCCAGCTTTATCTAAGCCTAATGATAGACCTCCGCATCCGGCAAATAATTCAATATGATTAAACTTTTTTTGAGACTTCAATTGCAATACCTAGATAAAAATATATTAGGGGTGAATTCTAAACTAGAAAAGAACAAAAGTCCAGGGCTTAACAATATAGAATTTGACTTTTGCGAGTTATCTCGATATTCTTAAAAACAAGGCTTAGAGAGAAGCCGCCAGCCCACGCTCGTAAAGACTCATTCGTCCTCTCTGTAATAAAAATTTTTTCGTTTGCACTTTTAACTTATTTGTGGGCAGTAAGTTTAGTGCATGTATTTCTTTGAAAATTTTTATTACAGAGGGGAAAACATGCCTAAAGAACATCCTTATATTGCTCGCTTAAAAAAACAAGCCAAGATACTTAAAAAACAAAAAAATATTATTAGTGCAAGAGCATTAGATGAAATAGCAAAACAAGAAGGCCACTCCAATTGGACCGCTTTACTTAGAGAGTTCGATAAAACTCAAAAGATAAAAACGCCAACAGCTAAAGTTTCAACAACTTTTGTTGAAAGTGATGATATTGAGCTTGATGAAGACGATTATGAATTATTAGCTGAAGAGCGTAAAGATGAACTTTCATCAGAGATCAAACTTAATGTATTACAGAACAAAAAAACATTGGCTTTCCATTCTATTGATTATTCTATTTTTGAACCAACAAAAACAGGATTGAAAAAATCAATTCTTGATGCAACACAACCAGTGAGAACCCATTTTGAACTCGCAAAGTTTCATGACTACTCTAAACAGCAACAAGGAATAGATTATAAGAAAATATCTACAGCGTTCTTTTTATCTTCCTCGACTGTTCGTGAAACCAAAATGAGTTTATATCGACCAGTGACGAAAAAAGGTGACCCAAGAATGTGGTTTACTGCTTTAGGTACTTTTGCTGAGGCCGGTGATCAAATTGCTATCATTATTTTTAATCAAGTTCCTTACTTACTAAACCTAAGTAAAATTAATCTAGATAATGAATTACAAGAATTTAAAAGTAAAATTAATGGCTTTATTTGTGAATATACAAAACAGACAAATACCATTGCAGATGAATTATTAGCTAAGTTAAAGGAACTCGCGAAAAAGCCTATAAAAGCGATCGGACATGGTGATACTACTATAGGAATGTCAATTGAATGTGCGCTTGGCATCCCGCCTAACTCAAGTAGGCAACCTGATTATAAAGGTATTGAACTAAAATCCGGTAGAGGAAATAAAAATAAAACTCGTACTACACTTTTTGCTCAAGTGGCTAATTGGTCAAATAGTCATTGTAAAAGCAGTGCCGAAATCTTAGATAAATATGGCTACCAAAGGGAAAAAGATTTTAAACTATACTGCACATTAAGTACTCAGCAAAAAAATAGTCAAGGTTTAAAATTTGAAATACGAGATGATTTATTATGCGAAATACACGAATATATTTCTCCAAAAGGTTGTGAAATAAAAAAACAAGATGTAGCGATTTGGAATGGTTCAACATTACGCTCTAGATTACATGAAAAACATTCAGAAACATTCTGGATTGAAGCCGAGAGCACTTTTATAAATGGTGAAGAGTATTTTAATCTCAAATCAGTAATTCATACTAAAATGCCATTATTAAATCAATTAATGCCTTTAATTGAGAATGGAGTAATTACAATGGATCACCTAATTAAAAGAAATGCCAAAAATAATCGTGTTTCAGAAAAAGGACCATTGTTTAAAATAGATAAACGCAATTTAGAGTTACTATTTCCAAAACCTATAAAGTATGATTTAAATTAACTTTAGCAATATTATTGTTCTATTAATTAATAAAAACTATTGTTCAAATTATTATTTGACTTTAGTTTTTATACTATTATTTTTGTGTTAGTTTCTCTGTCTATACAAACTTGTATCAGTTATTCTCTCCATTATAGTTAATTATCGTTATCCACACTTTTTAGTAACAATAAAGTTTATTCTTGCATTTCAAAATAAATATATTAATAACTACTAAGTAAACTATTTAACTTATTACTTTAAATTTATAAATAACGCCATAAATAATGAAACATATATAATAAAAGCATATTTGGTTATTTTTAACGTAACTTGAGATTGATTAAGTATTTTTAATAATTTAATTAAATATGATTTTTTAATTATATTTAATTGTAAAAATAATCTTATATTTATACTTTTTAAAAATTATTTTAGAATTTGAAGGCTTGTACTAACAGATAATCTAAGGAATAATCTCTGTTCTAATTTTATTTGAAACCGATAATATAATGGATAATATTTTACCAAAGCTGGATAACACTCAAACCAAAGATCGAATAGCAAAGATATTGCGGCAGGAGATCATATCTGGTAGGTTCAAAAATGGTGAACAGCTCACTCAAGAACAGATAGCCCAATATCTTAATACATCTAGGATTCCCGTTAGAGAAGCGTTTCTTATATTAGAATTAGAAGGATTTTTATCGCGATTACCTAATCGACACGTATTAGTAGTAGGTCCGAAGATTGATTTGTTAAAAGATATTTTTGAATTAATCGCATCGGTTGAGATCCAAATTATCAAAATATTGTTAAATTCAAAAAAAGATATAAGAAATATACTTGTTGCAGATGCCAAACAATTTCGACAAGTTTTATTAACCGAAATCGACAATTATTTTATTAAAGAAAATTATTCAAGATTATTAGTGGGTTATCCACAATATGTTTGGGATAATATTGAAAAAAAATCTAGTGATGAAGATTTACATAATAGTTTAATAACATCAATTCAGACACATGAATTAAAAGCAATAGCCAAATTTGTATACAAATATTATTTTTCATTAGCTGATAGTTTAACAAAAAAGTTAAATAGGAGTTAACCTAGATGAATCAATTGCAACCACTGAAGTTACTACCAATGAGAGAACGAATAGCTTCGGTTTTACGCAAAGCCATTTTAACCAGAGAGATACAAGAAGGCACAATTGTGACGCTTGATGGTGTTGCATCGCAATTGGAAGTTTCAAATACCCCAGTCAGAGAAGCTTTTCAGATTTTGGCTAGAGATGGTTTTATTAAATTGCGCCATAATAAAGGGGCAGAAGTTTTAGGAATTACTAAGAAATTTATCAAAGATCACTATGTGACTCGCGCAGTTTTAGAACGCGAAGCTGTCGCTGAAGTTTGCCAAAATAAAGCCGATCTATCCGAAATTATTGATGCTTATCAATGTGGAAAAAATGCTATTGAAAATGATAATTACGTTGATTATACCAATTATAATCAAGCATTTCATATGGCAATTTGGGCCGCATGTGGCAATAATAAAATTAATTCTATCTTATCGGAAATGTGGAATGGATTATCATTAGGTTCGAATATTTCTGAACAAGAATACGCTATTCTTTCATCTAAAGAACACGGTAATATTTTGAATGCAATGATTGAATATGATGCAGAATTGGCAAAAAATCTTATGTATCAGCATATCATTCGCAGCATGGAAGATATGCTAACACGTTTTTAAATTTTAATTTTTTACATAAGTAAGGAAAAACAGAAGTTTAGGTTAACAGTCCAAAATTTTATTTTTTAATTTACCAATTTGACTAATTTCAACTTCAATAATATCTCCTTCTTTCATAAACAGCGGGGGGGTTCTTTTTTTGCCAACGCCTCCTGGTGAACCTGTTATGATAACATCACCGGCTTCAAGTTTACTGAATCTTGAGATGTACTCAATTAAATAAGAAATAGAGTAGATCATATTTCCTGTAGATTCACTTTGAACTTGGAGTCCATTTAATGAAGTTGTAATGTGCAGTTTTTGCGGATCAGTAATTTCATCAGATGTGACTAGCCAAGGCCCAAACCCACCCGTTTTTGGCCAATTTTTACCTGAAGTAAACCAAGTATATTGCATATCTCTGACGGAACCATCCATAAAACAGCTATAACCAGCAACATGCTCTAGAGCATTTTCCTTTGATACATTACTGGTCGTTTTACCAATAATTACTGCTAATTCACCTTCATAATCAAATTCATTTGTTGAATTGGGTTTATGCATGAATTCATTATGTGCAACAAGCGAATCAGGAAATCGAATAAAAAGTGTTGGGGCATTAGTAGATTGTTCAAATTCCTTTCTTTTTTCTGGATAATTCATTCCCACACAAATTATTTTATTTGGATTATCAATAACAGGTAAGAAATGAATTTCATTTAGCGCATAATCTGGATGCTCCAATTTCAATTGTTTTAATTCACTTAAAATATTGTTAGAAATGGCTGATTTTAGATCTGGATAGTTGTCACCTAACTGTTTTTTCAAGTCATATACATTGTCATTTTTAACACAACCCCATGTTTTTTCATGTGTTAGTGGCGACAAAAAGCTTAATAGCTTCATAATAAATTCCTTTTTCAAATTTAATTGCCACTTCTGACTAAAGTGGCATTTTTATTTAAATTCATATAACAATTTTGTTATTGAGCTTGTCGTTTTTTATTATTGATACCAATAATTAACGTTAAAAAGGCTGAAATCATTAACATTCCGGCAACAAAATAAAGTGCATAAGAAAAATCACCCGTTGCCTGTTTTAACCAACCAATTAATGCCGGTCCAGCAAATCCACCTAAATTACCTATGGCATTTATCGCCGCTAATCCGGCAGCAATAGCTGGTCCATTTAAAAATTGAGATGGAATACTCCACAATGGTGGTTTGCAAGATGATATACCAATATTAGCCATAACTAAGGCAATGGTTGCAATAATTAACGCTGTAGCAAGGCCGGCAATAATGAAACCAACGCACGCAAGTAAACACGCACAAATAACATGCCAGGTTCGTTCATTTGTTTTATCCGAATGTTTCGCCCACAGGATCATCGTGATTGCAGCTAATGCCGGTGGTATGGAATTAATATAACCGACTTGAATTGTGGATAAGCCAAAAGATTTAAAAAACATTGGAGACCAAATATTGATCGAATAAAGTCCAGCAGAAGTACCAAAATAAACAATCGCTAAGGTTAATACCCTAATATCAGTTAATCCTTTCCATATACTGGTTTTTATTACTGCTTTTTCCCCTTGTTTCTCTTTTGCAAGAGTATCGACTAACCATTTAGTTTCGTCTTCTGTTAGCCAGCTATTTTTTTCTGGTTTGTCATTAACATAAAATAATGTAAATATCCCCATTACCGCGGCAGCAATCGAACACATTAAAAACATTAATTGCCATCCTTTAAATCCAAATGCGCCGTGTAAACTCATAATGATTCCGGCTAAAGGTGAACCAATCATGGCTGAAATTGGTGCCGCAGCCATAAAGAACGCTATCATTTGAGCGCGTTTCTTTATTGGAAACCATGTGGATAAATACAATATGATTCCAGAAAAAGAGCCTGCCTCAGCTACTCCTAATAAAAAACGAATAATATAAAAACCAGTAACTGTTTCAACATAAATCATACATGCTGTGATTACAGCCCAACTTAGCAATATTCTAGCTAACCAAATACGAGGTCCCACCTTTTGCAAAATAATATTAGATGGGACATCAGTAATAAAATAACCAAGAAAAAAAAGTCCAGCCCCAAGTCCAAAAACGGCATCAGAAAATCCCAACTCCTGATTCATCGTTAAAGCAGCAAAACCAATATTTATTCTATCGAAAAACCCAATGAAATAGACTAGCATGACATAAGGAACTATTCGTAATGTGATTTTTCTTAATGCTGTTTGCTCTAAATTTTGTTTCATTACATTTCATCCTTCTCACTAAAGACAAATTTTTTGTCTTTTATTAAAACTTCCAACATAACGTTAACCTTTATAATTTTGATGTTACTTATGGATAGTTACCGTTATTTAATAAACCTGACTTGCGGAATAATTTCTTGATAAACTTCTTCCTTGCGTTGATTGAAAATGATTTTGTTATTTTCAAATAAGTTATTCCCTTCGGTATCAATTGATACAATCAAAGGACCTAATTCTTTTACTTTACATACCCACAATGTTTCAGGCATACCAAGATCTCGCCATTTAGCATCAACTATTTTTTCAACTTGTGTTGCAGCAACAACAGCACATCCAGCCGGGAAAACGACATGAATTGCTTTATATTTTTTACAACCCTCTTCAGTATTTGGCCCCATTCCACCTTTACCAACTATTAATTTCACGCCTGTTTGTTCAATAAATTCTTTCTCAAATTTTTCCATTCTCATGGAGGTTGTTGGTCCAATAGATATCATTTGAAATTCATTATCAGATAATGCTTTAACTATTGGTCCTGCATGAAAAATTGCACCACCATTTATATCAACCGGTAAATCTAATCCTTGTTCAATTAATCGACGGTGAGCCACATCACGACAAGTTACAATATAGCCAGTTAGGTAAACGATATCCCCAGCTTTAATTCCTTCTAAATCCTCAGATTTTATTGGGGTGGTTAATATTTTCTTTTGGCTCATAGTGTTACTCCTTTGTGACTTATCGTTTGGTAATTCAACTCTTTATCAAATACAATTGTTCCTCTACGGTGAGACCAACAACCAACATTTACTGCCACACCAATCGCCGATGGATGACGTGCACCATTTTCAACATGGACTCCCATAACTGAATATTTACCAGACATACCTTGAGGACCTAATCCTATTTTATTTATACCATCTTCAAGCAGCTGTTCAAATTTAGCGGCTTTTTCATTGGCATTTCGAGAACCGATTGGGCGCATAAGCGCTTTTTTGGAAAAAAGTGCTGCTGTTTCTACTGAAGTAGCCACACCAACACCAACAAGTAGCGGAGGACAAGCATTTAATCCATAGCTGGTCATTACATCTAAAACAAATTTAGTTACCCCTTCATAACCAGCACCAGGCATGAGTACCATTGCTTTACCTGGCAAAGTACATCCGCCTCCAGCCATGTAAGTATCAATTTCAACGACATCACTATCAGGAATAATATCCCAAAAAATATAAGGCGCATTTGTACCTATATTTTTGCCAGTGTTTTTTTCATCAAATGTTTCAACACAGTTGTGTCTAAGAGGGGCGGTAATTGTGGCTTGAAATACTGCATTAGTTAAAATGTTTTCTAATTCACCAATAAGAGGAAAATTCGTACCACATCTTACCGAAAACTGTAAAACGCCCGTATCTTGGCAACACGGCCGATTCAATTTCATCGCAAGATTTTGATTTTCCTGCATAGTGCTATAGATGACTTTTGCTAATTGACTTGTCTCCTTTTTGCTTAGATCTTGAAGTTTATTTTCAACATCGTCAGGTAATTTCTTACCTACAAGGGCTACAAACTTGCTCATTATTTCGGTCATATTAGTCACAAGTTTATCTTTATCTGACATAAATTATCTCCTAGTTGATGGTGATAGATTTAGATATTTAGAAAAATATATTCTGAGAAAATTAATTGCCTATCTATGAGGTGTTTTCCTAAAAGAACATGCTTCCATCTAATATTTTTAATCTCCTAACACTAAGTAATATGAGAATTATTGACCCAATTACTTAGTCATTATTAAATTATATAAATTTTATTTTTAATTCAATGTATTTAATAATGTATCCAATTATTTGTGAGCAAGTTCTCACCAAATTAGTTTCCGATGGAATTTCAGTTATTAATTTCTAATGCTTAATTTGAGTTTACTTTATTGAATTTATTGGATTTATTATCAGGCTAACATAGCCATAAAACTAAAATTGACAGATTTTGCTATGAGTGATTTTTTATTAAATGAGGTTATTTTATTGAATTTTAGGTTTAAAGTGGACTTAACTTAACAGTCAATACTGTTAAGTTAATTTTAGCATTTATAACAACTCTCTTGTCATATCCATTAATGTTTTTACATCTTGAGGCTTTGTTTTTCCACTGTTTTTATCAATAATTGAGCTATAAATATGAGGAATCACTTTTTTAACCCCAGCATCTAAGGCTATTTTTAAAATGGTGGCATAATTGTTTAAGTCAATTCCGCCAGTCGGTTCAAGAGCAAAATTAAGTTCAGCACAACATTTTGCTACATATATTAATCAAACCATAGCTCAAAATTAAGGTAATTGCCGGATATAGAATTAATGGCATAATTCCCCCCATTGCACTACCATTAGCGGCAAAAGGGATAAATAGTGCAATTAAAAGAGGCATAATAGCAGCCCAAATAATAGAATCACCAATACCAGCAAGCGGTCCCATTAATCCTGTTTTGATGCCGGTTATTGAACTATCAGATATATTCTCACCCAAACTTTTTTGCTCTTCCATTGCAATAGCAATGCCTTGAATCATTGAGCCAAACGTTGCTTCAGTATTAAAAAAGTTCAAATGACGTTTTAATGCTTCTGCTTGCTCTTCTTTGGTGTGATAGAGTTTTTTAATAATTGGTGTCATCGATGCACAAAATATTAAACTTTGTAAACGTTCATAAAAACTTGATAACTCAGCACCTAAATAGTAGATAAGCCAAGCTTTACGAATATCATTTTTAGTTAAACGACTACTTTGTTTAGCTTTTTCAATCAATTCATTTTGCATAGTACCAGAACTAACTTGATTTCCATTCATCTTATACATCCTCTTTATTTGCGAAACCTTTAATTAAAAATGCTAAGCAGGTTCCAAATATAGCCATAGCCATTACATCAACTTTTAAGTAAAGAACAGCGAAAAAACCACCAATAAAATAAGGTAATAAACTCTTCTTACCGATAACCATGATGGTGATAGCAAAACCTAACGCAGGTAAAATTCCACCGATAATTTCAAAGGAGTGGGTTAACCATGTCGGCATTAAACTTAAGAATTTTTCTACTACTGGCTAACCAAAGAAATTCGCTGCAAAAAACAACAGTAAAGCAATTCGAATTGATATTGCGAATAAAGTGGGTGATAATATTTTTTAACTGGATTTTATTTTCAATTTTCACAATAAGATAGCTACAAATAATATAGAAATCTACAGTGATTTTATAGTAAATGATAATATTATAGAAATAAAATACAGTATTGTGGTACACGTAACCATTCGCAAACTTCTTGATAAAAATAAAGGTTAATGGAATAACTTAAAATCAGTTGATATAAAATTAAGGATCCCCCCAATGAAAAACATAAAAAAATTACTACTACTCATTACGCTTTGTTTGCCTATGGTAAGTAGTGCTGATTGTGAAAAATGGATTGATCAATTACTTGAAAAATACCACTCTTCTCGTGAAAGTGATATGCCGGTTTGTAAAATATGCCTACTGATGAAAGTAAAACAATTGTGGTTTTACCGCTTCCTGGTGGATCATAGGATTCTATTTTATATGATCTTGATGTATTACTTGTTGATACGCAAAGTAGTAAATTGATAACTCATCATTGGGAACCGATACATTTGGTTCGATAATGACGTGTATCCTAGAAATAACTTTAAAGCCTTTATTTGCAAGGGCTATAGAGAATTGCTTGCCAAATGATTATGTATTCATTATTTGTACTGTTACTTTCAATTGATACCGTTACTACTTTATTCTTTTTGTAAATATTTATTTACATTACACCGGTTGTTTAATCATAAAAGAATTATGCACTATTCATCTTCATCCATTCATATTCTGATGGATTGATCGTTTTATGACAATAATATTATTACATTAGCGTTTCACTATTTTGCAATTTAAAATATTAATTTCTATCAAATGTTTTCGATGTTTTATTAAGGCTAAAGATAAGATAAAAAAATAATCATTAAAGGTTAATTAATATTATTATATAAAAGAAAATTATTAGATAAATAACACCAATACCCCCTTATCTGAGTAAACCATCAGTTACTAAAACAGTAAAAAAATAATTTTAGCTCTTATCAAATGATTCTAATTTGATAAGAGCCATCACATGAAAAATAAAAACTTTACTATTCATACCCAACTCAATCAGCAACTAATGACACACCTAAATAAATTACAAGATAGATACTCAAAAATTTTACCGATTCGAATCGACATTCATTATGCTAAGGATGATAAATTCAATACAAATATTCATATCGCTAAACAAGAAATCACATGCTTACTTTTTCAAGCAATGCAATTTGAGCTAGATATTGTAGGGTATGCTGTTGTTATGGAGTTCAATCAAAATAAACATATTCATTTCCATGCTATTTTTTATGTAAATGGTCAAAAAAGACAAAAATACTATCCTGTTTATGTTGAACTAGAACGTGCATGGCATGAACTGACTAATGGTTACTTATATGACTGTCAACGCAATAATTATTGTATAAATGGGTTAAAAATGATAAACCATCATGATCATGAAGCATTTCGTTCGGCTTGTTATATGCTAAGTTATTTAGCTAAAACAGAACAAAAAGAGCCATTTAAAAAACGTTATAGTGATTGTCTCTTTTTAAGTGAAGTTCCTCCACCTAGCCATCGTGGAAAACCAAGAACACTTGGTGTAAGTAAATTTTTAATACCTCTCTCTATTTAATAATACAAAAACAGGCTCATTGATATAGTTCCAATTCATATAGAGGAATCAAAAAATAGATAAATATTATGCTCTAATACTAAATAAGCTAAAAGCTCATGATAAATCGTTATTTATATGTTATGGAAAAAAGAAGAAGTAACAACAATAATCGTTAATCTTATTCGTAAGGCAAACTCATTTATAATGTATGCATCATACTTCTCCAATATATTAACTACACTCTTATTATAAATAATTTTAGATAGATATTATTAATTGAACACACCAATATGTTCGTTCAATTAACATTTTTATAAGGAGAGTATCATGTTAGATCGTCAAATATTACAAAATACCTTATTTTATTTATCAGGGCCTTATTACAATCATTTTCATTATTTATTTAAGTCGACAAATAAGGAATTATGATATGTCAAATGAATTACCTTTACTATTTGATAAACTCTTTCAGCTTTGTTTGACCGGTGGTTATGGTTTTTCATCTGCTTATACCTTAGCTGAGCAACATAAAGCCAATTTTCCGCTACATTCAGATAATCTAAATAAACTTATCAAAGATGAAGCAGACAAAGCAATAGTTACAGGTTTTATCACAGGGTTAGGAAGAGTTCTAAGTTTACCTATAACTTTCCCAACAAACGACTTAAGTGTCTTGTTTATTCAAATGAGGCTCGTTACAACCATTGCTATATTGCAAAGTCATGATGTGTATGATGAAAGAATCAAAATCTTAATTTTCTTATCATTATGTGTGATGGCAAGTAAGTCAAAATTACAGCAGTTTTGTTTAGCTACATTAATGAAACAGCCAAATGAAGTAATCCGTAAAATAAGCCTATCAGTCATTAAACAGCTTATTAGTATTATAAGTGTAAAGCATAGCTTAAAGTTAATTAAAGTAATCCCGATTTTTGGTGGTGTGATGGGAGCTGTAGTTCATCGTATTGGCCAATTTGCTAAAAATCAATTTAATCAATTCAATTAGAAAAATAACACTAATAATTATTTATGCAAAAATTCATCTAATTATGAATTTATCTGATTCATTTTCGTTTTTTACATAAAGAAATCATGCTTTAACCAAACTTAACAGGAGAAAAATGAAAGAGTACTCTTTGTTGCTAGGTATCTAAATAATCAACATCAGTTAATTAAAATAGTAACCATTTTATGAGTACAGTTAACTCTGTGTAAATCCATCACTGAGAAATAATTAAGCAAGTACTTAAGTATAATGCAGTAGCTGTTATTTTTTCCATAACCATCCATCAGGTAAATCGTAATCTAGTAATGCAGTTTGTAATATCAATCAAAAGTTAACAAAAATATTAAATATCGTTAATATCCGAATATTAGATCAGTTCGTGATCGTATTTTTATTTTGCATAACAAGTGAAAGGGTAATTTTTGAAGATTTATTGATCGTTTTTAACGATCAATAAGATCTTATTGATCTGTTTAAACGATATGACTTTAGTGTAACGATCAGTAAAAATTAAAAAAACTAAATTGAAATATTTTTGAATAAAAAATTGATAATGGAGAGTATTTTTATTATGAAAAATACCTTGCTGGAGTTTTTAACTAAAAATAATTTTTATGGTACTGAAAAAATTTATTTAGCACCAACAATACCAAATACAAAGTTATCAAATGCACTATCTTGTTATGGTCAAGGATTAAGGGCTGAAGAAATTTATATATTAATTGATAATACTGTATTTGGTGGAGCTAAAGATGGTGTATTAATTACAAATGATCAAATAATTTTTAAAGAACCTTTTGAATCTCCTATTAGAATAAATTTTTCTGATATAAAAAAAATTTACTCAGAAAAATCTAATATATTTATTAATGGTTCTAAGTTAATCTCTTTATCAATGCCTAGTGCAGCCGATATTTACCGTTTATGTTTACTGTTACAATTATTTATTGAACAACAAAATGAAAAACAAGAAGAATCACTAGACACTTCACAAACAACAATTTTTTCCGATCAAAACTGCCAATATATAAATAATAAAAGCTATACAAACTCTACCATTGAATCTAATGAGATTGAAAAATCCACTAAAGATTCATTAAATCAAATAGATAAAGATGTAACATTCAAGTATATTCCATCCGATGAAATCTATAATTTATTATGTAAGATAAAATTAATCAGCTCAATTTCAACAATCTTTTTTTTAGATAAAAGAGAAAGCCCTCATACTTACATTTGTAATGAATTTATAAGTATTGTTGTTTCATTTATAAAACAATTTAGAAATAAAATTATAGAAAAAAAACAAATTAGAGAATTAAAAAATGATATTGCTACCATTGAAATGCAAGCTTTTGCTTGTTTTTTAATTATCTTTAATATTCGATATCGAGGTGTTGATGAAAGGCTATGTCAACAAATAGCTAATGAAAGTATAAGATCATTGCCAAGTATGAATAATAGACGATACTCACAACATTTTTTATCTATTATCCAAACATATGACGATATCAATGAAGAAGAAGAAATTATTTTTAAATTTATTGTCCGTTTGACTTTTACTAATTTGCTAGAAAAATCACTTTCTGATTTATCAAGCATTAAAGAACATTATACAGATACTGAAATCGAAAAGAGCCTTATTACTTTATCTTCAAATCTTGATCCAGAATTTAGCAGTTTAATTAATCAGTCGACTAATCAAATTTCAAATTTTGTTAGTCAAATATTTAACACATTTAATTATTATTAATTTTTAGAATAAGGAATAAAAAATGTTTAAAAAAATTATTTTCGCTTATCTTGTTATTGCTTTCTTAGTTGCGATTTATAACTACTTTACTCTTCCTTCTAATGGTAACACTCCTTATATGCTTGGAGTTGCATCAGCAAAAGGAATTTCGTGGTTATTCAGGTTATTTTAAAGGTATAAAATGAAAAAAATAATTCTAATAATCATTTTATCCTGTTTGCTATTGCAAGGATGTTCTGATCCAAAATCAGATGCTATCAAAAATATGAAAGATGGTTGTATTCTTGCAACCGATTATTCAAATCGTTCAATTAAATATTGTGAATGTACAGCTGAGAATTCAGTTTCTCAATTAAACGAAGAAGAAATTGAAATATTTAATAAAGCAACCAATAAATTTACACAACAAGATCTTATACACGTTCAAGAAATTTTTTCAAAAATAACAGGAAAAAATTTAGAATCAAAATGCCAATACTAATTTTAAAAAGTATTACTTAGCTAATTATAATCTACAGAAGATGAAAGGAATAACAAAATGTCTAAAATATTCTCAAATTTACTCATAGCTATATCTCTACTATTTGCAGGAAGTTCATTAGCAAATAACAATCCTTACCATGATAGCGAAATATATACGAATGAATCTCAATTAAGTAACATGCAACCAATACCACAATATAATTATGTTCCAGTCTATCCTGAACGTTTAAAAACTTTTAATGAATTACTTAAAAGGGAAATACAACATAAAAAGATTACTTTAGACCACGTTCAATGTATTGATGTTGATGAAGGAGGGTTATGTGAACCTAAAAAAGTAGTTGTTAGATTGGAGTTCGATCTTAGTTATGTTCTTATTGATGGTAAAACCGAAAAAGATGTTCGACTATGGGATATGGATAATACTGATAGACGAGATGCATTTATTGATATTATTGAAGACGATCTTGATAGCTGGTTAAACACTCATGGGCTTCCAATTCGTTCAAGTCGTGATCATGTATTTGCTTTAACTTTAGAAGCTAGGAAATGGTATAAAGATGCGCCATTTTACGTTGTTGGCCTACAACCAACAAAAGTTGAATATATAACTTATAAATATACTGAACCAGGGTTATCTAGAGTAGATGATGCAAACCAATACGAGAAAAGCCCTTTTTAATCTTGGTTATTTAAATTTACTAAATTAATAAAAACAGAATAATAGAACAAAATTATGAAACATTTAATTATATTACTTTTATCTATTGTATTTTCAATTAGTATAGCAAATGCACAAAACAACGATGATATTAAACAAGAAAGATTAAATCGACATTTAGCGGTTATCAAAAATGGAGTTGATACTATACTTGTTCCTGTTAAGTTTAATGGGATACGTGACTATTATAATAATGCTGATATTGTTACAGTTATATTTGAATTACGTTATGGCTTTTTAAATAAAGAACAAAAAGATAAGTTTTGGGAAGAAAAATCAAAAGATGGCTCACTTAAAGCTTGGGAGTCTGAAGTCATCGATGGTTTAACAAATTATATTAAAGAAAGATTTGACGCAGATGGTGATACTGATATAACCGTTGGCTATAGTGAAACTCGTGAAATGGTTTACAATTATACCAATCTAGCTAAAAATTATTTTAAGAAAAATAATACACCCGCCTATGTGATTGGTTTTCAACCCATTTTAGTATCTTACGAAAAATTCACCATTACCGATCCTAACTTATATCCAGATGAAAAACTTATAAATAATTATTAATCTTACTTAATTTTTAGATAAGGACTAAGTGACCTTGAAAAAAATTATTATAAATACAATCCTATTATTACGTGGTAAATAATGTATTCCTGTTTTGCACATCAATTAAAGCCATTAATGGATATTCTTATTATCAAATAGTAAAAAAATATTGTTGATACCTATCTATTGAATGTAATTAATCCACATCACTCAATAGAGGTACAACAATGTCAACATTCTTACCCCCTTTGGATGCACAAATACATCCTGATTACCTAGTTGATATGAAATATATCACCACACTTACAGGCATGACTGATAAATGGTTTTATACTTTGATAAAGCAGAATAAATTTCCACTCCCTATAAAACTAGGAAGATCCTCGCGTTGGCGCCTAAAAGAAGTTGAAGCATGGATAAAGACTAAAACTAATTAACAGTTAAATTTCTATCACCCAAGCCACATAGTCAAATATGTGGCTTTTTTTATATCTAAATTTTTATAATTGAGGAATTCGTTATGTCCTTGACCGATTTAAAAATCAAATCCGCCAAACCATACAATAAACAATATAAACTTTCTGATGGTGATGGTTTATTCTTACTTGTTCATTCAAATGGTTCTAAATATTGGCGTTTTCGCTATTATTTCAATGGTAAAGAAAAATTAATGTCTATAGGCCAATATCCTAATGTTTTATTAAGCGAAGCTAGAAAGATACGAAATGAAGCCAAATCATTACTAGCTAGAAATGTTGACCCGCAGGTAGAAAAGAAAGCAAAACAGTTTGAAGATGAAATACAAGTTACTTTTGAGCAAGTTGCACGTAAATGGTGTACCAATAACAAAACTTGGTCTGAGCTACATAGAGCAAAAGTACTACGAACATTAGAATTGTATTTATTTCCTAAAATTGGAGCTTATTCTATTTCAGCATTAACTACCCGTCAGTTAATTGTTCCAATTAAAGCTGTTGAAGAAAATGGTCGGTTTGAAGTCGCTAGCCGATTACAGCAACGTACTTCAGCAATAATGCGCTATGCAGTGCAAAATGGTTACATCTCTTATAATCCTGCTCAAGATCTAAAAGGGGTAGTGAGTAAAGTAAAAGTGAATCATCGGCCTGCACTTGAACTCGAAAAAATACCTGAACTTTTAGAACGCATTGATAATTTTAAAGGACGAGAGTTAACCAAATTAGCAATAAAACTCTCTCTACTTATATTTATTCGTTCTAGTGAGCTACGGTTTGCTCGTTGGTTAGAAATTGATTTCGATAAAAAGATTTGGACTATTCCTGCTGAAAGGGAAGAAATTGATGGTGTACCTCATTCTCAACGAGGTTCCAAAATGAGAACACCTCATTTAATTCCACTAAGTGATCAAGCAATTGAAATCTTAAAACAGATTCATGAAATTAGTGGCATGTACGAACTAGTATTTATTGGGGATCACTCAGCAAGAAAGCCAATGAGCGAAAACACAATAAACAAAGCATTACGTTCTATTGGCTATGATACCAAAACAGAACTTTGTGGGCATGGGTTTAGAACAATGGCCTGTAGTGCTTTGGTTGAATCTAATCTCTGGTCACGAGATGCAGTGGAACGCCAGATGAGTCATCAAGAACGTAATGGCGTAAGGGCTGCTTATATTCATAAAGCACAGCACATTATTGAACGGACAAAAATGATTCAGTGGTGGGCTGATTACTTAGATTCAATCCGCACTGAGTTTATTATGCCTTATGAGTTCAAAACAAATTAAAAAACACCTCACTGTTTAATTCATTTCTCAATATCAATTAATATCAAAAAATTAAGGAATTGTTTATGCAAACATTACCTAGTGTATCATCATGCCTAAAATCCACTACGGTGGGTTCTGGTATGATCTCAGTATTTATCACCAATTTAGAAAAATATAACGAAGGAAAATTGATCGGTGAATGGCTAGAGCTACCAACAACACCAGAAAAAGTAAAACAATGCTTTAAACAAATTGGCATTGATAGTGTTAATTACAAAGAGTTCTTTTTAAGTGGTTACAAATCGTCTATATATGGCATAACAAATTATATCTCTGAAAATAGCAATCTTAATGAACTAAATTATTTAGCCTATAAACTTGACGAATTAAGTCATGATGAAATGGAAATCTATGAAGCAGCAATTGATATTGGCGGATACGTTAATTCAATTGCTGATTTAATTAACCTAGCAGATAATCTAGATTGCTTTCAATGTCTATATAACATCAGCAATGAATATGATTTAGGTTTCTACTGGATTGCTGAAATAGTTTAAAAGAACTTGGTAACTTAGCTAATTACTTTGATTACGAACGATATGGCCATGATATTGCACTTGAACAAAGTGGTACATTTTATTCTGGTAATTACATCTATTATACAGGTGAAACTTTTAGTTCCGATTACGATGGTGAAAGTATTCCTGAAGAGTATTGTGTTTTAAATACTTTAAAATAATTCATTTGATTAGTAGTTAATACTCCAATAAAACATTTAATTAAATGTTTTATTGGAGTATTTTGTTACTGATTTTATTTTTTGAATTTATATTGATTTTTTACCAATTATTAATAATATTGTTCTATGTATTTATAATAAATAATTAAATATACTTATTATAAAAATAATACAAATAAATTTTTATCTATCCTAATTATAAGTAAATAGGGCGTCATAATGATACAAAATGAAGAGTTAAGTTTTAATGTTTCAGCTAGAACTGCTCGACTTATTGGACGAGAAAATGTTGCTTCTGCTGAAGGTGCAATAATTGAGTTGGTCAAGAATACTTATGACGCAGATTCAGATTTTTGTGTTATCTATTTTGATATACCTTATATTGAATCCCCTACCTCATTATCTAATAATGAATTTTTGCTTATAAATAGTAAAGCGCAAAGGCATGGAATACTTCTTACTGATTTTTATAGCATAAAGAATAATATTTGGTATAAAAATAATTCGAATATAATTAAAAACAATATTAATTTTAGTGAAAAACAGCTTGATAGATTATTTTGTTCTTTTACTAATATATATATCATTGATAATGGTCATGGAATGAATTCTGAAATAATCAAAAAACATTGGATGACCATCGGGACGGATAATAAAGTAGATGATTATTTAAGTAATAAGAAAAGAACAAAATCAGGAGCAAAAGGAATAGGGCGTTTTGCACTTGATCGTTTAGGGGAAACATGTCAACTATGGTCAAAAAAAGATGATAACTTAGGAATTATATGGTCTGTTGATTGGGAAATTTTTAGTCAAAAAAACAAAACAATTAATGATATTAAAGCAACTATTCATTATGATGATTTCAATTTAAAAGAAATAGTAAAGAATGTTCTTTCACCAAAACAGTGGGATACTTTATCCAATGCTCTTTTAAATAGAGAAAAAAGTATTAATTTGAATGATAATGAATATTTTAGTCACGGTTCTGTTATCAAAGCTTCATATATTAGGGATAATTGGGATGATAGCTTATTAACAAAATTAAAAGATAGTTTAGAAACTTTGGTTCCTCCTTCGGAAGATGATTCATTCCAAATCTTTTTGTTCAACAATAAAAAAGAAAGTTTAGATGGTTTATTAAGTCCTTCTGTTTGTGATAATTATGATTATAAATTAGATATCAATACAAGAGATGATGAGTTTCACATTCAATTACATAGAAATGAATTTGATATTGATAAAATTCCATTAGAATGTATGAAAAAATATTTTCCTAATGGATTAAATACATCTATTAGCTTTATCAGAAAATTGGGACAAATATTACCAGGAATTTCTGATGTAAATAGCGATATTTCTTCAATTGGTGATTTTTCTTTTTCACTATATTTTTTAAAGAAACTAGCATCAAAAAAAGAGGATCAAAAAAAATATTATCAGAAAAATCATGATTTTTCTAATAGGAGTAATTGGTTAGATAACAATAGTGGAATAAAAATTTTCAGAGATTATTTTAGAGTAAGGCCATATGGAGAAATTAATAATAGTAGCTGGGATTGGTTAGGTTTAGGAGATCGTTATGCAAAAAATCCAGCACAAGTAAGTAGAAAAGGACAGTGGAAAGTCACTCCTCATAATATATCTGGCATTATTAATATATCAAGATTGAATAATGGTTTTTTAGTTGATAAATCTAGCCGAGAAGGTTTACAAGAAAATGATACTTTTCTTATATTTAAAGAATTAATTATTGCTTTAATTAAAATATTTGAAGATGATCGTAGTGATATCTATTCTAAATTAGATAGCTTTTTTAGAGATAATAGTAAAACCCCTAAAGAAAATGATTTATCCAACAAAGAACAAAAAAAGGCGGAATACTTAGCCAATCAACTCTATAATACTTATAAAGAAAAGCAAAAAAATACTAATATTGTTGATAAAAATAAATCTAATGAAGAACTTCTTTCTCTATCCTTATTAAAAGAAAAGGCAGAAAAAGAAGGTATGTTTCAAGAGTTAATAGAAATGAAAGAACAAAATTCTCTATTAAGAGTTTTTGCCTCAAGTGGAATAACTATTGCTGCGTTTGCTCATGAATTACGTAACCTTGAAATAAAACTAGGAGAAAATCGTTTTAAAGCTATTACCAACATTTTAGAAAATTATATATCTTCATCTTCTTTTGTTAAAGAAGATTCAAAAAATCCTTATTATAGATTAGAGCTCATAGCCCAAGAAGATATTAAGATGAAGAGCTGGTTACAATATAGTTTAAGAACAATAAGAAGAGATAGAAGAACAATAAAACTGATTGATTTTGTAGAATATTTAAAAGAGTTAAGAACAAATTGGTTAGTAACGTTAAGAGAAAGAAAGATTGAGCTCAACATAATAAGTAATACTGAATCATATAGATTAAAAGTCTTTGAGATTGATTTAGATTGTATATTTAATAATTTAATTATTAATTCTTGTGAAGCATTTAATCAAAAAAATGCTGATTATGAAAGTAAAGTTATAAATATTGAACTAAATAAATTAGATGATAGATTTAAAATTATTTACTCAGACAAAGGCCCTGGATTAAATAAAGATATAGATAATAGGGAGGATATTTTTAAACTGAATTTTTCAACAAAAAGAGATAAACATGGAAAACAAATTGGTACTGGATTAGGAATGTGGCTTGTTAAAAAATCATTAGACGCTTATGACGCTGGTATTAATATTATTGATAATTGTAGTGGATTTGCAGTTGAAATGGATTTTCCATCCCTAAATTAGGTTAAAAAACTATGAATATTGCTGAGAGAAAATATAGAGTAGGTTATGTTGATGAATTTAAGAATGATATTGTTTATTTTCATGACTTTATGGATAAGTATGACTCCGTTATTGAAGTAATAGATTTCATACCAGAAAGTGAAACAATTGATGAATTATACCAAAAAATCAATAATGAAAAATTAGATATATTGGTTGTTGATTACCGTTTGAATGAATATTCAAATATAAATTATCAGGGTTCTGATTTAATAGATTATTTACATCAAAAAAGAAGGGATTTCCCTTGTATTCTTCTCACCTCTCATCCATATGAGGCTCTAGATTATTCTTTAGATTCTCATATAGTTTATGATAAAGAAATTATCACTGCTCAATCAGGACAAGATGATGGTGATATATTTTTTAAAAAAATTAAAAAAAGTATAGAAAAGTACATAAATCAATTAAATGAAGCCGAGAATACAATTAACGAATTGAATAATAGAGAAAATTTGTCAATTGAAGAAGAGAATTCTCTTCTTTTATCCGATGAATTTATAGAAGCTAACCTAGGGATTCCGTCTGTTACTCCGCGAATTTTAAAAACAGAAAACCATAATAAAGAATTAAAACAATTAATAGATGAAGTACAACGTTTACTTAACGAGTTACAATAGATGAAGCATCCAATAAGAAAACACACACCGAAAAGAGAAAAGCGAACAGAAAATTATAAAAATTATACTAAATATAAAACTTCTTTGGCTAGTGATTTTTATTATTCTTGTGGATATTGTGGAATACATCATATGTTTTTTGGACATAGAGATGGTTTTCACATAGATCATTTTGCCCCTAAATCAAAATTCCCTGCGTTAGAATGTGATTATAATAATTTAATTTATTCATGTCCTATATGTAACAAAGCAAAAAGTGATGACTGGTGCAGCTCAGATGCCAAAGTTTGTTATCTAAATGGAAAAGGTTTTATAAACCCACGTGATAGCACATATGATGATATATTTTATCGTGACACTTATGGTAGAATTTGCGTTTCAGAAAATCATCCTAATTATTCCGTAGGAATTTATATGCATAAGCGACTAAAATTTTCATTGAAAAGGCATGAAGTATTTTGGTTGTTTGAATATTTAAATGAAATATTGAATAAATTAAAGCAACATTTTGATAGAATGGATGATGCTAGCTTACCAATTTTTTGGGAAATAAAGAAGATAATCTCTAAATTAGAAATATTCAGAAATAAGTATTATGATGCTTTAAAAGTTTTAGATAAATAGCTTAAAAGTAATACAACACAAAACTTTATCAATATCAACTATATCCATGAAAAAAAAAATTGTATCTTATTTAAAAAATAAAAAAATTACAAACCCTATTGATGTTGATAAATTACTAATTTCTTCATTTATTATTAGTAACAATTTTTTTATTAAAAATAATATATTAATTAAAAAATATTTAATTGGTACTGATGATTCACAAATGACTATTATTCTTAGAGATCTTATTGAATTAATAAATAAAGAAATTAATGATTATAATTTTGAAGAACTAATCAAGCTTTTTGAATATGTCATATCTCCTTCAGATAGAATTGTTAACGGTGCAGTATATACCCCCGAAAATATTCGAACATACATTACCAATACAGCCCTTAAAAAGAGAAAAGATCTTTCCACTATAAAAATAGCTGATATATCTTGTGGTTGTGGCGGTTTTTTGTTTAATGCAGCACAAAATTTAAAAAAATTAACTAATGAAACCTATAAAAATATTTTTGAAAAAAATATTTTTGGTTTAGATATTCAAGAATATTCAATACAAAGAACAAAATTATTACTTTCTCTTTTAGCATTAATAAATGGTGAAGATATACCTGAATTCAAATTTAATTTATTTGTTGGTGATGCATTAATATTTAACTGGAATGACTATATTAGTGATTTTTCTGGTTTTAATATTATCTTAGGAAATCCCCCCTATGTTTGTGCCCGTAACTTAAATATTGAAACTAAAAAATTATTAAAAAACTGGTCAGTAAGCTCCACAGGAAATTCTGATTTATATATACCTTTCTTTCAAATTGCGATCGAAAATTTAGCATCAGAAGGTATTCTTGGTTATATTACAATGAATACTTTTTTCAAAAGTTTGAATGGGCGTGCATTACGTGAATATTTCCAAAATAAACAATTGAACTTTCAAATTATTGATTTTGGTTGTGAGCAAATTTTTCGATCTAGAAATACTTATACATGTATATGTTTTATTAAAAATAAAATTTCTAGCTATTTAGAATATTACAAATCAGAAAGTAATAATTTAAATGATAAAAAACAATTCAATAAAATAAAATACTCTCTCTTAAATTCTAAAAAAGGATGGAATTTGAAAGATACAGATATAATCTCTAAGATTGAAGCAATAGGAAGCCCTTTTGGTGAAAAATATAAAACTAGTCATGGATTAGCAACATTAAAAAATGATATATATATTTTTAAACCTATTTATGAGGATGCAAAATATTATTATTTTAATAAAGATAAAGATTACAAAATAGAAAAAGAATTATGCAAAAGTATTATTAATTCAAATAAATTAAGTAGCTCATATTCATTAAAAGATTTAGAAGAAAAAATAATATTTCCCTATAATAGAGATACACACTCTAGTGCAAAATTAATTAAAGAAAATATATTGAAGACAAAATATCCAGAAGCTTATCGATACCTTTTGAGTAAAAAAGATATTCTTGCTAAAAGAGATAAAGGTGCAGGTAAGTATGAAGATTGGTTCGCGTTTGGTAGAACACAGTCACTAAATGTAATTGGTAATAAATTATTTCTCCCTAAAATGTCTAATAAGACCCCATGCAGTATTATCTCAACCGATAAGGATCTTTTATTCTATAATGGAATAGCAATAGTCGGACATACTGAAAAAGAAATGTTACTTATAAAACGTATTATTGAATCAAGATTATTTTGGTACTATATCAAAACAACAAGTAAACCCTATTCTTCTGATTATTATTCATTAAATGGAAACTATATTAATAACTTTGGAGTCTACAATTTCTCAGATGAAGAAATCAATTATATTTTAAAAGAAAAGAATCAAAAAAAGTTAGATCTATTTATTGAAAATAAATACGGTATTCAACTTTAGTAATTAATTTAGTTAAGAATAAGGCAAAAAACTAGTAAATAATTCCTGAAGACTAAGCTGTGTTATATGGCATGCTATGGTACTAAATCTGTGCCAATTATAAGCATTAACTTGTGCTAATAAACAAATTTACATTATATTTTATATCAAAAAGTATGTACCCTTAGAATATAACTGACATTATAATTAGTAACTATTTAATAATCATAAAAGTGATGGATGAAGTGTGAATTAAAGCAAATAAGTATAATCATGGATAAAAACACGGATACATCTGCCAACCTCAAATCCCCCAGCCCAATAATACCAATACCTTAAGCTGTCTCTTCGATTCCGCGTCCGGGCACCAATCACCAAATTTTAAGACCTGCTTCTAGCAGGTTTTTATGTCTAAAGCTTTTTTAGATAAGCCTTTAAACTTATTTCACTACTTCCCTAGTTCAACTAAAATTACCCCAATTCAAGAAAAAAGGATATATTTAGTTCAATAATGGCGTGTTTTCATAGAATGACTTTAAAGTTTTTATTTACAAAAATTTTAAAAGAATTGCTTAGTTTTTTATTTTAACTATTAAAAAATTAAACATATACAAGGAAAATAAAGCAGATATTTGAAGATAACAATCTATAAATCTACAAACTAAATAAATCGTGATGTGTATTTTGTATCAAATATTTAATGTAAGCTTTGAATATCAATGTAAAAATAAACATAGCAATATATAAAGAGAAAGCGCCGTCAGCATCAAGTATTTTACCGACAAAAATAGGAAACGTCAGACAAGTTATAACATAAAGAATTGACTACTGGTTATAATCTGTAGCGTTACGCTTTTATCGTGTAAAATACATCATTAAGTAAATATAGGAGAAGACATTCACCTGATTACTATAGCAACAAAGAAAATACTAGCAATAATCCTATTAAGTTTAACTTAATTAACCTCGTGAAGATTAATATAATAAGTTTCAATAATATATTAAATAAATCAGCAGTAATAGATTCATCTATTACTAAATATTAAACAAGCCTTCGACTTAACAAACTAAAAAAGACCTAATTTTTCCATCCTGACTCCAACAATCCCAGCTACGTTTTATGCCTTTACACCTAAACCTAAATAGAGGAGTATTGTGTTTTGATAAAGTAAAATGACTATTGATAATTATTTCATCCCCTAATAAAGCTTTAAATGAGTTTTAAATGAGCTTTATTGGTATAGTTTATTCGTGATTTTGATTTTGTCATTGTTTTACCTAAAACTAACTGAATTTGGACAAAAAAATCATAGAGAAATTGTCATTCAGTCATTTTATGTTATCCTTTATGAAGGATAACATAAAGTTTGGTTTATCAAAAAAATTGGCTATATAATCTAGCATATAGAAATATAAATTGACTATTTTATCTGAATTTTTTCAAGTATTAGTATGCTTTATTTTAGAAAGAAAATTAAATAATTTCTGTTGATTAAATTGTTTAATTTAATCCTAAACGGTACTTTATAAGTGAGATCTGCAAATGGATAAATGTTCTGATATTGTATTTATACGCCCTTGTCGTTCTAGATATGAAGATGAAAAAATACTTACACCTGAGTACGCATCACAGCTGTTTTTTAAAGAAAATAAAATAGTTCAAATTAACTTAGATAACTGTTCCTTACAGAGGATGGAAAAGTTGTCATCAACTGCTACTTTGGATGATGTACAAAGAGTTGGGCTTTTACCATTAGTTAAATTATTAAACACAGCACCAGTATGTTTAACTGCAATTGGATTGAATGAAATGCCTGATTCATGGGTTGAAAAATCCATCAAAGCTTATCAAAATTTTTGTCGCCTATTTTGGCCAAGTCATGTTGATGATCCAGAAGCAACGTTTAGAGATTACTCTTCTGATCCTGAGAAAAATAAAGTTATTTTTAAAAGTTTACCAGATGATTCTAGAACAGTTTATGGTTTTCATTATGTGTCCATGCTTCAGATACAAAATATCAGATTAAATTACAAGTGTTTTAGCCCTGAAAAAAAATTTGAGACATACCTTTATAGTATTATTAATTTCATTGGTATTGTTAGTGCTTATGATCTCGAAATTGCTAAATATGCTTTCTGGAGTATTGATTCGAACACTATTAATAAGTTACCAGAAAAAATCAAACAACGGCGACAATATATAAAGAAAAATTTTTTGAGAAATGGAAGTAGTTTAGAAAAATGTCGCAATCATGCTTTTGATGCTGCGATGGATCTGCATTGGTTAACAGGAGCAAATTTATCAGAGGATATTAACTTAGATATTATCATTGGAGACAAAAAATTTCCTGTAGAGAATTGGCTAGGGACTAATGATCTTAAATTATACCATATAGCAAAGGATATTTATCATATATATCATGAGGGTGCAACAATGAAAAGACTAAGTACAGTTAGAGAAGATGAACTTTCAGCATTTCCCTATTGGAAAAATGTCGATCGTCTTGCTCTAGATGTGCTTGGATTCAGAGAACAATCAACTAAAGGTACTCCCTCAAATTTTACTGAATGTATAGATGTGGCTGTAAATTTTATTGAAAACGAATTATCAAGCTATTTTGATAACACTAATGAAAAATAATTAGATAGATAATTCCTTTTAAACCAATTATCTTGTTTATATGATTTGGTTAATAATTAAAGATGTTAAAATGCGAACATCAATACTTAAGGAAATCAGATAATAAGGCTTTCTGCCTTTTTATTGGTTAAAAATTATAACAAACACCGATCAATCAGTCCATTGTAATGAATTTCAATTCAGACATAGTATTATCATCTACAGTTGTAACATTGATTTTACCACCATAAATATAACGAGCCATTACATCAGCAACCCAATTTCAATTATTTTATAAGATATACCAGCATTAGCTGCGGTTTTTGCTGTTAGATTCCATATCAGCCGTCTGAGTTATCTCCATTGACAATTAACTCCATACGTTAATATTGTATATACTGCGCCAACATCCAATGATACATACAGATTAAAGTTAGTTCCGGTATCAAAATCATAATAAATGTTAATCATTAAGTTATTCATACTTGGTTTTATTTGTAAATAATAATTATCATCTTTGGTGGTACATCGGCATCCTCATAACTAACATGCTGAGCATTGGTATGTTTGTTTAGACTCTCTATCAAAGTAACTTCATAAACACTTTTTAAAATCGATTGCTTAATTGGTGTATCTACATCAATCGCTAGATTTTTTAATGTAGGGAGTAATCTCTGATTCAATAAGCAATAAATAATTTGAATATAAATGTTTTGCAGATTCTCTTATAATAAGCTTTAATCGGAATGACATATGTAAGGAGATAGTTATGAGTAAGCTGGAAAACAAAATAGAAGCACAGCACCGCTGTTTATTTGATGTACTCAATGCCCAAAAATATACTGTTGATTATTTTCAGCGTGAATATAGCTGGGAACAAAAGCATATTGAGCAACTGGTGACCGACTTAACTACAGCATTTATGAATGAATATACTAAGGGTGATAGTCGTTCTGACGGTACCAATTATAATAACTATTATTTGGGCCCTTTTGTAGTCAGCATTAAAGAAGGTGGTAAACGTAGTATTATTGATGGGCAACAACGACTCACCTCACTGACACTATTACTGATTTATCTGAATAATTTACAAAAAGAGTTAAATATAGAAGAAAAAATAGAGCCTATGATTTTTTCTGAGCACCGTGGGGACAAGTCTTTTAATATTACGGTTGATGAGCGTATCACTTGTCTTAATAATCTCTTCACTACAGGAATGTATACGATACAAGATAATGATGATGCTTCAGTCTGTAATATGGCTCAGCGTTATCAAAATATTGTTGAAATATTCCCTGATGAATTAAAAAATGAGGCATTCTCTTTTTTTATTGACTGGCTCAAATACAACGTCATTATGGTCGAAATTATTGCTTATTCTGATGAAAATGCTTATACCATTTTTGAAACTATGAATGATAGAGGACTAAATTTAACGCCATCAGATATGCTTAAAGGTTTCTTGCTATCTCATTATAAAAATACAGATAAACGAAAAAAAGCGGATGATCTTTGGCGTCAATCGATGTTACGTTTGCATGAATACGAAAAAGATGAAGATTTACGTTTCTTTCAGGCATTACTTAGAGCTCGATACGCTCAGACAATTCGTCAAGGGCAGGTAGGCGCTCAAAATGAGGATTTTGAAAAAATTGGCACTCGGTTTCATAGTTGGGTTCGTGATAATCTGGCAATTATGAATTTAGACCCAAAAGATCATACCAGTTTTGAACGCTTTATTGAGCAAGAATTTCAGTTTTACTTGCGGGCTTACCTAGAAATTTTAGCTGCCCAATGGACTTTTACTCCGGCACTACAGCATGTTTATTATATTGATTGCTGGGGAATTGCACCAACATTAAGCTATCCTTTAATGTTAGCTCCTTTACTACTAGATGATTCTTCTGATGTTGTGCGAAAAAAAATAGATTTAGTAGCTCGTTATATCGAACTGTTTGCTGTACTACGTACTTTAAATAATCGTCGATTTGCAGCTAGCTCAATCCGTTACACAATGTATACTTTGGTGAAAGAGATTAGAGGGAAATCATTATCGGAACTTAAGCTCATTTTAAGTCAAAAAGCAAAAGAAATTCCAGAAAAATTTGAAAATTTTTATAATGTAGGCCTTTATAATAATAGAAACTTTATTAAATTTTTGCTATCTCGTATTACTGCGTATATAGATAATCTCGCTGGGATAAATACAACTTTGGAAACATATTGTTTTCCAGAACAAGGGAAATCTTTTGAAATTGAGCATATTTGGGCTAAACAATTTACACAACATCAAGATGAGTTTGCACAAGAATATGAATTTGAAAACTATCGCAATAAGTTAGGCGATTTAATTTTATTGCCTAAAGGAACAAATCAATCCTATAGTGATATGGAATTTGAACAGAAAATGCCTCACTATTTAAAAGAAAATTTATTAGCAAAATCTTTATGTGAAAAAACGTATGAAAATAACCCTAATTTCACTAAATTGATAACAGAATACCATTTACCATTTAAGCCACATGATCAATTTAAAAAAGCTGATATAGATGCTCGTCAAAAACTATACCAAACTATTTGTGAGCGTATCTGGAATGGTCAGTTTTAAAAATATAATAAGAATGTGTTTGCATATTTTGAAATCCGTTTTTAAATTTAGGTAAGTATATTATCTGTTAACTTAAGTTAATCACTATTGTAAATTACCAACAAAAGGAACTCATCAATAAATTCACTCTACAAAGTTTACATTAAAACTTTGTAGAGTTATTAACTAATTATTCAAGGTTTATAAATTACTTAACATACTGTATTCATTAGTTATAGAGCTTCCATTATAATCTTCAACAAACTACTCACTAGTATCATAAACATAAGAACATAAAGTACCACCTTGTTGAAAGGCAATATTATGTCTATATTTTTAAAATCAAAGCATTTAGCTAAACTACCAAGCTTTTTCAGCAAGAATAGTTCATGTTTTATGTTCAAAATCAATTTCACTTCATCTTGCAAGTTTTTGGCTCACTAGAGCTCTCAAATATTAATAAACAGAGCTGTAAAGGTAGTTTAATTATTAAACTACTTTTGGATTGATTAATCCGTTTAGGTAAACTCAAAAAGCAATTTAAGCTCTAAAAGTGGGACAGAGGTTAACTAGCTGCTTATTGACAATGCCTCGTTAACTTTTGCACCGTATTGAAAGTGAGAACGCCTTGTTGAATAGCATATTCACTTTAATTTGCAGTTGAAGTCCTGAAGCAAGCTCTGATTCGATAGTTAATATTTTGCCATTTAACCTACATGTGCTAGACAAGAGCTTAACACCTAATTCTACTAAAACAAGCGAAAGTCATACAGCTCTTAGTTAGAGGAAAAAAGGAAAAATATAGGATAATTAGCTTTTTATTTTATTATATACTTATATAGATCAATAAATTGAAATGTTTATTCGATTCCGCGTCCAGGTGCTAATTCCAAAAAAGACACCAGCTTAAAGCCTAGTTTTTTATGTCTAAAACCTTTTCCAAACTACCTTTCAAGGAATTTTCTTTGTCAACAGACATCAACTGAGATTACCCATATCAAGTGCAAAATCGGATACAACCCCAGATAAAAATATCTTATTGATTAATAATTAATTATTTTATAGCAATAGGTTAAAGTTTATTATCTATACCGTATACGGGAATAGATAAAATAAAGTATCTCTTAATATAGAAAACTTCTTTTAAAAATCCGGGATCTTTTTAGCTTGTTTTGCAAGGCCACTAAAAATTGCATCACTAATATGTAAAGGGTGATGGTTTGGTAAGAGAGATTTGATCTGTGAAATAACACTAGGCATGAGCGATTTAAACTCAATAAACATTCCTCTGGCCAGATTTTCATCTAGTCCAACGTGTTGACCCATCGTAATAAAATATTGATGGTTACAATAAAGTCCATTCACAATGAATTATAATTAACCTATAAAATACTTAGTAAATTTTTAAATTCATGGAATGTATAAGCTTTTAATAATTGTTTTGTCATGGCTTTATCATCAATTAAATTTAATATTAGATCATATAAATTATCTGTAATTTCATTATCAGTTTTCGATATTGCAAGTAAAAATATAAAATTACATTTTTTATCTTTCTCCCATTGTATCCCATTCGGAAATATAGCAACTGATACTCTTGATCTGTTTGCACTCATTGTCATAGAATGAGGTATAGCAATGACATCATTAATCAATGTTGTCTGTAAGCTCTCTCTTTCTAACACACTAGACACAAAATCCGCTGAGACAATATTTTGTTTTTCTAGATCAACTGTCATTTTTACTAATAAGTCTTTTTTAGATAATTTATCAGTGTCAAAGTAATAAAAATTTTCAGGATTAAAAAGTTGCATAACATTATTATTAATTTGATCATCGGTTAGATAATATTTTAAATCATCAATTGCCTTATCTATATTTGACATATCAATGTAAGCAGTGGGAGTATTTTCTTGAGTAAATGGAAGTGTGGTAATTGTTAGATCTATGTCACTTATATTTGCTAATTGAAATTCAGCATAGGAGTATGTTTTTTTTATATTAAATTTATTTGGGAATTTTTTATTTATTTTTGATTCTATAATTTTACTCATCGCAAAGCCACCACCACAGACGATAATCACATTAAGCTGTTGAGTTTTTGCTTTATGTCTTTCAATGGCGCCAGCTATGTGTAGTGCTATATATCCGACTTCATCTTCAGAAAAAAAGATATTGTATTTTTTACCAATTACGCCTAGATGGGTTAAACTTAAACTATAGGCAAATGGGAAAGAATTTATTATTGTAGTGAGTATTGGATTTTTTCTTTCTTTATCTATTGAACTAATTTTAATAAAATTCTCAATATGGTTAACTAAATCTTCAAATAAGATCTCATCTTTTGTCCAATTAAGATTAGATGTCTCATATATTGATGTTAATAATTCATCAACGATGATCGACGATTCAGATGGGTGATTTTTAGGGTTTTTGATTAATCTAGGTACATTAATGGATAAAGTTAGAATAAAATAGTTGATTTCATTAATGGGTAATGTGATTGAGAATGCGTTTTCTATTTCCTTAAGAAATGAATATATTGCATCTAATGCATGATCCATTAACTTTGGAACTTCAATGGATATTTCATTAATTGTTAACCCTTCTTTTACTCTAGCTATCGCCAATGCAATAGTCGATATTATATTTTTATGATAAAAATCAGAGTCCAATAATTGTAGAGAATATAAGTGTTTTGATTCTAATGTATTTAATAAATCTAAATCAATATTTGTTAAAAATAACTTTTCTAAGTCCGTGAATCCAACCAAATAAGATTGTAAATCGTTAATCAAAAATAAATCTAATATAGCTTTTCGTTTATCGTATTCTGTGCCAATAACTTTAAATCCAGTATTTGTATTATTAATTAGTTTTAAATTATAGTTTGATAATGTTTTACGTATATTTTTCAAGTACATATATAATGTATTTTTGCTTATACATAAATGTTCCATTAATTCATAAACGGAATAATATTTTAGCTCATTCAATAATAAAGCGAATAAATAATTCTGACGTTCTTCTAAAGAGCCTAATAAACTATAGCCTTCAGTTTTATTAAAATTACCCCACCAGTCGATGATTTTTTTTTCATCTTCACAATCTAAGATATAACCTTTTTGTCTTATTAATTTTATTTTGGCATTTTTATCAATTAAATAATCATTTAGGTTAGAAATGTCCGTGCGAATAGTTCGTTCAGACACATTAATTGTCGACGCAATATCTTTAATTAAGATGGGCTCTTTTTTAAGTAAAAAAAAATCAAATAAATCATCTAACCGTTGGTACGAAAATTTACTCATAGTAATAAGAGACCTCATTTAAAAAATCACTACCAATATGATATTACTTCTAGAAAAAAAGATAGTACATTAATTTTCCAAAATAAAATGAAAATGTATGGATATGCTTTTTCATAACATCTCTTATTATATTAATTAATCCATTTTATTTAATTAAAGGTACTAAGGTAATGAATCTTTCAGAAAATAATATTTTTTTGAATTTAAACGTAGAAAGTAGAGATGAGTTATTTGATTTTTTATCAAGTAATGCTTTTAAACATAATTACGTCAATGATATTAAAAAAACTATGGAAGCATTTATCGATAGAGAAAAAGAATCATCGACAGGATTGATTGATGGATTTGCAATTCCTCATGCAAAAGATGACGCTGTTATTACTCCAACTGTATTTTTTGCAAAATTAGCTAAACCGATAGAATGGGAAACATTTGATGAGAGTAATGTTCAATATGTTTTTGCCTTATTCGTGCCTAAAAATGAGGCTGGCACTACCCATATTATGATGATAAGTAAACTAGCTACTGCTTTAATGGAAGATGATTTTAAAAATGAAATAAAAGCTTCAACAGATATAAATAAAATTATATCACTAATCAGTAAGGAAATGACAAGCGAGGTATTAGTATGAAAATTGTTGGTATTTCAGCCTGCCCAGCAGGACTAGCGCACACACCTATGGCAGCTAAAGCATTAGAGAATGCAGGTAAAAAATTAGGTTATGATGTAAAAATTGAGCAACAAGGATCTTTAGGGCAAGTTAATAAAATTTCACAAGCTGAAGTTGATGAAGCTGATTTTGTTTTAATAGCAACCGATCAAAAAGTAATAGATATGGATAGATTTAAAGATAAGCCTCAATTAAAAGTTAGTATTGCCACTTGTATTAAAGCTCCTGAAGCAGTTTTAAAAAAATGTGTGAATATCATAGAAAGTAGAAAATAACTAAATAAGAGAAAATTAATATGAAAAAAATAATGTTTGAGTTGAAAGGGCATTTGATGAGTGGCATTAGTTTTGTTCTACCATTAATTATCGGAGCTTCTTTAGTAATTGCTATTCCCAAAATGATAGCATTATCTATGGGTATTACTAGTCTAGATATTTTTAAAGATAGTTCTGGTTTTGAGCACTCTCTTTATTTGATAGAACAAGTCGGTTGGGTAGGTATAGCATTAATAAATACAGTATTAGCTGGTTTTATTGCATATTCTATTGGTGATAAGGCTGCAATTGGTGCTGGATTTATTGGTGGAGCTGTTGCTAGTTCAACTAATGCTGGATTTTTAGGTGCGGTGATTGCTGGATTTTTAGCTGGCTATTTAGTTAAATTGGCAAAAAATAAAATTCATCTACCAGCTTCATTTTCAGGCGTAATGCCACTGGTTATTCTACCTTTAATTGCTACTTTATCTGTAGCTATCATTATGGGAGCTGTTTTATCTGAACCATTATCTTTGATTAATACAGGATTAGTTAATTGGATCAGAAGTATGATAGCGAATGATGTCAGCCAATTATTATTAGCTATTATTCTTGGGGGAATGATTGCTTCAGATTTAGGTGGCCCAATTAATAAAGCTGCATGGATGGCAGGAAATGTGTTATTAATTGAACAGATTTATATGCCAGCAATCATGGTTAATATTGCTATTTGTGCTGTTCCTATGGGATATGCTTTTGCAACATTATTCCATAAGAAAAAATTTAATGCTGAATTATTAGATGCAGGCCGGAATAATTTTGTGATGGGATTTATTGGTATTACCGAAGGTGCAATACCATTTACTTTAGTAAACCCATTAAAGTTAGTACCAATTAATATTATTGGTGGAGCTATAGCATCAGGTTTAGGGGTTTTATTAGGGATGTTTGACAAGATGCCACCTGTTGGCGGTGTTTATGGTTTCTTTACTGTCGGAAATGGCTGGGCATATTTACTAGGTCTATTTGTTGGTGCTGCTTTCATCGGTTTTTTTGCGCCATTGTTTGTTAACTTTAAAAGAGATGATGAGCAAGAATTAATAGATATTGATGATATTGAGATCAGCATTGAAAATTAAACTTAATTTAAATTAAATAGGCCAAGATAATGAAAAAAGTACATGTAGTTCCACATACTCATTGGGATAGAGAGTGGTATTTCACAACTAGTCGCTCTAAAGTATATTTGATGCATGATTTTAAAAGAGTCATTGAATTATTAGAAGATGAAAATGGATATGATTCATTTTTATTAGATGGTCAAGCATCTCTTTTAGATGATTATCTCAAATGGAGACCACAAGATAAACATAGAATAGAATCACTAGTAAAAAAAGGTAAGTTAATTATAGGTCCTTGGTATACTCAAACAGATCAGTTAGTGATATCTGGTGAAAGTATTATCAGAAATATGCAATATGGTATGAGAATTTGTAGTGAATTTGGTGGATATATGCCAGTTGGTTATGTTCCAGATTCATTTGGTCAATCGTCAAGCATGCCTCAAATTTACTTAGAATTCGGCATTAAAGATACAATGTTTTGGCGCGGAGTTAGTGATGATGAAGTCAAAAAAACAGAGTATAGATGGAAAGGAGAAGATGGTTCAATTGTAAATGTATTCCAAATTCCTAGTGGTTATTACATTGGCGGAGCTATTCCTGAGGATTCGCAAGAACTAGCAACTTATTTGAAACAAGATCCTTTTAAAAAAACATGGGCAAGAAGTTCAACTAATCATGTTTTTTTCCCTAATGGATTTGATCAAGCTCCACCAAGAGAAAATCTATTAGAATTAATAGCTAGAATGAATGAATTATATAAAGATGAGTTTGAATTAGAAATATCTACTATAGAAAACTATATAAATGCTATAAAAAATGAAAATCCGGACTTAGAAGAAATTAGTGGTGAATTAATTAATGGAAAATTAATGAGAATTCATAAAACTATTTTTTCTTCAAGATCAGATTTAAAACAGTTAAATACACAAACTCAAAACTATCTTGTTAATATAATGGAACCTATTTTAAGTATTTCTATGTCATTAGGTTTCGAATATCCAGTAGAAACAGTTCGTGAAATATGGAAATTGATGTTTGAAAACGCTGCGCATGATTCGATAGGTTCGTGTGTATCTGATTCGGCTAATGAAGATATCTATATGCGCTACAAACAAATTAGGGATATTTCGGAGAACTTGATAGAGCTTACAATGAGAAATATATCGATGAGAATTGATAATTTTTCTGGTAAAGAAATCACTCTAACTGTATTTAATACTTTTAATAAATCTAGAAGTGGAATTATTGAAGCAGATGTTTATTTACCACAAGAAGATTTTAGAATATTAGATCAGCAAGGTATGGAGATTCCCTATACAATTTTAGAATTAGTAGATCAGACAAAATATGTTCTTAATCAAGGAAATATTCTTAACCCAAGTAAAAAAATATATATTCCAGAGAAAGTATATAAAGCAAAAATTGCGTTAGAATCATCTAATCTACCTGGCTTAGGTTATAACCAACTAACGCTAGATTTGAATGGTAGTACACATAAAAAAATCAAACAAAAATCTACTAATGTAATTGAAAATACTTACTATAAAATTACTGTGAATAACAATGGTTCTTTAGACATTTTAGATAAAAAATCAAATGTAACCTATAAAAATCAAGCTATTATAGAAGATAATGGTGATAATGGGGATTCCTTTAATTATTCGCCTCCGGTTAACGACTTAGTTGTTTATTCTACAGATTTTTCACCTACGATAACGATAAAAGAATCAGATATCGTTAGTATGGTTTGTATAGATTTTGAAATGTTAGTACCTAAAAATCTACAAGAAAGATCACAAAGAAAATGTACAACTTTATTACCAATCACATTAAATTTAACCATTAAAAAAGACTCTCCTGTAATTGATTTTTCATTACAAGTAGATAATACATTAGTTGATAGCCATCGAGTATGTGTATCTTTTGATACAAGTATTGCATCTAAATTTTCAACGGCAGATCATCAATTTGGTGTAATAAAAAGACCGGTTCTATTTGAAAAAGAAATGAGCTTATGGGAGCAAAATAAAAACTCTTGGAGTGAGCAACCTATAGCAATCGAAACTTGCCAAACTTTTGTAACTTTATCTGATGAAAATAAAGGGGTTGCAGTCGTACCCAAAGGTGTTCGAGAATATGAAATCATTGGCGATGATTACAGTATTATCCGATTAACTATATTTAGAACATATGGTTTTATGGGAAAAGAGAATTTAATGTACAGACCAGGACGAGCTTCTGGTGAAACAACTATTAAAACTCCTGATGCCCAATGCCATAAATATATGACATATTCGTTTTCGGTTTTTTATTATTCTGAATCATTTAACTCTTCAAATGTTGCGGAATTAGCAAAACAGATATTATCACCAGTTCAAGTTTACCAAATAACAGATTTTTTAAACTCAAGATTAATATTTACATTATCAGATGTAGATAAAACACTTCCTGTTACTTTTAGTATGCTGGAAACCAGTGGAGATTTAATTTTAAGTGTTATAAAAAAAGCTGAAGAGAGACCGGGTTATATTTTAAGATTTTATAATGGTAAATATAAACAGATTAGTCATTCAACAATTAAGTTTAAGCATAAAATTAAACTAGCTGAAAAAGTTAATCTTCAAGAACATTGCTTAGATAATATAGATATATTTAATAATAGTATTGATATTAAAGGTATTGAGCATGCTAAGTTTGTTACGATTTATATCGAATTTGAAAATAAATTTAATAAAGCGAATAAAATTTAGCCAATATGGATGATGTTGGCTAAATTATTTATATATATATTATCTAAAATAATATAAATCATAATAAGTTTATTTATGATATTGAATTTATTTTGTAACTATCCCCTAAAATAGTACAGCAAAAAAGTAGAAAATTCTCTATGATAAAAGTAAAGGGGATTTAATTATGAAAAAAATGACTGAACATCAAATAGTAGCTATTTTAAAAGAAGCTGAAGCGGGTATTCCTGTCAAAGAGCTCTGTCGTAAATATGGCATGGGTAATTCAACTTTCTATAAATGGCGGGAAAAATATGGCGGAATGGAAACATCGGATATCAAACGCTTAAAGGAGCTTGAGGCTGAAAACCGTAAGCTTAAGCAGATGTTTGCCGAACTGAGCTTAAAATCCCAGCTTCAGGAAGAAATTATAAAAAAGCTTTAGTGCCCACAAAAGCACGTAAAACGTGGGCACAGCAACTACAACAAAATCATTCTATTAGTATTGCTATGAGTTGTGCCATTGTTGGCTTAAGCCGTTGTGCTTACTATTATCAACCTAAGTTACTGGATGATTCGGTGATTGTTTCGGTGTTGAATGCTATCACAGACCGGCATTTACGCTGGGGCTTTCCTAAATGCTTTAATCGTATCAGAAAGCTCGGCTATAAATGGAATCATAAACGAGTATATCGGGTGTATTGTGAATTAAAGCTTAATCTCAGGGTAAAGCGCAAAAAACGCATTCCTCCACGAACCCCAGAAAGGCTATCAGCACCCAATAAACAAGGTGAATGTTGGTCAATGGATTTTATGAATGACAGTAGTTGTAATCAACGTCACTTTAGGACATTCAATGTCATCGATGACTTTAATCGTGAGGCGCTAGGCATTGATATTGCTGTAAGCTTACCAGCAGGGAGAGTTACTTAGATAAATTGGCTGAATATCATGGGTATCCATTAAAAATACGAGTCGATAATGGGCCAGAATTTACAGGAAAAACCTTTATAAACTGGGCTAAATCCCATGATATAGCCATTGATTATATCCAGCCCGGTAGTCCTTATCAAAATGGCTATATTGAACGATTTAATCGTACCTATCGTACTGAAGTACTCGATTTATATCTTTTTAACAACTTAGCACAAGCAAGGAGAATAACCGAAGAATGGTTAACGATTTATAATACCGAAAGACCGCATGAGGCATTAAATAACATGACACCGATTGAGTATAAAACACTAAAACAAGCAGCATGATTTTCTACTTGAATCTTGTACTAGGTTTGGGGTATTTACAATTTGACATGGTAAAAATTAAACTTAATAACATAAACAGTACTATTTTATATTTCATTGCATCAACCTTATTTGAAAGAAACCGAATTAAATGCTTTTGCTTTATTTATTTTCTCAAAATTTGTTCGTCATTCGGCATAAGAATTAGTCACCAAATTGATTTTTTTATTACATTATCAACATTTTCGCCTTTGTTACCCTTATCTGCTTGTTTATAAATGGTATTAGATAACCAGAAATAAACACCTAATAATAAACAATCTTTTGCAACAACCAAATTCGGATTTGCAATAAGTTAACTTTAAAAATTTATCTTGTCGTTCGAGTTTTTTTATTAATCTGAGACACAAGCATCAATAGCGGAACAGTGAAGCCAATATGTATTTGAACTTAATTAAGGTATTTATCAATTTTTCTGGTTAAATATTTGCATAGCTTATTTATTTTAAAATTCACTATATAAATAATATTTTTAATATTCATCATTCAAACAATTCTATATAAGATTATTTTTTTGATGGGACAAAGTTGATTAACTGCTTCTAGTTTTGGCTGATCATTATCAGTCTAATGCTATGCAGTACGCTTATATCTTTCTTCTATTTCTTATGTATTTACCTAGCTTATAATGTGATCAATCACAATTTTATTGAAGCACATATTATTTAATTATCTTAAACAAATAAGATGTTTTTTTAAAACTCATCTCCAACCTCTACTACAGCTTTTTCGCAATCCAGTCTTTCTTTTTTGGTACATTGCCTTAAATAATAATAATCATCATCTGGAATGGATTCACAGTACTTATCTATATAAGTATATTTTTTTTCTTTATTATTAAAATAATATAATTTTTTTAATAAAACATTAGATGAATAAGTAATTACATCACCACATGTTTTTGTATTAGTTGCTATTTTATTTTCTGGATCAAACTGAATCGAATATCCTTCTAAATTCGCTTCAATATATTTATTTTGTGACTCATCATAGATGTAATATATTTGCGGAACATTGGGGGCGAAGGCCTCGGCACCCTGAAGAAAAAATCATTTTCATTACCATCAAAATCACCAATTTGTACAGCATGAAAAGTATAAAAAATATACCCTTTTGAATTCTTTATGGTTTGTAATAGCTCGCCACTTTTTTTACTGTAAACATTGATGCCAGTAATTTTAATATCTTCTTTTTTCTTTTTGGATAATATAACTTTAAAATAAAAATCTTTGGTTGAGCTTCTTTGTAAAAATTCGATATTTTTAAACTCAGTATTATCAAATAACGTTTTAGATTCTACTTGATTTATCCCATAACCGTTTTCACTAACAACATTAAATTCAAATTCTTTTTTTAATTTAAAATCACCAAATGTCTCTGAATACCCAAATAAATAATTACTTTCTGATTTTAGCTTAAACAATGATAATTGCTTTCTTTTTTTTGAGGTGCTCCAAT
This sequence comes from Gilliamella sp. LMG 34361, assembly GCF_984569075.1. Taxonomy (NCBI): domain Bacteria; kingdom Pseudomonadati; phylum Pseudomonadota; class Gammaproteobacteria; order Orbales; family Orbaceae; genus Gilliamella; species Gilliamella sp. LMG 34361. Next base: position 374,339 of record NZ_OZ474903.1, on the reverse strand, counting down.
ATATCCAACTTCATATGTTTTATCTTCAATATAAATAATATCAAAGATACTATCGTACGTGGCAAACAAATAAAATTCAACTTTATTTTCTCCCATATTTCCGCTGTAGACACGATAGACTGCTTCTGTTACTTGCGGAATAAGAAAAACTATTATCATTATATATTTTATTGTATTCATTATGATATTTATCTTAGTTTTTTAACAATTTATCCACCTTAAACAAGTTAATTATTTGTTTTAAGGCTCATCTCCAACCTCTACTACAGCTTTTTCGCAATCCAATCTTTCTTTTTTGGTACACTGCCTTAAATAATAATCATCACCATCTGGAATGGATTCACAGTACTTATCTATATAAGTAAATTTTTTTTCTTTTTTATTAAAATAATATAATTTTTTTAATAAAACATTATATGAATAAAGAACTACATCACCACATGTTTTTGTACTGGTTGCTATTTTATTTTCTGGATCGAACTTAATTGAATATCCTTCTAAATTCGCTTCAATATATTTATTTTGTGACTCATCATAGATGTAATATATTTGCGGAACATTGGGGGCGAAGGACTCGGCACCCTGAAGAAAAAAATCATTTTCATTACCATCAAAATCAAAATCACCAATTTGTACAGCATGAAAAGTATAGAAAATATACCCTTTTGAATTCTTTATGGTTTGTAATAGCTCGCCACTTTTTTTACTGTAAACATTGATGCCAGTAATTTTAATATCTTCTTTTTTCTTTTTGGATAATATAACTTTAAAATAAAAATCTTTGGTTGAGCTTCTTTGTAAAAATTCGATATTTTTAAACTCAGTATTATCAAATAACGTTTTAGATTCTACTTGATTTCTCCCATAACCGTTTTCACTAACAACATTATATTCAAATTCTTTTTTTAATTTAAAATCACCAAATGTCTCTGAATACCCAAATAAATAATTACTTTCTGATTTCACCTTGTTTAAGCTAAAATCAAAATTTTTAATAATTAAAATATCTTTATCACTAACTGTATCAATTGTTGTAAAGTCTTTAAAATGATAATCGTTTTCTTTTTTTTGAGGTGCTCCAATATATCCAACTTCATATGTTTTATCTTCAATATAAATAATATCAAAGATACTATCGTATGTGGCAAACAAATAAAATTCAACTTTATTTTCTCCCATATTTCCGCTGTAAACTCTATAGATTGCCTCTGTTACATGCGGAATAAGAAACATAATTATTAATAAAGATTTTACAATGTTCATATCCTTGCCTTTAGTTTTGTTTATAAAATTTATTACCTTTTATTACTGCGTCTTTTTGATCTGTTTCATCTATTGGATTTAGGTTGACAAAGAAAGCGGGGTTTATTTTATAACCTAATCTTCTTATTTCTGTATTTGTTTCATTCTCAGTTTTATTACCAGTAATTTTCATGGCGATTTCTAAATGCAAATGTGTATTTGGAAGGTCTTTTGCATTACCTGTGTCAGATGTATATCCAATATGATCACCTGCTTTAACCTTGCAACCAACTTTTATTCCTGATACTTTTTTAGTATCATGTAAATGACAATATCTAATATAAAAATAATCACTATCAATATCAAAATTATCGGCTTGGACTATTTCATTTTTATCTTTACCCGAAAACTCTAATGTATAATTATTTCTTGATGCACGTAAATCATCACCTTTGACTTTTAATACAATGACATTGCCATAACCACTTTCGCTCTTATCTTGAACAATTTCACCATCTAAACAAGCAAAACATGGTGTACCAAGACGGGCAAATATATCTAAACCAGCATGAGATTTATAACCGTTATTTCTGACAAGTCCAAAAGCACCATTCCAAGCTCTTTGGTTTTTATAATTGTTATAAAGAGTCCGTTGCGGATTTTTTAAAGGTTCATGCCAAGGGCTGGTTTTAATCTTAAAATAGTTAATTAACATTATCGGGTGTATAAACCATGCTTTACCATCAGCAGAAAGATTGCTTAGTTCAGGTGTTTGTGGGGCTTGGTTGTTTGATGATTGGGCTTGCTGGGATTGTGCTACTTCTCGCCACCAAAGGGAGGGTTTAATACGTTGCTCTTTTTCCAACTGCCAAATTGAATTAGTTTTCTCATGCACGTCATCCACCATGTTTAAGGCATAATCTCGCTTATAAGGTATCGTTATGTTATTTTCATCTAACTGTTTTTCAATTAAATTTCTTTGTTTTTGTTTTTCCTCCTCAAATAAATCATCTATTTCATTCCATTTGGTTAGCGCTTCGTCTGCATACCATTCACTTTCATATTTTATTATTAAGTGACCTATCATTTCAGCTGTCCAACTGTTGCGAAGACCGTCTTTCAGATATTCAACAGTAAAAGGCGGCAGTGCTTTTTTTCGCTGAACAGAATATAAAAGGGATTGAGTCAATATTTTATGCAGCTTCTTCATTGAATCGGTATAATCTTCAATATCCAATGTTGCTGCTCGGTTGTCGTTGACTTTAGTATAAAATTCTCCCACAGCAGCTTTTTCGATTACTGTCTCAAATCCTTGCCAATGCCAGGGGCTGATTCGTTTAACGTGCTCTTGAGCATCTTTTTTGATGTTTACCCAACCTTTTATTGGCATACCCTCTTCATTTCCTGCGGTCACATTTACCCATATTGAACCCGTGCTTTCATCTTCTATAGCGATTAAATTCTCATTACTTAATGAATTTAATGACACCGTCCGTGGATAATGTACTGTGTTATCTTTGGTTGCAGGAGGTAGATTATCAAGTGATAATGGAAAATTATTCCAAAAAGGAATAGCGTTATTGAATATTCCAATTTGTCCAAATAAGTGAGAGACATCTTTTGACGTTACCCAATAATGTTTAGTTTCCACACAAAAACGTATTTTGACAGATGAGCTAGTGTGATCAATTTCAATCAGTTCAACCTTATCTGGAATATCTGAAATGGTTAACTGCGGATAAATGTCATTATATCTATTTTTTAACCAATATCTTTGGTCGGCAGTTAAATTAATTTCTTCATTCTTATTCGACAACGAGCCCGCAAGTTCTTCAATATTTATCAATCTATATCGTTGTGTTATTAGATTATTTTCAGCATAGTATTCCTTTGAATTTAAAGTATATTCCAGATTAATTTTAACGTAATAATTATCTTTATCACTAATAAACTTTATCCCTAATCCTGAATTTAAGTTACCATTTGCTTTTGATTCTTTTATCAATCTTGCCTTTTTTTCAACTAGAACTAGATTTTTTTCACTTTCCGGTAAACTATCGGCTAATTCTCGTGTTTTGGTAATAAATGTTGGTAAATCATCACAGGTAAATAATTCAACATGTAACAAAGGCGGTAATTTTTTATCTGATGGCCGTTTTAACTTTGGTATCGGTAAGCTTTTTAATGCCTCAATATGGTCTTTTTGGCGTTGATTATGCCCAATATAACCGATAAAATCGCCACTTGAAATCGCAATCGGTGATTTTAATACCACAATATCATTGAATTTTTCAGGTTTAAACGTGAATGAAGTCAGTGAGGTCACTTTGACATAACCTTTATGCGGTGCATCTTCACTGCCATCTTCTTTTTTTAATAGGTCTGGAACTTCACATCCTTCAATTTTACGAATTTTAGCGTAGCCGTTTTCTTGGCCATCTAATTCAAATGTTGCCGTTAGTGGTAAATAAGTCAATTTTTGTTTATCATCAGCAGTTTCATATACCGCTATGCCCTTTACCTGCACATTTGACTTACCAACAGTGTTATTGTCTTCTTTTAAAACTTCATAATCTTGATTGGCATCTGCTGTGTTTCCGGTTGGTAGCGGCGATAGGTCCTTATGCCAAACATAACCGGTAATATTACCTAATTGTTGTTTAAATTCGGTTGTGGTTACCAATGTCCCTTTTGATATCGAAACAATTTTATACCAGCCTGCTTTTCTGTGTTTTTCACCTAAACGAATTTTACTCCCTTTTAACAACAGACCAACCACTTCGGTTCCTTTGCCATCGGTTCTAATTACACTACCACAAACCGTATCCCCCTTATTCTCGTCAGCTTTTCCTGATTCAAGGTCCCAATAGTGAGGATATTGTACGTTTGTTGTTTCATCTTTCATTTTTCTCTGATAACCATACCAATCGAGCTGATGCATATACAAACTGTATAAGGTTATTGCCGGAGGCTCATCTTTTGCATCAATTGCTTTTGGCATTTGTAATAGGTGTCTGACTAATGTGAAACCAGTGGAAAAATAAGAAACTTTTTCTAGCTTGGCAAAAATTAAATTTTCTTCTGGATAAGTTATTTTAGGGTAAACATCATTTATACGATAGGCAATGACTTCACCGTTAGCCATGCAATGTAATTGCTCATCATTACCAAGTTTGTTTAACACTTTTTTATCAAGATGAATGCCGCCATGCCATAAACCATTTTCTCCAAATGGATAAAAACCATGATCAGCTTCGGATAATGCCCTATAATAGGTATCTTGGCTTAATTCTTTTTCACCTACTGGAAAAATGAATTTCGTTGTTTTTTTTATGGACATTTTATTATTCCTTTATTAATTATCCCGAAAAATTAACATAATGACTGTTTATTAAGCGTACTATAGACACTTCTAGTTCATTTTTGGTAAAATTACGCTTCTCGTTATCTTGTGTAGTAGGCCCCATTTTCTGCAATGCATTACTTTTTATATAAACATTATCAGCCGTGCCCAGCTCAATCCCGGAACTGCTGATTTTGATATATGAACCACCGCAGATTAATGTGATTTTTTCACTGGCGGTAATTGTCATTTCTCCATCAACACTGTCTATTTGAATATCTTGTTTGGCAGCCATATTCAGGTCGGCATTTTGTGCCTGTACCTCAACATCGCCCTGATTGGCAAAGATTTTCATTCCTGATTTATGGGCAAATAGACCGATGGATTCACCTGACGAGATGGTGATATTTTTTAATGCATTAATGTCAGTTTGGTTTTCACTGGCTACCGATACACTGTTCGAGGTTGACAGTTGGATGTTTTCCGGACTGGTTAAAGCTATCCCCTCTTGTGCATAAGCTATAATGCCACTTTGGGATAACTGGGTTAATGTCGCTTTAAGTTGCTCTTGACTGTCGGTATCCGCACCATGGGCTTCAGATTCGGTGGCGGCATTTTGTAAGGCTTTGGCAATCGATAGCGCATTTTCCAGCTGAGTAATGGCTGCTTGCATATCAAGCTGTTTGCCCTGTGCCTTAGGCGTGGTCTGACTGGTTAGGTATAAGCCTTTATTGGCAGCAATCGCCCCCCATTCATCAGTACGCAGCTCAAACCCTTCACCACGTCGGATTTTGTTTTGGTCAACTAAATGCCCGATATTAAGCTGAGATTTACCATATTCGGTGGCTAACTTGATGTGCTCTTGTCCGCGCTTATCATCCATCCGTAACTTATTATTCGCCGGTGTGCGAATCACATTACGATGTTTGTTTATGGTGGTCACATGGTCAGGGTGAGTGCTGTCATGCATCGCATGCGCGATATAAGGTCGGTCAGGATTACCATTAGTAAAGGCAACCGCAACTTCTGTACCGTCAATCAATGGAAAGTGAAAACCATAAGTACTACCGGCATACGGTTTAGCTAGCCTTAGCCATAAGCTCTCTTTACCGTTTCGCCACTCTTTTAAGTCAAAGTTAAATTTAACCCGATAGCGCCCTTGGGTATCAATATAACCATACGTGTCATTATCCGGACTGGTCACCCGTGCCGGTAAGGTGCCATCAATGGTCGGGAAAGGAATTGGCTCCGGGCGGTAAGATTTTGATGGCTGGTAAGGTATGGCGGTAAAACTCAGTTCATATGCATCACTGCGGTTTCCCTGACCTTGCACCGTCAATATCATTATCCCTTCATCTATTCCGGCAATGGTACTGCCTTTGATGCGAATATGTTGTCCCGGCGCTAAATTGGCTTGGTTACTCTTACCCCGGATAAGAATTTGACGGCTTATTGCTCGCTCATGACGAATACGGGCATACCATTCACCACTTTCAACGCTCTTACCCGCCTTACCTATATTACCTATACTATCCGTATTACTTGCACTAACAAAACTAGTGCTAATAGAACGACTATTATCGTTATTATTGTCGTTACTGTCTTGACTGTCGTCGGTATCGATATTGTCACTGTTTTCATCATCGTCATCATTATTTAGAGGGGCACTATCAATTCTATTATTGCTGTTACCATTGCTATTTAACCCTTTATAGTGCTCATCATAACGATAATCGGTGCCATAAGTGGTGTTATCTTTCAGTTGACTGTTAACTTCACCCAGTAAATTCGCCGATGCATCTCGATAGTTATACTCCTGTACTTTTACCGAAGTTTCCACCATTTGACTGTGTAATGACATATCCCAGACACTTTCAACGCCGTTATCCAGTGTGTCACTCGGTTGTTTGCAGACAATATCCGCCACCTGCTGATAACCTTGTTCATAATCACTGATAACCATCACATCACAATTGTGTTCACCATGTGCTTCAAAGCGGAAATAGACCCCCACATCAGCAAGCAGCCTTTGAATAAACTCAAGGTCACTCTCCTGCCACTGGGTGATAAACTCTCGCTCCGGATATTGCTCTTTAAGCGCTAAATGATAATCAATCCCTGTATAACCATGACCACGCAACACCTCTTCAACCACACTAATAACGCTTTGATTTTGAAAAATGGCACAGTTATGACTTAATGCCAGTTTGGCCAATCGCGAGGACAAAACAACTTGATAACGCGCCTCATCTTTACTGACTGATAATTGACTGAACTGGGTTATCACACCATACAGCGTGCGTGAGCCACCTTGAGAGAAGAGTGAGTTTAATAAATTGAGCGGGTTGAGTTGGGTTAAAGAGTTAATTGAATCAAGTGGATTGGATGGTAGAAATTTATCTAGCTGCTTTAATGACTCAGGCGGTTTTAGTGCATCTAAAGGATTAACGGAGGAGAGAGAGGAAAGAGAGTTAAGTGCCTTAAGTCCTTTATTAGCAAAACCACTTAAATTGTTGGGAATAGCCGGGTTAAAAATTAAATGGGCATTTTGATTAAGAAATGACGCAACAGACAGATGTTTATTCGAGCTAGTGAAGGTAATGGTATAATGCCAAGGCTGGTTAAGTTGCTCATTCCCTTCAACCTGCAAGACTGAAAGCTCAGCCGATAAACCATCAATATTTAATGTATAACGATTGTGACCTGCTCCATTAACTAAACCATGCTTTCGACCACGACTTAAATCATTGCCCAACTGACTAATCAAATTGGTTAATCCTTTATCCATGTTATCCTCAATATATTTTATGTATATAGCAAATACAACTGTGTTTTATTGAATTATTTTAAGGTTATTAATAGTTATTTAGTGTAATTTTTCACTAAGGATTTATTATTATAAGTAAAACGATTTAATGAATTTACATTAAAAAAATAATCTAAATATGAATATAAAATACACTGTTGTGCGTATTTTTCAATATGCTTTACATTTCTTTGAATTTCAATTAAATAGATAACTCGGTGATACTGTTAATAAATAAAATAGTATTAAAAACTTGTTACCTAAACATGTTCAAGCAAGGATTAACAAAATTTTACTTTTTTAGATTTTTTATTGAATATTTTTATTAAAAGTTATATCTATAAAAATCTGTAAATACCCCCATTGTTAGTGCACAAACCAGATAGAAAATCATGCTATTGGTTTCATGTTTCTATTGGTGTCATATTATTTAATGCTTCATGCAGTCTTTCTGTGTTATATATCTTTAACCACTCTTCGGTTGTTTTTCTTGTTACAGCTTTCCCTGATAGAAAAATTATGAGTAAATATTTATGTGAAATTTCTTGGGGAACAGAAGTTTGGATTGCCGAAGCACCTACACATATGATTCATTTTAATGGTGATAGATTTTTAGCTCCTCATGATTAATATAAGGGAAAATATATGCTGGAAAAGAGAATTCAAGATCAAAATGTACAGTTGACAGCAGAAGTTGAAGTAGCTCGCAAATAAATAAAAACTGATAATTTAAGTATGTCTATAGGTGAAATTATTAATTTGGATAGGCTACACTAATTCGTACAACTTTTTTAAGGGATAAGATAAATGTAAATACCCCAAACCTAGTACAAGATTCAAGTAGAAAATCATGCTGCTTGTTTTAGTGTTTTATACTCAATCGGTGTCATGTTATTTAATGCCTCATGCGGTCTTTCGGTATTATAAATCGTTAACCATTCTTCGGTTATTCTCCTTGCTTGTGCTAAGTTGTTAAAAAGATATAAATCGAGTACTTCAGTACGATAGGTACGATTAAATCGTTCAATATAGCCATTTTGATAAGGACTACCGGGCTGGATATAATCAATGGCTATATCATGGGATTTAGCCCAGTTTATAAAGGTTTTTCCTGTAAATTCTGGCCCATTATCGACTCGTATTTTTAATGGATACCCATGATATTCAGCCAATTTATCTAAGTAACTCTCCCTGCTGGTAAGCTTACAGCAATATCAATGCCTAGCGCCTCACGATTAAAGTCATCGATGACATTGAATGTCCTAAAGTGACGTTGATTACAACTACTGTCATTCATAAAATCCATTGACCAACATTCACCTTGTTTATTGGGTGCTGATAGCCTTTCTGGGGTTCGTGGAGGAATGCGTTTTTTACGCTTTACCCTGAGATTAAGCTTTAATTCACAATACACCCGATATACTCGTTTATGATTCCATTTATAGCCGAGCTTTCTGATACGATTAAAGCATTTAGGAAAGCCCCAGCGTAAATGCCGGTCTGTGATAGCATTCAACACCGAAACAATCACCGAATCATCCAGTAACTTAGGTTGATAATAGTAAGCACAACGGCTTAAGCCAACAATGGCACAACTCATAGCAATACTAATAGAATGATTTTGTTGTAGTTGCTGTGCCCACGTTTTACGTGCTTTTGTGGGCACTAAAGCTTTTTTATAATTTCTTCCTGAAGCTGGGATTTTAAGCTCAGTTCGGCAAACATCTGCTTAAGCTTACGGTTTTCAGCCTCAAGCTCCTTTAAGCGTTTGATATCCGATGTTTCCATTCCGCCATATTTTTCCCGCCATTTATAGAAAGTTGAATTACCCATGCCATATTTACGACAGAGCTTTTTGACAGGAATACCTGCTTCAGCTTCTTTTAAAATAGCTACTATTTGATGTTCAGTCATTTTTTTCATAATTAAATCCCCTTTACTTTTATCATAGAGAACTTTCTACTTTTTTGCTGTACTATTTTAGGGGATAGTTACAAGATAGCTTTTATTTAAATTAAAGTTATTTAATATTAATTTGTTATAGTTTTATTTCGATTCCACGTCCTAGCACCAATTCCAAAAAAGATACCAGCTTAAAGCTGTTTTTTTATGTCTAACTCCTTTTCAAAGCTACCTTTCAAAGAATTTTCTTTGTCAAACATCAACTGAGATTCCCTCCATATGAAGTGTAAAATCGGATACAAACCCGGATACATTTGGTTCGATAATGGCGTGTATCTATAAATATTGTTAACTAATTTAATCCGTTAAAACTTTATCAAGACGCTTATAATCTTGACGATAAGCATTGAGGTTTCTAACTGACTAAATAATCAACAATAGTGATTATTTAACACTATTAACTAAAAAGTTAAATCCAATGCGATTGTAGTGATATAAATAATAGGTAATATTGGTGTATATGAAGTTACTTCTGTTGCTCTATTTTCATTGTCGAGAAGCTAAGGATTCAAGCGGTATCATAAGTAACAATACAACAAAGTTTCAGGGATTTTGACTACAATTTGTTGTATTTACCACAGTTTTTTATCATCAAATAAGCGGTTAAAACTTGTTGTATTTGAGATTGGATAAGTGACATAAATCGCTTTGCTAGATTTTTTAGAAGGAAAGTTCATAATTTTAAGATTTTCATAAAACTGATACCCTAAAACATATCCCAATAGATAACCGATAAAGACTTTTTTGCCATCATCTGTTGTTACTTTGTCATTGATAAAAATTCTGGTGTATATATCTAAAGACAAATTTATTTCGGCATTGATACGTTTTAGTTTCCTATCAACAAAACCTACTCTTTTTTGCAGTGGTATCATTTGCCCAGAATTCATATCATAGCGAGTAACCATATACGGCGCTTCACCACATGATATTTCTAACTATTTTCGCTTAATATAAGTGTCCAAATCATCATTAGCGTATTCTTTGTCAAGAATATCATTTTGTTTTTGCACAACCCAAATTGGTGTAAATACTTCCGCTTTTGATTTCGTTCGTTTTTTTGCTGCTCTCGCGGTTTTAACGCCCGTGGCATGATGATTTTTGCCATGTTACCGGTGATTAACTCAGGTCTTATCTGAGCAGATGGTGCATAGGCTATATGGTTATATTGGCTATAATTATCATTGGCCCAAATAATATTATTTATCTCATCGGCTGTAGATTCGTTCTATCAATTAATAATATGTTGAATATTTCAGGCAATTGTTTTCTTATGTTGCTTTCTGAAATATCAGTAACCTGATAGTCACGATTCAATTGCTCATCTTTATATAACTTATTATTGAGATTAATTATTTTGTTTGGCATACAACTCGTTTCATCCAAAGATATAATTTTAGATATGTTGATAATAGTTACAGTAATAGATCCTATAAATAAATCAGATTGTTGCTGTAATTTCCTCGAATGCTCTATGTTTTAGCATAAAATATTTCATTTAAACTAATTTTATAAATACTCAATTTAAGGATGCGTTTAATTCACCAGTATAATCATTTAAAGCTAATTTAGCTAATAACATTGCTAGTCGTAGCCTAGTGAAGGTGGATAATTAAAGGAGAAGATGACAATATTACTTAGTTGGTTGTTATTCCTGAAGAAATAACAACCTAATTATATATAATGCGAATAATTTAATTTTTAATTAATAAGTTTTTGGCGAGTAAAAAGTTACCTATTGTTGCACTACCATTATTTTCAACTGACGGGGTTTTTACATATTTATCAATATTTTCAATGGTAACATAATTATTTAACAATTTTTTAAAATGCATTTTTATTCGATCTAGCATGTGATGTTGGCTCATTACTCCGCCACCAACAATGACTAACTCAGGTCTAATCACTAAGGTCGTATTCAAAATAGCTTGAGCAATATAGTATGCTTGAATATCCCAAACATCTGAACTAGCATCTAATTCTTGGCCTTTTTTACCCGTTCTTGCTTCAATACTTGGTCCTGATGCCAGCCCTTCTAAACAATCACCATGTAATGGACAAACACCTTTAAAATTGACATCTAACGAATGTTTTTTTATTAATTGATGCCCCATTTCTGGGTGACCGACACCACCTATAAATATACCATTTTGAATAGCGCTTCCTCCAATTCCAGTGCCAATTGTGTAATAAACCAAATTATTACATGAGTTTAAATACATTTCACCATAAGCGCTTGAGTTAACATCCGTTGTGAAAAAGATAGGTATATTGAGTTCTTTCTGTATTGGTAAAACAATATTTACATTAGTCCAACCCTGTTTTGGGGTATTTAATATACATCCATACTGCTCACTAGAAATATCAAGATCTACTGGCCCAAAACTACCTATCGCTAAAGCATCAACGCGATTTTTTTCAAAAAACACAATGACCTTTTTTATTGTTTCTTCATAAGTTGTGGTTGGTATAACCTCACTAATAATGATCTCATTATTTTCATTACCAACAGCACAAATAAATTTGGTGCCTCCCGCCTCAACACTACCATATCGTTTCATTATTTATCTCCATTAAATATTATTCATTACATTCAATTAGAACTAGCAGCTAACTAAATTAAAATGTAAATTTTTCATCCTAGTAATCATCAAAATACCTTACATTATTTTTGTATATTATATATTAGCTACATCAAAATAGAGCCACCAGATAAAGCTCTCTAATGGTACTTAAATCAATCCACCTTTTTGCTTATTCATTGGTCAGCCTAAATCAGGTTGAATATCGAGAATATATTTATTTTCAGCAAATTGATTCGACTAAAATGGCTCTCATTACGCCAACAATTTTTTTAATATCACCAACATAGCAGAGCAGCTCTTTAGCCCTCATATTGTTAAACCAAACCATCTTAAACTCTCTTTATCTTCAAGCTGTTAGAACTTTTACATACTTTTTATATTGGTCAATAACCATTTTATCGACAGCTTGAGTTGTTATTAAATAATCGACCTCTTTCAATTGAGCAAAGCTAGATTTTGAATCAATATTAAATTTACTTGAATCAATTAGCGCAATAGATTGTTGGCATTTAGCTAAAAATCTTTTTTTGTCGACAACTTCATTGTAATTATAATCAGAGAACCCGTTTTTTAGTGAAACACCTGAAGCTGAAAAGAAAAACTTATCAATATTAAAAGCATTAATAACGCTATCATCAAAAGAGTTTTGTATGGTATTTGATTTTGGTTTTAAAACACCGCCAATGATAATAACCGTTAAATTCGGATTTTCTTTTAACTTAATTGCGATATTGATACCGGTAGTAATAATCGTAATTTTGATATTAATATTTATTAATTTATTGGCGATTTCATTACTTGTTGAACTAGAATCAATAAGAATTGTATCTTTGTGTTTAATTAAAGATATCGCTAAATTAGCAATGCTCTGTTTTTCCTTCAAATTGAGAGCTTTTCTTTCTTCATAAGGTGTTTGATGTATAAATTTATTCGATAACACAATCCCGCCATGTGTTCGCTCTATATCAGGAAAATTTGCACAAATTATATCAATATCACTACGTATAGTCGGCATTGATACGTCTAATAACGCGGCTAACTCTTTAACAGTAATCGATTTATTTTCTATTACTGTTTTCAAAATAATCTGTTGTCTTTCTTCAGCAAACATAATTAGTTACCTTAAATTTTGATTTATCTGAATAATACACAAAAAACAAAATAAAATAAAACAAAAAAAACCAATAAACATAAGAAAACAAAACAGCCATAAAAAGAAAATAAAAAAAACAATTGACACCGATAAGAAAGAATAAAATAATAAAAGAAAGAGAAGAAAAAGAAAAAAAGAAAAATGTTAATAATAGCAATTTAAGGAGTAGTTTATGTTAATCACTGGTAAACAAATGCTAAATATAGCAAGAAAAAATAAATTTTCTGTTCCAGCTTTTAATGCGGGTAGTGGGCAATTACTTACCGCAGTCATGGAAACGGCTGAACGCCTTAACGCACCATTTATAATGGCTATTCACCCTGATGAACTTGCTTTCTTAAAAGATAGTTTTATCAGTCAAGTTATTTATGAAGCTAATCACAGTAAAATCCCTATTTGTATTCACTTAGATCATGGCGCCAACATGCAACAAGTCGCCCATGCCATTCAATTGGGTTTCACCTCAGTAATGATAGACAGTTCACATCAACCATTTGATGAAAATATTAGAATTACTAAAGAAGTCGTAAAATTAGCACATAGCGTTGGCGTGTCAGTGGAAGCAGAGTTAGGCACCATTGGTGACACCGGTTCTACCGTGGAAGGGGGAGCCAGTGAAATTATCTACACCGATCCACTAAAAGCCAAAGAATTTGTTGAAGAAACAAAAATTGATTCTCTTGCGGTAGCCATTGGTACATCACATGGTATTTATCCAAAACACTTAGTTCCTAAATTACGTTTAGATATTCTAGAAGAAATTTATAAGCTGGTCTCAATCCCATTAGTACTTCATGGGGGGTCTAGTAATGCTGATGATGAACTTGCTGCTTCGCTAGATTTAGGCATTGCCAAAATAAACATCTCTAGTGATATAAAAATCTGTTTTGCTAATAAATTACGCGAGATGTTAAATGGAGGCAATAACGAGATTAGAGAGCCTAATGTTTTATTCCCACCTTGCATGCTAGAAACGCAAAAAGTCGCGGAGCAAAAAATTAAATTATTTAAAGCAGATAATAAAGCATCATTATATTATCGATAAGTTTTAAGACTATATAAGAACAAATAGCTAAATGCTTGTTCATATTAATAAATGTAAGCTAAAAGCCGGTTAATTGTCGACCGGCAACAAGCAACGGATTATTACATTTAATAAGAGGAAGAGTTTATGTCATTAAATAAAATTTTAGATGAACAAGTCATTGCCACAAATATTGATGCAAAAAATAAAAATGAAGCATTACTGATTTTATCAGAGAAACTACTTAATGCTGGCTATATTAATGATATTAGTTCATTTCTGGAAGATATCTATTATAGAGAATCATTGGGAGCAACAGGTATAGGTAATTATATTGCAATTCCTCATGGTCAAAGCAATAGCGTACTACGAAATGGTATTGCTATCGGGAAATTCAACCAAGAAATTGAATGGGAAACTCTTGATGATAAAGGAGTTAAATTAATATTTTTATTTTCGGTCAGCGCTAATAATGACGGTGCGAATGAACATCTCATGTTGTTAGCACAACTAGCCGGTAAGCTTGGTAATGATGATGTTATTGATAGATTGTTAGAAGCAAATGATAGTCAGGAAATTAAACAAATTTTCACTAGTTACTAATAACAAATTTATCAACAAGGAATTGTAATAAAAATAGGACAAAGGCTATGAATATTATTGGAATCGCTGCCTGTACCGCAGGAATTGCACATACTTATATTGCAAAGGAAAAATTAATCACTGCCGCCAAAAATGCTGGGCATAACATACATATTGAAACTCAAGGTACGATAGGCGTACAAGATGAAATTCCCGATGAGTTAATTCAAAGTGCTGATATTGTTATATTAGCTATTGATGTAAAAGTATCTGGAAGAGAACGATTTGCCAACAAAAAAATCATTGAGGTCCCCACAGAAATTGCCATAAAGTCCCCCAATAAATTAATTAAGAAGATCGAAGAAGCTATTTCTCAATAATCTTACAGGTGAGGTTGCACATGAAGATGTTCAAATTAATAGAGTTAAAGCGTCATGCTCTAACAGCTATATCATATTTAATACCCATTGTTGTCAGTGCTGGTTTTTGTCTTGCTATAGGTAGTTTATTTGGTGGGCAAGTAATGAATAGTTTCCATGATGATTTCCGATTAGTTGATGCGCTTTCAACAATGGGGGTTCTGGTTCTTGGAATGTTACCGGTGGTTATATCTACGGGTATATCTTATTCAATCGCTGATAAACCAGGTATTGCTCCCGGTTTTTTGACCGGACTAATTGCGATTAATATCGGCGCAGGCTTTATCGGTGGTTTTATCGGTGGCTATATTGCTGGTTATATTGCTTTACTTCTCAGAGAGAAAATTAAAGTACCACATTGGGCGGAAGGGCTAAGACCAGTTTTAATTATTCCTTTATTATCGGCGTTTGCCATGGGTCTCATAATGTACTACGTTGTCGGCACCCCAATTGCTGCATTCACTGAATTACTTATGGACTACTTAAAAAATCTTAATACGAGTGAAAAAATTGTATATGGATTAATTATTGGTGTTCTTTCAGGAATTGATTATGGTGGCCCAATCAATAAAACCGTGGTCATGTTTTTACTTTCATTAGGTCCAAATGGTTATGAACCAATGGCGGTTATGATTTTAGCCTCAATGGTAACGCCTTTTGGTATGACAATCGCTTACTTTATGCAAAAAATATTTTCTAAAAATATTTATACCAACAATGAAGTTGAAACATTAAAAGCGGCATTTCCAATGGGGGTCTGCCAAATCACAGAAGGTTGTTATCCGATTATCTTTAATGACTTACTCAGATGTTTAATAGCAACTGGCGTTGGTGGTGCTGTTGGTGGTGCAATTAGTATGGCATGTGGTAGTGCGACACCAGCACCTGCTGGTGGGCTATTTGCAATGGTGACAATGGTCAATCCTATCCAATGGTTTATTGCCTTAATGGCTGGCTCACTTGCTACCGCAATTATATTATTTGTACTGAAAAAACGAGTCAATCTAGATGATAATAACGAACTCACTATTGATGACGAGAAAGATATTGACTTAGATTCAATAAAAATCAGCTAAATCTATAAAAATTGGATGGTTATGCAAGACATTATCGATTAAACCATAGCCATCTAAATACTAAATATAGACTTAGTTATATGAGGTGTATTATGTTAGTTAGTGAAGATTATAAGAATAATGTCAAAGAGTTATATAAAAAATCTCAACTTATTCTAACTGAACAAGAGTTAAATAATATAGAGTTTGCTGATTTCGGTTTAAATAATATTGAAAATGAAGGTTTAAATTTAATTATTTATATTAATACTGACCGATATTGTGCCAAAGAAATGGTATTACTACCTAACCAAACCTGCCCTGAACATCGACATCCTGACATCAACGACAGCAGAGGAAAACAAGAAACATTTCGTTGTCGATGGGGTAAAGTATATTTATATGTTGAAGGTGAAAATAAAGGCAGTATATCTTGTACTTTACCACAGGGTGGTAATCAACAATACTACACTGCTCGCCAAGAGATTGAATTACTCCCTGGTGAGCAATATACCATCGACCCAAATATTAAACATTGGTTTAAAGCTGGGCCTGAAGGTGCTGTAATAAGTGAATTCTCATCAACCAGTTATGATGAATTTGATATTTTTACCAACCCAAATATCAATAGAGTTTGCCAAGACCAAATCACATAAGTGAAATGAACATGTCATGATAATGACTTAAATTTTACCGTACTATAAAGCAACCTAAGAACAACCATAATAAAGGGTTTATTTATCATAATTATCCGTAAAAATAAGATTAAATAGACCCTATACACATTAGGTAACCAACAGATTAATAACATTAGCTACTAACTAAATCTGACTATTGACTATTAACAATTACATTAAGCAATCAATCTAAAAACAAAAGACAAGCAATCCAGATTAAAAGTACTGCTGTGTTAAAAAAATAACTACCGATAAATCATATTAACAACATTGTATCTGTAAAATCTAATCAAATTAAAACGTTATCCTATTGGTAGCCAGTTTAAACTGTTTAAAAAACTTCTTTAATTATTATTCGAAAGGTATATACCTATTTATTTTTTGATAGTATTGAAAAACATTTTTAAAGCTACCTTCCAACAAATTTTCTTTGTCAGCTAATTAATAATGATCCAATATGTTTAGAACATAATAAAATTTGTTGGCTAGATATTAATGAACTAAATAATCTTGATTGGGCTGAAGCTGATTTACCGATTGTTTCATATTTGCAGAATATTGAAACAGATCTAAATGAACAATTAACCATCGAATATTAAAAGCAAATGATAAAGTTGCACAACGATTATTAGCAATAATCTTTCATTTTGGTATTAATTATCGATATACACATTAAAGCTGACTTTTGTTTGCTTGATTTAATGTACAATACGAATGATATGTAGTATTAAATAGAGGATTTCTTCATTTGAAATCGTGATATTAAGCTGATTGATTAAATATTTTTTAATGACATTTGCACATTTAAACTCATCTGGATATTGCCTAATCACCTGTTGAAAAACAAAATCATTATCAGATTGTAGCTGCTTCTGCTCAAAAATACGCTGAATAAAAAACTGCATATGAGTTAAAAAGCGTGAATAATGTAACGATTGTTTATCTATTCGAATTGCAAAATTAAATTGAATAATATTGAATATATCCTTCAACATTTTAACGGACAATAACGTGTGCTGCATAGTTTGTTGATGTGATTGGCCGTTAACTAAATGAAAGGCTATGTTACCGGCTTCCTCCTCAGGTAAACTAATATTAAGACGTTGGTTTATATAGGTTATGCCGTACTTTGCAACTTCAAACTCTTTAGGATAAAAGCTTTTCACTTCGTATAACAAGCGATTTTGAATAACCACTCCTGAATAATATCTTTCAATAGCATAATTGAGGTGATCTAATAAGGTAAAAAATAGCGTTTCTCTAAAGGTAGTTTGTAATGTTTTGCTCGCATAGTCTAACAAAAATCTCGTTAACTCGATGTAATCATCAGGTAATGATTCAATTAAGTTAAGATAACCTTGAATATCTGTTATTTGTTGTAAAACAAAACATTTCTCAATCTGCTCAGCATCAAGCAGATCACCAACTTTAGCATTAAAACCGATCCCTTTTCCCATCAGGATCACCTCGTTATTATCACTATTTTTGGATAATACTAGGCTGTTATTTAAAATTTTATCAACTTTAAATGTTATCATAACGGTTACGTCAATTTATCCAACTGCCCATTAGCCTTAATTAACTTCTGATACCAAAAATAACTCTTTTTCTTGATACGTTTCATATCTTTTAAATCAAATTCGCCACGATTTACATAGATAAAACCATAACGCTTACCATAACCTTGATGAGTACTTACCACATCAATAACAGACCATGGGCAGTAACCAATAAGTTCAACACCATCAGTGATAGCCAATTGCATTTGGGTTATATGTTGGCTAATAAAGTCGATGCGATAATCATCGTTAACAGTATTATCTGCATTAAGTTTATCTGGAGCACCAATGCCATTTTCAGTAATTAGAATGGGTAAATTGTAACGTTCATAAACTTTTCTTAAGGTTAATCTTAACCCAACAGGATCAATTACCCATCCATAAGCCGTTTTGTCGACAAAAGGATTTTCCGCTGCTCGATAAACGCCCTGTTCACCCAGCATGATTTGTTGATCGCCAGCTCTGGCTGATATATCGGAAGCATTTCCTTTACTGGCGGCAATTGTTGCTGTTGAATAATAATTTATGGCAATAAAATCAGGTTGAGCATTTTTTAATACAACGAGATCCTCTGCCAAAATTGTTGGGCAAAGTCCTCTATCCTGTAAATAACTTAAAAATAACGCATTATAACGCCCCAAAATAGCGGTATCGAGGAAACTCCAACATCGAATAGTTTCCCAATTATGAGCAGCAATAGCATCTTCAGGTCGGCAAGTTTCAGCATACATTGAAGTAATATTTAATGCTGGCCCAATTTTAGCATTGGGACAAAGAGTGTGGCATAGCTGCATAGCTTTAGCCTGAGCGATAAACATATGGTGATTTTGTTGATAAAGTGTTTTCTTATCTGGTAATTTACCATTTTCAGGAACACCAATTGCACCAGGATGAAGAATCATGGTGTTTTGTTCATTAATTGTTAACCAATATTTAACTTTTTTACCAAAATTTTGGAATAGAACTTCAGTATATCGGACAAAAGCATCAATGGTTGAGCGTTCGCTCCATCCACCTTGTTTGTCCAATTTATAGGGTAAATCAAAATGATATAGAGTTACTATCGGTTCAATATCATAACGTTTAAGTTCATCAATTAAGTTATGATAAAAATCTAATCCTTGTTGATTAACGTCACCAATACCATCTGGAATAATACGCGTCCAAGCAATAGAAAAACGATAGGCTTTTAAGCCTAATTCGGCAAAAAGCCGTACATCTTCTTTATAATGATGATAGTGATCACTTGCTACTTTAAAATCGGCTACATCTTCAGGATGACAATACATATCGACAATTGACGGAGATTTTCCATCTTCATCCCATGCCCCTTCAAACTGATAAGCCGATGTTGATCCTCCCCATAAAAAATTTTGAGGAAACGGTTTTAATGTTTTATAGAGCATGATTATCACCTTGATTTGCTTTTTTAACTAATATCAGATCATCACCTATTGCCACCATATTTTTCTTAAAATTTTCAACAAAATACTGATCTGAATGTAAAATAATTATTGGGGTAGTTGTCATATAACCAGCTTGATTGATAGCAGCTAAATCAAATTCAATTAACTCATCACCAATATTAACCCGCTGACCTTGTTCAACTTTAGCTGTAAAAAATTGGCCACCTAACTTAACGGTATCTAGTCCTATATGGATCAAAATTTCAATACCCTGATCACTTTTTATACCGATCGCATGTTTTGATTCAAGTAAACTAACAACCTTACCACTAATTGGTGCAACAACTTTACCTTGATTAGGCTCAATGGCTATACCATCACCTATCAAATTTTTTGAAAAAACATCATCTTTTACTTCTGATAATGGTATTACTTTTCCTGTTAAAGGACTGCTTAAGATAACATTACTCAAATCAGCAGCGACAGGGTTATTTGTTGAAGATAATGTTGATTCTGTATCAATAGTTTTAATCAAATCATCCTCATCAATTGGATCATCAAATCCCATAAACCATGTCAATACAAATGTTACGACTATCGCAATACAACATGTCACCAGAGCATGAACAATATTCATCGGATTATCGCCTATAAAAGCAGGTAAACCAGCTAATCCTGGTGATACAAAAGCATAACGTAATAATCCAGATACCCCTGCATAAACGCCAGCAACTCCACCACCTATCATTGAAGCGATTAATGGGCGTTTTAGCTTTAAGGTTACGCCATACAATGATGGTTCAGTAATACCTAATAATGCGGTGAAACCAGCAGAATACCCAAGTTGTTTTAGATTTTTATTTTTAGTTTTGATTGCTACACATAATGTAGCTGCACCTTGTGCTATATTTGAGGCTAGCATACCAGGGCCATTAATCATTTCAGAACCATTACGGCTTAATTGTCCTGTTGCAATTGGTGTCATTGCCCAAGCTGTACCGGTAATAATTAAAAATGGCTGTAATCCGCCCATTAACATTGGAATTAACCAACTAGCTTTACTATTTATATAACCCGCCCCTTGTGCAACTAAATCATTTAGTAAGATGCCAAATGGACCAATAATTACTAATGCTAATGGCCCTGCTATCAATAGAATAATCATTGGTTTGATAAAAAATTTTATCATTGATGGAGTCACTTTTTCAGCAAAGCGCTCAATATAAGACATTGCCCATACGGTAATAATGATAGGTAATACAGAACCTGCATAATCGGCTAATTTAACCGGGATACCGATAAAAGAAACATCTTGACCCAACGCCATTAATTTTCCTAAATTGGGGTGTAACATTGCACCTGCAATAGTCATAGCTAAAATAGGATTACACGAAAATTTACTTGCAGCACCATAGGCTAACAAAATAGGCATAAAGAAAAATGCCGCATCAGCCAACATATCCAACAAATAATAGGTATGGCTATCTGGCGATAACACCCCCATTAACTTACATATAGCTAATAACGCTTTAATCATCCCCGCACCAGTTAATGCAGGAATTACAGGAGTAAATGAAGTGGATATAATGCCAATAATATATGAAAGTATCCCTTCTTTCTTTTTGCTTCTTACCTTGCCATGTTCTTGGTTAGATAAATTCTGACTAATAGCTTGATACACTTGTTGGACTTCGTTACCAATCACTACTTGGAACTGCCCACCACTATCTACAATACTAATAACACCAGTCAATTTCATGATTGCATCACAATCAACGATATTTTTATCAAAAAGATCAAACCGTAAACGAGTTGCACAATGAGTCAAGGAATTAACATTACCTTTTCCCCCAACTAACCGCAAAATTTGTATTCCTAACTGTTGATAATCCATATATACACTCACTCTAAAAGATCCAAAAAAAAAGACCAAAACAAAAACTCACCTTCTAGATAAGTTTTTGTTTTGGTCCTGCCTGAATTAAATCAGTAACATGCCTTAATGGATCCGATAGTATATATAACTAATATTTATTTCAAATTAAAATTCAAGAAATGTGATCTATATCTTATTTTATACAACTTAAATAATTACATTGCTATACGTTAATTAACCGTGAACTTTAATATTTTTACTAATTTTTAAGGTGCTTTCAATTTCAGTTTTGTACAATCAATTGAACTCTTTATTGAATAAAATAACCCAAATAATCCACTGTGAATAATCACTAATCATCTTTAGGGGAATGTATTGAAGAGATAACTAAATCAGCAAAAAGAAAATACACATTACGTTATAATGGTGTTGAATACCCTTTACCGGAACCAGTATATTAATATCTAAGTAACCAAGATCCTCTACTCCAATCAAAACCTAAAATGGACAGATTCTATCTTTAATCTTCTGTCCTTTATTTTTAACTTCGTAAATGATTCTTTTATAGTTTATTTACTTCATATCTTAATAAATTAAAACAATTAGTTAACTTAACAGTTATTCTGCGGTAGTGATTGAGATCTAGTTCACAGTTCTTCTAAATCAAAATTGACTCAACGCCAATTGTATGTTTGTATGCTATTAAACAGGCATGTGACTGGTAGAGCAGGCAGGACCTTAATAAATTGCGTAGGTAAAACAGCATTTTATTAGGTTCTGCTTTTTTTTTACCACTAACAAAAGCAATAGGAGATAGTAATGGATTATCAAAAAATAGCGGAAACCATTCTAGATAATATTGGTGGCAAAAGTAACATCGCGCATTTAGAACATTGTGCAACAAGGCTAAGATTTACCTTAAAAGATGATAACCTGATTAATATTCCGGCTTTAGAAAAAATTGAGGGTGTTATAGGCGTACGGCAAAACGTTCAATGCCAAATAATTATTGGTAATGATGTGTTTGAAGTTTATAACGAAATAATTAAATTAATTGGCAACATTAACGAAAATAGCGTTAACCATCAGCCTAATAGCAAGAAAAAAATAAGTGCTATTTTACTCGATTTTCTTGTTTCAATTTTTCAACCATTAATTCCAGCAATTGCTGGCGGCGGTCTGTTGAAATCTTTTGTAATACTGTTTGCCATGCTCGGATTGATTGATGAGAATGGATCGAACTATAAAATTTTGCAATTAATTGGTAGTGCGCCCTTATATTTTTTACCGATACTGGTCGCATTTACCACCGCGAATAAACTAAAAGCGAATCCATTAGTAGCGGCATCCGCGGTAAGTGCATTAATCCTTCCTGATATGGTAGCTCTACTACAAAAAGACAGCACCCTCTTCTCTTTGCCTTTAGAGAATATCAATTATGCGTTTCAAATATTTCCAGCCATTTTAACCATCCTTTTTTATTCTGTTGTTGAAAAATTTTTCACGAAATATTCATTTAAAGTTATTCGTCTGTTCTTTGTGCCAATGATGAGTTTAATCATAACAGTACCGGTCTCACTACTGTTACTTGGTCCCCTTGGCTATAACGCCGGTGTGATATTTTCTAAATTTATTATATTTTTTTATACCCATTTTTCATGGATTACCACCGGATTATTAGCCGCGGTACTCCCATTTATGGTTGTTGCCGGCATGCATAAAGCAATGCTGCCTTATGCCATTGATGCAATGGGTAAAACTGGATGTGAAATGTTATATATGCCGGCTTCTTTAGCACATAATATTGCCGAGTCAGGTGCTTGTTTTGGCGTAAGTATTAAAACTAAAAATAGTAAATTAAAATCGATTGCTTTATCTGCCGGATTATCGGCTCTTTTTGGTATTACCGAACCTGCGTTATATGGTGTGACAATTGTAAATAAAAAAATTCTTTATAGCGTGATGACCGCTGGTTTAATTGGTGGCGCTTTTGCTGGCATTATTTTATTAAAAGCATTTGTTCTGGTAGGTCCAGGTTTAGCCAGTATGACCATGTACATTGATAAAGACAATGCGATGAACATAGTCTGGGCATTTGTGACTTTAGGGATATCGTTTTTAGTGGCATTTATTCTTTCCGCCATACTATTCAAAGATAGTGTTGAGATTGATGATGAAAAGATAAATAACAACACTAAAAATATGACTAAAGATGAAGTTATCCAAATTAGAAGCCCGATTAAGGGTAAAGTGATACCAATGACGGAAATTAACGATAATGTTTTCTCTACTGGTATTGTTGGTCAAGGTATCGGTATTATTCCCAATGATGGCGTTTTAAAATCACCCTGTAAAGGGGTTATCGCTATGATATTCCATACTAAACATGCATTGAGTATTAAATTAAATAATGGTGCTGATCTGCTTTTTCATATAGGAATCGATACGGTACAACTCAATGGAGATGGCTTTGAGACACTGGTTAATGTTGGCGATATTGTCGATATTGGTGATGATTTAATTAAATTTGATATCAACATCATCAAAAATAAACAACTAGATCCTACTGTAATATTTTTAATCACCAATCCAGAAGACTATACTATTTCTACTTTTAATGAAAATAAACAAGTCACTAACGACGATACTATTTTAGAAATTAAGCCAAAGATATTAAGCTAAGGAGAGTAACATATGAAGAATTTAGCATTTCCAGATAATTTCTTATGGGGCGGAGCGATAGCCGCCAATCAGATTGAAGGCGCATGGAATATTGACGGCAAAGGACTTTCTGTTGCGGATATGGCAACGTATAAACCAAATGTTGATGTCAAAGATTATGTTGCGCATGTGGCGGTAACTAGTGAAGGTGTAATGGCTGCGATAAACGATCTTTCTGATAAAAATTACCCTAAACGACGAGGTATTGATTTTTATCATCGTTATAAAGAAGATTTAGCGCTTTTTGCTGAAATGGGATTTAAGACATTACGCTTATCCATTGCTTGGACAAGGCTGTTTCCTACTGGTGAGGAACTTACACCTAATCCTAAAGGAATTGAATTTTATAAAAATGTCTTTAAAGAGATGAAACGACTTTCAATAGAGCCAATCGTTACGTTATCGCACTATGAAATGCCAGTAGCATTAAGTATTAAATATAATGGTTGGGTAAAACGTTCAGTAATTGATGATTTTGTCCGTTTTTCTACCGTTTGTTTTGACCAGTTTGGCGCTTATGTAAAATATTGGTTAACCTTTAATGAAATAGATAGTATTTATCGACACCCATTTACCACAGCCGGAATTATTCCGGATAAATGTAAAGACGGGCAGCTTGAACAAGATATCTATCAAGCTTTACATCATCAATTTGTAGCAAGTGCACTGGTTACCAAAATCGCCCATGAAAAAATCCCAGATTGTAAAATAGGCTGTATGCTCACTAAATTAACCACTTATCCATTGACGTGTAAGCCAGAGGATGTGGAATTGACGTTGCAAAAAACCTTAGACAATTACTTTTATACAGATGTGCAAATTAAAGGCGAATATCCAAAACTGATATTGACCAATTTAAAACAAAAAGGAATTGATATTAAGTTTGAAGAGGGCGATAAGCAACTTCTTAAACAAAATACCGTCGATTTCTTATCTTTTAGTTACTATATGTCAAAAGCTGAATCGACAAATCCTGATGCTGACCGTATACCCGGTAATACAATTATCGGTGTTAAAAATCCTTACTTAAAATCCACAGAGTGGGGCTGGCAAATCGATCCTAAAGGGTTAAAAATTTCACTAATTGAACTCTATGACCGCTATAATATTCCAATGATGATCGTCGAAAATGGGATTGGCGCGGTTGATAAGTTAGAGGGCGACACCGTTCATGACCATTATCGAATCGAATACTTTAAAGAACATTTTAAACAAATGAAAGAAGCCATTGATGAAGGCGTGGATTTAATCGCTTATACCAGTTGGGCACCAATAGATTTAATCAGCGCCAGTACTTCGCAGATGTCCAAACGTTATGGTTTTATCTACGTAGATCAAGATGATGAAGGTAATGGCACCTTAACTAGATATAAAAAGGAATCATTTTATTGGTATAAAAAAGTGATTGAAACCAATGGTAAAGCTATTTACGACAAATAGCTGGAGTGTGAATAATGATTTTGGTGGTAAAAGTATTAAATTCTAGTGTCGTTTTAGTTGAAGAAGAGGGTATCGAAAAAATCGTATTAGGGAAAGGCATTGGTTTTGGTAAAAAGCCTGGTGATACCATTGATGATGAGCGAGTGGATAAAATATTTTTAGAAAAAAATATTAAACTTTCCTATATCACCGATTTAGCGAAAGAAGTCCCTTTTCAATTTTTTCAGATAACCAAAGAAATTATCACATTAGCTGAAAACAACTTAAACAGAAAACTGAATAATAATATTTATTTAACACTGACAGATCATATTTACTTTGCGGTTGAACGAGTTAAGCAAGGTCTGTTTATACCCAATAAATTATATTGGGAAATAAAAAATTATTATCCGCAAGAGTTTAATATCGCTAAGCAAGCTATTGAGTTACTCAATGCCAGATATGATCTCGCTTTTCCCGAAGAAGAAGCGAGTAATATTGCATTTCATCTCATTAACGCTCAAACCACGACCACGCAAAATCTTAATACGTTTCAATATGCCAAAATGATAAATTCAATAGTGAATTTGGTGAAGTATTCCGTCGGCGTGCCAATAGATACCTCATCAATTCACTATAGCCGTTTTATTACCCATATTAAATTTTTTGTAGAACGATTTTATGCCAATAATCAATTACAAGAAGATAATAATGATCTTTATCAACAAATATCCTCGCTTTATCCTTATGCGATGCATATTGCAGAAAAAGTAAAACAGTACATCGATCAAACTTATCATAGCTCAATATCTGATGATGAGGTGGTCTATTTGGGGATCCATATTAATAGACTAATACGCAATACCAAATGAATAGTCTTTGATTTTTATCTAAACAGGTTACGCTAAAGTAAGCAATCCTTTTTAGATAATTTTTCTTATCTTATCAGATAACAAATTGTGATATTAATGGTTTTGTGTTAGTTTCTTTGTCTCAACTAACTACATTCATTATTGGCTTTGCCAAGGTCTAACTATGCCCAATTCATCTGCTAAAAAAGTTGCTTTTGCTGCTTTTATTGGTACTACCATTGAATGGTATGATTTTTATATCTATGCGTTAGCATCAGTCTTAATTTTTGGTCAGCTTTTCTTTCCTTCTGATAATCAATTTGTGCAAGTTTTAGGGGCGTTTGCCTCATTTGCAGTTGGTTTTTTATCTCGACCATTAGGCGCAATAATTTTTGGTCATATTGGCGATCGATTAGGGCGAAAAAAATCGCTAATTATCACCTTGCTGTTAATGGGGATTGCTACAACGTGTGTTGGTTTGTTACCCTCTTATCAACAAGCAGGAATCATCGCACCGATACTGTTAGTTGGATTACGTATTTTACAAGGTATTGCTGTCGGTGGTGAATGGGGTGGCGCAGTATTAATGGCCAATGAACATGCTCCCAAAGGCTTAAAAAACTTCTTCTCATCGTTTGCTCAGTGGGGTAGTCCGGCTGGTAATATCCTCGCATTATTGGTTTTTTCTTATATCATTAGTTTGCCTACTGATATACTTATAGATAGCGGTTATTGGCGCATCCCATTTTTAGTCAGTTTTGTTTTATTAATTGTTGGAATTATTGCCAGAATTACCTTAACCGAGTCACCCGTATTTATCGAATCAGCTAAAAAGCAAGCTAGCTTGAAACAAAAAGAGTCTGTGCCAATTATTGAGGTATTTAAACGGGCAACGCCAATACTGGTATTAGCTATATGCGCCAATGTACTGTCATTTAGTGGTATTTTTTCTAATACGCTAATGATTGGTTATACCACAATGGCACTAGGGGTTGAGAAGAAGATCATCGTTGATGCACTATTTTGGATTGCAATGGTACACTTTATTGCGCAACCATTTATCTCTTATTTTTCAGAAAAGTTTTCAGCAACACGCTTTTTAATTATTTCAGCAATATTAGCGATGGCATCCGTATTTTTGTTATTCCCAATTATTCAAGCAGGAACAAAAACCAGTTTTATTATTGGTATTTCATTAAATGTGATCTGTTACAGTGGTTTCTATGGCGTAATAGCGGGTTATTTAAGCCGAATTTTTCCTGCTAGAATTCGCTATACCGGCTTATCCATGAGCTATCAAGGTTGCGCAGCTATTTTTGGTAGCCTTATTCCATTGATCGGGGGTTATATTATCTTTACCTACCAAACTTATTGGTTACCATTAGCGCTATTTTATTGCGGATTAGCAGTGCTATCCATTATCAGCATCTATCTTTTAAGCCATTACCACTATTATGATGAATAAAAAGGCAACTACTTATGAAAACCGTTTTATCAATTCAATCTAATGTTGTTTATGGCTATGCAGGCAACAAAGTTGCCACATTAGCCATGCAATTACAAGGCGTTGAAGTCATGCCGATCCACACAGTACAACTATCGAGTAACACGGTTTATCCCGATTATGATGGTATTGTATTAGGGGCTCAGCAAATTACACGGATCGTAAATAGTCTCGAAAAAATTGGCGTTTTAAAATCAATTGATGCCGTCATATCAGGTTACATTGGCCTTGCCGAACAAGGTGAAGAAATTATCGAAGCAGTAAAAAAGATAAAATATTATAACCCTAACGCCATTTATGTGTGCGATCCGGTTATGGGCGGAGATATTAATAAAGGGAGTTCGCTACCGCAAAATATTATTGATTTTTTCACTAAGCAAGCGATTAAACACGCAGACTATATTACGCCGAATTTATTAGAATTACAGATATTATCGAATATCGAAATTAAAACCTTTAGCGATGTACAAACAGCAATTAAAAAACTGCAAAATCAACCTATCCGAGCGGTATTAGTTAAAAATCTAGTTCATGCTGGCAAAACCACAGAGTTGTTTGAGATGATTTTGGCGACCAAATCGCAAAACTATCATCTTGCACGACCATTATATGACTTTCCTTATCGCCCATTAGGTGTTGGCGATTTAATCTGTAGTTTGTTCACTGCTCATTTAATTAATGGCAAATCACAATTAAATGCATTTGAACTAGCCGCCAATGCAGCGAATCACGTATTAGCTGTTACCAAACAAAAAGAGGCTAGAGAACTAGCGATTATTGATTCACAAGACTGGCTAAAAAAACCTGATTTACAGTATCGAGCAACACCATTATTATAAAAACAGCATTTTAAAAATAATTTGATCTAGATTATTGGCATAATTAATTAAAAGCGCTAATAATAGATTAATATGCCATATAAACAGGATGTATGATATGAAAGGTTACCGAATAAATATTAGTTTGATTGTAATAGCGTGGTTGGCAACTATTGGAGTAGCTACTGCTTATGAACTTGATTGCCCAACCCGAATCAATATTAAATCCGATCATCCCGAACTTGAAGCAACTCCTGAGGGTTGGCAAGTTTCAATGAAAAAAAACCGTAGTTTACTACTCAGTGGTATTGGTGTTTATTCCGATGAGCCAGTTAAATTATTTCAATTAAAACCTGAAATTGGCATTATTGATGGCAAAAAACATGACCTTACTTGGCAAATCAATTCAGCCTATGATGAAAATGGAAACTACGTTAGTTGTAGCTATAATGGCGATGAAGTCCAATTAGTAAAAAAAATCGATCCATCGATGAAAAGTTGCTGGGCGGATTATTTAAATGATAAAAATCAACACATAACAGCCAAACTTATCTGTAGTACCAGCAAATTGCAAACAGTGGAGTAAGTTCCACTGTTTAATATTAAGCGCTTTAACTTATTTAAATACAATTGTAATAAGAAATAATACTAATTTTAGCTAAAAAAGAAAATTGGATAGAAATGGAAGGAATAGTAGTTGAATACTGCATCAAATAAACATTTATACAATCATTTAGTTAACTATTTTAACGAATGGAAGAAACTAAAATATCATCCTAATGTAACAATAAAACCTACTATTAATAGCAATGAGTTTATTGCGTTTACCGAGCAATTTGAATCACATTATAAAACCTATTTAAATGAAGGTTATGCAATTAATATTTGGGATATTTGTTGTATTGGCTTTGATGAAGTAAAACACTGCAATGTTCTATCATGGTTATTAGATGATAAAGGATCGCACGGTTTTGGTAATGAATTTTTCCACTACTTTATCGATTATTTATATAATCGCTCGAAATTTCAATTCACTATAACGAAAGACGATATCAATATTCCTTACTATACCTCTACTGAAGTACATTATAAAAGTGATGAAGATGAAAAAAGTAGTCGCGTTGATATTAAAATAGCAAATGAACGCTTTCTGATTTTTATAGAAGCAAAAGTGCAAGCATCCGAAACCAATAACCAATTAATTAGATATTATAGATTAGGCAAAAAAGAATCTGCGCAGAATAAAAATAAACCTTGGGAATTAATCTTTCTAACCAAAGATGGTAGACAACCTAAGGATCAACAAGATGATGATTATAACTCAATGTTAAATAAAGTGATTTGTTTATCGTGGCAAGAAATCGCCGTATTACTAAGGCGATTTTCAGCCATCCAAAACTCACGCCCATTTCTACAAAAAGTTCTCAATCAATACTGTATTTATATAAAAAGAATGTTTCAATAAACGGAGGCAATAATGTCAGAAAATAATGGAGTTTATCAATTAATCATTAAAAATTTAAAAATGATTGAGCAAACAAACGGTATATTAGATGAAATTCAGGAAACTATATTTAATCGTATAGATAAGTATATTCTTGATTGGGCAAACCAAAACCGTTGGCAGTGTGAAGGTAAATTTTGGAGTACAAAATCTCAAATATTTTACCCAGAAAATTGGGATAAAGCTCTTTCCTATTTTACGTTTGATTTAGATGATGATATAAAGAATGAAAATATCAGTTGGTTATCTTATTTAAATGGTACTGAACATACAAAATTAGGGCTTTTCTGGTATTTTTCTTACGGCAATAAATATAAACGGCAAGAATGGCAAAGAGAACTTAAAAAACATTATGACAATAATCGAAGTTTATTTGAAAAAAATAATACAAAAATTGTTTATAATGGTCGAAATTTATTTATACCTATAACGCAAAATATAAATGAATTAGTAGCGAATTATCCTAATGATATGGATACTGTTCTTGAAGATCCTATCAATGAAGCATTAAATTGTTTAAATAATATTTTCCCAGCTATAGATAAAATATACAAAGAACTAATAAACTGATTTAATTTAAGTTATCAATATAATTAAAAACTCTAGCGATATATTAATATACAAGGCTATATAATATGTATTAGTTTAGTGTGTAGATTAAATAGGAATAAAGCACAATTGGTATAATCGCTTTAGTGACGATTCTTATTTTTAAATAAAATCTTTTAGACTTTGCAGTACCTTCAACCATATTATTTGTAAAAATAATTAAGGAGTCTATGCCATCAAAAGGACAACGATAATGTATCATTCTCTATTACCGATTGAGCAACATCTTGCCGCTGAGCGTTTTTTGCTAGCATTGCCGGATTTGGTGGCGACAACGCCTTTATGTCGACGTTTTAAACCAGCTTCATTATTCATAAATATTGCGCCAATGACGTTAAGCAATCAACCACATAGCTTTATTGCAGATAAGTTTAACCTTTCAGCACGAGCAGCACGGCGGTGGGATAATGTTATTCGTCAGTTGTTAGCACAATATGAACCAGATCTTTATCAAGCGATTCTTAACCTTGCTCAAGCAAAACCAACAGAAGTTTTTCAGCAAGCTAAGGCTTTTAAGTCGTGGCTTACTGGACTACTTAAGACGTCTGTCATGCCTTGCGATTATTGCCACTCTTTGAATACTATTCGCATTGGCCATCGGCTTAATTTCCGTTGTAAAACCTGTCGACGAACCTTTAATCCACTGAAAAAATATCAACTTAATAAGTTATCTCACCATGAACGATGGTTGCCGTTTATTGATTTATTACTCCAAGGTGAAACATATAAAACCATTCAGCAACAATTAGACATTAATACCAATACCGCAGCTAAATGGCAGCGCTATTTTTTTACATTGATGGAAGAACAAGGATTTACACTTTTAGTTAACTATTGCCGAACAAAGCGACGCCAGCGTTATCGTCAAACCTGGTTAGATATTAATGCAAAATAATATTAATATAATTGTAAAAAATAAAGGCAACATCTATAATTTCATCGAAAGAACTTGTGGCAAAAGTTTATCTTTCAGAAAGCCATTTTTTACATATATTTCGTGCTAATTTAGGTATTAATTTTCATGGTTATCTTTTATGGAAAAGACTACGAGATGTCATTAATCATCTTGATACAAAATTCAATCTAACCACATTAGCCAATGATATGGGATTTGCCGACGCGGCACGTTTTAGTCGCACCTGTTTATCCAGTTTTGGATTAAAACCATCAGAACCCAAACGAGCCTTAATATCCCAACAAAACAACAATCATACTAACTCGATAGATTGCTTTAACAATAATCATCAAGAGAGACATTTAAGCTCATAATAAAGTATTTAATTACCAAGAAGGTAATTTAAATAACCTTCCCTGCATCCCTTCATCATGTAATACCAATACGATGTCATTGTTATTAAAAAAGATATCATTATCAAGTGGAATATCTGAATCAATCACAGTAATAATTTGTTGGAGGCCAAAATCAGAATACTGCCTTATCACATTAAGAAGATTAACCTTTTTTCTATCATCTAAAGATTCAAATATTCCATCATGATAAACAAAACGCGGGAAATTATCTTTAAGATGAGCACGCAATATAGCTAAATCAAAAGCTACACATAATAACTTTTTATAAGTATGACCATCATCAGCACTTGTTGAGCGACCGGCTTCATCTAAAATATCAGCACTAAAGTCTAGATGACCTTCTTGATTAATTTTGACATTAAGTAATGCTTTTCGAGAAATAACATCTTCAACAATACGACTAAAATACAGCCTTACTTCTGAAAACAAACTTGTCTCTTTTTTATTCTGCTCTTCTAAATCTCTTTCTATATCAATTTGAATGTTTTGATATTGTTCTCTTATTTGCCTAATTTCAGACCTCAAGACTTGCAACTTATGAATAAATTCTCTTTGTCTTTCTAAAAAGCTGATATCAGCTTTCAAAGTAATTAACTCATTGGATATTTGTTTATATTTATCAAAAACATCTGTTTCACATAAAAATGATAAAGTTTGTATTCTCTCCTCTCCTAATTGCAATAAGGTCTGATTAATGTTTTTTAACTCATTTTTTATGGATGATAGTTCTTCTTTTAAATATTTATTTCGTTCTTCTGTAATAGCGCGGTTAAATGTGATAAGTTGATCAAAATCTTTTTTTAACTGCTTTGGAAAAAGTATACCCGCTTCTCTATATAAGTTTTCAGCCTCATTAGGATCAAATAATATCTGTTGTTTCTTTAAAGATAATTCTATTTTTTTTCGATTGAACTCTAATGAATATCGTTTTTTATTCAATGTAGCTATTTCTAAATCTAATTCATCAATTATCTTTTTTGTTTTTGCTTGATCAACTGAGTGAAAATCAAATTTATCTAATAGTCGTTGTCGCTCATTAACATCTTGTTGTTTTAATAATAAAAGCCCATCAATCTGACTAATGTCTTCAATTGAGCCACCCAATTCTTGTTCTACTAATTTTTCTCTATTTTGTGCATCGTTAAGTTGAGATTCGAGTTCATAATGTTTTTCTATTAAATCAGAATTAAAACCAAGAATATGAGCAAGAATGGGTTTCCAGTGTTTATGTTTAGATGCGAATTTTTCTAATTGAAAAACATCACGGTAATCATCTTGAGATCGTAATAGATAGCCTAGAATATTGCGATAATGCCATGGTTTTAAACAATAAAAATTCAGTATACTATCTAAAATCCCTTTCGCTTTTTCGAATGGCAAATTTTCGTGATCCCAATGCGTTAATTGAGTGAAATCTTGATGTGAATCGTTATGTTTCTTTATATTGATACGAGTTGCATTAGAGACACTTCGTCGAATAGTAATATAAGATTTATCTTCTAATTCCAATTCTAAAAAAAACACAAATTGGTTAAACAATTGTTTATGTTTAAATAAAAAAAAGTTAGCATTTTTTTTGGATAAAAAACAAAAATCAAGTAATTTACCTAATATCGATTTACCTAGATTATGGGTATCTTTTCCCTTATTTTCAGGTAAACGAATCTCGCCTTGAATGACATTCAAGCCTGATGAAAAAAAAATTGTTTCAAACAAATCGGGTTTATTTGAATATAATTTAGATAGTTTCATTTATTCCCACATATTCAATTGAATCAGTTTTGGCGTGATACTCAACTAAGCCTAATAGAAAAAGAAGATTAAGAGCTGGTAAAAATAAAACGTGACCACCTTCAATAGATTTCTTAGCATATTCCAATAAACTATCATACTTTTCTAGTCTCTTTTTCTTAATATAAGAAAGCAACAAAAAAGACATATTAATGATAGTTTTATCTGGGTGCGTATGTTTATTTGGTCTCAACATCTTCATTCTCACCGATATCACAACTCCAATACATAAAAAATAACATAGTATTAACTAATCGTTTGTGTTTAGTTTGCTTTAAGATTGGATCTCTATCAACTAAAAGTTTTGATAAATAATTCATTACCTCATCAAAAGTTTGATAATGTTTTCTTTTTGAAATAATATTTAAACAAAATTCTTCTGCAGCTAAATTATAACGCTCACGTAATTCACTATTTTCAGGTGCGGATAGAAAAGATTCAATTTCATCAACATCTTTTAGGTAACGCCGTTTTAGTTCATTAGAATACGCCTCAGTCATATTATTTAGTTCATTTTTTCTAGCATAAGAAGTGCGTTTAATATCTTTATCAGAAATTTTTTTTATTACAGAACTAGCTTGATTAGCAAAAGCTTGTATAACCTCAGCTAAATCATCAGGACTAACAATTAAAGGACTATCGATAGGATCCAGATCAGCAACTTTAACTATTTCTGGGTACCATTTCAGGTAAAGTTCAATTTGATTAATATCTATAATTTTTACTGAAGCAATATTAACATTAATATATTCTGAAATCGTTTTACATATTTCACTTTCTGCATTACCTGTTAAGCGACGGTTAGTAAATAAAGCATAATTATCTAGCTCATTATTATCTCTTAGCTTCTTAATACGAATAAGTTCAGCACCAATAACCGAGTTTGGATTATGTTTATTTTCTTTATTATAAAAATCAGATTCAGAGCAATTACGATTATAGCCATTGGTGTGCTTAGCTTGAATAATTGTTATTCCATCCCAAGGAGAACTTTTACTTGGAAATAATTCAGCTTTCCCAATAAATTTAGCATCTCGGCCTCCATCAGGACCTTTGGCAAATCCTTGAGCAGATTTACCAAAAATACATTGGCAAATAACAACAACTAATTTTTCAAATTGATCATCACTCATATTTTCATAACTATATACTGCCATGTACGTATTCCTTAGTGCTAAAATTTCAAACATTATAGCTGTGTTTATATACATAACAATAGTAAGTTAACTATGTTAAGATCTATCTCACAAATTTAAAAATTACTTTTCTTTTATTTTTTAATAATTTTATCTAATTCGTTTTTTCGATATTTTGATTAAATATCTTAAGAATTTCTCTAGTACAATCTAAACTAAGATAGTTTTCAATCAAACATTTAAGCATAATATCCCTCTACCAGTCCTTTACCTTCCCCCAAATTTTTGTAAAAAATATTGAGGAGTCTATACCGTCTTAATTTTTTAATAAGAAAATAGATGCGATAAAACACAATAAGGTTATGTTGAGCAATTTTAATTACTGGTGATAATCACAGATTAATGCGTGCAACCGATCCTCGTGGTGATGGCTTAGCTGCGGATTATTGATGATTGATGAAAATAAGAGATCAAATCAGCAATAATAGAACTAACATAATAAAGATAATGACATCAGCCATTATCTTTATTTACTCTCTATAGCGATGCCAATTTTTGGAGAAACTGACATCTTTTTTACATCATACTTTAAACGTTATCCAAGGTTTAAGTTTGACTGCGGTTTGGATCAAACCGGCATTTTCTTGCGCTTGAATGACCGGCGTAATAGGTTTATATGCAGCAGGCGCTTCCTCAAATAGTCGCTCTTGTTTCAAAGTAACGCATTGCCATGGCAATAAAGCGTTATCAGAAGCCAATTTCTTACTGCGCATCGTTTGCCTTTTTTCTGCTCGTCCAGCACCATGCGAACAAGACCATAACCAATCAGGATGACCTTTTCCTATTGCAACATAAGAATAATCACCCATAGAACCGGGTATTAACGCGATTTCACCTAAGTGTGCCGGCGTTGCGCCTTTACGATGAATATTCATGCCATTTTCAGGAAAAATAACATTGTGTGATATATCGACCAATAATTGACTCGCATCCTGCTTAAAGAGTGTGTTAAAGGTTTTACGCACCAGCTCTGTGATCACAATGCGATTTATCCAAGCATAACGCGCAGCAACGCCCATCGCTTGCAAATACTCTTGAGCATGATTGTCAGTCAAAGCAAATAAACCTGATTTAGGATATTTTTGATCAGCAGGCCATAATGCTTTGGCTTTATCTTGCCAACGCTTGCCAATATAAAAACCGACATCACGTGATCCAGTATGGATCATAACCACAATAGCATCTTTCTTTAAACCTAATTGATAAGCGGTATGGCGATCAATAATTTCATCAACAATTTGTAATTCAACAAAATGGTTACCGGAACCTACTGTGCCTAAACTTGACGGACGAATAATCGCTCGTTTTTCAAAAAAGGCTTCGGGAGCATACTGGCTATCCGCTGAAAGTAAATCATTGCCAGAAATTTTACTAATCTCATGCGTTAGTCGATCAAAATTGACACTATTCCATAACCCTTGTTGCGGTAAAGCACTCAACCAAGCGGTAAGACCTTCATCAAAGAGCGCCTGAAAAGATGTGGGTGTAACCGGTACATCGCGCTCATCATGCAATAACACCTGTTTCAATTGTGCAATGAGTCTTGATTTTTGTTCATCCACCTCATTAAGACTTAAACCTGTCGTAAACAGGCGCATACCACAATTAATATCCGTGCCAACCGCTGCGGGAATAATTAAATTAGGGGTAGTGGCAACAATACTCCCAACGGGTGCAATCGCACCAGGATGAAAGTCCGGTGTAGCCCTTGCCGCGCAAACTTTGCCATCACTATTGGGCATTGTTACCGATGCAAAATCAAGTAACTGCTCAACTGCTTTTTCTTCTAAAGGTAATGGATTGGGTAATAATACTTGCGCTGTAATATCTTGTTTATTAAATGTGTAAATATCATTATTAAAATGAGTTTCAATCCCACTTCGGGATAAACGTTTTTGCAAACGGGTAAATGTAGACATAATAGCCACCTAGAAAACAATAAAATACCGTCCTCTCAATTTGAGAGGATAATTACTGTTTCCTGCAGCAGCACTATTCAGGAAAGTGGGCGTATTCTAGACCAAAGTTTATTAAGATGTAAACGGATAAATCATTTTTTATTAGATCATCCGTTCTTGCTGTGTATGATTTCCCAACTCAACCCAAATTTAGCTAAATATTTTTTTAAGCGATCGGCATCGTTGCTGCGTTGTTTTTTGGTTCGGGATATGGCAAATAATTGTCGCCCTGCTTCGGATAAGCTATTACTTTTTTGGCAGATTTCGAGCACTTTTTCCAGTTGATAACGGTCAAATTCATCAATTTCTACAGGTATTAAGTCATCATAACTATTTTGGGTAGAAGTCCAATTTTGATTTAGCCGTTTAATTTCCTGTTCGACCTGTTCAATGGTAATGTTAGCTTGCGGTGCTAAGGTTGCCATGCGAATAATTGAGCTATTTAATTCTCGAAAGTTACCTTGCCATAAGGCTTGTGGTGAGGTGGCAAATTTCAGATAAGCATTACGGGATTGTTGATTAAAGCGTGGCATAATGCCGTATTCTTTGGCATAACGGGCTAGCTCAAAATCTATATTGGGTTCGATATCCTCTTTTCTATCCACTAAGCCCGGCAGTTGATAACTCCATAAATTGATTCGAGCAAACAGATCTTCACGAAACTCGCCTTGTGCTATAGCCTGTTTAAGATCTTTATTAGTACCGGCAATTAATTGAAAATTGCTTTGAATCGGTTTGTCACTACCATAAGGATAAAATTGTTTTTCTTCAATGGCCTTTAATAACATTGCTTGCTCATCAAGTCCCAGTTCGCCAATTTCATCTAAAAACAGTAAGCCACCATCGGCATTTTTAAGTAATCCAGTGCGCGCAAGATTGGCGCCGGTAAAGGCGCCTTTAACATGGCCAAACAAGGTTGACATTGCACTATCACCGCGTAGAGTGGCGCAATTGATTTCAACAAATTGTCCTTTGAACTGATGATTGGTTTGTTTGAGTAAATAAATCTGTTTTGCCAAAAATGATTTACCGGCCCCCGTTGGTCCACATAATAAAATAGGCGCATGGGAACGACTCGCCACTTGTTC
This sequence comes from Gilliamella sp. LMG 34361, assembly GCF_984569075.1. NCBI lineage: Bacteria > Pseudomonadati > Pseudomonadota > Gammaproteobacteria > Orbales > Orbaceae > Gilliamella > Gilliamella sp. LMG 34361. Next base: position 335,880 of record NZ_OZ474903.1, on the reverse strand, counting down.
TATTTCGGCTATGATCTGATTAAATTGCTGATTACGGGTGGCAATACCCGACTTTAAAAGATCGGTGGCCTGAGATGCATAGTGTTGGAAACGAGTCAAAATCTTATCATATCGATGTAGATTCAAATCGATCTGATTCATTGTGCCACGAGGAGTCATTGCCAATATGTCATCATCATTTAACTCATTATTGCTAGCGCTAATATCTTTTGGTTGTGGTGGTGACATTTGGAGCAATTTGGCCGGAAAGTAGCGTGATTCAGTCAATAAAAACCAGCAAATCTGCGCAACATGTGTCCCAGTAGTAATATGAACATAATATTCTTCTTTATCAGGTTCGAAGGTATATTTTCCGGCAATATCAAATAAGCAGGTGTAGACTTGCTCAAAATCCCACGGATCGGCTATGTCTATGACTATTGGTCGAACTTCAGTCTGTGGTGATAACAGTTTAATATCTTTAATAATTTCACAAAGCAGATGATAATCATTTTGATAATAAAGTAACTCTAAACGAGTAATCGGTTTATCGGCATGATGACATAAAGCAATAGTTGGTCGCCAATGCCTCCAACGTCGTTTACCTTTGCCTCGTTGATCAAGGACATTTCCGAGAAAACCAAACACCACATTCTTTTTCATAAATTTATCTATTTTTATAAATTAATATTTAAAATTATAAAAAATACTATTTAAAAATACTATGCGAATTTTAATTAATCTTGAAGAAATTATTTTATTTCATTTAAAAACATATAATTAAAAAATAATTTTAGTTTTTTTTATTAATTGGCACACTTTTCGCAGTAATTAATATATTGATGCAAAAAATATTTTTATAAAACTAAATTTATTAGCAAGTGATAACTTGTTAAATGAGATGAAAAAGAGAAAAGGAATTAAAAATGACTCAATATCATTTATTACAAACCGAAAATGCCAAACCTATTAAGATGTGGACAGAAGGAGTACCTGTGGAGCTAGGAGCTAAAGAGCAATTAAGCAAAACTGCACAACTTCCTTTTATTTTTAAACATATTGCTGTAATGCCAGATGTTCATGTTGGTAAAGGTTCGACTATTGGTAGTGTAATACCAACAATGGGCGCCATTATTCCTGCTGCCGTCGGTGTGGATATTGGTTGTGGGATGATAGCCGTACAAACATCATTAATGGCAACAGATTTACCAGATAATTTATTACCGTTAAGAACCGAAATAGAAAAGGCAGTTCCTCATGGTATCGCGCCAAAAAATCATAAACGAGATAATGGTAGTTGGCATAATCCACCGGCTTTGATCGACCAATATTGGCAACAATTATTACCAGGTTTTCAGAAGCTAATTGACAAGTATCCTCATTTGGAAAATACCAATAACTATCGACATCTAGGAACACTTGGTACAGGTAACCATTTTATCGAAATCTGTTTAGATGAAGCCGACCGAGTTTGGATCATGTTGCATAGTGGATCACGTGGTGTCGGTAATGCCATTGGTCGCTTTTTTATTGAGATGGCGAGGAAAGATATGGAAGTCCATATAAAAAATCTACCAGATAGAGATTTAGCTTACTTAAAAGAAGGTACTGAACATTTTCAGGATTATGTCGATGCCGTTCATTGGGCACAAGAGTTTGCTCGACTTAACCGTGAAGCAATGATGACCAATGTAATTTTAGCTATGCGTAAAATCATTACTAAACCATTTACAACCCATATGTCGGCAATTAACTGTCACCATAATTATGTGCAAAAAGAGCATCATTTTGGTGAAGAGATCTTTGTTACTCGTAAAGGAGCGGTTTCAGCCCGTAAAGGGGAATTAGGGATTATTCCAGGATCAATGGGTGCGAAAAGCTACATTGTTCGCGGACTAGGGAATGAAGAAAGCTTTTGCTCTTGTTCTCATGGTGCGGGACGGGTTATGAGTCGCACTGAAGCGAAAAAGAAATTTACCATCGCAGATCAAATTAAAGCAACTGCACATGTTGAATGTCGTAAAGATGCCAATGTGATTGATGAAATTCCAATGGCATATAAAGATATTGATGCAGTAATGACGGCACAAAATGAATTAGTTGAGATTGTTCATCAACTACGACAAGTGGTGTGTGTGAAAGGATAAATGATATCGAGGATAACTTCCTCGATGATCATAATGGTAATAATGTAATAACTAATGATTACTTATAGCATTTTTATATAAACAATTAATCATTCACGATAAGATATTTTAAAGATAAACAATGACAACGAATTTAAACACAACAACTGAGCAACCATTCCCAATAGTATGGGATAGAATCAGTATTTATCAGTTTTTACTCCCTTATCAAAATGCTGATAAATTACCAGAGATAACGCAAACGCTTCCTGATGAATCTTTAGATAATAACGAATTAAAATGGGCAGCAGGAGCAATGGATGGTGTTATCAATCATCACGGCGCATCGACAGAACAAAATTGTGCAGAAAATATGCTAATGTTGCTTCAACAAATAACAATACAACCTAATCAGTCAGATATCGAGCAACTGTATAATTTAGTCACCACTGAACGGACATTAAGCTTTATTGATGATTTAGCTGCAGCAATACCGAACATTGATGTTGATAAATTATATGAGTTTGTCTATTGGTTAGCCATTAATAGCCCTGATCGTGAAATCATTAAATTTAGTATTGCTATATTGGGATCTTTTACCACCGAACAAACCAAACTATTTACGTTATTCGGTATGCATAATGAGTTTAGCTTATATTCTGCTATTGCATTAGAAAATACATTATCATCTGAAAGTGATATTGAAAATACCTTAATAAAACTAGCCGAAAAAGTTGATGGTTGGGGACGTATTCAAATCATCGAGCGGTTAACCAACTATCCATTATCACCAGCAAGCAAAGATTGATTGTTAAGAGCCGGTTATCAAAATAGTATTATGCATGAATATCTTGCTTATACCTGCGCAGTAGCTGGTGAATTAGATAAGGTATTAGAGCAAGAGAGTATTGATAATGAATTAATTAGCTCAATCGGTGAAATTCTAGCAGCATTAATTAACGGTGGGTCTGCTGAGGATATATATTGTTATGATGTTGGTGCTCAAGTTTGTGCCTATTATTTAACTCATCTACTTAAATAACCAAACTTAGTCGATCTGAATATATTACGAACGGTCAAATTAATACATAATTTTGTTGCTAAAGAGCTAGATGAAAATACGCCTAACTGGCAAGAACAAATAAAAAATAAAATAATCGAAAAAGCTAATTAATTTATTCAACAAGATAAATGGCTAGAGTTGATTGAAGAAAACCTAACGGCTGACAATGAGAAGCAATTTTCGCTAGCAGCAGAACTTTATTCTCAATATGGTTTTGATGCATGGCCAGCACGATTCAAATATCAGAAAAAATATAATGGTGATCAGTAGAATGATTTGATGAAAAGTGATTCAATATCAAGAATCCAACAAGTTATTCAATTAGCTAATCAACAATATGATTTTGCTAAACTCGCAACCGGACCTACATTGGATGATGGATTCGGCGAAGATGCTGCACATTATATATTATTACTGATATTACAAGAACTTGTTTGTTTTCCTGAGGTTGGTGAAGATTTATTATTAGTCGCTTTAAAAAGCCCGCTAATACGACATCGAACTATGGCATTAAATGCTATAAAAGCTTGGGAACAGTCCATTATGGTCAGCCAAGATCAAAACGGCAATACAAGAACTGGTAATCATTGAACCTGATGACGAGATTAAAGAAGATTTAGCCGCATTAATAGCTGAAATGAATGATTAAAAATTTTGTTCAATTGATGGTTATTATAAAAATTAATAAGGATGTTATTGAAAATGCAAAACCGTATACAAGAAAAACTTATTGAATTAGAACAACAATATAACATTAACATCATTTTTGCCTGTGAATCTGGTAGCCGAGCATGGGGATTTCCCTCACCAAATAGTGATTATGATGTTCGTTTTATTTATATTCATCCACTTGATAAATATTTATCAATTGATAATCCTGCTTCTCATCTGACTTTCCCAATCGACGATGAGTTGGATTTACATGGGTGGGATTTGAAAAAAACATTACAGTTAATTCGCAAATCCAATACTACGCCATTTGAGTGGTTGCAGTCACCAATTATTTATCAGCAAAATGCTGCAATTGCTGAGCCATTATGGCAATTATGCGCAGAATTTTTTAATCCCCGCGGTAATATTTTTCACTATTTAGGTATAGCGAAAAGTGCTTGGCAAAGTAGTGAAGGGCAACAAATTGGTGTCAAAAAGTTATTTTATGTGTTAAGACCACTATTATGTGCTAAATGGTGTTTGGAAAAACAGCAAATCGCGCCGATGGCAATAGCACCATTATTGACGCTATTGCCCGAAAATTTACGTAACAAAATCAATAAGATTATTGATCAAAAAGCAACCATGGCTGAATCACAACTTATCGCTATCGATCCTGAAATATTACTATTTATTGAACAATCGATGAATGATATCTTGCAACAGGTTACACCAATAACAGAGCGGCATTTTAAACCGGCTAAATTAGATCAATTTTTCATAAAAACATTGATGGATTTGCAATAGGGAAAAGAATATCAAATGACAATTGATGATTTAAAAAGGCAAAATTTAATCTTATTTGAAGTTATCAGTGGTAGCCGTGCTTTTGGATTAGCCACTGAAACATCCGATACTGATATCAAAGGGGTATTTTACCTACCAAAAGAAAAATTTTATGGACTTGAATACATTCCGCAAATTAGTAATGCCTCGAATGATATTGTCTATTATGAATTAGGCCGGTTTGTTGAATTACTGCTTAAAAATAACCCTAATATATTAGAAGTGTTAGCTTCCAGCTCGGAATGTATTTTATATCAACATCCGATTATGCAGCAGTTGACCCTCGATCTTTTTTTATCTAAACAAACCGAACAAACATTTGCTCACTATGCAATATCGCAAATAAAAAAAGCTAAAGGGTTGAATAAAAAAATCAATAATCCAGTAGAAGTTAAACGAAAAACAGTACTGGATTTTTGTTATATTATTCAAGGGCAACATACTTATCCAATGACCAACTGGTTAACAAAAAATGGTTTACAGCAACAGTGTTGTGGTTTAGTTAATATACCTCATGGTAAGGATTTATATGCCCTTTTCTATGATGAGTCAGGTAGTTGTGGTTATCATGGCATTATTCAGCATGAAGATTCAACGGAACTCTGTTTATCTTCGGTGAAAATCGATACCCCTGTAATGGCTTATTTGAGTTTTAATCGTGATGGCTTCTCATCGCATTGCCGTGACTATAAAGCGTATTGGCAATGGGTCGCCAATCGTAATCAACAACGTTATAAAAATAATATTGAAAATGGCAATGACTTTGATGCTAAAAACATGATGCATACTATTCGGTTATTGCAAGTTGCCTACGAAATCATGACAAAAGGAACCATTACCAATAAACGACCTAATCGCGACGAACTGTTAGCCATTAAGCAGGGTAAATTAAGTTATGATGAGATTATGCAACTTGCTGAATCACTATTAGCAAAAATCGAAACCGCATCATTATCATCGCGATTACCTGACCAAGCTAATCGCCAAAAAGCATTAGCGGTTCTACTAACTATGCGTAATCACTTATATCAATCATAATGATTATTAAAAAAGCGCTCATTTTAATAACGGCGCTTTTTTACATTCAATTTTACTAAAGCTTATTATTCATCATCACCAGCCAATAAATATAATGCTTCGTATGGTCTTAATTGGATTTCAGCGTCGAACGCTGTTGCTTGCTGATAATTACTCAATAATCTTTGCCAATTAGTACCTTGTAAGGTTTTTGGTAACTGCCAGTTAACGGGTTGTTCAGTTAGATTAATGATGACTAATAATTGTTGATTGTTCCAACGGCGTAGGTAGCACCAATAATCAGCAACATTGGCGGTTAAATCCTGATAATCACCTAAAATAAATATTGGGTATTCTTGGCGTAATTTAATTAACGTTTGATAGCAGTAAAAGATAGAATTAGGGTCTTCAAGTGCTGCTTTGACATTGATTTGTTGATAATTACCTGCCACTTCGATCCATGGTTTACCTTTAGTGAAACCGGCATTTAAGCTATCATCCCATTGCATAGGTGTTCGGCTATTGTCGCGCGATTTGCTCGCTAATATGGCTAAGATTTCCGCTTTATCCATACCTTCGGCTATTTTTTCGTGGTAGATATTTAGGCTTTCAACATCACGATACTGATTAATATTATCAAAATGTGGATTGGTCATGCCGATCTCTTCGCCTTGATAAAGGTATGGCGTACCCTGTAATCCATATAGCAACATGGCAAGCATTTTGGCGGATTCTGTGTGATATTGGCTTTCATTGCCTAAGCGCGACACAATTCGCGGTTGGTCGTGATTACACCAGAAAATAGCATTCCAAGCTTTATTATGCATCCCGGTTTGCCACTCGCCGATAATATTTTTTAACTGGAGTCGATCAGGTTTGGCTAATGCCCATTTATAGCCATTTGGATAATCGACTTTTAAATGGTGGAAATTAAATGTCATAGTTAGCTCTTTTCCGTCTAACGAGGCATATTTTAAGCAGTTAGCTAACGAGGTCGAAGACATTTCCCCCACCGTTTTTAGATCATTGGGTTGAAAGGCATCTCGGCTCATTTCTTGTAAAAACTCGTGGATTTTAGGCCCGTCAGTGTAAAAGCAGCGACCATCCCCGTTTTTATCATCGGCAAAATCTTGTTGTTTGGAGACTAAATTAATCACATCTAGCCTTAAGGCATCCACGCCTTTGTCTGACCAAAACTGACACACTTTTTTAATTTCAAAGCGAACTTGCGGATTTTCCCAATTAAGGTCCGCCTGCTCTTTGGCAAATAAGTGTAAGTAATACTGCCCTGACTGTTCATGCCATTGCCACGCTTTACCGCCGAATTTGGATCGCCAGTTATTGGGTTCACTGCCGTCGGCTTTAGCATCTTTCCAGATATAAAATGAGCGATAAGGGCTAGATTTATCTAAGGCTGATTTAAACCATGGATGCTCGGTTGAGGTATGGTTAAACACCATATCCATCATAATGCGGATTCCACGTTCATGCGCCTGTTTGACTAATAATTCAAAATCCGCCATTGAGCCATAAGCCGGATCGATATCGTAATAATCGGCAACATCGTAGCCGTTATCTATTTGCGGTGATGGGTAGATCGGCGTTAACCAAATTGCACTAATGCCGAGTTTTTTTAGATAATCTAAGCGACGGATAATACCTAACAAATCACCGGTTGCCTGATCTTGACTGGCTTGAAAACTTTTAGGATAGATTTGATAAATAGTACCGTTTTGCCACCATGGAATAGCTATTTTATTCATTGCTCGCTCTTTATTTTTAATCAGTAGATTCAAATTCACCAGCGGTCAAAACCGTGGTGAATCCCCTATTTATAACCGTTATCGGATATTTAACGTGCCTTTTTTCTGTTTTATTTTGTAAACAATGACGGTTAATACTATTGGTACTACAATCGCTACCAACATTGCTAAGGCATAAATTGACCAGAAGACTGGTTTTATCGATAGGATACCGGGTAATCCACCGACGCCGATACCATTAGATAATACCCCATATAAACCACAGATTAATCCAGCACAAGCGGCACCAATCATGGCGCAAAACATCGGGAATTTATAGCGTAAATTGATACCATACATCGCTGGCTCTGTCACACCGAGATAACCAGATATTGCCGCAGGAATAGATACTTCTCGTTCATTATGTTTTTTACTTATTAAGATGATACCAACCACCGCTGATGCTTGGGCGATATTGGATAAAGCAATAATTGGCCAAATAGGTGTGCCACCCATGCTTTCGGTCATCTGCATATCGATAGCTAATGTGGTGTGGTGAATACCTGTAATAACCAAAGGAGCATAGAAGAAGCCAAAAATAGCAGAGCCAATAAAGGCATAATCACCGGTCATTAAATACTTAACCACATAAGCAATACCATCACCAAGCATACGGCCAATTGGCCCTAAAACAAAGTGAGCTAAGACGACTGATACCATTAAGGCAACGATTGGCACGATAACTAGATTTAAATAATCAGGTACAATTTTGCGAAGACGCGTTTCAATCCATCCTAACGCTAAACCGGCAAAAATTGACGGTATAACTTGTGCTTGATAGCCAACTTTAGCAATGGTAAACCAACCAAAATCCCATACTTTGGGAATGGCCTTACCCAAATCATAAGCATTCATCAGTTGTGGTGAAACTAATGTGATGCCTAATACAATGCCTAAAACCGGTGATCCGCCCATTTTTTTCACCGTAGACCAGCAAATAGCTACCGGTAAGAAGTGAAAGATAGCTTCACACGGTAACCATAGGAAATCGTTAATTGGTATCAGCCAACTAAAAGTGTGTGTCAGTGGTTGATTGTCAATGGTTGGCATTTCACCAATCACATTACGTAAGCCAAGTAGTAAACCACCCGCAATAAGTGCGGGTAATAATGGCACAAAGATTTCAGCTAAGTTTGAAATTAACCGTTCAAACCATGACATATTTTGTTTAGCTGCGGCTTTGGTTTGCTCTTTAGTCGCTTCATCAATATTTAATTGTTCAATCAATAATTTGTAATAATTATCAACATCTGTACCGATGATAACTTGAAATTGCCCAGCATTATTAAAACAACCTTTGACAAAAGGGAGTTCCTCAATGGCATCAACATTGGCCAATTTTGGATTAGCTAGCGCAAACCTTAATCTTGTCAAACAATGGGTTACACTAGCAATGTTTTCTTTTCCTCCAATAAGTTCAATCAATTGTATAATTGATTTTGTTGAAACTTTAGGTGCCTTTGCCATTGTTAAGTCTCCTTATTTTCAATTTTAGCCAATATTTTTTAGTTAAATTATTTCGAGCCTAATTTGATAGAGATTAAGTATAAATGGAATGACTATTTAAATAAATGGGAACGTTCCCTTTTTGTGATAAACCTCACAGTTTTGCGGCAATATAGCGCTAAAAGATAAAAAATAGTTAATTGAGTATTTGTGAAGGCACCGTAATTATTTGTGGTTTTACTTCACTTTGCAGCATTTGCAAAAGTTCATTGGCGGCATAAGTACCAGCTTTATCAAAACCAAGATCGACTGTAATCGTTTTGGCAAATAAGAAATTAAGCAGATCGCTACTACCGATGCTAATAACAACAATATTATTAATATTTTTTTCAGATAAATATCTATTTAGGCCTAAAGCAATTGAATCGGTGGCACAAACGATCGCTGTTGGTGAGTTAAGCAATACTGATTCGGCAAGTTCATAACCTGAATAGTAACTTAATTTGCCAAGTACCGCATTCGGCTTAAGTTTATGGGTATGACAAAAATCAGTATAGGCCTGATAACGTAATTCACCTGTGGTTTGATCTTGTTTAGTAATACCGATATAGCCAATTTTTTGGTGCTTTTCTTTTTGATATAAATAGGTTAGTGCTTTGTTTACTGCCCCTATATCATCATAACAAATACAAGAATACTCAGAAAAAGGTCTTGCAATAACCACACATTTATCTTGCCAAAATGACAATAGCGTACTATCCAATCCAGTAAAAGCGAAAACCACTACTCCGTCAGCTTGTTTTTCTTTTAACATCGTTAAGTGTTCTTCAACTTTTTTGGCACTAAATTGGTTCTCAATAATGATCGGATCATAACCATTAGCATAAAAAATCGGTAACATACTTCGAACAGCATGATTTTCAGAGATGGAATCGAGGCGAGTGACAATAATGCCTATCACTTTATTGCCATAACCACGCATTGCTCTAGCCGATTTCGATGGCGTAAATTGATATTGTTCAACAATTGCCATCACTTTATCGCGAGTTGACTCCTTCACCATTGGATCGTGATTAATGACTCGCGAAACAGTGGATTTACTAACACCACTCAATTTAGCGATATCTTTAATGGTTAAATTCGTTGACGGTTTGCTCATAATCAATTTACACAATGAATATCAATTAAATCATAGTAATATAGATTGAAGAAAATAGCGATAATCATATCAATGATAAGATCATCGCTAATTCAGATTTTATTTGCTATATTTTAATTTGTAGATACTTCCCCAATCTAACATCGCATCATGCACTTGTTTTAAGCTTTGTCCAACCTCGGTTAAGGTATATTCCACTTTAGGTGGCACTTGGGCATACACTTTGCGAGTGATTAGGCCATTTTTTTCCATCGTTCTTAAATGCGAAGTGAGAACTTTTTGTGAGATGCCGTTGAGTGATTTTTTCAGTTCACCAAAACGTTTGGTACCTGTCAGTAAATCTCGCACAATTAGCACTTTCCATTTGTCACCCATTAATAATAGGGTAGTTTCAACGGGACATGGCGGTAAATTTTCAATTGCCGGCATAATAAATTTCCTTTAATTTCAACAATAGTATCTAAATAGTAACTATATTACTACTTAGTACCTACTTTACAATAGAAACTTAGGATACTAAGCTAAAAAAATTAATTTATCTAGATAGTAATAAGGAGAATAAGATGAAAATTGCAGTAATTGGTGCAAATGGTAAATCAGGACAACTATTGGTTAAAGAAGCATTATCACGAGGGTATGATGTCACAGCTATCGTACGTAAACCAAGTTCAAATAGCGACGCAAAAGCGAAGGTATTAGTTAAAGATCTGTTTCAATTAACTTATGACGATTTAAAACCATTTGATGTGATCATTGATGCATTTGGTACATGGACACCTGAATCACTACCATTACATCAAACTAGTCTAAAACATTTAACCGATATTTTAAGCGGTAAACCTAATCGTTTATTAGTTGTTGGTGGTGCAGGCAGCTTATATGTCAATCCAGAACATACTGTTCGTTTAGTTGATTCACCTGATTTCCCTGATGAATTTAAACCACTAGCGAATAATATGGCGAAAGCTTTAGATCAATTAAGAACTTGTAACGACGTACAATGGACCTATTTAAGCCCAGCCATTGAGTTTATTGCTGATGGAGCAAGAACTGGTCATTATATTGTCGGTGGTGAGCAATTCTTAGTTAACAGCCAAGGTAAAAGTCAAATCAGCTACGCTGACTATGCGATTGCGATGATTGACGAGGCAGAACAAGCTAAACACGTTAAACAACGTTTTACTGTAGCTACTGAATAATATTTTTATCAAGCCTTACATTAAAAGGGCCGATAACCAAATGGTTAGTTTTGATGTAAGGCACATAATTTAATCTTTTCAATGTCTAATTTGATTTTCCTTCCTAATTAGCCAAAATGGTGCAAAAAAATTAACCAAATAGATTTTAATGGATCATTTTAGTGCATCATCAATCAAAGAAAATAAAATCATACCTGTTATTACTTAGTTGCTTATTTATTGGCACGTTTATTGCATAAATCAAAGATTATTATGAAAATTTGATAAAACAAATAACATTGATAATATAAATTATTATGCGTTCAATTTATAATCATTTTACTTGGGAAAACTATTATGCCGTACGATCTAATTATTAAAAATGGTCTCGTTATTCTTGAATCTGGCGAGATCTATAGCGATGTTGCAATAAAAAAAGGCAAAATTGCAGCAATTGGCCCTAATTTAGTGCAAGCCAATAAAATTATTGATGCTGACGGTTTGATTGTTAGTCCCGGAATGGTTGATATTCATGTTCATATTAGTGAACCGGGTGGTGTACGTCACGAATGGGAAGGCTATGTCACAGGAACCAAAGCATGTGCAAAAGGGGGAGTAACAACCTTTGTTGAAATGCCACTGAATCAACTTCCTGCAACAACCAGTGGTGAAACACTTCGCACTAAATATGCAGCCGGTGAAGGAAAACTCTATGTCGATGTTGCTTCTTATGGTGGATTAGTACCTTATAACCTGATTAATAATGGTATTGCCGAACAAGTTGAAGAAGGCGTCGCGGCATTTAAATGCTTTATGGCAACCTGTGGGGATCCCAATCTTGATGGTGATTTTGCTAATGTAAATGATTATGCCTTATGGGAAGGGATGCGCCAAATTGCTAAAACCGGTAAAGTGTTAGCCATTCATGCAGAAAATGCCGCAATTACTGATATTTTAGGACAACAAGCTAAAGCGCGAGGCGAAAGCACATTATCACAATACGTAGCAACTCGTCCAGCATTCACTGAAGTAGAAGCTATTCGACGAGCTATCTTTTTTGCCAAACAAACCGGTTGCCCAATTCATATTTGCCACGTAGCTTGTCCAGAAGGGGTTGAAGAAGTAATAAAAGCACGTCAAGAAGGCGTTAATGTCACTTGTGAAACCTGTATTCATTACCTCTATTTTACCACTGACCAGTTAGATGCCATTGGACCAATTGCAAAATGCTCTCCACCCATTCGTGATCAACAAGCTCAAGAAGGATTATGGAAGTATCTCTTTGCTGGTCACATTATCACAGCCGTATCTGACCATTCTCCATGTACTTATGATCTAAAAGATAAAACCAATGCTTTTGATGCTTGGGGCGGAATTTCTGGTGTGCAAAATAATGTCGATATCATGTTTGATGAAGCCGTACAAAAACGGGGTATGTCATTAAAACAATTTGCCGACATCATCGCTAAAAATCCAGCTGAAAGATACAACTTACCAACCAAAGGTTCAATTCAAGTTGGTAAAGACGCTGACATTATCTTTATTAAACCTCATTCAAACTATGTATTAAAAGAACAAGATCTTGAGTATCGTAATAAATTTAGCCCTTATGTAGGACGAAAAATTGGTGCTCAAGTTGTGCAAACATTATTACGAGGTGAAACCATTTATCAGATAGATTCAGGTATTGATTCAATACCAAGAGGTACATTTATTCGACGTTAATCATTACATTAAAACGATAAAAAATAAGTAGGAAAGGAAAACCATGAAGAACAACACTGCACAATCATCAACTACGCAGATTGATAGTTCGCTATTACCCAAATCTAGCAAAGATAGAACTATGAATCCTTTGGCCTATTCTTTTATGTGGATTGGTGATGGTATGAATTTGGGTAATATGACCTTAGGTGCAAGCTTAGTAGTCGCCGGTGTCGCCACCATGAATATTTTCCAAACGTTCGCCGCAACATTTATTGCCATATTGATTATTACTACCATTTTTGTCTTTAATGATCGTTTAGGGTATCGCACAGGTATTCCTTACGTGGTACAACTGCGCATGTCATTTGGGATAAAAGGTGCTATTATTTCTTCATTGCTCCGCGGTATTCCTGCTATTGTTTGGTATGGTTTTCAAAGTTGGATCGGTGCAACTGCACTCAATGAGATTGTTAAAATATTATCTAATGGTGATTTTGATAATGTATTTATCTGTTTCCTTATTTTACAATTTTTCCAAATCGCTTTATCACTATATGGATTTCATGCCATTAAATGGGTCGAAACCCTAATTTCAGTGGTGATTCTTTGTGCATTAGTTTATGTCTTTATTCTATTACTCAACAATCACCAAGAGATTATTATCGATAAATGGGTAAATGCCGAAGGAACTTGGGGATTACCATTTTGCGGATTTATTATGATGTTCTTAGGTAATTACGCCGCAATCTTCCTAAGTGCCGCAGATTATTCGCGAGAACTAAAAACTGGTTTTAGCAATCGCAAAAGAGGTCTTCTCTACTTCTTACCTATTTTTGTCGCTTACGGCTTTATTATTACTATTGGTGTAATGTTGGCGTCAGTTACAGGTAACTCTAATCCAGTTAAAGCCTTTGCAATTGTAGTAAATAATCCATATATCACCATTGTGGTATCATCTTTCATTGTGTTGGGTACTGTTGCCGTAAATATCGTTGCTAACATCATCCCGCCAGCTTACGTAATTACGTTATTAACAAAAGCTAAATATAAAGTGGCGGTGACCATTACCGGGTTATTAGCTATCGCTTCTTTTCCTTGGGTCTTAGTTCAAGATACGTCAGCAAAAGGATTAGGTTTATTTATTCTAATTTACTCCGCTTTTTTAGGTCCGATTGTGGCAATCTTATTGGTGGAATATTATCTGTTACGTCGTCAAAAAATTGATGTTAATACGCTATATGATAATAATGGTCAATTTGCTGGCTTTAACCCAGCTGCGATTTTAGCAATGCTTATTGGCTCGGCGGCTGCATTTTATGAAGTAAGCCTAACATGGATTGTCGGCTTTGTTGTTGGTGGAATAAGTTATATCTTATTAACTAAATTCTCATTTAAAGACTCTCCTTTCAAAAAAGGGACTATCTTTGAAAACAAATAGATTAATTAAATCACAATCAAAATTAGGCAGTAAATTTATCATGATTCACTGCCTATTTGACATGTCACTTTAATTTCTCGATTATCCGTAATTTCTAAATTTGATAACACCGCTAATTGTGGAAAATTAGGTCGTAAAAACTGGGCGAGCATAGCTCTTAATGTGTGATTAACTAATAAAACTGGCGGTGCACCTATCGCGTCTTGCTGATTAAGCGCTTGTTTAAGTTGTTCAAGTATATGTTCCGCCAACCCCGGCTCAACATTACTAGTATTTTGCAAAGCTTGTAATAATATACGTTCTAAATTGATATTTAATCCTATAACTTTTATAGGCTCTGTTCCTGGGAACCACTGTTGAGTGATCACTCGACCCAAGGCTATTCTAACAATACTGAGTAAATGGTATGGATCATTTTGATTAGGCGCTTGTTCACAAATTGTTTCAATAATAGTGCGCATATCACGAATAGATACTTTTTCAGCTAACAAATTTTGTAGAATTTTATGAAAAGTGGTTAAAGGCACAACGTCAGGAATAAAATCCTCAACTAATTTAGGAATATCCTGTTTGATTCGATCCAGTAATTCTTGTGTTTCTAATCGTCCCAATAAATCACTAGCAAATTGTTGTAACAGATGATTAAAATGGGTGGCAATCATGGTACTGGTATCAACAACGGTATAACCCAATATTTGCGCATTTTCAATATTATTCTTATCTATCCAAACAGCAGGTAGACCGAAAGCTGGTTCTGTGGTTACGACACCTTCAATTGTTTCGGTCACAGTGCCAGGATTAATCGCTAACCATTTATTATTTAAGATCTCTCCTTGACCTACTTCGCCCCCTTTTATAAAAAACTTATATTGATAAGGAAGCAAAGAAAGATTATCGCGAATATGAACTTGAGGCGGTAAAAAACCTAACGTTTGAGCAAACTTTTTGCGCAAGCTACGAATCCGTCCAAGTAATTCACCATTTTGGGTTTGGTCAACCATAGGAATTAATCCGTATCCAACTTCCATCGCTAAAATATCTTCAATATTAACATCAGACCATGAAGCTTCAATGTTTGCTGGTTTAGTGGCTTGTACATTATTTTGAGGGGTAGTAGCCGATTTTTCTGCTTTCTTTTGTTTAGTTAACCACCAAGAAATTACTGCCAGTACAGCTGTAAACATCAAAAACACCATGTTTGGCATACCAGGAATAAGTCCAAGTAAACCAATAACAACCGCAGTTAATATTAACACTTGTGGATTATTAAATAACTGTTTAAGCATCTGATCACTGATGTTTTCTTGTGAGGTAACACGAGTCACGATAACACCTGCGGCAGTTGAGATAATTAGTGAAGGAATTTGTGCAACTAAACCATCACCGATAGTCAATAGCACATAAGTTTTACTCGCATCTGATAACGTCATACCATGCTGCATTACTCCAACTATTAAACCACCAACAATGGTAATGGCCATAATTAGTAGACCTGCGATAGCATCACCACGCACAAATTTACTCGCGCCATCCATTGAACCATAAAAATCAGCTTCTTGCGTGACTTCTGCTCGACGTGCTTTGGCTTCCTCTTCACCAATCAATCCAGCATTAAGATCTGCATCAATTGCCATCTGCTTACCGGGCATACCGTCTAGCGCGAAGCGAGCACCAACTTCAGCTATCCTGCCTGCACCTTTAGTGATTACCATAAAGTTGATAATAACTAAAATAACAAAGACAACGATACCAATAGCAAAATTACCACCCACCAAAAAATGCCCAAAAGCCTCAATAACTCGACCAGCAGCATCACTACCTGTATGCCCTTTTAGTAACACAATTCTAGTTGAGGCAACATTAAGTGACAATCGCAATAATGTTGCAAAAAGCAAAACGGTAGGAAATGCGGCAAAATCCAAAACTCGCTTAGTAAACAGTGCAACAATTAGAATGATAATTGATAATGCAATATTGAAAGTAAAAAACAGATCCAAAACAAATGCTGGCAAAGGTAATACCATCATTGAAAGAATCAATAAAATAAGTAATGGACCCGTTAAAATTCGATATTGTCCATTTTTTAATACATTTATTGATAGCAAATTAGTAAATTTTGATTTCATAATAGTGTTTTACTTTTATTTATTCATAGATAAAGATTCGGGAATCGATATATTTGTTGGTTTTTGCGGTTTATCACCGCCATATTTATGCCAACGTTTTAACTGATAAACCCAAGCTAAAATTTGTGCTACAGCAGTATAAAGTTCAGTGGGTATCGCTTTGCCAATTTCACCATGGCGATATAATGCACGAGCTAGAGGAGGCGCCTCTAACTGTGGAATACGATATTCTTTGGCAATTTCTTTAATTCTAATAGCAATATTATCGGTTCCTTTAGCTAACAATTTAGGGGCAGACATAGTTTTTTCATCATATTGTAAGGCAACTGCATAATGGGTTGGATTGGTTATAATAACATTTGCCTTAGGTACATCAGCCATCATTCGACGTCTTGCAATTGCTTGTTGCATTTGGCGAATACGCCCTTTAATTTGAGGATCACCTTCTTGCTCTTTAAATTCATCTTTAACTTCTTGTTTGGACATTTTCAATTTTTTCAAATTGCTCCAAATTTGATAAAAAATATCAAATCCAACCATCGGAATTAAAGCTAAAACCATTAATAAACCAGAATAAATAATCATTTGCATAGCATTGAATAACGCATTATTTAAATGCATGGTTGGAAGCGAAAGCATATTTGGGAATTGATGAATTAAAAAAAGTGCTGCAGTAAAAAAGATCAAGCTAACTTTAAGAACACCTTTGAATAGTTCCGAAAGAATCCGAACGCCAAATAACCGCTTGAATCCACTGATAGGATTTAGTTTTTGGAAATTTGGTTTAAGTGATTGTAAACTAAAAAGCAAACCACCAATAGCAAGTGGCGCAATAATAGCAATAATCACTAATCCGAGAAAAATAGGCACGATCGCCCAAAATCCTGCTGTTAATAAATTAATAAAATTGAAGATAATCTGTTTATCGTCATCCGTTCTATATGAAACAGACATAGCCTGCTGAATAATTGTTTTTAAATTAGCAACAAAATTAGCGCCCATTAACCAAAACAATAGGATACCAACCAGCAATATGATTAACGACGTTAATTCGCGAGATCGAGGGATCTCCCCTTTTTCCTTAGCCTTTTTTAATTTACTTTCGGTAGGGTGCTCGCTTTTATCTAGATCACTGTCATCAGCCATATCTTAATTAAACCAATTCATCGTCTAATTACTGTTTACGTTAGTAACACAGTATGAACTCAACTTAATAAAGTCATTGGCTTAATTAGACCCTAATTTAATAGTTATTTATCTCGTTTACTGTAAGACAACAGCAAAATAATTAGACTTTAGCGCGTTTGGATGAAATTGTTTCAGATTGTTGGTAACCGTTATAAGTATAAACAGCGGGATTATTGATACTTTTTAAATAGTCAATCGATTGTTGAGTCATATTCATACGATTTTGAATAATTATACCGTTCTCTCGATTGAGCTGCGCTAATCGCTGAGTGGTATTTGTAATTGCTTGCCATTTCAACATTAACTGTGGATCTTCATTATAGGGTGGTTGAATATTGTATTGTTTACCTGTTTTTAACCGTTTTTCATCAAGTAATTTCAATTCAATAAGCAATTGGCTTTTTTGGTTTATAATTTCATTTAGATGACTAATAGAATTATTTTCAATTAATATTCGTTGCTCAGATTCTAAAATATCTGAAAGGGTTTGCAACATAACCGCTACATTATCAAAAATACTATCTAATTCTAACATGACGACATTCCCTCAAGATCAACTAGCCTTCAATATTATCTAAGAACTTGCTTAATAATTTCATCTGCAATTTTATCAGGATTGATGACTAATTTTCCATCAGCAATAGCCTGTTTTATTTTTTCAATTTTACCCATATCAATGTCATTCTCAGTTGAATGTAACAATGCGATATTTTGGCTTAAATTAACATTACTGTCCGAATTAAAGTTACTTGAGAGCTGCACAGATGCTTTAATTTTTTTATTTTGCTCATTCATCACATCACGACTAAGTAATCCTGATACTGTTGTAATCAATTCTGTTGCATCGATACTCATAAGAATCCTTCAATTCAATGTCAAGGTTTATAATGTAAGTTTATTCTAATTATCGGCAAAAATCAAAAAACATTAACTTTTATTTATTTAAAATTGTGATGCCTTCTACGCTAACAACACCCTCGATAATATTGCCATTATTTAACTTGATATTAATCGATTCACCCAAAGCCCCATTGGTAAGCGCTTTACCATTAGATGTCACTGAATAACCTTCACCATCAATTATGACCTTTACAGTTTGGCCTGCTTTAATATACCAGTTTTTCTGTAACATCGAATTTTTTATTGGTTCACCATTGTTAATATTACGTAAAGCAATATGATTGATAACCTCAGATTTATTTAAAATGATAGTTGATGGTAATTTATCTAATTGGCCTGATTGTGTTTTTATTAGTTGTTCTGTAATTACAGTTCCAGCACTAATTGACTGATTAGCAACGACATAATTACCTTTAACTGCTACATAAACTTGCAGATATTTAGTCATATTTTCACATTTGGCAGTAATCGTTAAATTACCCCATAGTTTATTTTTATTTAGTACAGTTAAGGTAGGTGAATTACAGTTTAAATTAGATTTTAAAGTACGATAATTAATCTCAACATCATCATTCACAGCAATATCGCTTAATTGTTGATAGATTAGATCATTAATTTGCTTTTCTAGCGCGTTTGCATAAATTACTTTAGAACTACACAATACACAAAAAAGACATATTAATTTAATAAGTTGAGACATGTTTAAACAATTTAATAACTGAAATTATGACTAGATTGTACTTTACTTACTAAAAGGTTGAATGTTGAAATAAGGGCTATTTTTATCGTTATTTATACGATGATTTTTTTTGAATATGCTTAAAATTGTCCTCATTAAAAAAGATGGGATAATTTTATGCTTAACAAATTAGACACCTTCGTTAATTTTCACCAACAAGCATTGAATGTTCGTGAAAATCGACAAAACATACTTGCAGCAAATATTGCTAACAGTGATACACCTAACTATCAAGCTAGGGATATTGACTTTAAAGTAGAATTAAATAAAGCTATCAATAGTCAACATGCTTTCAATAATATAAAGCTAAATGCCACATCACCGAATCATTTTCAATTAAATGCTATGGGATCTACAAATTATAATCTTCTTTATCGTATCCCCTATCAATCGTCTGCAGATGGCAATACTGTTGAAATGGATCAAGAACGAACCGCTTTTATGGACAACAGTATCCACTATCAAAGTAGTTTAACATTTTTGGGTGAACAATTTAAAAATCTAATCGCCGTATTACAGCAAGGATAACCGTTATGAGCTTTTCTATTTTTTCTATTTCTGGTTCAGCCTTAATGGCTCAAACACAACGAATGAATGTTAGTGCTAGTAATTTAGCTAATGCAGATAGTGTTACTAGTACTTCTGGCCAAGCTTATCGAGCCAAACAAGTTGTTTTTAAAGTTGATGATAATGGTTATCCAAATAGCATCGCAGGCGTAAAAGTATCACAGGTTATTGAAGACCCCGCGCCAATGAATTTAGTTTATGAACCGAGTCATCCTTTAGCCGATGAAAATGGTTACATTCAAAAACCCAATGTTGATGTAGTAGCAGAGATGGTCAATACCATTTCAGCATCTCGTAGTTACCAAGCGAATGTCGAGGTCATTAATACCGCGAAAAGTTTAATGCTAAAAACACTTACTTTAGGTCAATAAAAGGGTGTAATTCATGGGTATTTCAAATGTAGCGGTATCAGAACCATCAAATGTAACAAACCCACAAATGGTAAAAAAAGCGGCATCTGATGGTAACTCTAGTCAAGAATTACAAGATAACTTCTTGAAATTACTCATTGCCCAAATGAAAAATCAGGATCCGACTAATCCAATGGACAATAGCCAGTTAACCACTCAACTTGCTCAAATTAATACCTTAGCGGGTATTGAACGACTTAATACCACATTAGGCATGGTTTCTGGTCAAATGGACGATAGCTTATCAGTCAACGCAAGCAATATGATTGGTAAAGGTGTTATGGTTCCTGGTAACAAAATTTTAGTCGCCACATCAGAAGTTGAAGGTTCAGAAAGTGAAAAAGAGACCGTTACCACACCATTTGGTTTTGAACTTGTGCGTGATGCTGATTCAGTCGTTATCACTATAAAAGATGAAAACGGTAACGTTGTGCGTGAGGTTGATCTCGGTTCGATTCCTGCTGGAGTCAGCTCTTTTACTTGGGATGGCGAGCTAAACGACGGAACACTAGCGCCAGATGGCAGCTACACGTTTTCAGTTAATGCCACTTATGACGGGCAAAAAGTGTCATCAACATCATTATCTTACTCGCTTGTATACGGAGTAATTAATAGTAAAGTTAATAATAAAGTATTACTTGATTTAGGAATACTCGGTTCAATTAGTATTGACGAAGTGCGTCAAATTCTTTAAAGGGGAATAAGTTTATATGGGATTTTCTCAAGCAATTACCGGCATGAATGCCGCTTCAAAACAATTAGATGTTATTGGTAATAATATTGCCAATTCTGCAACAGTGGGCTTTAAAAGTGCTAGCATCTCATTTGCTGATATTTATGCCGGTTCAAAAGTAGGAATGGGCGTTAAAGTAGCTGCTGTTATGCAAAATTTTAATGATGGCACAACAACCTCAACCAATAATAGTTTAGATGTAGCGATTTCAGGCAATGGATTTTTCAGATTAGTTGATAGTAGTGGACAAGTTTATTATACCCGTAACGGCCAATTTCAATTAGATGCTGAACGTAATATTATATCTGTTGATGGTTTGCAGTTAACAGGCTATCTTGCAACAGGCAATCCACCGGAAATCCAACAAGGTACCGCACCAGGCCCATTAAAGATATCGCAAGAAATGCTAAATGCGACAGCAACGAGTAAAGCATCTTTACAAACAAATTTAAATTCAAATAGTACTATACCATCAAGAACTCCTGTTAATGCAACCGATGCAGATACATTCAACTATTCAACGACTATCACAACTTATGATTCTTTAGGCAATCAGCGTAATGTTCAACTTTTTTACGTTAAAACAGCCGATAATCAATGGGATGTTCACTATCTTGATAGCAGTGATCCTAGCGCTACGCTACAACGATTAGGGGCAATGGAATTTGATTCATCAGGCAAATTAATTAGCGAGCCAAATATGACAATTAATATTAATGGGTTAAATGGTTCAGCAAATAATAGCTTCACATTATCATTAGCAAATAGTACTCAACAAAATATGGGTAAAGAAGTCGGTAGCATTAAAACCCCTATCGTTGATGGTTATGCACCAGGTGATCTGGTTGGTTATACTATTAACGATGATGGCACCATTCATGGCGTTTATTCTAATCAACAAACCATGTTGTTAGGTCAAATAGTCATGGCTGATTTTGCCAACGCGAATGGATTGGAATCAGCTGGTAACAATAACTGGCGTTCTACACTTAATTCTGGTGCAGAGGTATTAGGTTCAGCCAATACAGGAACGTTTGGATCACTAACGAGTGGTGCGGTTGAATCATCCAACGTCGATATGAGTCAAGAATTAGTTAACATGATTGTTGCCCAGCGTAATTATCAATCTAATTCCCAAACAATTAAAACTCAAGATCAAATACTTAATACATTAGTGAATTTAAGATAATTTAAGGAATACTTATGGATCGCGTTATTTATACTGCAATGTCTGGTGCAAGCCAAACATTGATTCAACAATCCATAACCAGCCATAACTTAGCAAATGTATCAACGGTAGGCTTTCGTGCTCAATTAATGGCAATGAAAGCCGTTCCCATTGTAGGTAATAGTATGCCAACAAGAACCATGGTCACGGCAACAACACCTACTTATGACTCAACAATGGGTGCATTTAATTACACTGGGCGAGATTTAGACGTTGCCTTATCTCAAGATGATTGGTTAGCTGTACAGTTAGCCGATGGTAGTGAGGGCTATACTCGAAATGGTGCAATTGAAATTGATGAAGACGGTACACTTAATATCCAAGGTTATCCTTTGCTTGGTGATAACGGCGTATTAACAGTTCCGCAACGATCTCAAGTTAGCATCAGTGCAGATGGTACACTTTCCGCTTTAGGTGCTGGTGATAAACGCACAACCATTGCGCAGGTGGGAAAAATAAAAAAAGTTCACCTTGAACGTAACGAAATTATACGTGGCGATGATGGTTTTTTTCATGCAACGCAAGATACACTTAATGATCGCGGTGCTGTATTACCGGATAATCCTAACGCAAAAATAATGTCTGGGGTATTAGAAGGCAGTAATGTTAATCCTGTTACTGCAATGGTGAATTTAATTAGTCACTCTCGCCAATTTGAAATGCAGATGAAGCAAATTAGTACAGCTGATGAAAATGCTCAAAAAGCAAATCAAATATTATCGTTAACTTAATTAAAAAAGGAATTAGCAATGATTAAATCATTATGGATTGCAAAAACCGGTTTAACTGCGCAACAAATGAATATGGATATTATATCCAATAATTTAGCCAACGTAAGTACCGGTGGATTTAAACGCCAACGCGCTGTTTTTGAGGATTTATTATACCAAACCATTCGTCAACCTGGCGCTCAATCATCAGAACAAACAACATTACCTTCAGGATTACAAATTGGTACCGGCGTAAGACCAGTTGCTACTGAACGAATTCATAGCCAAGGTAACTTAGAATTAACTGACAATAGCAGTGACATTGCCATTAACGGACAAGGTTTTTTCCAAGTTCTGATGCCTGATGGAACGCAAGCTTATACTCGAAGTGGTGCTTTCCAAGTTAACCAAAATGGTCAGTTAGTAACGGCTGCGGGTTATGAAATTCAACCAACAATTAACATTCCATCAAATGCGATAAAAATGACCGTAGCAAGAGATGGCATCGTCAATGTTACCTTAGCCAATCAATCAACCCAAGTGCAAGTTGGTCAATTGACATTACATACATTTATCAATGATACGGGACTAGAAAGTGTTGGTGAAAATCTATATTTAGAAACCGAAAGTTCAGGTGCACCGACTGAAAACACCCCAGGTTTAAATGGTGCCGGTTTGTTATATCAAGGTTATATTGAAACGTCTAATGTCAATGTTGCAGAAGAGCTGGTTAACATGATTCAAGTTCAGCGTGCTTACGAAATTAATAGTAAAGCCATATCCACCTCTGACCAAATGTTACAACGGTTAAATCAATTATAAATCTAACAGAGTGATGGATATAATGAAATATCTTTATATTTTCATAACGTTGTTGTTAGTTGGTTGTAGTCAATTACCTAAAAAAGCATTAGTAGAAGGGCAAACGAGTATTGTTCCACAAATGCCAGTAATTGTTAATTCAAGTGGCTCCATTTATCAAGCCACACAACCAAGTAGCTATGGTTATCAACCAATGTTCGAAGATCGTCGGCCGCGTCACATTGGTGACGTACTAACTATTGTATTACAAGAAAATGTTAGTGCTAGCAAAAGTTCATCAATTAATGCCGGCCGTAATGGTGACGTAAATTTGGGGGTAAAAACTGTTCCTCATTTTTTAGATGGACTGGTTGGTCGTGGCAAGGTAGATACTGATATCTCAGGCAGTAATGATTTTAAAGGTTCTGGTGGTGCTAATGCAAAAAACACATTTAGTGGCACCATCACTGTCACCGTCCAAGACGTTATGGTTAATGGCAATTTAAAAGTGATTGGGGAGAAACAAATTGCAATAAATCAGGGAACCGAATTTATTCGATTTTCAGGCGTTGTTAACCCAAGAACAATCAGCGGTAACAATACTGTTATATCAACCCAAGTTGCCGATGCGCGTATTGAATATGTAGGTAATGGTTACATTGATGAAGCGCAAACTATGGGGTGGTTACAACGTTTATTTTTCAATCTTTCACCATTTTAATGAGTCTGATTATGCTTAATAAATTACGTACTTTCATCGTGTTATTGATGATAATAGTTGTACCTTATAGCTATGCAGAGCGAATACGAGATTTAGTTACTATTCAAGGTGTTCGCGAAAACGCATTAGTTGGATACGGTATTGTTGTTGGTCTTGATGGTACAGGGGATCAAACCTCACAAACGCCTTTTACTATTCAAAGTATAACTAATATGCTATCACAATTAGGTATCACCGTTCCGACAGGTAGTAACATGCAATTAAAAAATGTTGCTGCAGTAATGGTAACCGCAAAATTACCTTCCTATGCACGAATTGGACAGCAAGTTGATGTAGTTGTCTCTTCATTAGGTAACGCCAAAAGCTTACGTGGTGGTACGTTAGTTATGACACCACTAAAAGGGGCAGATAACCAAGTCTATGCTATTGCACAAGGAAATCTCTTTGTTGGTGGAATGGGGGCCAGTAGTGGAGGTAGCAGTGTAGCAGTAAACCAATTGGCAGGTGCTACCATTCCTAATGGCGCGACAATTGAACGAGAATTAGCTGTACGTTTAGATGAAAATAACGCTATTGACTTACACCTTAATCACTTTGACTTTACTTTAGCATCAAAAATAGCCGACACAATAAACAAAACCAAAAAAAATACAGCTATCGCCTTAGATGGCATGACCGTTAAATTAAACATGCCTAAAGATAGCCAAGCAAGAGTTCAATTATTATCTAAAATTCAAAATTTACAAATTAGTGCCACCCCAATTTCGGCGAAAGTCGTGATAAATACTCGCACAGGCGTTGTCGTCATGAACCAAAGGGTTCAGTTAGACAATTGTGCTGTTGCCCATGGCAATTTATCAGTTGTGGTAAATAATAAATTAAACGTTAGTCAACCCGATACACCATTGGCGGGTGGCAACACTGTTGTCGTACCAGAAAATGAAGTTAGTATTGAACAAAATGGCGGCACACTACATAATTTAGCTCAAGGTACTGATTTAAATAGAGTTATCAATTCACTTAATTTGTTAGGCGCAAATCCTACAGAATTAATGTCGATACTTGAAGCATTAAAAACTGCAGGTTGTCTACATGCCGCATTGGAAACTATCTAGAGCAGAAATCATGATATGAAAAATCTAATAAACCAGTCTATTAATCGCTTTGCTTATGATTTTTCAAGCATTAACCAATTAAGGCGTAATGCAATTAGTGGATCAACTGAAAGCATCAAACAAGTTGCTGACCAGTTTGAAACACTATTTGTCAATATGATGATGCAATCGATGCGCAAAACCATTCCTAATGGCGGTTTATTTAATCAATCTGCAATGCAATTATTTACCTCGATGTTTGATCAGCAAATTGCTCAACAAACTGCTGGAAAAGGATTAGGGCTTGCCAATGTTATTGCTAAGCAATTAAATAATCAGACTCATTCTTCGATGAATATTAATGCGCAATCTCAAGTAAATAATAGTCAAACAAACATAAAATTGGCAGAATCATTATTTAGTGATAACTCATCAAGTATATCACCAGCAGCATTAGGTCAAATGCTCTATCAACAACATAAAGCAAATAATCTAACCAAAACTAATATCAATGAACTATCACAGAAAGCACTATTGAATAACATTGATAAAGATGATATTACGCAATTTATAAGTGAATGGATTGAACCAGCTAAACAAGCCGCTAAAGTTTCCGGTATACCTTACGAAGTTATTATCGCTCAAGCCGCTTTGGAATCAGGTTGGGGTAAAAAGCAGATAAAAACAGCAGACAATCAACCAAGTTATAACTATTTTGGTATAAAAGCCACATCATCATGGAATGGCAACGCTACTCGGTTGACTACTCAAGAATTTTTAAATAACAGAATGGTTAAAATTCAAGATCAATTTAGAGTTTATAACAGTAAGCAACATGCATTAGCTGATTATCTTAATTTACTAACCAAAAGTCCTCGCTATCGTGCTGTTATCAATGCACCAGATGCAAGAACAGCCGCTAAGGCATTACAAGACGCGCAATATGCAACTGATCCTAATTATAGTGAAAAACTGATTCAAATTATAAGTCGCATCGAAGAAATTGCTAAAAATACACCGCAAAAAACAATATCAGGTTTTAGGCAAATTGCCTATAAATAATAATCGAACAAATTATGAAATTGATTAACAAAAAAGGGGGGTTAACCCCCCTATATTTTTTTAAATGATAAATTATTTCATTTGAAACAATGACATATTTTGCATACTCATAAAAGTATATTGTGCAGCCTGCAAATTAGCCTGTAACATTACATAATTTGAAATAGCCTCGTACCAATCAACATCTTCGATTTGCCCAATTTGCGTTTCATGTCCATTGTTTCGTGCAATTAGTCGTTCAACCTCATTTAATACATTGCCTCCAGTCGCTCTAACCGTCGATATGTTATCAAACGAATTATCAATACCCTGACTAGCTTTAGATAAACCATCTCTAAATTGTTCAGTCGTAATAGGGCTACTAGGAGCTAGTACTTCAATTGCATAATCAATACTAGCAAATTCAGGTTTTAGGCAAATTGCCTATAAATAATATAATCGAACAAATTACGAAATTGACTAATAAAAAGGGGGGGTTAACCCCCCCCTATATTTTTTTAAATGATAAATTATTTCATTTGAAACAATGACATGTTTTGCATACTCATAAAAGTATATTGTGCAGCCTGCAAATTAGCCTGTAACATTACATAATTTGAAATAGCCTCGTACCAATCAACATCTTCGATTTGCCCAATTTGCGTTTCATATTCGATGTCCAGTGTTTCGTGCAATTAGTCGTTCAACCTCATTTAATACATTGCCTCCAGTCGCTCTAACCGTCGATATGTTATCAAACGAATTATCAACACTCTGACTAGCTTTAGATAAACCATCTCTAAATTGTTCAGTTGTAATAGGACTACTAGGAGCTAGTACTTCAATTGCATAATCAATACTAGTAAATTCAGGTTTTAGGCAAATTGCCTATAAATAATATAATCGAACAAATTACGAAATTGATTAATAAAAAGGGGGGTTAACCCCCCCTATATTTTTTTAAATGATAAATTATTTCATCTGAAATAATGACATGTTTTGCATACTCATAAAAGTATATTGTGCAGCCTGCAAATTAGCCTGTAACATTACATAATTTGAAATAGCCTCGTACCAATCAACATCTTCGATTTGCCCAATTTGCGTTTCATATTCGATGTCCAGTGTTTTACCGTGTGCAATTAGTCGTTCAACCTCATTTAATACATTGCCTCCAGTCGCTCTAACCGTCGATATGTTATCAAACGAATTATCAACACCTTGACTAGCTTTAGATAAACCATCTCTAAATTGTTCAATCGTAATAGGACTACTAGGAGCTAGTACTTCAATTGCATAATCAATACTAGCAAATACATCCGTTTCTGCATTTGTATTATAACCCGACAAAAAAACCTTATCACCAGTAGAACTTAATGCCACTTCACGTGTTTCATCAATAAAAACATTTATTGTTGTCGAACCGCCAACATAATTAACCTTACCGGTCGGATCAACAACAAACGGAGGCGTATCATTTTTATTACCAGCAAAAAGGTAATTACCATCAGTATCTTGCGCATTAGCTAAAGAGACTAACTGATCTTTTAATCCTTGCAAGGTATTGGCTAAATCTCGTCTATTTCCATCGCTTAACGTCTCATTACCCGCATAAACTAACGTCTCTTTAATCGACTGCATAACCGTATTTGCTTCTTTAAGAACAGTATCTTGGTGACCTAATGATATATCAACACTTTCACGTGCAGCCTGGAACTGATTATTTCTTGATTGAGTTTGTTTTAATATTAATGCTTGTGCTGTACCCATAGGATCATCAGAAGGCGATAGTATTCTTTTACCGGTAGCCAACTGTAGTCCTGATTTTTGCCATTTAGTATTGGTGTTTAAAATACTATTTAAATTTTTTTGATACATTGAATTAGTACTAAGACGCATATTAAAATCCTTTTATCATTTGGCTAAACCTAAAATGGTATCGAATATTGTCGTTGCAACATCGATGATCTTTGCATTGGCTTGATAATACTGCATATAAACTTGCATAGAAATATATTCTTCTTCAATATTAACACCCGAT
Source organism: Gilliamella sp. LMG 34361 (assembly GCF_984569075.1). NCBI lineage: Bacteria > Pseudomonadati > Pseudomonadota > Gammaproteobacteria > Orbales > Orbaceae > Gilliamella > Gilliamella sp. LMG 34361. The sequence continues at coordinate 307,169 of NZ_OZ474903.1, read as the reverse complement.
ATCGATTGATTTTGATCATTGATTTCTTGAGTAATATTTTGACTAGACTGTGCTGAAATTTTCGCTGTTTGTGTTTCACCGCCGACATAACTAACTAATGCAGTATAGGCACTACTTAACGTCTTTGTACCATTAACCAATTTTTCATTTTGAATATCAAGCAATTTTGCGACATTGCGATTATCACCGTTACCATTTTCAGCATCATCGATACCTGTTGCTAATTTATTAACATCTTTAACTAATAATTGTAAAGATGAAGCAACATCAGCAACAGGCTTAAGTAAAATACTGTCACCAGCGGCGGGGGAACCGTTTATTTCAATAGATAACCCATCAAAAACTAGACTACCACCTATAACCTGTGGGGTAACTTCTTGATTATCAGACAATCTTGTTACCACCCAATCGCTACCATTAAACTCAATTTTATAATCAGACGCTTTCATGTCTGTCACAGATTGATAATTAATTGTAGCCGTTGCATCACCTCGATTTTTGGCATTAGCTATACTACTAGGATGATTGTAATCAAATAATGGTCCACCTACATCGCCGTTAATATCAATTCCTGACATATGGACTTCATTAAAGCGCTCTGCTAAATTTAGAGCAAGTAAACCTAATTGATTACGCGCCTCAAGAAGAGGTCCTTCACGAAAAGTTAATAATCCATTTAAACGACCTGATGCAATATTCTGGCTTGTCAATTCCTGAGTTGCGCCAGAAGGATGTGTGTAAATAATGGTATTTAGAAATTGATCTTCTGTAGATGGTTGTACAGATAGCTGGTTAGTAGACGTCCCTTGCACTAAGGTCAAACCATTAGGGAGCGAAATATTATATTGTCCATTTTGCTCAGTAACAGTTATTCCAATGATTTCACTTAATTCATTAACTAATTGATCTCGTTCGTCAAGTAGTGCATTAGGTTCTTGACCACCACTTACAGCCTGTAATCTTGAAATTTTTTGATTAAGTTCAGCAATTTGTTTTGTATAAGAGTTGACCATATTAACATTGTCAACAATTTCAGTATTGATATTAGCCATCTGATTTTTCAGATTTAATTCTGTTTTATTGAATTGACTAACTAAAGCACTAAGATCATTAACAACATTCTGTTTTATCGCTGCATCGCCAGCATTCGAACTAAGCTTATTTAAGCTGGCAAACAGATTACTTAATTGTGAGGAAATACTACTCTCGTCTTCTGCTAATAAATTATCGACTTTCGACAGTTCATTATAATAAGTCTTTATCGATCCATTTTGTGATTGTGCTTGGCGTAGTTGACCAACCACAAAATTATTATAAACTCGATTAACAGATGAAACTAATACACCGTTACCAACAAAACCAAAGTTATATTTAGTGCCATTTGCTTGACTCAAAATTTGCTGCTGACGATTATAACCAGCCGTATGTGCATTCGTTATATTATTGCTTATTACATTAAGCATATTTTGTGCTGCATTTAATCCACTAATACCCGTATTCATCAATGAATTTGACATAAAAGCTCCTAATCCTAAATATAATTTCAGTCAATAATAATAAAATAAAAAAGTTATTCTTATGTATCGACCAAAAAGTACCAAACTTTAGTTTTTCTCAATAATAATTAAATTTTGTTAGTTTTAATTATTCCAATCAATTTATCTGTGCTGAAATTATTCTGACCCAGTAGATTGTTGTATTGTTTCTACCGGCTGTACTGCTGGCTGTTCAGGGCCCACAGGTTCTACTGGTTTTACTTCTTCTACTGATTTTACTTCTTCTGCCGGTTTTACTTCTTCTACTGATTTTACTTCTTCTGCTGGTTTTACTTCATCTACTGATTTTACTTCTTCTACTGGTTTCACTTCTTCTACTGGTTTTATCGGCCCTACTGGTTCTGATTCTGCTGGTTCTAACTCAATTGATTGTAATTGTTTTAAAAATTCAGTTCCCGTCATCATATTTTCATTTTCAATATATTGTTGGGCTACTTTATTTAAGATTAAAATACTAATACGTCGATTGGCATCTTCAGAGTAATTAGGATTATTTAAACCAACAGTATCAGCTAATCCAATAATTCGAATGATTTTGTTTGAATCTAATCCACCGGCAATAAGCTCTCGTCTTGACGAATTTGCTCGATCAGCAGACAATTCCCAATTACTATAACCGCGATCACCTGTTATATACTGACGCTCATCGGTATGACCAGATAACGTCATTTTATTGGGTAATGAATTGATAATTGGTGCTAACGCATATAAGATTTCTTGCATATTTGGATGAACTTTAGCGCTCCCTACATCAAACATTGGTTTATCATCAGTTGCTAAAATTTGAATTCTTAAACCCATCTCGGTAAGTTCAATAATAAGATTAGCCGCAAATTTCTTGAGTCTCGGATCAATTTCAAACATCTCTTTAATTTTACGTGCAGTCTCATTAAGTTGCGCTTTTTCAATTTCGTTAGGATCAGATTTTATCTGTATTTCATTTATTATCGTGTCTTTTTCTTCCCCCTCGCTTTTACTAGCATCATCACCACCACCAGGTATAGCGCTGTTACTATCACTCAAATTATTGCCACCATTTAAACCCAATATCAAAGGTGTTCTAAAATATTCAGCAATGCTCTTTAATTCTTGTGGTGTTGATTTAGAAATCAACCACATAACTAAAAAAAGTGCCATCATTGCGGTCATGAAATCAGCATAAGCAATCTTCCATGAACCGCCATGATGACCACCTCCATGCCCTGATTTTTTTTTGGAAACAATTATCCTTACTGACTTATCATTCATTTTTTATTATTCATTATTTTGTTTTGCATTAGCATTTTTATCTTTCACTTCTTGAATATATTTTTCTAATTCAAAGAAAGAAGGACGTTCATGTGAAAAAATCGTTTTTCGGCCAAATTCAATACAAATTTGTGGTGCATAACCATGCATACTTGCCACTAAAATGACCTTAGTACATTCTAGAATTTTTACTCTATCCGCATTTTTTTGTCTCAACAAAGCAGCCAGTGGCGAAACGAAGCCATAAGCCAGCAAAATTCCTAAAAATGTCCCAACCATAGCATGAGCAATAAGCTCACCCAATTCACTTGCTGGCCTATCTGCTTGCGCTAACGTATTAATCACGCCCATAACCGCCGCTACGATCCCAAAAGCAGGTAGCCCATCACCAACATTTGAAACCGCATCGGCTGGCTTTTCCAGTTCATGAGTACAAGTTTCGATTTCTTCATCCATTAATGCCTCAATTTCGTACACTTCCATATTGCCACTAATGATCAAGCGTAAATAGTCAGTAATAAAATCACAGATTTGAGGATTGGCTAAAATGAGGGGATATCGTTTGAATAATTCACTTTCTTTAGGATTATCAATATCTTCTTCGATAGATAATCCACCATTTTGGCGCACTTTAGTTAAAAGAGTAAACATTAAATTAATTAATGTTAGATAAAGGGTTTTGTTATATTTTGAGGTTTTAAATAAACCGCCTAATGATTTAAGTGTTGATTTTATTGCTTTTTTTTCATTACTTACAATGAAAGCACCAATAGCTGTACCACCAATGATAAGAAACTCTAACGGCTGAAAAAGTACTGCTAGAAATCCTCCACTTAATACATAGCCCAATAAGGCAGAAGCGATAACCACAATATATCCTATAATTATTAACATTGGCTTTCCTTTGTCTCCTTAAATATAATTAAAATTGTTCTTTTTTGTTACTATCACTAAACCTTTAGCTGATTTGCCGTAACTAAATTAAATGCACTAGGTATTGATAAAACTTGTAAGCATTTTGCTTGGCTATCTTTATGCGTTTTATTATTTTTTTCTGCTCTTGAAGGCGGTTGGCATAAGCTGCAAACAAAGCTATTGTGTGGATGATAAGCATGGGTAATAAATCGACCTTTACATACCTTACAGCACGATTGTTGCATAACCTTGCTTTCAACAAATTTGACTAAGATCCACGCGCGAGTCAACCCTAATACTGGTTCTTCATCTTTAGATAAAGAACATTGCTCTAAATAAAGTTGGTAAGCTTTTACAATGGCTTGAACACCAGATTTAGTACCATGTTTAACTAAATAATAGTAGGCATTATAAAATATACTTGAATGGATATTGGGTTCCCAAGTCATAAACCACGTGGTTGAAAACGGCAGTAGACCTTTTGGGGGGGGACATCCTTGTATCTCTTTATATAATTTGATTAACTTGCCTCGGCTTAGGTTGGTTTCACTTTCCAACATTTGAATTCTAGCACCGAGTTCAATTAATCGAATGGCTAACTGAACTTCTTTATACGTTTGAATGATGCTTTCGCTACTCATTTTTATCACTACCTACTTATTAATTGAATCTAAAAGTAAACTTGATAAAAGGATCCCTGTATGCATCTGTTTTATATCACTTACGCGAGACTCTTCAGTCAATTTTTCCATCATTGCCGAATTTTTAAAACGAAACTGAAACGTTAGTTGATTTGTTTCAGACAAAACTAACATTTGAGAAGCACTTAAATTACTCAAGATATCAGCTGTTTTTTCATCAATTCCCAATCGATACATTGCCATCACTTTATCTTTCTCAATCATTCGCTGGCTTAATAAAAGCGCTGAAAGATTTAAATGATGGATACACTTCAACATATCATCATCTTGTATATTTCCCAATTTAACCACCACTATCCATAATTTGCTTGCGATTGATAAATAAACGCAAATTTAATAAAAACCAGATTATGCTTGCTTTTTTAATTAAAGTTACATTTTTAAAAGCTAAAGGTCAACTAAAAAATAATTTCTATTTATTTTCAATTTATTTATATATAATTTACTGCTTTTATTCTAAGTTATAGATCAATTTTACTTTGAATTCGTTTAATTGCTTGGCTATGCAATTGACTAATTCGAGACTCACTGATACCCATCACTTTTCCAATCTCTTTTAGATTTAACTCTTCTTGATAATAGAGGGTTAAAACCATTTTTTCTTTTTCTGGTAATTTACTAATTTGTTGAACAATAATATCGCGAGTTTCATCGTTAATAAGCGATGAAAATGGGTTATTGTCCGTATCAGAATCGATCAACGCGTCCACATTGTCGCCTAATTTGGTTTGTATCTCATCGAAAGAGCAGATTTGACCGTAATTGGAATCTAGTAACACTTTACGATACTCATCAAGTGATAAGTGCAAATGCGTAGCAATCTGATGATCATTAGGGGGAACGCCAAGATTTTGTTCTAATTCGTTAATAGCATTTGCCACATCTTTGATCTTTTTACGTGTTTGTCTTGGTAGCCAATCTCGGCTACGCAGCTCATCTAACATTGCACCTTTTATGCGAGGAATGGCAAAGGTAGTGAACGTATAACCTTGTGACGCATCATAACGTTTTATGGTGTCTAACAAACCAATGTAACCAACTTGTAACAAGTCATCTAATTGAACGGTAGTTGGTAAACGAACCGCCAATTTTAGCGCTTCATTACGAACTAAATAGATATACTGTTGCCAATCAATTCGATTTACTACACCTTGAGAGTTATACAGGCTATCACTCATTTCTGACCCGATGTTGAAAAAATGCTAGCGCATATTATTGCAATAATTACCTAAATTAATGGCAAGAATAAGGAACTAAAAAATAGGTAATTAATATAATTAGCAATAATGACGTTAGAAACGCCATTATTGCTAAAGAACAAAATTAGAGTGACCGAATAATCTAATTTATATACTTATTGTAATAAAGATAAAACAGATTGCGGTACTTGGTTAGCTTGTGCTAATACTGAGGTACCAGCTTGTTGCAAGATTTGACCGCGAGTCATGTTAGATACTTCTTCAGCATAATCTGCATCTTCAATACGGCTACGAGCTGCACTTAAGTTATTTGAAGTGTTGTTAAGATTATTAACAGTTGATTCAAAACGATTTTGTAATGCACCAAGTGCGCCACGAGCCGTATCAATCATTCCTAATGCATCATCAATGGTATGTAACACACCTGCACTTATATCTTCCGCATGCGGCTTAGCAACATCCAAACTAGCAATACCTAACGAAGCTGCATCTATCCCTTTAATCTCAATGGTGAGAAACTCAGTATCGTTTGCACCTACCTGAATACGAAGTTTAGCAGTACCTACCGCAATAGCATTAGGATCATTGAGATCAGCTGTACCCATCAATACTTTAGTACCATTAAAATCAGTCTGTTTTGAGATACGATTGATTTCCCCTATTCGTTCTGTAATTTCAGCTTGTATTGAAACACGATCACTTGCTGAGTTAGTATCGTTCAATGCTTGAACAGTTAGTTCACGGATACGTTGCACGTTAGTATTCATTTCGCTTAATGCACCTTCTGCTGTTTGAGCAATTGAAATCCCATCATTAGCATTACGTGAAGCTTGATTTAAACCGCGAATTTGCGATGAAAAACGGTTTGCAATCGCTTGACCAGCAGCATCATCTTTTGCTGTATTGATACGTAAGCCAGATGATAGACGCTCGATTGCTGTACCAAGAACACCTTGTGATTTGTTAAGATTGTTTCGTGTCACCAAAGACATAGTATTAGTATTAATAACTTGTGCCATTTTTATCTCCTTTTTTATATTATTAGCAACATCAGCCTGATATTGAAGATATATTCAATATTGTTACTGATGGTCTAATTATCGGAAGTAAAAACCGAAACTTTAATTTTTTTTGAATTTTTATTTTATGTCGTCAAATTAAACCAAGTAGCTAAACTGTTTGATCAAAACGATTAAAGATCATAATACATATTTATAGTCGTTGATATATCGCTGAATAGGGCAGTTGGTAGCCTTCTTTCAAATGGCGACAAGGAGCTTGTCCCTACTTAATTAAGATACATTTCCTCATGAATCAATATTAGTGATATTGTTGATTATAAACTACGCAAAAGACAGCTATTATTATTAAAATAAGTAAAGCCTTGTGGCGAGTTTGCATAAAACAAATCAATAATTGCTGATGCTTGTAAAGATAATAGTCTTTATGGTTGAACGCATAAAAACAGATTATATAAGCAAAATAATGATGATTAACCGGCTCAAGAATTTCATTAATTTTGTTAATAATCACTTTGATTGTGCTAATAAAAAGCACTTTATTTTCAATAATCCCTCATCTATTTAATAATGAGTAATTCTACAGCTTGGTTATATCGTTACTGTCATTATCATAGCTCAAACGATTAATACGACGATTTATTGACTACATCATTTATCATAGGATAATTAACTTACTTTTTAAACTAACTTACTTTTTAATAGATAAAATAGATGACGAAATTCTCATTGCCAAACCCCAATTATTTATAAACAGAGATTAAATTAAAAATACTTAAACTTTTTATTAAATTGGTCGATAATATAACAGATGGATTAATTTATATTAGGATAACTATCATGGGAATGAGTATATTAGGAATTGGTTCCGGTATTGATTTGAATGAAGTATTAGATAATTTAGAAGCAGTTGAAAGAAATCGTCTTACGCCAATCAAAGCGCAACAAAAAGCCGTAAATGACAAAATAAGTGGTTTTGGCAAATTAAAGAGCGCGTTATCGACGTTTAATAGTGCAACAGCAAAACTCCAAAAAAAAGAGATCTTCCAACCGCGCACGGTAGTAGGGAATGACAACTATTTTACCACAAAGGTAAGTAGTAATGCTCAATTGGGGAATTACACTATTAATGTTGAGCAACTAGCTACCGCTCATAGCGTTGCAACTAACAATTTTAACAAAACAACCGCATTAGGTAATAACAACGCAACCCGCACGCTTTCGATTGAGCAAGCTAATGGGCAAAAGTTAGATGTCACTTTGTCACAAAACGAGACATCGTTGGAATCTATCGCTAATGCAATAAATCAAGCTAAAATCACTAATCCAGATGGCTCAATCAGCGATTCAACCGTAAATGCGACTATTGTCCGTTCTGGTGCAGACAGCTATCAATTAGTTATTACATCAAAGGAAACGGGTGAACAACAAACCATTACGTCGATTTCATCCGATGATGATGATGCGTTAAATTCGGCCATTGGCTTTAATATTAATAACGCATCATCGCCAATGCATGAGGTAAGCAGAGCACAGAGCGCGAAATTTACCTTTAATGGTATTGCCATCGAAAATGCATCGAACACAGTTAAGGATATTATTCCGGGCGTAGATATTACTCTAAAAGCCGTTACGACTACGACACAGAATTTAACCATCGGTGCTGATAATGAAAAAACTCAAGAAGCACTTAAAGAATGGGTCGATGCATTTAATCAATTACAATCAACAATATCGGAATTAACCAAATACACGGTCAGTGATAGTAGTTCTAGTAGCTCAAATAATAGTAATGGCCCACTAATTGGTAATTCAACACTGCGTAATGTCGATCAGAGCATTCGTTCTATTTTTTCTAAAGGTCAATCAGGAGAATTTTCCGTACTATCACAAATCGGCATTAATATGACTAAAGAAGGTACGTTAACGATTAATGAAAATGAGCTGAAAAAAGCGCTTAGCGAAAACAATGAAGCTGTCGCAGTTTTGTTTACTGGGGATGGTGAAACGACCGGTATTGCTAACGAAGTATTTGCTAAAGTAAGTAGCTTTATTGATAGTAATGGTGCAATTGATACAGCAACAAAAGGTTTAAATACAACGTTAAGATCATTAGATAAGCGTTATGATCAAATTAGCGACTCTATTGAACAAACCATTGATCGTTATCGAGCACAATTTACTAGACTGGATATATTAGTCAATGAATTAAATAGCACAAGTACTTACCTAACTACCCAATTTGAAATGATGGCAAATTTAAAGAAGAAATAAGGGACAGTTATGTATAAAGTAGGTTCTAACGCTTATAAGCAAGTGAATTTAGAAACTAGTGTTAGTCAAGCATCGCCTCATCAATTAATTGTGTTATTATTCGATGGGGCGCTTAATGCTATTCGTTTAGCTGATTTACATATGCAAAAAGGTAATATTCCTGATAAAGGTAAAGCGATTTCGAAAGCTATTAATATCATTGATAATGGACTTAAAAGCAGCCTTGATTTAAATCAAGGCGGTGAAATTGCCGAAAATCTGGATCAACTTTATCAATATATTAGCCAGCAACTTGTTTTGGCTAATTTGCATAATGATAGCAAAAAACTGCAAACTTGTTTTGATTTACTTGATAATATTGCCCAAGCATGGCGTGAAATAGCAGAATAATGGGAGTTTCAACTTTGAAAACGTCTTCGTTGTTAGGGCAATATGCACAACTTGATGAGATTGTTAAACAAATGTTAGTTGATGCTCAACAAGGAAATTGGGAGTCATTAATCAGTTGGCAAGTTAAATATCATCAATTAGCAGAAGATATTCGATTAACTGATGATATAACTACTGATATTGATGATATATCATTGCCACAACATGATACCATTCAAATGTATATCAATAATATCCTTACTTATCAGCAACAATTACAACAATTGATTCGTACTCGACATGTCGAACTGAGCAAAGTCATTGGCGAACAGGTGGATTATCAAACTAAAATTGCTAGCTATCATGAAATCGCGAATTTAATTTGAATAGAGCATTAAATGTCATTTAGCTTTCTTTGCTATCTAAAATCTAAACGACAATTAATTATACTGCTAAGTTGTAGGGACCAATTAAGCTAATCTGCTGTAAATTAATCCCTAAAATACTGTGCTTTTTAACTAAAATAGTTAATTGATAAGTTAACTTTAAAAGCTGTTTAAATATTCATATTCATGATTTCTTGATATGCAGCCACTAATTTATTACGAAATTGAATACCAAATTGTAATGAAATAGATGACTTTTGCATATTCACCATCACTTCATTCAACGAGATGTTAGGTTCACCCATCTCGAAGGCTTGAGCCTGTTTGCTAGCCTGTAATTGAACTTGGTTGATTTTATCTAATGCCATTTTAAATTCGGCTATAAAACTCGGTTCTTTGTTTATTGGTTGATTATTCAACTGCTGTTCTGGAAAGTCTAATTTAGCTAATGTTGCGCTACTAAAGGCATTAATGCTGTCCATAATAATAAAGGCCTATTTTCATCTTTTTAATTAAATTGAAAATTAAATTATCATAAAGATAATTATCTAAAAGCGATAACTAAAGGGTAAAGCGTGTGCTTTTTTAGCTATTGATTTTTTTAAATGGACAGATAATAGACTATAGAATTAATCTAGCCTGTTTAGAATTAGGATATATATGGATAGCCAAACTGCGGGTAACAACAAAGGCGAATCAGTATTAGATAAGTTACCTTTTATCAATCAATTAAAACAAAATCGTAAAATGCTACTCCTTATTTTAGGAGTAATTATAATTGCTATTAGTAGTATTATCTATTTATGGATTAAAAATGATAATTACGGCGTACTATATAGTAATTTAAATGATAAAGATGGTGGTGAAATCATCAGCCAACTTGAAAAGATGAACATCCCTTATAAATTTTCTTCCGCTGGCACGACCATCTTGATTCCGGATGACAAAATTTATGATACTCGCTTGAAAATGGCCCAACAGGGTTTACCAAAAGGCGGATCTATTGGTTTTGAGTTGCTCGACAAAGAAAGTTTCGGTATGAGTCAATTCAATGAACAAATTAACTATCAACGAGCTTTAGAAGGCGAATTATCGAGGACCATTTCGATTATTAGCAGTGTTGATGAAGCCCGAGTGCATTTAGCCATGCCTAAACCTTCTTTATTTGTTAGAGAAAGAAAATTCCCTTCTGCATCTGTCGCATTAACGTTATTACCTGGTCGTAGTTTATCTCAAGGCCAAATTGACGCTATTATTCACTTGATTTCGAGCAGTGTACCGGAATTACAAGCAGATAAAGTAACGATTATTGATCAAAAAGGTAATTTACTGACTGGTGAGCAATTCCGTGACAATAGCATTAATATTGCCCAATTGGAGTATGGTGAACGAATAGAAAATTCAACGCGTGAACGCGTCGAAAGGATTATCATACCTATATTAGGTAAGCAAAATGTTAAAGTGCAAGTTAATGCAGACATTGACTTTAGTCGGCAAGAATCAACAGCGGAAATCTATGATCCTAATAGTGATGTTGCCAATCAAACGATTCGTAGCAAACAAGAAGTTGATAATCGTCAATTAACATCAAGCGATACTAGTAGTGGTGTACCAGGTGCTTTAACGAATCAACCTGTTCCAACCCCTAGTGCACCAATTGATGGTGAAAATGAACCAAAAGATAACGATAAAGACGAACAGCAAAAAATGTATCATTTGCAATCGAATAGTACATTAAATTATGAAGTTAATCGTCAGGTAATTCATAGCAAGATTCCAGAGGGACGCATCAAGCGCTTATCGGTGGCGATTTTAGTTAATTATAAATTTGTCACAACCAATGAAACACAATCTTCAAATGAAGAAAGTTCAAATAATGAGGATAAAGATAATAACACAACTGAAAAATGGGTAAAACTCGATCAAGAAGAACTTGCTAATATTGAAGCGCTTGCGCGCCAAGCTATGGGATTTTCAGATGCACGAGGTGATTCTTTAACCGTAGCTAATTTGAAATTTACCGATCAAATTTTAGATGAAGGAAGTGACAAAATACTATTTTGGGAAAAACATGAATTATACGATATGGTAAAAACAGGTCTTAAATATTTAATTTACATTTTAGTAGCATGGTATGCATGGCGCAAAGTACTACGTCCATTGTGGATGAGATTAAAAGCTGAATATTTGAAGATTTTTGACAAAAAAGAACCTGATAGTAAGCCATCTGAGATTGTCTTAACCACTGAAGATAATGTACAACAACAGCAACGTATCCGTGAAATTGTTGGAAAAGATCCTCGCGTAATGGCACTTATTATACGTGGTTGGATGAGTAAAAAGGATAAGAAAAAATGAATTTTACCGACGCACAAAAAGCAGCAACAATTATAATGGTCTTGGGCGAAGAGCTCGCTGCGCAAGTTATGCAATTATTAAATAGTAGAGAAGTTCAACAAATTAGTAGCGCCATGGTAGGGTTACCTCAGTTAACGCAAGAGGATCTTAAAAATGTTCTTGGTGAATGTAGAACAACGCTTGATCATTGTGCGGTATTAAACACAGATACCAATAGTTATTTGCGATCCGTTCTAGAAAAGTCTATAGGTAGTGATAGGGCCGCTCGCCTGCTTGATGAACTATTAGATACCTATGAAGAGGATACAACTGATGGTTTAAAAATGCTTAACTTTGTCGATGCGGCTCGAGCAGTTGATTTAATCAAAAAAGAGCATCCACAAATTATTGCCACCATACTAATTCATTTAAATCGTGATTTAGCCGCCGAAATTTTAAATCTATTTGATGACGATTTACGTAATGATGTTACACTGCGTATTGCTACTTTCAAAGGAATAGAGCCTTCCGCGTTAGACGTCCTATCGACATCGTTATCAACTTTATTGCATGGACAAAATATTAAACTTAATAATATGGGTGGTGTTCGTACCGCTGCAGAAATCATTAATTTAATGAAATCACAACAAGAAGAGCTTGTTATCAATGCGTTACGAGATTATGACAACGATCTGGCACAAAAAATCATTGATGAAATGTTCTTATTTGAAACACTTATTGAAGTGGATGACAGAAGTATTCAACGTCTTCTTAAAGAGATAGATAATGAAACCTTGATCATTGCGATGAAAGGTGCATCAGAAGAATTACGCGAGAAACTCTTGTCCAATATGTCACAACGTGCTGCTTCAATAATGCGTGAAGATTTACAAAATAGACCACCAGTGCGCATGTCGCAAGTCGAAACCGAACAAAAGAAAATTGTGGTTATTGCACGACGTTTAGCCGAGGCAGGTGAGATAATCATAAATGGTGGTGATGATGAATATGTGTAATCAACCCCATACATTGGGTTGGAAACCATTACATTTTCAAGAATTGGCGCGGATGGAATTATCACCATTAGCAAGTCAATCTGAGTTGGAAGACTTGCAGGAAAATAAGCAGCAATCCGAGCAAGAAGAAGATAAGATTAGTATTAATACTGACGATCCTAAAATTGCTTTAGAACTCGAAAATATTAAACAACAAGCAAGAGAACAAGCCTACCAGGAAGGATTTAATCAGGGTAAAGAAGAAGGTTTTAATATTGGTAAACAAGCAGGTTATGAGGAAGGATTAGCAATAGGCAAGCAAGAAGGTCTTGAAAAAATAGAACAACAATTAAATGAAGAAAAGTTAAATAGTGCAAATTCAATCAAAAAGCTAGCAAATAGCTTTATGCAATCAGTTAATCAAATTAATGAAACTGTTACTCCAAAATTGTTCGATTTAGCTTTACTTGCTGCCGAAAAGACGGTTGGTTCACTACCGAATGTAAAACAAAAACAATTGATGCATACCATTAAAGCAGTTATTGAACAAACGCTAATCGTCGATCCGCCAATGACGATTCGATTAAATCCAAATGACTTTGTATGGCTTGAACCACTGCTGAATGATGAAATTGAGCGAAATGAGTGGCAGTTTATCGCCGATGCAAGTATTGAATTGGGTGGTTGCAAAATATTTACTCAAACTAATGAGATCGATGCAAGTGTCAATAATCACTGGCAAATTATTTCAGATAGTGTGCATGGAGATGAGAGTTAAGGTGGAATTTTGTAGGCAGTGGTCAACTAAAATAGATAATGCGATTCAAAAATTACAACCAGTATCATTAATTCGTCAATATGGTCGATTGGTTAAAGCATCTGGACTAGTTTTAGAAGCCGTCGGTTTAAAACTGCCTTTAGGTTCTAATTGTTTTGTTGAACGGCAATTAGAAGGTAAAATCCAAGCCGTTGAGTGTGAGGTTATCGGTTTTAATGGAAAAACCTTATATCTAATGCCATTTGAATCCACTGATGGCATATTATTAGATGCTAGAGTGTATACATCACAGTATGATTTAACCCATTTTAGCCATAAAGTTCTACCCATTGGCATTGGTTTATTAGGTCGAGTTGTCGATGCAATGGGCAAACCTCTTGATGGTAAACCATTACCGGAACATATTGAATTTGAGGGATTAATCAATAAATCATTAAACCCTCTAGCTCGTACTCCAATTCATCAAGTTTTAGATGTTGGTATTCGAGCTATTAATGCCTTATTAACTGTCGGTCAAGGTCAACGAATGGGGCTTTTTGCCGGCTCTGGGGTCGGTAAAAGTGTGTTATTAGGTATGATGGCTCGATATACCAAAGCCGATATTATCGTGGTTGGTTTAATCGGTGAACGAGGTCGGGAAGTAAAGGATTTTATCGAAAATATTCTAGGTGAACAAGGCCTAGCTCGTTCGGTTGTCGTTGCCGCACCAGCGGATGTATCGCCATTATTGCGTCTGCAAGGCGCGGCATACGCAACTAAGATCGCCGAAAATTTTCGCGACCAAGGATTTAATGTGTTACTTATCATGGATTCATTAACGCGATACGCCATGGCACAACGTGAAATAGCTTTAGCAATTGGTGAACCGCCAGCCACTAAAGGATATCCACCCTCAGTATTTGCAAAATTACCCGCATTAGTTGAACGAGCAGGTAATGACGCAACAGGTAAAGGAGCAATTACCGCTTTTTATACCGTACTAACCGAAGGTGATGATCAACAAGATCCTATTGCTGATTCGGCAAGAGCGATTCTTGACGGTCATATTGTTTTATCCCGTTCTCTTGCTGAATCGGGTCATTATCCCGCTATTGATATTGAAGCATCAATAAGTCGTGTAATGACAGATTTAACTAAACCTGAGGATGAAAAAAAATCACGATTATTTAAACAATTATTTTCAAGTTTCCAGCGAAATCGTGACTTGATTAATGTTGGCGCTTATGTAGCAGGAACCGATCCTTTATTAGATAAAGCGATATTACTTTTTCCTGCTATGCAGCAATTTTTACAACAAGGAATTAATGAGCATTGTAGTTATCAAGATGCTTATCAACAATTAGTTAATATTGTTGATCAAAACGGAGAAGTTAGGAAAGAATAATGGTTAATCAATATAATGGTAAATTAGCCTTTTTAACATTAAAAAAGCTAGCTGAAAAATCAGTCGATGACAATTTGATTAAATTAAAACGTATGCATGATAATAAGCTTAATACGCAATCACAACTAGATGTTTTAAATAATTACTATAACGAATACCAGCAACGCCTAAATAACGCACTAACAAATGGCATTAAAGGATCTGAACTTAGTAATTTTAACGCCTTCATTAACGCCATAGAGCAAGGTATAGTACAACAGAAAAAGTTATTATTAACTTTGGATATAAAACAAAAACAACTTACTAATGAGCTTAATCAATCACAAAAAAGTCTCAATACTTATACTACTTTGCTAGATAAACAACATAAAGCGCATTTAGTACAGCAAAATCGTTTACAACAAAAACTAACGGACGAGTTTGCTCAGCAGCAATTTGCAAGGAAAATACAGAATGAATATTAATCCGTTTAGCATTACTCCATTGATATCATCTCAATTATTAGAATTAAATGATAATAATTTATCGGTTATTGAGAGTGACTTTTTTCAACAGTTATTACAATTCAATGACAATGAAAAACCACAATTAGACAAGCAAGATAACGAAGATGTAGCTGACTTACTCCCAACGCTTAAAGAGGAAAAATCCAATAAAGAAGATAAAAACGATAGTGATGCATTAATTACGTTGTTTGTTCCACCATTGTTAAATTCACAACTTGAACAACCATCCACGTTGTTGATAGCAAAGGAGCAATTAACTGAGCAAACTGAGCAAATAGATAATAACAAACCTTTATTGGAAACTAATCTAAAAAAAATTGATAGACTATTAGAGGTCAATCCATCTGAGGCGGATAAGCAACTTATTGATATTGATCGCGATATTGCTTTTGATAACAAAGCCTCAGAAATTCTTACCTCAATTAATAATAGTGAACAATTAATCACCAAAACAAATGAACATAACGACAACAATTTGCTACCGACTAAAAATATTGAACATCAAACAACCAAAAGTACAAATTTATTCGAAACGGTAAAAACTGAACAAATTTCGCAAGAAAGTCATCCTAAAAATATCGAGACAAGTGTTGTTAATACAGTTTTAGAACAATCTATCAATGATAATCAATCTGATAGTAATATTACTAATTCTCATCAAGAATCGACGTTATTAACAACTGTAGTAAACGGCCAGGTTCCATCGCCCTCTTCACCATCAGTAGCTGTTGCTCAATTAAATATGACTTTACCCATGCCAATGGATATTGCTAAATGGCAAGCGTCATTAAATGAACAAATTAGTTTAATTACTCGGCAGGGTATTCAAAATGCGGAAATAAAATTACACCCGGAAGAATTAGGCTCATTACATATTAAGTTAGCAATGATAGATGAGAAAATGGATCTTCATATGACCGTTGCTCATAATGTGGTTAAAAGCGTTTTAGAATTAGCTTTGCCACAATTAAGAACTTCACTTGAAGAACAGGGCATTACATTACAACAAACAAATATTAGTGATTCTTCAATGATGGATGATTCCAAACAGTCGACATCTTATAGGCAAAAACAACAATTTGAACCTGAACTATTTTTAGATGACGAAAAACAAGCTAAACAAGAATCTAGCCATAATACGGATGTTATTCAATCAGGATTAAGTATTTTTGCCTAAATAATAGTTATGACAATGATGCGAAGGGTTGATAATTGAGAATTAAAAAGATTGAATAAGTACTGTTTTTATTGCCTATTCATTGAATTAATTCTTAAACGATGATTTATCATTTTTACGTTTTTTGGCTATTCAAACAGCTATAGCCATTTCATTTAATTTCACTGAGACGATAATAAATATGCCAACTAACAAAAAAAAAATAAGTATTTTAAATTTAATACTTATTCTAATTGCATTATTAGCAATCGGTTTCGCTGCTTATTTATGGTTTAACAAGCAACCTAACAAGACGGCTGAGATAAAAAAAGAGGAGCCGGAAGTGTTAGCTCCAGTCTTTTTAACATTAAAACCATTTACCCTTTCACTACCACCTTCTGAAAATAATTTAGAGGCAAATAAAGTTCTATATATTGGTATGGTATTACGAATTGCAGACGAAGAACAAAAAAGCGTATTGTTAGAATATCTACCAGAAATAAGAAGTGATATATTGTTGTTAACATCAAAACAGTATATTAATAATTTAAAGACAGAGTCCGGCAAGCTTGAATTAAAAGAACAAATAAAAGCAGCATTATCTCGTCAATACGATGCAAAACATTCAATAAAAATTGATGAAGTGTTATTCACCGATTTCATTGTAAGGTAATTATTATGTCAGATAAGCTTCAATCTAATACCGATACAAGTGATCCTCTAGTTAAGGATCCACTAGATGCTTCAGTCATAGATACGGATATTGAGATAGATACTAAATCTACTAATAATACAGAAGAAGCAGAACAAAGTTATCAACCACCGTTAAATAAACGAACAGAAGTTAAACCTTATGATATATCAGTTAAACATAGCTTTATTCCTGAACGATTAACCGCTTTAGAGATTATTAACGAACGCTTTGCGCGTCAATTTAGAATTGGGTTATTTAACTTACTACGCCATAATACTGATATTATTACATCTGTCATTGAACCTAAAACGTTTAAAGAGTTTTCTCAAACTTCGATAAACAACCATTTAAATTTAGTCCATCTTAACCCTCTACGAGGTAGTTGTTTATTTTCATTTTCACCCGAACTAATATTTATTGTTGTTGATACCCTTTTTGGCGGCGATGGTCATACTATCAATGTTGGATCTGAAGGCCGAGAATTTACCCATACCGAACAAGAAATTATTAGACGTGTATTAAATATTGCCTTACACGCGTATCAAAATTCTTGGAATGATGTTTACAGTATTGAAACCGAATACGTTCGTTCTGAAGTAGAGAGCAAATTTACTAATATTACTAGTTCACCTGATGATGTTGTTTTAGTTTCATCATTTACGGTTGAAGTTGGTAGCTTAAAAGCAAATTTTTCTATTTGCATTCCTTATACAATGGTTGAACCAATCAAAGAGCTATTAATTAAACCACCTATCGAAGCTCAATCTTATAAAGATGATAATGTCTGGATTAGTTCACTTACTAGTGGTATTAAACAATCAACCGTCGAATTAGTCGCTAATTTTGCTGACATTCAAACTACAGTTGCCAAATTATTAGCATTAAAAGTAAACGATATTTTGGATATCGAAAAACCCACTAGCATTGATGTTACCATTGGTGGTGTACCGGTGTTAAAAGGCCGTTACGGTAGTATGAATAAACAATATGCAATTCAAGTAGAGCAAATAAGTAGTCCTGTATTAGAACAATTGAATGAAGGGGAGTTCAATCAATGAGTGATAGCCTAAATAATAATGACGATAGCCAACCAAACGATGTAGTAGTTGATGATGAATCTTTGACTAAAGAGGTTATTTTCGAAACCTTATCACCAGAATCAACTGATGTAAAAAAACAAGATATTAATCTTATTTTGGATATTCCAGTTAATTTAAGCGTTGAACTTGGTCGAACCAAAATGGCCATTAAAGATCTCTTAAATTTAACTCAAGGATCAGTTATTTCCTTAGATGGTTTAGCCGGTGAACCATTAGACATTCTCATTAATGGTTACTTAATTGCACAAGGTGAAATCGTTGTTGTTGGTGATAATTATGGTGTAAGAATTACCGATATTATTACCCCTTCAGAACGTGTACGTAGATTAAGTCGTTAACTGTAATTAATGAGACAATAATGACCGTTCCAACTATAACCGACAGTGTACAGACATTCTCGTCTAACTCAACATCTAGTATATATAGCCAACTTGGTATGGCATTTTTTAGTGTAATTGCTATTATTTTATGTTTAGGATGGATAATAAAACGGATAGGTTGGAAAAAATCTAGCAAACAATTTATTGAAATTAAAGCAATATATAACATAAGTGCCAAAGAACGTATTTTACTAGTTCATGTAGATAACCAATTATTGGTAGTTGGCGTTACCGCCCAACAAATGACGTTACTACATACTATAAGTGAACAAAAAACGGAAATGTTATTAAATGATCGAGTTGATGTTGAACAAATATCAAAAAATAATCTTTTTAAGCAGCTGTTGCAGTCTGTGTTAAATACCAACAAGAAGGAGTAATTCATCATGCTGCGGTTAAAACTCATTATATTACTAGGCCTCTTGTTTGTTGGCCAATATAGTTTTGCCGCATTATCACCGTTGACGGTTGTTACTCAAACACCTCTTGAAGATGGTCAAAGTTGGTCGTTACCTGTTGAAACTTTAGTTTTTTTAACTCTACTAACTTTTATCCCTATTATTTTATTATTAATGACGAGCTTTACTCGGATCATTATAGTATTAGGCTTATTGCGCAGCGCACTTGGCACTCAATCTGCACCACCGAACCAAGTCATATTAGGCATTGCATTATTTATGACGTTTTTCATTATGTCACCTACAATTGATAAAATATATCAAGATGCTTATGTTCCTTATTCGCAAGAAAAAATTACTATGCAAGAGGGTTTAGATAATGCAACTAAACCGCTTCGTGAATTTATGTTAACTCAAACTCGAGAAAGCGATTTGGCATTATTTGTAAATATGTCACATACTGATGATATTCAAACTCGAGAAGAGATCCCTTTGCGAGTTTTAGTCCCTGCGTTTGTAGTTAGTGAACTAAAAACGGCTTTTCAAATTGGTTTTACGCTGTTTATTCCTTTTTTAGTCATTGATTTAGTTGTCGCTAGTACTTTAATGGCATTAGGGATGATGATGGTACCCCCAGCAACAGTATCACTTCCATTTAAAATTATGTTATTTGTAATGGCTGATGGATGGCATTTATTGTTAGGCTCATTAGCGCAAAGCTTTTTTAGTTAACTTGAAAAGTTAAGGAATTATATGGAGTCAGAATATATTAGTCATTTCGCGATGCAAGCCATCAAAGTGGCGGCATCACTTGCTGGCCCTTTATTATTAGCAGCGTTAGTGACCGGATTAATTATCAGTTTGCTACAAGCAGCAACACAGATTAATGAGATGACCTTATCTTTTATTCCGAAAATTTTAGCTGTTATTGTGGTATTAATTATTTTAGGTCCATCTATGCTTACAACAATGACCGACTATATACGTTTTGTCATTACCTCTATTCCAAACTTAACTAGTTAACTTTAATGGATTTAGCTATTCAAGAACTGTTTAATATTGATTTTTTTGCTTGGGTTCGATCAAGTTTCCTTCCTTTTGTTCGTATTTTTGCTCTAATTATGGTCGCACCTATTACCGGCGAAAAAGAGGTCCCTAGTCGCATAAAAATAGGTTTAGCCATACTAATAGTCATAGTTTTACCTTTACCTCAGTTAGACAATAATCTTACTATCTATTCGTTAATGGGCATTTGGATTATTGCTCAACAAATAATGATTGGTATCATAATTGGTTTTACCATACAACTTACATTTATGGCGGTTAGATTTTCAGGCGAGTTAATTGGTATGCAAATGGGATTAGGTATGGCTACTTTTTATGATCCTATTGGAGGACCGTCTACTTCGGTGTTATCGCGTTTAATAAATATTATCGCATTATTAATATTTCTCAGTTTAGATGGCCATTTATGGTTACTTTATGGTTTAGCTAACAGTTTTAATATTATCCCTATAAGTCTTTATCCTTTAAGACAAAATGGCTATTTAGAATTAATTGAGATAAGTGGTTTACTGTTTACTAATGGTATTATGTTGGCATTACCATTAATGACACTATTGCTTATTATTAATCTATCGTTAGGCTTGTTAAACAGAATCACTCCACAACTCTCTATTTTCGTAGTCGGCTATCCACTTACATTGTTCTGTGGGTTAATAATGTTAAGTTACTTAATCTCGTCTTTACCTTCGTTTATTGAATTTATTTTAGAGCAGATATTTTCATCTATTTCACAAATTTTACTCTATCTTGGTGATACTTCTTCTTAGCAAAATAATTCTTAATGGCTATCTATAATTTTTAATAAAAAAGTTGAGGAATGGGGTTTTTTAATGCCTAAATTAACCTTAATTGACGCTTCATAGATTTAAAATTTGCTTATAGCCAATAAAAAAACCGCTGCGTAAACTAAAGTTACACAGCGGTTATTAAGAAAAAGTTAATTAAATAATTTATGGAATTGTAAGCCTATCCAATCCCAAATTCCGCCGAAGAATCCTGTTTCTTCAACATTTTCAAGTGCTACTAAAGGTAGTTCATTGATAACTTTATCATCCAATAAAAATTGGATTTTACCCACTGCAGTTCCTTTGGTAATTGGTGCATAAATATAATCATCAATGGTGTATTGTACTTTAACATCTGCTGAGCGACCTTTTGGTACTGTGATATATGCACCATTAATTGCACCTAACTTAACTTTATTTTCATCACCATACCAAATTGACTCAATAGCTAATGGATCATTTGGTTTAACAGGATTTGCCGTTTCAAAAAATCGGAATCCCCAAGTAAGTAATTTTTTACTCTCTTCTTCACGACCTTTAAATGTTCGACCACCAAGCACGGCTGAAATTAAACGAGTATTACCATCAACCGCTGATGCAACAAGGTTATAACCAGCTGCATTAGTATGTCCGGTTTTGATGCCATCTACATTTAATGTAGTATCCCAAAGTAATCCATTACGGTTCATTTGTGGTTTAGAAAGATTGTAGGTAAATTCTTTTTCTTTATAAATCGCATATTCTTTTGGTAAGTCACGGACTAACGCTTGACCTAATAATGCCATATCTTTAGCGGTGGTATACTGACCTGGTGCATCAAGCCCGTGTACGGTTTCAAAATGAGTGTGTTGTAATCCAATTTTTTTCGCATATTCATTCATCAAATTAACAAATGCACCTTGGCTACCAGCAACATGTTCGGCCATGGCAATACATGCATCATTACCCGATTGAATAATGATACCTTTATTTAAATCAGACACTGAAACAGTTTTACCTACTTCTAAAAACATTAATGACGAGCCTTTTAATACCGGGTTGCCTGTTGCCCAAGCATCTTTACTGATCAGTACCATATCGTCATTTTTAATTCGGCCTGATGCTAATGCTTGACCAACAACATAACTTGTCATCATTTTTGTTAAACTTGCTGGATCACGTTGTTGTTCAGCATTATATTGCGCTAAAATTTCGCCAGATTTGGCATCAATTAAGATGTATGCTTCAGCATCTAATTGTGGGATAGCTGGAATAGGAAAAGCCATCTCTGCAGAGGCAGAAGAACATATTGCGAGCACCAACAAGCCAAAAGATAATTTAAATTTCTTTTTCATTTATAAAAATTCCGTTAAATGTTTTTAGATAACATGTATCGATGAGTGTGAATAGACATCATAATGCCAAAACTTGCCATTAAAACGACTAATGATGAGCCACCATAACTTATTAATGGTAATGGTACACCAACTACTGGCAAGATTCCACTGACCATACCGATATTAATAAATACATAAACAAAAAAGACCAAAATCAAGCCTCCAGAAAGGATTCGACCAAAGGTCGTTTGTGCTTGGGAGGCAATAATCAAGCCACGAACAATTAAGCATAAGAATAAGACTAGTAAGATAATAGAGCCAATAAAACCAAACTCTTCAGCAATAACTGAAAAGATGAAATCGGTATGCCGTTCAGGCAAAAATTCTAGCTGTGATTGAGTACCTTTAAGCCAGCCTTTGCCCCATATTCCACCCGATCCTATTGCGGTTTTAGATTGGATAATATGATAGCCTGTACCATTAGGATCGCGTTCTGGATTAAATAAAGTTAATACTCGTTCACGCTGATAATCGTGCATTAGGTAAAACCACATAATCGGTAAGAATATGGCCATCAATATCAACGCAACAACGATAAATCGCCAATTAATTCCAGCCAAGAAGATAATAAAAATACCTGACATAACAATTAAAATAGCAGTACCTAAATCTGGTTGCATGGCCACCAATAGTGTTGGCACACCAATAATTGCTAATGTTTGCAAAGTGGTTTTTAGTGGTGGAGGACAGCCATCACGATGAATAAATTTGGCTACCATTAGAGGAACGGCAATTTTAGCGATTTCGGACGGTTGAAAGCGAATAACACCTAAATCTAACCAGCGCTGAGCACCTTTACTGGTATAGCCAAAAATATCAACTAATAGCAATATAACAATGCAGACAATATAGAGTGAAGGAGCCCACTTTTCATAACTTCGTGGTGAAAATTGGGCAAAGACAATCATTACAAAAAAACCAAGTAATATTTGAATCACCCTTTTTTGCATCATATCAATATCTTGACCACTAGCACTCCATAAAATATAAAGACTATAACCAAGGAGTAAGGTTATAAATAAGCAAAAAAGCGGATCAATATGTATCTTTTGCCAAAAAGATCTCTTAATATTATTCATAATTAATCTTCATGTCCTGTATTGGATGATCCATCATCTAATTCTGTTGAGTTAATTCCTTCAAGATAATAATCAAGTATTTTACGTGCAACCGCACCACCATTGGAGCTTCCTCCACCACCGTTTTCAAGTACAATAGCTAAGGCTATTTTCGGTTTATCATAAGGTGCGTAAGCAATAAACAAAGCATGGTCACGTAGATGTTCTGGTATTCTATGCGCGTTATAGGTTTCGTTTACTTTTAAACTATAAACTTGAGCGGTACCTGATTTACCGGCGGCTTGATATTTTGCCCCCGCAAAAACTTTACGAGCTGTACCTCGCGCACCAAACATTACTCGATGCATACCTTCTTTTGCTAATGTCCAATAGGCCGGATTAACATCGACTAAACTGTTTTTTTCAACATATTTAGACGGATCAATCGTTGGTTGGTTTTGGTTGGTATTGATAATATCGCTCTTTTTATATAATAAAAAATGTGGTGTAAAGGTTTTACCGTTATTAATTAGTGTCGTTAATGCTTTAACCATTTGCATTGGTGTTGCTGTCCAATAACCTTGACCAATACCAACCGGAATAGTGTCGCCTAGTAACCAAGATTTTTTATGGCGTTTCATTTTCCATTCACGACTAGGCATGACTGCTCGCGTTTCTTCACTTGGCGAAATATCAATACCGGTTCGCTCACCATAGCCAAACTTGGTCATCCATGAATTTAAGCGATCTATGCCCATATCATAAGCAACTTGGTAAAAATAGGTATCAACCGATTCTTCAATCGCTCGTAATACATCTACATGGCCGTGCCCCCATTTTAGCCAATCTCGATAACGTCTTTCTGTACCTGGCAGTTGCCACCAACCCGGATCATTAATTACGCTTTTCGGTGAAACAACGCCTTCACTTAATGCTGCTATCGAAATAAATGGTTTAACCGTTGAAGCAGGCGGGTAGGCACCGAGTAAGGCCCGGTTATAGAGAGGTTTACTTGGATCATTAAGTAATTCGCTATATTTTTTACTGGAAATACCATCGACAAAATCGTTTGAATCATAACTTGGGCTTGATACCATTGCTAATATTTCACCATTATTAGGATCAATAGCAACGACTGATGCTTTACGTCCTGCAAGCAGAGATTCAATATAGAGTTGTAATTTAAGGTTAATAGATAAATAGATATCTTCACCTGCTTGAGGTGGGTGTTGTTCAAGTAAACGAACAATACGGCCTCGGCTATTTACTTCAACTTTTTCGTTACCTGCCGTACCGTGTAATACATCTTCGTAATAACGCTCAATCCCCATTTTACCAATGTTGAATGTAGCCACGTAATCACTAGCTTTATTTTCTTCTTCTAGGCGTTGTTTATCTTGAGTATTTATTTTAGATATATAACCAAGAATATGGGTAAGCGACGCGCCATATGGGTAATATCGATGTTGAATTTTAACAATCGATACAAACGGGAAGCGATGCTGATCTACAATAAAACGCGCTATTTGTTTTTCGGTTAGATTTTCTTTTAGTGGTACGGGTCGATGAGCTCGATAATTACGGCGTTCCTTTTGGAAATTCTCAATATCTTCATCAGTTAAATCAACAATTTTTTTTAATTGTTCAAACTGTTCGTTAAGGTTTTTGGTTTTATCAGGAACAATATTTAATTGATAGGTAATATTATTTATCGCCAATGGCGTACCATTACGATCATAAATCATTCCACGACTAGGCGGAATAGGGATAATTTCGATCCGATTGTTGTTTGATTTGGTACTATAATAACTAAAGTTTGATATTTGTAAATCAGCTAAATTGGCTATTAATACAAAGATTAATAAAATAATTACCACAAATGCAAACAGCGCTCTACGCAAAAATAAGTTTGTTTCTGCCGAGTGATCGCGAATATTGCCTTTTTTTGTTTCACCTGAAATAGAGATAATCTAGCTCCTCTAAATTATGGTTGCTTGTGTTCTTTATGTTCTTTATGTTCTTTATGTTCTTTTTGTTCCCATTTTTCATAAGCATTAACAATTCTAGCCACGACAGGATGGCGAACCACATCTTCACTCTTGAAAAAATTAAAACTAATATCATCAACATCGCTTAATACTTCTATCGCGTGGCGTAATCCCGATTTTTGATGACGTGGTAAATCTATTTGGGTGATATCACCAGTTATGACAGCTTTAGAATTAAAACCAATGCGTGTTAAAAACATCTTCATCTGTTCTATTGTTGTGTTTTGGCTCTCATCTAGAATAATAAATGCATCATTAAGTGTACGCCCACGCATATAGGCTAACGGTGCAACTTCTATTACACTTTTTTCAATCAGTTTTTCAACTTTTTCAAAACCAAGCATTTCAAATAAAGCATCGTAAAGTGGACGTAAATAAGGATCGACCTTTTGACTTAAATCACCTGGTAAAAAACCCAGTTTTTCACCAGCTTCAACCGCTGGACGTGTTAGCACAATTCGTCGAACTTGCTGTTTTTCCAGTGCATCAACTGCTGCAGCTACCGCTAAATAGGTTTTCCCCGTACCAGCCGGACCAATACCAAATGAAATGTCATAATCTAATACATGGGCAATATATTGTGCTTGATTAGGCGTGCGTGGTTTTATTACACCTCGCTTAGTCTTTATCATCACTTGTTTACTGCCATACAAATCAACATAGGAAGGTAAGTGCTCATTAGCTTTTTCTAGTACACCTGATTCTTTGATTGCTAAATGAATCTGTTCCGGCTCGATATCGACAATCTTATCTTTTACTTTAGTTTGCTTATAAAGCGATTGTAAAATTTCTGTTACCGCTTTGGCACAAATTGCATCGCCAGTAATAGCAAATAGATTGCCACGATGGTTTATTTCAATACCCAATCGGCGTTCAAGTTGTTTGATATTGTCATCATAAGGACCACAAAGACTATTAAGCCGCTGATTGTCTGCTGGTTCAAGCATTGTTTCATATGTCATAATATTCAAAGATATGTCCTCAAATTGTTTATTTTAATTACCAATACGCCCTTCACATAAAGGACATTTTTCAACACCTTTTAGGAAATCCATATTGCAATTATGGCAAGTAACAATATTGCCACTAACGACATTATCCACCGCGCTAGTTGCTTGGTCGTTATCTAATCCTTGGCTTTTCAATTTATTTACTAGCATAGAAATCGGCGTCCCACTTTTTAACTCTTGTTCAATATAAGAGGCAACTTGCTGTTCAAATGTTGGCGGGATATAATCTAAAACCTTTTCATTATAATCTGTATTACAATGTTGGCACTTAATATATCGACCTAAAGTTTTATAATCAAAAATAGGTATGAAAAATAGCGTAAAATATTTAGCTACTTTTATTTGTGTATATTGATGCTGCTTTTCATCACCCGTAATATTTTGTTGTGCACAACAGTTTGGACAATTAAATTGCCCTGTATTTTCAGTGACTTCACGTCCTTTGTTACCAAATATAATAAACATTTTCTTTTCCTTACTTATCCATTATCATCTTTTATTATTATTTTAATTACTCTACTTTTTATAATTATGGTTGATAAATACCAACGCCTAAATTATTTTCTTTACGAGTACGTGATATAACCGATATTGGTGATTCACTTATCCGTAAATCCATTTGATCTTCCGTTCTCACTACTTTACCACGCAACGAGTTAGGATAAACATCGGTAATTTCAACATCAACAAATTTACCAATCATATCTGGATGACCTTCAAAATTAACAATACGATTATTTTCTGTTCGACCAGTTAACTCCATAAGATCCTTTTTAGATGGGCCTTCAACTAAAATACGTTGTACGGTATTTAACATACGACGACTAAATTGCATGGCTTGTTGATTGATTCGTTCTTGAAGAATGTAGAGTCTTTGTTTTTTCTCATCTTCACAGACATTATCTTCCATTTCAGCAGCTGGTGTACCTGGGCGAGCTGAATAGACAAAGCTATAACTTAAGTCAAAATTAACATCAGCGATTAATTTCATGGTTTGCTCAAAATCTTCTTGAGTTTCACCTGGGAATCCAACTATAAAATCTGAACTAATTTGAATGTCAGGGCGAACTTTACGTAATTTGCGAATAATTGATTTATATTCAATTGCCGTATGAGTTCGTTTCATTAAATTTAAAACTCGATCAGAACCACTTTGTACCGGTAAATGTAAAAAGTTAACCAGTTCTGGCGTATCACGATAAACATCAATAATGTCATCTGTAAATTCAATTGGATGGCTAGTGGTAAAACGAATACGATCAATACCATCAATAGCAGCAACTAAACGTAATAATTCAGCAAAAGAACAGATATCACCATCAAAGGTTGGTCCGCGATAGGCATTTACGTTTTGTCCTAATAAATTCACTTCACGAACACCTTGTTCAGCAAGTTGAGCTATTTCATAAATAACATCATCACAAGGTCGACTTACCTCCTCTCCTCGGGTATAAGGTACTACACAATAAGTACAGTATTTGTTACATCCTTCCATTATGGATACAAATGCCGTTGGGCCTTCACTACGTGGTTCGGGTAGACGGTCAAATTTTTCAATTTCAGGAAAACTCACATCAACCACATGTTGGCCATTACCACTGCGAATTTGTTCGATCATTTCTGGTAAACGGTGAAAGGTTTGTGGTCCAAAAATAATATCAACAAAAGGCGCACGTTTACGAATATGGGCACCTTCTTGTGATGCCACACAACCACCAACACCAATAATAATATTAGGATTATGCTGTTTTAAATTCTTCCAACGGCCTAGTTGATGAAAAACTTTTTCTTGGGCTTTTTCTCGAATAGAGCAAGTATTTAAAAGTAAAATATCCGCTTCTTCAGCATTTTCTGTTAAGGTTAAACCATGAGTGGATTCAAGGAGATCTGCCATTTTGGTTGAATCATATTCGTTCATTTGGCAGCCCCAAGTTTTGATATGTAATTTTTTGCTCATCAATAACTCAGCTATATTTAATTGTTAAAATGAAAACGGGTTTAAATCCGCGATTTTAGCGAGCCATATTGTAATCCTTTGTGATTGTAGGGTCTATAATAAATATAAAAAACTATATTTATTGCTTTATATATAAAAAATAAACAATTAGTAATATATTTATCGAAAAAACAACTGATTATGATAATCATTCTGTTTATTTTATGTTATTATTCTCGCCTTATTAATATTTTTAACAATATAAGTATTTAGGTATGTCAAAAACATTTAGTCCAACAAAGCGCTTTTTAATTAAAGGCATTATTGCGACTTGTTTATTGTCTGTCACTCGAGTTGGCTTTGCTGCGGCAATGGCTCAGGTTATTGCTGTACGTGTTTGGCCATCATCAACTTATACACGAATAACGTTAGAATCAAACGCTAAACTTAACTATAAACACGCAAATTTGTACAATCCCGATCGTATTGTTATTGATATTAATAATCTTAATTTAAATCCAACTCTAAAAACGATTTCAACAAAAGTACTAAGCCGAGATCCTTTTATTAAATCTATTCGTGCGTTGCAGTTAGATCCGAAAACTGTTCGTTTGATGATTGAATTAAAACAAGGTATTGATCCAAATACATTTACACTACCACCAATTGCTGAATTCAAACATCGATTAGTCGTTGATCTTTATCCATCTAAACCAGCTATAACTGATGATGATCCCCTTTTAGCACTCTTAGAAGAGTATCAAAAAGGCGATCTCAATAAAAAACAATCTCAAATAAAATCACCATCCAATAAGAAGAAAAATTCACCCATTATTGTTATGCTTGATCCGGGTCATGGTGGTGAAGATCCTGGCGCTATTGGTTATAAAAAGACTAGAGAAAAAGATATTGTGTTGCAAATTGCTCGACGCACTTACAATTTGCTAAAAAAAGAACCCAATATCAAAGTATATATGACTCGTAATGAAGATGTATTTATACCTTTAAAAGTTCGCGTAGCGAAAGCGCGATCTTTACATGCAGATCTATTTATTTCGATTCATGCAGATGCTTTTGCTAATCGCTCTGTTAAAGGCTCATCGGTATTTGCTTTATCAACCCGTGGTGCCAGTAGTTCAGCAGCCAGTTATTTAGCACAAACCCAAAATGATGCCGACCAAATAGGTGGGGTGAGTAGAAGTGGTGATAAATATTTAGATAATACGATTTTAGATTTAGTACAAAAAACAACGTTATCTAATGGGGTATTATTAGGTTCAGCTATTTTAAATCGAATGAAAAACGTGAATAAACTACACAAACCATCGATTGAAAAAGCGGGTTTTGCGGTATTAAAAGCGCCAGATATCCCATCAGTTTTAGTTGAAACAGCCTTTATTAGTAATATCAATGAAGAGCAAAAACTTAAGACCGCTTCTTTCCAAAATCAAGTATCTAAAGCAATAGTTGATGGTATTAAAGATTATTTAAAACGTCGTAAAAATTGATCTAATAATTTTTTAGATCAATTTTACCTTTACTCAATGATCATTAATTGTCGTTCAGCATTTAATTCCGGAATAGTCAGTTTAATATTTTGTTTAAGAGTAAACCCTTCAGGGATCGCATCAAGATCGCTACCTTTTAATGCGTAAAATGATCCTTGCTGGTTAGGAAGATGTTTACACCAAGTTAGCATATCTTGCAAAGAAGCAAATGCCCGGCTGATGACTCCATCAAATTTTTTCTCATTATATTCTTCTATACGGCTTTGAATAGGTTGAATATTAGTTAATTTTAATTCAAATTGAACTTGTTTTAAAAAACGAATTCTTTTACCTAAACTATCCACCAGATCAAATTGTTTATCTGGATTAATTATTGCTAAAGGGATCCCAGGTAATCCAGGGCCAGTTCCCACATCAATAAAAGTATTGCCAACCAAATAAGGTGAAACAACTAAACTATCCATAATATGTTTAATTAACATTTCACTAGGATCGCGCACTGCGGTTAAATTGTAAGCTTTATTCCATTTATTAAGCATTTCAACATAATCGATCAGCAGATCAATTTGCTGTGAAGTGATCGAAAGATCCGTTTGATCAATAAGATTAATGAGTTTCTTTTTTAACATAGTTTTTCTTTTTTAAATAAACTAATAACATTGAAATTGCCGCTGGCGTAATGCCAGAAATACGTGAAGCTTGGCCAATTGAAACAGGTTTATGCTGTTTTAATTTAGCAACGACTTCATTAGATAACCCTGATATTTCTGTATAATCAATGTGCTCAGGTATAAGGGTTTCTTCGTTTCGTTTTTGTCTTTCAATTTCTTCAATCTGTAATTTTATATAACCATCATATTTTACTTGTATCTCAACTTGTTCAGCGGCTTGAGTATCAGTTAAACCAGGCGCAAAAAGCGATAATGATTGTAGTGTTTTATAGCTCATTTCAGGGCGTTTCAGTAATTCTTCACCATTGGCTTCTTTGGTGAGATTAGCACTTAAAACAGCATTGACTTCGTCAATGGTTTCAATATGAGGGTGAACCCAAATATCACGAAGGCGTGCTCTTTCTTGTTCAATAGCTTCAAATTTTTCATTAAATCGTTGCCAACGATAATCATCAACCATGCCTAATTGTCGGCCTATTTCAGTTAAACGAATATCGGCATTATCTTCACGTAACATTAAGCGATATTCAGCACGCGAAGTAAACATACGGTAAGGTTCATTTGTGCCTAAAGTACAAAGATCATCAACTAGCACCCCTAAATAAGCTTGATCGCGAGTAGGGAACCATTGATCTTGATCATATACAAATCTTGCCGCATTTAAACCTGCTAACATACCTTGAGCAGCAGCCTCTTCATAGCCGGTAGTGCCATTTATTTGACCCGCTAAAAATAAACCTTTGATCACTTTGCTTTCTAAAGTTGGTTTAAGATCACGCGGATCAAAATAATCATACTCAATAGCATAACCAGGTCTTACTATATTCGCATTTTCGAGTCCTTTCATACTACGGACAAAGGCTAATTGCGTATCAAACGGTAAACTGGTCGAGATCCCATTAGGATAAATCTCATTACTATCTAATCCTTCTGGTTCTAAATAGATCTGATGAGAATTACGATCAGCAAAACGCATTATTTTATCTTCAATAGACGGACAATATCGAGGGCCAACACCTTCAATCACACCTGTGTACATAGGACTACGATCTAAGCTATTTCGAATGATCTCATGGGTTGTTTCATTAGTACTTGTTATATAACAAGGGATCTGTCTAGGATGCTGCTTAGCATCGCCTAAAAATGAAAATACAGGCACTGGATCATCACCATATTGAGTGCCTAATTTCGAAAAGTCTATTGTTCTGGCATCAATACGTGGTGGTGTTCCTGTCTTTAATCGTCCCATTCTAAATGGATATTGATGTAAAGATTTGGACAAACCGATCGAAGCGGGATCGCCGGTTCTACCACCACTATAATTATCTAAACCTATATGGATCTTACCATCTAAAAAGGTACCTGTTGTAAGTACGACAGCTTTTGCTTTAAAAGAGACGCCCATTTGGGTAACAACACCGATGATCTGATCGTTTTCAATGATCAGATCTTCAACTGATTGTTGAAATAACATTAGGTTTTCTTGGTTTTCAAGTGCTGTTCTTATTACTTTACGATATAAAGATCGATCCGCTTGAGCACGAGTAGCTCTTACAGCTGGACCTTTACTGCTGTTTAAGATCCTAAATTGGATCCCTGAAAGATCAATAGCATGAGCCATCAATCCACCCATAGCATCAATTTCTTTGACTAAATGTCCTTTACCTATCCCACCAATAGCAGGATTACATGACATTTGTCCTAACGTATTGATATTATGAGTTAAAAGTAATGTTTTTCTGCCGATTCTAGCTGACGCCATTGCTGCTTCAGTTCCAGCATGACCGCCACCAACAACGATGACATCAAAAAGATCTGGGTAAAACATATAAAGCCTCGTTTTTCATTTTAGATGATCATTATTTTGATCAAGCGATTTAGTTCTATTTAGCGTAAGGAATTGTACTCATCTTTTTTATTACGTCAAATGATCTATTTTGATCACGATCTAAATAAAATAAGATCTTTTATATGATCTTTTTATTTTTACTATTATTAGATCGGATCTTTTTTGTTGATAACCATTTTTTGTGATTATTTTATAGGATCTTATCGATCGTCTAATGCTGTTAATTGATCGGATCTTTTTTTTATTAAACTTGTTTATAACTATCTTATTTATCCACAGTATTTATTTCAATTAAAGTTATTAATGCGATCATAACAGCTTATGATCGTTGTTTATCACAGAGTTATCCACAAAAAATAAGTTTGTTTGCCTAAATTTTTATCTTTTATTGTTTATAAATTAAGCATGCTTACTTGAGTTAATTAGAGGATCTTAGTTATAAACAATTTATAATAGTAAAAGTTGTATAGATAGAAATATTGTTATGAGTATTAAATAGTTTTACAAAATTCAAAATAAGATAGTCGGTCGAACTTGGCGCCATAAACCAACTTATCCTGTTCTACCGAGTTGGGAGACTGAATTTGTCAGCACTAAGGGAATAATTGAGTGTATAGATTTAGAAGAAGAGTATGATTATTTTGAATTTGTTTCTCAAAGTGCAACTGAACATAGTATAATAGTATAATTAGTGCTCATACTCATGTTGTACATCATTATTCTAATTTTGAGGATTTAAAAAAACACGTCTTAGCAAAAGAAATTAATCCTTTTTTAATTAAGGCTAATTTTGTGAATGTTCAAATTGATGGTGTTATTTATCGAGGTTGGATAGATGATTGCTCTTTTCAAGCGGGTGAAGAAGTCGCTGTTATAGCGCAGTGGCAAGAAGATCATTATGAACTTTATACCTGACGAAAGGATTATTAGTATATGTCCTAATTGCAGTAAAGTGCGAATAGCTTATTTAATCCATCAAGCTAAATCGACATTATTTATTATCCTTTTTTTATGATTTTTTTAATATTCTTTATATGTTAGCTTGGGGCAGTGTCTATCAACTACTTCATTTAACAGCTAAATATATCTCTTTTAATGAAACCTATATTTTTTGGTAGTAGTATTTTTTGTTGTATTTGTATGATTATTGAATCTATACCTAATTTTAATAAAAAAGCAAAAATAGCCGAGAAAATTTTTAAAATTTTAAATCTGCCGAAAATAGCTAGAATGGATTTAAGACGTTTTACTAATAAAAAAGTCGCTAAATTAAAACAAAAAAAGCAGCATAATTGTATGAAACCTTCTAAAATGTTCTATCCTGGAAAAGATGAAAATAATTTATTTTATTATTAATGAATAATAATAAGTTAAAGTTTATACCTAAATAGCATTTTAGCTATGTTACTATTCGGTTTTTTGTAGGTTAACTAGTTTTTATATATCGATTTTTAATAGTTGCTTTTGCTAGCTTGTTTAGTTCTCTATAAAAGTGATTGATTTTTGTGAAAGCAAATTTATACTTAGTACGATTGTATTTTTATTGTGAGGTTATTTTATTACTCTTTCACAGTTGCCCTTACCTTTTATATTACCTAATAACGAAACGTTTGATAGTTTCTATGTAGGTGATAATCAGCTATTGTTTGATTCTCTGCAAACCTTACTTGATAGGAAAGGTTTTAATGTCTTTTATATATGGTCAGCAAGTGCTGCTGGTCGTACGCATCTATTACATGCTTCAAGCCAAAATAAATTAGCCAGTTATATTCCTTTAAAACAACATTTTTTATTAGTACCTGAGATTTTACAAGGTTTAGATAATTACGATTTGGTTTGTTTAGATGATATTGATGCAATAGCAGGTCATCGTGACTGGGAAGAAGCTATATTTGATCTATTTAATCGTTTAACTGAAAAGAGCGTTAGTAAATTATTGATAACTGCTAGTGCACCTCCGAAACAAATTCCTTTTATATTACCTGATTTAGCATCTAGATTAACGTGGGGACAAGTTTATCAGTTAAAAGAGTTAAACGATGAGGATAAGCTAAAAGCTTTACAACTTAGAGCAAAATTAAGTGGATTTGAGTTATCAACAGAAGTTGGTTTATTTTTGTTAAAACGTGTTAATCGTGATATGCGTACTTTGTTTTCTTTGATGGAAAAGTTTGAAGTTGCAACGTTAGCTCAACAACGTAAATTAACCATTCCTTTTATTAAACATATTTTGGATTTATGAAATGATAAAAAAACCTGAAGCTATCGTTTTTTTCGATTTAGATGGCACTTTATTCAATAAAGATGTAGATGTGTTACCTAGTTCTTATGATGCAATTAGAAAGCTGAAACAAAATAATATTATACCAATGATTGCAACAGGTAGGACACCACCTGAAGTTGTTGGTTTGATGAGAGATACGGGTATAGATTCAATTATTGGTATGAATGGCCAAGTTGTTATTTATGAAAAGGAAGTCGTTTTTACTAATAATATAGATAAAAATGTTATTACTCGATTGTATGAATATTCAATAAGGGAAAATAATATTCCTTTGGCTTTTTATAATTATAAAATGATGCGAGTATCTGAAAATGGTCAACCTGCACAAAAATTTTATCACCATTTAAAACAAGATGTTCCACCTGTTGATGATCAAATCTATTTAAAAGAACCTATTCAAATGTTGTTATTGCTTTGTGAGCAAGGAGAATCACCTTATCGAGAAGTCTTTCCTGAATTAACATTTATTCGTAACACACCTTACTGTGTTGATGTTTTTAATCATGGTGGATCTAAAGGTAAAGGGATTAATGAATTATTAAAAACTAAAGGTTTTGAGGATGTACCTACTTATGCATTTGGTGATGGTATGAATGATTTTGAAATGTTCTTAACTGTTGATCATCCAATTGCTATGGATAATGCCGTTGATGCCTTAAAAAATGAAGCTGAATATGTCACTGATAACAATAATAATGATGGTATAGCTAAAGCATTAAAGAAATTTGGATTAATTTAAAGATAAAAAAATCATCTAATTGTTTAGATTAGATGATTTTAAGTTTGATTATATTATTTTTATTTAGTGGTGTTGTTTAAAACCAACATTGTTGTTACCAAAGCAATTGTCATAGTCAAATCCAGTTAACTCTTTAACTAAACTTCTTATTTCTGGTGTTGCGTCTTCTTTTTTACCACCATTTTTTAATCTATCAATTTCTTGAATAATAAGTGCATGAGTCGATTTGTCTAATTTCATTCGGTAAGTGAAGAAGATACCTAATAATGCCATTCCACATACACCAAAGACTAATACTAAGTTAATTGCAGTAACCGTACTTTCTGGTTGAACAGCATCTACACCAGATACAAAACCAGAGTATTTCAATACAATACCTAAGACAAAGACGATAGTTGCACGCATTAATTTACCAGCCATGGTCATGGCACCAGCATAGATACCTTCGCGACGTCTTCCTGTTAGTACCTCATCGATATCTGCTAAGAAGGTGTATACGCTCCAAGGAATATAATAAACACCACCAGTTCCTAATCCGAACCAAATAGTAATACCAATAACAATCCAGGTAACATGTGGCATGTTAAAGTAGTAGACACCGATATAGCCGATTACCGAGGATATTACGATTAATATTGCAATTACAAATGGTCTTTTGAATCCACGTTTTACACACCAAGCCATAAAGAAAGCAGTTGAAATTAATTGGCAGATACTACTTAAACTATTCATTTGTGAAACAAAGGTTTTTGGTTGTCCTAAATTAAATACCACGAAATAAGTAAATGTTGCCGCAAATAACCATTCAGCACCAAAGCCAAATAGGTACATTCCTAAATGATTTCTAAATGTTTTTAAACGGAAGGTTGAAAAGACATCAGAGAATAATTTAACAATACTTTCTAGAAGACCAGAGGTTGTTTCATCTTCAATTTCATCAACTGATTTTTCCCAACTGTTTAAGTAAAGTAGAATCAATGCAATCGCCATGATAGATGCATAAGTAATACCTGTTAATAAGAATGGTAGTGGTGAGTCTTTACCATCAAATAGGTAGAAAAATACACCTGGGATAGCGGCAGCTAAGAAGTTAGCTACTTTACCAAACATCGCTTTTGAACCCGCTAAATAAGTTCGTTGATCGAAGTTTTTGGTCATCTCTACCGGTAAAGTATTATATGGGATCATAATCATGGTATAGATGAATTCAAATAAAATATAGGTAGTTAAGTAGTACCAGAAATTCATGCCATCTACCCAAAGTAATGGGTAAATAATCATACATGGGATAGCAAATAAGATGAAGAATCGACGGCGACCAAAACGACGTCCTAGTTTTGTATGATTAAAGTTATCAGTAATAAATCCCATTAACGGATTTAAGATAACATCTAGATAAGTTGCAATAGAAAAAATTAATGTTGCTTGAAAAGCCGAAAGTCCACAAAAAGTTGTATAAAAGTATAATAACCAAGCCGCACTAATTGCTAGAGCACCACTACCTATCAAATTACCACTACCATACGAAAATCGAGTTAGTGTGGTTATTTTTTTCTGATTATCAGCCATAAATTTATTTCCTTTAATAATTATGAAATACTGTTTTAAAATTATTATCGAAATAATACTAAATTTATACAAGTTTATTTTAATTTTTTTTAAGAAATGTGACGTTGGTAACAAATTATTTTGCTTTATAAGTTAAATATATTAATATTATTTTAAATAAAATGATAAATATCAAATATATATTGTTTTTTTTGAATTGTTTTCTGAATTTGTGATCTTATTAACAGAAAAAAATAATAAAAAAATAAAAAATATAAAACATGATTTCAAAAAATAATTTTTAAAATTTAGGAAAACAATAATGCGTCAATTTAAATTAAAAAAAATACCGCTTTTAATGCTTCTGTCTAGCTTCCCTATTTATTCCTTTGCTGGTCAAACAACATTTCAGTATGAACATAACTGGAAATCAATGGATAGAATTCATGGTGATACTATTAAGTTAATTCATAAGACCGATGATAGTTGGCAATATGAATTCAAATTTGGTGTTACAGAAGGTGGTGGAAATAAACGTGATGTTTTGTATGATGATATGCAAGGTGGTTCGGGCGGTGTTGTCGTTCAAAAAACGTTTACGCTTGAAGACGGCTGGGGTTCAATTATTCCATCATTAGAATTAGGATTTAGTAAAGATTCAACGCTTTATCAACCTGGATTAAAATATAGTTATAAAATTAATAATGATTGGTCGACAAGTTTACGTTATCGCTATGAATGGAAAAAAATATCTCATGCTGAACGTTATAAAACAGCGAAAGTATCTGGTCAAAAAGTTAAATATGTTGCAAGTAGCAATACAGGAAGGAACCGTTTAGATTGGGCATTAATATATTCTGGCATTAAGGCATTTAACTTTAATTATACCTTTAATTATTATATTGGTGATTATACCAACAATTCTTATAAGGCCTTGAAGAAAGGTTTTTCTAAAAATGAATATAAAGCTTATAACAATAAAAAAACGGATTATGAGCAAGAATTTAAAATTACCTATAATTACTCCAAATTATTCCGTCCTTATTTTTCTATTTCTGATGTGTCAAAAAATAAAACCACAGATACAAGACAAGCTAAGTTTAAAGTCGGTTTCAATTATGCTTTTGGTCAATCAAATAGTAAAAATTCTGATTTTGCTTACAAAACCTATTTTAAATATGCGCATCATTATGGTTTAAGCTCGCATTATCATGGCGATAGCTTTGGTTTATATACTGATTTTGATAAAAAAGGTTATGTTGGTATTAGTGTAAATACCTATAACCAATTGAAAAATAGATTATTTTTTGATGATGTTGTTTCAAGCCATTATCAACTATATGGTGGTTACAATTTTTATTTGGCTGATCAGTGGGTACTGACTCCAAATATGGAAGTTAGATTCTATTCTGGTGGTGGTTATAAAGCAAAAAGTGAAGAAAACTTACCTCATTATCAGTTGGGTGATGTGAGTGACTCACAACGTCCAGGTGTTCGTTATTCTCCAGCTTTAAAATTGACTTGGTTACAAAGTGATGATGTATCGTTTTATAGTCAATATCGGTTTGAATATCGCAAAGTTTCAAGAAGTAAACGTGAAGATAGTGTCCAAGGTTATGTTGATAACCGAGCGCGTAATCGTTTTGATATAGGTACTGATATTAATTTATCTCCAGATTGGAATGTTGGCTATCGCTTCTCATATTTAAAAGGAAATTATGTATTACATAATGATAAAAAGCATGATTATCAACAAGAATTAGATATAAATTGGCAAGCAACTAAAGCTTGGCAGGTTAACTTGGCTGCTGAGGATGTGGCGAAAAGTCTCCACTCTGACGCACGTGAAGCTAAGTTAGCACTAGGATTATCTTATCAATTTTAATCAATAAAGAAAGATGTTAAAAGTGGTGGAAACATGTTAAAGAAAATAAAGAAAACTATTTTCGGACTTTTATTGGTTGTCTCGCCAACCAGTTTAGTAATGGCAAGTACGGTTATACAAGGTTATATTTATGTAAATAAACCTATTATTTCATCGGTAATAATCCGTGATGCTAATAACAAATTTTTAAAAACTATAACCAATAGCGAAGGGTTTTATCAACAAGATGTTTCTGAACTGACTCCACCACTAATTGTTTTTAGTAATGAAAACTCACTAGTGCGAACAGGGGATAGCGCCCAGACTTGTAACGGTAATTGTTTGGTTTCATACGTTCATAGTTTACAAAACGATCAGCAAAATACCGTTAATATTAATCCATTAACTGATTTTTTGGCTAGTGAATTAGCTAAACAAGTAAATCTTTTAGGTCCAGAAGAGTTTGTTAATAATCAATTTCCTTTTTTAATAAACGATGCTGCATTAAGCAATGCTTATAGAAAATTTCATTTATTGTTTGATAATGCATTACCTCAAGTAGGCATTATCGCTAAATCGTTTGATCCAGTTACCACAGTTAATCAAGATATCAACCAGCTACTTAATGTGATGCTCTTTAATCGAGGTTACGATTCATCTACTGGTAAAGTGAGTGGAACCGTATTGTTTGATATGCGTTTAATACCAATTAGCCAAGATTCGCCTTTTAATTATTCCCAAGCGGTTAAGCAACAAGAAAAAAATATAAATGCTAAACAACGTATTTTTATTTTAGGCGATTCGACTGCCTCTAATTATGATAAAAAAGTTTATCCAAGAATGGGATGGGGGCAAGTTTTTGATCGCTTTATTAATGATAAGGCTGATATCGTTGTCATTAATGGTGCGCAATCTGGCCGCTCAAGCCGTAGTTTCAAAACGGAAGGTTGGTTTCATTTGATGAAGCCTTTTATGAAAAAAGGCGATTATATGATCATCGCTTTTGGGCATAATGATGAAAAATGTGATGGTAGCAATCCAAAACGCGGTAAAGTGGATGTGGCTAATTTATGTACCTATCCGAATGATGATAATAATCAAAAACAATATCCATCAAAACAAGAAAATATGTCATTTCAAGCTTCATTAGAAAGTTACCTAGCTGTTGCGAAAGAGTTAGATATGACACCAATTTTAATGACTCCTGTCACCCGTTATAAAGATCACAATAATAAAATAGCTTATCAAGATCAGAATAAAAATCCTGTTAGCCATCTTCATTACACCACAAATAAATCAGGTTTTGCTTATTGGGGAGATTATTCCAATACCATCAAACATACCGCTAAAGTTAACCAAGTTGCTTTAATTGATTTGGAATCCTTGAGTATTGATTTTGCTAATCAGCATAAAGATGACTGGCAGTCTTACTGGTTAGTTGTTGATCCTAATGATCCTAAATATCCCTATTATAAAAAGCAATCTTCAGGTGTGATAGGTAATCCTGACGCAACGCATTTTCAAGAAAAAGGCGCGCTAGCGATAGCTGAAATTATAGCCATAGCAATCAGCAATCATCCTGATATAAAACAAGATATTGTTGATCTTAATAAAATTCGTCAATAAAAAATTAAGGTATCAATTAAAATGAAAAAACGACTAATAGCGCTGTTAATTCCATTAGCCATTAACTCATATAGTTTTACAAGCTATGCGTTATCACCAGCACCAATAAAAATAAAACAGGCACTTGATGTTGCGCCTGCAAATGGTTTTGCTGGTTTCAATTTAGCTACCAACAGTGGAACAACAGGTGGGTCAAAAGCTAAAAAAGAGATGATCTTTTTAGTTAACAATAAGAAAGATCTTTTAGAAGCTATTAATATAAATAAAGATCAACCTCGTATTATTCAAGTTTCAGGGGTGATTGATATTAGTGAAAACAAACCTTACAAAAACTTTGATGATCAAAAATCACGCTCGTTAATCAAAATTCCTAGTAATACTACATTGATCGGTGTTGGCGATAATGCTGGTTTTATCAATGGTTCAATAATGTTATCTAAAGTAAATAATGTCATTATTCGTAATTTAAAAATTGAAGCCCCAATTGATGTTGAACCAAAATTTGAAGAGGGTGATGGATGGAATGCTGAATGGGATGGTATCAACATTATCTCCTCAACTTATGTTTGGGTTGATCACGTCACTTTAACTGATGGTGCATTTACCGACAATATGTATCATGAAAAAGATGGCTGGAAATATGTGCAACATGATGGTTTGTTAGATATTAAGCGCGGTAGTGATTTTATTACTATCTCTTATTGTCTATTTGAAAACCATGATAAGACAATGTTAATTGGTCACAGTGATAAAAATGCTGATCAGGATGAGAATAAATTAAATATTACCCTTCATCATAATGTCTTCACTGATATCACTCAACGCGCGCCAAGGGTAAGGTTTGGTAAAATCCACATGTATAACAACCTTTTTAAAGGGACTGTAAATAAATCTAAAACAATATATCCATATCAATACTCTATTGGCTTAGGCTACAAAGGCAGCGTGCTTTCCGAAAATAATCTATTTTTGATTGATGATCTAAAAGATAATTGCAAAGTGACTAAACAATTTAAAGGTAATAATTTTTTAGATAAAAACTCTCTATTTAATCAATCTAAGTTGAAATTATCATCATGTAATTTAGATGATAACTTGAATTGGTCTGTCCCTTATCAATATAGCGTGGATGATATTAAACAATTTAGTAAAAGTTACAGCCGATTAGTTGGTAGTGGAAAACTTTAGAATTATTGAAATAAACAAAAATGTTAGGGTCTATAATGAAAAAAATATTAACTTCAATACTTTGTCTATCTACGCTTTATGTTAGCGCAGCTTCCGCACAAGAGTGGAAAGCGATAGCATTTGGCCAATCGACAGACTTAAATTTTGCCTCACTTATCAAACCAGAAAAAGTGGGGACCAATAATGCATGGATTGCCGGGCAAAAAGATTTTTTAGTTTCAAATCAACCTTATCCATTACCATCAGATTTCTACCTAGAAAGTCGAGGTGGTAAAATTGCTAACTCGCATGATGGAATGGTGGTGCTTTATACCCAATTACCCGTTAATCAAACATTTACTTTAGAAAGTGATGTTACCTTAGAACAAATAGGGCCGGAAGTTGATGGTAAAACCCCTGCTGCTCAAGAAGCGGTTGGTTTATTTGCTCGTGATACTATTGGTATTGCTCGAAGTGAACCACAACCTGCTGGTTATGAAGAATTTCCAAATGCTTCAAATGTTATTATGAATGCGTTAATTACGCAAAATCAGAAAAATGATAATTTAGTAAAAGTAACCGGCTTAGTGCGTGATGGGGTTAAAAAAGCATGGGGGAATGAAGGTATATCCATTGAGAAAGTTGCTTATGTTGAAAATGTTAATTATGTTGATGTAAAAAGTATGCATTTAACAATGACTAGAACGGCAGATCAATTTATCTTATCGATGAAAAATAATGCCACAGGTGAAGAGAAACAGTGGGCAACTAATGATTATTCTGGATTTTTAAATCAACAAGATAATCAAAATATTTATGTTGGCTTTTTTGCTTCGAGAAACGCGAAAGTTGAGTTTAAAAATTCTACCTTAACGCTCAAGGATGAAAAAGTTAATTATGATAAATTACCCGCTAAACCAGAAGTAATAGTGGATATTAAACCAACATTAATTTTGTCCTCACCGCAAAATGCCTATAGTAAAGACTATACATTACAATTTTTCCCAAATACTTCTGGTACCGTATTGGTTAAGGAAATTAATAAAACGTTGAATGCCGAAGTTGGTAAATTA
Source organism: Gilliamella sp. LMG 34361 (assembly GCF_984569075.1). NCBI lineage: Bacteria > Pseudomonadati > Pseudomonadota > Gammaproteobacteria > Orbales > Orbaceae > Gilliamella > Gilliamella sp. LMG 34361. Next base: position 264,167 of record NZ_OZ474903.1, on the reverse strand, counting down.
TTACAGTTTCCAACTCAGTTAAAAGACGGAAGTAATACCTTTACTGTTGAGTTTAAAGATAAAGCAAATATTAGTACCCAAACTTTTACCATTAATCTAAATAAATCATCGATTAAAAATTTATCTAAAATTGTCGTTTCACCAGAAGGTAAAAAGGATAATAAAGGTACTAATCAATCACCGGTTGATTTTGAGACCGCGGTTAATAGTGTTGAGCCTGGTGGGGTTATTTATTTGATGGATGGTTATTATAATGGTGTTACCCTACCTGAGCAATTAAGTGGTTTACCGGGTAAATTAAAAACGATACAAGCCATTAATAAGCATAAAGCAATTTTTATCAACACTACGTTTAATTTAAATAGCCATTATTGGTCTATTAAACACGTCATCTTTGATGGAAATATTGATAATAAAGACAATAAGCCCGCTTATTTAAGAATTTCTGGTAGTCATAATATGATTGATCAAGTGATTACTCGTAATAATAGTGATACTGGACTGGCAATATCAGCAAAAAAGAAAAATCAAAATCGTATTTACTGGCCATCTTATAACTTAATTATTAATTCTGATTCATATAATAATATGGATAAATCAGGAAAAAATGCCGATGGTTTTGCTGCTAAGTTAGGGGTGGGTAAAGGAAATGTCTTTAGAGGATGTATTGCCCATAATAATACCGATGACGGTTTTGATCTTTATAACAAGATTGAAGATGGCCCGAATGACCCGGTATTAATTGATAGTTCCGTAACATATTCAAATGGTTTTCCTTTCTCAAAACCTAATATTGCTAAGGGAAGTATTGGTAATGGCTTTAAATTAGGTGCTGAAGGGCAACCGGTAAATCATAAAATTATCAACTCAATTTCATTAAACAATAATATGGATGGATTTACTGATAACTTTAATACGGGTTCTTATATCATGAGCAATAATATATCAATTAATAGTGCGCGATATAATTATATTTTACGAGCTAACCCTTATGAGTTTTTAAAACCAGAGGTTACTTTTGAACATAATTATTCTATTCGAGATAGTTGGGATTCAGCAATAGATGATTCATTTGGGCCACAAATTAAAAGTATAGATTTTAAATCAGTGACCAGTAATAAATTATGGCAGGGCAATGTTGACTTTAAAATCACTCGAGATAAAAACGGTAATATTGTGTTACCAAAAGAATTACAAACATTAATTGAAAAAAATAAAGTTAAATAATTAAATAATAACGCGCTAAATCTTATTAGATTTAGCGCTTTTCATCTTTACAACTCATCTTTGCAATTTATGTTTTCAACTCTTATTACTCAATTTTGATTGCCAATACATTATTATGTTTGTTTAATAATATGTTGTTGAGAAATATATTGCAGTTAAAAAATTATATTTAAAGATAACTTTTATTTATTGAATAGCAATTATTAGAAGTAATGAAATGTGTTATTTCATCAATTAAGCTGAAATAACACAAGTTTTGTTGAAGGTGTAGATACTAAATTAAGCTAACAGACTTTTGATATAAGCTGTGATTTCTGGGTCTTGGCTGTTTTCAAATAAACATTTTTGGAAACGTTCACCTCGGATCGCATCTTTAAGTAATGATTGATCAATTGATTTCAATGCTTCGATTAAACTCTTTCCTGCTGCGTTTTTCATATCATTTAATATTACCGCATTAGCATTTTGCGATTCACGACGCTCAGGTGGATAGCCTAATCCTTTTTCGCCATCAAATGCTTTTTCAAAAATATAACGCGCATTAAGTTCAGCGCCCCAACCAAAGCCTTTAGCAAAAGCAAGTGATAACGCATTACCATTATTTACTTGTGCAAATAAATAAGCATCAGTAGGTTCGATACAATAACCACAGTTAACGCCCGGGAATGCGTTTAACGCCATTAAAGCGCCTTGGCCTGTTCCACAACCGGTGATAACAAAATCAACTGCTTTGCTGTTTAATAAAATAGCGCTAATAATACCTAAATGAACATAAGTTAATTTTTTATCATTGTCGCCATCCATGCCGACGTTAAAAATAGTATGTCCATATTTCTCAGTTGCGTTTTTTAATTCATTTAAAATAATTGGATTTTTAGCTGCTTGGCTAAATTCGTTCATTAGTGCTATTTTCATGATTTCCCTCTATTTTGTGTGAAATAATAACCAAACACATGATGGTTATTAGTATCTGTTACATACATTATTCATTATAAGCCCGCAAAAAAATATATCAATTTTTTTAACTAAAATAAAACGATGTTTTAATAAATTTGTTGCAATGTGATGAAAGTCACAAAATTGTCTTGGTTTTTATATTACTATATTTAATAAATTAACATCTTTTAAACATTTAATAATATTTATATGCAGGGAGTTTTATATGGCTAAGGGAAATATCGTAAAGCTATCTTATTCATCATTTACTGATGAAGATTCAAAAAATGAAATTATTCGGTTAACGCCAGAAGGTATTTTATGTCATCGTAATTATTTTTATCAAAAATGTTTTACTAATGATGGTCAAAAGCTACTTTTTGCTGGTGAATTTGATACTAATCGCAACTATTATTTACTCGATATTGAAAACCAAACAGCAAAACAACTTACTGAAGGACCCGGTGATAATACTTTTGGTGGCTTTTTATCACCAGATGATAAATTTTTGTACTACGTTAAAAATGAACGCAACTTACAACAAGTTAATCTTGAAACGTTAGAAGAAAAAAATGTTTATACTGTTCCAGATGAATGGGTTGGTTATGGAACATGGGTTGCTAATAGTGATTGTAACGAAATTGTTGGTATTGAGATTGATAAAAAAGATTGGACGCCACTTACTGATTGGACAATATTTAAAGCATTTTATGATAAAAACCCGCACTGTCGTTTAATCAAAATTGATATTGAAACCGGCGTAGCTAAAACGGTTATTGATCAAAATGTATGGTTAGGTCACCCAATCTTTAGACCTTTTGATGATAATACTATCGCTTTTTGTCATGAAGGACCTCATGATTTAGTTGATGCCAGAATTTGGTTAGTCGATCGTGATGGTAAAAATGAGCGTAAAGCGCATGATAACTTACCTGGTGAAAGTTGTACTCATGAATTTTGGGTACCAGATGGTTCAGGATTAGCTTATGTATCTTATATGAAAGGTCAACAAGAACGTTATATTCGCCTTTATAATCCAGTAACTAATGAAGATAAAGAGATCATGGAAATGCCAGCGTGCTCTCACTTAATGAGTAATTTTGATGGTACGCTCTATATTGGTGATGGGACAGGAAGCCCAGTTGACGTTATTGATACTAGTGGTTATAAAATAGAGAATGATCCATGGCTTTATATTTTAGCACCTAAGACCAAAACAGCGCATAAGCTGGTTAAGCATAATAGTACTTGGCGAGTTTTAGATGGTGATCGTCAAGTTACTCATCCTCATCCATCGTTTTCGCCTGATAATAAATACGTTTTATACTCATGTGATGCACAAGATGAACCCGCACTTTATTTAACTAGAGTGCCAGCTAACATATTAGAAGAAATGTGATAGACCCGTTTTGTCTATCATAACTAGAACGGAGAATATAATTATGTCGATTTTAAATAAATTTTCACTCAACAATAAAATAGCGCTGGTAACCGGCGCTTCTTATGGCATCGGCTTTGAAATAGCAAAATCGTTAGCTGGTGCAGGAGCGAAAATCGTATTTAATGATGTCGTGCCTGAAAATTTACAAAAAGGACTTGAAGCTTATAAAGCCGCTGGCATTGATGCTCATGGCTATTTATTTGATATTACAGATGAAGCTACTGTTGAAAAATCCATTGCCCAAATTGAAAAAGAACATGGTGTAATTGATATTTTAGTTAACAATGCGGGTATTATTCAACGTAAATCAATGTTGGAGACCAGTGCTGCAGATTATCGAAAAATTATTGATATCGACCTTACAGGTCAATTTATTATGGCAAAAGCGGTGCTTCCTTCAATGATCAAAAAAGGTAGCGGTAAAATTATTAACATTTGTTCAATGATGAGTGAGCTTGGTCGTGAAACTGTTGTTGGATACGCATCAGCTAAAGGCGGCTTAAAAATGTTAACCAAAAATATCTGTTCAGAATTTGGTCATGCCAATATTCAATGTAACGGTATTGGCCCAGGTTATATTGCAACACCGCAAACTGCCCCATTACGTGAAAAACAAGCAGATGGTTCTCGTCATCCATTTGATCAGTTCATTATTGCTAAAACACCGGCAGGACGTTGGGGTACACCTGATGATTTAGCGGGCGCAGCAGTATTTTTAGCATCGGAAGCTTCAAATTTTGTTAATGGCCATATTCTTTATGTTGATGGTGGTATCTTAGCTTATATTGGTAAACAACCTTAATAAACTAAGATTAAAAATTAAATGATTTAAGAGATAATAAAATAAAGGGATTTTTTTATTATCTTATTTTATAAATTTAGGAGTGATGTCATGTTCTGTTTTAATTCAGATATTGAATTAATTGATTTAGGGAATGGAGTTAAACGTAAAGTTTTAGCTCATGATGGTAATATGATGGCGGTTGAAGTTCATTTTGAAACTGGTGCTATTGGTACAAAGCATCATCATCCACATGAACAACTTACTTATGTTTTATCTGGTGAATTTGAATTTACTATTGGTGACGAGACTAAAATTGTTCGCGCTGGTGATACATTATATAAAAAACCTAATATTGAACATGGTTGTGTTTGTAAACAAGCTGGCGTTTTGCTTGATATGTTTACTCCGCAACGATTAGATTTTTTATAAAATAGCTAGTTCATTATTAATTATGATATACTTTCGATAGTTTTTATTTGTTCTAAGTGATCATTTAATAATAGAATAATGACTATTTTTTAGTAAGGAGATGCGCTAATCATGAATGATAGCTCACCAGAATCTGTCGCTTCGGTTTTAAAGGTTTTCGGAATTTTAGAAGCTTTATCTGAATCTAAAGACATTGCTATATCAGAATTATCCCAAAAAGTAATGATGCCCAAAAGCACTGCCTATCGTTTTTTACAAACCATGAAATCATTAGGTTATGTCAATCAAGAAGAAGATTCAGATAAATATTCTCTTAATTTAAAATTGCTTGATTTAGGCAACCGTGTGCTTTATCACCAAAATTTCTTAGCTATTGCTGATTTAGAAATGAGAAAGCTAAGAGATAAAACGAAAGAAACGATCCATTTAGCCGTTCGTGAAGGTGACCAAATTATCTATATTAATAAAGTGGCATCGGAACAGTATAGTCTTTGCTTAACCTCTAAAATCGGTAATCAAGCGACGGTACATGCAAGTGGATTAGGTAAGGTTTTATTGGCTTGGTTAGATGATGAAAGTCAAAAAAGCTTAGTAAACGGCATTAATTTTGTTCGATACACACCTAAAACCATTACCAGTAAAGAAGCTTTTTTTGCTGAACTTGATGAAGTTAAACGTTTAGGTTATGGCAAAGATGATGAAGAATCAGAACTTGGTTTGCGTTGTTTTGCGGTACCAATTTATAATCGTTTAGGTAACATTATTGCAGCCTTAAGCTTATCAACTTCTATTTTTAGATGTAGCACAGCCGAAGATGAAGCTAAACTTGTCGGAGAAATTAGTCAAGCTGCCGATAAAATATCTGAATTAATTGGTTATAATAAGCAATCAAAATCATCAGATTAAAGGTTATTATTGGTAAATAACCCCTAAGCTTACTGCTTGGTTTGCGCCGGTTACTTCTGGGATATTGGATGGAATATTATTCATTCTACAATAAGCAAGCCAAGCAAAAGCAATCGCTTCCATATCATCACTGTTCACCCCTTTAACATCAGTCGTTAAAACTTGCCATTTGGGTAATAATACTGATAAGCGTTCCATAATGAGTGGGTTTTTTGCGCCACCTCCACAGACTAACAATTGACATGGTAAATGCATTTTTATTGATAATTTATTAATCTCATGGGCAATTGTGGTAGCAGTAAATTCAACCAATGTTGCTTGAATATCTTCGGCACTTAAAGCAAAGTCAGTTAATTTTTGAGTTAACCAAGTTAAATTAAATAGTTCCCTACCGGTGCTTTTGGGCGCTGGTAGCTGGAAATAATCTTCATTACATAATAACGTACTTAATAAGGTTTGATTTACTTTTCCTGATTTGGCCCATAAACCATCTTTATCGTAATTTTTTGCTAGATTTTTATTTATCCAACTATCAAGTAAAACATTACCAGGCCCTGTGTCATAACCAATTACCGGTTGATCAGGAATTAAAACTGAAATATTACTGATTCCGCCAATATTTAAAACAACACAGTTAATTGCTGGATTTAAGAATATTGCTTTATGAAAAGCGGGTACTAATGGTGCACCTTGACCTCCATAAGCCATATCTTTACGACGAAAGTCGGCAATGGTTGTAATGCCTGTTTGAGCTGCAATAATATTGGCATCGCCAATTTGCATAGTAAAAGGATTATCACCATTGGGTGAATGATAAATGGTTTGCCCATGGCAACCAATAGCGTTAATTTGTTTTTTATCAATATGATTTTGCTTTATAAACTGATTGATGCTTTTTGCATAAAGCATACCAAGTTGATGATCAAGCTCACCCAAATCTTGTAATGTAGTTTGTTTACTATTACAAAGCATTAATAATTGGGTTTTAATTTCGGTTGGCATTGGATAACAATCACTAGCAATTGAAGTAATGATTCCATCAGTGATATCAACTAATGCAATATCAACACCATCCATACTGGTACCTGACATTACGCCTATATATAAATTTTGCATAATATTATCCTTGCCGAATGATTGTACCAGTTTGGACATCGCGAATGATTGATGGTTGTAAGCGCTTTCCAGTTTTACCATCTAAAATTGGAAAACTCTTACCAAATTGGTTAGCTACTTCAATTGCTGTTTTACAAGATGGATGACCAGAAAGGTTTGCACTGGTCGAAACTAATGGTTTACCAAATAAGTCACAAAGTTGACATACTAAGGGATGATCGGTAACTCGAACGGCAATCGAATGATGTTTTCCGCTCAAAAAATATGGAGTGTTAACATTTTTGGGAAAAACCCATGTGTTGGGTCCTGGCCAACTGTTAAAAGCCATTTGTATTTGTTCTTTCGTAACTACCGATCGATCAATATAAGGGATTAATTGTTGATAATGACTGGCAATTAAAATTAAGCCTTTATCAACTGAACGTTGTTTTAGATTTAATAGTTTATACACAGCTGATTCATTGTCAGGATCACAACCTATACCAAAAACGGCTTCAGTTGGATAAGCAACGACTTCACCTTTTTTTAATAATTGATTGATTTCTAATTGAGTTAATAAGTTTGCCATCAAATTTGTCTGTTCACCAACTATTGTTAAAAATTATATTAAACTGAGGTCGGCCTATTTGCAAATTGACGATGATGAAAATGGTAATAGGTATTGGTTTGAGATAATCCGCCAAATTACTCCCAATTCATTTGAGGAAAATAGTTAACGGTTAAATCAACAACCTGTCGCATATTAATAATCTTGACTCGTGAATCGATTAGTTCGCCTAAACCACGAGCGTTAATATCATTATCAAGCACATAACAATTTTGCGAATTTTGCAAAATCGCATTTAATATAGGGTTATTTTGGCAGGCTATAATTACGCCATTTTGCCAAAATAGCACTGCGTCTTGTGCTGAAATAAGCTTTGGATCGATTGTTGATTGATTAGCTGTTGCGATGGTATGTAACATTTTTCCCTTTTTACCCTTAAATTAACCCTCAAAAACACCGTTCCTCAACTTTTTTTGACAAAAATTCAAGTTAATCTTAGTTGGTACATCTTTAATGGTTATTAGTATATAATAAGGACTATTTATTGAGCAAAGAATTCATTATGAAACCAATTATTTTAGCCAATGAACAAGAGACAATTTTGTTTGGTAAACAATTGGCAACACAGTGTTTAAATTATTTGTCAAATCATGATAATGCAATAGTCATTTATTTGATAGGTGATCTTGGTGCGGGTAAAACCACGTTTAGTCGTGGTTTTTTGCAACAATTAGGCCATGTTGGCAATGTTAAAAGTCCAACTTATACTTTAGTTGAACCTTATCAATTTGATACATTTTTCGTTTATCATTTTGATTTATATCGCCTTGGTGATCCAGAAGAGTTAGAATTTATGGGAATTCGTGAATATTTTTCTTCGAAATCAATTTGTTTGATTGAGTGGCCTATGCAGGCTAAAGGTATTTTGCCCACTGCCGATATTGAAATTCATTTGGCTTATTTAGCGCTTGAACGTACTGTTTGTGTGCAAGTAAATAGTGAAAAAGGGCAAGCTATTATTAACCAATTACAATAAAAAATTAGCAGAAAAACTATGAAGAAAATACTTACTTTTTTTATATTATTAATGCTATGTAACTCAGTTTATGCATCGAAAGTTGTCATTGCCGTTGATGCCGGCCATGGCGGTAAGGATTCGGGTGCAGTTGGTAAAACTAAGTTATATGAAAAGAATGTCACTATTTCAATAGCGAAAAAGTTAACTAATTTATTAAATAAAGATCCTAATTTTAAGGGAGTATTAACTCGTAGTACGGACAATTTTATTTCTGTTCATCAGCGCTCAGATATTGCTCGTAAAAATAAAGCAAACTTACTAATTTCTATCCATGCTGATGCCGCACCTAATCGTAGTGCGTCTGGCGCATCAGTTTGGGTATTATCAACTAAGCGAGCCGATACAGAATTGGGTCGCTGGTTGGAACAAGATGAAAAGCAATCGCAATTATTAGGTGGTGCGGGTGATGCATTAAGTGATGATCATGATCAGAATTTGAGTCAGGCGGTTTTAGATTTACAATTTTCTTATTCTCAGCGAGTTGGTTATGAATTAGCAACTCAGGTATTAAAAGAGATGAAAGGAGTTATTAAATTGCATAAGAATAGACCTGAACATGCAAGTTTGGGTGTATTGCGCTCACCTGATATTCCTTCGATATTAATCGAAGTTGGATTTATTACTAATGAAACTGAAGAAAGTTTGTTAGCAAGTAATGCCCATCAAGATAAAATTGCTAAATTGATTTATCAAGGTATAAAAAATTATGTCAGACAGAATCCTAAATTTGGGGAGCATCATTAATGGCAATTCATATTCTATCACCTCAATTAGCTAACCAAATCGCTGCTGGTGAAGTGGTAGAACGGCCGGTTTCGGTGATCAAAGAGTTAGTTGAAAACAGTCTTGATGCTGGTAGTTCTCAAATTGATATTGATGTTGAACAAGGTGGTAGTAAATTAATCCGTATTCGCGATAATGGTAGTGGTATTGCTAAAGCTGAATTAGCATTAGCTTTAGCTCGCCATGCAACGAGCAAAATTAATACATTAGATGATTTAGATAGCATAATGAGCTTAGGCTTTCGTGGTGAAGCGCTAGCAAGTATTAGCTCTGTTGCTCGGTTAACGCTAACTTCTCGCACTGCCGATCAATCTGAAGCATGGCAAGTTTATGCTGAAGGTCGAGATATGAAACCAACGATTAAGCCAGCCGCGCACCCGGTTGGAACGACTGTTGAAGTTCTTGATCTATTTTATAACACACCAGCTAGACGTCGCTTCCTCAAGACCGATAAAACAGAGTTTATGCATATCGAGGAATTTGTTCGACGTATTGCCCTTGCTCGCCCTGACGTCACTTTTAATTTGCAGCATAATGGCAAACTCGTCAAACAGTATCGTCAATCCCCACTTGAAAAACGGGTTGAATTAGTTTGTGGTCGTGCATTTGTTCAAAAAGCAATAAAATTAGATTGGCAGCATAATGATTTGCTAATCCAAGGGTGGGTTAGTAGTAGTGAAGTGAGTGAACTACAATATTTTTATGTTAATGGTCGAGTAATAAAAGATAAATTAATCAATCATGCTTTGCGTCAAGCTTATAGTAGCCGAACCAATGAACAACAGAGTTATGTGGTTTTTTTACAGATTGACCCTAAACAAGTCGATGTAAATGTTCATCCTGCTAAGCATGAAGTGCGTTTTCATGAAGCAAGATTAGTTCATGACTTTGTATATCAAGCCATTGTAATGGCTCTTGAATCTAGCCAACAACTTGCGGATGAAGAAAAAACGGTAATGATTCCTAATCGACAAGCTGCTGGTGAGAATATTTTTAATCAAAAAAAACACGCTGAGCATAAAATTTATTCACCAACTAGCGAATTACCTAAAAAACCAACTAACCATGTTAAAGAAAATGCACTTTATGGCAAGTTGGTTGATACAAAGCTAAAAGATTCAATCGAAAAAACGCTTTTAAAATCACTTGAATTAGCTGATGAGGATAGTTCAATAACCGCGCCACAACAGGCGGTTATTGAGGGGTTGTTTCCTAAACGAAATGTACCATTACAAACACTGCATCAGCAAGTTGATAGTTCGTCATTAATACAATTTGGTCGAGTATTAACGGTCATTCAACCTGATATAGCTTTACTTGAGAAGACTGAAAATAATCAACAACACTTTGTTTTGATGAAGTTGTCGGTTGCTCAACAAAAAGTGAATGCCATTAAATTATTATCTCATGAGTCTGAAAAATTACTTATTCCTTTAACAATTTTAGTTAACAAGAAAGAACAAAAAGCATTAAATGATTATCAAGAGCAATTGAAGTTTTTAGGTTTTGATTTTTATATTGATAAAGCCAAACTACATTTGCATAATGTACCGAAAATGTTACGAACCACAAATTGGCAAAAATTATTACCCATGTTAATTGTGTTGCTTTTATCATCAGGCAAAGATGTACTTGACCCGACGCAAATCGCAACCTGGTTAGTTGAAAATGGTGACGATAATTATGCTGAAAATTGGAGTATAGCCAAAACTATTGAGTTATTAGCGCAATTGGAGCAGATAGATAATAATTTATTACAGCAAGATATTTTTTTATATCCGATTGATCTTAAATCGTTTTCACAATCAATTTTATCATGAATAAACCAAAAGTTATTTCGTTAATGGGGCCAACGGCATCGGGTAAAACCGCTTTTGCGATGGCCCTTTATGACAAATATCCAATTGATATTATCAGTGTTGATTCAGCACTTATTTATCGAGGTATGGATATTGGCAGTGCTAAGCCAACGAAAGAAGAACAACTGAAATACCCACATAAACTCATTGATATTTGTGATCCAGCAGAGAGTTATTCTGCGGCTAATTTTCGGCATGATGCCATTGTAGAAATTGAAAAATCGTTAATTAATGATCGAATACCATTATTAGTTGGTGGAACAATGTTATATTTTAAAGCGTTAATTGAGGGGCTTTCGCCGTTACCGGCTGCCAATAGTGATATTCGCCAACAAATCGAGGAAAAAGCCAATAGATTAGGTTGGCAAGCGATTCATGAAGAGTTAAAAAAGGTTGATCCTGTGTCAGCTGAGCGAATCCACCCTAATGATCCACAACGTCTTAATCGAGCATTAGAGGTTTATCTTATTTCTGGCAAAAGTTTAACCGAATTAACTCAACAAAGTGGTGAAGTACTACCTTATGATATAATACAATTAGCCATTATGCCGGAAGATAGAGCCGAATTGCACCAACGTATTGAGCGACGCTTTTTACAAATGTTAGATCAAGGTTTTGAAGATGAAGTGAAGAAGCTTATGCAGCGAGCCGATCTTCATTTGAATCTACCTTCCATTCGTTGTGTTGGGTATCGTCAAATGTGGGAGTATTTAAATGGCGATACCAGTTATGATGAAATGGTTTTCAAAGGAATTTGTGCAACTCGCCAATTAGCAAAACGGCAAATTACTTGGCTTAGAGGTTGGAAACAATCGATAACTTGGATAAATAATGATAATATGGAATCAGTTTTTGATCAGATTTTATAAGTTATAAATTGTAGTAATAGCTTTTGATATTTTTTCTATTGGTTATAATAATAGACTAAAGTTTTTCATTCCTAAAATAACTTTCAGCTTATTTTAATGCTTAAGGTTGCTTGTTTGTATAAATTTCGTTAAATTATTAAATTTTTAGTTATTTGTGCATAAATTGCCGTTGATTAGTTTAAGAGCTGGGTTTTTTATGTTATTTTGATAAGCACTACATAAGTATTTTATGTTGCAATCAGCTAAATTATTATGATGATTGCAAATTTATTTTATCTTTATATTTTTATTTCATCTTAAAGGATAAACTCATGTCAAAAGGGCAGTCATTACAAGATCCTTATTTAAATTTGCTTCGTCGCGAGCATATTCCAGTATCAATCTATTTAGTTAATGGTATTAAATTACAAGGGCAAATTGAGTCATTTGATCAGTTTGTTATTTTATTAAAAAATACTGTTAGCCAAATGGTGTATAAGCATGCAATCTCAACAGTGGTACCTTCAAGACCAATTTCTGGATTGGTATCTCAATCTGAAGAGGAAAGCGAAAGCTAATTATTTGAGTGGAGAATGTGATTGTTTGAGCGATATAAAGGTGGCGAGGCTGCCTTATTAGTCCATGTATTCTTCCCTCAAGAAAACGATATCGAGGATTTAAAAGAGTTTGAAGTACTTGTTTCTTCTGCTCAAATTGAAATTCTCGATGTTGTGACAACCTCAAGAAAGTCTCCGCAAGCTAAATATTTTATTGGTGAAGGAAAAGCGTTAGAAATTGCCGATAAAGTAAAAGAACTGAATGCTTCAGTTATTCTAGTCAATCATACCTTAACCCCAACTCAAGAACGAAATTTAGAACAACTATGTGAATGTCGTGTAGTGGATAGAACAGGATTGATTCTGGATATTTTTGCTCAACGTGCTCGAACCCATGAAGGTAAGTTGCAAGTTGAATTAGCGCAATTACAATATCTGTCAACACGTTTAGTTCGAGGTTGGACTCACTTAGAACGTCAAAAAGGTGGTATAGGCTTACGAGGTCCTGGGGAAACTCAGCTAGAAACCGATAGACGATTAATTCGTCATCGTATTCAGTTAATCTTATCAAGACTTACGAAAGTTGAAAAACAACGCAACCAAAATCGTCAATCTAGACAAAAGGCAGATTTATCAACAGTATCGCTAGTTGGCTATACCAATGCGGGTAAATCGACACTATTTAATGCGCTAACTAATGCTGAAGTTTATGCTGCAGATCAATTGTTCGCAACTCTTGATCCGACTTTAAGACGAATTAATGTTGAAGATGTTGGGGAAGTTGTTTTAGCAGATACCGTCGGATTTATTCGTCATTTACCTCATGATCTTATTGCTGCTTTTAAAGCCACTTTACTTGAAACACAAGAAGCATCGTTGCTATTACATGTCGTTGATGCTTCTGATCCTAATTTATTAGATAATATTCAAGCTGTTGATGAAGTTTTACTGGAAATTGATGCACATAATATTCCTACTTTGTTAGTAATGAATAAAATTGATTTAATAGAAGGTAAGCAGCCAAGTATTGATCGGGATGAGAATGGAGTACCAATTCGGGTTTGGATTTCAGCTCAAGATAGTTTAGGATTAAACCTCTTATTTACCGCATTAAAAGAGAGACTTGCAGGGCAAATTCAAGTTTGTCAATTAAACTTACCTCCCTATTTAGCTAAGCTGAGAGGCAGGTTATATAACTTAAATGCGGTGGAAAATGAAGTTATTGAAGAAGACGGAAGTTTTCGTCTAAATATAAGAATACCTCTAATTGAATGGAATCGCCTCTGTAAACAAGAGCCAGATCTGTTATACTTAATCAATACGCGAATAACAACTAATTGTTAAATGGAGCATATAAAATATGGCGTGGAATCAGCCCGGAAATAACGGACAAGATAACGACCCATGGGGAAATAACAAAAAACCTTCCAATTCTTCGTCGGGAGGGTTACTCGATCAAATCAAGGATCTCTTAAAAAAAGGGAATTCAGGAAATAATCGAGGTTCTTCAGATATTAAACTGCCGATGAGTTTCTCAAAAATCATTATGTCTGTGATTTTTGTGCTTATCCTAATTTGGGGAGTAAGTGGTTTTTATACCATTAACCAAAATCAACGAGGTGTAATAACTCGTTTTGGGCAAGTCCAACCAGAAATTATCCAACCAGGCTTAAATTGGAATCCATCATTTATTGATACAGTTTATAAAGTCGATACTCAAGGTACTTATAATTTTAATGTGCATGGCGATATCATTACTACTAATGATAAAGGTGAAAACTTAGTTTTTGTTGAAATGAATGTACAATATCGAATCGGCGATCCTATCAAGTATTTATTTAATGTAACTAATGTTGAGGATAGTTTACGCCAAGCCGCAGATAGTGCGCTTAGAACATCTATTGGGAGTTCTAATATTGATGCAATTATTTCAGATGGACGTTCAGTTTTAGAGAACAGTACTAAAGAAGAACTTATCAATGTTATTTCTCATTATGATATGGGCATTACTATTGTTGATCTTAACTTCCAAGTAGCTCGTCCTCCAGTGGAAGTACAAGATGCTTACGCTGATGCTATTCGAGCTCAAAATGATAGTGAACGAGAAATAAAACAAGCTAAAGCCGATAAAGTTCAGTTAGTTCAGCAAGCCGAAGGTCGTTCTGCCACTATTTTAGCTGATGCAAATGCTTATAAAGTCAAAGTTGAATTAGAGGCTGTTGGTGATGTTGCACGATTTGAAAAATTATTACCGCAATATAAAGCCGCGCCTGAAATTACTAAAGATCGTTTATATATTGAAACGATGGAAAAAGTATTAACTAAAACCCAAAAAGTTATTGTTAATGATAAGAGTGGTAATTTATTAGTATTACCGTTAGAGCAATTAATGAAAAATAAAAGCGAACAATCACCTGAATCAGCTAACGTCTCAAATTTAGATAGTGATTATATAACTCCACCAACCACTACACCAGAGGAAGTTGGTAGTGCATCTCAAAATAATAATGAAGCACAAAACCGACCAACTGATAATAACAGTTCTATTAAACGTAGTACACGAACTATGGGGCGATAAGGAGAAAAAAGATGCGAAAATTATTGATTCCTATAGTTTTATTTTTAATTGTTGGGCTTTATTCAAGTGTTTATGTTATTGAGGAAGGCACGCGCGGTGTTGTTTTACGTTTTAATAAGATTATTGGGTTATCAGAACCTGGTTTGCATTTTAAAATGCCACTGGTTGATAGTATTAAAACCATTGACGCTAAAATACAAACTACTAATAGTTCAAATAATAATAATGAAAAGCGCTTTTTTAATGTTCAAAAGAAAGAGTTAATTGTTGACTATTTTGTGCAATGGAAAATTGTTGATTTTAATCGCTATTATGAAACTATTGCTGGTGGTAATGATGTCAATGACTTAATCTTGGCTCGTTTAAATGGCCGTTTGCGTTCTGAAATTGGTAAATTAAGTAACCGAGATATCATTAATGATTCTAACGCTGATACTAAATCAAGAAATTCGTTGATGACAAGTGTTAAAGATGCATTAAATGGCTCACTTCAAGATGTTGACGAAAATTTACCTATTGATAAATTAGTCACTGATGCGAAAAAAGATCCTGAAAATAGTAAAACCAGTTTAAGGGCTTTCGGGGTAGTTGTGATTGATGTTCGAATCAAACAAATTAATTTCCCTGCTGAAGTATCAGAATCAATTTATGCTAACATGCGAGCTGAACGTGGTGTTATAGCTCGTGAAAAGCGTTATGAAGGCAAAAAAACGGCCGAAGAAATAAGAGCAGAAGCTACATTTGAGAAAACTAAAATTATATCAGAAGCAGAGCGCCAAGCTCGTTCTATTCGTGGTGAAGGTGATGCAAATGCAGCTAAACTTTATGCAGATGCTTTTGGTAAAGATATTGAGTTTTTCAGCTTTATTCGCAGCTTAAAAGCTTATGAACAAAGCTTTACAGGTAATGATGTTATGGTCATTAGTCCTGATAGTGAATTTTTTCAATACATGAAACTAAAGTCTAACAAATAATACAATGAGTAAATAAACTATGAGTAATAATGTTGTCGTGCTAGGTACACAATGGGGTGATGAAGGCAAAGGTAAAGTTGTTGATTTACTCACAGAAAAAGCAAAATATGTAGTACGTTATCAAGGTGGACATAATGCTGGTCATACCTTAGTTATTAATGGTGAAAAAACAGTATTACATTTGATTCCATCGGGTATTTTGCGTAATGATGTTATTAGTATCATTGCTAATGGTGTTGTGCTTTGCCCAGATGCACTTATGAAAGAGATGAAAGAGCTAGAGGATAATGGTATTCCGGTTAAAGAGAGACTTCTTATTTCAGAATCATGTCCTTTAATTTTGCCTTATCATATAGCATTAGACCAAGCCCGAGAAAAAGCTCGTGGTGATAAGGCAATTGGTACCACTGGTCGTGGTATTGGTCCTGCATATGAAGACAAAGTGGCTCGTCGTGGATTACGTGTTGGTGATTTACGTGATCGCCAAGCATTTGCTGAAAAATTGAAGGAAGTCATGGAGTATCATAACTTCCAATTAGTTAATTACTACAAATCAGAAGCTGTTGATTATCAGAAAGTTCTTGATGAAACTTTATCGATTGCCGATATTTTAGTGGCGATGATTGCCGATATTCCGACTCTTTTAGAAGATGCTCGTAAAAAAGGCGAAAGAATCATGTTTGAAGGTGCACAAGGTACTTTGCTTGATATCGATCATGGTACTTATCCTTTTGTTACTTCTTCAAATACCACTGCTGGTGGTGTAGCAACAGGTTCAGGTTTTGGGCCTCGTTATGTTGGTTATGTATTAGGTATTGTTAAAGCTTATTCAACTCGTGTTGGTGCCGGCCCTTTCCCAACGGAATTATTTGATGATGTAGGTGAATATCTTTGTAAACAAGGTAATGAATTTGGGGCAACCACCGGTCGTCGTCGCCGTACTGGATGGCTTGATGCTGTTGCGGTACGCAAAGCGGTACAACTTAATTCAGTTTCAGGCTTCTGTTTAACTAAGCTTGATGTTTTAGATGGTCTTAAAGAGGTAAAAATTTGTGTTGGTTATCATTTACCAAATGGTGATGTGATTAAAAATGCACCGGCTGCCGCTGAAGATTGGAGTTTAGTCAAACCAGTATATGAAACAATGCCTGGCTGGAGTGAATCAACTTTTGGTGTCAAAAGTTATGACGCATTGCCACCTGCAGCTAAAGCTTATATTAAGCGAATTGAAGAATTAACTGAAACACCAATTGACATTATATCAACTGGACCAGATCGAAGTGAAACTATGATTCTACGTGATCCATATTCAGTATAATTTTAAATTAAGAAAAATCGGGAAAACTATCCCGATTTTTTTATTTTAAGCTTATTAATAAAGTATAATGATTTAAACCTATAAGAGGATATTATGGCAAAAATAGGGACACCGTTATCACCTAGTGCAACAAAAGTATTACTCTGTGGTGCAGGTGAATTAGCCAAAGAAGTTGTTATTGAATTGCAGCGTTTTGGCTGTGAAGTTATTGCTGTTGATCGTTATGCTAATGCACCTGCTATGCAAGTAGCCCATCGTTGTCATATTATTAATATGCTAGATGGAAATGAGCTAAGAAAAATAATTGAAGTAGAAAAGCCGGATTATATTGTTCCTGAAATAGAAGCAATTGCTACTGACACCCTAGTAGAATTAGAAAAAGAAGGTTTTACTGTTATCCCTACCGCTAAAGCGACGCAATTAACCATGAGTCGTGAAGGTATTCGTCGTCTTGCTGCTGAAGAACTTAAATTACCAACCTCTCCATATCGGTTTGCTGCAACTGAAAGCGAATATAAACTTGCGGTTAAGGAAATCGGTTTTCCTTGCTTAGTTAAACCGGTTATGAGCTCTTCTGGTAAAGGGCAATCTTTATTAAGAAGTGAAGCTGATATTGAATCTTCATGGAAATATGCTCAAGAAGGCGGTCGTGCCGGAAGTGGTAAAGTTATTATTGAAGGCTTTGTTGACTTCGATTATGAAATAACGTTATTAACCGTTAGACATATTAGTGGTGTTTCATATTGCCAGCCTATTGGTCATCGGCAAGAAAATGGTGATTATCGAGAATCATGGCAACCTCAGCCAATGTCATCTAATGCATTGTCTTTAGCGAAAGATATTGCTACCAAAATAACCGAAGCTTTAGGTGGTTATGGATTATTTGGCGTTGAATTGTTTGTTAAAGGTGATCAAGTCTGGTTTAGCGAAGTATCTCCGCGACCACATGATACCGGCATCGTAACATTAATATCACAAAATCTTTCTGAGTTTGCATTACATGCTAGAGCGATTTTAGGGTTACCTATACCTTTAATAGAACAATATGGTGCTAGTGCATCAGCGGTATTAATTGCAAATGGTGATTCTGACAAGGTTACATTCTCGAATTTAGATAAAGTACTAAGTGAAGCAGGCACTGATCTACGTTTATTTGGTAAACCTGAAGTAAAAGGTATAAGAAGAATGGGGGTTGTATTAGCTAAAGCACCAACTGTAGAAAAAGCGGTTGAAAAGGCTGTTAATGCTATTAAACAGCTAAAAATAACCTTTTAAATAGCCTTTTTGATTAAAAAGCAATCGGTTGAAGAAAAAAAAGCAAATTTTGTAAAATAGGGGTTGACGTAGGCAAGTGAAATGCGTAACATACGCAACCCTTGAGACAGCAAACTAAAACAAGCAATTGTGAAGTAAATTAAAACGCTGTCAGCTCTTTAAAAAGAAGAAACAGACAATCTGTGTGGGCACTTGCGAGACGAAAAATTAAAAGTCTACGGACTCAAAAAATTAAGTCTTGATAAGTGACACTGAAGATTCATTTGAATATGTCAGAGACAGTTATTGAGCATCAAACTTTAAATTGAAGAGTTTGATCATGGCTCAGATTGAACGCTGGCGGCAGGCTTAACACATGCAAGTCGAACGGTAACATGAGTGCCTGCACTTGATGACGAGTGGCGGACGGGTGAGTAAGGTATGGGGATCTGCCGAATGGAGGGGGACAACAGTTGGAAACGACTGCTAATACCGCATAATGTTGAGAAACCAAAGCATGGGACTTTCGGGCCATGCGCCATTTGATGAACCCATATGGGATTAGCTAGTTGGTAGGGTAAAGGCTTACCAAGGCGACGATCTCTAGCTGGTCTGAGAGGATGACCAGCCACACTGGAACTGAGACACGGTCCAGACTCCTACGGGAGGCAGCAGTGGGGAATATTGCACAATGGGGGGAACCCTGATGCAGCCATGCCGCGTGTATGAAGAAGGCCTTCGGGTTGTAAAGTACTTTCGGTAATGAGGAAGGTGGTGTATCTAATAGGTGCATCAATTGACGTTAATTACAGAAGAAGCACCGGCTAACTCCGTGCCAGCAGCCGCGGTAATACGGAGGGTGCGAGCGTTAATCGGAATGACTGGGCGTAAAGGGCATGTAGGCGGATAATTAAGTTAGGTGTGAAAGCCCTGGGCTCAACCTAGGAATTGCACTTAAAACTGGTTAACTAGAGTATTGTAGAGGAAGGTAGAATTCCACGTGTAGCGGTGAAATGCGTAGAGATGTGGAGGAATACCGGTGGCGAAGGCGGCCTTCTGGACAGATACTGACGCTGAGATGCGAAAGCGTGGGGAGCAAACAGGATTAGATACCCTGGTAGTCCACGCTGTAAACGATGTCGATTTGGAGTTTGTTGCCCTGAGTGATGGGCTCCGAAGCTAACGCGATAAATCGACCGCCTGGGGAGTACGGCCGCAAGGTTAAAACTCAAATGAATTGACGGGGGCCCGCACAAGCGGTGGAGCATGTGGTTTAATTCGATGCAACGCGAAGAACCTTACCTGGTCTTGACATCCACAGAATCTTGCAGAGATGCGAGAGTGCCTTCGGGAACTGTGAGACAGGTGCTGCATGGCTGTCGTCAGCTCGTGTTGTGAAATGTTGGGTTAAGTCCCGCAACGAGCGCAACCCTTATCCTTTGTTGCCAGCGGTTCGGCCGGGAACTCAAAGGAGACTGCCGTTGATAAAGCGGAGGAAGGTGGGGACGACGTCAAGTCATCATGGCCCTTACGACCAGGGCTACACACGTGCTACAATGGCGTATACAAAGGGAGGCGACCTCGCGAGAGCAAGCGGACCTCACAAAGTACGTCTAAGTCCGGATTGGAGTCTGCAACTCGACTCCATGAAGTCGGAATCGCTAGTAATCGTGAATCAGAATGTCACGGTGAATACGTTCCCGGGCCTTGTACACACCGCCCGTCACACCATGGGAGTGGGTTGCACCAGAAGTAGATAGCTTAACCTTCGGGAGGGCGTTTACCACGGTGTGATTCATGACTGGGGTGAAGTCGTAACAAGGTAACCGTAGGGGAACCTGCGGTTGGATCACCTCCTTACGAAGTGCTCGTAAGTGTTCACACAGATTGTTTGTTTAGAAAGAGTCACTTTATTGGGTCTGTAGCTCAGGTGGTTAGAGCGCACCCCTGATAAGGGTGAGGTCGGTGGTTCAAGTCCACTCAGACCCACCAATTCGACTGCTTAAGCTGATTGTTGGCTTGATTGGTTGATGAAGTGAGACAATGGGGCTATAGCTCAGCTGGGAGAGCGCCTGCCTTGCACGCAGGAGGCCAGCGGTTCGATCCCGCTTAGCTCCACCATTAAAGAAATCTCTTTTATCTATAAAAAATTATGTTTGTATTTATTTGATATTCGAATGAATAGAAAGATAAAGCTCTTTAACAATTAGGAACAAGCTGAAAGAAACGAGTTCTCGTTTTTATGGCAAGCTGATATATGAAAGTATATTGGATTGAGATAAGAAAGAGAAAAAAGCGTAATGAAAACCAAGACAACTGTGAGTTGTAAGGTTAAGAAATTAAGCGTACACGGTGGATGCCTAGGCAATCAGAGGCGATGAAGGACGTGTTAATCTGCGAAAAGCGACGGTAAGCCGATAAAAGGCGCTATAACCGTTGATGTCCGAATGGGGAAACCCAGTGTAGGTGACTACACTATCATCTGATGAATCCATAGTCAGATGAGGCGAACCGGGAGAACTGAAACATCTAAGTACCCCGAGGAAAAGAAATCAACCGAGATTCCCTAAGTAGCGGCGAGCGAAAGGGGAGTAGCCCAAGCGGGTAGCATAATGTATTAGTGGAAGCGTCTGGAAAGTCGCACGATAGAGGGTGAAAGTCCCGTACACGAAGATGCGTTATGTGGAAGCTTATAGAGTAGGGCGGGACACGTGATATCCTGTCTGAAGATGGGGGGACCATCCTCCAAGGCTAAATACTCCTGATTGACCGATAGTGAACCAGTACCGTGAGGGAAAGGCGAAAAGAACCCCGGGAGGGGAGTGAAATAGAACCTGAAACCGTGTACGTACAATCAGTGGGAGCTGTTGCCGTTGGGTAATAGTGACTGCGTACCTTTTGTATAATGGGTCAGCGACTTATATTCTGTAGCAAGGTTAACCGAATAGGGGAGCCGAAGGGAAACCGAGTATTAACTGTGCGTAAAGTTGCAGGGTATAGACCCGAAACCCGGTGATCTAGCCATGGGCAGGTTGAAGGTTGGTTAACACTAACTGGAGGACCGAACCGACTAATGTTGAAAAATTAGCGGATGACCTGTGGCTGGGGGTGAAAGGCCAATCAAACCGGGAGATAGCTGGTTCTCCCCGAAAGCTATTTAGGTAGCGCCTCATGAGTAACTGTTGGGGGTAGAGCACTGTTTCGGCTAGGGGGCCATCCCGGCTTACCAACCCGATGCAAACTCCGAATACTGACAAGTTTAATCATGGGAGACACACGGCGGGTGCTAACGTTCGTCGTGAAGAGGGAAACAACCCAGACCGCCAGCTAAGGTCCCAAAGTCATAGTTAAGTGGGAAACGAAGTGGGAAGGCTTAGACAGCTAGGATGTTGGCTTAGAAGCAGCCATCATTTAAAGAAAGCGTAATAGCTCACTAGTCGAGTCGGCCTGCGCGGAAGATGTAACGGGGCTAAAACTATGCACCGAAGCTGCGGCAGCGTATGTAAATACGTTGGGTAGGGGAGCGTTCTGTAAGCCGTAGAAGGTGCACTGTGAGGTGTGCTGGAGGTATCAGAAGTGCGAATGCTGACATAAGTAACGATAAAGCGGGTGAAAAGCCCGCTCGCCGGAAGACCAAGGGTTCCTGTCCAACGTTAATCGGGGCAGGGTGAGTCGACCCCTAAGGAGAGGCCGAAGGGCGTATCTGATGGGAAACGGGTTAATATTCCCGTACTGGCTATAACTGCGATGGGGGGACGAAGAAGGCTAGGTTTACCACCTATTGGATGGTGGGTTAAGCGTGTAGGGGTGTGATTAGGCAAATCCGGTCACTGAAACTCTGAGGCGTGATGACGAGGCACTAAGGTGCTGAAGTAATTGATGCCCTGCTTCCAGGAAAATCCTCTAAGCTTCAGGTTATAGTTAATCGTACCCGAAACCGACACAGGTGGTCAGGTAGAGAATACTAAGGCGCTTGAGAGAACTCGGGTGAAGGAACTAGGCAAAATGGTGCCGTAACTTCGGGAGAAGGCACGCTGATGGTAATTGAAGTCCCATGCGGATGGAGGTGAAATCAGTCGAAGATACCAGCTGGCTGCAACTGTTTAATAAAAACACAGCACTGTGCAAACACGAAAGTGGACGTATACGGTGTGACGCCTGCCCGGTGCTGGAAGGTTAATTGATGGGGTTATGCGTAAGCAGAAGCTCTTGATCGAAGCCCCAGTAAACGGCGGCCGTAACTATAACGGTCCTAAGGTAGCGAAATTCCTTGTCGGGTAAGTTCCGACCTGCACGAATGGCGTAATGATGGCCAGGCTGTCTCCACCCGAGACTCAGTGAAATTGAACTTGCCGTGAAGATGCGGTGTACCCGTGGCAAGACGGAAAGACCCCGTGAACCTTTACTATAGCTTGACAGTGAACATTGAGCCTTAATGTGTAGGATAGGTGGGAGACTAAGAAGCATGCACGCCAGTGTGTGTGGAGTCAACCTTGAAATACCACCCTTTAATGTTTGATGTTCTAACCTATACTTCTGAATCGAGGTAAGGGACACTGTCTGGTGGGTAGTTTGACTGGGGCGGTCTCCTCCCAAAGAGTAACGGAGGAGCACGAAGGTTAGCTAATCCTGGTCGGACATCAGGAGGTTAGTGCAATGGCAAAAGCTAGCTTGACTGCGAGAGTGACGGCTCGAGCAGGTACGAAAGTAGGTCATAGTGATCCGGTGGTTCTGAATGGAAGGGCCATCGCTCAACGGATAAAAGGTACTCCGGGGATAACAGGCTGATACCGCCCAAGAGTTCATATCGACGGCGGTGTTTGGCACCTCGATGTCGGCTCATCACATCCTGGGGCTGAAGTAGGTCCCAAGGGTACGGCTGTTCGCCGTTTAAAGTGGTACGCGAGCTGGGTTTAGAACGTCGTGAGACAGTTCGGTCCCTATCTGCCATGGGCGTAGGAAAATTGAGAGGGTTTGCTTCTAGTACGAGAGGACCGAAGTGAACGCACCGCTGGTGTACGGGTTGTGATGCCAATTGCATTGCCCGGTAGCTACGTGCGGAATAGATAAGTGCTGAAAGCATCTAAGTACGAAACTAGCCTCGAGATGAGTTTTCCCTGATGAGAATCAGTAAGGTCCGTTTGAGACTAAGACGTAGATAGGTCAGGTGTGTAAGTGTAGTGATACATTGAGCTAACTGATACTAATGAACCGAGAGTCTTAACCTTACAACTCGGAGTTGTTTTGGATACGCGAAGGTAGAGATAGATTAATAGATACTCGAACAGTTTGTTCCGGATTGAGGGATTGTTGTGGATATGAGATAATGCACAGCAATTGAGAGAAGAGAAGACAGAATATGTCTGGCGGTAATAGCGCGGTGGTCCCACCTGACCCCATGCCGAACTCAGAAGTGAAACGCCGTAGTGCCGATGGTAGTGTGGGTATTACCCATGTGAGAGTAGGGTGCCGCCAGACTTTTAAATATACGAGCCCAGCAGCAATGCTGGGCTTTTTTGCATTCTAAGAATAGTTAAAAATTCTTCTGAGGGTGAGATGAATTCATTAATCGCTTTTAATAAACCGTTTAATGTTGTGACACAATTTTCTGCACATGAAAAATATCAAACATTAAAAGATTATATGGCTTTACCTGGTTTTTACCCTGCTGGTCGTTTAGACACCGATAGTGAAGGTTTATTGCTGCTTACTAATGACGGTAAACTACAAGCAAAAATTAGCTCACCAAAATTTAAATTACCTAAAACTTATTGGGTGCAGGTAGAAGGATTAATAAATCGACAAGCCATAGATAAATTAACTAGTGGTGTGCAATTGAAAGAGTTTCATACTGCTCCAGCAATCGTGATATCACTTGCAGAGCCAACTAATTTATGGCAACGAATACCCCCTATTAGAGAACGCAAAACTATTCCTACTTCATGGATAAGTATTACCATAACAGAAGGAAAAAATCGACAGGTTAGAAGAATGTGTGCTGCGGTTGGATTCCCGTGTTTACGCTTAGTTCGTGTTCAGATTGGCAAATATAATTTATTCACTCATCAGTTACCGTTAGGCGAATGGCGTTCGATTGCTATTGGTGATCTTTATCTCCGCTAACCTCATTTAACAGACAATTCTAAAAGAATTATATTTTTTGAAAGATCAAAAGGATCAATTATATGATTCTCTTTGATCGAATCCTTTGGGCTTTATTGTAAAATAAGATAAAATGATCATTAATATTGATCGTAGGATAGATTATTTATGGTTGAACAAAAGAAAGAAGGTTTTTTTTCTCGTTTAAAGAAAGGTCTTTTTAAAACTAAACAAAATATTGGATCTGGTTTTCTAAGCTTATTTAAAGGCAAAAAGATCGATGATGAGTTGTTTGAAGAATTAGAAGAACAGTTGATCATTGCTGATGTCGGTTTCGATACCACACAAAGATTGATTAGTTCGTTAACACAACAAGCTTCAAGAAAAGAATTAAAAGATGCGGATGCATTACATGATCTATTAAAAAATGAAATGAAATCTATTTTAGATGGTGCTCAGCAACCACTTAATATAGAAAGTCATAAACCTTTTGTAATTTTGATGGTTGGCGTCAATGGTGTTGGGAAAACGACAACCATTGGTAAATTAGCACGTCAATTTCAACAACAAGGCAAATCAGTGATGCTTGCCGCTGGCGATACCTTTCGTGCTGCCGCGGTTGAACAATTGCAAGTCTGGGGTGAACGTAATAACATTCCTGTTATTGCTCAGCATATTAATGCTGACTCTGCATCGGTAATTTTCGATGCTATTCAGGCTGCAAAAGCAAAAAATATCGATGTTTTAATTGCAGATACTGCTGGTCGTTTGCAAAATAAATCTCATTTAATGGACGAATTGAAAAAAATAGTCAGAGTAATTAAAAAGCAAGATGAAACTGCGCCACACGAAATTATGCTAACTATTGATGCTGGAACTGGTCAAAATGCCATTAGTCAAACGAAATTATTTAATGAAGCTGTCGGTGTAACAGGGATGACATTAACTAAGTTAGATGGTACCGCAAAAGGTGGCATTATATTTAGCATAGCTGATCAATTTAATATTCCGATCCGCTATATCGGCGTAGGTGAAAAAATTGAAGATTTAAGACCTTTTATTGCTGATGATTTTATTAATGCCCTATTTGACGAAACGGAAGAATAGAGATAAATCATGATCCAATTTCAACGCGTTAGTAAAGTTTATTCGGGTGGTAAACCAGCTTTACAAAATATAACATTTACTTTAGCGCAAGGAGAAATGGCCTTTTTAACCGGTCATTCCGGCGCGGGTAAAAGCACGTTAATGCGTTTGATTTGTGGATTAGAAAAAGCAAATGACGGCAAGGTATTACTGAATGACGTTGATGTTTCCAGTTTGAAAAAACATCAAATGCCTTTTCTGCGTCGTACCATTGGTATGATTTTCCAAGATCATCAACTATTACTTGATCATACTGTTTATGATAATGTTGCTTTTCCATTAATTATCTTAGGTAAACCTGTTGAAGAAATTAAAAGACGAGTTTCTGCGGCATTAGATAAAGTTGGTTTGATTGATAAAATGAAATTTTATCCAATACAGCTATCTGGCGGTGAACAGCAACGAGTAGGGATAGCTCGAGCAATCGTCAATCGACCAACGGTTTTACTTGCTGATGAACCAACTGGTAATTTAGATGACAAACTCTCAGAAGATATTTTGAAATTATTTGAAGAGTTTAATCAAACCGGTGTAACTGTATTAATGGCAACCCATAACATGGGGCTTATTCGTCGAAAACATCATCGAATACTAAATTTAAATCAAGGACGTTTAGAGGTTAAAAGTTGATGATAAATGCGAAGGTTAAACCATCTAAACAAAAAACCAAAAACAATAATAGCTTTTTGGGCCGCTGGCAAAGGCAGATCAGCTACGCATGGCATAATGTGTTTAACTATTTTTACCAAAATATATTTGCCTCTTTGCTGACAATTTTAGTTATTGCTATATCAATTACTTTGCCGACTATAGGCTATTTATTATTGAAAAACGCCAATCAAGCGGCGGAACAGTGGTATCCGACGCCTAATTTAACAGTTTATATTAATAAAACTTTAGATTTAGAACAAACTAACGATTTAATTGATAAATTTAAGGCCATTGCTGAAGTTGAAAATGTGACTTATCTTTCTCGTGAAGATACACGAGAAGAGTTTAAAACTTGGTCTGGATTTGATGATGCTCTTGACCTACTCGATGAAAATCCATTACCCGCAGTTGCAATTATCTTTCCAATTGAAGAAGCTAAACAAACTAAAAAATTACACGATCTACAATCACAATTACGTAAAATAGATGGTGTTGATGATGTGCAACTTGATGACAGTTGGTTTACTCGATTAACAGCATTAACCCATATGGTAAAATCCATAGTATGGACGATTTCAATCTTTATGATTATTGCCGTATCACTAGTAATAGGGAATAGTATTCGATTAAATATCTTTGCACGTAGGCAGACGATTGTTGTTATGCAACTAATTGGGGCAACGGAAGGTTTTATTTTACGACCTTTTTTATACAATGGTATTTTTACTGGGCTAATTAGTGCTATTTTGGCTTTGATTCTATCGAAAGTATTTATCCTTCAAATAGATTCAACCATGTTGCATGTATCGGATGTTTTTGGAACAATAATTAATATAAAAGGTCTTTCATGGGATGAAAGCTTATTGATTATTTTATTCTCGATGATTATAGGCTGGTTTTCAGCATTTATTGCCACTAAAAAATATTTGAATAAAATGGTGATAGCTTCCTAATTGTAAATTAATTATCTACGATTTTTATTGGATGCTTTACTGCAAATATAATGATAAAAATGTGAACTAAATCACATTTTGGTGGTCTAACTAAACAGAAAGATTTTAAATAGCTACATTAATAGCGTGTAGCAAAATTAGTTTAATTTAAGGGGGAATTAAATGACTACTGATTTAAAAATGCAAGCAGGTGCTTTAATCCCACAAGGAAATATAGAATCTTATCTTCGCATGATAAATACTTATCCGATGCTAACTGCTGAGGAGGAAAAGTCTCTAGGTGAAAGACTTTATTATCATGATGATGTAGATGCGGCAAGACAATTAATTTTGTCTCATTTACGCTTTGTTGCGCATATTGCACGCGGATATTCTGGTTATGGTTTACCACAAGCTGATTTGATTCAAGAAGGTAACATTGGTCTAATGAAAGCGGTACGTCGTTTTAATCCCGGAATGGGTGTGCGTTTAGTCTCTTTTGCCGTACATTGGATAAAGGCTGAAATTCATGAATACGTACTAAAAAATTGGCGGATTGTTAAAGTTGCGACCACCAAAGCACAAAGAAAATTATTTTTTAATTTAAGAAAAAATAAACAACGTTTAGGTTGGTTTAATAGTGCTGAAGTCGATATGGTTGCTGATGAACTAGGTGTAAGTCGTAAAGACGTCTTAGAGATGGAATCACGTATGTCAGCCCAAGATATGTCATTCGATATTGATAATGATGACGATGATAATTCAATTGTCGCACCAGCGCTTTATTTAGAAGATGGTAATTCTGATTTTTCAAAATCGATCGAAAACGATAATTGGGAAAATGACGCAACTGACAAGTTACATGATGCCTTGTCTCAATTAGACGAACGTAGCCAAGATATTATCAAAGCACGTTGGTTAGATGCAGATGACAGTAAATCAACATTACAAGTATTGGCCGATAAATACAGCGTTTCTGCTGAACGTATTCGTCAACTTGAAAAAAATGCAATGAAAAAATTACGCGTCGCGATTGAAGCATAATTGCTTTTATTAATAATATATAAGCCCTACTTTAGTTAAAGTGGGGCTTTTTTATAACCTGATTTACTTAAACAAGATAAATTAAAAGAATTTAGGCTAGCAACACTAGAGATAATCTGTAACTATTTAGATTGCCAACCTAGTATATATTGGAATATATAAAGGAATAGGTTACGAATTAATCGCTAACCATGCAGCTTCTTGGGCATGTAATAGGGCTGTATCAAAAAAAGGAATGGGGTAATCTTGTTGGGATATCAATAAACCAATTTCAGTACAGCCTAAAATCACCCCTTCAGCACCTTGCTTAACTAGTTTATCGATAATATTGAGATAAGCTTGCTTAGATTCTGCTTTAATTTGCCCAAGACAAAGTTCATCATAAATAATATCGTTGATGATGATTCTATCTTGTTCATTAGGAATTAAAACATGTAAACCTTTTTCAATTAATTTTGATTTATAAAAGTCTTGTTCCATGGTGTACTTAGTACCAAATAAAGCAACCGATTTTATTTTATTTTTGATCAAATGTTTGGCGGTCACGTCGGCGATATGAATGATAGGAATTGTAATTGCTTTTTGAATTTGGTCTGCAACCTTATGCATAGTGTTAGTACAAATAATAATAAAATCAGCACCTGCCAATTCTAATCTCTTAGCTGCATCAGTTAAAATAATGGCGCTTTTATCCCATTCATTATTGGCTTGGCAACTTTCTATTTCCTGAAAATTGACGCTATATAATAGTATTTTAGCCGAATTTAATCCACCAAGTGATTTGCTAATAAATTGATTAATGATTTGATAGTAAGTAACGGTACTTTCCCAGCTCATGCCACCAATTAATCCAATTGTTCTCATTATTAATGCTCCATAATATCTTTCACTACTAATTCATCGTTAATTATTAGTATGTAATGATACTAAATTAGAATAAAATATCATCGAATATTGAAATTAATTTGTTATTAAATGGAAATTTATTATTAATGAAAAAATACAGAAATTATTTATGTTTTCTCTTATTTGGATTTTTATCATTTTCGTGCTTAGCTGAACCGAAGGTGATCCATGTCCTTGTTGCATTATGTGATAATAAGTATCAGGCAATTGCACCAGTCCCTGCAGCAATTGGTAATGGGCAAGACCCTAAAAATAATCTTTATTGGGGTGCCGCTTATGGCTTTAAAACCTATTTTGCTAAGCAAAAAGAGTGGCAAGTGGTTCAAGTTAATAAACCGACCAAAGGAAAAATCTTAGAAGAAATAATTTATAAACATCAAAGCAAGGATGTCTATCTTGTTGCCCAGGCATATGATGGTAAGTATATCGATGATACAGTTAATGATTTTTTAAGTTATTCGGCTGGAAAAAAAGAAGCACTGTTTTTTAGCGATAAAACCCAAATAGCTGCTGGAGGAAAAGCCAATTTAGTTGTTTATATTGGTCATGACTCCTTAATGGAGTGGTCTTGGCGTAATTATTTGCCCGATAGTTTACGTTGGGATACCTTGCCTCAAGAAGCGCAAGAAAAACAAAAATCACGCTATGCGGCGGTATTTGCCTGTAAAAGTCAGAAATATTTCACACCGCCATTATCTCGTTTAGGTATCAATCCATTGATTTTAACTTCGCACCGTATGGCGCCCGAAGCTTATAGTATTCATGCTATGATAAACAGTTGGTTGGATGGTGAATCAAAAGATGAAATAAGGCTTAAAGTAGCTAGTGCTTACAGCCAATATCAAAAGCTAAACAAACCAGCCTTACATATATTTACTACCGAATATAGCCAATAACTTATTAATAAAAAGGCAAATTAATATGTTGAAAACACCAAAAATAGTCATCTTAACTGGTGCAGGTATTTCTGCAGAATCAGGGTTATCAACATTCCGCGCGCAAAATGGATTGTGGGAAGGGCATGATGTGAATGATATTGCGACTTACGAAGGTTATTTGCGCGATCCGATTGCCGTGCATAATTTTTATAATATGTTACGCAATAAACTACAAAATCCTGAGGTAAAACCTAATGCTGCTCATTTGGCCCTAGCGCAGTTAGAACAGAAATTGGGTACCGATAATGTGCTAATTGTTACTCAAAATGTGGATAATCTTCATGAAAAAGCTGGTTCTCAAAGTATCATCCACATGCATGGTGACTTATTAAAGGTGCGCAACGAAAAAACAGGGCAGATTTTTGATTGTTATAAGAACGTAAATTATGGACAAAACAAACTAATCCGCCCACATATTGTTTGGTTTGGAGAAATGCCATTACAGATGGATGAAATCTATGATGCACTTTCTAATGCTGATTATTTTATTTCAATTGGTACATCAGGAAATGTTTACCCAGCGGCTGGTTTTGTGCAAATGGCGAATCAATTTGGTGTAAAAACTGTTGAACTCAATTTAGAGCCAAGTTTAGGTGAAAATTTATTTCAAACTAAAATTTACGGCCCAGCCAGCCAAGTGGTACCAGAATATATTAAACAATTTATTCAATAATATTATTTTAGCTGTTTAAGGTAGTTTTGGCCACCTAAATTGGACATCTGTCCCCTAATCCATTCGGCTCTTTTTTGTATCCTATCATCCGGATTGATAGGGCTCCATTTTCTTGGATTTGGAAGTGTCGCGGCTAGTAAACTCGCTTGATATGGCGTTAATTGATTTGCACTGACATTAAAATAGCGACGAGAGGCTGCTTCAATGCCAAAGATCCCTTCCCCCCATTCAACGCTATTTAAATAAATCTCAAGTGTGCGTTGTTTTGACCAAATAAGCTCAATCCAAACCGTAAACCATGACTCAATACCTTTACGGATCCAACTTCGCGATGGCCATAAAAAAATATTTTTTGCCACCTGTTGAGTTATGGTGCTGGCGCCACGGATTTTTTTATTTTTTTGATTATGAATTAATGCGCGGTTAATGGCTTTAAAATCAAAGCCCCAGTGATCAGCAAACTTTTGATCTTCAGCGGCAATAACAGCAATTTTAATATTATCTGAAATCTGATCCCAATCCTTCCATGTCCGCTGTTGAGTAGTATTCCAGTGGGTGATCTTCCTTTCCACCATTAACATAGTACCAAAAGGATTAATCCATCGCATTATGAGAACAAGAAAAACAGAGAGAAGCATTAATCCTATCAGGATTTTTACGGTGACGCTTAGTGTTTTTCTTAGTGTTAATTTCATAATGATAATATGAGTTAGAAATTTTAGTTAAAAAATAGTTAATTAAGATACGATATATTAACATTTAAATAAATAACTATTTATAAAATTCACAATTTGTTCTGGCTGATTGATATCTAATACTGGCAAAGATGTTATTAATGGCTCATCACTAGCAATGGCGATGGTAAAATCATCAACAAATAATGGTTTTTGGTTTTTTTCTCGATGACACATAATTTTAGGCATTTGTTCATCTTTAAATCCTTCAACCAAAATGACATCAACATCGGTAAATTGATTAATCAAGGTTTTTAAATCGGTAGGAATATCTGGTGTTTCCTTAATCAATGCATAACGCTTATCACAGGCAATAATCGTTTGTTGTGCTCCCGCTTTGCGTAACTCATAGCTATCTTTACCTGGGATATCTAACTCAATATCGTGATGGGCATGTTTTAATGAACCTACCTTAATATTTTGCAAAACCATTAATGGGATGATCTTTTTTAGTAAAGTTGTTTTACCACATCCGCTATATCCAGTAATACCAATAATTTTTTTACTATTCATAGATTTTCAACATTATCATGTTATATTTAAGTGCAAATATTACATCATTTTATACAAGATTAAAGGTAATGGTATGTACGATTTTTTAAATGATTATAACCAAACGGTTCACCCTCAATTATTAAAAGAGTTTATCGATATCAATAATGAAAAATTGAGTGGTTATGGCTTAGATGACTGTTGTAATGATGCCATCAATCATATTAGGCAAATATTAAAATCACCGGATGCCGATATCCATTTTATGGCAGGAGGAACTATTACCAATTTAACGGCAATTTCCCATATTTTAAAACCATATCAAGCAGTGATTGCAGCCGAGACCGGACATATCAATGTGCATGAAACCGGTGCTATTGAGGCGACAGGGCATAAAGTGATAACAGTTAAAACCGAAGATGGTAAATTAACGCCGGAATTAATAAAACCCGTTTTAGATTATCATTGTGACGAACATATGGTTCAACCGAAATTAGTTTATATTTCTAATACCACCGAATTAGGTACTATATATAGCAAGCAAGAACTGAAAAAACTGTATCAATTTTGTCAAAATAATCAGCTTTATCTCTATTTGGATGGTGCACGTTTAGCAATGGCATTAAGTGCGAAAGATAATGATATTACTTTCCCTGACTTAGCTAAATATACTGATGTATTTTATATTGGTGGTACTAAAGTTGGTGCTTTTGCAGGTGAGGCGTTGGTATTTAATAATCACGCTATCAATCATGACTTCCGGTTTAATATGAAGCAAAAAGGAGCGATACTAGCAAAAAGTTGGATTATAGCCGTACAGTTTAAAGCGTTTATGCAAAATGATCTCTATCTTTCATTAGGTAAACATAGTAATGCTATGGCTGAAAAACTAAGTAGCTTATTTGAACACGAAGGATTTACCTTTGCAGCAAAACCACAAACCAATCAACTATTTGTTAATCTACCAAATCAACTAGCCAAAAAAATTATTTCGCTTTATGCCGTGGATAATTTAGGACAAAGTGATCCAGCCCACATTTGTTTACGCTTTTGTACTTCATGGTCAACACAGGACGTTGAAATAGACAACTTTGCTAAACAGCTAAAGAAATTGCTTAACAAATAATAGCACGTTTTTATTTAGCAATTGATTTATGAGCTAAAAATTGAGGAATGGGGTTTTTGAAGCATAAAATCACTGAAAATCCCACTTACATCTGCTTAGTTTTGCAACGATCTAATCAGAAAAACTAAACAGTAATATAAAAAAGTTGAGGAACAGGGTTTTTAATTCTCAAAATCATCGATTTATTACTACTTTAGATGTTTTTTTAAGTCTCAAATATTGGCTTTAATTGCAAAACTGGCACTTTCGAGCATTTCAACGGTATTAATATTGGTAAAACTAGCTGGTTTGTCACTAAAATCAACAGCAATTGAATTAATTTGCTGTAAAAATAACATCAGTTTGCGATTGCCCTCTTCTAAATAATTTTTTAATTGTGGGGTAATGGATTTATTAATTAATAAAATGGTTGGGTGGTCCTTTCCCCCATCAAACGGATAGATAGCTTGATGAGTTGCGGTAAATTTTACTAAACGAACGATAAGATCATTGGGTAAAAAAGGAGTATCACAACTAACAAATAAATTCCAAGTGGTAGTGCTGCGTAATAAACCACTATAAATTCCGGAAAGAGGTCCTAAGAATCCCTTCAAATCATCACAAAATACTGGATAACCTAGCGAGTGATATTGATCAACATGACGGTTACAATTAACCATTAACAAATCGACTTGTGGTTTAATTCGATTAATGACATGTTGAAAAAGTGGTTTTCCAGCTAATAACATCAACCCTTTATCCACACCATTCATACGGTTACTTTGCCCACCCGCTAAAATAATGGCAGTAATAGGCAGTTTTTCCATAAATTCTTCCTCTTTTACATTGCCAAAAAACAAAATAACATTACTATATAGCAAAGTTATTTTTTAGGCATAAAATATATTCGTTTATGAATCTTTCTAAATGCACTATTTAGAATTAAAGCCGAGTATATATTAGAAGCTTTTTAATATATATTGCAATGTTAGGATTAACATAAAGGTTTATATCATCATCTTCAATTTAGTTGAATAATTAAAAAGGTAGTTATTATGAAATGTCATCGTATTGATGAGTTAATCGAGTTATTACAACCAGCTTGGGAAAACGATTCCGATCTCAATTTATTACAGCTATTAGATAAATTGGGTAAAGAAGCTGGTTTTGATGGTGATTTAAAAGATCTAAGTGATGAAGTTTTAATTTATCATTTAAAAATGCGTAATTCAGATAAAAATGAAGCCATACCTGGATTAAAGAAAGATTATGAAGATGATTTTAAATCAGCATTATTGAAAGCTCGCGGAATTATTAAAGAATAAGGAGAATGAACTAAATGAAAAAAACGCTTATTGCTATTGGAGTATTACTAAGCTCTATAACTTGTTTTGCGCAAGAAGCACCAGCAGATACTAAAAATAATACGACCACAGCAAGTACAGCCCCTCAAGCAGCGCCAATTGAACTAGATAAACAATATTTTGCTTTACCATTAGAACCCTCTCCAGATAAAGAAGTTGTAGAATTTTTCTCATTTAACTGCCCTAGTTGTTTTAAATTTGAAAGCGAATATCATGCACCAGATGCGATTGCTAAAGCATTACCAAAGGATACGAAATTTAGACGTTATCATTTAGAAGATTTTGGTCCTTTAGCGAAAGAGCTAGCTGAAGCATGGGCGGTTGCTAACATTTTAGGTATTGAAGATAAAGTATCTGATGCACTTTATAAAGCGATACAAACCGAACGTAAAATAAAAACCGCTGATGATATCAAAGCCGTCTTTGCTGACTTAGGTGTTGATGCCGAAAAGTTCGATAAAACTAAACAAAATTTCTTATTTAAGGCGTTTATGGCTCAACAATCTGATGCAATTAAGCAATTACGTCCTGGATCAATTCCTACAGTTTTTGTTAATCGTAAGTTTTTTGTGAATTCCCGTGGCCTTAATACCGATAATTCCACTGATTATGTAAACGATTATGCGAGAGTAACAGCCTATTTAGTGGATTTAGATCCGAATATTAAGATAGAGAATAATAAAGAAACTGAAGGCGAAGCAAAAAAATAAGCCGTTCAAGTTTTTAACCGTTTATTAAGAAAAATTGAAAATCCCTTTGTAGTTAATAGCACAAAGGGATTTTATTTTTAACGAAGTTTTTTTATTCTCTTTCTAGTGCATAAATTGGATCAAGTTTTGCTGCTCGTTTTGCTGGAACATAGCCAAAAATAATACCAATCATAGTTGAACAACTAAATGCAGCGATAATAGAAACGATAGAAAAACTCATGGCAAATGCGGTAACTAAATAATTAAAAATAAAACCGATCGCAAATGACAAAATAATCCCTAATGTACCACCAATTAAACAAACTAACACCGCCTCAATAAGAAATTGTTGCAAAATATCACTCGAACGAGCACCAACTGCCATACGAACACCAATTTCTCGCGTTCTTTCTGTTACTGATACCAGCATAATATTCATTACCCCAATACCACCAACAACAAGAGAAATTAAAGCAATAGTTGAGATCAGCAAAGTTAAAACCCAAGCTGATGAATTGACGGTTTCTCGGATACTATCGGAATTAAAAATAAAGAAATCTTTAGTTCCATGGCGTTGCAGCATAATTTTATTAATCGCTTGTTCCGCTATACTTAAATCAATATTATCATTTATTCGAACGGTAATACTTTTTAATGATGTTTGCCCTACCATACGATTTATCACTGTGGTGTAAGGTAACCAAATATTAAGACTTTCGTTATTACCAAATCCTTGCTGTTGTTTAGTGGCAACTCCGATGATTCTAACCGGTAATTGACCAACCATGAGAATTTTGCCTACTGGATTTTGATCGCTAAACAGCCTTTTAACGGTGTTCTCATCAATTACGGCTTCTTGAGCTGATGCGTTTACTGCCTCTTGATTAAAGGCTATTCCTTGACTAATGGTATAGCCTCGTACGGCAAAAAATTGTTCACCTACACCATTTACCGTTCCGGTTACGGCTAAATTATCTATTCGAAAATAGACGCTAGTGGAAAGATTTGGGGTCGTACTATGAACAAAGCTTTGTTGCGCAAGAAAATCAGCATCTGAGGAACGTAATGTCGTGATTTTATCTGCGTTACGATCACCAAAACCGCTACCAGCATAAATTTCTAAGGTACTTGTGCCTAACGAATTAATATTGGATAGTATTTTCTGTTTTGTTCCTTCGCCTAAAGCAACCATTGATACCACAGAGGCAATACCAATAATAATCCCAAGCATAGTCAAAAACGTTCGTAATCGTTGTGACAACATAGATAATATTGCCATTTTAAACGCATCACGAAAACGGTAATACTTAGCTGAAAAATTATCTTGAGTTTTGGTTATTTCGATTTGCTTAACTTGTCGATTAGCAACTTGATCAGGTGAGTAATTGGGATTAATTGAATCAGAAATAATATTACCATCACTAATTTCAATAATCCTCTCGGCACTTTGAGCAATGTTTGGATCATGAGTAACAATAATGACAGTATGACCTTGTTGGTGCAGCTCTCGTAAAATAGCCATGACTTCTAGACCACTTTTACGATCAAGCGCACCCGTTGGCTCATCAGCTAAGATAATTTGTCCGCCATTAATTAACGCGCGGCCAATACTGACTCGTTGTTGTTGTCCACCAGATAATTGATTAGGTTTATTATTTATTTTATCAGCGAGGCCTAAACGTGCTAATATGTTAGCTGCTCGGCCTTGCCGTTGTTCATTGGTAACGCCGGCATAGATTGCGGGTATTTCTACATTACCTTGTGCAGTTAATGCAGTTAATAAATGATAACGTTGAAAGATAAAACCAAAATGTTCACGACGTAACTCGGCTAATTCATCCGGTGATAATTGACTGGTGCTTCGCCCATTTATTGAATAAGTTCCTCTAGATGGCTTATCTAGACAGCCAAGAATATTCATTAATGTCGATTTACCTGAGCCAGAAGCACCAATAATTGCTACCATTTCACCAGCATTGATGGTTAAATTGATACCTTTAAGAACTTGTATTGTAGAATCTCCAGCAGGAAATTCGCGAATTATATTCTCGAGTTTTATTAATGGCGTATTGGTCATTTTAGAATCTTATCCTTGGTCCTTTACTATTTGGATTAAATGTTGCGCCATTTGCGCTACTAACAACGACAACTTCGCCTTCTTTCAAACCAGATTTAATTTCAACATTAATATTATTATTAATACCTAAATTAACCTCACGTTCTTCAATATTATTGGATTTATCAATCACATAAACAATGGCTTTATTATTGTCTATATTTTTTTGAATGGCTTGGGAAGGAATATTGAGTACATCTTTCGCTTCAGCTAAAACAATATACACTTGAGCCGTCATTGAAATTCGTAAAATATGATCAGGATTATCAACATCCAACAATCCATTATAGTAAATTGCACTTTTGGTGGTAGATGATGAGGTTGAAGTCGAACTTTCAGTATTAATTGAATCTGGTGCCGGTTCTATCGCTCTCAATGTTAATCCATCAAAACGCTTATTGGGTTGTCCCAAAATTGTGAAATAAACCGGCATACCTTTTTTAACACCAATAACGTCGGCTTCTGAAATTTGCGCTTCAATGGTCATTTTATCCAGTTGGGCCACTTTAACGATAGTCGGCGCACTTTGTACCGAGTTTACCGTTTGTCCCTGATCTACTGGAATGGCGACAATAACACCATCAATAGGCGACCGTATTTTGGTATAACCTAAATTGACTTTTGCTGTATCAACTGCCACTTGAGCACTAACAATATCAGCATCAAGGGCTGCAATATCGGCTTTAATCGCATCAAGATCGGCTTTTGCAGAATCTAAATCTGATTGGACACCAACTCCTTTTTTAACCAACTTTAATTGGCGTTCATAAGTTAATTGATAATTGACTAATTTAGCTCTCTTTGACGTTCGCTGTGCTTCTAGGCTATTAAGCGACGCTTCGGATTGTTTAAGATCATTGCTTTGCTTAAGATCATCAATCTCAGCAATCATATCACCTTGTTTAACTTCATCGCCAAGTTCAACATACAGTTTTTTAATTTGTCCAGAAACCTGCGCACCTACGCTAACTTGTTTAAAAGCACTTATAGTGCCATCAGCAAGAACTGTTTTCTCGACATTTCCTTTAGTTACTGGTGACGTAATATAATTAATAGCCTGCTGTGAAGGAAAAAAAATTAACTTTCCAATATAAAGCACAACTAAAATGGCAATCGAGCTAACGATATATTTGAATCTAAAGAATTTTGCCAATCTTTTCTTCCTTTCTTTTTTTGTTATTTTTTGAGCATTGTATCGCATTAATTAAATTTGCAATGATAACTAAAGATAATAAATTGTAATTTTTATGAAAATTTATTAATTATACAAAATACTAAAGATGTTTTTGAATTAATAGAAAAAAAATGATTATTCTAGTAATATGTAGCCGCGAAGCTTAATGTATACATATAATTAGATAAAAACTGTATTCTAAAAATTCCCTTTTTAAAGTGCATCTTAATTATTTACTGTATTGTTTTTAATCAATCTATTGGATAGATAATATTATGGTGTGGAGTTTAATAAATGTCATTTCAAAAACAACAATCCACTTTAGATAATGCCTTAACTTTGCTTGAAATAGTTAGCCATTATTCATCAGGCATTTCTTTAGCTGAAATTGTCAAATTAAGCAGAATGGCAAAAACAACAGTATTTAGAATTTTAGATACTCTCAAAAAAAGACAATATCTTAGTTATGATGCGAATACTGAAAAATATTCTTTAGATGTCAAAGCTTTTGAATTAGGTGTAAAGGGATTAATGAATATCTCTCTGGTCGGTATATCAATTCCTTTTTTAAAAAAATTGGCTTCAAAAATTAATGAAACGTGTTTTCTTGCCGTCTATCATGACGGAAGTGTTATTTATTTATATAAAGCAGAGGGAGAGCTTGCTGTTAAAACTAACTCACATATAGGAAGCCGGATGCCAGTTTATTGTACAGGACTTGGCAAATCATTATTAGCTTACCAACCATTAGTTGAAATTAATAAAGTGTTGAGCCGTCCCTTAGTTCAATTTACAGACAAAACCATTATCGATCGTGAAATGATTCACAACAGTTTAGCCAAAGTATGTATTGACGGTTATTCCATGGATGATGAAGAAGTGGAAGAAGGATTAACTTGTATTGCAGTTCCTATTTTCATAAAACAAAATAAAGTTGTTGGGGCAATTAGTGTTGCGGGGTCTTCTTTTAGAATTATACAGAAAAAAGAGCTAATTATTAATGAGTTAAAAAATATTTCATCATTAATTTCCATTGAACTAAAAGAGAAAAATTAATGTGATCGACATGTGGATTAATTGGTGGCTATTTTATAAAGGTTTAAAATTATGATTCAAAAAGAAGCAACATCAGCAATTGATAAGGCTATTTCTGTTTTAGATGTGATCAGTAATTGCGCTGCAGGTGTGACAATTAATGAAATCATTGAAGCAACCAAACTAAACAAAATTATTATTAAGAAGATATTAAAAACATTACTTGATCGAGAATATGTTTTTTTTGATGAAAAATCAGATAAATATACATTAGGGTTCAAATCACTTGAACTAGGTATATCAGGTTTAGTAAATGTTAATATTGTTGATGTTGTTATTCCATTTATCAAATCACTTTCAAATACAATAAATGAAACCTGTTTTTTAGGGGTCTATAATAGCGGTAATGTTGTCTATTTATATAAGAGTGAAGGGAATAATGCTATTCACACCAGCTCCAATTTAGGCCATATGCGCCCAGCATACTGTACCGGATTAGGTCGAATATTACTTTCACATCAATCTCAACAAGAGATCGATAGGGTATTGCTTTCTCCACTATTAAAACATACTAAAAACACCATAACAGATACCCAAAAGCTTTATGATATTTTAGATGAAGTTCGCCGAGAAAATATTGCTTATGATTGGGAAGAGGTTGAAGAAGGACTTATTTGCGTAGCATCAGGTATTTTTAATTACAGCAATGATGTCGTTGCAGCATTAAGTATTACTGGCCCAAGTCATCGGATGCAAAACCAAATGAAAAAATGCGCCTCTTTATTAAAAGAGACGACTAATTCAATTTCTTCCAGATTAGGATATATTGCAACCAAATAACCTGATTAGGTGGTTTTCATTTTATTGTTAAAACGTTTATCGTTTAAATTAAATTATTCATAGCTTCAGGAGGAATGATGGCTCCTCGATGTTGAATAACGGTTCCCGCTAAATCGTGACCTTTTTGGATCGCATCTTCAATTGTTCCACCTTTTAATCGAACGGATAAATAACCGGCACTAAATGAATCGCCGGCGGCGGTAGTATCAACGATTTTATCTTTAGTAATAATATTAGCTGGTACTTCTACACGTTCATTTAAGGTTTCGACTATACAGCTTTCACTTCCCCTTTTGATAATAATTTCAGAAACATTCAACTTTTTACTACGAATAATACTATCTTGATAGTGGGTATTGCCCCAAAGCATCTGCTCATCATCCTGAGTCAAAAATGCTATATCGGTATAAGAAAGAATTTTAGAATAAACATTTTGGGCATATTCCTGACTACGCCATAATCGAGGGCGATAGTTATTATCAAAAATCACTTTACCGCCATTGGCTTTAAATTTTTCCAATAATTCAATCAGTCTATCTATGCTGTATTCATCTAAAATGGCAATACTAATTCCACTTAAGTAAATATAATTAAATGTGGTTATTTCTTCACAGATCTGTTCAGTTTGTTCCGTTTTTAACCAAAACTTTGCCGCAGCATCATTACGCCAATAATAGAATGATCGCTCACCATTACTATCAGTCATAATGGCGTACAATCCCGGTATTTTATTATCTAATCGTTGAATAAGATTGGTTTTGATGTTCTCTTTTTGCCATTGTTCTAACATCTCTTGGCTAAATGGATCAATACCAAGCCCGGTGACATAATGAATAGCGGTTTGATCATTGGGAAATAAACGAGACAAATAAACAGAGGTGTTTAAAGTATCTCCACCAAAACTTCTAGTTGTTAAATTATCTTTAATTGAGAGTTCAATCATGCACTC
Source organism: Gilliamella sp. LMG 34361 (assembly GCF_984569075.1). Classification (NCBI taxonomy): domain Bacteria; kingdom Pseudomonadati; phylum Pseudomonadota; class Gammaproteobacteria; order Orbales; family Orbaceae; genus Gilliamella; species Gilliamella sp. LMG 34361. The sequence goes on along the minus strand of NZ_OZ474903.1, from coordinate 222,642 downwards.
TCCGATTACCGCGATATTTATACTCATCACTATTCCTTATCAGGTATTGTTGATAATCTAAATAACCAAATCAGGTGAAGTCATATGAACCTGTTTTAGTTATTGTTACAATTAGTTACAAGTCAATTTATAGCGACTTTAACAACCACTTTACGAATTTTTTCTGCTTTACCACCAACAATACACAGTGGTTTATGTACTTCTTTAGGATAAAAAATGACAAAATCCTTAGGTTGCATAACAAACATTGTTTCTTCTACTGGCGCTTTTACAAATGCAATATCCCCATTAATTAGTTTATCTTCAATTACCTCAGAATGAGGTGGAAGCGTAGATATTGCCATACCTTCTTGTCCAGACAATACAATTTGAATATCAATATATTTAGCATGATATTCATATTTACCTTCTTCTTGAGTTCTCGATAAGGTTTCTGAAACCATGTAAAAAACATCATCACCATCAATGGTATAACGTCCATTTTCTGTATTATCATTGACCTCTTTTTTTACTGTTTCTATTGCATGTTTGAGTTTATTTGGTAAGTAAGGGATTAACTCAAGATGTTCAATATTGCCAATAATCATAATGTCCTCCTAGACATCTTAATTATTGTTGTTAATCAATAATTAAGATAAAATTAATTTAAAAAAGCGACTATCTACCTAACCATCCACCATCAACAGCAATGGTAAAACCATTGATATAATCAGATGCACTAGAGGATAAGAATACTGCGGTACCTCCTAAATCCTCAGGATTTCCCCATCGTCCGGCTGGAATCCGCTCTAGAATTTGACGATTACGCGTTTCGTCATTCATCAATGCCGTATTCATTTCTGTAGCAATATAACCAGGGGCGATACAATTGATGGTAATCCCCTTAGATGCCCATTCATTGGATAGTGATTTTGAAAAACCAGCCACTGCCGATTTAGCAGCTGTATAAGCCGGGATGGTATAACCGCCTTGGAAAGCCAGTAAAGATGCAATATTGACTATTTTTCCGTAACCTCGCTCAATCATGTGTTTACCCACTTGTTGACACATAAAAAATACTGCATTCATATTAATATTAATGACGAGATCCCAATCATTTTTCGGAAAATCAACGGAAGGGTGACGACGCTGTATACCAGCATTATTGATTAAAATATCAATATGTTGATATTTTTTTATGATATCTGAAATAAGATTTTCATATTTATCAAAGTTAGCTAGGTCAAATATAATCGTTTCACAAGATACGTTATATTGTTTTATTGCTAACTCAGTTTGTTCATCACGAGCAACATCAATGATAATAATATTAGCGCCGGCATTAGCTAAGCTCATTGCTAGAGATTTACCTATTCCGCGAGAGGCTCCTGTCACTATGGCGTTTTTACCGGTTAAGTCAAAAGGGTTTTTATTTTTCATAATGGTATACCTTAAATTTATAATCTTATTAATCAGAAAATTTAAATATTGTTTTAATTACGTTTTCACCGGTTAAAGCATTAGCAAATCCTTGTTTTGCTTCCTCTGGAGGCAATATGGTGAGTAATTTTTTATATGGGAAATCTTGTTGTATGAATTGGATTGCAGTTTCAAAATCCCTTGCTTCATACACTCTAGTACCAATGATGTTGAGTTCTTTAAACTCAATGTCGAGTAATTTAAATTCTGTAGGTTTTTTATATGAACCAACAATTTCAATCGTACCTTGAACTCTGACTAAATCAGTTAATTGCAAAGCAACAGTTGGGTGCGCAGCACAGTCATAAACAATATCAGCACCGACTTGATTGGTTAATTTTAATACTGTATTTAATACATCATCTTTTTGCGGGTTGATCACCGTAAAACCGAGATCTTTAGCTAAATTAATGCGAAAATCATTGGTTTCAATAATAATCACTTGTTTGGCGCCGGCTAGTTTCAGAACACTTGCTACACAAAGGCCAATTGTGCCTGCACCAAACACAACAACGCTATCACCTATTTTAAAAGGTGTTCTTGCTACAGCGTGAATACCGACAGCTAATGGTTCAACAAATGCCCCCAAATCCATCGGAAAATCATTTGGTAAAACATGAATTTTACTTCTATCTACTTTCACATATTCAGCCATCCCCCCAGCGGTATCAATGCCATAAAGATTAAGTGTTTTACAGACATGACTATTACCTGATTCACAAGCAGAACATTTACCGCAAGAAATAAGTGGGCGTACACATACTTTAGTTCCAGTTGGTAATTGCTCATCGCCATTAACGACATAACCTGAAAATTCATGACCTAATACTAATGGTGCTTTGGCTCTAGGATGTACGCCTAAATAAATATTAAGATCTGAACCACAAATTCCCGCATGACTTACTTTTATTAATACTTCATTTTCATTAACTACCGGTTCAACGGTTTGCTCACAAACTACATCATTTGGACCTTTATAAATTATTGCTTTCATGTTTTATATCCTGTAATTGATAGATATTCTTATTTGTTTAAACAATAGAGTGGTTTTTCACCTTTTGCTAAGCGGATTGCTTCTTCAGCCGCTTTTCTTTTTAAATCTTGTTGAGATTGTTCTGAATACCAAGCTGCATGAGGCGTTGCAATGAAATTATCTAAGCTGAATAATTTTCTATCTGTTGGCGGTTCTTGCTTAAATACATCAAGCGCAGCACCAGCAATGGTATGATTTAATAATGCTTGATAAAGCGCTTCTTCATTTACAATGCCGCCTCTTGCGGTATTAACTAAATAGCAATTGCTTTTCATTTTTGAGAACGCTTTACTATCAATTAAGTTCTCGGTGCTCTTTGTTAATGGTAAATTAAGCGAAATAATATCTGAGTGGCTTAATAACTCGTCTAAACTAACAAAGTTGATATAATCTGGAAGTTGCTCTTTTTTAGCTAACGGGTCAAAACCAATAACTTTTAATCCAATGCCATGAAGTTTTTTGGCTAATGACAAGCCAATTCTTCCTAAACCAATAATGCCAGCAGTTTGTTCTTGTAATCGATAAATAGGAATAGCTTTTTCATATGCCCAAATATTGCTTTTTGTATCTTTTATCAATAATGGTAACTTTCTGGCTAAAGCCATAATAAGTGCCAAGGCGTGATCAGCAACTTCATTTGTTCCATAATCAGGAACATTACAAACCGCTACGTTATTTTTAGTTGCTGACTCAATATCAATGGTATTAACACCAACACCATAACGAACAACACCTTTTAAATTTTTTAAAGAACTCAGTACGTTATCGGAAATAGTCGCATATTGTAAAATCAATGCATCTGCATTGTGACAAGCTCGGATAATATCTTCGGGTTGTGTGACGTTTAAGATTTCAAAATCCACACCCTCTTTAGTAAAAGTCTTTTTTTCAATGTCCATGGATTCATGGTCACAATCTGTAATATAAATCTTCATTCGTTTACCTCTATTAAATGGAATATCATTCCGAAAGAATCATAATTAAGAATTTAAAAGAATGATATTTCATTTATTATTTATTGTGATCTGCGTCACATAAAATTTTAATCCATTATTAACATCATAAATATTAACTATTTGTTTATTTTATTTTTATTTATATATTTTATTGTTTGGTGTTTTTTTACTATTTTTTCTATCGCTATCCTTTATAAACAATATTCAATCTAGTTTGTTAATTTAGTCAATTTATCAATGAAAAAAATAATATTAAAAAATATAGGTTTGATTTTTAATTGGTGATATTTATCACAAAATTAAGAATCAAAATTGATTTTATTTTATTATTTTGTATATTCAAAAAAGGAATGGTATTCCGAATATATAATTTTGCTTAAAGTGTTTTTTATATAAGTTAAATTAATTTATTTAAATCATATTGTTAATTTTTAGGAATGTATAAATGAAAATAAAAAAGTTTATTGATAAAGTCCCAGGAGGATTAATGTTAATTCCTCTTTTTCTTGGCGCCTTATGTAATACGATTTTTCCTGGTGGAGGAAAATATTTAGGATCTTTTTCTAATGGTTTAATTTCAGGAACAGTGCCTATATTAGCCGTTTGGTTTTTTTGTATGGGAGCTTCTATTGAGCTTAAAGCAACCGGCATGATGTTGAGAAAATCAGGTGTATTAGTGGTAACTAAAATCGCGACCGCATGGTTTGTAGCCCTTATTGCTGGTACTTTTTGGACCAATGGTTATATGGTAGAAGGCGGAATATTTGCTGGTTTCTCAATTCTTGCCTTAGTTGCTTCAATGGATATGACTAATGGTGGTTTATATGCGGCTTTGATGAATCAGTATGGTTCAAAAGAAGAAGCCGGTGCTTTTGTATTAATGTCTTTAGAATCAGGCCCTTTGATGACAATGGTCATTTTGGGGACTTCTGGCGTTGCTTCATTTGAACCAAGATTATTTATTGGTGCCGTATTACCTTTTTTAATTGGTTTTATGCTTGGAAATTTAGACTCTGATCTTCGAAAATTATTTGGTAACGCGGTACAGACATTAATTCCGTTCTTTGCTTTTGCACTAGGTAATAGCATAAAACTACAGGTTATTTTTGAAACAGGTGTAGCCGGAATTTTATTAGGCTTATTAGTCATCGTTATTACCGGTATTCCACTTATCTTATCTGATAAATTTCTTGGTAAAGGAAATGGTACCGCAGGGGTTGCCGCCTCAAGTTCTGCGGGGGCCGCTGTGGCAACACCCTTATTGATTGCTGAGATGGTGCCTGAATTTGCTCCTGTTGCTTCTGCGGCAACGGCAATGGTTGCCACAAGTGTGATTGTTACATCAGTTGTTGTACCAATTATCACTTCAATTTGGGCAAAAAAATTCAATCCAAATTCAATTAAAAATGAAGAAGAGTTAGTTCTTTCAACAAAAAGTGAATAAACAAAAGTAATTAAGGAGAAATAGTATGAAAAAAATTTTAAGTTTTATGTTAATTATCGTGTTATCAATTGGCAGTAGTTATGCCGCTACTCCAAACCAAAGCACGGTAGAACAAGCTGTAGAAACTATGCGATTAGCCATGCTTAGTGCCGATAAAGCACAGTTAGAAAATGTTGCATTACCTTCATTAACTTATGGCCATTCTAGTGCTGTGATTGAGAATAAAGCAGAATTTGTTGATGCAATAGTCAGTGGACGTTCTGGTTTTACCACGCTAGAATTTCAAGACCAAACCATAACGACTGAAGGTGATACCGCCATTGTTAGACACGTTTTTTCTGCTGATACCAACAATAGTGGTAAAATCGGTAAAGTAAAAATTGGTGTGATGTTAGTCTTCAAAAAAGTTGATAGTGATTGGAAACTACTTGCACGTCAAGCCTATAAACTTCCACAATAATAAATATCAATGAGCGTTACGATCTATATTTGTTTGATTAGTAACGCTTATTTTGTTCAATTTTAGAACTTCAAAAACCCCGTTCCTCAAAATTTTTTGCAAAAATTTGGTCAATGCTCAATGTTAACGTAGATCCATATTAGGATTTATTCGCTATTGCGCTATAATGGCGCAAATTTTTTACTCGTTAAAGATATTAAGCAATGGCGTTAAAAATAACTGATAAGTGTATTAATTGTGATATGTGTGAACCAGAGTGTCCAAATGAGGCCATCTCGATGGGGTTTGATACATATGAAATTGATCCCAATAAATGCACAGAATGCGTAGGTTATTATGATCATTCAACTTGTCAACGCGTTTGTCCGATTCAAAATGCGATTATCGCTGATCCTGACCATGTCGAAAGCCAAGAAGAGTTATTGGAAAAATTTAAACAACTGTCTTCTTAGTATGTTGTTTTAACTTCTATACGTAACTCTTTAGGAATTTCAAAAGTAATATTTTCAGTAATACCTTCGGTTTCAATCATCGATGTACAACCTAGACTTTTTAGATGATCAATAACTTGTTTAACTAAAATATCTGGCGCAGATGCGCCAGCGGTTACGCCAATTGTTCTAACATTCTCTAACCATTCAAGGTTAATGTCAGATGCATAATCAATTAAGTAGGCATTTTTGCTGTTTCGCTGTGCAAGTTCAGCCAATCGGTTTGAGTTTGACGAATTTTTAGATCCAACAACTAAAACAATATCGGCTTGTGATGATAACTGTTTAACCGCCTGCTGACGATTGGTGGTAGCGTAACAGATGTCGTTTTTACGTGGACTACGAATATGGGGAAATCGATTTTTTAACGCTTCAATGATCTCTGCTGTATCATCAACCGATAAGGTGGTTTGTGTTGTAAAACAGAGATGATTGTCGTTTTTGACTTGTAATTTTTGTACATCCTCAATTGATTCAACTAAATAAATGCCACCTGCTGGGTTACTGTATTGCCCCATCGTACCATCAACTTCAATGTGGCCAGCATGGCCTATAAGAATAACTTCTTCACCTCGATAGCTTGCTCTGGCGACTTCCATATGAACTTTGGTTACTAAAGGGCATGTTGCATCGAATATGCGTAGTTGACGACGTTTTGCTTCATCACGAACGGCTTTAGATACGCCATGGGCAGAAAAAATAAGGATACTGTCGTCAGGTACTTCATTGATTTCTTCAATGAATATTGCGCCTAGCTCTTTTAAACGGTTAACCACGTAACGGTTATGCACAACCTCGTGGCGAACATAAACCGGAGAACCAAATAGTTCCAATGCACGTTCAACGATTGTAATAGCTCGATCAACGCCGGCACAAAAGCCGCGAGGATTAGCTAATATAATCTGCATGTTAGGTGGTCTTTTTTGCATAATTGCTTAGAATGAATAATCCAATACCTAAACAAATCGCACAATCAGCAATATTAAAAGTCGGATAATGCCAATCGCCAAAATTGACATCTAGAAAGTCGACAACAAAGCCATGATAAAGTCGGTCAAAAAGGTTTCCTAATGCACCACCTAAAATGAATGCTAATGAAACGTTTTCTAATTTTTGTTTATTGCGATATAGCAAATAAACAATTACCGTGCTGACAATAAAAGCAATTGCTGCCAATATCCAGCGTTGGCCTTCAAATATACTAAAAGCGGCACCAATATTACGGACATAAGTGATCGAGAAGAAGGGTAGTAAATTTACTGATTCAAAAAGGAAAAAGTTATTCACAATCCAAAATTTACTTGCGATATCTATAACAAAAACCACAACCGCTAATATTAACCAGTAAAGTCCGTTATCTTTTTTCATATAGTCTATGCTCATAATTATAATACCGCCGACAATCGTCGGCGGTAAATGTACTTAGTTAATTGCTATAAGATTATTTTTATAGCTCTTTTCTATACCTAACACTAACTGTTAGTGGTTAAGCAAAATGTCTTACTTCACCATTGCCATGAATATTTTCTTCACAGCGTTTACATAAGTGAGTGGTTGGATTGTTATCAACAGTATAATGCCAGCAGCGAGGGCATTTATCGCCTTGTGCTTTAGCAAGCTCAATTTTAAGACCTTGAATATCACTTTGTACTGCTTGTTGTGATGCATTGTCTAACGGTTTAACACTTGCTTGTGACGTCAATAATACAAAACGTAATTCGTTTTCTAATTTCGCAAGTGCTGTGGCAATTTCGATATTGGCATAAAGTGTAACTGCTGCTTCGAGCGAGCCACCAATGACTTTATCATTACGACCTTGCTCTAACACTTTGTTCACTTCACTACGAATAGTTAAAATTTGTGCCCAGTAAGCGCTATTTAGTGTTTCACTCTCAGACAGGCTAAATAGTGATGTGTACCATTCATCTTCAAACACAAATTCTGATTTTTCTGTTGCCGGTAGATATTGCCAAATTTCATCTGCAGTAAATGATAAAACAGGTGCAATCCAACGAACCATTGCTTGCGCAATATGGTATAACGCTGTTTGACAGCTATGACGGGCAATACTGTCACTTTTCGCCGTATATTGACGATCTTTGATAATATCTAAATAGAATGATCCCATTTCAATTGAGCAGAATTGCATTATGCGTTGTACCACTCTATGGAAATCGTAGTTTTCATAGGCTTGAATAATTTGTTCTTGTGCTTCTTTCGCCACGCTAACCGCCCAGCGATCGAGTACCACCATATCTTCAGGTTTAACCATATCTTTTACTGGATCGAAACCATTTAAGTTAGCCAATAAGAAACGCGCAGTATTACGGATACGACGATAGCTATCAGCTGCACGTTTGATGATTTCATCTGAATAGCTCATTTCACCTGAATAATCGGTTGAAGCAATCCATAATCGTAGAATATCGGCTCCTAATTTATTCATTACCTCTTGTGGTGTAACGATATTACCTAGCGATTTAGACATTTTACGACCTTGTCCATCGACCACAAAGCCATGTGTTAATACTTGTTTATATGGTGCTTTGTTATCAATTGCAGTTGATAACATTAACGAAGACATAAACCAACCCCGATGTTGATCTGAACCTTCTAAATACATATCCGCTTCATGTCCTTCAAACTCAGGACGTACGCCAACAACTGAGTAGAATGTTGAACCTGAATCAAACCATACATCTAGCGTGTCTGGTACTTTACGATAATCATCGGCATCGGGACCTAATAGATCTTTAATATCGGCATCCCACCATGCTTGAATACCATTTTTCTCAACTAATTTAGCGACTTTTTCGACTAATTGTAGTGTGTCTGGATGTAACTCTTCAGTTTCTTTGTGTACAAATAACGTCATTGGTACACCCCATGTACGTTGACGTGAAATACACCAATCAGGACGATTTGCCACCATGGTTTCAATTCGAGCTTGACCCCAATCAGGGATCCAACGAACTTGTTTAATCTCTTTTAATGATTGGGCACGTAAACCTTGTTTATCCATGCTGATAAACCATTGTGGTGTTGCACGGTAGATAACAGGTGTTTTATGTCGCCAACAGCACGGGTAACTATGTTCAATATTTTCAAAGTGTAATAGTGCATTGTGTTCTTTTAATAGCTCAATAACTACTTTATTGGCTTTAAAAACGAATAAACCATCTAAACCAGCGCCTGTTCCTGGTAAATAACAACCATTACCTCCAACTGGGTTGGCGACTTCAAGGCCATATTTTTGGCCAACGATAAAGTCTTCAGCACCGTGACCTGGAGCGGTATGAACAGCACCAGTACCCGCATCAACAGTAACGTGTTCACCAAGTACAATTGGCTCATCAAAATCGAGGAACGGATGTTTGAAACGTAATAATTCAAGCGCATCACCTTGGCAAGAACCTAAGATTTTCCAATCAGTGATATCAGCACGTTTCATAACTGATTCAACTAAATCAGCAGCTAAAATTAAGCACTCTTTATCGTTGATTTGGACTAATTGATATTCTACCGTTGCATTAAGTGCAATTCCTCGGCTAGCTGGTAATGTCCATGGTGTGGTGGTCCAGATAACCGCATAAATAGTTAAATCAGTATTAATCCCGAATTTGTTTGCTACTGCTTGATTGTCAGTTGCTTTAAATTTGACATCAATTGCCGGTGATGATTTATCATAATATTCAACTTCGGCTTCCGCTAAGGCTGACATACAGTCGGTACACCAATAAACTGGTTTAGCCCCTTTGATCAAATGACCATTTTCAATTACTCTACCTAAAGCCCGAATAATATTCGCTTCAGTATCATAGTTCATTGTACGATATGGATTTTGCCAATCGCCAAGTACACCCATACGAATAAAATCAGCTTTTTGTAGTTCAACTTGTGAAGCAGCGTAATCGCGGCAAATCTGGCGAAACTCGGCCGGTGTTACTTTTACGCCAGGTTTACCAACTTGTTCTTCAACTTTTTGCTCAATCGGCAAACCATGACAATCCCATCCTGGAATATACGGGGAGTCATAACCACTTAAACCTTTAGATTTAATGATAATATCTTTAATTATTTTATTAACGGCATGACCGATATGAAGTTTTCCGTTTGCATAAGGAGGTCCATCATGCAAAATAAAAGCCTTTTTGCCTTTTTTTACTTGACGGATTTTGCGATAAAGTTCTTTATCATACCAATTTTGCAACATCGCCGGTTCACGTTTAGCAAGATCGCCTCGCATAGGGAATCCGGTTTCCGGTAAATTCAATGTATTTTTATAGTCTGTCATGCTAATTTATTCCAGTTAATTTTGTTGATACTACTTTTTAATTGGTTAATTTTGCACTGATCTGTTTCGCAGTGCAAACATCTTGTGCAATTTGTTGTTTTAAATCAGTTAGAGAATCAAATTTTTTCTCGTCGCGTAATTTATGAACAAAGGTAACGTCTAAATATTGTCCATAAATATCACCTGAAAAGTCAAATAGATTCACCTCTAAAATGGCTTTTTTGCCTTGAATAGTTGGTCTGATACCGATATTGGCAATGCCATGATAATGTTGATCATAACAACAATTCCTGACTTTAACCAAATAGACGCCTTGCAAGGCAGGTTTACTTCGATTTAAATGAATATTGGCTGTTGGAAAACCTAACTGTCTTGCCAATGCATTTCCGTGAACGACTTTCCCTTGAATGGCATAATCGCGGCCTAAAAGGTAATGAGCTAATTTAAAATCGCTATTAAATAATGCTTCACGAACCGCTGTGCTGCTGATTCTTAAATCGTTCCATACAAACGTTGGCATACTTTCAACTATAAATTGATAATTATGAGCATACATTTGTAAAAGTTTGATATCACCTTTACGCTCACAGCCAAATCGGAAATCATCACCAATAACAATATATTTAGCTTGTAATTTATTTATCAACCAATCTTGAATAAAATCTGGGGCTGACATATTGGCAAAGGTAAGAGTAAATGGGACAGCAATAATATAATCGATACCGAGTTTTTCAATTAACTGCGTCTTTTCTTTAAATGATGTTAATCTTGCTGGAGCATTTTTCTTGCCCAAAAACTCTAAAGGTTGAGGTTCAAATAACATCACAACTGTTGGCAAATTCAATCGCTTACCTTGCTCTATTAAATGGTTAATTAATTGTTGGTGTCCTAAATGCACGCCATCAAAGTTTCCCAATGTAAGTACACATTGAGAAAATTGATTGTTTAAATTAGCTATACCGCGGATTATCTTCATGAAAGCGTGTTATTAATTGTGATGTTTTAACTTAAATAGCTGTGAATTATACCAATCTTTCGCAAAGATGCACCTAATATCAATAGGGCTTTTAGATAAGGAATATTTTGTGATGTGTAAATTGAAAACGCTTGATGTGGATACCAAGCGTTTTTGTATTTTTACTACTGTATGTTTCTGATGATTTTATTAATAGTGTTTTAGCGCTCTTAAAAATTCTTGTCGAGTGCTAGGATTCGTTTTAAATCCCCCACCTAATGCGGTTGTGGTGGTTAAACTATTGGAATCTTTAATACCACGCGCTTTAACACAATAGTGGGTAGCGTCAATCGAAACGGCAACATTGACTGTTCCTAATAATGTTTGCAAAGCAACCAAAATTTGTTGCGTTAATCTTTCTTGCACTTGCGGACGCTGGGAGAAAAATTCAACAATCCGATTAATTTTCGATAAACCGATCACTTTATCTTTAGGGATATAAGAAACGGTGGCTTTTCCATCGATTGTTACAAAATGGTGTTCACAAACGCTGGTTAAAGTAATATCCCGAACGGTAATCATTTCATCAACCTGCATTTTGTTTTCAATCAGGGTGATTTTGGGAAAGTTATGATAGTTAAGTCCGGAAAAGATCTCATCAACATACATTTTTGCAACACGATGTGGTGTTTCGCTAAGGCTATCATCACTCAAATCTAATTCCATAAGTTTCATTATTTCTTGGAAATGTTCTTCAATTTTGGTTTTCCGCTCGCAACTATCCATAGGTAAACGACATGATGGGGTTTCAAGATTTTTAGCTGCTAGTGCTTTTTTGACTTCTTGCGCAGCAAGACTTAATTCTGTCATTTATTTAATACTCAGACTGAAATAGATACCGTATTATATAATACAGATATAACGACATATAGTATTTTTAACAAATCAATTTAGGTTAAAAATATATGCTGTATCGAATATTTTTACACTATATTATCGGTGTTCACAAGAATATTGTTTCTAATTAGGTTATACTGATAATAATTGTATTAAATAACATTTGGGTAACTATAAATGCCAAATAATACGCCAATTATTCTAATTGATGGCTCTTCTTATCTTTATCGTGCTTTTTTTGCATGTCCTCCGTTAACTAATGCCAAAGGAGAGCCTACAGGGGCTATTATTGGTGTTGTTAATATGATACGCAGTTTAATCAATCAATATGATCCTACACATATTGCTGTTGTTTTTGATGCTAGCGGTGGATCTTTTCGTAATGAAATTTATAGTGAATATAAAGCTACTCGTCAAGAAATGCCTGAAAATTTACGGCCGCAAATTGAACCAATTCACACTATTTTAAAAGCAATGGGATTACCGCTGCTTTGCGTAGACGGTGTCGAGGCTGACGATGTGATAGGCACATTAGCTAAACAAGCAGAAAAAGAAAATCTTGAGGTATTAATCAGTACTGGTGATAAAGACATGGCACAATTAGTGAGTGATAAAATCACGCTAATTAATACTATGAATAACACGATCCTTGATCCGAAAGGTGTAATGGAAAAATTTGGTGTGCCGCCTAGAAAAATGATTGATTACTTAGCGTTAAGAGGTGATACATCCGATAACATTCCGGGTGTTCCGGGCATTGGTGAAAAAACAGCACTAAATTTATTAACGCATTTTGATAGTTTAAATGATATTTATAGTCACCTAGATGAGATCGAAAAATTGCCAATTCGTGGTGCTAAATCATTAAAACAAAAATTAGTCGATCATAAAAAAGAAGCGGATCTTTGTTATTTATTAGCAACCATCAAAACAGATGTTCCATTAGATTTTACGACTGAACAGTTGCTTATTGGTGATATTGATGCAAAAAAATTGGTTGAATTATTTGATTATTACGATTTCCATCGTTGGCAAAAAGACTTAATTACAGGCAATTTTTTAAATCAACAAGGTCAAATTTCTATCGATATTGATGAGAAATTATCAAGCCAAGCAGAGCCAGCGAGTAAATTAGACGAAAAGGATTATCATTGCATTTTAACTAATACGCAATTAGATGAATGGATTGCTAAATTAACTCGTTGTGAAGCATTTGCATTTGATACTGAAACTAACAATATCGATCATGTCCATGCTAAACTTGTTGGGATATCACTAAGTGTTGCGCCACATCAAGCCGCTTATATTCCTATAGCGCATCAATATCTCGGTGTTCCAGAACAGTTACCAATTAATGATGTATTGGCCAAATTAAAACCAATATTAGAAAATCCCAAAATCAAAAAAATTGCCCAAAATGCTAAATTTGATTACAGTGTATTGGCTAATTATGGTATTCAAGTACAAGGTATCGCTTATGACACCATGTTAGAGTCCTATATATTAAATAGTACTGAGCGACATGATATGGATAGTATGGCAAAACGTTATTTGAAATATCATACGATTACCTATGATGAATTAACTAAAGTTAATAGAAGCCAATTAAGTATTGATGCCATTGACGTTGAAAAAACGACACAATATGCCGCTGAAGATGCAGATATTACTCTCCAATTGCACCAAAAATTATGGCCAGAGCTCGAAAAAAATGAAAAACTGACAAAATTATTTTCAGACATCGAAATGCCTCTGGCGCTTATCTTAGCTGATATGGAAAGAACAGGTGTTCTTGTTGATGCTAAACAGTTAAATGACTATTCAAAAGAACTTAGTAAAATATTGAAAGATACCGAAGATGAGCTGCAATTTCTTGCTGGTGAGAAATTTAATCCAGGTTCCCCAAAACAAATTCAAGCTATTTTATTTGATAAACATCAATTACCTGTGTTAAAGAAAACACCTAAAGGTGATCCTTCAACCAGTGAAGAAGTATTAAGCGAACTAGCCAATACGTATGTATTACCTCGTAAAATTTTACATTATCGAGGGTTAGCGAAATTAAAAAATACTTATACAGATAAATTACCATTGATGATTAGTCCAATCGATCACCGAATTCATACCAACTATAACCAAATTGGTACGGTAACAGGACGATTGTCATCAAATGACCCTAATTTACAAAATATCCCTGTTCGTACCGAGGAAGGACGTCGTATTCGTCAAGCGTTTATTGCGCCGAAAGGTTATAAAGTCATTTCAGCTGATTATTCACAAATAGAGCTTCGTATTATGGCGCATTTATCGCAGGATAAAAGTCTGTTAAATGCGTTTGCCCATGATAAAGACATTCATCGAGTAACAGCTAGCGAAATTTTAAGTAAACCAGAGTCAGAAGTTACTTCTGAAGAACGAAGACGAGCTAAAGCCGTAAATTTTGGATTGATTTATGGTATGAGTGCTTTTGGGTTATCTAAACAAATTAATATACCTCGAAAAGAGGCAACATTCTATATTGATCGTTATTTTGAACGTTATCCTGGCGTACAAACCTATATGGAAAAAATTCGTAATCAAGCATCGACCCAAGGCTATGTTGAGACCTTATCGGGAAGACGGTTATATCTACCAAAAATAACGTCATCGAGAGTTAATGAAAAACGAGGTGCTGAACGTGCGGCAATTAACGCACCAATGCAAGGTACCGCAGCAGATATTATCAAAACAGCGATGATCAAGATGAGTGAATGGATTAAAAACCAGCCTAGCGGTAATATCAGAATGTTAATGCAAGTACACGATGAGCTAATATTTGAGGTTAAAGAAGAATTTGTTAGTGAATATAGTGTATCTATTAAATCCATTATGGAAAATTGTTACCAACTTTCAGTACCATTAAAAGTGGATGTCGGTATTGGTAATAATTGGGATGAAGCTCACTAATCATTTTGAACATTTATGCTTTGATTTTTATATACAATCATACATTGAATAACTAATTAAATTAGTCGTTAATTTTGTCTATTACTGATGGCTTGCCGAAACCTTTTGGCGTGCTAAAATAAGTAGATAAATTGAATTTATTGCAATAGTCTTTCCTAATTTTGTGGAAAGCGGTTATATAAAAAAAGAGCGTGAGTGACGAATTGACGTTTTTATGTTCTTTATTAATAGGATTATTTCATGAAAATTAAAACCCGTTTTGCGCCAAGCCCAACAGGTTACTTACATGTTGGTGGTGCTCGTACTGCGCTTTATTCTTGGCTTTATACCCGCCATGCGCATGGCGCCTTTGTATTGCGTATTGAAGATACCGACCTTGAACGTTCAACACCAGAAGCGATTGACGCGATTATGGAAGGTATGAATTGGTTAAAATTATCATGGGATGAAGGCCCTTATTTTCAAACTAAACGCTTTGATCGTTACAATCAAGTTATTGACGAAATGTTGGCGAATGGAACGGCTTATCGTTGTTATTGCTCAAAAGAGCGCTTAGAAAAATTGCGTGAAGAGCAAATGGCTAAAGGCGAAAAAGCGCGTTATGACGGCCATTGTCGTTGTGATGAAGTACAAAAACAACATTCCCATAGCGAACCGCATGTTGTTCGTTTTGCTAATCCGATTGATGGCGTTGTCGTTTTCAACGATTTAATTCGAGGACCAATTGAAATTGCCAATAAAGAGCTTGATGATCTCATCATTCGTCGTACTGACGGTTCTCCAACTTATAACTTTTGTGTCGTTGTTGATGACTGGGATATGGAAATCACCCATGTGATTCGCGGTGAGGATCATATCAACAACACGCCTCGTCAAATTAACATTCTTAAAGCATTAGGTGCACCACTGCCTGAATATGGTCATGTATCGATGATTTTAGGTGATGATGGTCAGAAACTCTCGAAACGTCATGGCGCAGTGAGCGTGATGCAATATCGTGATGATGGCTATTTGCCAGAAGCCTTGCTTAATTATTTAGTTCGTCTTGGTTGGTCTCATGGGGATCAGGAGATATTTTCAGTACAAGAAATGATAGATTTCTTCTCGTTAGATGCAGTAAGCAAATCAGCGAGTGCATTTAATACTGAAAAATTACTCTGGTTAAATCATCATTATATTAACCATTTAGATGCTGATTATGTCGCTCAACATTTAGTTTGGCATATGAATCAGCAAGGTTATGATTTAACCCACGGTCCAGATTTGATTACTATCGTTAAACTATTTGGTGAACGCTGTAAGACATTAAAAGAAATGGCTGAATCATGTAATTATTGCTATCAAGATTTTGATGAGTTTGATGCTGACGCCGCTAAAAAGCATTTGCGACCGGTTGCCAAAGAACCTTTAGAAGCAATCAAAGCCAAAATTGAATCGATTTCCGATTTTGATTGGCAAATTGATAAAATTCATCAGGCTATTGAGGTAACAGCCACCGAACTTGAAGTAGGTATGGGAAAAGTTGGTATGCCACTTCGTGTTGCCGTAACAGGAATCGGTCAATCTCCTTCTGTTGATGCAACGGTTTACGCCGTTGGAAAAAAACGGACATTAGCTAGAATTGACAAAGCATTGGATTATATTGCTAACAGAGAACAAGTCCAAGCATAATATCATTCAATCGCCGATATTATTCGGCGATTCATTTATAGAGAGTTTATAATGACTCGCTTAAAGAAACGTTATTGGATTCCAGCCATTATATTACTTATTATAGTGATAGTGAGCTTATATGGTTGGCGATATTGGATAGCATTTAAGGATGAATATAATCTTTCGATAGACTGGCAAGGTATCAACATCGGCTGGGATGGTTTATCTTTTGCTGAACTAAATATTGCTCAGCAATCACAATTATCAGTAACGGCCAGCGATGTGAAAATATCATGGTCACAGCTAAGCGCTAAAAATATCGATATCTATTGGCAAAAAGCCGATTTAACCAATACACAAGCAGTAGCAAAGGTTGCTGATGATCAATTACAACAACTTGATCAATCTACTTTTGAACCTTCATTGATCTCGACTATCATTGCCTGGTTACCAACAAATATTAACATTGAACATTTAACATTACACCAGCAAGATAGTGAATTATTTAATCTGAAAGTTGCAGTGGTTAAAAATCAAAATACTTTGCAACTCAATCTAGCCAGTAATTCTCAGGATATGGCAACGCTTGCTGCTGATATCTCATTTAATCAATCAAATTCATCGGTTGAAATTGAAAATGGTGTTTTGACCATTTCCTTATCGTATTTTGGTTTTGAAAAAGGTAGTTTAACTTTACCATTCAGCGGTGTTTTAACCGATAAGCTATTTACTCTAAAAAGTACCGATAATGCACTAGTTAATATTGAAAAAGCGAACTTCTCTGATGATTTAATTATTAAACCATTGATCGGAAAATTAACTCTTGATGCAGCATTGCCTATCCCATTTAAAACAAATCAAGTTAATGTCAAATCAACATTAACAATTAATAAATTTGACGGCATATATAAAGCTAGCGAATTTAAATCCGCCTTGGGGGATATAAATCTTTTATTTAACAATAATCAATTTACTGTTACAACTTCAGCATTAACCATTCAACAAGTGAATATTGGTGTTATTTTTGAAAAAATAAAATTAGCTGGAAGTTATTCAGCATCTTTAGCTGCGCCAAATAAAGGAGTTGTAAAATGGCAATTAGCACAAGCCACTATTTTTTCTGGCTCTGTTTCTCTTGATAAAGGGCAATTGAATTTAGCAAAATTACCCCAACAATTTAATTTAAGGTTAAAAAAGATACAATTAAAGGATATCTTTGATAAATACCCAGCTGAAGGTCTGGCTGGATATGGCGCTATTGATGGAATTTTGCCGATAACAGTATTACCATCAAGTAAAAAAGGGACAGCTTTAACTGAAATCATTATAAAAAACGGTCAATTAGTGACTGTTAACGAAGGATATTTGCAGTTTGAGAACTCAGCGCTAAAAAATTATGCGCAAGCCAACCCTAATATGAAAATTCTCACTGATATTATCAAGAATTTTCATTATACTAAATTATCTGGTACCGTTAATTATGCTAATGAAATTGCTAAATTAGGATTAAACATCCAAGGTAGTAACCGTGATGTTGAGAATGGTAAAGCAGTGAATTTAAATATTAATCTTGAAGAAAATATTGCAAAATTATTAATGAGTTTACAACTTTCCGATCAAATTAACGAACCTATTCGAAAACGTATTGAAGCGTATTTAAAAAGGAAATCTTGATAGATAAGAGGTTATTCTATGCTTAAAAATATTATTACCATTATGGTGTGTAGTGCTGTATTAATGGGGTGTACGCCAACGGTTAAGGTACAAGCGCCTAATGAACCAATCAATATCAATTTGAATGTTAAGATTGATCATGAAATTAATATCAAAGTAGATAAAGCGCTAGATAATATTATCAATAAATCAGGTTTATATTAAATTACTGATATTATTAGTATGAGCGCATAAAAATGACTTTTACAGCAAAAGATTTAATTTTTAACCGTTTTTACACATATTCAATTCATCTTAATATGATGCATTTAATAAGGAGTCTGTCATGAATATCTATAAAAAAGCAACAGTAACATTATTGTCAATCTTATTAGCTTTGCCTGTATTTGCTTTAAATTTAGATCAAGCGATTAATTCATTAGGCCAAGCCAAAGCCAATGGTTTAGTGGGAGAACAAGCCGATGGTTATTTAGGTGTTGTAAAAAATGAAGGTAATGCTAGCGAAATTGCTCAGTTAATTAATCAGGCTCGTAAACAAGAGTATCAAAAAGTATCAGCTCAAAGTAATGTGCCACTAGTTGAAGTTCAAAACAGGGCAGGAACTAAAGCACAAGAAAAAACACCTGCTGGGCAGTATATAAAACAGCAAGGACAATGGATAAAAAAATAAAAGCTATCTTTTACAGGATAACCGATATTGTACTTTAATTGTTAATCAATAATGTGTATCCTGTTATTTTTGTGATTTGCTTGCAATAATATTTAAAATAAATTTTATTAGTAAATAGTTTCGTTTTAGCGAATTTAAATGGAGAAATTCAATGTGTTCGATTTTAGGTATTCTTGATATTAAATCAGATCCGGAACAGCTACGAACAAAAGCGTTAGAGCTATCAAGCCTGCAACGTCATCGTGGCCCTGATTGGTCTGGCATTTTTGCTTCTGATAAAGCTATTTTAGCTCATGAACGTCTATCAATTGTAGATGTTAATACAGGATCTCAGCCGCTTTATAATAAAGACAAAACGCTAGTTTTAGCGGTTAATGGCGAAATCTATAATCATCAAGAACTCCGAAATCAGTATAAAGATCGTTATGAATTTCAGACCGGATCTGACTGTGAAGTGATCTTAGCTTTATACCAAGAAAAAGGTATTCACTGTCTTGATGACTTACAAGGTATGTTCGCGTTTATCCTTTATGACATTAATAAAGGTACTTATTTTATTGGTCGTGATCATATCGGTATTATTCCGATGTATATGGGATATGATGAAAATGGCACATTTTATGTTGCCTCTGAAATGAAAGCACTAGTTCCAGTTTGTAAAACAATTGAGGCTTTCCCTCCTGGTTGTTATTTATCTAGTACTGAAGGTGAAATTAAAACCTATTACAAACGCGATTGGATGCAGTACGATAATGTTAAAGATAACAAAACTGATATCAATGAACTTCGTGTTGCATTAGAAGAGTCTGTTAAAAGCCACCTTATGTCTGATGTGCCTTATGGGGTTTTATTATCAGGTGGACTTGATTCTTCAGTCATTTCAGCGATTACAAAAAAATTCTCAGCTCGTCGTGTTGAAGATCATGAAAAATCAGCAGCATGGTGGCCACAATTGCACTCTTTTGCGGTTGGTCTAAAAGGAGCGCCGGATCTTAAAGCAGCACAAGCCGTTGCTGACCATTTAGGTACCGTTCATCACGAAATTAACTTCACCATTCAGGAAGGTATTGATGCGATTCGTGATGTTATTTATTACATCGAAACTTACGATGTAACAACCATCCGTGCTTCAACTCCAATGTATTTAATGGCAAGAAAAATTAAAGCAATGGGAATCAAAATGGTGTTATCGGGTGAAGGTGCGGATGAAGTATTTGGTGGTTATCTCTATTTCCACAAAGCACCAAATGCCAAAGAGTTCCATGAAGAAACCGTACGTAAATTAGCTGCGCTTCATATGTATGATTGTGCTCGTGCTAATAAAGCTATGGCTGCTTGGGGTGTAGAAGCACGCGTACCATTCTTAGATAAAAAATTCTTAGATGTTGCAATGCGCATTAATCCTAAGGATAAAATGTGTGGCAGTAACGGTAAAATGGAAAAACACATTGTTCGTGAAGCATTTGAATCTTACTTACCTGCCTCAGTAGTATGGCGTCAAAAAGAGCAATTCTCTGACGGTGTAGGTTATAGTTGGATCGATACTTTAAAAGAGATTGCTGAAAGCAAAATTACTGATCAACAGCTAGAAAACGCAAAATTCCGCTTCCCATACAATACACCAACCTCAAAAGAAGCGTATATGTATCGCGAGATTTTTGACGAATTATTCCCAGTTGAAAGTGCGGCACATTGCGTACCTGGTGGTCCAACAGTAGCTTGTTCAACAGCTAAAGCGATCGAATGGGATGAGTCATTTAAAAATCTAAATGATCCTTCTGGTCGTGCAGCAGTTGGTGTCCATAATGATGCTTATAAAAAATAAATAGTATCATAAAGAAAAATAAAAAAAACGGGGATATTTCCCCGTTTTTTTATGCTCACAATGCTATCATCACAAAAGGGTATTGCTTAATGTGTTGCGCCTTTTGCCGCGCCAATTGGTAGAATTGTACGGCCGTATTGCTCATTGAGCACTTCAGCCATAGCAAGGTAAATTGCACTTGCACCACAAATAATGCCTTCAAAGCCGGCAATATGAATAATGTCATGGTTACCAGAGATGTTACCGATTGCTAATAAAGCAAATAAAACCGTTAAGCTAGCAAAAACAAATTGCAATGCACGATTTGCTTTTAAAGTGCCGATAAACATAAAGGCGGTAAAAATTCCCCACAGTGCTAGAAAAATACCTAAAAAAGTTGCATCCGTGTTTACCGTTGCTGATGAAGTGGGTAAATACCAAATACCGACTAATGCTATCCAGAAAAAACCATATGAAGTAAAAGCTGTGGTGCCAAAGGTATTGCCTTTACGGAATTCTAAAATTCCGGCGATCACTTGAGCCAGTCCACCATAAAAAATACCCATAGCAACAATGGCTGTGGTAACCGAAAAAAAGCCTGCATTATGAATATTTAATAAAATTGTTGTCATACCAAATCCCATAAGCCCCAATGGTCCTGGATTGGCAAGTTTAGTTTGCTGCATATATTTCCTATTGTTAAACACAATGATAAAAATGGATTGCAATAATAAGAGGTGAGATTATTGGAATCAAGGTCTATAAAAAAATTATTTTTATTTGCCCCCTTGATATTAACAATAATGTTCCCATTTATGTGAAAACAATTACATATCTTTGTCAAAATAAGGGCTTGAAATTGAATATTTAAGACTTATATACAGAGAATAAAATACAGGTTTGAGGAGAAACGATTATGGGTAAAATTATTGGTATCGACTTAGGTACAACAAATTCATGTGTTGCAGTAATGGATAACGGTCAAGCAAAAGTATTAGAAAATGCCGAGGGTGATCGCACAACCCCATCGATTATTGCTTACACACAAGATGGCGAAATTCTAGTTGGTCAACCAGCTAAACGTCAGGCAGTAACAAATCCACAAAATACATTATTTGCAATTAAACGTTTAATCGGTCGTCGTTATGAAGACGCTGAAGTACAACGTGATGTTGGTATTATGCCATATAAAATTGTTAAAGCAGATAATGGCGATGCTTGGGTTGATGTTAAAGGTCAAAAAATTGCGCCACCACAAATTTCTGCTGAAGTTTTAAAGAAAATGAAAAAAACCGCAGAAGATTATCTTGGTGAACCGGTTACTGAAGCAGTTATTACTGTTCCAGCTTACTTTAATGACGCACAACGTCAAGCAACCAAAGATGCTGGTCGTATTGCTGGTTTAGATGTAAAACGTATCATCAACGAACCAACAGCTGCCGCACTTGCTTATGGCCTAGATAAAGATGTGGATAACCATCGTATTGTCGTATATGACCTTGGTGGTGGTACTTTCGATATTTCAATTATCGAAATTTATGAAGTTGATGGTGAAAAATTATTTGAAGTATTAGCAACTAATGGTGATACTCACTTAGGTGGTGAAGACTTTGACTCACGCTTAATTAACTACTTAGTTGATGAATTTAAACGTGAACAAGGTTTCGATCTTAAAAATGATCCACTAGCGATGCAACGTTTAAAAGAAGCGGCTGAAAAAGCGAAAATCGAATTATCATCAGCTCAACAAACTGATATTAACTTACCTTATATCACAGCTGATGCAACTGGACCAAAACACTTAAATATCAAAGTGACTCGCGCTAAACTTGAATCATTAGTTGAAGATTTAGTTAAACGTTCAATGGAACCAGTTAAAACAGCATTAAAAGATGCAGGTCTTTCTGTTTCTGATATTAAAGATGTGATCTTAGTTGGTGGCCAAACACGTATGCCAATGGTACAAAAAGCCGTTGCCGATTTCTTTGGTAAAGAGCCACGTAAAGATGTTAACCCTGACGAAGCAGTAGCTGTTGGTGCTGCAGTGCAAGGTGGTGTATTAGGTGGTGATGTTAAAGACGTATTATTACTTGACGTAACACCATTATCATTAGGTATTGAAACCATGGGTGGTGTCATGACTACCTTGATTGAGAAAAACTCAGCTATTCCAACTTATCATAGTCAAGTGTTTTCAACTGCTGAAGATAATCAATCCGCGGTAACTATTCATGTGTTACAAGGTGAACGTAAGCGTGCAAGTGATAACAAATCATTGGGTCAATTTAACCTTGATGGTATTCAAGCTGCACCACGCGGTATGCCACAAATTGAAGTAACCTTTGATATCGATGTTGATGGTCTTCTGCATGTATCTGCAAAAGATAAAAATACTGGTCGTGAGCAAAACATTACCATTAAAGCTTCTTCAGGATTAAGTGAAGAAGAGATCCAAAAAATGATAAATGATGCGGAAGCAAATGCCGATACTGACCGTAAATTTGAAGAGTTAGCACAAATTCGTAACCAAGCGGATCACCTTGTTCACTCAACTCGTAAACAAGTGACTGAAGCTGGCGATAAATTATCAGCTGATGACAAAACTGCTATCGAAAGCGCGGTAAGTGATTTAGAAAATGCTGCCCGCGGTGAAGATAAAGCAGAGATCGAAGCTAAAATTAATGCATTAATGGAAGCGTCAAAAAAATTACTTGAGTTAGCACAACAACAAGCTCAAGCTGATCAATCTGCTGGTCAAGCAAATAGCGGAAGTTCAGCAGGGCAAGATGATGTTGTGGATGCTGACTTCAAAGAAGTTGATGACGAGAAAAAATAAGCATTAACTAATATGTTTTCTAATGAGTTATTTCAACGAGTTTTAAACATGTAAAACATCAAACGGGCGCGAGGTAACTCAAGCCCGTTTAGTTGTTTATATAATGATTAAAGTAAAGGTTAATTATGGCGAAGAAAGATTATTACGAAACATTAGGTGTAAGTAAAAGTGCCACTGAAGCTGAGATAAAAAAAGTCTACAAACGCCTAGCCATGAAATATCATCCGGATAAAAATCAGGATAATAAAGCAGAAGCTGAAGCAAAATTTAAAGAAATCAAAGAAGCTTATGAAATCTTAACCGATCCGCAAAAGAAAGCCGCTTATGATCAGTATGGCCACGCTGCTTTTGAACAAGGGCACGGAGGTGCTGGAGGGTTCGGTGGTTTTGGCGGTTTTGGTGGCGGTTCGGCATTTGATGATATCTTCAGTGATTTCTTCGGCGGTGGTCGAGGACGAGGGCAAACAGCGTCACGAGGCAATGACTTACAATACAATATCTCCTTAACGCTAGAAGAGGCAGCAAGTGGCGTAAGTAAAGAGATCAAAGTACCAACATGGGTAACTTGTGATGTCTGTCATGGACAAGGGACTGAAAAATCGTCTGACGTGGTAACCTGTGACACTTGTCATGGTGCTGGTGTTGTCCAAATGCGGCAAGGCTTTTTTGCTGTGCAGCAAGAGTGTCCAACCTGTCACGGTCGTGGAAAAACTGTTAAAAATCCATGTAAAAAATGTCGTGGTGAAGGACGAATCCAAAAAACGAAAACGTTATCCGTTACTATTCCAGCCGGGGTTGATACAGGAAACCGTATTCGACTTTCAGGTGAGGGTGAAGCTGGACTAAATGGCGCACCAGCGGGTGATTTATATGTTCAGGTACAAGTAAAACCACATGCAATTTTTGAGCGAGATGGTACTAACTTACATTGTGAAATACCAATTAATATTGTGTTAGCATCCCTTGGTGGGGAAGTTGAAGTGCCAACTCTAAATGGTAAAGTTAGTTTAACCATACCGGCAGAAACGCAAACCGGTAAAATGTTTAGATTACGTGGAAAAGGTATTAAATCATTACGAGGTGGCGCAGTAGGTGATTTGTATTGCCATGTCGTGGTTGAGACCCCAGTAAACTTAACTGGCAAACAAAAAGAGTTACTCAAAGAGTTAGGTGACAGTTTTAAAGCCGATAAAAACGCAAAACATAGTCCAAAAGAAAAAAGTTTCTTTGATAAAGTGAAGAAGTTTTTTGGATAACATAAATCGTTAATAATACAATCGAGCCTTATGATCAAGGCTCAATTTTTTTATCTTATTGATATTTTAATAAGTTCACTACAGTTATCTTGAATTTTCCTTTTATTATTAAATATTCATAATTTGACATTAAGTCATATAATATTTAATATACCTAATTAGTAAGGGGGCTAACTAATTTGGAGGATAATACATGCAGCTCGAAAATCGCTATTTATCTTTTTGCAATATTTTGAAAAAACAAAATACGATTGATTTAGAAAAGATTAGAACATGCTTTACATTATTATCTGTTGCTAATCTGATCGATATAGAGTGTGCTAAACGTCTTGATAAATATCATCTTTCAGAAAGTCGATTAATTATTTTAGTTTTACTGAAAGAATACCAAGAATTGTCTTTGCAAGAAATTGCCAAATTATTAGGAATAACTAAAGCTTCGACAACCACACTTGTCAGCTCTTTAATTAGTGATGAGCTAGTGTTAAAGAGAAATGATGAAAATGATAAAAGAATTTCAATCATTTGTTTAACCCCAGCAGGAATGGATTTATTAACGGAAACGTTAAACGAACACAGTGCTTGGATCGAAAAAATCACTAATAACTTATCTGATAATGATGTTGCTATATTCAGAAAAGTACTAAGCCAAATTCATGAAAATGTATCAAAAAAGGAAATTATTAAATGAAAGTAATTGAAGACTTAAAAATATTAAGACAAGATCTATTAACACAATTACCCCCAGATGTACTAAATATGTTAAATAACTCATTAACTGATATGTTAAATGAAAAACTAGATAGTCATGCTTTACAATGTGGCGATATTGCACCTGACTTTTCATTAATATCAACTGACAATGAAAAAATTAATTTATACCAATTACTGGAAACTCAACCGGTAATCATTAGTTTCTTTCGAGGTAGTTGGTGTCCGTTTTGTGTAAAAGAATTGGAACATTTTCAAAATAATTTAGAATTGATTCAAAAAAATGCACATTTCATTGCTATTTCACCGCAGAAATCTTCAATTAGTGCACAGTTAAAAAAAGAAAAATCAATGTCAATAACGATACTAACTGATACTAAAAACAACATAGCTAATAAATTTGGTTTAGTATTCACATTACCTGAAAAAGTGAGGGAATTATATAAGAGTTTAGGTGCTAATTTATTGGATTTTAATGATGATGATAGCTATACATTGCCAATACCAGCAACTTATTTAATTGGGCAGGATAAAAAAATTCATTTTGCTTATGTTAATGCTAATTATATGGAACGAGCTGATATATCTGAATTAATAAATGTAATAAACTAAGATAAACTTGGCGCATAATTTCGTATTAAATATACTTAATAATATAGAAAGATTTGAATTTATTAATAACATGAAAAAAGGATAATATTATATATTATCCTTTTTAGTATTAAATTTATTTAAACGTATAAACTTACATTTTAGTCGTAAAGGTACGAGCAATAACGTCGCGTTGTTGTTCAGCTGTTAGTGAGTTAAAACGAACTGCATAACCAGAAACACGAATTGTTAATTGTGGATATTTTTCTGGATGTTGTACAGCATCTTCTAAAGTTTCACGACGAAGTACATTTACATTTAAATGTTGACCACCTTCAACTTTAATTGTTGGAGCGACATCTAATGGAATTTCACGATACTCGATTTGACCAAGTTCAGCAGTTGGGATAACTTGATCTTCTTTATAAACTGATTTAGCAGCGACGCAACGTGCTTCTTTTGTTGAATCATCTAATAACCAAAATGAGTTAAGTAGTGCTTGGTTGTCAGCTTTAGTAATTTGGATGCCTGTAATCATTTTTAAATCCTCCTAATGGATTGGGACCTTATTGTCCTAAACTATTTAAGATTAATATAGCACTTTCAAAATTTGATTAAAGTCAAAAAAAGCTATTAATCCGATAAGTTTTACCGTTGATTAACTTTTTATGAACTAATCGGTATAAATATCAAAATAGAAATTATCAGGTATTTAATAATCGATATAAATATGTTTGGCTTGAAAGCGTATCTCTTCTTCATCTAATTTCAATAATTCTGCGAGCGTAAAAGCAAATTTAAATGCCATGCCCAATCCTTTACCACTAAAAAGGTTAGCATCACAGACAACATCTTGATCAACAAAAATACCATCCTGCACGTTTTTATATAAATCACCTGAACAGACATATTTTCGACCATTTAATAAATTGTTCTTACTCAAAACCTTTGCTGCTGCTGAACATATCGGGCAAATCCACTTATTTTCTTTATCGTGGTGTTTAATGAAATCAATCACATTGATATTATTACCCAAATTAACCGTACCATCAGGACCACCCGGTAAAATCACCGCATCGTATAGTGTGTTTTGTTTATCCTTAAGTAACCCATGAGATCTCATTTCAATACCATGGTAGCTTTTTACCTTAATATTATTTTCGCAAGCTAACAGATGTACATCTATTTTCACTCGGCAAAGCGCGTCATAAATAATAATGGCTTCGGCCTCTTCAAAACCTTCAGCTAACAAAATGGCTACTTTTGGGACATTCATCATAAATACTCACAATAACGGTTGAAGTTTGAATCATTGTTTCATAAATTTTTTTTGAAAATGGAATTTATTTTATAAAAATAAAATATATGTGAACAAAATCACATCGACTTTCAAAATTTTGCCATTTTTATAAAAAGTTGGCATGTATATTAAAGTTTAAGCAAAGCACCCACCATAGACTAGTTACAGTGATTAAAAGAGATATTTATCTTTTGAAATAAGGAAAAATGAGTGGGGAAATTATGAAAAAAAGAGTGATAGGATTAAAAAATTACTTAGCCTATGGTGCGGGTGATTTTTTGGGTGCGGGCACAACAGCATTGACAGCGGTGTGGTTATTATATTTTTATACCAATTTTTGTGGGCTAACGCCGATTGAAGCCACATTTATTTTCGCAGCAGCAAGGGTTCTTGATGCGGTAATTAGTCCATTAATGGGGTATTTAACCGATAACTTTGGTCGAACTCGTTTAGGTAAACGCTTTGGTCGTCGTAAATTCTTCATATTGCTTGGTATCCCTCTCATATTCAGCTATAGCGTGATGTGGGCGCCTGGCATGAATTATCTCTACTACTTAATCACCTACCTTTTCTTCGACATGGTATACACCATGGTGCTTGTTCCTTACGAAACCTTAGTTCCTGAAATGACTGATGATTTTAAACAAAAGACAAAATTCTCTGGTGCCAGAATTTCAATGGCACAATTGTCGGCAATATTAGCTGGATTCTTACCCGGTATTTTGCTCAACTATTTCGGTAAAGATAATGCAATATCATTCTTTTATGCCAGTTTAGTGTTCGCAATCTTATGTTCATTTGCTCTTTGCATGGTATACTTATTTACTTGGGAAAGACCGAATGAACTCAAATCAAAAGAAGCGTTACTTGCCGAACAACTCGCTGCTTCATTACCATTTAAAGAAAGTATCCGTCATTTAGTCATTGAATTATTATCTACATTCAAAATAAAAATCTTTAGACAGCATTTAGGTATGTACTTAGGTGGATATATTGCGCAGGATGTTTTTAATGCGGTATTCACCTATTATGTAATTTTTGTCCTATTACAAGAACCAACCGTGGCCTCAATGCTAATTGGAACAATGTCTATCACACAATTCGTTGCTGTACTTTGTATGATGCCATTATGCATTAAATATGGTCCAGCACCGGCATACCGAGCTGTCATTACTATCTTTGGGCTAAGCTGCCTATCGTATGGCATTATTTGGTATTACAACTTAAGCCATGTTCATACCTTACTCGTTACTATCTCAGCCATTGCAGGCCTAGGTCGAGGCGGTATTAATTACGTTCCTTGGAATATCTATACCTATATTTCCGATGTTGATGAAATTATCACTGGTAAACGCCGTGAAGGTATTTTTGCTGGCGTAATGACTTTCACACGTAAAGCGTCACAAGCTGGTGCGGTAATGTTGATTGGTGTGTGTTTACAATGGTCTGGTTTTGTTAGTGGTCAAAATCAACAACCAGAACAAGTTTCACTAATAATCTTATTTTTATTAGTGATTGGAACAATATTTGTTCTCTCATTAGGATTCTTAATTTCATTAAAATTCAAATTGAATTTAACAACTCACAAAATTTTAATCAATGAAATTAATAATATAAAAGGTATTGGTTCTAGTTCTGAAAAACGAATTAGTGATGAAGGTAAACCTGTTGTTGAAATGTTAACGGGCATGCCGGTTTCCCAACTTTGGGGAAATAACAATATAGGTTATAAAAATAAATAAATTCGTTTTTAACGATTAGTAGAGGTAAAAAATGCAGATATTTCCTGTAAAACATAGCAAATTACTATGCAAACCCGAATATATAATTTCGCGTTCTGATTTGAAACAACTGATTCATAAAATTGTTAATAATCTCATTAATATTAAAGATGAAACAGGTGAATTTTTACTACGATTAGATGATGGGCGCGTAATTGATACCAAAGGCTGGAATGGATGGGAATGGACTCATGGGATTGGACTTTATGGTATGTATCAATTTTATCAACAAACTGGTGATAAACCGACTCTCGACATTATTGACGAATGGTTTATACAGCGTTTATCAGAAGGGACACCAACCAAAAATGTTAATACGGTTTGCCCATTTTTAACCTTAGCTTATCGATATGAAGAAACCAAAAATCCGGTTTTCCGACCCTATTTGGAACGCTGGGCTGATTGGGTAATGTATGAAATGCCAAGAACCAAATTTGGTGGTTTACAACACATCGTTTATAACAATGAAAATCACCAACAACTTTGGGATGATACCCTCATGATGAGTGTATTACCTATCGCCAAAATTGGTAAATTACTTAACAAACCTGAATATATACAAGAAGCAATTTATCAAATACTCATTCATATCCAATATTTAATGGATCGCCAAACTGGACTTTGGTTTCATGGATGGACATTTGAAGGTAACCATAATTTTGCTAAGGCAAGATGGGCAAGGGGAAATAGTTGGTTGACAATTGTCATTCCGGAATTTATTGAATTACTTGAACTTGAGCAAAATGACCCTTTTAGAAAATTACTTATTGAAGTACTCAATGCGCAAATAGAATCACTTGCTAAATACCAAGATGAAAGTGGATTATGGCATACCATTATAGATGATTCCGATTCTTACCTAGAAACATCGGCAACGGCTGGTTTTGCTTATGGTATTTTAAAATCAATAAGAAAACGTTATATCTCGGTAGATTATGCATTAATGGCAGAAAAAGCAATCAAAGGCGTGATGACAAATATTGACGATAAAGGAACACTCTTAAATGTTTCATTTGGCACCGCAATGGGAAGCAATTTGGAATATTATAAAAATATTCCGTTAACATCGATGCCATATGGTCAATCCATGGCGATTTTGTGTTTAACTGAATATTTAAGGGTTTTTATTTAATATAGTCTAACTATTGATTAGCATTAGGTTTATTATTATTTTTAGGTATAATTATTATCATCTCAATACTAGTAAGAATAATAGTAAAGGTAAAATATGAGTAATCAATTAACATGGAACGATGTTATTGGCTCTGAAAAAGAGAAGCCTTATTTTCAACATATAATGCAGTTTGTTGCCGCACAGCGTGCTGAAGGTAAAACCATCTATCCACCTCAGCGCGATGTGTTTAATGCTTTTCGTTTCACAGCATTTAATAACATTAAAGTTGTGATTTTAGGGCAAGATCCTTATCATGGTCCAAGTCAAGCTCATGGCTTATCCTTTTCTGTTTTACCGGGAATTAAACCGCCTCCATCGCTATTGAACATCTACAAAGAACTCTCAACTGATATTGAAGGTTTTACGATTCCAAATCATGGTTATTTAGGTTACTGGGCAACCCAAGGGGTACTTCTACTAAACAATGTATTAACCGTCGAGGCTGGTCAGGCACATTCTCATGCCAAAATAGGTTGGGAAACTTTTACCGATCATGTTATTGAAGCGATAGATAAACATTTACAAGGTGTAGTATTTTTACTTTGGGGCTCGCCGGCACAAAAAAAAGGGCAATTTATTGATCGCCAAAAACACCACGTATTAACCGCTGTACATCCTTCGCCATTATCTGCTCATCGTGGATTTTTTGGATGTAAACACTTCTCAAAAGCGAATGATTTCATTTTACAGCATGGTAAAACGCCTATCGATTGGCAACCAAGATTACCGGAAAACAAGTAATGAATAAAAAACGTCGTCCAGGCTTACAAGAAATCGCCAACTTAATTGGCATCAGTAAAATGACAGTTAGTCGCTTTTTACGAGATCCTAACCTAGTATCTGAATCATTACGTTTAAAAATCTCATCTGCTATTGATAAACTGGGCTATATTCCTAACAAAGCGCCTGATATGCTATCAAATGCTAAAAGTTATGCCATTGGTGTAGTATTACCCTCGTTAACCAACCAAGTATTTGCTGATATTTTAAAAGGTATCGAAATGGTCACGGATGTAAAAGGGTACCAAACCATGATCACTCATACCGGATACAGCGCCGATAAAGAAGAATTACGGGTACGTTCATTACTATCTTACAATATTGATGGACTGATATTGACCGAAAGAATACACAACCCAGCCACACTCAAAATGATCGAAATATCAGAGGTACCGGTAGTTGAAATTATGGACAGTGTTTCGCCCTGCATAGATATGGCCGTTGGTTTTGATAATTTCACTGCCACCAAAAATATGATCCATCATATGATAAATAAAGGCCGACGCAATATAGTCTATTTTAGTGCCAGACAAGATCAGCGAAGCATCATCCGTCAGCAAGGTTATGAGAAAGCCATGCAAGAGGCAGGCTTAACGCCAAAAACATTAGCGACAAAAGAAGCATCATCTTATGAACTAGGCGCAAGATTTTTACACCAAGTTTTAGAAGAAAACCCAAGCGTTGATGGTATTTTTAGTACTAATGATGATTTGGCTTTGGGGGTATTACTTGAATGTCAACGTATTGGTATTGAAATACCTAAACAGATAGCTATAGTCGGATTCCATGGACATAAAATTGGCCAATATATGAATCCAAAGTTAGCCTCCATACAAACGCCAAGAATCGAAATGGGCAAAATTGCTGCCGAATTACTCCTAAAACGCATCAATGGTGAAAAGATAGCCCAAAAGGTGATCGATTTACCTGTTGAATACCTTGAAGGTGGAAGCTTATAAAAAAGTAAAACCTTAATTTTAAAAATCTTCATCATCGATTCGCTTTGTTGGGATTTCAGGTTTTCATGATTTGATATCTTTGCTATAATTAGCTCTCAGTGGTTATTTATACCTACTAATTAGATCATCAAAGAATAACACTGAGACTCCCCATGAAAATTGTTGAAGTAAAACACCCTCTAGTTCGCCATAAAATTGGTTTAATGCGTGAACATGATATTAGCACAAAAGATTTCGATATTTGTTAATTAAGTTGGTTACCCATTTACCTATTGAAGCAAGTGTAAATTTCTCGATTAAGATTGTAACCATTAAAAATTGATGTGATCCTGTAAGTAGTCGGCATTAAAAGAAAAAATTTCTATACTTCCAATTTTGTGTGCAGGATTAATTATGATGAATGATGTTTTTCTACAAATTGATTTTATAGTTGAGTATTTAGGCGACGAAAGTATTAAATAAAATAGTAGATAATTCTGAAGTTGAATTAACCTCATTACATCTGGTAATGAGGTTAATGACAAATTATAGTTCCTTAGGATTTTCACCGTATTGGTTAGTACCTGGTGTCGAATCTATTAAACAAAAGATAAGTATTATAATACCACCTAAGTATGGAATAAATTGTAATAACACCCACCAACCTGATTTATCTGTATCATGTAAGCGTCGTACAGTAACAGCTAAATTAGGAAGGAATATTGCCAAGGAAAAGATCATAGTGACTATGAATGCCCCCCTAATCATCATATCAATGATTACT
The DNA here is from genome assembly GCF_984569075.1 of Gilliamella sp. LMG 34361. Lineage (NCBI taxonomy): Bacteria > Pseudomonadati > Pseudomonadota > Gammaproteobacteria > Orbales > Orbaceae > Gilliamella > Gilliamella sp. LMG 34361. The sequence continues at coordinate 189,756 of NZ_OZ474903.1, read as the reverse complement.
GTAATAATGCCTAAAATAACGCTAAATAAAACAAACATCCAATACTCTTTCCGACGAGCTCTTCCACTAAAATTTGCATAATTTTTTGTAATACAATCAATAAACCAATTCATCCTTATGTATTCCTTTATAATTTAAATAATGAAACTAAAATTTGAGTTAGCTATTTTAATGAAAAAAAACAATAATAAAACAGATTTTAATCATTAAGCCCATTATTTTTGTAATTGATACTTATATTATTGACATTTATGTTGATTTTAGGTTTTCATAAAATAAAACTTATGCAAATTATATAAGTAAAATATCTTTTTGAATGTCATAGAAATAATAATAGCTTAATGAGTAAACATGATTTTATCATGAAAAAATTTTCGATATTTGTTAATTAAGTTGGTTGCTTATTCACCTACAGAAGCAGCTACAAATACCTCGATTTAGATTGTAATTATTGAAAACTGATGTGATTCTGCAAATAGTCGGTACCGAAAGAAAAAAATTTCTATATTTTCAATTTTGCGTGAAAGATTAATTATGATGAAAGATGTATTTCAACAAATTGATTTTCTAGTTGATTATTTAGACGGGGAACGTATTTAATAACATATTAGATAACACTGAAAATTAGTTAACTTCATTACATTTGGTAATGAGATTACAGAGCACGGGTTAATCGTAATTTTTTGGGATATTGGCTTTATTAGTTGAAACCTGAAGTCGAGTCCATTAAGAAAAAAATGAGTAATATAATACTGCCAAATGAAACTAATTTCAGCAATAACCACCAACCTGATTTTTTATATCATGTAAGCATCTTACTTAAATAGTAAAGTGGAAGTATTATTGCTAATGCATATACCGTAGTCACAATTGAATCAAGTTCCAAAGAAATATCAAGCATTATTTTAAAAAAAGTAACAATGATAGTAAATATAATATACATCCAATACTATTTTCGACAAGCTCTTCCATTAAAAATTACATAATCTTTTTTAATGTAATTAGAAAAAAACCTTTAGATTTGATTTTTTATAAAAAAAGTGAAAATAAAACTGATTTTTATCATTGAAATTAGTTTTTCTTTTTTTAATTTATATGGTTACCTTATAAGCGTTCTTGTTGTTTTCAGGTTTTCATGATTTGATATCTCTGCTATAATTAGCTCTCAGTGGTTATTTATACCTACTAATTAGATCATCAAAGAATAACACTGAGGCTCCCCATGAAAATTGTTGAAGTAAAACACCCTCTAGTTCGCCATAAAATTGGCTTAATGCGTGAACACGATATTAGCACAAAAGATTTCCGAGACCTTGCCAGTGAAGTTGGTAGTTTATTGACCTATGAAGCAACAGCTAACTTACCGACGGAAAAAGTTACAATTGAAGGTTGGTGTGGACCAGTTGAAGTCGAACGAATTAAAGGTAAAAAAATTACCGTTGTTCCTATTTTACGTGCAGGTTTAGGTATGATGGATGGTGTTTTAGAACATATACCAAGTGCAAGAATTAGTGTTGTTGGTTTCTATCGTAACGAAGAAACTCTCGAACCTGTTCCTTATTTCCAAAAACTGACTTCTGATATTGAAGAACGCATGGCGTTAGTTGTTGATCCAATGCTGGCAACTGGTGGCTCAATGGTTGCAACTATTGACCTGCTTAAAAAAGCTGGTTGTAAAAATATCAAAGTACTTGTATTAGTTGCTGCGCCAGAAGGTATTAAAGTATTAGAACAAGCCCATCCTGATGTTGAACTCTATACCGCATCAATTGATGAACGACTAAACGATAAAGGTTATATCCTGCCCGGACTTGGTGACGCTGGCGACAAGATATTTGGCACTAAATAAAATCTCAAATTTTAGACCGGTTTATCCGGTTTTTTTATGTCTGCTAGTTAACAATGACATAATATTAAAGATGGAATTCAAAAGAGGGGATAACGTGGCTAAAAACACTGATGATGATATACAAAAAGATATTTCGCAACTAAAACCGTCTTGGCAAGATATTTTCACTGGTGCGCAAATGCTATTTGTGGCATTTGGCGCCTTAGTTTTAGTACCACTACTAACAGGATTAAATCCAAACGTAGCACTATTTACTGCTGGTGCAGGTACGCTATTATTTCAATTAGCAACCAAAAATAAAGTACCGGTATTTTTAGCTTCTTCGTTCGCTTTTATTGCCCCAATATCTTTTGGGGTAGCCCAATGGGGGATACCTGCAACTTTAGGTGGATTAGTGGCAGCAGGTTTAGTGTTTATGTTTTTTGCTTTTTTAGTAAAAATTAATGGTAACAATGTCATTGACCGGATCTTACCACCGGTAGTAACTGGACCAATTATTATGGTAATCGGATTATCACTAGCGCCAGTTGCAGTTGGGATGGCAATGGGTAAAAACAGTGGACTTCAAGCCGAAAATTACCAACTTATTATTATCTCAATGGGATCTTTATTAACTACGCTAATTGTCGCTATCTGGGCAAAAGGCTTTTTTAGGCTGGTACCGATTATTGCCGGTATTGTGGTTGGATACACGCTCTCTTGCACTTTTGGTATTGTTAATTTTCAACCAGTAATTGATGCTCCATGGTTTAAGATACCAGATTTCACCTTTCCTGATTTTCAATGGCAAGCTATTTTATACATGATCCCAATTGTTATTGCACCGACCATCGAACATGTGGGTGACATTATGGCAATTGGAGCGGTGACAGGTAGAGATTATACCCGCGATCCAGGCTTACAACGTACATTATTAGGCGACGGACTAGCTACAACCACAGCTGGATTCTTAGGTGGACCGCCATGCATAACTTATGCTGAAGTGATTGGCGCGGTTACCTTAACTCGAAATTTCAAAACTCAAGTAATGACATGGGCAGCAATCTGGGCAATCTTAATGTCTTTCATTGGTAAAATAGGGGCATTTTTAAGCTCAATTCCAACTGTCGTAATGGGGGGAATCATGGTGCTACTATTTGGTTCAATTGCTTCGGTTGGTATTAATATTTTAGTTAAACATAAAGTTGATCTTTCTGTATCACGGAATATGTGTATCGTCTCGTTAGTACTAGTATTTGGTATTGGTGGCATGATTTTTGACTTTGGATCTTATGCACTGCAAGGTATAAGCTTATGTGGAATTTTAGCGATTGTGTTAAATTTAATCTTACCTCATAAAACCAAATCAGCTGACTAATTAAGTCAAGTGGCCGTTAATCATTAAATTGATTAACGGCTAAAAGTGTAGATGACGTTTCTCAAAAAAATTGCGCCATACCGTTTTTGCCATTGATGGTGGTCGCACACGTTTGACTAACCTCGAAGATCTGCTCGGGATAACCCTTTCGAATAACGATAAATTTGGATAGGCTACACTAATTCGTACAACTTTTTTAAGGGATAAGATACACTACCCAAAAAAAGGAAAATACGAAGAAAATAAAACGACGAGAAAGACGAACCTATACAGATGATTTCAAACAGCAGATGGTAACGCTATAGCAACAAGTTAAAACCCGCAGTGAATTAGTTTTACAATATGAGTTAACGCCATCAGCATTAGATAGATGGATAACACAATACTCCACAACGGGTTCATTCAAAACTAAAGATAATCGAAGTACTGAAGATAATGAGTTACTCGCCCTGCGCAAAGAGAATAAACAGTTATTGATGGAAAACGAAATCCTAAAGCAAGCCGCACTGATAATGGGACGAAAATCGCAGTGATACAATCAAATCGACATCGCCATTCAGGTTGTGTCGATGTTTAGGTATATCAAGGCATTACTTTTATTATCAGTGCAAAACGCGCCTTGAGAAAAAAGTTTTAAAGTATGCACAAGAGATTCAATCTATTTTTAATTGTAGCTATCAATCTTATGGTACGCGAAGGATACGAAAAGCGTTGTCAAATCAAGGTATAATCGTATCGCGTTGTGATGTGGCTAAAGTCATGAAGGCATTATCATTGAAATCAAAATATACCTTAAAATGGTATAAAAACCGTTCTAAAGAAGTTAATTCAGTAGCAATTGCCAAGGTATTACAGCGAAATTTTACCGTGGACGTAAAAGCAAATAATATTGTCACTGATTTGACTTATATAAAAGTGGGGCAAAAATGGAATTATCTGTGTTTATTACTATAACTCTCACCACGAAAGATAGTCGGATTCAGTGTCGGACACCACAAAACAGCCGAGCTTGTTATGCAAGCATTAAGCCAAATTAAAGCACCATTATCTTCAATCGCACTATATTTCATTCAGACCAATGAAAAGAGTTTGATAATCAATTACTCGATAGTTGTTTTGAGGTATTTGATATCACTCGCTCATTGAGCCATAAAGAATATCCTTACGATAATGCCGTTGCTGAAGCGACATTCAAGACAATTAAAACTGAATTTGTCAAAAATGAGATATTCACCAATACTAATGAGCTAAAACAATGAACCTAGACAACGTTTTTCTGTTTATGCATATTGGTACTAGAACAATCGGCTGCATTCATCATTAGATTATTTGACGCCGATGGCATTTAATAAACAGTTACCCCTTAATTTTGTTGTATGAAAAAGTGTAGACATTCCAATGATAAATATTCAGAAAGTGCCCTCGATATCAAAAGCTAATCATGACATACTAATAGACTAGATAACCAGTACACTAGCAGATAACATCGAATTAATAAATTAATATAAACAGTAAATGGTAACGAAATTTAAATGTCGAATGAAGAGAACACAATAACAATTAAAAAACCGATGGTTAAAAGCACAGGAACCAGAAGTAAGTTTACATGTCCAGATTGCGGACAAAATGCATGGGCTAAACATACAGCAAGGTTAATTTGTGGTGATTGTAACAAATTTTTATTAATAATTTAGTTACTCATAAATAGTAACAAGTACCATTTATGAACACAATTATTATTCGACTTGAAAATACTTACTCTACTTCTTGATCCACTTCACTTTTTTATTATTACCGAACGCCAGTTCATTTGGTGAAATTAACGTGTATTCGATACGATTACTATTTGTAGCTCTTAAATAATTAGAATCTTCTTTTACATCAAATGTTGAATTTCTATTTATCATAGGGGCGACATGATTGACCTCATAATGATCCCCTTTTGCTGTAATTGTAACTATACTCGACTTAGAGTTAGCATTAGGCTCAACCCACGTCCCGGAAAATTTTCCTGATACATTATCATTACAACCAACTAGGGCAACAGAAAAAAGGCAAACTGCAATTACTTTTCTTAACATCATTATTTTCTCCAATTTAATTTATATTGTTTTCAATTTTTTTAAATTTAACTTCATCAGATAATTCATAAAACTATGATAATGCGGCTTTTAGATCTGTAGCAAATTGATACTTATCATTAATATTAGTTTGATGAAGTTTATCTATATCTTCATTATACAATTTAGTAATAATATTTTCCTACTTAATACATGACCCTGTTGATTAACATCAAAATTGCCTCTAGTGAATTTTACCAGATGAACAACTGTATTAATTTTAAATAACTTACAGAACATTCGTAATGCTATATTATAAACTAATGTTCGGTCATTTCTCCCCCCGATCATCACACATCGCTAAATCATGAATATTATTGGGAAACGATCTAAAAAATACTGATTTTTCTTGTTGCCTCTTTTTTTGTTACTTCATTTAATCTTGATTTAGCAAATTTTTTTGAACGTTCAGATTTTACAATTGGGTATGAAGGATTGCAATAAATATATAATTTTTTGGAAAATAGTTAGTTAATAATGAGTTATCAAATTCATTAATTACGCTTTTGCGTGGGCGTTATACGTTCGGTTATTTCTCTACACTATAACCCTTTCAGATGGCACAAGATTTACCCCCCCACCACTAATAGTTCTAGTATGACAAATCCAATTGAACTGCCTACAGTAGGTGAAACTTTTGTTGATATTAGTATGATCATGCCAATTAATACTGGAAAGTCTACACTTTTTCATACAACAAAATTATAGACAAGAAAATAGAGTAAGTTTGCTAGAGACATGGTTGACTCATAGAGTCAACCAAACTGACGAAAAGGATAATAAAAAGTGATTTTTAGCCTAGCCTCAACCACCAGCCCCAACTACTCAGGTTTATTTTAAGGCAATTTTTTATAGCAAAAAATTGAGAAACGCCGTTTTTGTCGTTCAATATCTGGTTTCTTAATTAAGCCAGTAAGTAACAACTTTGCTAAAAAGCCTCTTATCCATATGTTAATTTACCAATTGGAGTTAATGATTATTTATTACTAATAACATCATAATCTATATATGCTGGCATAAACGTCATTGCGAGGTAGTGTTAAACGTTGAATAGATTTTAAGAAAGTTGCGGAATGAGGTTTGTGAAACTAAAAAACTCACTTATTAAAAAATAAGTGAGTTTTATTAAATTAGTAATGACTATTTAACAGGTCGCATTGTCGGGAATAAAATCACATCACGAATAGTATGACTATTGGTAAATAACATTACAGTTCGGTCAATACCAATCCCTAGTCCTGCTGTTGGCGGTAAACCATGTTCTAGTGCTGTGATGTAATCTTCATCATAGAACATTGCTTCATCATCACCAGCATCTTTTTGTGATACTTGATCGGCAAAACGTTGCGCCTGATCTTCGGCATCATTAAGTTCGGAGAATCCATTACCAATTTCTCGACCACCGATGAAAAATTCAAAGCGGTCAGTGACAAACGGGTTTTCATCATTACGACGAGCCAGTGGTGATACTTCAGCTGGATATTCGGTGATAAAAGTTGGTTGTATTAAGTTAGCTTCAGCAACTTCTTCGAAAATTTCAGTTATAACTCGACCTAATCCCCAGCCTTTTTCTACTTTGATGCCCACATCTTTGGCAATCGCACATGCTTTATCAAAATCATCTAAATCGGCATTATTCGTTTCTGGGCGATAATGACAAATTGCTTCACGCATCGTCATTTTGATAAATGGTTTTCCAAAATCAAAAGAATGTTCGCCATACTGTACAACTGCATCACCCGTTACTGCGATAGCTAAGCGACGGAATAAAGCTTCGGTTAATACAATCAGATCTTTATAGTCGGCATAAGCCATATACATTTCCATCATTGTGAATTCTGGATTATGTCGTGGTGATACCCCTTCGTTACGGAAGTTACGATTGATTTCAAATACTCGTTCAAATCCACCAACAACTAAACGTTTTAAGTAAAGTTCTGGCGCAATTCGTAAATACATATCTAAATCTAGCGCATTATGATGAGTGATAAATGGTTTAGCTGATGCCCCACCAGGAATCACTTGCATCATTGGTGTTTCAACTTCCATAAAGTGGTTTTCAAGCATAAAGTTGCGAATTTCAGTCACCACTTTTGAACGGGCAATAAAGGTATCTCGAGATTGTTGATTAGTAATTAAATCAAGATAACGTTGACGATAGCGCATTTCTTGGTCAGCTAAGCCGTGGAATTTATCTGGTAATGGACGTAGTGCTTTTGTTAATAAGCGAATTTCTTGACAATGGATTGAAAGCTCACCTGTTTTGGTTTTGAATAAATAACCTTTAGCACCAACAATATCACCAAGATCCCATTTTTTAAACTGTTCGTTATAGTAATTTTCTGGTAGATCATCACGAGTGACATAAAGTTGGATTTGTCCAGTCACATCTTGTAGTGATACAAATGAAGCTTTACCCATAATCCGGCGCATCATCATGCGACCAGCAACTGTTACGGTAATTTTATTTTCGATTAGCTCTTCGTTAGTTTTATCATCATACAATTTATGAAGATCGCTTGAGATTGCGTCACGACGAAAATCGTTTGGGAAAGCAATACCTTGTTCGCGAATTGCAGCCAGCTTTTCACGACGTATTGTAAGCTCGTTGTTTAACTCTTCAATATGGTTTTGTTGCTCTTGCTGTGTTGACATAATATTACCTTTTATTTATCACCAAACAGGGTTATAAACCTGCTTTTAAGCTTTCTTCAATAAATTGATCTAAATCACCGTCTAAAACGGCTTGAGTATTACGGGTTTCGACGCCGGTACGTAAATCTTTAATTCTTGAGTCGTCAAGTACATATGAACGGATCTGACTACCCCAACCAATATCGGATTTATTTTCTTCCATCTGCTGTTTTTCGGCATTCTTTTTCTGCATTTCCAGCTCATAAAGTTTCGCTTTGAGCTGCTTCATCGCTTGATCTTTATTACTATGTTGAGAGCGATTGTTTTGACATTGAGTCACAATCCCTGTTGGCACATGGGTAATACGAACAGCAGATTCGGTTTTATTAACATGCTGACCACCAGCACCAGATGCGCGATAAACATCAATACGTAGATCGGCAGGGTTGATATCAATATCAATATTATCATCAATTTCTGGATAGACAAATACTGATGCAAATGATGTATGACGTCGATTTCCTGAATCAAATGGACTTTTACGTACTAAGCGATGGACGCCGGTTTCGGTACGTAACCAACCATAAGCATAATCACCAGATATTTTAATTGTGGCAGATTTTATACCGGCCACATCACCGTCTGATACTTCCATTACTTCGGTGCTAAACCCTTTCGATTCAGCCCAACGTAAATACATTCTAAGTAGCATTTCCGCCCAATCTTGTGCTTCAGTGCCACCTGATCCAGATTGGATATCTAAATAACAATCAGCACTATCATAATCACCTGAGAACATGCGGCGGAATTCAAGACCGGCTAGTTTTTTTTCTAGTTGTTCTAATTCTTGATTGGCCTCGTCAAAAGTATCTTGATCTTCTGCTTCTATAGCAAGTTCAAGTAGACCTTCAACGTCGTCTAGACCTTGGTCTAAAGAGTCGATGGTATTGATGATCTCTTCAAGCGTAACGCGTTCTTTACCTAACGCTTGTGCTTTTTCAGGATCAGCCCAAACTTCCGATTGTTCTAATTCGGCATTGACTTCCTCAAGACGTTCTTTCTTGAGATCGTAGTCAAAGATACCTCCGAATCACATCTGTTCGCTCGGTTAATTCGGCTATTTTCGATTTGATAGGATTAATTTCAAACATATTGCGCTGTTTTGTTGATTTTTAAGTTTTTTAACTAATCCTACATTGTAACGGATTTAAGTATAACTTAGCAATTATTTTGCTTGCGCCATTTAAGTAAATACGGTGAATTATAGAAATGCACAAAAATAAAAAATGACGCTTTATGCGTCATTTTTTAGGCTAATTTGCGATGATTATTTTTTTGCTGCTGCGTATAATTCCGCAACTTTGTCCCAGTTAATGACATTCCAAAACGCCCCAATATAATCGGCACGACGGTTTTGGTATTTTAAGTAGTAAGCGTGTTCCCAAACATCAAGGGTTAAAATTGGTGTACCTGAAACACCGGCAAACTTCTCGCCCATAATTGGGGTGTCTTGATTGGCGGTTGAAACCACTTCAAGTTTGCCGTTTTTTAGTACTAACCAAGCCCAACCTGAGCCAAAACGAGTTGCAGCGGCGGCTGAGAATTTTTCTTTAAACGCATCAACCGAACCAAAATCTTTTTCAATGGCAGTTTTTAGTTCACCTTTAAGTTCAGTTCCGACTTTAAGCAATTCCCAGAAAAGAGTGTGATTGACATGACCACCAACATTGTTTTTTACACCAGTCACTTTCTCTGCAGGGACTTTATCTAGATTTTTTAGTAACGTTTCGGGACAAAATTCATTCAATTCTCTAGGTAGAGTTTCTAATAGTGCGTTAGCATTATTTACATAAGTTTGATGATGTTTATCATGGTGAAGATGCATGGTTTGAGTATCAATATAAGGCTCTAATGCATCATAAGCATAAGGTAGTGAAGGTAGTGTATAAGCCATGAGATTGCTCCTTTCATCTATTAGGAATTGTTAACTACATTATACTATCGAGTATACGAACTATCGATACATCTCTCAAACTATTACTTGGATAGTCGATGGCTATCCTAATTTAGGTTTTAGAATAAAATACGGGTCATTTATAATTATTGTTTTTTATCTGTGATAGATAATTAACACTTAATTTGTCTAAAAATCCAAACAGTTTTTGGTTCATTTCATAATAGTCATGAGAACGAAGTTGATCTGGCGTATCTACAAAACGGTATTTTGTGGCCTCTTTAAGATCCTTTTCAGAATGAGCAATAAGTTGTTCAATCACCGCATGGGTTAACTCCATATGGCATTGAAAACCATATACTAATTGATCATAAGCAACGATTTGTCGTGGACAACCTTCACTATAAGCAATAATTTGTGCCTCTTTAGTTAAACCCGGCATATCATTATGCCAATGACCGACGGCTAGACTATTGCCAAAATCGGCAAAGAGGGGATGATTTTGGCCAATTTCAGTTAAGGTGATAGGGAATTTACCGATCTCTTTTTCCGGACTATGGCCATGCGGTGCACCTAATGCCTCACCGATTAGTTGCGAACCAAGACAGACGCCAATAACGATTTTTTTCGATTTGATTGCCGATAATATGACAGCTTGCTCTGCTAACGAATCAAAATACGGGCACTCTCGTTTGCTGGTAGCTGGCGATTGAGGGCCGCCCATAATAATTAACATATCAATTTTATCTATCTTATCGGGAAGTGGTTCACCAAGATAAACTCGAGAATAGCTGATGGTATGATGGTGCATTTTTGCCCATTGTTCATAGGCGCCAGGTGCTTCGAAATCTTCGTGGATAATAAAATGTATATGCATAGGTTCCTAATTCCTAGTGTGTTAAATTTATTAGATTAATAAACAATAAATTCAGTATTAATTATCTCAAAAACACTTAACAATATAGTAAGCAATAACAGTTATAAAAACAAAATATTAGTATTTCAATCATTGTCAATTGTAATGATAATTTCAATTTATGCCATTATAGTCATCTTCAATCATATTATTTTGAGATAAGAGAAGTAACGTTATCCTTTTTATATAAATTAATCTGCAACATTATTTTTAATAAATGCTAATTTCTAACCTTAAAATTAAATGAATAAATGTAATTGATATTTTGTCTCCCTTATTTAGCTTGCTAAGAGTAATTTTAATCATGCTAATAATGGTTATTTGACTATAAATTGATAAAAAAGAACCCATAATTAAGTTAAAAAACACAATAACAGGTTGAAAATCATACAAATAAATTATATTCTTTAAACTAAATGTAACTTACTTATATTAAGGATAATGTTGGTAAGTACTTAATTTATAAAAATAATAAATAGAATTTAGCTTGTTAGGATATGTAAGGAAGTAATGGAAACATCGTTTTAAAAATAACATTAGCCAGTGTTAACGCAATCTCTAAAACGGTTTTAAAAAATCGTTATTCGCTTAGAATTGATATTATAAACAATAGATTGATTGTTATTTATCTAGCTTCAATAGATGAACAATTAAATCAACTTTGCGATTATTCAATTATTTCCACTTTCAGCTACCAAAAGCTATCGTTCAACCCAATATTAGATCAAAGTAATTCATTTATTAAAATCAACGAAAAGGTCATTGATTAGGGGCCTCGTCGATGAAGTCTACTTAAAATGTAATGCTATGAGAAAACAGGCGTTAACAAAAAATAACTATTTTACTAAAGATGAGTGAAATTAATGATAAACGCGGTAGGAAAAAAGGTTAAAAATGTTCGAGGAATTAAATGAGTTCGAGAATTTTAGACGATATCGTTATCTGTTAATTGATAATAGAGTTGTACTTCATTGGGCAAGTCCGTTATCACTTGAAAAACTAACGTATCAATTTGGTGAAAATAAAGCTTTTGGTGAAAATAAAGCTTTTGGTGAAAAAAAACTAACAACAGTATTACGTACTGATCTGGATTACGATCCAAGTGTTTGCCCGACATTGATTCAATTGGCTGAGCCAAGTATATTGACCGATGATGTCATAATTGATGACATTAGCCGACAAGCGGCATTAGAGTGTTTTTGGTCACAACGTTATATCTGTGCTTATCTGGTTAGTGACCAAAAACCCTCAGCATTGGCAAAACAATTAGTTAATATCGGCAATTCAATTGGTCGGACTTTAAAAGAACCATATTATCCTTTTTTTGAGCCTTTTCGGATGCAATTTTTGGATGAAGTGGGTTCCAATCAAAGTAAAGCGTGGTTAAAAGCGCAATTTTCTCAAATTTACAACTATTATTATCCTTCAATTCATAATGGTAAATTTGTTCAATTTACTGCTAAAAACGAACCCATGCCAGAAAAAAGTTGGGATATTGATGACAATCTGCTTATTAAAAATATTCGAATAGTTCGTACTTTGGTTAATGCTTGGGCAAATAACCGATTACAATTTGAAGAGCAACAATCTTTACCACTATCAAAAGATATTATCGCCGAGGCGACACAATTGGTTAAGCAAGCTATACAATTAGGCTTAGTTGACGCTGGTGATATCTTATTTTGGGGAATTTGTGGTTTAAGGCACCATCAAGCCTTTACCCAAAATCCCAAAGTTTTAATGCTAATTGAGCTTGCTAAAAAAACACCTGGAACACTATCAACACAAATTAATAATGCCAATATTGCTATTGAAAGTACAAACATTAAGGAAATTAGATAAATAAAATAATAAGGAATAACCAACATGGAAAAAGAAATAAATATAGGCAATCAAAACAAAAGACAAGCGGCTGGAAAATGTCCTGCATGTGAACGAAAAGGTATTCCGGTGTTTTTATTGCGTCAGGCGGTTATTAAATTAGCGCCGTTTAAAGGCGCAAAAAGTGATGTAGATTATCAATCGTTAGCTAATTATGCACAAAAAATAAACTTTAAAAATCGCATGCCTGACGAACAGTTAAAAGATTATGGCTATATTTTGCGTACTCTGCGCAAAGGTTATGTTTATGTGATGCAACAAAAAGGAGATGATATTAATACACGAATGCTTGAAGCTTATGAGTGTTTTAATGGTGTATTACGTTTAAAAGATGCTTATAGTTTAAGTGGTACAGAACCAAGACCATTATCAAAAGCATGTTACAATGCCTGCCACTCCATTCCAGCCTCATTTATTAATTTGGATGATCGAATCTTTACCAATGCATGGGTAGCATATGTTTCACAACCTTGGTCTAGCGAAACAATTGATCAATATATTAATGAACAAGACAAACTGGCGCTATCTCGTTTTACCCACATTGACATAACCAAATTGAAAGACGATCCCGATCAAGCAACCAACAATCGAGCAGTACCTTTTGTGGATATTTTTGGCAAAGCAGATGATACCGAAAGTGTCAGTAACGTACTTGAATTTAGAATAAAAAAAGACCTGTTGCCAAACTTCCAATCGGCACATCCTTTTATCAGTCTTTATGATCAAAAACGTTCATTTGCCTACCACGTCAATCCATTATCAGGTTCTTCATGTGGTGTCGTTGTGGAAGACACTTTTGGTATTGCTGAAGAGCTAAACTCTCAGCGGCTTTCACATTTGCATATATTTAATGAAAAACCTCTGACTGATGACGAACTAAAACTTGCTGAAGAAGTTATTGATAATTTGGATGACATCGATAAAGAAACTAAAATTTATGAACAACGCGCCAAAAATATGCTCAAAACAGTCAATCCAAAATTGCAGCAACGTTTTAAATATTATGATGCTGGAATGTTAAAAAAACGGATGATATTTGAATTAATGACGCAGTACCGTCAGTCAATTGTAATGTATTATGATCGTGAAATTGATAAAGTAAAGGAAGAAATTGAAAAACTTAAAAATTCTGGTAAGGATAAAGTTGGTTATTACGAGATCCCTCCATCAACAAAAATGTACACTAAAATAAGTCAAATAAAGTCAGACAAAAAGCAAGCATTAGACGATTTTGATGATTGTGTTAATCAACAAACAGTTAAGAACTTTAATACCGAATTAGAGGCAGCTTATAACGAAGTCGTTGATTATTGTAAAGAATGGTCACAAGATTATTTTACTTATGTCCGCTGGTTGTTTGGTAAGCCAGAGTTTATATCGGACTTTGATCAAGTAAAACCAAGCAGTTTTAACCCAGTCCATTTTTGGCAACGTGAATTTGATTTTTCAGTTGAAACAACCTCGATAGCGCATATAAATGAAGTTACGCAAATACTATTAGACTCAACCCATTCAGAAATAAAGTTAGGTGCTGATACTGCCTTGTGGGATGAACTGCTTAGCAATCCAGAAAGCATCTATTACATTATTGACTATAATAACCCTAAAGGTATTGATCGTGATGAAGAAGTGTATGTTGATCTGGCGGATAATCGACTACTAAAACCCAGAGATATTATATCAAATGCATTAAGAGTTGGAGCAATCATATCTAGAGCAATTGAAGAAGTAAGCGAAGTAGAACTAAAAAGAAAACTACATATATTAGAACAGCATAAAGCAAATTATGAAGCTAAAATTAAAAGCAATCAGCAAAAAATAGAAGAACTGAAAAAAGAAAATGCGAAAAATTCAGACAATGAGAAAGCTAAAACTGAAACTAAAAAATTGATAAAGGACAAAAGCAAATACAAGGCTGAAATTCAAAAATTAAATAAAGAGCTTGAAAAAGTCAATCAACAGATGTCAGAAATAGCTCAATCAAAAACGTCAAACTCAGGCCATAGCGCTAATATAAAACATTTATTAAATAGCACCGCCCTAGGAAAGCAGGCAGCACTAATTAAAGATAAATTACATACCGCCAAATCACCGTGGATGCGACTTAACGCTTTTGATCAACTAGCCAGAATCGGAGCGATGCCAGTTGAAATTACTATACAAATAAGACCAAAAAATTACGCTAAAATCCAAAATTTATTAACCCAAATGCAGCGAGGTTTTTTTAATCGAGGTATCTATCATCCGCATGAACTGGAGTTTTTGCAAAATTTTGACCTTGATGAAGAGGTGACCAAAACAGGTACAATAAAAACCCAAAAAGCCAAATTTACGCTCTGTTTTCCAGACAAAATAACAAAAAGCTTATTTGTCGATTTTATTAAGCAAACCAATGGGATATTAAGCCCCCGCAAATTAAAAGAATTTGTTGAAAATGCGTATAAAGACTATTTTAAGCTAATTTATAAACAAAAAAACCTTCGAGCTCAGCTTGGTAATGCAGCCGAAGGCATGAAGTCAACCCAAGATGAAAAAAATAAAAATTAGTTCAAGAAATCGTAACAATGAAATCATAAAAATAAATCAAGAAAAAGAAAATATAGAAAATGTTTCAAACAAAACTAAAATTGATTTAGAAAATACCAATAATGAAATTGTGTTAGGAAACGTTAATAACGAAATCAATGTTAGAAAAATAACTTTTGCCATTAATCTGACAGTGAATTCGATATCAGGTGTTATCACTTTGATGAATATAAACGACACGCTTAAAGAGTGGGGCGTTGCAAAAGAGGGCAGTGGCGAACAACAAGTAAAAGTACAATTAATAAAAGATGTGGTATATCTGGCAACGCTGGGGGTTGATATAATTAATCAATACCATAATATTAAACTCTTGATGAAGTTAAAAGACGCTATGGTTATCAATGCTAATACTCAAGCCATCAATAGCCAATTAAAATTAAATACTCTAATTAGTAAAACTGTTACCAGAGTAACAACAATAATCACCGTCCTTGATGCTATTACTGAGTTAAATAGTGCGTTTGATATGTTGGATATGGAAGATAAAACTTATGCTACTTATAGATTTCTTGGTTCTATTGGTTTAATTATTGGTGCAGCCATAGCTTTAATCGGTACCTTAATCACCATTATTATCGGTGTTATTTTTATGGTTGCAGGTGGATTTGCCATTTTGTTTAGTAAAAAGTATGATAAATACACGCCTATTCAGCATTGGTTAAATCGTTGCTATTTTGGCAAACACGCAGAGTTCGAACATTTAGGTTATGACGCTTATCATGAAGATGATCGCCGTTCACACAGTGGTTTTGGTTTAGCGCTCAATGACTATACTATTGCCATCTATGGCATCCAAACCTTTATTCGTAAGATACCGCTTTATAATGTTGGCCCTGATGGATCTTTAATAGAAAGTTCTGTCCGCGTTTTCCAGAATCATCTCTATTTTTATCTGGATATTCCTGATTTTGCTAAAGCCGATTCTAACGAAGTGCTAACGGTTTCCATTCGTTTATATCGTAAAAACTGGCAACCTCCTACAAACCAATCAACTGTAATAACCGATAAATATATCGATTTAAAATACCGCGTATCAACCAATGGTATTGAAGTTTTAGAGATTAAAAATGGTCCTGAAACCGACAAAGATATTTGCACTGATAAAAAAATGTTTTTCAATAAATATGAACTGCCGGCAATGAAAAGTAACTCTCCTTCCCTAGCTGGCCAGAGTCATATCCATGAGCCAGTTGAATTTCAATTAACACATACTCTAGAAGATGGAACAATAGTGATCGAAAGCGAACCAAAATTTAGTGATGTTGAAAATGTTATGGTTAAACAAGATGATAGTATTGATAGAGATGGGTTGATTATTAATAAATGGATTGCAGGCACAATGAATGGTATTGGTATAGAAAAATACCAAATAATCATTGAGTATAATAACCGTGAAGCAGTCCCACTAATCATTACCAAAAAGTCTAAGAAAATTAATTAACGAAAAGGAGCAGTTATGCCATCACAATATCGCCCACAAATATTAGGTTGGATAGGGGATTTAGGTAAAGGTACGAATTACTTTACAGGTCCCGATGATCGTTTACTGTATGCCAACGATAACTATTGCGCTTTTCTTCGTAAAACCTCATCTGATCAGATTTTTTATTTATGCATTTTTACTATTGCTTTTATTCTTTCAATAGTTTTAATGTCTATATCTATAATTGCAATTTTAGATTTAGATTTAGATTTTGATTCTGATGAAGACACTTTAGCATTTATCATTTTTATTGTTTTTTTTATTGCTTCTATTCTTGGATTATATATATCTATTCCCGAAATTTATCACAATATTTTTACACGGCGAGGATGCCCAATAATCCTTAATCGTAAAACCAAGAAAGTGTATATTAATGAAAGCTATTTCTTTAATTTTACCTCGTTTAAAAATCCGATTCATTTTTTACACCCCAATAAAAAACGGATAAAAGAGTATGATTGGGAAGATTTACATGGGATTGTGGTGCATAATTTTTCCACCTATCCACTCTGTACCACTATTTTAATGGTGTGTGAACCGGGCACACATAAAACCATTGACCATGTGCTATTAGATCCACTGCGTTACGGTATTGGTAGTTATCAGGTCTGGGGATGGGTCAATAATTTTATGTGCTTTAACGATTTAATTAGTTTAAACGACGGAAAATATACCTGGGAGCAAGAAACACCTTTTAAAAAGGATATCATTCAAGGTCAAGGTTGGCCGGAATGGATGGTTGAAGCGTTTAATGCCCTATCGCCGGAACATCTGATAGAGATTAAACAAAAATATCATGTGCAATAACCAAATTAGCCAATAAAAACAAAGCAAAAGGAAAAGGAATAATTAGGAGCAACAATGCCATCACAATATCGCCCACAAATATTAGGCTGGATAGATGATTTAGATAAAGGTAAGAATTACCTTTCAGGTCCCGATGATCGCTTACTGTATGCTAACGATAACTATTGCGCTTTTCTTCGTAAAACCTCATCTGATCAGATTTTTTATTTATGTGTTTCTACAATTGTCATTATATGTTCATTTCCAGCGATTTATATATCTTTTCTGTTACTTTTTGAGTTTAATCCCGAAACTGAAAGTTTTATATTTATTACTGTTCTCATTTCATTTATTGCAAGTATTTTAGCATTATACATTTGTATTCCTGAGTTATACCAAAATCTTTTTACACGAAAAGGTAGTCCAATAATCCTTAATCGTAAAACCAAGAAAGTATATATTAATGAAAGCTATTTCTTTAATTTTACCTCGTTTAAAAATCCGATTCATTTTTTACACCCCAATAAAAAACGGATAAAAGAGTATGATTGGGCCGATTTACATGGGGTTGTGGTGCATAACTTTTCCACCTATCCACTCAGTACCACTATTTTAATGGTGTGTGAACCGGGCACGTATAAAACCATTGACCATGTGCTATTAGATCCACTGCGTTATGGTGTTGGTAGTTATCTGGTCTGGGGATGGGTTAATAATTTTATGTGCTTTAACGATTTAATTAGTTTAAACGACGGAAAATATACCTGGGAGCAAGAAACACCTTTTAAAAAGGATATCATTCAAGGTCAAGGTTGGCCGGAATGGATGGTTGAAGCGTTTAACGCCCTATCGCCGGAACATCTGGCAGAGATTAAACAAAAATATCATGTGCAATAACCAGATTAGCCAATAAAAACAAAGCAAATGGAATAAGAAAAGGAAAAGGAAAAGGAATAATTAGGAGCAACTATGCCATCACAATATCGCCCACAAATATTAGGCTGGATAGGGGATTTAGGTAAAGGTACGAATTACTTTTCAGATGCTGATGATCGTTTACTGTATGCCAACGATAACTATTGCGCTTTTCTTCGTAAAACCTCATCTGATCAGATTTTTTATTTATGTGTTTCTACAATTGTCATTATATGTTCATTTCCAGCGATTTATATATCTTTTCTGTTACTTTTTGAGTTTAATCCCGAAACTGAAAGTTTTTTATTTATTACTTTTCTCATTTTATTTATTACTTGTATTTTAGCTTTATACATTTGTATTCCTGAGTTATACCAAAATCTTTTTACACGAAAAGGTAGTCCAATAATCCTTAATCGTAAAACCAAGAAAGTGTATATTAATGAAAGCTATTTCTTTAATTTTACCTCGTTTAAAAATCCGATTCATTTTTTACACCCCAATAAAAAACGGATAAAAGAGTATGATTGGGCCGATTTACATGGGGTTGTGGTGCATAACTTTTCCACCTATCCACTCAGTACCACTATTTTAATGGTGTGTGAACCGGGCACGTATAAAACCATTGACCATGTGCTATTAGATCCACTGCGTTATGGTGTTGGTAGTTATCTGGTCTGGGGATGGGTCAATAATTTTATGTGCTTTAACGATTTAATTAGTTTAAACGACGGAAAATATACCTGGGAGCAAGAAACACCTTTTAAAAAGGATATCATTCAAGGTCAAGGTTGGCCGGAATGGATGGTTGAAGCGTTTAATGCCCTATCGCCGGAACATCTGGCAGAGATTAAACAAAAATATCATGTGCAATAACCAGATTAGCCAATAAAAACAAAGCAAAAGGAAGAGGAAAAGGAATAATTAGGAGCAATTATGCCATCACAATATCGCCCACAAATATTAGGCTGGATAGGGGATTTAGGTAAAGGTACGAATTACTTTTCAGGTCCCGATGATCGCTTACTGTATGCCAACGATAACTACTGTGCTTTTCTTCGTAAAACCTCATCTGATCAGATTTTTTATTTATGTGTTAGTGGGATTATTACAATTTTATTGATTTTCGTTATACCAATATCAATATATTTACTTACATTAATAAAAATAGATTCTATTAATCATATGGCTATATTTCTGATTCCGTATATTATTGTTATTTGCTTTGTTATTACTCTATATTTAATGATTCCCGAATTATACCAAAATCTTTTTACACGGAAAGGTAGTCCAATAATTCTTAATCGTAAAACCAAGAAAGTGTATATTAATGAAAGCTATTTCTTTAATTTTACCTCGTTTAAAAATCCGATTCATTTTTTACACCCCAATAAAAAGCGGATAAAAGAGTATGATTGGGCCGATTTACATGGGGTTGTGGTGCATAACTTTTCCACCTATCCACTCTGTACCACTATTTTAATGGTGTGTGAACCGGGCACACATAAAACCATTGACCATGTGCTATTAGATCCACTGCGTTACGGTATTGGTAGTTATCTGGTCTGGGGATGGGTCAATAATTTTATGTGCTTTAACGATTTAATTAGTTTAAACGACGGAAAATATAGCTGGGAGCAAGAAACACCTTTTAAAAAGGATATCATTCAAGGTCAAGGTTGGCCGGAATGGATGGTTGAAGCGTTTAACGCCCTATCGCCGGAACATCTGGCAGAGATTAAACAAAAATATCATGTGCAATAACCAGATTAGCCAATAAAAACAAAGCAAATGGAAGAGGAAAAGGAATAATTAGGAGCAATTATGCCATCACAATATCGCCCACAAATATTAGGCTGGATAGGGGATTTAGGTAAAGGTACGAATTACTTTTCAGGTGCTGATGATCACTTACTGTATGCCAACGATAACTATTGCGCTTTTCTTGGTAAAATATAATGGTTATAACTAAGATTTGCTCTGTGATCTGAATAAAACAATCAGGGTTAGATTAAGCAAAAAATTGCCATATTGGACACAAAACTGATAAAAATGATAAATTATGCAGATCCATCTATTTTTAACATATTGAATAAATGTAACTATAGTGTGGAGTCAGTAATTTTTATTTACTCGTTTATTTATTATTTCTGAAATATTGATTAATAGTGAAAAGTTAGAATAATAATCGAAAACTAGCGTTTCTATGGCAGATAACATTATGTGAGAAGTTGGCTCCTCCAACAGGACTTGAACCTGTGACATACGGATTAACAGTCCGCCGTTCTACCGACTGAACTATGGAGGAACCGAAATGTAGCGCGCATATTATAGACTTAATGGCGCGGTGTCAATAGTTAATTATCTGAACTTGCTTTTTTTGTTTAATTTTTAACTAATTATCGTCATTTGATATTATTTAAGTGTCAGGATTGTCTTAAAAAGTTCTTTTTGTCTTAATAACTGTTGTGGATGTGAGCCGAGTTCACCTTGAGGAATGGGAGCTTTGAGTTTTCGGTAATATTCGATCCAATAAGGAAGAATTTGATCTGTAGCTAAATCGTTAAAATTCATTGGATAGAGCTGAAAATAGTCTTTACCAGATGGGTATTTGAAGGCATAAGTAATTAGTTCACTACAGTAAAAGCCTTCATCATCCTCACGAAAACTATGGTTATAAGGCAACCCTAGGCAGGTTTTAACTCGCGTTAATGCGTTTTTGATGACGGTATCATCATAGATGGTTGCGAGCAGATTATATTGAGTGTTAGCTAAAAAGTCGTTAAGCGGTTGTTGAATCACTCCATGCTTTTGGGTGGCTTCAATGACGATATTATTGCCAATATATAACCCAACATGGCTTATCCGATTGATAATGTCATCAGCGTGAGCACCAGAATGGATAATCGCGCTATTGAATTCGCTTGCTTCATTCTGGGATTGGAAAATAATATCGCCAATTTGCATTGTTATTGATGTTTTTTTGCGTGATGGCGCCATAATGAGAACATAACGCAAGTTGCAATAATAAACTTAAGTGCATCCACACCGACAAAAGGCAAATAGCCCACTTGTAGCGCTTCAATAAGTGAAATATGCAAATAACTCATTAGGTAGAGGACACCAAAAACAAATAATAGTTGGTGTGCACAAGCGAAGGCGATTAAGCCAAGAATAAAGCGGCGATCGTAACCTTTTTCTGCCGCAAATCCGGCTAAATAGGCACTAAATACATAACCATATAAATAACCTGATGATGGTGAGATTAGTGCCATAATGCCGCCGCTACCATTGGCGAATAGTGGTAATCCCATTGCACCTAAAAAGAGGTATTGTACGATGGCTAATGCACCTAGTTTACGTCCTAAAAAAGCGCCAATTAATAAAACGGCTAACGATTGAAGGGTAAATGGTACTGGGTAGGTGGGAATGCTGATATTCGCTGCAAGCCCAAGTAGTAGTGCCGCCCCTGTGGTTGCACACAGTTTGCGTTGCCAGGATGTTAAGTTAACTAGTGTGTTGAGATAAGTTGGATAAAAAGTTGTTAATTTCATTATTTTCTACCATTAAAATATAAATAGTAGTGCCATGATAATACAAAGATTTATAATGTAAACTATTTATTGATAAAAAGGTTTACATTAAAAGTTCCTTGGTTATCATTTAAATGAATAGCGGTGTTACACTAAGAAAGGATTGGTCATCCGTTCATTACCAAAGCTCGACATAGGCCCATGACCGGAAACAAAGATAAAATCATCCCCCAAAGGAAAGAGTTTATGGGTAATTGATGAGATGAGATCTGCATGATTACCACGAGGAAAGTCGGTTCGCCCAATACTGCTTTTGAATAATACGTCACCAACAAAAGCAATTTTATCTTTAGCATTAATAAATACGATATGACCGGGAGTGTGGCCGGGACAGAATAGAATATCTAAAGTGATATTGCCGACTTTCACTTGTTCACCTTCCTTTAACCAACGATCCGGTAAAAAGCTGTCAATATATGGAAACCCAAATTGCATGCACTGTTGTGGTAAGCTTGACAATAAAAATTCATCTTCTTGGCTAGGGCCAAGGATCTCAACATTATAATGTTTCGCTAATTCAATCGCTGCGCCAACATGATCTAAATGGCCATGAGTTAGGAGTATTTGTTTGATGTTAACACCAAGCTTTTCAACTGCTTTTTTAAGTAGTTCAGCTTCGCCACCCGGATCGATAAATGCGGCTTCCTTTGTTTCATCACACCAAATAATGCTACAGTTTTCCTGAAAATGGGTAACTGGAATGATTTGATACTGAAACATAGTGTTTTCTCCTTGTTGCTTAGTGCCGAGCTGTTAAATTTTGCCCATCTTCTTGGTTTAATTGCGCAAAGATTATACTTGATAGCATAGTTACGATGCCTAGTATAACAAAGGTTAATTGAAATGCGTGAATGGTAGTTGTTGAATTGCTAAATAATCTTACTAATACCGCACCAAAACCAGTACCAAAACTGATGGCTAATTGTTGATTAACAGCCATCAAACTATTGCCACTGCTGGTGCTTTCACCTTGTAAGTTAGCTAAAGTTATACTATTCATTGAGGTAAACTGCATAGAATTAACGCCACCAATACAAAATAGCAATACCCCTAATACGGTAAGTGGTGTCGCTAGATTTAATAATGACATGAGAAGGATCAAAATTCCTGCCAAAATAGTATTTGCCACCAGTACAAAACGATAACCTAACCGAGCAAGTACTTTAGTAATAAAGAATCGGGTAAAAATTGAAGCGATTGCCATTGGCATTAACATCATTCCGGCAAACATCGCCGAATAGCCAAAACCAACTTGTAAAAATAGTGGAATTAGAAAAGGTACGCCTGAAATACCCAAGCGACAGACTAAGTTACCGATAATGCCGATTTTAAAGGTGCGGATAGTAAATAATGAGAGTGGAAACAGTGGTGCTTGTCTCTTTTTTGCATAGAGGCGATAAATAAATAGAAATATTAAGCTAATAATAGCCAGTGCTAATGGCAAATAATATTGTTGGCCTTGATTTAAACATTCAATACTTAGCGTCGCGCTGACAAAGGTAATAACAATAAAAATAAATCCAAATGAATCAAAAGGTAGACGTTCACCTTTTAGGTTTGGCATATATTTTAAGCTGACAAGCACTCCTAAAATACCAATTGGCAAATTAATCAAAAAGACCCAATGCCAACTTACCATATCAACCAGATAACCCCCTAATACCGGCCCGAGTACCGGCCCAATTAGCCCCGGAATAGTTGCGGTATTTAATGCGGCTAAAAACTCATTCCGCTTAAATGCCTTAATCAACACCAAACGTGAAACGGGCACCATCATTGAGCCACCAATACCTTGGATTACCCTAGATATATCTAAGAATATTAGGGAATTGGATAAAGCACACAGTAATGATCCTAATGTAAAAAGCGATACAGCCATAACGAAGATGTTTTTAGTACCAAATTTATCAGATAAATAGCCACTTACCGGGATAAACAGCGCCAAGGTTAACGCATAGCAGATTACCGCTGATTGCATATTTAATGGCGATTCATTAAGATCTTTAGCCATGGTTGGTAGTGCAGTATTTAAAATCGAGGTATCAAGTGATTGCATAAAAAAAGCAAATGCTGCAATCCAAGGTAATATTCGATAGACAAAAGGTGGTAATTTGCTATTCATGGTATTCAGCCTAATATTGATTAATATGCACACACGATGTGCTTAGTGCTAAGTTTATATTCTCTTACCCTTTTATTATGAGGTAAGAGAATTGATGAATGCTAGATTACGATGACTGATTATTTGCTTTTTGCTTATTTTTAACCGGTTTTCCTTGCCAATAACCGGCCAATAGTGAGCCTGAAATATTGTGCCAAACAGAAAACACGGCTGCCGGCAGTGCAGATAAGGCTGAAAAATAGGTGTTACCAAGTGTTGCGGCTAATGCAGAATTTTGCATTCCCACTTCTAGTGACATGGTTCGGCAAGTCGATTCATCAAATCCGAATAAACGCCCTCCCCAATAACCACCAAGCAAACCAATACCATTATGGATGATTACCGCAAAAATCACCGTTATCCCCACTTGTGCAATGCGATCATGACTACCCGCAACAACAATGCAAATAATTAATAAAATACATAACATGGATAATAATGGTAAAAAGCGTTCACATTTTTTTACCACTGAATATAAAAAGTGGTGAACCATTAAGCCTAAAACAATTGGAATGAGTACAATTTGGATAATGTGCACTAACATCTTCCAGACCGGCACTTCAACGGTGGTACCGACGAGTAAAAGCGTAAGAATAGGGGTTACCACAACGCCAACTAGGGTTGATACCGATGAGATGGTGACCGATAACGCGACATCCCCCTTAGCGAGATAAATCATCACATTCGAGGCGGTACCGCTGGCGACGCTGCCGACTAAAACCATGCCGACTAATAATTCCGGTCGCATAGTAAATAATTTAGATAAGATTAAAGCAGTCAGTGGCATAACAATATAATGCAGTAGGGTACAAATTATTACTGCTTTAGGTTTGGTGACGACGCGTTTAAAATCATCAATACTTAACGTTACCCCCATAGTAAACATGACAAACATTAATAATTGTGAGGTATATGGACTAACCGAAAGGAAGACGTTAGGTGAAAAATAGGCGACTATCGCACAAAGAATTGCCCATAATGGAAATAATCGCGTAAGAGAAATAAGGGATTGCACAAAAAGTTGACTATAGCGTTGCGACATAAGTACCACCTTGTGGCTTGATAAATTATTAATTATTATATATTTATCTTTTTATTGGATTTGGAATTTCCATTTTATTGATTCTACTAAATAGCGTCAAGGTATTTGTTAGTATTGTGTCGCGTATTAGCAGAGGATCTTCGCTGCGTAATTGACAAAGAATATTAAAAATATCGACAATGTTTTCCGGCCTATTGATTTGTCCTTGCCGTCCACTTAACGGCATGTCAGGTGCATCGGTTTCTAACACTAAACTTTCGAGAGGTAATTTGGCGATGGTATGACGAGTTTTATTGGCTCTGGCATAACTTATTACCCCACCGACACCAATATAATAGCCCAATTTAATAAACTGCATGGCTTGCTCATAGCTGCCAGAAAAACCGTGGATCACGCCACGACACGGCAAATTTGCTTGATGTAATTCATGATAGATAACATCGTGAGTTTTGCGTGAATGAATTAAGACCGGTAAATCATAACGTTTGGCGATAGCCAATTGCCCTCGAAAAAACGCAAGCTGTTGTTGCCACTCAACAGATTGGTCATAACGATCTAAACCGATTTCGCCAATAGCAATCAGCTTTGTAGGGTGAGTACTAACTTCACTTACGATTGCCACTAACTTTTCAAGATCAGCAGCAGTGTGTTGATAAATAGGGTGTAAGCCAAGTGCTGCATAAAGTTCATTGTACTGCTCTGCGAGTTGTAAAATTTCATTAAAATGGTCGGCTAATACCGCAGGAATTATTAGACCAGTAATCTTAGCTTGTCGAATATGGTTGATTGAATTATCTAAATCGGTAACAAAAGTAGGAAAATTAAAATGGCAATGCGTATCGATAAACATAGTGCCTCCTATTGTTCGACTTGATGTATTAATATCGGCAGTAAAAAGCGCTGCGCAAAATGGGTTATTTGCTCAATTAATGAATCGTTCAATTCTGGATATAGCCTGGCGTAATAGCTGTCACATTCAGCCGAGTGGAATTGCCCACCTTGCCAAGTATTTAATAATTTGCTGATGGCTTTTTCGCTAGGCTCAATTTCTGCTGTTTTGGGATTATATGCGGTAATTAACCAGCTCCATGCACTTTGTAATGGTATTAACAGCGGTTGATTAATACCTTGTATATAGCCTTTAACTAAATCGGTCAATATAGTTAAAGCTTGCTTAGCATCAATATGTAAAAAACGCCATTGGTTATCTTCTCGCCCATATAGCCGACTTTGGCTTTCGGTTTTATCCCAATTTAAAATACAGTAAATTAAGTGGTCGATCCATAATGACATACCATCACGAATAGAAAGGTTGGCTGGTCGCCAAGTTAAAATTCCATCTTCTTGAATATGGGTTAACCATCCTTGTAATGGATAATGTTGGCCATCTATCGGAATAGTTAAATTCACCTCTAATGTTGACGGATTGATTCTCTCTTTGAGAATTTTATCGGCTAACGGTTGTAATGATTCGCATAGTTCATCATAAATAATCTCACCAAAAGCACCATCCGGTAATTCACCCGTTAGTGTAAGGCGTTGATAGAAATTATCAGAGCCTTGCGACTCTTTGGTGATCATTTCATTTAAAATCTGTAAATTGAGTTGATAGCGTTTTAAGTTATCCAAACTAAAGTTTTCAGCATCGGGCAACGTTTCATCTAAATAATTGACATAAAAATTAAAGCGTTTTTGTAAAAAGAATCGAATAGAATGTTGATAAAAACGCTTCAATTCATCCAGATTAATACTATCAATAACTATATTGCTAATATCACTGATAAACGATTGGCTAGCCCCTGATTTTAACGCGGCTGGTAACCATTCATCGGCATAACTTTTTGGTTCATTTAAAAAATTTTGTGGATTAAATGGTGTGCGGGTATGCAATGTTCTTAAGCCATCAATTAGCTGAGTTTGTTTATTGCTGTCTATATCAGTAGCATAATACTGCACAATATAATCCCAAAGTTCATCGACTAATACCGACGGGTAACGCTCGCTATCATCTTTCATATCCCGACCAATATAACTGATATAGAGTTGATTTTGTGCTGATAAGATCGCTTCTAAAAATAGGTAACGGTCATCAATACGTCGGCTACGATCGCCTCGTCTTGGATTTTGCGCTATTAAATCAAAATCTAAAGGCAAAGAGGTTCTTGGATAATCACCATCATTCATACCTAACAAGCAAACCAATTTAAACGGAATAGAGCGCATTGGCATCATGGTACAAAAGTTTATTTTACCGACTAAGAATCGATGGGCTAAGTGATTTTGTTCCAAGCGTGATTGCATTGCATCATGTAAAATAGTTATTGAAATTTGATCGGTAAAATTGGCATTTAAACCACTACTGATCAGTTTTTGCCACTCTTCTTGAATCATTAGCAAAATTGACTCGCGCGAAGCATCGCTAACAAAAAAGTCATTGATAAGCTCAATACAGCAACTTTGCCATTCTGATAACGGTTTGTCTTCACTTAAAATAGTTAACCATTTACGCACTGATTTTATAAATTCAGCTAATTGACCGATTAATTCGGCATCTAATCCGGTTGCACCATCATAAGGTAAAATCTGCTGCCAACCACCTTGTTCGCTATTCATGGTATAACCGAGTAATAAACGCTCAAGGCCAAATAGCCAACTGTGGGAATTTTCTAGACCAAAGCGAATACCAGACTCTATAATCCAAGTATGTAATAAGGTTAGTTGTGGCTCACTTATGGCAAATTTCTCCGCAATGGCAGGGATTTCTAATAGATTAAATAGCTCTTCGGCGGTAAAACGGCTTGTCGTGAAGTTTAAAATAGCAAAAAATCCTTGCACGATTGGATCAATGTTGCGGGCTTTTTGATCGGAAATCGTGAACGGTAAATAACGTTGTCCTTCGGCATTACCAAATACCGACCGAATGTAAGGAATATACTTATCAATATCTGAAACCATGACAATACAATCACGTAGTTCCAGTGTTGGATCGGCATCGAAGGCCGATAAGAGATAATCATAAAGCACTTCGACTTCACGCTGTTCGCTATGGCAGGCATGAAATGTTATCGATCTATCTGTTTTGTCTATTGCTGTTTTGGTTTCATTGGTTTGGTAGAGTTCTAAAATATCTTGCTGAATAGCCTGTAGTAGGCATTGGCGTTCATTGTCGACAAAGATATCAATATCTTGTTTATTATTGAACTCTTGCAAAAAAAATAGGTTATCTCGCCCCAATTTTCCCCATGATGTTAATAGTGGGTTGGGAATATTGTCGGGGCTATTTTGCATATCAGATAACTGTTTTTCAACAATATCACCCCAATACCATTTGCAAGGGTTGTTAAACATTAAATGGACATCAATATGTTGCCCAAGTGCGGATAATAATGACAGATAGATAGGTGGTAATGAGGTTATGCCAAAAATGTAAACCCGCTTAGGTAAATGGTTCAATCGTGAGCTATCAAAATGACTATCTAACATAATATCAAGCATCTGTTGATAAATATTGGCTCGATGATAAAGTTGACTGATTGAAATGAGTTGACGCCATAATTCTGCTTGCCATTTTTCATCTGGATGATTGTTTAATTCCATTACCGTTTGATTAGCTTCCCATTTGGCAAGCCAGTCAGGTCGATAGACTAAATATTGGTCAAATAATCGAGCTATGCGCGTTGCTAATTGGTACTGTTTTCGTTCTTCTTTATCAATATTAAGATAATGTTTGATGGTATCAAATTCAGGTCGCTCAATAATTTTCGGTAATAGATAATATAAACGCCAAGTCATTGATTCAACATCATAGCTATTTTCAATCGGTGCCTCAGGCAGAAGGGTTTGATATAACTGCCAAATAAATTGACTCGGAAAGGGAAAATCGACATTAGCCACAATACCAAGATCGTTGGCCAATTCAATTTGTAACCACTGCGCCATGCCTTGACTTTGCACAATTACCATTTCAGGTGTAAACACCTGTTCTAATGGCTCTCTGCGCATTAACTCACTAACTATTGATTTGAGTAAATCGACTTGATTTGAATGATAAATAGTAAACATAGTCACATAAACATAGTTACAGTAGTATTAATCTAATTGGATTGATTATCGCTGATTACTATTAATAAATCCAGCTACCAATCGGTCGTGCTTTTTATAGTGCGATTATTTTTATAAAATCCAGATAGGTTTTAAAAAAAGTTGAGGAACGGGGTTTTTGAGGGTAAAAGCTGTGTTTTTTAGATCTCGATATTAGACAATATTGTTAAGCCTTTTAATAAAAAAGGCTACAATTTATTCAGTTGTAACCTTTATTGCTTTACTTAGTGATCAAACGCATATTCTATTGACCCATACGACGAGTTAATTCAATAACGCGTATTTTTGCTAAGGCTTTTGAAAGTTCAGCAGATGCTTGAGCAAAAGACATATCATCGCTAGGATGATTAATGTGTTCTTGTGCTTGTCTTACTGCTTCTTGCGCCCTTGCTTCATCTAAGTCTTCACCACGAATCGCGGTATCAGCTAAGATTGTTACTATAGTAGGTTGAACTTCTAAAATACCACCAGATAGATAGATAAACTCTTCTTCACCATCTGCTTTTACAATCCCGACCATTCCCGGCTTAATGGTTGTCAGTAACGGAGTGTGACCTGGATAAATCCCAAGTTCACCTTCCCGTCCTGTGACTCTGATTCGCTGAACATCACCTGAAAAAAGGTGAGATTCAGCACTAACAACTTCTAATTGATAGGAAGTTAGTGCCATAATGCTCTCTCCGTTCTATAAATCTCTTAGAGAGATTTTGCTTTTTCAATCGCTTCGTCGATTGAACCAACCATATAAAATGCCTGTTCAGGAATATGGTCATAATCACCGTTCATAATACCTTTAAATGCACTGATGGTATCTTTTAATGGTACGTATTTACCCGGTGAACCTGTGAACACTTCCGCAACGAAGAATGGTTGAGATAAGAAACGTTGAATCTTACGTGCGCGAGCAACAGTTAATTTATCGTCTTCTGATAATTCATCCATACCAAGAATCGCAATAATATCTTTTAATTCTTGATAACGTTGAAGAATTGACTGTACGCCACGAGCACAATCGTAATGTTCTTGCCCAACAACAAGAGGATCTAACTGACGACTGGTTGAGTCAAGTGGGTCAACCGCTGGGTAAATACCTAATGATGCGATTTGACGACTTAATACGATTGTTGCATCCAAGTGAGCAAAGGTAGTTGCCGGTGATGGGTCAGTTAAGTCATCGGCAGGTACATATACTGCTTGGATTGAGGTAATTGAACCAGTTTTAGTTGAGGTGATACGTTCTTGTAATAACCCCATTTCTTCTGCTAATGTTGGTTGGTAACCTACCGCAGATGGCATACGACCTAATAGTGCAGATACTTCAGTACCGGCTAAGGTATAACGGTATATATTATCGATAAATAATAGTACGTCTTTACCTTCATCACGGAATTTTTCCGCCATAGTTAAACCAGTTAACGCTACGCGTAAACGGTTTCCTGGTGGCTCATTCATCTGACCATAAACTAACGATACTTTATCCAGTACGTTTGATTCTTTCATTTCATGATAGAAGTCGTTACCTTCACGAGTACGTTCACCCACACCAGTAAATACTGAATAACCTGAGTGCTCGATGGCGATGTTACGAATTAGTTCCATCATGTTTACGGTTTTACCAACACCGGCACCACCAAATAGACCAACTTTACCACCTTTTGCAAATGGGCAAATTAAGTCGATAACTTTGATACCAGTTTCAAGTAATTCTGTTGAGTTAGCCAACTCTTCGTATGTTGGTGCCGCACGGTGAATCGCCCAACGCTCTTCTTCACCAATTGGACCTGCTTTATCAACAGGATCACCAAGTACGTTCATAATACGGCCAAGTGTTTTTGTTCCAACAGGAACTTCAATGCCGTGACCTGTATTTACTACTTTAAGTCCACGTCTTAAACCATCAGATGAGCCCATTGCAATACAACATACAACGCCACCACCTAATTGTTGCTGAACTTCCAGAACTAATTTTTCAGTGCCAGTTTCCACTTCTAATGCATCATATACCTTTGGTACTGCATCTTCTGGGAATTCGACATCAACCACCGCACCGATGATCTGGACAATCTTTCCAGTAGCCATTTTTATTCCTCTACGTCTTTTTCTTAACTATAAGCCAATATTTAGCACTAACCTGAAACAGCAGCTGCACCAGATACAATATCAATCAATTCATTTGTGATAGCACCTTGACGGGCTTTGTTATACACAATTTGTAATTCATTAATTAAATTTGCACCATTATCTGTTGCTGCCTTCATGGCCACCATTCTTGCTGCTTGTTCACTCGCTAAATTGTCAACCACCGCTTGATAGACTTGTGATTCAATATAACGACGTAAAATCACATCTAATAGTGATTTTGCATCTGGCTCATAAATATAATCCCACGATGAAGCTTTAAGTTCTTTATCCTCTGAAGGTGGTAATGGTAATAACTGCTGTATTGTCGGCTTTTGCGACATGGTATTAATAAATTTATTAGTTACAATATATAATTTATCAATTTTACCGTTGTCATATGCCTCTAGCATGGTTTTTACCGGACCAATTAGATCAGATAAAGTTGGTTCGTCACCTAAATTAGTTACTTGGGTTAAAATATTCGTTTTTACTGAAGAGAAAAACGACACTCCGCGTGAACCAATTAAAGCCACATCGGCTTCAACACCTTTCTCTTGCCATGCTGACATGTCAGCAATGACGGTTTTGAAAAGATTGATATTTAATCCACCACATAAACCACGATCGGTCGAAATGATAAGATAGCCAACTCGCTTAACATCCCTTTCTTCTAAATAGGGATGTTTGGCGCCTATTTGAGCTAACGCTAAATGTCCAATTACTTCACGAATCATTTCAGCGTATGGACGGCTAGCTGCCATTCTGTCCTGCGTTTTACGCATTTTAGAATTGGCTACCATTTCCATCGCTTTAGTGATCTTTTGCGTACTTTGGATACTGGCAATTTTCGTTCTAATCTCTTTTGCATTAGCCATTTGTCACCCTTACCAAGTTTGAGTTGATTTAAAGCTTTCAAGCATTGCTTTTAACTTACTTTCAATCTCATCGTTGTAATTGCCTGTCTCATCGATTTGTTTTACAAAATCGGCATATTGACTATGGGCGTAAGATAGAAGTGCTGTTTCAAATGATAATACTTTTGCAAGTTCAACATCTTCTAGATAACCACGTTCAGCGGCATAAAGTACAATTGATTGCTCGGCAACAGTCATTGGTGAGTATTGCTTTTGTTTGAGTAATTCAGTTACTTTTTCACCGTGGCTTAATTGGTTTCTTGTTGCTTCATCTAAGTCAGAGGCAAATTGTGAGAAAGCGGCCAATTCACGATATTGGGCAAGTGCGGTACGAATACCACCTGATAACTTTTTCATTATTTTAGTTTGCGCAGCACCACCAACACGAGAAACCGAAATACCTGGGTTTACCGCTGGGCGAATACCTGAGTTAAATAAGCTAGTTTCAAGGAAGATCTGACCATCAGTAATCGAAATTACGTTAGTTGGTACGAACGCTGAAACGTCACCCGCTTGGGTTTCGATAATTGGTAACGCCGTTAATGAACCAGTTTTACCTTTTACTTCACCTTTAGTGAACTCTTCAACATAAGTTTCGTTAACCCGAGCAGCACGTTCAAGTAAACGAGAGTGAAGATAGAATACGTCACCCGGATAAGCTTCACGTCCAGGTGGACGACGAAGTAATAATGAAATTTGACGATAAGCAACGGCTTGTTTTGATAAATCATCATAAACGATAAGCGCGTCTTGACCTCGATCACGGAAGTATTCGCCCATTGCACAACCAGCGTATGGCGCTAAGTATTGTAACGCTGCTGATTCAGATGCTGATGCAACCACCACAATGGTATTTTTTAGCGCACCATGCTCTTCAAGTTTACGCACTACGTTAGCAATAGTTGATTGTTTTTGACCGATTGCTACATAGATACATTTAACGCCAGAATCACGTTGATTAATAATGGCATCAATTGCTAATGCAGTTTTACCGGTTTGACGGTCACCGATGATAAGTTCACGTTGACCACGACCGATTGGAATCATTGAGTCAACTGCCTTATAACCAGTTTGTAACGCTTGGTCAACTGATTGACGGTCGATAACGCCTGGAGCAACAACTTCAACAGGTGAGAACCCGTCATGTTGAATCGAACCTTTACCATCAATTGGCTCACCAAGTGTATTGATAACACGGCCTAATAAACCATCGCCTACTGGTACCTGTAAAATACGACCAGTACATTGCACTTTCATCCCTTCAGATAAATCTTCGTATGGTCCCATGACCACTGCACCAACAGAATCTCTTTCAAGGTTTAATGCCATTGCATATCGGTTACCTGGTAAAGCAATCATTTCGCCTTGCATTACATCAGTTAATCCGTGGATTCGAAGGATACCATCACTTACTGAGATGATTGTTCCTTCATTGTGAGCATCGCTCACAATATTGAACTGAGCTATCCGCTCTTTAATTAGTTCACTTATTTCAGTTGAATTTAGCTGCATTATCAGTCCCCTTAAGACTGTAGAACGTCATTTAGTCGATTTAGACGCCCTCTGATACTACTATCAATAACCATATCGCCCGTACGAATAATAAAACCAGAAATTAGCGATTTATCAATATGACAATTTAGTTTTACTTTTCGTGATAAACGTTTTTCGACAGCGACAGAAATTTTATTAAGTTGTTCTTCGGTTAGCTCATTGGCAGAAATTACATCAACGTCTGCTTGTGCTTCTTTATCTAAACAGTATTGTTCAAACAACGTTAACACTTCAGGAAGAAGCGATAAGCGTTTGTTTTCAGCCATAACCTTAATAAAATTAGTGCTATACTCATCAAGTACATCTTTACAGATATTGATGAGTAAGTTAGCCACTGAATCGGTTTTCATGTCAGATGTTAAAACACTTCTGATTTGAGCATCTTTGCTCACTTCAGCGCTTAACACTAACATTTTATGCCATGATTCGATGCTATTTTTTTCAACAGCAAAGTCGAAAGCAGCTTTAGCATAAGGGCGAGCAATCGTAATTAAGTCAGCCATTGCTCTATTCTCCTTATAGTTCAGCTACGAGTTTATCAATGATGTCGCCGTTAGCGGCTTCATTAACAGAACGTTCAATAATTTTTTCTGCACCGGCAATAGCGAGTGTAGCGACTTGTTGTTTAAGCTCTTCTCTAGCGCGTTTACGCTCAGCTTCAACTTCAGCAAGTCCTTGAGCAACGATCCTTTCTTTTTCACGAGAAGCTTCTTGTTGCGCTTCTTCAAGAATGGCTGCTTTGCGTTTGTTCGCTTGCTCAATAATTGCATTAGCCTCAACCTTAGCCTGTTGCATTATGTCAGATGTATTTGCTTTGGCTAATTCCAAATCTTTTTTTGCTGTTTCTGCTGAAGCAAGTCCTTCTGCTATCTCTTTTTGGCGTTTTTCAATCGCACGGATAACCGGAGGCCAAACAAACTTCATACAGAACCAAACAAACAATACAAATGTAATTGCTTGGCCGAGGAGAGTTGCGTTCATATTCATGAGACAATTCCTCTTAAATTATTATTAACCAGCAACAGCAAAAATGACATATAGCGCAATACCCACACAAATCATAGGGATCGCATCAACTAAGCCCATAACGATAAAGAATTGTGTACGTAACATAGGCATTAATTCTGGTTGGCGAGCAGCACCTTCTAAGAATTTACCACCTAATAGACCAATACCAACTGCACCACCGATTGCAGCTAATCCCATCATTATGCCAGCGGCTACAAATAACATACTCATACTATCCATTATATACTCCAGTTTATTATCTAAAGAAAAGTTAAAATTAATGATCTTCTATTGTTGAGGCCATCGCTAAATAGACAATAGTCAACACCATAAAAATAAATGCTTGTAAGGTGATTATCAAAATATGGAAGATAGCCCACGGAAGTGATAATACCCATTGTGACCACCAAGGTAATAATGCGGCGATTAAGATGAAGATAAGTTCACCAGCATACATATTACCGAAGAGCCGTAATCCTAACGAAACAGGTTTTGCTAATAAGCTAACAAGCTCAAGGACTAAGTTGATCGGTGCAAATGCCCAATGATTAAATGGATGCAGGGTATATTCTTTAATAAACCCAGATATCCCTTTATATTTAATTGAATAAATAATGATGAGTGCAAATACACCTAGTGACATTGACATTGTGATACTAACGTCAGCTGTCGGTACGACTCTTAAATGCGATAGACCTAAATATTGCCCTGCGTAAGGTAGAAAATCAACCGGGATAAGATCCATTAAGTTCATTAAGAATACCCAGATAAACACAGTAAGTGCTAAAGGGGCAATGAGTTTATTTTGACCAGTGAACATGTCTTTGACGGTATTATTGACAAATTCAAAGATCATCTCTACCGC
This sequence comes from Gilliamella sp. LMG 34361, assembly GCF_984569075.1. NCBI lineage: Bacteria > Pseudomonadati > Pseudomonadota > Gammaproteobacteria > Orbales > Orbaceae > Gilliamella > Gilliamella sp. LMG 34361. The sequence continues at coordinate 153,916 of NZ_OZ474903.1, read as the reverse complement.
ACATTGGAGTTTACTTGGTACACCACTTGTCGCTTTTCTTGCTACACGATGGAAGATCCACAAGAAAAGTACACCAAGTAAAATGGAGAAGAACAGGGAATCAAGATTAAAGGTCCAAAAACCAGAACCGACTTGCAAGTTCTCCAGATGGTGTTTTATATAAGCTTGCGGTGAAGCTGGAGAGGAAACTGCCATATAACCCTCTTACCTATTTCTAGAAATGAACATTACAGATGTTTTGCTTTAACTTAAAAAAATATAAACAATCACTGCAATAACCGAAGCTATTATTTTAAACCTAATTCCCTATAATAAGTCAACAACTGATTAAAAAAATAAAGAATTTAGACACACTTTACTAATTTTGTGTAAAGAATAATAGCTCAGCCAAATATTATATTAGAAATATTGTTCATTAATAGCCTAATTAATGAAGAAAAAATAGGCTAATTTGATGCTTCAACGGCATTGGCAATTTGTTCCGCTAATTTTTGCACTTGAGATTGATTGCTTCCTTCAACCATTACACGGATAAGCGGTTCAGTGCCTGATTTGCGGATCAATACCCGACCTTCATTGCCGAGTTGATTTTCTGCCTGTTCAATTGCAGATTTTACCGCTACATTGGTTAATGGGTCATACTTGCCTGCAAAACGGACGTTAATTAATATCTGTGGCAGCATTGTCATGCCTTGACATAAATCAGCAAGTGACATGTTATTTCTTATCATTGCGGCAAGAACTTGTAGTCCCGCAACAATTCCATCACCAGTGGTGGTTTTATCAAGTAATAGGACATGGCCTGAGTTTTCTGCCCCTAATCGCCAGTTTTTTTCAACTAGCATTTCAAGTACATAGCGGTCGCCAACTTTTGCTCTTATAAACGGAATACCAAGATTTTTAAGGGCAATTTCCAGCCCCATATTACTCATTAAGGTTCCGACAACACCACCTTTAAGCTGACCTTGCCTCAAAGCCTCGCGGGCAATGATGTAAATAATTAAATCACCGTCAACTTTATTCCCTTCGTTATCAACCATAATAATGCGATCACCATCACCATCAAGAGCAAAACCTAAGTCAGCTTTTTCTTCAAGAACACGTTTGGTTAACGCTTTAACATCAGTTGCACCACAATTTTGATTAATATTAACGCCATCAGGATCACAACCAATTTTTATTACTGTTGCACCAAGTTCGCGTAGTACTTTTGGTGCGATATGATAGGTGGCACCGTTGGCACAATCGACCACAATTTTTAATCCAGCTAAACTTAAAGAGTGATCAAAGGTACTTTTACAAAATTCGATATATCGACCAGCGGCATCAGTGATTCGGCTGGCACGGCCAAGTTGTTTTGATTCAACACAGTCGATCTGTTTTTCGAGCTGAGCTTCAATTTCTAACTCAATAGCATCATCGAGTTTTCGCCCTTCAGTTGAGAAAAATTTAATGCCATTGTCATAAAAAGGATTATGGGAAGCTGATATAACCACGCCAGCATCAGCACGAAATGTGCGAGTTAGATAAGCAATAGCAGGTGTTGGCATTGGTCCTGTAAAAGCAGCTGCAACCCCAGCTGAGGCAAACCCGGCTTCTAATGCCGATTCAAGCATATAACCTGAAATACGGGTATCTTTACCGATGATGACTTTTTTAACACCATCTTTAGCTAGTACTCGTCCTGCTGCCCAGCCTAATTTGAGCGCAAAATCAGGAGTGATAGGAAACTCTCCAACTTTTCCGCGAATACCATCTGTCCCAAAATATTTCCGATTAGACATGTTATTTCCTCATTTTGACATTTTTTATTGACCAATTGCCTTACTAATAAAGTAATTTTTATTTTAACAAAGCGAGCAAAGTAAAATTATTCTCGATTGTCATTAGCAAACTTTAACAGTACTTGGCTCTCTTTAATAAAACGTTCGGCATAACTGCCAAACCATTTAGTAACTTCATTAAAATTGTCAATGAATTTTGCTTTATCTCTTTGTTCAATTAATTTAACCATTTCCCCAAAACATTGGTAATAACGTTTGATTAATTCGATATTATCATCAGACGCCATGATGATATCAGCGTAAAGAACTGGATCTTGAGCAAATAAGCGACCTACCATCATCAATTCAAGTCGATAGATAGGCGATGAAAGGGTAATTAATTGTTCTAAATCAGCGTGCTCCCGTTGCAAATTAACGCCATATGAAAATGAGGTAAAATGACGTAATGCTTGGATAAACGACATACATTTGTCATGCTCTTTGGCATCAATCGCACACAAATTGGCCCCCCAAATTCGCATCTGTTCAATTAACCATTGGTAATGTTCAGGATATCGACCTTGACAGTAGACAATAACTTGTTTGGCTAAATTCGGTACATCAGGTCCAAACATTGGATGTAATCCAACGACAGGACCATTATGTTTAGTTAACATTGCTTGTAATGGTTTGACTTTGATTGAGGTAAAATCCGTCAAAATACAATCTTTAGGTAGAGGTGGTAATTGCTCGATAATTTCACATGTTTTGTTGATAGGTACCGTAACAATAACGGCTGCTGCATCAGCGACAACTTCGGCTGCTTGATGCATGGTTTTTGAACCTAGGGTTTTGACTTTATAACCTGATAGGGTAAATAATCTGGTAAATAATCTACCCATTTGTCCATTACCACCAATGATGACAATCGAGCCTTTGCCGCTGTAAACTTTTTTAAAACCTTTGTCGTTTTCACTTATATAAGATTCACGCATTAAGCGGCGTAAAATATCTTCAATTAAAGCGGGTGATATGCCTACATTTTCGGCTTCTTGTTTACGTTTAGCTAACATATCGGCTTCACGTTTAGGATCATAAATAGGAATTCCATGCTCGCTTTTTACTTCACCAACTTGGGCAACTAATGCTAGCCGTTGACTAATTAAAGATAAAATTGATTTGTCGATTTCATCAATTTTATCACGCAATGAAAGTAATTCCTTAGGCATATTGTTGATCCTTTAATCACAAAAGATAGCTTTCGCTGTAATTGCTTAACAGTATAACGTATTTTTGATAGCATGGGTTAATTGCAAAATTAAATCAAATACAATAAATTTATGATTAAACTTATCTCATTTAATATTAATAGTATTCGTATTCGTATCCATCAATTAGCCGCAATCATTGAAAAACACCAACCCGATATAATTGGTTTACAAGAGACTAAAGTTCATAATGACCAATTTCCAGTCGGAGAACTTGAACAATTCGGTTATCGTTTATATTATCACGGTCAAAAAGGGCATTATGGCGTAGCATTGCTGACTAAGCAAAAACCGTTGTCAGTAGAATGTGGCTTTCCAACAGATGAAGATAGTGCGCAGTGTCGATTAATTACGGCTGAGTTTCCAACTAGTCAAGGTAATTTAACGGTAATTAATGGTTATTTTCCGCAAGGTGATAGTTTACATCATGAAATAAAATATCCCGCTAAACGCAAATTTTATCAAGATTTAATTGATTATGTACAAACTCGCCAACTTAATAATCAATTATCCCTTATTATGGGGGATATGAATATTTGCCCAACTGATTTAGATATTGGTATCAATGAAAATAATCAGAAACGCTGGTTAAATGCTGGAAAATGCTCTTTCTTACCTGAAGAGCGCGAATGGATAAATAATTTAATGGCAGCAGGTTATACTGATACGTACCGTGATGCCAATCCAGATACTCAAAGGTTTTCTTGGTTTGATTATCGTTCCAGAGGTTTTAGTGCAAAAACTGGATTAAGAATCGATCTTATTCTGGCTAGTCAAAAGTTGATGCAATATTGTGAAAAAACAGGAATTGATTACGATATTAGAGGTATGCAAAAACCTTCTGATCATGCGCCAATTTGGGCCGATTTTAATTTAAATTAAAATTTTTACCATGAGGATAATAGTATGCAGAATAATTCGATTTTATCGGTAAAAGATCTTAACCAAATAGTTAAAGATCTGCTTTCTGATGCTATTGGACAAATTTGGTTGGTAGGCGAGATTTCAAATTTTTCTCGCCCAACTTCTGGACATTGGTATTTCACGTTAAAAGATGATATTGCGCAAGTGCGTTGTGCCATGTTTCGTAATAATAATTATCGTACTGGGTTTACGCCGCAAAATGGTCAACAAGTTTTAGTTAATGCATCGGTAACACTTTATGAAGCTCGCGGTGAATATCAATTAGTTATTAATCAATTGCAACTTGCTGGTGCTGGATTGTTACAACAAAAATTTGAGCAACTAAAACAAAAACTGTCAGAAGAAGGATTATTTGATCCAATTTATAAAAAGGAATTGCCTGATAATATTCGTACGGTTGGCATTATTACTTCATCAACAGGTGCTGCACTATATGATATTTGTCAGATATTAAACCGACGTGATCCAAGTTTAAATTTGATTATTTATCCGACATCCGTACAAGGTAACGAAGCGCCCGCCCAAATAGCTAAGATGATCCAAATTGCCAATGTTCGCCAAGAATGTGATGTATTAATTGTTGGTCGAGGTGGGGGGGCACTTGAAGATCTTTGGGCATTTAATGAAGAGGTTGTTGCAAGAGCTATTTTTGCAAGTCAGTTACCGATTGTCAGTGCTGTTGGTCATGAAGTTGATTTTACTATTGCTGATTTTGTTGCAGATGTACGTGCAGCTACACCGTCGGCAGCAGCTGAGCTGGTTAGTCGTGATAAGTTAGAACAGCTAAAAAGTTTACAAGTTCAAGAGCAATACTTATGTATGGCAATTGATTACTATTTAATGCGTCGACGAGAATTATTAAATAAGCCCTATCAACGATTACAATCACAGCATCCTCAAACCAAACTATCGAAACAATTAAATCGTCTATTAACCAGTCGCCATGCTTTATTTGAAAATATGCAACAATATTTATCAAGGCAATCTTATCTTCATAATTTACTTGATAAACGTTTGTTACGTGTCTCGCCACAACATAATGTAATCTATTGTGGTCAAAACCTAGAGAAAAGACAGCTGCAACTGATTAATCTGATGCAAAAAAGATTAACCGATGCTAAGCATCAATTTATATTAAAAGCGTCACAGCTTAATAGTGTAAGCCCACTAGCTACTTTAGATCGTGGTTATTCAGTAACGATTGATCAGCAACAAAAAGTAATAAGAACCCTTGACCAGGTATCAATCGGTGACTTTATTTTAACACAACTTAAAACCGGCAAATTAATAAGCCAAATTGTTCAGATTGATAAAAAAACGAATTAAAAATCGCTTTTTTCAAAAAAGTTCAGTGAAGATAAATTGCACCTCAATTAGTATTAAGGCTATAATATCTGACAAATTTGTTAAAAAATACTAAGAGAATAAAGTGGTTATGCATCCTCCAATAGGTATTGATTTAGGTACTACCAACAGTTTAATTTGTGTTTGGCAAAATGGTCGCTCAACGCTTATTCCTAACTCGATAGGTGAAGTTGTTACACCTTCAGCCGTCAGTGTTGATGAGGATAATTCTATTTTAGTTGGTCATGCTGCTTTATCTCGTTTAACCACTCATCCTAGTTGTAGCACAGCGGCATTCAAACGTTTTTTAGGCTCAAGTAAAGTTATTGCGTTAGGCGATCAAAAATTTACCCCAACCGAACTTTCTGCATTAGTTTTAAAATCACTAAAAGCCGATGCCGAAGCTTTCTTAAAACAACAAATTCGTGATGTAGTAATATCTGTACCTGCTTATTTTAATGATGAGCAGCGTAAACAGACTCGCTTTGCCGCTGAGCTAGCTGGCTTAAATGCTGTGCGTTTAATTAATGAACCAACCGCTGCTGCTATGGCGTATGGATTACATGAAGAACAATCCGGAAATACCTTAGTTTTTGATTTAGGTGGTGGTACATTTGATGTCACTGTATTGGAATATGCAATGCCTATCATTGAAGTGCATGCATCAGCAGGTGATAATTACTTAGGTGGTGAAGATTTTACCCATGAACTTGTTAAAGCTTGTTTAAGTGAATGGGAACTTAAACAACCAGATATTCCAGTTGATGATTATGCGCGTTTATGGGATTTGGCTGAACAATTAAAATGTAAGCTAAATAGTGAACAAATGCATAATTTGACCTGGTCTTGGCAAGATAAGCAATGGCAATTTTCATTAAATGAAGTAAGAGCTAAATCAATTTGGTTACCTTTACTTAATCGTTTACGGGCACCTGTAGAACAGGCATTAAGTGATGCTCGCTTAAAACCTAATGAACTTGAACATATTGTCTTAGTTGGCGGGTCATCACAATTGGGGGTGGTTCGTGAGTTAGTGACAAAATTATTTGGCAAACTCCCTTATCGTCATATCAATCCAACGACTATTGTGGCACAAGGTGCCGCCGTTCAGGCTGCTTGCCGTTTGCGTGATGCTGATGTCGAAGAGGTTATTTTAACCGATGTCTGTCCATATACACTTGGAATCGAAAGTAGTTCTGGCAATATTAATGGTTTGTTCTCACCGATTATTGAACGCAATACGATTGTGCCAACTTCAAAAGTAAAAAGGTTTTATACTTTAAGCCCACAGCAGAAAAATATTATACTTTCGGTTTATCAGGGTGAAAATCCTCGAGTTGAAAATAATGTTCTAATTGATAAATTTGAAGTGCCATTAACTCCTATGGATAAAATTCAAGGGATTGATGTTCGCTTTAGTTATGATTTAAATGGGTTGCTTGAAGTTGATGTTGTGTTATTGGAAACCGGTACATTTCATGGCAAAGTAATTGATCATAGTCCGATTGGATTAACCGATAAACAAAAACAAGAAAGCCATGATAGATTAGCTGCACTTAAAATTCATCCGCGTGATGAAATGCCAAATCGTACTTTATTAGCACGATTAGAGCAAGCATGGGCTCAGTCATTGGGTGATGAGCGACTACTCATCGGCTCATATATCCAAGTTTTTATGGAAGTCTTGGAACAGCAAAATCCAGAAGAAATCGAGCAAATACGTAGCGAAATAGAGGTAAATCTTAGCGAGCTTAATCGATAGTTTTGTAAAATTATCCCCTTTAATAATTAGAAAATAGCATTGTAAAGGGGATATTGAGATGATTTATCTTTTCTTCTTATTCTGTTATTGGTGGTCCGTAACGGTTGGTCTCATCGGCAGAAGGGAGCCAACACGGCAACAATAGAATTGGTAGTACAAGTGAGGCTGATACAAAAAAATAGATGCCACTATTATAATAACAGTCATTTAAGCGTCGTTTTATCGCAAAGCTAATATTGATTATTGCAACTCCCCATAATATATCAATAATAGAATTATCTAAATTTGTTTGGCTTGCACTTATTAGTAGTAAAAGAAGAAGTAAACAAGAAAAGCCCATCTGTTTTAAGAAGCCAATTAAATTGGTTCGACCATTCCAACGCCAAATTTGCCACCACTTATTGGGTGGAAACGCTTTAGATTTAAGTTTTTTCTGGTGATCCATATTTTTGGCTAAAAGCAATGTTGAGCATAATTTAAGTGTAATATCATTATTTTGTTTAATTTCTACAAGTGTTTCGATATCTTCTTTTTCATATATCGCATCATCTTTATTGAGTTTTTGATTTAAATTTTTTAAGGTGTCTATTTTTTGCAATTCATCATTATTTTTTTTGAGAGATGATGGAATGGATATTTTTAACCTAAATGATTCGACGATTTTTTGTAACTGGGTATTATCACCAGCTAGCTTTTGTAGTATTTCTTTTAGTTTTGTTTTTTGATTGGCTTTGTCAAAAACAATTGAATACAGTAACATTAAACCAGCGACAGATTTGTTTGCTAGTTTATTTGCCCATCTTTGTTCTACTATTTGTTCAATTTCATCCCAATTAACCTCCGCGGGTAAGTTGATAAAAGCCTCAATTGAATTTGGATAATTAATCAAGAGACTACCAATCAGATCACTATCAATAAGATTATATAATTCAATATCATTTTGCCATTCGTTAGACTTAAATGTATCTATAAGCGATGTAAGCGGATCATTTCTAGGAAGTAAAAATAAGCTATTTTTTTCTCGAATAAAGTTGGCTGCTTTAATTGGTGAATTAGCAATGGTGATGACTAATAGACAGTAACGATACCAATGCCAATAAGCATTTTTATCAGTAGCAATAATTGATTGAGCAGGTGATTTGGGTAAATTGTAATTTCCTCTGAATTGACAATATACTGGCCAATCAAACATCTCCATATTTTGGTAAGCTACATTGTTATATAAATGTAATTTAGCGACAAATGGGATATCATCGAATCTATCGAGCCATAACCGGCTATAAAAAAACTGATTCTCCTCTTCATCATCCGGATCAAATTTAGCCGGAATAATTGCGTTTTCATCGCTTTGGTACAACCACTCTTTGAATTCTTGTACTGGTGGTAGATTGGTTAGCCATTCAAGGTGTTGTTTAGCTTGACGTTGCAGATTTTGTAAAATAAATTGTTCAAATTTATCTTCACTTGATTCAGCTAAGATTTCTTGCAATAGTGTTTTATTTCCGTGACGTAGCATGATCGCATGTCGATATAAGCGATATAACCGACTGTTACCATCATCACATAATAATGCATGTAACACTTGACGATAATTCCAGTTATTATCTAGTGCCCAGGTTATAATAGCTGCAATTTCATTGCTGTAATTTTCTTTTCTTAATTTGAGTAGTCGAGAAATTGTTAATGGTGTAAGTTGCGGAATACTATATACGTAATTTTCATGGCTTTCTGGCGTTAAACAATAAGATTGGTTTAATGCTAGAATTAATAATGGTAGATAATCAGACTGATTTTTGGCACACCATAATATTAACCAATTGATGCTTTTTTCTTGATATTGTGGTAGATGATAGAGTTCTAACCAAAGCAATAAGGCATTTTGTTCGTCTTCAAGCAGGGAATATTGCATTGCGGCGATCGCTTTCCATTGTTCTTGTATCTGCTGATCTTGATTTGGATCTGCTATACAAGTTAAAGCATAGTCTAATAATCCTCTATTTGGCATTTTAGCAAAATAATACCAATTGGCTAGCTCTTGCATAAACTCTGGATTATCAGGTAAGTAAACTACGGTATGAATAGATAAATATATGTTTAACTCAACTGATGTTTTTTCCCAAAAAATCCGTCTAGCACAATGGGCATAATCTATGGTTACATTTTGTAAGGCTTTATTCGTTTTTGGTAAGCTGTCATAATCAAAAAAGTCACCATGATCAATATGTTCGAAAAAATTCTCATATATATCAGCGTTGTTGGGAGAATGATTAATTACTTCCTGACGCCAGCGTAGATTATCTGCTAATATCTTTACACAAGATAGTGATATCGTTAGTGTGTCGTAACTGATGTCTAACATCTTCCATTTAGCAATCTCCAGAATGGACATTGGGTAATCATAAAATGACGCAATAAATTTGTGCCACTCATTAACATTATGACATCGAGCAGGATCATCAAGTAACGCTTGATAATTATCACAGATTTCTTTGACTTGCCGTTCTTCTTCTGTAAGTGGTTTTACAATTTCTTCAGCAGGGTGTTCTTGATTTAACTCATCAGCCATTGACTCTGGTGATTTTGCATACTGCATAGCTAATTCATAAGCTTCGCGTAGTGCTTTAAAACCATCAGGATCGGTTTCCGGATGATATTCTGGTAGTTTTGCTCGATAAGCTTGTCGAATCACCGTTATATCAGTAGTTTTCTCAATTGCTAATAATTGCCAAAAATTGTTATTCATGACCAAGCATACTCCATTAATGATTCTGGTTTTTCCAATTCTTCTATCTCAATATGCCAAGGCAGGTGATGATAAGGGGAATCTTCATTGTTATATAAATTAGTCATAGCCCATGTTTGCGATGAACGGCATAAGTCACAACGTAATCTTTCTAAATCTTCTTTGTTAGAGAGCGATTTCCAATATTGATAACCAATAAACCAGCCAGAAAAATAACTTTGCCAGGACGAATAATAGTATTGTGCGCGCAGTGCAATTCGATAAAAAATCCAAAGGGCTTCTTGTTCAGTAATAAATTTATTAGTGGTGCCATTACGTAATATATAGCCCATACGAGCATAATCCCAACTACGAATGCCACCAAAACCACATTCTAAATAGCTCTTTTCAACAAATTCTAGTAAGACTTTTTGGTAATCGGTATGTTTCTCGGTATATTTTAACCAGTCGATTGCTGATAGACGAGGATACATAAAGTAATGTTTAGATAAAGCTGGTGCATGACCATCGTCGACCATATTAAAGACCATTGCTAATAGCGTTTCTCGCGAATCAATGTCCCAGTCTTTTTTCAAATCGGTATATTTATCCTCAGGAAAAAAAAAGGGTGATGTATAACTTGCGCCACACTCTTTATTTAAGGCAACCATTGGTGCCGATAGACCATATAACCAATCGATATAATCTTGATTCATAGTTTTATTCCATTAATTTTTATATGACTTTCTATTAAAAGATAGCAGATTTTTAAAAAAAATAAATGTTTGTACTAGCAAATGGAGTAATTTCTTTATTGATATTATGTTAATTAAAAACAATTATGTAATTTTTACATTACAGAAAATTATTTTGCAAATCATTATCTACAAGGCATAATAAAAAGTATTCATCAGTATTTGAACTTGACTTAGCTGTAAATAAAAGGAGTAATAATGAAAAAAGTTGTCTTAATTGCCGTATTAGCATCAAGTGCTTTAATGCTACAGGGGTGTGTTGCTGCTGTTCTTGGTGTCGGTGCTGGCGCTACAGCAAAAGTGGTTACTGATCCGCGTACAGCTGGAACGCAAGTTGATGATACAACACTCAATACCAGAATGAATAATAAGTTAAGTGAAAATGGTCCTTTCTTTATAGGCTCTCGTATTTCTTCAAGTACTTATAATGGTAACATTATTTTAACTGGCCAAGCGAATGCCGAACAAATTGAGAAGGCTGAGCGTCTTGCTTATGATGTTGTAGGTGTAAAGAAAGTTTATAACCAAATTCGTACCGGAGAGCCGGTTGGTGCAGGGACTATCGCCAATGATATGTGGATAACCACCAAAGTTAAATCCCAACTTACACTAAATTCCAAAACAAAAGCACGTAATATCAAAGTCGTTACGGAAAATGGCGAAGTATTTTTAATCGGTATTGTAAACAGTGAAGAAGGGCAAGAAGCCGCATCGTTGGCAAGTAAAGTTGCTGGTGTGAGGAAAGTGGTGACATTATTTACCCAACGGTAATTATTTAGATTTGTTAATAGGGAGAATTAATTCTCCCTTTTCTATATCATTGACTCTTAATTCGTTCAATCAATTTATCCAGCCCTTGTAACCTAGATTGGCTCAATTCATCAGTGATTTTTAACTGCTTTAATATCGCATGAAAATCAAGCGCTTTAATCTGTTCTGCTGTTTTATTATTGGCAATAATAATTAAAACTGCGAGTAGTCCTTTAATAATTCTACCCTCACTATCACCTTGAAAAATAAAAGTATTATCAGATTGTTTATTGGCCGTTAGCCATACTCGGTTTTCACAACCATAAACTTGATTAGCCTCAATTTTTTTTTCATCAGCAAAATCCGGTAATTGTTTTGCTAAAGCTATCAATTGTCGATAACGATCTTGCCAGTTATGTTGTTTGGAGAATAATTCAAATAGTGTTTGTTGTGATAGCATAATTAAAACCAGTTATAAGTTGGAGATTTGGTTTAAAGATAATAGTTATTAATATATAGTCGTTATTATAAGATAATCGTTAACGACTAACATATGAAGCTATGTTAATAACTCAATAGCATTTTGCAGTGCGCTAATAAAACTATCAATATCTTGCTGATTATTATATGGCATTAGTGAAATGCGTATAACCCCATGACAACCAAGTTTATCCATCAGTGGCTTGGCACATAATTCACCGGTTCGGATGGCAATATTTTGTTCGCTTAATAAAATAGCGATATCATTATGGTGAATATTTTCTATAGTAAAGCTTATTATTGGGCTATTTTTAACTTGGTAGAACTCGATATGTTTTAATTGCGCTAATTTTGATTCGGCATAATTTACCAACTGTTTTAAATAACAATCTAATTGTGCTTCATCCCATTTTTTTAACCATGATAATGTTGCTTGAAAGCCGAGAATTCCGGCGATATTTTGCGTGCCGGCTTCGAATTTATAAGGCAGTTGTTCGACTTCAAATCCTAAAAATGAAGCATTTTTCAACATTTTACCGCCACCTTGCCAAACGTCCATCTGCTCAAGCAAATGTTGTTTTCCGTATAGTACGCCAAGTCCCGTTGGGCCATATAACTTATGGGCAGAAAAAGCGTAAAAATCGATATTTAATGCGGTAACATCAATTGGCTGATGTACCACGCCTTGTGCACCATCTACCACTAAAATCGCATTATATCGGTGGACTAACTGACTAATTTTCGCTAAATCAGGACAAAAACCTGTGACATTAGACATTTGGGTGATAGCTACAATTTTGGTTTTGCTTGATAGTAATGATGAAAGTTCATTAACTTCAGCAGACCATTTAATGAGTTTTGCCCCAGTTTGTTTCGCGACGATGAGCCAAGGTAATAGATTGCTATGGTGCTCTAATTCACTGACAATAATTTCATCATCAACTTGCAGTAAAGGCCTTGCATAGCTTTGAGCAATTATATTTATTGATTCAGTAGTTCCACGTGTCCAGACAATTTGATGGCTTGATTGGCTATGAATTAAATCGGCAACATTTTGCCTAGCCTCATTAATAGTAGCCGTCACTTTTAAGGCGTCTTGGTGTAAACTGCGCTGAGCTGTTGCAGTGTTATGTGCATAATACTCAATGGTTGCATCGATCATGATTTGCGGTTTTAACGCAGTAGCGGCCGAATCAAGATACACATTGTTATCTAGAGCGGGAAAATCCGCTCTAAAAATTTCAGCTAGCGGATGTTTATTGTGTAAGTTCAAGTCCTGCAATCCCATTCCAATAACCATTACAGTCTCGTTTATGTTCAATATGTAGTGGGTTTGTGCCATCTTCATTGGCTCTAAATTGTTTCACGATATCAAGCGTCTGAATACCAAGTGGTGAAATACGCACAATATCGACTAAGCCATGCATATCCTTTAGATTGTTTCCTAAATTGTAACAATAACCACTTTGAGTTTGAATACCGTTTAATACAAACACTTTCTGTTGTTCTTGCGAAAACACTTCTCGTCCAACTGGATATTTAATACAACAAGTTTCACATTTATCTTTTGGTCTATCTTCTGATCTGGCGGTAAAGCAGCGCGCAGAGTAAGCTAAGGGTAAATAGCCATAACTAAATACTTCGACCTCAAAATTACGATCAATTTTTAAGGAATCAAATTGTTTTAGCACATTACTCAGCCAATCACGAGACAGTTCAACAGGCATACACCAACGCACCATACCTTGTTTTTGTAATAATTTCAGCGTTAATGCGTTATAACAGTTTATAGCTGGACCGGCGACAAACGGTAAGTTATTATCATGGGCAATATTAATTGCTGCCAAATCATTCGCTTCAACTAGAAAGTCCCCATTATTGACTAACTGTCTTAAATCAGTCAGCTCTGAAGGCGCTTCAAGTAACGCAAGAGTAGAAAGTACCACTTGCTTACCTGACTTAGCAATTTCTTTAGCTAAATCTAGCCAATTAGGTACTTTCATTTCACGGCGTTTGGTACAAACTGTTTCGCCCATATAAATAATATCCGCTTCACTTTCCTTAGCGGCTTGATAAAAGGCTTCGGTTTCGATTTTAGGCCAATAATAAAGTATTGGTCCTAATGCGTATTTCATAGTTTTGCTCACTATATTTAAATTTCTAAATAGTCAATTTTTTATAGCTAATCTCTGATACTAATGTGAAAAATCACCTAGATGAGTATCGAGTTTTATTTTGGTTGTAAATTTTAATATTAAAGCTGGTCAATTATTGCCATTTACGGTGATAAGCACCTAATGTTGTTTGGGTCCCTTCGGAAACAGATCCTAAAGTATCCATCCATTTTTTTTCAGCTTGGAAGGCTTGAGGATTCGCTTTATAGCGATCAATAGCTTGTCGCCATACTTTCGTGACCTGTTCAACATAAGCCGGGCTGCGTTGTCTTCCTTCAATTTTAACCGAAGCAATATTGGCCGCAAATAGGTCTGGTAACAGTTCAATGGTATTTAAACTGGTTGGCTCTTCAATCGGATGATAAAGCGCATCGCCAACAAAATAGCGCCCTTTACAAAGGGTTGGATAGCCGGCATTTTCCCCTTTTTTATGACAATCGATTAAAACATTGTTGAGTCTTGATTCAAGTCCTTTATCGGTCTCTTCCCAACGGACAAACTTGGCTGGCGAGCAAGCGCCAACGGTATTGGGTGATTCGCCGGTTAAGTATGACGATAGATAGCAGCGACCTTCAGCCATAATACATAAACTACCAAATGCAAAAACTTCCAAAGGCACAGGCGAAACCTGTGATAATTGTTTTACTTGATGCATAGATAACACCCGAGGTAACACAATACGATGCACTTGAAAGTTATTATGATAAAACTTAATTGATTCTTCATTAGTTGAAGAAGCTTGCACCGATACATGGCGTTCAAGATTTGGATGCTTTTGAGCAGCGTAATCAAGCATCGCCAAATCGGCAATGATTAATGCATCAGCACCAATATTGGCAGCGGTATCAACGGCATATTGCCAACGTTCGAAGTTTTCCGGGTGAGCAAAAGTATTAATGGCTATGTGTAACTTTTTACCGCGTTTATGAACATAGTCTGATGCTTCAACTAGTCGCTTTTCATTAAAATTTAAACCAGCAAAATGACGAGCATTGGTATCATCTTTCAAACCAATATAAACGGCATCAGCACCGTTATCGATTGCTATTTTTAATGATGGTAACGAGCCGGCAGGGCAAAGAAGTTCCATATTTATACCTTTAGATTCTGCATTATTCGTTATGTATTATGCAATAATTCTTGTTTTAATGCGAATAGAAAGCAGTTTGTGAAAGCAAAAAACTAATGGAAATTTGAACAATTACATAATACAAATAAATTGAAAGATATAATTTAGATAACAGATGGAAAATCGTTAGTAATTTGATAAACCAAAGTATCAATTTTCATAATACTTTGGCTTAGGTTAGAAAATTAATTTAATGCTCTTTCAAGATCACTGATGTTTTTACTTGATTTTAAACGATTCATACAAGCAGTTATCGCTTTGGACGTCACATCTTGTACTAACTGGTAATTATTCTCTTCCCAGTCAGTATATGGTTTTGATTTATCGTCTTCAACAAGATCATCACTAGAACATTCAAAACTGTAATGATCAGAACGGATAGTTGTGTTATAGATAAAATTATATTTATTATCAGTTAACCCGTCATAAATTAGCTTAAATTTATACGGTCGAATGGTTATGGTATTTTCTTTTTGTTTATTCGCTTTTAATTTTTTTAAAATTACATAGAACTGTGGTTTTAATATATCCATTGTTTGATTAGGAACCGATGTTATATAGGTACCTTTTAAATCCTCTTTGGTAAATCCATTAACCGAACCGCCAACGCCTCCAAATAATCCTATCGCAAATTGAGCCACTTTTAATCCCACAACTTGTGCAGTATCGCCCCTGGTTACAACATTTAAATGGTTGTTTGTATCGTAAACGACATCACCATTAATCGCATGCTCAGTTAAAATAGTGATCTTTGAGCCATTATTTAAAACAATGGTATCCGTATTAACAATTGCTGATCTAGGTAAACGGTTAGAACACGAGGCTAAGAAAAACAAACTTACTATTAACAAAAAAGATCTCATTAGTATTACCCTTCATAAATTATTTTGTTGTATATATAAAAATCGAAACTTCATAAAAAGCAAGATTACTTATTTTCATCTCGTACCTTTTAAATTATTCCCATAAGTTAAATCGATACTTGATTATTGACATCACTGTTTCGGTTTTATTGTTACCGATCTCATTGCTTACCCAATAGGTAAAGTTGGTATAGATATTTTTCCTATTCTCCATTTGCTAAAGTTATAAGAATTATAATGAATAAACTATTGTTTAATAATGGAGTTATACATTATTATGGTAATCGACTTATATGTCCAGATTTGTTTAAAGTAAAAATTTGCCTCCAAATTTTGTCAACTAGGTTGGCGTCATAATATTGTGAATTTATTTTTTATCCTCAAAATGACTTAAAATATAGTTAAAGACAAACTGATGCAACCTAGAATAACGCTGTTTTTTTAGTATGACAGAGTAAGACTTTCCAATAAATTGGATCATCAAAACGACGTTCAACAATATTTTGGTTAGAGTAAATATCTAAGATTGGTGATGGTAAAATAGTTATAAATTTAGAATTGGTTGCTAAAAGTAATAAAAAGTCCCAAGATGCAAACATCGTATATTTTTGTGGCTGAATATTATATTCGCTAAATTCTTTCATTAATTTATGATGGATCATAAAACTTGGTTCAAAAATTGCTAACATTTGATCATTTAAATCTGACCATGTTAGCGTCTGCTTTTATGCAAGGGGATGCTCGTGATTAAAAAAGACAGATAACTCACTTTGCTGTATAAGGTGTTCATCAATGATAGTTGAACTAATATTAGTGGGGTCGAGCAAAATAGCAAAATCAAGCTCATCAACCATACACGTTTGACTTAATTGATAAGCGGCTTTTTCGATAATTTCAACTTCTATATTGGGATGATTAATAATTAAATCAGCGATCACTGAAGAAGACATCACACCTAAAATTAATGGCGGAATACCTATTCTTACTTTACCTTTCAATTGACCGGCACCCTTACGAATGACAGTCAACATATCGTTATATTGAGTAATTAGTTTTTGAACTTGTTCGTAAAAAAGCTCACCGGTAGGGGTTAAACCTTGTAAACGACCTTTATATCTCTCAGTTTGCTTATCGTGGGTCACGAATGATTAACTCACCGTCACTAATTGCCGCATAGGTAATATTCGAGGCTTCATCGTTGTGGTAATAAATGGTTGGTTGGCCACTTGTTGGTGAAAAAACACTGCTACCAACAACTATTCTAATTGGTTAATTATTTTTTTAGATAATGGTTATTCTTATTTGGTTTATTGAGATGTATTTGTAAAAATAATTGAGGAGTGTATACCGTCTTATTGATATTTGAGTATGAGTTGGCAGGTAATAAAGCAATAATAAGTCGCTGAAAATAATTTTAGACATCAGGATATTGGAAATACTAGACTAAACGAACTAAATAATGCAACATTAATGTGAAATTAAAATCAGTAATAATATCTATCCCCCCCTTTCCTTAAAATTTTGAGGGAAAAGGGTATTAGAGGTAAGCTAATAAAGTATGTATTACACATATAAACTAATGGTATTTAATGACAATCAACTGATGCTAAATGTAAAAACCTGACGTCGATCATTTTCTATCAAGGTTAATTCATCTACTTTACTAAAAAATTGTTGATCATTCACAATAACAATAATTCCCTTAACAATAGCCTTCATAGCATAATAAGCATATTTTCCTCCAACTAAAATCCCAAAAGTTTCATCTTGTTCTATTACTTTAGGAATAATATCTTTTGGTAAGGTTATTATCTTTCCAAAATCACCATCATTGTTATCACTTAAAAAAGCCATCTCATTTATACCACCTAAAATATAAAAATAAGCTTTTAATTCAATAAAACCATTGATTTTCTTTAAAATGGCATCCTCAATTGACAATAACATGTCCCCCCTATTTTCATTTAGAATTAGTAAAAATTGTCTGTCCTGTGAATTTACTTTTAAATTCAGCTATTGGAGTAAAATATTGGGGCCTCCTGCTGGATCTCTGATTGCTATAACGGGCTGTCCATTTCTGACTGTTATTCCATCAACAACAACAGCGTGATAACCTCTATCTAATTTCATCGCTACAATAGCTGGATTGCCATTAGAAGTTACGGATGAAAGTGTTTCTATTGATGCCTTTGAAATAAACCTAGCATCATTTAGACCTTATTTATTTAAAGCTGAAATCAAATCAGTCATTCGTGCTCCATCAGATCCCACTTTTGAATCAATCATAAGCTTATTCAGATCATATTCAATACCTGCTGTATCTAATACCATCGCACATGAATTAGCTCCACAAGTAGGTAAATTACCTTGATTTAAGACTAAGCGTTCACCATTCCTGATAATGCTTGTACTAGCCTTATTACCAGGTTCAAGATTAGCTACAACAGTATTTTCTATTTGATTATAAATTCTCTTTGTTTCTGGTGTTTCATTAAGAAATTTCTTTACGTCTTTGATTATTTCTTAAGTGACCCTAAGTTCCCCACTGTTTTCCAATGCCATTAACGCTAATAGTTCTTTTAATTGCGCTTTAGATAATGACTTAGCTAATTCAGCCGCACTCATTCCCAACCCGGCAGCAGGCATTGCTTCTGCGCCAATAGTTTCCATCACCCAAATTGCTACTTGATTTGCACATAATACTGGATTAACGGAACAAGCTGCCATTCCCGCTTCTGCTGTTGCAATAGCGGCTGGAGAGACAATAAGCACACCCAAAACTATTACTTGTGGCTTATCACCTTCTATTATCATTTCATTATAACTATCTATTCATTCCTTGATAACCTGCTGTTCACAAGCCGTATCTCCGTTACATGCCGCTTGTGCGGCTTTAACAATAGCTAAACCAAAATTATTATTCTCAACCGCATTTTTACTACTACTAATAACTGCGCCAGCATCACCAACACTACCACCGCCAGCGGCAAGACCTGTTGCTAACTGCGATAGTGCACTGATGGTTTGTTTTTCTTCTTCGGTTAAATCTTTGACTTCTTTTCCATACAGTTGTTTGCAGATGATATCTGCCGCAACTTCACCGACCACTGCACCCGCTCCACCAGATAATGCTGAGTTGCCTTGTAGCTCAGCTACTACCGCACCAAGTATTGCATGAGCAATTAAGTTGCTGGCAATACCATCTGCATTTTTTATAGCAAATATATTTGTTTTTGGATTGTAATATAAAGTATCTCCATTTTTTCTAACTTTTTAGAGTTCCTTCTGGCGGACTTCTAACAAAATTATGAATAGTTACACCTTTTACCCCATGTTTTTCAAACATCCGCAACCTTATCAATATAACTTTTAAAAGTACTATCAAAAGCAATGAACTAAATGAACTTGGATTCACTACATGACAATTTGTCACCATTACCACTAAAAAATGTAAGTTAATTGTCTAACTTGCGAACTAGATCGCTGAGTGGATAAATAGTTAGTTCAGTTCTGCGATGGAAATCGCAGAGTTAGAGAAAATTGGTTCCTTATGACTAAAATTGGCTCATCAAAATTGTCCAATTTATCAATATCAATATAAGAAACCTCTTTGGGTCATAATAATATTTATTATTTTGATAATGAATCTGCCCAGTTCTTTGACCTGAATTAGGATTTTCCACATCTATTCGTTCTTTACCTTTCCATATTGTTTTACTTGCAACTTGTACTCCATTAGCTCCCAACATTGGACCTTGTTGCACATTTTTATTTTTTTCTGCATTACTTTTAACACCACCGCCAGTCATAACAACGCTAGCAACCATTGTTCCAATTTGATCTGCATTTTGAACCAGAACTTCATCACTAATATTATCAGTATTAATTCCAACTAAAGTTAATAATTCATTACGTTCTACTACTTTTGGACTATTAAGCACAATAATAAATGTAGTATTTATTATATTTAAATTTTATTTTACGCAAAAAAGTAAAACCTAAATATTAACCATTCAATTACCCCGTTGGTTATAACCATAACCTTGGTAAAGTAGTTTCTATTCAACAATTTACCGTTAAGGGCAATTGTTTAAATCAACTCGGCTTCACCACAGGTAAGCCTGTCATCATTACCACTAAAAAAGTAAATTGATTATTGAAATTGCGAAATAAAACGCAGAGTGGATAAATAGTTACTTCAGTTCTGATAAGCAAAACACAAATTTAAAAGATCCCAACTTTTAGGTTGGGATCCTTTTTAGTGAATACTAAAAATCAGACCACTCTGAATATTCAATATCTTCAGGTGTTAATTCCTCAAAACCATCTTCTTTTAGTATATCATTGAAACATTTGATGGTATTTTTTAATGTTTCTTCAATTGTATTACCTGTCCCTAAAGCACTTTCTGGACAACTATCGAATTTCCGTTTTATACGTAAATCTGTAGTTCCTGAAAATCTTCCTGACTGGTTTTCATAAATTTTTACTTTCATTTTTGCATAGGGCAATACAGGCATCCAAACAATAAATTCTGCAACAAGTTTTTCAATTTCCACACTATCTAATTTTAAATTACGCCACATATATCATACCTTTTATTGTTTTCCAAATGAGATTATTTTTTTACCTAACATATCAATATATTTACCATTTTTATAATATCTTGTTACATTTTCTGTTGCGCCTTTAATATCAACTTTTTTAGCCCCCTTCAGATTTTTAGCAAATTCTATTGCTTTACGAAGATATTGCTGAGGAGTTGTGGCTCCAACCTCTTTTCCATGTTTATTAAAATGGTAATCTAGTGATCCTTCCGGTGAATCAAAACTTCCTTTATCCCAAAAATCCTGAGTATCTTGACGAAACTGTTCATTATCTCTTGATGAATTAGAGGATTGAGAATTATCATCTCTTTTAGACTTCTCTTTATCATCATCAGGCGGTAATCCCGGATCTCCACCGATCGCAGCACTCCCACCACTAGCTAATGGATGGTTGTTATTGTGTTCAGTTTCTGATGATTCATTATACAATGCAATTATAGCTTGAGAGAAACCTTTCATATCTTCTTTGAAAATCTCATCTCTATATTCTGTTACTATATTATCTAGAACACCTGGTGGTAGCGATTGAACAAATTGCTTTGCACTCTCAGTATCTAATTGCAATTCAGAAACTAATAATAATTGAGCTGCCAATTGCGGTGATTGGATTGCGATTGGTAACATTCCACTACTTAGCTCACGGCTAGGTATTACCAATCGTATAAGCCAGAGATAGTTATTTTCCACCGCATTTTTACTACTACTAATAGCCGCACTGGCATCACCAATATTACCACCGCCGGCAGCTACCGCCAGACCTGCCGCTAACTGTGATAGTGCGCTGATGGTTTGTTTTTCTTCTTCGGTTAAATCTTTGACTTCTTTGCCATACAGTTGTTTGCGGATGATATCTGCTGCAACTTCACCGGCCACTGCACCGGCTCCACCGGCAAGTCCTGAGTTGCCTTGTAGCTCAGCGACTACTGCACCAAGTATTGCATGGGCAACTCTAACCTCGCGGTTTCGTTATCACCGGCTTGTATCTTTATCTGCTCAGCTAACCATGGTACACTGGCGCCAGCTAGGCCGCCGGTCATATCGCCGGTGATAATGCCGGTAATAATTGATACGGCTGAGTCAACGCCTTTACTAAAGTCATTGCCCATTTTGCCATCTTGGGAGTCTTTACCGGCATCTTTATGAATAGTGCGTTCGAGCTCTTTAACCTGTTCCCCTAACTCTTTTAAGCTAGTAACAATGTTTAATCTGGTCTGTTCATCCTCTTTATTAAAGATTGGTTTGAGTTTGCTATGGGCATTTTCGGTATCATGACTGAGTTCATTAATATCTTGTGTTTGTTTATCTTGGTCACGAATGATTAACTCACCGTCACTGATTGCCGCGTGGGTAATATTCGCAGCTTCATCGTTGTGGTAATAAATGGTTGGTTGGCCACTGGTCGGTGAAAAAACATTACTACCAACAACCATTCTAATTGGTTAATTATTTTTTAGATAATGGTTATTTTGAGTTGCTTTATTTAGGTTTATTTTGTAAAAATAATTGAGAAGTCTATACCATGATAGTTATTAGGGCATTGATATAACCTGATTTTTTTGCATTAATTGTGTCTATTTTTCAATTTATCGTCGCTCGGCTGGCAAAGTAAGTATAAAACCTTTATACTATGCGACAATTTTTAGTAATACTTGCTGTGTTGCTAAATCAACCCGTTCTTTAACATCATCAATTGGAAGAAAATTATGCATCCGATGCTGAATATTGCTATTCGTGCTGCTCGTAAAGCAGGTAATGTGGCCATTAAGGCTTATGAAAATCCAACTTCAATCGAAATTGACACTAAAGGTGCTAACGATTTTGCTACTAACGCCGATCGTGCTGCTGAAGCTTTAATTATTGAAACAATCAAAAAAGCGTATCCTGATCATACGATTATTGCTGAAGAAAGCGGACTGGCTAAAGGTAATGATGCTGACACGCAATGGATTATCGACCCAATTGATGGTACCACCAATTTTATTAAGAATATTCCTCATTTTGCGGTTTCTATCGCAGCTCGTGTTAAAGGTAAAACTGAAGTTGCTGTCGTTTATAATCCGATGAGTAATGAACTCTTCACGGCTGCTCGCGGTAAAGGTGCGCAGTTAAATGGTTACCGTATTCGAGTAAGTAATGCGAAAGATTTAGAGGGTAGTGTGCTTGCAACAGCTTTTCCTTTTAAAGCTAAACAACACAGTAATTGTTATTTCGCGGTATTGCAAAAGTTATTTACTAAGTGTGGTGATTTTCGTCGTACAGGTTCAGCCGCGTTAGATCTAGCTTATGTCGCATCAGGGCGCTTAGATGGCTTTTTTGAAATTGGCTTAAAACCATGGGATATTGCCGCAGGTGAATTGATTTTACGTGAAGCGGGTGGTGTGGTTACCGATTTTGCGGGCGGTAATAACTATATGGTCTCTGGTAATATTGTGGCTGGAAATCCAAGAATCGTTAAAGATCTGCTTGTTTCTACTCAAAATGATTGGCCAGAAAATTTACGTAATTAATTTTACTTTCTTTATCTAAATGCGGGGCTGTCTTATCCCTGCATTTTGTCTTTATACCGTTTATCAAAAAAAATAAATTTGCTATTGGTCATTGTAGATCAGTTATTGCTGTCATGGAACAATTAACTTGTAAGCCTTGATTGTTTAAATAGTCACTACCCCAGACATACATTGATTCGAGGACTGGTTTGATACTTTTGCCAAAGTTGGTTAAAGAATATTCTACTTTAGGTGGTACGACGGGATAAACGTGTCGATGAATTAGGCCATTTGCTTCAAGTTCACGTAGCTGTTGGGTTAACATTTTCGGGGTAGCGGTTGGAATTTCTTTCTGTAATTGCGAAAATCTCAAGGTGGTTTCGGTCATCAGTTTCCATAAAATGAGCGATTTATATTTACCACCAATCATATTAATTGTGGCATCAACTGGACAACAGGTGATAGGTTGATGTTCTTTTCCACAACAAGTGGTATTAATCGGATTATTTTTCACATTATTATCTCAATAGTATCTTTTGGGGTAGTATATATCAAAAAAGTGCATTCTTGTTAAAAGGATAATTAATATTACAATAGCTATATAAATCACATCAAAAACCAAGGGAAACATCAAATGAAAACCGTCGAATATAGTTTTTTTGTGGAAGAGATGAGCTGCGCATCATGCGTTAGTCGTGTTGAAAAAGCATTAAAAAAGATTGATGGCGTGATTGATGTTAGTGTTAACCTTGCGACAGAAAAGGCAACAGTTGAAGCCAATACGAATGTGCAAATAGAAACCTTAATGGCAGCAGTCGATAAAGCCGGTTACCACGCGGTAAAGATTAGCGAGCCGGAAATTCACGCCAAAGATATAAATAAGCAAGCGTCACTCTGGCCGATTATTATCTCGGTTATCTTAGCGATTCCTTTTGTGTTGCCGATGTTACTTGAGCCATTTGGCATTCATTGGATGATGCCAGCTTGGTTGCAATTAGTGATTGCCTCGGTTGTGCAATTTGGGCTTGGTGCAAAATTTTATCGTAGTGGTTTTAATGCTGCCAAGGCGTTGTCTGGTAATATGGATCTGTTAGTGGCTATTGGTACCAGTGCTGCTTATGGATTGTCACTTTATCAGCTTATTATCGGTAATGACGATCATCTCTATTTCGAGTCGTCGGTGGTTATTATTACGTTAATCTTGATTGGTAAATGGTTAGAGTCAAGAGCCAAACATCAAACGACCCAAGCGATTGAGGCACTTTCTGCACTTCGCCCTGAAGTCGCGTTAGTTCGACAAGGCGATCAAGAAGTAAGTTTGCCGATAAGTCAGGTTAAGGTCGATGATGTGGTTGTGATCAAACCTGGTGAACGAATTCCGGTAGATGGTGTGGTTATTGACGGCGCATCGAGTTGTGATGAATCGATGTTGACGGGGGAAAGTTTCCCGGTTAGTAAAACCCTCAATAGTATCGTAACCGGTGGTACGATTAATGGCGAAGGGTTATTAATGGTAAAAACCACGGCCGTTCAAGCTGATTCGACTTTGTCTAAGATTATAGCTATGGTCGAGTCTGCTCAAGCGAAAAAAGCGCCAATTCAGCGTATTGTGGATCGGATTAGTGCTATTTTTGTTCCCGTGATTTTATTGATTGCGCTGATTACACTGCTTGCTTGGGGGGTTATTTCTCATGATTGGCAGCAAGCTTTACTACATGCGGTCGCCGTGTTAGTGATTGCTTGCCCATGTGCGTTGGGACTGGCGACACCAACGGCGATAATGGTTGGTACGGGGGTTGCTGCTCGCCATGGTATTTTGATTAAAGATGCCGAGGCGCTTGAAACCTTACATAACATTAATACGGTAGCATTTGATAAAACTGGCACATTAACCATTGGTAAACCAGAATTAGTTGAACTGGATGTAATGGGCACAGAAACTGCCGATCAAATTCTCGCACTAGCGGCATCAATGCAAGCCGGAAGTGAGCATCCACTCGCTAAAGCGATTTTAGCGAAGGCTAAATCGTATAATTATGCGCAGAATATTACTTCGGTTGCTGGTTCAGGAGTAATGGCAACCATTGACAATCATGAATATTATTTAGGTAGTTTACGTTGGATGAAATCGTTAAATGCCTATTTTGTGGATATGCAGGATAAAATTAATGAGCTTACCCAAAAAGGCTATACAATCTCATTTTTAGCCAAACAGCAATCGGAAAATGGTGTTGTGATATTAGCCTTATTTGGTTTTGCCGATGTGATTAAATCGGAAGCGAAAAGCGCCATTGATGCATTACATCAACTCAACGTAAATACGGTTATGTTAACCGGCGACAATCAACAAGCGGCTAATTATGTAGCACAGCAATTACATTTAGATAAAGTTATTGCTGAGGTTTTACCACAAGATAAAGCCAATTATATTTATCAATTACAAAAAGAGAGCCAAAACCTTAGCAATAGCAATCATAAAGTGGCAATGGTGGGTGACGGTATTAATGATGCGCCAGCGTTAGCTGCGGCTGATATTGGTATTGCTATGGGAACGGGGACTGATGTCGCGATGCATGCAGCAAGTATAACCTTGATGCGCGGCAATCTATTTTTAATTGCTGATGCCATTGATATCTCAAGAAGAACCTACAATAAAATTAAACAAAACTTATTTTGGGCATTTTTCTACAATTTAATTGGCATTCCACTCGCTGCCTTCGGCTTCTTAAATCCAATGATAGCCGGTGCGGCTATGGCACTTAGCAGTGTAAGTGTAGTGACTAATGCTTTATTATTAAAGCGGTGGCAAGCACGTTCTGAAGCAAAATAGTTTTCTTTTGAATGAATGCGCCATAAATGCTTTATGGTGATAAAACAGATCTTAAAACATGCCATCAATTCAAATATTATCTGCATTGATGGAATGATGGCACATCTTTCTAAATTAAAGATAATGACAATTTGCATCTCTACTTTCTAGAGAGTAGAGTCTTAGCATTCCTTAAATCAGTTTTATCAAATAGAGTACCTCGGTTGCGGAAGAGAATGCACGAGGTGATCATACTTACTATACAGCAAATGGTTATTTTAGGTGATTTGTTGACTGCTTTGGTTGTAGCCATTATTGGAATTATGATGAATGTAGATGCATAAAATTAAAGCAAATGCACTAGTCAAAGCAAGCATTACCACTATTGAGCAGCCAATCACCTCACTATGATTGCGCCGACGAATGGAAGTTGTTGAGTGTTTACACTACAACATGTTTAATAATTATGAACCAAACTGTGGATGATTAACTAAACTAGAATAGGCTATGATGTATTTACTAATGGGAAACGAGTTCTTTTTGATGTTTTTAAAATTAGGGAAAATAAATAAATTCAACAGAGCAAGCTTAAAAAGTATTAAAACTGTTTTAAACAGAAATGAATAAGCGGGAAAGCTATTGATGTGGGTTACAGTATGCGAATCCAGAAGTTGATTATACCGAAGAACTAAAAAAGAAATTGATGCCATTTACGAAAAATATGTAACGGTAAGATAAGAATAAGAGGTAATTGTGGAAATTTGGCCTATTTTAGAAAATGAATTAACTAGATATCGTGATTTATCTTCGTCTATTAGAAAAATATTGATGAAATATGAGGTTGAGTGTTCAGAACTTATTTTAAAGATGAAAGAAGAGACTTTTGATGAGAGTCAGGAACTCTTTAATAAATTGTATGATATTCAACAAAAATTATCGATAGCTATGTATAAATATGAATTTAATTTAAACGATCGTTTAAAAGACTTTGTCTATCATTTTGATCGAGATGATATTCATTCAAGAAGATATTGGTATGAAAAATTTAATGATGGATTAATTTGGCCTGATGACTGAAGTCAATTGTGACCTAATTATTAAGGATTTTATTTTTATTTATTCCTAGATCTGCATTACAAGTTTAATAATTAACGGATTATCTTCAATTTTGGCGACAACCGCTTTCCCAACATAAAAGCCTATCAGCTCAAATAAGTATCCTCTAATACGGTGATCTGGGGTTGGATTTTATCCCTTAGGGCGTGTAACCAATGATGGAAAATAGTTCAGTGAGTTGCAGTGACTTATTTTTGCAAACACATGATTTTAAATTAAATTTTGACTTAACCGTAATTAATATATAGTATTTTAGGTGAAAAACGCTGCAACTCCATAAAGGAAAAAACCGAAGCAATCGGGATTTGGATATAGTGCAACATTAATGTCTTAAATAGGACAAATGAAAACGATGCTGAAAAACATATTTTTAACAAGTTATCAAAAAATCCTAATGTTGAGGTTTTTTCATCTAATTTTATGTAAAAAAACAGGAAAAAATAATAACTATTGAGGTTAAATAGGGTTACGCTAACGAAACAAAGACTCAAATATTAAAAGATAAAGTTACTCGCTCTGGAAAAGAGAGATAATAAAAATTGATGGCTCGTCTGTTTCAGAACAATATACAATTGATTATTAGTAAAACACATGTATCGCTATGGAAGTTAGGAAAATGAATAAAACACCAAAAGATGAAGTTATATTAGATATGGCTAAAGTAATTGGCCCTTTGTTTGAACAAAAAGGATTTGTGCAAAAGAAAAATATATTTGAATTTCATGATAGTAACACTATATATCAATATGAAATACTACTTTCGAAAAGGAAGGGCTATTTTTCACTACATTTACGCCTAAATTTATTGAATAAACCATTTATGAAAGAAGTGAATAAAGTTCTTGAAAAGGTATTATTAGATAAGGATTATGATTATCTTAAAGGTTGGGATGATAAATCAATAAAAAGTACAATAAAATCAAGACTTAGAGATTTTATTTTAGGGATGGTAACAGATTGGCGCGATTTTAAAGAGGAAAATGAATCTTTGTCTGACTTTAGGGATCGATTTTCTATTTGGATGTGTTTCTTTGATGATATTAATGAAATCCCTAATTGGAAAGCGCAACTAGTGCAAAGTGTTTTATTTACTGAAAAATGGATTTCGGATATTCAATCTAATCCGGAACAATGGATAATTAACCATACAGCATACCCAGCGCTGTACCTCTTGAAAAAGCAAAACCGAATTATCGAATTAAATGAAAAATATAATTATTTGTTAAAGGGAAGCAATTATAAAGATGAGCTTATGTACTTTTATAAGCATTTAACAGCATCATAAAAACTAAATTAAAAATGGAGTAGTTTCCAAAGTCAGATTATAAATTATCAAAGTACTTTGTGATTAACTTTCACTTTTTAAATTGGTGTTAGCGCAAATATTGTGCCTTATTGAATAAGTGGATGCGCTGGGTAATCACACTTATCAGTCGCTAATCTTCTCACCATGATTGAGCGGGTGGATGGCAGTTGTCAACAGTACATTTATAATCAAGCTGGCTTAGTGAAAGCGGTACACGATTTTGATGGCACGGTGACTAGGTATCATTATAACGGACGCGGACTGTTACAAGAAAGATTATCGCCTGACAATAAACGCCTTCGCTACCATTATGACGGATTTGGGCGTTTGGTGGCACTGTACAATGAGAAGGATGAAGCATACCGTTTTAGTTATGATATCAATCATCAGTTAATCAGTTCAACTGACTTAACGGGACAACGTAAATGTTATGATTATGACCGATTAGGACGGGTAATTCGCCAATATCATTATCCACATAATCTACATTTTGAGTCTGAATACAATTCTGAATACAATCAAGAATCACACCTTAATCCAATTATCTATGATTACCAGTATGACAGTATAGGACGACTAACTCGTCGTCGTAGTCCAGATTATGTCACTGAATATCACTATCAACCGAACCAGACCACGCTAACACGCAGTGAATTATACGATTGGGCTACTGCACAATTGGCGGGGCAAACGGTTAGTGCCGATAAACAACAGACCCTAAGCTTTACCACTGACGAATTAGGGTTACTCATCGCAGAACAAAATCATGAAGGTTTACACCAATACAGCTATGATGCATTAGGTAATGTAATCAATCACACCTTACCGGATGGTAATCAGTTAGGATACCTCTATTATGGCTCGGGTCATTTAAGTCAATTGAACTTTAAGACGCCGACAGCCATGTATGATATTGCCGAGTATGAGCGAGACCGGTTACATCGTGAGATTAGTCGTCGACAAGGTAAATTGACCCAGCGCATCACGTTTGATGCTTTGGGACGAATGACCAGTAAACGCACGGCATTTAATGATTTAGGTAGTCATGCATTACCGCTGATAGACAAACGCTTTGACTATGACAAAGTGGGGAATTTAATACAACAAGTTAACGGTTACGGTAACTATCCGGCACAGACGCTAGATAGTAGAGCTCGTTACAGTTAACGTTAAAAGAACAGTTTGAAGCAGGTCTAGCCACCATTAAAAATGCGCTTGAAAATGGAAAGACCTTCCGCAAGGCACGGTAAATATAAAAATATAAAAGATTATCTAATTGATATATTTAATGAATGAGGTACGATCAATGAAAAACATGAAAGATTATCTAATTGACATATTTAATGAATACAAAAGCAAATATCCAGAGTTGAAAATTTGGTTAAGCGATAATGCTGTCAGCCAATCATGGGGGATGGGAGCATTGTCAGCTTACTCTTTACAACCATATCGTAGTGAATTATTGGGGTATAAACCTGGAAGGATGCTTAAAAAAAAGGACTGCTCTCCAGCAGTTCGTAGACAAAGATATTTTATGGATATTAATAATAATATTATTGGAATGATAAGATACGCTGAATTCGTAGATGTGCATAAAGAATGGATTGTATACAGGGAATTTTACTTTAGAAAAGACAATGAGGTAATTGGTTTGATATTTGGAAGTGCTTTAGAGAATAAAGATAATGCCAATCTAAATCATGTGATTTTAGTGAAATTAGATGGCGATATAATAACTGATTCTTATACTTACTCAGATGATAATAACTTTTCAGCAAGGAGATATCTTTACAAAGATAATGTTATCACAAACATAGAAGAACGTCTGTGGTTGAGTACATATATTGAACACTATTATAATATAGAAACTGAACCAACGCTAAAAATCACTGAAAATACACCGGAAGGTCTTGTTCAAATATATCCAAGTGATTGATTTTATCTGAAAGATACCAGAAGATCACCTTTTGCTTCTTCCGGTTTTATTTGCTGCTATCATGACGCAATGTCTGCCTCAGCCAATGCGTTATGGATTTTGTTCACTACGTGTTTAATCTCATAAGCTTCATTATCATCACTGACTTATAGATGCACAGTTCAGACCTTCTTAACCACTTAATCATTGGTTAAGAAGGAAAATGGAAAAGTTAAAAATTGATATTAATTCGAAAGAGAATGGAATTTGGTTGCCGAAAAACGCAAAATCTAGATCACCTAATACAAAAAATACTGCTCATGGTGGTGAGGGTGTCCATGGAAATAAGTATAAAGAGTATGTCTGGGATACATTGAAAGATGCCAAAACTAAAGAACAGTTTGAAGCAGGTCTAGCCGCCATTAAAGATGCGCTTGAAAATGGAAAGACCTTCCGCAAGGCACGGTGAATATAAAAATATAAAAGGTTATCTGATTGATATATTTAATGAATGAGGTACGATCAATGAAAAACATGAAAGATTATCTAATTGACATATTTAATGAATACAAAAGCAAATATCCAGAGTTGAAAATTTGGTTAAGCGATAATGCTGTCAGCCAATCATGGGGGATGGGAGCATTGTCAGCTTACTCTTTACAACCATATCGTAGTGAATTATTGGGGTATAAACCTGGAAGGATGCTTAAAAAAAAGGACTGCTCTCCAGCAGTTCGTAGACAAAGATATTTTATGGATATTAATAATAATATTATTGGAATGATAAGATACGCTGAATTCGTAGATGTGCATAAAGAATGGATTGTATACAGGGAATTTTACTTTAGAAAAGACAATGAGATAATTGGATTATTATTTGGAAGTACTGGCGAGAATGATGATGATGCCAATCTAAATCATGTGATTTTAGTAAAATTAGATGGCGATATAATAACTGATTCTTATACTTACTCAGATGATAATAACTTTTCAGCAAGGAGATATCTTTATAAAGATAATGTTATCACGAACATAGAAGAACGTCTGTGGTTGAGTACATATATTGAACACTATTATAATATAGAAACTGAACCAACTCTAAAAATCACTGAAAATACATCGGAAGGTCTTATTCAGATATATCCAAGTAATTGATTTTACCTGAAAGAAACCGGAAGATCACCTTCTGCTCCTTCCGGTTTTATTTGTTGCTATCATGATGCAAGACCTGCCTCAGCCAATGCGTTATGGATTTTGTTCACTGCGTGTTTAATCTCATAAGCTTCATTATCATCACTGACTCATAGACGAGCAGTTCAGTCTAACTGAGGCGCTTGACCGACTGGATTAATAGTATTGCATTGAAGTGGGTTAAATTAATGTCGTGTAAATCGATAATTGAAATCTTCATGGTAATAACCGCAAGTTTATCAGGGTAAATAATAGGTAAAGTGATAATTGTGTGCTTGTTGTTTAACATTTTAACTTGAATTCAATAATTAACTTACCGTTCTAAACAGTAATAACCCGACCGTAAAAGAAGCCTAACTCTTATAGCTAAGCTATCTAAACAGTCTAAGATAAAGACAGAGATTCAACTGAATGGCGAATCGGCAATTAATACTGTTATCAATCTGCATTTTGAGTCTGAAAACCATCAGGAATCACACTTTAATCCAATTATCTATGATTACCAGTATGACAGTATAGGACGACTAACTCGCCGTCGTAGTCCAGATTATGTCACTGAATATCACTACCAACCGAACCAAGCCACGCTAACACGCAGTGAATTATACGATTGGGCGGCTGCACAATTAGCGGGGCAAACGGTCAGTGCCGATAAACAACAGACTCTAAGCTTCACTACTGACGAATTAGGGTTACTCATCGCAGAACAAAATCATGAAGGTTTACACCAATACAGCTATGATGCATTAGGTAATGTCATCAATCACACTTTACCGGATGGTAATCAGTTAGGATACCTCTATTATGGCTCGGGTCATTTAAGTCAATTGAACTTTAAGACGCCGACAGCCATGTATGATATTGCAGAGTATGAGCGAGACCGGTTACATCGTGAGATTAGTCGTCGACAAGGTAAACTGACCCAGCGCATCACGTTTGATGCTTTGGGGCAAATGACTAGTAAACGCACGGCATTTAATGATTTAGGTAGTCATGCATTACCGCTGATAGACAAACGCTTTGACTATGACAAAGTGGGAAATTTAATACAACAAGTTAACGGTTACGGTAACTATCCGGCACAGACGCTAGATAGTAGAGCCCGTTACAGTCAACGTTATGAGTATGATGCAGCGCAACAAGTGGTGATGCAGCGCGAATATACAAACCAGCAGCATTTTGTGTATGACCCGGCAGGTAATTTATTCAATGAGCAAGGTGACGTGTGCCGAGCGAATCAGTTGCGACAATACAATGGTTACCACTACGATTATGATGGTTTTGGTCGACTGATTAAACGGCAACGACCGGCTGAAAACATCACGCAGTGGTTCAGTTATAACCATGAACATCAACTTATAGAAGCGAGGGTTGAGAGTTTACAACACCGCTCAATCACCCGATACCAATATGATGCGCTAGGTCGACGAATTAATAAGACGACGGAGCGTTACGATAAATATAGTCAGCGGTATACCACAACAGGCACTGATTTTAGTTGGCAGGGGATGCGGTTAAGTGGTGAGGCCAATGCGCAACAACAAATTCGCTATCTTTATAACGAACAAGATTATGAGCCAATTGCTAGGGTGATAAGTGACCGTCACCCTAAGACATCAGATGTTCACTACCAGATTGAGTATTTTCATACGTTAGCTAACAGCTTACCAACGGAGCTAACTAATGAGGAAGGTGAAATAATTTGGTTAGGGGAATATACGTTATTTGGGCAATTAAAACACCAACGCAATCGAGACCGGTGGTATAGTTCAGATAAGACAGAACAAAACTTGCGCTTTGCGGGGCAATATTATGACC
This sequence comes from Gilliamella sp. LMG 34361, assembly GCF_984569075.1. NCBI lineage: Bacteria > Pseudomonadati > Pseudomonadota > Gammaproteobacteria > Orbales > Orbaceae > Gilliamella > Gilliamella sp. LMG 34361. The sequence goes on along the minus strand of NZ_OZ474903.1, from coordinate 120,734 downwards.
AAGAAACGGGTTTACATTACAACACATTGCGTTATTATGATCCCAATTGCGGACGATTTACCCAATAAGATCCGATTGGACTGGCGGGCGGAATTAATCTATACCAATATGCGCCTAATACACTTTCTTGGATTGACCCGTGGGGATTGGAGTGTAGCCCAAAGCAATTAGCCAAAAATAGGCGTAATGGAAAAAAAGCTGAAGATTATATTCACTGGAAACAATTACAGGATTCTGATGTTAAAGTTTTAGGTCGTCAAGTTTATGTAAAAGTAGAAGGAGAAGGTGGAAGGTATATTGATATTCTTATTCAAAATAAGAAAACAGGAGAATTAACAGCTATCGAGGTTAAATATAATGGCGCTAAGAGATCAGCGGCTCAAAAGGCAAAGGATATAGGAATGCAAAATGGAAAAGGCATATTTGGGAAAAATGCGCCACCAGATAAAAATGGAATTTCACTTGGAAGGAAAAAAATAGAGAGTATCACCGTTCAAGAAATAAAAGTATCACCAAAGGAATTAGCAAAATGGTTAAGACAACAAAAGATGAAGTTATAGGTGGAAGGTATATTGATATTCTTATTCAAAATAAGAAAACAGGAGAATTAACAGCTATCAAGGATAAATATAATGGCGCTATGAGATCACCACCTTAAGAAGCAAAGGATATAGGAATGGAAAAAGGGAAAGGTATATTTGGGAAAATGCGCCACCAGATAAAAATGGAACTTTACTTGGTGGTAAAAAAATAGAGAGTATCACCGTTAAAGTAATAAAATTATCATCAGAGGAATTATCAGAATGGTTAAGATAACAAGAGATGAAGTTATATTAGATATAGCTAAAGTAATTGGTCCTTTGTTTGAACAAAAAGGTTTTGTGCAAAAGAAAAACATATTTGAATTTCATGATAGTAACACTAACAATATATATCAATATGAAATACTTCTTTCGAAAAGGAAGGGCTATTTTTCACTACATTTACGCCTAAAATTATTGAATAAACCATTTATGAAAGAAGTGAATAAAATAACTAAAAAAGTATGGTTAGATGAGGATTTTATTCGTCTAGATGGCCTTAGTGATGAAATGATAAAATACGCAATGAAGGTAAGACTTAGCGATTATAATTTAGGAATGGTAACTGATTGGCGTGATTTCAAAGAGGAAAAAGAACCTTTGTCTGACTTTAATGATCGATTTTCTATTTGGTTTTCTGTTTTTGATGATATCAATGAAATTCCTAATTGGAAAGCGCAACTAGTGCAAAGTGTTTTATTTACTGAAAAATGGGTTTCGGATATTCAATCTAATCCGGAACAATGGATAATTGACCATACAATATACCAAGCTTTGTACCTTTTGAAAAAACAAAACCGAATTATTGAGTTAAATGAAAAATATAATTATTCTTTAACACTATATAAATCTAATAATGAGCTTATTTTCTTTTATAAGTATTTAACTGCCTCATGAAAATTAAGTTAAAAATGGAATAGTTTCCAGATGATAAATTATCAAAGTACTTTATGATTAACTTTCACTTTTTAAACCGGTGTTAGCGCAAATATTGTAACCCTATTGAAGAAGTGGATGCACTGGATAGTCACACTTATCAGTGGCTAATCTTCTCACCATGATTGAGCGGGTGGATGGTAGTTGTCAACAGTACATTTATAATCAAGCTGGCTTAGTGAAAGCGGTACACGATTTTGATGGCACGGTGACTAGGTATCATTATAACGGACGCGGACAGTTACAAGAAAGATTATCCCCTGACAATAAACGCCTTCGCTACCATTATGATGGATTTGGGCGTTTGGTGGCACTGTACAATGAGAAGGATGAAGCATACCGTTTTAGTTATGATATCAATCATCAGTTAATCAGTTCAACTGACTTAACCGGACAACGTAAATGTTATGATTATGACCGATTAGGACGGGTAATTCGCCAATATCATTATCCACATAATCTACATTTTGAGTCTGAAAACCATCAGGAATCACACCTTAATCCAATTATCTATGATTACCAGTATGATAGTATAGGACGACTAACTCGTCGTCGTAGTCCAGATTATGTCACTGAATATCACTATCAACCGAACCAAGCCACGCTAACACGCAGTGAATTATACGATTGGGCTACTGCACAATTAGCGGGGCAAACGGTCAGTGCCGATAAACAGCAGACCTTAAGCTTCACCACTGACGAATTAGGGTTACTCATCACAAAACAAAATCATGAAGGTTTACACCAATACAGCTATGATGCATTAGGTAATGTAATCAATCACACTTTACCGGATGGTAATCAGTTAGGATACCTCTATTATGGCTCGGGTCATTTAAGTCAATTGAACTTTAAGACGCCGACAGCCATGTATGATATTGCAGAGTATGAGCGAGACCGGTTACATCGTGAGATTAGTCGTCGACAAGGTAAACTGACCCAGCGCATCACGTTTGATGCTTTGGGGCAAATGACCAGTAAACGCACGGCATTTAATGATTTAGGTAGTCATGCATTACCGCTGATAGACAAACGCTTTGACTATGACAAAGTGGGAAATTTAATACAACAAGTTAACGGTTACGGTAACTATCCGGCACAGACGCTAGATAGTAGAGCCCGTTACAGTCAACGTTATGAGTATGATGCAGCGCAACAAGTGGTGATGCAGCGCGAATATACAAACCAGCAGCATTTTGTATATGACCCAGCGGGTAATTTATTCAATGAGCAAGGTGACGTATGCCGGGCTAATCAGTTGCGACAATACAATGGTTACCACTATGATTATGATGGTTTTGGTCGACTGATTAAACGGCAACGACCGGCTGAAAACATCACGCAATGGTTCAGTTATAACCATGAACATCAACTTATAGAAGCGAGGGTTGAGAGTTTACAACACCGCTCAATCACCCGATACCAATATGATGCGCTGGGGCGACGAATTAATAAGACGACGGAGCATTACGATAAATATAGTCAGCGATATACCACAACAGGCACCGATTTTAGTTGGCAGGGAATGCGGTTAAGTGGTGAAGCCAATGAGCAACAACAAATTCGCTATCTTTATAATGGACAAGGTTATGAGCCAATTGCCAGAGCGATAAGTGACCGTTACCCTAAGACATCAGATGTTCACTACCAGATTGAGTATTTTCATACGTTAGCTAACAACTTACCGACGGAGCTAACCAATGAGGAAGGTGAAATAATTTGGTTAGGGGAATATACGTTATTTGGGCAATTGAAACACCAACGCAATCGAGACCGGTGGTATAGTTCAGATAAGACAGAGCAAAATTTGCGCTTTGCGGGGCAATATTATGACCAAGAAACGGGTTTACATTACAACACATTGCGTTATTATGATCCCAACTGCGGACGATTTACTCAACAAGACCCGATTGGACTGGCGGGCGGGATTAACCTTTACCAATATGCGCCTAATACACTCTCTTGGATTGACCCGTGGGGGTTAATAAGTTGTCGCCTAAAATACATGGGAAAGACTCCTGGTAAATTTAATAGTTCAACAGGCCGAAAAGTTATAGATCGATTGCGTAACCAAAAACTTGTTACAGGTTACGGTGATGATATGAAGTTTAAAAGTCCAACTGATGGTAAATGGTATCCTATTAAAGATGCAGATATGGCTCATATAACTGATGCGGTTGTATGGTGGAATCAAACAGGTAGAAAGTACGGGGCTAAATCTAAGGAAGTTAGAGATTTTATGAAAGATGATAAAAACTATGTATTGGAACATTATTCGCATAACCGTTCTCAAGGGGCGAAATTAGGAATTACATATCTGCCCCCTGAGGATTCTATCAGATCACCGATAAAACCAGAAAATTATGATTAAAGGAGGATAAGCATGAATACACTTATTGATAATAAACTTGAGGATGAAATAATATCTATAGTAGAAAGTGGCAATTTAGACCATATCAAAAATGATTTTTCTAGTGCTTTAAATAAATATCATCAAGCTTGGAAATTAATTCCTGAACCAAAGTTAGACTGGGAAATAGCTCGTTGGGTTTCTTCATGTATATATAGTGCTTATTTTGACATGACAGATTTTTCCAATGCTAAAAATTGGGCAGAAATAGCACTACAGACAAGCGGATCTAATATTGATACATCGCGAGCGATTGATATGGGAATGGTGTGCTATGAATTAGGTCAATACGACGAATCATATAAATATTTTAGTGAGGCATATAATTTAGGCCAAACTCGAGCATTTAAAGAAACACCTAAAAAATATTTGGACTTTTATTTAAATAAGAAAAAGATAAAACATAACTGACAAACTGAAACGACCATTATCCAATGGTTACCACTACGATTATGATGGTTTTGGTCGACTGATTAAACGGCAACGACCGGCTGAAAACATCACGCATAGGAGTTACATATCTGACCCCTGAGGATTCTATCAGACCACAGATAAAACCAGAAAATTATGATTAAAGGAGGATAAGCATGAATACACTTATTGATAATAAACTTGAGAAAGAAATAGTATCTATAGTAGAAAGTGGCAATTTAGACCATATCAAAAATGATTTTTCTAGTGCTTTAAATAAATATCATCAAGCTTGGAAATTAATTCCTGAACCAAAGTTAGACTGGGAAATAGCTCGTTGGGTTTCTTCATGTATATATAGTGCTTATTTTCAGATGACAGATTTTTCCAATGCTAAAAATTGGGCAGAAATAGCACTACAGACAAGCGGATCTGATATTGATACATCGCTAGCGATTAATATGGGAATGGTGTGCTATGAATTAGGTCAATACGACGAATCATATAAATATTTTGGTGAGGCATATAATTTAGGCCAAACTCGAGCATTTAAAGAAAGGCCTAAAAAATATTTGGACTTTTATTTAAATAAGAAAAAGATAAAACATAACTGACAAACTGAAACGACCATTATCCAATGGTTACCACTACGATTATGATGGTTTTGGTCGACTGATTAAACGGCAACGACCGGCTGAAAACATCACGCATAGGAGTTACATATCTGCCCCCTGAGGATTCTATCAGATCACCGATAAAACCAGAAAATTATGATTAAAGGAGGATAAGCATGAATACACTTATTGATAATAAACTTGAGGATGAAATAACATCTATAGTAGAAAGTGGCAATTTAGATCGTATTAAAAAAGATTTTTCTAGTGCTTTAAATAAATATAATCAAGCTTGGAAATTAATTCCTGAACCAAAGTTAGACTGGGAAATAGCTCGTTGGATTTCTTCATGTATATATAGAGTTTATTTTGAGATGACAGATTTTTCCAATGCTAAAAATTGGGCAGAAATAGCACTACAGACAAGCGGATCTGATATTGATACATCGCGAGCGATTAATATGGGAATGGCGTGCTATGAATTAGGTCAATACGACGAATCATATAAATATTTTAGTGAGGCATATAATTTAGGCCAAACTCGAGCATTTAAAGGAACACCTAAAAAATATTTGGACTTTTATTTAAATAAGAAAAAGATAAAACATAACTGACAAACTGAAACGGCTATTATCCAATGGTTACCACTACGATTATGATGGTTTTGGTCGACTGATTAAACGGCAACGACCGGCTGAAAACATCACGCAGTGGTTCAGTTATAACCATGAACATCAACTTATAGAAGCGAGGGTTGAGAGTTTACAACACCGCTCAATCACCCGCTACCAATATGATGCGCTGGGTCGACGAATTAATAAGACGACGGAGCATTACGATAAGTATAGTCAGCGGTATACCACAACAGGCACCGATTTTAGTTGGCAGGGAATGCGGTTAAGTGGTGAAGCCAATGCGCAACAACAAATTCGCTATCTTTATAACGAACAAGATTATGAGCCAATTGCTAGGGTGATAAGTGACCGTTACCCTAAGACATCAGATGTTCACTACCAGATTGAGTATTTTCATACGTTAGCTAACAGCTTACCGACGGAACTAACCAATGAGGAAGGTGAAATAATTTGGTTAGGGGAATATACGTTATTTGGGCAATTGAAACACCAGCGCAACCGAGACCGGTGGTATAGTCCGGATAAGACAGAGCAAAACTTGCGCTTTGCGGGGCAATATTATGACCAAGAAACGGGTTTACATTACAACACGTTGCGTTATTATGACCCTAACTGCGGACGATTTACTCAACAAGACCCGATTGGACTGGCGGGCGGAATTAATCTATACCAATATGCGCCTAATACACTTTCTTGGATTGACCCGTGGGGATTGAAGTGTAGCACAGAGCAATTAGCCGATAATAGGGCTAATGGAGATGCTGCTGAAAGATATATTTTAGAAAAACTAGGTAAAAAAACTAATATTAAAGTTTTAGGTACTCAAGTTTATGTAAAAACTCTGGGTCTAGGTAGAGGGCGAAAGATTGATATTCTTATTCAAGATTTAAATACAGGGAAAATAAAAGCTATCAAGGTTAAATATAATGGCGCTATGAGATCACCACCTTAAGAGGCAAAGGATATAGGAATGGAAAAAGGGAAAGGTATATTTGGGAAAATGCGCCACCAGATAAAAATGGAACTTCACTTGGTGGTAAAAAAATAGAGAGTATTACCGTTAAAGTAATAAAAGTATCATCAGAGGAATTAGCAGAATGGTTAAGATAACAAGAGATGAAGTTATATTAGATATGGCTAAAGTAATTGTGCCTTTGTTTGAACAAAAAGGTTTTGTGCAAAAGAAAAACATATTTGAATTTCATGATAGTAACACTAACAATATATCAATATGAAATACTTCTTTCGAAAAGAAGGGGCTATTTTTCACTATATTTACGCCTAAAATTATTGAATAAACCATTTATGAAAGAAGTGAATAAAGTAGCTAAAAAAGTATGGTTAGATGAGGATTTTATTCGTCTAGATGGCCGTAATGATGAAATGATAAAATACGCAATGAAGGTAAGAACTAGCAATTTCTGCTTAAGTATGGTAATTTCTTCTATTTTTAACTAAATCGTAAAAGCTAAGCGAAACAGAGAGTTTCGACTCAAGTAAGACAATGAATTATTGGGTGCTCTTCATTGTCGTCAATTATTAAAAAATGCATCTTCTACTATGGAAATGGAAATGGAAATGGAAATGAATAAAATGAATAAAACACCAAAAGACGAAGTTATATCCGATATAGCAAAAGTAATAAAATATGACGATTATAGTTGGCATATAAATGATTCTTTCCCTTCAGATTTATCTGAAGAAGCTGCATTAACTCATATGGGAATGTTCATAGGCTGGGTTATTGATAAAGGATTTGAAAGTGAGTTTTTAAAAGAAGATTGTAGTAATGAGCTTTATAAATTTAGAGAACGAAATATAACAGGAGCTCAATTTATTAAGGAATGTTGTGATTATAAATTAATATCTGATGATTTAAATGAAGAAGCTAATCGTTTTGCTGAAAAATATTATGAATCAGGACAATATTATGATGATTATGCTAATGCTTGTAATGATAATAATGAAACTATTTTCCATGAATCTGATAATTGGGAAAATTATGAAAAGATTAAAAATATTATTGAAAATAGATACAAAGAATGGAAGAAAATTAATTATTAAATAATTTTAATTATGACTTTAGAAAAATAAAAAAATAAACATGGCTTAGAAAGATTTTAGAAAATATTAGCGGAAATAGAAGAAGAAATAAAATGATTTTTGAAAAATTCTTAAAAGGGGAAACATTCCCTGTTACTTTTGGTGAAGATCTAAATACGGTTATTTCTAAACTTGAATACCCCCAAGTATATTTGCTCAGTAAAGAAGATAAGTTATACGGTGTGTATTCACAAGGAATAGAATATCTATTTGATATGAATGAATTATGTTTAATACAATTTGAAATTGATCGTCTTAAACAAGTTTACATAAATAAAAATAAGATTACAGAGAATACTAATTATGATGAGTTCAAAGGATATCTGAAACAAATTAAAGTTGAATATGAAGAAGAAGAGTATATAGATAATCAAAAAATATTACTTATTAAAAATAATATAACAGTTTATTTTGACGGAGTGTCAAATAAATTCACCACAGCAATGAGAACTAGAACTTGGTGAATTAATAATAAGTTTAACAACTAAGTTGAGGAAAACCAGAATTCTGGTCTTATTCTTTTTGTGATTAATTAAATCTGTATCTCAGGCTGAATAATCAGCTTGCCCTCCTCAATGGTGACGGTAATAGCCAGACCGGAAAAAATCATAACTGTTCCAGCCAGCGGCCTTTAATATCAATCTGTGATGAGTTGTAACTTAGAATGTGGCTTAGCCATAATTAATTCCATATTAGTTAGTTGTGGTTAGCGGTTTTAGGTATCACGGTAAAGTCCGTTTGTCCTAGTGGTAGATTGATATTATTTACCCAGCAGCTTAATCTGCTTTTTAGTCAGTAAAGCATCTAAAAATATCTTAATCACGGTCTGATTTTAGGCGAGTAGCAGCTCAATCGCTTGAGTGGTAAGGGACGCAAAAATGGAAAAAAGATAGGGAATATTTAGGAAAAATGTACCAAAAGATAAAGATGGAAATCTACTTGCAACTAAAAAAACAAAAGGTAACATCGTTAAAGTAATACAAGTATTGCCATAAGAGTTAGGGAAAAATGAATAAAACACCAAAAGATGAAGTTATATTAGATATGGCTAAAGTAATTGGCCCTTTGTTTGAACAAAAAGGATTTGTGCAAAAGAAAAATATATTTGAATTTCATGATAGTAACACTAAAAATATATATCAATATGAAATACGTCTTTCGAAAAGGAAGGGCTATTTTTCACTGCATTTACGCCTAAATTTATTGAATAAACCATTTATGAAAGAAGTGAATGAAGTACTTAAAAAAGTATGGTTAGATGAAGATTTTATTCGTCTAGAAGACAGTAGTGATGAAATGATAAAATACGCAATGAAGCTAAGACTTAGCAATTTTAGGTTAAGAATGTTAACTGATTGGCGCGATTTTAAAGAGGAAAATGAATCTTTGTCTGACTTTAGGGATCGATTTTCTATTTGGATGTGTGTCTTTGATGATATTAATGAAATCCCTAATTGGAAAGCGCAACTAGTGCAAAGTGTTTTATTTACTGAAAAATGGGTTTCGGATATTCAATCTAATCCAGAACAATGGATAATTAACCATACAGCGTACCCAGCTCTGTACCTTTTGAAAAAACAAAACCGAATTATCGAATTAAATGAAAAATATAATTATTTGTTAAAGGGAAACAATTATAAAAATGAGCTTATGTGCTTTTATAAATATTTAACAGCATCATAAAAACTAAGTTAAAAATGGAGTAATTTCCAGATTATAGATTATCAAAATACTCAAGGTAATAAATATAACTCTTTTTAACACAATCGAACTGACTCTAGGGCAACTTTGTTTAAAGGGAATTACAATAGCAGAGTAAAAAGGCAATGTTAATGAATGATTTTAAATTTTGGGGATGGGATAAAACCTAGGATAATGTTACGTTTCATAAAACCAGGTGATATATTTTGTGTCAAACTGAATGATAAAAAATATATTTTCGGCAGAATTATTTCAAAATTATTTTTTTGTCGTGTTGCAGAGATTTTTAACTATGTATCATCAACGCCCGAAATAAAGGTCGAATACATCTCTTCATCCAAGAGAATGTTCGCACCAATAGTATTAGATAGTTATACGCTATTATTTGATCGGAAAGCCGAAAAAGAAGCGGATTGGCGGATTATAGGACATCAGAATGATTATATACCTATAATAATCAAAAAAGGTCATTATTAATGAGATTAAAATGTCAAAGTTTCATTTATTTTTTAAGTTTATTAGCGCTAGTATTTTATTCAACATTAGGATTAGCAATACAAAAAGAGAACTTATCCGATCATAACATCGTTAATCAACTCAAGTCACAAGGCATTAAACCGCATGTTACTTATATTCACTCTGGAGATATCTACAGTAAATATAAGAATTTTCCAACAAAACCATTTTTAACATTATTTGAGGCTGAAAAAAAATTTCCCAATGATTCAAATAATATCATTCAATTTTTTGAGCTAGATGATAATTATCAATATAAATATATTGTTGAGAAGGAAAGAGATCTAATTGATATATTGTTTCCCATTGCCTTATTTGACGATTATTCAGATGGTGAACATTTCTTTACTCTTGATGAAAAATACCAACTCCATCATTTAAATTCAGTTGAAGAAGCTTGGAAACAAGACTGCTATCTCAAAATAGTGATTGAAAAAGGGAAAGTTGTCAAAATGCAAAAACGCCCCTTAACATATATTACCAAAACAGTATTTTCATATTGGTCAAATGGTAATAAACAACAAGAAATCAGTGAAAAGCTAGATTTGAATAATAATGTGCTTGTTCATGATGAAATTGAATATGATCAAACAGGACAAAGAATAAAATTATTAGAAGATAACTTTATAACCCACTCTAAAGTGGTTATGACTTATTTATACACGCAAGACGTTTATGCATTAATGGATATTTTTAATGAGAAAGGGATTAAGGTTAATCATACAATTTTTTATGATCAATTAGGTAATGTGGAAAGCCAATATTTAGATGAGTCTGGACAAATTATACATACCAGCAATTTTGAGCCAAACTTATCAACAGATGCACATTTACCACAATCCGCGATTTATCAACCTATCCCGATGGATCTGTTACGAGTACATCCATCCCATGTAGGCAAACTGATTGAACAAATGGCATCTAAGGACAATTATACCTTAGCTGACCAAGAAGCTGTCACACGAGCAAAATTTCTAGGTATACAATCAAATAGTACTTATTATCATCCAACCCCCTTCCCACAATGGGGAAAAGATCGTTATAAAAATTATCCTCACCAATTAACTATGACATTATCTCAAGCTGAATATCAACACCCCAAAGAACAATATGTTGACTTAGTCAAAGTAACAGTCGGTGACAATTATCAATATCAAACTATTTCCAGAGAAAAATGGCTACAAGCCCCGTTATCAATACCACATGAACAATTTAAATCATTAAAAAATGGCACCTATTTTTTTACTCTAGATAAGCAAGGTCAATTAATACCATTAGAAGATATTGAACAGGCAATTATATTGCCTAGCTACGTGCGAGTCGAAAAAGTTATGGGTAAAATTGCTTCAATACTTCAAAAAACACGAATCCAAAAAACGCAACAGGCTTATGAATACAACGAAAATAACCAAATGCACAAAGAGATTTTAACGGTGTTAGAAAGTCCTAGCATGCCATTACTAACCGTTGAAACAATCTATGATGATATTGGTGTTTTTGTCGTATCACAAACGATCAAAGATAGTCAAAACAAACGAATTGCTGTTTTTTCAAAATTTAATGATAATAATATTTATGGCGTGATTGAGCGATTTAATCGGAAAGAGGAGAAAACGAATCATATTACTATTTATCGTAATACCCGTATTGAAAATCGTCATTTAGACAAAGCGGGGAATACGCTATTTATTACAGATGATTTGACTAATGAAAATGATCCACAACCTTATGATGAATTACCGCTTTATTCGGATAAATTGATTCAACAAATATTTAATGCCTATTTAAACATGAATAAGAAGTAATAAAACTCGATTGGCTTATCGTTTTTATGTAAAAATACATTTTACATAATTACTTATAACAAATAAGGATGAATATGATTAATTGGGAAAATCTTGGTAAAGCAGTTATAGGAAATACCATTCCTTATAGCTCTAAAGGGGCCAGTTATGAACAAAAAGTAGTAACTGTGTTAAAGAATTAACCCGAATTAGGATATGCCGACTACCGACTTTATTACTTGGCGGTCGTGTTGAAGTGGATACTAAATCACCATCAGGTCATTACTGGATCGAAATTATCAACGATTTAAGCAAAATGGACGGTAGTGAACTGTTTATTGAAAGTTATGGCTGGTATCCTCAAGAGCCAGTAACCTTTTCAAACTCTTTTACTGTAGTTGGATGCCTGAATAGTGATTGCGGTTATTTTCGAGATAAGGATGATAACAATGAAAAAAAAAGTGACATTAACCTTAATGGTGTTGACATTGTTAATATATTTATTAGGAGCTATGATGACAGGTTTAATTAATCCATTTGATGTAGCTAAATGTATTGAAATTCGCACCATGGGTATTAAACCTCATGTACCCTATTATGGTTCCACCAAAACTATTTTCAATCATTACCGAACTCCTAATAATTATCCTGATTTTTCACCAATTACTCTTGAACAGGCAGAAAATGCACCTTATCGGGTTAATAATCCGTTCAGTACAAAACTTAAAATTAACGAAGTCGGTGACAATTATCAATTTAAAATACGTTGGAGTTATGAACGTAAACCCCAATATATTTTACTTAATAATCAACAACAAGCCAGTTTAAAAGAATTGGGAAATGGTTCACATTTTTTTATTTTAAATGACGATTTACAATTGCAACCTATTACCATTGAAAACGCGATTACCTTACCTAATTATATAAAAGTAACAAAAGAGATGGATAAAATTGTAGCGATTGAAAAAAAACCCTTACTTTCCATCAGCAAATGGGAATATGAATACTGGCCACACAGTGCTAAGCTCCATTATTTACGATATTTTAAGTATGCTATTGATAAGAAAACCATATTGCAATCTTTAAATGTGGAATATGACGAAGAGGGTGAAAAGGATCAGCCATTAATATCGGTAACTAAAAACCAAAATAATAAACCGATAAGTATAAGAAAATCCTATCCCAAAGGAAATGAATATTTTTCTGAAACCACATTATTTAATGAGCAAGGTGACAAAACGGAGATCTTTTATACTCCCAGTGTTGGTAATAGTAGAATTGTTCACCTTGATAAAGAAGGAAATATAATTGAAGTTACATATGGTCATGTTCCATCCCATAGAATTGCTAATTTTGAAGAAGAGGAACGTTATAAAAATCTTGAAATTGACACCAGTAAAAAGTACATAATAGATAGAGATTAATTAAAATCAAAAAATAGTTTTCGAAACCATAGAAAGCCTAATACATATAATTGGGAAAAACATATTTAATAAAGGTCCATTGTGTCGAAACAATCATCTAATTAGAACGATGCAATAGACCGGACAATCAATAAAATGGAAAAAACCATATCCAATTTGTAAATACGGCGGTTATAAAATTAAAGCGAATTCGGTTCTGTTGACTTCCAATAGTTACGAGTCAAAACAATACTCACCATAGGCGTTGAAATATACGAAAGGATATACTATTGAATCCAGACCTCCCTATGGTGCAACGCATAAAATTGAATATAACCAACAAACAATAGAATAAGCCACTAATGTTTAATATAGAATGAAAAAGTAAAAGATAATGCGCTTATTTGCTTCTATAAGTATTTAACTACCTCATGAAAACTAAGTTAAAAATGGAGTTCCTTTGTTGAAGAAGTGTATGCACTGGGTGATCACACTTACCAATCGCCTCACCATGATTGAGGTGGCCGTTGTCAAGAGTTTACATTTTTATATTTCAACATGTTGCGTTATTATGCTCCTAACTGTGGACTATTTACGCTACAAGCCACCTAAATTCATTAACCTAGGTAGCTCCTCTGGATTTGTTTACAGTGTCAAACTAAACAGGTAAAAACCAACTAAATTAACTCACTTCCCTGAAACTAGGGAAAACCAGAGAAAATTGCCTGGTTTTTCAGTGTCTAATTAGTGAGAGAAATTAAATGAAAAATAAAGTGAATCATATTATTCAGTTAATAAAAAAGGGGTATAGATTGCCGCATGATATTGAAGTGGTAGCTTGCGAAATATATTATTCATCAGAATACAATGAGTTAATATGTAAAAATATAGTTAACGATTTTATCAATAGTGTGGTTACCTCTAAGTACAGTAATATTGTTGAAATTACTTATGACTATATGAGCAGATTAATTTACGCTGATGGAGAGTTACTCTATGAAGAGTTTTTAAAAGTTCTCCATTTATTTGACTCAATAAATATTTTCTTTTGTTTGGGGATTAATGTATCTCATGATGTGATAGAAAAGTCTGATGTGGATATGGTATTTTTCCTAAAAAAATATAAAAAATTGGGCTGGAACATTGTAACAAGTGATATCGAAAATAAACAATGGTGGCAGCGGGTTATTAATTTAAAAGACATCTAAATAAAGCCGGAAAGATCTCTTCCGATTATTTTTTTATCTGCTATCAAATAGGAAAGAGGATGGGAAATGAAATTCCCCAAGGCACAGTGAATAAAAAATAAGGAATAGAGAATGAAAAACATAAAAGATTATCTAATTGACATATTTAATGAATACAAAAGCAAATATTCAGAGTTGAAAATTTGGTTGAGTGATAATGCTGTCAGCCAATCATGGGGGATGGGAGTATTGTCAGCTTACTCTTTACAACCATATCGTTGTGAATTATTGGGGTATAAACCTGGAAGGATGCTTAAAAAAAAGGACTGCTCTCCAGCAGCTCATAGACAAAGATATTTTATGGATATTAATAATAATATTATTGGAGTGGTAAGATACGCTAAATTCGTAGATGTGCATAAAGAATGGATTGTATACAGGGAATTTTACTTTAGAAAAGACAATGAGGTAATTGGATTAATATTTGGAAGTACTGGCGAGAATGATGATGATGCCAATCTAAATAAGGTAGTTTTAGTGAAATTAGATGACGGTATAATAACTGATTCTTATACTTACTCATATGATAATAGGTTTGCAGCAAGGAGATATCTTTACAAAGATAATGTTATCACAAACATAGAAGAACGTCTGTGGTTGGGTACATATATTGAACACTATTATAATATAGAAACTGAACCAACGCTAAAAATCACTGAAAATACGCCGAAAGGTCTTATTCAGATATATCCAAGTAGTTAATTTTATCTGAAAGAAACCGGAAGATCACCTTTTGCTTCTTCCGGTTTTATTGCTGCTATCATGACGCAATGTCTGCCTCAACCAATGCGTTATGGATTTTGTTCACTGCGTATTTAATCTCATAAGCTTCATTATCGCTGATCCATAGGGCGAGCAGTTCAGACCAGCTTAAGCACAGTGAATAAAAAATAAGGAATAGAGAATGAAAAACATGAAAGATTATCTAATTGAGATATTTAATGAATACAAAAGCAAATATCCAGAATTGAAAATTTGGTTAAGCGATAATGCTGTCAGCCAATCATGGGGAATGGGAGTAATGCCAGCTTACTCTTTAGAACCATATAGCTGTGAATTACTGGGGTCTAAATCTGGAAGGATGCTTAAAAAAAAGGACTGCTCTCCAGCAGTTAATAGACATAAATATTTTATGGATATTAATAATAATATTATTGGAATAGTAATATACGCTGACCTCGTAGATGTGCATAAAGAATGGATTGTATATAGGGAATTTTATTTTAGAAAAGACAATGAGGTAATTGGTTTGATATTTGGAAGTGCTTTAGAGAATAAAGATAATGCCAATCTAAATAGGGTGATTTTAGTGAAATTAGATGGCGATATAATAACTGATTCTTATACTTACTCAGATGATAATAGGTTTACAGCAAAGAAATATCTTTACAAAGATAATGTTATCACGAACATAGAACTCCGTATGTGGTTGGGTACATATATTGAACGCTATTATAATATAGAAACTGAACCAACACTAAAAATCACTGAAAATACGCCGAAAGGTCTTATTCAAATATATCCAAGTGATTAATTTTATTTGAAAGAAACCGAAAGATCACCTTTTGCTCCTTCCGGTTTTATTTGCTGCTATCATGACGCAATGTCTGCCTCAACCAATGCGTTATGGATTTTGTTCACTGCGTATTTAATCTCATAAGCTTCATTATCGCTGATCCATAGGGCGAGCAGTTCAGACCAGCTTAAGCACAGTGAATAAAAAATAAGGAATAGAGAATGAAAAACATGAAAGATTATCTAATTGAGATATTTAATGAATACAAAAGCAAATATCCAGAATTGAAAATTTGGTTGAGCGATAATGCTGTCAGCCAATCATGGGGAATGGGAGTATTGTCAGCTTACTCGTTAGAACCATATCGTTGTGAATTATTGGGGTATAAACCTGGAAGGATGCTTAAGAAAAAGGACTGCTCTCCAGCAGCTCATAGACAAAGATATTTTATGGATATTAATAAGAATATTATTGGAGTGGTAAGATACGCTAAATTCGTAGATGTGCATAAAGAATGGATTGTATATAGGGAATTTTATTTTAGAAAAGACAATGAAGTAATTGGTTTGATATTTGGAAGTGCTTTAGAGAATAAAGATAATGCCAATCTAAATCATGTGATTTTAGTAAAATTAGATGGCGATATAATAACTGATTCTTATACTTACTCAGATGATAATAGGTTTACAGCAAAGAAATATCTTTACAAAGATAATGTTATCACGAACATAGAACTCCGTATGTGGTTGGGTACATATATTGAACGCTATTATAATATAGAAACTGAACCAACGCTAAAAATCACTGAAAATACATCGGAAGGTCTTATTCAGATATATCCAAGTAATTGATTTTACCTGAAAGAAACCGGAAGATCACCTTTTGCTCCTTCCGGTTTTATTTGCTGCTATCATGACGCAATGTCTGCCTCATCTAATGCGTTATGGATTTTGTTCACTGCCTATTTAATCTCATAAGCTTTATCATCACTGATCCATAGGGCGAGCAGTTCAGACCAGCTTAAGCACAGTGAATAAAAAATAAGGAATAGAGAATGAAAAACATGAAAGATTATCTAATTGACATATTTAATGAATACAAAAGCAAATATTCAGAGTTGAAAATCTGGTTAAGCGATAATGCTGTCAGCCAATCATGGGGAATGGGAGTAATGCCAGCTTACTCTTTAGAACCATATAACTGTGAATTACTGGGGTCTAAATCTGGAAGGATGCTTAAAAAAAAGGACTGCTCTCCAGCAGTTAATAGACATAAATATTTTATGGATATTAATAATAATATTATTGGAATGGTAATATACAATGAATTCTCAGTTTGGAGAAGAGAATGGATTGTATCAAGAGAATTTTATTTTATAAAAAACAATGAGATAATTGGTTTGATATTTGGAAGCGCTTTTGAGAATAAAGATAATGCCAATCTAAATCATGTGATTTTAGTGAAATTAGATGACGGTATAATAACTGATTCTTATACTTACTCAGATGATAATAACTTTTCAGCAAGGAGATATCTTTACAAAGATAATGTTATCACTAACATAGAAGAACGTCTGTGGTTGGGTACATATATTGAACACTATTATAATATAGAAACTGAACCAACGCTAAAAATCACTGAAAATACACCGAAAGGTCTTATTCAGATATATCCAAGTAATTAATTTTATCGGGAAAATGACAGAAAAAACGATATTATCTAATAAGGAATCAAATTCAAATCATGCTGCTGATGTTCATATTCCAATAAAGCCAATTAGATCTCCTTATGACTGATGAAATTAAGATGCATACCGATATTTATCAACGTTTTGGTTTGATAAAGCAGTCGGTACATTGAAGAATTTTAGACGATGAGTTAATTGGTAAATATGTGATATTTGATACAACTGGTTTATTATTAAGTAATAATCCTAGTAATGAGTTTATCAGTTATTTAGAAAAAATTACTATTTTATAAAAATCAAGATTTGAAAAAGGAACTTTACGAACTAATTAATATGATTAAAATGCATCTTTAAAAAGGAAAACTGGAACGGTTTTATTTCAATCCTTTCCGGCTTATTTTTAGCTGCGTATTTTTTAATTAAAGGAGTATAAGCATGAAAACACCTATTGATAATAAACTTGAGGATGAAATAATATCTATAGTAGAAAGTGGCAATTTAGATCGTATCAAAAAAGATTTTTCTAGTGCTTTAAATAAATATAATCAAGCTTGGAAATTAATTCCTGAACCAAAGTTAGACTGGGAAATGACTCGTTGGATTTCTTCATGTATATATAGTGCTTATTTTGAGATGACAGATTTTTCCAATGCTAAAAATTGGGCAGAAATATCACTACTGACAAGCGGATCTGATATTGATGTAGGACCAGCGATTAATCTGGGAATGGTGTGCTATGAATTAGGTCAATACGACGAATCATACAAATATTTTGGTGAGGCATATAATTTAGGTCAAGCTCGACCATTTAAAGAAATACCTAAAAAATATTTGGACTTTTATTTAAATAAGAAAAAGATAAAACATAACTGACAAACTGAAACGGCCATTATCCAATTCCAATGAAGCCAATTAGATCTCCTTATGACTGATGAAATTAAGATGCATACCGATATTTATCAACGTTTTGATTTGATAAAGCAGTCGGTACATTGAAGAATTTTAGACGATGAGTTAATTGGTAAATATGAGATATTTGATACAACTAGTTTATTATTAAGTAATAACCCTAGTTATGAATTGATCAGTTATTTAGAAAAAAATTACTATTTTATAAAAATCAAGATTTGAAAAAGGAACTTTACGAACTAATTAATATGATTAAAATGCATCTTTAAAAAGGAAAACTGGAACGGTTTTATTTCAATCCTTTCCGGCTTATTTCTAGCTGCGTATTTTTTAATTAAAGGAGTATAAGCATGAATACACTTACTGATAATAAACTTGAGAAAGAAATA
The DNA here is from genome assembly GCF_984569075.1 of Gilliamella sp. LMG 34361. NCBI lineage: Bacteria > Pseudomonadati > Pseudomonadota > Gammaproteobacteria > Orbales > Orbaceae > Gilliamella > Gilliamella sp. LMG 34361. The sequence continues at coordinate 101,892 of NZ_OZ474903.1, read as the reverse complement.
ATATCTATAGTAGAAAGTGGCAATAGCGACCATATCAAAAAAGATTTTTCTAGTGCTTTAAATAAATATAATCAAGCTTGGAAATTAATTCCTGAACCAAAGTTAGACTGGGTATTTGCTCGCTGGATTTCTTCATGTATATATAGTGCTTATTTTGACATGACAGATTTTTCCAATGCTAAAAATTGGGCAGAAATATCACTACTGACAAGCGGATCTGATATTGATGTAGGACCAGCGATTAATCTGGGAATGGTGTGCTATGAATTAGGTCAATACGACGAATCATACAAATATTTTGGTGAGGCATATAATTTAGGTCAAGCTCGACCATTTAAAGAAATACCTAAAAAATATTTGGACTTTTATTTAAATAAGAAAAAGATAAAACATAACTGACAAACTGAAACGGCCATTATCCAATTCCAATGAAGCCAATTAGATCTCCTTATGACTGATGAAATTAAGATGCATACCGATATTTATCAACGTTTTGATTTGATAAAGCAGTCGGTACATTGAAGAATTTTAGACGATGAGTTAATTGGTAAATATGAGATATTTGATACAACTAGTTTATTATTAAGTAATAACCCTAGTTATGAATTGATCAGTTATTTAGAAAAAAATTACTATTTTATAAAAATCAAGATTTGAAAAAGGAACTTTACGAACTAATTAATATGATTAAAATGCATCTTTAAAAAGGAAAACTGGAACGGTTTTATTTCAATCCTTTCCGGCTTATTTTTAGTTGCGTATTTTTAATTAAAGGAGTATGAGCATGAAAACACCTATTGATAATAAACTTGAGGATGAAATAATATCTATAGTAGAAAGTGGCAATTTAGATCGTATCAAAAAAGATTTTTCTAGTGCTTTAAATAAATATAATCAAGCTTGGAAATTAATTCCTGAACCAAAGTTAGACTGGGAAATGACTCGTTGGATTTGCTCATGTATGTATAGAGTTTATTTTGAGATGACAGATTTTTCCAATGCTAAAAATTGGGCAGAAATAGCACTACAGACAAGCGGATCTGATATTGATACATCGGTAGCGATTGATATGGGAATGGTGTGCTATGAATTAGGTCAATACGACGAATCATATAAATATTTTAGTGAGGCATATAATTTAGGCCAAGCTCGAGCATTTAGAGGAATACCTAAAAAATATTTGGACTTTTATTTAAATAAGAAAAAGATAAAACATAACTGACAAACTGGAACGGCCATTATCCAATGGTTACCACTACGATTATGATGGTTTTGGTCGACTGATTAAACGGCAACGACCGGCTGAAAACATCACGCAGTGGTTTAGTTATAACCATGAACATCAACTTATAGAAGCGAGGGTTGAGAGTTTACAACATCGCTTAATCGCCCCAAATTCAAATCATGCTGCTGATGTTCATATTCCAATGAAGCCAATTAGATCTCCTTATGACTGATGAAATTAAGATGCATACCGATATTTATCAACGTTTTGCTTTGATAAAGCAGTCAGTACATTGAAGAATTTTAGACGATGAGTTAGTTGGTAAATATGTGATATTTGATACAACTGGTTTATTATTAAGTAATAATCCTAGTAATGAGTTTATCAGTTATTTAGAAATAAATTACTATTTTATAAAAATCAAGATTTGAAAAAGGATCTTTACGAACTAATTAATATGATTAAAATGCATCTTTAAAAAGGAAAACTGGAACGGTTTTATTTCAATCCTTTCCGGCTTATTTTTAGCTGCGTATTTTTAATTAAAGGAGTATAAGCATGAAAACACCTATTGATAATAAACTTGAGAAAGAAATAATATCTATAGTAGAAAGTGGCAATATAGACCATATCAAAAAAGATTTTTCTAGTGCTTTAAATAAATATCATCAAGCTTGGAAATTAATTCCTGAACCAAAGTTAGACTGGGAAATGACTCGTTGGATTTGCTCATGTATGTATAGTGTTTATTTTGACATGACAGATTTTTCTAATGCTAAAAATTGGGCAGAAATAGCACTACAGACAAGCGGATCTAATATTGATACATCGCGAGCGATTGATATGGGAATGGCGTGCTATGAATTAGGTCAATACGACGAATCATACAAATATTTTGGTGAGGCATATAATTTAGGCCAAACTCGAGCATTTAAAGAAAGGCCTAAAAAATATTTGGACTTTTATTTAAATAAGAAAAAGATAAAACATAACTGACAAACTGAAACGGCTATTATCCAATGGTTACCACTACGATTATGATGGTTTTGGTCGACTGATTAAACGGCAACGACCGGCTGAAAACATCACGCAGTGGTTTAGTTATAACCATGAACATCAACTTATAGAAGCGAGGGTTGAGAGTTTACAACATCGCTTAATCACCCCAAATTCAAATCATGCTGCTGATGTTCATATTCCAATGAAGCCAACTAGATCACCTTATGACTGATGAAATTAAGATGCATACCGATATTTATCAACGTTTTGGTTTGATAAAGCAGTCGGTACATTGAAGAATTTTAGACGATGAGTTAGTTGGTAAATATGAGATATTTGATACAACTAGTTTATTATTAAGTAATAACCCTAGTTATGAGTTGATCAGTTATTTAGAAAAAAATTACTATTTTATAAAAATCAAGATTTGAAAAAGGAACTTTACGAACTAATTAATATGATTAAAATGCATCTTTAAAAAGGAAAACTGGAACGGTTTTATTTCAATCCTTTCCGGCTTATTTTTAGCTGCGTATTTTTTAATTAAAGGAGTATAAGCATGAAAACACCTATTGATAATAAACTTGAGAAAGAAATAATATCTATAGTAGAAAGTGGCAATAGAGACCATAACAAAAATGATTTTTCTAGTGCTTTAAATAAATATAATCAAGCTTGGAAATTAATTCCTGAACCAAAGTTAGACTGGGTATTTGCTCGCTGGATTTCTTCATGTATATATAGTGCTTATTTTGACATGACAGATTTTTCCAATGCTAAAAATTGGGCAGAAATAGCACTACAGACAAGCGGATCTGATATTGATACATCGGTAGCGATTGATATGGGAATGGTGTGCTATGAATTAGGTCAATACGACGAATCATACAAATATTTTGGTGAGGCATATAATTTAGGCCAAGCTCGAGCATTTAGAGGAATACCTAGAAAATATTTGGACTTTTATTTAAATAAGAAAAAGATAAAACATAACTGACAAACTGAAACGATCATTATCCAATGGTTACCACTACGATTATGATGATTCATTTGACGAATTATTTACTAAGATAGAACAGGCATTTAAACTTAAGCTACCCCTATAAAGATGATAAGTGGTGTTTTGAAAATCATATAAAGGGGATCTTAAGTAATAATGCTATGCAATGGAAACAATTAGTTTGGGCACCTAATAAATTGCCTGACTGAATTATGGTTGCCATATAAATAAAATAGCCGAGTAAGAAATTAACTTTTTCCGTCTTTTTATTGTCTAATTGTTAAATCCCCTTTTATTTACACAATTTGTTTTAGATTAAAGCTAATTTGTGAGCCCTTACCTTGTTCAGTAACAAATACCCCGACGGCACTAATCAACTGTTCATTATAATAAATTAAAGGAATACGGGTACGCATCCAAGGTGGAATATGGTGTTCTTGCCACAATTTTTTTATTGATCGTGATCCTTTGCGCTGCACAATTTGAAATTGACCTTGGGCATGAAAACGCACCGAAACGGTTTCCTCTTTTTGTGGTAAACGACAAGTTAACTTGGTTTGATAATTGGACTGTAATATGCCTAAATTATCCGGCAAGCTTAGCGAAGTATTTAGATCCCAAGGCAAGATTTGCTGTTCAATATCTTGATATAGAGGCAATAAATAAAGTTGGTTTTGATAGCGGCGAATCTGTCGATTATGCAAAATAAATTGTGGATTAGCATCTTCTTTCGCTTGAATAACGGTTTGCCAAATTAGTGCGAGTTGCTTTTGACTTGGCATGCCGATATGTTGTTCTTTAAACCACATCCGCAATATTGCATTACGTTTATAATCTGAATAATTACGTAGTGATTGAATATTAAGTTGTTTGGCATTGCCAGTAATTTGCTTAAATTCTGTCGATAAAAGCTCATGGATTAATGCTTCTTGCTGTTGACATAACTCGGCACTACGAGCGACCATTTGCGAGAAATGTGGCCAACGCCGATTAAGTATTGGCAGTACCTTTAAGCGTAAAAAGTTACGGTCATAATGGTCGTCTTGATTACTTTCATCTTCAATCCAACTTAATAGATGTTGATTGGCATATTGTTCAATTTCTTCACGCGAGATCGTTAATAATGGCCGAAGATGTTGACCACTTTCAAGAGGCATAGCGGATAATCCTGTTGGGCCACTACCACGTTTTAAGGCTAGGAAGAAAGTTTCACATTGATCGTCAAGGTGCTGGGCAGTACATAACAACTCATCACTTTTTAAATGTCGATAAATAGCTTGGTAGCGAGCTTCTCTTGCTTGTTCTTCAATATTGCCCGCCGCTTTATCAAGTTTGACTTTTTCAATAATCAATGGCACTCGCCAAGTTTGGCATTGTTGCTGGCAATGTTCCGCCCAATTATCGGCGTTTTTACTTAAACCGTGATGAATATAAATGGCTCTAAGTTGTAAATTTTGTAACTTTTGTCTCAAGTTGACTAATGCTTGCAGTAAAACAGTCGAATCGACACCACCACTAAAAGCAACCAGTAGCGATTGTCGACCGTTTAGATGTTGTAAGATTGTTTGTTCAATAATACTTTTAGTCTTAGCTTGATTTTGATGACTCATCGGTTATCCATTTATACTAAACTTTGTAATGCATTCACTTTGTTTTTATGCAATTTAATTCTATCTAAGCCAGCGGCAAGATCGGCGATTAAATCATCAGGATCTTCAAGGCCAATATGTAATCGAATTAATGTACCCGTGAAATCCACACCTGATACCGGGCGTATTTTCGCAAGATCTTCAGGTTGATTGGCTAAAATTAATGATTCAAATCCACCCCATGAATACGCCATTGAAAAGTGAGTCATATTATCCAAGAAATCAGATAGTTGCACATCGCTTAAATGATCTTTAAGTACAAACGAAAATAGACCACTAGCACCACTAAAATCACGTTTAAAAAACTCATGCCCCTTACAACTTGCCAAAGCCGGATGATTAACAGTTGCCACTTTAGGATGATTAGCTAACCAGTTTGCCACTTTTAAGCTACTTTCGTGATGTTGTTTTAATCTAACCGCTAAGGTTCGTAATCCGCGTGCTGCCATATAAGCGGTATCGGCATCACACATTTGTCCCATTAGATAAGAACGTTCACGTAATTGATCCCAACAACGTTGATTAGCAACAGCAGTTCCTAACATGGCATCGGAGTGGCCGATTAAGTACTTAGTACCTGCTTGAATGGAGATATCAACATCGTGATCTAATGCTTTGAATAAAACGCCAGCACTCCAAGTGTTGTCCATCATAATGACAATTTCCGGATTTACCTTGCGAATCGCTTTAACAATTGCTGGCACATCATGCAGTTCCATAGTGATTGAGCTTGGTGATTCAAGAAATACCACTTTGGTATTTGGTTTAATATGATTCGTGATATAACGACCAATTAGCGGAGAAAAATAATCGGTTTCCACACCAAAATCTTTGAGTATATGTTCACAAAATTCTTGCGTTGGTTCGTAACTGGCTTCTGAAACCAAAATATGATCACCTGATTTGACAAAAGCTAAGATAGCATTCGCAATGGCGGCCGCACCGCAAGGATAGAGATAGCAACCAGCACCACCTTCAATTTCCACCATGGCATCTTGTAGGGCAAAATGAGTTAAAGTGCCGCGACGACCGTAAAATAGTGCTCCTTTAGTGCGATTTTCCATCGCTTCTTTTTTTGCCTCAATTGAATCAAAAACCAGCGATGATGCTCGCTGAATAACTGAATTCACTGCACCTTGGGTATAACGTTTTTTTCGACCAGCATGAACTAATTTTGTTTGTAATGACATGATGCATCCTTAGTGATCTAATAATTTCGATAACAGTTAGCATAGCATGCTGTTAAAATAGTAAAAAATAATTTTTGTTTAAATTGGCTTACATAAAATGTTAATTGCTCAACTTACTCATTTAGATACGGCGGAAGTGAACTATTCACTATTATCACCACAAATCATTAATGATGCAGAGTCATTAAGTGGTTCACGAAAAAAACAGTTTTTAGTCTGTCGTTCAATTTTAGCGAGTTTACTTAAACAGTATTGTCATATTGATAGTTTGCCTCCCATCATTATTGGTGATAATAGCCGTCCTTGTTTTTTACAACATAATCTGCCTGATTTTAATATCAGTCATAGTAAAGATTGGATGGCGGTTGCCATATCCTTAAATGGTAGGGTTGGTATTGATATTGAAGTTGCTAGGCAGCGTAAAAATTATCTGAATGTCGCCAAAAATTATTTTGCTAATGAAGAATATCAATGGATATTAAAACAATCGGATACATTAGCGGCATTTTGGCAACTTTGGACATTAAAAGAGTCAGCTCTTAAATTATATGCCAAAGGCGTTTGGCAAATGAAATCGGTAAAAGTTGATGTCGCAAACCAGTTGATTACTGCGCCATTTGGACAGGATTTTTATTATCAATATCAGCAAGTGGCATCGGTTCATCTTGCTGTAAATCAGAATAAACCTATCACCGATTTTATCTTACAATCTTAATGTTACGGACAAATTGATCATAAGTGTATGGTGATTATCCATACACTTAGATTAATTAAATTAAATTAAATAAATATCTTGCAGAATTTTCCTGTTTTTATCATCCAATTGATACTCTTTAGTTAACCAATCGTCGATGGTGGTATAGCGTTTTTTGATTTCATCAAGAGCTGCGGTTAAAAACTCTTGTTTAGCCGCAAAAATGATTTTCTGTTTCTCAAACTCTTCAGCCGATAATTTACTTTCATTTTGGCTGAGTATGGCTTGACGATAATCATTTAAATGGCGCTCGGTAAGTAAGTAATCTTGCATAACTACGTCTTCACTTACCCCCAATGCAAATAGGGTTAAAGCTACGCCAACACCAGTTCTATCTTTACCTACTGCACAATGTTGCACTAAGGGTTTTCCATTAGCACTAAGTAGTAGTGATGTTAACTTTTTATAAGCAAGATTATTAAAAGGTAATAATTGATAAAGTTTAATCATAAAATCAAACGGTGAATATTTTTTCATAACGAAAATATCATCACTGGTTAGGCTTGCTGTAATTTCATCACTTAATGGGTTTGCTGGCACATTAATATATTGACTGTTATTCCAAAGATTATCGGGATGACGATCAATTTCATGTTGATCACGATAATCTAATACATAATGCAAATTAAGCTCATCAGATAAAAAGTTTTTTTCACTATCATTAAGACGTGAAAATTCACCTGAACGATACAACATTCCTGTTCGAATTTGGCGACCATCACTGGTTTTAATGCCACCTAAGTCACGAAAATTGATGCCATTTTGGATTGGTACAACTGATGTCATTATTGGTCCTTATTTACGCTTAACTTTGCTTGCTATCTTAACATGTTTCTGATTAGAATTGATTCATCGTTTTTGCATTTTTATTGCTTGAGGAATTTATTATGTCGAGTTTATCTATATTACTTTCGGAAAAACCTGCACCATCAAAGTGGGGAAAAGAGGCGTTACTTAGTTTTTCAGATGATGCTGTTACCATTCATTATCAACCGGATCATCGACATGGCGCCATTCAGCGAGCAGCAAGAAAATTAGATAATCAAGGTATTAAGTCGGTTAAACTTAGTGGTGATAATTGGGATCTAGAATCGTGTTGGCATTTTTGGCTCGGTTATCGTAATGCCAAAAATAATAATAAGGTGAGTTGGGCAAAACTTAATAGCCAAGATAAACAAGAACTAAAATATCGCTTAGCGATTATTGATTGGTGTCGAGATATCGTTAATCAACAAGCAGAAACATTAAGTCCTCTAGAATTGGCCACGCAAAGTGCAAACTTAATCAGCAATTATTCCTCAGATATTACCTATAACATTATTTCCGGCGAAGCATTAAAAGAACAGGATTATATGGGAATTTATACAGTTGGCAAAGGATCAGATCGACCGGCAGCGTTACTTGAGCTTGATTATAATCCGACTAAAAATCCTAAAGCGCCAATTGTTGCTTGTTTGGTTGGTAAAGGTATTACCTTTGATTCTGGTGGTTATAGCTTAAAGCCAAGCAGTTTTATGGAATCAATGCGATCGGATATGGGGGGCGCGGCATTAGTAACTGGTGCTCTGGCACTTGCTATTGCCCGAGGAGCCAAACATCGTATTAAACTTTATCTATGTTGCGCTGATAACTTGGTGAGTGGTAAGTCATTTAAACTGGGTGATATTATTCGATATCGTAATGGTAAAACAGTTGAAGTGGATAATACCGATGCGGAAGGACGATTAGTTTTAGCTGACGGGTTAATTAGTGCTGACAGTGATAAGCCTCACTATATTATTGATTGCGCAACCCTTACTGGAGCAGCAAAAGTTGCAGTAGGTAACGATTATCAATCATTACTCTCATTTGATGACAAATTTGCTAATCAATTATTGGCAAGTAGCCAAGCGGAACATGAAGCTTTTTGGCGATTACCATTAGCTGATTTTCATCGTAGCCAATTTCCATCATCGTTTGCGGATATAGCCAATTCAGGATTACCCAATACCGCTGGTGCCAGCACTGCCGCGGCATTTTTATCTCATTTTATTAAAAATTATAAACAAAATTGGCTACACATTGACTGTTCAGCGACATTCCGCAAAAGTGCCACCGCTTTATGGGCAACTGGTGCAACAGGGATCGGGGTAAGAACGCTGGCTAATTTGTTAACTATATTAAAATGATTAGTAATGATTTTATGATGCATTAAATAGAATTTTAAAAAAGTTGATAAATATATAAGGAATATCATGAATATAAAAAAGTTACTATTAGTTATGCCCCTCTTGTTTTCTTTTGCTACTTATGCGAGGGATTGTGCAACAGAATTTGAAAATAAAAATTATGAAAAGGCACTTGTTGAATGTACACAAGAAGCAGAAGAAAATGACAAAGTGGCACAATATAATCTAGCTCGTATGTATGATGATGGTGAAGGAATAGAACAAGATAAACAAAAGGCGGTGTATTGGTATACAAAAGCAGCGGAGCAAGGAGATTCTACCGCACAAAATGATTTAGCGGTTATATATTATGACGATGAAGGAATAGAGCAAGATAAACTTAAAGCAGCATATTGGTTTGAAAAAGCAGCAGAACAAAATCTCTCCACAGCACAATATAATTTAGCAGTTATGTATGAGAAAGGTGAAGGTATAGAGCAGAATAAACAAAAGGCGGTATATTGGTATACAAAAGCAGCAGAGCAAGGTGACTCCAAAGCACAAAATAATTTAGCAGTTATGTATGATATAGGTGATGGCATAAAGCAGGATAAACTTAAAGCTTTCTTTTGGTATACAAAAGCAGCAGAGCAAGGTGTATCCATTGCACAATATAATTTAGCACTTATGCATGATAAAGGTGATGGTATAAAGCAGGATAAACAGATGGCGGTATATTGGTATACAAAAGCAGCGGAGCAAGGTTATTCCTACGCACAATATAACTTAGGGCTTATGTATGATGACGATGAAGGTATAAAGCAAGATAAACATAAAGCTTTCTTTTGGTATACAAAAGCAGCAAAACAAGGTATATCCTACGCACAATATAATTTAGCACTTATGTATAATCAAGGTGATGGCATAAAACAGGATAAACAGAAGGCGGTATATTGGTATACAAAAGCAGCGGAGCAAGGTTACTCCAGCGCGCAATACAATTTAGCGCTTATGTATAAGTACGGTGATGGCATAAAGCAAAATAAATCTTTAGCTAAAAATTATTTAAAACAGTCTTGTAGCCAAGGTCATAAACTTGCTTGTGATGAATTAAAAATATAATCCTATGATTTAATAAAAAACCACCTTAAATCACCAAGGTGGTTTGCTTGAAGTGTTTATTAATTTTACAACAACTTATTGTTTATCTTCGATCACTGTTGCTTTTTTAATATAGATTGGTTCAACAGGGACATTTTGATGTGGCCCCATGCGTTTGGTAGCTACGTTAACAATTTTATCTACGACATCCATTCCTTTAATGACTTTACCAAAAACAGCATAACCATATTTGTCTGGTGATTGGTAGTTAAGAAAATCATTATTTACAACATTAATAAAAAATTGACTAGTTGCGCTATCTACTGCATTGGTTCTTGCCATTGCGATAGTTCCGCGATCGTTTTTCAAACCGTTATCAGCTTCATTTTTGATTGGTTGTTTCGCCTCTTTGAATTTTAATTGATCATCAGCTCCACCGCCTTGAACCATAAATCCAGGAATGACTCGATGGAAGGTTAGGTTTTCATAATAACCACTGTTGACATAATCAAGAAAGTTTTTAGTGGTAATTGGTGCATGTTGACTATCTAACTCAACTTCAATATCGCCCATGCTGGTTTGCATTAATACTTTAGTATCAGCTAAAGTAATGGTTGCAAAAAGGCTTAATATTATTCCTATAAATAATAGTTTGATCTTTTCCATCTTATAAATCCTTATTATCACATTGTCGGTAAATTATACCGAATATTGGTTTAATTGAAATCATTAATATGCAAAATTAGCTAAAATTTTATGTGGCGGATCGCAATAATTTTCTTAAGCAGTTAGGAATAATTTTATTCAATGTAATTTAGGATGTTATTAAGTTTATATTCTATTTGATGATAATTTTTAATTCAATATTTAGCCCAAAAACCCTGCTCCTCAACTTTTTTGGGGGATAAATGCGTTGTTTTTTATGTAATATGCCTTTAGTGCTGACTCACCATGGTATTTGTAGTCAATGTGTTGAAAACTTACCTAAATTTAATAAAGTATGCCATCAATGCTGCCTTCCTCATTCATTATTAACAAATGAGTGCTACCGATGTCGAGAGAAGAGGCCTTATTGGGATGAAATGGTTGCCGCAACAGAATATGTCGATCCATTAAAAAAATTGATCCAACATTTAAAATTTCATAGTAAAGTCGAGCTAACTAATGCGTTAGCAAGATTGATGTTTTTAGCATGGTATCAACGGCGATTGAGCCGTGGTCTTGCTAAACCTGATTTAGTGACTTGTGTTCCTTTACACCATTTCCGTTATTGGTCTAGGGGATTTAATCAAGCGGCATTATTAGCTAAGCCAATAGCTAGATGGCTAAATCGAGATTTTCAGCCATATCTATTGTCGAGAAAATTTGCTGCTCGTGATCAAAAAAACTTATCGCTTAAGCAGCGAATGAGTAATGTTGAAACAATTTTTAGATGTCATTTCGATTTAACCAATCAATCGGTAATGCTTATTGATGATATTGTTACTACCGGTAATACGGTAAATGTCATTTGCCAGCAATTAAAAGCCTGTGGTGCTGCCCATGTGCAGGTCGTTTGTTTGTGTCGGACAGTCTTGTAAAATCCAAAACACTCCCTATAATAACCAACAGAGTTAGTCAACTATTATCGATGATGTTATTTAGAATTAATATCAATCGTGTCTAAGTGAGGGATTATGTCTATTATTACCATTTCTGAATCAGCGCAACAACATTTTAAAAAATTGCTTGCTAATCAGCCTGATGGTACTCAAATTCGGGTTTTTGTTATTAATCCTGGCACACCATCTGCTGAATGTGGGGTTTCCTATTGTCCTGCCGATACTATTGAAGATAGTGATATTGAAGAAGCACAACAAGCCGATTTTTCTGTCTATATTGATGAAATTAGCGCACCTTTTTTAGAAGAAACAGTGATTGATTATGTCACTGATGAATTAGGTTCACAATTAACTTTAAAAGCACCTAACTCAAAAATGAGAAGGGTTGCAGATGATGCGCCGTTAATTGAACGAGTAAATTACGTAATTCAAGCACAAGTGAATCCTCAATTAGCTAGTCATGGAGGTCATGTTAGTTTGGTGGAATTGACTGAGGATAACTATGCGATATTGCAATTTGGTGGTGGTTGTAATGGTTGTTCAATGGTTGATTTTACTTTAAAAGAAGGTATTGAAAAGCAATTGCTTGCACAATTCCCAGAACTGGCAGGCGTTAAAGATATTACTGAACATCAAGCGGGAAGCCATTCTTATTGTTAAAAAATTTTCGATTTAAACCTTGCTTATTGCTGGGATTAAGTCATAATCGCATGATGTCTGCCAATTCACTTTATGATGGGGTTTTATGAATCAAGTTAGTATTATTTCAGATCTTATCGTTTGGATTGAAAAAAATTTGGAGCAGCCTTTATCTATTGATAATGTTGCCCAAAAATCAGGTTATTCTAAGTGGCATTTACAACGGATGTTTAAAGAAGTAACCGGTCAAGTGCTCGGTACTTATATTCGTCACCGTAGATTAACTTATGCGGCATTATCTTTGCGAATGACAAGTAAACCTATTTTAGATATTGCTATGCAATATCGTTTTGATTCACAACAAACTTTTACTCGATCTTTTAAAAAGCAATTCAATGAAACACCGGCAAGTTATCGCCGCGGTGAATTTTGGGATCCTACCGGGTTAACTCCAGCTATCGAATTAAATAAAAATCGACTTTCTTTACCTGAACCTAAATTTGTTAATATGCCAAAGCAAACATTTTGGGGAATTTCATATAAAAATAATTGTAATTTGAGTCAAATTTTAGACGAAGAAAATAAATTAAGATCGCAGTTTTTTCATAATTATTTATCCCATTATGAACATAATAGTGATAGTTTGCCAGACAAAATTTTTGCTTTTAGTCGTATTTTAAAAAGTAAAGATAACGCCAATGAACAAGAACTTTTATATACAATTGCTTTAGAGCACAATAATAATCTTGAGCATATTGAGCCAATTGTTAGCGAAGGCGGTTTGTATCTTTGTTTTAAATATATTGGATCACCGGAAGATTTTAGCGATTTTATTTCTCAAGTTCATTTGGCAGCAATGCCGGCATTAAAAGTAAGGTTACGTAGCTCAAGCTGTTTAATTGAAATTCATCACAATCATCATGATAATACTATTAAATGTTTTGAAGATATCCATAGTATGGAATGTGATTATTGTGTCCCTATAGTAGCTGATGAAGAAGTCAATATTCAATCAAATTTATCGTTATAGCGATCCTATCGTCATGAATATTGACAATATTCTAATTACTCGATTTCAATAGAATCTTTTCTAACCATGCTTTAAATTCGGGTGTAGCTTCTTTTAAACTGTTCGATCCTCTAGTGACCGTTGCAATACCGATTTTTAGTTGATCTTTAAGTTGACGTTGGTTTATTGATCCATCGAGTAATGAGCGTACAATTTTGACTCTTGTAATTAAAGCATCACGTTCATCAGATGTCATCAGTAGTTTTAAAATATCTAGTGAATAACCACTATTAAATGCTTGGTGTAATATTTCAACCGTTTGGTTCCATTCTTTAGTTTTCATGTAATGCACCATTAGTATTGTCTGTTAAATTCGTTTGTTGTTAGTATATGAGGGTTTTTATTCCCTAAAATGTGCTGATAAATGTAATCATATACCAATACACTTTTGACATAGTTTCGGGTTTCATTGAAAGGAATGCTTTCAATAAATGCCACCGCATCAAGTTTTCCATTACTGTTATTCAACCATTTTTTTACTCGGTTTGGGCCGGCATTATAGGCTGCTGAGGATAAAATACGGTTGCTGTCATTTTGTAAATATACGCTATTTAAAAAATAAGTACCTAAATAAACATTAGTTGCAGGTTCAAATAGTTGGTTTGGTGAGTTATAGCTAATGTTGGTGACTTTTTTGGCCGTTTCTTTTGCTGTTGCAGGCATTAATTGCATTAAACCACTTGCACCAACAGGCGATTGTATTGTGGTGTCAAATGCACTTTCTTGCCGAGTGATAGCTAAAGCATAAGATAACGGAATTGCTTTATCTTTTAAGGCTTCATTATATAATTTTTGGTACATAATAGGTAGGCGTTCAGTCCAATTATCCCATAGTTTGCCTGATATCGTTGCTTGAATACTAAGATCGCCCCAACCGTTATGATAGGCGTATTTGGCTAAATCTAGATATTCGTTATCTTGTGCCTGTTTTTTTAGTATATAGCGCCATTCTTGTTTTGATTCCGCCAACATGCCTTGAAATCTTAACTCTTTAATTCTAATGACAAATGGTTGTTGATCATATTTGGTTTTTAATGAGCTTATTTCTGCAGTTGGCATTTTTTTAGATAAATTATTAATGCTGTATGGTTGATTAAGTGTTTGAGCACTGACCATTCCATAAAAACCGCGTTTGTTGGTTAAAGTTTTTAGGATATTTTTCGCTTCATTGGTTTTCTTGCTATTAAGTAATACTCGAGCATGCCAGTATTGCCACTCTTCTTTTAATTGGTCTTCTGGTGTTAATTGTTTTATCCAATGCTCAATGTCTTTGTCGTTATTCGCATCAATAGCCATACGAATACGTTTTTCAACTAATGCTGTGTCATGGCTTTTGGTTAGGTAATTATCTCGCCATTTGCTCTGTTCTGTGGTTACTGAATCGCTAAAGTAGCTATTGGCTAAGCGACTTTTTAATCTGTTTTGCTCTTCATTAGTTAGGTTCTGTTGCTTTATTAGTTGTGGTAGTAATGTTGATGCAAAATTTTTGTCTGCTTTAATTAAGCGAGGGTAAGATGCTAAGACAATTTTTTTGGTAAATGAACTGGTTTTAATATTTTTTGAAAATTCTTTAAGTTTTCGTGGGTTATCAAAAACGGCTAATAGATGATTCTTGGTTGTTTTATAATTATCATCTAATAAGTTGGTTAAATAACGAGCGAGTTTTACATTATTGTTTTCAAGCACCAGTTCAACGCGTAACAAAATAAGATCTGATGTGAGTTTTCCACTTTTTGACCATGCATCCAATAATGGATCACAGGCTGAAGGTAACTCTTTTCCTGTTAACCATATGGATTCGACGTTATCTAATACCGATTTGTCGTCATTTTTTTGTAATTTGGCGTATTGATATTGACAATTAGCAGTAATTGAATTGTCTTTAGGAAAAGAGACAATGGCATCCCAATCTTGGCGATTAGATAGTTCGTTTAAATAAGCTTGGGTTAATGATGAAGTTAATGGAAAGTCATCATATTTTTTTACAAACTCACTCACTGATTGTGGTGATACTTTTTTAATATTGTTTTGAAAAAATTGTACAGCAGCATATGGATAAAGAGAATAGTTCTTTAATTGTTTTAGTAATGCTTGTTGCTCATCAAAGCTTAATGATTGATAAGTGTTTTGCCATTTTTTATAATTTTGTCGTAAATCATTTTGCGATTCGTCTGCAAGTACCATGTTTGCTAATAAAGTGCTTAGTATCAAACACCAACGTATTGCTAAATTCATTCCTTAACTCCTGTATTAAATTAGCTTACTAGATTAGCATATTCAGTTATATTTCGTCGATGAAGAACAGACAACTTAAATCCCACTAAAATAGTCAACTAAATACTTGACTAAAATTGAAGGATATATAAAATATTTATGATTAAATATAGGGGAATGATTAATGAAATTGACATCAAAAGGGCGTTATGCTGTTACAGCTATGTTAGATGTAGCACTACATTCAGGTTCAGGCCCTGTATCACTTGCTGATATTTCAGAACGTCAGGAAATCTCACTATCTTATTTAGAACAACTATTTTCTCGGTTGCGTAAAAATGGTTTAGTATCAAGTGTTAGAGGTCCTGGTGGCGGTTATGTACTTGGTCGTAGTATGGATCAAATTGCGATTAGTTCAATTGTAAAAGCTGTTGACGAAACCGTTCATGCAACTAAATGCCATGGACATACTGGATGTCAAAAAGGGGTAAGATGCCTTACTCACAGTTTATGGAATGATTTAAGCGAAAGAATCAACGATTTTTTGACTGGCATCACATTAAGCGAATTAGTCAATAATCAAGAAGTGAGAGCCGTCGCAAATCGACAAAGTCATCTCCATCACAGCAGAATTAATTAAAAAAGTAAATAAAATACAGAATTTTTAATTGGGAGTAATTAATGAAATTACCTATTTATATGGATTATGCAGCAACAACACCTGTAGATCCTAGAGTAGCTGAAAAAATGATGCAGTATTTAACACCAGGTGGTGTTTTTGGTAATCCCGCTTCTCGTTCACATAAATTTGGTTGGCAAGCAGAGGAAGCTGTTGATATCGCACGAAATCAAATTGCTGACTTAATTGGCGCGGATTCACGTGAAATTGTATTTACTTCTGGTGCGACAGAAGCCGATAACTTAGCCATTAAAGGTGCGGCTCATTTTAATCATGCTAAAGGTAAACATATTATTACCTGTAAAACTGAACATAAAGCAGTTCTTGATACTTGTCGTCAATTAGAACGAGAAGGTTATGAAGTAACTTATTTAGCACCAGAATCAAATGGTATTCTTGCTCTTGATAAACTGGCTGCGGCGATGCGTAGCGACACAACTGTTGTATCAATTATGCACGTTAATAACGAAACCGGTGTTATTCAAGATATCGAAAAAATCGGTGAAATGTGCCGTGAAAGGGGTATTGTATTTCATGTTGATGCAACCCAAAGTGTTGGTAAATTACCGATTGACCTAAGCAAATTAAAAGTCGATCTTATGTCATTTTCTGGACATAAGATTTATGGACCAAAAGGCATTGGTGGACTTTATGTTAGACGTAAACCTAGAGTGCGTATTGAAGCCCAAATGCATGGTGGTGGGCATGAACGAGGTATGCGCTCTGGTACGTTACCAGTTCATCAAATTGTGGGTATGGGTGAAGCATATCGTATAGCAAAAGAAGAAATGGCTACAGAAATGCCGCGTCTTTTGGCATTAAAAAACCGTTTATGGAATGGCTTAAAAGATATCGAAGAAGTTTACCTTAATGGTTCATTAGAACATAGTGTGGCTAATATCTTGAATGTAAGCTTTGCTTATATTGAAGGTGAATCACTTATGATGGCGCTAAAAGATTTAGCGGTATCATCAGGTTCGGCATGTACATCTGCAAGTTTAGAACCATCTTATGTACTACGAGCATTAGGACTTAACGATGAACTAGCACACAGCTCGATTCGATTCTCATTTGGACGATTTAGTACCGAAGAGGAAGTGGATTATGTGATTAAGTTAATTAAAGATTCTATCGGTAAATTAAGAGAGCTTTCTCCGCTTTGGGAAATGTTTAAAGATGGAGTTGACCTAACAAAAATTAAATGGTCAGCCCATTAATATTAGGAGCAAATTATGGCATACAGTGAAAAAGTCGTTGATCATTATGAAAACCCGCGCAATGTTGGTTCTTTCGATCAGAATGATCCTAATGTTGGTAGTGGAATGGTTGGCGCTCCAGCGTGTGGTGATGTTATGCGATTACAAATCAAAGTTAATGACGATGGTATTATTGAAGACGCCAAATTCAAAACTTACGGTTGTGGTAGCGCCATTGCTTCAAGCTCGTTAGTTACCGAATGGATTAAAGGTAAATCTTTAGATGAGGCGGAAGCGATTAAAAATACCGATATCGCTAAAGAGCTCGCATTGCCACCGGTTAAAATTCACTGTTCGATTTTAGCCGAAGATGCAATTAAAGCGGCAATCGATGATTATAAAGCTAAGAAAGGACAACGTTAATGGCAATTACATTAACTGATAGCGCAGCAAATCGAGTTCAGGCTTTTTTAGCTAATAGAGGTAAAGGTGTCGGGCTTCGGTTAGGCGTTAAAACTTCTGGCTGCTCGGGTATGGCTTATGTTTTAGAATTTGCTGATGCTATTAATGACGATGATAGCGTTTTTGAAGATAAAGATGTCAAAGTTATCGTTGATAAAAAGAGCTTGGTTTATATTGATGGAACTGAGCTTGATTTTGTCAAAGAAGGTCTAAATGAAGGTTTTAAATTCAATAACCCTAACGCTCAAAACGAATGTGGTTGTGGTGAAAGCTTTAATGTTTAATGGGACATGAATTGTGATTAATTACTTTGAATTATTTCAATTACCAATCCAATTACCTATTGATAGTGGTCAGTTAACGGCCAACTATCAACAGCTACAACGACAATATCATCCCGATAACTTTGCCGGTGCAACTGATAATGAAAAAGTAGCAATTATTCAAAAATCGGCAATGATCAATGATGGTTATCAAACCCTAAAAAATCCAATAAAAGCGGCTGAGTATTTGCTATCTTTGCAGGGTTTTGATGTTGCTACCGAACAAAATATTATTCACGATGCCGATTTTTTAATGGAACAATTTAGTTTGCGTGAGAAATTGGATGATATTGAAAGCCAAAATAATGTTGATCTTCTAGATGATTTTCATTCGGTGATAACACAACGAAAAAAAAACGTCTATCAACAATTAATGGACTATATTTCGCAGCAAGATTGGCAAAGCGCAGTTAATCAAATCTATAAAATCCGCTATCTGGCTAGGTTGATTGAACAGATCGAAAAGTTACAAGAAAAGCAATTTGCTTTATAATTTAAGATTAAGTCAATTAGAGATAGATCAAATGGTATTATTACAAATTAGTGAACCGGGACAAACACCAGAACCTCATCAACGTCGATTAGCTATTGGCATAGATCTAGGGACAACTAATTCTTTAGTCGCAACAGTTCGTAGTGGGCAAGCAGAAGTTTTGCCAGATTTAGATGGTAATGCATTATTACCATCTGTTGTGTATTATGGCCTTGACCATGATGATAATACTATTATTACTGTCGGTAAAAATGCTAAAACTAATGCAGCCAATGATCCATTGAATACGGTTAGTTCAATAAAACGCTTAATGGGAAGAAGCTTAACTGATATTGATAGTTCACGCTTTCCCTATACTTTTTCACAAACTGATAATGGTGTTCCTTTATTAAATTTACCTAATCAACAAGTTAATCCAGTACAAGTTTCAGCTGAGATTTTGATTGCTTTGGTTGATCGAGCAAAACAAAGCTTAGATGGTGAGATTGATGGTGCAGTAATAACAGTACCAGCTTATTTTGATGATGCGCAAAGACAAGCAACTAAGGATGCGGCTAAATTAGCTGGATTACATGTTTTAAGATTACTGAATGAACCAACAGCTGCTGCTATCGCTTATGGCTTAGATTCAGGTAAAGAAGGTGTTATTGCTGTTTATGATTTAGGTGGTGGAACATTTGATATCTCTATTTTACGCCTACATAAAGGTGTATTTGAAGTTTTAGCAACTGGAGGTGATTCAGCACTTGGTGGTGATGATTTTGACCGATTACTTGCTGATTATTTAAAAACACAGTTAGGTTTAAATAACAATTCTGACCCATATATAAACCAGAAAATTATCGATGAAGCTGTTGAAATTAAAATTGCACTAAGTCAGCAAGATTCTGCTTTAGTTAATATAGAAGGGCAGTCTTTCACAATAACTCGTAAACAATTTGAAGACTTAATTGAACCTTTAGTTAAACGAACATTGGCAGTTTGTCGTCGAGCATTAAAAGATGCACAGATTGATTTTGATGAAGTCAGTGAAGTCGTGATGGTAGGCGGTTCGACTAGGGTGCCATTAGTTAGGCAATTAGTTGGTCACTATTTTAAAACAGAACCTTTAACTTCAATTGATCCAGATAAAGTCGTTGCTATTGGTGCAGCAATTCAAGCTGATATATTGGTTGGCAATAAACCTGATTCAGACATGTTATTGTTGGATGTTATTCCTTTATCTTTAGGAATTGAAACTATGGGAGAATTAGTTGAAAAAATTATTCCTCGTAATAGCACAATTCCATGCGCTCGAGCACAAGAGTTTACCACATTTAAAGATGGCCAAACGGCGATGATGATTCATGTTTTGCAAGGTGAACGAGAAAGTGTTGCCGATTGCCGTTCGTTAGCAAAATTTACTTTGCGAGGGATCCCTCCTATGCCAGCAGGTGGTGCGCATATTCGAGTTACCTTTCAAGTCGATGCTGATGGTTTATTGAGTGTCACTGCAATGGAAAAATCGACAGGTGTTGAAGCGGCGATTCAAGTAAAGCCTTCTTATGGATTGTCAGAAAATGAAATTGCTAGCATGATTCAAGATTCAATCAATTATGCAAATCAAGATAAACAATTAAGAAAGCTTGCCGAACAGAAAGTAGAGGCAGCCAGAGTACTTGAAACATTACAATCTGCACTAGATAAAGACGCCGATTTATTAGATGAAGAGGAACTTAATCTTATCTTGAATGCTAAACAACAATTGCAACAAGCAACGGAATCTAATGATTGCTCTTTGATTGAGCAACGAATAAAGATTGTTGATGACGCAACGCAAACCTTTGCTGCTAAACGTATGAATAGATCAATACGTGATGCCTTAACCGGGCATAGCGTTGATGATATTTAACCAATGAGATTATTATGCCAAAAATTACCTTTTTACCAAATGCTGATCTTTGTCCTGAAGGAAAAACTGTTGAGGCTGAAGAAGGCGAATCGATATTAGATGTCGCTTTGCGCAATGATATCGAAATAGAGCATGCTTGTGAAATGTCTTGTGCATGTTCAACTTGTCATTGTATTGTTCGAAAAGGATTTGACTCACTTGAAGAAAGTGATGAACAAGAAGATGATATGCTAGATAAAGCTTGGGGTGTCGAGCCTCATAGTCGCTTAAGTTGCCAAGCTCGAGTAGCCGATGAAGATCTTGAAGTAGAAATACCAAGATATAGTCTAAATCACGCCAAAGAAGATCATTAATCAGTCATCTTGATGGCGACATAATTCTGTAAAAAACCCCGTTCCTCAACTTTTTTTATAATTATTAATTTATCATATTTTCTCTATCTATATGATAATTAATACTTGATGTTGGTTAACCAACGGGGTATAATCCCGCCACTTTGTTTATTGTCTTTATGTAAGCAAATGCGTAAAAAGATATAATCTTTATGTAAAAATATCGAATTATATCAACAATATTCCCGATTTGGGGATTACGAAAAGAACGGATTACACTCTCCTGTCAATCGAAACAGGGCAAGAGGAGTAATCTTTTGTTATAACTTTTAAATAGTGGAGCTCTGGTCTCATGTCGAACCAAAGAATCCGTATCCGGTTAAAAGCGTTTGATCATCGTTTGATTGATCAATCAACTGCTGAAATTGTAGAAACTGCGAAGCGCACTGGCGCACAAGTTCGTGGTCCTATTCCATTACCGACACGCAAAGAGCGTTTCACAGTATTGATTTCTCCGCACGTTAATAAAGATGCGCGTGATCAATATGAGATTCGTACTCATAAACGTCTAGTTGATATTGTTGAGCCAACTGAAAAAACAGTTGATGCTTTAATGCGTCTAGATCTTGCTGCCGGTGTTGATGTGCAGATCAGTTTAGGTTAATCCTAAGCTGAATGATTGAGAGGTCGAAACAATGATTGGTTTAATCGGTCGTAAAGTAGGAATGACACGAATCTTCACCGAAGAGGGTGTTTCTATTCCTGTCACCGTAGTTGAAGTTCAAAGCAACCGCGTTACTCAAGTTAAAACACTTGAAAATGATGGTTATCAAGCTATTCAGGTTACTACTGGCAGCAAAAAAGCAAGCCGCGTAAATAAACCTGAAGCAGGTCATTTCGCTAAGGCTGGCGTTGAAGCTGGTCGTGGTCTATGGGAATTCCGTTTTGAAGAAGGCGAATATACTGTAGGTCAAAGCATTAACGTTGATATTTTTACAGACGTTAAAAAAGTTGATGTTACTGGAACATCTAAAGGTAAAGGTTTTGCTGGCGTAACTAAACGTTGGAATTTCCGTACTCAAGATGCTACTCATGGTAACTCTTTGGCACACCGTGGTCATGGCTCAATTGGTCAAAACCAAACTCCAGGTAAAGTGTTCAAAGGTCGTAAAATGGCAGGTCACCTAGGTAATGAACGTGTAACTGTTCAAAACTTAGATATTGTACGTGTTGATGCTGAACGTAACCTTTTATTAATTAAAGGTGCAGTACCAGGCGCAATCAATAGTGACGTAATTGTTAAACCGGCAATCAAGGCTTAACGTCGAGGAGATAGAGATGGAATTAGTAGTAAAAGACGCGCAAGCGCTTTCTGTTTCCGAAACTACCTTCGGACGTGAGTTTAATGAAGCGTTAGTTCACCAAGTAGTTGTTGCTTATGCATCTGCTGCTCGTCAAGGCTCTCGCGCACAAAAAACTCGTGCAGAAATCGCTGGTTCAGGCAAAAAACCATGGCGTCAAAAAGGCACCGGTCGTGCTCGTTCAGGTTCTATTAAGAGCCCAATCTGGCGTAGTGGTGGTGTAACATTTGCAGCAAAACCACAAGATCATAGCCAAAAAGTTAACCGTAAAATGTATCGTGGTGCATTAAAGAGTATTTTCTCTGAATTAGTGCGTCAAGAACGTTTAATCGTGGTTGAAACATTTACTGTTGAAGCACCTAAGACTAAATTATTAACTCAGAAATTAAATGATATGAATCTAAAAGATGTGCTAATCATTACTTCTGAAGTTGATGAAAATCTTTTCTTAGCAGCACGTAACTTATATAAAGTTGATGTGCGTGATGTGGCAGGTATTGATCCAGTTAGTTTGATTGCATTTGACAAAGTGGTTATCACTGTTGATGCCGTTAAACAAGTAGAGGAGATGTTAGCATGATTCGTGAAGAGCGTCTGCTTAAAGTCCTGCGAGCACCACATGTTTCTGAAAAAGCATCTATTTCAATGGAAAAAACAAATACATTAGTATTGAAAGTTGCTAAAGATGCTACTAAGAGAGAGATTAAAGCCGCAGTTGAACAACTATTTGAAGTTAAAGTAGATGACGTGAATACTCTTGTTGTTAAAGGCAAAGTAAAACGTCGTGGTCAACAAATCGGTCGCCGTAGCGACTGGAAAAAAGCTTACGTTACTTTAGCAGAAGGTCAAAACTTAGACCTTGCTGGCGTCGCTGAGTAATTCGGAGGAGTAAGAACAATGGCAGTTGTTAAGTGTAAACCTACATCTCCGGGTCGTCGCCACGTTGTTAAAGTGGTTAACCCAGAGTTGCATAAAGGTAAGCCTTATGCACCGTTGCTTGATTCAAAAAGCAAAACTGGTGGTCGCAATAATAATGGTCGTATCACTACCCGTCATATCGGTGGTGGTCATAAACAACATTATCGTATTGTCGACTTTAAGCGTAATAAAGATGGTATTCCAGCAGTTGTTGAACGTTTGGAATATGATCCGAACCGTAGTGCAAATATTGCATTGGTTCTATATAAAGACGGTGAACGTCGTTATATTTTAGCGCCTAAAGGCTTAAAAGCAGGTGATCAGATCCAATCTGGTGTTGATGCAGCGATTAAAACAGGTAACTGTTTACCAATGCGCAATATTCCAGTAGGTTCTACCGTGCATAATATTGAAATGAAACCAGGTAAAGGCGGACAACTTGCTCGCTCAGCTGGTAGCTATGTTCAAATCGTTGCTCGTGATGGTGCTTATGTAACATTACGTCTACGTTCAGGTGAAATGCGTAAAGTATTATCTGATTGCCGCGCCACTATTGGTGAAGTGGGTAACTCAGAACATATGCTTCGCGTACTAGGTAAAGCGGGTGCAACGCGTTGGCGTGGTGTTCGTCCTACTGTTCGTGGTACAGCAATGAACCCGGTAGACCATCCACATGGTGGTGGTGAAGGTCGTAACTTTGGTAAACATCCTGTGTCTCCATGGGGTCAAAAAGCCAAAGGATTGAAAACGCGCAGCAACAAACGTACTGATAAGTATATTGTTCGCCGTCGCAATAAGAAATAATTAATATAGAGGATTAGCTATGCCACGTTCTCTCAAGAAAGGTCCTTTTATTGACCTACACTTGCTGAAGAAGGTAGAGAAAGCGGTGGAAAGCGGGGACAAGAAACCAATTCGTACTTGGTCCCGTCGTTCAACGATCTTTCCTAACATGATCGGATTGACCATCGCTGTCCATAATGGTCGTCAGCACGTTCCAGTTTATGTTTCCGACGAAATGGTTGGTCATAAATTGGGTGAATTCGCGCCGACTCGTACTTATCGCGGCCACGCTGCGGATAAGAAAGCTAAGAAGAAATAAGTAGGAGAAAGAGATGGAAACAATTGCAAAGTACCGCCACGCTCGTTCTTCTGCACAAAAAGTTCGCTTAGTTGCAGATCTTGTTCGCGGTAAGAAAGTGTCTCAGGCACTTGATATTTTAACGTACACCAATAAAAAAGCGGCTGTACTAGTTAAAAAAGTATTAGAGTCTGCTATTGCTAATGCAGAGCATAACGATGGTGCTGATATTGATGATCTGAAAGTTGCGAAAATTTTCGTAGACGAAGGCCCAACCATGAAGCGTATTATGCCTCGTGCGAAAGGTCGTGCAGATCGAATTTTGAAGCGTACGAGTCACATCACCGTGATCGTCTCTGATCGCTAGGCTGGAGAATAGCAATGGGTCAAAAAGTAAATCCAAATGGTATCCGACTAGGCATCGTCAAGCCTTGGACATCTACATGGTATTCGGGTACAAAGACATTCGCTGATAATTTAGAAAGTGATTTTAGAGTGCGTGAATTCTTAAATAAAGAATTAGCACAAGCATCAATCTCTAAAATTGTAATCGACCGTTCAGCAGAAACTAACGTTCGCATTACTATTCACACTGCTCGTCCAGGTATTGTGATTGGTAAAAAAGGTGAAGACGTTGAAAAATTACGTAATGCCGTAGCTTCTATTGTCAATAAATATAAAGACAAAAGAGAGAAACGTGATGTTGCAGTACAAATTAATATTGCTGAAGTTCGTAAACCAGAACTAGACGCTAAATTAGTTGCTGACAGTATTACCTCTCAGTTAGAACGCCGTGTTATGTTCCGTCGTGCAATGAAACGTGCGGTACAAAATGCAATGAAGGCGGGTGCTAAAGGTATCAAAGTTGAAGTAAGTGGTCGTTTAGGCGGCGCTGAAATTGCTCGTAGTGAGTGGTATCGTGAAGGTCGCGTACCATTACATACATTAAGAGCGGACATCGACTATGGTTTATCAGAAGCATTGACTACCTATGGTATTATTGGTGTTAAAGTGTGGATCTTCAAAGGTGAGATCCTTGGTGGTATGGCTGCCGTTGAACAAGCAGAAAAACAACCTGCTGCTCAACCGAAAAAGCAGCGCAAAGGCCGAAAACAATAAGGAGCGTCGCTGATGTTACAACCAAAGCGTACAAAATTCCGTAAAGTGCACAAGGGCCGCAATCGTGGTCTTGCTGTGAGTACTGATGTAAGTTTCGGTACATTCGGTCTTAAGGCTGTGGGTCGCGGTCGTTTGACTGCGCGCCAGATCGAAGCAGCACGTCGTGCAATGACTCGTGCAGTTAAGCGTCAAGGTAAAATCTGGATTCGAGTTTTCCCTGATAAACCAATTACTGAAAAACCACTTGAAGTGCGTATGGGTAAAGGTAAGGGTAACGTTGAATACTGGGTTGCTCAGATTCAACCAGGTAAAGTCCTTTATGAAATGGACGGTGTACCGGAAGAAGTTGCTCGTGAAGCATTTGCGTTGGCAGCTGCAAAACTGCCAATTAAAACCACCTTTGTGATTAAGACGGTGATGTAAATGAAAGCAAAAGAGCTACGCGAAAAAAGCGTTGAAGAGTTAAATACTGAACTTCTTAATTTATTACGTGAGCAATTTAACTTACGTATGCAATTAGCTGGAGGTCAGTTAACACAAACTCATATGTTAAAACAAGTGCGTCGTAATATTGCACGAGTTAAAACGTTATTAACTGAGAAGGCGGGTGCGTAATATGACTACTGAAGTAAAAATTCGTACTCAGCAAGGTCGTGTTATTAGCGACAAAATGGATAAATCTATTACTGTAGCTATTGAACGTAAAGTGAAGCATCCGTTATATGGTAAGTTCATTAAACGTACGACTAAATTGCATGTACATGATGAAAACAACGAGTGTGGTATTGGTGATACTGTTGAAATTAAAGAGTGTCGTCCATTATCAAAAACCAAATCTTGGACTCTTGTTCGAATCGTTGAAAAAGCAGTTAGCTAATCTTTTTGATTAAAAACTGTACATAATATAATAAACGGCTTCTACCAGCCGTTTATTTTATGCTATCCATTTCATTTGAGTGGTGTTATACTATGCGCCCTCACGTAAGTGGGTTTTTGGTTGTCTATTCTTATCCATGGTAGTTGAGGTGGATGAAGGTAGATTAGACAATAATTAATTTATACGGAGCATTAAAATGATCCAAGAACAGACTAGGCTCGATGTTGCTGATAACTCTGGCGCACGTAGCGTAATGTGTATCAAGGTTCTCGGTGGATCGCATCGTCGTTATGCAGCGGTAGGTGATATCATCAAAGTTACCATTAAAGAAGCTATTCCACGTGGTAAAGTTAAAAAAGGTGATGTACTTAAAGCTGTGGTGGTGCGCACTCGAAAAGGTGTTCGTCGTCCTGATGGATCTGTCATTCGTTTCGATCGCAATGCTTGTGTTATTTTAAATAATAACAGTGAGCAACCGATTGGTACGCGTATTTTTGGACCGGTCACTCGTGAACTTCGTTCTGAGAAGTTTATGAAGATCATTTCATTAGCACCAGAAGTACTGTAAGGAGCGGGTAATGGCAGCTAAAATCCGTCGAGAAGATGAAGTTATCGTGTTAGCCGGTAAAGATAAAGGTAAACGCGGTAAGGTAAAAAGTGTTTTGTCTACTGGCAAAGTGATTGTTGAAGGTATCAATTTGGTGAAAAAACACCAAAAACCAGTACCTGCATTAAATCAAGAAGGTGGAATTGTTGAGAAAGAAGCGCCAATTAACGTTTCTAACGTAGCAATTTTTAACCAAGATACAGGCAAAGCAGATCGCGTAGGCTTTCGTTTTGAAGACGGTAAAAAAGTCCGTTTTTATAAGTCTACTAATAAATTAATCAATTAAGTAATTTGGAGTGTACGATGGCGAAACTGCATGATTACTACAAAGCACAGGTAGTAAATAAACTGCAAGAACAGTTTGGCTACAAATCTGTCATGCAAGTCCCTCGGATCGAAAAGATCACCTTGAATATGGGTGTGGGTGAAGCAATTACTGATAAGAAATTATTAGATAATGCGGTTGCAGATTTAGCAGCAATCAGTGGTCAAAAACCACTAGTCACTAAAGCACGCAAATCAGTTGCTGGTTTTAAAATCCGTCAAGGGTATCCTATTGGTTGTAAAGTCACTTTACGTGGCGAACGTATGTGGGAATTTTTTGAACGTCTAGTTTATATTGCTCTTCCTCGTACTCGAGATTTTCGTGGTTTAAGCGCAAAATCATTCGACGGTCGTGGTAACTATAGCATGGGTGTTCGTGAACAAATCGTTTTCCCTGAAATCGATTATGATAAAGTTGATCGTGTTCGTGGTTTAGATATCACTATCACAACAACAGCACAATCAGATGAAGAAGGCCGAGCTTTATTATCTGCCTTTAACTTCCCATTTCGTAAGTAAGGTAGGGCATAATGGCTAAACAATCAATGATTGAACGCGATAAGAAACGCGTAAAGCTAGCAGAAAAATATTTTGCAAAGCGTCAAGAATTAAAAGCGATTATCTCTGATCTTAATGCATCAGATGAAGATCGTTGGAATGCAGTGCTTAAATTGCAAACGCTTCCTCGTGATTCTAGTCCATCACGTCAACGTCGTCGTTGTCGTCAAACCGGTCGTCCTCATGGCGTCCTTCGTAAGTTTGGTTTAAGCCGTATTAAGGTTCGTGAATCAGCCATGCGTGGTGAGATTCCTGGTCTTAAAAAGGCAAGTTGGTAATCAGGGGAGTGTTATAGATGAGCATGCAAGATCCTATAGCAGATATGTTGACCCGCATTCGTAACGGTCAAGCTGCGAATAAAGTTGCAGTCACCATGCCTTCCTCTAAGCTAAAAGTGGCAATTGCCAATGTGCTAAAAGAAGAAGGTTATATCGGGGACTATAAAGTAGTTGGTGACACTAAACCAGAATTGGAAATCACTTTAAAATATTTCCAAGGTAAGGCTGTAGTAGAGAGTATTAAACGTGTTAGCCGTCCAGGTTTACGTATTTATAAACGTAAAGATGAATTACCAAAAGTAATGGCTGGATTAGGTATTGCAGTTGTTTCTACTTCTAAAGGTGTTATGACTGATCGTGCAGCACGCCAAGCAGGCCTTGGTGGTGAAATTATCTGCTACGTAGCGTAAGGGAGAAAAAAATGTCTCGTGTTGCAAAAGCACCTGTCGTTGTTCCTGCTGGCGTAGAGGTAAAACTCAATGGTCAGGTAATTACGATTAAAGGTAAAAATGGCGAGTTATCTCGTGAAATAAATAAAGCTGTTGTTATTAATCAAGCAGAAGGCCAAATTACGTTTGCGCCTCGTGACGGTTTTGCTGACGCTTGGGCGCAAGCAGGTACTGCTCGTGCATTGATTAATGCAATGGTTATTGGTGTTACTGAAGGTTTTACTAAAAAACTTCAGCTAGTTGGTGTCGGTTATCGTGCACAAGTTAAAGGTAATACAATTGGTTTATCTCTTGGTTATTCACATCCAATTGATCATGAGTTACCTGCAGGTGTAACAGCTGAATGTCCTTCGCAAACTGAAATCGTTCTGAAAAGTGCTGATAAACAGTTAATTGGACAAGTAGCTGCTGATATCCGTGCTTATCGTCGTCCTGAACCTTATAAAGGTAAAGGTGTTCGTTACGCAGATGAAGTTGTGCGTACTAAAGAAGCTAAGAAAAAGTAAGGTAACACTATGGATAAGAAATCAGCTCGTATCCGTCGTGCAACTAAAGCGCGTCGTAAGATGCATGAACTACTTGCAACTCGCTTAGTGGTTCACCGTACTCCGCGTCATATTTATGCGCAGATTATCGCACCAAACGGATCAGAAGTACTGGCAGCGGCTTCAACATTAGAAAAAGCTATCAGTGAAAGTTTAAAATACACTGGAAACAAAGATGCAGCAGCAGCAGTTGGTAAAGCAATCGCAGAACGCGCATTAGCGAAAGATATCAAAGAAGTTTCTTTTGATCGTTCAGGTTTCCAATATCATGGTCGAGTTCAGGCGCTAGCAGATGCTGCTCGCGAAGCTGGCCTACAGTTCTAAGGTAGGAGTTAAAGATGTCAAACATCGAAAAACAAGCTGGTGAACTGCAGGAAAAACTAATCGCAGTTAACCGAGTTTCTAAAACCGTAAAAGGTGGTCGTATTTTTAGTTTTTCTGCACTAACAGTGGTTGGTGACGGTAATGGCCGCGTTGGTTTTGGATATGGTAAAGCACGTGAAGTGCCAGCAGCAATCCAAAAAGCAATGGAAAAAGCACGTCGTAATATGATTAACGTTGCGTTAAATAACGATACTTTACAGCATCCAGTTAAAGGAGCTCATACAGGTTCTCGTGTTTATATGCAACCAGCATCAGAAGGTACTGGTATTATCGCCGGTGGTGCAATGCGTGCTGTATTAGAAGTTGCTGGTGTTCGTAACGTTCTAGCTAAAGCATATGGTTCTACTAACCCAATTAACGTGGTTCGTGCAACGATTGATGGCTTAGAAAATATGAAATCTCCAGAAATGGTTGCTGCTAAGCGTGGTAAAACCGTCGAAGAAATTTTGGGGTAATTAGCCATGGCAAAGACAATTAAAATTACACAAACTCGTAGTTCTATTGGTCGTCTACCGAAGCATAAAGCAACGTTAGTTGGTCTAGGATTACGTCGTATTGGTCATACTGTTGAGCGCGAAGATACACCAGCAATCCGCGGTATGGTAAACCAAGTTTATTACATGGTTAAAGTTGAGGAGTAATAGTAATGCGTTTAAATACTTTATCTCCTGCTGAAGGTTCAAAGCATGCATCTAAGCGCGTGGGCCGAGGAATCGGTTCAGGGCTAGGTAAAACTGGTACTCGTGGTATCAAAGGTCAAAAATCACGTTCAGGTGGCGGCGTTCGTCGTGGCTTTGAAGGTGGTCAAATGCCTTTATATCGTCGTTTACCGAAATTTGGTTTTACCTCACGTAAAGCTATGGTAACAGCGCAAGTTCGTCTTTCAGATTTAATGAAAGTTGAAGGTGATATTGTTGACTTAAATAGCTTGAAAGTTGCTAATGTGATTAATTCACAAATCGAATATGCAAAAATCATGTTATCTGGAGAAGTGACTAAACCAGTAACCGTTCGTGGTATTCGAGTAACTAAAGGTGCTAAAGCTGCAATTGAAGCTGCTGGCGGAAAAATTGAGGAATAATTAGAAAGATGGCAAAGCAACCAGGATTAGATTTTCAAAGCACACGAGGCGGTAGTGGTGAGCTTAAGAGACGTTTATTGTTTGTGCTTTTAGCGCTTATTGTTTTTCGTCTTGGTTCTTACGTTCCGGTTCCTGGTATTGATACTAAAGAGTTAGCGGACTTACTAGCAAAATCATCTAATGGTATTGTAGGTATGTTCAATATGTTCTCTGGTGGTGCTTTAAGCCGTGCTTCAGTTTTTGCTTTAGGGATAATGCCTTATATTTCTTCATCTATTATTGTGCAGTTATTAACGGCAATTAACCCTAAATTAGCAGAATTGAAGAAAGAAGGTGAATCAGGTCGTAAAAAAATCAGCCAGTATACGCGCTATGGCACATTAGCTTTAGCAATAGTACAAGCGATTGGTATTGCGACTGGTTTACCGAATATTCCTGGTTATGAGAAAGTTGTTATTAACCCAGGGTTTTCTTTCTATTTTATTGCATCGATTAGCTTAGTTACTGGCACTATGTTTCTTATGTGGTTGGGTGAGCAAATCACGGAACGCGGTGTAGGTAATGGTATTTCTATCATTATCTTTGCTGGTATTGTGGCAAGTCTTCCTCATGCAATATATGAAACAATTGAACAAGCTCGTTCTGGTAATTTGCATCCGATTTTATTATTAGTCGTCGCAGCATTAGTGGTTGGTGTGACTTACTTTGTTGTTTTTGTTGAACGTGGGCAACGACGTATCGTTGTTAATTACGCACAAAGACAACAAGGTCGTCGTGTGTATGCCGCACAAAGCACACATTTACCATTAAAAATTAATATGGCAGGTGTTATTCCTGCAATATTTGCTTCAACAATTGTTATGTTACCATCAATGATGGCTTCTTGGTTTCAAGGAAATGGTGAGGGATGGAGACATATTTTTCTTCTTATAGGACAATATTTCTCTCATGGTCAACCGTTATACATAATCTTTTTTGCAGTAGCGATTATTTTCTTCTGTTTCTTCTATACAGCATTGGTTTTCAATCCTAGAGAAACGGCAGATCAGTTAAAAAAATCAGGTGCATTTATTCCAGGTATCCGTCCAGGTGAACAAACATCAAAGTATATTGACAAAGTAATGACTCGTTTAACGTTAATTGGCGCTATTTACATTACTTTTGTATGTTTGGTACCAATGTTTATGACAAGTGCGATGAATGTTCCAGTTCAATTTGGTGGAACATCATTATTAATTGTAGTTGTTGTAATCATGGATTTTATGGCACAAGTACAGACTTTAATGATGCCAAATCGTTATGAGTCAGTGTTAAAGAAAGCGAACCTTAAAGGCTACGGCCGATAAGTTAGCCAGAAGTTACGGAGAAAAAAATGAAAGTTCGTGCTTCAGTCAAGAAATTATGCAGAAATTGTAAAATCATCAAACGCAATGGCATTGTTCGTGTTATTTGCATTGAAGGTAAACACAAACAACGTCAAGGTTAATATTATTTAACTGCGAAATTGAACTTTTGCATATTTTACTTGCCAAAGTATAATAAAGCTGGCTAGAATAGCCAGCCTAAAATTTTTTTGTAGATCCATCGTTTGAGTATCCTGAAAACGGGCTTTTCAGTATGATGGATCTGCTCAACATTAACAATAAAGGAGTGCATAGTGGCCCGTATAGCAGGCATTAACATTCCTGATCAACAACATACTGTGATTGCGTTACAAGCAATTTACGGTATCGGTAATACTCGTGCTAAGACAATTTGTGCTGAAGCGGGTATTCCTGAACATGTTAAGATCAGAGAACTATCTGAAGATCAGATTGAAAAGTTACGTGAACAAGTCGCTAAATTCACCGTTGAAGGTGATTTACGTCGTGAAGTAACTATGAGTATCAAGCGTTTATTAGACCTTGGTTGTTATCGTGGTGTGCGTCATCGTCGTGGACTTCCTGTCCGTGGTCAACGCACTAAGACTAACGCTCGTACCCGTAAGGGACCGCGTAAGCCAATCAAGAAATAATTGAGGTGATAATAAATGGCAAAGACACCTGTTCGTACACGTAAACGTGTTAAAAAGCAAGTTTCTGATGGTATAGCTCATATTCATGCATCATTTAACAATACAATCGTAACAATTACCGATCGTCAAGGTAATGCGTTGGGTTGGGCAACCGCTGGTGGTTCTGGTTTCCGCGGCTCTCGTAAGTCAACTCCGTTTGCAGCTCAAGTAGCAGCAGAACGTTGCGCTGAAGCTGTAAAAGACTACGGAATTAAGAATCTGGAAGTTATGGTTAAAGGACCTGGTCCTGGTCGTGAGTCAACAATTCGTGCATTAAATGCAGCGGGTTATCGCATCACTAATATTACTGATGTTACTCCGATTCCTCATAACGGTTGTCGTCCACCAAAGAAACGTCGTGTTTAATTTTTTATTAAACATTGAATGTTTATAGGATTATTGGAGAAAAAAAATGGCAAGATATTTGGGACCAAAGCTCAAATTAAGTCGTCGTGAAGGTACAGATTTATTCCTTAAATCTGGCGTCCGAGCGGTTGATAGTAAATGTAAGTTAGAACAAGCTCCTGGACAACATGGTGCGCGTAAACCGCGTTTATCAGATTATGGTGTTCAGTTACGCGAAAAACAAAAAGTTAGACGTATTTATGGAATTCTAGAGCGTCAATTCCGTAATTACTACAAAAATGCAGCACGTATCAAAGGTAATACAGGTGAAAACCTACTTGCTCTTTTAGAACGTCGCTTAGATAACGTTGTTTATCGTATGGGATTTGGTGCAACTCGCGCCGAAGCTCGTCAATTAGTTAGTCATAAAGCTGTTCTTGTTAATGGTCACGTTGTGAACATCGCATCTTATCAAGTTTCGCCTGAAGATGTAATTAGTGTTCGTGAGAAATCTAAAAAACAAGCACGTATTAAAGCCGCTTTAGAGTTAGCTGAACAACGTGAAAAACCAACATGGTTAGAAGTTGATGCTAGCAAAATGGAAGGTGTATTTAAACGCTTACCAGAACGTTCAGATTTATCTGCTGACATCAACGAACATTTGATCGTCGAACTTTACTCTAAGTAAAGTTTAGCACTTAAGAGAGGACATAATGCAGGGTTCTGTAACAGAGTTTTTAAAACCTCACCTAGTTGACGTTGTTCAATATAGCCCAACTCATGCAAAAGTGACTTTAGAGCCACTTGAGCGTGGTTTTGGACATACTTTAGGTAATGCACTACGCCGCATTTTATTATCATCTATGCCAGGACATGCAGTAACCGAAGTTGAGATTGACGGTGTTCTGCATGAGTATAGTACTAAAGAAGGCGTTCAAGAAGATGTGCTTGATATGCTGCTTAATTTGAAAAAATTAGCAGTACGTGTACATACTAAAGATGATGTTATGCTGACATTAACCAAATCAGGCGTAGGTGCAGTAACCGCATCAGATATCACTCACGATGGTGATGTTGAAATTGTTAATCCTGATTTAGTAATCTGTCATCTTACTGATGCCAATGCTTCAATTAGTATGCGTATTCGTGTACAACGAGGACGTGGTTATGTCCCTGCTTCTGCTCGAGTTAAGTCAGAAGATGAAGAACGACCAATTGGTCGTCTATTAGTTGATGCATGTTATAGTCCAGTTGAGCGTATTGCCTATTCTGTCGATGCTGCTCGTGTGGAACAACGTACCGACTTAGATAAACTAGTCATCGATATGGAAACCAATGGTACTATCGATCCAGAAGAATCTATTCGTCGCGCATCAACAATTTTGGCTGAACAACTTGAAGCTTTTGTTGATTTACGTGATGTACGTCAACCAGAAGTCAAAGAAGATAAACCGGAATTTGATCCAATTCTCTTACGCCCAGTAGATGATTTGGAATTAACTGTTCGGTCTGCTAATTGCTTAAAAGCAGAAGCAGTTCATTATATTGGTGATTTAGTACAACGTACTGAAGTCGAGTTACTTAAAACCCCTAATCTTGGTAAAAAATCACTTACTGAAATTAAGGACGTGCTCGCCTCTCGTGGTTTATCTTTAGGCATGCGTCTTGAGAACTGGCCACCAGCAAGTATTGTTGAAGACTAAGATAAAATTTATATAAGAAGGATAAAGTTATGCGCCATCGTAAAAGTGGTCGTCAACTGAACCGAAATAGCAGCCATCGTCAAGCAATGTTTCGTAACATGACAAGTTCATTAGTTGAACATGAAATCATCAAAACAACATTGCCTAAAGCTAAAGAGTTGCGTCGTGTTGTTGAGCCGTTAATTACGTTAGCCAAAAGTGATAGCGTAGCTAATCGCCGTCTGGCTTTCGCTCGTATCCGTGATAAAGATACAGTAAAAAAATTATTTTCAGATTTAGGCCCACGTTTTGCTACCCGTCCAGGTGGCTATGTTCGCATTTTAAAATGTGGTTTCCGTGATGGGGATAATGCTCCAATGGCTTATATTGAATTAGTTGATCGCCCTGCAGTAGAAGCAGAAGCAGCAGCTGAATAAATAGTTAAAGCTCAGTATAAAAACCGGCTAATAAGCCGGTTTTTTTATTAGCTAAATATTGTTAATCTTAATTTAACTATCAGGTGTATTTTTATATATCTTTAAATGATGAGATAATTTATTATTCATATCTATTCATCTAAATTATAAATTTAAAATTACCAATCTCAGTTTTACATAAATTAACTAAGTGTATGCTCAACTTAAGATAGATATATATCTGACCATTAGGTTATTATATAAATATTTGGATTTGATGAAACCAATCATAAATAAAATGAGTGAAAATCGCTAAAGAAGCCATGACTGGCTGTTTAAATCACTATTGTTTCCTACATAAATATAGTAATCATCACTATCCGTAATTGTTTCGGTTGTTTATATATTTTTTTAAATAACTGTTACTTTGGTTTAGGTAATGGACTTGTAAAAATAATTGAGGAGTCTATACCGCGTTACTCATTTTTCATGATTTGCGAAATTGAGATGTTGATATAGTTTTATACAACTTTGATGAATTTGCCCAAGCGAATTTATGTTTAACCTTTTGAACGATTAATATTGGTTTAATAATGCGGCGGTGGTGTTTCTTCAGATAAATTAGCAATATTTGAAGTTTGCGTTGCTTGTAATTTTTGTGACAATAGCATTAGTTGTTCTTTAAGTTTGCTAATATCGGCTTGTAGATTAACCACCATTTGATTTAATTCTTCAATGGTCATCTCTTGAAATGCAACTTTTGTTTCTAATAATTCTAATTGTTGGTTCATAGTCTTTTACTTAATGGCTAGTTGACTTTATATTGTAAGTAAAAGTCATTATAAAATCCATCCTCGTTCGGCAAAAGAAACATATTCACCTTTACCAATGACGAGATGATCGACAATACGAACATCTATTAATTCACAAACTTGTTCGATTTTTTTCGTTATTACCCGATCAGCTTGACTTGGTTCAGCTAGGCCTGAAGGATGATTATGTGCTAAAATTAATGCTGCTGCATTATATTGTAATGCTCGTCTGGCTACTTCTCTAGGATGTACTTCCACACAATTATATGTTCCGACAAACATCTCCTCAGAATTAATCACATGATTTTGGTTATCTAAAAATATCACCATAAAAATTTCACGATCTTTATCCATTAAGCGATTGGCTAAATAGTGATGAGTTAATGTTGGCGAAGTAAGGTAATTTTCATTAGTCACTTTAACTTTTAAATACCGGTGAGACAGTTCAACTACCGCTTTTAATTGGGTATATTTTGCTGTTCCAAGTCCTTGCTTTTTACAAAACTCATCATAGCTTGCATTTATTAAGTTGTAAAAGGAACCGAATTCGTTTAATAATTTTTGGGATAATTTTAATACCGGTAAATTACGGGTACCTGTACGCAAAAAAAGCGCAAGCAATTCAGCATCTGACAATGCTTCAACACCAAATTGTAATAATTTTTCTCGGGGCATTAAAGATGTAGTTTGTGTTGACATAATTAGAGTATACTCATTAACTAAAAAATGAGATTATTGATTAATTTTTATTAATTCATAATCAAAAAGGTGAAAAGTTGTGAAATGACTCGCAAAGATGATGGCTTTTTTACAAAAAATAAAAAAGCGCTAATCAGCGCTTTTGAAATTATGATATATCTAAATTTTAATGGCATCCACAACTGCCGTGACCACCACCACAACAACCACTATCTTCTTCATCTTCATGATCGTGTCCATGACCACCACATCCACAGCCACCATGTCCATGATCGTGTGCACCATGAATATGACCATGAGATATTTCATCAGGTGTTGCTTCACGAATTGCTAACACTTCAACATTAAAGTTTAGATCTTGGCCTGCTAGCATATGATTACCATCAATAGTGACGGTATCGCCATCAATTGCAGTGATTTCAACAGGTAATGACCCTTGGTCTGTATCAGCAAAAAAACGCATACCGACTTCAAGATCATCAACGCCGACAAAAACGTCACGAGATACATTTTGTACAAGTGAATCGTTAAAATCACCATAAGGATTAACTAATTCAACATCAAATTTATCACCAATTTGATGGCCTTCTAAGGCATTTTCAAGATCTTGTAATAAGTTTCCCGCACCTTGTAAATATTCAAGTGGTGCAACGGTCGTTGCTTCATCAACTAAGACACCATCTTTGGTGCGAACTTTATACGCTAAACTTACCACTGTATTTTTTGCTATTTTCATGTTTTCTCCAACAAACTGTTACTGAGCAAATAATGCTAAATTTTAACGGAAAAAAATGCATCTGTATGCTATTTTCTTTGTAATTTAGAAAGTTTTAATATTGTCTTATTATCTACTGTGATTTTGGTTTAAAAGATAGCTTTAATTATAAATAAAGGTTGGATAGCTAATTGAAATCAATTAAGCTTATGATGCATAGTTTTGGTATATAACGCTCTTTTAATGCATATAAAAAATTTTGAGGAAAGGAGTTTTTATGTTGAAAATTAATGAATATTTTGATGGAAAAGTGAAGTCGATAGGCTTTGAAAATAGCTCTACAGGTAATGTTTCTGTTGGTGTAATGATGCCGGGCGAATATGTTTTTAGCACCAATAACCCAGAAGAAATGACCATTATTACCGGTTCTTTCAAAGTTTTGTTACCTACCGCAACTGACTGGCAAATTTTCGAAGCGGGGCAAGTTTTTCATGTCGCTAAAGAGAGTCAATTTGATGTGCAAGTAGTCGAACCAACGGCTTATTTGTGTCGTTATTTAGTAAAATAGAAATGAATTTAATATTCAAAAAATATCATTATTCATACATCAGCATTTATGCAACAAAAAGGGCTAATTTCACAATTAGCCCTTTATTAAAAAATGTTCTAAACGATTATTTAAGTTCTAATTCATTCATCGCCGCGATGCTAAATCCGCCATCAACATGAATGACTTCACCAGTAATACCTGAAGATAAGTTTGAGCATAAAAATGCAGCTGAATTACCTACGTCTTCGATCGTTACTGTACGACGAATAGGGGTAACTGACTCGCAATGTGATAACATCTTTTTAAAATCTTTGATACCTGATGCTGCTAAGGTTCGAATAGGGCCGGCAGAAATTGCATTTACTCGGATACCTTCTGGGCCCATAGCATTTGCCATATAACGTACATTTGCTTCTAAAGATGCTTTAGCAAGACCCATAACATTATAGTTAGGAATTGCACGCTCAGCACCTAAGTAAGAAAGCGTAACTAAAGCTGAATCAGGATTAAGCATTGAACGACATGCTTTAGCCATCGCAACAAAGCTATAAGAGCTAATATCGTGGGCAATAGCAAAACCTTCACGAGTTACCGCATTAACATAATCACCATCTAATTGATCTCCAGGAGCAAAAGCAATAGCGTGTACAAAACCATCGAATTTATCCCACGTTTTAGCAAGTTCGGTAAATAATGCTGTGATGCTTTCATCATGTCCAACATCGCACGGTAAAACGATTTTAGAATTAAAATCAGCAGCAAACTCTTCAACACGGCCTTTTAATTTTTCGCTTTGGTAAGTAAAAGCTAATTCTGCGCCTTCACGGTGCATCGCTTTTGCAATACCGTAAGCAATAGAACGATTACTTGCAACGCCGGTAACTAGTATGCGTTTACCTGTTAAAAATCCCATAAATTATTCCTCTAATATTTTTACCATATAGCCTAGAATGTTGATGATTATATGTTGATATAGTTAACTTCGCTACTATAAATTCATTTTTACCTATTTAATTATCATTTTACTTCTAAAAAAGAAGTTGTTTATTTGCCTAATAGTTGACTATAATAGTCAACTATTAGATGGCTTTATTGGTACTTAATGATGGACAATTTAGTTTGCTATAAAACGCTACCGGTTTGGGATGCAAAGACGTTACCGAAATTGTTTTGTGAAAAGCATAATACGCAAATAGGTACATGGGCAAAATTGAACATTATTAAAGGTTATGTGAATTTTGACATGTTAACCGAGCAGGCCGAGATTATTTCTCAATATGTATTTGATGTTAATCATCAACCACCATTTATTCAGCCTCAACAATGGCATCGAATAACTCAAGTATCCGATGATTTACAGTGCCAACTGGCTTTTTATTGCCAACCTGAAGATTATACACATAAAAAATATCAAATGACTAAAACCCATTCTGACGTATTAGAAATTTGTCAAATTATTCAGGCCGGAAAAGTGTTAGATTTGGGGTGTGGAGCCGGCCGTAATTCACTTTATTTACAGCTTCTTGGTTTTGATGTTGATGCTGTTGATAAATCAGAGATGAGTATCAATAATTTACAACAAATTATTGCAAACGATCATTTAGCGCATATCAATGCATCTATTTATGATATAAACCAAGCTAATCTTAAAGGTAATTACGATTTAATTATTTCAACAGTTGTAATGATGTTTCTACAACCAGATAGAATTCCTGATATTATTGATAATATGCAAACTATAACCAAAACGGGCGGTTATAATTTAATTGTATGTGCCATGTCAACTGACGATTTTCCTTGTGCCGTCGGGTTTTCATTTACGTTTAAAGAGAATAAATTACGTAATTATTATCAACATTGGGATATTCTAAAATATAATGAAGATGTTGGTGAATTGCATAAGACGGATATTAATGGTAACCGAATAAAGCTTCGTTTTGCGACTTTATTGGCAAAAAAACGATAATATTACAGGATACCATCCTGTAATATTTTATTTTTGACTATTGATTACTACCTAGTATTTTACCCACTTCAAACCAAGATTTACGAGAGTTTAGTAGGTCTTGGGCTGACATTGGTTTTTTACCTGCTGGTTGTAATATTGTCATATTTAATGCCCCATTGCTGGTGGCAATGCAGATGCCTTTTTTATCAGCTTGCAAAATAGTACCGACGGGTTGATTATGTTGAATTGTAATAACTTGAGCTTGCCAAACTTTTACGGATTCACCATTTACTTCAAAGTAACTAACTGGCCACGGGTTAAATGCCCGCACACATCGTTCCAATTGTTTCGCTGATAAATTCCAATCTAATTTAGCCTCTTGTTTAGATAATTTTTCGGCATAAGTGGCTTGTGATTGTTGTTGCTTTTCAGGTTTTATTTTTCCTTGGTTAATCAGTGTTAGTGTCTCAAGTAACGCTTGTGGCCCTAATTTAGCCAACTTTTCATATAATGTTGCACTGGTGTCAGACGATTCAATTGGGCATGCTAACTTATAAAGCATATCACCAGTATCAAGTCCGGCATCCATTTGCATAATGGTGATGCCGGTTTCGCTATCACCAGCCCAACAGGCGCGCTGAATTGGTGCTGCACCTCGCCATCGAGGTAATAAAGAACCGTGAACATTTAAGCATCCTAGTTTTGGCATATCAAGCACAGCTTGAGGTAAAATCAATCCATAAGCAACCACAATCATAATATCGGCATTAAGATTGGCAATGATCCGCTGATTTTCTTCTGTTTTGAGTGTGGTTGGTTGATAAACGGGAAGATTATTTTCGATTGCTAATTGTTTTACAGGGCTTGCCGTTAACTTATTTCCTCGACCGGCAGGCCTATCTGGTTGACTAAAGACGGCGATGACATTATGGTTTGAGTCAATTAAGGCTTTTAAATGTGTGGCCGCAAAATCAGGTGTACCTGCAAAAATAATATTTAAGGAGTTAGTAGTTTGTGACATGTGCAATATATCCATAATCAAAAATATTATGGATATTATACTTTAAATTAAATTAAGAATCTTTAATACACAAAAGTGTATCCTTAATTGATATCACTTTTGTATTTTATGAAGGGTATTTGATAGGCTATAGTGGTAGATTTCGTTGAATCATTCCTTCTTTATAAGCATCAAAGGTACAATTTTGTAATTTAATAAACGATTTAAAAAATATTCCACAAATCAAAATAGCTATAATCTTACTATCTTTTGATTTTTTAAATTTATTATAATTACGAATAAGAGCCTTATCGCTCATCTTTCCAGATTGGATTTTTTTTGACACGCGCTTATATGACCATTTACCTAATAAACCCACATATAGAGACATTAAAAAGTAAATAAATATTACAAATAAAATTGCAGTTATAAGTTGTAATAACATAGACATTTCTTGTGTATCCTTTATCTTATATCCCCATTGATATTTTTAGTTTTTGAAGCGAAATGATTATAACATTATTTTCAACTATGAAAAATATTATATATTTAAAATGGAATAGTATTGCCATCATACCAACATGATAATAAAAAAGGTTGATGATAAACTAGACTACTAAAGTTATATCCACCTAGCGCAATAATCATTCTTTTTACTGACGATAAAAAATAAGTAATAAATGAAGCCGATGTTGTAATACTTGAAATAAATAATACTAACGTTGAACCAAATAAAAAGATAAAGTCTAGCGTTTTATAAAGCCCAAACTGGTATAAATGGATGTTAGACCTTTTAGAAATAGTGAAATTCTACTGATTTTATTCAAAATAACTTCGAAAGGTATCAATACCTATAATTAGAATTGGTCAATGGAGCGATTTATAGGCACTAGGGGTATGTCGATACGATACAATGAGTTGGTTCCATTAATATATAAGCTTGAGCAATATCGTTAATATTTGATGAATAATCCTATACTACAAAATCTGTACCGATAATGGATATCAATTTTGTTTGGTATAAAGGATTTGGCTGGTTATATAGGTAAGTTACGTTGAATCATAGCGTTTTTGTAAATCTCGTAAGAGTTGGTAAAAATTTTTTTGATAAAATAATAGTTAAAAAATCCACCAATAATTCCGCCACAAAATATGCCCATAACAACAGCTGTTATGATAATTTTGGATTTATTATCTATAGTATTTTTCGTATCATTATATAACTTGATTAATCTTTCATCGGGCGTTTTACCATTATTTATTGAGTTTTTACCAATAATGTATGTAACAGAGTTAATATATAAATAAACTAAAAGCGCCAATTAGACATGTCATTATGCCTATAAACATGAAAAATTGTTAAGTGTCACTCATTTTCTAATTCCTGAATCTGAGTTACTTAATATAATCAGTTAATTATAAAAATTCTGTTTATTTTATTCAAAATGGGAAAAATAGTGGCACTAACGCTATATCTACCATCATAACCAAAAAGGTTAATGGTACTCCCACTTTGACAAAATCACTAAAGCTATACCCTCCCGGTGCAACGACCATTGTTTTAACAGGTGATGAAACCGGTGTAATAAACGAAGCCGATGTTGCAATCGCAACAGTCATTGCAAACGGATAGGGTGAATAACCAAATTTTATCGCTAAATCAATCGCAATGGGTGCAATTAAAATTGCTGTTGCGGTATTGGAAATAAATAATCCTACCGTTGAACATAATAAAAAGATGAAAGTTAAAACCATATAAGGTCCAAATGGACGTAAATGGATTTCAAGCCATTGTGATATGAGCGAAATCCCTCCCGTTTTATTTAGCGCAACTGCAAAAGGCATCATTCCGATAATGAGAATTAACGTTGGCCAATGAATCGATTTATAGGCATTAGCCATATCGATGCAGCGGGTCGCGCCCATTAATAAACAAGCAATAAGTGCAGCAACGACATTTGGGACAAGACCAGTAACCATTAAAATAATCATTACCGCTAGATTGAATAGTGCGATAAAAGCTTGGGAGCTTGCTGGTGCAACATCATCAATGTCTGATGGATAATCTAACACTACAAAATCACTAGTACGGGTTTGTAGTTTTTGTATTGATCCCCAATCTCCACACACCAAAAGTGTGTCACTCATTTCTAACCGTTCTTGGAATAAATTATTGGTTTCAACGGGGGCATGATTGCGCCAGATTCCAATAACCGTCAGAAAATATTTTTCCCTAAAATCAATTTCATTGAGTGTTTTTCCACATAATGATGATTCTGGTAGTAATGCAACTTCGGCCATGCCAACTTCTTTGACTTGTTCTGAAAAATATTCACCACGTAATACCTTTGGTTCAAGGTTGTTGGTGGTTAGGAAGGTACGATAGTCAGCTTCAGAATGCGACATGTCCAACAAAAGAATATCGTTTTCCCGAAATTCGGTATTACCATTAACTGGGATAAGTACTTTTTGAAATTTTCGCCAACGTTCGATACCAATGACATTTACACCATGTTCACTGCGTAAATGTAACCCATCAATGGTTCGCCCAACAAAAGGTGAGCCGGCAAGAATTTGGGCTCGATGCGCTCGGCCAATTAATTTATAATCTCTAATTAAATCGGTAATTTTACGTCGTTGCGGTTGACTATTGTTGGCGGTAACTTGGTCAGCGGTTAGTAACCAATTACGGGTTAATAAGCAATAACCCACCCCTACAATTAATACTCCTAGGCCAATTGGGGTAATTGAAAAGAAACCAAATTCAGTTAATGCTGCTCGGCTAAGTTCACTATTTACTACTAGGTTTGGTGCTGTGGCGACAAGGGTCATCATACCACTAATTAGGGCAGCAATGCACAGTGGCATCATGAGTTTTTTAACATGAATACCTGTATGGTTAGCAATACTGATAGCGACAGGAATAAAAATTGCAACAACCCCTGTTGAGCTCATGATGGAGCCCAATAAAGCCACCCCTAACATAATGAATGTAATTATCCGTATATCATTTTTACCGGCTGCTTTTAAGATATATTCACTCATTTTATAAGAGATGCCTGTTCTGACTAAGCTCTCT
The DNA here is from genome assembly GCF_984569075.1 of Gilliamella sp. LMG 34361. Lineage (NCBI taxonomy): Bacteria > Pseudomonadati > Pseudomonadota > Gammaproteobacteria > Orbales > Orbaceae > Gilliamella > Gilliamella sp. LMG 34361. The sequence goes on along the minus strand of NZ_OZ474903.1, from coordinate 58,047 downwards.
CCTATCACGAATAATAAGGCAATGAGAATAATATTGGGGTCACTAAATCCCGAAAGCGCTTCAGCAGGCGTTAATACACCAGTGACGGTGATTGCGGCTATCGTCAGTAGCGCAATAATATCCATTCTTAATTTACTGAATGAAAACAATATAATAGCTATAAAAAGCAAAAAACAGACAGTAATGAGTGGATAATATTCGATGATATAATTAGGTAAATAAGTAGACATTAATGATAAAAAACTATGCCCAGATGACGAATGTTCCACAAAAGGTAGCTCATGAAGTTGATTGGATTTTCGACATAATACCTTGGTTTATTGTAATAGGGAATATTTTGAAATAAAGATTATTGCTAGCTACCTCTGGTTAATATGACATTTTTAACATTTTCTGCTGTTTTATTTTTATACTATTCGCATTCACAATACTAAGGTGTAATTTAGTCAACTTAAGCTGTTTAATCTGAAAACCATTTTGAGGAGACAGTATGTCATCAAAAAAGTCAGTTGCACAAATTGTTGTTGATGTTTTATCTCAAGCCGGTGTTAAACATTGTTATGGTATTGTTGGTGATACTTTAAATCAAATCACCTCTGCTATTAAAAAAAGTGATATTGAGTGGGTGCATGTCCGTCATGAAGAGGTTGGTGCATTTGCTGCAGGCGCTGAAGCCTATCTTACCGATCAAATAACTGCTTGTGCTGGTTCTTGTGGACCCGGTAGCTTACATTTTATCAATGGTATTTATGAAGCCCAACGTAATAAAGTACCACTGATTTTATTGGCTAGTCAGTTAGTTACTTCCCAGCAAAGAACTGATTTTCCGCAAGAAGTTGACTTTGAAGCTATCTATAAAAACTGTTCTGTCTTTTGTCAGCAAATTACCGATCCCACACAAGCAAGACGAATCACCACAGCGGCGGTTCAAGCGGCGATAAATGAGCGAGGTGTTGCGGTTTTAGTCATTCCTTACAATATTAGTTTAGCTAAAGTTGAGGATAATAACAGACACAAAATTTATCACCCTAAACCAATCATCCGTCCATCTGATGAAGAGCTGGTACAAATTTCTGAAATTTTAAATAAAAACAGTAAAGTGACTATATTTGCTGGTCATGGCGTATCAGAAGCTCATGATGAATTAGTTGCCTTAGCCCAGAAATTAAAATCACCGGTAGTTCATACTTCAAGAGCTAAGGATTTTGTTGAATATGACAATCCTTATAATGTTGGTATGACCGGTATGTTTGGCATGGCATCTGGAGCAACGGCCATTAAAGAGTGTGATGTACTTTTGATGTTCGGCGTTGATTTTGCCTGGTCACAATTTTATCCTGATAACGCAACAATTATTCAGGTAGATATTGATGCAACTCATCTTGGTCACCGTCACAGTGTAGATATTGGTGTAGTCGGTGCTAGTAAACCAACCTTAGCGGCTTTATTACCACTGGTTGATGAAAAAACAGATAGCGAATTTTTAGACAAATGCCGTGGATTACATACTAAAGCAATCGATAAATTAAATAAAAAAGCGATACCATCAAAAGCCGTTATTCATCCACAATATTTAACCGAATTAATTGATAAACATGCAAATGATGATGCCGTGCTTTGTGCTGATGTTGGCTCCGCCATGGTTTGGGCGTGTCGGCACTTTTCAACTAATGGTAAAAGACGTACCGTCATTAGTTTAAAACACGGCACTATGGCCAATGCAATGCCACAAGCATTAGGTGTACAAAAAGCCTTTCCTCATCGTCAAGTAATTACCTTATCAGGGGATGGTGGTATTAGTATGTTGTTAGGTGATTTATTGACCACAGTCCAAGAGAATTTACCCATCAAAGTTATCGTACTTAATAATAGTTCACTTAACTTTGTTGAATTAGAACAAAAATCAGAAGGGTTGGTTGATCACTATACTGATTTAAAAAATCCTGATTTTGCTAAAGTAGCTAGTGCGATGGGATTATTTGCTATTCGTGTTGATAGTTCTGATTTACTTGAAGCAGCAGTGCAATCATTCTTAGCCCACTCTGGACCTGCGTTATTAGATGTTAAAACGAGCGAATATGAATTGGTTATGCCACCTGAAATTCATACCTCGCAAGTAATGGGGATGGCGCTTTATAGTGTAAGAGCATCATTGAGCGGAAAAATGAAAGATGTGGTTAATTTGTTGGTGGATAATTTTGTGAAAAAGTAAGCGAAGCACCTTTGTTTATCTAAAAAAGTTGAGGAAAGGGGTTTTGGATGTGACTTTAACGATATCTGCCGCATTTTGCGGCAGATAAGTTGGGTTAAAAACTAACAGCCCCTTCTTCTGCTGAAGTGAGATTTTCTCTAATAACGGTATAGAGTTCTCGACCAAAGCCTTGATGAGAATCGTTTAAATCAATTGTTGCGGCTTTTCGTGCTGCCAGCTCAACCTCATCAACCAGTAATGTTATTTCACCCGTTTGACCGTTGACGCGAATCATATCGCCTTGTTGAACTTTGCTTAATAATCCACCAGCATAGGCTTCCGGTGTAACATGAATAGCTGCTGGAACTTTGCCTGATGCGCCAGAAAGTCGTCCATCGGTTAATAAAGCAATTTTATAACCACGATCTTGCAAAACGCCTAAAGGTGTTATTAATTTATGTAATTCTGGCATCCCGATAGCTTTTGGCCCTTGATAACGCACCACTACAACACAATCTTTGTTAAGATTGCCGGCTTTATATTCTGCATCTAAATCATACTGACTATTAAATACCACGGCTGGTGCTTCAATTATTTGGTGCTCAGCAGTAACCGCAGATGTTTTCATTATGGCTCGTCCTAAATTACCCGACATCACCTTTAATCCACCATGCGAGTTGAAAGGTTTGTTAATTGAAGCAATAACATTTTCATCTAAGGATTTGCTTGGGCCTTCACGGAAGATGAGTTTACCGTTTTCCAAAATGGGTTCTTTAGTATAACGGCTTAGTCCTCGACCAACTACCGTTTCAACATCTTCGTGTAATAAACCAGCAAATAATAATTCTCTAACCAATAAAGAAGTGCCGCCAGCTGCTTGGAAGTAGTTGATATCAGCAGGCCCATTTGGGTAAATTCGACTTAATAACGGCACAACAGTGGATAGGTCTGAAATATCATCCCAATTAATAATAATACCCGCCGCTTTAGCCATCGCGACAATGTGCATAGTTAGGTTGGTTGAACCGCCTGTTGCTAAAAGCGCGACTAAGCCATTAACAATCACTTTTTCATCAACCATTTTACCAACTGGCATATAGTTACCCGATTGGTTGGTTAAACGAGTGATCTGTTTTGCTGCAGCATTGGTGAGTTCATAACGTAATGTGGTTTCAGGATGAACAAAGGCCGCTCCAGGTAAATGCAATCCCATTAACTCAATGACCATTTGATTGCTATTTGCGGTACCATAGAAAGTACAAGTTCCGCTGGTATGGTATGAGGCTGATTCAGATTCTAATAGATCTTCGCGTGAGGCTTTTCCTTCCGAATAAAGTTGACGAATGCGAACTTTTTCTTTATTTGGTAACCCTGAAGGCATCGGTCCAGAAGGAACAAAGATGGCGGGTAAATGCCCAAATGATAAAGCACCAATAAATAACCCTGGTAAGATTTTATCGCAGACACCCAAATAAAGTGCACCATCAAACATATTATGTGATAGCCCAACGGCAACTGACATGGCAATCACATCTCGGCTCATTAGCGAAATTTCCATACCCGGTTCGCCTTGAGTTACCCCATCACACATAGCGGGTACACCGCCAGCCATTTGTCCAACAGCACCTATTTCATGTAAGACCTTGCGGATTTGTTCTGGATAAAATTCATAAGGTTTATGCGCTGATAACATATCGTTATAAGAACTGATAATGCCAATATTACTTTTTAATATATTTTTAAGATCATTTTTCTCATCAAGGCAACAAGCGGCAAACCCATGAGCTAAGTTACTGCAAGGTAAGCTTGCGCGTGTCACTTTTTTTAACATAGCGTGTTCTATTCTTTGCAAATAAGCTTCACGTGTTGCTTTAGACCGATTAATAATGCGCTGAGTTACAGCTAAAATAGTTGGATTCACATTAACCTCTTGGATTTTATTTATTATAATTTTTGAGCTTTTATCAATTTATTCGCAATGGCGTATTGAATTAATCACCCGTGTAGCATCTTGAATGACCTCATTTAGCGACTGTTCAATATTGATTGCATAGATATCTTTTTCATCAGCTGTTGGCTCTTCCAGTGTGTCAAATTGTGACTGTAACATGCCAGTTTTTTGGTAATGTCCTTGACGTTTAGCTAAACGCTGTGAGATTACATCGAAACTTCCTTTTAAATAAATAAAGTGCACATTTTCATTTTCACCACGAATAATATCTCGATATTGTCGCTTCAATGCTGAACAAATAATGACCGAAATGCCACTCACATTACTCATTGCAAATGCAGCGTTACTAATTAAGTTTAACCAAGGCATTCTGTCATCATCATTTAGGGGGGAACCGCTACGCATTTTTAATATATTGGTCTTTGGGTGTAAAAAATCACCATCTAAAAATGCGGCATTTAGGTTATCGGCTATCTGTTTGGCAACAACCGATTTACCACTACCTGATACACCCATGAATACGAAAACATGCTTCCTTTGTTTTGTCATTACACAATTTCTCCAAAATCATCTGTTACGGGTAACATTTTGTCACTATAAACCTTTATTGCAATATAAAAAAGTAATTTTTGTGATTTAGATCATATTTTTGCTAATAATTAGAGTAGACATCTTTTTTGAATAGTTTTAGTTAAAATAAATACGTAATTAATTAACTTAATAATTTATCATTATTTTTCATAAAATGAATTTTCGTTATTATCAATGATTCATCAATATAAAAATAAATTCATCTTAATCTCACATAATAATGCGCCATATCTAATCGATTTAACTTTAGGTTTTTGAACTTTTTTAAAAAATAGATTTCGATCACAAAAATGATATTTGTTATTTGCTTTTAATTTCGAAAGCTAATAATCTTTCGTTATAACTTTTGATTTCGAAATATAAACGAAAGTAAAATTTGATAATGGAGATCAAACATGAATGAATGTCAATTTTTGATAGAAGACAATATCAAGCTTAAAGATGAGCTTGATGCCTTAACATATATTAGTGAACAATTACAACAAAAGCATATTGTTAAAAGAAGTCATTTAAAAGCGTTAATAGAGAGAGAAGCTTTATTTCCTACCGGTATTGCACTTGATGGTTATGCTGTCGCTATCCCTCATTGTGAAGCTGAACATGCTATTAGCCCTGCTATTTATATTATTCGTACTCAATCTCCTGTTGTTTTCAATCGTGCTGATGAGGATAGTACGGTTGAAGTTTCATTAATTATTTCACTGGTTGTTACTTCTCCAGAAGATCAACTGAATCTATTAAAAGCACTTTTTTCAAATTTACAAAATAAAGAGTTTTATCACTTTTTAATGAGTGCTGAAGCGAATGAAGTTTCTGAGTATTTTAAAAAAGTGATTATTAAACAATAAATTGACTAGGAGGCATTATGAAAAAAAAGATTATTGTGGCATGTGGAGGTGCTGTTGCAACATCAACGTTGGCAGCAGAAGAAATAAAAGAGTTGTGCAAAGAAAACAATATAGATCTCGATCTTGTTCAATGCCGTATTAATGAAATTAATACATTTATTGATGATGTTGATTTGATCTGTACTACTGCGAGAATGGATCAAACCTTTGGAAATATCCCTATTGTTCATGGTATGCCTTTTGTTTCAGGCGTTGGGATTGATCAGCTGAAAGATAAAATATTATTGATTTTAAAAGGATAAGAATATGTTTACTGAAATTATGCAGTACATTTTGGATCTTGGTCCATCAGTAATGTTGCCTATTGTTATTATTCTATTTTCATTAATATTAAGAATGAAAATTGGTGATGCACTAAAAGCAGGTATTCATATTGGAATTGGATTTGTGGGTATTGGCTTAGTTGTGGGATTGCTAACTAGTTCGGTGGGGCCAGCCGCTCAAGCAATGGCTGAAAGATTTGATATCAGTTTGAAAGTCGTGGATGTTGGTTGGCCGGGCGCAGCGCCAATGACATGGGCTTCACAAATTGCCTTAGTTGCGATACCAATTGCTATTGCCGTTAATATTCTAATGTTAGTTTTGCGATTAACGAGAGTTGTCAATGTGGATATTTGGAATATCTGGCATATGACTTTTACCGGTGCACTTGTTTATATTGCTACAGATTCTTACTATTTAGGTATAGCTGGAGTCATAGTACATGCTGTTATCGCTTATAAACTGGGTGACTGGTTTGCTAAAGATACCAAAGAGTTTTTTGAACTTGATGGTATTGCTGTTCCTCATGGTACCTCAGCTTATTGTGGACCTATAGCGGTATTTGTAGATGCTGTTATTGAAAAAATCCCCGGCGTTAACAAAATTAATTTTAATGCTGTTGATATGCAAAAGAAGTTTGGTGCTTTTGGTGAACCGGTAACTGTTGGTTTATTTATGGGGATCTTATTAGGTTTATTGGCAGGATATGGCGTGAAAGAGACATTACAACTTGCTATTCAAACCGCAGCAGTGATGTTACTTATGCCACGAGTAATTAAACCAATTATGGATGGTTTGACACCAATATCTAAACAAGCTCGAAAACATTTACAATCTAAATTTGGCGGACAAGATTTTCTTATTGGTTTAGATCCTGCCTTATTATTAGGTCATTCAACAGTTGTTTCAGCAAGTTTAATCTTTATTCCTCTAAGTATTTTTATTGCCATTATCCTACCTGGTAATGAGGTTTTACCATTCGGTGACTTAGCAACCATTGGCTTTTTTGTTGCTATGGGGGTGGCTATTCATCAAGGGAATTTATTTAGAATTATTATTTCGGGTGCAATCATTATTGCCATTACATTATGGATTGCGACACAAATGATCCCATTAACCACACAATTGGCAGTTAATGCCGGTACTATTACTGATGGTAATAATATTTTGGTTGGTGCAATGGATCAAGGTGGATCACCGATTACTTATATTATGGTTCAACTTGTTAATTTAAAACAACCTATAGGCTTTGCCTCTATTGGATTATTTTATCTATTGTGTTTATTTTTGACATGGAAAAGGGCGCGTAAATATCAATCATCAGTTAAAGAATAAATGGACTAAATAACTTGAAACAATTTAACCACAATCAATAAATATGTCATTTGCAAGCTTTCACTGGAAAACCAGTGAAAGCCATAAACAAACATCATTTATTAGCTATAAGGAAAAAAAATGAAAGTAGTTATCGTTAATGATGGGGGTAATTTATCTGTTATAGAAATGGAAAAACCCAAAATAACATCTTCAAATCAAATTTTAGTAAAAGTGGCTTATTCTGGACTATGTGGTTCAGATATTCCAAGAATATTTCATCAAGGCGCTCACTATTATCCGATAACTCTCGGTCATGAGTTTAGTGGTACAGTAACGGAAATTGGTAGTGATGTTACAGAATTTGCTATTGGTGATTTAATCTCTTGTGTACCTTTATTACCTTGTTTTGAATGTGATGAGTGCCAAAAACATTATTATTCACTTTGTAAAAATTACACGTTTGTAGGCTCAAGAATCAGTGGTGGTTTTGCTCAATATATTGTATTAAATAAAAACAATGCCTTCAAATTACCAAAAGGTGTAACCCCTCTTGAAGGGGCTTTCTTTGAACCAATGACTGTTGGAATGCACGCTATTTTATTAGCGGATGGTTGCAGAGATAAAAATGTCATTATAGTCGGCGGCGGAACAATTGGGTTACTTGCTATGCAATGTGCCAAAGCCATGGGAGCTAAATCAATAGCCGTTGTTGATATCAATGATGCTCGTTTAGATCTTGCTAAATCATTAGGTGCCGATCAAGTTTACAATTCTAAAAATCTTAGTGCAGAAGAAATATATCAGGGGCTATCAATAAATCGATTTGAGCAAGTTGTTCTAGAAACTGCTGGTTCACCTGCTACCGTTAAGTTAGCCATTGAGATAGCAGGCCCTAGAGCAAAAATTGGTTTAGTTGGTACTTTACATAATGACGTTACACTTTCTGAAAAAACCTTCGGATTAATTTTAAGAAAAGAATTGCACATTTTGGGGAGCTGGATGAATTATTCTGCACCTTGGCCGGGTAAGGAATGGCAACTTGTGAGCCAATTTTTCCTTGAAGGAAAAATAAAACTTGAACCACTTATAACAAGCATTGGTGACTTTGATGCGTTTATTAAACAAGTTACCGAATTAAATGGTCATCCTATGAATGGGAAGATATTACTAAATTGTATGTAGTTTTTGATTTAATTTAATCGTTGAAAATGAAAACTTATCTTTTGATTTTGTTTGTTATACACTGCTGAAATAATTTCGAAAAAGGAAATATTATGAATGCAAGTGAAAGACGCCAAGAAATAATAGAACTTCTTAATATGAACAGTACCGTGTTGGTGTGTGATTTATCCAAGAAATATGATGTTTCTGAAGTGACCATAAGGACAGATCTTCGATTACTGGAAAAACAAGGAGTGCTTACTCGATTTCATGGCGGTGCAACCAAAATTATAGATAACGATGATATTAAATCATTTAAAGAACTGCAATTAGAAGAACGTTATCAGCGATTTATTGAGGCCAAAAAACGTATTGCTTTAGAGGCAGTTAAACAAGTGAAAGAAGGTGATATTATTATCTTAGATAGTGGTAGTACAACTATGTTGATAGCAGAAGAATTGGTAAAACTTAAACACATTACAGTCATTACCAATAGCCTTACCTCTGCTTTTATATTATCTGATAATAGTGACATTATGTTATTAATTTGTGGTGGTACACTTAGACATAAAACCCGCTCTTTTCATGGAAAAATTGCCGAACAATCTTTAGATGGTATATCAGCTGATATTTTATTTGTCGGTGCAGATGGTATTGATGCACAAAGAGGAATAACAACATTTAATGAAGGTTATACAATTAGCAGTGTAATGGCGAATGTTGCAAAGAAAGTCGTTGCTGTTTTGGATTCATCTAAATTTGGGCGTAATGGTATCAATATTGTATTACCACTGAACAAACTTGATGTCATCATCACAGATACTAGTGTAGATAGTAAATACAAACAAGAATTCGAAAAGCAAGGCATTAATTTGATAGCAGTTTAATCGTTTCATTGTCGATTTTTATATCTTTTTTAATATTGATCACAAATATTGGGTGAAATAATAAATCGTAATTCAACACGATATTGACCATATTTGAAAGTCAAGATCATTTAAGATTGTTATTTCTCACAACGATGTAAATGGGTAGGTGAGAAAATGATATTAACAATTACGATGAATCCATCTGTCGATATTTCATACTCTTTAGATAAATTAGTTATTAATGATATTAATCGAGTATCAAATGTAAGTAAAACAGCTGGTGGAAAAGGTCTTAATGTTACGCGAGGAATAAATTTTTCAAATATTCCTGTTTTGGCGACAGGGATTATTGGTGGAACTACCGGTAAATTTATTCAAGAGCAGTTAGATGAAGACAAAATAGCTTATAACTTTTATGTAACACAAAAAGAATCAAGAAATTGCATTGCAATTTTACACGAAGGTAATCAAACCGAGATTCTAGAAGCAGGTCCTAGGTTAGATAATGATGATGTTGAGCAATTCTTACAAAATTATAGAAAGTTACTCAATCATGTAAAAATTATTACAATTTCAGGATCATTGCCTCAGGGTTTTCCCGTCAATTTCTACGTCAATCTAATTGAGCTAGCAAATAAATATCAAATACCTGTTTTGCTTGATTCTTCAGGACAAATGTTGCTAGCCACACTGAAATCTCAATATAAACCTTATTTAATAAAACCCAATCAAGAAGAATTAAAACAGATTATTCAGATGGATATAGATGTTAATGATAGTCATTCATTAATAAAAGCACTTGAACACGATACTCTTGTTGATATCCCTTTGATTGTTATTTCATTAGGTAAAAATGGTGCTTTTGCTCGTTGTTTTAATCACTATTACCAAGTTTCCATCCCGAAAATCAATGTTGTTAATCCAGTAGGTTCTGGTGATATCACTTTAGCAGGGCTTGCGGTCAGCCTACATGAAAATGAATCAATAGACGTTATGTTAAAACGTGCCATGACTATGGGAATGCTAAATGCCATGGAAGCTCAAACTGGGTTTGTTAATATGAATAACTACCATAAATATTATCAACAAGTTGAAGTTAAAAAAATTATTTAAAATTTTAATTAGGAGTAAATTATGTATCTTATTTCCAGCCAAGAAATGTTGAAAAAAGCTCAACGTGAGCAGTATGCTGTTCCTGCGTTTAATATTCATAATCTTGAAACAATTCAAGTTGTGGTTGATACTGCTAAAGAATTAGGATCACCGGTTATACTTGCTGCAACACCAGCTACCTATAATTATGCTGGTACACCATATTTAATTAGTATCTGTAAAAAAGCCGCTGAGATTCATCATTTCCCATTTGCTTTGCATTTAGATCATCATGAAAATTTGAGTGATATTGAATCTAAAATCGAAGCAGGTATTCGTTCAATTATGATTGATGCTTCTCATTATCCATTTGAAGAGAATATTAATATAGTAAAGAAAATGGTCGCTTTTAGCCATAAATATAATGCAAGTGTTGAAGCCGAACTTGGTCGTCTAGGTGGACAAGAAGATGATTTGATTGTCGATGATAAACAAAGCGCTTTCACCGATCCTGATGCTGCTAAAGAGTATGTTGAAAGAACCGGTATTGATTCATTAGCGGTAGCGATTGGCTCTGCTCATGGATTATATAAAGGAGAACCTAAACTTGATTTTCAACGATTAGCAAAAATTCGAGATAAAGTTGATATTCCTTTAGTTTTACATGGTGCTTCCGGCATTCCAGAGGAAATGGTCAAAAAATCTATCTCATTAGGAATTTGTAAAGTAAATGTCGCAACAGAATTAAAAATTGCGTTCTCTGATGCTTTAAAACAAGACTTTAAAGAACATCCAGATGCTAATGATCCAAGACACTATATGCAACCGGCTAAAGCAGCGATGAAGAAAATAGTTGAAGAAAAAATTCGCATTTGTGGCAGTGCAGGTAAATTATAATATGCAAGCAAAGGGTATTTTATTTGATTTAGATGGTACATTAGTTAACTCATTACCAGCAGTTGAACGCTGCTGGTTAGGCTTTGCCGAGCGCCACCAACTTAATCATTCCTATGTATTAAAAACCATTCATGGCCGTAAAGCTATCGATAATATAAAACTATTCTTACCTAATAAGCCAGAAAGTTTTATCGCACAAGAGTATCATTGGCTGGAACAATTAGAGGCTCAAGATATCAAAGATATTGATGAAATATCTGGTGCAAGTCATTTCTTACAACAGTTATCTTCACTTAATATTCCTTGGGGAATTGTAACCTCTGGTACCAAAAAAGTAGCGGATTCTCGCTTTGCTATTCTCAATGTAGCTAAACCGAAAGTTTTTATTACCGGTGAAATGGTTTTTAAAACAAAGCCTGCGCCTGATGGCTATCTACAAGGTGCAGATTTACTCGGGTTGCCTGCTGATGAGTGTATTGTTTTTGAAGATTCTAAAGCGGGCATTGAATCAGCATTTAATGCGAATTGTCAAATTATTACTGTTAAGACTCCTAACTCACTTGATGATAATCCTATGTTAAATATCAATTCTTTTGACGAGTTAGTTATCAATAAATTAAACCAGAACAATTTTGAAATTTTGAAAAATAAGGTATGAAGTATGATTAGTAAATTTATTACTTTATTTAATCACATCTGAATCAGCAAATATCTTATTGAGTAATTGTTGATAATATGTTCAATATTTGCTTAATTTGAACATATTATCAACGGTGTTATCCATTATTAATTTATATTACCGATGATTTGTTTAAAGGTTGAAAATGAACAAAAACCTAAAGTGTTAATTGGACAATTTTCCATTGCTAATGTTACTTTATGGGGTGGATTGCTACGATTTAATTGGCTCAAATTGCGGATTTGTTCAGTTGATTGATAAAAATATTCAATTTTCATCAATGCTTCGCCACTTTGATTATTACGCCATTTTTGGAATACTATTTTGCCACCAATTGGTGTGGTTTCAAATTGATCGGGGAGTGTATAAGATTTAATTTTTAATGCTGCAAATAAAGATGCCACATTAGAATCATGACCGACTAAAAATGTAAATTTGGTATGATTTTTTTCTGAGAAAGTTTGATTAATATAGTTAATTAAATTGGCGGCAACCTGTTTTGCAATAACGGGTGAACCAAATAAAACGGTATTGTAATATTCTTTTATAGCAACTAATTGTTCAAATTGTTTATTATTTTTTATTTTTCCCCAAGCAATATCTTGCAATGGAGCGCCTTCATAATATTGTAAAATAAAGGCATCAGCGATTGATGTTCCAGTTCGAAGAGGACCAGTTATGCCGGGCTCTTTGCCTTTTTCAATAATAAGTTTGGTTGGTAATTCGCTAAAATCACACTGTTTATCGGTCAAACAATTAGTTGATTGGGTATAATTTATAATATTAGACAGATCTCGATAGGTGTTATTAAGTTTCTGATTTAACCCTTCAATACCTTTTGCGTTAGCTGTTTGGTTGATTGAAGTGATTGCCGCTTGTTTAAACTCCAGGTTATCATCACTAATCACAGGAAAAAACACTGGATCCATAGTACCTAATTTTTCCTTATGAATAATTGGTACAATACAACCAGGAAAAGCGCCAACTGTAAAGTACTGGCCGGTTGCGATAGTACGTTGTAAACTGTTGGTGTACATATACACCTCATTTTCACTCGGGCAGGTATTTTCGGTTAAAAGTTTATTATCAACCAACCATTCACTAAAGTAATGACCAAAATAGCTTTCTAATACCCCGCCACGTGTCGTCAAATAACTGGCAGGAGTATCCCATTGTGGCCATTGATTGGGGGTAATTTTACCAAGAGTGCTTGTTGGACTGGAAAGTGGGGCTCTTAAACCATGTCGGCTAAATACGACAACTTGTTCTAAGGTATAATTATCTAATGTTTCTATTGCTGGTGCCGAAAAAGAGAAAACCAAAGATAAACCTAATATTATTTTTAGTTTTTTCATAAATAAACATCCTTTTAAATATTGTTTGACGAGATAAGATCACCTTTCGATTTCTGTTATGAGTGGCAGGTGAGTAGTAATTCCTTTAATTAAATAGTCTGTTTTTATTCTATATACTCATCAACTTTAATAGCATAAAACAAAAGAAAACAGATTGTTAAACTAAAACCTTGCTAAGATCAGCGGATGATTTATAAACAACATGACCATTTATAATGGTTGCAACAATCTGATTATCATCATTTAATAATACTAAATTGGCTAATTTGTTTGGCGCAATACTACCTAAAGTATCATCAATCCCTAATGCTTTAGCTGGATAATAACTACCATGTAACCAAGCCTGTTCGAAAGGTATATTAGTATAATCAGCAAAATTAGTTACCGCACGCTCAAGGGTCAACGTGCTACCAGCTAAACCACCATTGTTAGTCCGAACAACACCATCTTGCATATGTACTTGTAATTTACCTAGATAATAATCGCCATTTGGCATCCCCGTTGCTTGCATCGCATCAGTAATTAGTAACAGATTTTTTCCACAACATTTATGGGCGATGTTAATCGCAGCTGGATGAACATGATGTCCATCGGCGATAATTTCGGTTTGACAGTTGTCGATACTAAATGCTGCACCAACAACGCCTGGTTGTCTATGATGTAATCCGGACATACCGTTATAGCAATGTACCACGCCGCTGGCACCAGCTAATATTGCATCTTTAATTGTTTGATAGTCGGCATTAGTATGACCTAACATAACACGGATATTTTGTTCATTTAGCCATTTGATAATAGCGAGGGTATTTGGGTATTCTGGTGCTAAAGCAATGCATTTTAATGTCCCTTCAGCCAATGATAACCATTTTTCAATTATTGCACGATCAGGTGCGCATAGAAACTCTTCAGGATGAGCGCCCTTATGTATATCACTAAAAAAAGGTCCTTCTAAATACGAACCTAATATTGTTGCGCCTGAAACGCCTTTTTTTATACTGTTTTTGACTTGTATTAATGCTGCTTCAATCTTTTCATAACTTTCAGTTACTGTTGTTGCTAAAAAAGCACCCACTCCGTGTTTTGCTAAAAAACAGCTTATGGTATTTAATGATTCATGAGTAGCATCCATAGTGTCAGCGTCCATAACACCATGAATATGAGTATCTATGAGCGCTGGTAACAGTTTTATTTGGTTCATACAAGGTTTATCATTAGGCTGAATATCAATAATTTTTCCATTATTAATACTGATAATTGCATTATCAATCCAACCAACAGGTGTTAAAACCTTTTGAGCACAAATTTGTTTAAATTCCATCAGAACATTCCTTATCAATAGTTGACTGTTTTTGATGTTCATGCCATAAGCTAGTTATTGTTTGTCTACCATTTTCAATAGTTTCTTGACGAATGGTTGTGATATCTAAATTTTCACGTAGTAACAAAATTTCAAGTAACAGCGGCATATTAACACCGCTAATTACTTCAATATTTTTGTGTTGATAACTTAGAACCGCCGCTAATCGAAATGGTGAACCACCGACAATATCAGTTAAAAATAAAACGCCGTCACCACAATTAGTTTCCTGAAATGCTTGGTGCAATTGTTCCTCTAATTGTTCGCTACTCATACCATCAGGAAAATTTATAGCCGTAAATTGTGGTTGTTTACCAATAATTTGGGTGGCGGCTTCGTAAAGCCCGGTAGCAAAGCTACCGTGGCCGGTTAATATTATCCCTAACATAATTTCCTCTATAAAAATCCAACTAATTTACCTACAACACCAATAATAACGGTTAATCCAATTAATTTTACTGGTGAGAAATTACGTTTCATTAAACTATAAACAATTAAGGTAAAACCAAGTGGTAATATATTGGGCATCAATTTATCTAATACATCAGCTTGTAGCGCAACATGAGCCTGTCCTGCATTTATTTCTAACGGTGTAGATAAATGTACATATGAGGCAACTAATGCGCCTATTACCGTCATACCAATTATAGATGCAGCATGTGAGATACGTTTTGTGTGTGTTTTTAATAAAGGTAAAGCACTGGTACCGGCATGATAACCATAATGAGCTAAACCAAAACGTAAACCAAAATGCACAATATTAAACATTAGTAGGAAAATTATTGGTCCAAAAAAGCTACCTTCTAAGGCTAATGATGCTCCAATTCCAGCGCATATTGGTAGTAAAGTTAACCAAAATAATGCGTCACCGATTCCACCTAATGGTCCCATTAAAGCGACTTTCACCGCGCGTATAGTTGAAATATTTTCTTTGCCTCTCTCCATGGCAAGAACTAACCCAGAAAGGAAAGTGGCGTCAAAAGGATGGACATTAATAAATTCCATATGCATATGCATCGAATTTTTAAGATCATCTTGGTTTTTATGTATTTTACGTAATGCTGGTAAGATAGTATAAAGCCAACCTCCAGCTTGCATACGTTCATAGTTGAATGACGCTTGTAAAGCAAGAGAACGAAATGCCATTCGGTTAATATCACCTTTGGTTAGTGTTACATCTTGGCTTTGATCATAAAAAGTATCGGCTGTGGCTTTGCTTGTCGCTAATGCTTGTTCCATACGTTTTGCTTCTTTCTCGGCCATTTTTTTATCGTGATCGTTATTAAATTCCATCTTCCACCTCCATTGAATCTGAGCTTACTGGCTTGTTACTATCGTTGTTTTCACGGCCATAATTAAAGAAATCAATCATTGCTATAGCTAGCGCGCCTAATGCAATCGCTAAAATTGGTAAATTAAGGAAAGTCACACCAAGAAAACCTAAAATGAAATAAGCAATATAGGTTTTCTTCATCATAATTTTCATTAACATTGCAAAACCGATGGCCGGCATCATACCACCAGCAACACTAAGACCATCAAGCAACCATTGCGGTGATTTTTTAACTAGTGCTGTTGCTGCGTCAGCACCAAAGTAGATAGGTAAGAAAGCAACAATAAAATAGAAACCAAAAAGAATAATCATGCCAAGATAGTTAACCCATTCAATTCCTTTAAAATTGAGTTGATCAACGAAGCGATCACATTTATGCATCATTGGTGAGTATATGGTGAATAAAATAGTGATACATCCTTGTACTGCAATAGCAAATGGTACGGCAATACCTATTGCAACTTTAGGATCTGCATGAGTTAAGATTGCAAAACTGGTGCCAATCACACCACCGATAACCACATTAGGTGGTTGTGCTCCTGCTAACGGTACCATTCCCATCCATACCAGTTCTAATGAACCTCCAACATATAAACCGGTTGTAATATCGCCTAAAATGAATCCAACTAACGGTCCTATTACGATCGGTCTGTGTAAATGAGTCAGGCCATCAAATAAATCTACGCCAGCTATACCGGCTAGAAGCCCAATTAATAATGCATCCATTAACATAGTATGCTCCCTCGAGTTAAGATAGATTGATTAAATCCGTTATTTTTTCACCAGCTTCATCAGGTACTCGGCGGATCTCACAAGTTATGCCTAATTGTTCAAGTTCTTTAAATGCTGCAATATCTGATTCATCAACTGAAACGGTTTTATGAATTTGTTTTTTACCCTCGGAAAAATGCATATTACCAACATTGACAAATTTGATTGGTACACCACCTTTAACGAGGGTTAATACATCTTGTGGTGTTTTACAGACAATAAAAATTTTTTGTCTTTCTGATGCTTTGCCAATAATATCGATGGTTTTTTGTAAGGTAAAATAACGAGTTTGAATCCCTTCGGCGATAACCATATCCATTAGATTTTGTTGTACGGGATCTTGCGAAGCACTGTCATTGGCGACTAATAATAGGTTCGCACCAAGTGCATTAACCCAAGTTACGCCAACTTGACCATGAACTAAACGATTATCAATACGTGTCATAAGAATATTAGGCGTGCTCATATGTTTTACATCCTTCTTTTTGTGATAATGGGATACTTTAAATTTAATTAAATGGATAAATAGTAACGCCTTTAACCACTCGGTTAACTTCACCTGTTGGGCAAGGATTATCCGGTGTTAAACCATTACTTAATGATTTCTCGAATGCGAGCATCTGGGCAAAAACCAGATATGGAAAGATGAGCCAGCAATCGGCTAAATTACTATTTAATGCAAGGATATTTTGTTTATTGCCACTATTTTTTCCACTGAGTGCAAACACATCTGTTGCAATATGGTCATGAACTAATTCATCAAACAAATCAGTATCATATTGATGGATATAATGATCGTTAGAGAAGAAACAGACAACTAAGCTTTGTGAATTAATCATGAATTTAGGACCGTGGCGTAGCCCTAAAATAGAATCGAATCGAGAGGCTATTTTACCCGCTGTTAATTCAAGAATTTTTAATGCAGACTCTTGGGCAATACCAGTAAAACAGCTACTACCAACATAGATAACTCTTTGATGGTTTTTATGGGCTAATTGTTTGGTTATTTCTTGCCAGCTTGCTATTTTTTGTTCACAGATACTAGCAATTTCCATTATTGCCTCATGTGCGATCACTTGATCAATATTACCCAAAAGGAGTAATGCAGCCAGCATCATACTACTAATACTTGAGGTCATAGCAAAACCTAAATCATGAGCACCTTCTGGCATAACCAGTTGAAAAATACGGTTTGATGAATTGTTATTAGTTGCATAATCGCTTAAAGCACAGTTGGGATTACATATTAAAAATAAGTGATAACAATCAGAAATTAATTGATCGGCTAATTTAACTGCTGCCACACTTTCCGGACTATTACCTGAACGAGCAAATGACACCACTAACGTTTTTTTATTTGGTGTAAAATATTGTAGTGGGTCAGCAACAATTTCAGTTGTGCCATAGGCATAAACATTTCGATGAGTATGTTCTCTTAACCACGGGGCGAGAGCAACACCACCAAAAGCGGACGAGCCAGCTCCGGTTAAGATTATTTCTAAATTTGGGTCGGAAAGTAAGGGTTGTAAAAATGACTGTAATTGATTTTGTTGTTGAGCGATGATTTGCCATAAATTTCGCCAAATTTGCGGTTGTTGACAAATCTCTTTTGCCGTATGTTGAGCTTTGCGTTGCTCTAACCAATCTAATGAATAATTTAAATATTTTTGCATAAACTACATCCTTTTTTCGTTTCAATAAATCTATAAGTTTAAAAATCGACAATTACTACATTTATTCCTAATGTATGTAATTGCTCTAGATAATCTTTGGGAATTTTGCTGTCAGTGATTATTGTTTTAATCGGATTAACGTTTTCTATTGTGCAGAAACTTTTACGACCGAATTTTGTTGAGTCAGTCATTGCGATAATTTGCTCTGAAACTTGACACATTACCTTATTGACATTGGCTTCACCGAAGTTTGGTGTAGTAATACCAGCATTTAGATCAAAACCATCAACACCTAAAAAAAGCTTGTCAAAATGGTACATTCTTAATTGTTGTTCTACTGTAGGACCAGAAATAGAGTAAGCTTTTTTTCTGATGTTCCCACCAGCAATAATTACTTCTATGTCATTATTATTTGATAATTCATAGGCAATATTTACTGCGTTAGTAAAGACAATTAAGTTTTTTTTGTTACGTAAATAGGGAACCATAGCTGCTGTTGTCGATCCTGAATCGAGAATGATTCGGTTTCCATCATTAACCATTTCAGCTGCTCGCTGGGCAATTTTATTTTTAATGTTCGAATTGATACGGCTTTTGTCTAATAATGGCTTATCTAAAGCAAAGGATTTATTTAACATTGCGCCACCATAACAGCGCAATATACAACCTTTTTCTTCAAGGTGTCTTAAATCGTTTCGGATGGTAACGCTTGATACTTTAAATAATTTACTTAATTTGTTAACTGATACGGTATTCTCTGTATCAAGTAAATGAATAATTTTTTCTCTACGTTGTAAAGTGTTGATTATTTCTTTATTCATTTTCTGCCACTCATTTGACTTTTGTTTCTTTATTAAATTTAAACATAGATAAGAGATCGAAAAATGATAGATAGGTCACAAAATTGGTTAGGTAAGAAAAAATTGAAATATTATTTCCATTTAAAATAAAACGAAAGCTTTCAATGTGAAAGATAAGCAGTAAAAAGAATATTAATGTTATTATTCAAATTTTTAACTTAAAAGAGAAATCATATAAAAGAAAGATAACTAAACAATAAAAAAATATCCGCTTTCACTGTTTAGAGTGATCTATGTCACAAATTTGTAAATTTCATTGATTATAAGATTGTTAATCGAAAATTATAATTAAGAGAATACAGCGTTTGATACTGATATTGAAACACCGATTGGTGTTTCAATAATTTATGAGGTTATTATTTATTCTGACTGGCTATTTTTAATTCGATTAACAAATAGCATTACGATAAATGCAATAACGGTTAAATAGATAATAAAGATCCCATATGTTGATAGCATATCTACAAATGAACGCCCCCGTATACCGATATCTCGGAAGAAGCGAAATAGCCAAACTAATGGAAAGGCGTGGCTGGCATAAAATGCCCAAATTGGCATAATGCCTACCGCCATGGTTGAGCCCCCCATAATAAATCCTGGAGGAACAAGGAAAATCATTCTGCTGGCCCCTTCACCTGGATGATGGGTATTCCAAGATAATAGGAAACCCAACCAACCAAAAGCAAGTCCTGTCATAAATACGCTTGGCACGAAAGTGAAGTAGTTACCATCAAAGCGTAATTGTCCAAATAAAACCAGTATTGCGGTAATTAAGGTTAAAGCTGTGGTATAAAATAGAGCATAAGGCACCGTTCTAGCTAATAGCGGTAGGAAACCTCGCTCTATTACTGTATTCCACATACCCATAGTTTTTAATCGACCAATGATCATCAATGAGGTTAATCCATACGTTAATGACGAAAAAAAGTAAACGAAATAGATAATAGTGGATATTGTTGATGAACTAGACGGATTAAACATAGTTCTTGTTTTTAATTGCATTGGTGATAGGGTTGCTTCGGTTGCTTCTCTTCCAAGTCCTAATGCCGCAACTTTACCAACGCTCAGCTCTGCACCTGATTCAGGGATAATTTCATTAAGGCTTTGCATTACTTTGGCATTTTGTGCGTCGTTTGAATCATCAGCAAAATAACCCAATTTAACAGATTGATCACCTTTCTTTAAAGATTTTTCCAGTCCTTTGGGAATATATAGCACGCCTAAATTACGATCGTGCGAAACTAAGGTAATTGGATTAACTGGTGAACGAATCACTTCTGTTATTTCGATAAATGGTGAGGTATTCACCTTGCTGATTAATTCAGTTGAATAATTAGAACCATCAAGATCAATAACCGCGATCTTTCCTTCGAAAACCGAACCATGGCTTAGTACTATTGAAAACACAAGCGATACGATAGCGGCTAAACCCAAGCACACTTTATAATAAGGGATGAAGTGGCCTGATAACATAGCATCAAGCTCTTCAAGCATAGATTTAATGATGTTTTGTCGCATCATTGATCAACCTCAATTGTCATACCAGTTAATAGATGTGGGATAGATTCAACATAAATTCTGACTTGGTAAGATGTTAAATCAGCTTGCCCTCGTTCACGTGTCATGCGTAAGTCAGCAAATGAAGGCGCAGCTGTAGCAAATCGAACTGTACCTTTTACGGTTTCGTCCAGAGCAATAACATTAGCTTTTACTTTTGTACCCGGTTGATAATCATTAACCATTTTTTCATTAACATAGATATCAACATATTTACGATCGGTTTCTAACAGTACTGCAGGTGCACCAGCTGGAACCATTTCTCCATCTTCAAACATGAGTTTTAACACTTTGCCATCTTCGGGTGCAACTAAGGTAAGCCGACTGTAGTTTACTTTTAGTTGTTTTAAATCTGCTTCGGCTTGTGCTAGTTGAGCACGAATTTGAGCAAGCTGATTTTGGCGATTTTGCAGTTTTTGTCTAGCAATTGTGATGGACTGCAATGTCATACCTGTCGCATTTCTAGTTTGTTCAAACTGCGCGATTTGTTCAGGTGTTGCTCCAATCATCAATGTTGAAAGTTGACTTTCAATTTGTACGACGAGCATTTTGGAACTAATGTAGGCATTACGGGCTGCATCAAGTTGTGATTGTGAGGTTCCACCAGTTTTTCTTAATTGAGTATGGCGTTGAAATTCAGTATTAGCTAAATCCCGAGAAGAGATTGCTGCTTCTAAATTAGCTTTGACTTCTTCTATTTTGCGCCATGTAGATAATTCATTGAGATTCGTTTCATTTTCAGTGATTTCAATAGCCGCTTGTTCTTGTTTAACGGCGGCGGTTTGACTATCAACTAGCGCTTGTAAACGATCTATTGATAGCTGAGTATCAACGTCTTCAAGTTGCATTAGTGGATCACCTTTTTTGACAAATTGTGATTCTTGAACAAAGCGTTTAACAACTTTGCCGCCTACATTTTGGAAGGCAACATTGATTTCATCAGCAGTTAATACCCCTGATTTGATACTTTTAGCCACAGTTACCGCATCGTTTCTTGAACCAAGACAAATTAACGTTGATCCAACTAAAAGTAGTAACAAGAATATAGCAGGAATTTTAATGTTTTTGGGTAAATTTGAAATTAAGTTTAGTTTATTTTTCATTTATTTAGTCAGCTAAGTATATGGTTAAAACACTATGATGATTGGTGATTAATGGCAATTATTTGCGCAATAGCTTGCGTAACATTGCAATTAAGGATTCCTGCTCTTGTGGATTTAAAACCTGAGCAAAAGCACGAATCGATTTTAAGTGATTAGGTAATGCTTTTTGGATAAGCGTTACACCGGTTGCGGTAAGCGTGATTAGTCGAGAACGGCCATCTTCTCCACTTTTGGTCATGGATATCAAGGGATCTGGTGCGGCTAACATTCGTTTTACCATTACCGAAACGGTTGCAGGCGTCACCCCCACTCTCAATGCTAGCTCGCTAGCGCAGGTTTCACCTTCACTATACAGTGACATGAGTAACGCAAATTTTCCTTCTGATACATCATAATCTTTTGCCAGTTGCGCATAGATATTTGATCGAATTAAATCGGCGGTGGTGATTAAACTTAAGACCAGATCAACGCCTGAAACCTCGATAATTTCATCATTAAATCTTTGCGCTTTTGCTAAAGTTTCGCGTGAAGGAAGTATTCTTGAATTGTAGTTCAATTGTTATTACCTAATTTATTTAGTCGGCTAATTATACTAGTTTAACCCTAATTGGCAATCTTTTTTTATTAGGGATTTGAGATGTTTATCACACTAATCTACTAATATATTTTTGATATCAAAATGGTAAAAATGGATAACTTATTGTTTTCAAAATTATAATTTTGACTACCACTAAAGTGGTAATTCTTGAGGGTAATTATATTCTGTTTAAAGTTCCTTAAAATATCAAATAGATAAAAATTAACTAATTGAATTAAAAATATATTTGGAGCTTTTTATGAGTAAAACCAATCTCGTCATTATTGGCAATGGGATGGTTGGACATCGTTTTGTCGAAGAAATTATCGATAAAATGCAGGCAGATAAGTTCAACATCACTATTTTTTGCCAAGAACCAAGAGTTGCTTACGATCGTGTTCATCTCTCTTCCTATTTCTCAGGCCATAGCGCAGAAGCATTATCTTTAGTTCGAGAAGGTTTATATCAAGAAAATGATATAAATATCTTACTTAATGAGCCGGTTACTTTAATTAACCGACAATGTAAAGAAGTGCATTCACAAACAGGGCGTATAGTTCCTTATGATAAGTTGATTATTGCAACTGGATCTTATCCATGGGTACCACCAATTAAAGGTGCCGATGGTGCGAATTGTTTTGTTTATCGTACTATTGAAGATCTTGATGCTATTCGTGATTGTGCTAGCAATTGTAAAACCGGCGCTGTTGTTGGTGGTGGGTTGCTAGGGCTGGAAGCTGCCGGAGCGCTTAAGAATTTAGGTATTGAGACGCATGTTGTTGAATTTGCACCAGTACTCATGGCGGAACAACTTGATGCGATGGGCGGTGAGCAATTACGTCGAAAAATTGAGGCGATGGGGGTTGGTGTTCATACCAGTAAAAATACCCAAGAAATTATTCATACTCCATCAGGTAAAATTATGCAATTTGCTGATGGTTCATCACTTAAAATTGATTTTATTGTTTTTTCTACCGGTATTCGACCTAGCGATCAATTAGCTAAAGCATGTGAGCTCGATATTGGCCCGCGTGGCGGGATTGTTGTTAATGATTATTGCCAAACATCCGATCCGGATATTTATGCTATTGGCGAATGCGCTTGTTGGCAAGGTAAAGTTTATGGCCTTGTAGCCCCAGGATACAAAATGGCACAGGTCGCTTTAGCCCATTTGAGCGGCGAAAATGCTAAATTTGAAGGCGCTGATATGAGCGCTAAACTTAAATTATTGGGCGTCGATGTTGGCAGTATTGGTGATGCCAAAGCGAAGACGCTCGGTTGCCGGAGTTATGTTTACTTAGACGAAAATATTCCGGTCTATAAAAAATTAGTGGTTTCAAATGATAATAGTAAATTGCTTGGCGCTGTCTTGGTCGGTGATACATCAGACTATAGTAATTTATTACAATTAATGCTTAATAATATGGATTTGCCAGAACATCCAGATAGCTTAATTTTACCTTCTCACGCCGGCGCTAAACCTGCATTAGGCGCGGATGCATTACCGGATAGCGCACAAATTTGTTCTTGTTTTGATGTGACGAAAGCGAAAATTGTTCAGGCTATTCATGCTGGTTGTCATACTGTCGCTGCAATTAAAGCTGAAACCAAAGCGGGAACTGGCTGTGGTGGTTGTATTCCGTTAGTAACACAAATCATCAATTTGGAGTTAGCGAAACAAGGTATCGAAGTAAGCCATGCGCTTTGTGAGCATTTTAACTATTCTCGCCAAGAACTTTTTCATTTAGTTCGTGTAGAAGGATTAACATCTTTTGATGAAGTGATAAAAAAACATGGTACCGGTTATGGCTGTGAAGTTTGTAAACCAACAGTCGGTTCCATATTAGCGTCATGTTGGAATAATTATATTCTTAAACCTGATCTTGTGCCGTTACAAGATAGTAATGATATTTTTTTAGGTAATATCCAAAAAAATGGTACTTATTCAGTTATTCCGCGTAGTGCTGGTGGAGAAATTACCCCTGAAGGTTTAATTGCCATAGGACAAATTGCTAGGAAATACAATCTGTATTCGAAAATTACCGGGTCTCAACGGATTGGTTTATTTGGTGCGCAAAAAGACGATCTTCCGGCGATTTGGAAAGAGCTAATAGCCGCTGGTTTTGAAAGTGGTCATGCCTATGCGAAGGCGTTACGTATGGCTAAAACGTGTGTGGGTAGTACTTGGTGCCGTTTTGGTGTTGGCGATAGTGTTGGTTTTGGCGTTGAATTAGAAAATCGTTATAAAGGTATTCGAGCACCTCATAAATTTAAACTGGGTGTTTCAGGTTGTACTCGGGAGTGTGCGGAGGCACAAGGTAAAGATATTGGTGTTATTGCTACCGAAAAAGGTTGGAATCTCTATGTTTGTGGTAATGGTGGTATGAAGCCTCGTCATGCTGATTTACTTGCTGCGGATTTAGATAAAGAGACGCTTATACGTTATTTGGATCGTTTTATCATGTTCTATATTCGCACTGCTGATAAATTACAACGAACTTCCGTTTGGTTTGAGAATCTTGAAGGAGGAATCGATTATTTACGTAGCGTGATTATTGATGACAAGTTAGGTATTAATGCCGAACTAGAAAAAGAGATGACACGGATTCGCAAATTAGTTGTCTGTGAATGGAAAGAAACCGTGGATACCCCTGAAGCACAAATCCGTTTTGCCCATTTTGTTAATAGTTCTAAACGTGATGATAATATTCAATTTGTGCCTGAGCGCGATCAACATCGCCCCGCTACTTTTGAAGAACGTCAAGCTATGTTAGGAGAATAGATCATGAGCCAATGGATTACTATTTGTAAATTACAAGATATTTTACCTGAAACAGGAATATGTGCGCTAATCGGCAAAGAACATGTTGCAGTTTTTCGTCCCTACAATACCAATGAGCTTTATGCCATTAGTAATATTGACCCTTTTGCTAATGCTAGCGTTCTTTCTCGAGGTATTATTGCTGAACATGAAAATGAGTTGTGGGTAGCTAGTCCTTTGAAAAAACAACGTTTTCGTTTGAAGGATGGTTATTGCCTTGAAAATGAAAATTATTCTGTTGCTCATTATGAGGTCGAAGTAGATAACGAAGATTTTGTACAAATAAAATCTAATTAATTACTTAAGGAATAGAAAATGTATACAGAAACAATTAACAAATGTGCGGCTAATGCTGCACGTATCGTTCGACTAGCTAAAACCAACCCAATTGGATTTTGGTTAAGTTCTGCAATGGCAGGAGCTTACGTTGGTTTAGGAATTATATTAATTTTTACACTAGGTAATTTGCTTGATCCATCGGTTAGACCTTTAGTTATGGGGGCAACCTTTGGTATAGCATTAACTTTAGTTGTGATTGCCGGCTCGGAGTTATTTACTGGCCATACCATGTTTTTAACTTTTGGCGTTCAGGCAAAAAAAATTACCCATTGCCAAATGTGGTGTGTATTACCACAAACATGGTTAGGCAATTTGCTGGGATCAATTTTTGTCGCTGCGCTATTTTATTGGGGGGCTAGTCCATTATTGACAACTGATACTTCTCTGGTGCATGCCGCGGCATTAGCAAAAACATCTGCACCGGCAACGGCACTATTTTTCCGTGGAATTTTATGTAATTGGTTAGTTTGTTTGGCTATTTGGATGGCAAATCGAGTTGAAGGTACGGCCAAATTTATTGCCATCTGGTGGTGCCTACTGGCATTTATTGCTTGTGGTTATGAACATAGTGTCGCTAATATGACGTTATTCTCACTCTCTTGGTTTGGCAATCATCCTGATGCCTACACGTTAGGCGGAATCGGTCATAACTTATTATGGGTTTCATTAGGTAATTTGGTGTCAGGAGCACTATTTATGGGCTTAGGATATTGGTTTTCAACACCTAAGGCAGAGCGACCTTAATTAGTATAGAATAGGATTTTAATTGCGCAAATTGCTGGTTTTTAATCGTTGTTGGATTGCTAACCGAAAATTTTTTTAGTTCAATAAGATATTAATATAAATGGTTGTTTTAAAAGTCTATGGATTATTTACCTTTATTTTGTAAATTAGAAAACCGTGATTGCTTGTTAGTTGGCGGTGGAGAAATAGCCGAGCGTAAAGCTCGGTTATTACTTGAGGCAGGCGCAAAGTTAACGGTTAATGCACTCGAATTTACTCAGCAGTTTCTCTGTTGGCAGAAACAAAAGCAACTAGTTTTAGTGCAAAGTGAATTTATTACCCAACTGCTTGATAATAAATGGTTAGTTATTGCTGCAACCGATTGCCCGCAAACCAATCAACAAGTCAGCACAGAATCAGAAAAGCGTCGGATATTTTGTAATGTTGTCGATTCACCTAAAGGCGCTAGTTTTATTATGCCGTCTATTATTGATCGTTCACCTATAATGGTTGCGATATCTTCCGAAGGTCATGCTCCCGTATTAGCACGATTATTACGCGAAAAATTAGAGGCGATATTGCCACAAAATATTGGCAAATTAGCCAAATATGCAGGTTATTTACGTAATAAAGTAAAAGCAACTTACCAAAGTATGACTGAACGGCGACGATTTTGGGAAAAGCTATTTAGCCATGATAGATTAGCGCAAGCTGTAGCTAATAATGATTCAGAAAATGTTGAAAGACTAACTAATCAATTATTTGCAGAGCCGGTTGATTATCGCGGTGAAGTGGTTTTGGTTGGTGCCGGTCCTGGTGATCCGGGATTATTGACATTAAAAGGTCTGCAACAAATTCAACAAGCCGATATTATTGTTTACGACCGATTAGTATCCAATGAAATAATGAATCTTGCTCGGCGAGATGCTCAACGCATTTTTGTTGGTAAACGCCCCGGTTTTCACTGCGTTCCCCAAGAACAAATTAACCAAATATTATTAGAGCAAGCGCAAAAAGGGTTGCGAGTAGTCAGACTGAAAGGTGGTGATCCCTTTATTTTTGGTCGGGGAGGAGAGGAGCTGGAAACATTATTCAATGCGAATATTATTTTTTCAGTAATACCAGGAATTACCGCAGCTTCAGGATGCTCAGCCTATAGTGGTATACCGTTAACTCATCGTGATTATGCGCATAGTGTTCGTTTAATTACCGGTCATTTGAAAGATGGTACTCAGCTAGATTGGCATAGCTTAGCGGCAGAAAAACAGACACTGGTTTTTTATATGGGATTATCACAAGCAGAAAATATTAAAGTAAATTTAATTAAACACGGTATGAATGGTGATACGCCGGTTGCTATTGTTGAAGAGGGCACCACAACCAAGCAAAAAGTTATCGATGGTTTATTATCCGAGCTTGGTGAGCTAGCTTTACAAGCTTATAGCCCGAGTTTAATTATTGTTGGTCCGGTGGTGGCATTACGAGAAAAACTCAACTGGTTTTCTCACAATTAGCATCAATTGGCAAGAAAAGGATAAGGTAAACAATTCTTTATTTTCTTGCCTTTTGTAATCAAGCAACTTGCCTAAATAATATTGTTAAAAAGTCTTTTATAACAATATGTACTTTGCATTATTTATCAAAAA
Organism: Gilliamella sp. LMG 34361; assembly: GCF_984569075.1. Classification (NCBI taxonomy): domain Bacteria; kingdom Pseudomonadati; phylum Pseudomonadota; class Gammaproteobacteria; order Orbales; family Orbaceae; genus Gilliamella; species Gilliamella sp. LMG 34361. The sequence goes on along the minus strand of NZ_OZ474903.1, from coordinate 30,015 downwards.
TCTAGGTTGGAGTATCGACATCATCTCAATCAGCATTTTCAAAATTCGTTAGCCAATTTAAAGCATATTGTCTTTCTTGAATGACGCCTTCCATTATTTCTATCAGCAATGATTTATTGTTAAGACGATAATCTCTTGCTAACCAATGTAAGTGGTATTTTAAATCTAATGCATCTAGCAGTTCACTCGTTGGTCTTAAGGTAGATAGTTCGGGATTACTATTTTCTACACCGGTTTCAACTAATGAAGATACATCACAAAAGGTGTCGGCAAAAGGTAATGTTGATTGCCAATTTAGTGACCATTGTAGTGGTAATAAGGCTTCATAGCGCCAACTTATATTCATAACATCTTGCGGTTGAGGATCGTGAATAAAATCATGTTCAATATTTGATAAAGCAGCAAAACCCAACGGACAACGCGTTTTGAATTTTTCAGGATCTAATCGGGCACTTTCTCGAAAGCTTTAGGCTTGAATGTCGGTTAACATTAGTGCCAAGGTACGTTTTATTACTTCGTCAGGGGAGGCTAAGTATCACTTCAGATTCAGCAACAACAGGCGGTAAACTTGTAAGTGGCTGTAATCCTAACGTTGCTAACTACTTCTCTGTTTTTGTTTTACGTTGTAATGCTACAGATGGATAAGGCATTTTAATACTGATATCAAATTTCCCATTTGGATCTTGTAAAACGTCTATGTTAGGATTGCGTATCGTACCGTCGGGCATAAATAAAATGACATTAGCTTGCTCAGCCCAAATCGTTAGTTCATCAAATTGATTTCCTTCTATCTCAAACGTAAACTGATGATTAGTTTTTTGGATATGTCGATACAGTTCATAACGACGTGAGTTCATTTCACCATCACCTGCTTGCATAATATAGCCAATAAAACCATTAAGGTGAACTGTAAAATTTAGTGAGTTCAATCCACGCTGATTTAATTTTTTACAACTAAAATTAATTGCTATTGGATTTGTGAGTGTAGAGTAAGCATTGACTAATAGAGACATTTACAACTTCCTCCTATTTTTAATTTTTTGTTCTTAATTTTGTTTAATAAATCAATTCAATTGATTTAAATGATTATAAATATTGTTTTTCAATTGAATCAAGTAAAAGAAAACGGTTTTTATGGAAGATTTTTAATGATTAGGATTAGATATTCTATCCAATTAAAAGCGTAAGCTGATATATGATATAAATAGGCATTAATACATTGCCAAGGTTATTCTTTACTCTGCAAATACCATACCGTCATTTCCATACGTGACTTAAAGTTTAGCTTTTTAAAAATACTTTTTATATGAACTTTAACCGTGCTTTCGACAATATCTAACTCTTTAGCGATTAATTTATTGGATAATCCTTGGACTAATAAATTAAATATTTCATGTTCTCTTGGGGTAAGTAAATTAATATCATGGCTCTGATTGGTAGTCGAGCCACCACCATGACGCATATAATCAAGAATAATATGTGAAATTGCTTCATCCATGATGATTTTACCTTCCGAAATATCTTTTAATGCTTTAAGAAGATTTTCAGGCTCCATATCTTTTAACAAATAGCCATCAGCCCCAGTTTTGAGCGCGGTAACGATATCTTCCTTGGCATCAGATACGGTAAACATAATGATTCGTGCAGAAATATTCTTTTCTCGTAAATAACGTAAAATTTCTAAACCACTGACATCGTTCATATTGATATCTAACAAAATAATGTCAGGGTCAAGCGTTTGTGCAAGCTTAACGCCTTCTATACCAGAGCCAGTTTCGCCAATAACTTCAAAATCATTGATGGTGTTAATTAGCTGTTTTACCCCATTTCTTAACATGGGATGATCATCAATAAGCAATATTGAACTTTTAATATTTTCCATTTGTTACTCTTCTATCCTTTTAACTGGGATCATTGTCGTTGCTTTAAACGTTACTAAAATTTCGGTACCCAAATTAGGTTTACTATTAATGGTTAAATTGCCATTTAATATTTCAACTCTATCACGCATAATGATTAATCCATAATGATTATCTTGATTAGTATTATTTTGTAGACCAACTCCATTATCTTTTATGCTGACAGTAATAATTTGATTCTCATCAATAGTTAAACTTATTTTAACTTGTGTGGCATTGGCATGTTTATAAATATTATTTAGAGATTCGCGAACACACTGCAATAGATGGAATGCATATTTGCTATTAATAAGATTAAGCGGTAATTGATATTCAGTTTGTATGGTAAATTTTAATTTTTGATTAAATTCTTCGATCAATTCCATTAAGCTAGCATAAAAACCGGTCTGGTTAAGACGTAAACGAAAAGAGGTTATTAATTCTCTTAATTGAGAATAGGTAATATTAACCTCTTTACGCATCGTCGCTAGCAAATCAATACTTGTGTGTGAGGTTAAATCGGGTTGCATCTGTAGGCAGCTAAGGTGAATTTTTAAACAGGAAAGCGATTGTGCTATCGAGTCATGTAACTCTCTTGCCATGGCTGAACGCTCTTTCATTAATAGATATTGTTTTTGTTGTTCTATTTGTCTATCAAGCATGAGTGCCGTTGTCATTTGCTCAACTAAGGCGGTAATTAAATTTTCTTGTTCTGCACTCAGATGCATTTTTGAGGGTTGTACAGCGAATAAAATACCAAATTTCTCTCCTTTTTCCTGAAGATACCAATAACGCTGAAATCCATTTTCTTGATAGGATTTTGCTGGAATAAGACAAGCATTACATTCTGAATTTTGGCAATAAGGGAGTTTTTGTTGGTTGGCATAACTGATTTGCTGATAATGTTCAATATTATCTGACTCATAAAAACGAATTTGGAACTGTGTTAATGGCACTAATTCTTCAAGTTTACGCAGTATTATTAAAAAGCGTTCACACAAGGGATCCGATGTATGTAGCTGTTTGATAGCTTGATACTGAAACGACAAAATTTTATTGATTTGTTGTAATTCGGCGGTTTTTTCTGTGACGCGTTCTTCTAGTAATTGGTACTGTAATTCAATCTGTTCAGCCATTTTATTGAAGGCTTGTCCCAATAGATCAAATTCGTTTTTTTTAGTTTTTTTACTGTTGAATCGTTGGCTAAAGTTATGTTGAGAAATCGATTCTGCCATATTAATTAATTTGCGCCATGGTGCAAGAAGATAGCGACGTAAATAGTAAGTTTGCACAAGAAGAAATAGTGCAATGAGAATGATAAAAACAAGTTGTAATTGCGAAATATAATGGATTTGATTTTCTGTTTTTTGATCTATTTGATGAACTAATTTATCGGTCTGAGCAACAAAATCATCAATTTCATTTTTTATTTCATATATATTACTTGCTTGTTTAATTTTCGGGGCAATAGCTGTAACCCACAAAGACTGTAATTGGTTAAACTCAACAATTAAATGGTAACGTTCAAATAATTTTAATTGCTTAGAAGATGGCATATCATTAAAAATATTAAGTTGGTTATAGTGCTGTTTTTCAATGGGGATCATTGATAAAAGTTGATAACTTTTCATTCTGATCAAGCCTAATTGATTTATCATATAAGCGCTACCTTTGGTCTCATTCGCGACTTGTATTGATAAAGACAAAGCCAATAACGCTATAGCACCTAAAAAAAACATTAAAAGTGTTAAACGATTAATAATGGATGCACTGTAGCAAAATTTTCTTTTTAACATATTGGTACTCAATATTTTGCTATTAAATATTGTTTAAATAAATAATAATTTAGGTCTATTGTAACGTGAAAATTGCTAGCCTAAGATCTTTTTTATGACTTTTTGCGATCTTTTATTAAACAGCGCTTGCAACAAGCATAAATTTTGCGTAAAATTCACGCCCTATAAGATTAATCAATGCAGACATATATGTTAAATCAGGAATCGTCTGCTATTTATTGCGGAGTTAAGTATGTACGCAGTTTTCCAAAGTGGTGGTAAACAACACCGAGTTAGCGAAGGACAAGTCGTTCGCTTGGAAAAAATTGAAGTCGAAACAGGTGCAGAAGTTGTTTTCGATAAAGTTTTAATGGTAGCAAATGGTGAAGACATCAAAGTTGGTGCTCCGTTTGTTGAAGGTGCAACAATTAAAGCAGAAATTGTTGAGCACGGTCGTGGTGAGAAAGTGAAAATTGTTAAATTCCGTCGTCGTAAACACTATCGTAAACAACAAGGTCACCGTCAGTGGTTCACTGATGTGAAGATCACTGCAATCGCTTAATAGGAGTATCGAACAATGGCACATAAGAAGGCTGGTGGTTCATCACGTAATGGTCGTGATTCCCAGAGTAAACGTTTAGGTGTTAAACGTTATGGTTCTCAAGAAGTTCTTGCGGGTAACATTTTAGTTCGTCAACGTGGAACTCAATTCCACCCAGGCACTAACGTAGGTTGTGGTCGTGATCATACCCTATTTGCTTTAGTTGATGGACAAGTTAAGTTCGAAGTTAAAGGACCTAAAAACCGCCGTTATGTTAGTGTAGTTGCTAACAGCTAATAAACTAGCGGTTCATAAGTTATAGAAGCCTCACAGTTATTGTGGGGCTTTTTTCATTTCTTGAAAGTTATATAAAGTCATTCATTATGATAAAACAGCAAAATGTCAAGTTAGGTTTTGCACTAGCCATGTTAACCGCAGTGATGTGGGGACTTGTGCCAATTGCCATGAAATATGCATTAGTTGTTATTGATCCATTAACATTAGCTTGGTCTCGTTTAAGTATATCCGCAGTGGGCATCACACTTTGGCTCGCTTATAAAAAACAGTTTCCTAATTTAGCTATGTTCAAAAAACGTCGCCGTTTTATTTTATTGATGATAGCTGGATTTGGTTTATTAGGTAATTTTGCACTTTTTGCCACAGCTGTGCAGTATTTATCTGCAACTACAGCTCAAGTTGTTGGCCAAACCGGTATTGTTATATTTATGATTTCAAGTGCTTTTATTTTCAAGGAGAAATTAAGACCCACTCAAATTATTGGTATTACTATATTGTTAATTGGGTTAGGACTATTTTTCAATGAAAATCTAGCCGATCTTTTTGCTAATATGTCTTCATATGGTAAGGGGGTATGGTTGGCTTTATTAGCTTCGATTTCATGGGCATGTTATGCATTAGCACAGAAAGTATTATTAAGAAAATTACGTGCAGAACAGCTACTTTGGTTGATTTATCTTATATGTAGTATCTTTTTATGGCCACTAGCATCACCGACTAAAATTGCTAATGCTGATTTTAGTCAATTGTTTGCAATTATTTTTTGTGGTTTAAATACCATTATTGCATATGGTGCTTTAGTGATGGCAATGGAACGATGGCAAGCGGCGCAAGTAAGTGCTATAACAACATTAACTCCACTTTTTGCACTGATTTTTTCAGATCTATTTGCTTTACTATGGCCAGAAAAGTTTGCAATGCAATATTTAAATATTATAGGTTATATTGGCGCGGTATCTGTGGTGGCTGGTGCCATGTTTGCAACAGTTGGACACCATTTATGGCAACCAAGAAAGGGCTGGCTAATTAACCGCAATAAAGAGGACAAATAATGAAATTTGTAGATGAAGCTTCAATTCGCGTCGAAGCTGGTGACGGTGGTAATGGTTGTGTTGGTTTCCGCCGTGAGAAATATATACCTAAAGGTGGTCCAGATGGCGGTGATGGTGGAGATGGTGGTGATGTATTTTTTATTGCTGATGAAAATCTAAATACACTTGTTGATTTTCAATTTGAAAAAAACTATCGCGCTGAACGAGGTCAAAATGGCCAAGGTTCAGATTGTACCGGTAAACGCGGTAAAGATATTACCGTTAAAGTACCAGTTGGCACGCGTATAACTGATAAATATACCGGTGAAATTATTGGTGATCTCACTCATCATCAACAAAAAGTTCTGGTTGCTAAAGGTGGTTTTCATGGACTGGGTAATGCCCGTTTTAAATCCTCAGTCAACCGTGCGCCAAGACAAAAAACCGATGGTACGCCAGGTGAAAAACGCGATGTGTTATTGGAACTTTTATTACTGGCTGATGTTGGTATGCTTGGTTTACCTAATGCAGGTAAATCAACTTTTATTCGTAGCGTTTCAGCAGCAAAACCAAAGGTAGCTGATTATCCATTTACAACGTTAGTGCCTAGTTTAGGTGTGGTTAGAATGGATAATGAACAAAGTTTTGTGGTTGCCGATATCCCCGGGTTGATAGAAGGCGCATCAGATGGTGCAGGGCTTGGAATTCGTTTTTTAAAACACCTTGAACGTTGCCGTGTGTTAGTGCATTTAATTGATATTGCACCAATTGACGGTTCAGATCCGATTGAAAACGCCAAAGTTATCATCCAAGAATTACATCAATATAGTGAAAAGTTAGCCAATAAACCGCGTTGGTTAGTGTTTAATAAGATGGATGTATTAGGCAGTGAAGAAAGCGAAAAACGAGCAGCCGAGATTGCGCAAGCTTTAAATTGGGATGATAAATATTATGTTATCTCAGCGGTAAATCATGAAGGTGTAAAAGCACTATGCTGGGATTTGATGGAATATATCAATGCGCATCCTAGGGAGACGGAAGAGGACAATGCCTCTCCTGAAAAAGTAGAATTTATGTGGGATGATTACCATCAACAAGTGATGGATGATGCTTTGGATGACGATGATTTTGATGATTGGGATGAAAGTGATGAAGAAGGCGTCGAATTTATCTATCAAAAATAGAAATATCGTCAATTAGCTTTAATATTCCATTTATACCAAATATTTCAAAATAGCAGGATGATATTATCCTGCTCCTTCCTTGTCTATTGTTTATATAAAAACAATAAGTTAATATTATAGTGCTTTTCAAATTGCCAAGCTTTTGTCGTTTTTTTGAAAAAAGTCAAAAAATATCTTGCATTCAAGAATGAGAATGATTATCATTCAATTGTACTTTGTTAGAGCGTCGAAAGACTTCTGAAAAAGTATGACATTGCTCACATTGCTTCCAATGTTTGCCAGCTTAGTCAAAGCTGGCTTTTTTATTACTTAATTTTTAGAGATTATCTTAGATTAACTGATGGGTTATCGATATCAAATAAAACCAGTAATGCTGCAGTACCACCAAACTCTTTAGGCGCTTGATGAAAGCATATTACATGTGGATGTTGGGCTAACCACATTGGTGTTTGCTTTTTTAATATGTTTTTACCATGTCCATACATAATGCACGCGCAGTTGGCATTTTCTTTTAAACAAGCAGCAATCAAAGCAGCGATTTCTTTTTTCGCTTCTTGTTGAGTTAAACCATGTAAGTCTAAAAAGAATTCAGGTGTATAAAATCCACGGCGTAATTTTTTTAATTCATTGGGATCTGAATTTTCACGACTATAACGGATAGGATCTTCTTGTAATAGCGGTTGGTAATCATCAGAAAAGTAAAATTCATTATTTACTTTTTCATGTTGAATTTTTTGCTTTTCTATTAGTTTTTGAGATCGCTTTTGTGGTTTATGAATCACAGTATCTTGTTTAAGTTGTTTGGTTTTACCAATACTACTTTTAAATAAGTCTATGTCTTCATGATCTAATATAAATTTATTCGACATTGATTCTCACTCTGGATAAACTTTTTCTTTAAATTCACACAAATCTTCAATAACGCAAGAACCACAACGTGGCTTTCTAGCAATACAGGTATATCTACCGTGTAAAATTAACCAATGGTGACAATTTATTTTGTACTCTTTTGGTACTACTTTAAGTAATTTTTCTTCAACAGCTTCAACCGTTTTACCCGGAGCAAAGCCAGTTCGGTTACTTACCCTAAATATATGTGTATCGACAGCAATAGTTGGCCAACCAAACGCGGTATTTAAAACAACATTAGCTGTTTTTCTACCTACGCCAGGAAGAGCTATTAATGAATCAAAATTTTCAGGCACTTCACCTTGGTATTTATCAACCAAAATCTGACAAGTTTTGATGATATTTTCAGCTTTACTATTATATAAACCGATGGTTCGAATATAATCTTTTAATCTATTGACGCCTAACGCCAAAATTTGTTCAGCAGTGTTTGCAACCGCAAATAACGGTTTAGTTGCTTTATTAACACTAATATCGGTAGCTTGGGCTGAAAGTACAACAGCTATAAGTAACTCAAATGGAGTTTGATATACTAATTCTGTTGTCGGATCTTTAATATGCTCTTTTAGTCTTTCTAAAATTTGTATTCGAGTTGATTGTTTCACAATATATTATAAACATAAAATGGTTGGTTAATATTATATACTTTATTTATAATTTAACCGTAGGATATCTTTAGTTTTTATATAGGGTAAATCTATTGAAAATCTATCTATTTAAAAAATTATAAAATATTTTTACTAGGTGATTGGAATTATTTTTCTTTCTTTTGCATATTATATTGATCTGCAAAAATCGTCTGCTTTTTAGCATTCGCTTTTTATGGTAAGCTAGCCAACTATTTTTTAATTTCATCATTCAAGGTTTATTATTAAAATGTCATTACCAATGATTGTCACCTTTGCTGTTTACATATTAGGAATGATTGCTATCGGTTTCTTTGCATTTCGTGCAACCCGTAATTTTGGTGATTACATATTAGGTGGACGGCGTATCGGTAGTGTGGTGACGGCACTTTCTGCTGGCGCTTCTGATATGAGTGGCTGGTTATTAATGGGATTGCCAGGAGCGGTTTTTTTATTTGGTATTTCACAAAGTTGGATTGCAATTGGTTTAATAATTGGCGCTTACTTAAATTGGCTACTAATTGCCGGTAGGCTAAGAGTTTTTACTGAAATAAATCATAATTCATTAACTTTACCTGATTATTTTTCTCGTCGATTTGATGATAATAGTTCATTGTTACGAATTATTTCAGCGGTGATAATTTTAATCTTTTTCACAATTTATTGTGCTTCAGGCGTAGTTGCTGGCGCTAAATTATTTGAAAGCACATTTGGCCTTAGTTATGGCTGGGCAATGCTAGCTGGTGCGGGAGCGACAATTGCTTATACTTTTATCGGTGGTTTCTTAGCGGTAAGCTGGACCGATACAATTCAAGCTAGTTTAATGATGTTTGCTCTAATCTTAACGCCAATTATGGTTATGGTGAATGCCGGTGGTTTTACTGATGCAATGGCTAACATTCAATCATTAAATCCTGATTATACTAATATTTTTGCTCATATGGATTTGATTGCCATTATTTCATTGTTAGGTTGGGGACTTGGTTATTTTGGTCAACCACATATTTTAGCTAGATTTATGGCTGCTGATTCTCATGAAGTAATGAAAAATGCTCGTCGAATTAGTATGACATGGATGATTTTATGTTTAGCTGGCGCGATTACTGTTGGTTTTTTTGGTATTGCTTTTTTTGCTAATAACCCTAACTTAGTTTATTTAATTGATAATGGAAAACATGAACGTATTTTTATTGAATTATCTAAATTACTATTTAATCCTTGGATTGCTGGTATATTGCTTGCCGCTATTTTGGCAGCAGTAATGAGTACCTTAAGTTGTCAGTTATTGGTTTGTTCAAGTGCATTAACAGAAGATTTTTATCGTGCTTTTATCCGACCAAAGGCTAAGCAGCGAGAGTTGGTTTGGGTTGGCCGTATAATGGTATTATTAGTTTCAATTGTTGCTATATTACTCGCTATCAATCCAAATAATAGTGTACTTGACTTGGTTAGCCATGCTTGGGCTGGATTTGGTGCGGCATTTGGTCCTATTGTTGTATTTTCGGTTTTTTGGGTTCGAATGACGCGTAATGGTGCACTAGCTGGAATGATAACTGGCGCCATTACCGTTTTACTTTGGATTAATTTCAATTGGTTTAATTTATATTCACTAATTCCTGGTTTTTTATTTGCATCAATAGCGATAGTTATTTTTAGTTTATTAGATAAAAAGCCAAATGGAATAGTCGAAGAGCATTTTGAACAAGCGTACAAAAGATATCATAATAATTAACTGTAATTTAATAAAATAGAAATGTAACAAATTTAATAGGTAAAATATCATGACAAAAAATGTGATCAAACAACTACAAGAGCGTGGACTGATTGCTCAGCTCACTGATGAAAAAGCGTTAATGGAATTAATTGAACAAAATCCTATTGCGCTATATTGTGGTTTTGATCCAACAGCTGACAGTTTGCATCTTGGTCATTTAGTTCCATTACTTTGTTTAAAACGTTTTCAATTGGCTGGTCATAAACCAATTGCGTTAGTTGGTGGTGCAACAGGACTAATTGGTGATCCAAGTTTCAAAGCGGTTGAGCGTAAACTTAACACGGAAGATACCGTGATAGAGTGGAGTGAGAAAATCAAGCAACAAGTTTCACCGTTCTTGGATTTTACATGTAGTGATAACGCCGCTATTGTTGCCAACAACTATGATTGGTTTGGTGGCATGAATGTTTTATCTTTTTTACGTGATATTGGTAAATATTTTTCTGTTAATGCCATGATTAACAAGGAATCGGTTAAACAACGTATTGACCGCGATGAGTCAGGTATTTCATTTACTGAGTTCTCTTATAGTTTGTTACAGTCTTATGACTTTGCAAGTCTTAATAAAGCACATAATGTTGTATTACAAATTGGTGGTTCTGATCAGTGGGGTAATATTACTGCTGGTATCGATTTAACCCGTCGTTTACATCAGAAACAAGTTTATGGTTTGACTGTACCTTTAATTACCAAATCTGATGGAACCAAATTCGGTAAAACCGAAAGCGGTGCGGTATGGTTAGATCCGAAAAAGACTAGTCCATATAAATTTTACCAATTTTGGATTAATACAGCTGATGCTGATGTTTATCGCTTCCTTAAATTCTTTACTTTTATGTCATTGGAAGAAATTAATACATTGGAAGAAGAAGATAAGAATAGTGGCGTAGCGCCAAGAGCTCAATATGTGCTAGCTGAGCAAGTGACTCGTCTAGTTCATGGTGAAGAAGGTTTAACCGCGGCTAAACGTATCACTGAAAGTTTATTTTCAGGTAAATTAACTGATTTATCTGAGGCTGATTTAGAGCAACTAGCTCAAGATGGTATGCCAACTTTAACCGTTGAAGAAGATCTCGATTTACAACAAGCAATTGTTAATGCCGAGTTCGCACCGTCAAGAGGTCAGGCAAGAACCATGATTGAATCAAATGCTATTTCCGTTAATGGTCAACGTAACGCAACAACGGATTATCGTTTCTCAGATGGTGATAAACTCTTTAATCGTTATACCTTATTGCGTCGAGGTAAAAAATACTATTGCCTACTTATTTGGAGATGATTTCATGAAAAATATATTATCGATTCAGTCGCATGTTGTTTTCGGTCATGCGGGGAATAGTGCAGCAGTATTCCCTATGCGCCGTTTGGGGGTGAATGTTTGGCCGTTAAATACGGTTCAATTTTCCAATCATACTCAATATCATCAATGGACTGGAACGGTAATGCCAGCATCTCATTTAACCGATATTGCCGATGGAATTAATGCTATTGGCGAATTGCAACGCTGTAATGCCGTATTAAGTGGCTATATGGGCTCAGCAGAACAAGGTAATGCAATTATTGAAATTGTGAAAAAAGTAAAAGCTGAAAATCCAGAAGCAATTTATCTTTGTGATCCGGTAATGGGCCATCCTGAAAAAGGCTGCTTTGTCGCCCCCGGCGTATCAGAGTTTTTATGTAACACTGCTTTGCCTGTTGCAGATATCATGGCACCTAATATTTTAGAACTCGAGGAGCTTAATAGCAAACAAGTCATAAGTAATGTTAATGAAGCCGTTTTAGCATGCCGTGCAATTTGTCAAAAAGGGCCTAAAGCGATTTTAGTTAAGCATTTGAGTCGTGCAGGTTATCAAAAAGATCGTTTTGAAATGTTGCTTGTGACTCAAGATGAAGCTTGGCACATAGATCGTCCTTTAGTTGATTTTGGTGTTAAACAACCTGTAGGTGTTGGCGATATGACTAGTGGGTTGTTCTTAGCGAATATAATGCTTGGTAAATCGATGGTTGAAGCGTTAGAACATACTACTTCTGCGGTTTATGCGGTAATGCTTGAAACATTGAAACAAAATGAATATGAGTTACAATTAGTCGCTGCACAAAGTGAAATTGAAGCTCCAAAACAGTGGTTTAATGCAAAAAGGATTGATTAATTCCTAAAATAAGTAAAAATTATACAAGTTTACGGAGAGCAAAGTAAGTGGGAATTATGGAAAACAATATTTCGTTGGGTAAGATTCTTTCCGATTTAAGAGCTAATATGGGTTTAACTCAGAAAGATATTGCTGCTAAAATTTATATAAAAACGGAAATTATTTCAGAAATTGAAAATAACCAGTTAGTTCAAGCCCCTTTTGTTCTTGTTAAAGGTTACATTCAAACTTATGCAGAGATTGTTGGTTTACCAAATGAAGAATATCAACCCTACCTTGACGCATTAGCAAAACAATATTTAACAAAACAATCCGTTAAACTTAAATCAATAGATAATAAAAAGTATCACAATAAAAAGATTTTCTTTATTGTTTTATTCATATTAATTTGCTTATTAGGTATTGGGTTATATTACGCTACCGGTCAAACCAAAAATAATTATGTTGAAGTTAGTCATTATATTTCTCCAGGGCCTTCAGATCACGTTAACAGTTAGCAAATTTTCGAATTCACATACAGACATTTGCCTCAAATCTTGTTAAGATTGCGGCCTAGTTATTTTTTAATATGATTAGGCATCTTATGAGTCATCAAGAATCACCAATTATTAGGCGAGAATCTACCCGAATTTATGTGGGTGATGTACCTATTGGTGGTGGTGCTCCGATTGCTGTCCAATCAATGACGAATACTCGTACAACCGATGTGGAAAAAACAGTAGCTCAAATTCAGGCTCTTGAACGCGTTGGCGTTGATATTGTGCGAGTTTCTATTCCAACGATGGATGCTGCTGAAGCGTTTAAATTCATACGGCAGCAAGTAAAAGTACCATTAATTGCCGATATTCATTTTGATTATCGAATAGCTTTAAAAGTTGCTGAATATGGCGTTAATTGCCTAAGGATTAACCCCGGTAATATTGGTAATGAATCGCGAATTCGTTCGGTTGTTGATTGTGCTAAGGATAAGAATATTCCAATACGTATTGGTGTTAACTCTGGTTCGCTTGAAAAAGATATCCAAGAAAAGTATGGCGAACCAACTCCAGAAGCGATAATTGAGTCTGCGATGCGCCATGTGGATATTCTTGACCGACTTGATTTCGACCAATTTAAAGTAAGTGTTAAGGCGTCAGATGTTTTTACTGCAGTTGATTCATATCGATTATTGGCAAAACAAATTAAGCAGCCTTTACATTTGGGTATAACTGAAGCTGGCGGTGTTCGAAGTGGTGCTGTAAAATCAGCAATTGGGCTTGGTTTATTATTATCTGAAGGTATAGGTGATACATTAAGAGTTTCACTAGCAGCCGATCCAACCGAAGAAGTCAAAGTTGGATTTGATATTTTGAAATCATTACGCATCCGAGCTAGAGGAATTAATTTTATTGCTTGCCCAACTTGTTCTAGGCAAGAATTTGATGTGATTAATACCGTTAACGCGCTAGAGCAGCGACTTGAAGATATTATAACACCAATGGATGTTTCAATTATTGGCTGTGTTGTTAATGGTCCCGGCGAAGCCTTAGCATCCACTATGGGGGTCGCTGGTGGGCACAATAAAAGCGGTTTTTATGAAGATGGTGTGCGCATAGGTCGTATTGATAATGAACAAATGATAGATGAGTTGGAAGCAAAAATACGCGCTAAAGCCTTAATATTGAAAAACAGAATTGCAACGACTGAACTATAATCTTATTAGATAGAGAATAAAAAAATGACAGAAAAAAAAATCCAATCAATACGGGGAATGAATGACTTACTCCCGAGTGATAGTGCCACATGGCAACAAATTGAAAAAATTGTCAAAAGTGTACTAAATAGTTACGGTTATAATGAAATTAGAACACCAATTGTTGAAGATACCGCATTATTTAAACGTGCAGTTGGTGAAGTTACCGATATTGTTGAAAAAGAGATGTATACATTCAACAACCGTCATGATGAAAGTATTACTCTTCGCCCAGAAATTACAGCAGGTTGTGTTCGTGCTGGTATTGAACATGGTCTATTTTATAATCAAGAACAACGTTTATGGTATTTAGGACCGGCATTTCGTTATGAAAAACCACAAAAAGGGCGTTATCGTCAATTTCATCAATTTGGTGTTGAAGTCTTTGGCCTTGAAGGGCCTAATATTGATGCAGAGCTTATCTTATTAACTGCACGTTTTTGGAAAGCACTTGGTATTGAAGAACATACAACACTTGAACTTAATTCTATTGGTTCAGTTGAAGCAAGAGCAAATTACCGTAACGCATTAGTTAGCTTTTTGGAGCAACATAAAGATAAATTAGATGAAGACTGTTTGCGTAGAATGTATTCTAATCCATTACGTGTGTTGGATTCGAAAAATCCTGATGTTCAAGAATTACTTAACCAAGCACCAAAATTATTTGATTATTTAGATGAAGAATCTAAAAATCATTTTGATGGGTTATGTCATTTATTAGATAATGCTGGGATAAAATATAACATTAATCAAAGATTAGTTCGAGGCTTGGATTATTATAATCGAACTGTTTTTGAATGGGTTACTACTAACTTAGGCGCTCAAGGTACTGTTTGTGGGGGTGGGCGTTATGATGGTCTTGTTAGCCAGCTTGGCGGGCAACCAACTCCAGCAGTTGGTTTTGCCATGGGGGTTGAGCGTTTAGTTTTGCTTGTGCGAGCAGTTAATCCTTCATTAAATCGCGATAGTTCTATTGATGTTTATATGATATCTTCCGGTGATGATAAAACAACATCTGCCGCACAAAAAATGGCGGAAAAATTACGTGATGGTTTACCTAATAAGCGAATTGTTACAAATTATGGTAGTAGCAATTTTAAGAAACAATTTACCAAAGCTGACAAATTAGGTGCTAAAATAGCTGTAATTATTGGCGAAAATGAAATTGCCAATCAATCAGTAACGATTAAAAATTTACAAACAGGCGAACAAGTTGAAGTTGCACAAAAAGAGATTGTTCAAACTTGTTTAGCAATATTGTAAATTAAGGAAAATAGGAGAAAAACGTGAGTCATCAATTATCTGGCGAAGAACAAATTTCAGAGATAAAAGAATTTCTTGCTAAAAAGTGGAAAATCATTGTTGCAGTTATTGTAATTGGATTACTGGCTTTTTATGGCTGGCGTTATTGGCAATCTCACAAATTAGCAAAAACGATAGAATCTTCTGATCGATATGAACAATTAATTGCTAATTTAGACAAAAATAATCCAGATTCAGTAAATGAATTAGTCTCTTTCGCGGAAAGTGATGATACTATCTATAGTGTTTTTGCTAATTTAAAAGCGGCGAAATTTTATGTTGAAGAACTAAAAGATTATCCAAAAGCTGAAAAGTTACTCACTGATACATTAAGTAAAACCGATTCAGAAGTTATTAAATCAATCAGTTATATTCGTATTGCAAAAATACAATATCAACTTGAACGTTATCAAGATGCTTTAGTAACATTAAACAAAGTTACTGAAAAAAGTTGGACGCCGGTAGTTAATGATATTCGTGGTGATGCCTATATGAAGCTGAATAATTATGCTGAAGCCGTCGCTGCTTATAATATTGCATTAGTTCCTGATTCTGTTGATGAATCAGATAAAAATGTTGTTAAAGCTTCATTACCTACTGAACAGTTAGGTAAAAACATCAAAATGAAGTTAAATCAGGCTCAATATCTTAAAGATAAGCAACAAGCTGAACAAGAAGCTGAAGCAGCCAAAGAGGAAGCTAAGCAAGAAGTCGAAGCTAGAAAAAATGCTGCACAACAAAATAAAAATTAATTTATCCTGATATAAGGGTTTGTACAATGAAGTTATCAAAATATCTTTTTATTAGTGTTTTTATCTTTTCACTTGCTGGATGTTCATTGTTTGGTGGTGAAGAAGAGATTGTACAAGTTTCTCCTTCACCGACAGTAAGTAACCAATTTCAAATAAAAGAAGTATGGCGAAATAGTACATCAGGTAATACACGTATCTATTCATTATTAGGACCTATTAATTATGATAATGCTATTTATGTTGCTAGCCGAAGCGGGCAAGTTAAAGCTATTGATTTATCTAATGGTCATACAATATGGGACAAAAATTTATCAAAAAGTACATTATTTAGTAGCAAAACAGCGCTATTTTCTGGCGGTGTAAGTGCTGATGATAAATATGTTTATGTTGGTAGCGAACGTGCAGTTGTATATGCTTTAGATCGTAACGACGGTAGTGTTATTTGGGAAAAACCAGTTAAAGGTGAAGTACTTGCCCGCCCTGTTTCTTCCGAAGATAAACTCATTGTTTATACTGCTAGTGGTAATTTACAAGCTTTGAACCGTAATACCGGTGAAGATGTGTGGGATGTCATGCTTGAAGTTCCACCTCTTTCATTAAGAGGTAATTCAACTCCAACAATTGCACATGGTGCTGCTATACTTGGTGATGATACTGGTCATGTAAATGCTTACTACATAAATGATGGACAGTTGATTTGGCAACAAAGGATTTCACAACCAAGCGGTTCAACTGAAATCGCAAAATTAAATGATGTTGATTCAACACCTGTTATAGAAGGTAACTTAGCTTACGCAATTGGATATAATGGTAATGTTGTCGCACTTGACTTAAGTAATGGTCAAATTGTATGGCGTAAAGAGATGGGATCAACTCATAGCTTTGCGGTTGATACGCAACAATTATTTGTGGTAGATCAAGATGATAATGTACAAGCTGTCAGCAAAAATGGTGGCGCTGTATTATGGACTCAAGCTGATTTGTTACATCGTCAATTAACCGATCCTGTTATATATGAAAACTATATTGTTGTTGGTGACTTCGAAGGTTATTTATATTGGTTAAGTAAAGATAACGGTAATGTCGTTGCTAAAACACAAGTTAGTAGTAGTGGATTGATTTCGAAACCATTAGTTGTTGACAATAAAATTATTGTTCAAGCAAAAAATGGTGATATTTATGCATTCACAAAAAATTAAGGTAATTAGAGAATAAATATGGTACCTGTTGTCGCACTAGTTGGTCGTCCGAATGTAGGAAAGTCGACTTTATTTAATCGATTAACTCGAAGTCGGGACGCCTTAGTAGCTGATTTTCCGGGATTAACTCGTGACCGTAAGTACGGTCGAGCAGAAATCAAAGGACATGAATATATTGTCATTGATACTGGAGGTATTGATGGCACTGAAGATGGGGTTGAAACCTTTATGGCTGAACAATCCCTACAAGCAATAGAAGAAGCAGATATAGTACTTTTTTTAGTTGATGCAAGAGCAGGTACCATGCCTGCTGATCATGCGATTGCTAAGCATCTTCGATGTCGCGAAAAAGCAACATTTTTAGTTGCTAACAAAATTGATGGTATTGACGCTGATAGCGCAATTTCTGATTTTTATAGTTTAGGATTAGGTGACATACATCCGATTGCCGCCAGTCATGGTCGTGGGGTTAATGTGTTAATCGAAACGGTACTCGATCCTATTTTTCATTTTGTAAATGACCAAAATGAAGCCTTATCAGATGATGAACAATATGAAGAGCTTCCTGAATCTTATGATGATATTGAGGATGAAGCCGAGTCGCTCATCAATCAACCAATCAAAGTTGCCATTGTTGGTAGACCAAATGTTGGTAAGTCAACACTAACTAATCGGATTCTAGGTGAAGAAAGGGTTGTAGTTTATGACATGCCAGGTACAACACGTGACAGTATTTATATACCAATGACACGTGATGATCGTGAATATATCATGATTGATACTGCCGGTGTTCGTAAACGAGGTAAGGTAACCGAAACCGTTGAGAAATTCTCGGTTATTAAAACGCTGCAAGCAATAGAAGATGCTAACGTCGTAATTTTGGTCATTGATGCCCGAGAAGGTATTTCTGATCAAGATTTGTCTTTGCTTGGCTTTATTATTAATAGTGGGCGCTCACTGGTTATCGCAGTTAATAAATGGGATGGATTATCACAAGATATCAAAGAACAAGTGAAAACCACGTTAGATGATCGGCTTGATTTTATCGATTTTGCTCGTCTACACTTTATCTCTGCGCTTCATGGTAGTGGCGTAGGTAACCTATTTGATTCAATTCAAGAAGCATATGATTGTGCTACACGTCGTGTTAATACCGCATTATTAACTAAAATAATGCAAATGGCACAAGATGACCATCAACCACCATTGGTCAGAGGACGTCGTGTTAAATTAAAATATGCTCATGCCGGAGGTTATAACCCGCCAATTGTGGTTATTCATGGTAATCAAGTTGAAGATTTACCAGATTCTTACAAACGTTATTTAATGAATTATTTTAGACGTTCATTAAAAATTATGGGGTCGCCAATACGAATTCAATTCAAAGAAGGCGCTAATCCATTCGAAGGTCGAAAAAATAGTTTGACTGCTTCGCAACAACGTAAACGTCGCCGTTTAATGAAACATGTACGAGGTCGAAAATAACTTATGACAGAAACAAAGATGCTAGATGGTGGGCAAGAAGGTATTTGTCCTAAGTGTCATAATAGAATGGGTATTGTTTCGCCACAACATTATGATTGTCCTCATTGCCAACAGCATTATCAAGAACAGTATATTTGCCCAATTTGCCGACAAAATGCGCAAATGGTTAAAGGCTGTGGCGCTATTAACTATATTTGTCACACTGATGGCTTAATTTCCAGCAGTAAAGTGATATTTCATTATTTACCAGAATAGAAAATTGTATCTATATTTAAAGCCATAAGAGGTTATTTTATGCGAATTATTTTATTAGGCGCACCGGGAGCAGGAAAAGGAACCCAAGCACAATTTATTATGCAACAATACGGAATTCCGCAAATTTCAACTGGCGATATGTTGCGTGCAGCAGTAAAAGCAGGAAGTCCATTAGGTCTACAAGCAAAAGAGCTTATGGATCATGGTAAGCTTGTTACTGATGAGTTAGTTATTGCATTAGTTAAAGAGCGTATTGCGCAAAGCGATTGTAAAAATGGCTTTTTATTAGATGGTTTTCCTCGTACTGTGCCGCAAGCAGATGCAATGAAAGAAGCGGGTATCGATGTTGATTATGTCCTTGAGTTTGATGTACCTGATGAAGTGATTATTGATCGTATGAGTGGTCGTCGTATTCATGCAAGCTCAGGACGTGTATACCATGTTCGTCATAATCCACCAAAAGTTGAAAATATTGATGATGTAACTGGCGAACCATTAACAATTCGTAAAGATGATAGTGAAGAAATCGTTCGTAAACGTCTTGTTGAATATCATGATTTAACCAAACCGTTAGTCAATTATTATCAACATGAAGCCAAAGAAGGTCGAACTCAATATTTCCGTATTGATGGGACACAAGCTGTTTCCGCTGTGACCAATGAATTGACTAAAATTTTAGGCTAATTGCTATTAAGAGGGATGATAGACTTTTCATCCCTCATCTTATTCAATCTATTATTTTGCTAACTTAAGTGCTTGTTCTAAATCAGCAATAATATCATCAATATGTTCAATGCCAATTGATAGGCGTATCATTTCTTGACTTACTCCAGCCTTTTGCAATTCCTCATCATTAAGTTGTCGATGGGTAGTTGATGCCGGATGACAAGCTAATGAGCGGGTATCACCAATATTAACTAAACGAATAATCAATTTCAGGGCATCGATAAATTTAGCTCCAGCTTGTTTACCTCCTTTGATACCAAAGGACAAAATGCCAGCAGGTAAACCATTGTCCATCTGTTTTACAGCTAAATGATGTTCAGGATGATTAGCCAACCCTGCATAATTGACCCATTCAACTTGAGGATGCGTAACCAAATAATTGGCGACCTTAATGGTATTTTGGCAGTGTCGCTCAATGCGTAAAGAGAGTGTTTCAAGACCTTGTAATAATAAAAAGGTATTAAATGGTGATAAAGCTGCTCCCATGTTACGCAGTGGTATTACTCGGCAACGAGCAATATAGGCTGCCTCTCCAAAGCTTTGAGTATATGAAACACCATGATAAGAAGGATCGGGTTGATTGAGCATTGGATACTTATCTGCATGATCTTTCCAAGGAAATCTACCTGAGTCAACAATCATTCCGCCTAAACTATTACCATGCCCACCAATATATTTAGTTAATGAATGTACCACTATATCAGCACCAAATTCAAATGGTCGGCAAAGCGCAGGGCTGGCAACTGTATTATCAACAATTAATGGAATTCCATGACGATGGGCAATATCAGCCAGTGCTGCTAAATCAACAATATTACCGGCTGGATTACCGATACTTTCACAGTAAATGGCTTTAGTTTTGTCATCAATTTGCTTTTCAATCGCATTTAAATCATTGTGTGGTGCAAATTTTGTTGTGATACCGAAATTAGGCAAGGTATGAGCCAATAAGTTATAGGTGCCACCATAGAGTTTGGAAACCGATACAATATTTTCACCAGCAAATGTAATGGCTTGTATAGCATAAGTAATTGCTGCCATTCCAGAAGCTACCGCTAATGCTCCTATACCACCTTCTAGTGCGGCAATACGCGCTTCAAGTACGGCATTAGTTGGATTGGTTATACGTGTATAGATGTTTCCAGCAACTTTTAAATCAAATAAATCGGCACCATGCTGGGTGTCATCGAATGCATAAGATGTGGTTTGATAGATCGGAACGGCGACGGCATGAGTTGTTGATTCAGGGATATAGCCTGTGTGCAAAGCGATCGTTTCTGGTTTCATGTTAGAGCCTCATATTTACAATTATTTTTCAACTATAAGGCTCTTATTTTGTGCAAAAATTTATCGAAAAGTAAAGGATTATAAAACCATTCTTACGATATCGATTTCACCTAATTCTTTGTATAGATTTTCTACCTGATCAATATGGGTTGCATTAATTGTAATGGATACTGAATGATAATTACCTTTACTACTTGGTTTTATCGACGGCGTATAATCCCCAGGTGCATGACGTTGAATCACAGATACTACTTTATCAACTAGTTCTGGTTTTGCTTCACCCATTACTTTATAAGTGAAAGAACAAGGGAAATCTAATAATTCATTTAATTTTGTTTGTTGCATAATAGTCTTTTTCTCGTTTTGTCAATATAACTACTAACGTTAGCAAATATATATAGTCAGTTTATTATTCTTCAAGCCATAAACAATAAACATCACTTTTTAAAGCTAATAATTTGATCTATGATAAACAAATTCTAACATAGCTTAGTAAAACCTACCTTACTATTATTATAAAAGGCTAAAAAAACATGTTATCCCAATCTACTAGTAAAGAACCTTTTGGTACATTACTTGGTTATGCACCGGGTGGTGTAGCAATTTATTCATCTGATTATGAAAATTTAGATCCTGAGCAATTTCCTAATGATGCTTCATTTCGTAGCTATTCTGGTCATGAATATATGGGGTATAAGTGGCAATGTGTTGAATTTGCTAGAAGATTTCTATTTTTAAATTATGGGATTGTGTTTACCGATGTTGGTATGGCACATGAGATTTTTTCGTTAAGATTTCTTCGTCAGGTCATCAACGAAGCCATTTTACCATTACAAGCTTTTGCTAACGGTAGCAAAAAAATGCCAGAAGCAGGCGCATTGTTGATATGGGATGATGGCGGTATGTTTGATAGAACTGGCCATGTTGCCATTATTACCGAAGTTTTTGACAATAAAATTCGAATTGCCGAACAAAATGTTGTCCATACTCGACTTCCTATTGGCCAACAATGGACTCGCGAGTTAGACATGACAGTATCTGATGATGGTTATTATTTACACGATACTTTTGACGATACTAAAATTTTAGGTTGGATGATACAAACTGACAATACACTTCACAGTTTACCGCAACCTAATGCTGATAAACACTTACTTGATATCCATAGTGTACATATTAAAAATTATGGTCAATTTGATGGTAAATGGTTAGATGAAAACGATCCTTTAGAAAGTGCTTATGTGTCAGCAACTGGTCATGCCATTAGCCATGATGATCAGTATCGCTATTTCACTATTTCTGAAAGTGCTGAACAAGAACTTATTCGTGCCACAAACGAGCTCCATTTAATGTATTTGCATGCGACAGATAAAGTGTTAAAAGATGATAATTTGCTATGTAATTTCAATATTCCTGAAATTCTTTGGCCGAGGCTTAGATTATCTTGGCAACAACGTCGTTATCAAATGATCACTGGTCGATTAGACTTTTGTATGGATGAACGAGGTTTCAAAGTTTATGAATATAATGCTGATTCGGCATCATGTCATACCGAAGCTGGCAAAATTTTGGAAAATTGGGCAATACAAGCCGAGTTAAATGTTGGGGTAAATCCGAGTGCTGGATTGCTTAATGCATTGGCTAACTGTTGGAAGCATAGCGACGCAAAAGCGTTTGTCCACATTATGCAAGATAATGACAGTGAGGAAAATTATCACGCATTATTTATGCAAAAGGCCCTAACCCAAGCTGGATTTAAAAGCAAAATCTTACGCGGGCTAACAGGACTTAGATGGGATAAAAGAGGGCGTTTAGTTGATGATGACGATCGTCAAGTTACCTGTGTTTGGAAAACCTGGGCATGGGAAACTGTACTTGAACAATTACGCCAAGAAACTGAGGCGCAAATCGCTGGATTACCGATTCGAACATGGCATCCTGAAAATGCGGTTAGATTAATTGATGTATTACTTCGCCCAGAAGTTTCGGTTTTTGAGCCCTTATGGACGGTAATTCCAAGTAATAAAGCTATTTTACCTGTACTGTGGTCTTTATTTCCAAACCATCGTTATCTGCTGGAATCTACATTTCAACTCAATGACAATTTAATCAAAAAAGGTTATGCAATTAAGCCTATTGCCGGGCGTCGAGGTAGTGATATTGAGTTAGTTGGTAGTCATGAACAAGTGTTGGACAAAACGGTTGGTCGATTTGCAAAACAAGAAAATATTTATCAAGAACTGTGGTGTTTACCCAAAGTTGATGATCGTTATTTGCAAGTTTGTACTTTTACTGTTGGCGGCCATTATGGTGGCGCATGTTTACGTTCGGATCCTTCTTTGGTTATAAAAGGCGAAAGTGATATGCAACCACTGCGCGTGTTAACCGATGCAGAATTTTTAAAAGAAATTCCAAAAGAAGTTGAGGAACAGGGTTTTTGAGTCCTAATTTGACAAGTTAGTTATTTGATTTATTGATTATAAATGGTCTCATCCAGCATTTTATATATTCAATAATTATAATTTAATTGTCTTTAGGTTACTAAAGATGATAGAAATCATATTATATTTGGAGTTGACAACGATATTCTTTTGAAGTGGTGATATAAAAAACTTAAAAGTGCTTGAGCATAATGACAAAGTGGCTGTGATTGAGAATATGCAAACTATTGATTGTGTGTTTAGTTCTATTTTCTATGTGATTACCATTACTGCATTTATTTGTCTTCTAGCTAATCATATTGCAGCAAAAAAACTCGTTTAAAAATAAATATCGTAGATATTGCTGGCGAACATAAAATAGACTGTATTGCTAATGCTACAGGGGGGAAAAGTATATATTTCACAAAGTCCTAACGATATGATTAGGCAGAAGAATAAAACTGTTTCAGATTTAAAAATTAATAGGCCCGTTTGTATGTGAATAAATAAATCATTATATAGTAACTTTTTAATATTTATTAATAAAATAGTTAAAAAAACCAGACATTATGTCTGGTTTTTTATCAGAAAATCAATTAAAAGTCCAAATTAGCAGCTTTTAAGGCATTTTCTTCAATAAATAGTCTACGAGGTTCAACTTCATCGCCCATTAATGTAGTAAACAATTGATCTGCTTCAATGGCATCTTTAATGGTAACTTGTAACATTCTTCGACTTGTTGGGTCCATGGTAGTTTCCCATAATTGTTCTGGGTTCATTTCACCTAGACCTTTATAACGTTGGATTGTTAATCCACGACGAGATTCACGAATTAACCAATCAACCGCATCCTCAAATGAACTAACCGGTTGTTTTCTCTCACCGCGTTGTATAAATGCGCCTTCCTCAAGCAAATCTTTCAATTGTGAACCTAAATGGCAGATGTTTCGATATTCATTACTATGAATAAATACTTGATCCAGCGCGTAATTGGTATCAACACCGTGTGTTCTTACTTTTATAACCGGTATGTATAACGCTGCTTTCTCGTTGTAATCGGCACTATAAAGATAGGTACTACCATGTTGTTCCTTACTAGATAGTTTATCAACAATAGATTTTGCCCAGTTTTCAGCTTTTTGTTGATCTTTTAAGATATTCTCATCCAATACATCTTGG
The DNA here is from genome assembly GCF_984569075.1 of Gilliamella sp. LMG 34361. Taxonomy (NCBI): domain Bacteria; kingdom Pseudomonadati; phylum Pseudomonadota; class Gammaproteobacteria; order Orbales; family Orbaceae; genus Gilliamella; species Gilliamella sp. LMG 34361. The sequence goes on along the minus strand of NZ_OZ474903.1, from coordinate 5,493 downwards.
TATATTAATTCAGATAATAAAGCTTTAGGATAACGGCGTTCCATTTTAGTAATTAATTTTTCGACTTTCTGATATTCGGCAATTAATTTTTCTAGAGCTTCACCTGCTAAAGCTGGAGCATGATCATTCACATGTAATGATGCATCTTCTAATGCCAAAGCAATTTGGAATTGTGTCATTGCATCGTCATCTTTAATATATTGTTCTTGTTTGCCTTTTTTAACTTTATAAAGTGGTGGTTGTGCGATATAAACATAACCTCGTTCAATAATCTCAGGCATTTGACGGTAGAAGAAAGTTAACAATAAAGTTCTAATATGCGAGCCATCAACATCTGCATCGGTCATGATGATAATGCTATGATAACGCATTTTATCTGGATTATATTCATCTCGACCAATACCACAACCTAGTGCAGTAATTAATGTCGCCACTTCTTGAGAGGAGAGCATTTTGTCAAAACGAGCTTTTTCAACATTTAGGATCTTACCTTTTAACGGTAAAATTGCTTGATTTCTACGGTTACGCCCTTGCTTTGCTGAGCCACCCGCAGAGTCTCCTTCCACTAGGTAAAGCTCCGATAATGCTGGATCTTTTTCTTGGCAATCAGCAAGTTTACCTGGTAAACCACCTAAGTCCAAAGCACCCTTACGGCGAGTCATTTCGCGTGCTTTTCTTGCGGCCTCACGAGCTCTGGCCGCATCAATAATTTTACCCACCACAATTTTGGCATCAGATGGGTTTTCAAGTAGATACTCAGCTAATTTTTCCCCCATTACTGATTCAACTGCAGATTTAACTTCAGATGAAACTAATTTATCTTTGGTTTGTGATGAAAATTTAGGGTCTGGTACTTTGACTGATACTACCGCAATTAGCCCTTCACGTGCATCATCACCTGTAGCACTGATTTTCGCCTTTTTGCTATAGCCTTCGGTTTCCATGTAGTTATTTAATGTACGAGTCATTGCACCACGAAAACCAGCTAAGTGAGTGCCCCCATCGCGTTGAGGTATGTTATTGGTAAAGCAATAAATATTTTCTTGATAACCATCATTCCATTGTAGTGCAACTTCGACGCCAATATTATCTTTCTCAGTACTAAAATAAAAAATCTTTGGATGGATTGGATTTTTATTTTTATTTAAATATTCAACAAATGCTTGAATACCACCTTCGTAATGGTAGTGTTCACTTTTACCTGTACGTTCATCGATGAGTTTAATTGAAACACCAGAATTTAAGAATGATAGTTCGCGTAATCTTTTTGCTAGATGATCGTATACAAATTCAATATTAGAAAAAGTTTCTGGGCTTGGCCAAAAACGGACATAAGTACCTGATTCAGTCGTTTCACCAATAATTTTGAGCGGTTCTTCTGGAACTCCCAAATGATAAATTTGTTTATGAATTTTACCTTCACGATAAATGACTAATTCTAATTTATCTGATAATGCATTGACGACTGAAACACCAACGCCATGTAGACCACCAGATACTTTGTAAGAATTATCATCAAATTTACCACCAGCATGTAAAACAGTCATAATAACTTCTGCGGCGGAAATGCCTTCTTCTTCGTGAATACCAGTAGGTATCCCTCGACCATCATCTCGCACAGAAACGGAGTTATCAGGATGAATTGTAACCTCAATATGGTGACAATAACCAGCTAATGCTTCATCAATGGCATTATCAACCACTTCAAAAACCATATGATGAAGCCCTGTTCCATCATCAGTATCACCAATATACATACCAGGGCGTTTTCGGACAGCATCAAGCCCTTTAAGTACTTTAATGCTGGAAGAATCATAAGAGTTAGACATGGATTTCTCGATTTATTTGATTATTTATATCATTTTGTATATTTAAGAGATTATACCAGAATTTATGTGAAAAATCTTATCATTTTCATCGATCATGTGGGTTATTTGCTCTTGATTAACCGCTGTAATAAAAACTTGAGAATGAGCAGATTTTAATCGTTTTGCTAGTAAGTTACGTTTATTTTTGTCCAGCTCAGAAGCAAAGTCATCAATTAAATAAATACATGATTGCCCCGTTTTTTCTGAAAAATATTCGCCTTGTGACAAACGTAATGCACACATGAGTAATTTTAATTGTCCGCGAGATAATAAATCTTCGACAGGAATATTATCTATTCGTAACTTTAAATCTGCCTTATGTGGACCTTGTGAGGTATAACTAATAAACTTATCTCTTTCAAATTGCCTATATAATATATCTGAATAATTGATGCCATGTTCCCAACCTTGGTAATATTGGCAGTTAAGTTGGTATTCTGGTAGAAAATCATGACAAGTTTCTATAATTTGAGGAAATATATTTTGGCTATAGTCAGCTCTAATCTGACTTATTTTTTCAGCAATTGGTGCAAGTTCTTTATCCCAAGGTAATAATTGATTATAGTTTGATGACTGCCTTAATAAGGCATTACGCTGTTTAAAAAGGCGTTTTAAGTTATTCCAAAGTGCTACAAATTCAGGATAGTGATGAAAACAACCCCAATCTATAAAAGAGCGGCGATATTTAGGCCCTCCAGTAAGTAAATCAAATCCTTCTGGTGTAATAAGTTGAATTGGTAATAACTTTGCTAAATCAGTTAAGCGAAATCCCTCATCTCCATCAATTTTTATCGTATTATCGTTATGACGGGTTTTTGATAAACCTATAGTTCTAGTTTGTTGTGAAGATTCAATTTGGCTAAATAATATTAATTCAGGTTTTTCATGTTGTATTATTCGGTTAGATTGAATATGCCTAAAGGCTCGACCATGGCCAAGCATATAAATTGCTTCAAGCAGGCTGGTTTTTCCACTACCATTATCACCAACTATATAATTGAAATGATTCGATAATGTTAATTGAGCATAAGCAATGTTTCGAAAGTGATGAATTTTGATTTGAGAAAGTATCATGCTGGTAAAGTTGCCGGCCGAAGCCGGAAGTTTTAAATGATCGTCAATTATAAGCGCATAGGCATAACAACATAAGTTGCAGATTGGTTGTTGATATCTTCAATTTGCACACTTGAAGTGGCATCAGTTAATAATAATTGTACGCTATCACATTTTAGTGTGTTTAGTATATCCAATAAATAAGTTACATTAAAACCAATCTCAAGTTCTTGAGATTCATATTTTACATCAATCACTTCTTCTGCTTCTTCTTGTTCTGGATTGTTTGCGGTAATTTTTATCTGATTACTATGTACATATAATCTTATGCCGCGAAATTTTTCATTTGAAAGAATCGCAACTCGCGATAAGGCATTTCTAAGTTCTTCACATGATACTTCAAGTGGTTTATCAGGGTTACGAGGCATTACACGTTTATAATCTGGGAATTTTCCATCAATGAGTTTTGAAGTAAAGGTAAAATCACCAAGACTTACACGTAAGTTATTGTTACCAATTTGCATATTAACAAGCTCATCGTTATCACCAACAAGTTTTGCAAGCTCAATTACGCCTTTCCTTGGTAAAATTACTGAACAGGTTTCTGATATATTTTGACCAACAGGTTGAGCACATACGGCTAGGCGATGTCCATCAGTTGCAACTGTTTTTAATAATCCATCTTCAATTTCGAATAGCATACCATTTAAATAATATCTAACATCTTGGTTCGCCATTGAAAATTGCACTGCATCAATAAGTCGTTTGATTGTTTTTTGCGGTATAAAAAGTTCAACATCACTTTGCCAATTTTCTAAATTAGGGAAATCTGACGCAGGTAGTGTAGATAAAGAAAATTTACTTCGACCTGATTGAATAATCAATCGATTATCGTCAATGCTTATCAATATTTGCGCATCATTAGGAAGATTTCGACAGATATCAAGAAACTTTCTAGCTGGCACTGTCGTTGCACCTGCTTCACAAGGTTCGGTTAGAGGAATGTGAGAGATCATTTCAATTTCCAAATCCGTCCCTGTCATTGATAGTGTGTTTTCACTCACCTGCAATAATAAATTACCTAAAATAGGTAGGGTAGGGCGACTACCTAGTGGTGCACTAACAAGTTGCAATGGTTTGATAAGTTTTTCACGATCTATAGTAAATTTCATAGTATTAATTCTTTTTAAGTTGATAATGTTCGAATTAAATTGGAATAATCCTCTTTAATATCATTGCTTTCTTCTTTTAGTTCTGCGATTTTTCGGCATGCATGTAATACAGTTGTATGATCTCTTCCACCAAAACCATCACCGATTTCCGGCAAGCTTTTATTGGTGAGCTCTTTCGCCAATGCCATTGCTACTTGTCTTGGCCTTGCAACAGAACGAGATCGACGTTTAGATAATAAGTCAGAGACTTTAATTTTATAATATTCAGCAACCGTTTTTTGAATATTTTCAATAGTAACCAATTTTTCTTGTAAGGCAAGTAAATCTTTTAAAGCATCTTTGACAAAATCAATAGTGATAGATTTTCCTGTAAAATTAGCATTGGCAATAACCCGATTAAGTGCTCCTTCTAATTCTCGCACATTTGAGCGTAATCGTTTAGCAATGAAAAAAGCGACCTCTTCAGGTAGTTTAATTTTGTTTTCTTCGGCTTTTTTCATCAAAATAGCAACTCGAGTCTCAAGTTCGGGTGGTTCAATAGCAATGGTTAATCCCCAACCAAATCTCGATTTTAAGCGATCTTCAACGCCATCAATTTCTTTAGGATAACGATCAGATGTTAGGATGATTTGTTGATTACCTTCTAATAATGAGTTAAATGTATGGAAGAACTCTTCTTGGGAACGCTCTTTATTTGCAAAAAATTGGATATCGTCAATAAGTAGAGCATCAACAGAACGATAATAATTTTTAAACTCTTCAATAGCATTATTTTGTAACGCTTTTACCATGTCTTGAACGAATCGTTCTGAATGCATATAAACAACTTTGGCGTTAGCTTTACTCGCCATAATCTCATTGCCAACTGCATGTAATAAGTGAGTTTTACCTAAACCTGTTGAGCCATATAAAAAAAGAGGATTATATGCTTTGCCTGGATTTTCGGCTACTTGTTTAGCCGCTGCAACAGCAAGTTGATTAGATTTACCTTCAACAAAGCTATTGAAAGTGTATTTATGGTTAATACCTGAATAATAAGTGTGGTTATTACTCTCTTTTGTTGTCTTCCAAGAAGGCATAACATCAGATTTAGATTGGTTGACCTCGGATTTTTTCTCTACAGATACAGTTGAACCGACTTCCAAAGATAATTTTAATGAATCATTATCTAACAAATTATTCAATAATTGAGAAATAGTTGTTAAATATTTATTTTTCACCCAATCTAATACAAATCTGTTTGGCGCATAAATATAGAGTTTGTTCTCAACCATCTCTACTTGTAACGGTCGAATCCAGAGGTTGAATTCTGTTGTAGGAAGCGATTCTTGTAATTGAGAAAGACAATCTTGCCAAATCGAGGTAGACACGGCTACTCCTTTTACTTGGGATACTAACAA